>NZ_NSLC01000005.1 GCF_020144925.1 Afifella sp. IM 167
TCAAGTTCCGCAAGGCCCACCCCCGTCACCGCAGAGATCCGAAAGCGCCGAGCGCCCAGCTCTCCACACGGCCCCCCCGCCACATCAGCCTTGGTCTCGACCATCCAGTCGCTTTCCGAACCTTCACCAAAGTGCGGGCGGCCCTCCGAGAGCCTCAGCACAAGATCGGCCGCCTCGGCCGCCTTCCTCGCACGGGCGACGCCAAGACTCTCCGCCTCGCTCGGCGTCTCCCGCAGCCCGGCCGTATCCACAAGCGTCACCGGATAGCCACCCAGCGAAAGCTCTACCGAAACCAGATCCCGTGTCGTCCCCGCCTCCGGGCTGACGATCGCAACATCCCGCCGGGCAAAGGCATTCAAGAGCGTCGACTTGCCGGCATTCGGTGGCCCCGCAATCACGATCCGAAAACCCTCACGGACCCGCTCGGCAAAAGTCGCGCCCGCCAGCACCTCGCCAATCTCGTCTGCAAGCGATTGGAGGTCCTTCCAGAACGTTGCCGAAAGCCCTTCCGCAACATCCGCCTCGTCGGCGAAATCAAGGCCGGCTTCCGCCTCGCCTAGCAGCCCGACCAGCCTTTCCCGCCAGCTGGCGAGCTGGCCGGCCATCGCGCCCCCGGCTTGCGCGAGGGCCTGGCGCCGCTGTGCCTCCGTTTCCGCGCCAATCAGATCGCCGAGGCCCTCCGCCTCGGTGAGGTCGATCCGCCCGTTGAGGAACGCCCTTCTCGCAAACTCGCCCGGCTCGGCACCCCGCAGGCCGTCACGTTCCGCAACCGATTCGACCAGCCGGGCGATCACGGCACGGCTCCCATGGCAGTGGATCTCGGCGCAGTCTTCGCCGGTGAAGCTCGACGGCCCCGGCATCCACACGATCAAAGCCTGGTCGATCGCCTCCCCATCCGAATCACGCAGCGTCCGAAGGCTCGCGCGCCGTGGCTCCGGTAGAGATCCCGCAAGCGCTTCCAGCGCTTGGCGGCTCCCCGCCCCGGAGAACCGCACGACCGCGACCCCTGCCGGCAACGCCCCACTCGACAAGGCAAAGATAGTGTCCATGTTCGCCTCAGTCCGACCAGAAACCCTGCCGAGCCCGATGACCCGCAACCGCCTCGCCGAAACCGCCAGCCCGTATCTCCGCCAGCATGCCAACAACCCCGTCGCCTGGCAGCCATGGGACGAGACCGCGCTCGCCGAGGCACGCCACCGCGACGTGCCGATCCATCTCTCGATCGGCTATTCGGCCTGCCATTGGTGTCATGTCATGGCGCATGAGAGTTTCTCCGATCCGGCCACGGCCGCCGTTCTCAACGAGGGCTTCGTCAACATCAAGGTCGACCGCGAGGAGCGACCCGACATCGACCAGATCTATATGCGCGCCCTCGCCGCGCTTGGCGAGCCCGGTGGCTGGCCCCTGACGATGTTCCTGACGCCGGCGGGCGAGCCCTTCTGGGGCGGCACGTATTTCCCGCCGGAGCCCCGCTATGGTCGTCCCAGCTTCCGCCAGGTCCTCGGAGCGATCACCGAGGCGTGGGACAAGAAGCGCGACACCATCGAGACCAACACCGCCGCCATCCTCCAGCGCCTGCGCCACCGGCCGCAGCACGACCCGCTGCCGGCCGACGCGCCCGTACTCGACGCCGCGGCCGCGCAGCTCCTCACCATCTGGGATCATCAGGCGGGAGGTATCAACGGCGCGCCGAAATTCCCGCAAGCACCCGTACTCGATCTTCTCTGGCGCGCCTCCATCCGGACCGGAACCGATTCGTATCGCGACGCCGTTCTGGTCACCCTGCAAACCATGTCCCAGGGCGGCATCTACGACCATCTCGGTGGCGGCTTCGCCCGCTATACCGTCGACGATGCCTGGCTCGTGCCTCACTTCGAGAAGATGCTCTCCGACAACGGCCAGCTTCTCTCCCTGCTCTGCCTCGCGGCCGAGCGCACCGGCTCCCCGATCTTTCGCCAGCGCGTCTCCGAAACCTGCGACTGGCTCCTGCGGGAAATGCTCCTGCCGGAAGGCGCCTTCGCCGCGAGCCTCGATGCCGACACCGAAGGAGAGGAGGGGGCGACCTATGTCTGGACCGCAGAGGAGCTTCAGGACCTGCTCGGCGCCGACTTCGACGCCTTCGCCGAAATTTACGACGTCAGTCACGCCGGAAACTGGGAAGGAAAAACCATTCTCAACCGGCTAGCCCCGCATTCCGCCGCCTGGCTGGGCGATGACCGCGAAGCCGGCCTGAGAGCCATCCGCGAGCGCCTGCGCCAGCACCGGGACAAGCGCCCGCAGCCCGGACGCGACTACAAGATCCTCACGGACTGGAACGCCGTCGCCATCTCCGGCCTCGTCCAGGCGGCACAGCTCCTCTCCCGCCCCGACCTCCTGGCAGCGGCAGAGCGCGCCTTCGCCTTCCTGGGCAGCGTCGCGGACGGCCCGGACGGAAGTCTTTGCCACGCCTGGGCGGATGGACGCGTTACCGCCTCGCCGCTTGCCACCGACTACGCCCAGATGATGCGCTCCGCCCTCGATCTCTACGCTGCGACTGGCTCTCCGGGCTACCTCGCCGCCGCGAGCGACTATTTCACCCGACTCGAGACCGACTACCTCGACTCAGACTCTAACGCCTATCACTTGTCCGCAAAGACAGCGGAAACACTTATAACAAGGCCCTATAGTGACTCTGATGAGGCGATGCCGAATGCGAGCGGTGTCGCTGCGGAGGCGGCGATCCGACTCTCCCTCGTCACAGGCGAGCCGCGCTACGCGGCCCGCGCCCGCGCGATCATCGAGAACTTCCGCTCCGCGATCATCCGCAACATCATCGGCACGGCCAGCCATCAGGCTGCGGCGGACACCCAGCTGCGCGCCAGGCACGTCTCGCTCGCCCCGGACGCAGCACCGGAACTTCAGGCGCTCGTGCACGCGGAAGCCGACCCCGCACTCCTGTGCGATGTCGCGGCCGAGGGGCTCGCCCCAGGCGCGCTTCGTCTTTGCGATCAGGAAAGATGTCACCCGGACGTCAGCGGCTCCGGCGAGGCGAGGGCGCTGCTCGCGGCGACACGCAGAGGTGTCGCACGCGAGGGCTGAACCCCGAAAGGGGGCGCGGGAAGCGCCCCTTAGGTATTCATGGAATCGAAGAACTCGTCGTTCGACTTGGTGTGCCGCAGCTTGTCGATCAGGAACTCGATCGCATCCACCACACCCATGGAGGAGAGGATCCGCCGCAGCACGAAGATCTTCTGCAGGTCCGCGCGCGGCACCAGCAGCTCTTCCTTGCGGGTGCCGGACTTCAGGATGTCCATCGACGGGAAGACGCGCTTGTCGGCGACCTTGCGGTCGAGCACGATCTCCGAATTGCCCGTGCCCTTGAACTCCTCGAAGATCACCTCGTCCATGCGCGAGCCGGTATCGATCAGCGCCGTCGCGATGATGGTCAGCGACCCGCCTTCCTCGATATTGCGCGCGGCGCCGAAGAAGCGCTTCGGCCGCTGCAGCGCATTGGCGTCCACACCACCCGTCAGCACCTTGCCGGAGGAGGGTACCACCGTGTTGTAGGCGCGGCCGAGGCGGGTGATCGAATCGAGCAGGATGACGACGTCACGCCCGTGCTCCACGAGCCGCTTCGCCTTCTCGATCACCATCTCCGCGACCTGGACGTGGCGCGCAGCCGGTTCGTCGAACGTCGAAGAGATCACCTCGCCGCGCACGGTGCGCTGCATGTCGGTAACTTCTTCGGGGCGCTCGTCGATCAACAGAACGATGACGTAGCATTCGGGATGGTTGGTCGTGATCGAGCCCGCGATATTCTGCAGGAGCACGGTCTTGCCGGTTCTCGGCGGCGCGACGATCAGGCCACGCTGGCCCTTGCCGAGCGGTGCGACGAGGTCGATGACCCGCGCCGACATGTCCTTCACCGTCGGGTCTTCGACCTCCATCTTGAACCGCTCGTCAGGATAGAGCGGCGTCAGATTGTCGAAGTGGACCTTGTGCTTGGCCTTCTCCGGCTCCTCGAAGTTGATCGTGTTGACCTTAAGAAGAGCGAAGTAACGCTCGCCTTCTTTCGGGCTACGGATCTCGCCTTCGACCGTATCGCCGGTTCGAAGCGAAAAGCGCCGGATCTGCGAGGGGGAGACGTAGATATCGTCGGGCCCGGGAAGGTAGTTGGCATCGGGAGACCGCAGAAAGCCGAAGCCGTCCTGCAATACTTCGATGACACCCTGGCCGATAATATTGATATCGCGTTCGGCAACCTTCTTCAGAATGGCGAACATCAGCTCCTGCTTGCGCAGCATGCTGGCGTTTTCCACATCGTATTCTTCTGCAACGAGCAGAAGATCGGTCGGCGACTTCGCCTTGAGGTCTTGTAGTTTGATTTCTGCCATGAGCTTGAGTCCCGTGGGAGACACGGTCGAATTGGGCAAGGAGTTTTGGGAGGCGCCGCCACAGCGCGGAAACGAGAAGGGGGCCGGCCTCGCCACAGATGGCCGATAACGCCAGTCTCTTTCGCTTAACGCGCCTTCAGCGAAATCACAAGCTCAAATATCGACGCCCGCTCAGAACGGCCGGACGATAACCAGAATGACGATCCCGATCATCAAAAGGGTAGGGACCTCGTTGACGGCCCGGAAGAACTTCTCCGGCCGGGTATTCCGGTCTTCCTTGAAGGCCTTTACCCAGCTCATCATGAAGAAATGCGAGATCGTCAGAAGCACAACGAGGCCGAGCTTGGCGTGAAACCAGGGCTGGTCCCAGGCATAGGTGATCACGGAAGCCCACAATCCGAAGGCCCAGCTGGCGATCATCGCCGGCGTCATGATGGCCTTCATCAGCCGCCGCTCCATCACCTTGAAGAGCTCCGACTGCTCCGAACCCACCGGCACCTTGGTGTGGTAGACCATCAGCCGCGGCAGGTAGAGAAGCCCCGCCATCCAGGCGATGATCGAGATGACATGAAGGGCCTTGACCCATTCATACGCCATCTCAAAGGCCCCGCACGCGTTTCACGAAGGCCTCCACATGCTCCACCGGCGTATCCGGCGTGATGCCGTGGCCGAGATTGAAGATATGCGGGTAGCCTTCCATCGCCTCCAGGATCGAATCGACACCCTCGTCGAGCGCCTTGCCCCCGACGATGAGCCGCATCGGATCGAGATTGCCCTGCAGCGCCTTGCCGCCCACCGATTCGCGTGCCGCGGCGAGCGGTACCGCCCAGTCGAGGCCGATCGCATCCGCGCCGGTTCCCTCGCTATAGGCCGCAAGCCGCGCGCCTCCGCCTTTCGGAAAGGCGATCACCTTGGCGCCTGGCACTTTTGCTCGCACACCTTCGATGATCCGCCGCACCGGTTCGATCCCCCAGCGCCTGAAGCCTTCCTCGTCCAGGACGCCCGCCCAGGTATCGAAGATCTGCACGGCATCCGCACCCGCTTCCAGCTGCGCCACCAGATAGGCGGTCGATGCCTCCACCAGGATGTCCATCAGCTGCCCGAAGGCCTCTGGATCGCCCAGGGAGAGCCGCCTGGCCGGTCCCTGATCGCTGGTACCCGTCCCCGCCACCATATAGGTCGCCACCGTCCAGGGCGCCCCGCAGAAGCCAAGCAGCGTTGTCTCGGAAGGAAGCTCCTCCCGCAGGCGTCCGACCGTCTCGATGACCGGCGCAAGCGCGCCAACGACATCCTTGCCGGCGAACTCGCCGATACGCGCCGGATCGATCGGCTCCAGCCGCGGCCCGTGCCCTTCCTCGAAGCGCACATCCTGACCGAGCGCGTCCGGCACCACCAGAATGTCGGAAAACAGGATCGCCGCATCGAACCCGAAACGCCGGATTGGCTGCAGAGTCACTTCGACCGCGAGATCGGGCGTGTAGCACAGGTCCAGGAACCCGTTCGCCTGCGCGCGCGTTTTTCGGTACTCGGGAAGATATCGCCCTGCCTGGCGCATCATCCAAAGCGGCGGGACCGAAAGGCTTTCGCCTTCCAGGACTCTCATGAGGGATCTTGGGGAAGCCACGGGCGCTCTTAATCCAAAATTAACGATTAGGAATCTTATTGTTGTTATTGGCCGGTGGATTAGCCGGATTCAATCTCGCCCACAACGCATCAAGGCGCGGCATAGCGGCCGGCGGTATTTTCCAGCCGATGAACAAGAGCGTGGAAAGGCCCCGCCAGGCTCCCCTGCAGAGGCCGTGAAAATGGGCTCTTGCGGAGAGTCGCTTTCGCCACTCGCTCGTCCTTACCGCCTGTTGAAAACCTGCTGCATTCGACTCTTGCCCACAGCCTGTTGCCAAGCGCACCGCCCCGGCCCAGATTGTGGACGGCGCGCGGGCCTTCCGGGATGAAGTCGGTGCCCGGCTGCAAGGGCGCCTGAATCGCCCATCTTGTTCACGGCTGTCCCCACCTTGGCCCAGACCCGCTTCTTCCATCTTCATCTCATTTCCGACGCCACCGGCGAGACGCTGATCAATGTCGGCCGCGCCGCGGCCGCGCAATACGCCGGAATCCGGGCGGTCGAGCACATTCATTCGCTCGTGCGCAGCGCCAAGCAGATCGACAGGATCATGGTCGAAATCGAGAACGCGCCGGGGATCGTTCTCTACACGCTTGTGGACAACAAGCTCGCCGAGCTCCTGGAAGCCCGTTGCTCGGAACTCGCGGTCCCGGCCGTTTCGGTGCTCGAACCCGTCCTCAAGGCCTTTGAGATTTATCTTGGCGCCCGCTCGACGGGGCGCGTCGGCGCCCAGCACGCGCTCGACGCCAGCTATTTCCAGCGCATCGAAGCGCTGAATTTCTCGATGATGCACGACGACGGAGCCGTGCCCGCCAATATCGACGACGCCGATGTCATGCTCCTCGGCGTCTCGCGAACCTCCAAGACGCCGACCTCCATCTATCTCGCCAATCGGGGCATCAAGACCGCGAACCTGCCGATCGTGCGCGGCATCGCGATCCCGCCGCAGCTTGCTCGCGCCAAGCGCTGTCTTGTCGTGGGTCTCGTGGCGAGCCCCGACCGCATCGTGCAGATCCGCCAGCACCGCGTCCTCAGCCATAATGGCGAGGACCGCCATTCGGCCTATCTCGATCGCCAGGAAGTCTCCCAGGAGGTGCTGGAATGTCGCCGGCTGTGCGCCAAGCATGGCTGGCCGATCATCGACGTCTCGCGCCGCTCCATTGAAGAAACCGCCGCGGCCGTGCTTGCCTTGTTGGCGGAGCGTCAGCTAGGGCCAGCGGCATGAACCAGCAGATCATTTTAGCCTCCGGAAGTCCCGCCCGTCGCGCCCTCCTTGGCGCCACCGGCCTCAAGTTCGACGTCGTCCCTGCCGAGCTTGACGAGGAGGCCGCTTCTGCGCCGCTCGAAGAGAGCAACGCCGAGCCCGCGGACATCGCCGCCGCTCTGGCCCTCGTCAAGGCGCTCTCCGTCAGCGAGCGTCACCCGGGCGCCCTCGTCATCGCGGCCGACCAGACGCTCGAATGCGAAGGCCAGCTCTTCCGCAAGGCGGCGGATATGGCAGAAGCGCGCCGGCAGCTTCTCCGTCTTTCCGGCAAGACGCATTTCCTTCACGCCGCGATCGCCTGTGCCGAAAACGGCCAGATCATCTACGAGACGCAGGAGAGCGCCGCGATCACGCTCCGTCACCTGGCGCCGGAAGAAGTCGGTCGCTACTTCGCCTTCGTCGGCGAACAGATTCTCTCCTCCGTCGGCCTCTATCACCTCGAAGGGCCGGGCATTCGCCTGATGGAGCGTATCGAGGGCGACTATTTCACCATCCTCGGGATGCCGATGCTGCCGCTCCTTTCCTTCCTGCGCGGCCGCGGCATCGGCACGTTCTGAACATGCGCACCGCCTGTGTCACCGGCTGGCCGGTCGCCCATTCGCGGTCCCCGGCGATCCACCGTTTCTGGCTCGCCCGCCACGGGATCGAGGGCGACTATGTCGCCTATCTTGTCGCACCGGAAACGGCCGACGCCTTCTATCGCAACTTTGAGGCGAGCGGCTTCGTCGGCGCGAATGTTACCTTGCCTCACAAAGAGATCGCGGCTCATGTTGCAGCGCACAAAACCCCGGCGGCCGAGCGCCTCGGCGCCGCCAACACGCTCTGGCTGGATCAGGCGCAGCTGGTCGCCGACAATACGGACGGGATCGGTTTCCTCGCCTCCCTCGACCAGAGGGCGCCAGGCTGGGCGGAGCGGACGGAATGCGCCCTCATCCTCGGCGCGGGCGGCGCGACCCGTGCCGTGCTCGACGCGCTTCTGTCGCGCGGCGTCCCCCGCATCGACCTCCTCAACCGTACCGAGGCGCGGGCCCACGAACTCGCGGCCTTCTTCGGTGATGGCCGCGTCACACCGGGTTCGCTGCAAGGACTCGCTGCGGCCCTGTCGCGAGCTGATCTGGTCGTCAACGCCACCTCGGCAGGGCTCCACGGCGCGCCGGGTCTCGATCTGCCCTGGGACACGGCAAAGCCGGACGCCCTTGCCACCGATCTGGTCTACGTCCCCCTGAAGACGCCCTTCCTGGCAGGCGCGGAGGCCGCGGGCCTTGCGACCGTCGACGGGCTCGGCATGCTCCTGCATCAGGCCGTTCCCGGCTTTGAGCGCTGGTTCGGCGTGCGCCCGCAGGTGGATGAAGAGCTTCGCAGGCATATCCTGGCCGACCTTGCGAGGGCGGCCTGATGATCGTGCTTGGCCTCACCGGTTCCATGGCCATGGGCAAATCGACGACGGCGGCGATGTTCCGTGCCCGCGGCCTGCCGGTCCACGATTCTGACCGCACCGTCCATCGTCTTTATCGTGGCGCCGCGGTGGAGCCGATCGAGGCGGCCTTTCCGGGCGTGACGGAAGATGGGGAGGTCGACCGGCGCAAGCTCGGGGCCGCTCTCGCCGGCGATTTCACCCGGCTGAAGCGGCTGGAAGCGATCGTCCATCCCCTGGTTCGCGCCGAGACGGTGCGCTTTGCCGAAGCGGCGGCGCAGAAGAACGCCCGCGCGATCCTCCTCGACATACCGCTCCTCTTCGAGACCGGCGCTCAGAAATGGATGGATGTCGTCATCGTCGTCTCCACGACGCCCGAGATTCAGCGCCAGCGCGTGCTCGCCCGCCGCGGCATGACGGAGGAGCTTTTCGCGAAGCTCCTGGCGCGCCAGATTCCGGATGCGCAAAAGCGTCTCGGCGCGCATTTCGTCATCGATACCGGGCATGGCCTGGAAGCCGCCGAGCGTGATGTGGGCGCGATCCTCAAGACCGTTGCGACGATGGGCTGAACGCTGCCGCCGGCTTTGCGCGGCTTGGGCGAATCAGGCAGTCGACTGGCAAGGGGATAAAGGTAGCTGCCGCGCCGCGCGCCCTTGCCCCGCACCACCGCGAGCCGGATGATCTGAACATGCGCGAGATCGTCTTCGATACGGAAACCACGGGCCTCGATGCCCTTCGGGGCGACCGGCTGATCGAGATCGGCTGCGTGGAGATCATCAACCGCATCCCCACCGGCCGCGCCTATCACGCATACATCAACCCGAAGCGTTCCATCAGCCCCGACGCGGTCGCGGTCCACGGCCTCACCGAAGCTTTTCTCGCGGACAAGCCCTGCTTCAACGATTGCGTCGCCGAATTCCTGGAATTCGTCGGCGACGCGCCGCTCGTCGCCCACAATGCGAGCTTCGACCGTGGCTTCATCAATATGGAGCTGCGCCTCGCGGGAAAGCCGGTGATCGCGGACGATCGTTTCGTCGACACGCTGGTGCTGGCGCGCCGGCGCCATCCGGGCGGTCAGAACAGCCTCGACGCGCTCTGCGCGCGCTACGGCATCGACAATTCGGCCCGCACCAAGCACGGCGCGCTGCTCGATGCGGAGATTCTGGCCGAGGTCTATGTGGAGCTGCAGGGCGGCCGCCAGGCGCTTCTGGCGCTCGGCAGCCTCGGCGAGGAAAGCGGGGGCGGGCTGACGATCCGCAAGGTCGGAGCGCGGCCTGAGCCGCTCGCCCCGCGTCTTTCGCCCGAAGCGCGTGCCGCCCATCGTGCCTTCGTGGCGGCCGAGATGGGTGCCGATTCGCTCTGGGCGAAATTCTGGCCGGTCGAAACGGCGGCAGAATAGAAAAAAGGGCGCGAAACGCGCCCTCGCTGCTTCTCTTAAGAAGGCTCCGAAAAGCCGGCCGGCCTCAGGCCGTGGTCGGCGCTTCCGGCTGGGCCTGCTGGGCGCGCTGGCGATAGAGCGCGGCGAAATCGACGGGGTCGATCATCAGCGGCGGGAAGCCGCCCTGGCGCGTCGCATCCGCCAGGATCTGGCGCGCGAAGGGGAACAAGAGGCGCGGGCACTCGATCAGCACGACCGGATGAATATGCTCCTGCGGCACGTTCTTGATCTGGAAGAGACCGCCATAGGTCACTTCCGTCACGAAGAGGGTGTCCTCGCCCCGCTTGGCGGTGGCGTCGAGCTTCAGCTCCACTTCGAACTGGGTCTCCCCCATCGGCCGGGCATTGACGTTCACATTGACGTCGAGCGACGGATTGGCGCCGGAAGGGCGCAGCGAGTTCGGTGCACCGGGGTTTTCGAAGGAAAGGTCCTTGATGTACTGGCCGAGGACATGGATGCCGGGGCCTGCGCCCGCCTCTGCCGGCTGCTCTCCTGCGGCGGGTTCGCCGCCATTGCTGGCTTGATTGGCCATGCTCGTCTTTCCGGAAGTTTCGCTAAGGGTCGGCGCCGACTAGCACGGGCCGCCGGGCGCGACAACCGCGCCGCCCACCCGCCGGGTTCAGCGCGGAGGCCGCACCTCGAACTCTTCTTCCTCAAGGTCGATGACTTCGCCGTCCGGGCCGGTGCGGTAGTGCTGGCGGGCAGAGACGACCTGGAGGTTGAGACGCGCCACGGCAAAGGAAAAGATCGCCTGGCGCACCGAAGGCACGAAGAGGAGGAAGCCGATCGTGTCGGTAACGAAGCCCGGCGTGAGCAAGAGAAGTCCGGCTGCCGCGATCATCGCCCCGTCGGCCATGGAACGCCCCGGCATGCGGTTCTGCTCCAGGTCGGTGCGGATCCGCATGATTGTCCGAAGGCCCTGATGGCGCAGAAGCACCGTCCCGATGACGGCCGTCAGCAGGACGAGCAGGAGCGTCGCCGCGAGGCCGATATACTGGCCCACAAGGACGAAGACGGCCACTTCCACGAGCGGGATGGCGAGAAGGAGGAGAAAAATCGGCATCGGGGTTCCTGTGGGAGCGATATGGGGGCTTGCCCGGTTTTTTAAAGACTTGCTGGCACGCTGCTGGACTCGCGGGCGATCGTGCTTACATTGCCCTTGGATAAGCGGGCACCCCATGAGGGCGTGCAAAGGCAGGCAATGAGCGGCTTCTTCGACATATATTCCTTGATCTTCCTGGTGATCGCGGTGGTGATCTTCATGCGCCTCGGCAGCGTGCTCGGCCGGCGGACGGGCAATGAGCCCTCGCCCTACGAGAATGGCCGCAAGCCGCCGCGCATGGCCACCCAGACGACTTCGGAAAACGTCATCACCCTCCCGCGCCCCGACAACGTTTCCGGGCGCGACGTGGCGCTCGAGCCGGCGGCTCCCGATTGGAGCGCCCTGAAGCGTCATGCCAAGCCCGATACGCCGCTTTATGACGGGCTTGTGGCGATTAGCCGCGCCGATCCTGCCTTCGAGCCCGACGGCTTCGTGAATGGCGCCAAGGCCGCCTACGAGATGATTGTGCAGGCCTTTGCCGCGGGTGACCGGGGCACTCTGCGCTCCCTGCTTTCCGCCGATGTGTTCGAGAGTTTCTCCACGGCGATGACCGAGCGCGAGGAACGCGGCGAGCGCATGGAAACGAGCTTCGTCGGCTTTGAGAGCGTCAAGCTCGCCAAGGCGTCGCTCGAGGACAAGGTCGCCCGCGTGTCGGTGCGCTTCCGCTCCGAGCTCGTCTCCGTCACCTATGACGGAGAGGGACGCGTCATCGAGGGCGATCCGACGACCGTGCAGAAGCCGGACGAGATCTGGACCTTCGCGCGCAGCGTCGCAAGCCGCGATCCGAACTGGGAGCTCGTCGCAACCGAGACGAGCTGATCCGGCAGGCCTTCGGGCGCCGCCTCCGCGATGAACGCGGCCACACCCGCTCCTCAGGAAGACGCCGGCGCGCCGGCGCCCCCGTCAAGAATCGCTTTCGCGGACATTGAAGGCTGGGCGGCGGACGACCATGCCGCGGCGTTTGCGGCTTTCCGCCTCTCGGCGGCCCGGCTCCTCTCCGGTGAAGCGCCCGGCCGGGGAAGCCGCGCGGAAGGCCTTGCCGGCATAGCCCGGGCGGCGCTGGCGCTGAGCGAGCCGTCCCCGAAGCGCGTTCAGGCCTTCTTCGAAGAGCATTTCATCCCGCACCGTTTCGCCGCCCCCGGGCTTCTCACCGGCTATTACGAGCCGGTCGTGGAAGCCCGGCTGGAGCCCTCGGCCGAATTTTCCGTGCCGCTCTACGCTCCTCCTGCGGGCGCTTCCGCCGACGAAAACCCCCAGGCGGATATCTGCGCGCCGGACCGGCCGGCGATCGAGGCGGGCGCGCTTGCCGGCATGGGGCTGGAGCTCGCCTGGCTCGCCGATCCGGTCGATGCCTTCTTCATCCATGTCCAGGGTTCGGCTCGTCTGCGGCTGGAAGACGGCCGTGAGATCCGCCTCGCCTACGCGGGAAAGTCCGGCCATCCCTACACCTCGATAGGCCGCCTCGCGCTGGAGCGCGGCCACCTTGCCCCCGGCAGGGCCGACAAGGCGGCGCTCGAAGCCTTTCTGAAGGCCGACCGCGCGCGCGGCGCCGCCCTGATGTGCGAGAACCGGTCCTTCATTTTCTTCCGCATCCTCACCGATCTCGACCCTTCCGCCGGGCCGATCGGCGCTGCGGGCGTGCCCTTGACGCCGGGCCGCTCGATCGCGGTTGATACCGGCCATGTCGGCCTCGACCTGCCGGTCTGGCTCGAGGCACCGGCCCTGCCGGGCCTCGGTTCTCGCCCGCTTCGCCGCCTGATGGTGGCTCAGGATGTCGGCTCGGCAATCAAGGGGCAGGGCCGCGCCGATATCTTCGTCGGCAGCGGCGAGCAGGCAGGCATTGCCGCGGGCCGGATCTGCGAGAGCGGCCGCATGACCGTCCTCCTGCCGCGGGCGCGGCACTAGCGATGGCGCGGCGCGGCATCAGCCCGCAGGACCGGGCCCTCTGGGAAAAGATCCAGAGGACCGTCCGCCCGCTGAAGGGGCGCACGCTTCCGCCAGAGCCGGAAAAGCCCGGGCCGGATCCCGCCGGGAACGAGGCCTCTGCAAGCAGGTCCCCTGCAAAGGCCGCCGCTGCTGGCTCGGGCGCTCCGCAAGCGCCGAGGACGCCCGATCCGAAAGCGCCGCCGAGCGCGGCCTCGCGGCTGGAGCCGCGCGAAAGACGAAGGCTCGGCCGGGGAACCGTGGAGCCCGGCGCGCGCATCGACCTGCATGGCCTGACGCAGGCGCGCGCCCATGACCGGCTCCTCGCCTTCCTGCGCGATTGCCAGGATCGCGGCGTCACGCTGGTGCTCGTCATCACCGGCAAGGGCGGGGCGGACGGGCGGGGCGTCCTCAGGGAAATGGTGCCGCGCTGGCTGCGCGAGCCGGCTTTTGCCGAACGCGTCGTCGCCTACGAGGAAGCCGTTCGCCGCCATGGCGGCGAGGGAGCGCTTTACGTGAGATTGCGCCGGAGCGGAAAGCGGCGCCGTGCCATTGGCTGGGATGCCCCGTAGCGCTCGGCATCGTTGCCGAAATGATTGACATAGCGCGGGTTGAGCGCGCTCACCGGCAGGATGATCATGATGTCGGTGGTGCCGAACTGGTAGTCGACCACCGCCCCGTCCCCGATATAGGCACCGAGCCTCAGATAGCCCTTGATGAGCGGGGGCAGTTCGCGAAGCGCAGCCCTCGGGTCGATCTCCTCCTTCGCCATGCGGTTCATGTCCACATAGCGCTCCGGCAGGGCGCTGACGTTCCATTCCTCCGGTGCGCGCGCATGGTGGTGCAGGAAGCTCAGCGGCAGGGCGAGCTTTTCCGGGTCGGTGCCGGCGAAGCTCGCGCAACCGAACATAACGTCCACCTGGTGCAGCAGAATGTAGCTCCAGACGCCGTGCCAAAGGAGTTCCACCGTGCGCTTGTCCCGATAGGGCTTGAGCACGCAGGACCGCCCGAGCTCCAGGAAATTGAGATGCGCATAGCGCGAGACCAGCGGGGCGATGTCGTATTCGCCGGCCGAATAAAAGCCCCCGTTGAGCTCGGCGATCTCCTGCCGCAGCAGCCGGTAGGTGCCCACGATCTCCGGCTTGGAACGCAGGAACGGGCGCCGTGGCACAGCGTGGTCGAGCACCAGAAGATGGTCGCAGATAAGGTCGTAGGCGTCTGCGTCGCGCCGGCGCAGATGCGTTTCCGCGTCCCCGACGGCCGACATCTCCTCGTAGAAGACGTGATAGCGCAGCGCCTGCGAGCGCCGGATCTCCGCAGGAGAGCGCGCCAGCCGCGCTTCGAGGTCGCCTAGCCGCCCGAGCGAGCCCAGATGTCGTGCCGCCCGCCAGGGGGCGCGTCCGGGCTTTGCGAATGGACGAACGAAATCGGTGCCTCTGCCCCGCCCGAAACCGGGTGCGAAGCGTCGCACCAGCCGTTTCGGCGAGAGATTTTGACGTCCCTGCATGGCCTCCCTGCCCCGGGGAATCTCGATCTCAGTCATTCCCCCTTTAGCGGATCGCTCGGCGTTGGACCAGTCGTAAGCATGATCGAGCGACGAAAACATGGTGCCGCAGCACGATTCTCCACCGCCTGCGCGGTCCGGAAAATGACGTGCGATTACAGCGTCTTGCGAAAAGCCGCACGGCGTGCGCCGTTCCAGGCCACGAAAGCGCAACAGGTGCGCCAGGCCCTCATGCCGCGGCCGCCAGCAGCGCGCCGCTTTGCCGGTAGCTGAGCGCTTCTGCCACATGCAGCCGGCGCACCTTTTCTTCCTGGTCGAGGTCGGCGAGCGTGCGCGCCACCTTCAGCACCCGGTGATAGCCCCTTGCCGAAAGCCCCATCGCCTCGGCGGCGTCGCGAATGAGGCGGGTTCCGGCCTCGTCGGGCTGGGCGACTTCCTCGATGAGCCGGCTGCCGGCGCGCGCATTCACCCGGATGCCAGCGAGACCGCGCTTTGCATAGCGCTCCCGCTGCAGGGTGCGGGCTCCGGCGACGCGTTCGGCGACAATGCGGCTCGGCTCGCCATGTCCCGGCGCGATGAGATCGACCGCGGAGACGGCCGGAACTTCCATGCGGATGTCGATCCGGTCGAGAAGCGGGCCTGAGATGCGCCCCTGGTAGTCGGCGGCGCAGCGCGCCCCGCGGCGGCAGGTATGGCCGGGTTCGCCCGCCATGCCGCAGCGGCAGGGATTCATCGCCGCAACGAGCTGGAACTCGGAAGGATATGTGACGCGGTGATTGGCGCGGGCGATGACGCTTTCCCCGCCTTCCAGCGGCTGGCGCAGGGAATCGAGCACCGCCGGGGTGAATTCGGGCAACTCGTCGAGAAAGAGGACGCCGTTATGGGCGAGCGAGACCTCGCCCGGCCTTGCGTTGAGGCCGCCCCCGACCATCGCCGCCATCGAGGCCGAATGATGCGGCGCCCGGAACGGCCGCTGGGCGGAGAGACGCCCGCCCGCGAGCTGCCCGGCGATGGAGGCGATCATGGAGACCTCCAGGAGTTCGCGCGGCTCCAGCGGTGGCAGGATGGAGGGAAGGCGGCTCGCCAGCATGGATTTTCCAGCCCCCGGCGGGCCGATCATCAGCATGTTGTGGCCGCCCGCTGCGGCGATCTCCAGCGCCCGCTTGGCGCTTTCCTGGCCGCGGATCTCCGCAAGGTCGGCGAGTGCCTCGGGCGCGGCGCGCAGCGCCGGCTTCGGCTGCGAGAGCACCTGCGTGCCGCTGATATGATTGGCAAGCTGGATGAGGCTTGCCGGTGCGAGCACGGAAAGCTCCTCGCCGGCCCAGGCAGCCTCGCCGCCGCAGGCGGCCGGGCAGATCAGCCCCTTGCCGAGGGCATTCGCGCCGATGGCGGCGGGCAGCACTCCCGCCACCTGTTCGATCCGGCCGTCGAGGCCGAGCTCGCCGAGGACGACATGCTCGGCGATCGCGTCCGCCGGTACCGCTCCCATGGCCGCCATCAGCGCCAGCGCGATCGGCAGATCGTAATGGCTGCCCTCCTTCGGCAGGTCGGCGGGAGCGAGATTGACGGTAATGCGCTTGGCCGGCAGGGCGAGGCCGGAGGCGTGGATCGCCGCCTGCACGCGCTCGCGGCTTTCAGCCACCGCCTTGTCGGGCAGGCCGACGATGTTGAACAGCGTGCGACCCGGCGCGATCAGCACCTGCACGTCGACAGGGATCGCTTCGACCCCCCGAAAAGCCACCGTCGTGACGCGAGAAACCATGGCCACACCCCCGTTATGGTTGAGAGGATGACTCAACCTTCGGAAGTTGGCAAGAACGAAAAAGGAACAGAAAGGCGCGACCCGCGCCCGACCTGATCCGCCGCTTAGCCGGCCCGTCGCGCCTCGACCGCATCCCACACCATCGCGGCCGCATCGATATCGGAAAAGCGCTTCAGCTCGCGGATGCCCGTCGGGGAGGTGACGTTGATCTCCGTCATCACGTCGCCGATCACGTCGATGCCGACCAGGATGAAGCCGCGCTCCTTCAGCGCCGGGCCGATGCGCGCGCAAATCTCGAGGTCGCGGGCCGTCAGCTCCGATTCAACCGCCTTGCCGCCGACATGCATGTTGGAGCGCGCATCGCCGATCGCCGGGATGCGGTTGATGGCGCCGGCCGGCTCGCCGTCGACGAGGATGATGCGCTTGTCGCCCTGGCGCACCTGCGGCAGGTAGCGCTGCACGACGAAAGGCTCCCGGAAGGTCGTCTCGAAGAGTTCGATCAGCGCCGAGAGATTCTCGTCGCCTTCGCCGATGCGGAAGACCGCCGCGCCACCATTGCCGTAGAGCGGCTTCAGGATGATGTCGCGATGCCTCTCGCGGAAATCGCGGATCGCGGCGATATCGCGGGAGATCAGCGTGTCCGGCATCAGGTCGGCGAATTCGGTGACGAAGAGCTTTTCCGGCGCGTTGCGCACATGGGCCGGGTCGTTGACGACGAGCGTTTGCGGATGGATGCGCTCCAGAAGATGCGTCGCCGAGATATAGGCCATGTCGAAGGGCGGGTCCTGGCGCATCAGGACGACGTCGAACTCCGAAAGAAGCTGCTTCTTCTGATCGCCGAGGCTGAAATGGGCGCCTTCCTCGTCCTTCACGGTCACCGGGCGGATGCGCGCGAACACCTCGCCGCCTTCCATGGAGAGCTGCCTCGGCTCGTAATAGAAGAGGTCGTGGCCGCGCGCCTGGCCTTCCAGCATCAGGGCGAAGGTCGTGTCCCCCTTGATGTCGATCCGGCTGATCGGATCCATCTGCACTGCGACGGAAAGCGCCATCTCAGAAAATTCTCCGGCTGTTGCCGCCTTCGGTTAGCCGTGCCGTGAGCGCGATGCAATCGGCGGCTCACTCCGGCGGGCGAAAAGCGTCGGCAAGGTGCAGGGGAAGGCGCATGGGCGCGACAAGGACGAGGTCGAAGCGCTGCGTCATCCCCATCGCGGCCGGGTGGCGCGAAAGCCAGAGGCTCGCGGCCGCGCCGATCCGCCGTTCCGCCCGCGGCGTCACAGCCCATTCGCCGGCATCCTTGCGCGCCCGCCGCTTCACTTCCACGAAGGCGATGGTCTTCCCGCGCCGGGCGATGAGGTCGATCTCGCCGATGGGCGTGCGGTAGCGCCGGGCAAGGATGCGGTAGCCCTTGGTCATCAGGAAGAGCGCAGCGAGCCGTTCGGCGGAAAAGCCGCGCCGGAAGGCGCGCCGCCGGGCCGCGGTCATCGCCAGAGTTCCATGAGCTAGCCCTTCGAAAGCGCGAGCGCGCGCTGGTAGAGCTCGCGTCTTGAAAGCCCGGTCGCCTCCGAAACCTCGCGCGCCGCATCCTTGACGCCCATGCATGCCAGCCGCTCGGAGAGCATGCCCGAAATCTCCGCCTCGTCCGGCTCGGCCTTCGCGGACGCCTCCGGCGCGCTGACGACGACGACGATCTCGCCCTTCTGGTGCTCGCCGGCCGCGGCGGCGATCTCGCTCAGCCGTGCGCGCAGGAACACCTCATGCAGCTTTGTGAGCTCACGGCACAAACAAGAAGGCCGATCCCCCAGAATATCGAGGGCATCGCCGATGAAATTCGACAAACGATGCGGCGCTTCCAGGAACACCAGGGTGAAGGGCAGGGTGGCGAGGTCGCGCAGCCGGTCGCGGCGCGCCTTGCTCTTGGGCGGCAAAAAGCCGGCGAAGATGAACGGCCCGTCGCCGACGCCGGCCGCACTGAGGGCGGCGGTCAGAGACGAGGGGCCGGGGATCGGATGGACGGCAAGGCCGGCCTCGGCGGCGCGCGCCACCAGCCGCGCCCCGGGGTCGGAGATGAGCGGCGTTCCCGCGTCGGAGACGAGAGCCACCGAAGCGCCCCCGCGCATCGCGGCGAGGAGGCGTTCCTCCGCCTCTGGCCCGGAATGCTCGTGATAGGCCGAAAGCCGCGTGGAGATGCCGTACCGCGAGAGCAGCTTGCGGGTAACGCGGGTATCTTCCGCCGCGATCAGGTCTGCCGCGGCGAGCGTCTCCAGGGCCCGCAACGTGATGTCGCCGAGATTGCCGATCGGCGTTGCCGTCACATAGAGCCCGGCCGGCAGCGCGGGCGCCGCCATTTCGCGGCCGCGAATGACATAGATGGCGTCTGTGGAATCTTCCATGAGCCGGCTCGCTCTTGAGGCGGCGTGCCTGGCCGCTTATGACATTCCGTAGGGATGAAATTCTTGGCTGGCAACTCTGCCGCTGGGGGACGGGACATGATGGAAGAGGCAGGCGCGCCTGAGGCAGCGCATCGCAGGATCGCGCCGACACGGCGCAGCGTGCTTGGCGGCTTGGCCGCCCTGGCGCTTCCGCTCGCCCTTTCGGCCTGCAACACCTTCGGTGGCGGTGGCGGCGGCTATTCGGCCGCGCCCCCCGCGGCCGAGCAGGCACGCGTCGCTTCCGGAGAGGTGATCGGCACTGGCGCGACACGCGTCGCCATGCTCCTGCCGCTGACGGCGACCGGCAATGCCGGCAATGTCGGAAAATCCTTCCGCAACGCTGCCGAGATGGCGATGCGGGACTTCCCCAACGCCGGTATCGAACTCGTCGTCTACGATACCGGGGGCACGCCCTCCGGCGCGCAGCTCGCCGCCAACAAGGCGATCGCCGAGGGCTCCAGGATGATGCTCGGCCCGCTCTTCTCCGCCTCCGTCGGCGCCGCCGCGCCGATCGCGCGCAGCGCCGGCGTGCCTGTCGTCGCCTTTTCCTCCGACACCGCGGTGGCCGGTCCCGGCGTCTATCTCCTTTCCTTCCTGCCCAATTCCGACATCCAGCGCATCGTCTCCTATGCGGCGAGCCAGAATCGCCGCTCCTTTGCCGCGCTCTTGCCGAACAACGCCTATGGCACGGTGGCGGACGCGGCCTTCCGCGAGGCGGTCGCGCGTGCCGGCGGGCGTGTCGTCGCCATCGAGCGCTACGAGCTGAATGACGCCGATATCCGCGCCAAGACGGCCTCCATCGCCGGCATTGCCGACCGGATCGACGCCCTTCTGGTTCCCGATGGGGGCAACATCCCCGGCGCAGTCTCGCAGGGCCTCGGCCCGGCCGGCGCCAAGCTGAAGATCCTCGGCAGCGGCCAGTGGGATACGCAGGCGGTGCTGAACAGCGCGCCGCTCGCCGGCGCCTGGTATCCGGCGCCGACGAGGCAGTCTTTCGATGCCTTCGCCGGCCGCTATCGCACCGCCTATGGCGGCGAGCCGCCCCGCAACGCCACGCTGGCCTATGATGCCACCGTGCTTGCGGCGGGATTGGTGCGGCAGAACCCGGGCGATGCCTTCTCCACCATGCTGCTGACCAATCCGAACGGATTCAGCGGGCTCGATGGGGTCTTCCGTCTGCGTTCCGACGGCACCAATCAGCGCCAGCTCGCCGTCTATGAGGTGACGGGCTCGGGCGCGCGCCTGATCGACGCCGCGCCGCGCAGCTTCTCGGGCGGCCAGGGCGGCTTCTGAGCCGCCGGCCATCCGGCTGCCGATTAGGGCGGATACGACTCTAATTTTAACTGTCTTCCAGATTTCGCCGCGACGAGCGGCGATGCTTTCCCCATATTGGCTATGGGATAGTGGGGCGCGACCGGAGCATTCTGGCGAAGGACCGCCCTTTTTGATGAACGCGGCAAGAGCACAGCACAAAGGCAGAGGACGCGTCGCCTGGGTCGACGTCGCCAAGGGCTTTTGCATCATCATGGTCGTGATGATGCATTCGGTTCTCGGCGTCGAGCAGGCGATGGGCCATGCCGGCTTCATGGGCGACCTCGTCGAGTTCGCCCGTCCCTTCCGCATGCCCGATTTCTTCATGATCGCCGGCCTGTTCCTGGCGGCGCGCATCACCGCGCCGCTCCGGCTCTATGTCGACCGCAAGATCGTGCATTTCGCCTATTTCTACGTCCTGTGGCTGACGATCCAGTTCGTCTTCAAGGCGCCGGAATTCGCCGCCCAGCTCGGCTGGCCGGGTGCGCTCGGCTTCTACCTGAAGAGCTTCGTCGATCCCTTCGGCACGCTCTGGTTCATCTATCACCTCGCCATCTTCTTCGCCGTCACCCGCCTCGTGCACGGCCGCGTGCCGTTCTGGCTGGTCTGGCTCGCCGGCGCGGCTCTGGAAGTCGCGCATATCGAGACGGGCTCGATGCTGATCGACGAATTCGCCGCCCGCTTCGTCTATTTCTACACCGGCTTCATTCTGGCCGATGCGATCCTCGGCTTTGCCGCGCGCATCGACCGGCATGCGATGCTCGGCGTCGCCTATCTCGCCATCTGGGGCTGCGTGAACGCCGCCCTCGTCTTCGGCGGCGTCTCCACATGGCCGTTCATTTCCCTGGCGCTCGGCTTTGCCGGCGCGCTCGCCGTCTGCGTCTTCGCCGTGCTCCTGGTCAGGACCTTGGCGGCGCGCCCGCTCAAATATCTCGGCGCGCATTCGATCGTCGTCTATCTCTCCTTCTTCCTGCCCATGGTCGTCACCCGCCAGGCGCTTCTGGGCTCCGGCCTTCCTGTCGACGTCGTGTCGCTGATCGTCACCTGTCTCGGCCTGATCGGTCCTGTGCTGCTTTTCGAGTTCACCCGGCGCACCGGCTGGTGCACCTTCCTCTTCGAGCGGCCGGCCTGGGCGCGCATCGACAGGCCCGGCCACGCCGCCCCGCAGAAGGCGGCTATCGCCCCGGCCGACTAGGCTTTTGGCTCTGGCGGGAAAGCATGGCCGCCTCCTTGCTTGAAATCGCCGCTCCGCCGGTCAAATGTGCCGGCCATGAACGCCGCCCCCACTGCCGGCATGAAGGCCGGCGACCATCTCGTCCTCGTCGACGGCTCCGCCTTCATCTTCCGGGCCTTCCACGCGCTTCCACCGCTCACCCGCAAATCCGATGGCCTGCCCGTCGGCGCCGTTTCCGGATTCTGCAACATGATCTGGAAACTGCTGCAGGAAGGGCCGACGCCCGAGCCCGGTGACGAGCCGACCCATTTCGCCGTCATCTTCGACTATTCGGCCAAAACCTTCCGCAACGAGATCTACGCCGAATACAAGGCGCACCGGCCGGAGCCGCCGGAGGATCTCGTCCCCCAGTTCGGCCTGATTCGAGAGGCGACCCGCGCCTTCTCGCTGCCTTCCATCGAGCAGAAGGGGTGGGAGGCGGACGATCTCATTGCCACCTATGCGCGCCTTGCCTGCGAGGCGGGCGCCCGCACCACCATCATCTCTTCCGACAAGGACCTGATGCAGCTCATCGGGCCCTCCGTCATCATGTTCGATACGATGCGCGACCAGCTCATCGATGCCGAATTCGTGGTGCAGAAATTTGGCGTCCTGCCGGAAAAGATGATCGACCTGCAGGCGCTGACGGGCGACGCCACCGACAACGTGCCCGGCGTTCCCGGTATTGGGCCGAAGACGGCCTCCCAGCTCTTGCAGGAATATGGGGATCTGGAGACGCTTCTCTCCCGCGCTTCGGAGATCAAGCAGAACAAGCGCCGCGAGAACCTGATCGAATTTTCCGAGCAGGCGCGCATCTCCAAGAGGCTCGTGACTCTGGAGAATGATGTTCCGCTGGAAGTGCCGCTCTCCGAGCTGGTCGTCGAACAGCTCGACGGCAAGAGGGCCATCGCCTTCTGCCGGGCGATGGAATTCAACACTTTGACCCGCCGCGTCGCCGAGAAGACGGGGATGGACGCCTCGCAGATCGAGCCGGCGGCGATTTCCGTCGAGGGCAGGGGCGATGGCGCTCCTGCGCATGGTCCGGACCTTGCAGAAAGCGCGCCTGCCGGAGACGGCGCGACCGCGCCGGCGGCCTCCGGCGGGCCAGCGACAGGCCTTGCCGGCGAGCGCGGCCTCCTCGGCGCGCCGGCCGACCTGGTGCGCGCCCGCGCCGAGGCGGCCGTCACGCCGAAGATCGATACCGCCTCCTACGACTGCGTGCGCACGGTGGGCGAGCTTGAGGCCTGGATCGCCGCCGCCGCCGAGGCGGGGACCGTCGCCTTCGATACGGAGACGACCGATCTCGATCCCCTCAAGGCCTCGCTTTGCGGGGTCTCGCTGGCGCTCGCGCCGGGCAACGCCTGCTACGTGCCGCTCGGCCATCGCCGCCCGGAAGCGGCCATCTCGGCTGCCGATCTCTTCGGTGAGCCGGCCGCCCCGGGGGACGCTTCGGGGCAGGAAGCGAATGCCTCAGCCGGCGATAGCCGCGATGAGGACTATACGCAGATCGGCGAGAAGGAGGCCCTCGCGCTCCTCAAGCCGATGCTGGAGGATCCCGCGATCCTGAAGATCGGCCAGAACCTCAAATACGACTGGCTGCTGCTGAAGGCGCGCGGCATCGAGATCGCCCCCTTCGACGACACGATGCTGATCTCCTACGCGCTCGATGCCGGCTTCGGCCAGCAGCACGGCATGGATACGCTCTCGGAGCGCCATCTCGGTCACAAGCCGATCGCCTACAAGGATGTCTGCGGCACCGGGCGCGACAAGGTCACCTTCGACCAGGCGCCGATCGGCCGCGCCACATGCTATGCGGCGGAGGATGCCGACATCACGCTGCGCCTCTGGCGAGTCCTCAAGCCTCGGCTCGTCGCCGAGGGCCTCGTCGGGGTCTACGAGAGGCTGGAGCGGCCCCTGGTGCCGGTCCTGGCCAAGATGGAAGAGCGCGGCGTCAAGGTCGACCGCGACATCCTCTCGCGCCTCTCCCACCAGTTCGCCCAGAAGGCGGCGGGCCTGGAGGCGGAGATTTTCGAGATGGCGGGCGAGAGCTTCAACATCGGCTCGCCCAAGCAGCTCGGCGAGATCCTCTTCGGAAGGCTCGGCCTGCCGGGCGGCCGCAAGACCAAGGGCGGCCAGTGGTCGACCGATGTGAAGGTGCTGGAGGATCTGGCCGCCGAAGGCCATCCCCTGCCGATGAAGATCGTCGCCTGGCGCCAGCTTACCAAGCTGAAGGGCACCTATACCGACGCCATCCCCTCCTATCTCGACGAGCGCGGCCGGGTGCACACGTCCTATTCGCTCGCCTCCACGACCACGGGCCGGCTCTCCTCGTCGGAGCCGAACCTGCAGAACATTCCGGTCCGCACCGAGGAAGGCAGACAAATCCGCACCGCCTTCGTGGCGGAGGAAGGCACCAGGCTCGTCTCGGCCGACTATTCGCAGATCGAACTGAGGATTCTTGCCCATATCGCCGAGATCCCGGCGCTGCGGCAGGCTTTCGCCGATGGGCTCGACATTCATGCGATGACGGCTTCCGAGATGTTCTCGACGCCCATCGAGGGCATGGATCCGATGATCCGCCGCCGCGCCAAGGCGATCAATTTCGGCATCATCTACGGCATTTCCGCCTTCGGTCTCGCCGCCCAGCTCGGCATCGGCCGCGAGGAGGCGGGCGAGTACATCAAGACCTATTTCCGGCGCTTTCCGGGCATCCGCGACTACATGGAGGCGACCAAGGAACAGGCGCGCGACAAGGGCTATGTGGAAACGCTCTTTGGCCGGCGCGCGCATTTCCCCAATATCCGGCACTCCAACCACAGCATCCGCGCCGGGGCGGAGCGCGCGGCCATCAACGCGCCGATCCAGGGATCGGCGGCCGATATCATCCGCCGCGCCATGATCCGCATGGAGGAGACGCTGGCGCGCTCACGCCTTGCCGCCCGCATGCTCCTGCAGGTGCATGACGAGCTGATCTTCGAGGTGCCGGAAGAAGAGGTGGAAGCTTCGCTGCCGGTGATCCGGCAGGTGATGGAGCGGGCTTCGGAGCCGGCTCTGGAACTCAGGGTGCCGCTGCAGGTCGATGCCCGCGCGGCCGACAATTGGGAAGCGGCGCACTAGCAGCCGCCCCCGCGCGCGAGGCGCCATGGCCGGCCTTTTCGGCCGGCCGGCGGATTGTCGTTCCGGGCGGCCGCGTGGAATGGCGGCCGCGTCCGTCTTGCAGCCCCGTTCAGGCCGCGCCGTTGGTCGGCCCGGTGGGTGCAAGGTCGAGGACCGCGCCGGAGGCCTTCGGCTCGATCGGGGCGAGCTGCTTGCGCTCCTCGTCGGTCCAGGCCGCGATGTGAATCACCGCCGCCGGCTCTCCCGGCTGTGCGGGATCGTCGACCGGCTCCAGCACCAGAAGGCCGGTATTGTCGACGTAGAACGTATGGTCGCCGAAGTTTTCCTTCAGCGGCTCCATCGCCGGGTTGTCTTCCGGAATGGGCTCGGCGCCCACGGTCTCGCGGACCGCGGCAATCTGATTGTCGGAAAGTTTCAAGGTTAGCCCCCAAATCTTGGGGTTCGGGCCCGGGGTGCCGCCGGTCGTCTATCGGGCCCATCTTCGGAGCGAAGGCGGCGTATATCAGGAGAGTAGGAAGTCATGCCGGCTCTGCAAGGGGCGGCGGGCGATTCAATTCCTCGCAGGGTGGAAAAACCGGGCCCCGGAGAGCCGGGGAACAGCTTTGCGGAAGATGTGTTGAGCGCCGAAAGGACTTGGAGAAAGCTCACCATGCCCCGAAGCCGCAAATCCCGGATGGTGAAGACGCTGCTTCAGCGCCACGGCACGACCTATTGCGATGAGCTCGGCATCGATATTGCCAGGAATACACCGGCGCCGCTGTTTCGCTGGCTGACGGCCTCGATTCTCTTTTCCTCCCGCATCAGCGCCGAGAACGCCGCGCAGGCCGCGAGGGCCCTTTCAAAGGCCGGCTATCGCACGGCCGCGAAGATGGGCGCCGCCACCTGGCAGGACCGTGTCGATGTGCTGACGGCGCACGGCTACAAGCGCTTCGACGAGAGCGCCGCGCGCATGCTTGGCGATACGGCAGGGATCGTGCTCGAAAAGTACGGCGGCGACCTGCGCCGGCTGCGCGAGGCGGCCGGGCGCGACCCCGTCAAGGAGCGTGCGCTCCTCAAGGAAATGAAGGGACTTGGAGATGTCGGCGTCGACATCTTCTTTCGCGAGGTGCAGGCCGCCTGGGACGAGCTCTTTCCCTTCGCCGACAGGAAGGCGCTTGCCGCTGCCCAAAAGCTCGATCTCGGGGAGGATGCCGAGGCGCTGGCGGGCCTTGTGCCCGGGAAGGATTTTCCCCGCCTCGTCGCGGCGCTGGTGCGCTGCGACCTGGAAAAGGACTACGAGGCGGTTGCTGGCTGAGCGAGGCCCGCCCGCCCGGGGGCGAGAATGCCGTCTGGCGCCTCCTCGCGCTTCTGGATGCGCTTTTGCACATGCACCATGAAGGCGGTGGCAAACAGCGGGGCGAGGAAGTTGAGGATCGGCACGGCGGTGAAGCCGGCGATCACCAGCCCTGCCAGAAAGATGCGGCCGGAATGGCGCAGTCTCAGGATCTTCGCCGTACGCCGGTCGTGGAAGCGCCGCGCCGCAAGGTCGAAATACTCCCGCCCGAGCAGATAGCCGTTGGCCACGAAGAAGATGACGACGCCGAAGCCGAGGAAGAGCACCAGCGGCAGCGCGACCAGGTTCACCGCCACGACGATCGCGGTGAACTGCAGCGTCGTTGCAAGGCCCTCCAGGATGGAAAGCGGCCGGCCCGGGGGCTCGTCGGGATAATGCTGCGTCTCCACCACCTCCGCGATGTCGTCGAGGAAGATGCCGGCAAACAGCGAGGTAGCCGGTGCGATGAGAAAGGCGAGCCCGACGATCAGCGTCAGCCCGGAGAAGACCTCGATCCCGGTCTCCAGCCAGCCATAGGGCAGGGCGAGGGAATGAACGAGGAAGCCTTCCACCAGGAGCCAGATGGCAAAGAGCAGGGCGACGGTCAGTCCGACCGACTTCCACAGCACCGTGCGAAAGGGCGGCGAAAGGATTTCGTCGAGGGCGCGCTGGGCGTCTGAGAGCATGGCGAGCTTGAGATAGGAGCCCCGCTCGGCGCGGACAAGCCGGTATTGAAACCGCCGGGCCGGGCGGGTGAAATTTGCATCCCCGGTCCCGATCGGCTAGGCGGCCTTGCCGCCGCCGGCCCGATCGATCTGGCGAGAGGCGAACGGAAAGGCTGGGAATGACGAACGCAAAGACGGATGTTCTGACGATCGGCAACGCCATCGTCGACGTGCTGGCGCAGACCGACGACGACTTCCTCGTGAAGGAGAAACTCGTCAAGGGCTCCATGCGCCTGATCGAGACGGACGAAGCGGAGCGCCTATACGAGGCGATGGGCCCGGCCCAGCTCATTTCCGGCGGCTGCGCCGGCAACACGGCGGCGGGCGTCGCCTCGCTCGGGGGCAGGGCGGCCTTCATCGGCAAGGTCGCCGACGACGAGCTCGGCCATTTCTTCCGCCACGATATGAGCTCCGTCGGCATTTCCTTCCCGACCGCCCCCCTCAAGGAAGGCGCACCCACAGCGCGCTCCATGATCCTGATCACGCCGGATTCGGAGCGCACCATGAACACCTATCTCGGCGCCTGCCAGGAGCTGACCCCGGCCGATATCGATCGCGAGACGGTGGAAGGGGCCGCAATCACCTATCTGGAAGGCTATCTCTGGGATCCGCCCAAGGCCAAGGAAGCCTTCCGCGAAGCTGCCGCGATCGCGCATGCGGCGGGGCGCAAGGTCGCGCTGACCTTGTCGGATTCCTTCTGCGTCGATCGCTTCCGGGCCGAGTTCCTCGACCTCATCCGCTCGCGCACCGTCGACATCCTCTTCGCCAACAACCACGAGGTGGTGGCGCTCTATCAGACGGGCGACCTCGACACCGGCCTCGACGCGCTGGCGGGCGATGCCGCGCTTGCCGTGGTGACGCTGGGCGCCAAGGGTTCGCTGGTCCTGCGGGGTGAAGAGCGCATCCATGTTCCGGCGCCGCCTGTCGACGAGGATATCGTCGATAAGACCGGCGCGGGCGACCTTTTCGCTTCCGGCTTCCTCTTCGGCCATGCCCGCGGCGCCCCGCTCGCGCGCTGCGCCGAGCTCGGCTCTCTGACGGCGGGCGAGGTCCTCACCCATATCGGCGCGCGCCCGCAGACCTCGCTGCACGCCCTGGCCGAGCAGCAGCGTCTGCTGGAGGGTCTCGCGGCCTAGCAACACGTTCGACCCTCTCCCCTGGAGGGAGAGGGTGGCCGGCGGAGCCGGCCGGGTGAGGGGGAAGTCGCGGCCGTTTGCGGCAGAACCGCCGGCTGTCGCGGTTGGTGCTACAGGATGAAGCGGCTGAGATCGGCGTTGCGCGCAAGATCGCCGATATGCTCCTCGACATAGGCCGCGTCGACTGTGACGGTATCGCCGTTGCGGTCGGGTGCCGTGTAGGAGATGTCGTCGAGGATCCGCTCCATCACCGTCTGCAGGCGCCGCGCGCCGATGTTTTCCACGTTCGAGTTGATCTCCACCGCGGTGCGCGCGATCGCGTCGATCGCGTCGTCGGTGAAGTCGAGCGTCACGCCCTCCGTCGCCATCAGCGCCACGTACTGCTTGACGAGGCTCGCCTCGGTCTCGGTGAGAATCCGGCGGAAATCGTCCTCCGTCAGGGCGCGCAGCTCCACGCGGATCGGCAGGCGGCCCTGCAGTTCCGGCAGAAGATCGGAGGGCTTGGCCACATGGAAGGCGCCCGAGGCGATGAACAGGATGTGGTCGGTCTTCACCGGCCCGTGCTTGGTCGCCACCGTGGTGCCTTCCACGAGCGGCAGCAGGTCGCGCTGCACGCCTTCACGTGAAACATCGCCGCCGACCCGCCCGTCGCGGGCGCAGATCTTGTCGAGCTCGTCGAGAAAGACGATGCCGTCGTTCTCCACCGCCCTGATCGCCTCCTGCACGATCTGCTCGTCGTCCAGCAGCTTGTCGGATTCCTCGGTGATGAGCAGGTCGTAGGATTCCTTCACCGTCGTCTTGCGCGTCTTGGTGCGGCCCTGGCCGAAGGCCTTGCCGAGCATCTCGCCGACATTCATCACCCCGACCGAGGCGCCGGGCATGCCGGGCACCTCGAAGGCGCCCATCGGGTTGGAAGTATCGCGCACCTCCACCTCGATCTCCTTGTCGTCGAGAAGGTTGTCGCGCAGCTTCTTGCGGAAGGAATCGCGCGTCGTCGGGCTCGCGTGCTGGCCGACGAGGGCGTCGAGGACGCGCTCCTCCGCCTGCTGATGGGCCTTCGCGGAAACTTCCTTGCGGCGCATCTCGCGCACCAGCCCGATGCCGGCCTCCACGAGGTCGCGCACGATCTGCTCTACATCCCGGCCGACATAGCCGACCTCGGTGAACTTCGTCGCCTCCACCTTGATGAAGGGGGCGTTGGCGAGCTTGGCGAGCCGTCGGGCGATCTCGGTCTTGCCGACGCCGGTCGGCCCGATCATCAGGATGTTCTTCGGCAGCACCTCCTCCTTGAGGGGGCCTACCAGCTGCTGCCGGCGCCAGCGGTTGCGGAGCGCGATGGAGACGGCGCGCTTGGCGTCCTTCTGGCCGATGATGAAGCGGTCGAGTTCCGAAACGGTCTCGCGGGGGGAAAAGGTCGTCATGCCGAAAGGCTTTCGATGATGATGTTCTCGTTGGTGTAGACGCAGATCTCTGCGGCGATCTGCATGGCGCGGCGGGCGATCGCCTCCGCGTCGTGCTCCGCCTCGCTCTCAGAGAGCGCGCGGGCTGCGGCGAGGGCGTAATTGCCGCCGGAGCCGATCGCCGCGACGCCGCCCTGCGGCTCCAAAACGTCGCCCGTGCCGGTCAGCACCAAGGTCGTCTCCTTGTCGGCGACGATCATCATGGCTTCCAGGCGCCGCAGGTAGCGGTCGGTGCGCCAGTCCTTGGCAAGCTCCACGCAGGCGCGCATCAGCTGGCCGGGATACTGCTCCAGCTTGGCTTCCAGGCGCTCCAGAAGGGTGAAGGCGTCGGCGGTGGCGCCAGCGAAGCCGGCGATCACGTCGCCCTTGGCGAGCGGGCGGACCTTGCGGGCATTTGCCTTCATGATGGTCTGGCCCATGGTCACCTGGCCGTCGCCGGCGATGACCACCTTGCCGCCCTTCCTCACGGTCACGATCGTGGTGCCGTGCCAGGGGGAGGCGGAATTCGATTCTGTCACGAAATACTCCTCGTCAGCGGGCGCAGGCGAGCCGGTCGGCCTCCTCCGGCGCCCCTTCAAGCGCCCTATGTAGGCATCGCCCATGGCGCTGCAAACCGGCGCCCCGCGCGCTGGGGCCGGTCTGCCCTCAAGGGCGCATTTGCAAGCCGTCCGACCGCTGTTAGAAGACGCGCGACGAAAGCCCAAAGGCACAGCCATGCGCAAGGCCGAGATTTCCCGGGATACCAGCGA
Source organism: Afifella sp. IM 167 (assembly GCF_020144925.1). Taxonomy (GTDB): domain Bacteria; phylum Pseudomonadota; class Alphaproteobacteria; order Rhizobiales; family Afifellaceae; genus Afifella. The sequence goes on from NZ_NSLC01000005.1 coordinate 29,854, forward strand.
AACGAAGATCAGCCTTTCCGTCGATCTGGACGGCACCGGCCGCTATCGGGTCGATACCGGCATCGGCTTCTTCGACCACATGCTGGAGCAGCTTTCCCGCCATTCGCTGATCGATCTCACCGTCAAGGCGTCGGGCGACCTCCATATCGACCAGCACCACACGGTGGAGGATGTCGGCATCGCGCTGGGCCAGGCGCTCGACAGGGCGCTCGGAGAAAGGCGTGGCATCGCCCGCTACGCCTCGCTCGACCTTGCCATGGACGAGACGCTGACCCGGGCCGCCATCGACGTCTCCGGCCGGCCCTATCTCGTCTGGCGCGTCGATTTCGCCCGCCAGAAGGTCGGCGACTTCGACACGGAGTTGTTCAAGGAATTTTTCCAGGCGCTCGCCCAGAACGCCCGCATCACGCTCCATGTCCAGAACCTCTACGGCGACAACGCCCACCATGTGGCCGAGACCTGTTTCAAGGCCGTGGCGCGGGTGCTGCGCGCGGCGCTCGCCGTCGATCCGCGTCTTGCCGACGAGATCCCCTCGACCAAGGGCACGCTGACGGCGTGATGGGAGAGGTGTGATGTTCGGTATGCGGCACTATACGGTGCACTATCCGCCTGCCGCCGGGGAGGCGGTGGACGACGCAAGAGCGGCCGAGCGCGCCGCCTTCGTCAAGGACGGCTTCAACTGGCCGGCCCTGTTCATCCCGTTCCTCTGGCTCCTCTTCCGCCGCATGTGGTGGGTGTTCCTCCTCTATCTCGTCGCCAGTGCGGCCATCGTGGGCCTCGACTATGTCGCCGGCGATACGGCCGCCACCTGGGTCGGCATCGCCTTTTCCCTTTATTTCGCGCTGGAAGCGAACAACCTGCGCCGCTGGAGCCTGGAGCGCGGCGGCTGGCGCGAGGTTGGCGCCGCTTCCGGCCGGAACGAGGAAGAGGCGGCCCTTCGCTTCTTCGCCGGGCGGGCGGCCGAGGACGAGCCGTCCCTGGGGCGCCCCGCTCCGCAGCCACGAACCTTGTCACGGGGCGACTCCGCCCCGCCGCCCGTGCCGCCGCGCCGGGCCGACCGCGACGACCCGCCTGTCATGGGTCTCTTCCCGGAGGCCGGCGGATGAGCGTCGCCATCATCGACTACGGTTCGGGCAATCTCCGCTCCGCCGCCAAGGCCTTTGAGCGCGCCGCCCGCGAGGCGGGCTATTCGGGCGGCGTCGCCGTCACCTCCGACCCGGAGGCGGTGCGCCGGGCCGACCATGTCGTGCTGCCGGGTGTCGGCGCCTTCGCCGATTGCCGACGCGGCCTCGATGCGCTCTCCGGCATGGTGGAGGCGCTGGAGGAAGCGGTGCTGAAGGACGGCAAGCCGTTTCTCGGCATCTGCGTCGGCTGCCAGCTGATGGCGACGCGCGGCCTGGAGAAGGAGACCTCGGCCGGCTTCGGCTGGATCCCGGGCGACGTCGTCGAGATCACCCCCTCCGATCCGCAGCTGAAGGTGCCGCATATGGGCTGGAACGAACTTTCCGGCCGCGCCGACCATCCGCTGCTCGCCGGCATTCCGGAGGGGCTCGACGCCTATTTCGTCCATTCCTACCACCTCGTGGCCGCCGATCCCGAGCACATCCTGGCGACGGCCGAATATGGCGGCCCGGTCACGGCGATGGTGGGGCGCGAAAATCTCGTCGGTACCCAGTTCCATCCGGAAAAGAGCCAGGACCTCGGCCTCGCCCTCATTGCCAATTTCCTCGCATGGCGGCCGTAAGACGATGATTCTCTTCCCTGCGATCGACCTGAAGGGCGGCGAATGCGTGCGCCTGAAGCGCGGCGAGATGGCCGAGGCGACGACCTACAACGCCGACCCGGCTGCCCAGGCGCGCGCTTTTCATGAGGCCGGCTTCACCTGGCTGCACATGGTCGATCTCGACGGCGCCTTCGCCGGAGAGAGCCGAAACGGGGTGGCCGTCGAAGCCGTCCTGGCGGCGGTCGGAGACAACCTGAAGATGCAGCTCGGCGGCGGCATCCGGCGGCCCGAGCAGATCGAGGCCTGGCTGGAAAAGGGCGTTACCCGCGTCATACTCGGCACGGCGGCGCTGCGCGATCCTGATCTCGTCAGGACGGCCGCGCGCCGCCATCCGGGCCAGATTGCCGTCGGCATTGATGCGCGTGGCGGAAGGGTGGCCGTGGAGGGCTGGGCCGAGACCTCCGACATGGAAGCGCTCGATCTGGCAAAGAGCTTCGAGGATGCAGGCGTATCTGCCTTGATCTACACGGATATCGACCGCGACGGGGTCCTGGCCGGCATCAACTGGGAGGCGACGATCGCGCTGGCCGAGGCCGTTTCCATTCCCGTCATCGCCTCCGGCGGGCTCGCCTCGATGGCCGATATCGTGCGTCTGACGATGCCCGATGCGGCGGTGCTTGAAGGCGCGATTTCCGGCCGTGCCCTCTATGACGGACGCATCGATGCCGAAACGGCACTGGGCCTCCTGGCTGGCGATTAGGTTTCCGTTCACTCAACCGGAAAGAGTGAATTGAACTAAATCGTGCAAACGGCGTATTTAGTGCGAAGATTCAACTGTGTGTTGATCCGATGCTCGTCTCACGCCGCAGCCTGCGCTACGGGTTCGCGCTCTTCCTGGTTCCGGTGCTGGCGATCGGGGCGGCCCTGCATATCGGCTCCGAAACCGTCAAGGAGGGGCTGCGCCTCAACGCGGAGACCTCGGCCAAAGCCTGGGCGAGGTATCTGTCCCGCAACGTCCCCGACCTTGCCGAAATCGCCCGCGGCGCCGCGCCCTCGGCCGCCAGCCTCGAGGCGATCGCGATGGCGAAGTCCGCCGGCTCGGTCTTTCGCTTCCGGGTCTACGCCCCCGACGGCACGTTGGAGTTCATCCTGGATGAGCAGGGCCCTGGCCAAGACACTCCCGCATCCCTGCGCGCCCACAATCCGGCAGCAGCCGGGATCGCCTTGCGCGGCGAGCTCGCCGTCCAGGTGGAGGAGGGAACCGCGCCGGACGAGCCGGCGTATTTCGCCGAGGTCTATCTGCCGATCATGAAGGACGGCAGCCTCGTCGCCGTCGTCGAGGCCTATGTCGATCAGACGGCGCAGTATGAGGGCATCGCCGCGACCGTGCGCCGCAGCGCCATCCTGCTTTCCCTCATCATTGCGCTGGCTTCGGCCATTCCGGCGATCGCCTTCATGCGCCGCCACAATGCCAAGCTGCGCGCCGATGAGCGCCTTGCTTTCCTGTCCGACCATGACGGCATGACGGAGCTTCTCAACCGCTCAGGCTTCGTCGCTCGTTCGCGCCGGCTTTTCGAAGACAGCGGCTCGCTGGCGGTGATCAGCGTCGGCCTCGACGGTTTCGGGGCCATCAATGCCGGCCTCGGCCCGGAGGTCGGCGATCGCCTGCTTCTGGAGACGAGCGAGCGCCTGAAAGGCATCGCGCCCGCTTCGTCGCTGATGGCGCGTGTCGGCAGTGCCGAATTCGCCTTCGCTTTCGAGGCCTCCGATACCAAGGAAGCGGCGCGCTTTGCTGCGCGTTGCCTGCAGCAGGTGCGTCGCCCGCTCTGGGTGAAGGGCAAGGCCGTGCATCTGACCGCCAGCGCAGGCCTCACCATCGGCGATCGCGAGGAGGATGCCGGCTCTCCGCTGGCGCGGGCGAGCATCGCCATGCGCCGCTCCAGGGAGAAGGGCGGCGACGGCCTCACCATCTTCGACAGGCGCATGAACGCCGAGATCAAGGCCGGCCGCGATCTGGAGGCGCTGTTGCGCCAGACGGTCGACGACGAGGCGTTCGACCTGCACTTCCAGCCGATCTTCCGTGCGGGAGATCTGTCGCTGGTGGGCTTCGAGGCGCTCATCCGCATGCCGAATGGCGAGGGCGGCTATGTCTCTCCGGGCGATTTCATTCCGCTGGCCGAGCGTCTCGGCCTGATCGCCCGCATCGGGCGTTGGTCGCTGCGCCACGCCTGTGCCGTGGCGGCCACCTGGCCGGACGAGCTGATCGTCGCCGTCAATCTCTCGCCGGCGCAGTTCGAGCTCGGCAACATGACGGAAATCGTCCGCGGCGCGCTGGCGGAGACGGATCTGCCAGCAAGGCGCCTCGAACTGGAGATCACCGAGGGCGTGCTCGCAGCCGATGCGCTGGAGGTGGCGCGCCAGCTCGGCGCGCTGCGCGAACTTGGCGTGCGTCTGGCGCTCGACGATTTCGGCACCGGCTTTTCCAGCCTCAGCTATCTATGGAAGTTCCCAGTCGACAAGGTGAAGATCGACCGCTCCTTCGTGCACGGCATGCAGGATCCGCAGGACAACGCCGCCTCCATCATCCGCTCCATCGTGGCGCTCGGCCGCTCTCTCAATCTGCGGGTCACCGCGGAGGGCGTGGAAACGGAGGCGCAGATGCAGTTCTTGACCGAGCTTGGCTGCGATGAGCTTCAGGGCTTCTATCTCGGCCGGCCCGCCTCCAGGGACCTCGCCGCTGCCCGGGTACTGAAGTTGACCAACCGCCGGCTGGCCGCGGGCGCGGACAGGCCGGCCGCTCGCGCCGCCTCATCGCGCGCTTGACGCGTGCCGGATGGGCCGGGATGATTTCCCGATGCCCGCCATGCCCGCTCCCGAACTCTCCCATCTTTGCGACCTCGCCATCGAGCTCTCGCCGCCGCTGGAACTTGGCGACGCGCCGCGCGGGCGTCGCCGCATCATCCCGATCACCGGCGGCAGGGTGAGCGGCGAGAGGCTCTCAGGGCGTATCCTGCCCGGCGGCTCGGACTGGCAGGTGGTCTATGCCGACGGTCTGGCCTTCCTGGAGGCGCGCTACCCGATGGAGACCGACGACGGCGCCCTGATCGACGTCGTCAATGTCGGCTACCGGCATGGCCCGCCGGAGGTGATCGCGGCTCTCGCAAGGGGCGAGGTCGTCGATCCGGCGAGCTATTACATGCGCACCCAGCCGCGCTTCGAGACCGGCGACCCGCGCTATCTCTGGCTGAACCGCATCGTTGCTGTCGGCACCGGCCGCCGCGATCCCTCGGCCGTCCATCTCAGCTTTTACGAGGTCTTGTAGGCCCCGCCGGCCCGCCACATGCGCCGCGCGACCGACGCAACCGTTGCGCTTGGCGCGCGCTGGCTCTAGGTCGAAAGCCACGACAACAGACCTGATGCGACCGGATCTTTCTTTCGTGCTCAAAGCCCGCGTCATACCCTGCCTCGACGTCAAGGACGGCCGCGTCGTCAAGGGCGTCAATTTCGTCGATCTCGTCGATGCCGGCGATCCCGTCGAGGCCGCCAAGGCCTATGACGCGGCGGGCGCCGATGAGCTCTGCTTTCTCGACATCACGGCCAGCCACGAAGAGCGTGATACGATCTTCGATGTCGTCGCCCGCACGGCGGAGCAGTGCTTCATGCCGGTCACGGTCGGCGGCGGCGTGCGCACGACGGAAGATATCCGCCAGCTTCTCCTTGCCGGTGCCGACAAGGTCTCCATCAACACCGCCGCCGTGAACGACCGCGCCTTCGTCGGCCGAGCCGCCGCGAAATTCGGCGATCAGTGCATCGTCGTCGCCATCGATGCCAAGGAGGTTGGTTCCGGCAGGTGGGAAATCTTCACCCATGGCGGCCGGCGCCCCACCGGCATCGATGCGGTGGAATACGCCCGCGAGGTGGTCTCGCTCGGCGCCGGCGAGATCCTGCTCACCTCCATGGACCGCGATGGCACCAGGGCCGGCTTCGATATCGCCCTCACCCGCGCCATCGCGGATGCGGTGCGCGTGCCGGTCATCGCCTCGGGCGGCGTCGGCAATCTCGATCATCTGGTGGAAGGCATCCGCGACGGCCATGCGACGGCGGTCCTCGCCGCCTCGATTTTCCATTTCGGCACCTATTCGATCGCCGAGGCGAAGGCCCATATGGCCGAGGCGGGGATACCCGTCCGTCCCGTTTCGCACTAGAACGCCCGCCAGGAGGGCACCGAACGCACCATGACCGCCTACACGCTGGAAGACCTTGCCGAGACCGTCCGCCTTCGCGCGGCATCCGGCGATCCCGGCTCCTACACGGCCAGGCTCGTCGGCAAGGGTGTCGCCAAATGCGCCCAGAAACTCGGCGAGGAGGCGGTGGAGGCGGCGATCGCGGCGGTCGAGCGCGACCGCGAAGGGCTCACCGCCGAAGCGGCCGACCTTCTCTTCCATCTGATGGTGCTCTTGCAGGTCTCCGGTGTCTCCTTCGAGGAGGTGAAGGCCGAGCTTGAGCGCCGCACCGGCCAGACCGGGCTCGAGGAGAAGGCCTCCCGTGGCAGGGAGAGCGCGGGTTGATGGACCAGGCGACGCCGCGCTCGCTCTCGCCCTACCGCTATTTCAGCGTCGCCGAATGGGCGAAGCTGCGCGCCGACACGCCAATGACGCTCTCCGAGCGAGAGGTCAACACGCTGAAATCCTTGAACGATCCGATTTCGATCGAGGATGCGGAAGCGATCTATCTGCCGCTTTCGCGGCTGCTCTCCTTCCATGTGGAGGCGCGCGACATGCTTTATGACGTGCGCTCGCGCTTCCTCGGCACGGAGGAGGGCTCCATGCCCTTCATCATCGGCATCGCCGGATCCGTGGCGGTCGGAAAGTCGACGACGGCACGCATCCTGAAGGAGCTGCTCGCGCGCTGGCCGGGCCATCCGCGCGTTTCGCTGGTCACCACCGATGGCTTTCTCTATCCGAATGCCGTGCTCCAGGCCGAGGGCCTGATGGAGCGCAAGGGCTTTCCCGAAAGCTACGATGTCGGCGCACTCCTGCGCTTTCTTTCCGACATCAAGGCCGGCAGGACGCGTGTCTCCGCTCCGGTCTATTCCCACCTCACCTACGACATCGTTCCGGGCGAGGTGATGACGATCGAAAAGCCGAACATCCTGATCCTGGAGGGCCTCAACGTCCTGCAGAGCCGGGCGCTGCCGAAGGACGGCAAGGAAGTGCCGTTCGTCTCGGACTATTTCGACTTTTCAATCTATATCGACGCTGACGAGGCCGATATCCGGCGCTGGTATCTTGAGCGCTTCATGCGGCTGAAGGAGACGCGCTTTCCCGATCCACGCTCCTATTTCCATCGCTATGCCGACTATAGCGAAAAGGCCGCGCTCGAAGTCGCCGAAGGCCTGTGGGACCGCATCAATCTGGTCAATCTCGACGAGAATATCCGCCCGACCCGTCCGCGTGCTGATCTCATCATCGGCAAGAGCGCCGATCATACGGTGCGCGAAGTCGCGCTGAGGAAGCTGTGATGGACGCGCCCGACCTTGCCGCCGCCCGGCGCGAGCGGAGTGCGCTCCTGCGTCCCCGCACCGCCGGCGAGCGGCTCATCGTCGGTCTCGACCTGCCCGATCTCGAAAGCGCGGAAAGAATGGTCGCCGAGCTCGGCGAAGTCGTCGGCTTCTACAAGATCGGCATGGAGCTGGTCTTCGCCGGAGGGCTTGCGCTCGTGGAGCGGCTGGTGGGCGAGGGAAAGCGCGTCTTCCTCGACATGAAGCTCCTCGACATCGACAACACGGTGGCCGGCGGCATCGCCGGCATCGGCCGTCTCGGAGCGACGCTGACCACCGTCCATGCCTATCCGAAGGCGATGCGGGCCGCCGCCTCCGCGCGCGGCGGGGCAGGTCTCGGCCTTCTCGCCGTGACGGTGCTGACCTCCATGGACGACGGCGACCTTTCCGAGGCAGGCTATGTCGGGACAGCCGCGGAGCTGGTGCGCCGCCGCGCCGCGCAGGCGAAAGAGGCCGGCATGGACGGCATCGTCTGCTCGCCGCTGGAGGCCGAGGCGATGCGCGCACTTCTGGGCCAAGACATGCTGATCGTGACGCCCGGCGTGCGCCCGTCGGGCGCCGACAGGGGCGATCAGAAGCGCGTCATGACGCCGACGGACGCGCTGAAGGCGGGTGGCGACTATCTCGTCGTCGCCAGGCCGGTCGTGAAGGCGCCGAACCCCCGCAGGGTTGCGGAGGCGCTGGTGGAAGAGATCGAGGCCGCTTCGTGAAGAGGGGCCGAACCGTGAAGAGGGGGAAGTGATGCCCAAAGGCTACTGGATTGCCCGCGTCGATGTGCGCGAGCCGGACCGCTACAAGGAGTACGTCGCCGGCGCCTCGGCGGCCTTCGAGAAGTTCCGGGCGCGCTATCTCGTCAGGGGCGGGCCGATGCATTCGCTCGAGGGCCGCTCGCGCGCGCGCAATGTCGTGATCGAGTTTCCCTCCGTGGAGGACGCGCTCGCCTGCTACCATTCGCCGGAATATCAGGCCGCCCGCGAGATCCGCGCGGCGGTGGCCGAGGCGGAACTGGTCATCGTGGAAGGCTATACCGGGCCGCAGCCGGCCGAAAGCTGAGCGCGCGCTTGGCCGCCGCCGACGACAGCGAGGCGCCCACACTCGCGCCCGAGGAGATCGAGCGCTACGCCCGCCATATCGTCCTGCCGGAGATCGGCGGCGGCGGCCAGCAGCGGCTGAAGGCGGCGAAGGTGCTGATCGTCGGCGCGGGCGGGCTCGGCTCGCCCGCCGCCATCTATCTCGCCGCTTCCGGCATCGGCACGATCGGCATCGTCGACGACGACGAGGTGAGCCTCTCCAACCTGCAGCGGCAGATCCTGCATGCGAGCGCCGATCTCGGCACGCCGAAGGTGGAGAGCGCCAGAAAGACGCTCCTCCGCATCAACCCTCATCTGCGAGTCGAGGCGCACAACCTGCGCCTCACCGAGGAGAACGCCGCGGGCCTCGTCGCTGGTCACGACCTTGTCCTCGACGGCACCGACAATTTCGCCGCCCGCTATCTCCTCGCCGCCGCCTGCGAGACGGCGCGAAAGCCGCTGGTGACCGCCGCCGTCGGCCGCTTCGACGGTTCCGTCACCGTGCTGAAGCCCTATGAGGACGACAATCCCCGTTTTTCCGATCTCTTTCCCGCGCCGCCGCCGGAGGGCCTCGTGCCGAGCTGCGCCGAGGCCGGCATCGTCGGCGCCCTCACCGGCATCGTCGGCTCCATCCAGGCCCTGGAGGCCATCAAGCTCGTTGCCGGCTTCGGCGAGCCGCTGATCGGCCGCCTTCTCCTCTACGACGGCCTTTCCCAGCGCTTCGAGACGATCGTCTACAGGCGGCGCAGCGGCTGATTCGTCGCTCCGGACGAGGTCTCCCGCGCCTCGCGCTGTTGTTTACCGATGTACCATGATGACATCATGGTATGACCATCGAACGAATTCAAACAGGCGTGCGCCTGGAAAAGCGGCTGGTGAAGGTGCTGAAGGCCCTCGCCGAATACCGCGACATGTCGATGGGCGACCTCCTGGAAGGAATCGTGCTGCACGCCTTCGAGGGAAGGGCGCCCTTTTCCGCCGAGACGCTGGCAACGATCGCCGAGCTGAAGCGGATCTACGGCCTCGACCTTGCCGCCGCCGACAGCCATCGCCTCGTCGAGATGCCGAAGAGCGAAAACGAGAGCGAAAAATGAGCGCGCATCTGGAAAGAAGCGGAAAATTCCTTCTCGACGCGCCCGTCGAGGAAGTCTTCCCGCTGTTCACGCCGCGGGGCGAAAAGGCGTGGGTCGACGGGTGGGATCCGGAATTCATCCATCCGGCGCACGGACGCGCCGAGGCGGGCATGGTCTTTCGCACCCGTCACGGCGGCGAGGAAACGCTCTGGGCCTGCGCCGATTTCGATGCCGGGCGCCACCGCGTCCGTTACTGCCGCCTGACGCCGGGCTCGCGCATGGGGTTCGTCACCGTCGCCTGCCGCGCTTTCGGCAATCGCTGTGCGGAGGTGGAGGTCGCCTATGCGTTGACGGCGCTCTCCCCGCAGGGCGAAGCGGTTCTCGCCGAGATGACGGAGGCGGCCTACGAGGGCATGCTGGCGGACTGGCAGGCGCGCATAACGCGGCTTCTTTCGGCCGGCTGCGAAACGCCGGCGAGGGGCGCAGCCTAGGCTCCCAAGCCTGGACCTCCAAGCCTAGACGGAAGTCGGCAGGACACGGTCCGGCGGCTTGTGGCCGTCCATCCAGGTGCGGATGTTGATGATCACCTTCTCGCCCATCTCCACCCGGCCTTCGATGGTCGCCGAGCCCATATGCGGAAGGATCACTGCCTTGCCCTCGCGGGCCAGCTTGGAGAGCTTGGGATTGATCGTCGGCTCTCCCTCGAAGACGTCGAGCCCGGCGCCGGCGAGGCTGCCGCTCTCCAGGCATTCGATCAGCGCCGCCTCATCGATCACCTCGCCGCGGGCGATGTTGACGATGAAGGCCTCGGGCCGAATCAGTTTCAGCCGCCGCCGCGACAAAAGGTGGAAGGTCGCCGGCGTGTGCGGGCAGTTGACCGAGATGATGTCCATGCGCGCCAGCATCTGGTCGAGCGAATCCCAGTAGGTCGCCTCCAACTCCTCTTCCGTCTTGGCATTGACGGGGCGCCGGTTGTGATAGTGGATGGAAAGCCCGAAAGCCTTGGCGCGGCGCGCTACGGCGGTGCCGATTCGGCCCATGCCGACGATGCCGAGCCGCTTTCCCCAGATCCGGTGGCCGAGCATCCAGGTGGGCGACCAGCCGCTCCAGGGCTGCCCGTCCGCCAGGACGACGGCCCCCTCCACCAGCCGGCGCGGCACGGCGAGCATCAGTGCCATGGTCATATCGGCCGTGTCCTCGGTGAGGACGTTCGGCGTGTTGGTGACCGTAATTCCACGCTGGTAGGCGGCGTCTATGTCGATGTTGTCGACGCCATTGCCGAAATTGGCGATGAGCTTCAGCCTGTCGCCCGCCTGGGCGATCATCGAGGCGTCGATGCGGTCGGTCACCGTCGGCACCAGGACGTCGACCGTCTTCAGCGCCTCCACCAGCTCGGCCTGCGAAAGCGCCCGGTCCTCGAGGTTGAGCTCGGCGCGAAACAATTCCCGCATGCGCGTCTCCACCGGATCGGGGAGCTTGCGCGTTACGATGACATGCGGTTTTGCCTTGGTCATGCACCATGTCTCCTGCGTGCGGTGCCCCGGTTGGGCGAGGAACGCTCCGCCTGACTGACAGCGCCTCTGTCTAGCAAAGGGCGGGGCAAAAACAAGGAACCAAACCGGCGCTTGGCCTCGCACGGGATTGACGCTAACACCGCCGCACGAGACAGAGTCGCCGAGTGATGCTTTCCCTTCCCTGCACCGGCCGGAATCTGGCCCGAGCAATCGTGCTCCTGCTTGCCCTGGCGCTCGCGCCGGGCGCCTCCCTTGCCCAGGGCGTTCAGACCGGCCCGAGCGGCCAGCCGCTGCCGCGCTTTGTCAGCCTGAAGTCGAGTGCCGTCAATGTGCGCCGCGGCCCGGGCAAGAACTATCCCGTCGCCTGGCGCTTCGTGCGTGCCGGTCTGCCGGTCGAGATCATCCAGGAATTCGATACCTGGCGGAAGATTCGCGATTCCGACGGGGCGGAGGGCTGGATCCACCAGAGCCTGCTTTCCGGGCGGCGCACGGCGATCGTCTCGCCCTGGACGGACGGCGAGCGATTCGAGGCCCATGCCGAGCCGCGCGCGGCCAGCCGCGTCAGCGCCATCCTGGAATCGCACGTCATCGCCGATGTCGTCAGCTGCGAGGCGGGCTGGTGCAATCTGCGCGGAGACGGCTACGAGGGCTGGCTGCCGCAGGAAACGCTCTGGGGCGTCTATCCGAACGAGAAGGTCTCCGGCTGAGAGCCCGCATGCCGGTGCGGCGCCCGTGCGCCGGGCCGAAAGCGAAACGCCCGGCCGAGGGCCGGGCGTTTCATGTTCTGGTGCCCCCCGAACCTGCCGTGGCAGGCCGGCCGCTCACGCGTCGGTACGACGCACCCTCACGACCACTTCCACCGCGGTGATTTCCATTCCTTCCGGCGGAGTCGGGACCTCGGTGAGGCCGACGGCATCGGGAATGTCGATCAGCTCGTTGTCGCCTTCGACGAAAAAGTGGTGGTGGTCCGACACATTCGTGTCGAAATAGGTCCGCGCGCCATCGACCGCGACTTCCCGCAACAGTCCGGCTTCGGTGAACTGATGAAGGGTGTTGTAGATCGTGGCGAGCGATACCGGTACGCGCATCGCCTGCGCTTCCTCTTGCAGGATTTCTGCAGAGATATGGCGGTCGCCGCGCTTGAAAAGCAGACCGGCGAGCGCGACACGCTGGCGCGTCGGGCGCAGACCAGCCCGGCGGAGCCGGCGCGTGATCTGCTCGGGCGTATGGCCATGACTATGGCTATGGTGATGCAGAGCGGTCATTTTTTCTGCCCTTTGCAGCCGAAAAAGTTTGGAAGCTGCCTAGTCTCTATATGCGAATTTGTATGGTTCTGACAACTCTGACGGTATGTCGCTGCCGTTCGGCGCACTCGGCCGCAGCTTGGTTTCGTTTGCATTCCCGCTATGTTAGGAACGCCGCCGATGCCGCTGAGGAAGCTTGGCGTAAGACAGTTTAGGAAGAATGATATCGATGCAAGAGCGCCGCAGCCATTTCGAATATGAGGATTTGCTCGCTTGCGGGCGCGGGGAGCTTTTCGGCGAGGGCAACGCCCAGCTCCCGCTGCCTCCGATGCTGATGTTCGACCGGATTTCCAGAATCGAGGAGGAGGGCGGCGAATTCGGCAAGGGGCAGGTGCTTGCCGAGCTCGGCATTCGCCCGGATCTGTGGTTCTTCCCCTGCCATTTCCGTGGCGACCCGGTTATGCCCGGCTGTCTCGGGCTCGACGCGATGTGGCAGCTTCTCGGCTTCTTCCTCGGCTGGCTGGGCGCCCCCGGCAAGGGTCGTGCGCTCTCCGTCGGAGAGGTGAAATTCACCGGCATGGTGCTGCCGACGGTCAAGCACGTGGAGTATGGCGTACAGCTGAAGCGCATCCTGCGCACCAAGCTCACCCTCGGAGTTGCCGACGGCTGGTTGAAGGCCGACGGCGAGACGATATATCGCGCCAGCGACCTCAAGGTCGGGCTGTTCAAGAACGCTGCCGCTCCGGCATCCGCATAAGGGACCGGGGCGCTACTTTTTCGACAAGGGAGAACGGGATGCGGCGCGTCGTCGTCACCGGCATGGGGATCGTCTCCGCCATAGGCAACAACACGCAGGAGGTGGTGGCCAGCCTGCGCGAGGCGCGCTCCGGCATCGTCTTCGCCCCCTCATATGCGGAGCACGGCTTCCGCAGCCAGGTCCACGGCGCCCCCAGCCTCGACCCTTTCGAGGTTCTCGATCGCCGCACGGCGCGCTTCATGGGCAAGGGCACGGCCTGGAACTACATCGCCATGGATCAGGCGATCCGCGATTCCGGGCTTGAGGAAGATGACATCGTCAATCCCCGCACGGGCATCATCATGGGCTCCGGCGGGCCGTCGACGCGCACCATTTTCGAGGCCGCCCTCACCACGCAGGAAAAGGGTCCGAAGCGCATCGGACCGACGGCTGTGCCGAAGGCGATGAGCTCCACGGCTTCGGCCGTGCTCGCCACGCAGTACAAGATCAAGGGCGTGAACTACTCGATCTCCTCTGCCTGCGCGACGTCCAACCATTGCATCGGCAATGCCTCCGAGATCATCCAGCTCGGCAAGCAGGACGTCATTTTCGCCGGCGGCTCGGAGGATCTGGACTGGACGATGTCGAATCTCTTCGACGCCATGGGCGCCATGTCCGTCCACTTCAACGACACGCCGCAGAAGGCCTCGCGCGCCTTCGACGTCAACCGCGACGGCTTCGTCATCGCCGGCGGCGCGGGCGTTTTGGTGCTCGAGGAACTCGAACACGCCAAGGCGCGTGGCGCGAAGATTTATGCCGAGATCGTCGGCTATGGCGCCACCTCCGACGGTTACGATATGGTCGCGCCCTCGGGCGAGGGCGGTGTGCGCTGCATGAAGATGGCTCTGGAAAATGTCGGCGAGCCTGTCGATTACATCAATCCGCACGCGACCTCGACCACCGTCGGCGATGTGAGCGAGATGCAGGGCATCCGCGAGGTCTTCGGCGACAAATGTCCGCCGATCTCCGCGACGAAGTCGCTGACCGGCCATTCGCTCGGTGCGACCGGCGTGCAGGAGGCGATCTACACGCTCTTGATGATGCAGAACGGCTTCATCTGCGAGAGCGCCAATATCGAGGAGCTCGATCCGAAGTTCGCCGACATGCCGATTGCCCGCCAGCGGCAGGATGGGGTGGAGATCAACACGGCGCTGTCGAACTCCTTCGGTTTTGGCGGCACCAACGCGACGTTGGTTTTCCAGCGAATGGAAGCCTGACCCCGAGATGGAAAAACTGATGGAGGGCCGCCGCGGCCTCGTCATGGGAGTGGCCAACGACCACTCCATCGCTTGGGGAATCGCCAGGAAGCTTGCCGAGCATGGCGCCGAGCTCGCCTTCACCTATCAGGGCGAAGCTTTCGGCCGGCGCGTCAAGCCGCTCGCCGACAGTGTCGGCTCCCATCTCGTCCTGCCCTGCGACGTGGAGGATCCGGCCACCGTCGAGGAGACCTTCGAGACGCTGGAGAAGGAATGGGGCAAGCTCGACTTCCTTGTCCACGCCGTCGCTTTTTCCGACCGCTCCGAGCTGAAGGGTCGCTACGCCGATACGACGCGCGAGAACTTCACGCGCACCATGCTGATCTCGTGCTTCTCCTTCACCGAGGTGCTGCGCCGGGCGGCGAAGCTGATGGGCCCGGGCTCCTCCGCTCTCACGCTCACCTACGGCGGTTCCGTTCGCGTCATGCCGAACTACAACGTCATGGGCGTGGCCAAGGCCGGGCTTGAGGCGTCGGTGCGTTATCTCGCCACGGATTTCGGCGAGGCGGGCATCCGCGTCAACGCCATCTCCGCCGGCCCGGTCCGCACCCTGGCGGGCTCCGGCGTCGCCGACGCCCGCGCCATGTTCAATTATCAGCGCATGAATTCGCCCCTGCGGCGCGCCGTCACGATCGAGGATGTCGGGGGCGCCGCGCTTTATCTTCTAAGCGATCTTGCCGGCGCTGTGACGGGCGAGATTCACTATGTCGATTGCGGCTACAACACCGTCTCCATGCCGCGTCTCGACACGATGCGGCGCGAGGATCAGCGCGTCGACGACGGCCCGGCGAAGTAGCGCGGAAGGCGGGTTTTCCCCCCGGCGCATTTACGCTTCTCTAAGTCCGCTCCCCTAGGGTCAGCCGGCACGAGGAGCGGCCGTTTTGATGACCCGGAAGAGCGATACCCAGCAACAGAAAAGCGGCCGCATCGGGTCGTTCGGCATCGTCGCCGTTATCGTTTCGGTGCTCTGCGTCGTTGGCATTTTCTATCTCGGCCATCTGCAGATCAGGTCTGTCCTGCAGAAGGAAGGCGATCTCATCGCCATGGCCTGGTATGAGAATATGCGCCACAGCGAGAGCGGCGTCGCCGGCCTCGTCGATGGGACCTCGCCGGCCCTCAACGACGATCTTCTCGGTTCCTTCGGCATCGACGCGCTCGCCGTCATCCGCCGCGACGGCTCGGTGGAGACCCTGCACGGAAGGCTCGCCGCGACGGAAGCCGAACTGAAGCCCGCGCTCGAGGCCTCAGGCCTGCCGCGCGCCGACCGGCGCAGCACCATCGTCATCGACCATTCCTCATTCCTCTCCCCGGTCACGGCGACCTGGGTCGTCTTCCCGTCCATGCCGGGCGGAGGTCAGCTGGCTGTGCGCTTCGACCAGAGGCTGGAGGCGCTGGACCTGTCCAACAGCTTCAAGAGCCAGCTCGTCTACCTGTCGGGCATCGCCGTCGTGACTTTTTTCTCCTTCATGGCCGGCTTCACCTACCGCACGCGTCAGATGCAGCGCGAAAAGCAGGATCTCGTTTATCTCGCCATGCATGACGAGCTGACGGGCCTCGCCAACCGCAAGCATTTCGAGCAGCGCCTCGCCGAGGCGCTGGAGGACGCCGAGGAGCAGGAGCACAAGACCGGCCTGCTCATCCTCGATCTCGATGGCTTCAAGGCCGTCAACGACACGCTCGGCCATCCGGTTGGCGACAACCTTTTGCGCGCCACCGCGGAGCGGCTGAAGAACTCGCTCCGCGAGGAAGACCTCCTCTGCCGTCTCGCCGGTGACGAGTTCGCCGTCATCGTTCCCGTCGTTCAGGATGTCAGCGCGCTGCGCGCTCTGGCCGAGCGCATGCTCCGCCTGATCGAGCAGCCCTTCCGCATCGACGGCCAGGAGATCCAGATCGGCTGCTCGATCGGCATGACCATCGGTCCGGACAACGGCGAGGACGTGAAGACGCTGATTCGCAACGCCGACTTCGCCCTCTACCGCGCCAAGGGCGGCGGACGGCGCACCTGGCGCTTCTTCGATCCGAAGATGGCCGAGGATCAGCGCTCGCGCGAGACGCTGGAGGACGGGCTGCGCTACGCCATCCAGAACGAGCTCTTCACTATTCTGTACCAGCCGCAGCACGACCTGAAGAGCGGCGACGTGGTCTGCTACGAGGCGCTCCTGCGCTGGAAGCTGCCGAGCAAGAATCTTGTCCCGACCTCGATGTTCCTTTCCGTCGCCGAAGAGACCGGCCTCATCATCCCGATGGGCGAATGGGTCATCCGCCAGGTGGCGCGCGACCTCAACGTCCTGCCGCCCGAAGCCCGCATCGCCATCAACCTCTCCGCCGCGCAGCTGCAGCGCGATGGCACTGACACCTACATTGCCGAGGCGCTGGCGAGTGCCGACGTGGAGCCGGGCCGCCTGGAGATCGAGGTCAACGAGAGCATCCTCGGCCGCGGCGAGAAGGCCGCCTTCACGCGGCTGGAGGGGCTGCGCGAAGCGGGCATTTCCATCGTTCTCGACAATTTCGGCGTCGGCACGTCGAGCCTCGGCCTCGTCTCGCGCTACCCCTTCGACAAGATCAAGCTCGACCGCACCTTCCTCGCCCGGATCGAGGATCCGAAGAAGGCGAGCGCCGTCGTCGGCGCCATCTGCAATCTCGGTCGCTCCCTCGGCATGGTCGTCGTCGGCGAGGGCGTGGAGACGGTTGAACACAGGGACATCCTCGCCTCCTGCGGCTGCAATCTCGGCCAAGGCTACTATTTCGGCCATCCGGTGACCCTGGAGGAGGTCGTGGGCGAGATCGCGCGCACCACCGCCAACAGGGCGCAGGCTTCTCTGGCTGCCGGCGACATGCGCGCCGCTCCCGCCGAGCCGCAGAGCGGGCAGGAGGAAGAAGGGGCCGCAGCCCGGCCCGTTCGCCTCGCCGCGAGCGCCTGAGCCCGCTCTCCCCGCTGGCCCACCGGGCGCGGGCCGAGCAGAACCACCCGGACAAAAAAAGGGCGCCCCGCGGGGCGCCCTTGATCGTTTGCGAAGGCCGTTGGCCTCAGGCGGCTTCCGGCTCGACCGGCTCGCCGGTCTCCTGGTCGACCACCTTCATGGAAAGGCGCACCTTGCCGCGCTCGTCGAAGCCCATCAGCTTGACGTAGACCTCGTCGCCTTCCTTGACGACATCGGTGACCTTCGCCGGCCGGCCGTTGGAGAGCTGCGAGATGTGCACCAGCCCGTCCTTGGAGCCGAAGAAGTTCACGAAGGCGCCGAAATCGACGACCTTCACGACCGTGCCCTTGTAGATCTCGCCCACTTCCGGATCGTCCGTGATGGAGCGGATCCACTTGATGGCGGCGTGGATCGATTCGCCGTTCGGCGAGGCGACCTTCACCGTGCCGTCGTCGGAGATGTCGACCTTGGCGCCCGTCTTTTCCACGATCTCGCGGATGACCTTGCCGCCCGAACCGATGACTTCGCGGATCTTGTCGACCGGGATCTTCAGCGTCTCGATGCGCGGGGCATACTCGCCGAGCTCCGGCCGTGCCGAGGTCAGGGCCTTGGACATCTCGCCGAGGATGTGCAGACGCCCGCCCTTCGCCTGGTCGAGCGCGATCTGCATGATCTCCTCGGTGATGCCCTGGATCTTGATGTCCATCTGCAGCGAGGTGATGCCGTCTTCCGTGCCGGCGACCTTGAAGTCCATGTCGCCGAGATGATCCTCGTCGCCGAGGATGTCGGAGAGCACGGCGAACTTGTCGCCTTCCTTGATGAGGCCCATGGCGATGCCGGCAACCGGCGCCTTCAGGGGAACGCCCGCATCCATCATCGCCAGCGAGGTGCCGCAGACGGTCGCCATGGAGGACGAGCCGTTCGATTCGGTGATCTCGGAGACGACGCGGAAGGTGTAGGGGAACTCGTGCACCGGCGGCAGCATCGGGTGGATCGCCCGCCAGGCGAGCTTGCCGTGGCCGATTTCACGCCGGCCCGGCGAACCGGTACGGCCCGTCTCGCCGACGGAGAACGGCGGGAAGTTGTAGTGCAGCATGAAGGGCTGCTTGTAGGTGCCCTCCAGGCTGTCGATCATCTGCTCGTCCTCGCCCGTGCCGAGCGTGGCGACCACGAGGGCCTGCGTCTCGCCGCGGGTGAACAGGGCCGAGCCGTGGGCGCGCGGCAGGATGCCGACTTCCGCCGAGATCGGGCGAACCGTCTTCAGGTCCCGTCCGTCGATGCGGGCGCCGTCGTCGAGGATGCGGCCGCGGACGATCTCGCTCTCGACCTTCTTGAACATGTCGCCGACGACCTGCTTGGTCGGGGCTTCCGGGTTCGCCTCGTCGACCATGGCCTCGACGGCCTTGGCCTTGGCGGCGTCGACGGCGTTCTTGCGCTCGCCCTTGTCGGCGATGAGGTAGGCCGACTTCAGATCCTCGCCGACGAGCTCCTTCACCTTGGAAAGCAGCGCGCTCTTGTCGTCCACCTGATGCGGACGCGGCGCCTTGGCGGCGCGCTCGGCGAGCTGGACGATGGCGTCGATCACCGGCTGGAAGCCCTTGTGGCCGAACATCACGGCGCCGAGCATGACGTCTTCGGCAAGCTCCTGGGCCTCCGATTCCACCATCAGCACCGCGTCGCCCGTTCCGGCGACGACGAGGTCGAGGCGCGATTCCTTCACCTCGTCGACGGTCGGGTTCAGCACGTACTTGCCGTTGATGTAGCCGACGCGCGCGCCGCCGATCGGGCCCATGAAGGGAACGCCGGAAAGCGTCAGCGCCGCGGAGGCGGCGACCATGGCGACGATGTCGGGGTCGTTTTCCAGGTCATGCGACAGCACCGTCGCGATCACCTGCGTGTCGTTCTTGTAGCCGGGGGCGAAGAGCGGGCGGATCGGACGGTCGATGAGGCGCGAGGTCAGCGTCTCCTTCTCCGTTGGCCGGCCTTCGCGCTTGAAGAAGCCGCCCGGGATACGGCCCGCGGCGTAGTACTTCTCCTGATAATTCACCGTCAGCGGGAAGAAGTCGAAGCCGAGCTTCGGCTCCTTCTCGGAGACGACGGTGGCGAGCACGGTGGTCTCGCCATAGGTGGCGACGACGGCGCCGTCCGCCTGGCGGGCGACTTTGCCTGTTTCGAGGCGCAGCGGACGCCCGCCCCAATCGATTTCTACGGTTTGCAGATCGAACATTCTTTGGTTCTGCCTTTCATGGTCAGTCGTGGAAGGCGAGAAGGACCATGCGCAAGATGGCGGGATGGTCGCGATGCGGTTCGCCCCGTGGGCGGGGAAACTGCCCCGCGACCGTCCGGCGATCCTGCCATGGCCGTTCAAGCCTTGATGTCAAAAAGGCAGCGCCGGTCTTGCCCGCGCTGCCTCTCAATGGCGCCCTAGCGGCGCAGCCCCAGACGCTGGATCAGCGTCTGATAGCGCTCTTCGTCCTTGCGCTTCAGGTAGTCGAGAAGTCGGCGCCTCTGCGACACGAGCTTCAGAAGACCGCGCCGGGAATGGTTGTCCTTGGCATGGGTCTTGAAGTGCTCGGTGAGGTTGGTGATGCGCTCCGAGAGGATCGCCACCTGCACTTCCGGCGAGCCGGTATCGCCGGACTTCACGGCGTAATCGTTGATCAGTTCCTGCTTGCGATCGGGTGTGATCGACATCGTCGTTCCTTTCTTTGGGTGATGCCATGGCCGGGATGTCGTCCAGCCAGGGCCGCAATACGGAAAGCCGCTCTCCTGCCGTTATGGCATTCCACGCAAGGTGGGCGGAACCGTTGGCCGCCATATACGGAACAATGCGGCTTTTTTAAAGTGCCGAGGCGGCTGCGGGGAGAATTGCCTTGCCACTTTCCTCGGTCGTGAACGCATAAGCGGGACGAAGATGGCGGCTGAAATGGCAAAGCTATGCGCGAAGCGGTCCCAGAAGCGGGCCCGGGGCCCGGTTGAGGGCCGCGACAAAGCGGGTTGCAGCCACTTCGCCGTGCAGAGCATATGGCGGCCTTGCCCGGCTACGTCGCCCGGCTACGTCGTTGCGAAGGGCTTGAAAATGCGCGCATTTCCTGCGCCTTCGCGCCTCGTATCGGAGCCAATCCGCTCATACCATTGCCGCCTCGTTTGTGAGTTCACGACCTAGCTAACGCTTGGTACCTTACGCTTAGGGCAGCTCAGGGGTGGATTCCTGACAGGCGGCTTCTGGGTGGCGGTGCAGGGTGAGCAGCCATTCGGGTGGCTGCCGCACTTCGACTGCAACGCGCCCCAATGTCGGTCGTAGAGATCAGATCCATGGGTCGCCAATAGCAGTCGCTGCCGGCCATCACGCTAAAGGACATAGAGGCTTCGATCTCGACTGCACTGCTTTTGATCGGCGACATCCCACAGCCTCATGCGCACATCTCACGGCCACTTAGCCTAACGGCGCAAATTTCTTAACGTCCCCTGTGGTTCAGTTTGGAGGCGCATCGAAAATGGGGGGCATTTCGCAATGAGCGCTGTGTGCAGGTCGGACAGTTGGGAGTCAGATTCCGACATGAGGGAACTGCAGAAACATTGTGCAGTCTCTCCACTGGAAAATCGAGAAAGCTGGCATGATTGATGAGGCCGAGCTGCGAGCCAGCTATCTGAATGGTCTATCGACGCTTCGCAGTCAGCGAGAACTCACTGGCCCCGCGGACGGCATGTATTGGCTTATGCCGTTTGCGATCGCCGTTGAACGGGCCGGTGGTGATTACAACCCGTCCCTTATCTGGCCGGACTATGCAGATTTGTCGGATCGCGAACGCAAAGCCGCCGAGATGATACGAGCATCACTTTCAACGTCCCGAAAAGACCTAGTCGATTACGCGGGCTTCGGCAGCGCCCTTTATCAATTTGTCTATGCGCTCTTTTCCATAAACGAGAAGTGGAAGAAGGAGCGCCACTATCGACAACTGCCGAGGTCCCTTCTGCAGCAACGAGAAACGAACATTCACCAAGCGATTTACGACTCGCCCACCTATTGCGCCGTCACGTTGGTCAACCTCATCAATAGATACAGAGTGGATGCCGACGGAAACCCGGTAGACTCGGATCCTGATGAACATCTACGTTGAGTTCTGAACACGCTGATGGTATTCCGCGCGGCACACTCTGATTAGAGCCACGCCGATCAGAGATGACACGTAGTATAGGCCTACGAAGCGAGCGATTCGCATCCTTGGCATCATGTTGGCGCTTGCTGGATGTCGTGACTATTATAGCTGGCACCAGAAGCTGACATTGATCGTGGACACTCCGTCTGGCCCGGTCGGCGGTTCGACCGCAAGTAAGGTCGAAAGCTGGTATGGGCGGGTCTGGCTTGCCGCGACGATGGAGGGGTCCAAGCTCACCGGTGAAGCTGCCATTGTCGACCTCGGCCAGGGCAGATTGCTTCTGGTGCTTCTCGACGAGGAGATGAAATGGCGTCTCCAGCGGGCCGTCGCCGACGAGTTGCCAGCAGATAGCGAGGGTGGCGGACGGCTCGGGCTTGTTCAGACCTACAAGGGGACCGTTACCCTTGGCCACAAGAACTATCCGCAACTGGCAACCTTTTCCGACCCTTCCAATCCCGCGAGCGGCAGAATGCTCGATCCATCAGCACTTGAGACCGTTTTCGGCTCCGGCTATGCGCTCAGGTCGACAACGATGGAGATCACCGACGAGCCAGTGACCACCGGACGAATAACCAGCCTATTCAGCTGGCTCCTAGAGCTTGAACACCCGGCGCGGATTCATCTCGCCGCGCACGATGTCGACGAGAGCGACGAGCCGGCCTTCGGCAACCGTATAGGCGCTGCCGCCGAGCGGCGCGTCCGCGCCGCGCAGGAAGGCGGGCTGGCCCTGGCGAAGGCGCATCGCCGCCTGGCCGTCTATCCTCAGCGCCGGCAGGTTGGCGAGCCCCGCCTCCACCGGTCGCAGGAAGCTCTCCGGCGCCTCGGTGTCTTCCAGTGCCGCCAGCGGCGTCATTTCCGCCTCGCCGAAAGGGCCGACGACGAGCCGGCGGAGCTCGGCGATATGGGCGACGGTCCCGAGTTCGACAGCCATGTCGCGGGCGAGCGCCCGCACATAGGTGCCCTTGCCGCATTCGGCGTGGAAGACGGCGTGGTCGGCGTCGGGGCAGGCGACGAGGTCGAGCTGGTGCACGATGATCTCGCGCGCCTCCAGCGTCACCTCCTCGCCCTCGCGGGCAAGGTCATAGGCGCGTTCTCCGGCGATCTTCACGGCCGAATAGCGCGGCGGCACCTGCGACAGCGTGCCCGTGAAGTCCGGCAGGAGAGCGCGGATTTCGGCTTCGGACGGCCTGTGCTCGGAGCGGGCCACGATCTCGCCCTCGCGGTCGTCGGTTTCCGTCTGCTCGCCCCAGCGCACGGTGAACTCATAGACTTTTCTGCCGTCCATGACGAAGGAGACGGTCTTCGTCGCCTCGCCGAGCGCCACCGGCAGGCAGCCGGAAGCGAGCGGGTCGAGGGTGCCGGCATGGCCGGCCTTCTTGGCGTCGAACTTGCGCTTCACCCGGGCGACGGCTTCCGTCGACGTCATGCCGATCGGCTTGTCGAGGACCAGCCAGCCGTCGATGTCGCGCCCCTTGGCGCGCCGGCGCGACATCCTATTCCTCGTCCTTGTCGCGAAGGTCCTTGGCGACTTCCGGCGAATGCAGGAGCTCGTCGATGCGGGCATCGTCCTCGAAGCGCGTATCGAGAAGGAATCTGAGGTCCGGCATGGCGCGCATCTGGCGAAGCGCCGGGCTGATGCGGCCGCGCAGGAACCGGGCGCTGCGGTTGAGCGCCGCGACGACGCCTTCCCCGTCCGTCATGCCGAGGGGATGGATGAGCGCGGTGGCGTGCTTGAGGTCGGCCGACATGCGCACCTCGGCGATCGACACGATGACGCCCTCGAGCGCGGGATCGTTGGTCTCGCCGCGCTGCAGCACCTCGGCGAGGGCGTGCCGGACGAGCTCGCCGACGCGCAGCTGCCGCTGCGAGGGCTGGCCGGAATGTGAGGTATCGAAACGGGACATGGTTCTTAGCTGCGCCTGATATGCCGGTTGCGCTTGCCGGATGGTCGTCAAGGCCGGTTGATCGTCAAGGAAGGCTTGGCCCTGCCATCGGTACCGGAGCGACGACCGGCCCGCGCCTTGCGGGATGGATCGCCGGAACGGGCCCGGCGCTGACCGGTTCGCGGGCGAAGATCCCGCTCGAGCGCGGGCTCGCCCGCCCCGAACGGGACCCGGGCGCTAGAGCGTCCGGGCCACTTCCTCCACGCGATAGCACTCGATGACGTCGCCGACGCGCATGTCCTCGTACTTCTCGAAGGCCATGCCGCATTCCTGCCCGCCCGGCACTTCGCGGACTTCGTCCTTGAAGCGCTTGAGCGTCGAAAGCTTGCCTTCGTGCACCACCACGTTGTCGCGGATGAGGCGCACGCCCGCGCCACGCTCCACCTTGCCCTCGGTGACGCGGCAGCCCGCGACCTTGCCGACCTTGGTGATGTTGAACACCTCCAGGATCTCGGCATTGCCGATGAAGGTCTCGCGCCGCTCCGGCGAAAGCAGGCCCGACATGGCCGCCTTCACGTCGTCGGTGAGGTCGTAGATGATGTTGTAGTAGCGCATCTCCACGCCGTCGCGGTCGGCCGCTTCGCGTGCCTGCTTGTTGGCGCGCACGTTGAAGCCGATGACGATCGCGTCCGAGGCCGCCGCCAGCGTGATGTCGCTCTCGGTGATGCCGCCGACGCCCGAATGGACGATGTCGGCCCGGACCTCCTCGGTGGAGATCTTGTCGAGCGCTCCGACGATGGCTTCGACCGAGCCCTGCACGTCGCCCTTGATGACGAGCGGAACGGTGCGCGTGCCCTCCACCTGCAGCTGGTTCATCATCTGCTCCAGAGAGCCGCGCTGGCCGGTCTGGCGGGCAACCGCCTTCTCGCGCCGCACCCTCTGGCGGTACTCGGAGATCTCGCGGGCCCGGCCCTCGCTGTCGACGACCGCGACGCGGTCGCCGGCCGAGGGCGTTCCCTGGAAGCCCAGCACCTCGACCGGGGTCGATGGGCCTGCCTCCTTCACCTGCTCGCCATGGTCGTCGATGAGCGCCCGCACGCGGCCCCATTCGGAGCCGGCGACGACGATGTCGCCCAGTTTGAGCGTGCCGCGCTGCACCAGCACGGTGGCGACGGGGCCGCGGCCCTTGTCGAGCTGGGCCTCCACCACGATGCCTTCGGCCGAACGATCGGCGTTGGCCTTGAGGTCGAGAAGCTCGGCCTGCAGGAGGATCGCCTCCAGAAGTCCGTCGAGATTTGTCTTCTTCAGCGCCGAGACCTCGACCTCCAGCGTGTCGCCGGACATCGATTCCGTCACCACGGAATGCTGCAGAAGATCGGTCTTCACCCGCGTCGGATCGGCGTCCGGCTTGTCGATCTTGTTGATCGCCACGATCATCGGAACGCCGGCGGCGCGGGCATGATTGATGGCTTCCACCGTCTGCGGCATGACGCCGTCATCGGCGGCGACGACGAGGACGACGATGTCCGTCGCCTGGGCGCCGCGGGCGCGCATCGCCGTGAAGGCGGCGTGGCCCGGCGTGTCGATGAAGGTGATCTTCTGACCGTTCTTCTCGACCTGGTAGGCGCCGATATGCTGCGTGATGCCGCCGGCTTCGCCTGCGACGACCTTGGTCTCGCGGATGGCGTCGAGAAGCGACGTCTTGCCGTGGTCGACATGGCCCATGATGGTGACGACCGGCGGCCGGGAGCTTGTGTCCTCGGCCCGGTCCTCATCGCCGAAGAGGCCTTCCTCGACGTCCGAGGCGGCGACGCGGCGCACATTGTGGCCCATCTCCTCGGCGACCAGCTGGGCCGTGTCGGCATCGAGGATGTCGGTGATCTTCACCATCGTGCCGGATTTCATCAGAAGCCGAATGACGTCGACGGCGCGCTCGGCCATGCGGTTGGCGAGCTCCTGGACGGAGATCGCCTCCGGAATGGTGACGTCGCGCACGATCTTCTCCGATGAGGGCGAGAAGCCCGACTGCTGGCGCTTCTCCTTCTCCCGCTTGCGGCGGATGGAGGCGAGCGAACGCTCCCGGTCCGCGTCTTCAAGCGCATTGGTGACGGTCAGTCGGCCGCGGCGGCGCTCCGCCTCGCCGCCGGTCTTCTTGGCGGGTTTGGCGTCGGGACGCTTGGTGCGCACGACGGCGCGGATTTCCTTCGGGGCCTCGTCGGCGGCGGCCTGATCGGCGCGCGCGGCCGGCTGGGCCGGCTGGCCCGAGGGCGTGGCGCGGCCGGCGGCGGGCGTCGGCTGTGCCTCGGCGGCCGGCGTTCCGGCCGGCTCCTCGGCACGGCGCGTCTCCGCCTCCGCTTCCTTGCGGGAATCCTCTTCCTGCCTGCGCAGCTCGGCCTCGGCGTTTTCCTTGGCGAGGCGCTCTTCCTCGATGGCGCGGCGCTGGGCCTCTTCCTCGGCGAGGCGGCGCTCTTCCGCTTCGCGGACGCGGGCATCGGCGAGGGCCTGCATGCGCGCATCGCGCTCGTCGGCCGTCAGCGTCTTCAGCACCATGCCGCTGCGGTTGCCGCTGGCTCCGCCACCGCTGCCGCGGTTGGAGGGGGGCGCCTTGGCCGGCGCGCTCGGCGCGGGCTGGGGTCGCGGCGCGACGGGAGCTGCCGGCGCCGCGGCCGGCCGCGGTGCGGCCTGAGCGTTCTGTTCGGCCTGCTCGCCCGGCGTCAGCACGCGGCGGCGCTTCTTCTCCACCACGACAGACTTCGACCGCCCGCCGGAAAAGCTCTGGCGCACCGTACCCGTGTCACGTCCGATGGACAGCGTCTTGCGTCCTCCGGCACGGAGCGTCTTGTCGCCTTTGCTTGTCGTTTCGCTCATGCCCATTCCTGTTTCATCGCCGGCTGGCGATGTGATTATCCGTTTCGTGCCCTGGCGGCCGCTGCGATCTTCCCGTCTCAAATTGGAGGGAGCGCAGCGCCGCCCCGATAAAGGTGTCGGCCGCCGCACCACGCAGCACGGCAGCATGTATCACATGTGGCCGCCCCAATGCCAAACCCAATTCCGCCGAGGTAAAGCCCGCCATCAGCAGCGGTTCTGCGCGGCCCCCGGCAGTCTTGCCGTCGCTCTCTTTCGCTCTCGCCGCGTAGGCGAGCTTGGACTTGCCGTCCTCGGCCGCCTCTTCGGCGTGAAGAAGCGCGATCGCCTCTCCCGATTTCAGTGCCGCCTCGACCTTGGCGAAACCGCTGACGGCCTGCCGCGCCCGTGCCGCGAGGCCGAGCCGGCCGAGGAGCTGGGTCCTGAGCAGACCCGCAACATCGTCGGCGAGCCCCTCCGGAACCGATACGTCCTGCTTCAGCGCCCGTGCGAAGACCTTGCGCTTCATCGCCTCGGCGATGACCTCGCGACGGCCCTCCAGCCACATGCCGCGGCCGGGAAGGCGTGCCTTCAGGTCCGGCACGACATGTCCGTCCGGTGCCGCCACGAAGCGGATCAGCTCGCCTTCCGGCAGGACCTGTCGGGAGAGGGCGCACATGCGCGTCCTCTCCAATTTGGGTCCCGAGAGCTTTTCCGCAAGGGGCGGCTCGGCTGAACTCACGCGCCCTCGGTCTCCTCTTCGGCTTCCGCCGTCTCTTCTTCCTCGGGCTGGGCGAGATCCTCTTCGGTGATGATCCCGGCCTTGAGCCGCGCCGCGATCACCATCTGCTCGGCTTCCTCGCGGGAGATGTCGAGGCCATCGAGGATGCCCTCGTAGCGCTTGGTCTCGCCGTCCTTGCGCTCGGTCCAGCCGACGAGGTCGTCGGTGGCGCAATAGGCGAGGTCTTCCAGGCTCTTCACGTCGTTCTTGCCGAAGGCGACGAGCATCGCCGTGGTCACGCCCGGCACGTCCTTGAGGTCGTCGGAGACGCCGAGCTTCTTGCGCTCTTCGTCCTGCTCGGCGTCGCGCGCTTCCATGTACTCGCGGGCGCGCATCTGCAGTTCTTCGGCCGTGCCCTCGTCCAGGCCCTCGATCGAGGCGAGCTCGTCGATCTCCACGAAGGCGACTTCCTCGACATTGGCGAAGCCTTCCGAGGCGAGCAGCTGCGCCATCATCTCGTCGACGTCGAGGGCGTTCTGGAAGAGCTCCGAACGCTCCTGGAACTCCTTCTGGCGCCGCTCCGATTCCTCGTCTTCCGTCAGGATGTCGATATCCCAGCCGGTGAGCTGCGAGGCGAGGCGGACATTCTGGCCGCGCCGGCCGATGGCGAGCGACAGCTGGTCCTCCGGCACCACCACCTCGATGCGCTCGGCATCCTCGTCGAGCACCACCTTGGAGACTTCGGCCGGCTGCAGCGCGTTGACGATGAAGGTCGCCGCGTCGGGCGACCAGGGGATGATGTCGATGCGCTCGCCCTGCAATTCGCCGACGACGGCCTGCACGCGCGAGCCGCGCATGCCGACGCAGGCGCCGACCGGGTCGATCGATGAATCGTTGGAGATGACGGCGATCTTGGCGCGCGAGCCCGGATCGCGGGCGACCGAGCGCAGCTCGATGATGCCGTCGTAGATCTCCGGCACTTCCATGGTGAAGAGCTTGGCCATGAACTGCGGATGCGTGCGCGAGAGGAAGATCTGCGGCCCCCGCTGCTCGCGGCGCACGTCGTAGACATAGGCGCGCACCCGGTCGCCGTAGCGGAAGGTCTCGCGCGGAATGAGCTCGTCGCGGCGGATGATCGCCTCGCCGCGGCCAAGGTCGACGATGACGTTGCCGTATTCGACGCGCTTGACCGTGCCGTTGACGATCTCGCCGATGCGGTCCTTGTAATCCTCGAACTGGCGGTCGCGCTCGGCGTCGCGCACCTTCTGCATGATCACCTGCTTGGCCGACTGCGCGGCCACGCGGCCGTAGTCGAGAGGCGGCAGCGGCTCGGAGATGAAGTCGCCGACCTGGGCGGCCGGGTTGCGCGCCCGCGCATCCTCCAGCGCGATCTGCGTGGCGTAATCCTCGGCCACTTCCACGACTTCCAGAAGCCGCTGCAGGCGGATGTCGCCGGTCTTGGCGTCGATCTCGGCCCGCACATCCGTCTCTGCGCCGTAGCGGGACTTCGCCGCCTTCTGGATCGCATCCTCCATGGCGGAGATGACGATCTGCCGGTCGATGCTCTTCTCCCGCGCCACCGCGTCGGCGATCTGCAGGAGTTCAAGTCTGTTTGCACTGACTGCCATCGGACAGCTCCGTTCTGACGGCCCCTCGGGGCCTGTTCACATCGATAAATTCTTTACGCGTCCCGCGTTTCGCGCTGTGCGGCCGCGATCAGCGCGTCGGTGAGGACAAGCTTCGCCTCGGCGATCTCGGCAAGGGGCAGGAACACGTCCTCGCTGCCGCCCTCGGCGGCGATGCGCAGGCCCGTCTTGCCGTCCTTGACGCCGGTGAGGATGCCGCGGAAGCGCTTTCGGCCCGCCTGCATCACTTCCATCTCGATCTTCGCTTCATGGCCCGCCCAGAGCTCGAAATCCTTCACCCTGGTGAGCGGCCGGTCGATGCCCGGCGAGGAAACCTCAAGGTTGTAGGGCCGGCCGATCAGGTCGGCGACGTCGAGCGCCGGAGAGAGGTCTCGGCTGATCGCCTCGCAATCGTCCACGCCCATCGTGCCGTCGGGCCGCTCGGCCATCACCTGCACGGTCATGCCGTTCTGGCCGGTGATCCTGACCCGGATCAGCTCGTAGCCGAGCCCTTCGGCGACGGGGCCGGCGACATGCGCGATGCGCGCCTCCAGCCCGCTCTCGCGGATGATGCGCTCGTCCGGAGCGCCGGTCTTGTCGCTGTCGATCTCTGCTTCAGCCATGCTTCTCCCGAGAGCGGCCGGCCGCGTCGCCGCGGCAATAAAAAAGAGCGGGACCCGGGGGACCCACTCTCGATCTTGGATTCGAGAATTTGTTGTCGCCGATATACGGTTTCATGCGCCCTTTTGCAAGACAGGCCGGGCCGGCGCCGCAAAGCCCGCGCCGTTGCTTCGCGCGCCGGCCTCAGGCGCGCGAGAAGACGAGGATCGCCGCGGCGAGATCTTCCAGCGCCGTACCGACCGACTTGAAGAGGGTAATTTGATCGTAGAAGCGCCGCCCGGCGCGCTCGCCCCGCGTCAGGTCGAAAAGGTCGGCGGCGATGTCCTCTTCGGCGATGAGCCCGCTTTGCAGCGGCTGCACGATGTCGCCGGCCTCTTGGGTCGCGCCCTCCCGGGTATCGACGAAGATGCGCGAACGGCGCATCGCCTCGTCGTCGGCCTCGCGCATGTCGGGCCGGAAGCCGCCCACCAGGTCGAGATGCGCGCCCGGTTTCAGCCATTCGCCATGGATGAGCGGCTCGCCGGAAAGCGTTGCGCAGGAAACGATGTCGGCGCCGCGCACGGCGCCCTCCAGATCCTCGGTCGCGGCGGCCGAGTAACGCCGGCCCTTCAGCCGTTGCGCCAGCCTCACCGCCTTGTCGTGCCGGCGGTTCCATACCAGCACGTCGCTGATCGGCCGGATCGCCGCATGCGCTTCGATGAGATAGGGGGCGAGCGCGCCCGAGCCGACCATGAGCATCCGGCTGGCGTCGGACCGCGCCAGATAGGAAGCGGCCAGCGCCGAAGCGGCCGCCGTGCGCCACAGCGTCAGCGCCGAGCCGTCGATGACGGCCAGCGGCTCTCCGCGCCGTCCGGAAAATAGGAGGTAGACGCCGGCGACGGCGGGCCGGCCGTGCGCGGCATTGCCCGGAAACACGGTGGCGACCTTGACGCCGACATAGCCGCGGTCGGAATGGCCCTGGCCGGCGAAGTCGTTCCAGGACGGCATCAAGAGCAGCGTCGCGTCTGCCTGGTCCGGAAGCTCGATGGTGTGATGGTGCCGGACGGGCGTCACCGCCCCGCTGCGAAAGCCCCGCCGCAGCGTCTCGATCAGGTCCGGAAAGGTGAGGACCTGGGCGATGTCGCTGGCTGGGATGATGCGCATCAGCGCTCTTGGCGAGATGTTCCGCTCAGCGATGCGCCGGGCCGGCGAGAAGCGCGGCGCTTTCCTGCCGCTCCTCCTCCGCGCGTGTCGCGCGCGCCTGCCACCTTGCCGCCTCGTTGCGCTGCCGGCGCGCCTGGCGCCGGTATTTGCGCTGGCCGTTCCACATCACCAGAGCCCCCGCGATGGCGCCGAGCGCGAAGGCGGCGAAGGCCACCTGATAGAGCGCCAGTTCCAGGCTGAGCACCTGGTCGCCGGAATCGAACGGATTGAGATGCACGATTGCCGTCTGGTCGTTGGCGACGGCCAGAAGCGCCGCCACCACGAGCAGCGGCAGGAGGATGATCCACTTCAGGAGCCAAGCGAGCCTTGCCACTCTTCTACTCGCCTCCGCCGTTCAGCCTGATGCGCATTTCTTTCCCCGTCTTGAAGAAGGGAACGTATTTCTCTGCCACCGAAACGGCTTCACCCGTCCGCGGGTTGCGTCCGGTCCTGGCAGGGCGGTTCTTCACCGAAAAGGCGCCGAACCCCCTGAGCTCCACGCGGTCGCCCCTGCAAAGGGCGCCCACGATCTCGTCGAGGATCGCATTCACGATCGCCTCCACATCCCTTTGATAGAGGTGCGGATTGCGGTCGGCAAGCTTCTGGACGAGCTCCGACTTGATCATCGCCGGCCCCCTAGCGATCTGATCTTATTGATGAATTACCCTGCCAAACGGAAACGAGGCCGTCAACTGCCAGTCTCTCGGGGAGATGGCCTAAAACGGAAGAAATACCCTCGTTCACGCCGAGAGACTTAAGAAGAAACGAAGCCGTCGCGGCAGTTATGCCGCCCAGTTCATAGTCGTTCTTCTTCCAGTCTTTCGCAGGCAGGCTGCTCGGCACTGCATGTGCCGTCTCCAGCCAGGCTCTGGCGGTGTCTTCATCTCCAACTTCATCGATGAGACCGTTCGCCGCGGCCTG
Organism: Afifella sp. IM 167; assembly: GCF_020144925.1. Lineage (GTDB taxonomy): Bacteria > Pseudomonadota > Alphaproteobacteria > Rhizobiales > Afifellaceae > Afifella. The sequence continues at coordinate 60,968 of NZ_NSLC01000005.1, forward strand.
CCGGCCGGAGAAGATTCGCCCGTCGGAAAGCGCCTTTGCTTCCTGGGGCTCGAAGTCGCGCCGCTCCGCGACCAGTCCGACGAACCAGTCGTAGGAGCTGTCGATGACGGCCTGCACCATCGCCAGCGCCTCCGGGCTCGGCTTCTCGAACGGCGTCGGCTCGCCTTTGAGGGGCGCGCTCTTCACCTCGACATAGTCGACGCCGATCTTCTGGAGCAGATCCTGGATGGTGGCAAACTGCAGAATGACGCCGATCGAGCCTGTGATCGCCGTCTCGCGCGCCACCACGTGGTCGGCGCCGATCGCCGTCAGATACGCCGCCGAGGCGCCGAGCCCGTCGATCACCGCCACGACGGGCTTTTTCGACGCCGCGTCACGCACGGCACGGTAGAGTGCCTCGCCGCCGGCCGCCGCGCCGCCGGGTGAATCGATCCGCAGCACGATCGCCTTCACAGCGCTGCTCGCCGCCGCCTTCTTCAGGGTGTCGACGGCTTCCGGCCGGGTAGGGATGAAACCGTCGACCGTGATGCGCGCCACCTGGGCGCCGCGCCCGCCGAACCAGCCCAGCGATCCCGCGACCGCCACGATGGCCACCACGACGACGACAAACGCCATGACGCGCCAGAAACTGGCGCGGCGCCTCAATCGTCGCCGTTCGATGAGATCTTCTGCATTCATTGCCGCCTCCTTTTTGCGAGGTAGCAGCCGGTCACGAAAGCCGCAAGCATGTTGGTTGTCCTCCGATTTTTCGCAATTAGGCGCGGTGCCCGTGTGGCGTCCCCCCGGACGCGCCGCTAGACTTGTCCCATGCCCGCATCTCAAGCCCATGCCGCGATGCCGATCGCCGAGCCCGCCGCCGCGCCTGAAGACGTGCCGGCCAAGGTCGCCGAAAGCCCTGCGCGTCCGCTCGCGGCCGAGCGTCCGACGCCGATGATGGAGCAGTATATCGAGATCAAGGCGGCGAACCCCGATTGCCTGCTGTTCTACCGGATGGGCGACTTCTACGAGCTCTTCTTCGACGATGCGGAGAAGGCCTCGCGCTGCCTCGGCATCACGCTGACGAAGCGCGGCAAGCATCTCGGCGAGGATATCCCGATGGCGGGCGTTCCCGTCCACGCCGCCGACGATTACCTCCAGAAGTTGATTTCCTCGGGTTTCCGCGTTGCGGTCTGCGAGCAGACGGAAGATCCCGCCGAGGCGCGCAAGCGCGGCTCCAAATCGGTCGTCCGCCGCGAAGTGACGCGCCTCGTCACCCCCGGCACGCTGACGGAGGAGACGCTCCTCGATGCAAGGCGCAACAATTTCCTCGCCGCCCTCGTGCGCATTCCCGCTTCCGATGGCGAGCCGGCCTCCCACGCCCTTGCCTGGATCGACATTTCCACCGGCGAGTTCCGCGTCACCAGCCTCGGGCCGGGGGCGCTGGAACGGTGCCTCGCCCGCCTGGAGCCGAGCGAGATCATCCATGCCGACCGGCTTTCGGGCGATGGCGAGCTTGAAGCCGCCGCCCGCCTCGTCGGCGCCACGCTTTCCCCGCTCCCGGCCTCCTTCTTCGAGGCGGCGACGGCCGAAGAGCGCCTGAAGGCCGCCTTCGGCATCGCTTCGCTCGACGGTTTGGGTGCCTTCTCCCGGCCGGAGACCGCGGCCGCCGCGGCCATCCTCTCCTATGTGGAGAAGACGCAGATCGCCGCACGGCCGCCGCTCGCCCCGCTCGCCCGCGAGAGCGAGGGCGCGGCCATGCGCATCGACGCCTCGACCCGCGCCAATCTGGAGCTCTTCAGGACGCTTTCGGGCGAAAAGCGCGGCTCGCTGCTGGCGGCGATCGACCGGACTGTCACGCCGGCGGGCTCGCGGCTCCTCGCCCAGCGGCTCGCCAGCCCGCTCACCGATCCCGCCGCCGTCAACGAGCGGCTCGCCAGCGTCGCCTTCTTCCTGGAGGCGGAAAATCTGCGTCTTCGCCTGCGTCAGATCCTGGCCGGGGCGCCCGATATCCTGCGTGCCGCCACGCGTTTGAGCCTCGACCGGGGCGGCCCGCGCGATCTCGCCGCCCTCTCGGGCGGCATCCGCGCGGCCGGCGAGGCGTTCTCACTCCTGCACGGGGCGGAAGCCGCCGCCGGCCCGGAGCTCGCTGGCCTCCTGACGGCGCTGTCAGAGGCCCCTGCCGATCTTGCGGGGGCGATCGACGCCGCGCTCCAGGACGAGCTGCCGCTCCTGCGCCGCGACGGCGGCTTCGTGCGCCCCGGCTGCCGCGCCGATCTCGACGAGGCGCGGCTCCTGCGCGACGAGAGCCGGCGCATCATCGCCTCGCTGCAGCGCGAATATGCCGAAGCCACCGGCGTCAAGGCGCTGAAGATCCGCCACAACAACGTGCTCGGCTATTTCGTCGAGGTGGGCCAGAACCACGCCGGCCCGCTGCAGAGGGAGGATTCGGGCTTCATTCACCGACAGACGCTGGCGAGCGCCATGCGTTTTTCGACGCCCCGCCTCGGCGAGCTGGAGCGCGAGATTTCCTCCGCGGGCGAGCGGGCGCTGGCCATCGAGCTGGAGGTCTTTGCCGATCTCTGCGCTCGCTGCGCCGGCGCCGAGACGGCGATCCGCCGCGTGGCCGAGGCGCTCGCCGCCCTCGACGTCGCCGCTGGTTTCGCCGAGCTCGCCGCGCTCGAGAACTACGCCCGGCCGCATGTCGACGCCTCGCTTTCCTTCCAGATCGAGGACGGCCGCCATCCGGTGGTCGAGCAGGTGCTCCGCGCCGCGGGCGAGAGTTTCGTCGGCAATGCCTGCGCGCTCGGTACGCAGAGCGACGAAAAGGGCCGCCTCTGGCTTGTCACCGGCCCCAATATGGCCGGCAAGTCGACGTTTCTGCGCCAGAACGCGCTGATCGCCATCCTTGCCCAGGTTGGCGCCTACGTGCCGGCCAGGAGCGCCCGCATCGGCGTCGTCGACGCGCTCTTTTCGCGCGTCGGCGCGGCGGACGACCTCGCCCGCGGCCGCTCCACCTTCATGGTGGAGATGATCGAGACCGCGGCGATCCTGAACCAGGCGGGGCCGGCGGCCCTCGTCATCCTCGATGAGATCGGCCGCGGCACGGCGACCTTCGACGGGCTTTCCATCGCCTGGGCGGCGGTCGAGCACCTGCACGAGAAGAACGCCTGCCGCACGCTCTTTGCCACCCACTATCACGAGCTGACGGCGCTTTCCGGCAAGCTGGCCCGGCTCGACAACGCCACCATGCGGGTAAAGGAATGGAAGGGAGACGTCGTCTTCCTGCACGAAGTCGTGCCCGGCGCTGCCGATCGTTCCTACGGCATCCAGGTGGCCAAGCTCGCCGGCCTGCCCGCGCCGGTGATCGCGCGCGCCCGCACCATCCTCGACCGGCTCGAGGCGGCCGACCGGCGCAAGAGCCCGGCCGAGCTTCTCGGCGAACTGCCGCTCTTTGCCGCAAGGCCGGAGCCCGCCGCGCCGCAGGAGGAAGCTGCGCTATCTATGCTGGATACGCTCGATCCGGATGGGCTCAGCCCGCGTCAGGCACTCGATGCCTTGTTTGAATTGAAACGCCTGCGCCGTTCCGGCAAGAGTTCCTGACAGGACGCGATTCTCCAGAGAAATCCTTGGCTTCAACCCGCATTTCAGACCTTCCAGTCGATCCCGAGCGTCTCCAGGGCCTGTTCGCCGAGGTTGCCGCCGAAGCCGATCCCGGCAGCGCCGGCCCGCGCGGCCGCCTCTTGTCCGGCCTGAAGGAGATCCTGAAGGAAGGAAAGGCCACCGTTCGCGCCGATCTCAAGGCCGACGGCAAGGGGACGCGCGCCGCCGAGCGCCTTTCCGCCCTCTTCGACACGGTCATCGTCTCGCTCTTCGATCTCGGAGGGAAGATCTACCGCGCCGACAATCCCTCTTCGGCGGAGCGGCTCTCCATGGCCGCGGTCGGCGGCTACGGCCGCGGCACGCTCGCGCCCGGCTCCGACATCGATCTTCTCTTCCTGTTTCCCTACAAGGCGACGCCCTGGTCGGAAAGCATCACCGAGTTCGTCCTCTACATGCTGTGGGATCTCGGCGTGAAGGTCGGTCACGGCACGCGCACGGTGAACGAATCGATCCGCATGTCCCGCCAGGACATGACGGTGCGCACGGCGATGCTGGAGGCGCGCTTTCTGTGCGGCGACGAGGATCTCTTCGCCGAATTCCAGCAGCGCTTCGACAAGGATGTCGTCGCCGGAACGGCGCCCCAGTTCATCGCCTCCAAGCTTGCTGAGCGCGATTCCCGCCACGCCCGCATCGGCGGCTCGCGCTATCTCGTCGAGCCGCAGGTCAAGGAAGGCAAGGGCGGTCAGCGCGACCTGCAGACCCTCTACTGGATCGCCAAATACGCCTATCGCAGCGCCTCGGGCGGCGAGGCGCTGGTCGACGCGGGGCTTCTGACGCGCGCCGAATACCGGCTCTTCCGCCGCTGCGACGATTTCCTCTGGGCGGTGCGCTGCCATCTGCATTTCATCACCGGCCGGGCGGAGGAGCGTCTTTCCTTCGACCTGCAGCGCGAGCTCGCCCGCGAGCTCGGCTACCAGCGCCATCCTGGCCTGAGGGCCGTCGAGCGCTTCATGAAGCACTATTTCTGGGTGGCCAAGAACGTCGGCGACCTGACGCGCATCGTCTGTGCGGCGCTGGAGGAGCGCCAGCAGAAGAAGGAGGCGCGCCTCAACCGGCTCCTGCGCTCCATCACCTCGCGTCGCCACACGCCGGAGGCGACGGAGGATTTCTACGTCGAGAACAACCGCCTCCACCAGATCGACGACGAGGTCTTCGAGCGCGATCCGGTCAACCTCATCCGCGTCTTTTTCCTCGCCGCGCAGGGAAGCCATGCCTTCCATCCCGATACGCTGCGTCTCGTCACCAAGTCGCTGAAGCTGATCGACCGCAAGCTTCAGAACGACGAGGAGGCCAACCGGCTCTTCCTCAAAGTGCTGTGCTCGGGCGACAACACCGAGGTGGTGCTGCGCCAGATGAACGAGACCGGCGTCCTCGGCCGCTTCATCCCGGAATTCGGTCGCATCGTCTCCATGATGCAGTTCAACATGTACCACCACTACACGGTGGACGAGCATCTCATCCGCACCGTCGGCACGCTGGCGGCGCTCGATTCCGGCCGCCTGGCCGACGAGCTGCCGCTCTCGGCCGAGCTGATGCCCGAATTTCGCGACAAGACCATCCTCTATGTCGCCCTGCTTTTGCACGACATCGCCAAGGGAAAGCCGGAGGACCATTCGGTCGCCGGCGCCCGCATCGCCAGGCGGCTATGCCCGCGCTTCGGCATGACGCCGCAGCAGACCGAAACCGTCTCCTGGCTGGTGCGCGAGCATCTGACCATGTCGATCACCGCCCAGTCGCGCGACCTCGCCGACCGTCGCACCATCCTCGATTTCGCCAAGGTGGTGCAGACGGTGGAGCGGCTGAAGCTCCTGCTCATCGTCACCGTCTGCGACATCCGCGCCGTCGGCCCGGGGGTGTGGAACGGCTGGAAGGGCCAGCTCCTGCGCGCCCTCTACCACGAGACCGAGCTCATCCTGACGGGCGGCCATTCCCGCGTGGCGCGCAAGGAGCGCATCGCCGGCGCCCGCCAGGAGCTCGCCGAGCATCTGCCCGACTGGTCGCCGCAGGAGCGCCAGGCGCTCCTCGACCTCCATTATCCGGCCTATTGGCTGCGCACGGCGCTGGAAGACCAGATCCGCCATGCGCGCTTCCTGCGCCGGGCGGGCGAGCAGGGCCTCGCCTTCGCCCACGAGGTCAAGGTGCGCGAATTTGCCGGCGTGACGGAAATCTGCATCCTGGCGCCCGACCATCCCCGGCTCCTGTCCGTCATGGCGGGCGCCTGCGCGGCGACGGGGGCCAACATCGTGGACGCCCAGATCTTCACCACCACCGACGGGCGGGCGCTCGATACCATCGTCATCGGCCGCGAATTCGATATCGATGCCGACGAGGAGCGGCGCGCCGAGCGCATCGCCAGGATCATCGAGCAGGCGCTTCAGGGCGAGGCGCGCCTGCCCGACATGCTCGCCAAGCGCCGCCAGGGTCCCTCCAAGCGCGATGCCTTCTCCATCGAGCCGGACATCCGCATCGACAACAACCTGTCGGACCGCTTCACCGTGGTGGAGATCGCCTGCCTCGATCGCATCGGTCTCCTCTACGATCTGACGCGGGTCATCGCCGACCTCAATCTCGACATCGCCTCGGCCCATATCGCCACCTTCGGCGAGCGCGCCGTCGACACCTTCTATGTGACCGATCTTCTCGGCCACAAGATCACCGCCGAGGCGCGCCAGAAGCGCATCCGCGAGCAGCTGATCGAGGCGATAGGCGGGGCAAGCACCGCAAAACCCGCTCTGGCGCGCGCATGATCCAGATCCGCCGGGAAATGGGCATGCGCGTCCCCGCGGCCCACGCCCCTGTGTCCGCCCCCGTCTTCCAAAAAAAGGGCGGCGCCGCATGAGCCTTGTGAAGAAATTCCTCTCCGTCGGCGGCGCCACGCTCGCCAGCCGCGTCCTCGGCTTTGCCCGCGAGATGATGATCGCCGCCACGCTCGGCGCCGGGCCGGTGGCGGACGCCTTCTACGCCGCTTTCCGCTTCCCCAATCTCTTTCGACGCCTCTTCGCCGAGGGCGCCTTCAACTACGCCTTCGTGCCGCTCTATTCGCGCCGCCTGGAGGGCGACGGCGAGGAGGCGGCCCGCCGTTTCGCCGAGGACGTGCTGGCCGTCCTCCTCCTCACGCTCCTGGCGCTGACCGGCCTCGTCATGGTGGCGACGCCCTTCATCGTCACCGTCCTCGCCCCGGGCTTTCGCGAGGATCCGGTCAAGTTCGCGCTCACCATCGACCTCTTCCGGATCATGTTCCCCTACCTGGTCCTGATGTCGCTGACGGCGATGATCACCGGCGTCCTCAATGCCCACCGCCGCTTCTTCATCCCGGCTCTCGCCCCGGTCCTGCTCAACGTCACCACCATCGGCGCGCTCGGCGCCACCCTGTGGTACGGCATGGAAGGCGAGGAGGTCGGCCGTGTCCTTTCCTGGTCGGTGCTCGCCGCCGGCATCCTGCAGCTCGCCATGGTCGTCCTCGCCGCCCGCGCGATCGGCTTTTCCATCCGCTTGCGCCGCCCGCGCCTGACGCCGGGCGTGAAGCGCCTCCTCTGGCTTGCCGCGCCGGCCGCCGCCACCGGCGGCATCACCCAGATCAACCTCTTCATCGGCCAGATCATCGCCTCCACCAAGGCAGGCGCCATCTCCATCCTGCAATATGCAGACCGGCTCTATCAGCTCCCCCTCGGCGTCGTCGGCATCGCCATCGGCGTCGTCCTCTTGCCGGAGCTCTCCCGCACCCTGAAGGCGGAGCATTTCCGCGAGGCGACGCATGTGCAGAACCGGGCGCTGGAATTCGCCCTCTTTCTCACTTTGCCGGCCGCCGCGGCGCTGATCGCCATTCCGGAGACGCTCGTCTCCGTCCTTTTCGAGCGCGGCGCCTTCGCGCCGGAAACGGCCGAGGCGACGGCGCGGGCCCTGCGCGTCTTCGGCTTCGGCCTTCCCGCCTTCGTCCTCGTCAAGGTCTTCAACCCCGGCTATTTCGCCCGCGAGGATACCAAGACGCCGATGAAGTTCTCGGCGATCGCGGTGGCCGTCAACGTCACCCTGGCGCTCAGCCTCTTTCCCATCTTCGCCGAGGCGGGCATCGCCGCCGCCGAGGCCGTTGCCGGCTGGACCAACATCGTCCTGCTTCTGACGACTTTGCGCCGCCGCGGCCACTGGACGGTCGACGGCATTGTCATGAAGCGCGGCCCGCGCATCCTCGCCGCCTCGCTCTTCCTCGGTGCGGTCCTTTATGCCGGCGCCTGGTGGCTCGCCCCCTTCATGCAGCCGGGTGAGCCCTTCCTCATTCGCTTCGGCGTGCTTTTCGGCCTCTGCGCCGCCGCCGGCATTGTCTATTTCGCCTTCGCCCATCTGATCGGCGCCTCGGATCGGAAGAACCTCGCCGCTCTCCTGCGCCGCCGCCCGGCCGGCGGTTCCCAGTAAGCGCCCGCCTCTCCGGCCCGCGGCAGCGCCGGCCTTGCGCGGGGGCGGGCGATTGGCCATAAGGCGCGCCGGCACAGCCAAATTCCCGCCCCGGATCCCGACATGACCAAATTCCCAGAGCGCGTCTTCTCCGGCATGCAGCCGACGCATTCCCTGCATCTCGGCAATTATCTCGGCGCCATGATCAACTGGGTGAAGATGCAGGAGACGCACGACTGCATCTATTGCGTCGTCGACATGCACGCCCTCACCGTCTGGCAGGAGCCCGAGGAGCTGGTTTCCAACAGCCGCGAACTGGCCGCCGCCTATATCGCCTGCGGCGTCGATCCCGAGCGCTCGGTCATCTTCAACCAGTCCGCCGTCTCCGCCCATGCCGAGCTCGCCTGGGTGTTCAACTGCGTCGCCCGCATGGGCTGGCTGAGCCGCATGACGCAGTTCAAGGAAAAGGCCGGCAAGGACCGCGAGAACGCCTCCGTCGGCCTCTTCGCATATCCGACGCTGATGGCGGCCGACATCCTCGCCTATCGGGCGACGCACGTGCCGGTCGGCGAGGACCAGAAGCAGCATCTGGAGCTGGCGCGCGACATCGCCCAGAAGTTCAACAACGACTATTCCGCCTCCATTGCCGCGCATGGCCATGGCGAGGCCTACTTCCCGCTGCCGGAGCCCTTCATCACCGGCCCGGCGACGCGCGTCATGAGCCTTCGCGACGGCACGAAAAAGATGTCGAAATCGGAGGCCTCCGATCTGTCGCGCATCAACATGACCGACGATGCCGACGCCATCGCCCAGAAGTTCCGCAAGGCGCGCACCGATCCCGAGCCCCTTCCCTCCGAGGTCGAGGGGTTGAAGGAGCGGGCCGAGGCCGACAATCTCGTCGGCATTTTCGCCGCCCTCAGGGACACCACCAAGGCGGATGTCCTTGCCGAATACGGCGGCCGCGGCTTTGCCGAGTTCAAGCCGGTCCTCGCCGAGCTGGCAGTCGAGCGCCTGTCGCCGATCGCCGCCGAGATGCGCCGCCTTCTCGCCGATCCGGCGGAGATCGACGCCGTTCTCGCCCGCGGCGCCGATCGGGCGCGCGAAATTGCCGGGCCGATCATCGACGAGGTCAAGGACATCGTTGGTTTCCTGCGGCCGGGGCACTAGCGCTTGCTGGCGGGCGAAGCAGATGGCAGCATGAGGACATGATGCGGCCAAGACGCGCACGCGCCGAGGGGCACAAGCGCAAATTCCTCGTGGTGATCGACGACACGCCGGAATGCGTGCGGGCGCTGCGCTATGCCGCCAAGCGTGCCGAGCGCACCAACGGCGCCGTGGTCCTGCTTTTCGTCACCGAGCCGAGCGACTTCCAGCACTGGCTCGGGGTGGAAGAGGTGATGCGCGCCGAGGCGATGGAGGAGGCGGAGAATATCCTCTCCCGCTTTGCCGCACGCATGAGCGAGATGTCGAACATCGAGCCGGAGCTCGTCATCCGCGAGGGCAAGCGCGCCGAGGAGATCCGCCAGCTCATCGAGGAGGACGAGGACGTCGCCATACTCGTCCTTGCCGCCAGCGGCGGCACCGAAGGGCCGGGCCCGCTCGTCACCTCCATCGCCCAGAAGGGGGCGGGCGCCTTCCCGATCCCGGTCACCATCGTTCCGGAGACCCTCACCGACGAGATCATGGACGAGATCGTCTAGGCTGGGTGGCAGGCAGTTTTCCGGCGGCTTTGGCGCAAGAGCCGATGGCGCTTGACTTCGAGCGCGCTCGAAGTCCTAGCCTGCGAAGCGTCGTGACGAGAAAAAGCCCATGAAGATCGGTGAACTGGCGAGGCGCTCGGGCCTGAGCGCCCATACGATCCGCTATTATGAAAGGATCGGTCTCCTTCCCCCCGCGGGACGGGGAGCCTCCGGCCAGCGCGACTACGACGCCTCGATCCTTGTCTGGATCGCGTTTCTGGAGCGTCTCAAGGCGACGGGAATGCCGATCCGCGAAAGGCTGCGCTACGCGGCTCTGCGCGAGCGGGGCGGCGGCACCGAAGACGAGCGCAGCGCGCTTCTTGAGCGCCACCGCGATCGTGTGCGGGCCCATATTTGCGAGCTTCAGGCCTCTCTTCTCGTCCTCGATCACAAGATCGCCGGCTATTCCGCCGGCAAGGAGAGGACCAGGCAACATGACGCAGAAGCAGAATTTCGCAGAGAGCCGGCTGGATCGCGGAAGGCGGGCACTCGCTGAGATCGACGGCGAGGGCGGCGAGAAGGTCGTCGCCTCCCTGGCCGATATCGCCCCGGACTTCGCCACCTATCTTCTGGAATTCCCTTTCGGCGACATCTACTGCCGGGAAGGGCTCGCCCTGCGCGACCGCGAGATCGCGACCATCGCGGCGCTGACGGCCATGGGCACCGCACAGCCGCAGCTGAAGGTCCACATCGCGGCCGGTCTCAATGTCGGCCTGGAGCGCGAGGAGATCGTCGAGATCATCATGCAGATGGCCGTCTATGCCGGCTTCCCGGCAGCCCTCAACGGCCTTTCTGCGGCGCGGGAAGTCTTTGCCGGACATGCAAAAGAGGCTTCCACATAGGCGGCGGTCCCGTTTCGTTCGCGGGCTTTCCCTACCGGAAGAATAAAATAGGAACAAAGGCAAAGCCCGCAGGAAGCCGCCATTCCGGGGGCCTCCCGGAGGGCACTTTCCACAGGTTGCTCACACCCCCTTCATCGGGGTCTCGGTATTCTACCTAACGTCGGAGAGAGCCGCCAGTCGCTTTTTCGACGGCTGCGACGATGCGGCTGGAAACCGCCTCGATTTCGGCTTCCGTCAGCGTCCGGTCGTCCGGCGTCATTGTCACCTCGATGGCGATCGATTTCCTTCCCTCGCCGATCGAAGCGCCGCGGAAGACGTCGAAGACGCCGATCTGCGAGATCAGGTTCTTCTCCGCCCCTCTGGCCGCCCGCACGATCTTCTCGGCGGCCACGTCCTCCTCGACGACGAAGGCGAAATCGCGCCGCACCGGCTGGTAGTCGGAGGTGTTGAGCGCCCCGCGCGCCGCCCGCTGGGCCTTCGGCACCGGGATCGCGTCGATGTCGATCTCGAAGGCGACCAGCGGCCCGGCGACATCGAGGGCTTCAAGGACGCGCGGATGCACCTCGCCGAAGGTGGCAAGCCGGTTCTTCGGCCCGAGCCCGATCGTGCCGACCCGCCCCGGATGGTACCAGGAGGGACCGTCGGCCATCACCTGCACCTTGTCGACGGGCGCGCCGAGCGCTTCCAGAACCGCGAGCGCATCGGCCTTGGCGTCGAAGACGTCGACGGCGCGGGGCGCGGCGAGCGAGCTGCGCGACCCCGTCATCCCCTGGCGGATGCCGGAGGCGTGCAGCCGCTCCTCTTCCGGCCCGTCGCCGAGATAGACCTGTCCCACCTCCGAGATCGCCTGGCTCTCCGCGCCGCGGTCGGCGTTGCGCCCGGCAGCCGCCACCAGCCCGGCGAGCAGCGAGGGCCGCATGTCGGAAAGCTCGGTGGAGATCGGATTGTCGAGCTTGAGGCGCGTCTCGCCGCCACCGAAGAGCGCGGCCTGGTCGGAAGGCAGGAAGGACCAGGTGACGGCCTCGTTGAAGCCGCGGCTCGCGAGCGCTCTTGCGGCGCGGAAGCGCCGGCGCTGGCGCACCGAAAGCTTCGGCGTCGTCACCGCCTCGAGCCTCGGCAGGATCACGTGCTCGATCTTTTCCAGCCCGTGGATGCGCACGATCTCTTCCACGAGGTCGGCCTCGCCGGAAACGTCCGGCCGCCAGGAGGGCACGGAAACGACGACGTCGTCGCCGGCCCCGGCGACGGCAAAGCCGAGCGCTTCCAGGATATCGACCTGCCGCTGCGGATCGATGCGAACGCCCGCCAGGCTCTCCACCCGCGAAAGGCGCAGGCCGATGGTCTTTTCGCGGATCGGCGGCTTGCCGGCGAGAAGGATCTCGGAAGCTTCGCCGCCGCACATGTCGAGGATGATGCGCGTGGCGATCTCCGCCCCGGGCTCGGCGAAGGCCGGGTCGACGCCGCGCTCGAAGCGGTAGCGCGCATCGGAATTGAGGTTGAGCTTGCGCCCCGTGGCGGCGGTGCGCACCGGATCGAACCACGCCGATTCGAGGAACACCTCGGTGGTCTCCGCGGTGACGCCGCTCGCCTCGCCGCCCATCACGCCGGCGATGGCTTCCGGCGCGGCCTCGTCGGCGATTACCGTCATCGTCTCGTCGAGCGTGTAGGTACGCCCGTCGAGCGCCTCGATCGTCTCGCCGGGACGGGCAAGGCGCGCCGAGATGTTGCCTTTTACCTTGGCCGCGTCGAAGACGTGCAGCGGTCGCCCATAGGCATGCGTCATGTAGTTGGTGACGTCGACCAGCGCCGAGATCGGGCGAAGCCCGATGGCGCGCAGCCGCTTCTGCATCCAGGCCGGCGAGGGTCCGTTCGTGACGCCGCGGATATAGCGGCCGACGAAGAGCGGGCAGGGGCTGTCGTCGCCGTCGAAGGCGAGCGAGACGCCGATCGGGCTCTTGAAGGTGCCTTCCACGGGCGCGTCGGCGAGCGGCTTAAGCGTGCCGAGCCCGGCCGCGGCGAGGTCGCGCGCCACGCCGTAGACGCCGAGCGCGTCGGGCCGGTTCGGCGTCACCGCCACGTCGATCACCGGATCGTCGAGCCCGGCCCAGGCGGCATAGCTTGTTCCCACCGGCGCGTCGGCCGGAAGGTCGATGATGCCTTCATGGTCGTCGGAGAGCAGCAGTTCCCGTTCGGAAACGAGCATGCCGTTGGAGGCCTCGCCGCGCAGGTTGCCGGCCTTCAGCTCGATGCCGGTGCCCGGCACGAAGGAGCCGACCGGGGCGAAGACGCCGATCATGCCGGTGCGCGCATTCGGCGCGCCGCAGACGACCTGCACGGTCTCGCCGGTCCCGGGATCGACCATGCAGACGCGCAGGCGGTCGGCATTGGGATGCTGTCGCGCCTCCAGCACCTTGGCGATCACGAAGGGCGAAAGTGCCTCGGCGGGATTGCTGAGACTCTCGAGCTCGAGCCCGATCATGGTGAGCTTGTCGGCGATCTCCTCGGCCGAGGCGTCGGTGTCGAGGAAGTCCTTGAGCCAGGAAACGGTGAATTTCATCGGAAACTGCGGGGGTAAGACGTGTCGGCGTTCACCTAGACGCCTCGGGCCTGAGTGGCAAGGCGGCCCGGCCGCGCGTCAGTGCACCACGGCCTGGTCGATCAGCACCGTCGCCCGGGTCTCCACCGTCCAGTTGCCGACCTTCACCGGCTTTCGCTCGGGCGAGGGCGCCGACTGGCAGGCCGCCAGGAGGCCGATGACGAGGCCGGCAGCGAGCAGGGGGAAAAGCGGAAAAAGCCCGGCGGAAGGCGTGCTTCCGCCGGGCTTCAAGCCGGCCGCGCGCCGGGACGGGGGGCTATTCTCGGCGCGGGCGGCAAGGTGTGTTCCATTCATGGGCGAAGGCTAGCAGCGTGGCGCGTCCTTACCCAGCATCCTTCTGCATGGCCGCTCTTCACGCGGCGGCCTCAGGCGGCCTTCGCGGCGTCCATGAAGCCGGTAATGTCGTGCTCCAGTCTCATCAATTGCTGTTCCAGGGTGCCGCGTGCGGTGTCTACCTGGTGCGCGCAGTCGGAGGCGGAGGTGGTGGAGCGGTTGAGTGCCTCCATGCTCTCCACGACCGAGCGGGCGTTGTTGGCGGTCTGCTGCACGTTCGAGGCGATGTCGGCCGTGGCGGCGGTCTGTTCCTCGACGGCGGCGGAGATCGTCGTTGCGATGACGCTTACCTCCTCGATAATGGTGGCGATCTGTCCGATGGAGGTCTCGGTTTCCTGCGTCGCCTGCTGGATCGCCGAGACCCGCGAGATGATGTCCGTGGTCGCCTTGGCGGTCTGGCCGGCCAGCGCCTTCACCTCCTGGGCAACGACGGCGAAGCCCCGGCCGGCGTCGCCGGCGCGCGCCGCCTCGATCGTGGCGTTGAGGGCGAGAAGGTTCGTCTGCGCCGCGATCTGGTTGATGAGGTCGACCACCGCCCCGATGTGCCGGGCATGTTCGGAAAGCCCCGAGACGGCCTCCTTGGTCGCCTGCGTACCGGTCACGGCCCGGGTGACGATCGTCGCCGAGCGCCCGGCCTGTTCGGATATCTCGCGCACCGAGGCGGCGAGTTCTTCTGTCGCCGCCGCTCCGGCCTGCATGTTGGAGGCGGTCTGCTCGGCGGCCGCCACGATGGACGTGGCAAGATTGCTCGCGCTTTCCGTGGTGACGGAGAGCGTCTCGGCGCTGCGGGCAAGACCGGAATTGGCGTCGCGGGAGACCGACAGGCTTTTTTCCGCCGCATCCCAGAAGTCCCTGACGGCCTGGTCGAGCGCCTGCCCGCGCTTCTGCCGCTCCTCGATCAGGACGTCCTGGTAGACGGAGATGGCGAGGTCCATGTCGAGCATGATGGCGCGCTGCAGGCAGTGCATCTGCTGGATACGCTTCCTCTCGCCGCCGCGCATGCCCAGCACGTGCTCGGCGAGCGCGCCCATGAGGAAGGAATAGCCGCCGATATACCAGCGTGGTTCGAGCCCGATCTTGTGGTGCACGAGGCCAATGCGGCGGATGCTGGCGACGTACTCCTCGTCGAAGCGGCCGTCGAAGAGATGCCGCCAATGGCTCGTCTGCATGTCGATCAGCCGCGCCTGGCGCTCTCCGACCATCTCTGCGAGCTTCGGCACCTGGCGGATATGGGCGTAGAAGCTCTCGAGCATTTTCGGCAGCGTTGGCTCCAGCTTCGGCCACATCGCCCGCAGTTCAGCGCGCTCCGCTTCTCCGATCTCGAGGAATCGCAGGCGCTCGCCCAATGACGCGCTGGCTTCCATGTTGGCCCTCCGTTGTACGACGAGTTACGGAGTTTGCATGTTGCAGCGCTGGGTTGCGTGAGGCTTGCCGTGCGACCCTTCGGCGAGGAATGTTTGAATTGCCCTAATCTGGAAAGCAAACCGGCGCGGCGGCAGGGAAGCCGCCGCGCCGGTTCGCGCGCAATGAAGCTGGGAGTTCTAGCTCAGCCCTTCGGCGACGCTCGGCATGTCGAGGGCGGAAAAGCCGTAATGGCGCAGCCATCTGAGGTCCGCCTCGAAGAAGGCCCGAAGGTCCGGGATGCCGTACTTCAGCATGGCGAGCCTGTCGAGCCCCATGCCGAAGGCGAAGCCCTGGTATTTTTCCGGATCGAGCCCGCCGGCGCGGATGACATGCGGATGCACCATGCCGGAGCCTAAAATCTCCAGCCAGTCCTCGCCCTCGCCGATCTTCAGTTCGCCGCCGACCCACTGGCAACCGATATCGACCTCCATGGAAGGCTCGGTGAAGGGAAAGTGCGACGGGCGGAAGCGCATCTTCAGCTCCTCCACCTCGAAGAACGCCTTGCAGAATGCCTCCAGCGTCCCCTTCAGGTGACCCATATGGGTCGTCTCGTCGATGACGAGGCCCTCGATCTGGTGGAACATCGGCGTGTGCGTGCGGTCCGAATCGGAGCGGAAGGTGCGTCCCGGCGCGATGATGCGGATCGGCGGCTCCTCGGCCTCCATGGTGCGGATCTGCACCGGCGAGGTATGCGTGCGCAGTACCATGCGTGAGCCGTCTTCCTTCGGCGCCAGGTAGAAGGTGTCCATCTCCTGGCGGGAAGGGTGCTCGGGCGGAATGTTGAGCGCACCGAAATTGTACCAGTCGTTCTCGATATGCGGTCCCTCGGCGACGGAAAATCCCATATCGGCGAAGATGGCGATCACCTCCTGCCAGACCTGCGTCGTCGGGTGGATGGTGCCCTTCGTCTCCGGCCGCGGCGGCAGCGTGACGTCGATCGTCTCGCTCTTCAGCCGCGCTTCCAGCGCCTTTTCCTTCAATTCGCCGCGCCGCGTCTCCAGCGCCTCGGCGATGCGCGCCTTCAGCCCGTTGAGGGCGGGGCCGGCGACCTGCCGCTCCTCCGGGCTCATCTTGCCGAGGCCCTTCAGCCTTTCGGAGATCGCGCCCTTCTTGCCGAGCGAGGCGATGCGCGCTTCCTCCAGCGCCGCTTCGTCGCCGGCCTGGTGGATACGCTCGGTGATGTCGCGCTCCAGCGCGTGAAGATCTGTCATCTGGTCCATGGCTCACTCCGCGGGGAGGCTCTAGCCCATCTTGGCGCCCGCTGGAAAGGCCCGAACGGGCCGCATGGGCGCCAAGGGGAGCCGGCGGCCGCCCGCGCCGCCGGGATCGGCGCGCAAACGAAAAAGGGCGGCCATCGGCCGCCCCGTAATGCCTTTGCGAAAGCCCTGCCGCCTCAGCGGACCGCCGCCTCGTATTCGTTGGCGGTGTGGTCCTTCAGGTAGGCGAGCGCCTCCTTCGCCTGGCCGGCGAGCGCGGTGAACGCCTCCGGCTCATGGATGGCGATGTCGGCGAGCACCTTGCGGTCGACCTCGATGCCGGCCTTGGAGAGGCCGTCGATGAGGCGGCCATAGGTGAGGCCGTTCAGCCGGGCCGCGGCGTTGATGCGCTGGATCCACAGGGCGCGGAACGAGCGCTTCTTGGCGCGCCGGTCGCGATAGGCGTACTGGTTCGCCTTCTCCACCGCCTGCTTGGCGGCGCGGATCGTGTTCTTGCGCCGGCCGTAATAGCCCTTGGCCTGCTTGATGATCTTCTTGTGCCTGGCGTGAGCCGTCACGCCGCGTTTTACACGTGCCATGTTCGGGTCTCCTTAGCGCTGGTAGGGCATGTATTTGCGAACGATGCGCGCATCCTGCTCCTCCAGCACCATGGTGCCGCGGGCGTTACGGATGAACTTGTTCGAGCGCTTGATCATGCCGTGCCGTTTGCCGGCGGCGGCAACCTTGATCTTGCCCGTCGAGGTGAACTTGAAGCGCTTTTTGGCTCCCGATTTGGTCTTCATCTTGGGCATTTGGCTCTCCTTTCCATGACAAAGAGGCCCCGCCGGTGCGGAGCCTTTCGGTCGGCTCGTATCAGAGCGTTCTGGATCGCCACGGCATGCCCTTTTTCCGCCGAGGCGGAGAGCCGGGCGATCCGGCAGCGGCGCTTATAGGGGCGGCCTTCCTCGAAGGCAAGCCCGCCCCGCGCGCCAACGGCGTCTCCCGCCACCGAAATGCTCGGCGGCCGGCCGTCTTTCTGCGATGTGAGGGGCCGTACCGGCCGGCCCCGTTCGCTCAGGCCTGAGCCTTCTCGGGCTCGCCCTCGGCCTCGTCCGTTTCGGCCTCGGCCTCCACCTGATCCTCGGCTTCCTCGGCCGCTTCCGATTCCTCGGCCTCTTCGGCCTCGGCCTGGTTGCGGCTGGCCTTGGCGGCGGCCTTGTCGGCCAGCTTCTTCGCCTTCTCGATGGCGGCGAGCTTCTTCAGGTCCGGCGCCAGGATCATGATCATCTGGCGGCCTTCCATCTTCGGGTCGTGCTCGACCTTGGAGATGTCGCCCAGCTGATCGCGCACCTTGAAGAGGACCTCCAGGCCGAGTTCCTGATGCGCCATCTCGCGGCCGCGGAAGCGCATGGTCATCTTCACCTTGTCGCCGTCTTCCACGAAGCGGCGGGCGTTGCGCATCTTCACGTCGTAGTCGTGCGTGTCGATGTTCGGCCGCATCTTCACTTCCTTGACGTCGACGGTCTTCTGCTTCTTCCGCGCCTCGGCAGCCTTCTTCTGCGAAATGTATTTGAACTTGCCGTAGTCGAGAATCTTGCAGACGGGCGGACGCTGGTTGGGCGAAATCTCCACGAGATCGAGCCCGGCCTCGGCGGCGATGGCCTTGGCCTCGTCCGTGGCGATGATGCCGTGATTGGTGCCTTCATGATCGATCAACTGGATCTCGGGCAGCCGGATCTCGTCGTTGACGCGGGGCCCCTCCTTCACCGGAGGCGGCGCACGGTGTGGTCTGCGAATGGTGAGCTCTCCTCATATAGTTCAAGATAGATTGGACGACGCGAGCGGCCTTTTGCCGGCGCGCGTGCGAACACTATAGCATCCCGGCGCGGCAATCGAAATGTCGGCGCGCCGAAGAAACGGGTTCGACCTTTTAGGCGCGGGAATTACCTCTTCCGCGCGCCCGAAGGAATCTCGTCGTAGAGCTTAAGCGTTGCCGCGGTCATCGCCGCAAGGGAGAAAGTCGCCGCATGCGCCCTAGCGCGCCGCGCGACGGCCTCCCGCTCCACATGGGGAAGGGCGAGCGCCGTCTCAAGGGCGCGCGCCAGCCCGGCGCTGTCGCCGGCGCTCACGCGCCAGCCGCTGCGCTCCTCGTCATCTGCCTCCGGTGGGGCGAGCACCGTCTCGCGCGCCGGGCCGAGATCGGAGACGATGGTGGGCACGCCCATCGCCTGCGCTTCCACCGCGAAGCGGCCGAAAGCCTCCGGTTCGGTGGAAGCGACGACGGCGAGCGAGGCAAGGGCGAGTGCCGCCGGCACGTCGTCCGTATGGCCCGGCAGGAAGACGCGGCCGGAAAGCCCCAGCCCCTCGGTCTGCGCGAGGAGCCGGGCGCGATAGGATTCCCGCCCCTGTGCGTCGCCGGCGAGGACGAGCGCGAAATCGGCCTTCTGCGCGATCCGTGCGGCCGCCTCGATCAGCACTTCCTGTCCCTTCCAGCTGGTGAGCCGCGCCACGTTGAGGATGATCGGCGTGCCTTCGGCGATGCCCCATTGCGCGCGCAGCTGGCCGGTTCGCTCCGGGCCGATCGCGCCAGGGTCGAAGCGTGAGAGGTCGGTGCCGCGATAGATGGTGGTGATGCGACCTTTTGGCGTGCCGTGTCGGGCCGCGATGAGATCGGCCGTATAGCCGGAATTGGCGATGACGGCGTCGCCCCGCGCCATGACGGAATTGTAAAAGCCCTTCAGCGCCGATTTCTGGCCGTAGATGCCGTGATACGTGGTGACGAACGGCACGCCGGTCATCCGGCAGGCGAGAAGCGCCGACCAGGCGGGCGCCCGGCTCCTCGCATGCACGATGTCGACGCTGCGCGCCCGTACCAGAGCGGCGAGCCGGCCCGCATTTGCCACCATGACGAGAGGATTTTTCGAGGCGAGCGGAAGTTCGCAAAGTTCCCCGCCGGCCGCCTTCAGCTCCGCTTCCATCCGCCCGCCCTCGCTCGCGACGAGCGCGATGTCGCCGCGTGCGGAGAGGGCTGCCGCGATATCGACAGCCGTGCGCTCCGCCCCGCCGGTATCGAGGTTCGGGATCACCTGTAAAATGGTTTTCGACATCTTGCGGTTGACTGCCGGGGGCTCGAAGGGCACCTCAATCTCGAGGCGGCCGGATGAAACCAAGAGCGGAACGAGACATAGATTGATGTCCCTGGACTTGCAAAGCATGGCCGTCGGCAAGGGCGGCGCTGAAAGACAGATCGCGGTATTGGCGCGCCCGGGGGTCGGTCCGGGCCTCTTCTGGCTCGGCGGCTTCAAGTCGGACATGGAAGGCACCAAGGCGCTGGCGCTTGACGGCTGGGCGGCCGAGACCGGCCATCCCTGCGTCCGCTTCGACTATTCCGGGCACGGCCGCTCGCAAGGCGAGTTCCGTCACGGCACCGTCTCGCGCTGGCTGGAAGAGGCGCTCGCCGTTTTCGAGCGCTTCACCTCCGGTCCGCAGATTATCGTCGGTTCCTCCATGGGCGGCTGGCTGGCGCTGCTTCTGGCCAAGACGCTGCGCGAGCGCGGCGAGGTCTCGCGCCTGAAGGGCCTTATCCTGATCGCTCCGGCCGTCGACATGACCAAGGTGCTGATGAGCGACCTCTTCGGCGATAAGGAGCGGGCGGAGATGGCCGAGAAGGGCTTCGTCTCGCAGCCCTCGGAATATTCCGAGGAGCCCTATCTCCTGACGAAAGAGCTGATCGAGGATGGGGAGCTGCATCTTTTCGGCGAGGCGCCGATCGAAGTCGCCTGCCCGGTCCATATCATCCAGGGCATGCAGGATAGCGATGTTCCCTACCGTCACGCCGAGAAGCTTGCCGACCGGCTCTGCTTCGACGATGTGGTCGTCACCATGGTGCGCGAGGGCGACCACCGGCTCTCGCGGCCACAGGACCTTGAACGCCTCGTCGCCGCGGTCGCCGTCATGGCCGGGGAGGGGGAGGCGGCTCCCCCCGCCTGAGGCCGCTTCGCCCGCCTTTCCGCCGCGCCCCCGGGCCCTGCGGATGTTGGACAACGGCAAGGATTCATGCGAACCAGAAGGCTATGGCGACAGAGGTCAAAATCTGCGGGTTGAACACCCATGAAGCGGTCGAGGCGAGCCTTGCCGCGGGTGCCGATTTCCTGGGTTTCGTCTTCTTTGCGAAGAGCCCGCGCAATGTCGGCTTCGCGGAGGCGGCGGCCCTCGCCGAGGCCGTCGGCGACAGGGCCCGAAAGGTCGCGCTCACCGTCGATGCCTCCGACGCGCTCATCGCGGATATCGTCGCGGCCCTCGGGCCTGATTTTCTGCAGCTTCACGGCGCCGAAAGCCCGCAGCGCGTGCGCGAGGTGGCGGAAAGGTTCTCCCTGCCCGTCGTCAAGGCGCTCGGCATCGGCAGTGCGGAAGATCTCGCCGTGGTTCGCCAATATGCCGGCATCGCCGATCGGCTTCTCCTCGATGCGCGTCCCCCGAAAAGCGCCACCCGGCCCGGCGGCAACGGAGAGGTGTTCGACTGGTCGCTGCTGACCGGCTTTGAGCCGGGCGTGCCCTGGTTCCTCTCCGGCGGCCTCGATCCGAAGAACGTCGCCGAGGCCGTCCGGCGCACCCGTGCCCCGGCTGTCGACGTTTCCTCCGGGGTTGAAAGCGCTCCCGGAAAGAAAGACGTGAGCCGTATCGCCGCCTTCGTCGCCGCCGTCAGAAAGGCGGATTCGCCAGGCAGCGGTGACACGCCGAAAGATGCCCGGCGCGCCGCGCGGCCCGTCGCCGCGCTCTGAACCGACAACCTGCAGGAAAGAGGCACGCCGCAATGGCAGAGCCCGGTCTGAAACCCAATACCTACCGCAGCGGTCCCGACGAGACCGGGCATTTCGGCATGTTCGGAGGGCGCTTCGTCGCCGAGACGCTGATGCCGAACATCCTGGAGCTGGAGGCCGCCTACAAGGCCGCCAAAGAGGATCCCGAGTTCCACGCCGAGCTCGCCTCGCTTGCCACCCATTATGCCGGCCGTCCGAGCCCGCTCTACTATGCCGAGCGGCTGACGGAGCATCTGCGCGAAGCCGCGCCGGCCGGGCGGGGCGCCAAGGTCTATTTCAAGCGCGACGAACTCAACCACACCGGCTCGCACAAGATCAACAACTGCCTCGGCCAGATCCTGCTCGCCCGCAAGATGGGCAAGAGCCGCATCATCGCCGAGACGGGCGCCGGCCAGCACGGCGTCGCTTCCGCAACGGTGGCGGCCCGCTTCGGCCTGCCCTGCACGGTCTATATGGGCAAGACGGATACCGAGCGGCAGAAGCCCAACGTCTTCCGCATGCGCCTCCTCGGCGCCGAGGTGAAGCCCGTCACCGCCGGCGCCGGCACCCTCAAGGACGCCATGAACGAGGCGCTGCGCGACTGGGTGACGAATGTCGAGGACACCTACTACATCATCGGCACGGCGGCCGGCCCGCACCCCTATCCGGAGCTGGTGCGCGACTTCCAGTCGGTCATCGGCCGCGAGGCGAAGGAGCAGCTGCAGGAGATGGAAGGCCGTCTGCCGGATGCGCTCGTGGCCTGCCTGGGCGGCGGCTCCAACGCCATCGGCCTCTTCCATCCCTTCCTCGACGACGAGAGCGTGAAGATCTACGGGGTCGAGGCCGGCGGCCACGGCCTGGAGGTCGAGAACGGTCATGCCGCCTCTCTGAATGGCGGGCGTCCGGGCGTCCTCCACGGCAATCGCACCTATCTGCTTCAGGATGGCGACGGCCAGATCCTGGAAGGTCATTCCATCTCGGCCGGCCTCGATTATCCGGGCATCGGTCCCGAGCACGCCTTCCTCAAGGATTCCGGGCGTGTCACCTACGTCTCGGCGACCGACAGGGAGGCGCTCGACGCCTTCCAGCTCTGCACCCGGCTGGAGGGCATCATCCCGGCGCTGGAGCCGGCCCATGCGCTTGCGGAGGTAATCAAGCTTGCGCCGCGGATGGATCGCGACCAGATCATCGTGATGAACATGTGCGGCCGCGGCGACAAGGACATCTTCGCCGTTGCCGGCCATCTCGGTATGGATATCTAGGGAGCGGGGACATGACCTATTTCGAGATCTACCGCGCGGTCCAGAATCCGCAGCACTACGTCGCCGTCCGCGCCGGCGATCAAAGCGCCAACGCCGAGGGCGTGCGCGCCAGCGAAAATCTCGTCTTTCTGACCACCATCCCCGACGACGAAGAGCCCCGCATCGCCTTCGATGCCGAAGTGGCCCGCGAGCGCATCGAGCGCGACGGCTTCTATGCCTTCAACGTCACCATCGAAGTGCGCGAACATGTCGGCTGACGCCTCCTCAGGCCGGATCGCCCGGCGCTTTGCCGCCGTCCGCAACGAATTGCGGCCGGCCCTCGTCACCTTCGTCACGGCGGGTGATCCCGATCTTGCCACCAGCGAGAAGATTCTGGCCGCGCTGCCCGGCGCCGGCGCCGACATCATCGAGCTCGGCATGCCCTTCTCCGATCCGATGGCCGACGGCCCGGCCATCCAGGCGGCCGGCCTGCGCGCCTTGAAGGCGGGCCAGACGCTCAGGAAGACGCTCGCCATGGTGCGCCGTTTCCGCGAGATCGACGCCGATACGCCGATCGTGCTGATGGGCTACTACAACCCGATCTATCAGTACGGCTCGGAGAAGTTCGTCGCCGATGCCTGCGATGCCGGTGTCGACGGCCTCATCGTCGTCGACCTGCCGCCCGAGGAGGACGAGGAGCTCTGCATCCCGGCCCTGAAGGGCGGGCTGAACTTCATCCGCCTCGCCACCCCGACCACCGACGACAGGCGCCTTCCGAAGGTGCTGCAGAACACCTCGGGCTTCGTCTATTACGTCTCCATCAACGGCATCACCGGTTCCGCCGCGCCCGACAGCACCCGGGTCGCCGAGGCGGTGGATCGCATCAAGGCGCATACCGAACTTCCCGTCGCGGTCGGCTTCGGCGTCAGGACGCGCGAGCAGGCCGGCGCCATCGGCCGCACCGCCGACGGCGTCGTCGTGGGCTCGGCCATCGTCCAGGCGGTTGCCGCCAGCCTCGACGAAGACGGCAAGGCGACCCAGAACACCGTTTCCGCCGTGACGGCGCTCGTCGGCGAGCTCGCCGAGGGTGTGCGCCTTTCGCGCCAGATGGCCGCGGAATGACGGCGACCGAACAGGAGCTTTCCCCGTGAACTGGATTTCCAACGTCGTCCGGCCGAAGATCCGCGGTCTGTGGACCAAGCGCGAGACGCCGGACAACCTCTGGGTCAAATGCCCGGAGACGGGCGCCATGGTCTTCTACAAGGACCTGGAGGCGAACCAGTTCGTCTTCCCGGGCTCCGGCTATCACCAGCGCATCGATGCGCGCACCCGCCTGCGTCTCTTTCTCGATTACGGCCAGTGGACGGAGATCGGCTTTCCCGAGCCCGTCGTCGATCCGCTGCGCTTTCGCGACGAGCGCCGCTACACCGACCGCCTGAAGGGCGCCAAGGCCAAGACCGGCCTCAAGGACGCCATCCTCGTCGGCGAGGGCAAGGTGGAAGGCGTCAGCGTCGTCGTGGCGGTGCAGGATTTCGAATTCATGGGCGGCTCGCTCGGCATGGCCGCGGCCGAGGCGCTGATCGCCGGCGCCGAGGCGGCCTTCGAGCGCGGCGTGCCCTTCGTCCTCGTCACGGCCTCGGGCGGAGCGCGCATGCAGGAGGGCATCCTCTCGCTCATGCAATTGCCGCGCACCACCGTCGCCGTCGACAGGCTGAAGGAGGCCGGCCTTCCCTATATCGTCGTCCTCACCAACCCGACCACGGGCGGCGTCACGGCCTCCTACGGCATGCTGGGCGACATCCATATCGCCGAGCCCGGCGCCCTCATCGGCTTTGCCGGCCCGCGCGTCATCGCCCAGACCATCCGCGAGAAGCTGCCGGAGGGCTTCCAGCGCTCCGACTATCTTCTCGAGCACGGCATGATCGACATGGTCGTGCCGCGCCAGGAGCTCCGCCAGGTGGTGGCACGCATCTGCCGCATGCTGATGCATCTTCCCGAAGCGCCGCAGGTCGCCGACGAGCATGCCGAGGAGCCGGCGGAAGTGATCGCCCCTTCGGCCACGCCGGCCGATGGCCCGCCGAGCGAGCCGGATCCGCCGCAGCAGCAGCCTGCCTGACCGGCCATCCTTCATGCCCGCACTCGACGATCTGCTCGAGGCGCTGCTGGCGCTTCACCCGAAGCGCATCGATCTCTCCCTCGGGCGGATCGAGCGGCTGCTGGCCGCGCTCGGCCATCCTGAAAAGCGCCTGCCGCCCGTCATCCATGTCGCCGGCACGAACGGCAAGGGCTCCGTCGTCGCCTTCCTGCGCGCCATCCTGGAGGCCTCGGGCCGCACCGCGCATGTCTACACCTCCCCCCATCTCGTGCGCTTCAACGAGCGCATTCGCCTCGGCGCCGAGGGCGGCGGCCGCCTCGTCGAGACGCCGGCGCTGATCGCCGCGATCGAGGAGGTGCTGGAGGCGAACGACAACCAGCCGATCACCTTCTTCGAGATCACCACGGCGGTCGCCTTCCGGCTCTTTGCCGAGCATCCCGCCGATTTCTCCCTGATCGAGGTCGGCCTCGGAGGCCGCTACGACGCGACCAACGTCATCGCCGATCCGCTCGCCGCGGTCCTGACCTCCATCAGCCACGACCATGCCGAGTTCCTCGGCGACGACCTTGCCGGCATCGCCTCCGAGAAGGCCGGCATCATGAAGCCGGGCGCGCCGGCCATCGTCGGCCCGCAGGACGAACACGTCATGGCCATGCTCGCCGTCGAGGCGGAAGCCGCCCGCGCGAGCCTCTTCCGCCACAACATGGAATGGGGCGTGCATGCCGAAAACGCCCGCCTCGTCTACCAGGACGAGCGCGGTCTCATCGACCTGCCCCTGCCGCGCCTCGTCGGCCAGCACCAGATCGACAATGCCGGCACGGCCATCGCCACCCTGCGCGCCCTCGGCCTCGACCTTGCGCCGACGCGCATCGACAATGAGACGATGGGAAGGGGCCTGCGCCAGGTCCGCTGGCCGGCCCGCCTGCAGCGGCTCTCGGAAGGTCCCCTCGTCGACGCCGCGCCGGAAGGGGCCGAGCTCTGGCTCGACGGCGGCCACAATCCGGCCGCCGGCATCGTCATCGCCGACGAGATGGCCGCCCTGCACGACCGCGTTCAAAAGCCGCTCTTCCTCGTCGCCGGCATGCTGACGACCAAGGACCCGATCGGCTACTTCGCCTCCTTCGAGAGCCTCGCCCAGCACGTCTTCACCGTTCCGGTCCAGGAGAGCGAGGCCGGCTTCGAGCCGCGCGAACTCGCCGCCGCCGCCAACGAGGCCGGCCTGCCGGCAAGGGCCGCCGCCTCCGTCGGCGAGGCGCTCGCCTTCATCGAGGAGATGGGCGGCGAGCCGCCCCGCATTCTCATCTGCGGCTCGCTCTATCTCGCCGGCGAGGTGCTGCGCGAGAACGGCCCCCTGCCGGAATAGGCGAGACAAAAACGGCCCCCCGCTTGGCGGGAGGCCGTCCGGAAAGGCTGGAAAAAGCCGGCAGCGCCTATGCGGCGCTGGAAATCCACTTCTGCAGGTCGCTCTTGGCGCTGGCGCCGACCTTCATGTCGACGGGCTCGCCGCCCTTGAACATGATCAGCGTCGGGATGGAGCGCACGCCGTACTTGATGGCGGTCTGCTGGTTCTCGTCGACATTCAGCTTGGCGATTTTCACCTTGCCTTCCATCTCGCCGGCGATCTCCTCCAGATGCGGCGCGATCATCTTGCAGGGGCCGCACCATTCGGCCCAGAAATCGACCACGACGGGGGTGTCGGACTTCAGCACGTCGGCCTCGAAGGAGCCGTCGGTCGTGTGTTCGGTGGCCATGTTGAGATTCTCCTGATCGGTTGAGCGGAAGGTAGGAACGCCCCGCCCCCCGGTCAAGCGCGCCGGGATGCAGGGCCCCGGTTTCACGCGCTCGCGTCTGCCCCGATGCCGAGCGAGGCGAGCGCCGCCTCAAGCCGTTCCTGCGGCACCTCGATCACCGTCGGCCCGGCCGTGTAGACGAGCGCGGCGCGCACCTTTTTCTGCGGATAGATGTGCCGCAGCAGCGCCGCATAGAGCGCGATCTGGCGAAGCGCCGTTTCGTCCGCACTCGCCAGCGAGGCCGGCGGCGCGCCGGTCTTGTAGTCGGCGAGAAAAACCTCCGCCTCGCCGACGGCGAGCCGGTCGATCCGCCCGCCGATGGCAAAGGCCCCGCCTTTCGTCTCGATCTCGCCGACAAGCGAGACCTCGGCGCGGCTCTCACCGGTAAACAGCGGCGCGAGTTCCGCCTGGCCGAGCACCGAAAGCGCCTCGGCGAAGGCCTTTGCCCGCGCCGCGCCATCGGCTTCCGGCCAGATGCGGGCAAGCAGCCGCTCGGCCCGCATCGCCCGCTCCGCCTCCGGCCAGTCCGGCAGGAACTGCAGGAGCTTGTGCAGCGCCCTGCCGCGTCCCGCGGCGAGCCGCGCGGCGTCCTTCATCGCCGCCATCGCCGTTGCCGGCCCCGGCGGCGGGTCCTCCTCGGCAAGCGCGCTGGAAGGCCGGAGCGGCTGCGGCGGCAGCCTTGCAGGCTTTGCCGGCCGCAGCGCCCAGTCCGGCAGGACGGTCTCGGCCTTTGCGGGCTGCACCTCTTCCGCCGCCGCCTCGCCATGCGGCTGCGGGCTCTCGCCGTGCCAGCAGAAGGGGGCCAAAAGCTCGCCGTCCTCGCCCCGCTCGGCATCGGGCGCCAAAGCCTCGGCAATCGTCGCATACCAGGCGTTCTTCGGCGACCGCTCGCCGCGAATGCCGCAGACGACGAGGAGGTCCTTGGCCCGCGTCATCGCCACGTAGAGGAGCCGGAAATACTCGTTCTCCGCCTCCGCCTTCTCCTCTGCCTCGCGGATGAGCTGCGCCGGCGCCGCATCTTCCTTCGATTGCCGCCACAGGAAGGCGGGCGCCTCGCGCGTGCCGATCTTCACCAGCCGGTCCCGGTGCTGGTGAACGCTGATCTGCCCGCCCGTATCGGCGAGGAAGACGATGTCGGCCTCGAGCCCCTTGGCGCCGTGCACCGTCATCACGCGGATCGTCTCGGCGCCTTCGGAAAGCTCGCGCTTCACGTCGCCCGCCCCGGCGCGAATGGTGGCGGCGAGCGCCTGCAGGCCGGGCGCGGCCACCTGCTCCAGGCTGAGCGCGGTGGAAAGGAAGAGGTCGAGCACGTCGTCGGCCTCCGAGCCCATGCGCGCGCGGAATTTCTCCCTGCCGCCCTCCGTCTCGATGAGGCGGGTGAAGAAGGCGAAGGGCGTCAGCCGGTCGGCGAGCGCCATCAGACCGCGAAGCCGCTCATGGGCCTCGTTGTGTTTCGCCCTCTCGCTCGCCTGAAGCCGCTCCATCAGGCTCGCCCGCCCGCGTCCGATGAGGAGCGCCATCAGGTCGTCGTCGTCGAAGCCGAAGAGCGGCGATTTCAGGAGGGCGGCGAGCTGAAGGTCGTCCTCCGGCAGCAGCACGACGTCGGCGAGGGCGAGAAGATCCTCCGCGATGATGTGGTCGGCGAGCGCGATCCGGTCGGCGCCGGCCGTCGGCAGGCCCCGCGCCTTCAGCGCCCGCACCATGGCCCGCGCGAAGCTGCCGCGCTTGCGGCTCAGCACCATGATGCCGCCGGGTCGCACCTTCGCCCCGGAAGGCAGCCGGCCCTGCCGCAGGAGCCGGGCGATTTCCTCGGCGATCTCCTCGGCGAGCCGGTGTTCCGATTGTGTCGGCGCGTCGAAGGGCGCCGTCCAGCTCTCCGGCTCCTCGCCTTTCGGCCGCACGATGCGCGGCAGAAGCCGCACCTCGCCCGGCGCCTTTTCGCGGAAGGCCTGGTGGCGCTCGTAGCCGAGGCTGGTGACCGCCGTCGAAAGGCCTCCGTCGAAGACGGTGTCGACGGCGTCGAGCACGGCCTGCACGGAGCGGAACGAGACGCCGAGCGGCACCTGCCGGAAGGCCATCGCCGCCGCTTCCGCCTGGCTGGCGAAGCTCCGGCTGTTTTCCGCCAGCAGCGCCGGGTCGGCGCCCTGGAAACCGTAGATCGACTGCTTGTCGTCGCCCACGGCAAAGAGCGTGCGGATGCCGCGCTCGGCGCCCTTGCCGGCGAAGAATTCGGCGGCGAGCATGCGCACGATCTCCCAGGCGTCGGGGGAGGTGTCCTGCGCCTCGTCGACGAGGATGTGATTGATGCCCGCGTCGAGCTTGTACTGCACCCAGGCCGCCACCTCGCCGCGCTTCAGAAGATTGCGCGTCCTGAGGATGAGGTCGGTGAAATCGAGGAAGCCCCGCCGCTGCTTCAGATGCTTGTAGCGCTGCAGGATGGCGTCGCCGACGATGAACAGCGCCGCCGTCGCCTCGGCCGTGCGCACCAGCGACAGCCGCTCGCGCAGCCAGGCGAGGCGCAGCGCCTCTTCCAGGAAGCGCTCGTCGAGATCGGGATAGCTTTCCCGCAGCACCTTGCCGAACCGGTGCTTCTCGCTGCGCGGGCTCCACCGCCCCTCCCGCTGGGTCAGGAAGAAGTCGAGGCGCAGATCCGCCTCCCGCTCCTGGCCGATCTCGGCGAGAAGCGCCTCCATCGCGTCGCGCGCGGCGATGTCGTTGCGCTTCGTCAGGTCGCCGAGCGTGCCGAGAAGGTCGTAGAGCTCCTCGCCCTCGGCCCCGTCCCAGCCCGGGCTGGCGCAGATCTCGGCTCGAATCGCTTCCTCGCTCTCCTGCGCGGAAAGCTCCAGCCGCTGCCGCAGGTCGCGGATGATGTCGGCGACCGTGCCGGCGGGCGTGGCGGGGTCGGATGAGGTCATCCCCATCCAGCGCTCCAGGGCGTCGCGCTCGTCGATGACGGCCTTCAGCGCGCCCTCGATCTCCTGGTCGCCCTTCAGCGTGGCGATCTTCGCCAGCGCCGCGCCGAGGCCCTCCTGGTCGCCCTCCGCCCTTGCCAGCACCGCTTGCCGCGCCCTCGCCAGCAGCGCCTCGGCGCCCGTCTCGTCGAGCACCTCGAAATGCCCGGGCACGTTCGCCTCGAAGGGAAACTGGTGGAGGATGCGCTCGCAGAAGGCGTGGATGGTCTGGATGTTGAGCCCGCCCGGCGTTTCCAGCGCCCGGGCGAAGAGCCGGCGCGCCCGCCCCATCGCCGCGCGGTCGGGCATGAAACCCTGGCTGCCCGCGATCGCCACGGCCAGTTCGGCGTCCGGCAGCACCGCCCATTCGCCGAGCGTGCGGAAGACGCGGCCGGACATCTCGGCGGCCGCCGCCTTGGTGTAGGTCAGGCAAAGGATCGAGCCGGGATCGGCGCCGGCCAGCAGCAGCCGGACGACCCTCTGGGTCAGCACATGCGTCTTGCCGGATCCGGCATTGGCGGCGACGAAGGCGGAGATCTCGGGGTCCGAGGCCTGCCATTGCAGGCGCGCCGTGGGGCTTGCGAGAAGGTCGGTCATTCCTCGCTCTCCCCGAGCGAGAATTCGGCGATGCGGGCGAGATGGTCGAAATCGCCGCCGTAATCGGCGGTCCGCGGCACACGGCTGGAGAGGTAGGCGTTCTCGGGGCTGGCGAAATGGGCGATCAGCTCGAAGAGGTTCTTCTCCGTCATCGCCAGGCACTCGGCGAGCGTCACCTCCGGTTCGTTCTTCGTCGCCCGCTTCGTGCCGCGCGCCTCCACCTTGCCGCCCTCGCCGCGGCCGTGGATCTGGTAGTAGAGGAGCTCGGCCGCATCGCCCGCCGGCGCCCCCGCAAAGGCGCCGCGCCGCGCCATCAGCGCTTCCAGCGGCAGCTGCGGGCTCACCGAAAGCACCTCCCTGGCGCTCGGCGGCGTGCCGGTCTTGTAGTCGATGATGGCGAGCCGTCCGTCCTCGAGGATATCGATCCGGTCGGCCCGGCCGGTGAGGCGGAAGTCGCGGCTCGCTTCCCAGGCGCCCCTTGCCTCCACATGGCGGCGCACGATTCCCTCCCGCGCCGCCTCCTGCCGCACGAACCAGCGCGCCACGCGTTGAAAGCGCGGCCACCAGATGGCCGCGACTTCCGGCCAGTCGGAAAACCCGGCAAAGGCATCGCGCCCGATCTCGATGAGCCGGGAATGCGCTGCCTCGTCGAAGGGGCCGGCGGGTCGCTCGGCGACGAAGGTCTCCAGGATGTCGTGGACGAGCATGCCGCGCTCGGCCGCGCCCGCCGGGGCGGCGATCTCCTCGAAGGGTTTGAGGCCGAGCACGTATTCGGCGTGGATCGCATAGGGGTCGCGGATCAGCGTCTCGATGCGCGTCACCGAGAGCTGCTTCGGCCGCGCTTCGAGCGGCGGGCAGGGCATCGGCGGGGAAATGGAGACGGTCTCCTGCGGCACGTCGAGCGCCCGCGCGAGGGCAAGCATCTCGGCCCCCCGATCGCGCAGCGCCCGCGTCGCCTCCGATCCGGCGCGCGCGGCAAGGCGCTGCAGCCAGCGCGAGGCGACCATGGGCTCGCCCTCCTGCCGCATGGCGCGGGTGAGGAAAACGTCGCGATGGCCGAGCGACTGGACGAAATCATGGGCTGAAAGGCCGAGCCGCCTTTCCGGCGGATCGAGGCCGATGGCGCCCGCCATCAGGCGCGACAGGAAGGGGTCGGTGCGCGATGGCCTTGGCCAGACGCCCTCGTTGAGCCCGCCGAGCACGGCGACGTCGACGCTTTGCAGCCGCGCCTCCAGCGTGCCCCAGATATGGACGCGCGGATCGTTGCCGCCGCGCCGGCGCACTTTCGCTTCGCCCGCCAGCGTCTCGAAGAGGGCGGGATAATCCTCCCGCCTGAGCGCCGGCCCGTCCGATGCGGCCTCGAAGAGCGCGTCGAGCCGCTCTGCCAGCGCTTCGCCGGCCTCGCCCGCGAAGAGTTCGTCCGTTCCTTCTGCGTCCGCCTCGGCCGGCCCTTCCGCGATGGCGGCGAGCGCCGCCGCATGGGCGGAAAGGAGCTCGGCAAGGGGCCTTTCGCCCGAGCGGATGGCGAGCATCGGAGAAAGCGCATTCTGCAGGCGGGCAAGGAGCGCCGCCGCCTCGTCCCATTCCTCGCTGGAAAGTCCGCGCGAGGCCGCGTTGCGGTCCTCGCGCGCGTCATGCGCGGCGCGCCGGTGGGCGAGCGTCGTTTCGATGGCCGGCAGGCCTTCGGCAAGGACGGGGCCGCGCAGCACGGCGCGCTCCAGCGCCCGCGCCGCCCGGCGCACGCGCCCTTCCGGCCAGCCGAAGCGGGCGAGCGGATGCTTCGCCAGCGCCAGGAGAGGGATCGCCTCCGCCCCGTTCCAGGCCACCTCGGCGACGAGGCGGGCAAGAACGCCCGGCGCCGTCAGCGTCAGCGCCATGCCGCCGGAATCGTCCACCCGCACCTGCCAGCGCTCCAGCATGGCCGAGACGCGCCGGGCGAGGGCCCGGTCGGGGGTGATCAGCGCGGCGAGTTTTTCCTCCTCCACGGCCCGGCGCAGGATGAGGGCGGCGGTGAGCGCTTCCTCCCGCTCGTCCTGCGCCTCGATGAGGGCAATGCCCTCCAGCCCGCCCTCGCCGCCGGGCGCCGGCGCCTCGGCCCAGTGGTCGGTGGTGGCGGCGGGTCGCAGCGCGTCGGAGACGAGGCGCATCCGGGCGGCCAGAGGCGCAGGTGCCGCCGCCAGCTCGCGCACCTCCTCGCGCCGGCAGCCGAGGGCGGCAAGAAGCTTCTTCAGGCCGAACTGCGGATGGCCGGCATCGGCCGGCTCGGCGCGCGCGTCGCCGATCGCCTCCCAGCCTTCCTGGTCCAGATGCGTGTCGAGGCCCGGCAGCACCGCGGCCCCGTTCGGCAGCCGCGCAATCGCGGCCAAAAGCGCCGCCGTCGCCGGCACCGAGCCGGTCGAGCCCGCGGCAATGACGGGTCCGTGCGAGCCTTCGGCGGAAAGCCGCGCCGCCTCCGCCCGTAGCGCCGTGTCACGATGCGCGCCCGGATCGGCAAGGCCGCGCTCTTCCAGATGGCCTGGCCAGGCGCGCGAGACGATTTCCAGAAACTCTCTGGTGATCTGCCAGTAGCGGGCAAGGTCCTCCGGCGGCACCGCGTGGAGCGCCTGCCAGCGCGCCGGGTCGAGCCCGACTTCGTCGAGGACGTCGCCGAGCGCGCCGGCAAGCCGCGCCGCATCGGCGGGCGAGGCGGGAATGAGGGAGGGCTCGTCTCCGAGCCCGGCCGCCTGGCGCACCATCGTTCCGGACCAGGCGAGCACCAGCCGGGTGAGGATGAGCCGGCGGGCGAGCGGCGCCACGACCGGCCGGGACAGGAGGTCGTCTTCGCCGGCAATCTCGGCGAGCGGCTCGTCCTCGTCGAGATCGCCGAGCGTGCGGATCTTCGGCAGGATGAGCCCGCCGGGCCGCGCCTTCAGAAAGCTTTCGCGGATGGCGCGCGCGGCGCGGCGCGTCGGCAGGTAGAGCGTCAGGCCGGCAAGCGCCAACGGATCCTCCAGCCGGGCCTGCGGCACGAGGCGGCCGGAAAGGATCGCCTCCACCAGCGCCTCGAGGAAAGGCGTGCCGGCCGGGAGGCTGAAGACGTTCGGCCTGTCTCCGATCTCGCTCATCGCATCAGGCGGCGCTTTCCAGGATGGCGAGCTCGGCGGCGCGGATGGCCTCGGGGTTTTCCACGTTGATCCACAGTCCGTCGAGGCGCACGCCGAAGAGCCGGCCTTTTTCCAGCGCCCGGTCGAAGAGGACGTTGAGCGAGAAGGCCCCCTCGGGCGGATCGTCGAAGAGGCGCGGCGAGAGGATCGCCGCCCCCGCATAGGCGAACGGCGCCACCGTCCGCTCCAGGCGCCGTTCCAGCCGCCCGTCCTTGCCGAGCACGAAATCGCCCCTGCCGGAATAGCCGGCCGAGGCGACCGTGGAGGCGAGCAGCAACAGCCCGTCCATCTCCTTTTCGTCCCAGCCGTCGATCAGCCATCTGAGGTTAGGCCGCACGCCCTCCAGCCAGAAGGAATCGGAATTGCGGATGAGGAAGGGCCCCTCGCCGAGAAGCGGCAGTGCCTTGATGCAGGCCCCGCCGGTATCGAGCAGCTTCGCGCGCTCGTCGGAAATCAGCACCTGTGGTTGCCGGCGGCGCGAAAGATGCGCTTCCACGAGATCGGCGAGATAATGCACGTTCACCACGGCCTTGCCGATGCCCGCCTCGGCCAGCCCGTCGAGGCAGTGGTCGATGAGCGCCTTGCCGGCGACTTCGATGAGCGGCTTCGGGGTGGTGGTCGTCAAAGGGCGCATGCGCCGGCCGAAGCCGGCCGCAAGCACCATGGCGCTGGACAGAGAGGTCAACAGCGAGCCTCCAGATGGGTCAGAGGAGGCGTTGATAGCACCGGCGGAGCGGCGACAGAACCGGCTTGTTGAGGTCGCGTTTCAGCCGGGCGAGAAGCCGCGGCATGTGCGCCCGGTAGGCCGGCTTTCCCTCCCGCGACATGCGCGAGAAGGCGCCGAGCACCTTGCTCGCCCGCTGCGCCGCAAGGATCGTGTAGGCGGCCCGGAAGGCTTTTTCGTCGAAGGCGCCCCGCCCGCGCTTCCGTGCCGCGATGTAGCGCGCAAGAAGCGCTTCTTCCTGCTCTTCGCTGATATCGGCGCGCGCATCCTGGCAGAGCGAGGCGAGGTCGTAGGCCGGATGGCCGATCAGCGCGTCCTGGAAGTCGATGACGCCGACCCGGTCGGTGCCCTTCTCGCCCGCCATCCAGATGATGTTGGGCGAATGGTAGTCGCGCAGCACGATCGCCTTCTCGCCCCCCTCGATCCCGGCGAGCAGCTCCCGCCAGGCCTTGAGGAAATCCGTCCGTTCCGCGGCCGTCAGCGGCGCGCCCGTCTCCGGCCCGGCGAAATGGTCGGCAAACAGGCTCGCCTCGATGAGGAGCGCCTCCGTGTCGTAGGCGGGCAGGAGGATGGCCGCCCGCGCGTCGCTCTTGTGCGGCCGGTGCAGTTTGACGAGGAGGTCGGCCGCCGCCTCGTAGCGCGCCATGATCGGCTCGCGCTCGGCGCTCACGATCGGCTCGCTGCCGAAATCCTCAACGAGCAGCAGACCTGCCGGAAGATCCTGGGAAAGGACGCCCGGCACCTTCACCCCCCTTGCGGCGAGAAGGCCGCCGACCTTGAGGAAGGCGGAAAGGTCGAGCGCCCGGTGCGCGACGGCGTCGTAGCTCCTGCCCTTCCAGACCGGCGGGCCCTCGGCCCGCGCCGGCGCGTTCATCAGGATGGCCTCGTCCCCGTCGCGGATGCGCTCGTAGCTGCGGCCTGATGCGTCGCCGAGGATCGGGATGCGGTGCGCGTCGGCGCGGCCGCCTGCGTCGAGGAAGCGTCGGATATGGAAGCTGCGCTCCAGCCTTTCCGGCCAGTCGCCGCCGCCGGCAAGGCTCGCCTGCCGGCCCTCGCCGGCAACCTCCAGCCGCACCGTCAGAGCGTCGGGCGCCGAAAGCGCGCCCTTTTCGGGCCATTCAGCGATGAGCGTCGCCTCCGCCGGAAGGTCGAGGAGCCCGGTCTCCTCCGCCTCTTCCGGCGCGCCGAGCCGGTAGAGGTCGGCATGCACGACGGCAAGGCGCGCCAGTGGATAGTCGATCCGCAGCGCGAAGGTCGGGCTCGGCACTTCCAGGCGCGGCTCGCCCGCAATGGCGCGGATGAAGGCGCGCGCGAGGCTCGTCTTGCCGGCGCCGAGCCCGCCCTCCAGCAGGATCGTGTCGCCGGCCCGCGCAGCCGCGGCGATGTCCTCGGCAAGCCGGATCGTGGCGCGCTCGTCGGCGAGCGCCATCGTGGCGGTCGGTCGGGGCGGCACGGAAGGCTTCATTCGGCCGCTTGCACGGCCTCTTCGACATCGACCGGCAGGCGCACGGTGGTGGTGGTGCCGGCGCCTTCCTCTGAATCGATCAGGATCTCGCCGTGGTGCAGCTCCACGAGCCGCTTCACGATGGAAAGGCCGAGCCCGGCGCCGCGGCGCCCGCCCTGCGGCGCCGTGCCCTCGAAGGGCTTGAAGATGTCGCTGCGGATCGCCTCGGGAATGCCCGGCCCCTCGTCGCTGACGCGAAACACCACATGCCCCTCCTCGCGCTCGGCCGAAAGGCCGACACGGCCGCCCTCGAGCGAGAAGTTGATGGCGTTGGAAAGCAGGTTGTAGAGGATCTGCCGCACCCTGGAGGCGTCGGCGCGGAAGCTGCCGAGCCCGGCAGGCGCCGAGATCGCCAGCGCCACCTTCTTTTCCTCCACCCGATCGCCGATGCCTTCGACGGCCGCGCGCACCACGCCGGCGATGTCCACTTCGCCGATCTCCAGTTCCATGATGCCGGCATCGACGGTGGCGAGGTCGAGGATGTCGTTGACGAGGGCGAGCAGCGCGTCGGAGGACTGCGAGATATGGCCCATATATTCGCGCTGCTGCTCGTTGAGCTCGCCGGGCGTCTCGCTGGCGAGGATCTGCGAGAAGCCGATGATGGAGGCCAGCGGCGTCCGCAATTCGTAGGAGACGTGCTGGATGAAGTCGGATTTCAGCTGGTCGGCCTCTTCCAGGAGCCGGTTGCGCTCTTCCAGGAAGCGGTGCGCCTGCGCCTTCTCGGTGACGTCGGCGAAGGTGAGCAGCGTCATGCCCTGCGGCAGCGGCACGGTGGCGTATTCGATGACGGAGCCGCCGCGGCGCTCCATGCGGCCTTCGAGGCTCTCGCCGGCATCCGTGCGGGTGATCGCCGTAGCGATCTTCTTCCAGGTCTCCTGGTCCGGATAGAACACCATCCAGTGGCCGATGAGGCTGGAAATATGCGGTTCCTTGCTGAGGAAGTCGGGCGAAAGGCGCCACATCTCCGTCAGCACCGGGTTGTAGAGCCGCAGCCGGCCGTCGGAGCCGAACACGCCGACCGCCTCCGAAAGGTGGTCGAGCGTCTCGCCCTGGATGCGCGACAGCGCGTTGACGCGGCTTTCCAGCGAAAGCCGCTCCGTCACGTTCTCGTAGATGTAGGTGAAGCCGCCCTGCACGTTGGGCGTGGCGATCAGCCGGAGCGAGCGCCCGTCCGGCAGGTGCCACATTTCCTCGCGCGGCTGCGGGTCGACATAGGCTTCAAGGTGCTCGCGCCGCCAGGCCCGGTAGTTCGCCTGCTCGGGAAGCTGCCGCTCGGCGCGCAGCTGGTCGAGGATGACGCCCTCCTCCGTGCCGGGTACGAGGAAGCGGTCGGAAAGGCCGAAGAGCGTGCGGAAGGCGGCGTTGGAAAATTCCAGATGCTGCTCGCCGCCGAAGACGGCGATCGCCGAGGAGACCTCGTCGAGAAGCCGGGCGTTGAGCTCGATGTTGCGCCTCAGTTCGCCGCGGGCGTTCTCCAGCTCCGTGACATCGATGGCAAGGCCCACCGTCCCGTCCTCGGCCTTGATGTCGAACACGTCCATCTGGCGCTTCGTCTGGCCGAACCGCACCGCCACCGTCTCGTGGAAGACGAGGCCCTCGCGGTGGGCGGCGCGGATCGCGTCGCGCGTCGAAGGGTCGAGAAGCTCGCTGCCGCGCGCATTGAGGGAGGCGAGGTCGCTGGCGCCGGTGGCGGCAAGGTAGGCCGGATTGGCCCAGCTCAGACGCCCGTGCATGTTCCGCCGCCAGAGCGGGAAGGGCAGTCTCTCGGCGAGTGAGCGCAGCGCCGTCATCTCGGAGATGACGAAGCCGGCCTGCTCCTTCAGCTCGGCGAAGGAGCGGCGCTCTCCGGTCAGCTCGCGCAGCCGGATGATGGCGCGGTTGCCGCTGGTGCGGCCCGTCGCCTCCAGAAAGCAGTCGGTGAAGGTCCGCAGCGACAGGCGGAAGGATTCGCCCGTCTCCCGCAGTCCCGTGATGCATTCGGCCAGCGCATCGGCGCTGCGCTGGTCCAGCCAGTCGGAAAAGGTGAGGAAATCGTCGCTGGCCGCCGGCGCTCCGGTTCGCTCGGGCAAGGCGCCGTAGAGCACGGGCTCCGTCTCGGCCATGGAAAAGCAGATGGTCTTCTGGTCGTCGCTGGCGAGCAGCGCCTCGCTGCGGTCGAGCGAATGCTGCAGGGCGGCGATCCGCTTCTGTGCGTCGGCGAGGCTGCTGTCGCGCTCGCGTCGCGCCAGGAAGCCGATGGCGATGACCGCCGTGCCGGCACAGCCGGCCGTGACCGCGAGCCAGAGGAGCTGGGAGAGGCCGCCGCTGCTCAGGAGGGCCGGAATGGAGGCTGCGCTGGCCGGAGGGGCGACGGCGATGCTCGCCGCGACGCCGGATGCGATCCTGCCCGCAGCTTGAATCGCTCTGTGCCCGGCCTGCCGGTCCAATCTCGTCTCCGCCGCGTCTGTCCTGGCTACCGGAGAGGAAGCCCCGACATCCCCACCCGAATCGACACATTACCCGCTTCGCAGAGGCCGGAAAAGGCGAAGGCGCGGTAAAGGCGGGCAAGTCGCGGAACGCTCGGCGGATCGACAAAAAAAGGAGCGCCCGCGGGCGCTCCTTCAGCCTGTGGATTGCTGTGCAAAGAGCTGCGGCGGAACTCAGTAGCGGTAGTGGTCCGCCTTGAAAGGCCCTTCCTCGGAGACGCCGATATAGGAGGCCTGCTCCGGGCTCAGCTTGGTCAGTTCGATGTTGAGCTTCTTCAGGTGCAGCGAGGCGACCTTCTCGTCGAGGTGCTTCGGCAGCACGTAGACCTTGTTGGAATACTCATCGCCCTTGGTGAAGAGCTCGATCTGCGCCAGCACCTGGTTGGTGAAGGAGGCCGACATGACGAAGCTCGGATGGCCGGTGGCGTTGCCGAGGTTGAGGAGCCGGCCCTGCGACAGGAGGATCATCCGCTTGCCGTCCGGGAAGGTCACCATGTCGACCTGCGGCTTCACCTCGTTCCAGTTGAGGTTGCGCAGCGCGCCGACTTGGATCTCGTTGTCGAAGTGGCCGATGTTGCCGACGATCGCCATGTCCTTCATCGCCCGCATATGATCGATGGTGATGACGTCCTTGTTGCCGGTGGCGGTGACGAAGATGTCGGCATGCGGCGCCGCCTCGTCCATGGTCACGACCTCGAAGCCGTCCATCGCCGCCTGCAGGGCGCAGATCGGATCGATCTCCGTGACCTTCACGCGTGCGCCGGCGCCCTTGAGGGACTGCGCCGAGCCCTTGCCGACATCGCCGTAGCCGCACACGACGGCGACCTTGCCGGCCATCATCACGTCGGTGGCGCGGCGGATGCCGTCGACCAGCGATTCGCGGCAGCCGTACTTGTTGTCGAACTTCGACTTGGTGACGCTGTCGTTGACGTTGATCGCCGGGAAGGGAAGCATGCCCTTCTTCTGCAGGTCATAGAGGCGCATCACGCCGGTGGTCGTCTCCTCGGAGACGCCGCGGATGGCCGCGCGCACCTTGTCGAACCATTCCGGCGTGGTGTCGAGCCGGCGCTTGATGATCTTGTAAAGCTCTTCCTCTTCCTCGTTCTGCGGGCTGGCGATCAGCGAGGGATCGTCCTTCGCCCGCGCGCCGAGGAGGATGAGCATGGTGGCGTCGCCGCCGTCGTCGAGGATCATGTTGGCCGTCTCGCCGTTCGGCCATTCGAAGATGCGGTCGGCATAGTCCCAGTATTCGGCAAGCGTCTCGCCCTTGACGGCGAAGACGGGAACGCCGCTTGCGGCGATCGCGGCCGCGGCGTGGTCCTGCGTCGAATAGATGTTGCAGGAGGCCCAGCGCACTTCCGCGCCGAGCGCCACCAGCGTCTCGATGAGGACGGCCGTCTGGATCGTCATGTGCAGCGATCCGGCGATCCGCGCGCCCTTCAGCGGCTGGGAGGCGCCGTATTCCTCGCGCAGCGCCATGAGACCCGGCATTTCGGTCTCGGCGATCTCGATCTCCTTGCGGCCCCACTCGGCCAGCGACAGATCTTTGACAACGAAATCTTCGCGCTCGGGCATCAAATCCTCGGTTCGTTCGAATGTCGTGAAGGTTGGTCGGGGCGTTACCATGCTGGCCGGAAAGCGGCAAGTCGCGGCGACCCGCAAGGCTCGCGCCTCGGTTCGAATGGCCGCGCTGGGGCGGCGCGTCGCCTGCCGCCCCGGCCGTGCCCCTGGCGCTCGCGAGCACGGCTTGGAGATGCGGCCCGTGCACATGATGGAAGCCTGAAACCGAAAAACAGGCTGCCGGCGTTGGGCGCGCGAATGGTGTCGAACGATCTGTTCGGTTAACCCCTGGACGGATCGGAGCACGAAGGCGCGGCCATTCGCGGGAGCACCGGACATTCGGGAGTGGGCCTCTTAATGGACGAACCAATGCAGAGCCTGGACGTGGTGGCGAGGCTCTTCCCTTTGATCCTGAGCGGCCAAAAAACATCCACGATCCGCTGGCGCGAGCGGACCGTCACGCCCGGCCCGATGATGTTCCTGTGCGAGGGCGATGCCGGCCGGAGCGTGGTGGTGGATGTCCACAACTGTACGCACATGCCGCTTTCGCAGGCCGCCGCCTTCCTCGGACGGGCCGATGAATGGCCCCCCGACGTCATGCTGGAAGGCATGCGCGAGCATTATCCGCAGATCCAGCTGACCAGCATCGTTCAGGTGATCGAGTTTGTGTTTCGTGAAGCGGGATAGGCCGGAGAGCGTGCTCTAGCTCTCATGCGCGAGTTTGAGGGCGGTCGCGCGTTCGATGAGGGCGCGCAGCATCGCCTCCAGCCGCTTGTCGGCGGCCCGGTCCCGCAGTTCTTCCTGCTCGTCGAAGGCCTCGCCCCCATTGGGCAGGAGAAAGTGCTCGGGGATGACGAGGGCGCCGAGGCCGCTCGCCTCCAGCATCTGGCGCAGCGCCAGTGCCACGCGCACGCCGCCGAAATGGCCGGCGGAGGCGCAGGCGAGCCCGAAGACCCGGTCGCGAAAAGGTTTCACCCCGTCGCGGCTCATCCAGTCGAAGGCGTTGGAAAGCACCGGCGGAATGGAGGCGTTGTATTCCGGGCTGACGATGAGCACGGCGTCATGGGCGGTGAAATGGCGTGCCAGCGCCTTGGCGTTCGCGGGCACGCCCTCCCTCTCTTCCAGGTCGCCGTCATAGATCGGCAGCGCATAGTCGCCGAGCGAGATGCGCGTGACGTCGGCGCCCCGGAGCGCGAGCTTCTTCGTGGCAAGGCCGGCAAGGCGGGTGTTGAGCGAGCCCGAGCGGAAAGAGCCGGGGACGACCAGCACCCTGACCGGCATGTCAGGCGGCCTCGCGCTCGAAGATCCACACCCGCCCCGGAGGCAGGTTGAACGCGACCCACTCCGACTTGCGCACGTCGAAGCAGCCGGGCACCGGCTTCTGCGGCGAGGTGAAGGAATAGGAGAGCTGGGTCATGTTGCCCCCCGGGCGCACGCGCGACAGGCAGTC
The DNA here is from genome assembly GCF_020144925.1 of Afifella sp. IM 167. Lineage (GTDB taxonomy): Bacteria > Pseudomonadota > Alphaproteobacteria > Rhizobiales > Afifellaceae > Afifella. The sequence goes on from NZ_NSLC01000005.1 coordinate 101,425, forward strand.
GTCGATGAAGCGGCGGCGCTTCTCTTCCGAGATGAGCAGGACGGGCACGCCCGAAAGGACGGCGGAGAACTCGGTGTCGGCGAATTCGCCGAGCGTATGGGCAAGGTCGAAGGCGTCGCCGCGGATGAGGTTCACGCGCGGAAAGCGCTTCTTCAGGAGTTCGTAGAAATGCTCCTCGTACTCCACGCAGACCAGTTTTTCCTGGGGGATGCCGGAACGGATCAGCTCCTCGGTGATGACGCCCGTGCCGGGTCCGAGCTCCAGCGTCCAGCCTTCCGGATCGGGCTTGCCGTGCCGGATCATCATGCGGGCGAAGGCCCGGCTGGAAGGCGTGACCGCGCCCATCTTCAACGGCCTTTGCGCCCAGGTCTTGAAGAAGCGAAACTCATCCTCGATCCGCTCGGCGAGCGGGGTGGCATTCTGGAGCATCCGTCAGCCTTTCATTGTTCTGTCTTGCAGCCGTCGCGATGACGAACAGCTGAAGCGGTTTCCTTTATTTCGGTGACGTTTATGTGTCGCCGAGCGATTCAAGGAAGTCGCGGACACGAGCAAAGAAACCCGTGGATTCCGGATTGTTTTCTTCCGATTGAACCCGATCGAATTCTTCCAGGATCTCGCGCTGGCGGCGCGACAGGTTCTGCGGCGTCTCCACGATGATCTGGACGTACATGTCGCCATGGTTGCGCGAGCGCAGCACCGGCATGCCCTTGCCCTTGAGGCGGAACTGCTTGCCGGTCTGCGTGCCCTCGGGAACGCGCACGCGGGTGCGACCCCCGTCGACGGTCGGCACCTCGAACTGGCCGCCGAGCGCGGCGGTGGTGAAGGAGACCGGGACCCGGCAGAAAATGTCGGCCGCGTCGCGCTGGAAGAACTCGTGCGGCTTGATGGAAAGGAAGATGTAGAGGTCGCCCGCAGGTCCGCCCCGCAGCCCCGCCTCGCCTTCGCCGGCGACGCGGATGCGTGTGCCGTCCTCGATGCCGGCCGGGATGTTGACGGAGAGCGTGCGCCGTTCGGAGAGGCGTCCGGAGCCGGAGCATTTCTCGCACGGATCGGTGACAATGGCGCCGCGCCCCTGGCAGGTCGGGCAGGTCTGCTGGATCTGAAAGAAGCCCTGCGTGGCGCGCACGCGGCCGGCGCCGCGGCAGGTCGGGCAGGTGGTGGGGCTGGAGCCCGGCTTGGCGCCCGAGCCTCCGCAATTGTCGCAGGAGACGGAGGTCGGCACCTCGATCTCCACGGTCTTCCCGGTATACGCCTCCTCCAGCGTGACCTCGAGGTTGTACCGGAGGTCCGAGCCGCGCTCGCGCCCGCCGGAGCGGCGCGCCCCGCCGCTCATGAACTCGCCGAAGATGTCGTCGAAGATGTCGGAGAAGGAGCCGAAGCCGGCCGCTCCCGCGGCGCCGCCGCGTGCCCCGAAGCCGCCTTGCTCGAAGGCCTGGTGGCCGAAGCGGTCGTAGGCGGCGCGCTTTTGCGGGTCGCGCAGCACCTCATAGGCCTCGCCCACCTCCTTGAAGCGGTGCTCGGCCTCGTGGTCGTCCGGATTGCGGTCCGGATGGAATTTCATGGCGAGCTTGCGGAAGGCCGATTTGAGTTCCTTCTCGTCGACCGTGCGGGAAACTCCCAGTACTTCGTAATAGTCGCGCTTGGACAAGGCTCAGGCGCCCCCTTCTGCTCGAGCGTCCGCGCCCGGCTCTTCCAGCCGGAAGACGGCGTTGATGCCGGCGCGCTCCACGAGGCTGTAGCCGTGGCGCGCCACGCTCGCAATGAGGGAGGGGCTTTCGTCCCGGCCTGCTTCGGCGATGAGAAGCCGCGGCCAGCTTTGCCGGCCCGTCTGCGAGAACAGGGTCAAGAGGGCCGCTTCGTCCTCTCCCTCGATGTCGATCTTCATGGCGTCGATGCGTTCGATTTCGTGTTCGGCAAGAAGCTGCGGCAATGTGGCGACGGCAACGCTTGCGCCTTCCCCTCCGTCACGAACAAGCCTGACCTCCCCCCGGTTCCGCTCCGGCTGCGCCAGTTGCGCCGAACCGGCCTCGCCGCCGATCGCCTTGGCGACGACGGTGACGTTCTTGGCGCCGGAAAGGGTGAGGTTCGTCTCCAGCCGTGCCCGGTTCATCGGGTCCGGCTCCACCGCCAGGATGCGGATCGGCCGGTTCGCCTTTTCCGCCTCGCCGGCGGCGAAGATCGAATAAAGCCCGACATTCGCGCCGACGTCGAGGAAGACGAAGCGGGGATCGTTGCCGTGTGCGGCGATCGCCGTCGCCAGCGCCTGCCGTTCCTTGAGGTCCCAGAACTGCGCCCCGGCGAAGACCGCCTTCTCGCAGCGATTGGAGCGCGGGAAGAGCCGCGCCTTGCCGCGTGAAAACACCTCCACATCCACCGGATCCGCGCGCCCCGCGAGGCAGATGCGGCGGATCAGCGAGGCGACGCGGCGGTTCGCGCCGGAGGCCGGACGCGCCAGAGACCAGCGGCGCAGCCTTTCGAGCCGCGCCGGCAGGGCATGTGTTCCGAAGGGGGGGTGGGTCGTCGCTTCCGACATGGGTGAAACGAAAACGGGCCCGGCGGATCCGGGCCCGGTCTCGATCAGGTCAGGCCGACTTCTTCTGCTCGTCGTCGTCGATCTCCTCGAAATCGGCGTCGACCACGTCGTCGTCCTGGGCCGTTCCGGAAGCCTCGTCGGCGCCTTCCGCGGCAGCGTCAGGTCCGGCTTCCTCCTCGGCCTTGTAGACGGCCTCGCCGAGCTTCATGGAAGCCATGGCGAGCGCCTGCGACTTGGCGTCGATCGCTTCCTTGTCGTCGCCCTGCGCGGCTTCCTTGAGTTCGGCCAGCGCGGTCTCGATCGCCGACTTCGTCTCCCCGTCGACCTTGTCGCCGTGCTCGGAGAGCGATTTCTCGGTGGCGTGGATGAGCGCCTCGGCCTGGTTCTTGGCTTCCACCACCTCGCGGCGTTTCTTGTCGGCTTCCGCGTTGGTCTCCGCCTCCTTCACCATCTTCTCGATCTCGTCGTCAGAAAGACCGCCCGAGGCCTGGATGGTGATTTTCTGTTCCTTGCCGGTGCCCTTGTCGTGCGCCGAGACGTTGACGATGCCGTTGGCGTCGATGTCGAAGGTGACCTCGATCTGCGGCATGCCGCGCGGCGCGGGCGGAATGCCCTCAAGGTTGAACTGGCCGAGGATCTTATTGTCGGCGGCCATCTCGCGCTCGCCCTGGAAGACCCGGATCGTCACCGCGTTCTGGTTGTCCTCGGCGGTGGAGAAGACCTGGCTCTTCTTGGTCGGGATGGTGGTGTTGCGGTCGATGAGGCGGGTGAAGACACCGCCCAGCGTCTCGATGCCGAGCGACAGCGGCGTCACGTCGAGCAGAAGCACGTCCTTGACGTCGCCCTGCAGCACGCCCGCCTGGATCGCCGCGCCCATGGCCACGACCTCGTCCGGGTTCACGCCCTTGTGCGGCTCCTTGCCGAAGAGGTTCTTCACCGTCTCCTGCACCTTCGGCATGCGCGTCATGCCGCCGACGAGGACCACCTCGTCGATGTCGGAAGCGGAGGTGCCGGCATCCTTCAGCGCCGCCTGCACCGGGCCGACCGTGCGCTGCACGAGGTCATCGACCAGGCTCTCGAACTTGGCGCGCGACAGCTTCATCGTGAGATGCTTCGGGCCGGAGGAATCGGCGGTGATGTAGGGAAGGTTCACCTCGGTCTGCTGCGAGGAGGAAAGCTCGATCTTCGCCTTCTCGGAGGCTTCCTTCAGCCGCTGCAGCGCCAGCGGATCGTTCCGGAGGTCGATCCCCTGCTCCTTCTTGAACTCGTCGGCGAGATAATCGACGAGGCGCATGTCGAAATCCTCGCCGCCGAGGAAGGTGTCGCCGTTGGTCGACTTCACCTCGAAGACGCCGTCGCCGATTTCCAGGATGGAGATGTCGAAGGTGCCGCCGCCGAGGTCGTAGACGGCGATGGTCTTGCCGTCGTTCTTGTCGAGACCGTAGGCGAGGGCGGCCGCGGTCGGCTCGTTGATGATGCGCAGGACTTCAAGGCCGGCGATCTTGCCGGCGTCCTTTGTCGCCTGGCGCTGGGCGTCGTTGAAGTAGGCCGGAACGGTGATGACGGCCTTCTCGACCTTCTCGCCGAGATAGCTCTCGGCCGTCTCGCGCATCTTCTGCAGGATCATCGCGGAGATTTGCGAGGGCGAGTATTTCTCGCTGTTGGCTTCCACCCAGGCGTCGCCGTTGTCGGCCTTGACGATCTGGTAGGGGACCAGCTTCTGGTCCTTGGCGACGGTCGGATCCTCGAAGCGGCGGCCGATCAGGCGCTTCACCGCGAAGATCGTGCGCTGCGGGTTGGTGACCGCCTGGCGCTTGGCCGGCTGGCCGATCAGGCGCTCATTGTCCTCGGTGAAGGCGACCATCGAAGGCGTGGTGCGCGCCCCTTCCGAATTCTCGATCACTTTCGGGTTCTTGCCGTCCATGACGGCGACGCACGAATTCGTCGTGCCGAGGTCAATGCCGATGACTTTCGCCATATCCAATCACTCCTTGTTCGGCAGGCTGGCCGGACCCCTTCTGGCATCCGTGAGCGGGAGAAACGCCCGTTCCAGCCCCCGTGGTCTGACGTTTGAAACTCGCTGCGCCGGGTGTTCGGCGCTGGGTTGCGGCTCATATAAGAAGGGGGTTTCAGAGCCGCAAGTAAGAAGACCCCTATCCGGGCGCAAGCGATTCTCCTCGTTTTTGCGCCCCCGGGGCACCGCCTGGGGGCGGGTGGCAAAGACCGCAGGAAAGAAGGGCAAGCGTACATGGCCGAGCTCGCCGGCCTCAAAATCGTCCCGGGCTATCTTGCCCGGCCGCAACAGGAGGCCCTCCTCGAGGAGCTGCGCGACCTCGTGCGCGCGGCGCCTTTCTTCACGCCCGTCATGCCGCGCACCGGCAGGCCGTTTTCGGTGCGCATGACCAATTGCGGCCCGCTCGGCTGGGTCTCCGACATCTCCGGCTACCGCTATCAGCCGGCCCATCCGGCGACGGGCAAGCCCTGGCCGCCGATGCCGGCAACGCTGCTTTCCGCCTGGCAGGAGCTCGCCGGCTATCCGCATCCGCCGCAGGCCTGCCTCGTCAACTATTACGCCGCGGGCGCCCGCATGGGCCTCCACCAGGACCGCGACGAGGAGGATTTTGCCGCGCCCGTCCTTTCCCTGTCGCTCGGCGACGAGGCGCTATTCCGCATCGGCGGCACGAGCCGGCGCGGCCCGACGCGCTCCTTCCGCCTCGCCTCCGGCGACGCGCTTGTCCTCGGCGGCGAGGCGCGGCTTGCCTATCACGGCGTCGACCGCATCCTTGCCGGATCTTCCTCGCTCCTGTCCGATGGCGGGCGCATCAATCTCACCTTGAGGCGTGTCACGCCGCCCTCGGAAGGCGCCCCAGATGAGCCGGAGACCGAGATGAGCCGGGCGCCCTAAACTTGCCGCGAGGTCCCGCTAGCGGGGCCTGGCCCGGGTCTTTGAAAGGAAGCTCCGTGAAGGACATCAAGGAATGGCTGCGCATCGGCATTGGCGCCGCGCTGCTGACGGCGGTGCTGAAGACCGTCGCCTTTGCCACCTACTACATCCCCTCCGAGAGCATGGTGCCCACGCTCCAGGTCGGCGACCGGCTGATCGCCTCCAAGTTCGATTACGGCTACGGGCGCTATTCGCCGGCCTTCTTCGACCTGCCGCAATGGGCGGTGGAGGACGGGCGCATCTTCCCCCGCCTGCCGGAGCGCGGCGACATCGTCATCTTCGCCCATCCCCGCACGGGCGAAACCCTGGTGAAGCGCGTGATCGGCCTGCCGGGCGACCGGGTGCAGCTCTCCGCCGGCCGGCTCATCCTCAACGGCAAGGCGGTGGAGCGGCAGTATCTGCGCACCTATGCCTACCGCCAGGACGCGGGCGCGCCGGTCGAAGTGCGCGAATATGCCGAGACGCTGCCGGGCGGGCGCACGCATTCCATCATCCTGCAGTCGGAGAACCGGCCGCAGGAAAACACCGGCGTCTTCCGCGTGCCGCAGGGCCATCTCTTCGTCATGGGCGATAACCGGGACAATTCCGCCGACAGCCGCTTTGAGAGCCTCGGCTTCGTGCCGGTGGAAAACCTCATCGGCCGCTCGCGCGCCATCCTCTTCTCGCTGCATGCCTGCACGCCGGAGCCGGGGCTTTCCTGCGCCGGCCGCCGCTATCTGAGCGCGCTCGAATAAGCCGCCGGCGTGACGGGCTCACGGCCTCGCTTGCTCAGTCGTTGACGTTGTAGTCCTCGACCTCGCACAGATTGATCGCCTTCTCCTCGACCGCGTCGTCGTCCTCGAAGACGAAGCGCAGATCGTAGCGGCAGCCCGACCGCCCGTCGGCGATCGTCACGCGGATCGACGTGCCGGACTTCAGGTCGCTTTCGAGGATGTTGTCCTCCCAGCTGTCGACATCCGGCGGCGAGGCGAAGAAGCCGGTGATGGCGTAGCTCGATTTGTTGTGCAGCATGAAGACGATGTCGTCGGCCAGCGCCGGCACGGACGACATGGCGGTCGCGGCGAGGAAGGCGGCGGCGAGCGTCAGGCGGTGCATGGGTTCCCCCTTATTTGGCCCGCCACGATTGTTAATCGGGGCGGAAAGTCGCGGCAAGCGCGCAGGACAAGCGCGCAGGACAAGCGCGAAGGGCAAGCGCGAAGGGGATGGGCGCGCCGCCGCTCGCCCCGCGATCGGTCACCGGCAGAGGTGAGTCGCAGCGGCAGCCGCCTCAGGCCACGTCGGCGAAATCGCTCTTGCAGAAGAGCGCATGCAGCGTGACGCCGGCCTTGGCGAAGGCGGCCTCTGCGCCTTCCTGGCGGTCGACGATGGTGAGGACGTCGGTGACCGTCGCTCCGGCCGACCGGAGCGCCTCGATCGCGATCATGGCCGAGCCGCCCGTCGTGGTCACGTCCTCCACCACGAGGATCTTCCGGCCGAAGAGCTTCTCGCCCTCGGCCAGCCCCTCGATCTGGCTCTGGGTGCCGTGGCCCTTGGCTTCCTTGCGGATGAAGATCGCCGGCACCGGCTTGTTCGCGATGGCGCTCATCGCGGCCGTCGCGGCAACGAGGGGGACGGCGCCCATGGCAAGGCCGCCGACCGCGTCGGCGCCGAGCCCGGCCGCCGTCTCGGCCGCAGCGAGGCCGATCAGCCGGGCGCCCTGCGGATCGAGCATCGTCGGCTTCAGGTTGAAGTAGACCGAGCTTTTTCGGCCGGAGGCGAGGGTGAACTCGCCCCCCTGTCGGAACGAGCGTTCCTCGATGATGCGATAGAGCGCGCCGCGTTCGTCCATGCCGTCCCTCCTGCAGATGCTGCAGGGGAAAGGCCCGAAAGCGGCAATCCGGTCAAGCCCGGCCTGACGCCTATCCCGAGGCTTGCGCGGCGGCCGTCATCCAGCCGATCACCGCCCCGCCGGGCTCCTTCAGGATGGCGATCCGCCCCACGCCCGGCACGTCGAAGGGTGGGCGCATGATCTCGGCCCCAGCGCCGGATGCCTTGGCGCAGCGTGCATCGACGTCGTCGACGGCGATATAGGCCATCCAGGCCTCCGGTACCTCGGCAAGGCCGGCGCTCTTGAGGTCGAAGATGCCGCCCACGGGCTTGTCGCCGGCCATCGCCACCCAGTAGGTCGCGCCGCCGTCCATCGGCATGGAATCGAAGCTCCAGCCGATCGTGTCGGCATAGAACCTCTTCGCCGCCTCCACGTCGTGGGTCATCAGTTCGTTCCAGTAGAAAATGCCGTGCGGGGCCATAGCGCCCTCCCTCGGGCGCGGCTCCGCCCGTGAAACGCACTTTCCGTCCTCGGCCCGGCCCGGGCAAGGCGGCCGCGCTCAACTTGCGGTGAGCCCCGGACGCATACGCCGCGAACGAATGAGCCGGAACGAAAACGGGGCGCCCGATGGACGCCCCGCTGGATCCTGCGCTGAACTCCGGTTCAGTCCTTCTTCTCGCCCTCGTCGTTCGCCGGCTGCGGCGCCTTGTCCGGCGCCGGCCCGCCCTTGGCGACGCCGACCAGAGCGGCGCGCAGGATGCGCTCGCCGATCATGTAGCCGTTCTGGGCGACCTGGACGACGGTGCCGGCCGGTACGGAAGGATCGGGCACCTCGAACATCGCCTGGTGGCGATGCGGATCGAAGCGCTCGCCCATGGCGGGAATCTGCTTCACCTCGTGGCGTTCCAGGATGCGTTCCAGCTCGCGGGCGGTCATCTGCACGCCCTCCAGCATCGCCTTCAGCTCCGGGTCGTCCGCGCCCCAGGCCTTCTCGTCGACGGCCTCCAGCGCGCGGCGCAGATTGTCCTCCACCTGCAGCATGTCGGCGGCGAACTTGCTGACGGCGTAGCGCCGTGCATCGTTCACGTCGCGGGCGGCGCGGCGGCGAAGGTTCTCCATCTCCGCCGCTGCCCTGAGCAGCCGGTCGGTGAGGTCGCTCTTCTCCGCCTCCAGCCGGGCGATCAGCTCTTCCACGCTCGCCGTCGCCTCTTCGCTGTCGACCTCCGGCTCGCTGCGCTCTTCCGCCCTGACGTCGCGTGCGGCGTCGGCCGCGGCCCGCGCTGCTGCCTCGGCGCTGTCGAGATCGTGCTTCTCGGTGTTCATTGCCAGGCTTTCTCTCTTCAGTCCTTGGAATTCGCGCCGCATATCGAGGCTTGGAGGCGCAAAATCAACCCGCAAGCCGCGCTTGCATGCCGATCTTCCGCGCTCAGCGGCGGATAAGCTGGGTCATCAGCTGGGCGGTATAGTCCACCACCGGGATCACCCGGGCATAGTTGAGCCGCGTCGGGCCGATCACGCCGAGCACGCCGACGATCCGCTCCGAACCGTCGCGGAACGGCGCCACCACGAGCGAGGAGCCCGACAGCGAGAAGAGCTTGTTCTCCGAGCCGATGAAGATGCGCACGCCCTCGCCGCCTTCGGCGAGGTCGAGAAGCTGGATGATGTCGCGCTTGGTCTCCAGATCGTCGAAGAGCACGCGGATGCGCTCCAGATCGTCCAGCGCCTTGAGGTCGTTGAGAAGCTTGGAGCGTCCGCGCACGATCAGCGTCGGCGCGCCCTCCGGCTCGCCCGACCATTGCGCCAGCCCTTCGGCAATGATGCCTTCCGACAGCGCGTCGATCTCCCGCCGGCGCTCCTCGCGCTTGCGCTCCAGCTCGGTGCGCGCCTCGGCGAGCGTCCTACCCCGGATATGGGTGTTGAGGTAGTTGGAGGCTTCCTGCAGCGCCGAGGTCGGCAGGCCGCGCGGCACGGAGACGACGCGGTTTTCCACCGTCCCTTCCTCCGAGACGAGCACGACCAGCGCCCGTGTCGGTTCGATGCGCACGAATTCGATATGCTTGAGGCGCAGATCCTGCTTGGCGGCGACGACGACGCCGGCCCCTTCCGAAAGGCCCGAAAGCGTCTGGCTCGCTTCCGTCAGCAGCGATTCCACGCTCTTTTCCCCGCCGCCGGTGCGCACCTGGCTCTCGATCGCCTGCCTTTCGCCCTCGCTCAGCCCGCCGATTTCCAGGAGCGAATCGATGAAGAAGCGCAGCCCCATTTCGGTGGGCATGCGCCCGGCGCTGGTATGGGGGGAGAAGATCAGTCCCATGGATTCCAGGTCCGACATCACGTTGCGGACCGAGGCCGGGGAAAGGGCGGCCGACAGGAGCCGGCTGATGTTGCGCGAGCCCACCGGCTCGCCGCGATCGAGATAGCCTTCCACGATGCGCCGGAAGATTTCCCGCGAGCGGTCGTCCAGGGCTGTGAGCATCTCGTTCTTCATCGATCCACGGGCTGTACCATGCTTTGCGAAGGCTTTGGGCTTGCCTCATATTGCTTCGCTCGCCCCCCGGCGCAAGCGGCGCGCCTTGCGGGGGGCACCGCGAATGCGTAACAGGACCGACACTTTTGTGGAGGAGATTCCGATGCGCCCATCGCGACGGGCTGCCGAAGAGATGCGCGCTGTTTCGCTGGAGCGTGGCGTTTCCAAACACGCCGAGGGTTCCTGCCTCGTGCGCTTCGGCGATACGCAGGTCATGTGCCTGGCGAGCGTTGCCGAGCAGGTTCCGCCCTGGCTGCGCGGCGGCGGCAAGGGCTGGGTCACGGCCGAATACGGCATGCTGCCCCGCTCGACCGGCGAGCGCATGCGCCGCGAGGCGAGCTCCGGCAAGCAGGGCGGGCGCACGCTGGAGATCCAGCGGCTCATCGGCCGCTCGCTGCGCGCCGTCACCGATCTGAAAGCCCTCGGCGAGCGCCAGATCACCGTCGACTGCGACGTTCTGCAGGCCGATGGCGGCACCCGCACGGCGGCGATCACCGGCGCCTGGGTGGCGCTGCACGACGCGCTTCAGTGGATGCGTGCCCGCGACATCGTCCGCGCGCAGGTCCTGACCGATCACGTCGCCGCGGTTTCCTGCGGCATCCATGAGGGCGATCCGGTTCTCGACCTCGACTATGCGGAGGATTCGGCGGCCGAAACCGACGCCAACTTCGTCATGACGGGCGCCGGCAACCTCGTCGAGGTTCAGGCGACGGCCGAAGGCGCGCCGTTCTCGGAGGAAGAGCTGACGAAACTTCTCACGCTCGCCCGTGGCGGCATCTCGCGCCTCGTCGAACTGCAGAAGATGGCGGTCGGCTGAGATGCAGGGCGTGCGTCTCCATCCCGGTCCGCTGGTCGTTGCCAGCCACAATGCCGGCAAGGTGGCGGAGATCTCCGATCTCCTCTCGCCCTATGGCTTTGACGTGCGCGCGGCCGCCGATATCGGTCTCATCGAGCCGGAGGAGACGGGCGAGACCTTTGCCGAGAACGCGGTGCTGAAGGCCCGCGCCGCCGCCGCGGCCTCCGGCCTTCCCGCGCTCGCCGACGATTCCGGCCTTGCGGTCGAGGCGCTTGACGGCGCGCCCGGCATCTATTCGGCCCGCTGGGCCGGCGACGGGCGCGATTTCGCCCAGGCGATGCGCAACATCGAGGAAAAGCTCGCCGGCCTCGGCGCCGACAGCCCGCAAAAGCGCCGCGCCGCCTTCGTCTGCGTGCTGGCTCTGGCTATGCCCGAAGGCGCGGTGGAGACCTTTGAAGGCAGGGTGGAAGGCACGCTCGTCTGGCCGCCGCGCGGCGACAGGGGTTTCGGCTACGATCCGATGTTCCTGCCCGAGGGCCATTCCCGCACCTTCGGCGAGATGAGCGCGGAGGAAAAGCACGGCTGGCGCCCAGGCGAGGAAGAGGCGCTGTCGCATCGCGCCCGGGCCTTCAAGGCCTTTGCGGCGTCCTGCCTTCCTGCAGCGTCTGCCGTGGCTGGGTGATTCGACAGTGGCGATTGGGCAATGATTCCGCCGGAAGAGACCCGCTTTGCCGTCTACCTGCACTGGCCGTTCTGCGCGGCCAAGTGCCCTTATTGCGACTTCAATTCCCATGTCCGCCACAAGCCGGTGGACGAAGCCGCCTTCGTGGAGGCCTTTTCGCGCGAGCTTGCCCGTTTCGGCGAGCGCACGCCGGGCCGCACCGTCACCTCGATCTTCTTCGGCGGCGGCACGCCCTCGCTGATGCGCCCGGCGACGGTGGAGGGCCTGCTTAAGGCCGTCGCCGCCAACTGGACGGTCGCCGCCAATGCCGAGATCACGCTCGAAGCGAACCCTTCCAGCGTCGAGGCCGAGCGCTTTCGCGGCTACCGCGCGGCCGGCGTCAACCGCGTTTCGCTGGGCGTCCAGGCGCTCGACGATGCCTCGCTGCGAGCGCTCGGGCGCCTGCACAACCGCGCCGAGGCGCTCGCCGCCGTCGAGCTGGCGCGCCAGCTCTTCCCGCGGCTTTCCTTCGACCTCATCTACGCCCGCTCCGGCCAGACGCTGAAGGCCTGGCGCACGGAGCTGACCGAGGCGCTCACCTTCGCCGCCGACCATCTCTCGCTCTACCAGCTGACGATCGAGTCGGGCACGCCCTTCGCCGCCCTCCACCGTGCCGGCAAGCTGGTCGTCCCGGGCCCGGACGAGGGCGCCGATTTCTACGAGCTCACCCAGGAAATGACGGCGCGGGCCGGGCTTCCCGCCTATGAAATCTCCAACCACGCCGAGCCGGGGGCGGAAAGCCGCCACAACCTCACCTACTGGCGCCATGGCGAGTTCGTCGGTTCGGGCCCCGGCGCCCATGGCCGCATCGTCGGTGAAAAGGGACGCGTCGCCACGGCGACCGAGCCGCATCCGGAGCGCTGGCTGGAAAGGGTCGCCGAAAAGGGCGAGGGCCTCGTCGAGGATGGTCTCCTCACGCTGGAGGAGGAGGCGGACGAGATGCTCGTCATGGGCCTTCGCCTCACCGAGGGCATCGAGCTGGAGCGCTACCACGCCCTTGCCGGCCGGCCGTTGCAGAAGAGGCGCATCGCCGACCTCGTCGAGCATGGCATGGTCCGCCTCGATCCGTCGGGCCGGCTCGTCGCGACGCCCGACGGGCTCGCCGTGCTCGATGCCGTCGTGGCCGACCTTGCCGCATAGGCGCGCAATGCCGGATGCTTAACCGGCCCTTAAATCGCCCCTTTTAGCCTGCGAGGAAGACTTCTCATCCAACGGACAGGCGGCTGATGGCAGCCCGAAGGCAAAAGGAGCGCCGCGAGCCGCGCTTCGAGGACGCGCCGCGCGACACGGGGGCGCCGAAAAGACGGTCCCGGAAGAAGGCCTCCCGCAAGAAGAGCGGCGGTCTTTTCGGCCGCGCGATCTACTGGGGCGCCGTCCTCTCCGTCTGGGCGCTGATCGGTGCCGTCGGCATCGTCGCCTGGTACGGCATCCAGATGCCGCCGATCTCCGAATGGAAGGTGCCGGAGCGCCCGCCGAACGTGCGCATTCTCGCGGTCGACGGGAGCCTGATCGCCAATCGCGGCGATACCGGCGGCGAGGCCGTGCGTCTCACCGAGCTTCCGGCCTATGTCCCGAACGCCGTCATCGCCATCGAGGACCACCGCTACCGCCACCATTTCGGCGTCGACCCGATCGGGCTCAGCCGCGCCGTGGTGCGCAACCTCATTTCCGGCGGCGTGGTGGAAGGGGGCTCCACGCTCACCCAGCAGCTCGCCAAGAACATGTTCCTGACGCCCGAGCGCTCCATCCGGCGCAAGATCCAGGAGATGCTGCTCGCCCTCTGGCTGGAGCAGAAATACTCCAAGGACCAGATCCTGGAGATGTATCTCAACCGGGTCTATTTCGGCGGCGGCGCCTACGGCGTCGACGCGGCGGCGCACCGTTATTTCGCCAAGGGCGCCGATTCGCTCACCCTCAAGGAGGCGGCCATGCTCGCCGCTCTCCTCAAGGCGCCTTCGCGCTACCAGCCGGACCGCAATTTCGACGCCGCCGAGGAGCGCGCCGACCTCGTCCTCGCCGCCATGGCACGCGAGGGTTTCGTCTCGTCCGACAGGGCCGCGCAGGCGAAGGCCTCCAAGCCGCGCATCGCCTCGCGCAACCGCGTCCATGCGGAGAACTATGTCGCCGATTTCGTCATGGACCGGCTTCCCTCCTATGTCGGCGCCATCAACGAGGATCTCGTCGTCCACACCACGCTCGACATGGGCCTGGAACGCGAGGCGGAATTCGCGCTGGTGGAGGGGCTGCGCGCCCATGGCGAGAAATACGGCGTGAGGCAGGGGGCGCTCGTCGCCCTTGACGGTACAGGCGCCATCCGCGCCATGGTGGGCGGGCGCTCCTACAAGGAAAGCCAGTTCAACCGCGCAGTTCAGGCGAAGCGCCAGCCGGGCTCCGCCTTCAAGCCCTTCGTCTACCTGACGGCGCTGGAGCATGGCCTGCGGCCGAACACGGTGCGCGTCGACGAGCCGGTGAAGATCGGCAAGTGGGAGCCCCACAATTATTCCAACAAATACGAGGGCGCCGTCACCCTGACGACGGCGCTGTCGCACTCGCTCAATACCGTCGCCGCCAAGCTCGCCGCCGAGCTCGGGCCGAAGAACATCGCCGAGACGGCGCACCGCATGGGCATCAGCTCCGACCTGACGGCGAACGCGACCATCGCGCTCGGCACGTCCGAGGTCAGCCTCCTGGAGCTCACCGGCGCCTACGATCCGCTCTCCAACGGCGGCTTCGCCGTCCTGCCGCACGTCATCCAGAGCGTCACCACGGCGGCGGGCCGCGAGCTCTTCCACCGTTCCCCGCCAGGCCTCGGCCGCATCCTCGATCTCGGGACGGTCGCGATGATGAACGAGATGATGAAGGCGACGCTGGAGGTCGGCACCGGCCGCAAGGCACAGATCCCCGGCTGGCCGGCGGGCGGCAAGACCGGCACCAGCCAGGATTGGCGGGATGCCTGGTTCGTTGGCTATACCGCCAATCTCACCGCCGGTGTCTGGCTCGGCAACGACGACAACTCCCCGACCGACAAGGCTTCCGGCGGCAACCTGCCCGCGATGATCTGGTCCGATTTCATGCGCGAGGCGCATCGCGGCGTGCAGGTGGCGCAGCTGCCGGGCGAGGGGCTCTACAGCCGCGTCGCCGATCAGTCGCCCGCGGTCGGCGGCGGCACGTCGGACGACCGCTACTACCAGAGCTGGATCCAGAACCGCGATGCCAGCGGCCCGCAGCGCCGGGCGGAGCGTTCCGGAAATTCGGGCGGCGGGATCGGCGCCTTCTTCGGCCGCATCTTCGGCAACTAGTCCTTAGCGACGAGGAGGTTGCCGCCGGGCCCGCTATTTGCGGCGGATTTGCGACAAGCCTTGACGGCAGCCCCCCTCGCGGGCAAACACCGGCGCCACGACCTGCCTGCCGGAACGGATCCCCGCCGGCTTATTTCGCTTCAAGGAGGCGTGTCAGCGTGCCAAGAGAGCAATTCCTCTTTACCTCCGAATCCGTCTCGGAGGGCCATCCCGACAAGGTCTGCGACCGCATCTCCGACGCCGTCGTCGATGCGCATCTGGCAGCGCTTCCCGAAGCACGGGTAGCCTGCGAGACGCTCGCCACCACCAACCGCGTCGTCATCGCGGGCGAGGTGCGTGGCGCTCCGCAGATCGATGCTTCCGTCGTGGAAAAATGTGCCCGCCAGGCGATCCGCGAGATCGGCTACGAGCAGGATGGCTTCCACTGGGAAACGTGCAAGGTCGAGGTGCTGCTGCACGAGCAGTCGCCCGATATCGCCCAGGGCGTCGATGCCGCCGAGACCAAGGAAGAGGGCGCGGGCGACCAGGGCATCATGTTCGGCTTCGCCTGCCGCGAGACGCCGGAGCTGATGCCGGCCCCCATCCTCTACGCCCACAAGATCCTGCACCTCATGGCCGAGGCCCGCCATGCGGGCAGGGCGCCGGAGCTGATGCCCGATTCCAAGTCGCAGGTCACCGTGCGCTACGAGAACGGCGTGCCGGTCGGTGTGCATTCGGTGGTCGTCTCCACCCAGCATGCCGACGGGCTTTCCTCCGGCGACGTCCGGGCGATCGTCGAGCCCTATGTGCTCGAAGCCCTGCCGGAAGGCTGGGTGACGCCTGAGACGATCTGGCACGTCAATCCGACCGGCAAGTTCGTCGTCGGCGGCCCGGACGGCGATTGCGGCCTCACCGGCCGCAAGATCATCGTCGACACCTATGGCGGCGCGGCCCCCCATGGCGGCGGCGCCTTCTCCGGCAAGGACCCGACCAAGGTCGATCGCTCGGCCGCCTATGCGGCGCGCTACCTCGCCAAGAACATCGTCGCGGCCGATCTCGCCGAGCGCTGCACCATCCAGCTTTCCTATGCCATCGGCGTCGCCAAGCCGCTGTCGATCTATGTCGACATGCACGAGACGGCGAAGAATGTGCGGGCCGACCAGATCGAGAAGGCGATCGACAAGGTGATGGATCTCTCCCCGCGGGGCATCCGCCAGCATCTGTCGCTCAACCGGCCGATCTATGCGCGCACGTCCTCCTACGGCCATTTCGGCCGTCCGGCGGAGGATGACGGCGGCTTCTCCTGGGAGAGGACCGACCTCGCCGACAGGCTCCGCGACGCGCTGTAACGCACACTGAGCCGGGGGCGGGCGCCTTGTTGGCGCCCGGGCCGAAATGAAGCGGGCCGAGCGCCGCGATTCTTTCTTCGGAAGGCGCAAGGGCAAGCGGATGACGGCCTCGCGGCAGGCGCTGCTGGAAAAGCGCCTGCCGGAGCTTCTCGTCGAGATCGGCGAACCCGCGCCGGATGATCTGGCGGCGCTCTTTCCCGTTCCGGTCCGCGAGGTTCGCCTCGAGATCGGCTTCGGCGGCGGCGAGCATCTCATGCATCGCGCCCGCGAGAATCCGGACATCGGCTATATCGGGATCGAGCCGTTCCAGAACGGCCTCGCCAAGGCGGTTTCGGCGACCGAGACCGAAGGGCTGCGCAACGTGCGCCTGCATTCGGCCGATGCCGGGCCCTTTCTCGACTGGGTGCCGGCGGCCTCCCTTTCTTCCGTCGACCTTCTCTATCCCGACCCCTGGCCGAAGAAGCGCCACTTCAAGCGCCGCTTCGTCAATGCCCAGAACCTTGAGCGCATCTGGCGCGCGCTGAAGCCGGGCGGGCGTTTCCGCTTTGCCACCGACATCGTCTCCTATGCCGATTGGACGATGGTGGAGGTCGCCGGCCATGGCGGCTTTCTCTTCCTCGCCGAAAGGGCCGAGGACTGGCACCGGCCCTTTCCCGGCTGGCCGGGCACCCGCTACGAGGCGAAGGCCATGCGCGAAGGCAGAACGCCGGTCTATTTCACTTTCGAGAAGCGAGCTGAAGGGAGCTAGGCGAGCGCGAAGACGCCGCCGCGGCGCGGATCGCCCCAGCCGGAAAAGCCGCCCCGCCCGTCGCTGCCGGCGACATGCACGCCGCCGAAATACATCGACCTCTCGCGCCAGGCCTTGAGGTCGGGCTGGAGGGCCTGGAGCGCTTCAAGGTCGTCCCGCTCGCCGGCCGCCTCCACGTCGAGCCTGCCGTTCTCGTAATGCAGCCGCGCCGCCTCCACCGCCGCGCGCGGCTCCATCCCCTCCAGAAGAAGATTTGCCTCGACGTTGAAGACAGCCGTGCGGATACGCGAGGAGCCGCCCGTGCCGAGCGCGAGGACTCGGCCGGCCGATCCATGGGAGACGGGCGCATGGGCGATCGTCGGCGCCATCATGGAGGAAAGGCGGATACCGGCCTCGCATTGATGGAAGCCCGCCGGGTTGAGGTCCTCCTCCCCCAGCATGTTGTTGAGCATGAAGCCCATGCCGGGCACGAGCCGGCCGTTGCCCTCGCCGTTGGAGACGGTGACGGCGGCCGCCATGCCGTCCGCATCGACGACGCTGACATGGGTGGTGCCGCGGCTGACGACCCGGCTCGTCGCCGCGCCGGCCCCGTCTGCGCCGAAGATCTCCGACGCGCGGCCGGAAAGGCGCGCCGCCTCCATTTCGGCGAGTGCGGCAAGCCGTGCCGGCCCGTCGCTCGCCCCGGAGCGCTCCAGCGCCTTGAGGGCAAGGCCCGAAAGGATGCCGCCGAGCGCCGGCGGCGCGTTGAGGAAGAGCGAGAATTCGCCGAGCCGCATCCGCGCCGGCGCGCGCTCCGCGACCCGATAGGCGGCAAAATCGGCCCGTTCCAGAAGCCCGCCATGGGCGCGGCATTCGCCGATCATGGCCTCTTCCACCGCCTCGCTCCGCCCGGCGGCGATCTCGGCGAGGGCTTCCGAAAGGGCCGGGTTGGCGTAGGGCTCGCCCTCTTCCAGGAGCCGGCCGGCCGGCGCGAAGAGCTTTCGGCCTTCCTCTTCGAAGGTGAGGATCGGCGCCACGATTCGAAACATCTTCGCCTGCATCGGGGCGAGCGGAATGCCCGCCCGCGCCGCGGCGATGGCCGGCTGCGGCAGGTCGGAGAAGGCGAGCCGCCCGTGCTTCTCGGAGGCAAGCTTCAGCCCCGGCAGGATGCCGGGCGTTGCGGCCGCGCCCGCGCCGATATGGAAGGCCTGCGTCGTCTCGCCGAAATCGGCGTGGATCTCTTGAAACTCGATCTCCCGCCGCACCGGCAGGGCGAGAGGAGCGTTGCAGAAGAAGTCGTAGAGATGCGCCCCGGCACTTTCGCCGGTCCCGTCATGGGCGATGAGGAAGCCGCCGCCGCCCGGCGCGGCGAGGACCGGCTCGGTAAAGCAGGCCATGAAGAGGGCGGCGATGGCCGCATCGACGGCATTGCCGCCGGCCCGCAGCACCTCCACGGCCGCCCGCGCCGTTTCCGGATGGCCGCAGGCGACGGCGCCCCTCGTCCCGTTCGCGCTCATGGGAGAAGGCTAACGAAAACGGGCGGGGCGGCCAATTCGCCGCTCCCGCCCGCAAAGACGCAGGAAATGCCGGGCGCCGCTATTCGGCGGCGTCCTTCAGCCGCGGCGCGGCGGCGAGCACTTCCGTGTCGACGTCGCCGGCGAACTGCTGGAAGTTCTCGCTGAACATTTCCAGGAGCTTCTGGGCCTGGCGGTCATAGGCGTCCTTGTCCGACCAGGTGGAGCGCGGATCGAGCACCGAATTGTCCTCGATGCCGTCGACCGCCTTCGGCACGGCAAGGCCGAAGACCGGCTCGGCGGTCATCTCGGCATTGTCCAGTTCGCCGCCGAGGGCGGCGTGCAGCAGCCGGCGGGTCAGCTTCAGCGGCATGCGCTTGCCGACGCCATAGGGCCCGGCGCTCCAGCCGGTATTGACCAGCCAGCAGGTGACGTCGTGGCGGTTGATGTGCTTGCGCAACAGGTCGCCGTAGACGGCCGGAAGGCGCGGCATGAAGGGCGCGCCGAAGCAGGTGGAGAAGGTCGCCTCCGGCTCGGTGACGCCGCGCTCGGTGCCGGCCACCTTGGCGGTGTAGCCGGACAGGAAGTGCACCATCGCCTGCTCGGGCGTCAGCCTGGCGATCGGCGGCAGAACGCCGAAGGCGTCGCAGGTCAGCATGACGATGTGGTTGGGCTGGCCGCCCATGCCGCTTTCGGAAGCGTTGGCGATGAAGTCGAGCGGATAGGCCGCGCGGGTGTTCTCCGTCAGCGAGCCGTCGTCGAAGTCGGGCTCGCGGGTCGCGTCGTCGAGGACGACGTTCTCCAGCACGCAGCCGAAGCGCGTCGCCGCGTCGTAGATCTCCGGCTCCTGCTCGGGCGACAGGCGGATGGTCTTGGCGTAGCAGCCGCCCTCGAAATTGAAGACGGCGTTGTCGCTCCAGCCATGCTCGTCGTCGCCGATGAGCGTGCGCTCCGGATCGGCCGAGAGCGTCGTCTTGCCGGTGCCGGAGAGGCCGAAGAAGATCGCCACGTCGCCGTTGTCGGCCTCGTTCGCCGAGCAGTGCATCGGCATGACGCCCTTTTCCGGCAGAAGGTAGTTGAGGACCGTGAAGACCGACTTCTTGATCTCGCCGGCATAGGCCGAGCCGCCGATGAGGATGAGGCCGTTGGTGAGGTCGCAGGCGATCACCGTCTCGGTGCGGCAGCCATGGCGCTCCGGATCGGCCGCGAAGCTCGGCAGGTCGATGATGGTGAACTGCGGCGCAAACCCGTCGAGCGCCTCGCGCGGCGGGCGGCGAAGCAGGTTGCGGATGAACAGCGAATGCCAGGCCATCTCCGTGTAGACGCGCACGTTGAGCCGGTTTTCCGGATCGGCGCCGCCCCACAGGTCCTGCGCATAGAGGTTCATGCCGGCGACGTGCTTGAGGAAATCTTCCTTCAGCCGCGCGAAGGCCTCGGGCTCCATGGCGCCGTTGCCGCCCCACCAGATCGTGCCCTCGGTCTTGGCGTCGCGGACGATGAACTTGTCCTTGGGCGAGCGGCCGGTGTGCTTGCCGGTCGTCGCGACTACCGCGCCATCCGACGAGAAGCGAGCCTCGGCCCTGCGAATAGCGTGTTCTGCCAGCTCCGCCTGGGGAAGGTTCCAGAATACCGTCTTCGCTTTGTCGAGACCAATCGCTTCCGCCCCACAGGCGGGATTACGCTTGCCAAACTCCTCCACCACTCACTCCTGTTCGTGTCTCGCCCGCCCCCCGGGCGAGCGCCGGCCCTGTCACCGGTGGCTGATATTTCGGGCCCGGCAGAAGATCGCAAGAGCCTCGTCTCGCGCCGGAACATATCCCACCCTCTCGGCCGTTGCCTCGGTCTTTCTTACCGTTTTCTAATTTTGCCGGAAGGCTGTTTTTGTGCAACCTGCCACAATTCGTTCGCATTCTGTTACAACAGCGGCGTTCCAGCGGCGAACGCTGCCCCAATTGCTGACCGCTAGGAGATAGTCAATGGCGACCATCGCACTCGTGGATGACGATCGCAACATCCTCACATCCGTGTCGATGACGCTCGAATCCGAAGGTTACCGTGTCACGACGTTCAACGATGGCGCCTCTGCCCTGGACGGGCTGAGCCAGAGCCCGCCCGACCTTGCGATCCTCGACATCAAGATGCCGCGCATGGACGGCATGGAGCTGCTTCGCAAGCTCCGCCAGAAATCCGACCTTCCCGTGATCTTTCTGACCTCCAAGGATGAGGAGATCGACGAGCTCTTCGGCCTCAAGATGGGCGCCGACGACTTCATCAAGAAGCCCTTCTCCCAGCGCCTGCTGGTGGAGCGCGTGCGCGCCGTCCTGCGCCGTGCCCAGCCGAAGGAGGCGGGTCCCGTGCGCGCCCCCGACAGTTCCAAGACGCTGGAGCGCGGCGCTCTCGTCATGGATCAGGAGCGCCATACCTGCACCTGGAACGGCGAGAACGTCACGCTGACGGTGACGGAGTTTCTGATTCTCTTTGCGCTCGCCCAGCGACCCGGTGTGGTGAAAAGCCGCAATGCGCTGATGGATGCCGCCTATGACGATCAGGTCTATGTCGACGACCGCACCATCGACAGCCACATCAAGCGCCTCAGGAAGAAGTTCAAGGCGGTCGACGACGACTTCAACATGATCGAGACACTGTACGGCGTGGGCTATCGCTTCCGCGAGATATGAGGCATCCGCGCCGCTTGCGGCCTTGCGTGAGGCGGGGCGCGGCCGGCTTGGAGGCCGGCCGTCTTTTCTGCCAAAAGAGCTGCGATGAGATTGCCGGCAAGATCCAGGGTCGCGACCTGAGCCATGGTGGCTGAAACCGAGGGCAGGCAGCAGGACTACCCTGCCGCGCGGCAGGCGGAGGGTGACGATGCCGCGCCGAGGCGGCGGCGCGGCCTGCTGCGTACGGTGTTCCGGCCGCTCTCCGGCCCGATGCGGATATTCGCGCAGGTCAGCTTCTCTTCCGTCACCCGCCGCATCGTCACGCTGAATCTCGCCGGCCTGATCGCGATGGTCCTGGCGATCCTCTACCTCAACCAGTTTCGCGCCGGCCTCATCGATGCGCGGGTGGAGAGCCTGAGGACCCAGGGCGAGATCATCGCCGCCGCCATCGCCGCCCAGGCGACGGTGGAGACCGACGCCATCACCATCGACCCGGACAAGCTCCTGGAGCTGCAGGCCGGCGAGAGCGTCTCCCCCTTCGATGTCGGCGAGAGCTCGGCCGATTTTCCGATCAATCCGGAGCGCGTCGCCCCGCTTTTGAAGCGCCTGATGACGCCGACGCGCATCCGCGGCCGCCTTTATGATCAGGAAGGCAACCTGATCGTCGATTCCAAGGGTCTTTATACGCGCGGCCAGATCCTGCGCTTCGACCTCAGGCCGCCCCAGGAGACACGCGCCTGGTACGACCGGGCCTGGGATCGCTTCCGCGTCTGGCTGAGGCGTGGCGACCTGCCGAAATACCGGGAGGTCGGCGTCTCCGACGGGCGCGCCTATCCGGAGGTGGTCAATGCGCTGGGCGGCCAGGCGAGCTCCATTGTCCGCGTTGGCGAGGATGGCGGCCTCATCGTCTCCGTCGCCGTCCCCGTGCAGCGTTTCCGGGCCGTGCTGGGCGCGCTGCTCCTGTCCACCGAATCGGGCGACATCGACGCCATCGTCCATGCCGAGCGGATGGCGATCTTCCGGGTCTTCCTCGTTGCCGCCGGCTCCACGGTGCTCCTGTCGATCCTGCTGGCTTCCACCATCGCCGGGCCGGTGAGCCGGCTCTCGCAGGCCGCCGAGCGCGCCGGGCGCGGCGTGCGCTCCCGCATTCAGATCCCCGATTTCGGCGACCGCAAGGACGAGATCGGCCATCTCGCCCGTTCGCTGCGCGACATGACCAGCGCGCTCTACTCGCGCATGGACGCGATCGAGCGCTTCGCCGCGGACGTCGCCCATGAGCTGAAGAACCCGCTCACCTCGCTCAGAAGCGCCGTCGAGACGCTGCCGATCGCCCGCAGCGAGGCGAACCGGGAGCGCCTCATCGAGGTCATCAAGCACGATGTGCGCCGCCTCGACCGGCTGATCAGCGATATCTCCGACGCTTCGCGCCTCGATGCCGAGCTCGCCCGAGAGGATACCGAGCCCGTCAATCTCGCCCTCCTCCTGGAGGCCGTCGTCAGTGTCGCCCGCGAAGTCCGTACCCAGCGGGCGGACAAGGTCGTGCTGAGCGTGCGGTACGGCCGATTCGGCAAGGACGCCTTCTACGTCCTCGGCCACGACAGCCGCCTCGGCCAGGTCTTCAACAACCTGATCGACAACGCGCTCTCCTTCTCTCCGCCGGACGGCACGGTGCGCATCACCGCCGAGCGCCATCCCGGCAAGATCGTCGTCATGGTCGACGACGATGGCACCGGCATCCCGCAGGACAATGTCGAGCGCATCTTCGAGCGCTTCTACACGGACCGTCCGGAGAAGGAGGATTTCGGCAACAATTCCGGCCTCGGCCTCGCCATCTCGCGCCAGATCGTCGAGGCCCATCGCGGCACCATCCTCGCCGAGAACCGCCACCGGACCGACGGTTCGGTCGCCGGTGCCCGCTTCATCGTCACGCTGCCCGCCGCCGACGGCTGAGCCACCGCCATCTGCCTATGACCCTGCGCATCCACGCCACCGCCATCGTCTTCGCCGGCCGCGGCGTTTTGATTCGCGGTGCCTCCGGCAGCGGCAAGTCGTCGCTCGCCTGGCGGGCGATCGCTGCGGGCGGGCGCCTCGTCGCGGACGATTATTGCGATCTCTCCCTCTGCTCGGGCCGTGTCGTGGCGACACCGCCGGCGGCCACCTTCGGCCTGATGGAGCTGCGCGGCCGGGGCATTCTGAGGCTCGCCTGCGAGCGCGCCGCGGTGATTCGCCTTGTCGTCGATCTTCTCCCCGGGCCGGATGTCCCGCGGCTTCCGCAGCGGGAAGAGCTTTCGACCGACCTCCTCGGCCTCGCCCTGCCGCGCCAGCCGGCCCCGGCGTGCAGCCCACTTGCCTTCTCGCTTATGAAAGAAGCGATTTTCGCCGCGGATGGAGCAAGCTGGGGTCTTGCAACATGAAGCCGTTTGGCCAAGATGTCCGCCCTTGCGCAAACCATCGGGCACATCGGGCATGATCGGCCTCGTCCTTGTCACCCATGGCCAGCTCGCCACGGAGTTCCGCGCCGCGCTGGAGCATGTGGTCGGTCCTCAGAACGCCTGCGCCACCATCTCCATCGGTCCGGACGACGATATGGAGGATCGGCGCCACGACATCATGAAGGCTGTCGGGGAGGTCGATGACGGCGACGGCGTCATCCTTTTGACCGACATGTTCGGCGGCACGCCCTCCAATCTGGCCATCTCCGTCATGGAGCCGGGACGCATCGAAGTCGTCGCCGGCGTCAATCTGCCGATGCTGATCAAGCTCGCCAGCGTGCGCGGCGAGATGGATCTCGAGGACGCGACGCTTGCCGCGCAGGATGCGGGCCGTAAATACATCAATGTGGCCAGCCGGATCCTGTCCTCCACATGAGCGACGTCCTGACCGAAGAGGGTTCCCCGACGAGGCGCCTTGAGATCTGCAACAAGCGCGGCCTGCACGCGCGTGCCTCCGCCAAGTTCGTCCAGCTCGTCGGCCGCTACGATGCCGAGGTCGTTGTCATCAAGGACGGCCAGAGCGTCGGCGGCACCTCCATCATGGGGCTGATGACGCTGGCGGCCGCGCCCGGCTGCTTCATCGATGTCGCCGCCGTCGGTCCCGATGCGGACGCGGTGCTGGATGCGCTCGCCGCGCTCGTGGAAGACGGCTTCGGCGAGGATGTCGGCGAAGAGGTCAAGGTCTGACCGGGCTTCCTCCCGGAACGTATTCCACCTGACACGCCCGACGTCCCGGCGTCGTCCTCCGCCGCGCCGGATCCCGGCCCTCTTGAAAAATACCCGCGTCGCGGCGCATCTGTGGCCGGCGAAAGGCCGTGAACCCCGATGGACCGAGAGACCCCCGAGGCGCAAGCCCATCCGATCGTCGTCCGCGACCTGGCCAAGCGGTTCGGCCCCGTGGTTGCCGTCGACCATATCAGCTTCGCCGTGCCGCGCGGCTCGGTGACCGGCCTTCTCGGCGGCAACGGCGCCGGCAAGACGACCACCATCGCCATGCTGATGGGGCTCCTGACGCCGACCGCCGGCGAGGTGCGCGTCCTCGGACGCGACATGACGCATGAGCGCCACCTCGTTCTCGACAGGGTCAATTTCGAAAGCCCCTATGTGGAGATGCCGCTGCGCCTGACGGTGCGCCAGAACCTGACCATCTTCGGTCGCCTCTACGGGGTCCCGGATCTGAAGGGGCGCATTGCCGAACTGGCGGAGGAGCTTGCCCTCGGCGATTTCCTCGACCGGCCGTCCGGAAAGCTTTCGGCAGGCCAGAAGACGCGCGTGGCGCTGGCGAAGGCGCTGGTGAACCGGCCCGACGTGCTGCTCCTCGACGAGCCGACGGCGTCTCTGGATCCCGACACCGCCGACTGGGTGCGCAGCCATCTGGAGCGCTACCGCGGCGAGCGGGACACCACCATCCTTCTGGCATCGCACAACATGCCGGAAGTGGAGCGGCTCTGCGACAACGTCATCATGATGAAGACGGGGCGGATCGTCGACGAGGGCTCGCCCTCCGGCCTCATCACGCGCTACGGGCGGCAGAACATGGAGGACGTTTTCCTCGATGTCGCCCGTGGCCGCCGCACGGGCCAGCTGGCCGAAAGCGGCTAGCCAGAAGTATGAAAGGTTCATACTTTGCGCCTCGCAGGGCGCAGGAAATCGAGGGAAAGATGCCGGGCATACAGAAGCGCACGATCAGCCTGAGAGCCGAGCACGCCGCCTGGGTCGACGAGCTCGTGGCGCGCGGCGATTATTCCTCCGTCAGCGAGGTGGTGCGGGAAGGACTTCGCGCTCTGCGGCAGCGCAACGAGGCCGTCGAGAAATGGCTGAGGGAAGAAGTGGCGCCGGCCGTCGCCAACGAAAGCCCTTCCGCAAAACCGCATGCGGGAACCGGCAGATGACGCGCGCCTCCCTCCGCCGCATCTTCGCGCTCGTCCTGCGCTACTGGTATCTGCTGCAGGGCTCGTGGCCGCGCATCGTCGACCTCGTCTACTGGCCGACCGTGCAGATGCTGATGTGGGGCTTCCTTCAGGTCTATCTCGCCGAAAAATCCTCGGCGATGGCGCTCGCTGGCGGCACCTTCATCGGCTCGGTGCTTCTCTGGGACATCCTGTTTCGCGGCCAGATCGGCTTTTCCGTCTCCTTCCTGGAGGAGATGTGGTCGCGCAACCTCGCCAATCTGATGATGACGCCGCTGCGGGTCTGGGAGTTCATCGCCGCGCTGATGGTGATGAGCGTCATCCGCCTTGCCATCGGCTTCGTGCCGGTCTCGCTGATGGCGATCGCCTTCTTCGGCTTCAATCTCTGGGGCCTGGGCATCGCGCTCGCCGCCTTCTTCGCCAATCTGATCGTCACCTCCTGGGCGATCGGCCTTATCGCCTCGGGCGTCGTCCTCCGGAACGGTCTCGGGGCGGAGGCGCTCGTCTGGTCGATCCCCTTCCTCCTCCTGCCGCTCGCCTGCGTCTATTACCCTGTCGAGGTGCTGCCGGCCTGGCTGCAGCCGCTCTCGCTCGCCCTGCCGCCGACGCATGTCTTCGAGGGCATGCGCACCCTTATTCTCGAACAGCGCTTCGACGCCGGAGAAATGCTCTGGGCGGCCGGCCTCAACGCGGTCTGTTTCGCCGCCGCCGTGGCCGCGTTTGTTGCCTTCCTGAAGTCTTCGCGCCGCGCTGGCTCGCTTCTGCAGCTGGGCGAGTAAGGCTTAGGGCGCTTCGTGCTGCGCCGGGTGCCGCAAGGGCGCCATGTTGCCAACGCGGCGCAAAAGCCTATTCTGCAGTGCAAGAAATCGTGCTGCGCTGCCGCGTAACGGCCGGCGCGCCGGCTAGTGAAAAGGGCTCCAGCCTTGGGAATTTACCAGCTCTATGAACTCAATCATGCCGTCCTCGCCCCGTGGCGGGCGATGGCGGACATGACGCGGCTTGCCTTTCAGAGCCCGTTCAACCCGATGACCGAGACGCCTTTCGGGCGTACCATCGCCGCTTCCGCCGAACTCTTCGAGCGCACCACCCGGCGCTACGGCAAGCCGGAATTCGGCCTGCCCGAGACGGAGGTCGACGGCAACAAGGTCAAGGTGGAAGAGCGCGTCGTCTGGAGCCGGCCCTTCTGCGATCTCCTGCATTTCTGCCGCGACCTGCCGAAGGACCGCGCCCGCGATCCGAAGCTCCTGATCGTCGCGCCGATGTCCGGCCACTACGCCACGCTCCTGCGCGGCACGGTTGAGGCGATGCTGCCCAACCACGAGGTCTTCATCACCGACTGGGCGGATGCCCGCATGGTCCCCCTATCCAAGGGACATTTCGATCTCGACGACTATATCGACTACATCGCCGATATGCTCCGCCATCTCGGCAGCGGCACGCATGTCATGGCGGTCTGCCAGCCCTCCGTGCCGGTTCTGGCCGCTGCCGCCGTCATGGCGGAAGACAACGATCCCTGCATCCCCGCCTCGATGACGCTGATGGGCGGGCCGATCGACACCCGCCGCAGCCCGACGGCGGTGAACGAGCTTGCCCAGGAAAAGGATATCGACTGGTTCCGCCGCAACGTCGTCATGCGCGTGCCTTTCCCGCATCCGGGCTTCATGCGCGAGGTCTATCCGGGCTTCCTGCAGCTCTCCGGCTTCATGAGCATGAACCTCGACAGGCACGTCACCGCCCATCAGGAATTCTACCAGCACCTCGTCCAGGATGACGGCGACAGCGCCGAGAAGCACCGCGAATTCTATGACGAATATCTGGCGGTGATGGACCTGACGGCGGAGTTCTACCTGCAGACCGTCGAAGTGGTCTTCATCCGCCATGACCTGCCGAAGGGCGAGCTGATGCATCGCGGCCGCCCGGTGCGGCCGGCGGCGATCACCGGCACCGCTCTGCTGACCGTCGAAGGCGAGCGCGACGACATTTCCGGCGTCGGCCAGACGGAAGCGGCGCATGACCTCTGCTCCTCCCTCCCGCCGGAGATGAAGAAGCATCATCTGCAGCCGAAGGTCGGCCATTACGGCGTCTTCAACGGCTCCCGCTTCCGCGCCGAGATCGTGCCCGTGATCAACGATTTCATCCGCGCCCATTCCCATGGAGGCGCCAAGGCGCTGAACGGCGCGGCCGAGGCCGTGCGGCCTAATCCGCGCGAGGATTACAAGACGCGCCTCGCCGATGCGCTCGGCTTCTCCGCTCTTGCCGTCGACAACC
This sequence comes from Afifella sp. IM 167, assembly GCF_020144925.1. Lineage (GTDB taxonomy): Bacteria > Pseudomonadota > Alphaproteobacteria > Rhizobiales > Afifellaceae > Afifella. The sequence goes on from NZ_NSLC01000005.1 coordinate 128,945, forward strand.
TGCCGGCCGTCACCCACGATCTCACCGACATCGCCGGAATCGGCCCGCGCGCCGCGCAGGAGCTGAACGAGTTCGGCATCTATCAGGTAAGCCAGCTCGCCGGCATGACGGGCGAGGCGATCGAAAGCCTGCAGGGCGAGATGCCGGCGCGCGCCGCGGCCTCGCTCGAGGGCTGGGTTAGCCAGGCGCGCCGCCTGATGGGCTTCCCCGCCGGCCCCCGTCACTAGGCCTTCCGCGAACGGAAGCTTCGGCCCGGGGCGCGTCTGCGCGCCCTCTGGGGAATCGGAACGGTGCCGTCCGGTTTTTCTTGAATCGCCGATTCGCCCTCCCCATGTCCTTTGTGTCACTCACACTTGGGGAGTTCGATGAACCAGACAGTCACTGCTAACCGGTCGTGCTCGCGAGGCCGTTGGTCACCGCTCAACATCGTTCTGATGGTGCTCGGTTTCGCTTTGTTCTGGCCGCTCGGTCTGGCCATGCTCGCCTGGATGATCTGGGGCGAGGAGCTTGCCCGCTTCGGCGGCGACATGCGCGACCAGGCGCGCTCGACCTTCGGCGCGGGCCGCGGCAAGTCCCACAGCCACCATTTCGGTGCACGCGAAACCGGCAACGTCGCCTTCGACGAATACCGGGCGCGCGAAATGGAGCGCCTCGAGGAAGAGCGCCGCAAGATCGAAAGCATGCGCAGCGAGTTCGAAGGCTTCATGAAGGAGCTGCGCCGGGCCAAGGACAAGGAAGAGTTCGATCGCTTCATGGAAGAGTACCGCCGCCGCACCAGCGCCGGCGAGCACGACGCCGCGATCTGACCTCTCGCCGGGTTCCCGGCTTTCGATTGAGAAGACCTGACGGGGCCGCAAGGCCCCGTCTGTCATTTGGGCCTCCCGCTCCGTCCCCGCCGGCATTTTCGCCCGTCTCGCCGTTTGTCCGGGCGCCCGGCACCCGCATACTTGCGACCCATGCGATTCGCTCCGCGAAAAACCGTTCCCGAGACCTGCCTGCTCGCCGCCGCCGGCCGCGAGCTTTCCGTGCGTGTGCGCCGTTCCGCGCGCGCAAGGCGGATGATCCTGCGCCTCGATGCGGCGAGCGGAGAGCCCGTTCTGACCCTGCCGCCGCATGTCCCGCTGCGTGAGGGGGAGGCCTTCCTCCGGCGCCATCGCGACTGGGTGGAAAAGCGCCTCGGCGAGCGGCCCGAGGGTGTTCCGCTCGAGCCCGGTGTGGTCATCCCCCTGCGGGGCGAGGAATGGCGGCTTGTCGCCCGCCCGGGGCGCGGCATGGTGCGGGCCGAATGCGAGGATGGGGAGCGGCTGATTCTCGTGCCGGGAGATCCGCGCCATGCCGCGCGCCGCGTCTCGGACTTCCTGAAGCGCGAGGCGCGCCGCGATCTGGAAGCGGCGTGTCGCCGCCATGCGGAGCGCCTCGGTGTCCGCTTCTTTAAGTTGAGTCTGCGCGACACCACCAGCCGCTGGGGCTCGTGCTCCTCGCGCGGCACGCTCTCTTTTTCCTGGCGGCTTATTCTCGCGCCGCCCGAGGTGCTCGGATATGTCGCGGCGCATGAGGTGGCCCATCTGCGCGAGATGAACCACTCGCCGCGCTTCTGGCGGCTCGTCGCCGAGCTGGATCCGGGCTACGGCGCAGCCAAGACCTGGCTGAAGCGCAACGGCGCTGCGCTTCAGCGGATCGGACGAATCTGATCCGTCCTGCCTGCCACGGGCGCCGCAATGTGCGCCCGGTGGGTGTCAGACCGGCTTTTCGCCCTCGCCGAACTCCTTGGCGAGCTCGGAGACGAGGTCGATCAGCCTGCGCCGGACCCGGCTGCTGGTGATGCGGGTGAACGAGCGGTTGAGTTCAACGCCCTCCGCCGTGGAGACGAAGTCCATGACGTAGGCCGTCTGCTTCTCCGCAAAACCTGGCTGTCCATCGCCTTCGCTCGCCTCGGGCAGGAAATAGGAGAGCGGTGTGCCGAGCACATCCGCGATCTGGTAGAGGCGGCTCGCCGCGATGCGGTTCGCGCCCTTCTCGTATTTCTGCACCTGCTGGAATGTGACTCCCAGCTGTTCCCCCAGCTTTTCCTGCGACATGCCCGCCATCTTGCGGCGCATGCGAACCTGTCTGCCGATATGCGCGTCGATCTCGTCGGGCGATTTTGGCTTCCGCTTCTCGTTCATGTTTTTCCTTGTGCGCGATGGCCATTTTTGCGGGGCCAAGCGGTCCGCGCCTGAGAATACCCAGGCATGCGCGTGAATGCGCTTGACCTTAGGGCACCCTTTCAGCCCGGCTTTGGGCGGAGTCAATGGGAGGGAGACGTTTTGCGGCACCCTTGGCGACAAATGCGACAAAAAAACAAATTAACAGGTGAATTAGGGCGGCGGTACTACCGAGGCGTGCAGCCGCCGGTGCGTCGATCGCCTGCGGCAGGGTGCCGTCGAGGACCGCCTTGTCGCCAAGCGGCCCCCGTTTCAAAAGTCGTCCATAGGAATCGATGACGGCCGAGATGCCGGTATTGGCGGACCGCACGATCGGCAGGCCTTCCTCGACCGCCCTGACCCGGGCCTGATGCAGGTGCTGGTAAGGGCCCGGCGTCCTGCCGAACCAGGCATCGTTGGTCACGTTGAGCAGGAAGCCCGGCCGCGTCCCGTCGCCGGCGAGCACCTCGCCCGGGAAGATGATCTCGTAGCAGATCAGCGGCACGAAGGGCGGCCCGTTCTCAAGCAGGAGGGTGCGCCGGCGCGGACCTGGCGTGAAGCCGCCCCGCACCCGGGTGAGCTGCTCAAGGCCCAGCCTTTCCAGAACCCCCTGCAACGGAAGATACTCCCCGAACGGCACCAGATGCACCTTGTCATACGCTGCAACGATCGTGCCAGAATCGTCCACAATATACACGCTATTGAATACAAAACGGCCATCGGGTCCATCTTCCGCACGCGCCGCGCCGGTCACAAGGCGAGCGTTTGCCGGCAGGATGTCTGCAATCGCCGTGAGGGCGCCCGGCTCCTCCGTCAGCGCGAAGGGAAGGGCGGTCTCGGGCCAGACAAGAAGCGTCCCTTCGGTGAGACCCTGTCCGTCAACCTCCTCCTGGCTCATCGACAGATAGCGCTCGAAGACGGCCTCCTTGTTTTCCGGAAGCCATTTCTGCGCCTGATCGATGGCGGGCTGCACGATCCTGATATGCAAACTGTTGACAGGGTTATCCCGCGATAGCCCAAGCCTGGCAAGGCCGTACCCGGCTAGGCCTAGAAAAAGTGCAACTGCAAGAAGGCTTGGCAGCAGGCTGTTTCGCCCGCCGATACGAACCAGCGAGGCAGGCGCCGCGAAGATGACGACGGCGAGGAAGCCGAGCGCGTAGACATTGGCCAGCGACGCCGATTGCATCATCACGTCGCCGGCCGTCAGCGTGTAGCCGATGGCGTTCCAGGGAAAGCCGGTGAAGAGGTGGCCGCGCAGCCATTCCGCCCCGCCGATTCCGGCGGCAAGGGCAAAGATGCGCCACGGGGAGGTGGACCACAGAAGCTGGGCGAAGGCGGCGCCGAAGCCCCAGAAGATCGCGAGCCCGGCCGGCAGGAGCACCACCGCGAAGGGCATCAGCCAGGCAAATTCATCCGCCTCCACCAGAAAGGCGGCGCCGATCCACCAAAGACCGGCGAGGAAATAGCCGAAGCCGAACCACCAGCCCGCCCCGAAGGAGGAAAGGAGCCTTCCCCCGAGACCCTTCACCCGCACCGATACCGCCCCGTCGAGGAGAAGGACGAGGACCGGCAGGCTCACCCACAGGAGCGGAAAGAGGAAGAACGGAGGCTGGGCGAAGGCCGAGAGAGCCCCGGCGAGAAGCGCGATGAGCCGGCGCCGCCAGCCCCAGGACAGGATGATCGCCTCGAAGAGCTTTTCCATGGTCCCGAATCGCCTCCCTCAGGCGTGCCCAGCATGACGGCTCGAAGGCACGAAATCAAGCAACCGGCTTTCCGGTTTTTGCGGCCTTGCCCTGGCCGTCGAAACGCGCAAATCAGAGCCGGATGATGCCCGCTCTCTCCAGCCGTATTCCCTTCTCTTCCCTCGGCGAGAAGGAGATTCTCGCCCTCGCCATCGCTGCCGAGGAAGAGGACGGACGCATCTATCGCACCTACGCCGAGCGGCTGGCTACCGACTATCCGCGCTCTGCGGCGATGTTCGACGCGATGGCGCAGGAGGAGGACGAGCATCGTCGCCGCCTGATCGAGCATTTTCGCGCGCGTTTCGGCGAGACGATCCCCCTGATCCGCCGCGCCGACGTCGCCGGTTTCTACCGCCGCCGGCCGGTCTGGCTGGTTGCGAATCTGAGCCTCGAACGGATCCGCGGCGAGGCGGCCTCCATGGAAAGCGAGGCGCGGAATTTCTATGAGAAGGCCGCCTCGCGCACCTCCGACGCCGCCACGCGCAAGCTGCTCGGCGATCTTGCGGTGGCCGAGGGCGAGCACCTTGCGACCGCCGACCGCCTCGAGGCGGAGCTCTTGCCGCAGGGCGCGCGCGAGGAAGAGGCGGCCGCTGAGCACCGGCGCTTTCTTCTCACCTATGTGCAGCCGGGTCTTGCCGGGCTCATGGACGGATCGGTCTCCACGCTGGCGCCGATCTTCGCCGCGGCCTTTGCCACCCACGACACCTGGCAGACCTTCCTCGTCGGCCTTGCCGCGGCCATCGGCGCGGGCATCTCCATGGGCTTTACCGAAGCCGCCTCGGATGACGGCGCGCTCACGGGCCGTGGCTCGCCGCTGAAGCGCGGCATCGCCTCCGGCGTGATGACGGCCGCGGGCGGGCTCGGCCATGCCCTCCCCTATCTCGTGCCGCATTTCTGGACCGCCACCTCGATCGCCATCGTCATCGTCTTTATCGAGCTCTGGACGATCGCCTGGATCCAGAAACGCTACATGGACACCTCCTTCTGGCGCGCGGCTCTCCAGGTTGTGCTCGGCGGCTCGCTCGTCTTCGCGGCCGGCATCCTGATCGGCAGCGCCTGACCGTCAGACTGTTGCTGCAGCGCAACAACTGCATGAATTCGTTGGCGGACTCGGCCTGCAACGGGCGTTTCCGCCGGCCCGGTCATCTTTCGTTCAGGGATTGTGACGTAGTGCACGGATCAAAGGTAGCGGTTTGGCCAAGGTGGGCTGGTCAGACTAATCCGAGTGAAGATCGATGCCGACTTTTACCAAATGGATCCGTCATCTGGGTGAGACCGCCCGGGCCTTCTTTGCACCGACCTACCGGCCGGAGCGCCACTACATGCGCGGCGCCGGTCCGGCATGTGCAGCCCGCAACCAGCCCCGCATGCCCTCCTTTTGAAGGCAGGGGATTGCCGGACCGTGCATCTCACACGACCCCGATTTTCGCCTCGGTTCGGTCGAGGATGAGCGGCACGATCAGGTCTTCCTCGTCGGCCAGGTGCCGGCGCAGCCCCGTCAGGAAAGCCTGAAGCTCCCCGGCCATGGCTTCCGCGCTGCGCATCTGCCGGTCGCGATCCTCGCCGAGGGACTGGATGAGAGCCGCGCCGCCTTCGCGCAGCCGCTCCAGGTCGCCGTGGATGATGACGTGGTCGTTCTCCAGAATCTCGAATCCCCGGATGAGACTGCGCTCCGCCGCCATGAAGGCGGGGAAATAGGCATGGTCCTCGATCTCGTGATGGCCGTGGAGCTGCTGCAGGAAGAAGCGCATCCGCGGCGCAAAGAAGCTGCGGAACGCTTCCGCCTCGACCCGGCCCTCCTCCAGGTCGCGCGCCGCCGCCGCCAGAATCTCGGAAAGCTCGCGGAACATGTCGTGGCGCGCCAGCCAGAAGCGCGCCAGCTCGCCGAGGTTCTGGTGCGTCGGCCAGATCTCGCGCGGATATTTCCTGAGGAGCGCCAGAAGGTCTTCCGGCAGGCGCTCGCGGCGCTTCAGCGACAGATAATCCTCGATCGGGGCGGGGGTCATGTCTTTTGCTCGCTCATTCCAGCACGAGCTTGCTGGCGACCGTCGTGTCGGCGTTGAGCCGGTAGACGATCGGCACCCCCGTCGCGATCTCCAGCTTCGTCACCGCCTCGGGGCTGAGCCTGTCGAGCACCATGGCGAGCGAGCGCAGCGAGTTGCCGTGCGCGGAAACGAGGACGCGCCTGCCGTTCATCACGGCGGGCAGGATCTCCATCATGTAATAGGGCCAGACCCGGGCCCCGGTATCCTTCAGGCTCTCCCCGCCCGGAGGCGGCGTGTCGTAGGAGCGGCGCCACACATGCACCTGCTCCTCGCCCCACTTCTCGCGCGCATCGTCCTTGTTGAGGCCGGCAAGGTCGCCGTAGTCGCGCTCGTTGAGCGCCTGATCCTCGATGCGCGGCAGCGCGCCTTCGCCGCTTCTGGCGATGCCCATCTCCTCCAGCATGAGGTCGAGCGTCGTCTGGGCGCGCGTCAGCGCGCTCGTATAGGTGACGTCGAAGGCAAGCCCCGCCTTCTTCAGGAGCCTTCCCGCCTGGCGTGCTTCGGCCACGCCCTTCTCCGAAAGCCCGGGGTCCTTCCAGCCGGTGAAAAGGTTCTTCAGGTTCCATTCCGACTGGCCGTGGCGAACGAGTACGAGAAGGCGGTCCATGGCGTCTCCGGGAAGGTGAAAGGGCTGATTTCAGTGAAGGCCGAGCACGTCCGCCATATGATAGAGCCCCGGCTTCTTGTCGAAAGCCCACAGCGCCGCTTTCAGCGCGCCGCGCGTATAGATGCTGCGGTCGAGCGCGTGATGGGCGATCTCGATCCACTCGCCCTCGCCGGCGAAGATGACGGAATGCTCGCCGACGACGGAGCCGCCCCTCAAGGTGGCAAAGCCGATCGCCCCCTCCGGCCGCGGCCCGGTCACCCCGTCGCGCACCCGCACCGAATTCTCGGCAAGCGCGATGTCGCGTCCCTCCGCCGCCGCCTCGCCGAGGAGGAGGGCGGTGCCCGACGGCGCATCGACCTTGTGGCGGTGGTGCATTTCCAGCACCTCGATATCGAATTCCGGCCCGAGAGCGGCCGCCGCGCGCCGCACCAGGCCGGCGACGAGATTGACGCCGAGGCTCATATTGCCGGATTTCACGATGCGGCAGTGGCGCGACGCGGCGCGGAAGGTCTGCTCGTGCTCGGGCCCAAGGCCGGTCGTGCCGATGACGTGGACGATGCGCGCCTGTGCGGCGAGCTCGCTGAAGGCGAGGCTTGCCTGCGGCGTGGTGAAGTCGATCAGGGCGTCGCACTGGGCGAGGACGGCAAGCGCGTCGTCGGAGACGGTGACGCCCGCTTCCGCCGCGCCCGCCAGGACACCCGCATCGGCGCCGATGCAATCGGCGCCCTCGCGGTCGAGCGCGCCGACCAGCTTGAGTTCGGGATGGGCAAGCGTCGCGGCGATCAGCGCCTTCCCCATGCGCCCGCCGGCGCCTGCAACGACGGTTCTGAGCTCGGCCAATTCTCTCTCCTTGCGCCTTCGCGCCGGCTATAGCACGAAGCGCCGCCGCGGCCAGAGGGGCCTTGGAACGACCTCAGACCGTGACGGGCCGGAGCTGCGAAAGGGCCGGGCTTTCGCCGCCCGCCTCCCGTTCTTCCGCGCGCACCCGCGCCATCAGCCCGATGGCGAGCGCCAGGAGCACCGGCGGGCCGGCGGAGACGCCCGCGAGCGTCGTCGCGCCGTTGACGAATGAAAGGCTCGCGGCCAGCAGGAGCACGATGGAGAAAAGCGGCCCCGGTGCGCTCTCCCGTTCCTTGCCGAGATAGAGCCAGAGGGCGACGAAGGTCGGGGCGGCGAGGTCGTAGAAGAGGACGTAGGGCGAGAACAGATAGGTCGCCACGACGAGCATCGCCGCCTTGGTGTCCCAGCGTGCTCGCGACAGCGTCGTGCGAATGAGGGCGAGCACGGCCAGGACGCTGACGACGGCCTGCATAGCCGCCGCCTGGGCAATCGGGATGTCGCCGTAGCGCGCCGCGCCGAAGGTGCTCAGCTGCACGCTGAGGAAGGACTTGCTGGCCGTGCGCAGGATATCGCCGTTCGGGCCCTCCATGCCGAAGAAAAACGCCCGCCAGGGCTCGATGCCGAAGGCGGCGATGGAAAGGCCGGCGAGCGCTAGCGCCGTCGCCGAGGCGACCGCGATCACCAGCCAGCGCCGCTCCAGAAGGAGGACGAGCGGGATCAGCACGCCGAACTGTGGCTTGACGGTGAGGATGCCGAGCAGGATGCCGGCGACGATCGGCTTCCTGTCCCACCAGTAGATGGAGCCGATCATCAGCGCCCCGACGATGAAGGCCGTCTGGCCGACGAGGACGCCGAGGATGCTCACCGGCGCCATGATCAGCCAGAAGACGATCTCGCGTCCGCCCCAGGTCTTCGCGGCGACGAAGATGAAGGCGGTAAGGCTCGCTCCCATGAAGAGCGCGTAGGCCACCATGTAGGGGAGGGCGCCGAGGGGCCAGATGAAGAAGAGGAAGTGCGGCGGATAAAGCCAGCGCACGCCGAAATCGCTGCCGTAGATGTCCTGCAGCGCCGCCGAATATTGCGCCGCGTCGAAGAGCTGCGCCGCCTGGCCCTTCAGCACCATCAGCGAGGCGACGTAGAAATTGACGAAGTCGCCGCCGCCGGGATGGTTGGTCGAATAGACCTCTCCGGTCCGGTTGATCCATTCCGTCAGGATGCCGCGCGGAAAGCCGGCAAGCGACAGGCCGAAGGCGAAGATCAGCCAGAAGCGTCGGTCGTTGAGGATCTTGAACTGCATTGGCTCACTCTTGGGGCGGAGGCCTTGATGTTCGGTCAGGCGGGCACTCGCTCCGCCGGCTCGGCTGCTTGCGGACGCCGCGTGGCGCGAGCGGATGGTGTCTCGGTATCTTTGCCCGCCCGGTCGGCGGGGCTTTGTGTCCGCCGGCGTGACGGCAACCGGTCAAGAGCCACGAAGGTGGCAAAGCCCAGCGCGACGCCGGCGATGGTGTCGACGAGAAAGTGGCCGCCATGGCTCGGCGTGGAGGCGATGAGGAGGAGATTGAGCGGGACGAGAAAGATGCCGAAATAGGGAACCCGCAGCGACGAGCGGGCGAAGAGGACACCCATCGCCGCGTGCACGGATGGAAAGACGAGAAGGCCCTGGAAGGCGTCCGCCCGATAGACCGCAAAGCTGCCCGCCCGCAGATCGTCGATGGCCGGGATGTAGCCGAGCAGCATGTTGAGGTCGATATGGGCAAGATCGCCCGGGCCGAAGCCGGCGGCGACATAGGCGCCGTAGCTCGGCACGAACACCGCGATGAAGCTCGCGACCGTGACGATGAGGAGATAGCCGAGCGTGAAGCGGAGCGCCTCCGAAAGGCCGCAGAAGGCGCCGAGCACGAACGGGACCAGCATCACCTGCCAGACGAACAGGTTGTAGGCATAGGCGAGGATGGCGGAAAGAACCGGCTGGGCGCCGACGAAGTGCACCCAGGCCGAGAAGTCGAAGCCGATCGCCCGGTCCGCCGCCATCAGGGCGTCGTCGGCCAGCGGCCCGCCTGCCGAGACCGCGCCATAGGTGAGCGGCACGGTAAGCTGCACCGCAAGCCCGATCGCCGCGACACCCAAGAGTCCGGCCGAGAGCTTGTGCATGCCGAACCGGCGCACCAGCAACGCGATGGCGGCGAATAGCGCCGCCGGCACCATCGCTCGCCCGAGAGCCGAAAAGCTGAAGCCGAAATGGACATTCAGAAGTACTGCGACATTCACGACCGCGATGCCGGCGATGCTGGCAAGGAAGATGCGCTGGATCGGCGTGTTACTGGGCATGTGCGAAAATATCCCGCGACCGGTCCGGCCAGTCCGCGGCCAAAACCTATAGGCGAGGCCTTGCCGGAAGGTTTACGCCGGTGCCCCGATGGCGTTGCCCGAGCTTTCGATCGAGCTTTGGCCAAGCTTTCGAAGGACTCGCCGCTTGCGCGCGCCCGCCGCCATGCTACATGCGCGCTTCAATGGCTGACCTCTCACATATCCGCAATTTCGCGATCATCGCGCATATCGACCACGGCAAGTCGACGCTGGCCGACCGTCTCATCCAGATGACCGGCACGCTGCCGGCGCGCGAGATGAAGGAACAGCTGCTCGATTCCATGGATATCGAGCGCGAGCGCGGCATCACCATCAAGGCGCAGACCGTGCATCTGCGCTACACGGCCAAGAACGGCGAGGAATACCACCTCAACCTCATCGACACGCCCGGCCATGTCGATTTCGCCTATGAGGTGAACCGCTCCCTTTATGCCTGCGAGGGCTCGCTCCTCGTCGTCGACGCCTCCCAGGGCGTGGAGGCGCAGACGCTCGCCAACGTCTATCAGGCGATTGAGGTCGACCACGAGATCGTCCCCGTGCTGAACAAGGTCGATCTGCCGGCGGCCGAGCCGGAGCGCGTGCGCGAGCAGATCGAGGAGGTGATCGGCCTCGACGCCTCGAACGCGGTGATGATCTCCGCCAAGACAGGCCTCGGCATCGAGGATGTGCTGGAGGCGATCGTCACCCGCCTGCCGCCGCCCAAGGGCAACGCCGATGCGCCGCTGAAGGCGCTTCTCGTCGATTCCTGGTACGATCCCTATCTCGGCGTCGTCGTGCTGGTGCGGGTGATCGACGGCTTCCTCCGGGAAGGCCAGATGATCCGCATGATGGGCACCGGCGCCCGCTACGAGGTCAATCAGGTCGGCATGTTCTCCCCCAAGATGGTGGAGACCGGCGAGCTTCCGCCGGGCGAGATCGGCTTCCTTACCGCCTCCATCAAGGAAGTGGCCGATACCGCCGTCGGCGACACCATCACCGAGGACAAGCGCCCGACAGAAAAGCCGCTGCCCGATTTTCGGCCCGCCGTGCCGGTGGTCTTTTGCGGTCTCTTTCCGGTCGATGCGGCCGATTTCGAGGATCTGCGGGCCGCCATGGGCAGGCTGCGGCTCAACGACGCCTCTTTCAGCTACGAGATGGAGACCTCGGCGGCGCTCGGCTTCGGCTTCCGCTGCGGCTTCCTCGGCCTGTTGCATCTGGAGATCATCCAGGAGCGGCTGACGCGCGAATTCGACCTCGATCTGATCGCCACGGCCCCCTCCGTCGTCTACCAGATCAGCCTGACGGACGGCGAGGAGATCGAGCTCCACAACCCGGCCGACATGCCCGATCAGGTGCGCATCTCGGAGATCCGCGAGCCCTGGATCCGCGCCACCATCCTGACGCCGGACGAATATCTCGGCGGCGTCCTCAAGCTCTGCCAGGACCGGCGTGGCATCCAGCAGGGGCTCACCTATGTGGGCCAGCGCGCCATGCTGGAATACGACCTGCCGCTGAACGAGGTGGTCTTCGATTTCTACGACCGGCTGAAATCGATCTCCAAGGGCTATGCCAGCTTCGACTACCACATCACCGGCTATCAGCCGGGCGACCTCGTCAAGATGTCGATCCTCGTCAACGCCGAGCCGGTCGATGCCCTGTCGATGCTCGTCCACCGCTCGCAGGCCGACCGGCGCGGCCGCGCCCTCTGCGAGAAGCTGAAGGACCTCATCCCCCGCCATCTCTTCAAGATCCCGATCCAGGCCTCCATCGGCGGCAAGGTGATCGCCCGAGAGACGATCTCCGCCCTCCGCAAGGACGTCACCGCCAAGTGCTACGGCGGCGACATCACCAGAAAGCGCAAGCTTCTGGACAAGCAGAAGGAGGGCAAGAAGAAGATGCGCCAGTTCGGCAAGGTGGAGATCCCGCAGGAAGCCTTCATCCAGGCGCTGAAGATGAGCGACGGATAGGCTGACGGCACGCTCTATCTGGTCGCGATCGCCGCGGCCGCACCGCCGAGGAAGAGGGCGCTGATCCGGTTGACGATGCGGCGGGCCGCCGGCTTCTGCAGGAAACGCCGCGCCTGGCCGGCAAGCGCGATATAGCTGAGATCGATTGCGGCGAGCACGAGGAGAAGGGTGAGCGAAAGCTCCCCCCATCCGCCGAGGCTGAGACCTTCGAGATCGAAGAGGTTGGGCAAGAGGGCGAGATAGAAGACCATGATCTTCGGATTGCCCATCGTCACGGCGAAGCCCGCGAAGAACATTTTGAGAGCCGAACCGCGCGGCGATGGCGTGCCAGGCTCCGGTTCCGCCCTGGCTGGCGCATTCCACATCCTGAAGGCGAGATAGACGAGATAGGCGGCGCCCGCGAACTTCACGAGCGCGAAGGCCCAGAAGAAGCTCTTCGCGAGTGTCGCAAGGCCGAAGACGGCCGCGGCGAGCCACAGAACCTCTCCGATCCACATCGCTGCCGCAAAAGGCAGCACGTCGCGCCAGCCCCGGGTCAGAACGCGCGAAACGAGGGCCGTGACGCTCGGCCCCGGCGTGCCGGCATTGACGAGAATGGCGCCCGCAAAAAGCGTGAGGGTCAGGGGGTCAAGGAGCATTCGATCTCAGAGCCATGGAAGGACGTGCTTGGAGATCAGCCAAACTGTCAGGGCTGGGCTATTCCCGCAATATGGTTTGGAGAGCCGCTGCGACGCCCGTGTTTGATGGGATCGACGAGGGCGCGCGGCGCTGGCGTCATCTGCCGCCGGCGTGGGTCGCTAGAAGCCCCGGAACGGCGGCGTCCAGTCTGCCAGGAGCTGCACCACTTCGCCGCGCTCAAGATGCGGATCGACCGGATGAGCGACGGATAGGCGCCCTCGCTCCGCAAAGGACGCTGGTCCGCCCGACCTTCAGGCGGCGGCTGCTTCCTCACCGGTAAGAACGACGATCCGGCTGCCGATGGGAACGCGCCGGTAAAGGTCGATGATGTCCTGGTTGAGAAGACGGATGCAGCCGGACGAGACCTTCCTTCCGATCGTCCATGGCTCGACGGTGCCGTGCAGGCGGTAAAGCGTATCCCTGCCGTCCCTGTAGATGTAGAGGGCACGCGGGCCGAGCGGATTTCCGTTTCCGCCCGGCAGCCCCGCCCTGAGAGGGCCGTATCGCTGGGGCTCGCGCGCGATCATGTCGGCTGTCGGCGTCCAGTGCGGCCACCGGGCCTTGCGGCGGATCGTGCCTACTCCGCTGAAATCGAAGGCCTCGATTTTGCCGACACCCACGCCGTAGCGCAGCGCCCGCCCATCTTCCTGAACGAGGTAGAGAAAGCGGCGGGCGGGATCGACCACGATCGTGCCGACCGGCTCGCTCGTCCGATATTCCACCTCCTGCCTCAGGAACTGGGGCTCGATCCGGGAAAGATCGATCGCCGGCACGTCGAACGGCTCCGTTTCGATCGCCGCATACATGGACAGATGATAGGCGCTGCCCGCCGCGCCCGCGCCCCCGCCCGAGCCGAGCGGCGTGGCCGATCGACCGCTCACGCAGCCGCCCAGCATGGCGGCCGCCGCGATGATCAGGCTTCTTCTATTCATCTGCATCAGGGCATCCGATCGCTGGCATTGGCGGCTGCAGGTACGATCTGGCGGAATGCCTGTCGATTGGTTATGGGGTAATGACAGCCATAACCGGAGCGGGTGAAATGGATTTCAGGGCCCTACGCGCCTTTGTGCGCACCGTGGAGCGGGGATCGATGACCGGCGCTGCCCGGGACCTTGCCATCTCGCAGCCGGCGGTGACCAAGCATCTGCGCAACCTGGAGCACGCCCTCAACGCGCGGCTGCTGGAGCGCACCTCGCGCGCGATCCGCCCGACGGCCTCAGGCCTCAGGCTCTACGAGGCCAGCCGCGGCGCCTTTGCCGCGCTCGAGGCGGCGATGGAGGACGTGAAGAGCGATACGGGGCGCATCGAGGGGGCCTTGCGCATCTTCGCCCCCTCCTGCATCGGCAGTCAGAATCTCTGCCCGATCCTGATGTCGTTCCAGGAGGAGCATCCCGGCGTCGCCGTCGATCTGATCCTCGATGAGCGCCAGGTCGATCTCGTCTACGAGAATTTCGATCTGGCTCTCTGCTACGGCAGGCCTGCGAGCCAGGACACCATCGCCCGCCGGGTCGGCTCGATCTCCCGAATTCTCGTGGCCGCCCCCCACTACCTGGAACGGTGCGGGCCGATCGAGACGCTGGAGGAATTGTCCGAGCGCGAGCTTGTCACGACGCTCGCCGTCCTGTCGCAGCAGCACAGTCTCGCCCTTCTGCGCGGCAGCGAAGCGGTGGATCTGCCGGTGCGCTCGTGCCTGCGCACGAACAACGCGCAGGTGGTCCGCGCCAGTCTTCTCGCTGGACGCGCGCCGGGGCCGGTTCAGACGATCCTCGTACGGGACGATCTGGAGGCGGGCCGCCTCCTGCGCATCTTGCCGGACTACGTGGTGAGGCCGACCGAGCTGTTTCTGACCTACCCGTCCTCGCGTTTCATGCGTCCCCTGGTTCGGGCGGTGATCGACTATCTCGTTCCTCGGCTGCTTGCCACCGAAGGCATCGATTGAAGCCTCCAGCTATCTAGCCGTCTTATCTCATCCCACCCTCCGCGCCGGAACAGACTCGTGCCGCATCGTCTTTCTCGTGAAATGCACGGGAGAAAGGCATGAACGAGTTGAGTAACGCCGCGCGCCCGCCGCAGGAGCAGGCACACCAGCCGGGCTCCGAGCGCGACATGCAGCCGATGCCGGACTACACCCCGCGTTATCCGGGTTCCGGCCGCCTCAAGGACAAGGTCGCCCTCATCACCGGCGGCGACAGCGGCATCGGCCGCGCCACCGCGATCCTTTTCGCGCGGGAGGGCGCGAAGCTTGCGATTCTATACCGTGACGAGGACTGGGACGCCCGGCGCACGCTGGAGCTCGTCGAGGCCGAAGGCGGCGAGGCGATCCTCATCCGCGGCGATATCGGCGACAAGAGCTTCTGCGAGGAGGCGGTCGCGAGGACCGTCGAGCGCTTCGGCCAGCTCAACGTCCTCGTCAACGACGCCGGCGAGCAGCACATGGCCGAAGAGCTGACCGAGATCTCCGAAGACCAGCTGACGCGCACCTTCCGCACCAACATCTTCGGCATGTTCTTCGTCACCCAGGCGGCCCTGCCGCACCTCGCGCGGGGCGACGCCATCGTCAACCTCACCTCTATCACCGCCTATCGCGGCCAGCCGGTGCTGATGGATTATGCCTCCACCAAGGGCGCCATCCTCGCCTTCACGCGCTCGCTCTCGAAAAACCTTGCCGAAAAGGGCATCCGGGTGAACGGCGTGGCGCCGGGCCCGATCTGGACGCCGCTGATCCCGGCGAGCTTTCCGGCGGAGAAGGTCGCCGATTTCGGCGAGAACCAGCCGATGGGCCGTGTCGGCCAGCCGAACGAGGTGGCGCCGGCGATCCTTTTCCTCGCCTGTGAAGATGCCTCCTACATGACCGGCCAGGTGCTGCATCCCAATGGCGGCGATATCGTCGGCGGTTGAGTCGGTTTCCTGCGCTGGCCAAACGCGCCCGTAGCGCACAAACAAAAGGGCCCTGCCGCATGCCGGCAGGGCCCTTTCTCTATACGGCTATGTGATCATTCCTCACGTCGCGACGGCGCCGAGTCCGAACAGCATCAGCACCAGGAAGATCGCCGCGATGACGAGGAAGAGGAAGAAGAGGAAACGCGCGATCGTCGCGGAAGCGCCGGCGATGCCGGTGAAGCCGAGCGCGCCGGCAATCACGGCGACGATGGCGAAGATGATGGCCCATTTCAGCATGACAAGAATATCCCCGCAGAAACTTGGAAAGGGTGCGTCTGGGCGACTTGCGCCGCTCTCGCCATAAACCCGCGGCGTATCGGCCGGGTTCCACGTCCCGTCCGGCGATGCGTCGGCGCTTCCTTTGCCGGCTGCGCTTTCAGGCGCGGCGCGAACCGGAGCCATTTCACCCCGCGCGGCGTTTGCCCGGGAACAGAACAAAGATCACGGAACGATGCTGCGCACCTTCTTCGCCTTCCTTCTCTTGCCCCTCGCCCTTTCGCTTCCGGCACCGGCCGACGCCGTTCCGCTGGGCAAGGATCTGGTCAATTCCGCCCGCTTTGACGATGGGAGGGAATTTGCGACCGGAGAGCGCGATCCGCTGGTCGTCAAGCTGCAGGTGCTGCTCGACCGCTACGCCATCTCGCCGGGTGTCATCGACGGCTATTGGGGCGAGAACGTCCAGAAGGCCATCCAGAACTACCAGCTTTCCAGGGGCGAGCTGCCGACCGGCCATCTGACGCCGGCGCTCTGGGCCGAGATCTCCCCGCAGGACACGACCCCCGTCCTCATCGACTATGCCATCACCCCCGAGGATCTGGCCGGGCCTTTCGTGGCTTCCATTCCGACGGATTATCGCGAGAAGGCGCAGATGCAGCGCCTCGCCTATACCAGCCCGCAGGAAATGCTCGCCGAGCGCTTCCACATGGATATCGACTTCCTGCGCGAACTGAATGCCGGGGCGAACTTCGCCGCGCCCGGAACCGTCATCACCGTCGCCGATCCGGGTCCCGACGCGACGGGCGAGGTAACGCGCATCGAGGCCGACAAGGGCCTCGCCTCGCTGCGGGCCTACGGCCCCGCTGGCCGGCTCCTCGCCGTCTATCCCGCGACCATCGGCAGCGAGGGCACCCCCTCGCCGAGCGGCTCGGTGGAAGTCGTCGCGGTGGCGACGGACCCGACCTACACCTACCGGCCCGACGTCAATTTCCAGCAGGGCGACAACACCGAGGTCCTCACCATCCCTGCGGGTCCGAACGGGCCTGTCGGCTCCACCTGGATCGACCTCTCCAAGCCGACCTACGGCATCCACGGCACGCCGGAGCCGGCCAAGATCGACAAGGTCTTCTCCCATGGCTGTGTGCGGCTCACCAACTGGGACGCGGCCGAACTCGCGGGCATGGTGAAGAACGGCACGGTGGTGAAGTTCATTGACTAGCCGCCTCGGCGCGGCCCTCTTCGGCGCGGCGCTCTTCCTTTCCTTCTCCGCCGGCGCTGCCGAACTGCCGCATCCCCGGCCCGTTCCCCAGGGCCCGGAGACCGGATCGCAGGCCGGATCGGAGACCGGCGCACAGCCCTCGCCCGCGCCCCGCCCCGAGGAAGGCGGAATCCCCAAGCTACCGGCCCCCCGGCCGCTGTCGGAAAAAGCCCCGGACGGCGAGGCGGCCGAACCTGCCGGCGAGCCGGCGCCGGACGAGCCGCTCCGCCCGAGCCTTGACGCCGAAGAGGAAGCCGGGACGGCCGCGCCGGAGAATGCGCCGCTTGAGCGTGCGCCGGCGGAGGATACCGACGAAGGGGTGCCGTCCCTGCCGGAGCCGAAAGACGAGGCGGCGCGCGAAGAGGCCGCCGAGGCCGCCCGTCTTGCCGCCGAGAAGAAGGCCGAAGAGACCGCCCGCAAGGTTAAGGAGACCGCCGCCGCCTTCCGCCAGTGCAGCGCCAGCCTGCGGGCGCTCGGCGCGAAATTCTCCGAGCAAAAGCCGATCGACGAGGAAGGCGGCTGTTTCGTGCCGCATCCCCTCTCGGTCGAAAGGCTGCTGCCGGAAATTGCGATCAGCCCGGCCGCGACGCTCAACTGCGCCACGAGCCTGGCGCTGGCGCGCTGGCTGAAGGAGGTGGTGGAGCCCGCCGCCGCGGAGCTTCTGGATGGCGCGCGCCCGCGCGGCCTCTCCCATGCTTCCGCCTATGTGTGCCGCCACCGCTACGGCAATCCGGACCGCAAGATCTCCGAGCACGCCTTCGCCAATGCCGTCGATTTGTCCGCGATCACCTTCGAGGATCGCGAGCCGGTGCCCATGAAGCTGCGTGAGCCGCCAAAGGCGGAGGAGGAAACGGAAGAGGCGGAACAAGCCCCCGGCGAGGAAGAGCCAGCGGCCGAGGAAGAGGAAGCCGGCAAGGCCGCGAAGGCCGGCGAGGGTGGGGCCAAGGATGCGGGCGAGAGCGCGAAAGCGGCGTCAGACAAACCCGAAGAGGCTTCCGGCGGCGACGCGCCGGCGGAAGCGGCCCCGTCCAAGGCGGAGCGTGAGGCGCTCTTCCAGAAACGCATCCGCGAGGGCGCCTGCCGCTATTTCACCACCGTGCTCGGCCCCGGCACCAATGCCGCCCATGCCACGCACTTCCATTTCGATCTGGCTCAGCGCCGCAACGGCTATCGCATCTGCCAGTAGCCGGCAGCTTAGCCTCGCCTGCTACTGAACCGCGAGCGCCGGCACGGAGAGGAAGAGGATGCGCTTCTGTTCCAGCCGTGCCCGTCTCAGGCTTTCCAGCACGAAGCCGGTGGCAAGCAGGAAGGCGGCGAGCAGGAAGGTGCCTACGGCGATCACGGTTGCCGAGGCGCCGGCCGCCGAGCCGGCGAGCGCGGCGAGGATCAGGGGCAGGGCGATGACCAGGCCGAGGATGCCGAAGGCGGCGGCCAGCGTTCCGAAGAGGGCGAGCGGGCGCGCCTCCAGCATGATGCGCAGCAGCGTCGCCATCTCGCCGCCGAAGCGGCCGGCGGAGCGTTCGGCGGTTTGCCGCGGCGCCTCCCTGCCGCCGTCGAGCGACAGGCTGGCGACCGGGATGCCGAGCTCGCTCGCATGCAGCGTCAGCGCCGTCTCCGGCGAAAGGCTCGGCGCGACCGGCGGAAAGCTCTTCACCAGCCGCCGCGTCAGCGCCCGGTAGGGCGAGGCGCGTTCGGCGAAGGGATCGGAAAAGCCGGCGCCGAAGAGCCGGCGATAGGCCTCGCCGAAGCCGCCGCCGCTCCAGGAGCTGCCTTCGATCTTCGCGCCGCCGAGGCGGGCGGATGTGCCGATGACCATGTCGAGACGTTCCGTCAGGAGCGCGTTGACCAGCGAGGAGGCGTCGGCCGGCTCGCAGGCGCCGTCGCCCGAGGCCATCAGGTAGATGTCGGCGTCGATGTCGGCGAACATGCGCCAGAGCGCGGTGCCCTTGCCGGGAACCGCCCCGCGCAGCACCTTGGCGCCGGCCTTGGCGGCGATACGCGCCGTGTCGTCCGTGGAGGCTTCGTCGAACACGTAAACCCGCGCTTCGGGCAGGTTTTCGCGGAAGCCGCGCACCACGCCGTCGATGGTGGGTGCATCGTTGCGGCAGGGCAGGAGGACGGCGATACGCAGTCCCTCGCTGGCGGAAAGATGGCTCATGATTCCCCCGAAGCCTCGCAGATATTCCCTGTTTTCCTAGCTTCCGCCGGTTAACGCCCGGTTAGGATTCTCCCCTCGCATGCCTCGGCAAGCCTCTTCTTCGAAGCGGCGGCCGGGCGTGATAATGTGGGGCATGCGAAGATTCGCCATTGCGCTCGGCCTTGCCGCCGCGCTCCTCACGCCGGGGGGCGCCGATGCGGAGGTTGCCGCCAAGCAGCTCTTCGGAGCCAGGTCGCTTCCTTCCGCCCAGCAGCCGGCCTCGGTCGGCTTTTATTCCAAGGGCTGCCTCGCCGGGGGCGAGGCGATGCCCGTCGACGGGCCGCACTGGCAGGCGATGCGCCTGTCGCGCAACCGCAACTGGGGCCATCCGCGGCTCGTCGCCTTCCTCAGATGGCTCGCCGACGAGGCGGCCGCGCGGGACGGCTGGCCGGGTCTCCTCCTCGGCGACATGTCCCAGCCGCGCGGCGGGCCGATGCTGACCGGGCATGCCTCGCATCAGGTCGGGCTCGACGCCGATATCTGGCTGACGCCGATGCCGAACCGGCGCCTGTCCGCGGCCGAGCGCGAGAACATCTCCGCGACCCCGGTCGTGGAGCCCGGTCCGCACACGGTCCATGAGGATGTCTGGACGCCGGCGCATGGGCGCCTCATCCGCCGCGCCGCCTCCAATCCGCAGGTGCAGCGGATCTTCGTCGCGCCCGGCATCAAGAAGAAGCTCTGCGAGACGGCGACGGGCGACCGCTCCTGGCTCGCCAAGGTGCGCCCCTATTGGGGCCACAACTATCACATGCATGTGCGGCTCTACTGCCCGCAGGGCTCGCCCGGCTGCAAGCCGCAGCGCGGCACCGGCTCCGACGACGGCTGCGGCGCCCCGCTCGCCTGGTGGTACTCCAAGGAGCCCTACGCGCCGGCAAAGCCGTCAAAGCCCGCACCGAAGAAGCGTGAAATCACCCTGGCGAGCCTCCCGGCCGCCTGCCGCAACGTGCTGGCCGCGGGCGACAGGCCGGGCGCGCAGACGGCGCTTGCCGCCTTTTCCGGCGAGGTGCCGCCCGCCGTTGCCGCCAAGGCGCGCGCCATGCGTCCGGGCCCGGCCGCCCTCGTCGGCCTGCCCTATATGCCGCGTCCCCGGCCGGCTTTTCCCTAGGCCGGTTGTGCGCCCCGCCGGGGAGGCGGGCAAGGAAAAAGCGGCCGCGCTGGGCTGCGCGGCCGCTTCGTGTGGTCGTAGAGGCGCTTTAGAAGCGGTAGGTCACGCCGGCGCCGATGAGCCAGGGGTTCATCTCGGCCTTGCCCTTGACGGCCGTGCCGTTCGCCAGGCGGCCGTTCCAGTCCGGCTCCAGGAAGATCTTCTTGACGTCGAGGTTGAGGCCCCAATGCTCGTTGAGCATGTAGTCGGCGCCCGCCTGCAGCGCGAGGCCGAAGGTGTTCTCGATCTCGAAGGCCGACAGGCTCTTGGCCTCGGTGCCGTAGAAGATCGTGTAGTTCACGCCGGCGCCGACATAGGGCTGGAAGGCGCCGAAATTGGTGAAGTGATACTGCAGCGTCAGCGTCGGCGGCAGGATCCAGCTGTTGCCGACCTCGCCGAGGGCCGCAATCGAGCCCTCGCCGTCGACGCTCGCATACGTCGTTCCCAGGATCAGCTCCACCGCGATGTTCGGGGTGAAGTAGTAGGAAATGTCGAGTTCCGGCGTGACGGAGTTCGAATAGGACAGGTCGGAGCCGGCAACGCCGCTGACCGAGCCGCCGTCCTCGGGAAACACGCCGAGGGCGCGCAGGCGAACCTGCCACGGGCTCCAGGGCTCGAAGGAGGCGACGGGATCGGCGGGAGGGGCGGGCAGGTCGGCGGCAAAGGCAGGCGCTGCAAGACAGATCAGGGTCGCGGCGACGAGCGCCGGCCCTGTTTTTTGTGCATGGTTCATTTCGTCCTCGCAACAGGGTACCTGCCGAGGACTAGGAGCCCGCCTGCTCCCTTCTCTTGATCTGGATCAAATCAAAACTGTTGTATGCAATGGCATTTTATGCGTTGCCATTTTGTCACACAATATGCGCTGGCCGGCGCGGGTTCAGGCCGTCTCCGGTACGGCCGGGCAGGAAAGGCCGGTGCCGCCGAGGCCGCAATAGCCGCCCGGGTTCTTCGCCAGATACTGCTGGTGGTAGTCCTCGGCGAAATAGAATTCCGGCGCTTCCACGATCTCCGTCGTGATCGGTGAAAAGCCCTTGGCCTTCAGCACGTCGCCATAGGCTTTCCTGGCGGCTTCGGCCTGGTGTTTCTGCTCCGCGTCGAAGACGTAGATGCCGGAGCGGTACTGCGTGCCGACATCGTTGCCCTGGCGCATGCCCTGGGTCGGGTCGTGCGCCTCGAAGAAGCGGGCGACGAGCTCGCCGTAGCTGACCACCTTCGGATCGTAGACGACGAGCACCACCTCGTTGTGGCCGGTGCGCCCGGAGCAGACCTCCTGATAGGTCGGGTTGGGCGTCAGCCCGCCCGCATAGCCGACGGCGGTCACCCAGACGCCGTCCGTCTGCCAGAAGACGCGCTCCGCGCCCCAGAAGCAGCCGAGGCCGAAGACAGCCGTCTTCATTCCCTCCGGATAGGGGCCCTTCAGGGGGTTCTTGTTGACGAAATGGGTCTCGGCCGTCTGCAGCGGCTCCGCGCGGCCCGCCAGCGCCTCCTCGGCGCCCGGCATGGCGGTCTTTCTCATCAGGCGTTCAAGGCCGAACATGGTGGGGACTCCCTTATCTCCTGTCCCCCATATGGTGCGTTCGCCGTGAAGCTAAAGGTCGCGCTCATGGGCGAACTGGAAGCGCCGCCTTGGCCGGCCCAGCCAGAAGAGCAGTCCGGCGAGCACGAGCAGGATGGCGAAGGTCGGCGCCGAGAGCAGGAAGCGCGCAAGGTCGCCCCAGGCCCAGGCCGAGGGGCTGTCGGCGATGGCCTGTCGCACGCTCTCAAGGCTCGCCGCCGCCCAGTCCGCCCAGGTCTCGGCAAGCGGCGTGAAGACGAGGCGCGATTCGGCGATCGACTTGGTGCCGTCGATGACGACCATGACGAGCCCGGCCGCGGTCAGCCAGACGGCGAGGAAGCGAAGGATGAAGCGGATCATGCCCTGTCTTGAAGCTGATGAGGCCTTTCGCTCCTTGGTAAGGCCTCGGCGGGCGACAGGCAATCGCAAGGCGTGAGGCCGCCCGGAAGGCATCGGCGATTGCCGCACTTGCTCTCCGGCGGTTCGACCGATAAAACGCGGCCCGCTGGAGGGGTGGCCGAGTGGTCGAAGGCGCACGCCTGGAAAGTGTGTAGGCGGGAAACCGTCTCGAGGGTTCGAATCCCTCTCCCTCCGCCAGCCGCTCCCGATTGCCCGCCATGGTTCGCCGTGACCGCCGGTTTGGCGCAGAAAACGACGCGGCCGCAAAGAGTGTGGAGCGGCGACGCGCTCCAGTTTGAACGCGTGCCGCCCTCGCCTTTGACGGATATCCCGCCTGCGCGGGATATCCGTGCGATGCGATCGCCGATCAGATTGTCTGCCCGCCTGAGACCTCGATGCGCTGCGCGGTGACCCAGCGGTTTCCCTCGTCCAGAAGGCTGGCGATCATCAGGCCGACATCATCAGGAAGACCCACGCGGCCGAGAGCGGTCATCTGCGCGAACTGCGCATTCACATCTGCGTTGTCGCGGACCAGTCCGCCGCCGAAGTCGGTCTCGATCGCTCCCGGCGCAACGGTGTTGACCGTGATGCCACGCGCGCCGAACTCGCGAGCCATGTAGACCGTCAGCATCTCGACCGCCGCCTTTGCAGCAGAATAGGCCGCAAACCCCGGATAGGAGACGCGCGTAAGCCCGGACGAGATGTTCACGATACGGCCGCCATCGGCCAGGAGGGGAAGCAGCGCCTGCACGAGGAAGAACACCCCTTTCACATGCACATCGAAAAGACCGTCGAACTGCGCCTCGGAGGTCTCGGCGATCATGGCGAATTCGCCATGGCCCGCATTGTTGACCAGATGGTCGAAGCTGTCGCGGTCCCAGGTGTCCTTCAGCGCTGCTTTGAGGGTTTCTGCGAAAGCCGGGAAGCTTGCCGCTTGCGCGAGGTCGAGCTGGAGCGCGACGGCCTTGCGTCCGAGAGCGCGGATCTCGGCGACGACCTTTTCCGCCTGCTCCTCGTTGCCGCGGTAGGCGACGATGACATCCTCGCCACGCCGGGCGATGGACAATGCGGTATTGCGGCCGAGACCACGGTTGGCGCCGGTCACAAGTGAGAGTTTGGTCATGCGGAACCCTTTCCGTTTTGGGATGAGCATCCGATAGGACCAGACCGCATCCGGCAGTTGCCCATTCCTCGCCGTTATTTGCCTATTCCTATGGGAGGGTTCTTCGAGGCGGGCATTTCGGCTATCTGCGACGCTTATTCTTTGCCGGAAACCACTTGATGCTCGCAGCGCTCCTCACGCTTTGCCGCCGTTACGCCGACATTCACGCTGACCGGAGCGGGGCGGCAATCACGCCTGTGCCCGGCCTGACGATCGTCCGCGCCCTTCATGCCGGAGAGCTTCAGGTCGCGGTCAACAAGCCCCTGATCGCCATGTTGCTGCAGGGGCGCAAGCGGGTCTCCTCCGGGGCAGAGAGTCATGAATACGGGGCGGGCGAGGCACTGGTCATCTCCGCCGACGCACCGACCGTGAGCCAGATTACGGAGGCGAGCCGCGCAGTCCCCTATTATGCGCTGGTGCTGGAACTCGACCCGGCCATCCTTCGCGATTCCATGGCCGGCATATCCCCTAGAAGGACGCAGGCGCATCCGGTCCGCATCGAGCCGCTGGATGAGAATGTCGCCGATGCCGCCCTTCGCCTCGTCCGGCTGCTCGACCGGCCCGAAGCGCTGACAGCCCTCGGCAACGGGTTGTTGCGCGAATTGCATTACTGGCTGCTGACTGGCAGCCATGGCGACGCCATCCGCCGCATCGGTGCCGTGGACAGCCACGCCGAACGGATCGGCCGTGCCGTGGCGGTTCTGCGGCGGGATTACGCGCGCACGATTCGCGTCGAGCAGCTGGCGGCAGTCGCGGGCATGAGCGAGCCGGCGTTTCACCAGCATTTCCGGCAGGTGACCACCCTGTCACCCCTCCAATTCCAGAAGCAATTGCGCCTCATCGAGGCGCGCAGGATGATGCTGGCAGAGGGTTCAAGAATAGCGCAGGCGGCGCACGCGGTCGGATATCAAAGCATTTCACACTTCACGCGGGAGTATGGCCGGTTCTTTGGCGCGCCTCCCCGGCGGGACATCCAGCAGGCAAGGGAACCGGCGTGACCGGCGCGCCCGGAAAATCGAAGCTTTCCACCCACATATATGCGGGGCGTCAATTTTGGAGGGGGTATCGCGCAGCCGTGGTTCTCCGTTTCTTCGGCTCCGGCCCGCCAGCCGCTCTTGCGCACCCGGAAATGCCGAAAATCAGGTATTTGCAGGCGAGGCACCAGCGCTCGCTGCCCCAGCGAATGGTGCGGGGCCCGCAGAAGCCACTGGCGCCTCAAGGCCATCACCCGATACGCGGCATCCGCGTCGCGACCAGCGGGCTTGCGCTCGGTCCAAAAGGGTGGATTTCATCCAGTATACGGATCGGAGGACCGGCATATGATCGACTGGACGACCCTCATCACCTATATCGCGATCGTTCTCGGCTTCGTTTTCATTCCGGGTCCCGCCACTCTCCTGACCGTCGCGCGGGCGACGAGCTCGGGGACGAAGGTCGGCATCGCAACGGGCGCGGGGGTCGCGGCGGGCGACGTGATCCACACCTTCATGGCGATCATAGGCATCTCCGCCATCATCGCTGCCTCGGCCGCCCTGTTCACGATCGTCAAGTATCTCGGAGCGGCCTATCTGGTCTTTCTTGGCCTGCAGGCGATCCTGGCAAAGACGCCTTCGGACCCGACCGCCGCCCGCGCCCTGCCGATCACGGCGCAAAGAGCCTTTCGTCAGGCGATCCTGACCGAAGTGCTGAATCCCAAGACGGCGCTCTTCTTCCTCGCCTTTCTGCCGCAGTTCGTCCGCCCCGAAAACGGCGCGGTCGCCCTGCAACTGGCGGTTCTGGGTACCGTCTTTGTCCTGCTCGGACTGCTGAGCTGCGTCGTCTTTGCCGTCACGTCCGGCGGCCTGGGCAGGTTTCTTCGCCGCCATCCGACCGTGCTGAGATGGCAGGGCAAGATCGTCGGCAGCATCTATTGCGCCCTGGGGGTTCGGCTGGCTCTCCAGGAACGATAGGAACCGCTGCAAGAGCCGTAGCGAGGCAATCTTGGGCTCAGCCTGTCGCGCGATATCGGCCTGATCGCCGGCGCATCCTTCATGGGCGCGGTCTTCGGCTTCGGCGTCGGCACGGAGGATTTCGCCCATTCCACCCCCGCCGGGATCGCGGCCGGCATGCGGCCGACCTTCATCTGGCCGGCGGCCTGACGATCGCCGCCATCGCCGTTGCGCGCGGCCCTCGTGCTGCCGCCGAAAGCCGGCTGTAGATAGCCTCTCGTCGGAGCGGTGCGGCGCGGCCCGTTCGCGCCGCCCTCAGCGAAAATCCGTCGGCGTCAGCACGTAGAGGTTCTTCCGGCCGTGCGAATAGGCCCGCCGGGCGGCGGATTGCACCGTGTCCCGCACGGCGTCGAAGGCGGCGAGATGGTCGGCCTCGGAGCGCTCCTCGCGCCCCGCCTCCTGCGACAAGGCGTCGACGTCGAGCAGAAACGGTATCTCGAAGATGCCGTCGTAGCCGACGAAGCGGATCTGACGCCGGTGCTCGTCGTAGCTTCTGCTGGCATTGGCGAAGGTCAATGGCATGCTCGGTTTCTCCTGGCCAAGAGCGCTCGCGGCCGGCCCGTCCTCGCTGGCGCTCTGCGCTAGACTGGGCCTGAGGCCCAAAAAAGGAAGGCGGCTGAGGGTTATTCGGAGAATTTCCCGGCCTGCGTCGTGGTATTATGTGGCTCTTTTCACGAAGAAAGCTTCCTTTTCGCCCAAAAAATATTTTTGGCACTTCTGGCGTTTGAGTGCCAGAAGCCACATATGAGTGGTAAGTCCGGCATCCGCGCCGGCTGAAGAAAGAATTTCCTGATGAAATTCCGGCCCTTTTACGGGCGCGCCCGCTTCGGCGCGTCGAAGGCGGTGCGTGCCGTTCGCCTGGCCGGGGTTCCCGACACGTTTGACGGCCGAAGCGCAGGCATTCCGAAGGCAACCGGCTTCTCCGGCGCGCCGGGCGAACGCGGCGCTTGAGACGGCTGCCTCGCCCGGCCGGACGGCCGATGCCTCTTTTCGATATCCTGCACAGAACTGGACGACATCATGTCTGCTAAAGAGATCAAATTCTCCACCGATGCGCGCGATCGCATGCTGCGTGGCGTCGAAATCCTCAACAACGCCGTCAAGGTGACGCTGGGCCCGAAGGGGCGCAACGTGATCCTCGACAGATCCTATGGCGCGCCGCGCATCACCAAGGACGGCGTCAGCGTCGCCAAGGAAATCGAGCTGGAGGACAAGTTCGAGAACATGGGCGCCCAGCTCCTGCGCGAGGTGGCGTCCAAGACCAACGACCTTGCGGGCGATGGCACGACGACCGCCACCGTGCTCGCCGCCTCCATCCTGCGCGAGGGCGTCAAGCTCGTCGCCGCCGGCATGAATCCGATGGATCTCAAGCGCGGCATCGACATGGCGGTCGCCGCCGTCGTCAAGGATATCGAGGGCCGCGCCACGAAGGTCGGCTCCTCGCAGGAAATCGCCCAGGTCGCGACGATCGCCTCCAATGGCGATGCCGCGGTCGGCGAGATGATTTCGCGGGCCATGGACAAGGTCGGCAAGGAAGGCGTCATCACGGTCGAGGAATCCAACACCGCCGAGACCGAGCTCGACGTGGTGGAGGGCATGCAGTTCGACCGCGGCTATCTCTCGGCCTATTTCGTCACCAACGCCGAGAAGATGCGCGTCGAGCTCGAGGAGCCCTACATCCTCCTCCACGAGAAGAAGCTCGGAAACCTGCAGGCGATCCTGCCGCTGCTGGAAGCCGTGGTGCAGAGCGGCAAGCCGCTCCTGATCATCGCGGAGGACGTGGAGGGCGAGACGCTCGCCACCCTCGTCGTCAACAAGCTGCGCGGCGGCCTCAAGGTGGCGGCCGTCAAGGCGCCGGGCTTCGGCGATCGCCGCAGGGCGATGCTGGAGGATATCGCGACCCTCACCGGCGGCGAGATGGTTTCCGACGATCTCGGCATCAAGCTGGAGAACGTCACGATCGAGATGCTGGGCCGCGCCAGGCGGGTGGTGATCGAAAAGGACGTGACGACGATTATCGACGGCGCCGGCGACAAGACGGCGATCGAGGCGCGTGTGCGGCAGATCAAGGCGCAGGTCGAGGAGACCACCTCGGACTATGATCGCGAGAAGCTGCAGGAGCGCCTCGCCAAGCTTTCCGGCGGCGTGGCGGTCATCCGCGTCGGCGGCACGACCGAGACGGAAGTGAAGGAGAAGAAGGACCGCATCGACGATGCGCTCAACGCCACGCGCGCCGCGGTCGAGGAAGGCATCGTCCCCGGCGGCGGTGTCGCCCTCTTGCGCGCCAAGACGGCTCTTTCTTCCATGAAAGGCGCGAACGCCGACGTGACGGCCGGCATCTCGATCGTCATGCGGGCGCTCGAGGCGCCGATCCGCCAGATCGTCGCCAATTCGGGCGTGGACGGCTCCGTCATCGTCGGCAGGCTGGTCTCCGGCGAGGACATGCGGCAGGGCTTCGACGCCCAGAACGAACGCTATGTCGACATGATCGAGGCGGGCATCGTCGATCCGGCCAAGGTCGTGCGCACCGCCTTGCAGGATGCGGGCTCGGTCGCCGCGCTGCTGATCACAGCCGAAGCCATGATCGTCGGCATTCCAGGCGGGGACTCCCCGGCGATGGGCGGCGGCGGCATGGGTGGCATGGGCGGAATGGGCTTCTAAGGGCGCCATCTCTATGTCAGGGGCCGGCCCGCAATGGGCCGGCCAATGGCAATCTGACACGCGCGCCGGGTTCTTTAGTGGCAAGGCCGGCGCTGCTCGACGAAATATTCTCGCGCCGATAAAAAACGTGAAGAAATGCGCCGGCTGCCGCGGCCTGGTTAATCAAATAATGAATTTGAATTGATTTTACGTCGTATTGTAATTATTGGATATTCGGTGAGTGGGGGGCGAAATATATTAATCGAAGGAATTATTTGATGCTGAAATTGATGGCGACCGCCGCAGCGGCCGCAATGCTCAGCCTTCCCGCGCTCGCCGGGACGAGCGATGTCGGCGATGCCGCCCTTGCGGCGCATGCGACATCGGTCGACGATTCGGGCACCCCGTTTTCAGAGGTGCACAGATACCTCACCGCCATTGGCTATCGCGACGTGAAAATGGTGAATGGCAGCCGCTCGCGGCTCTCCGCATTCGACCCTCAGGGCAGCCGCATCATCATCACGATGGACCGCAAGACCGACCTCGTCGATCGCTACGAATACGACCACCCGATGGACAGGTAGGCAGACCCCCGTACCGCACCGCACCGCGCCGCGCCTGCGCAGAGGCGCGTGCCCCCCAGGCGCGGGCAACAGGTGCGGGCGAAGGGCGGCGTATAGCTGCCGATGTCCGCAAGGGTCCCCCCAGGCGGCCCCCCCCCGCGCGGAGCTCCTGCCGCTTTCGGCGGCGCCGCCTCCACGCCCATTCCCTGACGACAGAACTCTTCCGACGCACTGGCGCGGATCGCGCCGCGGCCGCCCGGTCGCGAAATCCCGACGGCTGGAACTTTAGAACCTGGCACTTCTCGGCCCGGCGCCTCGGCGCCCGGTATTCATATGCCGGGTGCTAGGTGACGGAACGGGAGGCGCTCTTCTTCCCGCCCGATGCCTTGCCCCGCTCGTAAAGGTCGAGGATGGCCGTGCGATCGAAGCGCTCGTCCCCCACTTCCAGGACGGAGCCGGCGAGCAGCACCGGGGACAGGTCCTCGATCGCGAACCGCAGTGCCTCTGCGGCCGTGGCGAAGCGACGATAGGTCATCGGCCCCCGCCGGCCTCCCTTCGATTGCGCGAAGAACATTTCGGCCGGCGATCCGTAATCGAACGCCTCATGGGTCTCGGCGACCCCGTCTTGCGGGGTGCCGGTCATGCCTTCTTCCCGCGATGCGCGCCCAGCGTCGCCGTCTGCAGCATCTGCGCGTCGCGCAGATATTTCGGCCCGTCCTTCTTTTTCTGCTTGGTCTCGTCCTTCGACTTGACCGGTTCCTTGGTGCTGCGTTTCTGGCCCTTTGCCATGGTCTTGTCTCTCCTTGCCTGGCGCCGCCGCGGCGCCCGCTGTCAGGGTGGGGGATCGTGCCTAAAGGCTCGTTCGCGGCGCGCCGCTTCCTTCCGCGGCAATCTCGGTTCGGGTCTTCACCCGCGGGTCGGTGCCGGGCGGATCTGAAGGTCCGGCGAAAGACAGGCTGGGGGATGTCGCCCCAGCGGAGGTATCCTACGCCCTCCCGACGCTTTAAATAAGGCGGCGCGCTCCTTGGCGCGGCGCTTCATGGGCGAGGCAGAAGGAAAGCGTCTTGATCTACGATTTCGTCATTGTCGGCGCCGGCATCGTCGGCCTGTCGACCGCCTGGCAGCTCAAGCAGGCGCTGCCGGAAGCGAGCATCCTTCTCGTCGACAAGGAAGAGCGCCCGGCCATGCACCAGACGGGCCACAATTCCGGCGTCGTCCATGCCGGCGTCTACTATCAGCCCGGCAGCGCCAAGGCCCGCTTCTGCAAGGAGGGCGCCGAGGCCGTGGACTGGTTCTGCCGGCGCGAGAAGCTTCCTTTCGATCGCTGCGGCAAGCTCCTCGTCGCCACCAACGCGGAGGAGGATCGCCGCATCGAGGCGCTGGTGGAGCGCTGCGCGGCGAACGGCATCGAGTACCGCTTGATCGGCCACGGCGAGCTCGCCGAGCTTGAGCCGAATATCCGCAGCACGCGCGCCATCCTCGTTCCCGCCACCGCCATCACCGACTATCCGGCGATCTGCCGCCGCCTTCTGGAGCTTTTCTTGGAAGATGGCGGCGAGGTCCGCTTCTCCCTGGAGGCCGAGAGCCTTTCGGAGGAAGCGGGCAATGCCGTCCTGAGGTACAGGGGAGGGCGCATCGCCGCCCGCTCCGCCATTGCCTGCGCCGGCCTGCAGGCCGACCGGCTCGCCCGTTCCGGCGGGCGGCGGCCCGGCTTTGCCATCGTGCCCTTCCGCGGCGAATACTACCGCCTGCCGCCGGCGAAGAACGACATCGTCCGCCATCTCATTTATCCGATCCCCGACCCGTCGCTGCCCTTCCTCGGCGTGCACCTGACGCGCATGATCGACGGAAGCGTCACGGTCGGGCCGAATGCGGTTCTGGGCCTGGCGCGCGAGGGCTATGCCAAGGCCGCTGTCTCGCCGGCCGATATCGCCGAGATGGTCGCCTCTCCCGGCTTCTGGAAGATGGCGCTCGGCAACTGGCGCGCGGGCGCCTCGGAACTCTACAACTCGCTCAACCGGCGCGGCTATCTGGAGCTCTGCCGCAAATACTGCCCGAGCCTGCAGCTCTCGGATCTGCGGCCCTATCCGGCCGGCATCCGCGCCCAGGCCGTCTCGCCGGCGGGCGAGCTACATCACGATTTCCTCATCGAGGAGACGCCCCGGACCCTGCATGTGTGCAACGCGCCCTCTCCGGCGGCGACCTCCTCCATGCCCATCGGCCGCCACATCGTCGAGCTGGTGATGAAGAAGGCGGCCGGGCTTGGCATTGCCGGCGCGGCGGAGCGTCAGCTGGCGCCGCCGCCCTGGAAGGCCTGAACCGCCGCTACCGGCCTCATCCCTGTCTCGCAGGCTCCGGCTTTTTGCCCGCATCGAGCAGAGCCGAGGTGTCGAGGCGGAAGCGCAGGCTCTCCCCGGGCGCGATCGCAGCGCTGCCGGGCGCATAGGCGACGAGGTTGGCGCCCTTTGGATCGGCGAGCGACAGGCGTTGCCGCGTTCCCTCAAAGACGCTTTCCCGCACGGTGAAGGCGAGCGGCCCGTTCTCGTCCGGGCTCAGCGCCTCCGGCCGGAAGGCGATCTGCCCCGCGCCATTTATCGAAGCCGGCACCGGTACGTCCCCGGCGGGAGAGTGGAAGACCCCCTCCGTCACCGTCCCGCAGAGCTCGTTCACGATGCCGAAGAAATGCGCCACATAGGGGCTCGCCGGGCGGAAATAGACCTCCCTCGGCGTGCCGGCCTGCGCGATCGCGCCCTTCTGCATGACGACGATACGGTCGCCGAGCGCCAGCGCTTCCGCCTGGTCGTGGGTGACGTAGACGGCGGTCGCGCCCTGCGCCCGGATCATCGCGGCGATCTCCGCCCGCAGACCCTCGCGCAGACCGGCATCGAGCGCCGTCAACGGCTCGTCGAGGAGGATGATGGAAGGGCGCGGGGCGAGGGCGCGCGCCAGCGCCACGCGCTGGCGCTGGCCGCCGGAAAGCTGGTCGACGCGTCTGCCGGCGAGTTCCGTCAGCTGTGCCGTCGCCAGCATTTCCTGGACGCGCGCGGCCCTTTCCGGGCGCCGCCAGCGCTGCACCCGCAGCCCGTAGCCGATATTGCCGGCCACGCTCATATGCGGAAAGAGCGCATAGGACTGGAAGACGATGCCGACGCCCCGCTGCTCGATCGGCGCCGCCGTCACGTCCTTTCCGTTGAAGAGGACGCGCCCGCCCTCGTCGGGCCGGTCGAGGCCGGAAAGGAGGCGCAGCAGCGTGGTCTTGCCGCAGCCGGAAGGGCCGAGAATGACGACGACCTCGCCGGGGTCCACCGTGAGGTCGGTGGCGGCCAGCGCCTTCGTGCCGTCGCCATAGGTCTTGGCGCAGCCGATCAGCCGGATCTCTGCTCCGCTCACGCGTTTTTCCTCAGCCGCGGGCGCAACAGCTCGGCCATTGCCATGACGGCGGAGGCGAGCGCGATGAGGACGAGCGACATGACGGCCGCGGCCGGCAGGTCGGAGCCGGTGTCGGAGATCTTGGAATAAAGCACCATGGGAAGGATCGCGATTTGCGTGCCGGAAAGGGCGAGGGCCGTGCCGTAGGCGCCGAGCGCCACCGCGGCGCAGAGCGCGAAGGCGACGAGGCAGGCCGGCATCAGCTGCGGCAGGGCGATGTCGGCGAAGGCCCTGAGCGGCGAGGCGCCGAGCGCCCGCGCCGCGGCCAGCTGCTCGCGCTCGAAATTGACCACCACCGGCAGGATGACGAGGACGGCGCGCGGGATGAGATAGTAGCAATAGGCGATGGCGAGCCCCGCCGGCGTGTAGATGAGCCCGCCGACGAAGGCGGGGTCCGCGCCGATCTCCGCCAGGAGCATCGTCACGAAGCCCGCCCGTCCGAAGACGAGGATGAAGCCGTAGGCGACGACGAGGCCGGAGAAGGAGAGCGGCACGGCGATGATGGTCAGAAGCGTCGCGCGCCGCGCCGGCGAAAGACGCGCCAGATGCAGGCTGACGCCGAGCCCGATCACCGTCGAGACGGCCGGCGCGAGCGTGCCGAGGATGGCGCTGCCCCTGACGCCGCGCCAGAACACCGGATCGGAAAAGACGCGCGAAAAGGCGCCGCCGCCGTCGGCGAGCGCCTCCTTGACGATGCCGGCGAGCGGCCAGGCGAGGAAGATCAGAAGAAAGGCGCCGGCGGGAGCCGCCAGCGCCAGTCTTTTGGGTCGGCCGTCCGTCATGAAGCGGGCGCGCCTTTGATGGTTCTCACTGGCCGAGCACCGCCTGTGCCCAGGCCTGGTCGATCTCGGCCTTGTGCGCCTTGGCCTTGGCGACGTCGAGCGGCTGAAGCTGCGGGGCGGCCGGCATCGCCTCGGCGACCTCGGCGGGAAGCGCCACGCCCGGCACGGAAGGCCGCACATAGCCGTCGGCGAAGCGCGCCTGGCCTTCCTCGGTCATGATGAAGTTGAGCCACAGCTTGCCGGCGTTCGGATGCGGCGCGTCCTTGACGAGGCTGATCGCATAGGGCGCGGCGGCGGAGGCTTCTTCCGGAATGACCACCTCGACGGCGTCGCCCATCCCGTCCTTGTACTTCGCCTTCAGCCCGTCGTTCTCGTAGCCGATATAGATCGGGATCTCGCCCTTCACGAACTGCGCATAGGGCGTCGTGCCGACGGTCCGCATCACCGTGCCGGCATCGTGCAGGCGCTTCAGATAGTCGATGCCCGGCATCACGTCGTCCATGGAGCCGCCATTGGCGAGCGCGGCCGCGAAGACCAGCACCTGGCCCTGGCCGGTGGAGCGCGGATCGAGATAGACGACCGTGTTCTTGTATTTCGGGTCCATCAGGTCCTGCCAGCTATGCGGCACGTCCTCCACGAGGTTCTTGTTGACCAGGAAGGCGATGTTGAGCGTGTGGATGGTGAACCACTTGCCTTCCGGGTTCTTGAAGGGCTCCGGCAGCTTGTCGAAATTCACCGGCTCGAAGCCGGCGACCACGTCCTTTTCGGCCGCGTCGAGGGCCGAACCGGCGAAATAGTAGGCCGTGTCCGCCTGCGGGCGGTTCTGCGCCTTTTCCAGCGCCACCACCGTCGCGGCCGAGCCGAGGTCGTTGTAGACGATCTCTACCCCCGGATAGCGCTCCTTGAAGGCCTTGAACTGGGCCGCCCAGTTCGCCCAGGTCGGGCCGGTATCGAAGGAGACGATGAGGCCCTCCTCCTGCGCTTTTTCGTAAAGGGCCTGTTCGCCCTCGTAGAGCTCGGGGCCGTCGAAGGCCTCGGCGGCGGAGGCGAAAGCCAGCACCGCCGCGGCAGCCAGCAGCAATTTCTTCATCAGCTTCTCTCCTTCATGGTGGCGGAGGACAGCACGGCAGACGCCGTCCCGGTAAAGAGCGAAAGGACGAGCAGGATCACCGTCGCCGCGCAGGCAAAGCCCGTGGCGCCGTAGAAGGCCTGCAGGAGAACGATCGGATAGGTGCGGTCGAGGAAGCCGGCGATCAGGTTGGAGAGCTGGAACTCGCCGATGGAGATCGCCGAGACGGTGACGAGGCCGGTCAGGAGGCTCGTCGCCGAGACCGGCACGACGATGTCGAGGAGGCGCCGCCAGAAGCCGGCGCCGAGCGAGGCGGCCGCCGCTTCCATTTCGCTGAGCCGCAGCGCCGCCATGTCGCTCATCAAAGTGGCGACGAGATAGGGCAGGGTGAGCAGCGTGTGGCCCGCCACGAGCAGCCAGGGCGAGCCGAGCCAGGGCGTCGCGGCGGTCGAGAAGGCGATGATGAAGCCGAAGCCGAGCGTGATCTCGGGCGCGGCGACCGGCACCAGCATGGCAAAACGCACCAGCCGCGAAAAGGCGCCCCCCGTCGCGCTGACCGCCGCATAGGCGAGCGGCAGGCCGAGGAGCGTGCCGGCGAGGCAGGTGCCGCCGGTGACCTTCAGGCTGGTGAAGAAGGCCCGGGTAAAGCTCGGATCCTCGATCACCTGCCGGTACCATTCGCCCGTCAGGCCGGAGGGAAACAGCGTGTTCGTCCAGCTTTCACCCAGCGAGCCGACGAACAGCAGGACGATCGGCAGAGCCAGATAGGTCAGGTAGGCCCACGTCACGGCCGCCACTCGTTTCCCCCTTCACGCGCTTTTTGAGATGCCCCGATGGTCGACAACTTCCATAGAAGCGCGCTTTGTAAGTTTTATGACGCTCCTTTCCGGGCGGAGCAAGACCCGATCTCAGCTTGCCTGCGGCAGGGCGAGCACGTGGCGCGCCAGCCGCTCCAGAACCTCCGGAAGGGAGGCGCAGCGGATCGCGCCCTTCACCTCGGGCGCTCCCTCCATGGCCAGCACCAGCCGGTCCCAGTGCAGGCCGTAGGCGATTTCCGACAGCGTGCCGTAGCCGCCGCCCACGGCGACGAGCGCCGTGCAGGCGCGGGCGAGCACGGCGTTGCGCGCCGTGCCGATCCCGGTCGCCAGCGGGATGGCGACATAGGGGTTGGCGCTTTCCCATTCCTCGTCCGGCAAAAGCCCGATCGGCAGGCCGCCGGCCTCCAGGTTGCCGCGGCAGGCGGCTTCCATGACGCCGCCCCTGCCGCCGCAGGCCATCTGCACGCCGAGCTCGCCGAGGGCGCGGCCGAGCGCCTGCGCGACCTCCGCCTGCCGGCCTTCCGGCTCGCGCGGCCCGATGACGCCGACCGGAATGCGCCGCACCCTCGGCCCGTGCATGACGGCCGTGGCCGCCTCGATGAGGCTCGCGGGGGCCGCGTCGCCGGGCGCGCGACCTGCCACCCAGCGCCGCTCCCAGGCATCGAAAAGGCTGTCGCCCCGCCATAGCGTGCCGTCGCTGGCGAGCGTGAGGTCTGGCATGAAGATCGGCTCCCGTGATATGTCTGGAGGTGATGATCGAAAACTTACACGATCCGAATGTGCCGGGCGAGCGCCGCGAGCTCATTCTGACGGCGCTTCGCCAGGACGGCTTCGTCACCATCGACGTGCTCTCGCAGCGCTTCGGCTGCTCGGCGCAGACCGTCCGGCGCGATCTGATCGCCATGGAAGCGGCGGGTCTTCTGAAGCGTTTTCACGGCGGTGCCAGCCCGGCCGAGGCGGCGGCCCGGCCCTCCTATCGCGACAAGCGCGAGCGCCACACCGCCGCCAAGCAGGAGATCGCGGCGGCCGCCGTGGCGCTGGTGGCGAGCGGCGAGAGCTTCTTTCTCGATGTCGGCACCACCATCGAGGCCCTTGCCCAGGCGCTGCGGGCCGCCTTCGATGCGGGCGGCCTCAGCGAAGGGCGCGCCGTCTGCGCCGGCCTCAACGCCGCCTCCATCCTTGCCGGGGCGCGCGGCCTTGCCGTCGAGATCCTGCCGGGCGAGGTGCGCACGCCGGATGGGGCGATCACCGGGGCCTCCGCCGCCCTCGCCCTTTCGGGGCTCCGTCTCGATCATGCCTTTCTCGGCGCCTCCGCCGTCGACGAGGAGGGGGCGCCATGGGATTTCGATCCGGCCAAGATCGCCGTCAAGCAGGCGGCCATCGAGGCGGCGCGCGATGCCTGGGTCCTCGCCGATACCAGCAAGTTCTCCCGTTCGGCCCCGCGCCGGCTCTGCCGGGTGCGGGCGCTGCGCGGCATCGTCCTCGAAGCCGGCCCGCCCGCCCGGGCCGCCGCCGCGCTGGAGGCGGCGGGCTGCGCGCTCGTTCTGCCCGTGAAGGATAGGCAAGCCGGCCGGCTCAGCGCCTGAGCCGCGCGGCCCGCCTGAGCTGCGCTCTCTGCCCGGCGCTATCTGGCCCCCCTATCTGGCCCCCTATCTGGAAAGCAACCTGCCGAGCGCCCAGCCGAGCGCCCCACCGGCCAGGATCCCGGCGCCGATGCCGATCGCCTCGCTGTGCTCGGCCGCCCAGAGCGCCGGCGCGTTCTGTGTCGCCCGCGCGTCGAAGCGGCCATGCGCGGCATAGCCGCCGGCAACCGGGTCGTAGAGATTGTCCGGCCGCTCTTTCTCCGCTTCGTCGGATTGCTGGCCGCTCCAGGCGGTGCGCGCCAGCAGCCGGTCGAGATAGCCCGGCATGAACTTCTGGCCGATGATCGCCGTGATCGCCGAGCGCGCCACCCAGAGCTCGCGGCGCGGATGCAGCGCCGTATAGTGGATCGCCTCGGCCGCCACTTCCGGCTGGAAGATCGGCCCAAGGGGTTTCGCGCGGTTGGGCAGCTTGTTGCGGGCCCAGTCGAATTGCGGCGTGTTCACCGCCGGCAGGTGCACGGCCGAGATCTTGATGCGCGAGCGCTGGTGGATGAGTTCGGAACGCAGCGAATCGAGAAAGCCGACGATGGCGTGCTTGGCCCCGCAATAGGGCGCCTGCAGCGGGATCGAGCGATAGGCGAGCGCCGAGCCGACGGCGACGATGGTGCCGCGGTCGCGCAGGCGCATGCGCTTCAGCGCCGAAAGCGTGCCGTTGACGCAGCCGAGATAGGTGACTTCCGTGACGCGGCGGAATTCTTCCGCGCTGATATCCTCCACCGGGGCGAGGATGGTCACCATCGCCGAGTTGATCCAGATGTCGATCGACCCGAAGCGACGCTCCACCTCCTCCGCGGCCGCGTCCACCGCTGCGGCGTCGGCGACGTCGATGGCGAAGATCTCCGCCTCGCCGCCGAGCGCGCGCACCTCCTCGGCGGTTTCCTCCAGCCTCTGACGCCCGCGGGCGATGAGGCCGAGCCGCGCGCCCTCGCGTGCGAAGCGCCGCGTCACGGCGCGGCCCACACCGGCCGAGGCACCGGTGATGACAACCGTTCTGCGCATGGTTTTCTGTCCCCTCTGGCGTGTCGGCCGCGGGCCGAAAGCCCGCCCGGCCGCGAAAGGTTCGGCGCGGCTCAGGTCGCGAGCAGGTTCGGGAAGAGACCCAGAAGCCCGACGAGGATGAGATAGGCCGCGACGACGTAGTTCAGCACCTGCGGCATGACGAGGATGAGGATGCCGGCGACGAGGGCGATCAGCGGCTGGATGTAGATGATGTCCATGAGGTGCTCCTGTTCTGTGCGCCGTTGCGGCGCCGCCCGCACCGCCTTTGTGGCGGCGGGGCAGACGGGAAACGGTCGCGGCCCTGCCTCGTTGCCGCCGGCGCCGAAATTTTTGCGCATCGCAGCATGCGCTGGTGCGCCCTCCGGGTCCCCGCGCAGGCCTTCCGCGGCCGATCGGCCTCGGTGATCTCGCTGGGGGCCGCCCGGCGCTTGTCGCCTGGAAGAGCCATGTGGAGGAGGCCGCCCAGGTCTTGCGCGGGGGCGCTCCTCCCCCTCTGAGCCGGCAGAACAATCTCCGTGACGGACTCTTGACGCGCGCCCGCCCGCGCGCGTCTCATCGCTTCGATGTCTCGGGAAACCGCCACCCTCTTCGATCGTATCGGCCATCGTCTCGCGCGCCTCCTGGAGCGTGAGACCGGCAGCTACGAAGCCTTCAACACCTTCGAGCCGGAGGTGCTGCGCAAGCTGTTGAAGCCGGGCGACATCGTCCTCGTCGAGGGGAGGGCCTACATCTCGCAGGTCGTGAAGTACCTCACCCAGTCGACCTGGTCGCATTCGGCGCTCTATGTCGGCGACATTCCCAGCGCTCTCACCTCGCAGGGCGAGCCGCACTGCCTGATCGAGGTCGATGCCAGCGAGGGCTGCATCTCCGTGCCGCTGTCGCGCTACGCCACCTACAACGTGCGCATCTGCCGGCCGGTCGGGCTCTCCTCGGCCGACCGCAAGGCCGTGACCGAGTTCATGCTCGGCAAGATCGGCCTGAAATACGACATGAAGAACATCTTCGACCTCTTGCGCTACTTCTTCCCGCTGCCGCTGCCGGCCCGCTGGCGGCGGCGCGCCATTTCCATCGGCTCGGGAGATCCGACGCGCGCCATCTGCTCCTCGCTGATCGCCGAGGCCTATCAGCGCGTGCACTACCCGATCCTGCCCGTCATCCGGCACGACGACAAACGCCGGCCGGGCATCTGGCGCAAGCGCCGGGAGATCTATTTCATCCGCCACCATTCGCTCTTCGCGCCGCGCGACTTCGACCTCTCGCCCTATTTCTCGGTGGTGAAGCCGACGCTGGAGAACGGCTTCAACTACAAGCGCCTCGTCTGGGGCGATGGGGAGCCGCCGGAGGATCGGGAAGCACAACCTGAGAGTAAGACCGAAGAGCCCGCTTAGGCCACGTGCCGGATTGACCGCGGAGCGGGCTCCCGCTCACGCCCAGCCCCCACGCCAATGGCGGCGCTCAGTCGACGCTGCGAATATAGGCCTTCACGTCGAACTTCCGTTCCAGCCCGCTGCGGGTCATCGGGCGCACGGTGCCGTAGACCGCGTTCTCCTGGAAGGGACGGTCATGCAGGCCGAGCGTCCACAGGTTGTTGGCGAAGGAATTGTGGTCGCCGCCGTCGAGGAAGTAGCGGTTGTTGAGCGCCATGATAGTCGACAGAGCGTATTGCGGGCTGGAGGCCCATCGCAGGATCTGCTTGGCCCAGTACATCCGCAGATGGTTGTGCAGGTAGCCGGTCGCCTTCATCTGCCGCATGGCCGCGTTCCAGGCCTCGTCGCCCGTCTTCGCCTCTTCCATCTCCGCCGCCGTGTAGCCGGGATTGCGCGCATCGCCGCGATGCTTCTCCAGCGTCGCGCGCGCCCAATCCGGCAGCGCCTCGTAACTGTCGTACCCGTCCCGGTAGTGGCACCAGTTGGCGGCAAGCTCGCGCCGCACGACGAGCTCCTCCAGGAAGGAGGCTGAATCCGCCTTGGCATCGCGCGCCTTGAGGGCGATTTCGAGCGGCGAGATCTGCCCGAAGCGCAGATAGGGCGAGAGCATGGAGACCCGCGCCGCATTGGGATCCGGCCGTTCCTCGTCATACGCGGCAAGGTCGTGGGCAAGGAATTTCGTCAGGCGATCCGCCGCCTGCGCGTGCCCTCCGGTGATCCAGTCGACCGGCTCCGGCCCCTCGTTTCCGGCAGCCTCCGCGATCGCGTGGTTGTCGCCCGGCTCGATCCCGTCCGGCAGGGAGATGCCGGAGAACGCCTTGGCGGGCCTGCGCTCCGTGAGGGGCTTCAGGAAATCGTCCAGCTGCCGGTTGATCTTCGGGCGGATGGTGCGGGCCGCGTATTCGGCCTTCTCGCTCGCCGCCGTCACCGGCACCAGGCAGTCGGTGTCGACCGCGACCGCGGGGCAGGGCGCGTTGTCGCCGAGCCAGCCGCGCCGCTCGCGGTGGTAGCGCAGATAGCCGACATCGGTGACGGCGATCAGCGCCTTGTCGAGCATCTCCCGGAAGGTCTTCTCCTGCGCCATGGGCAGGACCCGAAAGCCTATGCCGCGTTCGGCAAGCGTGCCGGCGAGCTCGCAAAGCCCCTCGGCCATGAATGTCGCCTGCCGGCGGGTGATCGGCGGCTCCTCGCCGCCGATCCTGAGAACGACAAGGACCGGTTTCTCGTAGCGGTCGGCCATGAAGGTGGCGAGTTCGAGCGCGTGGTTGGCCTCCGCCCTCTGGGCTCTGTCCATCCAGTAGAGGACGTAGCTTCCGTCCTGCGGCGCCTTGCCGTTCAGCCAGGTCAGGCGCGGATTTTCTCCCGGCATGCGTCTCTCCGGCATTTTCCTGCGTCCTGCGCCACTTAGGGTGGCAATCGGCGCACGGAAGGGCGGCGGCCCCGCGCCTGCCTCCGCTCCATGGCGGAACGGTTCGGGCCGCGGCGAGTTCTGCCGTTAACGCAACCAAGGGAGAGCTACTTGGCTTACGACACCCGTGAACCGACCCATGGCTCCAGCCATTCGGTCGAAAAGAGCACCGCAACCAGCGGTGACATTATCCGCATTCTTGTGGCCATCATCCTGCCGCCGCTCGGCGTCTTCCTGCAGGTCGGCCTCGGACTGCAGTTCTGGCTGAACATTCTGCTGACGATCTTCGGCTACGTGCCGGGCATCATTCACGCCATCTGGATCATCCTGCGGCGCTGACGTGAAAACGCTTCGGCCCGGCCGCTCAGCCGGTCGAGCCGAAGCCGCCTGCGCCTCGCGCGCTGTCGGCTGAAAACTCGCCGACTTCCTCAAAGCGCGGATGCAGGACAGGCGCGAAGAACATCTGCGCGATGCGCTCGCCGGGCTCGATCAGGATGGCCTGCGTGCCGGGCGCGTTGCGGTTCCAGGCGCTCACCATGATCGGCCCGTGATAATCGGCGTCGATCAGACCGACCGAATTTCCAAGCACCAGCCCCTTCTTGTGACCGGCCCCCGAGCGCGGCACGATAAAGGCCGCGATGCCGGGATTGGCGATCGAAATCGAAAAGCCGGCCGGGATGAGCACCGCCGGCGCGCCGGCGTCGAGAACGAGCGCTTCCTCGAGGCAGGCGCGAAGGTCGAGACCTGCCGCCATGACGGAATGGTGCGCGGGCATCCCCCACTGTCGGAGCCTCTCGTCCAGAATCTTGATCTCGACGGGCGGCTGAAATCCGGCGTTCATCTCTTCCCCTTCGCGGCAGGACGCACGAAGTCGCAAAGGCTTTGAAACGGGTCAACCGGCGTTCCGGCGATCTGCCCGCTATCCCCGCAGAGCCGGCGGATTTTCCCTGATGCCGATCCTGGAAATCCCCGCAACTCTCGAATAGTTGCAAAAATCCGCATATGACCCATCTTGGCGACGGAGCAGTCTGGAAGGGAAGCCATGACGGATATTGCGAGGCCGGAAGTGACCGGCTTCTTCGACGAGCGCACGTTCAGCGTCCAGTATGTGGTCGCCGACCCGGCAACGCGGCGCTGCGCCATCATCGACCCGGTCCTCGACTTTGACGAGAAGTCCGGCGCCACGGCGACGATCAATGCCGACAGGATCCTCGATTTCGTGCGCCAGAACGGCCTTTCCGTCGAGTGGATCCTCGACACCCACCCTCATGCCGACCACTTCTCGGCCGCCGATTACCTGAAGTCGAAGACCGGCGCGCCGAAGGCGATCGGCGAGCATGTGGCGGAGGTCCAGGAGCTCTGGAAGGACATCTACGGCTGGCCGGACTTTCCGGCCGACGGCTCGCAATGGGATCATCTCTTCGCTGAGGGCGAGCCCTTCCGGGTCGGCGACATCGAGGCGCGCGTGATGTTCTCGCCGGGCCATACGCTGGCTTCCATCACCTATGTGATCGGCGATGCGGCCTTCGTCCACGACACGCTCTTCCAGCCCGATTTCGGCACGGCCCGCGCCGATTTCCCCGGCGGCAGCGCAAAGCGCCTGTGGCAGTCGATCCAGGAGATCCTGGCGCTCCCCGATGCAACGCGCCTCTTCACCGGCCACGATTACAAGCCGGGCGGCCGCGATCCGGCCTGGGAATCGACGGTTCGCCAGCAGAAGGCGACCAACAAGCACCTGACGCAGGCAAAGACCGAGGAGGACTATGTCCGGCTGCGCCAGGAGCGCGATCGGTCCTTGCCGATGCCGAAGCTGATTCTCGCCGCCCTGCAGGTCAACATCGACGGCGGCCGCCTGCCGGAGCCGGAGGCGAACGGACGCCGCTATCTCAAGATCCCGCTCGACGCTCTTCAGGGCGCCGCCTGGGACTAGGCGCGCAGGCCGCTCAGGTGATGACGTCCGGCTCCGAGCGGCCCGTATGCTCCCGGATCTTCGCCACGGCCTCGGCCGCCTCGATGATCGGCTTCAGCGCCTCCTGCGCGTCCATGCCGTGCTTGGCCGGGTCCGCCTCGAAGCGCTCCAGATAGACGCGCAGCGTCGCCCCTTCCGTGCCCGTGCCGGAAAGGCGGAAGACCGCGCGCCCCCCGCCTTCGAAGAGGATCCTCAGCCCCTGGTGCTCGGCGAGCGAGCCGTCGACGGGATCGCGATAGGCGAAATCGTCGCTCGCCTCGATGGTGAGGCTGCCGGCGGTTGTACCGGGCAGGCTCTCGAGCCGGCCCTTCAGCTCCGCCATCAGCGCCTCGGCGCGCTCCGTCTCGACCGCCTCGTAATCGTGGCGCGTATAGTAATTGCGCCCGAAGCGGGCCCAGTGGCCCTTGACGATCTCGCGGATCGATTCGCCCCGTCTGGCGAGGATGTTGAGCCACAGGAGCACCGCCCACAGCCCGTCCTTCTCGCGCACATGGTCGGAGCCCGCGCCGGCGCTCTCCTCGCCGCACAGCGTGATCTTGCCGGCGTCGAGGAGGTTGCCGAAGAACTTCCAGCCCGTCGGCGTCTCGTAGAGCGCGATGCCCAGATGTTCCGCCACCCGGTCGAGCGCCCGGCTCGTCGGCATGGAGCGGGCGAGCCCGACCGGCCCCTTGGCGTATCCGGGAGCGAGATGCGCGTTGGCGGCGAGGATGGCGATCGAATCGGACGGCGAGACCGGAAGGCTCTTGCCCAGAACGAGGTTGCGGTCGCCGTCGCCGTCGGAGGCGGCGCCCATGTCGGGCGCGTTCGGCGAGGCCATCGTCTCGAAGAGGTCGTGCGCGTGCACCGGGTTAGGATCCGGATGCAGGCCGCCGAAATCGGGCAGCGGCTCGCCGTTCACCACGGTGCCCTCCGGCGCGCCGAGCATGCCCTCCAGGATCGCCTTGGCATAGGGCCCCGTCGCCGCGTTCATGGCGTCGTAGGAGAGCCGGAAGCCGGAGGCAAAGAGCTTGCCGATCGCCTCGAAATCGAAGAGCTCGCCCATCAGCTCGGCATAGTCGGCGACAGGGTCGATCACTTCGACCGTCATCTCGCCGCGTTCCACCGTGCCGAGGGTGGAAAGGTCGACGGGCTCGATCTCGGCGAGCCCGTAGGCGGAGATCGTCTGCGTCGCCTCATAGATCGCCGAGGTCACGCTCTCGGGCGCGGGTCCGCCGTTGGAGATGTTGTATTTGAGGCCGAAATCGCCGCGCTCGCCGCCCGGATTGTGGCTGGCGGAGAAGATGAAGCCGCCCTTGGTGCCCCGCTTGCGGATGACGCAGGAGGCGGCCGGCGTCGACAGGAGCCCGTTCTGGCCGATGATCAGGTGTTTGGCGCCGCCGGCCGCCAGCATGCGGATCAGCGTCTGCATCGCCTGCTTGTTGCCATAGCGCCCGTCTCCGCCGATGACGAAGCTCTCGCCGGCGACGCCGCCGATCCCGTCTATGATCGCCTGGACGTAGTTCTCCAGGAATCCGGGCTTCAGGAAGGCGGCCGTCTTCTTGCGCAGGCCCGAAGTACCCGGCTTCTGGCCGGCGATCGGTTCCGTCGGGACCGTTTCAATGTCCATTCGCCCTCAC
This sequence comes from Afifella sp. IM 167, assembly GCF_020144925.1. Lineage (GTDB taxonomy): Bacteria > Pseudomonadota > Alphaproteobacteria > Rhizobiales > Afifellaceae > Afifella. Next base: position 172,575 of record NZ_NSLC01000005.1, read on the forward strand.
TCCGTTGGCTGTCCGGCCGGTATCCGTGATGATCTGCCGGTATAGGTCGCTGTAGAGCCGGGCCGAGGCGGCCCAGCCGAAATCGAGTCGCATCGCCGCCTTGCGCGCCGCGCGCCAGGCGCGCCCGTTGCGGTAGAGCAGCACGGCCCGGTCGAGCGCGTGACGCAGCGCCTCGGCCGTGACCGGGGCGAAGCTGAAGCCGGTCGCCGCGCCGATCTGGATGGCGGCGGGGTTGGCGTCGATCACCGTATCGGCGAGGCCGCCCGTGCGCGCCACGACCGGCAGCGTGCCGTAGCGCAGTCCGTAGAGCTGCGTCAGGCCGCAGGGCTCGTAGCGCGAGGGAACGAGGATGGCGTCGGCGCCGGCCTGCATGAGGTGGGAGAGCCCCTCGTCGTAGCCGATGGTGACGCCCACCCGCCCGGAATTGAGCGCCGCGGCTTGGCGGAAGGAGAGTTCCAGCGCGGGCTCGCCCGTGCCGAGCACAGCGAGTTGCCCGCCGCGCCAGATGAGATGCTGCAGGTTGGCGAGAAGAAGGTCCATTCCCTTCTGCTCGGTGAGGCGGCTGATGACGCAGAAGAGCGGCGCGTCCGGATCCTCCGCCAGGCGGAACCTCTCCTGCAGCGCCCTCTTGTTTGCCGCCTTGCCCTTGCCGGCGCCCGATTTGTAGGGCGCGGGGATGAACGGGTCGTCCGCGGGATTCCACACGGAATGGTCGATGCCGTTGAGGATGCCCACGACGTCGGCGCCGCGGTGGCGGATGAGCCCGTCGAGCCCCCAGCCGAATTCCGCGCTCTGCAGCTCGCGCGCATAGGTCGGGCTGACGGTGGAGACCTTGTCCGCCATGGCGATGCCGGCCTTGAGGTAGGAGATCTGGCCCCAGAACTCCATGCGCTCGCGGTGGAAGAAGCTGTCCGGCAGGCCGAGATTGGGCAGTTCGGTTGCCGGAAAAACGCCCTGGAAGGCAATGTTGTGGATGGTGAAGAGGCTGGCTGCCGCCCCGCCGCTGGCCGCCAGATAGGCCGGCACCAGCCCGGCCTGCCAGTCATGGGCGTGGATGAGTTTCGGCTGCCAGCCGCCAACGCCCGCCGCGGCGATGTCGACGGCCGCCTTCGAGAGCGCCCCGAAACGGAGCTGGTTGTCGGGCCAGTCGGCGCCGTCCGGCCCGATATAGGGATTGCCCTTGCGCCGGTAGAGCCGCGGCAGATCGAGTGCGATGACCTTCAGGCCGGCCTCGGTCGTCGCCGTCAGGAGCCGGCCTTCCTCGCCGAGGACGGGCCCGCAAGGCAGCGGCTCTTCCACGGCCTCGCCGAGCTTGTCGAGAACCTCCGGATAGGCCGGCAGCAGCACCCGCACGTCGGTCCCCGCCTCGGCAAGGGCAAGCGGCAGGGCGCCGACCACGTCGGCGAGCCCGCCGGTCTTCACCAGCGGATAGCATTCCGAAGCGACGAAGAGGACGCGGGACACGGCCGGTGGTTCCTACCGGACTCCCGGCAACTGGTCGATCATTGCCTGGGTGATCAGGCAGACGCCGTCGTCGGTGCGGCGGAAATGGCGCCCGTCCGCTTCGGGGTCCTCGCCGACGATGAGGCCGCGCGGAATGACGACGCCGCGGTCGATGACGACGTTCTTCAGCCGCGCATGCCGGTTGATCGTCACATGCGGCAGCGCCACCACCTTGTAGAGCTGGCTGTAGGAATGGGCCATGACGCCGGTGAAGAGCAGCGACTTGTCGATATGCGAGCCGGAGATGATGCAGCTTCCCGAGACGAGCGAGCTCGTCGCCGTGCCGCGCCTGCCGTCCTCGTCGTGCACGAATTTTGCCGGCGGGGTGACCTCGCCATAGGTCCAGATCGGCCAGTCGCGGTCGTAAAGGTCGAGCCCCGGCACGAAGTCGGTAAGGTCGACATTGGCTTCCCAGAAGGCGTCCACCGTGCCGACGTCCCGCCAGTAGGGCTCCGGCTCGGCGCCGGACATGACGCAGGAATGGGCGAACTGATGGGCCACCGCGGTGCCGTTGCGCACGATGTCCGGGATGATGTCGCGGCCGAAATCGTGGCTCGAATTGGGGTCCTCGGCGTCGCGCTTCAGGTGCTCGAAGAGCGCCTTGGTGTGGAAGACGTAGATGCCCATGGAGGCGAGGGCGAGGTCGGGATTGTCCGGCATCGCCGGCGGGTCGGCCGGCTTCTCCACGAAATCCACGATCCGGTCGTTCTCGTCGATATGCATCACCCCGAAGCCCGTCGCCTCCATGCGCGGCACGGCGATGCAGCCGACGGTGACGTCCGCCCCCGAATTGACGTGCTGGGCGAGCATGATCTCGTAATCCATCTTGTAGACGTGGTCGCCTGCCAGGATGATGATCAGCTCGGGCGCGTAATCCTCGATGATGTCGATGTTCTGGGTCACGGCATCGGCGGTGCCGACATACCATTTGTCCTCCGCCACGCGCTGCGATGCCGGCAGGATGTCGAAGGTCTCGTTGCGCTCGGGGCGGAAGAAATTCCAGCCGCGGTTGAGGTGGCGGATGAGGCTGTGGGCCTTGTACTGGGTCGCCACCGCGATGCGCTTGATGCCCGAATTGAGCGCGTTGGAGAGGGCGAAATCGATGATCCGGCTCTTGCCGCCGAAATAGACCGCCGGCTTGGCGCGGTTGTTCGTCAGCTCCATCAGCCGGCTGCCGCGACCGCCCGCCAGAACAAAGGCCATCGTCTGGCGGGCGAGCCGCCCCCCGAGTGCGTCTGGATCGATTCTGGTCATGGCGATCTCCCCGTCCCGTCGGCGCGTTCAGCCGCGCGCGCTTGCTTGGCACAATGGGCCGAAGCCGACCATGCCTCAAGGTCGTGCGGGCAATGCGGCCTATCGCCCGCGGCCCCGCTCAAGTTCTCGGGCGCTCCCGCGCCACGGCTTCCAGAATCCGCGCGAAGTGCGGGCGCGAGGCGAGTTCGCCAACTTCGAGCGGCAGGCGTCGTTGCCAGTTGGGATGGGCGTCGGTCGTGCCCGGCACGTTCGGCTGGTCGGCGATGCCGGCGATGTCCTCCAGCGCCACGGCGAAGAGCCGCGAGGGCGCGCGGGCGATGAGGGTGTGGAGGCGGAGCGAGATCTCGGCGAACTGCGCTTCCGAGCCCTCCTCCATCTCGCCCAGCCCGTCGCCGAGCCCGTGCTCGGCAAGCAGCCTCAGCACGGCCTGCCTCTCGCCCTTCCGGGCTTGGCGCTCGTGGCCTGCCGCCTCTTCGCCGAGAAGGCCGATATGCTCGCGCACGACGAGGTCGTGCGTGCTCCACCAGCCGGCGAGGCTCGCCGTATCGTGCGTGGTGAGGCAGGCGAGTGCCGAGCGTGGATATTCCGCCGGGTCGCGGAAGCGCTCGCCGTCGCGTTCGAACAGGAATACCTTGTAGGCGTGCAGCGCCGTTTCGGCCATGACCTCGCGAAAGCCCTCCGGCACGACGCCGAGATCCTCGCCGATCACCAGGGTGCCGGAGGATTGCGACACGTCCGCGAGCGCGCCCAGCATCGCCGCGAACGGAAAGCGCATATAGGCGCCCTTCGCCGGTCCGAGCCCCCGCGGGATCCAGAACTGGCGGTAAAGCCCCATCACATGGTCGATGCGCAGCGCCCCGGCATGGCGCATCAGGCTTTCCAGAAGGCTGCGGAAGGGCGCCAGCTCGACCTTGAGCAGGCCCTCCGGGGAAAGCGGCGCGAGACCCCAATCCTGCCCGTCGGCGTTGAAATAGTCGGGTGGGGCGCCGACGGTGACGTCTTTCACCGTCACTCCCTCGTCGGTCCAGGTGGCCGAGCCGTCCGGGGCGACGCCGACGGCGAGATCGACATAAAGGCCGATCCGCATGCCGGCCGCGAGCGCCCGCGCCTGGGCCTCGTCCGCCTGTCCTTCGGCGAGGAACTGCAGCCACATCTGGTAGAGCACCTCCTCGTCGTGCTCCTTGGCGTAGGCCTGCGAGGCCTCGCTGCCCGGGCTCCTGAACGCCTCGTCCCAGACATGCCAGCCGCCGGGCGCCGCGGAAGCATGGCCGCCGAGCGCGATCGCCTCGAAGAGGGCGTGGTCGAAGAGCGCCTTGCCGCCCTTCTCGCGGAAGCGCTCGAACGCCGGATCGGCGAGGATGCCGTCGCGGCCGCGCTGGAAGATGCGCCAGAGGGCGGCGAGCTTGTGGCGCGTCACCCCGGGATAGTCGACGAGCGGCGCCGCGCGCGCCGCCCCGAGCCACTCGGCCGAGGGCGCGTCGGCTTCCGTGTAGCCCGCAACCTGGTCGACGGCGATGTAGAGCGGATTGAGAAAACGCCGGCTCGAGGGATAGAACGGGCTCATCCGCTCCGGCATCGCCAGAAAGAGGGCGTGCAGCGGATTGACGCCGACGAAGTCCGCCCCGCGCGCCGCCACCGTCTCGGCGAGCTCGGCAAGGTCGGTGAAATCGCCGATCCCCCAGTTGCGGGCGGTATTGAGCCCGTAGAGCTGGCAGGTGACGCCCCAGGCGCGGCCTTCCGCGAGGAAGGGTGGCACGAAACAGGGCCTGCCGGGGCCGGCGAGCCCGCCGAGCTTCGCACGCAGTTCGTCTCCGGCAGGCGTCGCCCCCGCCGTGACGCCGAGCGCGGCGAGCAGCGCTCGTTTCGTCTCATCGCCGGCGGCGACCTTTTCGCCTGACAGAGCCCAGTATTCCCCGTCGATGCCGTGCTCCCACGCCAGGCGGTCGAGCTCTTCGGTCATCGTCTCCCCCTTTTTTCGCTCGTCAGCTCTCAAGAACGATCATCGAACGTGCCGCCAGGTGGATCTTGCTGCCCGGCTCGAACTCCGCGCCTCCGATCTCGCCGTTGACAGTCTCGATCGCGCGCCGCCAGCGCTCCACCCAGTCGAGCCTGGGCAGCGTGAATTCCATGTCGTTCGGCGCCGCGTTGGCAAGGATGAGAAGGCTGCTCGCGCCCTCGCCGGAGAGCATCAGGCCGACGGTCTTGCGCAGCCCGTCCTTCCAGTTGCCTTCCTGCATCACGCCGCCTTCCGGTCTCAGCCACTGCACGTCCGGTACGCCCCGGCCGGGCACTTCGTCCCCATGCAGATAGCGTGCCTGGCGCAGCAGCGGATGCAGCTGACGAAAGGCGATGACGCGGGAGGTGAAGTCGCGCAGCGCCTCGCCCGAGGGGCCCGCTTCCTCCCAGTTCATCCAGCTCGTCTCGTTGTCCTGGCAATAGGCGTTGTTGTTGCCGTTTTGCGTGCGGCCCTGCTCGTCGCCCATGACCAGCATGGGGGTGCCCTGCGACAGGAACAGCGTCAGGATGAAGTTGCGCCTCTGCCGCTCGCGCAGCGCCAGCACTTCCTGGTCGTCGGTCTCGCCCTCCACGCCGCAGTTCCAGGAGCGGTTGTCGTCGTGGCCGTCGCGGCTGCCCTCGCCGTTCGCCTCGTTGTGCTTGGAATTGTAGGAAACGAGGTCGTTCAGCGTGAAGCCGTCATGGGCCGTGACGAGGTTGACGCTCGCCCAGGGCTTGCGGCCGCGATGCTCGAACATGTCGGCAAAGCCCAGCAGCGCGCGCGCCACATCCGGCAGCGAGCCGTCGTCGCCCTTCCAGTAGCTGCGCACCACGTCCCGGTAGGCGCCGTTCCATTCCGCCCATCCCGGCGGAAAGTTGCCGAGCTGGTAGCCGTCCGGGCCGATGTCCCACGGTTCGGCGATCAGCTTGACGCGCGACAGGATCGGGTCCTGGCGGATCGTGTCGAAGAAGACGGCCTGGTTGGAGAAGGTTTCCCGCTCGCGCCCGAGTGCCGTCGCCAGGTCGAAGCGGAAGCCGTCGACATGGCACTCCTGTACCCAGTAGCGCAGCGAATCCGTCACCATCTGCAGCACCCGCGGATGGCGCAGGTCGAGCGTGTTGCCGGTGCCCGTCGTATCGAAATAGTGCCGGGGATCGTCGGCGAGCATGTAGTAGCTCGCATTGTCGATGCCGCGGAAGGAGAGGGTCGGCCCGAGGTGGTTGCCCTCGGCGGTGTGGTTGTAGACCACGTCGAGGATCACCTCGATCCCCGCCTCGTGCAGCTTGCGCACCATCAGCTTGAATTCGTGGAAATCCGAACCGTGCGAGATGAAGCGCGGCGCCGGGGCGAAGAAGGCGATGGTGTTGTAGCCCCAGTAGTTGGACAGGTTCTTCTTCAACAGGAAGTCGTCGTCGAAGAAGGCCTGCACCGGCATCAGCTCCACGGCCGTGACGCCGAGCTTCTGCAGATGCTCGATGACATGCGGGCTGCCGAGCCCCGCGAACGTGCCTCTCAGATGCTCCGGCACGTCCGGGTGGCGCGCCGTCATCCCCTTCACATGCGCCTCGTAGAAGATCGTCTCGGTCCATGGCCGCTTCGGCGAAATGTCCCGCCCCCAGGTGACGGCGGGGTCGACGACGACGCATTTCGGCATGACGCGGGCGGAGTCCCGCCGGTCGAAGGAAAGGTCCTCGCGTCCCGACGAGGCGCGGTAGCCGAAGCAAAGGTCCGGCCGGCGCAGCTCGCCCTGCAGCGCCCGCGCATAGGGGTCGATCAGCAGCTTGTGGTGGTTGAAGCGGTGGCCGGCTTTCGGATCGTAGGGGCCGTAGACGCGGTAGCCGTAGAGCTGGCCGGGCCGGATCTCGGGGAAATAGCCGTGCCAGACCTCATGGGTATATTCGGGCAGCACCGCGCGCTCGAGCTCGCGCCGGCCCTGCCGGTCGAACAGGCACAGCTCGACCTTCTCCGCATGGGCGGAAAAGATCGCGAAATTGACACCAGACCCGTCCCACGTCGCACCAAGAGGGTGCGGCGTGCCGGGCTCCACGCGAAGCCGCGCCATGTGAGTGATCCCTTCTAGGGTCGGTACTTGAGAATGAGAACGCCGAGTGGGGGCAGGGTTAGGGCGACGGAGGCGGGCTGTCCATGCCATCCTTCTTCGCCGGCGAACACCTCGCCGCCGTTGCCGACATTGGAGCCGCCATAGGTCGCCGAATCCGTGTTGAGCCGCTCCTGCCAGCGCCCGGCGAAGGGCAGGCCGATGCGGTAGCCCTCGCGCACGATGGGCGTGAAGTTGCAGATGACGGCGACGACGTCGTCCGCCTTCTCGCCCCGGCGCAGGAAGGAGAAGACGCTCTGGTCGGCGTCCGAGGCGTCGATCCACTGGAAGCCCGCCGGCTCGCAGTCGCGCTCGTAAAGCGCCGGCGTCTCCTGATAGAGCGCGTTGAGGTCGCGCACGAGCCTTTGCATGCCCGCATGCGGTTCGTGCTGCAGGAGATGCCAGTCGAGCGAGCTGTCGTGGCTCCATTCGCGGTACTGGGCGATCTCGCCGCCCATGAACAGCAGCTTCTTGCCCGGATGGGCCCACATGAAGCCGTAATAGGCCCTGAGATTGGCGAAGCGCTGCCATTCATCGCCCGGCATCTTGCCGAGCATGGAGCCCTTGCCGTGCACCACCTCGTCATGGCTGAGCGGCAGCACGAAGTTCTCCGAAAAGGCGTAGAGCAGCCCGAAGGTCATCTGGTGGTGATGATACCTGCGGTGCACCGGGTCGTTCTGGATGTAGGAGAGCGTGTCGTGCATCCAGCCCATGTTCCACTTGAAGCCGAAGCCGAGGCCGCCGGTCTCCACCGGCCGCGACACGCCCGGCCAGGCGGTCGATTCCTCGGCGAAGGTGGTGGCGCCTTCAAAGCCGCCGAACACGTCGGTGTTCATGGAACGCAAAAAGTCGATGGCTTCCAGGTTCTCCCGCCCGCCATGCACGTTCGGCACCCAGTCGCCCGGCTCGCGCGAATAGTCGAGGTAGAGCATGGAGGCGACCGCATCGACGCGCAGCCCGTCGATATGGAATTCGTCCATCCAGTAGAGCGCGTTGGCTTCCAGGAAGTTGCGCACTTCCGTGCGCCCGAAATTGTAGATCAGCGTGTTCCAGTCGCGGTGGAAGCCCTGCCGCGGATCGGCGTGCTCGTAGAGCGCGGTGCCGTCGAAATTGGCAAGCCCGTGCTCGTCGGTGGGAAAATGCGCCGGCACCCAGTCGATGATGACGCCGATGCCTTCGGCATGGCAGCGCTCGATGAACTTGGCGAAGTCCTCCGGCGACCCGAAGCGTGCCGTGGGCGCATAAAGACCGATCGGCTGGTAGCCCCAGGAGCCGGAAAACGGGTGCTCTGAAACGGGCAGGCACTCGATATGCGTGAACCCCATCTCCTTGACGTAGGGGATCAGCTCGTTGGCCAGCGCCTCGTAGCTGAGGAAGCCGCCATCGGCGTCGCGGCGCCAGGAGCCCAGATGCACCTCGTAGATGGAGATCGGGGCGTCGTGCCGGTTCTTGGCCTTGCGCTCGGCCATCCAGGCGACGTCCTGCCAGGTCCGCTCCGGCAGGCCGCTGACCCGCGAGGCGGTCGAGGGCGGCGCCTCCTGGGCGAAGGCGAGCGGATCGGCCTTCAGCGGCAGGCGGCGGCCTTCCGCCGAGATGAGTTCGTATTTGTAGAGCTCGCCCGGTCCGATATCGGGGATGAAGAGCTCCCACACGCCGCCTTCCAGGCGGTTGCGCATGACGTGCCGGCGCCCGTCCCAGTCGTTGAAGCTGCCGATGACGGAGACGCGCCGCGCATTCGGCGCCCACACGGCGAAGGCGGTACCTTCGACGCCGTCGACGGTGGTCGGATGGGCGCCGAGCTTTTCATAGAGGCGGCGGTGGCGTCCCTCGCCGAGGAGGTGCAGGTCGAGTTCGCCGAGCAGCGGCGCGAAGCGGTAGGCGTCGCCCTGGGTCCACGAATTCTCGCCGGAAAAGAAGCGGAAGCGATAGGCGAGCTCGCGCCCCTCTCCGCGGAGCGAGGCGGCGAAGAAGCCGTCGTCGAGCCGCTCCATCGGGGCAAGGACGCGCGCCCCGTCGGGAGAGATCACCTCGGCCCTTTCGGCGCCAGGGTGGTAGGCGCGGATGGTGATGCCGTCCTGGCTCTTGTGCGGGCCGAGGAGGGCGAACGGATCGCCGTGCCTTGCTTCGATCAGCGAGCGGACGGCCCGCCGATCGATATCGGGGAAGGTCGCTGTCGGTTGTTCTAGGCGCGAGAGGTTCATGCGCTGGCCTTCGTGCTGATGAGGTCAAGAACGCCGCGGAGGGGAATGTCGATCCAGTCCGGGCGATTGGCGGTTTCGTAGAGGAGCTCGTAAAAGCCCTTCTGCAGGAGGAAGAGCCTGAGAAGCCTTTCGGTGGCTTCCCGCTCTGGCGGCAGCGTCGCCGCCCCCTCCATCCGGGCGGAATAGCTCGCCAGGAAGTCGGAGACGGATTTGTCGCGCCACAGAAGCGCGCGCTCGTGCACGCCTCCCGTCTCTTCGCTGTAGCGCGACAGGTAGCGGCGCTCCGCGGCGGCTGCCGCATAGTCGAAGGAACGCAGCATGCCTGCCACGTCCCGCAGCGGCGAGGATTTGGCCCGCCGCTCGGCGAGCGAGCGCTGCGGCTCGCCCTCGAAGTCGATGATGACGATGTCGGCCTGGCTCACGAGCACCTGGCCGAGATGATAGTCGCCGTGGATGCGCGACTTGCCGCCCGAGGGCGGGCTGTCGGCAAGGCCCGAAAGCTCCGCCAGCACCAGGTCGCTGCCGGCGGCAAGCTCTTCCAGGAGGATCTGCGTCGTGCCGGGAAGCGTCGGCGCGGCGGCCTTCAGCCGCTCGACCGCCTCGCCTGCCATCCTTGCCGCATCCTCGGCCCATTCCGCGATGTCGCTGCCGGAGATCGGCTCCACCTTGAAGGCGGCGTCGTCGGTCTCCGTCGCCAGAGCAAGGTGCATCTCGGCGGTGCGGATGCCCATGCGCCAGGGAAGGTCGAGCGGATGGCCGAAGGGCATCGTGCCCGTCGCCGATTGCGGCTCGAAGGTGGAGGCGGAGGAAAGGGCCGTCGCGTCGAGGTCGCGTTCCAGCGCGTCGGTGAGGACGGACCAGCCGTCGCCCTGGTTGCGCACGAAGGAAAAGGCCGCGGCAAGCGCCGTCGGCTCGCCTTCCGCCGGCCGGTATTCCACCGTTCCGAGAAGCTGCGGCGTGTTGTCGAAGCCGGCGACGTCGGTGAGGAAACGGCCGACCTCGATTTCCGGCTGCTCGCCTTCCCTGAGGCGCCGGTAGATCTTCAGGAGCGCCTTCTCGCCGATCATCACCGAGACGTTCGACTGCTCGACGCCGAGCGGGTGGATGTCGGCCTCCTCGGCCGCCTCGGCAAGGTCGGCAAGCCCGGCAAAGGCGATCTCGCCGCCCTCGGCCGGCAGCGTCCTGCCCTCGGCCATGGAGGAAAGCAGCGAGCGGGTGAAGTCCTCGTCGAAGGCCGCGTCGATCAGGCCGCCGACCTTCGGTCCGCGCCGCACCTTGGCGAGCGTGTAGGAAAGCTTCGGCGCGCCGAAATGCAGGTGCTCCTCTCCCCACAGCGCCGAGAGCGGCAGGAAGTAGCGCTGGCTCTCGCCCTCGGCGAAATCGACATCGACGGTGGCGAGCACCTGATGGCCCTCGCCGACCGAGGCGAGCGGAGAAAGATGCACGCCCTCGATGCGCCCGCCCTTGCCGGCGAACCAGCGCTGGCGCTGCAGGAAGTCCGGCAGCGTCTGCGTCTCCAGCTGCGTGCGGTCGCGTCCCGAGAGGGCTCCGGAAAGGTCGCCCCGCGTCGTGACGGTGATGAATTCGGGCATGATGTCGGGAGCGGGCACGTGCCAGTTCGGCACCTCCGCGTCTTCCGTGACCAGGAACCAGTAGAAGCCGTATCCCGGCAGCGTCAGCATGTAGGGAAGGTCGCCGATCGCCGGGAAGGCGGAATGGCCGGAGAGCTCCACCGGCGTCATGCCGCGGAAGCGCGAAAGGTCGAGCTCCACCGCCTGCGCCGAGCGCGACAGGTTGGCCACGCACAGGATGTTCTCGCCCTCATGGCTGCGGATATAGGCGAGGATCTTGCGGTTGCCGGGATAGAGGAAGGTCATCTCCCCGCGCCCGAACACCTTGTACTGCTTGCGCACGTTGACCATGCGCCGCATCCAGTTCAGCAGCGAGGAGGGGTCGGACTGCTGCGCCTCCACGTTGACGGCCTCGTAGCCGTGGATCGGGTCCTGGATCGGCGGCAGGAAGAGCTGCTGCGGATTGGCGCGCGAGAAGCCGCCGTTGCGGTCGCCCGACCATTGCATCGGCGTCCTCACCCCGTCGCGGTCGCCGAGGAAGTAGTTGTCCCCCATGCCGATCTCGTCGCCGTAATAGAGGACGGGCGTGCCGGGCATGGAAAGAAGCAGCGCGTTCATCAGTTCGATCTTGCGCCGGTCGTTCTGCAGGAGCGGGGCGAGCCGGCGGCGGATGCCGAGATTGATGCGCGCCTTCTGGTCCGAGGCGTAGGTGCGCCACAGATAGTCGCGCTCCAGATCCGTCACCATCTCGAGCGTCAGCTCGTCGTGGTTCCTGAGGAAGATCGCCCACTGGCAGGGATCGGGGATGTCCGGCGTCTGGCGGATGATGTCGGTGATCGGGTGCCGGTCCTCCTGCGCCAGCGCCATGTACATGCGCGGCATCAGCGGGAAGTGGAAGGCCATGTGGCACTCGTCGCCCTCGCCGAAATAGGGGCGGGTATCCTCCGGCCACTGGTTCGCCTCGGCGAGCAGCATCCGGTCGGTGTAGTGGGCGTCGAGCTCGGCGCGGATCGCCTTCAGGACGTCGTGCGTCTCCGGCAGGTTCTCGTTGTTGGTGCCGTCGCGCTCCACGAGATAGGGGATGGCGTCGAGGCGAAGCCCGTCGACGCCCATGTCCAGCCAGTAGCGCATCACCGACTGGACCTCCTTCATCACGCGCGGATTGTCGAAGTTGAGGTCCGGCTGGTGCGAATAGAAGCGGTGCCAGAAGAAGGCCTCCGCCACCGGGTCCCAGGTCCAGTTGGAGGTCTCCGTATCCAGGAAGATGATGCGGGTACCCTGGTACTTCTGGTCGGTGTCGCTCCAGACGTAGTAGTTGCGCGCCGCCGAGCCGGGCCGCGCCTTGCGGGCCTTCTGGAACCAGGGATGCTGGTCCGAGGTGTGGTTGATGACGAGCTCGGTGATGATGCGGATGCCGCGCCGGTGCGCCTCCGCCACGAGGCGCTTGAAGTCGCGCATCGTGCCGTAGGACGGGTTGATCGCCCGGTAGTCGGCGATGTCGTAGCCGTCGTCGCGCAGGGGCGAGGGATAGAACGGCAACAGCCAGATCGCCGTGACGCCGAGGCTCTCGATATAGTCGAGGCGCTGGATCAGGCCCTCGAAATCGCCGACGCCGTCGCCGTTGGAATCGAGGAAGGCCTTGATGTGCAGCTGATAGACGATCGCGTCCTTGTACCATTCGGTATCGGAACGATCGATGATGCCGTCCATCCGGTTGGATTTGGTGCGAGCTTCGGCCGAAACCGACTCAATTGGTTTGATCGGGGTCTCGTCGTTCATGCCAGCCTCTCCTGCGGCGGGATGAGGCGCCAGACGGCGTAGGTCCGTTCCGAAGGGTTCAGCCAGATGTGCTGCATCTTGCCCTGCCAGACGAAGCGGCGGGAGACGACGAGGTCCTCTCCCAGGACCGGCGCGTCGTCGGAAAGGCCGAACTCCCACAGCGGCACCTCGAACTGCGCGCCCTGCGCGTTCTGCGGGTCGAGGTTCACGGCGAACAGGAGGAAGTCGGAGAGGTCGTCGGTGTATTTTCCGTAGTACAAGATCGCATCGTTGTAGGCGTTGAAGAAGGTGAGGTTCTTGAACTGCTGCAATGCCGGATGGCTGTTGCGCAGCGCATTGAGGCGGCGGATGTCGTCCTTGATGTGGCCGGGCCTGTCGTAGTCCCAGGCGCGGATCTCGTACTTCTCCGAATCGAGGTACTCCTCCTTGCCGGGGATGGCGGCCGCCTCGCACAGCTCGAAGCCGTTATAGACGCCGTAATTGGTGCCCAGCGTGGCGGCGAGGAAGAGCCGGACCTGAAAGCCCGCCCGCCCGCTTTGCTGCAGGTAGGTCGGGTTGATGTCGGGCGTGTTGACGAAGAAGTTCGGCCGCATGTAGTGGCGGCATTCCGTCCGCGTCAGCTCCGTCAGATACTCCGTCAGCTCCTGCTTGGTATTGCGCCAGGTGAAGTAGGAGTAGGACTGGGTGTAGCCGACCTTGCCGAGCCGCTTCATCATTTTCGGCCGCGTGAAGGCCTCGGCGAGGAAGATCGTTTCCGGATAGCGGGCCCGCACCTCGGCGATCAGCCATTCCCAGAAGGGAAGCGGCTTGGTGTGCGGATTGTCGACGCGAAAGATCTTCACGCCGTGCTCGGCCCACAGCAGCACGGTGTCGCGCAGCGCGTACCAGAGGCCGGGGATGGCGTCGCGGTAGAAGTGGACGTTGACGATGTCCTCGTACTTCTTCGGCGGATTCTCGGCGAACTTGATCGTCCCGTCCGGCCGCCAGTCGAACCATTCCGGATGCTCCTTGATCCAAGGATGGTCGGGCGAGCACTGGATGGCGAAGTCGAGGGCGATCTCCAGTCCCGCGGCATGCGTCGCTTCCACCAGCCGGTCGAAATCCTCGAACGTGCCGAGCTCGGGATGGATGGCGTCATGGCCGCCTTCCTTCGAGCCGATGGCGTAGGGGCTTCCCGGATCGTCCGGCCGCGCCTTGAGCGAGTTGTTGCGCCCCTTGCGGTTGGTCGTTCCGATCGGGTGGATGGGCGGGAAGTAGAGGACGTCGAAGCCGAGGTCGCGCACATAGGGAAGGCGCTCGATCACGTCGTCGAAGGTGCCGTGCCTTGCCGGATCGCCCGACATGGAACGGGGAAACACCTCGTACCAGGCCGAGAAGGCGGCGCGTTTGCGGTCGACGAAAAGCTCCAGCACCCGCAGGTAGTAGGAGACGTTGGATCTCAGGCCGCCCTCTGTCATCGTGGCGAGCAGGTCCTCGCCCATGAGGCGCGAGAATTTCTCGCCGGGATCGGCGATCTGCTCCAGCTGCTCCACGGCGATCTGCAGGCCGGCCCGGCCCTCCGGCCTCAGCCTCTCGCTCTCCTCCAGCGTCCGGCGCACGAGGCGGAAGCCTTCCTCCAGCTCCAGCGAAAGGTCCAGCCCGGCCGCCTGCTTCTTGGCGACGTCGCGGCGCCAGGCGGCGAAGAGATCGCGCCAGGCCATGATCGTATATTCGTAGGTGGTGTTCTCGTCGGGGCTGAAAGTGGCGCGCCAGCGGTCGTTCTCGAACGGGTGCATGGGCGTTTCCGCCCAGTTGGAATCCCCCTTCCTGCGCGTCAGCAGCGCCGCGTCGATCACGTCGTGGCCGTCGCAGAAGATATCGGCCTCCACGACGACGATCTCGCCGAGGGCGGCCTTGGCGGCGAAGCGCCCGCCATCGATTTCGGGCGTGACCGCTTCGATGGCGACACGGTTGTCAGCGAGGGCGAGGAGGAGGCGGTCTGCTGTTTTGAGGCCTTTCTGCATGCTTTCCTTCGTGTCGGCTTTCAAAAGCCTGCGGCGCGTTTCGGCGGCGCAGGCGACAGGATTCGAGCTAGGTCGCCGGGCCCGCAGGTCCAGCGCCTCGTTAGGTTCCTAACAGTCTAGTCCCCAGAGAGTTGCAGGCGAATGTCGGTTACGGCCTTGTTCCTTCGGCCAATTGCGGGTCCGCCTCAATCCTCCGGCAGCGTCAGGAGGGTCGCATTGCCGCCGGAGGCCGTCGTGTCGATGGAGACGACCCTCTCGGTGGAGAAGAGGGCAACGCCGTCGGCGAGCGACAGGAGCGGCACCCGCTGGCCGGCGCGCCCGGCGATCGCCCGCCGGATCTCGCGCGCCGTCGTGTCGCCGGGCGCGGTCTGCACCTCGTAGACGACAAGGCCGAGCCGCGGCAGCTTCGCCGCCAGCTCGGCCGGCTCGCCTTCCAGGAACACGATGAGCCGTTTCGGCTGGAAGAGCTCGGCGAGCGCGCTCGCCAGTGCCGTCACCGCGTCGTCGGCAAGGCGCGCCGGGATGACGACGCGGTTGCCGGCGGCCAGCGCCGTCACGGTCTGTTTGAGGAGCGCGCTTCCGTCGCCCCCGCCGAGGCAGAGCGCGACGCCGCGCGGCGCGAGCGCCAGGCGGTTCGCCTCGCCGGTCGGGCCGGGCAGGGCGAGAACGCCGGCGATCTCCGGCTGCGCCGCCTCGATGGCGGCCCGCGCCGTCGCCTCCGCGTCTTCCGGCAGGGAGCCGGCGGCGCTCGCCAGCACCATGATGCGGGCCGAGTTCTCTTCCCAGCCCGCGGCGGGCGGCAGCTTGGCGAATTCTTCCAGCGACATCGTCTCGGCCGGCTTTGCGGCCGGCCGGGCGGGCGCCTCTCCCTCAGAGGGCGGCACGACCGGTCGCGTGAACCGCGTCAGGTAGTGCGGCCCGCCCGCTTTCGGACCGGTGCCGGAAAGCCCCTCGCCGCCGAAGGGCTGCACGCCGACCACGGCGCCGATCTGGTTGCGGTTGACGTAGATGTTGCCGACATGGGCGCGGTCGCAGATGCGCTCCACCCGCTGGTCGACGCGCGAATGGATGCCGAGGGTGAGGCCGTAGCCGGCGGCGTTGATCTCCTCGACAACCTTGTCGAGATCCTTCGCCTTGAAGCGGATGACGTGGAGTACGGGCCCGAAGATCTCCTGGCCGAGCTGCGAGAAGCGCTCGAGGCTGAGCGCCACGGGCGGCACGAAGGTGCCTTCGTTGGGCGCGCCAGGATGCTCGAAGAGGAGCCGCCCCTCGCCTTTCAGCTTCTCGACATGCGCCAGGATGGTCTCGCGCGCCTCCGCGTCGATCACCGGTCCGACGTCGGTGGCCGGCTCCCAGGGATCGGCGACGACGAGCTCGCGTGCCGCGCCCTCCAGCATCGTCAGCAGAGGCTGGGCGATTTCCTCCTGTACGAAGAGGGCCCTGAGCGCCGAGCAGCGCTGGCCAGCCGACTGGAAGGCGGAGGCGACGATGTCGCGCACCGCATGCTCCGGCAGGGCGGTGGAATCGACGATCATGGCGTTGAGGCCGCCCGTCTCGGCGATGAGCGGCGCGCGGGCCGGCCCGTTTTCGGCGAGCGAGCGGTCGATGAGGATCGCCGTCTCGGTCGAGCCGGTGAAACAGACGCCGGCAATGCCGGGGTCGGAGGTGAGCGCCGCGCCGACGCTGCCGCCGGCCCCCGGCACGAGATGGAGAACATCTCCCGGGATGCCGGCCTCGTGCAGCAGCGAGACGGCCTTTGCCGCCATCAGCGCCGTCTGCTCGGCCGGTTTGGCGATCACGGCGTTGCCGGCGGCGAGCGCGGCGGAGATCTGGCCGGTGAAGATGGCGAGCGGAAAATTCCAGGGCGAGATGCACACGAATACACCACGCCCCTCGCGTCTTTCGCCTTCTGCAACGTCGGGACCGAGAATGCGCCGCGCCTCGCAGGCGTAGTAGCGCAGGAAGTCGACCGCCTCGCGCACTTCCAGGATGCCGTCGAGCCGCGTCTTGCCGGCCTCGCGCGTGGCGAGCGCCATCAGCTCCGGCGCGTGCGCCTCGTAGAGGTCGGCCGCCCGCTCCAAAATCTCCGCCCGCTCCCCGGCGGGCCGTGCCCGCCATGCCGGCGCCGCCCTGCCGGCGACTTCAATGGCCTGTCGCGCCGTCTCCGCATCCGCCTCCGTGACGGTGCCGACCTTCTGCGAGGGATGCGCCGGATTGAAGATGTCGCGCGCCGTGCCGGGCTTCGTCTCTCCGCCGACGAGCGGCGCCGCTTCCCATCGCTTTTCCAGGAAGGGCGTCATCGCCTCTTCGAGCGCGGCGAGGTCGCGCGGATTGTTGATGTTCCAGCCCTTCGAATTGCGCCGCACCGGCTGGTAGAGGTCGGGCGGCAGCGGGATATGCGCATGCGCCACGGGGCTTGCCCTCTCCACCCTGGAGATCGGGTCGGCGACGAGCCTTTCGGCGGGCACCTCCTCGTCGAGAAGCTGGTGCACGAAGGAGGAATTGGCGCCGTTTTCGAGGAGCCGCCGGACCAGGTAGGCAAGCAGGTCCTTGTGGATGCCGACCGGGGCGTAGACGCGGCAGGGCTTTCCCGTCTCCTTCATCAACCGGGCGTGCAGCGCCTCGCCCATGCCGTGCAGGCGCTGGAACTCGAACGGCGCGTCCGGCTCCGCGATCTCCAGGATCGCCGCCGCGGTATGGGCGTTGTGCGTGGCGAACTGCGGATAGATCCACTCGGGCTGCGACAGGAGGAGCCGCGCCCCGGCGAGATAGGACACGTCGGTCGTCGCCTTGCGGGTGAAGACCGGATAGGCCTCGATGCCGAGCGTCTGCGCGAGCTTGATCTCGTAGTCCCAGTAGGCGCCCTTCACCAGCCGCACCGGCATGCGCGCTCCGCGTTGCTTCGCGAAGGCGCCCGCCCATTCCAGCACCGGCTGTGAGGTCTTGGCAAAGGCCTGCACGACGAGCCCGAAGCCGTCCCATCCCGCCGCCTCGTCGCCGGCGAGCGCGGCCTCCACCACATCGAGAGAGATGTCCAGCCGGTCCGCCTCCTCCGCATCGACGGAAAGGCCGATCCCGGCGCGGCGGGCAAGGCCGATGAGGGCGCCGAGACGCGGCGCGAGCTCGGCGAGGACGCGCTTTCTCTGCACCGTCTCGTAGCGTGGATGCAGCGCCGAGAGCTTCACCGAGATCGACGGCCGCGAGACGATGTCGCCGGTGCCCGATTCCTTGCCGATGGCGGAGATGGCGTCGGAATAGGAGCGGAAATAGCGCTCGGCGTCCTCGGCGGTGCGCGCCGCCTCGCCGAGCATGTCGTAGGAATAGCGGTAGCCCTTCTGGCGCATCGGCGCCGCGCGCCGCATCGCCTCCTCGATATTGCGGCCGAGAACGAACTGCGCCCCGAGCATCTTCATCGCCTGCGCCACGGCGGTGCGCACGACCGGTTCGCCGACGCGCATGACGAGCCGGCGCATCGTATGGATGAGATGCGCCTCGGCCTGCTCGCCGCCCGTCTCGGCGCCGTAGAGGCGGCCCGTCAGCATCAGCCCCCAGGAGGAGGCGTTGAGCAGGAGCGAATCGGCGGTGCCGCGATGCTGGCCCCAATCGGCCCCGCCGATCTTGTCGCGGATGAGCGCGTCGAGCGTATGCGCGTCGGGGACCCGCAGATAGGCTTCCGCCAGGCACATCAGCGCGACGCCCTCGTCGGTCGAGAGCCCGTATTCGGAAAGGAAGCGCTCCATCAGATGGGGCGCGGGGTCGGCCCGCAGCCCCTCCACCATGCCGGCGGCGCGCCGGACGGCCCGCTCACGGGCCTCTTCGCCGAGCCCGAGAGCGGCAAGGCGGCTGGCGACGACGTCGGCTTCATCCTGGAAGGGCGCGGCGCGGATGGCGTCGCGAAGGTCTTTGGGCATGGTTCTCCGCTCGGCAGGTCATGCCGATGCTGCGTCAGAAGAGGGGGGCGTTTCAACGGGGCGAAAGGACGAAGTCGCTCGGCCCTTCATCCGATGGCCCTGAAAGGCCCTAGCGCTCCATCGCCTTGGAGATGCGGCGGTTGAGCTCGTCCGGGTCGCACAGGATGAGCCCGCCGCGGCTTTTTTCCGTCAGGCCTGCCTTGGCGAGCGCCGAGAGTTCGCGCGAGACCACTTCCCGCCGGCAGCCGATGCGGTTGGCGAGGTCGTGGTGGAAGGGCGGCGGCGAGACGATGCGCTGCGCGCCATGGCCGGAACGGGACTTCGACTGGCGCAGGAGCTCGGCGTAGAGGCGTTCCTTGGTCTGCAGGAAGGAATGCTCCGCCAGCCGCGCATTGAGGCCGCGGATGAGGGTCGCGAGGTTGGAAAGCATGTGGCGGCTGACGGAAGGCACCTCGGTCGCAAGGTCCATGAAGAGCCTGCCGGGCATGATGCAGAGCCGCGAACGGTGCATGGCGGTGACGTTGGCGGAACGGGGCGTGCCGTCGATCGCCGCAAGCTCGCCGAAATACGTGCCTTCCCCGAGTTCGCCGAGGATGATCTCCCGGCCCGTCGGGGAGCGAAAGAGAACGCGGCACTTGCCCGAGAGGACGAAATGCACCTCGTCCGACTCGTCCTCGTAGTCGATGATCAGCTCGTTGGTGTCATAGTTGCGCCAAAGGCAACGCGCCGCCACCGCCTTGGCACGGTCCTCGCCAAGGTCCTTGAAAAGGGGGATGGCCCTCAAATCGTCCATGTCGCCGACGGCCCCTCGCCAGCCAGAATGATGGCCATCGTGCGGCGGCGCGCCGCACTTGGCAAGCGCTCCGGCCCGGCGGCAGGCGGTTTATCGAACCAAAACGGACCTTTGGGGCCCCTTGGCGAGGCGCTTGGGCCGCTCCCGGCTACCGGTTGCGGAACTGCGGCTCGCGCTTCTCCACGAAGGCGGTCATGCCTTCCTTCTGGTCTTCCGTGGCGAACAGGGCATGGAAGAGCCGCCGCTCGAAGCGGACGCCCTCCGCCAGGGTCGTCTCGTAGGCGCGGTTGACGCTTTCCTTGGTCATCATCACCGCCGGCAGCGAGAAGGACGCGATCTTCTGCGCCGCCTTCACCGCCTCTTCCAGAAGGTCGCCCGCCGGCACGATGCGCGAGACGAGGCCGGCGCGCTCCGCCTCCTCGGCGTCCATCAGGCGGCCCGTTAGGCACATATCCATGGCCTTCGCCTTGCCGACGAAGCGGGTGAGGCGCTGCGTGCCGCCCGAGCCCGGCATGACGCCGAGGGTGATTTCCGGCTGGCCGAACTTCGCCGTCTCCGCCGCGATGATGAAGTCGCACATCATGGCGAGTTCGCAGCCCCCGCCGAGCGCGTAGCCGGCGACGGCCGCGATCAGCGGCTTGCGGCGCTGGCCGACCTTGTCCCATTCGGAAATGAAATTCCCGCGATAGGCGCTGACGAAATCGAGATCCTTCATTTCCTTGATGTCGGCGCCGGCGGCGAAGGCCTTTTCAGAGCCGGTGATGACGATGGCGCCGATCTTGTCGTCGGCCTCGAAATCGTCGAGGGCCTGGTTGAGCTCCTCCACGAGCCCGGCGCAGAGCGCGTTGAGGGCGCTCTGCCGGTTGAGCGTGATCAGGCCGGCATTTCCGCGCTTTTCGACGAGGATGTGGTCGTAGCCCATTGTCCCCTCCCTGAGGCTGCTCGAAAATGCGTAGCCCGCTTCCGCAGGTCCGGCAAGGCGGCAGCCCCTACCGCTGGCAGACCGGGCAGAAGAAGGTCGATCGCCCGGACTGGGTGATGCGGGCAACGACGCCCGCGCAGGAAAGCCGCGGGCAGGGATCGCCCTCGCGGTCGTAGACGGCAAAGCTCTCCTGGAAGCGACCGACCGTGCCGTCCGTGTGCACGTAGTCGCGCAGCGAGGAGCCGCCGGCCGTCACCGCGTCGTCGATCACCTCGCGGATCGCGGCGACGAGGGCCTCGAGCCGCTTCGTCGGCGCGCCATCCTTGCGCACCAGCGAGCCGGCTGCCCGCCTCGGCGAGAGCTTTGCCCGCCACAGCGCCTCGCAGACATAGATGTTGCCGAGCCCGGCGACGAGCCGCTGGTCCATCAGCGCGGATTTGAGCGGCGCCTTGCGGCCGGAAAGTCTTTGCGCCAGCCAGGCCGGGCTGAGAGCATTGCCGGTCGGCTCGACGCCGAGATGGGAAAAGAGCGGGTGCTCCGAAAGCCTTCCGGCCTCAGCGATATCCATGAAGCCGAAGCGGCGCGCATCGTTGAAGACGAGACGCGTGTCGCCGGAAAGGTGGAAGACGACATGGTCGTGCTCGCTCTTTTTCTTTCCCTCGAAATAGCGCCCGTCGGCGGGCGTCATCTCCACCGCGCCCTCGAACCGGAATGAGCCGGTCATGCCGAGATGCATAACGAGGATGGGCCCGCCCTCCGCGGTGTCTGTCTCCACCAGGAGGTATTTCGCCCGCCGCCCGACATGGTCGATCCGCCTTCCGGCGAGCCGCCCGGCGAAGCCGGCGGGAAGGGGAAAGCGCAGATCCGGGCGGCGCAGCTCTACCTTCTCGATCCGGCGCCCTTCCAGAACCGGGGCGAGCCCGCGCCTGATCGTCTCCACTTCCGGTAGTTCGGGCATCGATCCTCCTCTTGCGCCTCGCCGCATGGCGCGGCGGGATGGCATTGGTTATGGTCCGGCCACATTTACCCGCCAACGGCAAGTCCGGCAGTTTCAGAGGAATTCAGATGAGCGAGAAGACCCGCTTCGGCTATCAGGAGATAGCCATGGAGGAAAAGCAGGGCCGTGTGGACGGGGTCTTCCATTCGGTCGCCAAGCGCTACGACGTCATGAACGACCTGATGTCGGGCGGGCTGCACCGGCTGTGGAAGAATGCCATGGTCTCCTGGCTCGCCCCGCCCCATTCCGGCCGCCCCTACAAGGTGCTCGACGTGGCGGGCGGCACCGGCGACATCGCCTTCCGCATCGCCGACCGCTCGCGCGGCCATGCCGAGGTCACGGTCTCCGACATCAACGCCTCCATGCTGGAAGTCTGCCGCGAGCGCGCCGAAAAGCGCCGCAACGCCAACTTCAACTACGTGGAGGCCAATGCAGAGGAGCTGCCTTTCGAGGATCAGAGCTTCGACGCCTATACGATCGCCTTCGGCATTCGCAACGTGCCGCGGCTCGACAAGGCGCTGTCGGAGGCCTTCCGCGTGCTGAAGCCGGGCGGACGCTTTCTTTGCCTGGAATTCACGCCTGTCTCCATGCCGCTGGTGCGCGAGGCCTATGAGGCCTATTCCTTCCACGTCATCCCGGCCATCGGCCGTGTGGTGACGGGCGACCGCGCCTCCTACCAGTATCTGGTGGAATCGATCCGCGTCTTCCCCAACAAGGAGCGCTTTGCCGGCATGATCGGCGATGCGGGCTTTGAGCGGGTGAGCTATCGCGACTATACGGCAGGCATCGTCGCTCTCCATTCCGGATGGAAGCTCTAAGCAGAGGGCCAGGGTCGCCAGCGTGTTCAATCTCTTCCGCCTTGTCTGGGCGGGGTTTCATATCGTTCGGGCCGGCGCGCTCGGCTTCGTCGATCTCGATGAGCTGCCGCCGGCGGCCGCGCGCGCCGTGCGCTTCCTGCGCCTGTTCGAGCCGCGCGGCCTCACCGATACGGAGCGCGGCAGGCGCCTGTCGGCGCGCCTGCACAAGCTCGGGCCCTCCTATGTGAAGCTCGGCCAGTTCCTCGGAACCCGCCCCGATATCGTCGGCTACGACGCCGCCGAGGCCCTGTCGGGCCTGAAGGACGAGATGCCGCCTTTCCCGACGGAAGAGGCCAAGGCGATCATCGCCGTCAATCTCGGTCGCTCGGTGGAGGAGGTCTTCGCCTCGTTCTCAGAGCCTGTCGCCGCCGCCTCGATCGCGCAGGTGCATCACGCCACGATGCTCGTCGACGGCGAGGAGCGCCACGTCGCCGTCAAGGTGCTGCGCCCGCATGTGCGCGGCGGCTTCCAGCGCGACCTGGAGACCTTCTACGCCGGCGCGCATTTCCTCGAGGGCCTTTCCTCGGAGGGCAAGCGGCTGAAGCCGGTGGCCGTGGTGCAGACGCTGGAGCGCACCGTGCTCCTGGAAATGGATCTGCGCCTGGAGGCGGCCGCCTATTCGGAGCTTTCCGAGAACATCGCCGCCGACACCGATTTTCGCGTGCCGGTCGTCGACTGGACCTGCACGGGCCGCGACGTCCTGACGATGGAGTGGATCGACGGCATCAAGCTGCGCAATACCGCCGCCATCATCGAAGCGGGCATCGACCGGCAGAACCTTGCCCGTATCGTCGTCCAGTCCTTCCTGAGGAACGCGCTGCGCGACGGCTTCTTCCATGCCGACATGCACGAGGGAAACCTCTTCGTCGACTATGACGGCAATCTCGTCGCCGTGGATCTCGGCATCATGGGCCGCATCGGCCCGAAGGAGCGCCGCTTCCTCGCCCAGGTGATCTACTGCTTCATCAAGCGCGACTATCTGAAGATCGCCAAGCTGCACATCGAGGTCGGCTACGTGCCGCCGATCCATTCGGCGGAGGATTTCGCCCAGGCGCTGCGGGCGATCGGCGAGCCGATCCAGGGCCAGCGCGCCAGCGAGATCTCCATGGCGCGCCTCCTCGGCCTCCTCTTCGAGGTGACGGCGCTCTTCAACATGCAGACCCGGCCGGAGCTCATCCTCCTGCAGAAGACGATGGTCGTGGTGGAGGGCGTCGCCCGCCGCCTCGACCCGGACTTCAACATGTGGGCGGCCGCCGATCCGGTCGTCACCGAATGGATGACCCGCCATCTCGGCCCCGCCGGGCGCCTGGAGGAGGCGGCCGATACCGTCCGCCAGCTCGGCGCCTTCGTGGAACGCCTGCCCGACACGCTGACGCGGGTGGAATCGGCCGTCGATCGCCTCGCCGCCTTTTCGGCCGGCGGCATCAAGATCGACGACGAGACGGTGGACCGTCTCGCCGATTCCTCGGCGAAAGAGCTCTTCTGGACCCGTTGGGCGGTCCGCGTGGGCGTGATCGCGCTCGTCGTCATCGCCGGCATCGGCGTCCTCGGCTAGGCCGCGAAGCCTTGGAAATGCGGGCGCATTGGATTGCGTAACCCTTCTCGCCTATCTTCCGCCGCGGACGAATCTGAGGGATCGGCCGATCTCGGCCGGGGGTGCTTGAGGTGACGACGCTGACCAAGAGGCGCATCCTCCTCGTCATCGGGGGAGGCATCGCGGCCTACAAGTCGCTGGAACTGATCCGCCTGATGAAGAAGGCGGGTGTGGAGCTGCGCGTCGTCATCACCAGGGCCGGGGAGGAATTCGTCACCCCGCTCGCCGCCGGCGCGCTCAGCCATGGCCCCGTCCATACCGGTCTTTTCGACCGTGAGGCGGAGATGGATATCGGCCATATCCGGCTCGCCCGCGAAGCCGATCTCATCGTCGTCGCCCCGGCGACGGCCGACCGCATGGCGAAGATGGCGGCGGGGATCGCCGACGACCTCGCCGGTGCCGTGCTTCTCGCCCGCGACGGCCCGCTTCTCCTCGCGCCGGCGATGAACCCGAAAATGTGGGCGCATGCCGCAACCCAGCGCAACTTCCGCCAGCTTCAGGCAGATGGCGCGCATGTCGTCGGCCCCGAAGAGGGCGAAATGGCCGAAAGGGGCGAGGCCGGCCTCGGCCGCATGGCCGAGCCGGCTTCGATCCTCGCTGCGATCGAAGCCATCCTCGGCGCCGGCATCGGGCCGCTCGCCGGCCGCCATGTGCTCGTCACCTCCGGCCCGACCCACGAGCCGATCGATCCCGTCCGCTATCTCGCCAACCGCTCCTCCGGCCGCCAGGGCCATGCCATCGCGCGCGCCTTCGCAGCTGCCGGCGCCAGGGTGACGCTCGTCTCCGGCCCTGTCGGCCTCGCCGATCCGCCGCGCGTTGAGAAGGTGAGGGTGGAGACGGCGCGCGAGATGCTCGCCGCGGTGGAGAAGGCGCTGCCGGCCGATATCGCCGTCATGGCCGCCGCCGTCGCCGACTGGCGCGCCGCGGCGGAAGCGGATCAGAAGATGAAGAAGACGGGGGAGAGCGAGATGGCGCTCGCGCTCACCCAGAACCCTGACATTCTAGCGACGCTCTCCCGCCATGCGCGCCGGCCTCTTCTCGTCATCGGCTTTGCGGCGGAGACGGAGAACGTCGTCGCCCATGCCCGCGAAAAGCTTTCGCGAAAAGGCTGCGACGCGATCCTCGCCAACGACGTCTCGCCGGCGACCGGCATCATGGGCGGGACGGAGAACGCCGTCCATTTCGTCACCGCTTCGGCCGACGAGGCCTGGCCACGCATGAGCAAGGACGATGTGGCAGAGAAGCTCGTCGCCCGCGCCGCCGAGATGCTCTCCGAAAAATCCTGATGGCCGATCCCGCCTAGGGCGCGGCCCGGCTTTCGGGCCGGCGCTCCGCCTTGCGCTCCGGGAGCGTGCCGGATCCCGTCATTGCCTTCCTCCGGAACGCCGAGGGCGGGCGCCCGTAACACGCCGAAAAGGCCGCGTTGAAGCGGCGGATGGAGCCGAAGCCCGCCTCGAAGGCGATCGCGGAAAGCGGCAGCGCGCTTTGGTCGATAAGGCGTTTGGCCCTCTGGATGCGCACCGTCGCGGCCATCCGCGTCGGGCTCGCGCCGATGTGGCGGGCGAAGAGCCGGGCGAGATGGCGCGGGCCGACGCCCAGCCGCTCGGCGAGCGCGGAGACGCCTTTCTCGTCGAGAAAACCCTCCTCGATCAGCCGCACCGCCCGCCCGACGGTCGTTGCCGTGCCGCGCCAGGCCGGGCTTCCGGGTGCCGTCTCCGGGCGGCATCTGAGGCAGGGCCGGAAGCCGGCCTCCTCGGCCGCCGCGGCGGAAGGGAAGAAGACGACGTTCTTCGATTTCGCCGGCCGCACGGGGCAGACCGGCCGGCAATAGATGCGGGTCGAGCGCACGGCGGTGAAGAAGACGCCGTCATAGGCCGGATCGCGCGCAAGCCGCGCCGTGTCGCAGGTCGCAAAGTCGAGATCGGGATGGCCGGTTGCCTTCATGGGCGGACTATGCCGCCCCCGCGCGGGGGGGACTAGGCCGCCCCCGCGCGGGGGGGACTAGCCGCATTCGGACCTCGTGCCGGGACAAGGTCCGAATGCGGCGAGAAGCGAGACCCGGCGCCTGCCACGAAGCCCGCTCAGGACAGCGGGAGAGCGGAATGGCAGCCAAGGACAGATACGGCGAGATAGCGCTTCTCGTCTTCCTCTCGTTTCTCTGGGGAGGCTCCTTCACGCTCATCAAGATCGCGCTGCCGACGGTGCCGCCGGCGACGATCGTGCTGGTGCGGCTTGCGATCGGCGCGGCGTTCCTCCTTGCCTTCGTCAGGGTCCGCGGCATCGCCCTGCCGCGGGCACCGCGTCTCTGGGGCATGTTCGCCGTTCAGGGCATCCTGCAGAGCGCGCTGCCCTTCATGCTGATCAGCTGGGGCGAGCTGCACATCGACAGCGGTCTCGCCGGTCTGCTGACGGCGACACCGCCGATCTTCGTCTTCCTGATCGCCCATTTCGTGCTGCGCGAACGCGAAGCCTGGGCGCGTGAAGTCGTCGGCGTCGTGACGGGACTTGCCGGTGTCCTGGTGATCCTGGGTCCCGCCATCGGCGCGGCCGCGGGAAGCAGCATCCTCGGCCAGCTCGCGGTGACGGGATCGAGCCTCAGCTATGCGCTGGCGGCGATCTATGCGCGGCGCTTCGGCCACCTGCCGGCCCCGCTGACGGCCGCGGCGGCGATGACGATGGCGACGCTGGAGATGCTGCCGGTCGCCCTCTTCGTCGACAGGCCATGGACGCTTTCGCCCGCACCGGAGGCGCTCCTCGCCCTCGCTGCCCTCGGTGTCTTTTCCACGGGCCTTGCGATGATCGTCTTCTTTCGCCTCGTGAAGACGCTTGGCGCCCTCGGGGTCAGCAGCGGCAGCTACCTGAGGGCCGGTTTCGGCGTCTTGCTGGGAGCGGTGGTCCTCGGCGAGGCCTTCACCGTCACCCTTTTTGCTGGTCTCGTGCTGATCTTCCTGGGTGTTGCCGTGACGACCGGGGCGCTCGCCTGGCCGGCAAGGGTAACACCGCCGAAATGAGACCCCGCGCCCGCTACTCCGCGGCTTCCGCGAAGGCCGAGGGCGGCGGCGTGTCGACGCCCCAGATCTCGCGGGCATAGTCGCGGATGGCGCGGTCGGCCGAGAACCAGCCGACACGGGCGGTGTTGAGGATCGCCCGGCGCGACCATTCCTCCTCGTCGGCAAAGGCCGCGTCCACCTGCCGCTGCGTATCGAGGTAGGCGGCGAAATCGGCGGCGACGAAGAAATAGTCGTCGTAGGTGAGGCGATCGACGATGGCGCGGAAGCGGCCCGGCTCTTCGGGCGAGAAGACCCCGGAGCCGATCGCGTCGAGGACGCTCTTCAGCACCGGATGGCTTTCGATGACGGCGCGCGAATCGTAGCCGGAGAGGCGGTAGTTCGCGACCTCCTCGGCGGTGAGGCCGAAGATGTGGATGTTGTCCTCGCCGACGCGCTCGCAGATCTCCACATTGGCGCCGTCGAGCGTGCCGATCGTCAGCGCGCCATTGAGCGCAAGCTTCATGTTGCCGGTGCCAGACGCTTCCATGCCGGCGGTCGAGATCTGCTCCGAAAGGTCGGCGGCCGGAATGATGCGCTCGGCAAGCGAGACATTGTAGTTGGGGATGAAGGCGATCTTTAGCCTGTCCCCGACGACCGCGTCGCTATTGACCGCCCGCGCCACGTCATTGATCAGCTTGATGATCAGCTTGGCCATCTGGTAGCCGGGCGCGGCCTTGCCCGCGAAGATCTTGAGGCGCGGCGTCCAGTCCTTCTCCGGCTCGGCGCGGATGGCGAAATAATAGGCGATCGCCTCCATGATGTTGAGAAGCTGGCGCTTGTATTCGTGCATGCGCTTGATCTGTACGTCGAACATCACGTCCGGAGAGACCTTGAGGCCGAGCCGCTGCTGGATCTCGGCGGCAAGCTTCTCCTTGTTCTCCCGCTTGGCGGCGCGAAAGCGCTCGCGGAAGCCGGCATCGTCGGCAAAAGGCTCCACGGCGTCGATCGCTTCGAGGTCCGCGACCCAAGCTTCGCCGATCGTCTCGATCAGAAGGCTGCTGAGCGGCTTGTTGCACGAATGCAGCCAGCGTCGCGGGGTGACGCCGTTGGTGACGCCGAGGATGCGGCCCGGATAGACCGCGTCGAGATCCTTGAAGACCGTCTGCTTCATCAGGTCGGCATGCAGCGCCGAAACGCCGTTCACCCGGTGGCTGCCGACGAAGGCAAGGTGGCCCATCCTCACGCCGTGCCCGTTGCCGTTGCCATGATCGACGATGCGCACGCGCTCAAGGTCGAGCGAACGCTGGGCGGCCGCGGCCGTCCTCAGATGCTGCTCGTCGATCCACCGGATGATCTCCAGATGCCGCGGCAGCACCGCGCCGAACAGCGTCAGCGACCAGCGCTCCAGCGCCTCCGGCATCAGCGTGTGGTTGGTGTAGGAAAGCGTGTTGCGGGTGATCTGGTAGGCCGCATCCATGCCGATCCCGTGCGTGTCGACGAGAAGGCGCATCAGTTCCGCCACGGCGATCGCCGGATGCGTGTCGTTGAGCTGGATGGCCATCTTTTCCGGCAGTTGCCGGAGGTCCTTGTGGGTCGACAGGAAGCGGCGCAGCAGATCCTGCAGCGAGGCGGAGGTGAAGAAGAATTCCTGCCTGAGACGCAGGTTCTTGCCTTCGTCCGTGGTGTCGTCGGGATAGAGGACGCGCGAGATCGTCTCCGCCCGCACCGCCGAGGCCATGGCGCTCATGTAGTCGCCGCGGTTGAAGCTGGCGAGGTCGATGCGCTTGGCCGGCCGCGCCGCCCAGAGGCGGAGCGTGTTGACGTGGTTGCCGCGCCAGCCGGCGATCGGCGTATCGAAGGCGGAGGCGAGGATCACCTCGCTGGCCTGCCAGACCCGCTTGCCGCTTGCATCCTCGCCGACCGAGCCGCCGAAGGGGATCTGGTAGACGACCTCCGGGCGCTCGAACTCCCAGTTGTGGCCGGTGTTGAGCCAGTCTTCCGGCTCCTCCGCCTGCCAGCCGTCATCCAGGCTCTGGCGGAAAAGCCCGTTCTCGTAGCGGATGCCATAGCCATGCGCCGGGATGCCGAGCGTCGACATGGAATCCAGGAAGCAGGCCGCCAGCCGTCCGAGGCCGCCATTGCCGAGGGCGGCGTCGGGTTCGGAGCGCAGGATCTCCTCATAGTCGCGGCCGAGCATGGTGAGCGCCTCGCGCACCGGCTCCTCGAGGCCAAGATTGATGACCGTGTCGCGCAGAAGGCGCCCGATCAGGAATTCCATGGAGAGATAGTAGACGCGCTTCTGGTCCTGTTCGTAGGCCTTGCGGGTGGAGGCCATCCAGCGATCGACCAGTTGGTCGCGCATGGCCAGAATCAGCGCCGCGCTCCAGTCCTGGCGGACCGAATGCTCCGGGTCCTTGCCGACCGAATAGACGAGCTTGTCGACGATCAGCCGCCGCATGTCCTCGGCGCCGGAAATGCGGCGGGAGGGCGGGGCGAAAGAGTTGGCGTCCATTCGTTGCGTTCCTCGCAATGTCTTTCTATCGGCCTTGTCCGCAGGGCGAATTTCGGCCCCGGCGGCCTCGACGAGCACCGCCGTTTCGGCGAAACGTATAAAGCAAAGCGGCTAACTATCTTAGCCCGCTGGCCAATATCGTTTCAACGTCCGTCGGGTGACCGTCTTAGCCGAAATCACTTCGGCTCGCTTGCCTGAATTTCCGACAGAATCTGTGCAAATTCTGCCCGAAGGCGGCTCTTCTCGACCTTGCCCATCGTGTTGCGCGGCAGTTCCTCAACCACGATGATGCGCTTGGGTTGCTTGAAGCTGGCGAGCCGGTCGCGCAGCGCCGCGCCGATGCTTTCGCACGAGAGCGCCACGCCGTCCTCCGGCACGACGACGGCGACGACCGCTTCGCCGAAATCGGCATGCGGCACGCCGATCACGGCGGATTCGGCGACGCCCGGCATCTCGTCGAGCACCAGCTCGATCTCCTTCGGATAGATGTTGAGCCCGCCGGAGATGATCAGGTCCTTCGCCCTTCCGACGATGTGGACGTATCCGTCCGCGTCGATGAGGCCGAGGTCGCCGGTGATGAAATGCCCGCCCCGGAAATCCATGGCCGTCTTTTCCGGCATGCGCCAGTAGCCCTTGAAGACGTTCGGACCCATCACCTCGATAACGCCGATCTCGCCCCGCTGCTTTTCCTCGCCGCTGCCGGGATCGGCGATCCTGAGCGAGACGCCGGGAAGGGGAAAGCCGACCGTGCCGGCGCGCCTTTCTCCGTCATAGGGATTGGAGGTGTTCATGTTGGTCTCCGTCATGCCGTAGCGCTCCAGCACGTCGTGGCCGGTTCGCTCTGCGAAGGCGGCATGGGTGGAGGCAAGCAGCGGCGCGGAGCCGGAGGTGAACAGGCGCATATGGGCGACGAGCTCGCGGCTGAAGCGCGGGTCGGAGAGGAGGCGCGTATAGAAGGTGGGCACGCCCATCATGGAGGTGGCGCGCGGCAGCGCGGCGATCACCTCGTCGAGCGAGAAGCGCGGCAGGAAGATCATCGATGCGCCGGCCGCCATCAGCGTGTTGCAGGCCGTGAAGAGCCCGTGCGTGTGGTAGATCGGCAGGGCGTGGAGAAGGACGTCTTCGCTGGTGAATCGCCACAGGTCCCGCAGCGCGAAGGCGTTCGAGGCAAGGTTGTCGTGCGACAGCATCGCCCCCTTGGAGCGTCCCGTCGTGCCGGAAGTGTAGAGGATCGCGGCAAGGTCGCTGTCGGAGCGTTCGACCGTGTCGAAAGCGGACGAGGCGGCGAAGGCGGCCTTCGCCAGGGTCCCGTCCGGCTCTTGCGCCGTGCTGGCCGTCCCGAGCGTCTCCAGACGTGCGCCGCGCGCCTCGGCGGTCTCGCGCAGCCTTTCGGCCTTCGCCGGATCGCAGACGAAGATGGCCGGCTCCGCATCGCCGACGAAATATTCCAGCTCCGCCGGCGTATACCCGGTGTTGAGCGGCAGGAAGATCGCGCCGGCCCGCACCGTGCCGAGATAGAGCATCAGCGCCCCGATGCTCTTTTCCACCTGTGCGGCGACCCGCTCGCCCGGCCTGACGCCGAGCGAGACGAGCGCATTGGCGAAGCGCGCCGAGGCTTTGTCGAGGTCGCGGTAGGTGAGGATGCGCCCGTCGGCGAGTTCGGCGAAGGGCGTCGCCTGTGCGCTGCCGGAAAAGGCGGCGGCGAGGCGGGAATAGAGGTTCCGGTCCATGAAACCTTCTTTGGCGGCTCTTGGGCGGCACTTGCAAGTTCGACGATGCCGCGCTGGAGGAGATGGCGCCGCGCGCTCAGTCGAGGCTGATCGCCTCGTCGATGAGCTTCTTGCCGTCCGGGCTGTCGCGCAGGAAGTCGCGGAAGGCCGATTCCTTGGCGACGGCGAGCCACTGGTCGAACTCCGCCCGGCCCATTTCCTGGACTTCGACGCCGGCCGCGCGGTAGGTCTCGACGAGCTTTGCCTGCAGCGCCTTCGCCTCTTCCGCCCCCATTTCGGCCGCCTTGGCCCCGGCGGCCTTCAGCGCCTTCTGCTCGTCCTGTGAAAGCCCGTCCCAGGCGGGCTTGGCGATGACCAGCGGCTCGTAGCTGATGAAGACCGTTTCCTCTCCGGGCGCGGTCAGGCATTTGGCGGCTTCGGCAATCCCGTCCTGCAGCAGCGTTTCCGAAGAGGCGAAGATACCGTCTAGCACCCCGCCCGCCATCGCGTCGGCGAGCCGTGAGCGCGGCGTCTCGGCCACGGCGGCGCCCGCCTTGATGAGGATGGTTCTGAGCGCCGGCGCCTCGGCGTGCAGGGTCTTGCCGGCGACGGCGGCGGGACCGGTCAGGCAGGCGCCGGCAGAGGCATGCCCGCCCGAGAGCCAGGCATCCGCGATGACCACGAGGCCGGCTTCCTCGGCCCTGGCGCGCAGATCGCGTCCGAAGGCCGATCCGTTCAATCGCTCGGCGCGGGCAAGGCTGCGCACCAGGCCCGGCAGGAGGGCGGCCGCAAGCGCCGGCTCCGGTGCCGCCGAGGCGGCGAGCGGCAGGGCGGCGATGTCGATCCGCCCCGAGGAGAGCGCGGCGCGCAGCTCGGCCGGGGTGCCGCCGGCATCGGCGGGAGAAAGGTCGATGGCGATCTTCGTCTCGCCCTCGTTCGCCGCTTCCTTCAGCCGCTCCAGCATGCGGCGATGAAAGCTCTTTACCTCGCTCGGGCTGCCGGGGCCGACCATCCCCGCCTTAAGGCCCGCCGCGGCGGCAGGAGAGATGCTCGCCGCAGCAAGGGCGAGGAAAACCGCGGTAAGGGCGGCGCGCATCGTGGCGCGGCCACGCAAAGCGAGATCGCTCGCTGTCATCGTTCCTCCGGATGGGTTCTGCGGATGGGTCCCGTTGCGCCGAAGCGGGAAGATCGCCGCCGAATGCGACCAGAGCTTGGCACGGGCAACTCGCGGGCTTCCCGCGAGGCACGGCGTGCCCCTCTCGTCATCAGGAAGGCGTTGCGCGAAGGTGATGCGGTGCAGCAAAATCAAGCGAAATTTCAGCATTTGTGCGGCGTTTGGCCGCCCCGGACAGGTTTCGACGGTTGACATTGAGCCGATGTCAACCTACCCCTCCGGTCAACAAACCCATCCTATAACAAAAACGCAAAACAAGGACCAAGCGACTTGAGCGAAAGCGAGACGCTTGTTGTCAGGAATCTTTTCAAGGTTTTCGGCGACGATCCGGGCAAGGCGATTGCCCTTCATGAAGACGGACTAAGCAAAGACGAAATCTTCGCCAAGACTGGCATGACGGTCGGCGTCTGCGATGCGAGTTTTTCCGTAAAGGAAGGCGAGATCTTCGTCGTGATGGGCCTCTCCGGCTCCGGTAAATCGACGCTGGTGCGTATGCTCAACCGGCTGATCGAGCCCTCCGCGGGTGAAATCGTGGTCAAGGGCAGCGACATCGCCAAGATGTCGGAAAAAGAGCTCATGGAGTTTCGTCGCAAGCACATCTCCATGGTCTTCCAGTCTTTTGCGCTGTTGCCGCATTTGACCGTCCTGCAGAACGCAGCCTTTGGTCTGGAGCTTGCCGGCGTCGCGCCGGCCGAGCGCGAGGCGCGGGCCAATTCGGCGCTGTCGCAGGTCGGGCTGGAGCCCTATGGCCATTCCTATCCCAACGAACTTTCGGGCGGCATGCAGCAGCGCGTCGGGCTCGCCCGCGCGCTCGCCAACGACCCGTCCATCCTTTTAATGGACGAGGCCTTCTCCGCCCTCGACCCCCTTATTCGCACCGAAATGCAGGATGAGCTTCTGACCCTTCAGGAAGAGCAGCAGCGTACCGTCATCTTCATCTCGCACGATCTCGACGAGGCGATGCGCATCGGCGACCGGATCGCCATCATGGAAGGCGGCCGCGTCGTCCAGGTCGGCACGCCGGACGAGATCCTCAACAATCCGGCGGACGATTACGTCGCTTCGTTCTTCCGCGGCGTCGACGTCTCCAACGTGCTGACGGCCGGCGACGTCGCCGTGAAGGAGCAGGTGACGATCGTCGAGCGCGACGGCAACGTGCGCAGCGCCCTGCAGCGGATCGGCAAGGCCGACCGCGACTTCGCCTATGTCGTCGATCGGCGTCAGCATTTCCACGGCGTCGTCTCGGCGGCATCGCTGGAGAAGGAAGCGAAGGCGGAAAAGCCGGAACTGCGGCACGCCTTCCTTGCCGACATCGAACCGCTCTCGGCCAAAACGCGGATCGGCGAGATCATCGGACAGGTGGCTTCGGCGCCTTGCGGCCTGCCGGTCCTCGACCAGGAGGGCCGCTACGTCGGCGTCGTCTCTCGCGCGCTCCTCCTGGAAGCACTCGACAGGGAGGGCTCGGCAGATGCCTGAGACAAGCAATAATCCATGGGCTGCGGCCAGCGGCGGCGACGCGGCGGGCGCGACTTCGGCAGAGACGGCTCAGGCCGGGGCCGACGCCGCCAGCAGTGCGGCCTCTTCGGGCGGCGGTGCGGCCCAGGCGGCCGGCGATGCGGCTAGTTCCAATCCCTGGGGCAACGGCGCTCCGGCGGGCGGCGGCGGTACCAGCACCGATTGGCTGAGCCAGGCTGCGCCCGCGCCGGAGAACCATTTCAACATCCTCCATCCCTTCGATTTCACCATCATCCCGCTGAACGACTGGGTTGAGACCTTCCTCGACTGGGTGGTGCTGCATTTCCGCCCGCTCTTCCAGGCGGTCCGCCTGCCCATCGACTGGGTCCTGACCAGCATCCAGTCGACGCTTCTGGGCGTGCCGGCGCTTGTCATGATCCTGCTGCTCGGCCTTCTCGCCTGGCAGGCGGCGGGTCCGCGCCTCGGCATCGGCGCCCTCGCCGCGCTCACCTTTATCGGGCTGATCGGCGCCTGGGACGAGAGCATGATCACGCTCTCCCTCGTCTTCACGTCGGTCTTCTTCTGCATTCTGATCGGGCTGCCGACCGGCATCATGCTCGCCCGCAGCGACCGGGCGGCATCGGTCTTGAGACCGATCCTCGACGCCATGCAGACGACACCCGCTTTCGTCTATCTGGTGCCGATCGTCATGCTCTTCGGCATCGGCAACGTGCCGGGCGTCATCGTCACGATCATCTTCGCGCTGCCGCCGCTGATCCGTCTCACCAATCTCGGCATCCGCCAGGTTCCAGGAGACCTCATCGAGGCGGCCAAGAGCTTCGGCGCGTCGCGTCACCAGCTCCTCTACAAGGTGCAGCTGCCGATCGCGATGCCGACCATCATGGCGGGCGTCAACCAGACACTGATGCTCGCTTTGTCGATGGTGGTGATCGCCTCGATGATCGCCGTCGGCGGCCTCGGGCAGATGGTGCTCAGGGGCATCGGACGACTCGACATGGGCCTCGCCACCGTCGGTGGCGTCGGCATCGTGCTTCTCGCCATCATCATCGACCGCATGACCCAGTCCCTCGGCGTCACCAAGCGCGATCGGGGCAACCTCGCCTGGTACGAGAGCGGACCGATCGGTCTCGTGCGGCGGGCATTGGGTCGAACCGGGGCCCGGCCGCAGGCCGAGCCCAGAACCAGCGAGGCGTGAGGGCGCTTCCTGCGCCGCGCGTCTTGCACCTCATCCGCCGGCTGCGGCCGGCCGAACCAACAGATCATGGAGATCACCACATGAAACACATGCTTCGAACGACGACCTTGCGCGGCGCAGCTGCCGCGACGGGTCTCGCCGTTGCCCTCATGGCGGGCTCCGCGCTCGCCCAGGACAAGCCGGGCGAGGGCGTCGAAGTCATCCCGCTGAAGTCCTCGATCGCCGAGGAGACCTTCCAGACCATGCTCGTCATGAAGGCGCTCACGGAACTCGGCTACGACGTGCAGCCGATCAAGGAGCTGGAATACGCCACCGCCTATGTCGCCATCGGCAACGGTGACGGCACCTTCCTGGCCGACGGCTGGTTCCCGCTGCATCAGGATTTCTACCAGGAAGCCGGCGGCGACGATAAGCTCTCGGCCGAAGGCGTCTATTCGCCGGGCGCGCTGCAGGGCTACCTGATCGACAAGAAGACGGCCGAAGAGCACGACATCACCAATCTCGGCCAGCTCAAGGACCCGGAGATCGCGAAGATCTTCGACAACGACGGCGACGGCAAGGCCGACCTCACCGGCTGCACGCCGGGCTGGGGCTGCGAGAAGGTGATCGAGCATCAGCTCGACGCGTTCGAGCTGCGCGACACCGTCACCCACAACCAGGGCTCCTATTCGGCGATCATCGCCGACACCATCACCCGCTACAAGCAGGGTGAGCCGGTCCTCTACTACACCTGGACGCCCTACTGGGTGTCGGGCGTTCTCGTGCCGGGCAAGGACGTGGTCTGGCTGAACGTGCCGTTCTCCTCGCTGCCGGGCAGCCGCAGCGACGTCGATACCGCCCTGCCGGACGGCTCCAATTACGGCTTCCAGGCGAACGACCAGAAGATCGTCGCCAACAAGGAGTGGGCCGAGGCGCATCCTTCCGCCGCCAAGCTGTTTTCCATCATGAAGGTGTCGGCCAACGACATCTCCGCAGAGAACCTCTTGATGCGTGACGGCGAGGACACCGAGGCCGACATCGAGCGCCACGCCGATGCCTGGATCAAGGGTCATCAGGAAGAGTGGAACAAGTGGCTCGAAGAAGCCCGCGCCGCGGCTGGCGACGCCAGCTAAGCGCTCCAGCGCCTGATTGAGAAACCGGAAAGGGCCGGTCCTGCGGGGCCGGCCCTTTTTGCGTCTCGGCCGTCGGACCGCGATTGCGGAAGGGATCTCGCTCGCATAAAGTTGCTTCATGCAACTATCTTCCGATAACCCCTCTCTCGTCCCCGACATCCGCGCCGCCTCGCGCGATCTCGTGCGCGAGCTCGGCTTCCTGAACCGCACGCTTGCCGGCACCGACCTTTCCCCCTCCGCCGTGCATGCCATCGTCGAGATCGGCCTTGCCGGCGCGCTTCCGGCCCGCGCGCTCACCGAAAAGCTCATCCTGGAGAAGTCGACGGTCAGCCGTCTCCTCGTTTCCCTCCTGGCGCGCGGTCTCGTGACGGAAAAGCGCTCGGCCGAGGATGGCCGGGTCAAGCAGCTGAGCCTGACAGCGGCGGGTGAGGCGCTTCTTGCCCGTATCACAGGCTACGCCGAGGACCAGGTGCAGGGCGCGCTCGCGCCGATGTCCGGCGAGGCGCGCCGGAACGTGCTCCTCGGCCTGCGCAGCTACGCCGACGCCCTCGCGGCCCATCGGCACGCGGCGAGCGGCGCAGATCGCGGCGCAGAAGCGGGCCCGGGCGGGGGGCGAGACAGGAGCGGAGAGGGCAGAGCGATCGTGCTCGGCACCGGCTACCTTCCCGGCATCGTCGGCCGCATCGCCGAAATGCACGCCACCTACTATTCCCGCACCTCCGGTTTCGATGCGGCTTTCGAAGGAAGGGTCGCGGCGGGTCTGGCCGATTTCGTCACCCGCCTCGACCGGCCGCAGAACGGCCTCTGGCACGCGGCGAAGGCGGGCCGTATCGGCGCCTCGATCGCCATCGATGGCGAGGATCTGGGCGCTGGCCGCGCGCATCTGAGGTGGTTCATCGTCGATTCGGAGCTGCGTGGCGCCGGCCTCGGCGGCCGTCTTCTCGCCGAGGCGCTCGCCTTCTGCGACGCGCGGGGCTTTGCCGAGACACAGCTCTGGACGTTTCGCGGCCTGGATGCCGCCCGGCACCTTTATGTGCGCCACGGCTTCGTCCTCGCAGAGGAATATCGCGGCGACCAATGGGGCAGGGAGGTCGTCGAGCAGCGCTTCGTGCGCCGGGCCGATGAGGCCGCCATGCCTTGAGCGTCGGGCGCGCCGCCGCGTGCCTTCGGACACGGCGCGGCTTGCGGCAAGGCGCCATTTCGCGGTCTTCTGGCCATGCCCGCGGCGACTGGATCATGAGCACGAACGAAACGACACTTCGCACCGAGCGCCTTTGCCTGCGCCCGCTTCGCATGGCGGACCGGCCGGCTCTGGTGGAGACCGTCTTCTCCGACCCGCTGGTGATGAAGGGCCTCTTCCACGACGCCTCCGAGCCGCACAAGCGCGACGACTTCGCTCGCAAATGGTGCGATTCGCTCGGCATCGACGGCGAGAATGCCATCTGGAGCGACGGGGGCATCGGCGCCTTCGCCGTCACCGACGCTTCCGGGATGTTCGCGCCAAAGGACAGGCCGATCGGCATCGTCGGCTTCTTCGGCATGGCGCGCGAGGCCGGGAAATGGTCTGGCGAACTCTTCTACGCCCTCGGCTCCGCCTTCCACGGCAAGCGCGTCATGAGCGAGGCGGCGGCCGCTGCGGTCGCGGCTTTCCGTGCCCTGCCCGATGCCGGCAGGCTCTATGCGGTCTACTGGGCGCATCTCAACCCGGCCTCGGGCCGGACCCTGCGCCGCATCGGCTTCGTCGACGCCGGCACCACGCCTCTGGTGGAGGAGTTCGGGCGCGAACGGGTCGAGAGCCTCTGCGGCTTCGAGCGCTGGCGGCTTTCCGTGACGCCGCCGGCCGAGGTCGGACTTGCCGCGCGCGAGGCCGCGATCAAGCTCGGACATATCGCGGCGGAGGGGATCGGCAGCCGCGAGCAGGCGCTCGCATCGATCCTCGAAGCGACCTCCCACGCGCCGCCGGGAGCGGTACGGGCCGAAGATATAGGCCCCGCCTTCGATCTCGGCCTGCATACGCCGGGTCTCGCCCTTCTCACCCTCACCGCCGATCCCACCTGAGCCCCCATGCGGCGGCCGGCGCATCCTTTTGCCCTTCCCGCCGTTGCAAGATGCAAAGGGAGGTGCTCTTGAGCCGATACACCAACGCCATGCTGGGCGGCCTTGTCGGGGGTCTCGTCGTCAGCGCCGCGATTGCCGTCGCCCGCCAGAGCGGACTGGGGCATGCCGCCGTCTCCGACGACGAGGAGGCGCTGCTCGACCGCCCCTCCGACGCGCTACGCCGCCGCGACCGGGCGAGCGCCTTCGCCTCGGCCCAGGGCAACCATCTTCTCGCCTCCATCGGCTTCGGCCAGGCCTATGCGGTAGTGCGCGAACGCCTGCCGGACGTTCCGCCGGTGCTGCTCGGAGCGGCCTATGGAGCTCTCCTGCACGCCGTCACCACGGCGGGCCTCGGCCATGCCGTCGGCATTGCCCGGGGCGAGTTCCGGGCGCCGGAGGGCGGGGCGGTGAAGCGCTTCGGCGCCCATGTCGTCTTCGGCATGGTCACGGCGATCGCCACGGACTGGATCGAGCGCAGGCGGGGCTGACGCGCAATTTCATTCCTGAAACGGCGCCTGCCACAAAATTTGATTCTGTTGCTCCGCAAGGCGCTGGGCCCGCTCGCCTCGCCCCGGCCCCCTTTCGGCCCTAGCCTATAGCCAACGGAAAAATCCTCAGGAGGATGCCATGAACGAACAGGCTCTTCAGCGCGACGTCACCGGCAAGAAGCCCGGTCGCGGTCGCATCTACAATTCCATCACCGAGACGATCGGCGACACGCCCATCGTCCGGCTCGACAAGATTGCCAGGGAGAAGGGCGTCAAGGCCCACCTTCTCGGCAAGCTCGAATTCTTCAACCCGATCGCCTCGGTCAAGGATCGCATCGGCGTCGCCATGCTGGAAGCGCTGGAGCGCGACGGCAAGGCGGAGCCCGGCAAGACGGTGCTGATCGAGCCGACATCCGGCAATACCGGCATCGCGCTCGCCTTCGCCGCTGCCGCCAAGGGCTACAAGCTGATCCTCACCATGCCGGAGACGATGTCCGTCGAGCGCCGCAAGATGCTGCGCCTGCTCGGCGCGGATCTCGTCCTGACGGAAGGCCCCAAGGGCATGAAGGGCGCCATCGCCAAGGCCGAGGAGCTGATCGAGGCGACGCCGAATGCGGTGATGCCGCAGCAGTTCGACAATCCGGCCAATCCGGAGATCCACAGGAAGACCACCGCCGAGGAGATCTGGAACGATACGGGCGGCGAGATCGACGCCTTCGTCGCCGGCATCGGCACGGGCGGCACCATCACCGGCGTCGGTCAGGTCCTGAAGGGCCGCAAGCCCGGCCTGTTCATCGCCGCGGTGGAGCCGGCCGAGAGCCCGGTCCTTTCCGGCGGCTCCTCCGGCCCGCACAAGATCCAGGGCATCGGCGCGGGCTTCGCGCCCTCCATTCTGGACACCGAGATCTACGACGAGGTGATGCAGGTCGCCAGCGACGAGGCCTTCGAATATGCGCGGCTATGCGCCCGGCTGGAGGGCATTCCGGTCGGCATTTCCTCCGGGGCGGCCATCGCCGCCGCGGTGAAGCTCGGCCAGCGGCCGGAATTCGAGGGCAAGAACATCGTCCTCATCATCCCCTCCTTCGCCGAGCGCTATCTGTCCACGGCGCTGTTCGAGGGGCTGGAGGCCTAGGCTTCGCGCAGAAGACGAGAAAGGCGGCCTGCGGGCCGCCTTTTTCATTTCAGGGGCTCGGCGGCCCCGCTCGCGTGCCATTGCAGGGCGCCGATGACGAAAGCGACCGCAAGGCCGACAATGCTGATCGGGATGACGCTGTAGAGCCGGGCTATGGCGATGTCGCCGCGCCGCCGGGCGCGGAGCGCCTTGACGAGCCCATAGAGCGAGACGAGGACGGCCGCGAAAATGGCGGCGATCGTGGCGTCGCGGACATTGCCGAGAACGCCGAGGAAGGGCGCGATGCTCGCCATGCCGGCCACGACGAGGAGGACGAAGACGGCAAGCCCGATGCGCGTCGCCGCAACGAGCGCGACGGCGACCCAGAACCAGACGACAAGCCGGAATGTCAGCGGTCCCATCGGATGGCTCCCCCGTGCCGATAGCTCGGCCATGCCGCCCTCATCCTAAAGGGCAATGCGCGAAGGGCCAGACCCGGGCGCGCCGGCATCATCCCTTCGCCAGCACCGCGCCCGCCGGCTCCGTCTTGTCGCCGTAGCGGCAGATGTCGGCGATCACGCATTCGGGGCATTTCGGCTTGCGCGCGACGCACACATAGCGCCCGTGCAGGATCAGCCAGTGATGCGCGTGGAGCGCGAAGGCGTCCGGCACGACCTTTTCCAGCGCCAGTTCCACCGCCAGCGGATCCTTGCCCGGCGCCAGCCCCGTGCGGTTCGCGATCCGGAAGATATGCGTGTCGACGGCCATCGTCTTCTCGCCGAAGGCGACGTTGAGCACGACATTGGCGGTCTTGCGCCCGACGCCCGGCAGCGCCTGGAGCGCCTCGCGGCTTCTGGGCACTTCGCCGCCATGCTCGGCAAGCAGCCGCTCCGACAGCGCCACGACATTCTTTGCCTTGTTGCGGAAGAGCCCGATCGTCTTGATGCGCTCGCGCACCGCGGCCTCGCCGAGCGCGACCATCTTCTGAGGTGTCGGCGCATCCGCAAAGAGGATGCGGGTCGCCTTGTTGACGCCGGCATCCGTCGCCTGCGCCGAGAGCACGACGGCGACGAGAAGCGTGTAGGGATCGGTGTATTCCAGCTCCGTTTCCGGCGCCGGACGCGCCTCGCGCAGCCGCTGGAACAGCGTTTCGATCTCGGCCTTGCTCAGCCGGGAGGCCCGGCCGCGTGGGGGCTTCTTTTTCGCCGTTGGGGTGAGGGTGCTTTTTGCCATCGCTTCCCTATAATGACTACAAATGAGCGAGAGCAACGTGCCTTCAGCCCTGGCGTCTTCGCCGGCCGACGAGCCGCTGATCTTTGCCGCCACGCTCACCCCCCACCGATCCCTGGGGCCGGCCGGCTACAGCGCCTTCATGCTCGTCTTCGGCGCCACCTGTTTCTTCTCCGGCCTTCTCTTCTGGCGCATCGGCGCCTGGCCGATCGCCGGCGTGTTCGGCCTCGACTTCGCCGTCATGTGGTTCGCCTTCAAGCTCAACTATCGCTCGGCCCGCGCCTTCGAGGACGTGGCGGTGAGCCGCAGCACGCTCGTCATCCGCAAGGTGGCGCCGAACGGCAGGGCCGCCGAGCTGAGGCTCGACCCCTACTGGACGCGCCTTGAAGCGCGCGAGGAGGAGGATGAGGGGATGATCCGCCTTGCCGCGGTCTGCCGCGGCATGGCCGTGCCGATCGGCGATTTCCTCAATCCGGACGATCGGGCGAGCTTTGCCCGGGCTCTTGGCGATGCCCTGGCGCAGGTGCGCAGCCCGCCTTCCCTTGCCGGCAGCGTCTGAACCGCGGGGAGCGGCGGCAAGAATCGGGTGGCATGCCCGTCCCGGCCGGCGCATCTTTTGCCGGTATGCAACGATCCGCGACCAACGTCATGACCATGCAGAGCCCGCTTCCGACCCTTCCCCAGGATGACGACTACGCCGTCGTCTGCTCCGTCATCGCCTATCTCACGGAGCATTACCGCGACCAGCCGGAGCTGGAGGAGCTCGCGCGCCATGTCGGCATGACGCCGACGCGGCTGCAGAAGCTCTTCACCCGCTGGTGCGGCCTCTCCCCCAAGGGCTTCCTGCAGGCGGTCACGCTCGACAATGCCCGACGGCTCCTCGACCAGTCGGCGAGCGTCCTCGACACCACCTACGAGGTCGGCCTGTCCGGGCCGGGCCGCCTGCACGACCTCTTCGTCACCCACCACGCCATGACGCCAGGCGGCTACAAGGGCCGGGGCGCCGGCATGGAGATGGTCTGGGGCTTCCACGCCTCGCCCTTCGGCAAGGCGCTGCTGCTGGCCACCGAATACGGGCTGACCGGCCTCGCCTTCGCCGAGGACGGCGCCGGATCGGGAAGCGAGCAGGAGGTGCTCGCCGACATGCAGGCCCGCTATCCGCAGGCGACCTACCGCCACGCGCCGGAAGAGACCGCCGCCTATGCCAGGCGCGTCTTCGATCCGGCCGCCTGGCGCGAGGAGGAGCCCTTGCGCATCGTCTTCATCGGCTCCGATTTCGAGGTGCGCGTCTGGGAGACGCTCCTGAAGATCCCGTTCGCCCGCGCCACCACCTATTCCGACATCGCCCGCAAGATCGAGAGGCCGAAGGCGGCCCGCGCCGTCGGCGCCGCGGTGGGAAGAAATCCGATCTCCTTCGTGGTGCCCTGCCACCGGGTGCTCGGCCGCTCCGGCGCGCTGACCGGCTATCATTGGGGCCTCACCCGCAAGCGCGCCATGCTCGGCTGGGAGACGGGGGTCGCGGCGGGCGTGTGAGCCGGCCGGCAACGCCCCCTCGACCTTTTCGCTCCCGCGCCCATATCCGCGAAAAGCAGGATCGGAGGGGCCATGAGCGACTGGGACGAAGTGGATGCCTATCTGGAAGAGCGGCTTCTGTCGCCCGATCCGGTGCTGGAGGAGGCGCTTGCCGCCAACGAGGCGGCGGGGCTTCCGGCGATCGACGTCTCGCCGCTTCAGGGCAAGCTTCTTTACCTCCTCGCCCGTATGATGGGCGCGCGCCGCATTCTGGAGATCGGCACGCTCGGCGGCTATTCGAGCATCTGGCTCGCCCGTGCGCTGCCGGAGGATGGCCGTCTCGTCACGCTCGAGGCCGTGCCCGCCCATGCCGAGGTGGCGCGCGCCAATCTCGAGCGCGCCGGCCTGTCGTCGCGCGTCGACATCCGCCTCGGCGCGGCGCTCGCCAGCCTGCCGGCGCTTGAGGAAGAGGCGGCCGGGCCCTTCGACTTCGTTTTCATCGACGCCGACAAGCCGAACAATCCCGCCTATCTGGAATGGGCGCTGAAGCTCACCCGTCCCGGCGGCGTCATTCTCGGCGACAACGTCGTGCGCGACGGCCGCGTCGCCGGCCCGGATCTGGGTGACGAGGGCGTCGTCGGCACGCAAAGGTTCCTCGACATGCTTGGCGGCGATCCGCGTCTTTCGGCCACCGCCCTCCAGACCGTCGGAGCCAAGGGCTGGGACGGCTTTGCGCTCGCCATCGTCGAGTGAGACGGGTCTTGCCGCGCGGGCTCGCTTTCCGGCTGCCGGATCAGTCACTTGCGGAACTTCCGCGGGCTTTGGCGCCGCTCGCCCGCCCTTGACGAAGGGCACCCCGAGGTCCATCTCCTCAGGTGAATTGCAGGCGGCGGCTGCCTTGCCGGATGCCCCACGAGGCCGAGATGTTCATCCAGACTGAAGAGACCCCGAATCCCGCAACGCTGAAGTTCCTGCCCGGCAAGCCCGTGCTTCCGGAGGATACGCGCGAGTTCCGCTCGGCGGAGGAGGCTTCCTCCTCGCCGCTGGCCGAGCGCATCTTCTCCGTCGACGGGGTGACCGGCGTCTTCCTCGGGCACGACTTCATCACCGTGACGAAGTCGACCGCCGAATGGCAGCACATCAAGCCGGCCGTGCTCGGTGCCATCATGGAGCACTACATGTCCGGCGCCCCGGTTCTGGCGGCCGATGAGAGCGAGACGCTGGAAGGCGAGTTCTTCGAGGACGCCGACAAGCAGACCGTCGCGATGATCAAGGAACTGATCGACACGCGCGTGCGGCCCGCCGTCGCCAACGATGGCGGCGACATCACCTTCCAGGGCTTCCGCAACGGCGTCGTCTTCCTCAACATGCGCGGTGCCTGCGCGGGCTGCCCGTCGTCCACGGCGACCCTGAAGCACGGCATCGAAAACCTTCTGCGCCATTTCGTGCCGGATGTGCAGGAAGTCCGCCCGGTCTAGCGACCGCGCA
This sequence comes from Afifella sp. IM 167, assembly GCF_020144925.1. Taxonomy (GTDB): domain Bacteria; phylum Pseudomonadota; class Alphaproteobacteria; order Rhizobiales; family Afifellaceae; genus Afifella. Next base: position 216,148 of record NZ_NSLC01000005.1, read on the forward strand.
GAGCCGCCTTTCTTCTCTCGCCTCGACAGCCACCGCCCCCGCCGATAGATCGGGGGCGATGATTCTTCTCGCCCTCGATACGGCCGGCCCGGCCTGTGCCGTCGCGCTCGCCGAAGATGCCGGCGCAGGGCTCACCGTCCTGGCGCGGGAAGAAGAGGAGATCGGCCGCGGCCACGCCGAACGGCTTTTCCCGATGATCGACGGGGTGCTTGCCTCGGCCGGCCGCTCCTATGCCGATATCGGACGCATCGCGGCCACCGTCGGACCGGGCTCCTTCACCGGTGTGCGCATCGGCGTCGCCGCTGCGCGCGGCCTGGCTCTCGCCCTCAAGGTGGAGGCGGTCGGCATCGATGTCCTCGAAGCGATGGTCGAGGCTGCCCGAAGCCAGGCCGGCTCCGGGGTGATCGCGGCGCTTCTCGCGGCCGGGCGCGGCAATGTCTGCCTGCGCATCGAGACTGGCGAAGGCGCCGTCCTCCTCTCCTCCGTGCGGGTTGCAGAGGAGGAGGCGCCGGCCATCCTCGCCCCGCATATCGGTAGCGGCCTCGTCCTGACGGGCTCGGCGGCTTCCGCCATCGTCGGCTCGATGGAGCCCTCGGCGATGACGCCTGCCATCCTCGGCGTGGCCGCCAGCGCCGATATCGCCACGGTCGCGGCGATGGCGGCAGCGGGCAGGGGCGAAAGCCCGCCCGTGCCGCTCTATCTGCGCCCCCCGGACGCCAGGCCGCAGGCGGGAAAGGCGCTGGCGAGACGATGATGCGCAGTCTTCTCCAGCCCAGAATCTCGCTCCGCGAGGCGACGCCCGAGGATGCGGCCTATCTCGCAGCCATCCATCGCGGCGCCTTCCGCCACGCCTGGACGGACGGCGATTTCGCCTCCTTCCTCTCCCAGCGGGGCGTTTCGGCTCTGATCGCCTTCCACACCGGCCGCTTCGGCTCGACGGCGCCGGCCGGCTTCGTCCTTTTCCGCCAGGCGGCGGACGATTCGGAGATCATCACCATCGCCGTGCGCTCGGCCTATCGCCGCCGCGGCGTCGCCCGCAAGCTGATGGAGGAGGCGATTCGCCGCCTCTACCACGACCGCGCCGCCGCGCTGCATCTGGAGGTGGAGGCGGGCAACGCGCCGGCGGTCAATCTCTACCGCCGGCTCGGCTTTGCCGAAGTCGGCACGCGCCCCGCCTACTACACCGGCGACGATCAGGCCCGCCTTCCCGCGCTTGTCATGCGCCGGCAACTCCTCTAGCGAACCGTCAGAGGGCGCGGGCAGGGGCTATGCTGGGGCCGAGACGAGAACTGCAGGCAATGGGTGCGGCTGCTGCCGCCTTGGCCGTCGCGCATGCGCCGGCCGGAGGCGCGTGAGCCGTATGTTCGCCTATCTGAGGCTCTTCACCGCCGGCCTGCTCTTCTTCCTCTCGATCGCCGTCGCCATTCCCGCCCAGGCGCTCTGCCTGAAGATCGGCGGGCGGGCGGCCAAGCGCATTCCGCTCTGGTGGCATCGCTTCGTTCTGCGCCTCTTCGATATCCGGCTCGTCGTGCATGGGAGCATCAGCGACAGGCGCCCGCTGCTTTTGCTGTCCAACCATATTTCCTGGCTCGACATCTCCGTCCTCAGCGCCATTGCGCCCGTCTCCTTCATCGCCAAGAAGGAGGTGGCCGACTGGCCGCTCTTCGGTCTCTTCGCCAAGCTGCAGCGCTCCGTCTTCATCGACCGCGAGAAGCGCCATTCGACCGGCAGGGCGACCGACGAGATCGCCGAGCGACTGCATGCCGGCGACGTGATGGTGCTTTTCCCGGAAGGCACCTCTTCGGACGGCAACCACGTCCTGCCCTTCCGCTCCGCTATCCTCGGCGCCGCCCAGCGCGGCATGCTCGGCGAAAACCCGGCGACGCTGCAGCCGGTCGCCATCGCCTATACGCGCATGCTCGGCATGCCGCTCGGACGCCAGCACCGTCCATGGGTCGCCTGGTTCGGCGACCTGGACCTCCTCCCGCATCTTGCCAAGCTCCTGTCGCGGGGCGGCATCGACGTGCATGTCGCCTTCCTGCCGCCGGTGGAGATCGGAGCGGGCAGCGACCGAAAAGCCGCGGCGCGGGCGGCGGGCGTCGCCGTGCACACGGCCGTGTCGGAACTCAATACCGGCCGCGATCCGGATGCCGTCATGGCCGCGATCGGCACGCCGAGGGCCTGACGCCACAGGCCTGTCGCAAAAGGGCTTTAGCTCGGCGGCAAAACGGTCTAGCGAGCGGAGCCCGTTTCCGCTAAACCTAGCCGATGACGCGCCAGCCGAGGAGCACGCGCCGTCCTTCATGATTCCGGCGACACGCAAAGTCTTCATCAAGACCTACGGATGCCAGATGAACGTCTACGACTCCGCTCGTATGGCGGACGTCCTGGCGCGCGAGGGCTATGAAACGGTGGAGGCGCCGGAAGGCGCCGACCTCATCGTGCTCAACACCTGCCATATCCGCGAGAAGGCGGCCGAGAAGGTCTACTCCGAGGTCGGCCGCATCCGCCACCTGAAGGAGGAGGCGAAGCGCGAGGGAAGGCGGGTCGAGATCGCCGTCGCCGGCTGCGTCGCGCAGGCCGAGGGCGAGGAGATCATCCGCCGGGCCCCCGCCGTCGACGTCGTCGTCGGCCCGCAGAGCTACCATCGCCTCGGCGAAACGCTCGCCCGGGCCCGCTCCGGCGGCGCCGCGGTCGAGACCGAGTTCGACGAGCGCAAATTCGATCTCCTGCCGGCCCCGCCGAAAAAAGCCGCGCCGAGCGCCTTTCTCACCGTTCAGGAAGGTTGCGACAAGTTCTGCACCTTCTGCGTCGTGCCCTATACGCGCGGCGGCGAATTCTCCCGGCCTGCCGAAAGGATCGTCGCCGAGGCGAAGCGGCTCCTCGCCTCGGGCGTGCGCGAGATCATGCTGCTCGGTCAGAACGTCAACGCCTATCACGGCGAAGGCCCGGACGGGCGGGACTGGTCGCTGGCGCGCCTCGTCAGGGAGCTTGCCGAGCTGCCGGAACTCGCCCGCATCCGCTACACGACCTCCCATCCGCGCGACATGTCGGACGATCTCGTCGCCGCCCATGGCGATTGCGAAAAGCTGATGCCCTATCTGCATCTTCCGGTGCAGTCGGGCTCCGACCGGGTGCTCGCCGCCATGAACCGCCGCCACGGCCGCGAGGAATATTTCCGCCTCATCGACCGGTTGCGCCAGGTGCGGCCCGACCTTGCCCTTTCCGGCGATTTCATCGTCGGCTTTCCCGGCGAGAGCGAGGCCGATTTCGCCGACACCATGGATCTGGTGGAGCGCGTCGGCTACGCCTCGGCCTATTCCTTCAAGTATTCCCCGCGCCCCGGAACGCCCGCCGCCTCGCGCGAGCAGGTGCCCGAGGAAGTGAAGGCGGAGCGTCTCGCCCGCCTTCAGGCGCTGCTTTCCAAGCAGCAGAAGCGCTTCAACGCAGCCACCGTGGGTCTGAGGATGGAAGTTCTCCTGGAACGTCCGGGCCGCCGCCCGGGCCAGCTCGTCGGCCGCTCGCCCTTCCTGCAGGCGGTCAACGTCGACGCGCCGGGAAGAAGCATTGGCGAGATCGTCCCCGTCGTGGTGGAAAGCCTCGGCTCCAACAGCCTCTTCGCCGCGCTGGCGGGCGATGCGCCCGCAAGGCTCTCCGCCTGATGGCGGTCGCGGGGACGCGTTCCCGGCGCGACCGCTCCGGCGGCGATGAGATCGAGCTCGTCTTCGACGACAACCGCCTGGCGAGCGCGCTATTCGGCGAATTCGACCAGCACCTCGCCCTGATCGAGCGAAAGCTCGGGCTCGAGGCCGTGGCGCGCGGCAACGTCCTCACCCTGCGCGGCGAGGCGGATGCGCTCAGTCAGGCCCGCACCATCCTCGATTCGCTCTACCAGCGGCTCCTGGAGGGCCACGAGGTGCATCAGGGCGACGTGGAGGGAGCGATCCGCATGGCCGACAGCCCCGGCGCGCAATGGTCGCTGCCGAGCATCGAGGCCGGCTCGCGCATGCAGTTCGCCCAGATCGGCACCCGAAAACGCTCCGTCACGGCGCGCACGCCCCGCCAGGACGTCTACATCCGCGCCATGGACCGCTGCGAGCTCATCTTCGGCATCGGCCCTGCCGGCACCGGCAAGACCTACCTGGCGGTCGCCTTCGCCGCGGCGCTTCTGGAGCGCGGCGACATCGAGCGCGTCATCCTCTCCCGCCCGGCGGTGGAGGCCGGCGAGCGGCTCGGCTTCCTGCCGGGCGACATGCGCGAGAAGGTCGATCCGTATCTGCGCCCTCTCTACGACGCCCTCTACGACATGATGGCGGCCGACAAGGTGGAGCGGCTTCTCGCTTCCGGCACGATCGAGATCGCCCCGCTCGCCTTCATGCGCGGGCGCACCCTCGCCCATGCCGCCGTCATTCTCGACGAGGCGCAGAACACCACCGCCATGCAGATGAAGATGTTTTTGACCCGTCTCGGCGAGGGCTCCAAGATGATCGTCACCGGCGATCCCTCGCAGATCGACCTCAAGGAAGGCGAGATTTCGGGCCTGATGGAAGCCACGCGCATCCTGGGCGGCGTGGAAGGCATCGAGATCGTCCGCTTCAAGGCCGAGGATGTCGTGCGCCATCCGCTGGTCCAGCGCATCGTCGATGCCTACGAGAACGAGGGCGGGGCGATCGCCAAGAGCGAGCTGTGAGACGAAATGCAGCGCCTTTCCATCGAGCTCGCCCGCGAGGCGGGAGACTGGCCGCCCAGTGAGGAGCTTTTCCCACTCGTGGAAAGGGCCGTCGGCGCGGCACTGGAAGAGGCCGGCTGGCAGCCGGCCATCGCCGGCGATGAGAAGGTGGAACTCAGCGTTCTTCTGACCGACGACGCGGCCATCGCCAGGCTGAACGCCGCCTGGCGCGGCAAGGAAAAGCCCACCAACGTGCTGTCATGGCCGCAGCCGCCGGGCCCGCTTTTGGGCGATATCGTCCTTGCCGAGGAGACGCTGCGGCGCGAGGCCGAGGAGGCCGGAAAGGACTTTCTCGACCATTTTGCTCACCTCCTTGTGCATGGCTCCTTGCATCTTGTCGGCTTTGATCACCAAATAGAGGCTGAAGCAGAGGAGATGGAAACGCTGGAGCGACAGGCGCTCGCAAGGCTCGGCATTGCCGATCCCTACCGTGAGCCCGACATGCCGGCGACCCGATCATGAGCGACGATATCGCCCGAAGTCCTGCGGGGCTTCCTGAGGAATCCTCCACCCAATCGCAGTCCGAGAGCGTTACGGACCGGTTGCGCCAGAGCCTGAAATCCCTGTTGAGGATGAAGGCCAACGGCTCTGCGCGTTCCGAGATCGAGCATGTGCTCGCCGCCGACGAGGCCGACGGCGCCGCCTTCGCTCCCGAGGAGCGGGCGATGCTGCGCGCCGTCCTCAAGCTCGGCGACATGCGCGTCGAGGACGTCATGCTGCCGCGCGCCGACATCGACGCCGTCGATCACGAGGTCAAGCTCGCCACCGTGCTGATGGCCTTCAAGGAGGCCGGACATTCAAGGCTCCCCGTCTATCGCGAGACCCTCGACGATCCGATCGGCATGGTGCACCTGAAGGACGTCGTCGGCTGGGTGCTCGACCAGGCGCGCAAGGATGTCGCCCATCCCTCCAGCGAAGGCGCCAGCCAGGACGAGACGGAACGCCGCTTCCGCTTCGACACGACGCTCGATTTCTCCCCCGTCGACCTGTCGCGCTCCCTGCGCACGGCCGGCATCATCCGTCCGATCCTCTTCGTTCCGCCCTCCATGCCGGCGCGCATGCTGCTGGAACGCATGCAGGCCGGCCGCACCCAGATGGCTCTCGTCATCGACGAATACGGCGGCACGGACGGCCTCATCTCGCTGGAGGATCTGGTCGAGGTCATCGTCGGCGAGATCGAGGACGAGCACGACGACGAGGAAGAGGCCGACATCACCAAGGTGGCCGAGGGCGTCTTCGTCGCCGATGCCAGGGCCGAGCTCGAGGAGCTTTCCGAGGTGATCGGGCCGGGATTCGTCATCGGCGATCTCGGAGAGGAGGTGGAGACGGTCGGCGGCCTCATCTACACGCTGCTCGGCCGCATCCCCGTGCGGGGCGAAATCGTCAACGCGCTCGAAGGCTACGAGATCGAGGTGCTGGAGGCCGATCCGCGGCGCATCAAGCGGGTTCGCATCCGCGAGCGCCGCAAGGGCCGCCTCGCCCAGAGGGTGAAGAGCCGTCAGCAGGCCGACGGCGCCCCTGGCGCCGCCCCAGCGCCTGCCGCCGCGGGCGGACGGGCCGCCATTCCGCCGGCCGAGCCGGCGCCCGCAGCTGTCTCGCCCGAGAGCGAAGGCGCGGAGCCTGAGCGGCTTGAGAAGCCGGCCGCAAAGCGCCAGGGCGGGCGCGGCTGAAGGCGGCGAAAGGGGTTTTGCCGCAACAGCTTTAGGGCCTTGTGGCGCAGCCCTCTCTTTCGATTGACTTCCCCCCGCGCATGGGCTTAGACGGGCACCGCTTTTCCGGGCCCAGGTGGCGGAATTGGTAGACGCGCACGGTTCAGGTCCGTGTGCCGCAAGGCGTGGAGGTTCGAGTCCTCTCCTGGGCACCACTTTGTCTTTCCGGCAGCGCTTGGCGCGCTCCGGGGCGAGAGGCAAAACGAGCGAGAGAGCGGCCTCGCTCTCTCATAAAGCTTCCCGAAGAGCGCCTCCTCACGGCTTTTGCAGATGATGTCCTGCAGTTTCACGCTCGCCCGTCCGTCTACGCGGATGCGAGCCTCGGGGATTCACCCTTTCTGAGAAGATTTGTTTCAAACGCGGCGCGGGATTATTGACGCAGGCATGAGCTGGTCATAGTCCGGATTTGGTCCCTTCGGTAAAACACGGATGGATCGGGTAGGCCGATAGCCCTGTACGCCCGGCGAGCGGGCGGCGCGGAGGCAAATCGGGCCACCAGCCTCGGGGGAATTCTGTCGATGTCGCGCTCGCCTGCCTCGCTTCAAGAACCGGACTTCTTCAGCAAATGGCTCCATCTGGCGCGGCGCTTTGCCCAGCCGCGCTACTGGCCCGAATTGGGCCGGCGTATCTCGGCCAAGCTCTCGCCCAGAGAGGATTCCGCGAAGCAGGGCCGGGAAGCCGTGGCGGTATGCTCCGAGCGGGCGATTGGCATCGAGGAACTGTTCAGCCGGCTCGGCCTGCCGCAGGACGCGATTCGCGACTTCGCTGCCGAGCATCCGCAACGCGTGAGCGGTGCCCGCGAGCGCATATCCGGCGTCAAGGGACATATGGGCGGCCCGGCCGATCAGGACCTGCTCTATTCGCTCTGCCGGGCGACCGGGGCCGAGCGCGTCCTGGAGACGGGTGTGGCCTGGGGCTGGTCCAGCCTGGCCATCCTGTCGGCGATCAGCGAGCGCCCCTCCGCCCGCCTCGTCAGCATCGACCTGCCCTATCTGGAGATGGGCATGGACAAGTATGTCGGCCTTGCCGTGCCGCAGGAGCTCAGGCGGTTCTGGTCGCTGAGGTCAGGCGCGGACCGCGATGAGCTGCCCGGCGCGCTCGCCGACTTCGCTCCCCTCGACCTTGCCCATTACGATTCCGACAAGTCGTATGACGGGCGGATGTTCGCCTATCCGCGCATCTGGGAGGCGCTGAAGCCCGGCGGCCTCCTCGTGTCGGACGACCTGCACAACAATCTCGCCTTCATCGACTTTGCCCAGTCGGTCGGCGTCGAGCCCTTCGTCCTCGCCAAGAAGAATGCCAGGGCGGACTTCGTCGGCGTTGCCAGGAAGCCGGCCTGAGGGCAGGGCGGGCGCGGCCCCCGCAGAAGCGGGCCGGCCGGCGGGAGAGACGCGGTTATTTGGGCTGGCCGAGAGCCTGATAGGAATCGCGGTCGTAGCCGAACATGTCGAAATCCGACTTGTAGAAATTGTAGATGAGGTCGGCGGTGCTGTCGCTCATCCCGGTCGCCGTCGGCACGGACTTCTTGTAGACCTTCATGTCGTCTTCGATCTCGGTGCCGACCATCGCCTCGATCTTCGCCTTCACCTTCCCCAGCCCCTCCTCGAAATAGAAGATCTCCGGGTCGCCGTAGATGTATTCCGATTGCGGCCGCAGGTGGTTGCCCAGGATATAGCTCGAGGTCCGGTACCTGAGGAATTCCAGGCGGCACCATTGGTGCAGATTGAACGGGGAATATTTGTAGAGGCGCCGCGTCTTCATGCGGTAATTGAAGGCGCTGATCATCCGATTGTATGGATTGCGCACGACGCAGAATTTATAGTCGAAGAAATCCGGCGAGAACATGTACTCGTAGATGTCTTTGTGAAAATGCTGCGGCACGCACGGCATGTCGCCGCCGAGCTTGGGATTGTAGAGCGACGGCGAGCCGAATCGGCCCAGCCATTTTTCTATCGAAGTTCCGCCGGTCTTGGGGATGTGTATGAACAGGACATTTTGGTCCTTGATACGGAATATTGGCATCGTTTTCCTATGAGGCGGCAGAACGTCGGGTGGGGGAGAAGTCTATGCGGGGGATCCGCTGGATCGCATGAAAGCGGCGTCCCGCTCCAGAGCCGTGATGGTTGCGGCGACTTTAGACGAAAGAAGTCTTCGTTCAAGTTCCTCTAAAGGAGCATGCCCCTCTCGCCTTCGCGCAGGCCTGGAATTCGGCGTGCCAAAAGGTGCCGCGCCCGGCTGGGCGTTCGATGCGTGCGCTCGCCGCTTTCGGCAGCGAGCGCCGCGGGCTGAAGGGAGCTGCCGGCCGAAAGCCAGCTTCGCTTATTCCGCCTGCGCCGCCTTCGTCTGGCGCGTCAGCCTGGCGAGCCGCTCAAGATGCGCCCCGACGAAGTCGCGCGTTGCCTGGTGCGTGAGCCGGCCTTGCTCGTCGAACCTCTCTTTCGCCCCGCCGACCATCACCTCGGGCCCGTTCACCATCACCGCATCCATGAAGACGAAGATCTGCCGCAGGTGGTGGTTGGCGAATGCCGCGCCGAGAGCACCGTTGCTGACGCCCATGATGGCGATGGGCTTGCCGGCGAAGGGCTGGTCCGGCTTGCGCGAGGCCCAGTCGATGGCGTTCTTCAGAACGCCCGGCACCGAGCGGTTGTATTCCGGCGAGGCGATGAGCACCGCGTCGGCCTGGCGCAGCGCATCACGAAAGCGCTCCGTCTCCGGCGGGAAGCCGGCGAGCCGGACATCGTCGTTGTACATCGGGATGTCGGCGAGATCGTAAATCTCGATCGTCATGCCTGCCGGCGCCAGTTCGGCGGCCGCCCGCAGCAGCGCGGTGTTGTAGGAAGCGCGCCTCAGGCTGCCCGAAAGCGCCAGAACCTTGATCGGCGTTGCCGTTTTCTCCGCCATGCTCATGCCTCCACCGGAAGGAGCTGGTCCATGGCGGGCGTCGGCCTGCCCTTCTCCATCACGGTGCAGGAGGCGGGAAAATCCTGCACGATGTCGATGCCGCGCGCCTGGAGCTCGTCGCAGAAGCGGGCGAGGAGGTCGAGCATCCGGGCAATGTGCTGGTCGTGCAGGACGAGGACGGTCCAGTCGGCGCCTTCAAGGTCCTTGAGGGCGGTCTCGTACCAGTCCTCGTGCGGCGCCAGCCAGTCGCCCGGAACGTTGTTCCAGGTGATCACCGTATAGGCGTGTTCCTGGAGGTAGGCGATCGCCTCCGGGCTGAGGAGATGCGGGCCGAGCGCGCCGGAGCCGTTCGGCCGGAAGAACTTTCGCGGATGCGCCAGGCCGTCGATCAGCTTCTCCGTCTCGCCGATTTCGCGCTGCACCCGTTCGCGGCCGCCGTCCCGCCCCAGCGGTGTTCCGTGGGTCAGCGTGTGGTTGGCGATGTAATGGCCTTCGCTGTGGGCCCGCTCGGCAAGCGCGCGCCCGCCTTCGGCGGCGATCCGTTCGCCGACGACGAAGAAGCTCGCCTTGATGCTGCGCTCGGCCAGGAAGTCGAGGACCGCGTCGGTCGCCCCGGGCCAGGGGCCGTTGTCGAAGGTGAAGGTGAGTTTTGGCATCGAGCTCCTCGTCGAGCGAAAGGGCGGGCAGAGAAAGGCTGTCCGGCCGGCCGGGGCCGGCGGCGGGCATCCCCAGGATGGGTCAGACGCGTTCGGGGTTGCGGGTCGCGGCGCGATGGCCCGGGCCGGCCTTTGCCGCGGCGCTCTGATCCTTGAGGGCGGCGGCTTCCTCGCGGCTGCACAGGGCGGCGTGCAGAAGCCTGCCGGTCGTCGTGTAGTGTTCCACGATCAGCCGGACGGCGAGGTCGGCATCGCGCGCCAGCACCGCCTCGGCGATCTCCTCGTGCTCGTCGTAGATGTTCGGGCGGGCCGAGGGGTTGAGCCGGGCGATGCAGCGGTAGCGGTTGTTCTCGTCGTAGAGCTGGTTGCACAGGCGCAGGAGAATGGGCGAACCGCAGGCCGAGGTGAGGGCCATGTGGAAGCCCTTGTGGCAGTTCTCCCATTCGAGGTCTTTCGTGCTGCCGTCCGGGCCGAGGCGCGGCGTGCGCGCCAGCCGGTAGCGGGCGAGCACGATCGCCTCCTCCCACTCCTCCGAGCCGCGCTCCATGGCGAGCCGCAGAGCCCGCTCCTCGATGTTGCAGCGGATGGCGAGGAGTTCCTCGAACTCGCCGCTGGAGACCTCGGCGACGCGAAAGCCGCGCTGGTCGACGCGCTCCACCAGCCCGTCGGCCGTCAGCATGGAGAGCGCCTCGCGGATCGGCGTCGCGCCGAGGCCGTAGCGCTCCCGCAGGGCTTCGATCTTCAGCTTGGAGCCGGGCGCGAAATGGCCGAGGATGACGTCGTCGCGGATGCGCGCATAGGTATCGCTGGTCCTTGAACGCGCCTTGCCGCTGCCTGCCGTCGCCATGTTCGCTCCGTTTCTTCGCCTGCCGTCCTACGCGGTGACGAGATCGGGGGTCTCGACTTCCGCCGCGATCGGATTGCGGAGGGTGCCGATCTGGTCGATCTCCACCGTAATCTCGTCGCCCGGGCGCATCCATACGGGCGGCTTGCGGGCATGGCCCACGCCGTCCGGCGTCCCGGTCGCTATAAGGTCGCCCGGCTCCAGCGTCATGATCTCCGAAAGGATGGCGATCGTCTTCGGCACGCTGAAGATCATCCGCTCCGTGTTGGATTCCTGCATGATCCGGCCGTTGAGGCGCGAGCGGATCGTCAGGCCCTTGGCGCCGGCGGGCAGTTCGTCCTTGGTGACGATCCAGGGTCCCAGCGAGCCGGTGCCGTCGAAATTCTTGCCGGCCGTCCACTGCGCCGTGCGCTTCTGGTAGTCCCGGATCGAGCCGTCGTTGAAGGCGGTGAAGCCGAAGATGACGTCGAGCGCATCCTCTTCCTTCACATGCCGGCATCTCTCGCCGACGACGATGACGAGCTCGGCCTCGTAATCGAGGCGCTCGGAGCATTTCGGTACGATCATCGGCTCGTCCGGGCCGATCATCGAGCTCGATGCGCGCAGGAAGAGCGCCGGATAGTCCGGCACGGCGTGGCCGCCTTCCTTGGCATGGTCGGCGTAGTTGAGGCCGAGGCAGATCATCTTGCTGGCGTCGGGCAGCGGCGAAAGCAGCTTCACGCCGGCGAGCGGCTGGCGTGGAAGGTCGGCATCGCCGAGGCGCGCCTGCAGCGCTTTCTCCAGGGCAGGGCCGCCTTCGACGAGGGCGCGCACGGAACGCGGGTTGCCGGGCACGGCCTCGGTAATGTCGATCACCGTGTCGCCGTTGACGAGCGCCCCGAGGCGCGGCTCGCCGTGAGATTCGAAAACCAGATAGCGCATGTGTCCTCTCGCGGCTGCCCCCGGATTTAAGGCCCGGAAAGGCCGGCCGTGTCGTGAAATGGTCGCCCCACAATTATCGACACATCTCATATTCGTCAACAATATAGAAAATATCGATAAAATCTTGACCGACGAAAATGCGCCTCCTATGGTGCCGCCAATCTGCCGACCCGCCGCTAACGGCCGGGCCAAGAACGACAAACACGGCAGCACAAACGGGAGGAAGACATGCGCAAAACCGCTGGAATGGCGATCACCTTCGCCGCAACGCTCCTGATGGCGGGCTCCGCGCTCGCGCAGGACACGATCACCGTCGGCATGGCGGGAGGCGTCAACCAGGTGCCCTCGCTGGTCGCCGCCGACCAGGGTTTCTTCAAGGAGGAAGGCCTGAACGTCGACATCAAGCCCGTGCCGCGCGGCAACATCGCCATCGAGGCGATCATCGCCGGCTCCATGCAGTTCGCCGAGGTCTCCGAGGTCGCCCTGCTCTCCGCCGTCGACAAGGGCATCCCGCTTCTGGCCGTCGCCGCCGCCTCCCGGGGCTTCACCGGCAAGATGGTCGGCGCCAACGATCTGGGCGAGGTCAAGGACATCGCCGATCTCAAGGGCAAGCGCATCGGCATCCAGGTCGGCACCGGCGTCCACGGCGTCTTCCTCATGCTTCTGAAGAAGAAGGGCCTCAGCCAGGACGATTTCAACATTGCCAATGTGCGCGTCAACGACATGCCGACGGCGATGAGCTCTCCGGGCACCTTCGACGCCGTCTTCGGCTGGGATCCGATGATGCAGCGCACCGTCCAGGCGGGCTACGGCAAGGAAGTGATCAGCGCGGACCAGTTCCAGAAGATGGCCGGCATCACCTATCCGCTCGTTCTCGTCGCCGACAAGGCTTGGGTCGAGAAGAACCGCGAGACCGTGCAGCACTTCGTCAACGCCTATGCCAAGGCGCAGAAGTGGATCCGCGAGAACCCGGAAAAGGCGCTCGATCTCTATGCCGGTTACATCGAGAAGGCCGGCGCTCCGCTCGACAAGGAGATCGTCCGCAACATGATGTTCGAGGTCGACAAGTTCCCCGGCGTCGAGTTCATCGACAGCGACTGGAGCGAGCTCGCCGATACGCGGGACTTCCTGAAGGAGAACGGACAGATCTCCACCAGCCCCGACATCAAGGCGATCACCGATACCTCCTTCGGCGACAAGGCCGAGGCCAGCCTCAAATAGGCTGGCCCACCTGCCCGAAGAGGCATTGCGAGAAGGCGAAGAGAGATGACGGTACTCCAGGCTGACTCCCGACTGGCGCAGATTGCCGGACCGGAGGAGGTAAAGGTGGGCGGCGGTGCAAGGGCCGCCCTCACTAACCTTGTCTACCTTGCCATTCCGATCGTCGTGCTGATGGCGGTCTGGGAGCTGGTGGCCCGCCTTTCGGGCATGCCCCCGGCGCTCCTGCCCCCGGTCAGCGACATCTTCGCCGCGATCTTCCGGCTGGCGCGCGAGGGACTGCTCTTCGACGACATCTTCGCCTCCCTGCGCCGGCTCTTCGAGAGCGTCTTCATCGGCGCCGTTCTGGGCACCGTCGTTGGCGTCCTGATGGGCTATTTCCGGCTCTGCGAGCGGCTGCTCGCGGCGCCGCTCAACTTCCTCCTGGCGATCCCGGGAACGGCCATGTTCCCGCTCTCCATGATCTGGTTCGGCCTGACCGAGATGGCGATCATCTCCATCCTCATCTACGAGGTGGCGCTGACCGCCACGCTCAACACCTGGACGGGTGTGAAGTCGGTCGATTCCTCGCTCATCAAGGCGGGCCGGGCTTTCGGTTCGGGCGGCATCTCGCTCTTCTGGCGGGTTTTGATCCCGGCGGCGCTGCCTTCCATCATCGCCGGCTATCGCCTCGCCTTTTCCCGGTGCTGGCGCATCCTGATCGTCGCCGAGATGCTCGTTTCCGTCTCGGCCGGCCTCGGCTACCGCATCTACTGGGGCCGCGAATACTTCAACTCCGACGTGGTCTATGGCGGTCTCCTCGTCGTGGGCATGGTCGGCCTTCTGATCGAGCGCGTCCTCCTGCGCGGCCTTGAGCTGATCACGGTCGAGCGCTGGGGCACGGTGAGGGAGCTCAGCTGATATGGGCGAATTGCGTATCGACCGCCTGACGAAGACCTATGCGCGCCGGGAAGGCTGGAACGCCACCCGCTACCTGAAGGTCTTCCAGGATATTTCCTTCACCGTCCGCGACGGCGAATTCGTCAGCGTCATCGGCTCCTCCGGCTGCGGGAAGTCGACGCTCCTGTCGATTGCCGGCGGCCTCTCTCCGGCCACCAGCGGGACGATCTATGTCGACGACCGCCCGATCAAGGGCCCGGGGCTCGACCGGGGCATCGTCTTCCAGGAATTCGCCCTGTTTCCCTGGCTCACCGTCCTCGGCAACATCGCCTTCGGCCTGAAGGCCAAGGGCCTGGGCCGGAAGGAGCGCGACGAGATTGCGCGCAAATACTGCCAACTCGTCGGCCTGTCCGGCTTCGAGGATTATCACCCGCACCGCCTCTCCGGCGGCATGCGCCAGCGTGTCGGCCTTGCCCGTGCGCTCGCCATCGAGCCCGCGGCGCTTCTCATGGACGAGCCTTTCGGCGCCCTCGACGCCCAGACCCGCGAGGCGATGCAGAACGCGCTCTCCGATATCTCTATGAAGACGAAGGGCACGATCCTCTTCATCACCCACGACATCCGCGAGGCGATCTACCTTTCCGACAGGGTCCTCGTCCTGTCCGGTCGCCCGGCCAGCGTCGCCGACGAGCTCGTCGTCGATCTGCCCCGCCCGCGCCACCGCCACGACCCTGTCTTCCAGGAATACGAGGCCCGCCTCGAGGCCGCGATCGGCGGCGGCAGCTACGTGGCCGAAGAGGAACGCGTCGGCAAGGTTGCCTGAGCCCTCACGCAACGCCGCTCGCCTCTCTCAGGACCCCTCGCAGGGGCCTCTCTCAGGGGCCCTGTAACGGAAAGACAAAAAATGCCGCTTCCGAGCACCAATTTCGATCCGCCCTTCAATGTGACGCGGGCGAGCCACATCGTCCTGACGGTCCGCGACCTTGCAAGGAGCCGCGACTTCTACACCGAGGTGATCGGCCTCAAGGTGAGCGATGAAGGCGATGGCGAGATCTATCTGCGCGGCATGGAGGAGGCCTGCCACCACAGCCTCATCCTGCGCCAGTCGGACGAACACCCCTCCTGCGAAAGGCTCGGCTTCCGTGTCTTCCGCGACGAGGATCTCGACAAGGCGAAGGAATTCTTCGACCGATCCGGCATTTCGGCCGAATGGGCCGAGCGCCCGCATCAGGGCCGCACGCTGCATGTCTCCGACAGCGCCGGCACGCCGCTCGAATTCGTCGCCACCATGCCGACCCTGCCGCGCCTGCACGACCAACCGCAGCTTCACAAGGGCGCGGCGGCCCTGCGCTACGACCACATCCAGTGCCTCGCGCCGGATGTCGCCACGGTCGGCAAGTTCTACACCGATATCGGCTTTCGCGTGTCGGACTACTTCGTCGACAAGGAGACCGACGAGGACCCGCTCGGTATCTTCCTCTTCCGCAAGGACAACCCGCACGACATCGTCTTCCTGACGCGGCCGGGCCCGAAGCTGCACCACTTCGCCTATATCGTGCAGGACGTGCAGCATCTGTTCACCGCGCTCGACTGGGCGGGCGGCACCGGCTTTGCCCATTGCTTCGAGCGCGGCCCCGGCCGCCACGGCCAGGGCCATGCCTTCTATGTCTACTGGCGCGATCCGGACGGG
Organism: Afifella sp. IM 167; assembly: GCF_020144925.1. Taxonomy (GTDB): domain Bacteria; phylum Pseudomonadota; class Alphaproteobacteria; order Rhizobiales; family Afifellaceae; genus Afifella. The sequence continues at coordinate 231,695 of NZ_NSLC01000005.1, forward strand.
CATCGCGTGGAAACCCTGCCGCCGCCGATCCAGATCATCGACCTCGACGACGAGCCGGTGAAATGGCACGCCGGCAACCGCTTCACCTGGGATCTGCCCCCCTCGCGCCGCTGGCTGCAGGAAGCGACGCCCTTCAAGGGGGTGACCCCGACCGGCCCGGACGTGGAGATCTTCGCGCTGGAAGACTTTCTGGCGGCGCAGGCGAAATGAGCGGGCGCGAAACCATTGCGCTGCCCGATCTCGACAACCTGACGCCGGAGCAGCAGAAGATCGCCGATGCCGTCGCCGCCGGCCCGCGCGGCGTGGTGCGCGGCCCCGTCCGCGCCTGGCTGCACAGCCCGGAGCTGGCCGATATCGCCCAGCGCCTCGGCGAATTCCTGCGCTGGCGCACGGTCATCGGCCAGCGCATCGCCGAACTCGTCATCCTCACGACGGCGCGGCACTATTCCTGCCACTACATCTGGTTCAACCATCTGCCCATGGCGCTGAAGGCCGGCCTCGACCCGCAGATCGCCGAGGCGATCAAGAACCGCAACGCCCCTGATTTCGCCCGCGAGGAGGAGGCCGTCGCCTACCGCTTCGCCCGCGAGGCGCTCGCCGGGGAAAGGGTGAGCGATGCGACGCTGAAGAAGGCCAAGGCGCTCTTTTCCGAGCGCGGCGTCGTGGAGATGGGCGCGCTGATTGCCCACTACCATTCCGGTGCCATTGTCCTGTCGCTCGCCGATATCGACCTGCCCGACGGCACCAAGACCTGCCTGCCGTAGGACACGGCCGGCCCCAAACGAGAAAAGCCGCCGAAGCGCGGCGGGAGACATATCGTGAGCCGCAAACCCCTCGAGACCACCGTTGTCGGCAGCTATCCGCAGCCCGCCTGGCTGATCGATCCGGAGAAGCTGAAGGCCGGCGTGCCGCGCGTGCGCGCCCCTTTCATCTGGCGTGTGCCGGCCGAGCTCCTTTCCGAGGCGCAGGACGATGCGGCCCGCCTTGCCATCGCCGATATGGAAAGGGCGGGCATCGACGTCGTCACCGATGGCGAGGTGCGCCGCGAGAGCTATTCGAACCACTTCGCCAATGCCCTGGAAGGTCTCGACGAGGAAAATCCCGGCGAGGTGATCAGCCGCATCGGCAAGCCCATCAAGGTGCCGCGCGTCGTGGCGCCCGTGCGCCGCGCCCGGCCCGTCGGCCTGGAGGCGCTGAAGTTCCTGCGCGCCCAGACCGACAGGAAGGTGAAGGTGACGCTGCCCGGCCCCTTCACCCTCGCCCAGCAGGCGCAGAACGACTTCTATGCGAGCGTCGAGGAGATGGCGCTCGCCTATGCCGATGCGGTCAACGAGGAGGCCCGCGAGCTCGCCGATGCCGGCGCCGACATCATCCAGCTGGACGAGCCTTGGATGCAGGCCTTCCCGGACCGGGCCGGCGAATACGCCGTCAAGGCGATCGACAGGGCGCTCAAGGGCGTCAACGCGACGACCGTCGTACATCTCTGCTTCGGCTATGCCGCCTTCGTCGCCGACAAGCCGGCCGGCTATTCCTTCCTGCCCCAGCTTGCCGATTGCAGCGCCGAGATGGTCTCCATCGAGGCGGCGCAGCCCCGGCTCGATCCCGGCATCCTCGCCGAGCTTTCCGGCAAGAGCATCCTCTACGGTGTCATCGACCTCGGCACCGAAGAGGTGGAGAGCCCGGAGACGGTGGCGGAGCGGATCAGGCCGGCGCTGAAGTTCGTCTCTGCGGAAAGGCTCCTGCCGGCGCCCGATTGCGGCATGAAGTACCTGCCGCGTGCGGTCGCCTTCGCCAAGCTGAAGGCGCTCGCCGACGGCGCCGCGATCGTCCGGGCCGAGCTCTAGCCGCTCCGAACCGGCCGGGCCTCAGCTGACCCAGGCGACCTTCGCCGCGAGCCCGTCGCAGAAATCGGCGGCGCTCTGGCGCGCCTGCTCCACCACGAGCCGCACCAGGTCGTAGTCGCTTGCCGTCTGGTAGGTGGCGACGATCGGCAGCGGCGGGAAGCGCTTGGAGACCTTGATCGGGCACAGCAGTCCCGCGGCGATCTCGCGCTCGATGGTGACGCTCGGGATCGCCCCGACGCCGAAGCCGTGGATCAGAAGGTTGATGATCGCGAACAGCGAGTTGGAGCTCGTCAGCTTTGATGCGAGGACGCGCTCGTCCTGGAAGTAGGGCGCGATCTGCCGATAGGGCGGGGTGTCCTTCGGAAAGGTGATGATCGGCATGCGCGAAAGGTCGTCGACGCTGTAGACGCGCTGCGGATCGATGAGGCTCGGCGAGCCCGCCCAGGCCATCTCCAGCACCAGCGAGGAAAAGGAGCGGAAATTGTCGCCGATCACCGGATCGACGGCGAAGATGATGTCGTATTCGCCCCGCTCCATGCCCTCCACGAGAAGCTTGGTGCCTTCCACCGAGACGTCGATCTTCAGCCGCGGCATCGCCTGGTGCAGCGAATCGACGAGGTTCGGCATGAAGGTCGAGGCGATGGAATCGATCGCCCCGATGCGCACATTGCGCGGGGCGCTCGCCTCCTGACCGGAAAGGTTCGCGGTCAGATCCTGCAGGCTGTCGAGAATGTGCTGGAAGGCCTGCAGCGCCTTCTCGCCCTCCGGCGTGACGCGGAAGGCGCCGTCGCCGCGCTCGATGAGGCGCACGCCGAATTCGTTCTCAAGGGCGAGGAGCCGTGCCGAGATCGCCGGCTGCGAGGTGTTGAGGATTTCCGCCGTCCGCCGGAAGTGGCGGGTGCGTACGAGGACGAGGAAGGTGTTGATGTCGACGATGCGCATGTTGCGCAGGGCGTTCGTGTCGGCGCGCATCCGCGCCGGATCGCCTCGGTAGGCGGACCCGTTGCCTTGCCCCGGTGAGGCGTCGCCGGCCTTCGCTCCGACGGCCGGCCTCCGGGGGGAGGGCGCCTGGCGCGGATGGCTCATGCCGAAATACCTCTTTCGTCCGTCAGGTTTCTTTTGCCGGCAGGATGCGGATCCGCGCCGGATCGATCTTCAGCATCACGTCCTCTCCGCCCTCGAAGACGGAGTCGTTCGGGGCGAGCACCCTCAGTTCCTTGTCGCTGAGTTCCACCACGTAGCGGCTGCGCGCACCGAGATAAACGCGCGTGCGGACCCTTGCTCTGAGGGCGCCTTCGACGGAGCCTGCCGCAAGGAGCGTCACGTCCTCCTGGCGGATGGCGAGCATGGCCGGTCCCGGCTGGGCGTCGGCGCCGGCAAGCGGGAGCACCTGCCCGTCGGCAAGCCGCGCCGCGGCATTCTCGCCGTGCCCTTCGATCTCTGCCGCCACGAGATTCGCCGTGCCGAGGAAGGTGGAAGCGAAATGTGTCGCCGGCCGGGCGTAGATGTCGCTCGGCGTGCCTTCCTGCTCCACCCGCCCCTTCTGGATGAGCACGATCCGGTCGGAGAGGCTGAGCGCCTCCTCCTGGTCGTGGGTGACGAAGACGGTGGTGAGCCCCAGCCGCTTGTGCATCTCGATCAGCTCCACCTGCATGTCCTCGCGCAGCCTTGCGTCGAGATTGGAGAGCGGCTCGTCGAGGAGCAGCACCTTGGGATTGGAGACGATGGCGCGCGCCAGCGCCACGCGCTGCTGCTGGCCGCCGGAGAGCTGGCGCGGCCGGCGCTCGGCAAAGGCGGAAAGGTGGACCGTCTCCAGCGCCGCGCGCACCCGCTCGGCCTGTTCCTCGCGCGAGCCGATGCCGCGCATGCGCAGGGGAAAGCGGACATTCTCGGCGACGCTGAGATGCGGCAGCAGCGCGTAGGACTGAAACATCATGGCGATGTCGCGCTTTTCCGGCGGCAGCCGCGTCACGTCCTGGCCGGCGATCTCCACGCTGCCCTGCGAGACGCCTTCCAGCCCGGCGATGATGCGCAGGAGCGTCGTCTTCCCGCAGCCGGAAGGGCCGAGAAGGCTGACGAACTCGCCCCGCGCGATCTCGATCGAGATGCCGTGCAGCACCTCCATGGAGCCGAAGGACTTGCGGATATCCTTGAGAAGGACGTCGACCATGGTCAGGTGCTCGAGAAACGTTGCAGGCCGAGGATCCGGTCGATCACGAAGATCAGGCAGACCGTCAGGCCGATCATGATGGTGGAGACCGCCGCCACGGACGGGTCGGGGCTGAATTCCAGCTGCCCGTAGATCTGCACCGGCAGCGTCGTCAGGCCCGGCCGGCGCAGGAACAGCGACAGCACGGCCTCGTCGAAGGAGATGTTGAAGGCGAAGAAGGCGCCGGCGGCAAGCCCCGGCAGGCATTGCGGCAGCACGACGAGGAGGAGCCGCTGCACCCGGTTCGCCCCCATCGTCTGGGCCGCCTCTTCCAGGAACGGGTCGGATTCGGAAAGCACCGCCAGCGTCGTGCGCACCACATAGGGGAGGGTGATGACGGTATGGCCGATCCACAGCGTCAGCACCGAGACGGGGCCGACGAGGGCGCTCCACACCATCAGCATGCCGATGGCGTAGATGATCGTCGGCAGGACGAGCGGCGACAGGAAGAAGATCGACAGGAAGCCCGAGCCCGGCAGCTTGCGCCGATGGATGCCGATCGCCGCCATCGCCCCGATGAGGCTCGCCGAGAGCGTCACGAGGACGGCGACCTGAAGGCTGATCCAGGCCGAGGAGAGATAGGCGTCCGAGGAGAGCACCTCGCGGTACCAGCGCAGCGAAAGGCCCGCCGGCGGGAAGGCGATGAACTGGCTTTGCGACAGCGACACCCCGACGACGACGATCAGTGGGGCAAGGAGGAGGATCCCCGTCAGGATGACGAAGCCGACCGCCGAGATTTTGAGCCAGCGCGGGATGGCCCTAACCATTCCGCGCTCCCGTCAGCCTGGCATAGGGGATGAGGATGAGGAGCACGCCGACGAAGAGGATCGTCGCCTGCGCCGCCGCGAAGGGCCAGTCCAGCGTCTGCGTCACCTGCCGGTAGATCGAGGTGGCGAGCATCTGGATGCGAGAGCCGCCGAGAAGGTTCGGCGTCACGAAAGAGCTCGCCGAAAGCGTGAAGACGAGGAGCGAGCCGGCGACGATGCCGGGCAGGGCGAGCGGCAGCACCACGGTGCGGATGGTCTTCAGGAAGGAGCATCCCATGGTGCGGGCGGCTTCCTCCAGCCGCGGATCGAGGCGGGTGAGGATGCCGAGGATGGAGAGCGTCATGAAGGGCAGGAGCACCTGCACCATGCCGATGACGATCGCCGCCTCGGTATGCATGAGCGAGAAGTTGCGCCCGGCAAGGCCGAGGTCGCGCAGGATATCCGGCACGAGGCCCGAGCGGCCGAGGAGCACCATCCAGCCGAAGGTCCTGACGACGACGCTGGTCATCAGCGGCAGGATGACGAGAAGTACCAGCCACAGCCGGATGCGCGGGCCGACATGCGCCATGATGTAGGCGAAGGGAAAGCCGATGGCCGCGCAGATCGCCGTGATGACGATGGAGAGCCGGATCGTCCGCCAGAGGACTCCGAGATAGTAGCTGTCGGTCAGGAAGCGCGAGAAATGCGCCAGGGTGAAGCCGTTCTCGCCCTCTACCGAGAGCACCAGCATCTGCCCGATCGGCACCAGGAAGGCGAGCGCCAGGAGCAGAAGGCCCGGCAGGACCAGCACGAGGTTCTCGGTGCGATCGCTCATCGCCTGCGCTCTTTCATTCTCCGGCCCCGGGGTGGCGGCAAGGGAAAGGGGGCCGGGGCAAGGGAAGGGGGCGGCGCCGCAAGGCCCCGCCCCGCTCCGGGGTTCAGCGGGCGATCGCCCGGTTCCACTGGTCGACCCAGTCGGAACGGTTGGCTTCGATCACCTGCGGGTCGAAACGGATGAGGCCCTTCACCGCGTCCTCGCCGTAGACCATGTTCGCCGCGACCTCGTCGGAAAGCTCGACCTTGGAATTGGTCGGCGAGTAGCGCAGCTCGTTGGCGAAGCACGCTTCCGCTTCCTTGGAGATCGTCATGTCGATGAACTTCATGGCGAGGTCCTGGTTCGGACGGCCGGCGACGAGGTTCGCCGTGATGAAGCTTGCCGGCGTGCCTTCCTCGCCCTGCACGAACTTCGCCGGCAGACCGGCCTTTTCGAGCGTATAGGCGTAGTCGGAGGCGTAGGCGGCGATCCAGGCGTCGTTCTGGGCGAATTCCTGCTGGATCTCCGGCGAGGTGGAGACGACGACCGCGCCGCGGCCGAGAAGCGTCTTCACCGCCTCGAGACCCGGCTCGATGTCTTCAAGGCTGCCGCCCTCGGCCTGGTTCAGCATCAAGAAGCCCAGCATGCCGTAGCCGTTGGAGATGTCGGTCAGGACGATGTGGTCGGCATAGGCCTCGTCCATCAGGTCCTTCCAGCTCGTCGGGGCCTTCGGCGCTTTCTCCGAGTTGTAGAGAAGGCCGATGGCGGCGATCGAATAGGCCGGGCCTTCGCCCTCCGCGACGTTCTTCTTGGCGAAGTCGTAGAGGTCGGCAAGGTTCGGCACCTTGGCCGGATCGAGCGGCGACAGCAGGCCTTCCTTGGCGCCGACGATCTCCTGGCCGCCGGAGAAGTGGATCACGTCGAACTGCGGCGCGTCCTTCTGGGCACGCAGCTGCGCGAAGGCGTCGGCCGAATAGGCGGTGACGATCTGCACGCTCGCGCCGGTCTCCTTCTCGAACGGATCGATGACGCATTTGCGGTGGGCGGTCTCGTAGGCGCCGCCGAAGGAATTGATGGTGATGGTCTCGGCCGCGAGCACGGTCGTCGAGACCAGAGCGCAGGCGGCAGTGGCCGTCAGCGAGGCCGTAAGTGTGGCAAGAAGCTTCATGGTTCCCCTCCAATCGCATTGGACAACAGGGCGTGTGCGACGGGGCCGCCGCGCACGCGGCATTTAACTCTTCCGGCCGAGCTCGACCGTCTTGATGCCTTCCTTGCGGATCAGGCGGCATTGCTCGGCGACTTTCTCCAGCCCTTCGTTCATGCGGCCGAAATAGGTGCACGGGATCCAGCCCGTCGGGCCGAAAGTGCGCCCGCCGGCGGCGTAGAACATGCCGATTTCCCAGAACTCGTCCGGGTCGATCTTGAAGAAGTTCTTCGGCTGGTAGAACCAGAGCAGCTCGCCGGGCTCCGGCAGGATCGTCTGGTTTTCCGGCGGCAGGCTCGTCGGATCGAAATTCTGGGCTTCCTTGGGAAGCCCCATCATGATCTCCGGTCCCGAAAAGATGGCGTGGCTCGTGGTGACGGTGATCGGCGCCGAAAGGGCGCCCCACAGGGCCTCGCAGGTCTTCGGAGCCGTCTCCCAATAAAGATCGATGATCCCCTCGACGCCCGCTTCGACGAATTTCAGATAGAGCTTACGGTTCATTCCCGCCCCTTCGTTGCAGAGGAGGCGATCATCGGCATGGCGCGGGCTCTCGTCCAATTGCAATTGCGGATCAATTCAATCAGGAATTTTGATCGCTACCCGTCGCTCCGATTCCCGCGTCTCAAGCTTGTTCCAGCGCAGGACCCCGATAGCCTTGGTTGATCGCCACCGGTGACGCGGCCGGCCTTTCGCCCGCCCGTCAGCTCTCCGCCCCGTCAGCTCTCCGCCCCGTCAGCTCTCCAGCGCGTCGCGCAGCCGGTAGTAGGAGATCATGGCCGAGGCATAGATCGGATGCAGGCCGTGCACCGGCATCGGGTCGATCTCGGTCAGCTTCAGGGGCAGGGGGCTTGTGCGATCGAGGAGATGCGCGCCGATGGCCTGGCCGAGCGCGCTCGCCAGTGCCACGCCCCGGCCGTTATAGCCGAGCGCCATGGTGAGGTTCTCGAAAGGCTGATGGATGTGCGGCAGGTGATCCCGCGTCATCGCTACCCGGCCGGCCCAGAAATAGTCGAGCGCGAGCTCGCGCGTCTGCGGAAAGAAGCGGTGCATCGCGGCGATGATCCGCCGGTAATCCGCCGGCGCCTCGGGCTCCGAAAAGCTGCCGCGCCCGCCCATCATCAGCCGGCCCCCCGGGCCGATGCGGAAATAGTTGGTGATGCGCCGGCTGTCGGAGACCACCATGCGTTCGGGCAGGATTTCTGCAAGAAGCGCCTCCGGCAGCGGCACCGTCGCCACCTGGATGCTGTTGGCCGGGATCACCGTCGCCTTCAGCTTCGGCCAGAGCGGGCCGGTGTAGCCGTTGGTCGCCACGATCGCTTCGCGGGCCTCAAGGCTCGCGCCGCTCGCAAGGGAGATCGTCCAACCCTCTGGCGAGCGCTTCAGCGCGCTCGCCTCGCTGTCGCCGTAGATCTTCGCCCCCGCGGCGATCGCCGCTTGCGCTAGGCCGCGCGCATAGGAAAGCGGATGCAGGCTGCCGGCGCGCCCGTCGAGCCAGCCGCCTGCGAAGCTCTGGCTGCCCGTCCTCGCCGCCATTTGCGCCGCGTCGAGCATTTCCACTGGCGCGCCGCGTGCCTGCCACTGGCGCATGCGGCCTTCGAGCGTCGGCAGGTGCGATGTCTTCAGCGAGGCCTGGATCCAGCCCTTGCGCATGGGCTCGCAGGCGATGGCGTGCTTTTCGATCAATCCGAAGGTCGTCTCCGCCGTGCGCCCGGCGAAATCGGTCGTCGCCTCGCCATAGAGCCGGTCGAGCGTATCGGGATCGTATTTGAGGCCCGGGATCACCTGGCCGCCATTGCGTCCGCTCGCCCCGAAGCCGGGCGCGTGGCTGTCGACGACGGTGACCTCGGCGCCGCCCTCGGCGAGCTTCAGCGCCGCCGACAGCCCGGTGAAGCCCGCGCCGATGATGGCGACGTCGGCGCGGTTCGCGCCGCGAAGGGGAGGCGTTTCCGGCGCCGGCACGGCGGTGGCGGCCCAGAGCGAGGGAACGGGATGAGGCATCGGGCGATCCGCAAGAGGGGTTTCTAGACGGGATGGGTGACGCGCCGCAGGAAATCCTGCGTGCGCTCGTTCTTCGGCTGGCGCAGCACCTCGCCGGCCGGCCCCTCCTCCACGATGCGGCCGCCGTCGAGGAAGAGGACGCTGTCGGCCACTTCGCGCGCGAAGAGGATCTCGTGGGTGACGACGAGCATGGTCATGTGCTCTTCGGCGAGTGCCCGCATCACCTGCAGCACCTCGCCGACCATTTCCGGGTCGAGCGCTGAGGTCGGCTCGTCGAAGAGGATCGCTTCCGGCTCCATGGCGAGGGCGCGGGCGATGGCGACCCGCTGCTGCTGGCCGCCGGAAAGGGCGCTCGGATAGGCGTCGAGCTTGTCTTCGAGCCCGACCCGCACGAGCAGCTGCTCCGCCTTCTGCCGGGCGCTCGCCTGCTCCTGCTTCAGGACATAGCGCGGCCCTTCCATGACGTTTTCGATCGCCGTCCTGTGCGGGAAGAGGTTGAAGCGCTGAAAGACCATGGAGACGCGCGTGCGGATGTCGTGGATCCGCGGCGAGGCGACGTCGACCCTCTCGCCGTCGACGCTGATCTGCCCGCTCTGGTAGGTTTCCAGCCCGTTGATGCAGCGCAGCAGCGTCGACTTGCCCGAACCCGACGGGCCGATCAGGCAGACCACCTGGCCCTTGTCGATCTCCGCGTCGACGCCCTTCAGCACCTCGTGGTCGCCGAAGGATTTGTGCACGTCCTCGAGCTTGATCATTTCGCGCTTCCCATGGCGACTTCGACCCGCCGCATGGCGAAGTTGAGCGGGATCGTCAGGCACAGATAGAGAAGGGCGACGAGCGTGAAGACTGTCATGTTGTCGAAGGTGGATGAGGCGAGCATCTTGCCCTGCATGGTGAGCTCGGCCACCGAGATGACCGAGACCTGCGAGGAATCCTTCAAGAGCATGACCATGTTGTTGGCATAGGGCGGCACCACGATCCGGAAGGCCTGCGGCAGCACCACCCGGCGCATCATCATCGGCGTCTTCATGCCGATGGATTTCGCCGCCTCGACCTGGCCCTTGTCGACCGCCTCGATGCCGGCACGGAAGGTCTCGCCGATATAGCAGGAATAGGTGAGGGCGAGCCCAACCACGCCTGCCTGGAACGCGGTGAGGTCGAGGCCGAATTCCGGCATCACGAAGTAGATGTAGAAGAGAACGACGAGGATCGGCACGCCGCGCACGAATTCCACGAAGATGCGCGTCGCCAGCGCCAGCCAGCGGATGCCCGAGGTGCGGAAGAGTGCCCAGATCAGGCCGAGCAGGGTGGCGAGCCCGAGCGACAGGAGGGTGACCGCGATCGTCAGCCAGACTCCCTTGAGGAGGATCGGCAGGTAGACGCCGGCGCTGGCGATGAAATCCGTCATGTGGAGCCCTTGCTGGCAGGGAGCCCGCCGGAGCGCCTCCTCTTCAGGCCGCCGTCAGGTTGCGGCGGCCCGGTTCTCAAGCGCGCCAGAGGACGCGGGGTCCGGCGCGCTCGCGAGCGCGCCGGCGGAAGCGGGGTCTCAGAGACCGTACTTGGCGAAAATCGCCTCGAGCTCGCCGCTCTCCTTCAGCTTGGCGATCGAGGCGTTCACCTTTTCCAGGAGAGCGCCGTTCTCCTTGGCGACGGCCAGCGCCACCTCGCCGGACTTCAGCGGCTTGTAGCCCTCCACCAGGCGGACGCCGAGCTCCGGCTTCTGGGCGATCTGATAGGCGACGATCGGCTTGTCGCCGAAGCCTGCCTTGATGCGGCCGAGCTTCACGTCGCGCATGATGTCGGCGATGGAATCGTAGAGCTTCACCTCGCCGAACGTGCCGAGTGCCTGCAGATTGTCGGCGAACGTCGTGCCGATCTGCGCCCCCACGGTCGCGCCCTTCAGGTCGTCGATCGTGTAGTTATTGGCATCGTCGGCGGCGACGAACATGGCATCGCCATAGGCGTAGACGGGGGTGGAGAAGTCGACCACCTTCTTGCGCTCGTCGGTCGCGAACATGCCCGCGGAGATGAGGTCGATCTTGCCGCTGGAGAGCGCCGGGATGAGGGCGGAGAAGGCCACGACCTGGAACTCGGCGTCCATGCCGTTGTCGGCGGCAATCGCCTTGGCGAGATCGACCATGGCCCCGGTGGGCGCCTGGCTGGAGGTGTCGACGAAGGTGAAGGGCACGCCCGTGGTGGTGACGCCGACCTTGACGGAATCGGCCAGGGCAGGCGTTGCGAAGGCGATCGCAAGGCCGAAGGCGAGCGAGGCGAAGCGTTTCATGCTCATGAAATTCCCCTTATTGCGGGGCCTGTCGCCGACGGTCGGCGCCTCGACCTGCCTCGCTATTGCTGAAATCACGCATGGATCAGGCGTGCACATTTCACTATCATGAAATTATGACTTGGCGCAACGCCGCCGCCGTGACTCCTCTGGCCCCGATGATGCAGGGGGATTTCGGGGAATTTCGGCGGTATCCAGAAGCCTTTGCCGCGTGGCGCAGCTTTCACTTCTGGCGAGAATCCGATAGAAGTTCATCCATATGAAAATCAGCGACAGGCAATCATGAAGCCTCAGGCCTCCCCTTCTCTCGTCAGCGCCCGCTTCGGCGCCGAGGCGCATGAGGACGATCGCTCGCTCGGCTTTGCCGTGCGCGAGGCGCGCCAGGCGCGCGGCCTTTCGCTGAAGCAGGTCGCCGACGGGGCCAGCATCTCGGTCGGCCTGTTGAGCCAGATCGAGCGCGGCATCTCTTCGCCCTCCGTGCGTGCGCTGCGCTCCATCTGCGGGGTTCTGGAGGTGCCGGTGCTCGCCCTCTTCGGCGAGCTGGAGGCGAGCGCCGAGAAGGAGGCGAAGCGCATCGTGCGGGCGGGTCAGCGCCGCCAGGTGGATTTCGGCGCCAAGGGCATGGTGAAGGCATTTCTCAATCCGAGCGACGAGGGCGCCCTGCAGGTGATGGAGATCGTCCTCCAGGCGAACGGCGGATCCGGGGAAGAAGCTTACAGCCACGAGGGGGAGGAATGCGGCGTCGTCCTCGAAGGTAGGCTCGAACTCTTCGTCGATGGCAGCGTCTATCGTCTCGGCGAGGGTGACGCCTTCACCTTCGAGAGCCGTCTGCCGCACAAGTTCCGCAATCTCGCCGACGGAACCACCCGCGTCCTGTGGATCACCACGCCGCCTGTCTGGTAGGGTTCTTTCGCTGCGGGGGTGCCCCGGCCCGCCTGTGATCGGCGAGGCTTCCTCACGCCCCGGCGGGTCCGCTGACGGGCCCGGCAGGCATTGTCCGGCTCGCCGGATCGTGTCAGGAGCCTTCTCACAGAGAAAGGCCCGCCATGACGATCCGCTTCCACGAGGGCGATTTGCCCGATCTTTCCCTCTACGGCGATGTGGTCGCCGTCGATACCGAGACGATGGGACTGCGGCCCGGCCGCGACCGGCTCTGCGTCGTGCAGCTCTCGCCGGGCGACGGCACCGCCGACGTGGTGCGTATCGCCGCGGGCCAGCGCCAGGCGCCGAACCTCGTCGCGCTCCTGTCGGATCCCGCCCGTATCAAGGTCTTTCACTATGCGCGCTTCGATGTCGCCGCGCTGCGCAACGGCCTTGGCGTCGTCACGACGCCCGTCTGGTGCACCAAGATCGCCTCCAAGCTGGTGCGCACCTATACCGACCGGCACGGCCTGAAGGATCTCGCCCGCGAGCTTCTTGGCCTGGAGCTCTCCAAGCAGCAGCAGAGTTCGGACTGGGGCGCGGACGAGCTGAGCGAGGCGCAGCTCCAGTATGCCGCGGCGGACGTGCTCTATCTGCACGCCATGCGCACCGAGCTCATCAAGCGTCTGGAGCGGGAGGGCCGGCTGAAGCTTGCCGAGGCCTGCTTCCGCTTCGTGCCGGTGCGTTCGGAGCTTGATTTGCTTGGCTGGGAAGATGGCGATATCTTTGCGCACGCCTGAAAAACATCGGGTGGTGGCGCATCGCCCAAAAAACACCATCTTGACAGGGGATACGGGGGCATCCCGCCGGGAAGAGGGTTGAGATGATGCTGGTCGCGACACCGGCGGACATGGGGCCGCCGGAGCAATTCGCTTTCGACCGTGTGAGAACGCGCACGGCCGCGTACCGTGCTGCGCGCCGTCATTCCCTCTTTGTACGGGTGCTGCGCTTCGCCCTTCCCGTCACGGGTTTTGCCGCGCTTGCCGGCATGGTCTATCTCGGCCAGCTCTCTCCGGGCGAGCAGTTCGACCTTTCCATCGCCAAGACGACGATCGCCAAGAACGCCATCATCATGGACAATCCGAAGCTCACCGGCTTCGACCGCTTCGAGCGTGAATTCCGCCTGGAGGCGGATCGGGCGATCCAGAAATTCGCCACGCCCGACGCCGTGACGCTGGAGAACATCGTCGCCTATATCACCGCGCCGGGCCGCGGCCCGGTCGAGATAGAGGCGCGCAACGCCGATTTCGACAATGCCGCCGGCGCCCTCGTCCTCGACGGCGATGTCAACGTCGATTCCACCGACGGCTACGGCATGCTGCTGCACGACGCCAAGATCGACACCAAGAACTCCACCTTGTCTTCGCCGAACCCGGTCGTCGTCACCTATCGCGACAGCCGCACCACCGGCGACACGATCGGCGCGACCGAAGGCGGCAGGCATATCGTCATCGAGGGCAATGTCCGCACGCATCTGATGCCGCCCAACCGCGACAAGGCCGGAAACGAAAAGCCGGCCGGCGGCGCCGAAGACCAGCGAGCGGCAGCATCCCATTGAAGCCCCCATTTTCGCGGGCGGTCATCCCGGCGCTCGCCCTCCTTATTTTCCTCGCGGCCGGCCTCGGCCTTTCGGCGCCCGCGCTTGCGCAGGGCTTCGGCGAGGCTTTCGGCGGCTTTTCCTCCTCTTCCGATGATCCGATCCTCGTGGAGGCGGACCGGCTTGAAGTGCGCGACGAGGAAAAGATCGCCATCTACAGCGGCAACGTGAAGGTCCGTCAGGCCGAGACCGTCATGCAGACGGCCAAGCTCATCGTCCACTACACCGGCAACGACGAGAACGGCGGCGCGGCGAGCGGCGGCGAGCCGAAGAGCGGCGCCGCTGCGGGCGCCGGCTCCGGTCTGGTCGGCGGGCCCGGTTCCTCCATCACCATCATCGAGGCCGAAGGCGGCGTCAGGGTCAACACCGAGGACAAGACCGCCACCGGCGACCGTGCCGTCTTTGACATGAAGACGGAGATCGTCACTCTTTACGGCAATGTCGTCCTCACCCAGGGCGACAATGTCCTGCGCGGCGAGCGGCTCGTGGTGAATCTGAAGACGAAGAAGGCGGACATGCAGGGCGGGCGCGTGCAGACGATCATCGCGCCCAATTCCAACCCGCCGGGTTCCGAGACGGCGCCCGGGCAGTAGCGGGCATGCTGATGCGCAACGACCAGCCCGCGCGTGAGGAGGCCGGCCGCACGCCGCGCCGTCGCCGCTCGTTCCTGGCGCGCCTCGCCTTCGGCGGCAAGGGCGGCGGCCGCGATCCGGGCTATGGCGAGGAGGCCGCGCCCGCGGCCGGCAGCGCTCCGGTCCCCGGTGCCGAAGGCTGGCTCGTCGCCACCGGCCTGCAGAAATCCTTCAAGGGCCGCAAGGTCGTCAAGGACGTCTCCCTCGCCGTCCGCCAGGGCGAATCCGTCGGCCTTCTCGGCCCGAACGGCGCCGGCAAGACCACCGTCTTCTACATGATCACCGGCCTCATCCGCGCCGAGGGCGGGCGCATCGAGCTGGAGGGCCACGACATCACCCGCCTGCCGATGTACCAGCGCGCGCGCCTCGGCATCGGCTACCTGCCGCAGGAGGCCTCCATTTTCCGGGGCCTCTCGGTGGAGGACAACATCCTCGCCATCCTCGAAGTGGTCGAGCCGAACCGCAAAAAGCGCAAGGCCGAGCTCGACAGCCTCCTAGAAGAGTTTCACATCACGCATCTGCGCAAGTCGCCGGCGCTCGCCCTTTCGGGCGGCGAAAGGCGGCGCTGCGAGATCGCCCGGGCGCTGGCGAGCCGGCCGGCCTTCATGCTGCTCGACGAGCCCTTCGCCGGCATCGACCCGATCGCCGTCGGCGACATCCAGGCCCTCGTGCGCCATCTGACGGCGCGCGGCATCGGCGTCCTCATCACCGATCACAATGTCCGCGAGACGCTCGGCCTCATCGACCGCGCCTACATCATCCATTCCGGAGAGGTGCTGACCGAGGGCTCGCCCGACGATATCGTCGGCAATCCCGAAGTGCGGCGAGTTTACTTGGGCGAGAACTTCCGTCTTTAACCGTTCCCAAAAGCCGACTAAGCTCCTCTAGCAAGGAACGGGCCAGTCTGCGCGCGAAGGCTGTTCGCACGCGGCCAAGGATAAGGCCCGACGGGGTATTCGGGGCGTTGTGGGATGGTTCTTTCGGCGAGACTTCAGCTCAAGCAGTCGCAATCGCTCGTCATCACGCCGCAGTTGATGCAGGCGATCCGCCTCCTGCAGATGTCCGCCCCGGAACTGGAAGACTTCATCGACCGCGAGATCGAGCAGAACCCGCTCCTGTCGCGCGGGGAGGAGCCGGGCGAAGGCGCCGCCGATGGCGAGGCGCCCCTTCTTTCTCGCTCTTCCTCCGCCGAGACCGAAATCTCGGCCGCCCCGCCTTCCGATCCCGCCGCCAGCGAGACCGATGCCCCCCGCGAGGATCTCTTCCCGGGTGAGGACAGGAGCGCCGCGCCGCTTCCCGACGCCAGGATCGGCGCCGGCGGGCGCGATTTTTCCGAGCTTCCCGACGAGGACAGCTACGTCGCCTCGCCGCCGACGCTGCTGGCGCTCCTCGAAGGCCAGATCGATACCGCCTTTCCGCAGGGGCCGGACCGGCTGATCGCCCTGACCCTGCTCGGCGAGATCGACGAGGCGGGCTATCTGCGCACCTCGCTCGAGGCGATCGCCGTCACCCTCCAGGTGGCGGTGGAGGATGTCGCCCGCGTTCTGGAGCGGTGCCACCTTTTCGAGCCCGCCGGCGTCTTCGCCCGCTCTCTGAAGGAGTGCCTGCGCCTGCAGCTCGTGGAGCTGAACCGCTTCGATCCGGCCATGGAAGCGCTGCTGGAGAACCTGGAGCTCCTCGCCGAGGGCCGCCTCGACCTTCTCCTCGGCCGCTGCGGCGTCGACCGGGAGGACCTTTCGGAGATGATTTCGGAGCTCAAGGCTCTCGATCCCAAGCCCGGCCTGCGCTTTGCGAGCGACCCGGTGGCGCTGCTGGTGCCCGATATCATCGTCCGCGCCGGGCCGGACGGCGCCTGGCTGGTCGACCTCAACGACGCGGTGCTGCCGCGCCTCCTGATCGACCGCTCCTACCATGCCGAGGTCTCCGCCCATCTGAGCCGCGCCCGCGATGCCGGCGCAGAGAAATTCCTCTCCGACTGCCTGCAGAAGGCGACCTGGCTGGAAAAGAGCCTCGACCAGCGCGCCCGCACGCTGCTCGCCGTGGCGAGCGAGATCGTCCGCTGGCAGGACGGCTTCCTGCATGACGGCGGCGCCTATCTGCGCCCGCTGACGCTGAGGATGGTGGCCGACGAGATCGGCATGCACGAATCGACCGTGAGTCGTGCCGTCGCCAACAAGGCGATGACGACGCCGCGCGGCATCTTCCCGCTGAAGGCCTTCTTCTCCGTCGCGCTTGCCGCCACGGATGGCGGCGAGTCGCATTCGGCCGAGGCCGTGCGCCAGCGCATTCGCGTCCTTGTCGCCGGCGAGGCCGAGCGCGTCCTCTCTGACGACCAGATCGTCACGATCCTCAAGGAGGAGGGCGTCGTGATCGCCCGGCGCACCGTCGCCAAGTACAGGGAAGCCATGGGCATTCCCTCCTCGGTCGATCGCCGCCGCCTGCAGCGCCGCAAGCTTGCCTCGTAAGGCGGGTGCAGTAGGTTCTTCCTCCGAAGACGGTCGGGCGCCGGTTCGTGCCGGCACCTGCCGAAATGAGATGAGCGGGCGAAGCTGAGCGGCCCGCCGGAGGAAGCCATGCCCGAAGAGTTCTTCTCCATCGCCGAGCCGGTCCGCTACGAGGGGCCGGAGACGGACCGGACCCTCGCCTTCCGCTGGTATGATCCCGACCGCATGGTGCTCGGCAGGCGCATGGAGGAGCATCTGCGCTTCGCCGTCTGCTACTGGCACTCCTTCACCTGGCCGGGTGGCGATCCCTTCGGCGGCCAGACCCTGCTGCGCCCCTGGTTCGGCGACACCATGGAGAAGGCGCGCCTCAAGGCCGATGTCGCCTTCGAGATGTTTCGCCTTCTCGGCGTGCCCTTCTTCACCTTCCATGATCGCGATATTGCGCCCGAGGCCGAGAGCCTGGCCGAATCCAACCGCAACGTCCGCGAGATCGCCGATCTCTTCGGCAAGAAAATGGAGAGCGCCAGCGTCCGCCTTCTCTGGGGCACGGCGAACCTCTTTTCCAACCGCCGCTATATGGCGGGCGCCGCCACCAATCCGGATCCGGAGGTCTTCGCCTATGCCGCCGGCCAGGTGAAGAACGCCCTGGAGGTCACCCACGAGCTCGGCGGCGCCAACTACGTCCTGTGGGGCGGGCGCGAAGGCTATGAGACGCTGCTCAACACCGACCTCAAGCGCGAATTGAACCAGCTCGGCCGCTTCCTTTCGATGGTCGTCGAGCACAAGGAGAAGATCGGCTTCAAGGGCACGATCCTGATCGAGCCGAAGCCGCAGGAGCCGACCAAGCACCAGTACGATTTCGACGTCGGCACCATCTACGGCATGCTCCAGGCCTTCGGCCTTGAGGACAGGGTGAAGATCAACATCGAGCAGAACCACGCCATTCTGGCCGGCCATTCCTTCGAGCACGAGATCGCGCTCGCGGCGGCGCTGGGCATCTTCGGCTCCATCGACATCAACCGCGGCGACTACCAGTCCGGCTGGGATACGGACCAGTTCGCCATGAACGTGCCGGAAATGGCGCTGGCCCTCTATGAGATCCTGAAGGCGGGCGGCTTCACCACCGGCGGCCTCAATTTCGATGCCAAGATCCGCCGCCAGTCGATCGATCCGGACGACCTTCTGATCGCCCATATCGGCTCCATGGACGCCATCGCCCGCGCGCTTCTGGCGGCCGCCGACATGATGGAGAAGGGCGACCTCAAATCCTTCGTCGAGGAGCGCTATTCCGGCTGGGAGAGCGATTTCGGGCGCTCGATCCTCGGCGGCGGCGAGAGCCTGGAAAGCCTCGCCGCGCAGGTCGCGGAAAAAGACCTCCGTCCGCAGCCGAAGTCGGGAAAGCAGGAATTTCTGGAGATGCTCGTCGACCGCCATCTCGGCGTCTAGGTCGGGCGACGATCTGCCAGAGGCGCGGCCCCGCCAGAAGGGCCGCCCGAACCGAAGCGCCGCCGGGCGCGACAACGGGAATGGGAAGGAGCCATCCATGAAGACCATGAAGGGGCCGGGGATTTTTCTCGCCCAGTTCGGCGGCGACGAAGCGCCGTTCAACTCCCTCAAATCCATCGCGCAATGGGCGGCCGGCCTCGGCTACAAGGGCGTCCAGATTCCCACCTGGGATGCGCGCCTCTTCGATCTCGCCAGGGCCGCGGAATCGAAGGATTACTGCGACGAGGTGACGGGCATCTGCCGCGAGGCCGGTGTGGAGATCACCGATCTTTCCACCCATCTGCAGGGCCAGCTCGTCGCCGTGCATCCGGCCTATGACGAGGTCTTCGACGGCTTTGCCGCCCCCGAGGTGCGGGGCAACCCGAAGGCCCGCCAGGAATGGGCGGTCGACCAGATGATGAAGGCCGCGAAAGCCTCGAAGAACATGGGCTTTGCCTCCCATGTCTCCTTTCCCGGCTCGCTCGCCTTTCCCTATCTCTATCCCTGGCCGCAGCGCCCCGCCGGCCTGATCGACACCGCCTTCACGGAGCTGGCGAAGCGCTGGAAGCCGATCCTCGACGCCTTTGACGAGGCCGGCTGCTCGGTCGGCTACGAGATCCATCCCGGCGAGGACGTCTTCGACGGCATCACCTTCGAGATGTTCCTGGAGGCGCTCGGCGGCCATCCGCGTTGCTGCATCAACTACGATCCCTCCCATTTCGTCCTGCAGCAGCTCGATTACGTCGAGTTCATCGACATCTATCACGAGCGCATCGTCGCCTTTCACGTGAAGGACGCCGAGTTCAATCCGACGGGCCGCCAGGGCGTCTATTCGGGCTACCAGCCCTGGCTGAAGCGGGCCGGCCGGTTCCGCTCGCTCGGCGACGGCCAGGTCGACTTCGCCGCCATTTTCTCCAAGCTCGCCGAATACGATTATGCCTCCTGGGCGGTGCTGGAATGGGAATGCGCCATCAAGTCGGCAGAGCAGGGGGCGGCCGAGGGCGCACCGTTCATCGCGGGCCATATCATCGAGGTGACCGAGAAGGCCTTCGACGATTTCGCCTCCGGCGGCACCGACGAGGCGGCCAACCGGCGCATGCTGGGCATCGGCTAATCGGGCAGGCCGCGCCGGCGGGCGGCTGGCGGGGCCTGCCTCAAGAACAGGATCAAGGGAGAGAACGATGGCCATAGGCGCCTCGAGAAACGATACGCACGGCCCGATCCGCCTCGGCATGGTGGGCGGCGGGCAGGGCGCCTTCATCGGCGCCGTCCACCGCATCGCCGCGCGCATGGATGGCCATTTCGCCCTCCTCGCCGGGGCGCTCTCCTCCGATCCGGAGCGGGCGAAGGCATCGGGCCGCGAACTCGGTCTCGCCGAGGACCGCAATTACGGCTCCTACGAGGAGATGGCGAAGCGCGAGGCGCGGCTGAAGGATGGCATCGAGGCCGTCTCCATCGTCACGCCCAACCACATGCACGTGCCGGTGGCGAAAGAGTTTCTGAAGCGCGGCATCCACGTCATCTGCGACAAGCCGCTTTCCTCAAACCTGCGCGACGCCAAGCGCCTCGCCGAGGTTGTGGAAAAATCCGGCGCCGTCTTCGTCCTCACCCACAACTACACCGGCTATCCGATGGTCCGGCAGGCGCGTGCCATGGTGGAGGAGGGCCGTCTCGGCGACATCCGCGTCGTCCAGGTGGAGTATCCGCAGGACTGGCTGTCGGAGAAGACCGAGGAGAGCGGCAACAAGCAGGCCGAATGGCGGACCGACCCGGCCCGCTCCGGCGTCGGCGGCTCCACCGGCGATATCGGCACCCATGCCTACAACCTCGCCTGTTTCGTCTCGGGCCTGACGCTGGAAAGCCTCGCCGCCGATCTCGACAGCTTCGTGGAGGGCCGCCGGGTCGACGACAACGCCCATGTGCTCCTGCGCTTTGCCGGCGGGGCCAAGGGGATGCTCTGGGCGAGCCAGGTCGCGCCCGGCAACGAGAATGCGCTGAAGCTGCGGGTCTACGGCACGAAGGGCGGGCTGGAATGGGCGCAGGAGAACCCCAACCTCCTCTGGTTCACCCCCCTCGGCGAGGAAAAGCGCCTCATCACCCGCGGCGGCGCGGGTGCCGGCCCGGCGGCGGCGCGCATGACCCGCACGCCTGGCGGTCATCCGGAAGGCTATCTGGAAGGTTTTGCAAACATCTACGCCGAGGCGGCCGCCGCGATCCGCGCCGCGCGCGATGGCGGCAAGCCGGCTCGCGAAGTTGTTTACCCGACGGTGCAAGATGGGGTTGCAGGAGTGGCCTTCGTTGAGGCATGCGTCAAATCGTCACAAAAAAACGGCGCCTGGGTCTCACTCTAGAAAAAGCGCCTCGGGGAGAGATAACGCATTTGGCCTCACAGCCGCAGAACGGCGCGGCGGAGCCTGCGCCGTCGGCAGGAAACGCCCCTGAGAGGAAGGGCCCGGCCGAAGGACCGGTCCTCGCCGCACGCGCCGTCTCCAAGAGCTTCGGCCCGGTTCAGGTTCTCTTCGACATCGATTTCGAGCTGAGGCCCGGCGAGGTCCATGCCCTGATCGGCGAGAACGGCGCGGGCAAGTCGACGCTGATGAAGTGCCTGGCAGGCTACCAGCCGGCCAGCGGCGGCGAGATCCTCCTGCGCGGCCGGCCGGTCGCGTTCGCCTCCTCCGAGGAGGCCGAGAAGGAGGGCGTCGTCCTCATCCACCAGGAATTCAACCTCGCCGAGCAGCTTTCGGCCGAAGCCAACATCTTTCTCGGCCGGGAGCTGAAGCGCGGCCCCTTCCTCGATACGGCCCTCATGCGAAAGCGCTCCGCCGAGGTGCTTCGCGAACTGGAGACGCCGGTCGATCCGGCAACGCCCGTCTCCGCGCTCTCCGTCTCGCAGAAGCAGATGGTGGAGATCGCCAAGGCGCTGGTCAGGAATGCTCGCGTGCTCATCATGGACGAGCCGACCGCCGTCCTCACCCGGCGCGAGGCGGAAGTCCTCTTTCGCCAGATCGAGCGTCTGAAGGCCGATGGCGTCGCCATCCTCTATACCTCCCACAAGCTCGACGAGATGGAGCGTGTCGCCGACAAGGTGACGATCCTGCGCGACGGCCACCACGTGGTCACGGCGCCCGTCGCCGAGCTTTCGGAGGAGGACATGGCCCGCCAGATGGTCGGCCGCGACCTCACCGACGTTTTTCCGCCGAAGGCCCCCGAGCCGGGCGCCAGCGTCGTCCTCGAGGTGGAGGGCTTTTCGGTGCCTGGCTATGTGAAGGATGTCTCCTTCACGCTGCGCCAGGGCGAGATCCTCGGCTTCGCCGGCCTCGTCGGCTCCGGCCGCACCGAGCTGATGGAAGGGCTGGTGGGGCTCCGCCACGCTTCCGGCACGGTCCGGCTCGACGGAAATGAGGTGCATATCGCGAGCCCCCGCGACGCCGTGCGGCACGGCCTTGCCTACCTGACGGAGGACCGCAAGGGCCACGGCCTTCTCCTCGGCAAGGGCATGCGCCAGAACCTCACCCTCCTCGGCCTGGAGCGCTTTTCGCGGATCTTCATCGACGAGAAGGCGGAAGAGGCCGCGCTCGATGCGGCGATCGCGCGCTTCGCCATCCGCGCCCCGCGTCGCGACATCCCCGTCGGCAACCTTTCGGGCGGCAACCAGCAGAAGCTGCTTCTCGCCAAGACCATGCTGGTGGAGCCGGCGATCCTCATCGCCGACGAGCCGACGCGCGGCATCGACATCGGCACCAAGCAGCAGATCTACGGCTTCATCACCGAACTCGCCGCCGAGGGCCACGCCATCATCGTCATCTCCTCCGAGATGGCCGAGGTGATCGGCCTTTGCCATCGCATCGTCGTCATGCGCTCCGGCCGCGTCATGGGAGAGGTCTCCGGCGAAGAGATCACCGAGAACGAGATCGTCCGCTACGCCATGGGGCTGCAGCAGGGGGCGGAAGAAAGAGCAGGAGATGACCATGTCCGCCGAGGCTAGCACCCCCGCCGCGCCGGCCCGCCGCATGCGCATCGACCTGCATGTCTGGGGCCCGCTGGTCGCGCTCGTCCTCCTCATCCTCCTCGGCGCCTTCCTCAACGCCAACTTCCTGTCCTACGGCAACGTCACCAACGTCCTCGCCCGCTCCGCCTTCATCGGCATCATCGCCGTCGGCATGACCTTCGTCATCACCGCGGGCGGGCTCGACCTCTCGGTCGGCTCCATGGCCGCCTTCATCGCCGGCGTGATGATCATCGTCATGAACTGGCTGGTGCCGGAGCTGGGGGCCGGCTGGCCCGTCGTCCTCGCCGGCATGGGCGCGGCGCTGCTCGTCGGCCTCGTCGCCGGCGCGGTCAACGGCCTTCTCGTCACCCGGGCGGGGATAGAGGCCTTCATCGTCACGCTCGGCACGATGGGCATCTTTCGCTCCCTCGTCACCTGGCTCGCCGATGGCGGCACGCTGTCGCTCAACTTCGAGGTCCGCGAGGTCTACCGGCCGGTCTATTACGGCGGTCTCTTCGGCGTTGCCTGGCCGATCGTCGTCTTTGCCGTCATCGCCGTCATCGGCGAGATCGTCATGCGCCGCACCGCCTTCGGCCGCCATTGCGCGGCGATCGGCTCGAACGACCAGGTCGCCCGCTATTCGGCGATCCATGTCGATACCGTGCGCCTTCTCACCTACGTGTTTCTCGGCATTCTCGTCGGCATCGCCACCATCATGTACGTGCCGCGCCTCGGCTCGGCCTCCTCCACGACCGGGCTCCTGTGGGAGCTGGAAGCGATCGCCGCCGTCATCATCGGCGGCACGGTGCTGAAGGGCGGCTTCGGCCGGGTCTGGGGCACGGCCGTCGGCGTCCTCATCCTCAGCCTCATCGACAACATCCTCAACCTGACCGACCTCGTCAGCCCCTATCTCAACGGGGCGATCCAGGGCGTCATCATCATTCTCGCCGTCGTTCTGCAGCGCGGCAGAAAGGCCGGCTGAAGCCGGCCGAAACGGCCCTTGCGGGCCCAACCGAGGGAGTGAAATCGTGAAAAAACGCGCAATGAGCCTGGTGGGAGCCGCGCTCGCGGCTGCCATCGCCCTGCCGGGCGCCGCCCTTTCGCAGGAAACGACCATCATCGGCGTCTCGATTCCCGCCGCCACGCATGGCTGGACGGGCGGCGTCAACTTCCATGCCCAGGAGGCGATCGACCGCCTGGAGCAGGAATACGAGAATCTCGACTTCGTCCTCGCCACGGCGGGCGATGCCGGCAAGCAGGTCTCGGATCTGGAGGACATGCTCGCCACCCGCAACATCGACGCCCTCGTCGTGCTGCCGTTCGAATCCGATCCGCTCACCGGCCCGGTGAAGCGCGTCAAGGACGCCGGCAAGTTCGTCACCGTCGTCGATCGCGGCCTTGCCCAGGAAGGCATCGAGGACCTCTACGTCGCCGGCGACAATCCGGGCTTCGGCCGCAACGCCGGCGAGTTCTTCAAGGAAAAGATGCCCGATGGCGGCAAGATCGTCGTCCTGCGCGGCATCCCGACCGTCATCGACAACCAGCGCGTCGAGGCCTTCCAGACAGCGATCGAAGGCTCCGGCATCGAGATCCTCGGCATGGAGCACGGCAACTGGAACCGCGACGACGCCTTCGAGGTGATGCAGGATTTCCTTTCCCGCTTCCCCGAGATCAACGCCGTCTGGGCCTCCGACGACGACATGGCGCTCGGCGTCATCGAGGCGATCCGGCAGGCGAACCGCCAGGACGAGATGTGGGTCCTGGGCGGCGCCGGCATGAAGCAGATGATCGAGCGCGTCGGCGACAACGACACGATGGTGCCGGCCGACGTCCTCTATCCGCCCTCCATGATCGCCACCGCCATCGAGCTGACGGCCCTCAAATACGTCTCGGGCGCCGCCATCGAAGGGCGCTACATCCTCAACTCCACGCTGGTGACGCCCGAAAACGCCAGCCAGTACTACTATCCGGACTCGCCCTTCTGATCGGGGCCCGCCGGTAGCGGAGTTTCGGCCGCGGCGCCTGCGCCGCGGCCTTTTTTGGCCGAGGCCCTGTCGCCGCATGCGGCAGTTTCGTTCATCTTTTGTTTGCGCGCCGGCGCGGCTTTGCTATCTTCGAAAAATGCCGCGCATCGCCGTCCGCACCGTCATCGCCGAAGCATCGCCCTGCCAGTCAGGCTCGCAGCCCGGTCTCGTCGACGGGCGCCAGTCGGCCGCCGCCCTTGCCATCCGGCGAGGCGTCTGCCGGCGCTTGCGGGCCGAAGGCTATGCGCTCCTGCCCGAGGTGCCGCTTGCAAGTGGCCGGCGCGCCGATCTCGTCGCCCTCGGCCGCAAGGCCGAGATCGTCATCGTCGAGATCAAGTCGTCGCTGGCCGATTTCATGGCCGATCGCAAATGGCGCGATTATCTCGCCCATTCCGACCGCTTCTTCTTCGCCACCTCGGCCGAGGTGCCGCTCGATGTGTTCCCTGAGGAGGCAGGCCTCATCCTCGCCGATCCCTTCGGTGCGGAGATCCTGCGCGAGGGGGCTCCCCAATGCCGCCTGCCCGCGGCGCGTCGCAAGGAGATGCTGACGCGCCTGGCGCGGGCCGGTGCGAACCGGCTTCACGACCTCGAGGACCCCGGGCACGGGGCCTGAGGGTGGGCGCGCCCGCGCCGCGATGGCGGCGCGGACCCCTCGTCTCAGCGGGGAGCGCGCTTGGCGAGGATGCGCTGCAGCGTGCGCCGGTGCATGTTGAGCCGCCTTGCGGTCTCCGAGACGTTGCGGTCGCAAAGCTCGTAGACGCGCTGGATGTGCTCCCACCGCACCCGGTCGGCCGACATCGGATTCTCCGGCGGGTCGGCCCGCTCGTCCGGCTGCTGGATGAGGGCGGCATAGATGTCGTCCGCATCGGCCGGCTTCGACAGATAGTCGATGGCGCCCATCTTCACGGCCGTCACGGCGGTGGCGATGTTGCCGTAGCCGGTCAGGATCACGGCGCGCGCATCGGGTCGCTTCTCGCGAAGCAGTTCGATCACGTCGAGGCCGTTGCCGTCTTCCAGGCGCATGTCGACCACCGCGAAGGCGGGCGGGTCGTTGGCCACGCGCTGCTTGGCGTCCTTCACGTTCTCCGCCATTTCGGTGGCGAAGCCTCGCTTTTCCATGGCGCGTCCAAGGCGCTGCAGGAAGGGCTTGTCGTCGTCGACGATCAGCAGGCTTGCATCTGCAACGCCCAGTTCCGCTAGGGATTCGGTAGTCATGTGAGCTAACCCCACCTTGTCATGAGATGGACTGGTCTCTGGTTGGAACGCCAATCCGGGCCGTCGGTCCCGGATGGATCGGATGGCTACTCAGCGGCATACAGCATCTCCTCTTCTTCTTCCGAGGATCCGCCGATGATCGGCGCCGTGCGCGGCCAGGCGATGGATACGACGGCGCCGGTCTGCGGCACCGTCCGGTTGCGGAGCGTCAGCTGGGCGCCGGAGCGCTCCAGCAGCGTCTTGGCGATGAAGAAGCCGAGGCCGAGCCCGCCGCCATGGTGCGAACGAGGGGCCTCAGGCTTGGTGCGTCGGGTGGTGATATAGGGCTCGCCGAGCTGGTCGATGACGTCGGGCGAAAAGCCCGGCCCGTCATCGGCGATCGTCACGATGGCCCAGTTCTCGTCCCAGCCCGTGCCGATGGTGATCTCGCTGTTGGCGAAGTCGACGGCGTTCTCCAGAAGGTTGCCGATGCCGTAGAGGATGCCGGGATTGCGGCGGAACACCGGCTCGGCGATGGTGCCGTGGCGCTCGATGGAGAGCTTCTTGCCGAGGTCCCGGTGCGGCGCGGTCACCTCCTCGACGAGCCGCGAAAGCGGCAGCATGCCGAGATGCTCCTCCGGCTCCGTGGAGAGCGAGGTGAGCTTGGAAAGGATGTTGCGGCAGCGCGCCGATTGCGAGGCGAGAAGCTTCAGGTCTTCCGAGCGCGGATCGTCCTCCTCCGTCTCGCGCTGCAGCTCCTTGACGACCAGCGCGATGGTGCCGAGCGGCGTGCCGAGCTCGTGGGCGGCGGCGGCGGCCAGGCCGTCGAGCGCCGTCAGGTGCTGCTCGCGCTGCAGCACGAGTTCCGTCGCCGTCAGCGCGGTGGAAAGCTGGCGCGTCTCTTCCGCGATGCGGAAGGCGAAGAAGCCCATGAAGGCGAGCGAGCAGACCAGCGCCGACCACAGCCCGCCGACATAAAGAAGCGGGATGGCGAGCATCTGTCCCGGAGGCCAGGGCAGCGGCTCGTGGAAGAAGACGAGGATCGTGGCGCAGACGAAGGCGAGGAAGCCGAGAAGGAAAGTCTTGTCGGCCTGCATCGTCGTCGCCGAGACGAGGACAGGCGAGATGATCAGGAAGGCGAACGGGTTTTCCAGCCCTCCCGTCAGATAGAGCAGGCCGGCGAGCTGCACGACGTCGTAGCCGAGGATGAGCGTCGCCCATTTCGGCTCGAGCCGGTTGCTGGCCGGAAAGCGGATCCGCAGCGCGATGTTGACCCAGGCCGAGAGCGCGATCAGCGCGAAGCAGGCCCCGAACGGCACCGGAAAATCGAACCAGAAGCCGATCAGAAGCACCGTCGCCGTCTGGCCGACGATGGCCAGCCAGCGCAGCCAGGTCAGGGTCGATAGTCTGAGCCGCCTTCCTGCGAAGGCGCGTCCCATGCCGACGGCGCGGGGTGGCGGCTGTCTGGCTTCGCTGGTAGGCATTGCTCTCCCATGGTGGCGCGCTGCGCCTTTTCAAATCCTTGCGGCGACCCGCCGCGGTGGCGGCCCGGCAGGACGTCGCGTGGACGGCGCTGCTTGGGACCGAGTGCCGCGGCGGCTGTCAAGCGCACGTGACACTTTGAGTCCTTTTAGACGCCTTTCGAGTGTCAAGGATTTGATCCAGATCAGAGGCGCAGAAGGAAGCACGCCCTACTCTCCCCTTGGGGCCGCTGGCAAATTCGGCGCGTCGAACCGCCGCTAGCCAAAGGGGGGCCCGCCTGTTTAATGTTGCCGCGGCATCGACTGGAGCACGCCATGTTCGATTATCAATCCCATTTCGAGGCCGCGATCGCGGCGCTGCGCAATGAGCGGCGGTACCGCGTATTTGCTGATCTGGAACGTCAGGTCGGCAAGTTTCCGCGGGCCATATGGCGTCGCCATGGCGAAGCTGAGGAAGTCTTTATCTGGTGTTCGAACGACTATCTGGCGATGGGCCACCATCCCAAGGTCGTCGAGGCCATGCGCGAGGCGGCGGCCACGATGGGCGCCGGCGCCGGTGGCACGCGCAACATCTCCGGCACCAACCGGCCCCTGGTCGAGCTGGAAGCCGAGCTCTGCGACCTTCATGGCAAGGAAGCCGCTCTGGTCTTCACCTCCGGCTTCGTCTCCAACGAGGCGGCCATCTCCACGCTCGCCCGGCTCCTGCCGGACTGCCTCATCCTTTCCGACCAGCTCAACCACGCTTCCATGATCGAGGGCGTCAAGCGCGCCGGCGGCCAGAAGCAGATCTGGCGCCACAACGATCTGGAGCATCTTGAAGATCTCCTGAAGGCGGCGGGCGACGAGCGGGCCAAGCTGATCGTCTTCGAATCGGTCTACTCCATGGATGGCGACGTGGCCCCCATCGAGCAGATCGCCGATCTCGCCGACAAGTACGGCGCCATGACCTATATCGACGAGGTCCATGCGGTCGGCATGTACGGTCCGCGCGGCGCTGGCATCTGCGAGCGCGATGGCGTCATGGACCGCATCGACGTGATCGAGGGAACGCTCGCCAAGGCTTTCGGCACGCTGGGCGGCTATATCACCGGCCGCGAGGCGGTGATCGACGCCATCCGCTCCTATGCGCCGGGCTTCATCTTCACCACGGCCCTGCCGCCGGCCATCGCCGCCGCCGCCTGCGCCTCCATCCGCCACCTGAAGAGCTCGCAGGCCGAACGCGACGGCCAGCAGCGCCAGGCGGCCCGCGCCAAGGAAGTGCTGCGCCGCCACGGCCTGCCGGTGATGCCGAGCGAGACCCATATCGTGCCGGTGCTCGTCGGCGACCCGGAGGCCTGCAAGGCCGCCAGCGACCGGCTGCTCGAAAAGCATCACATCTACATCCAGCCGATCAACTACCCGACGGTGCCGCGCGGCACCGAGCGGCTCCGGATCACGCCGACGCCGGCGCATGACGACCAGTTGATCGACGCGCTCGCCGAGGCGCTGGTGGAGACCTGGCAGGCGCTCGACCTGCCGCTCAACCGGCCGGATTCTTCGGAGACCGTGCCAGTGCGCGCCGAGATTTTCGCCGCTTCCGGCGGCTGATCTCAAAGTAGCCTCCCGTTCCTCTCGGCGCCGGGCTCCGTGCCCGGCGCTTTTTTGCGCGCCGCGTCCTGCCGCTTCGCGTCGCGCTGTGCGGCGTCGCCTTGCCGGGAGAACGCCTCTAGCCTTTGCCGCTCCCCGCAGCCTGTGCCTCGGCGCGCGCCGCGTCGCTGGCGTCGAGGCGCATCAGCCATCGGGCGATCAGGGGAACGGAAAAGGCGAGCACCATGAAGCGCACGACATGGTGGGCGGCCACATAGGCCGGGTCGATATGGAGCGTGAAGGCGAGGATGGTCAGCGCTTCCAGCGCCCCCGGCGCGAAGGCCATGAAGGTCTGCTCGATCGGCACGCCGAGGAGCCAGGTGACGAGGCCCGCTCCGGCCGCCGAGATCACCACCGCCACGACGAAGGCGCCGCTGGCGCTGGCGAGCGTGCTTTTCAGAAGATGCCGGTCCTCCGGCCTCAGCCGGCAGCCGGCCACGGCGCCGAGCCCGATGAGGGCCGGCACGAGGATCCAGGTCGGCACGGCAGTCGTCACCGCGCCGGAAACGTAAAGAACGGCCGCCACCGTCAGCCCGCCGAGCATAATGCCGCCTGGAATGCGCAGCCGGTTGAGAATGAGCCCGCCGACCGCGCCCAGCGCATAAAGAAGCAGAAGTTCCAGCGGGATGACCGGAGCGTCGGTGCGGCTCGGCATGCCGGATGGGTGGATGCCGGAGATCCATGCGGCCGCCGGCAGCGCTTCCAGCAGCACGATGAGGCGAAGGCTTTGCGCCACCGCGACGCGGCGCATGTCCGCGTTCGTCATCTCGGCGGCGGCGAGCACGAAGGAGAGCGCTCCCGGCAGCGAGGCGAAAAGGGCGCTGTTGCGGTCCCAGCCGCAGAAGCGGGAAAAGAACACATAGCCGGAGAGCGCCACCAGGAAGACCGTCACCACGAGAATGACGAAGCTGATCGGCCAGCTCACCATCTGGTGGATCGTGGCGGGATTGACGCCGGTGCCGGCGATGACGCCGAGGACCAGGAAGACGAGGTCGCGCAGCGGCGTCGGCATGTCGCTGTCGAAGCCGGCGAGCGTCGTCGCCGCGACCGCCAGCATGCCGCCGGCGATCCAGGCCGCCGGAACGCCGGCGAGCGAGAACAGGAAGCCGCCGGTGGCGGAGATGGCGAGCGTCGCCAGCACCCGGGCGGCGCGCTTCGGCCCGCGCCCCTTGCTCCCGGTCCGGACGGCTCGGCTTTCGATGTCCTTCAGTGTGCGAGCCAGGCCGTCAGCCTCCGCGCGGCCTCCGAAAGGTCCTCCGCCTTGCGCGCGAAGCACAGGCGCATGAACGTCTCGCCCCCCGCGCCGAAGGCGGTGCCGGGCGCCAGCCCGATATTGGCCTCGTCGACGAGGCGCAGGCCGAGCTTGCCGGTCTCCTCCGCGCCCCGGATGGAGAAGAAGAGATAGAAGGCCCCGTCCGGCCAGGAAAAGCGCACGCGCGGCGAGGATTGCAGCGCCTCGCAGACGATCTGCCGGCCCTGGCGGGCGCGATCCACCTGCAGGCGGACGAAATCCTCCCCTTCGTCCAGCGCCACCGTGGCGGCGCGCTGCATGAACACGGCGACGCCCGAGGTGGAATACTGGATGAGGTTCTCGATCACTCGCCCGAGAACCGGCGGGGCGCCGATCCAGCCGACGCGCCATCCGGTCATCGCCCAGTTCTTGGAGAAGGTGTTGACGAAGAGGATCGGGTCGTCCTCGCCCGCCACGTCGTAGAAGGAGGGCGAGCGCTCGCCGGAGAAATAGAAGCGGTGGTAGACCTCGTCGGCGATGATCCACAGCCCCTTCTCGCGGGCGAAGGAAAGAAGCGCCCTGAGCTCGTCCTCGTCCGCAGTCCAGCCCGTCGGGTTGGAGGGGGAGTTGACGAAGATCGCCCTTGTTGCGGGCGTGACCGCCGCGAAGAGGTCGTCGAGATCGAGCCGCCAGCCGGAATTGTCGGCAAAGCGCATCGGCACTTCCACGGCCCTGGCGCCGGCAAGTCCGGTGGCGGCCGCGCAGTTCGGCCATGCCGGGGTCGGGATCAGCACCTCGTCGCCGGCTCCCGCCACGGCGGCGATTGCGAGCTGGATCGCCTGCATGCCCGATCCGGTGATGAAGAAGCGTTCCGCCGGCAGGTCGCGGGAAAAGACGCGGCTGTGGTAGCGCGCCAGCGCCTCGCGCAGCGGCGGGATGCCCCGCTGCCAGGTATAGAAGGTCTCGCCCTCGGCGAGCGATTTCGTCGCCGCCGCGCAGATGAAGTCGGGCGTCGAGAGATCGCCCTCGCCGGCCCAGAGCGGGATCATCCCCGGCCGGTCGCGGCCGTAGTTCATCACTTCGACGATGCCCGAATCCGGCGCCGACCGGGCGGCCTGCCGCAGGTTCTTGAAGAGCGGCGAGGCGGCCTCTTCCGGTCTGGCCAGGGGGCCTGCTGCCTCAGTCTCGGGTGAAAGCGCGTGTGTCATGCAGCTTCTCTAGGCCGGCCGGCGCCGGCCCGTCCAGAGCCTTCGCGCCGTGCCGGCGCATGGCAGGCCGTCCTCGGTGGGGCTCCGTCGCCTCAGCTCTCGCCGCGGGTCGCCAAGAGATCGCGGATTTCGCGCAGGAGGCGAATGTCCTCCGGCACCTCCGGCGCGGCGGCCGGCTTCTCCTCGCGCTTGCGCACCAGCCGGTTCACCGTCCGCACCAGCAGAAAGACGGCCATGGCGACGATCAGGAATTTGAGGATGGCGTTGATGAACAGGCCGATGTTCCAGGTGACGGCCCCGGCCTGCTTCGCCTGCGCGACGGTGTTGTAGGGACCGTCTCCGGAAAGCACTACGAAGAGCTGCGAGAAATCGACCCCGCCGAGCAGGAGCCCGATCGGCGGCATGATGATGTCGTCGACGAGCGAGGAGACGATCGCGCCGAAGGCGGCGCCGATGATGATGCCGACGGCCATGTCGACGACGTTGCCCTTGAGGGCGAACTCCTTGAATTCCTTCAGCATGACGCTCCTCCATCGAGGATCGCCCTAGCCGCAATCCTCCTCGTCCGGCCCGCAAAGCTCGACCTTCTCCGACTCGCGCGGCACGAAGAAGTGCTGGTCGGAGAGATTGATCGTCCCGGTGATCGTATAGCCGAGGGCCGGGCGGAACGCATAGCTTCCTTCCGAGACGATGACCTGGGAGTTCGGCCGGCGCAGGCTCGCCGGGATCTCGCCGGTGACGTCCGAGCCGCTGGCATGCGCCGCGAGCGGGCCTCTCGCCCGGCTCCAGGCGACGGAGGCGTTGCCTTCCTCGTCGATGTCGACCGCCGAGACGACGACGCCGACCTCCTCTTCCGGATAGGGGGTCATCGCCGAGCGGACGATCTCGAAGATGTCGCTCATGTCCGCTTCCGTCAGCTTGGCCGTGCGCGCGACGAGGTCGCCCACGGAGGCGGTGATCTGGTCGAGGCGCCGGTCGACGCTGAGCCCCTGGCTGAGCTCCACCGTGCCGAGCCAGAGGGCGATCAGGATCGGGGCGATCAAGGCGAACTCGATGGCCGCGACGCCGGTTTCCTGCGCCCGGTAGCGATGAAGGAGGGCTCTGAGGCTGGAAAGGGCAGGGCGGCTCATGATGGGCTGCCCCCGCCACCCGCGTCGGAGACCGGGGTTTCGGGTATCGGTTCCACCTCGGGGAAGGGCTCGTTGCGGAAGGCGGTGAAGGAGCCGATCAGGCGCTTGCCGTTGGCGAGATTGCCGAAGGTGAGGCCGCCATAGAGCGGGTTGGTCGGCCACTGGTAATAGGCCCGCACGACGACGATGTCGCCCGGCCCGCCGAACTCGAACTCGCCGGCATCTTCGAACGCGTCGTCCTCGTCCACCGGGTTCGAGACCTGGGCGCTTGCGAAGGTCTCGTAAGAGCGCACGTCGAGATAGAAGTTCGGGCTGTCGCAGCGGATGAGGGCGAAGAGGCGGCTGCAGACGATGTCGCTGAAGCCGGCGGCGTCGGCATGGTCGGCCTGGACCCGGCCGATGCGCACGTCGCGCGCTGCCTCGAACACCGCGTTTTCGAGAACCTGCTCGGCGATGAAGATGAGCGCCGTCTCCATGATTAGGAGGATGAGGAAGAAGAAGGCGGGTGCGATCAGTGCGAATTCGACCGCGGTCACGCCATCTTC
The DNA here is from genome assembly GCF_020144925.1 of Afifella sp. IM 167. GTDB lineage: Bacteria > Pseudomonadota > Alphaproteobacteria > Rhizobiales > Afifellaceae > Afifella. Next base: position 264,300 of record NZ_NSLC01000005.1, read on the forward strand.
CTCGTGCGCCAGGCGTGCGAAAAGCCGCCGCGCGCGGCGTTTTCGGCCCGCGTTGCTGGCCGCCCTTTCTTCCGGTCGCCCTGCCGCCGCTTGGCGCATGGCAGCAATCCTCCCCCACAAGGAACGCGCCAAACCTGCGCCATCTCGCGCCAAAGGAGCGTTAACGCGCCGGCGCGCGCCCGCTTGCGACCGCCGTTTGGTGAACGCGCGGTTAAGCCGCCTACTGGCCGCCCGAGAAGCCCTTTCGGGCCTGGATCTGCGAGGCCGCTTCCTGGAACTTTTCGTTTGCGTCGCCGATGGAGATCACCTGCTCGCAGACCGGGGCGCAGGAAAGGGTCTGCCGCTTGGCGCCGTAGAAGATGGTGGTCAGCTGCCGGTCGTTGGAGGCGACGCGGATCGTCGCGTTGGCGATCTCCGCCCCCTCCGCGTCGAGGGCGATGAGGTTGGTGGTGCCCGGGGCCTTTCCGGTCAGTACCAGGGTGGTCTGGTCTTCCACCGTAGCGTCCGCGATACCCGGATTGCCGACGATGATCGTCGTGGCTGGCCGGTCGAGCTGCAGGATCTTGGCGAAGTCGATGACGAGGTCGATCGGCTCCGCGGCATGGGCGGCGCCGGAAAGGAACCCGGCGACAAGTCCGGCAAGGATGTATCTGAGGATCGGCCGAACGCGGAGAACTGACATGGCGGCATCCCTTTCTGTCCGGGCCATATTGCTCGGGAAGGGTGAATGAAGTCCAAACGCGCGGCGGTCGTCCGGCGCGCCTCCTCAGCTGTCGCGCTCGCTGGGACGAAAAATATGTCCCCCTCGTAATCCTTTGAATTTCGGCGCGATTTTTCGCCCGCCACACGCAACTTGCCATCCCTGAATCGTCGATTTGAAGACGGCGGATGGGAGGCTTCAAATCACCTCGGAAACGCTGCCGAAGCCCCGGTCGCTATGGGATTGGATTAAGATTGCCGCAAGCAATTGCTGCTACCTCTGCGTCAGTTCCGATAACGCAGGCCTCAAGGCGAACGGAACGAGAGAATAATTCAAGGAGCAGAGAGATGAAGAAGCTTATCGCGCGTTTTGTGAAGGACGAGTCCGGTGCGACCGCCATCGAGTACGGTCTCATCGCGGCCCTGATCGCGGTCGTGGTCATCACCACGCTGACCGCCATCGGCGGCAACCTCAACATCGCCTTCAGCAGCGTTGCCAGTGCCCTCGCGCCCGCAGGCGGCTAAGGCACGACGCCACGGGCTAAAGGCCACGTTGGATGGATCAAGCGGAGGGCTCTTGCCCTCCGTTTTCGTTTCCGCCTACCCGGGCTGGTCGCGGATGCGTTCGGCAACCGGGCGTTAACCCTGTCGGCCTAGCTTCGGTTGGCCCCGGAGGAAACATGCTCGCTGCAAATTCGCTGGCCTCTGTCGCGACCATCCTCTTTCTCCTGATCATGGCCTATGCCGGGATCATGGATCTTTTCACGCTGCGCATCCGCAACGTGCTCGTCCTGGCCGTTGTCGCGCTCTGGGCCGTTGCCGCGCCGCTCGCCGGCATGTCGCCAGTCGATATCGGGCTTTCCATCGCGGCGGCCGGCATCGTCTTCGTTCTCAGCGGCTTCTTCTTCGCGCTCGGATGGATCGGCGCCGGCGATGCCAAGCTCGCCTCGGCGGTGGCGCTCTGGTTCGGCTGGCAGGACGCCTTTTCCTATTTCGTGCTCGCCTCGCTCTTCGGCGGCCTTCTCTCGCTCGCCATCATTGTCCTGCGCACCCGCTGGGGTCCGCTCGGTCGCGAGCTGCCGCGCTGGCTCGCGCGCCTGCGCGACGTGAAGCGGGGGGTCCCCTATGGCGCCGCCTTCGCCGCGGCCGCCTTCGTGCTTTTCAGCCAGACCGACTGGTACGCGCGCTTGGCCTGAAGGCCTTTGCATCCATTTCGGACGGGTTTCACACCGTTTCGATGGATTCCAAGTCCCGAATGGAGACAGTTTCGCCCCTTCGTTAACTGTCCTTTGACCATTCGGCACGAAACTCCTTGTCACCAATCCGCTCCCTGTTCGGGAAGCGCAAGCAGGGTTACCGGCCGATGACACCAATCCGCCTGATCGTTCTCCTCGTCGCCCTTCTGGCGGGCGGCGCCGCGGCCTATCTTGCCCTCAACCTGGAGCCGGAGGGCCAGCCGAGCCCGACCGAGGTCAAGCTCAACCCCCAGCTTGCGACGCGCGACATCCTCGTCGCCGCGGCCGATATTCCGCCCGGCGCGTCCCTGACGGCCGCCAATGTGCGCTGGCAGCCCTGGCCTGAGGACAACGTCAACCCGGCCTATATCGAGAAGACCGCCCGGTCGGAGGCGCTGGAGAAGCTGGAAGGCACCATCGTGCGCACCCAGTTCCTCGCCGGAGAGCCGATCCGCGAAGGCAAGCTCGCCCGCGCCGAATCGGGCTTCCTCTCCGCCATCCTGCCTTCCGGCAAGCGCGCCATCGCCGTGCGGGTCTCGGCCCAGAGCGCGGCCGGCGGCTTCGTCCTGCCGAACGACCATGTCGATATCATCCTGACGACGGCCGAGCAGGGCGTGAACGGCGAGGCCGGCCAGCAGGTGAGCCGCACGCTGCTGTCCAATGTGCGCGTCCTGGCGGTCGACCAGGAGGTGGAAGAACGCGAGGGCCAGCCCGTCGTCATCGGCAAGACCGCGACGCTGGAAGTGAGCCCCCGCGAGGCGGAGATCGTCACTGCCGCGGAAAGCAGCGGCACGCTGGCGCTCGCCCTGCGCTCCATGGCCGATGCCGACAACGATCAGATGGTGGAGGACCGCGACCGCTCCGGCGTCGTGAAGATCATCCGCTTTGGCCGCGAGCAGATGGTGAAGACCCGATGAGCGCCGAAAACCGCGCGATGAGGAGTGTGAAGATGATGGGCAACCCGCGCAGATGGGCAGCGCGTCTTGCAACGCTCGTCGCTCTCGCCATTCCGCTCACCGGCATGCTGGGCGCCTTCACGGCGACGCCCGCCCGCGCCGATGGCGATTTTCCCCGCAGCATCGACTTGGCGCGGGTGAGTAACGGTCAGGAGCGCACCATCCGCCTCGGCATCAACAAATCCGTGGTGGTGGAGCTTCCCCGCCCTGCCGGCGATGTCCTCGTCTCCAATCCGGAGATCGCTGACGCCGTCCTGCGCACCGCCACGCGCCTCTATCTGATCGGCGTCAAGGTGGGCCAGGCGAACGTGTTCCTGTTCGACGCCGCGGGTCGCCAGATCGCCAGCCTCGACCTCTATGTCGAGGTCGACCTGACGCCGCTCAACCGCCTCCTGCGCACGGCCATCCCCGATGGCGAGGTGCGCGCGGAGGTGATCAACGGCTCGATCGTGCTTTCCGGCTACGTTCCCTCCTCGGCCGCCTCCCAGCGCGCCGAGCAGATCGCCACGAGCCTCTTGGAAAAGAGCGGCGGCGGCGCGGCCGCGGCGCTTGCCATGGTCGCCGGCGGCGGTGGCGGCGCAAGCAGCGGTGGTGGAGGCGGCAGCGACAGCTCCGTCATCAATCTTCTGAAGATCACCGGCCAGGAGCAGGTGAATCTGCGCGTCACCATCGCGGAGGTGAACCGCGAGGTGGTCAAGCAGCTCGGCATCAACACCCAGGCGCTGCTGCAGAAGGGTAACATCGGCTTTGGCACCATCGCCGGCGCGGCGGTCTCCAGCGCGGCGAGCCTGTCGCCGTTCAGCTTCCCGATCAATACCAACAAGACCGCCGCCGAAGGCGGCGTCGCCTGGAACAACAACGGCAACCAGCTTTCCGCCTCGATCAAGGCCCTGGAAGAGGCCAACATGCTGCGCAACCTCGCCGAGCCGAACCTGACGGCCGTTTCCGGCGAGACCGCCAACTTCCTGGTCGGCGGCGAGTTCCCGGTGCCGGTCTCGGTCGACAACAACGGCGACGTTTCGATCTCCTTCAAGCCCTTTGGCGTCAATCTCGCCTTCACCCCCGTCGTCCTCGACGGTGGCCGCATCAGCCTCAAGGTGCGGACCGAGGTGAGCGACCTTGCCACGGAAGGTGCCTTCACCACGGCGGCGGGCATTACCATCCCCGGCATCACCGTGCGGCGCGCGGAGACGACGGTCGAGATTCCCTCCGGCGGCTCTTTCTCCATCGCCGGTCTCGTCCAGGACGAGACGCGGCGTTCCGTCGGCGGCCTGCCGGGACTTCAGCATCTGCCGATCCTCGGCGCGCTGTTCTCCTCCAAGGACTTCCTGCGCAAGGAGACCGAGCTCGTCATCATCATCACGCCCTACATCGTGAAGCCCACTTCGCCTTCTGCTCTCGCCCGGCCCGACGACAATCTCGTCATGGCCAACGATGCGGAAGCCTATTTCCTCGGCTCGCTCATCAAGCGCTACGGCGCGCAGGGTGACCGGCCCAAGGGCGTCTATTCCGGTCAGGTCGGATTTTCCTTCGATTGATCGGGTTGGGGAGAGACACATGCTGCAGTCCGAAAACCGTCTGAAGCGCGCCCCGGCAGGGGCCGCCCTCGGGCTGGCGCTCGCCGCCTCGCTCCTGGCCGGTTGTCAGTCACGAAACATTAACGCTGCCGATCTCGAACGCCACGATTACCGTCTGCGCCACCCTATTATGGTGTCGGAGGAGCCCGAGACGCTCGATATCCCGATCGGCATGCGCGGCGGCCATCTGTCCGCCGAGCTCAAGGACGCGATCTACGATTATGCCCTCGGCTATCGGGACGACGGGATCGGAGCGGTCACCGTTCAGGTGCCGAGCGGCTCCGGCAACGACATCGCGGCGGCCGCCGCCTCGCGGGCGATCCGGGCTGCCGTGATCGAAGCGGGGGTGGAGCCCGGCCTGGTGCGCGTTGCCGCCTATCCCAGCATGCCGGAAAGGGTGGCGCCGGTGCGCCTCTCCTATCTCAAGGTGAAGGCCGTGACGCCCGATTGCGGCGCCTGGCCGAAGGATGTGACCGCGACGATGGACAACCGCAACTACTACAACTTCGGTTGCGCTTCGCAGCAGAACCTGGCGGCGATGGTGGCAAATCCGGCCGATCTCGTCCGGCCGCGGCCGATGTCCCCGGCCTCCGGTGCGCGGCGCGCCAAGGTGCTGGACGACTACGCCAAGGGCGCCGATCCGAAGTCGCAGACGGAGCTGATCGACAGCACCGTGGGGGGGTCTTGATCTGATGGGCGCGCTTGATTTTGACGATCCGTTTGCCGACGACCGGCCGGAGATGCCCAGCCAGTTCGCGCCGGTCGCCCGGCCGGTGCCGCGCATTACCGTCCAGGCCTTCTGCGATACGCCGGATGTGGCCGGCACGCTCGACATGGCCGCTTCCGACCGGCGCATGGCGCGGGCCCACACCAAGGTGCACACGGGCGGCATCACCGCTGCGGCCGAGTTCTACCGCTCGGCGCCGACACCGAACCTCATCGTCGTGGAAAGCCGCCTTTCGCGTGAGGAGCTGCTCGCCCATCTCGACGATCTCGCCGAGGTCTGCGATGCCGGCACCAAGGTCCTCGTCATCGGCCATTCCAACGACGTCGTCACCTACCGCGAGCTCCTCAAGCGGGGCGTCAGCGAATACCTGATCGCCCCTGTTGACGTCATGACTGTCATCGCCGCCATTGCCGACATCTACCGCGAGGACGGCGAATCCAAGCTCGGCCACGTCTTTGCCTTCGTCGGCGCTAAGGGCGGCGTCGGTTCCTCCACCATCGCCCACAACGTCGCCTGGACGATGGCGCGAGCCTTCGGCTCCGACGTGCTGCTCGCCGATCTGGATCTTGCCTTCGGCACGGTCGCGCTCGATTTCAACCAGGATCCGCCGCAGGGCATGGCGGACGCCGTCTTCGGTTCCGACCGCCTCGACGAGGTCCTGCTCGACCGGCTCCTGACCAAGTGCGAGGAGCATCTGAGCATCCTCGCGGCCCCGGCAACGCTCGACAAGACGTATGACTTCGAGGAGGATTCCTTCGACCACGTCCTCGATATCGTCCAGTCGAACGTGCCGACCGTCGTCCTCGACTTGCCGCATATGTGGACGTCCTGGACCCGCAAGCTGCTGCTCGCCGCCGACGATGTCATCGTCACCGCGACGCCGGATCTGGCGAATCTGCGCAACGCCAAGAACCTCGTCGATCTTCTCAAGCAGGCGCGCCCCAACGACACGCCGCCCAAGCTCATCCTCAACAAGGTCGGCGTGCCGCGCCAGCCGGAGATCAAGGTCGACGATTTCGGAGCCGCCCTGCAGCTCGCCCCGACCGCCGCCATTCCGTTCGATCCGCTGCTCTTCGGCACGGCGGCCAATAACGGCCAGATGATCGCCGAGGCCTCGGCCAAGTCGTCGATCAACGACACCTTCGCCGAGATCGCCCAGATCATCACCGGCCGCATGGAGCTGAAGCACGGGCGCAAGAGCGGGCTCAGCCTCGCGCCCCTGTTTGAAAAGCTCTCCGTCATGCAGAAGTCCGGCAAGAAGTCCAAGTCCAACAAGGCCGCCTGAGCGGAGTTCCTGAATGTTCGGCAAGCGTGCACTCAACGACCTGGAAGACAAGCCGAAGCCGAAGCTGCCCGAGCCGGCGAAGGCGCCGGCGGCGCCGGTTTCCGCCCAGCCGCCGCAGCCGCAGCGCGTCCCGGAGCAGAAGCCGGCGGGTGCCCGCCCGTCCGCGGCCGCGCCTGCCGATCGTCAGGCTGCCGCCCCGCCGCCCGTGCGTCCGGCCGGCCGCGCCCGCAAGTCGGAGGAATATTACCGCGTCAAGACGCAGATCTTCGGCGCCCTGATCGACACGATCGACCTCTCCCAACTCGCCAAGATGGATGTCGAGCAGGCGCGCGAGGAGATCCGCGATATCGTCAACGACATCATCCAGGTGAAGAACCTGGTGATGTCGATCTCCGAGCAGGAAGAACTGCTGGAGGACATCTGCAACGACGTTCTCGGCTACGGCCCGCTGGAGCCCCTGCTCGCCCGCGACGACATCGCCGACATCATGGTCAACGGGGCCGACCAGGTCTTCATCGAAGTGAAGGGCAAGGTCGAGGAGACGGATATCCGCTTCCGCGACAACGGCCAGCTCCTCAATATCTGCCAGCGCATCGTCAGCCAGGTCGGCCGCCGCGTCGATGAATCGAGCCCGATCTGCGACGCGCGCCTTCCCGATGGCAGCCGCGTCAACGTCATCGCCCCGCCGCTGTCGATCGACGGCCCGACCCTTACCATCCGCAAGTTCAAGAAGGACAAGCTGACCCTCGATCAGCTTGTCCAGTTCGGCACCATCACCCCGGAAGGCGCGACCATCCTGCAGATCGTCGGCCGCGTGCGCTGCAACGTCCTCGTGTCGGGCGGCACCGGCTCGGGCAAGACGACGCTCCTCAACTGCCTGACGCGCTACATCGATCATGACGAGCGCATCGTCACCTGCGAGGACGCCGCCGAGCTCCAGCTGCAGCAGCCGCATGTGGTGCGTCTTGAAACGCGCCCACCGAACCTGGAAGGCGAGGGCGAGGTCACCATGCGCGACTTGGTCAAGAACTGCCTGCGCATGCGCCCCGAGCGGATCATCGTCGGCGAGGTGCGCGGACCGGAGGCGTTCGATCTTCTGCAGGCGATGAACACCGGCCATGACGGCTCCATGGGCACGCTCCATGCCAACTCGCCGCGCGAGGCGATGAGCCGTATCGAATCCATGATCACCATGGGCGGCTATGCGCTGCCATCGAAGACCATCCGCGAGATGATCGTCTCCTCCATCGACGTCATCGTCCAGGCCGCGCGCCTGCGCGACGGTTCGCGCCGCATCACCCATGTGACCGAGGTCCTGGGCATGGAAGGCGACGTCATCATCACCCAGGATCTCTTCGTCTACGATCTCATCGGCGAGGATCAGCATGGCCGCCTGATCGGCCGCCACCGCTCCACCGGCATCGGCCGTCCGGCCTTCTGGGATCGCGCCCGCTACTATGGCGAGGAGCAGCGGCTCGCAGCCGCGCTCGATGCCGCCGAATACGACGAGCCGCACCGCTCATGACCGGCAACGCTGACATCAGCTTCGGCCGGCGCCGCGCGCGAGGCGGGAGGCAAAGGTGAATCTCAGTCCGCAGATGATCCAGTTCGCCCTTTTCGGGCTGGTGGCCTTCTCCATCGGCGGGATCCTCTATGCGCTCTTTTATGCGCGGCTTTCCGGCGGCTCGCGCAGCCAGAAGCGCGTCGACGTCGTCGCCGCCGGCGCCGCCAGTCCGGCGCACGACCGCCGGCCGGGCGAGGACGGGCGCCGCCGCCGCTCCGTCGAGGACACGCTGCGGGAGATCGAGGAGCAGCAGAAGGCGAAGGGCAAGCGCGGCTCCAAGCCCACCTTGATCATGCGCATGCGCCAGGCCGGCCTGAAATGGTCGGTGCGCACCTTCGCGATCGTGTGCGTGCTGTCGGTGCTGGTGATGATCCCGGCGATCGCCTTCCTGACCGGCCTGCCCCTCTTGCCGTCGATCGGCTTCGGTCTCGGCCTCGGCATCTTCCTGCCCTATGGCTATGTGGGATTCCTGCGCAAGCGCCGCTTCAAGCAGTTCACCAACGAGTTTCCGAACGCGCTCGATGTCATCACGCGCGGCGTCAAGGCGGGCCTGCCGCTCGTCGATTGCCTGAAGATCATCGCCTCGGAAGCCTCCCCGCCGGTCTCCACGGAGTTCCGCGAGGTGGTGGAGGACCAGACGCTCGGCCTGCCGCTCGACGAGGCGATCTCCAAGCTGCCGGAGCGCATCCCGCTGCCGGAGGCCAATTTCTTCGCCATCGTCATCACCATCCAGTCGCGCTCCGGCGGCTCGCTCTCGGAGGCGCTCTCCAACCTCTCCAAGGTGCTGCGCGACAGGAAGAAGATGGACGCCAAGATCCGGGCCATGAGCCAGGAGGCGAAATCCTCGGCCGCCATCATCGGCTCGCTGCCGATCATCGTGGCGCTGCTCGTCTATTTCACCAGCCCCGACTACATCCTGCTGCTCTTCAACACGACCATCGGCCAGATCGTGCTCTGCATCTCTGCCATGTGGATGGGGATGGGGATTCTCGTGATGCGCAAGATGATCAACTTCGATTTCTGACGGATGCAGCTGATGGATTTCATCGACAATCCGGAACTGCTGATCGCCATCGCCTCGGCGCTGTCCGTCTTCGCTGCGATCGTGGTCGTTGCCTGGCCGTATCTCGCCGGCGACAACCTCAGCGCCCGCATGAAGCAGGTCTCCTCCGAGCGTGAGCGCATCCGCGCCCGCGAGCGCGCCAAGCTGGAAGCCGACAAGAAGCAGGCTTCGCTGCGCGTCGAGCCGAGCCGCTGGGCGAAGAACTTCGTCGATCGCTTCAATCTCGCCAAGCAGGCCGATGATGGCGAGATCGCCAACAAGCTGCGCATGGCGGGCCTGCGGGGCCAGAACCCGGTCTTCATCTTCCTCGTGGCGCGCCTGTTGATGCCGGGCGTCATGCTCGTCGTGACGGCGCTCTACATCTTCGTGCTGACGCCGCTCGATCAGCCGGCGATGATCAAGATCCTGATCGTCGTCGTCGCCGCCTATGCCGGTTACTATCTGCCCGGCCTCTATGTGAAGAACCGCACCACCAAGCGGCAGACTGCGATCCGGCGCGCCTGGCCGGATGCGCTCGATCTCCTGCTCATCTGCGTGGAATCGGGCATGGGCATCGAATCGGCCTTCCGAAAGGTGTCGGAGGAGATCGGCCACCAGTCGGTCGAGCTCGCCGAGGAGCTCTCGCTCACCACGGCCGAGCTCTCCTATCTGCAGGACCGGCGCAAGGCCTACGAGAACCTCGGCAAGAGAACCGGCGTGGAAGGCGTGCGCTCCGTCGTCACCAGCCTCATTCAGGCGGAAAAATACGGCACCCCGCTCGGCCAGTCCCTGCGTGTTCTGGCGCAGGAAAACCGCGACATGCGCATGGCGGAAGCGGAAAAGAGGGCGGCCGCCCTGCCGCCGAAGCTCACCGTGCCGATGATCCTGTTCTTCCTGCCCGTGCTCTTTGCCGTCATCATCACGCCGGCGGCGATCCAGGTGATGGAGATCCCGTAGGCGGCTCGCCGCTCTCCCGTTTCAAGGAAAGCAAAACGGCCGCCCGATGGGCGGCCGTTCGCGTGTCGTTGCCAGAAGGGGCGGCTCAGCCTGCCTTCTTCAGCTCGCTCCAGGTGTCGCGCTGGCTCATCATCGCCTTGAGGTACGCCACATTCGCCTTCGCCTGCTCCGGCGAAAGGTCCCGCGTGGCGATCTCCTGCGCCTCCTGAAAGCGGCCCTGCAGGCCGACGACAAGGGCGAGGTTCTGCCGCACCTTGGCCGAAGCGGCCGGGTTCTGGGCGCCCTCGCGCAGCACCTTCTCCGCCTCGGCGAGATCGCCTGTCAGCGTGTAGGACATGCCGAGATTGTTGAGTATCTGCGGCTCTCCGGGCGCCAGCACCAGCGCCTGGCGGTAGACCGCGCGCGCATCCTCGTTTTCGCCCATCGAATCGAGGATGCCGCCTTCAGTGGCCAGCAGCCGCCAGTCCGGGTTGTCGCGGTGCTGGGCGCGTCGCACGGTGGCCAGCGCCTCCTCGAATTCGCCGTTGTCGGCGAGCGCCTTGCCGAAGGCGGCCAGCACTTCCCGGTCCTTCGGATTGTAGATCAGCGACTTGCGCAAGACGGCCACGGCCTGCGACGTCTGGCCGGCCGCGCGCAGGGCGGTGGCGTAGTTGAGCGCGGCGACCTTGTTGCGCTCGTCCCGCGAATAGGCGGCGCCCCATTGCTGGACCGCCTGCAGCGCCTGCGGCCTGGAAAGATCGGAAGACCGCAGCGATCCGGACGGGTTGATGGAGCCCGTATGGCGCGGCCCGTCGGACGAATCGGTCTGGCAGCCGGCGAGAAGGCTCGCCGCAAGCAGGCCGGCCATCACTCCGGAGGACCGGCGGATCGTGGGTTTTGGCGTTCGCCTCGTCAGCATGGGCCTGTCCCGTTCTGGCACGTTCGACCCAAGCCTTAGGCCTGACTGGCTAACGCTTCGTTAACGCTAATTGAGGCGAGCGGGCGAAAGTCGGTAAAGCCGGGCGTTGCATTGGCGCGGCGCCGCGCCTACGGGAGGGCGAGGAGAGAGATTTTGAGCCCAGACAGCCTTCTGATTGCGGCGGCCGAGCTTGCCGATGGCGAAGCGGCCATTCCCGTCACCATGATCGCCGCCTCAGGCCTGGAGGCGGCCCTGGGCGCGCTTCCGGCTGTCCAGCGGCGCTTTCTGGAAACGAGCGGCTTTGCCGCCGGCGAGAGCGAGATCGCGCTGCTGCCGGGCGAGGACGGCGCGCTCGCACGTGTCGCCTTCGGCCTCGGCAAGGCGGCAAGGCCCTTCCTCGCCGGCCGCCTCGCCCAGCGCCTTCCCGCCGGCACCTACCGGCTGGAGGGCGATGTCGGCGACGAGGCGCTTGCCGCGCTCGGCTTTGCCCTCGGCGGCTACCGCTTCACGCGCTACCTCCCCGACCGCGACAAGCCGCGGCCGCGGCTCGCCGTCTCGCCCTCTGTCGACCTGTCCGCCATCCGCGATCAGGCCGAGAGCATCGCTCTGGCCCGCGACCTCATCAACGTGCCGGCGAACGATCTCGGCACCGCCGAGCTTGCCGCCGCCGCCCGCCGTCTCGCCTCCGAGGAGGGCGCGAGTTTTTCCCTCGTGGAGGGCGAGGAACTGGAGGACAATTTTCCGCTGATCCACGCCGTCGGCATGGGCAGCGATCGGGCGCCCTGCCTTGTCGATATCGCCTACGGCGATGAGAGCGCCCCGAAGGTGACACTCGTCGGCAAGGGGATCGTCTTCGATACCGGCGGTCTCGACATCAAGCCGCCGAGCTCCATGCTGCTGATGAAGAAGGATATGGGCGGCGCCGCCAGCGTCCTCGGCCTTGCCCGGATGGTGATGCGCGCCGGGCTGAAGGTCCGCCTGCGCGTCCTCCTGCCGATCGCCGAAAATGCCATTTCCGGCCGCGCCTTCCGCCCCGGCGACGTTCTGCCGAGCCGCAAGGGCCTCAGCGTCGAGATCGGCAACACCGATGCGGAAGGCCGCCTCGTCCTTGCCGACGCCCTGGCGCTCGCCGAGGAGGAAAAGCCGGAGCTCATCGTCTCCATGGCGACGCTGACGGGTGCCGCGCGGGTGGCGCTGGGCCCGGATCTTCCCGCCTTCTTCGCCACCGACGACGAGCTTGCCGCCGGTATGGAAGCGGCCGGGCGCGCCGTGCATGATCCGTTCTGGCGCCTGCCGCTCTGGCCGGATTACGACGAGCTTCTGTCCTCCGACATCGCCGATGTCAGCCACATTTCCTCCGGTCCCTATGCCGGCGCCATCACGGCGGCCCTTTTCCTGAAGCGCTTCGTCGCCGAAAGCGCCTACGCCCATTTCGATGTCTTCGGCTGGGCGCCGAAATCGCGCCCCATCGGCCCGAAGGGCGGCGAGGCGCAGGCGATCCGCGCGCTCTTCGCCTATCTTGAAAAGCGCTACGGGAAGGGCTGAGCCCCGCTCGCCCGCCCATGAACGCGCTGCGCCCCAGCCATGCCCTTCGCCTCTGGCACGACGTCACGCTCTCTCTCGTCCGCGCCGAGGAGCCGGACCTCACCGCACGCCAGATGACGGTGCTGCTGATCGTCTATCTGGAGGCGCCGCCTCATACGGTGCGCGGCCTCGCCGCAAGGCTCGGCGTCACCAAGGCGGTGATCACCCGCGCCCTCGATACGCTCGGCCGCCACGGATTGCTGACGCGCAAGCGCGATCCGAAGGACATGCGCAACGTCCTCGTCCAGCGCACCGTGGAAGGCGCGCTCTTCCTGGAGCGCTTCGGCGATCTCGTCGTTCGCAAGGCCGCTGAGGTGATGCGGTGAGCGAGCTCGATCCGCGTCTTGCCGCCTATCGGCCGGATCTCGCCGACAGCCGTCTTGCCGGCAAGGTGGAGGCGGCCCGCTTCGTCGAGGCCGAGGCGTATCAGGTGGTCGATCCGCTCGCTCCCGTGCGCCGCGCGCCCTCGCCGGACGCACCGCTCGACACGGAGGCCCTAAGGGGTGAAATCGTCCATGTTTTCGAGCTCGGAGAGGAGGGCTGGGCCTGGGGTCAGCTCGCCGCCGACGGATATGTGGGCTATCTGCCCTCCGGGGCGCTCAGCCGGCATGTCGCCGCCGCCACGCACCGCGTCGCCGTGCCCTCCACGCTTGTCTTCCCCGGGCCCGACATCAAGCTGCCGCCGCTCGCCGTACTGCCCCTCGGCGCCACTGTGCGCGTGACGGGCGAGGCGGAGGATCGCAACGCCCGCTACCTGAAGATCGCGCCGGCCGGCGCCATCGTCGCCCAGCACCTTTCACCCGTCGGCACGCCGGCTGGAACCGACCTCGTGGCGACCGCCGAGGCCTTTCTCGGCACGCCCTATCTTTGGGGCGGCAAGTCCCGCCTCGGCATCGACTGCTCCGGCCTCGTCCAGATCGCCTGCGAGACCGCCGGCATCGCCTGCCCGCGTGATTCGGACATGCAGGCGAACGGCCTCGGCTCAGCCCTCGACATCTCCGCCGGCCTGCCGCCGCTTCAGCGCGGCGACTTCGTCTTCTGGAAGGGCCATGTCGGCATCATGCAGGACGGGCAGAGCCTGCTTCACGCCAATGTTTTCCACATGGCTGTGGGCTTCGAGCCGCTTTCCGTCGCTGCCGTGCGGATTGCGCAAAAGGGTCCCACCATCACCGCAATTCGCCGCTTGTAATTCGCCACCTCGCGTCGTTTTCTTAGTCGGCGAAAACACATGGCCACATCCTTGCCTTTTCCTTCGCTGCGCATGCCTGCACGCCAGCTTGGCAACGCCGTGCTGTCGGTCGTGCCGGTGCAGCTTTTGCGTCGCTACTACCAGCTGCATCTCAGCTTGCAGGCCATGCGGCACGGGCGCGGCCGCCCGGTGGAGCTTCTCGCCGATCCGGATCGGGTCGTCATCGATGACGGGCTGAGGCGCCTCGTTCTGCCCAATCTCAGCCGCGTTCCGCGCTACCGGCAGGGGATCGGCGCCAGGCTGCATCTCGTCGGCGACAAATACGGGATCGGGGGGGTCTATTTCCCGCGCGAGGGCGACGTCATCGTCGATGTCGGGGCCAATATCGGCGAGCTCACTCTCCTGTGCGCCGATGCGGGGGCGCAGGTCGTGGCGATCGAGCCAGATCCGCGGGCCTTTTCCTGCCTCACCCAGAATGTCGCCGGGCTCGATCATGTCCGCCTCGTCTCCTGCGCCGTCTGGAAAGGCCGCGAGGCGCTGAAGCTCTATCTTGCCGGCGATGCGACGAAGAGTTCGCTGATCCGCCGCACCGGCCGTCCGCGCGATTCCATCTCCGTGGAGGCCTGGCCGCTCGACGCCCTGCCGCAGATCGTGGCGCTGCCGGCGATCGACCTGTTGAAGATCGACGGCGAGGGCGTGGAGCCGGAAATCCTTGCCGGCGCCGTGCGCACGCTGAAGCGCACCCGGCTTCTGGCCATCGACATGACCTCGGCGGCGATCCGCCCCGGCCTATGGGAAAAGGTGGAGAACGCGCTTCAGGTGATGAGCTTCCAGCAGCTCGACCACCCGGACGAGCGGGTGATTCTTGCGGCCAATATGGCCTTCACCCCGCCGCCGGTTCAGTACCCGGCGGATCGGTCGACGAGGTACTGAAGCTCTTCCCCGGCCTCCATCCGCTTCACCTGCCTTGCGATCAGGCGCGGCAGCACCGCCGGGTCGGAGACCGAGGCGACATGCGGGGTGATGAAGAGGTTGTCGAGCTTCCACAGAGGGCTTGAGGCCGGCAGCGGCTCCTCGGCGAAGACGTCGAGGCTTGCGCCTCTCAGAAGGCCGTTCGTGAGCGCGGCGGCGATATCCGCCTCGTTCTGCAGCCTGCCGCGTCCCGCATTGATGAGGATCGGCCCGCCCAGCGGTCCGTCCTGGCGCAGCTGCCCGAAGAGCTTGGCGCTCAGCATGCCGCGCGTCTTCGGCGTATCTGGCAGCAGGCAGACGAGGATGTCGGTATCGCCGAGGAAGGCGCGCAGCTGCCCGTCGCCGTGATAGCCGACCACCCCGGCGACGTCCTTTGCCCGCCGGCTCCAGCCGGTCACCCGGAAGCCGAGCTGGATGAGAAGCTCGGCCGAGGCGATGCCAAGCACGCCGAGCCCCATGATGCCGACCGTCACCTCCCGCGCCGCCGGCTGCGGCAACGCCCGCCACTGACCGGCGCGCTGCAGCGCCTGGTAGGAAGGCCCGAGGCGCAGATGGTGCAGCGCCTGCCAGGCGACGTATTCCACCATCCGGTTGGTGAGGTCGGGATCGACGATCCGCGCGATCGGCAGATCCGGCAGGGTCGGGATGTCGAGGAGATGGTCGACCCCCGCGCCGACGGACAGGATCGCCTTCAGCTTCGGCAGGCGTGCGAAGAGTTCGGCCTGCGGCTTCCAGGCGACGAGGTATTCCGTTTCCGCAAGCTCGGCGTCGGTGCCGGCGAAGCTGCCGTCGGGTTCGAGCGCGATCACCTTCTCGTCCGGCAGCCTTTCCTGCAGCGAGGTCAGCCATCGCGCGGGATTCCAGACGGCAAGGGAAAGAAGAACGGTGGTCATGCGTTGAGGGCTCCGCCAAAGGCAACTTCAAGGTCGAAGGCGGCGGCCATCAGCGCCTTCGTGTAATCGGTCTGCGGCCGGTCGAATATCTCCTCCGCAGGCCCCGCCTCCACCACCTTGCCCTCGCGCATCACGATGATCTCGTTGGCGAGTGCCCGCACCACCTTGAGGTCGTGCGAGATGAACAGATAGGTGAGGCCGTGGCGGCGCTGCAGGGCGCGCAAGAGGTCCACGACCTGCGCCTGCACGCTCATGTCGAGCGCCGAGGTCGGCTCGTCCAGCATGACGAATTTCGGCTCCAGCACCATGGCGCGGGCGATCGCGATCCTCTGGCGCTGGCCGCCGGAAAATTCGTGCGGATAGCGGAAGCGGGTGGCCGGGTCGATGCCGACCTCCGCCAGCGCCTTGATGACGCGCTGATCGCGCTCGTCGGCCGAAAGCCCCGGCTCGTGCACCGCGAGGCCTTCGCCGACGACGTCGCGGATCACCATGCGCGGCGACAGCGAGCCGTAGGGATCCTGGAAGACGATCTGCATGTCGCTCCTGAGCGCGCGCATGTCCCGGAAGGCCGAGCCCTGGATGTCGCGGCCGAGAAAGGCGATGCGGCCCTCCGAGGAGATGAGGCGCAGGATGGCGAGGCCGAGCGTCGTCTTGCCGGAGCCCGATTCGCCCACGACGCCGAGCGTCTCGCCCTCGCGCACCTTGATGTCGATGCCGTCCACCGCCTTGATATGGCCCACCGTCCGCCTCAGGAAGCCGCGCCGGATCGGAAACCAGACCTTCAGGTTGTCGGCCTCCACGATCACTTGGCCGCTGGTGTCGGTGGCCGGGGCCGAGCCCTTCGGCTCGGCGGCCAGCAGATGCTGCGTATAGGCGTGTTCGGGCTGGGTGAAGATCTGCTCCGTCGGCCCGCGCTCCACGATCTCGCCCTCCGTCATCACGCAGACCCGGTCGGCCACCTTGCGCACGATGCCGAGGTCATGGGTGATGAACAGCATCGCCATGTGCTGCTCTTCCTTGAGCCGCGCCAGAAGGTCGAGGATCTGCGCCTGCACGGTCACGTCGAGCGCCGTCGTCGGCTCGTCGGCGATCAGGAGATCCGGCTCGTTGGCGAGCGCCATGGCGATCATGACGCGCTGGCGCTGCCCGCCCGAAAGCTGGTGAGGGTAGGAGCCGAGCCGGCTTTGCGGGTCGCGGATGCCCACCTGGTCGAGGAGTTCCAGGACGCGCTTGCGCGCCGCGGCCCCGCTCATGCCCCGATGCACGTCGAGCACCTCGCCCACCTGCCGCTCCACCGTGTGCAGCGGGTTGAGGGAGGACATCGGCTCCTGGAAGATCATCGAGATCTGGTTGCCGCGCACCTCACGCATCGTCTTCTCGCCGGCCCTGAGGAGCTCGCGGTCGCGAAACAGGATCTCGCCCGAAGGGTGGCTTGCCGGCGGATAGGTGAGGAGCTGCAGGACGGAGAGCGCCGTCACCGATTTTCCCGAGCCGGATTCGCCGACCAGCGCCACCGTCTCCTTGGCGCCGATGTCGAAGGAAACGTTCCGCACCGCATGCGTCGTCGATCCCCCTTGGGTGAAGTCGACCGAAAGGTTGCGGACCGAGAGGAGGGAGCCGCTCATGCGAAGGTCTTCCGCGGGTCGAAGGCGTCGCGCACCGCCTCGCCGACGAAGATCAGGAGCGACAGCATCAGCGAGATGACGATGAAGCCGGTGATGCCGAGCCAGGGCGCCTGCAGGTTCGCCTTGCCCTGGGCGAGCAGCTCGCCGAGCGAGGGCGAGCCCGGCGGCATGCCGAAGCCGAGGAAGTCGAGCGAGGTCAGCGTCGTGATCGAGCCGTTGAGGATGAAGGGCATGAAGGTGAGCGTCGCCACCATCGCGTTCGGCAGCAGATGCCGGAACATGATGGTGAGGTTGGAGACGCCGAGCGCCCGCGCCGCCTTCACGTATTCGAAGTTGCGCGCTCTGAGGAACTCCGCGCGCACCACGCCCACGAGCGCCACCCAGGAGAAGAGGAGAAGGATGCCGAGCAGCACCCAGAAGCCGGGGGGCAGGATGGAGGAGATGATGAGCAGGAGATAGAGCGCCGGGATCGCCGTCCAGATCTCGATGAAGCGCTGGAAGAAGAGGTCGACCCGCCCGCCGAAATAGCCCTGCACCGCCCCGGCCGCCACGCCCACCACGGATGAGAAGATCGTCAAGAGCAGGCCGAAGAGGACGGAGATGCGGAAGCCGTAGACGAGCCGGGCGACGACGTCGCGGCCCTGGTCGTCCGTGCCGAGCCAGTTCCAGTTCCCCTTGGCGCAGAAGCGCTGAAGCTGTTCGGTGTCGCCCGGGCAGACGGAGCCCGCGATCCGCCAGGTCGGCGGGGCGGGAAAGCCGATCGGCCTGCCCAGCGCTTCCTTCAGCTCCTCGGTCGGAAAATCGCGGTTCACCGTGCGGTAGGAATAGTGGATCGGCGGCCAGATCATCCAGCCATTGGCATTGATCTCGTCGGCGATGAAGGGGTCGCGGTAGTCGGTGGTCGCCAGGAAGCCGCCGAAGGTCTCCTCCGGATAGTCGACGAGGACGGGATAGTAGAACTCGCCCTTGTAGGAGACGAGGAACGGCCGGTCGTTGACGAGGAGCTCGGCGCAGAGCGAGGCGATGAAGAGGACGAGGAAGATCCACAGCGACCAGTAGCCCCGCCGGTTGGCCCTGAAATTGTCCCAGCGCCGCCGGTTGATCGGCGAGAGCGAGAAGAGCCGCCTGGCCGGCGCCGCCTCCTGGCCGGGCAGCGGCCCGGGGGCCTCCATCTGCGCGTCCGGCCTTCCGGCATCGGGCGCATGCGGCGGCACCGGACCTGCCGGCCCGTCCGTCTTCTTTTCCCGGTCCGTCTTCACGTCCATCCGCTCAGACCTCCCGGCTCTCGAAGTCGATCCTGGGATCGATCCAGGTATAGGTGAGGTCGGAGATGAGCTGCACGATGAGGCCCATCAGCGAGAAGATGTAGAGCGTGGCGAAGACCACCGGATAGTCGCGGTTGATGACGCTCTCGAAGGAGAGGAGGCCGAGCCCGTCGAGCGAGAAGATCGTCTCGATCAGCAGCGAGCCGGCGAAGAAGGCCGAGACGAAGGCGGCCGGAAAGCCGGAGATGACGATCAGCATGGCGTTGCGGAAGACGTGGCCGTAGAGGACCTGCCGCTGCGTCAGCCCCTTTGCCCGGGCCGTCACCACGTATTGCTTGCGGATCTCGTCGAGGAAGGAATTCTTGGTCAGAAGCGTCGTCGTGGCGAAGGCGGCCAGCGCCATGGAGATGAGCGGCAGCGCCAGGTGCCAGAAATAGTCGGCGAGCGCCCTGGGGTCGGTGATCCACTCCCAGAAGCCCATCCGCGCATATTGCTCCGACCACAGGCCCCTTAGGGGAAACCAGTCGAAGAACGAGCCGCCGGCGAAGAAGACGATGAGGAAGATCGCGAAGAGAAATCCCGGCACGGCATAGGCGACGACGACAACAGCCGAGGTCCAGACGTCGAAGGGCGAGCCGTCCGTCACGGCCTTGCGGATGCCGAGCGGTATGGAGATGGCGTAGGACAGGAGCGTCATCCAAAGGCCGAGCGAGATGGAGACCGGCAGCTTCTCCTTGATCAGGGCAAGGACGGAGATGTCGCGAAAATAGCTCTCGCCGAAATCGAAGCGGGCATAGTTCCAGATCATCAGCCCGAAGCGCGTCAGCGGCGGCTTGTCGAAGCCGAACTGCTTTTCCAGCTGGCGGATGAATTCCGGGTCGAGCCCCTGCGCGCCGCGATATTTGGAGGTGATGCCGGCATCGGTGCCGCCGCCGGACTGGCTGTTGCCGCCGGCCGAGAAATCGCCGCCCGAGGAGCCGCCGATCCGCGCCGTCGCCGAAACGTCGGTGCCCTGCAGCTGGGCGATCACCCGCTCCACCGGCCCGCCGGGCGCGAACTGCACCACGACGAAGCTGATCGCCATGATCCCGAGGATGGTCGGGATCATCAGAAGAACGCGTCTCAGGATGTAAGCGGCCATGCGTCTCCGTGGGCTCTGTCGTCCGCGACTAGCCGGCCATGCCGATTCGCTTCGCCTTCTCCTCGTCGTACCACCAGGTGGTCTCGAACGGAAAATCGAAGGCGGGCTTCGTTGCGGGTCGGCTGAAGAGGTCCCAATGCGCCACCTTGTGGCTGTCCTGGTACCATTCCGGCACGACGTAGTGGTGGGCGCGCAGCACCCGGTCGAGCGCCGTCACCACGGTCCGGTGGCTGTCGCGGTCGGGCGCGGCGAGCGCCATGTCCACCAGCGTGTCGACCACCTCGTTGCGGATGCCGGCATAGTTGCGCGAGGACGAAAGGCCGGCCGCTTCCGAGGAAAAGGAGGATTTGAGGCTTTCGAGCGGCGTCGCCGATCCGGAAAAGCGCAGCCCGATGATGTCGAAGTTGAACTCGTCGAGCCGGGCCTGGAACTGCGCCGAATCCACCGGCCGGATCGTCGCGTCGATGCCGAGCCGCATCAGCGATGCGACGAACTTGCCGAGGATGCGCTCCGATGTCGGGTCCGACTGGATCAGGAACTCGATCGAAAGCGGCGTGCCGTCCGCGCCGGTGAGCTGGCCGCCCTGGCGCTGCCAGCCGGCCTCGCTGAGAAGCTCCGAGGCGCGCCTCAGATTGGTGCGGTCGGCGCCGGAGCCGTCCGAGACGGGCGGCGTCACCGCCGGGCCGAAGACCGTCTCGGGAAGCCGGTCTCGGAAGGGCTCCAGGATGGCGAGCTCGGCCTCGGACGGCTCTCCCTCGGCCGCATAGACGGACTTTTCGAAGAAGGAGCTCGTGCGGGTATAGGAATTGTAGAAGAGGTTGGTGTTCAGCCATTCGAAGTCGAAGGCGAGGCCGATCGCCTCGCGGGTGCGCGGATCGGCGAACTTTTCGCTCCGCGTATTGAGATACCACGCCTGGAAGTCGGGCAGCGCCTCGGCCGGCAGCAGCTCCTTCTTGATCTTGCCCGCCTCCATCGCCGGAAAATTGTATTCCGTCGCCCAGGTCTTGGAGGTGAATTCCTCGCGGAAGGTGATGGCGCCCTTCTTGAAGGCCTCGAAGCCGGACTGCCGGTCGCGGAAGAACTCGATGCGGATCACGTCGAAATTGTAGGCGCCGCGGTTGATGGGAAGGTCGGCGCCCCACCAGTCCGGCACGCGCTCGTATTCGATGAAGCGGCCCTGCTGCAGGTTGCCCACCCGGTAGGGGCCCGAGCCGAGCGGCGCTTCCAGGGTCGAGGCGCCGAATTCGCGCCCCTCGTACCATTTCGCCGAGAATATCGGCAGCTCGGCGAGGACGAGCTTCAGCTCGCGCGACTGCCGGCCGGAGAGGGTGACCGTCACCTCGCGCTCGCCGCTCGCCACGGCGGAGACCATCTGCCGGAGGGGCAGCACGATATCCGCATGCCCCTTCTCCTTCAGCGTCGTCAGCGAGAAGGCGACGTCGGATGCCAGCAGCGGCGTGCCGTCGAAAAAGCGCGCCGCCTCTCTCAGCCGGAAGACGAGGACGTTGCCGTCATCGGAGAGGGCGACGCTCTCCGCCGCCTGTCCGTAGAGCGCGTCCGGCTCGTCCGCGGCGCGCTTCATCAGCGAGGCGAAGGTGAGCTCCATGCGCGGCGGCGCGTCTCCCTTGGTGGAGAAGGAGGAGAGCGTGTTGAAGGTGAAGAAGCTCTGGTTGAAGACGGCGTTGGGCGCCAGCATGACGATCCGCCCGCCCTTCGGCGCCGCGGCGTCGACATAGGAGAGGTGGCCGAAGTCCGGCGCGTATTTGAGGTCGCCGAAGAGCGACATGCCGTGGCGCGCGCCCGCCGGCGTTGCGGCGGCGGCGAGCGATGTCAGCCGCCCAAGTCCCGGGGCCCCAAGCCCCGGCGCGAACAGAGCGAGGCCGGCCGCGCCCTTGAGCGCGCTGCGGCGGGTAAATCCTCTCACCCGCCGACCTCGAGCTTCTTTTCCTTCTCCGGGTCGACCCACCAGGAGAAGATGTCGACGCCGGAATAGCTGGGCTGCTCCTCGGGAATGCCGAACTTGTTCCAGTAGGCGAGCCACAGCTCGGGCAGGTTCCAGCCGGGCACCATGTAGTAGTTCCACAACAGCACCCGGTCGAGCGCATGCGTGGCGGCGACGAGGCTGTCTCGGTCGGGCGCGTAGATGATGTTGTCGATCAGCGCGTCCACCGCCTCGTTCTTGATGCCGGCGGCGTTGCGGCTGCCGTTCTGGTCGGCGGCGAACGAGCCCCAGTATTCGCGCTGCTCGTTGCCGGGCGACTGCGACTGGCCGAACACCCCGACGATGACGTCGTA
Source organism: Afifella sp. IM 167 (assembly GCF_020144925.1). Classification (GTDB taxonomy): domain Bacteria; phylum Pseudomonadota; class Alphaproteobacteria; order Rhizobiales; family Afifellaceae; genus Afifella. The sequence continues at coordinate 286,204 of NZ_NSLC01000005.1, forward strand.
ATCGAAATCGTCCGTCAGGGCCTGGTATTGCGCCGAATCGACGATGCGGATGGAGGTGTCGATGCCGAGCCGGCGCAGCGTGTTGGCATAGGGCGAGAAGATCTTCTCGTCGTTCGGGTCGTTGCCGAGGAACTGGATGGTGAAGGGCTCGCCTGTCTTGGCGTTGACGAGTTTGCCGCCGCGTTGTTGGTAGCCGGCCTCCTTGAGGAGCTGGAAGGCCTCGCGCAGATGGCTGCGCCGGGCGTCCGCGCTGTCGTAGACGGGCAGCTTGAATTCCTCGGTGAAGACCTCCGGCGGAACCTTGTCGCGCACCTTCTCCAGATCCTCCAGCTCCTGGCCCTCTGGCAGGCCGGAGGAGGCGAGCTCGGTCCCCTGGAAATAGGAGCTTGTGCGCTTGTAGAGGCCGAAAAAGAGGCTGTCGTTCATCGCCTCGAAGTCGAAGGCGAGCGTCAGCGCCTTGCGCACGCGCCGGTCGGAGAACTTCTCGCGCCGGGTATTGAGCACATAGGCCTGCATCGGTTCGCCGGCGGTGGTCTGGAAGGTTTCCTTCTTCACGTCGCCGCGCTGCGCCGCCGGAAAGTCGTATCCCTGCGCCCAGCGCTGGGCGCGGTTCTCGCCGCGGAAATCGTAGATGCCGCCCTTGGTGAAGGCTTCCCATGCCGCGTTGGCGTCGCGGAAATACTCGTAGCGTATCTCGTCGAAATTGTAGCGTCCGACCCGCAGCGGATGGTCCTTGCCCCAGTAATCCGGCACCCGCTCCCAGACGACGCTGCGCCCCGGGATGAAGGACTTGATCCGGTAGGGGCCGGAGGAAAGCGGCGGCTCCAGCGTCGGCTGGGTGATGTCGCGCTTTTTCCCGCTCTTGTCGGTGCCCGTCCACCAGTGCTTCGGCACCACGACGAGGTCGCCCATGATGTTGGGCAGTTCGCGGTTGCCCTTCTGGTCGAAGGTGAAAGTCACCTCGCCCTCGCCGGTGATCTCGGCGCCGGTGACGTTGTGGTAGTACTGGTTGTACTGCGGGTTGATCTCTTTCAGCGTCTCGAACGACCAGACGACGTCCTCCGGCGTGATCGGCTCGCCGTCATGCCATTTCGCCTTCGGATTGAGCCGGAAGGTGGCGGAGGAATAGTCGTCGGGATAGGTCATCGCCTCGGCGATGAGGGCGTAGGAGGTGCTCGGCTCCTCCTCGGAGGGCTCCATCAGGCTGTCGTAGCCGATGCCGCCGCGCGCATTGACGATCGATCCGAGGCCGGCCGCGACGGTGCCGCGCACGAGGAACGGGTTGAAGCTGTCGAAGGTGCCGATGGCGACCTGGTTCAGCGTGCCGCCCTTCGGTGCGTCCGGGTTCACGTAGTCGTAATGCGCGAAGTCCGGCCCGTATTTCGGCGCCTTGATGAGCGAGGTGGCGTGGCGCCATTCCTTGGCGCCCGCCGCCTCCGGGGCCGTGGCGTCCTGGGCCTTCGCCGGCAGGCTGGCCGCCAGCAGGCTGGCGGCGAGGACGGCTGGCAGAAGGGTGAGGCGGGTAGGGCGTCGCATCGTCAAGGGCGGGGTCCGCTGTTGTCGTGTTACGCGCGATCATACGCATGACGCGGCGGGGATTCACCCCGCCGCGCCGTACTCTGACTAAAATTTAAGGCAGGAAGCCGCCCGGCAAAGAACGTTTCTTTCGCGGGCCATGCGGCAGACGCTTGCCTGCCGCATGCCGTGCTCGGCCCTTACTGGCCCGGAAGCGGCTGCGGATTGTCGGAGAGGGTGCGCAGATAGGCGAGCAGCTTCGCCCGGTCCTCTTCCTTCTTGATGCCCTGGAAGATCATCTTCGTGCCGGGCACCTGTCCGCGCGGATCGGCGAGGTAGGTCGACAGATGCGCGTAGCTCCAGTTGCCGATCTTCTCGCCGTACTGCTTCATCGCGTCGGTGTAGGAAAAGCCTTCATGCGAGGCGACCGGACGGCCGACGACGCCCCACAGATTCGGTCCGATGCGGTTCGGGCCGCCCTGCTCGAAGGTGTGGCAGGCCTTGCACTGGCTGGTCAGCTTCTGGCCGGCGGCCGGATCGGAACTGGCGATCATGGCGATCAGCTCGGGATTCTCGCTCTCCCCGCCGCTGGCGGCCGGGGCGCTCTCCTGGCCCGCCGGGGCGGCCTCTGCCGCCTGCTGCGGCTGTTCGGCGGCGGCCTGCTGCTGCGCCGGCTCGGCCGGCTGCTCGGCGGCGGGCGCGGCTTCCGGCTGTGCCGGCTGGCTCTCGGCGGCCTGCGTTTCCGCAGCCGGGGCCTCGGCGGCCGGCTGTTCGGCTGCGGGCTGTTCGGCTGCGGCCTGCTCGCCGCCGGCGCTCTCGCCCTCGGCGGCGGGCGCGGCATCCGCCTCAGGCAGCGGCGCCGGGTTGTCGGAAAGCGTGTGCAGATAGGCGATCACGTTCGCCCGCGCATCCGGCTTCTTGATGCCGGAGAAGTTCATCGCCGTGCCCGGCACCAGCCCCTTCGGGTCGTTGAGGTAGGTGTCGAGATGCTCGTAGGTCCAGGTGCCCTCGGTCTTGGCGAATTCGCGCATCGCGTCCGTGTAGCCGAAGTCCGGCACGGAGGCGACTTCGCGGTCGACCACGTTCCAGAGGATCGGGCCGATCTTGTTGCCCTCGCCCTTTTCGAAATTGTGGCAGGCGGCGCACTGGCGCGCCGTGGTCTTGCCGGCCTCCGGGTCGGCGCTGGCGAGGCGCGTGGCGATCGGCGCCGGACCGCTGTCGCCGGCCTCGGCCGTCTGCGTGTCGCCTTCCGGCTCCGCCACCGCGATCACGTAGCCCGGCGTCTCGGGTGCCTCCTGCTCGAAGAGGGTGCCGCCGAGATACGACAGGCCGAAGGTGACCAGCAATGTCCCGAGGATGGCCATGGCATAAGTGTTCCAAGCGGGCGAATGCATCGAGATGTGAACTCCGGATCGTTGGCTCGGGACCAGATAGGGCGGTGGGTGGGCAGCCGGCAAGACTGCTCCCCGGACCGACTATCCGGTTTGACGGGCCCCATCAAGGCGTATAAGCGCCGGGCCTGCCGCGTTTTCTGACGCAGTTCGGTTACTCTCCAATGAATCCGATCATCGTTATTCCCGCCCGGCTTGCCGCCACGCGCCTGCCAGACAAGCCGCTGGCCGACATCGCCGGCCGGCCCATGATCGCCCATGTCGTCGCCCGCGGGCTGGAGGCGGGGCTGGGTCCCGTCGTCGTGGCGACCGACGCCCCGGCGGTCGCCGAGGCCGCCGAGCGGGCGGGCGCCACCGCCGTCATGACCCGCTCCGATCATCCCTCCGGCTCCGACCGGCTCGCCGAGGCGCTCCAGAAGCTCGATCCCGCCGGCGCCCACGATCTCGTCGTCAACCTGCAGGGCGACCTGCCGACGCTCGATCCGGCGCTGCTGGCCGCCGCGCTCGCGCCCCTGACGGAGGGCGAGGCGGACATCGCCACCATCGCCGCGCAAATCGCCGTGGAGGAGGAGCGCACCAATCCCAACGTGGTAAAGGTCGTCGGCACGCCGACCGGCGAGCGGCGCCTGCGCGCGCTTTATTTCACCCGCGCCACCGCCCCCTACGGCGAGGGCGCGCTCTACCACCATATCGGCCTTTACGCCTATCGCCGCGCGGCGCTGGCCCGTTTCGTCGCCCTGCCTGCCGGCACGCTGGAGAAGCGCGAGAAGCTGGAGCAGCTTCGCGCCCTCGAAAACGGCATGCGGATCGATGTCGCCATCGTCGATACCGTGCCGCTCGGCGTCGACACGCCGGCCGATCTGGAGCGGGCGAGGCGGATCATTTCAGGAGCTGAAGCATGAACGAGTTGAAGGCCCGCCGCGTCGTCTTCCAGGGCGAGCCGGGAGCGAACTCCCATATCGCCTGCCAGGAAGTCTTTCCCGAGGCGCAGGCCGTGCCGCTCTCCACCTTCGAGGATTGCTTCCAGGCGCTGGAATCGGGCGAGGCCGATCTCGGCATGATCCCGATTGAGAATTCGGTCGCCGGCCGCGTCGCCGATATCCACCATCTTCTGCCCTCCTCCAGCCTTTCCATCATCGGCGAATACTTCCTGCCGATCCGTCATCAGCTTCTCGGGCTGAAGGGCGCGAGCCTGGCCGATATCCGCACCGTGCAGAGCCACGTCATGGCGCTCGGCCAGTGCCGCAAGTTCCTGCGCCAGCATGGGCTGAAGGCGGAGGTCGCGGCCGATACGGCGGGCTCGGCCCATCAGGTGGCCGATCTCGGCGACAGGAGCCGCGCCGCCATCGCCACCCGCCTTGCCGCCGAGGTCTACGGCCTGGATATCCTCGCCTCCGATATCGAGGACGAGGCGCACAACACGACGCGCTTCATCATCCTGTCGCGCGAGCCACGGCACCCCTCGATCGAGGCCGGCCCGGCGGTCACCTCCTTCATCTTCCGCGTGCGCAACGTGCCGGCCGCGCTCTACAAGGCGCTCGGAGGCTTCGCCACCAACGGCGTCAACATGACCAAGCTGGAGAGCTACCAGCTCGGCGGCACCTTCTTCGCCACGCAGTTCTATGCCGATGTGGAGGGCCATCCCGACGACGAGATGCTGGCGCTGGCGCTGGAGGAGCTGCAGTTCTTCTCCGCCGAGTTCCGCATCGTCGGCGTCTATCCGGCCCATCCCTTCCGGGCGAGCCAGGCCGAGCCGGAAGCCAACCGGGCGCTCAGGCCTTCCAGGGGATAGGGCAGCGCACGGGCCTGCCCCGAGCTCCAACCCTCTCCCCTCCGAGGGAGAGGGTGGCTGCCGGAGGCAGCCGGCTGAGCGGGAAGCTGCCGCAAGTCTGGGGCCGGCGAGCGGTCGCGCGGTCGCGCAGCCCCGTCTGCTGTCTTCAGCTGCCGCCCTTCGCCCATTCTGAAATCAGCCGGTTGGCGATCGCCATGCGCGGCGGCACGGCGAGCCCGTCCGGATGCGTGCCGGCGAGCATCGTCCCCACTTCCTCGCGGGAGAACCAGCGGCAATCCTCCAGTTCGCTCTCGTCGGGCGTGACGGCGCTCGACAGGGCCTCCGCGTGGCAGCCGATCATCAGCGAGGAGACGAAGGGCCAGGGCTGGCTGGAATGGTAGCGCACGCGCCCGATGTCGATGCCGGCCTCCTCCTGGATCTCGCGGCGCACGGCGGCCTCCATCGTCTCTCCGGGTTCCATGAAGCCGGCGAGCGCCGAATAGACGCCGGGCGCGAAGCGCGGCTGGCGGCCGAGCAGGCATGCATCGGCCGCCGCGTCGATGGCGAGCATGATGACGACCGGATCGACGCGCGGAAAATGCGGCGCGCCGCAGGCCGGGCATTCGCGCCGCGCCCCGCCGCCGCGCATTTCGCTCTTTGAGCCGCAGCGGGCGCAGAAGGCGTGGCTCTGGTGCCAGGCGAGCATGGAGCGCGCCTGCGCGAGGGCGCCGAGTTCTTCCGCCGGCAGCAGCGCCTGCACGGCGAGCGAGCGCAGGTCCACCGCCTTCACCGGCTCCGGCCAGGTTTCCCTCTCGGCAACGTTTCCGGCAAGCCGCGGCCCCTCCGGCGTAAAGCCGAGAAGGATGAGGCTCTCGCGCGCCAGCCCGAGCGCCTCAGCCTCGCGCTCCGTGAAGGTCGCCTCCGGCGCGGAGCCGAAGCGGATCAGGGGGCGGTCCTCGGCGAGAAGATGGATGCGCGCGGCGGGCGCGCGGAGCGCTTCGGCGATGGAAGTCTCGCTCCGGTGCTCGGCCTGGCGGTCGATCGGGTTGCCGGCGAAGGCGTTCTCGCCGCTCATCTCGGCATAGGGCCGCTCGAAGAAGTTCATGCGGGCGCGGCCTCGCCGATCGCCTCGAGCAGCTTGCGGGCGAGATCGGAAAGCGCGCCGGCCTCCCAGGGGCGCGGCTTTGCGGCGCCCCAGACCGGGCCCGGCCAGGCCGCGTCGCCTTCAAAGCGCGCGATCACATGCACATGCAGCTGCCGCACCTGGTTGCCCAGCGCGGCGATGTTGAGCTTGTCGCATCCGCTCGCCGTCTTCAGCGCCCGCGCCACGATGTCGATCTCGCGCATCATGAGCGCCTGCTCCTCGCCGGAAAGGTCGATGATCTCCGAAAGGCCGGGCCGTTGCGGGATCATCAGCAGCCAGGGATAGGTGGCGTCGCGCATGATCCGGACCTCGCACAGCGAGAGCTCCGCGAGGGGCACGCTGTCCGATTCCAGGCGCTGGTCGAGGTCGAAATGCGTCATGGCCGATCGCCTCTAGCATCCCGCTTCGGCCTCGCCCAGCCCGCTCCGCGTCGATGGCGGCAAGATTGACGGACCCGGCCGGTCGGCTTAGGCAGCCGGGGGATTTCTGCCAGGGGAAGAGGAATGGCTGACCACAGCGCGCTTGCCGCGACCATCGACGAGGCGTTCGAGGAGCGCGACACGCTTTCGCCCGCGAGCGACGGCAAGGTGCGCGAGGCCGTCGACGCCGCGCTCTCCCTGCTCGACAGTGGAGAGGAACGGGTTGCCGAAAAGGGTGCCGACGGCGATTGGCATGTAAATCAATGGCTTAAGAAGGCCGTGCTGCTTTCCTTCCGCCTCACCGACATGCAGGTGATCGAGGGCGGGCCGGGCGGCGCCGTCTGGTGGGACAAGGTTCCCTCCAAATTCGTCGGCTGGGGCGCGGAGGATTTCCGCAAGGCCGGCTTCCGCGCCGTGCCGGACTGCATCGTGCGCCGCTCCGCCTTCATCGCGCCGGACGCCGTCCTGATGCCCTGCTTCGTCAATCTCGGCGCCCGGGTCGGCGAGGGCGCCATGATCGACACCTGGGCGACGGTCGGCTCCTGCGCCCAGATCGGTCGCAACGTGCATCTTTCCGGCGGCGCCGGCATCGGCGGCGTGCTGGAGCCGCTGCAGGCGGGCCCGGTCGTCATCGAGGACAATTGCTTCATCGGCGCCCGGGCCGAGGTCGCCGAGGGCGTCATCGTGCGCGAGGGCTCGGTCCTCTCCATGGGCGTCTATCTCGGCGCCTCGACGAAGATCGTCGACCGCAACACCGGCGAGATCTTCGTCGGCGAGGTGCCGCCTTATTCGGTGGTGGTACCGGGCACGCTGCCGGGCAAGAACCTGCCGGGCGAGAATTTCGGGCCGAGCCTTTACTGCGCCGTCATCGTCAAGCGGGTGGACGAGCGCACCAGGGCCAAGACCTCCATCAACGATCTGCTCAGGAGCTGATGCGATTGGGGCTCATCGCTCGCGAAGCTTCGCCGCATGCATTGGGAAATGCGTGGGCAAGACCCTATCTGGGCACGAGACCCCAGGCGGGCGCGTCCATGCGCCCTGCCGCATCTGCCCGAGAGACCGTCTGATGCTGCGCCGCTTCCTCTGGCTCTTCTTCCGCTTCGACGGCCGCATCGGCCGGGAAGTCTACTGGCTCGCCAATTTCGGGCTGGTGGCGCTGCTTGCCTTCCTCGTCCATCCCAGCATCGACCCGCAGACCTCCGAGGTCACCCTGCAGGGCGGCTCGCTGGGCGGCCTCGCCCTTCTCGTCGGCATCGTCTCCTCGATCGCCATCGGCGCCAAGCGGCTGCACGATTTCAACGCGCCCGGCGCCTTTGCGGCGGTGTTGCTCGTTCCGATCCTGTCGATTTTCGCTACCATTGCCTTCGGCCTGGTGCGCGGCACCCCCGGCCAGAACCGTTTCGGCGAGGCTGCGGATATGCCGCCCCGCTGATCCGACCCGTCCAAGGAGGCCCCTGATGGACTGGAAATATCTTTATACGAGCTTCGAGGGCCGCATCGGCCGTCGCGACTGGTGGCTCGGTGTCATCGGTCTTTATGTCGTCTGGCTGATTTCGTGGATCCTCTTCGGCAGCGACGGGCTGGTGCCTTTCGTCGTCGGCGTGCTCATCTTCCTCGGCGGCATCGCCTGTCACGTGAAACGCTTCCACGATCGCGGCCGCTCCGGCTGGTGGTCGCTGATCGTCCTCGTCCCCGTCATCGGGCCGATCTGGGCGGTCGTCGATCTCGGCATCCTGGAAGGCGAGCCAGAGAGCAACCGCTGGGGCCCGCCCGCGACGTCCCCTTTCGGCTCGTGAGCATGATCGAGGCGGCCGATCTTGCCGGGGCGCTGATCCGCGCCCCCTCGGTGACGCCCGAGGCGGGACCGGCGCTCGACGTGCTCGAGGAGGCTCTCCGCGGCATCGGCTTCGAGGTGCATCGGCCGGTCTTTTCCGAGCCGGGCACGCCGGACGTGGAAAATCTCTTCGCCGCCATCGGAACGGGCGAGTATCACCTCGCCTTCGCCGGCCATGTCGATGTCGTGCCGCCGGGCGAGGAGGCCGCCTGGCGTCATCCGCCCTTTTCCGGCGCGCTGGAGGACGGCGTTCTCTACGGCCGCGGCGCCGTCGACATGAAGAGCGCCATCGCGGCGATGGCCGGGGCGGCCTCGCGCTTCCTCGCCCGACGCCCGCAATTCGGCGGCCGGCTTTCCTTTCTCGTCACCGGCGACGAGGAAGGGCCTTCCGTCAACGGCACGAAGAAGCTGCTCGCCTGGGCGGCCGGGCGCGGCGAGCGCTTTTCGGCGGCCCTCGTCGGCGAGCCCACTTCGGCGGGCCGGGTGGGCGACCAGATCAAGGTGGGCCGCCGCGGCTCCTTCTCCGTCACGCTTGCCGTTTCGGGACGCCAGGGGCACGCCGCCTATCCGCATCTGGCCGACAATCCCGTGCCCCTGCTGATGGCGCTGCTGGCAGGCCTCGTCTCCGAGCCGCTCGATACCGGCAGCGAGCGCTTCGAGCCCTCGACGCTTCAGATCGTCGACGTTTCCACGGGCAACGAGGCCTGGAACGTCATTCCCGGCAGCGCCCGCGCCCGCCTCAATTCCCGCTTCAACGATATGTGGACGCGCGACACGCTGCGGGCCGAGTTCGAGCGCCGCATCGCCGCCGCGGCCACCGCGCTCGGCCGCGACATCGAGTGGCGGCTCGAAGAGGGGCCGGCGCCTTCCGAATCCTTCCTCACGCGCGAGGAGACGCTGATCGCGAGCCTCTCCGATGCCGTCGCGGCGATCACCGGCGCACGGCCGGCCCTGTCGACCGGCGGCGGCACCTCCGATGCCCGCTTCATCAAGGATTACTGCCCGGTGGTGGAGCTCGGTCTGGTCGGGCGCACCATGCACCAGACCGACGAGCGCGCGCCCGTCTCCGAGATCGGCGAACTGGCGCGCATCTACGAAGCCTTCCTCGATCGCATCTTCAAGGCAGCATGATTCCCAAAGACATCGCTCGCCAGCTTTCCGGCGCCTGGAAAGTCATGAACGGCCGCGTGGAGGGTCTGCAGGAGCTCGACCTGACGCTCGACGGCTTCTGGGGTTCCTTCGCCGCCGTCTTCCTCATCATCCCTTTCACGATGATCGCCCTCATCTCCGAGGAGATCGCGCTTTCCACCGGGCCGGGCGGGGAAGCGGTAGCGCTCACCTCAGGCTTCGTCGGCGTGCGCCTCTTGGGTCTCGGCCTCGACTGGCTGGCCTTTCCGGTCCTCTTCGCCTTGCTGGCCCGCCCGCTCGGCGTCTCCACCCATTACGTGCCCTTCATCGTGGCGCGCAACTGGAGCTCGGTGCTGATCGCCGGCATGTTCGCCCTGCCGCACGCCCTGCATGCCATCGGCATCGTGCCGCTGCCGGTCCTGTCCTTCCTGCTCTTCGCCTTTTTCGTCCTGGCGCTGCGCTTCGCCTATCTCGTGGCGCGCATCGCCCTCGCCGTTCCGGTGATGATGGCGATCCCCATCGTCCTTCTGGAGCTTCTGATCGGCATCCTCATCGAGGTCGGCCTCGACCGGGCTTTCGCGCTCCCTTTCTAGACGCTCGATCTAGTCGCCGCCGTAATCGACCCGGGCGAGATAGAGCCCGTCCGGCGGGGCGAGCGGTCCGCACCGCCTCCGCTCGGCGGCTGCAAGGGCGCCGGCGAGATCCTTCTCGCGCCACCTGCCTTCCCCGACCAGCTTCAGCGAGCCCACCATGGAGCGCACCTGGCTGTGCAGGAAGGAGCGGGCCGAGGCATGGATCTCGATCTCCTCGCCGGCGCGGCGCACATCGAGCCGGTCGAGCGTCTTTTCCGGGCTCTTCGCCTGGCATTCGGCGGCGCGGAAGGTGGTGAAGTCGTGCCTTCCGGTGAGGCACTGCGCTGCCCGATGCATGGCGTCGGCGTCGAGCGGCACCGGCACCTGCCAGGCCCGTCTGGCATCCAGCGCCAGGGGCGCGCGCCGGTTGACGATCCGGTAGAGATAGTGCCGCTTCACCGCCGAAAAGCGCGCGTCGAAATCGGCCGTGGCGCGCGCCGCCGCCACCACCGCGATGGGCGCGGGCCTGAGATGCGCGTTGAGCGCGTCGCGCACCGTGTCGTCCGCCAAGTCCTTCTCGATGTCGAAATGCGCCACCTGGCCGAGCGCGTGCACGCCGGTATCGGTGCGCCCGGCGCCGCGGATGCGCACCTCCTCCTGCGCCAGGGCGAAGATCGCCGTCTCGATCGCCGCCTGCACCGAAGGCCCGTTCTTCTGCCGCTGCCAGCCGACGAAGGGGCTGCCGTCATATTCGATGGTGATGCGGTAGCGCGGCATGGGCTCTTCGGGTTCGGCCGCGGCTAGGCGCGCGCGAGGCGGAAGCCGCCCGGCAGGCCGCGCAGGAATTCTTCCGCCGCCATCGGCTTCTTGCCGGCGCGCTGTACCTCGACAAGCCTCAGCGCGCCCTCGCCGCAGGCGATCGTCGCCCCGTCGAGCAGCGTGCCGGGCGCGCCGTTCCCTGGCACCGGCGCTGCCTTCAGCACCTTCACCCGCTCGCGCTTTTCCCCCACCTCCATCTCGAAGAAAGCGCCGGGAAAGGGCGAGAGCCCGCGCACATGGTCGTGCACGGCGCGGGCGGACTTCGAAAAATCGATGCGCGCCTCAGCCTTGTCGATCTTGGCGGCGTAGGTGACGCCTTCCTCGGCCTGCTGCGTGCAGGTGAGCGCCCCGCGCTCCAGCGCGCCGAGGGCGCGCACCATCAGGTCGCCGCCGAGGCGCGAGAGCCGGTCGTGCACCTGGCCCGCCGTCTCGTCCGGGCCGATCGGCGTCCTCTCGGCAAGGCAGACGGGGCCGGTGTCGAGCCCTTCCTCCATGCGCATCACCATGATGCCGGTCTCCGCGTCTCCCGCCATCACGGCGCGCTGGATCGGCGCCGCCCCGCGCCAGCGCGGCAGCAGCGAGGCATGCAGGTTGAGGCAGCCGAGTTCGGGCGCGTCGAGAACCGGCTTCGGCAGGATGAGCCCGTAGGCGACGACCACCGCGACATCGGCCTTGAGCGCGGCGAATTCGGCCTGCGCCGCCTCGGCCTTCAGGCTCTTCGGCGTGCGCACGCCGATGCCGAAGCGCTCGGCCTGCAGATGCACGGGGCTCTTCTTCTCTGCCATGCCGCGGCCGGCCGGGCGCGGCGGCTGCGTATAGACGGCCGCCACCTCGTGGCCCTGGCCGGCGATCTCCAGCAGCGTCGGCACGGAAAATTCCGGCGTGCCCATGAAGACGACCCTCAGCATCTCGCGCCCTCCCGGCGTCTAGAGCGCGGAGGAGCGGCTGCGCTCCTTCTCGCGGGCGGCCTTGGTGAAGCGGCGGATCACCATGTCGCGCTTCAGCTTGGAGATATGGTCGATGAACAGGACGCCGTTGAGATGGTCGATCTCGTGCTGGATGCAGGTGGCCAGAAGCCCGTCGGCCTCCAGTTCCTGTTCCTTGCCCTCATGGTCGCGGAAGGCGACCTTCACCCGCTTCGGCCGCTCCACCTCGGCGAAATATTCCGGGATGGAAAGGCAGCCCTCCTCGTGGATGTTCGGCTCGTCGGAGCGCCAGACGATCTGCGGATTAACGAGGAAGAGCGGCTGGCGCCCGTCCTCGTCGCGCGACACGTCGATGGTGATCGCCCGCAGCGGCACGCCGACCTGGATGGCGGCAAGGCCGATGCCCGGCGCCTCGTACATCGTCTCCAGCATGTCATCGAGGAGCTTCTTCACCTCCTCGTTCATGCCCTCGACGGGCTCGGAGATTTTCCGCAGGATCGGGTCCGGGATGGTGACGATATCGAGTAGGGCCATGGCGCTCGCGACTTAGGGTCTAGAAAAGGTCCGGTCAATGCGGCGCGCCTGCGGCAGGGCGCGGCCCGAATCAGCTATGTTCATGAAATGGACTCATCCTCAGCCGCTCTCAAGGCCTTCATCGACGGCGTGGCCGCCGCCGATCCGCTCCTCCTTCTCGGCGCCGGCGCCATCGCGATCTTCCTCCTCACCGTCTTCACGGCGCTTCTCGTCTCAGGCGCGCGCAGCCGGCGCATGGCACGCGAGGCGGCCGAGCGCTCGGCCGAGATGCGCTCCGAGATCGCCGCCCTTTTGAAGACTCAGTCGGAAATGTCCGGCCGCATGCATTCGATGTCGGAGATCTTCGGCTCGCGCCAGTCGGAGCTCAACAAGCACCTGTCGGAGCGGCTCGACGGCATCGGCCACCGCCTCAACCAGTCGGTCGGCGAGGCCTCGAAGAACACCACCGAGAATCTGCGCCGCCTGCACGAGCGGCTCGCCGTGCTCGATACGGCGCAGAAGAACATCACCGATCTCGCCGGCCAGGTGACGACGCTGTCCAACATCCTCGGCAACAAGCAGAGCCGCGGCGCCTTCGGCCAGTCGCGCATGGAAGCGATCGTCACCGACGGCCTGCCGAAGGGCGCCTATGCCTTCCAGGCGACCCTCGCCTCGGGGGTGCGGCCCGACTGCGTCGTCTACATGCCCAACGAGGCCCCGCCGCTGGTCATCGACGCCAAGTTCCCGCTGGAGGGCTTTCACGCCCTGAAGGACGCCGAGACGCCGGAGGCCGCCAAATCCGCGACGGCGCGCTTCCGCACCGACCTCTTGAAGCACATCTCCGACATCAAGGAGCGCTACCTCGTCCCCGGCGAGACGCAGGACACCGCCTTCATGTTCGTGCCGTCGGAGGCCGTCTTCGCCGAGATCCACGAGAATTTCGAGGCCGTCGTCCAGCGCGCCTACCGGGCCAAGGTGGTCATCGTCTCGCCCTCGCTCCTGATGCTGTCGATCCAGGTGGTGCAGGCGCTTCTGCGCGACGCGCGGCTGCGCGAGCAGGCCCATATCATCCAGGACGAGGTGATGCGCCTGATGGACGATCTCGGCCGGCTCGACGACCGCGTCAGGAAGCTCGCCACCCATTTCGGCCAGGCCAACAAGGATATCGACCAGATCCTCATCTCCACCGACAAGCTGCAGAAGCGCGGCCAGCGTATCGAGGGTCTCGGTTTCGGCGAGGAAGCCGAAGAAGGCGACAAGCCGCGCCTTGTGGCCGGCGGGGAGAGCTGATTCCTTCCGCTGCGTTCGGCTCTAGGCCGGTTCACCCGCATAGCGTGCCCAGCCCTCTTCGCCGGCGGCGCTCTTGCGGGCTTCCTCGATCAGGCTCTCCCAGAGCTCCTGCGTGTACGCGCCGCTCTTTGCGGCGTCCTGCAGCATCTCGGCAAGGCGGGCCTTCTCCAGGCTGGCACGCCGCATGGCTGAGCCTGGCGGCGGAGTAGCCCGGCCAAGCCGCTCGTTCTCCCCGATCCAGTCGCGGATGGCCTGGCGGGCGTTCAGGAGGGCTTCCTCGGGGCTCGCGCCGTCCGAAAGACAGCCCGGCAGGTCGGGCACCCGGCCCAGATAGCCGCCGCCTTCTCCTTCGGAAAGCGGGATGATGACGATCGGATATTCACGCATCGCCTACTCCTGCGCTCCTCGTTCTCCGAGATGCGATTCACATAGCGCCACCAGCATCCGCACGTAAACCGGCTTGATCGGCCGGCGGGCGGGCACGGTCAGGATTCCGGAGAGGTGAGGGCTGTGGATCTTGTAGTGGCTTCCGCTGCCCGGGGAGGTGATGGTGAGACCTGTCTCATCGCACAGGGTCTGGAGGTCCGCGATGGTCCAGTCGGCCCGGGGATTGGCCTTCATCCTCGCTAGAAGAGATCGCTTGCGCGCCATTCGCCCCCCGGTCGCTCGCTCGCCCGGACTCCTAAAAAGCCGTCCGCTGCCGCATCGCCGCCGCCAGCGTGCCGTCGTCGAGATAGTCGAGTTCGCCGCCCACCGGCACGCCATGGGCGAGCCGCGTCACCTTCACCCCGGTCGCGGCCAGTTCGTCTGTCAGAAAATGCGCCGTCGTCTGGCCCTCCACCGTGGCGTTGACGGCAAGGATCACCTCGCCGACCTCCGGCTCGCCGGCGCGGGCGATCAGTCCTGAAATGTTGAGGTCCTCCGGCCCGATCCCGTCGAGCGGGGCGAGTACGCCGCCGAGCACGTGATAGCGCGCCTTGGTCGCCGCCGCCCGCTCCAGCGCCCACAGGTCGCCGACGTCTTCCACCACGACGAGGGTGGAAGCATCGCGCGCCGGGTCGGCGCAGATGGAGCAGGGGTCGCGGCTGTCGATATTGCCGCAGACGGAGCAGATGCGCGCCGCCTCGCCGGCCTCCTTGGCGGCCGCCGCCAGCGGCAGGAGCAGGCTCTCCTTCTTCTTGATGAGCGCCAGCGCGGCCCGCCGCGCCGAGCGCGGTCCGAGGCCGGGAAGGCGCGAAAGCGCCGTGATCAGCCTTTCGATCTCGGGCCCGATGGGGGATGCGGCCATAAGGGAGGGAGGTTCCTTAGAAGGGCAGCTTCATGCCGGGGGGCAGGGGCAGGCCGGCGGTCATCTCCGACATCTTCTCCTGCATCATCTGGTCGGCCTTGCCGCGCGCATCGCCCACGGCGGCGACGATCAGGTCCTCCAGAATCTCCACCTCGTCTTCCTTCATCAGCGAAGGATCGACCTTCACCCGCTTCAGCCCGCCCTTGCCGTCGACCACGCAGGAGACGAGCCCGCCTCCAGAGGAGCCTTCGACCTCCGTCGCGGCGATTTCCTCCTGCATCGTCTGCATCTTCTCCTGAAGCTGCTTGGCCTGCTTCATCATGCCCATCAGGTCGCGCATCATTCGTCCTCGTCTGAACTGTCGAAATTGTCCGTATTCGTCCCGGCCTCTTCGTCCCCGGCTTCTTCATCGTCCGGCGCGGCCTCGCGCACGGCGACGATCTCGGCGCCGGGAAAGCGCTCCAGCACTTCGCGCACCATCGGGTCGGCCTGCGCTTCGGCAAGGAGCTTCGCCTGATGCGCCTGCTTTTCTTCGCGCACCGTCTTCTGGCCCGCCGGCGCGCTGGAAAGGATGACGACCCAGCGCTGCCCGGTCCATTTGGAAAGCGCCGCCGAAAGGCGCTGCGCAAGGTCGGGCGCGGCCTCCTCGTCGAGCGCGACTTCAAGCCGGCCTTCCTCGATCTTCACCGGCCGCACATGCCGCTCCAGCGCCGAGACGAGGACGATGTCGCGCCGGGCGCGCGCCTCCGCGACGATGTCGGCGAAGCTTTCAAGCCGCGGCGCGGCCTCGGCGCTGGCGCGCGCTCTTGCGGCGGGCGCGGCATAGGCCGCCGGTTCGGCCGCACGCTCGGCCTGCGGACCGCCGCCGCGGCGCATCTCGGCGCGCGGCGCGGGCGCGGAATGGCCGCCGCCCGCATCCGGCGAAGGCGCGCCCTGCCGGTCCTGCTCGTCCGAGAGCGCCCTCAGCGCCTCTTCCGGCGTCGGCAGCTGCGCCGCGTGGCAAAGGCGAACGATCACCATGTCGGCGGCCTGCTCGGGATGGCCGGCGAGCTGCGCCTCCTGGATGCCCTTGAGAAGGATCTGCCAGGCGCGCGAAAGGACGGAGATGGAGAGGGTGCCCGAAAGCGCCTCGGCGCGCACGCGCTCCGTTTCCGAGACGGCGGCGCCGGCGCCGGCTTCCGGCGCGAGCTTGGCGAGCGTCACGTAATGGGTGAATTCGGCAAGGTCGGTCAGCACGGTGATCGGGTCGGCGCCGGCCTCGTGCTGCACGGCGAGTTCGCCCAGCGCCCCGGCGGTGTCGCCCGCCATCACCTTTTCGAAGAGGTCGACGATGCGCGCCCGGTCGGCGAGGCCGAGCATGTCGTGGATGGTCGTCGCCTCCACCTTGCCGGCGCCGTGCGCCACGGCCTGGTCGAGGATCGAAAGCGCGTCGCGCACCGAGCCTT
Organism: Afifella sp. IM 167; assembly: GCF_020144925.1. Taxonomy (GTDB): domain Bacteria; phylum Pseudomonadota; class Alphaproteobacteria; order Rhizobiales; family Afifellaceae; genus Afifella. The sequence goes on from NZ_NSLC01000005.1 coordinate 302,259, forward strand.
CCGCCGCGCGCGCCACCATCCGCAGCGCCTCGGCCTCGACCTCGAAGCCTTCCTTCTCCGCGATGCCGTGAAGATGGGAAATCAGCTCCGCCGCCTCGATGCGCTTCAGGTCGAAGCGCTGGCAGCGCGAGAGGACCGTCACCGGCACCTTGCGGATCTCGGTGGTGGCGAAGATGAACTTCACATGCGGAGGTGGCTCCTCCAGCGTCTTCAACAGGCCGTTGAAGGCCGCCTTCGACAGCATGTGCACTTCGTCGATGATGTAGACCTTGTAGCGCGCCGAGGTCGGCGAATAGCGCGCCGAATCGATGATGTCGCGGATGTCGTCGATGCCGGTATGGGAGGCGGCGTCCATCTCCATCACGTCGGGATGGCGGCCCTCCATGATGGCGCGGCAGTGAATGCCTTCCTCGGTGAATTCCACCGTCGGCCCGCCATCGCCGCTCTCGGTGGCGTAGTTGAGGCCGCGCGCCAGGATCCGCGCCGTCGTCGTCTTGCCGATGCCCCTGACGCCGGTCAGCATCCAGGCATGCGGGATGCGCCCGGCCCTGAAGGCGTTCTTCAGGGTGCGCACCATCGCTTCCTGCCCGATCAGATCGTCGAAGCCGGAGGGACGGTATTTTCGGGCGAGGACCTGGTAGCCGGGCGCTGCGCTCATTCGACCTTCATAGGCTGTCGGCCGGCCTGCGTGAAGAAGGCGGCGTCCTGCCAGCCAAGATGTGTTCGCCCATCACGCGCGGAGAGGAGGAACGTCTGGAGAAAAAGAGATGTCTGGAGAAGGAGACTGGCGGGCGACCCGCACCGAATTCGTTAGGGCTGCTTCCTTCCGGACCTGACCCGATTGGCGAAGGACACGTCCGCCGCCAGCCTCCCGAAGCCTATATGACGCCTTGAAGCCGCGCCCGCAAGGGATGGTCTGTCGCGATTTGACGAGGGGCGCCGATCGCCCCGGGCGCGGCTCGTCTCAGACGCCGATTGCTGCGGCGATATCTTCCACGAAGGTCGCAAGGTCGTCGGTGACGAAGTCGACATGCGGCGCGCCCTGATGGCCTTCCATCTCCCATTCCTCGTGGAAGACTTCGCGCGTGCCCGTCGGCACGACCAGCGTCGTGCGCATGCCGATCTCCTTCGGCACGAGAAGGTTGCGCGAAAGGTCCTCGAACATCGCCGCCTTTTCCGGTTCCACATGGAACCGCTTCATGAAGCGGTCGTAGGTTTCCGGCCGCGGTTTCGGCATCAGCTGTGCCGCGACGATGTCGAAGATGTCCTCGAAATGATCGGTGAAGCCGAGCTGCTCGGCGGTCTTCTCCGCATGGGCGCGCGAGCCGTTGGTGAAGATGAATTTCCGGCCCGGCAGGCGGCGTATGGCGTCGGCGAGCTGGGGCGCGGGTTTCAGCGCCGAGCGGTCGATGTCGTGCACATAGGCGAGAAAGGAATCCGGATCGACGTCGTGCTCCAGCATCAGGCCCCTCAGCGAGGTGCCATGCTCCTCGTAAAAGCCCTTCTGGATGCGGAAGGCCTCGTCGGCGTCGACGTCGAGAAGCTTCTGCACATAGGCGCGGATGCGATCGTCAATCTGCACGAAGAGGTTGGAATCGCGCGGATAGAGCGTGTTGTCGAGGTCGAAGACCCAGGCCTCGACGCCGCCGAAGGCGGCAAGGTCTTCGGGTCGGTGCGGGGCGACATCTTCTGCGGCGAGAGCGTTCATGGTCTTCATGTAGGCGATTTGCGCGGCAAGTGCACGGGGAGGGTCGGCCGGACGGTGAGCCCGGCGCAAGCTTTCCCGCCGCCTACCGGGCGCGGCGGGCGATCCATGTGCCGGAGCATTTCAGCGTCGCCGACTTCCAGCCGCCATTGCCGAAGGAGGGCCGCAGCGTGCCGGAAGCCTCCACCACCTGCGCCTCGTGGCGGAAGGTGAGGCGCACATGGCCGTCGTCTCGGACCCGCCCCTTGGCCGTCGAGGCGTAGCGGCCCGTATAGCGCACCGCCCCGCTTCTCACCTCGACCGGGATGGTGAAGCGGTGGTCGCAATCGCCGTATTCCGATTTCACCGTCACCTGCCAGTTGCCGTCGAAGCCGGCGGCGAGCGCGGGCGGCGCGGCGGCCGAGGAAAGGGCGAGCGCGGCGGCGAGAAAAAGAGAGGGCAGGGGGCTAAGAAGGGCGGTGGCGCGCATCGTGCGATCCGGTAGCGGCAATGCTTCAGTTTCCTATGACGGCGGGTGGAAGGAAAGGTTCCCGAGCGCTTCCTTGTGCGGGCCGGCCCGCGCTGTGATCGTTCTTGTCTCCAAATGCATAGCCAGTTATATAAATCCACATGGAAAATCGGAGCCAGTCCATGACCGAGGATGTCGTCGGTGCGCTGGGCCTGCTCGCGCTCGGCACGCGCCTGAAACGCATCGGCGAGCGCCTGCAGGCCGATACGGACCAGATCATTTCCGAAAGCGGCCTCGGCATCAGCGCCGGCCGCTATCCCTACCTGGCAAGCCTCGATCGCCTGGGTCCGCTCACCATCGGAGAGCTCGCCGAAGCCGTCGGCGTCAGCCAGCCGGGCGCGACGCGCAGCGTCCATGTCCTGCTGCGCCAGGGGCTCGTGGAGAGCGAGGCCTCCGAGGAGGACCAGCGGCGCCGGATCGTGCGGCTTTCCGGCGAGGGGCGGCGGTTGGTGGAAGTCGGCAAGCGCGACATCTGGCCGAGGGTCGAAGCGGCGGTGGCGAGCCTTTGCGCGGACCTCGACGGGCCGCTTCTCGGCCAGCTCGCGGCGATCGAGGAGGGCCTTGCCGAGGCGCCCCTCGCCCGGCGCGCGGACGGGCGCGGGAAGATGGCGGGCGCGGCATGAAGGAGCGTCTCGACCGGCCGATCTGGACGGCGCTGACGGGCCGCCATTCGCACCTTGCCGAGGGTGGCGAGAATGCCCGCCGCTATCCCGCCGATGTCAGCGCCTTCGTTGCGACGCGCGACGATGGCCCCGAAAGCCTTGCCGCGCTGGCCGCGCTCGCAAGGCCGGGCGAGCCCATGCTCTTCCTTCAGGCGGGCGCTCCCGCCCTGCCGGAAGGCTTCAGGCTGGAAAAGGCGGCCGATGGCGTGCAGATGGTCGCCGAAAGGCCCTTTCCCCGCATCGAGGATCCCCGCATCGCCCCGCTCGGACCTGGGGACGCCGCCGAAATGCTGGCGCTCGCCGAGCTGACGAGGCCGGGGCCGTTCTCCCTCAGGGCGCAGAGCCTCGGCAGCTTCTGGGGCGTCAAGAAAAACGGCCGGTTGATCGCCATGGCCGGCGAGCGGCTGAAGGTGCCGGGCCTGACGGAGCTGAGCGGCCTGTGCACCCATCCCGATGAGCAGGGCAACGGCCTCGGCCGGCTGCTCATGACCTATGTGGCGGGCGAGATCTCCGCCCGCGGCGAGGGGGTTTTCCTGCACGCCTACGCCTCGAACGGGAAGGCGATCCGCCTCTACGAGCGGCTCGGCTTCCGCCTGCGCAGCGCCATGCAGATCGCCTTCGTCGAGCCGGCGGCCTCTGACGGCGCGCGCCCGGGGCGATCTACGGCCGGATCAGCGTGCCCGCGCCATGGGCGGTGAAGAGCTCCAGAAGCACCGAATGGGCCGCCTTGCCGTCGACGATGACGACGCCTTCCACGCCCCGCTCCACCGCCGCGATGCAGGTCTCCACCTTCGGGATCATGCCGCCATGGATGGTGCCGTCGGCGATCAGCGCCTTCGCCTCGGCGACGGTGAGCTCGTCGATCAGCTTGCCCGCCTTGTCGAGCACGCCCGGAACGTCGGTCAGAAAGAGCAGGCGCGTCGCCTCCAGCGCCCCCGCGATGGCCCCCGCGAAGGTGTCGGCGTTGATGTTGTAGGTCTCCCCGTCCCGCCCCGGCGCCACCGGCGCGATCACCGGGATCATCTCCGAGCGCGCCAGAAGGTCGAGGAGCGTGCGGTCGACCTCCACCGGCTCGCCGACGAAGCCGAGATCGATCACCTTCTCGATGTTGGAATCCGGATCGACCATGGTGCGCTTCAGCTTCTCGGCGAAGACCATGTTGCCGTCCTTGCCGCACAGCCCGATCGCCCATTCGCCCTCGGCGTTGATCAGCGCCACGATCTCCTTGTTGATGGAGCCGGCGAGAACCATCTCGACCACCTCCACCGTCTTGCGGTCGGTGACGCGCAGCCCCCCCTTGAACTCCGAGACGATGCCCATCTTCTCCAGCATGCCGCCGATCTGCGGCCCGCCGCCATGCACCACGATCGGGTTGACGCCGGATTGCTTGAGCAGCGCGATGTCGCGGGCGAACGCCTTGGCGAGCGCCAGGTCCCCCATCGCATGGCCGCCGTATTTGACGACGATCGTGCGGCCCTCGTAGCGCTGCATGTAGGGCAGGGCCTCCGAAAGGAGCCGTGCCTGGTTGTGGGCCTCGCTGGGGCTCGTCCCGCTCATCCTGTCTCTCCCGAGGTGACGTTGCGCGCGGCGCCTTTCTCCGCTTTCGGGCAGGTCGTCTCGCGCGCGTGCCGGTGGGTTCAGTCGAAGGGCTCGCTGTCTAGCAATCCTTCGCCCCCTTGCCAATCGAGGAGGCTCTCGGCCGCCTTGCGCAGCTCCGAAAGCCCGCCGCCCTTGACGCTCGACGTGGCGAGGATTTCCGGAAAGGCGGCCGGGCGCTTGGCGATCGCCTCGCCGGTCGCCGCGATCAGCCGGTCAAGCTCGCCGGGCTTCAGCTTGTCGGCCTTGGTCAGCACGATCTGGTAGGTCACGGCGGCCTTGTCGAGCTCCTTCATCACCGTCAGGTCGGCGGCCTTCAGCCCGTGGCGCGCATCGACGAGGAGGAAGACGCGCCGGAGCGTTGCCCGCCCGCGCAGATAGTCGTGGATGAGCTTCGTCCAGTCGGCCACCTTGTCCTTCGGCGCCTTGGCGAAGCCGTAGCCGGGCATATCGACGAGCGCCATGGGCGGCGCCTCCTCCGCCTCGCCGGCAAGGTCGGGCACGAAGAAGTTGAGCGCCTGCGTGCGTCCGGGCGTCTTGGAGGTGCGCGCAAGGTCCTTCTGCGCCGTCAGCGCGTTGATGAGGCTCGACTTGCCGACATTGGAGCGGCCGGCGAAGGCGATCTCCACCGGTCCCTCCGGCGGCAGGGCGGCAAGGTTGGGCGCCGAAAGGACGAAGCGCCAGGAATTGGAGAAGAGGGCGTCGGACATGCGCCCCTCTTAGGGCTCTACTGGGGCGGATACCAGTAGCTCGCCGCCGCCTCGCCGCGTCGGATCACCACGAACTGGTTGGCGAACACCCGGTAGGGGTGGCTCCATTCCCCGTCCGGCCATTCGATGCGGATTTCCGCGCGCTCGGCCGTGCCGAGCCCGACATGCACGAAACCGGCGCTGCCGGAGGCATGGCCGCCGCCGGTCTGGATCCGGCGCGCCATCACATGCGTGCCCGTCTTCACCGAGAGCCGGGCGCCGACGGCGTTGCGGTTGGCGCCTTCCTGCGAGACCGCGATCTCGACGAAATTGCCGAGCGGGGCGGCGCCGAGGCCGGTCTTGACCCCGCAATTGCGAAACAGGCTGACCGGCGCCTCGCGGTTGACCACCACGAGGTCGAGCATCCCGTCGAGATTGAGGTCGGCGATCGCCGCGCCGCGCCCGCGCCGGTCGAGCGCGATGCCCGCCTCCTTGCCCGCCTCCGCAAAGCCGCCCTGCCACAGGCCGAGGAGAAGGTTGTCCGGGTCGAAGGCGGCGAAATCCGGCATCGCCTCCACATTGCCCTTGGCGATGAAGAGGTCGGAAAGCCCGTCATTGTTGAAATCGGCGAAGCCCGCATGCCAGGCGGTGGAGGGCTTCAGGTCGCCGCCCGTATAGGGCCGGTGCGCCATCGCGCCGAGATCGTAAGCGATGTTCTCGTAGACCGGCCGGTCCTCCTCGGCCTCCGGGTCCAGCTTTTCCAGCTTGTTGTCGCCCATGGAGGTCAGCGCGTATTCCGGGTAGCCGTCGGCGTCGAGATCGGCCTCGGCGATGCCCATTCCCCAGATCATCAGCCGCCGCCAGCCGTCGGACGCCGTATAGAGCTTCGGCGGGCGCTTCGGCGGCACCTTCCACAGCTGCTCCTCGCCGCCGCGATAGTACTGCCGGTCGTTGGTGATCCTGAGCGAAGCCTCGCCCGAGCGGTTCCAGTCGGTAAAGAGCATCGACAGGGCGCAATAGCCGGGAGAAAGCGTGTCCGGGTCCGAATAGTCCGGCGCGGCGGCGCCGGCCCTGTCCGTTTTCTGCGGCCGGAACAGGAAATTGTCGTGGCAGGTGCCCCAGGGCGAACCGGGCGCCGAGCGGTCGACATACTGGCCGAAGGCGAGTGTCGGAAAGGCTTCGCCCGGCTCCCATTCGGCGGCGAAGGCCGTCGTCCAGCCGCGCCCGCCGTCGAAGCCGAAGGCGCGGTTCGCCACCTCGAAGCGGCACGCGCCCTTGCCCTTCAGGAGAAGGTTTTCCCCGACGCGAAGCACCGCAAGGTCCATGATCCCGTCATTGTCGATGTCGAGCGGGTAGGCGCCGGTGACCCGGGTGAGGTCGCGCCCCGAAAGCCCGGTCTCGCCTTTGGCGAAGCGAAGGGCCCCGCCGACCTCGCTCCGGTTGACGTAGAGCGCCGCTTCGTTCTTGCCGCCGGCAAGGAAGAGGTCGGGCCGCCTGTCGTCGTTGCAGTCGAAGGCCGCGACGCCCCCGCCGACGAAATACTCCCACGGTCCGCCATAGACATGCGCGATCCCGGCCGCCGCCGCCTCTTCGGCAAGGACCGGGATGTCGCCGGGCGGCTTCGGCGCGGGGGCATCCTCGGAGAGGGCAGGCGGGGCGGTGAGAACGGCGGCGAGGAGGCCGACAAGCGCCTGCATCCGGCACCAGGCATCCCATGGCTGGTCGGCTCGCGCGGCGCGCGCCTCCGCCTCCCCCTTGTGGGAAGGTCGACGCTCCGCGCGGCGTAAGGAGCGGCGGGTGGGGGAAGATCCCCCCACGCGCATCCCCGTCTCGCCCGCCCGTTCCTTCATTGCAGCACCAGGCTTCGCAGGAACGCGATCACGTCCTCGCGCGCCTCTTCGCCGGCGGCGAGCCAGGCTTTGCGCGCATCCGTCGCTTCGCCGCCATGCGCCTCGATCACCTCGGCGAGCGAGAGGATGTCGCCGCGATGGCCGTAGGGCGCCGTCGAGCCGACGCCCCAGAGCTCGGCCGTCATGAAGGCGTCGCGCTCCACGAAACGCTGGGCGAGAAGCTCGTTGCCGAGCCGGTCGATCCCCACATCCGCGATGATATGGCGCTTCAGGTCGCCGAAGAGCGGCACCAGCACCTCGCCGGCCGCGTTGCGCGGCAGGCTCCGGGCCCATTGTGTCACTCCAAGGTCGAGGAGGATCGGCCGGGCGACGTCGCCTAGCCGCAGCGTGCCGGCGGCGTCGTCCGGACCGGGATCGGTGAAGGCGAGGCTCTTCAGCGGCAGGAAGGGCCGGTGGCAGGCTGCACAGCCCATCTGCGCGAACAGGCTTTCGCCCCGCCCGGCCGCCTCGGCCCATCGCGGCGGCAGGTCGGCCTTGCGGCCCGGCGGCGAAAGGCTCGCCTGGAAGGCGACGAGGGCGGAGATATCGCCGGGCGAGAGCTCGTCCGAAACGCCGTCCTCGTCGAAGTCGCCGCTGCCCGTCCAGCGCGCCCCGAAGCGCTCCTCGGCCTGCATGCCGTGGTGCTGGTTGGCGGCGTTGATGGAAAACTGCCGCAGCGAGGTCATCACCCCCTTCTGGCTGAAGGGACGCACGACGAGATCGGTGTCGATGCCTTCAAGGCCGGAAAGATCCACCGTTCCGTCCGCCGCCGCCGTCAGCTTGCCGAAGCCGACGCCCTTGGCGGAAAGCGCCACGGTAGCGGGCGCGCCGCTGGCGCGCGCCTTCCTCAGGCCCTCGCTGCGCTGGGCCTTGAGTTCGCCCGTCATCTCGCGGGCCAGGAGCTCGATCAGCCCGGCGCCGAAGAGATGCGTCGTGCCCCGCTCGTTGGAGAATTGCGGGTCGAGGCTGTCGAAATCGGGCGTGTCGAAGCCTTCCGACACGAAGGCGTTGGCCGTGAACGGGCCGGACCCGCCGGCGACCGGCTCGTGGTGGCACGAAGAGCAGGAATTGGCGTCGAGCCCCGTGCGGGAAAAGGCGGTCTCCACCGCCCGCTTTCGCCGTGTCGGGATGATGGCCTGCGTCGCCATCGGTCGCCCGGCCCCGTCGGCGCGGGTGAATTTTCCGGTAAACAGCCGCTCGCCATCCGAAATCAGCGCCTCGAGCCGGTCCTTGTCCAGCGGGCCGGCGAGCGCCTCGTAGTCGAGATGGCGGGTGACGACGCGCTCGCTCCAGGGCGCCGGTTCGTCAGCGCCGGCGAAGGCGGGCTGTGCGCACATCACAAGCGCGGCGAGAAATCCCGCGCCGGGGCTGCGACGACAAGGCGGATGCTGGCCGCTCTGCTGCGGCCGGCCGGGGGCTGCGCCCATTCTCGTTTCCTCCCGGGCGAAGCTTCTCCCGAAAGGCGTGGCCGGTGCAAGCAGACTGCGCGCGGGCCTGTGCGAGCAAAGTGCGAGTGGGGCGGGGCGGCGTTCGCCCCGCCGATGGCGGTCGGCCGAAGAGCTATTCGGCTTCGCTCTTCTTGCCGCCGAACATGCCCCTGAGATTGTCCCACAGCTCGATCTTGACGCCGTTCTTGCGCATGATCACGCCCTGCTGCAGCGCCGAGAGGGTGTTGTTCCAGGCCCAGTAGATGACGAGGCCGGCCGGGAACGAGGCGAGCATGAAGGTGAAGATCACCGGCATCCAGGAGAAGATCATCTGCTGCGTCTTGTCCGGCGGCTGCGGGTTCATGCGCATCTGCACGAACATCGTCACGCCCATGATCAGCGGCCAAAGGCCGAGATGCAGGAAGGACGGCGCGTCGAAGGGCAACAGCCCGAAGAGCGTGAAGACGTTCGTCGGATCGGGCGCCGAAAGGTCCTGGATCCAGCCGAAGAAGGGCGCGTGCCGCATCTCGATGGTGACGAACAGAACCTTGTAGAGCGAGAAGAAGACCGGAATCTGGATGAGGACGGGCCAGCAGCCGGCGAGCGGATTGATCTTCTCGCGCTTGTAGAGCTCCATCATCTCGCGCTGCATGCCGGCCTTGTCGTCCTTGTGCCGCTCCTGCAGCTTTTTGATCTGCGGTTGCAGCTTCTTCATCTTCGACATCGACGTGTACGACTTGTTCGCCAGCGGGAAGAAGATGGCTTTGACGATGACGGTGACCGCGAGGATCGCGAGGCCGAAATTGCCGAGGAAGCGGAAGAGGAAGTCGATGACCTGGAACATCGGCTTCGTCAGGAAGTAGAACCAGCCCCAGTCGATCAGCAGGTTGAGGCGGTCGACGCCGGGATTCTCCTCATACTGGTTGAGGAGCTGCACGACCTTGGCGCCGGCGAAGAGGCGCGTCTCGCTGGTCGCCGTGCCGCCGGCCGGCGCGGAGACCGCGTCGCCGAGGAAATCGGCCTGGTAGGTTTCGACCGGGCCCGCCTCGCTCCGCAGGAAGCGGCCCTGGAAGGGCGTTCCCCCGGCCGGGATCAGCGCCGAGGCCCAGTATTTGTCGGTGATGCCGAGCCAGCCGCTGGAGACCTTCGGCGGCGTCACCTGCTCCTCCTCGAGGTCGGAATAGTCGACCTCCCTGAGCCCGTCGTCGCCGAAGACGCCGATCGGCCCCTCATGGAGGATGTAATAGGCTTGCCCTGCCGGCCTGCCGTGCCGGGAAATGAGCCCGTAGGGATAGAGCGACACCGCCTCGCCGGTCGAATTGCCGACGCTCTGGCTGACGGTGAACATGTAGTTCTCGTCGACCGAGATCTTGCGCTGGAAGATGAGGCCGGAGCCGTTCTGCCAGAAGAGCGTCACGGGGCTCTCCGGCGTCAGCTCGGTGCTGTCGCTCTGCCAGATGGTGTTGGCGTCCGGCACGTCCGGCCCGCCCTGCGGGGAGACCCAGCCGAATTCCGCATAATAGGCATTCGGCGAACCGGCCGGCGAGAAGAGCTCGATCATCGGGCTCTTCGGGTCGGTGGTCTCGTGGTAGCGCTTCAGCTTCAGCTCGTCGATCCGCCCGCCGCGCAGGTTGATCGAGCCGGTGAGCGCCGGCGTCTCGATGGTGAGGCGGGGTGCTTCCTCGGCCGGCTGCGCTTCGCTTGCCGAAGCCGCGGGCGCGCCGGAAGCCGGGGCCGTGGTGCCCGAGCCGTCGGCCGAGGGGATCTGCGGCGTGGGGCCGGAGGGCGAAGCGGGCTCGCCGCTCGTCGGCGCTCCGGGGGCGCCGGCGGGCGCCTCTGCCTGCTGCGCGGCCTCTTGCTGCTGGCGCTGCGCCTCGATGCGCGGCCCGGCGATGAAGTACTGCCAGCCCAGCAGAATGGCCAGCGACAGCGCGATGGCGATGAAGACGTTGCGGTTATTGTCCATCAGCGACCAGTCCTTCGGCGCTTCGGCCGGTTTGTCGGCGTCTTGCGCGACCGGCGCTTGCGGCCGGTTCCTCTGTCGTCGGAATCGGCCTCGCCTCTGCCCAGCCCCCGGGCAAGATCGCTGACAAGGCCCTGAAAGTCGGCTCTTAGCGCGTCGGGGCGCGCCACCACCACATGGTCTGTTGGCGCACCTGCCGCGGCGTGTTCGGCCTGTCGGAAGGCTTCCTTGAGGCGCCGGCGGATGCGGTTGCGCACCACGGCCGAGCGCGCGGTGCGCTTGGAGACGGTGAAGCCGACCCGCGAGGCCTCTGCGCCCTCATGCTCCGTGCTTTCCAGCACGAAGCTCTGGCGTGCGTAGCGTCTCCCGCCGCGCACGGCGAGGAAATCACGTCGCTTCTTGAGACGCTGCATCACCGGGGCGCTTTCGGGGCGCCGGTCTGTCAGGCGGAAAGGCGCTTGCGCCCCTTGGCCCGCCTGCGGGCGATCACCTGGCGGCCGTTCTTGGTGGCCATGCGAGCCCGAAAGCCGTGACGGCGCTTGCGCACCAGGCGGCTCGGTTGAAAGGTCCGTTTCATGTCTCGTCCTGCCGGCTGCGGCAGCCCTCAAGCTGGTGAACGGAAGTCAGCCGGTATCTGCGAGGACCCTGAAAGCTGCTTCGATGTTCGGAATTTGGCCCGTCTCCGATCCACCTTGATCGGCCTACGGCGCTTTTTCGCGAGCGCGATATAGGGTCAATGCCCGCGGGAAGTCAACGCACGGCGGACACGCCCCCTTCGCCGTCACGCCCGCCGTCAGCCCCGGCGTCACGTCGATGTGAGGGGCCGCACGGGCCGCCATCAATTCGGGGTGAGAAACGCGCATCGGCGCCTTTTGTCCCTTACCTTTGGCTGTGCAGGCGGGCGAAAGCGCGTCAAGTGGCCTTGCGCCTGAGGACAGTCGGGGAAATCCTCCCTGTCCGGGGGCTTGGCAGAAGGGCGAAAAGCGTGCAGGCGGAAGAAGACATGACGCATGAATGCTCCGCGCCCGGCGGGAGCCACGGCGGCTGGCTGCGCTGGATGCCGGTCGTCCTCGTCCTCGTCCTCCTTGCCGCCTTCTATGCCTTCGGCGGCCACCGCTATCTGTCCCTCGACGCCATCGCCGAGCAGAAGGAAGCCCTGCAGGATCTGGTGATGCAGCGCCTGGTTCTGGCGGCCGGCCTCTACGTTCTCGCCTATATTGCCCTCGTCGCCGTCTCCTTCCCGGGCGCCAGCATCGTCACCATCGCGGGCGGCCTCATGTTCGGCTGGATGCTGGGCGGCGCTCTTTCCGCCGTCGGCGCCACCATCGGCGCCTGCATCATCTTCATGATCGCCCGCACCTCCTTCGGCGAGGTTCTGCAGAAGAAGGCCGGGCGGCGCCTGAAGCGGCTGCGCGAGGGCTTCCAGGAGGATGCCTTCAGCTACCTGTTGTTCCTGCGTCTGGCGCCGATCTTTCCCTTCTGGGTCATCAATCTCGCCCCGGCGCTCTTCGGCATGCGCCTGGCGCCCTATGCGCTCGCCACCTTCCTCGGCATCCTGCCGGGCACCTTCGCCTATTCCTATTTCGGCGACGGTCTCGGCACGGCTCTCGACGAGGAGGGCCCCCTCATTTCCGGCCAGCTCCTCCTCGGATTTGCGCTTCTGGGCCTTGCCGCCCTCCTTCCCATCGTGTTGAAGCGCTGGCGACGTGCCGCGAGAAGAACAGAACAGGCGCCGAGGTCCTGAGCCTCTTCAGGGCGGGAGCGAAGAGGAATTGAGCGACATCATCGAAACCGATATCTGCGTCATCGGGGCCGGCTCGGCCGGCCTGACGCTCGCCGCGGCCGCCGCCGCCTTCGACGTGCCGGTCGTGCTGGTGGAGAAGGGCGCCATGGGCGGCGACTGCCTCAACACCGGCTGCGTGCCGTCCAAGGCGCTGATCGCCGCTGCCCGCCATGTCGCCCATATCCGCGAGGCGTCCCGTTTCGGCGTTCATGCCGGCACGCCGCAGATCGACTACGTTGCCGTGCGTTCCCATGTCGACAGCGTGATCGCGGCCATTGCGCCGAATGATTCCGCCGAACGCTTCACCGGCCTCGGCACCGAAGTCGTGCGGGCCGAGGGGCGGTTCGTCGACAGGCGCACGCTCGAGGCGGGCGGCAGGCAGATCCGCGCCCGCCGCTTCGTCATCGCCGCCGGTTCTTCGCCCGCCGTGCCCGAGATCGAGGGCCTTCCCCAGGTCCCCTATCTCACCAACGAGAGCCTCTTCGACCTCGAAAAGCTGCCCAGCCACCTCATCGTCATCGGCGGCGGGCCGATCGGCATGGAGATGGCGCAGGCCTTCCGCCGCCTCGGTTCGGACGTCACCATCCTGGAGGCGAACCGCGTTCTCTCCCACGACGATCCCGAGCTCGCGGCGGTCGTCCGCCGCCGCCTCGTTGCCGAGGGCGTCGTCATCCGCGAGGGCGTCAAGGTGGAGCGCGTCGCCCGGCGCGGCCGCTACGGCGTGCGCGTGCATCTCGCCGCAGCGGAGGGGGGGGACGACATGGTCGACGGCACGCAGCTTCTTCTCGCCGTCGGTCGCAGGCCCAATGTCGAGGGCCTGGGCCTTGAGGAGGCGGGGGTCGAGACCGGCCCGAAGGGCATCGTCACGAACGAGCGGCTGCGCACTGCCAATCGTCGCATCTATGCCATCGGCGACATTTCCGGCGGCTTCCAGTTCACCCATTGGGCAAGCTACGAAGCGGGTCAGGCGCTGCGCTCCATCCTCTTCCGCTTCGGCGGCAAGGTGAAGCGGGAGCTGATCCCCTGGGTCACCTACACCGATCCCGAGCTCGCCCATGTCGGCCTGACGCTGGCGGAGGCGCAGGCGCGGGCGAAGGGGCTGAAGATCCTGCGCTGGCCGTTCTCGGAGAACGACCGCGCGGAGACGGAGCGCTCCACCGAGGGCTTCGTGCGCGTCCTCGCCGCCAAAAATGGAAAGATTCTCGGCGCCGACATCGTCGGCCGCGGCGCCGGCGAACTCATCGCGCCCTGGGCGCTTGCCGTCTCCAAGGGCCTCAAGGTGCAGGACATGATGGCGACGGTCCTGCCCTATCCGACCTTGTCGGAAGCGGGAAAGCGGGCCGCGACCAGCTTCTACGTGCCCGTGCCCGAGGCGGCCAAGCGCGCCGCCCGGCTCCTGCGTCGCTTCGGCTGAAACGCGCCCCGCCCGCGCTCCGTAACTAAGGCGCGCGCCTCCCCTTGACGCCCCGCCCTGCGCGGGGCGCAATGTGTGCCAGCCGGAAGGCGGCGGATCGGCCGGAAAAAACGTGAACCTCAGAGCGACATTGGCCCGTTGGCGGCCGCATCCCGGCAGGTGGTTCGCCAGCGGCCTGTCCGCCAAGCTGCTCGTCCTGACCATCGCCTTCGTGATGGTGGCCGAGATCCTCATCTATGTCCCCTCCGTCGCCAATTTCCGCAACATGTGGCTGAACGAGAAGCTGGAGGCGGCTTCCATCGCCGCGCTGGCAGCCTCCAACCCGGACGGACCGGCCTTGCCGGAGGAGGTGCAGGACCGGCTGCTGGAGGCGATCGGCATGGAGGCGATCGCCATGCTGAAGGACGGCCAGCACATCCTGATTGCCGCCGGCGACATGCCGGCCGAGGTCGCCGCCCATCACGACCTCACCCAGGTGCGTCCGCTGGAATCGATCCGCGCCGCCTTCGCCACCCTCCTTTCCGGGGGCGGCGACAGGCTGATCCGCGTCTCCGGCACGCCGCCGCGCGGCATGACCGTGTTCGAGATCGTCCTGCGGGAAAACGAGCTGCGCCAGGCCATGCTGCGCTACTCGCGCAACATCCTGCTTCTTTCGCTCGCCATTTCGGCCATCACCGCGACGCTCGTCTATCTGGCGCTGCGCCTGATGATCGTGCGCCCCATCCAGCGGCTCGCCGCGCGCATGCAGGATTTTTCCGACAATCCGGAGGATGCGAGCCGCGTTCTTTCGCCCTCCGGCCGGCGCGACGAGATCGGCCGGGCCGAGGAGCGGCTGGCGGCGATGCAGTCGGCGCTGCGCGACATGCTGGCGCAGCGCCGCCATCTCGCCGATCTCGGCCTCGCCGTCTCCAAGATCAACCACGACCTCAGGAACATCCTCGCTTCCGCCCAGCTCTTTTCCGACCATCTGGCGACGGCGGACGATCCGCTGGTGCGCCGCATCGCTCCCAAGCTCGTCGGCACCATCGACCGGGCGATCGGCTATACACGCTCCGTGCTCTCCTATGGCGGCGCGCGCGAGGCCGATCCGGTGCGCCGCCTCGTCTCGGCGCGGCGGCTGGTGGAGGACGTGGCGGAAATCCTCGGCGTCGGCGCCCAGGATTCCGTTTCCTTCGACAACCGCGTGCCCACCGATCTGGAAATCGACGCGGATCCGGACCAGCTCTTCCGGGTGATGCTCAACCTGGCGCGCAACGCCCAGCAGGCGCTGACCTCCGACGAGAGCGGTGCGGTCATCCGCCGCCTCTGGGTGGAGGGCGAGCGCCAGGGCACGGTGGCGCATCTGAGGGTCTGCGATACCGGCCCCGGCCTGCCGAAGAAGGCGAAGGATGCGCTCTATGAACCGTTCAAGGGCTCGGCCCGTCCGGGCGGCGTCGGCCTTGGCCTTGCGATCGCCCGCGAGATCGTCATCGCCCATGGCGGCGAATTGAGGCTGATCGAGCGCCCGGGCGCGGGCGCTGTCTTCGAGATCGTTCTTCCCGACAGGCCCGTCAGCCTTGCCGCGGTACGCGATCGCAGGAAGGCCTGAGGCGACGCCCGCCGGGCGGGCAGGCGCACCTGTTGCGCCGTCGGCCGACCGTACACCCTGCCGCCGAGCCAAGTTCGCGCCCTGCCGAAAAGCCGCGGCGAGGGGTTTTCAGGCGCTTGCATTCAGCCGGCCGAGCAATTAGGTGTGTCGCTCCGCGGCGCGCCCTTGGCGCCGGCCGCGCTTTCGGCAGGCACCGGTAGCTCAGCTGGATAGAGCACCAGACTACGAATCTGGGGGTCAGGGGTTCGAATCCTCTCCGGTGCGCCATTTTCTCCAGACTAGTCATGAAATGTTCGCACCGTTGTTGGTCGCGGATTCCTGATCCTGCAACGGGATAACTGCTCCGTGAGAGCCATTTCTCATGGCGAGGCCAGCAGGCGTGGGCGCACTATTTCAGGTTCGACTACTATTGCCAGACCAGTCAAAGTGGCCGTGGCTGCTGAATGAGGTGTGGGCAACGCCGGTTTGGGCTAGTGCAGATCGCGATAGAGGCCGATGCAGAATTTGTGTAGGAGTGTACTTTGTATCACCGCGAATCAGTTTCTCGTTGTGAGTAATTCTGAACAGGTTCATGTCAAAGCTGAAACGCCAACGGATTCGCGATCCACTCCACAATCTGATCGAGTTCGACGAGGGTGACCCTTTCGAACGGATGCTATGGCGCGTCGTCAAGACCGCACCATTCCAGAGGCTGCGCCGGATTCGCCAGCTCGGGTTCAGCGATCTCGTCTATCCGGGCGCGACGCATTCACGTTTCGCCCATTCGCTCGGCGTGTTCCATACGGCTCGGAAGCTCATGAGCATCGTCGAGCGATACGTTCCCAACGAACCAAATGAACGCGTCAACGCGCAGGCGGCACTTGCCGCGGCGCTTGTCCATGACGTTGGGCACGGCCCTTTCAGTCATGCCTTTGAGGCTGTTGGGAAGCAACTCGGCTGGAAGCTTGTCGGGGAGCATGAAAATCATAGCGAGGCATTGATCCGATCGACCGAGGAAGATGCAATCGGCACCATTCTGAATCGCCATGTTGAAGGGTTCGCAGACACGGTTGCGGGCATCGTCCGGGGCGGTCCTGCGACCGTCTATCGGGCGGTCGTCTCGAGCCAATTCGATGCCGACCGTCTCGACTATGTTCGCCGGGATCGGTTGATGTCGGGCACACAACTGGCGGGCATCGATTTCGACTGGCTTATTGCGAACCTCGAAATCGGGGAATTGCCGCCGGACGAGACCGGCATCGGGCGGCAGACTTTCGTTCTCGGCCCGAAGGCGATCTACGCAGCGGAGGGCTTCGTCACGGGCCTTTTCCAGATGTACCCGACGGTCTATCTCCACAAGACCACTCGCGGAGCCGAGAAGCTTTTCCAGACGATGCTGCTGAGGGTTGCAGAACTCGTCACCAACGGTGAAGCCGCGGCCACCGGGCTCCCGGAGAACCATCCTTTAACCAATCTTTTCCGGGAACCTGAGAATCTTGCGGCGCTGGCCGATCTCGATGATGCGGTGGTTCTCGGCGCGTTGCCGCTCCTTCGCCAGTCGGCCGATCCCCTCGTGAAGGGTTTTTCCGGGAGGCTCCAAACGCGCAAATTGTTCAAGGCGATCGATCTCGGTCCGTCGATAGCCACGGCGAGCATGGATCAGTCGAGCAAGTACGACGAGCGTGTCTTTCTCAAGCTGCAGGAGCAGGTTACGGCGAAGATCGAGGAATGGCTCAAGCAGCGCGACAGCTACGGGCGCATTCTCCTCGATTCAACCTCGCGCAAGCCATACAAGCCGATCGAAGAAGAGGGACCGATGAATCAGATCTGGATACGGGAAGAAGACAAGCTTGTGGACATCAGGGACAGATCGTCCTCCTTGGCGGCCACCGGAACCTTTCGTGCCTTTCGCGCCTATGTCGCGGAGGGGGACGAAAAGGCTCGCCAGTTTGTCTCGGAGACTGTATCGAACGCAATCAAGGGAGCATGACGGTGTCCGCATTGCCCAAGAAGTTGGTGGATCGGCTAGCCCCTGTCGCTCACATAATCGACGACGCCGGCGGTGAAATCGTCGGTCGGACCAAGTTGCAGAAGACAGCTTATCTCTTGACGCTGGCCGGTTTCGAAAACCGGTTTCGATTTGGCTACAAGCACTACGGGCCTTTCAGCGAAGATCTGGCGGAAGCAGCCGAGCTCGCTGCGGCATTCGAGTTGATTTCTGAGCAGCAGAAACCGGCTTCTTGGGGCGGAAGCTATTCCGTCTACGCGGCGAAGGCTGCGGGGTGTACCGTGCCGGCCGGCCGAGTTGGATTGGCGGAGGCGGCGGCTAAATCTGATGCCATCTTGTTGGAACTGGCCGCAACTGCAGCCTATTTGGCTCAGGAAGGAAGGCCGAAGCCTTGGGAGGAGACTGCAAGGCGTAAGCCCGATAAGGCTGCGGAGGGACGCTTGGACAGCGCGAAAGCGCTCTACGCGGAGTTGCGTGCAGCATCGGACGATGCGCTGCCAGAAATTGCCAGTCTGTAGCTTCGCCCTTCTCTTGCCAGTAACCGCCTTCGCCACGAGATCGTCGTCGCGCCCAACAGAGATCCCGTCGATAGCCATGCCTGGGAGCGTGAGGCGCCCCGGGCGTCTCCACCCGGGGCTTCGTCTCACGCCGTTTCGACATTCGCGCCGAAATACATGAACTCGCGGTCCATGCCGGAAACGTCGGAGGCCGCGAGCTTGAGCCCCGAAGAATCGAGCATCTTGTAGCTCTTCTGGCTCTTCACCCATTCGTCGGCCGTCTGCAGGGTGGAGAGCGTGTAGGTCCTCGTCTCGTTGAGATAGTGCGTCGGGATGACGATCTTCGGCTTTAGCCGCTCCACGATGGCGTTGCCCTGCTCGTAGGAGAGGATGTCCTGCGGGTCGTCGACGCGCAGCCTCAAGGAGGTCGATCTCATCCCTCGTGGCCCCGGGGGCCTCGACGCAAGGCGGGTCTATTCCTCCGCGTCGCGAGGGTCGGAAGGGCGCCGGAAGGGAAAATCCGCCTTCATCGCCTCGGGCACCTGGGCGAGCTCCCTTTCCCGAGAGGCGAGGCGCTGGGCATAGACGGGCGGCAGCAGATCCAGCCAATCCCGCATTCCCAATTTCTTTGCTGCGTGGACGGGCCAGTAGGGGTCGATCATCATCTCCTGAGCGATGGCGATCATGTCGGCACGCCCCTCCTCAAGGGCCGCCTCGGCCTGCTCGGGTTCGGTGATCATCCCCAGACCGATGGTCTTGATGTCCGCCTCGCGGCGGATGTGCTCGGAGAACCGCAGGTGATAGCCGGGAAAGTGCGGGACGGCGGGAAGCCTCGAGCGGCCGAGAAGCCCGCCGCTCGAACAGGCGAGATAGTCCACGCCGCGTGCCTTGAGTGCCACGGCAAGCGCGACGCTGTCGTCGATGTCCCAGTGGCCGCCCTTGCCGTCGACAGACGAGAGACGGAAGAAGAGCGGTCGATCCTGCGGCCAGACCTCGCGCACCGCTTCCACGATCTCCAGGGCGAACCGCATCCTTCCCGCCCGGTCGCCGCCGTAACCGTCCGTGCGCGTGTTGGCGACGGGCGAAAGGAACTGGTTGATCAGGTAGCCGTGGCCGCCGTGGACCTCGAGAACGTCGAACCCGGCGTCGCGCGAGCGTGACGCGGCATCGCGCCAGAACCGGATCTGCTCGCCGATCTGGGCGATGTCGAGCGCCTCAGGCGTCTGGCGGTCCGGCGCGTGGGCAAGCGCGCTCGACGATACCACCTGCCAGGGACCTTCGCCCTTCGCCTCGTCCTTTGGTCCGAGTGGCGAGCGGCCTTCCCATGGCGGGCGCGCGGAGCTGCGGCGCCCGCCATGGCCGATCTGGATCGCCGGCAGCGCCCCGAGGTCTTTCAGGAAATCCGTGACGCGGCGGAATTTTCGTGCCTGGGCGTCGGTGTAAATCCCGGCGCAACGATGGCTGCGCCTGCCGCGCGGCTCGACGGCGGTATCCTCCGCGAAGACGATCCCGGCTCCGCCCATGGCGAACTGGCCGAGATGGACAAGGTGCCAGTCGGTGACCTCGCCGTCATTGGCAAGGTATTGCGACATCGGCCCTAGAATGATCCTGTTTCGCGCCGTTACGCCCCGCATGGGCATGGGCCGAAACAGCATCGGACGTTCCGCTTCAGGCGTCGTCGGCCCGACCGGGCCATCGATGGCGACGGTTACTCCGGCAATCTTCATGGTGCTGTGTCCAGGTTTCTCGTATGGGCCGACGAGGCGCTCTGCGCCTCCGTGCTGCGGGCCACGATTGCGCGCGCAGCCGCATCGAGCGCCGTCTCCGCGTCTCGGCCCCTTTGGTGCTCGCCGTCGAGCCATTGACGCAGCGCGACGGCGCCTTCCCGCAACGCTGCCACCTGCTTCTGCACGCTTGCCGGCGCTGGCCCGCCGTTCGAGCGGGTGGCGACCAGCTGGACGACATCGAGCGCCTGATGCACCGCCTTGGTTTGGACGCGGATCGTCCCGCCGGCCGCGGCCGACAGCGCCGCAGCGACGGCCTCGGGCGTGATGTTATCGCCTCCCTGTCCCGATACGGCGCGCACGGCCTCGGCAACCAGATGGTGCGCTCGCCGGAACGGAACGCCATGAGCGTCGACCAGCAGATAAACGAGCTGAGGCGCCTGGGCCCAGCCGGCTTCCGCGGCCGCACGCATCCTCTCGCGATCGGTTTCGAGCGTGGGCAGGGCGCGGGAAAGAAGGGTGCAGACGTCGCGAGCCGGCTTCATGCAGTCCATGAGCCGGTTCGGAATATGAATCAGTCCGTTGCCGACGATCGGCAGCCCGCCGGAGAAAAGCTGCAGCGCCTCCGACCAGGCGCCCGCGGCCTGCGCTGCGACGGGCCGGACCATCCGCAGGGCGTATGGATTGCGCTTTTGCGGCATCAGATAGCTCGTGCCGCTGAACGCGTCGCCGAAACGCAGAAAGCCATATTCGGGGCTGCACCAGACGAAGATGTTCTCGGCGGCCCGGGCGAGGTTCGCCGTCAAGATCGACATCGCCGACAGCACTTCGAGTTCGGCATCGAGCGAGGCGTAGCCGTAAAGGGACGATCGCATGAGCGAGGGGAAGCCGAGCAGCTCCGCTACGCGGCCGCGGTCGATGGGCAGCGGCGCCGGCACGACCTGGCCGATATCGGCGCGGCTGCGCGACAGCGATTCATGCGCGCAGCGCAGGCGCTTCAGGTCGGCGGCAAGTCCCTCGGCAAGCGCTGCAAAATAGTAGCCGAGCGTGATGGGCTCCGCGGGCTGCCCCCAGGTCGCATAAGGCATGACGGCCTCCGTCTCGCGAAGTGCCAGTTCAAGCAGCGTCTCCTGGAGCTCTGCGACGGCGTCGACGAGCTGCAGATGTTCCTCGCGGCACGCGATCTGCCGCGCCACGAACTCGCACTCCTGCCTGGCGCGGCCGATGCTGACCCAGCCCGCATTCTCGGCGCCGCAGCGTCGCGCGAGTTCCGCCTCCATGTTCGGCTGGTGTCCGTCGAGCCTTGCATCTTGAGGAAGCGCATCGAAGCCGGTCTCCGCCAAAGCGCCGAGCGCGCCGAGCAGGCTCGCGGCCGGTTGCAGCGGAATGATGCCGGCCTCGGTGGCGGCGACCACATGGGCTTTGTTGTAGCGCAGGAGGGGCAAAAACGTCGCCGCGCCATGCCGCCATTCCAGGGCGTAACTGCGGACGAGATCGGGGTGTGGCTTCGGCCCGTTGGCGGATTGGCTCATGAAGGCGCTCCCTGTTCTTATTGGCTTTTGCCAACAGGGTATCGGGCATATGACGCTGGTTCGTAAAGGCTTTTCGGTCCAATTGGTGGCCTTCGAGCAACCGAAGGTTGCGCTTTCGTTCTCTCGCCGATCGACGCCGGGTAGCGAGCGCCCAAGCGCCCCGGGCATTGCTGCCCGGAGCGCTTTTGTCGTTCAGGCGGTTTCGACGTTCGCGCCGAAATACATGAACTCGCGGTCCATGCCGGAAACGTCGGAGGCCGCGAGCTTGAGCCCCGAAGAATCGAGCATCTTGTAGCTCTTCTGGCTCTTCACCCATTCGTCGGCCGTCTGCAGGGTGGAGAGCGTGTAGGTCGTCGTCTCGTTGAGGTAGTGCGTCGGGATGACGATCTTCGGCTTCAGCCGCTCCACGATGGCGTTGCCCTGCTCGTAGGAGAGGATGTGCTGCGAGCCGTCGACGGGCAGGGTGAGGACGTCGACCTTCCCGACCGCGTCCCAGAAGGCCTCGGGCGGGTTCGGCCGGTTGTCGCCCCAGATGAGGGTTCGGATGCCGCCCGTCTCGATGACGTAGGTGACCATGTCCATATGGCCGACATTGTCGGGCGGGCAGGCCTTGGCGCCGAACTCGGCGATGGCGTTCGTCCAGTTGTACCAGCCGGGCGCCAGGCACGCATGTTTGTCGGCGAAGCCGTGGATCTTCAGGTCCGCGAACTCGAACTGGCCGACCATGCGGTCGAGCACCATGGTCGAGGCCGGCCGGTCGATCGCGTCGTGGTCGAAATGGGTGTGCGTCGACATGGTGATGTCGGCGAGCGTTTCGGGGAACTTCATCTTGAACCAGAGGCCCCAGGCGCCGGAAGGGTCGTCCCGCCAGGGGTCGATCACCAGCGTCGCGCCGGCCGGCGAGGTGATCTTGAAGGCGCAGTGCCCGTAATAGTCGAGGCCGACTTCGCCGCTCTCAAAGCTCGTCTTTTCCTGCAGTTCCAGCACGTGGTTGTTGTTGCCGGGCTGCATCCAGTCCGTCGACTGGGCTTCGGCACGCGAGGAAAGAAGCGCGCTCGCGCCCACCCCGGCCGCTCCCGCGGCCATGAAGAAGGAGCGCCGCGACAGCCCCGGCGCCAGCTCGTCCCGCCGCCCGTCGAGCCGGGTCGGCTTCAGTTCGGTCTTTTTCATGTTCACCCTCCTTGGCTGGCGATGACGTAGCGTCAGCGCCGCATCCGGAGGCTAGCAGCGGGGCCCGGGCCGGTCGGCCCCGGTAAAACGGGGGCGGAATGGGAGGCAAATCCCCATATCGCGGCCCTCAGCGCATGGACAGGAGATAGGTCCTGAGATTCACGCTTCGCCGATCGATGCCGAGCTTTTTTCGGATATTGTTTCGGTGAAAATCGATGGTGCTCGTCTCGCGCGACAGGGCCGTGGCGATCCGCTTCGTCGTGTATCCGTGGATCACCATCTCGGCGACTTCCCTTTCCACCGGCGTCAGCTTGCCGAGCTCGCTCGCCATGCGGCCCGCAAAGCCCGAGGTGATGGAGGCAAGGTTGGCTTCCAGAAGGTCGAGCGTCGCCTCGGCCGGCGCGCCCGGCGGGCAGGCGGCCCGAAGCTTCGCCAGATGCGGCAGGACGAGGCTGTTGATCTGGGTGAGCACGTCGTCCTCCAGCTCCGCCCGCGCCCCCTCCACCTGCTTCAGGATGACCTTCAGCGCCGTATTGGCTTCTTCCAGCTCCGCCGTGCGAGAAAAGACGCGCCGCTCCAGGTGCTTCAGCGTCTCCTTCAGCTCTCCCTCGACCTTGCGCCGGCGGTCGATCTCGATGAGCAGGGCAAGGTCGCCCTCGATGAGGCCGCGCAGTTCCTCCAAGAGCTCGCGATAGGCGAGCGCCGTTTCGTTCTCCTTGCGGTCGAGGATGCAGATGGTGCCGAAGAGCGAGCCGTCCGGCCATGCGAGGGGATAGCCGAGATAGAACGACATGCCGAACTCAAGGTCGTCATTGTCGTCCCAGGCTGGGTCGGCGCGCGCGTCGCGCACCAGGAGCGCCTCGTGCCTTTCGAGCACCGCATAGCAGTAGAGCTTCGGATGCAGCGTGAAGTTCTGGCCGACCTCGTAGGGGTTGCCCGGGCTGCGGCTGGAGACGAGGACGGCGTGATCGGGGGCGCAGGTGCGCATGACGAGGCTCGCCGGCACCTCGGCGATCTTCGCCGCAAGGTCGACCACCCTCTGCCATTTGGCGAGGGTTGCCGCGGGGATCTCGGGCTTTTCGGCCTGCATGGGTCTTGCCTCCGCCGAGCGCAGTCCGTCTCCTTCAGCCAGTATCCGCGGCGCGGCGGGGCAGCGCAATCTTTGCGGCGGGGAGGGCGCGCGAGCGGCGCGGATGTCCGCCGCGGCGCAGGGCGTGGGCAACTCTGCCGAAATGATCGGTTGACCTTTGATGTCCGGCAGACGCTATGCGTCTCGCCGCTCGAAGCAGCGATCCAGGGATGAACCGGTTCGAGGACCGTCCTAGAACTGCCAACGCAGATTGGCCTGCACGGCATTGACGGTCACGCTGTCGGCGAGTTGGCCGGAATAGGAAATGCCGAGACGGGCCCGTTCGCTGAGGAGCAGGTCGACACCGATTTCCGCAAGGGCGGTGTTCTCCGCCAGCGGCGTACCGGCGACGGTAAAGTTCGCCGCTGGAACGCTGAGGAACGCCATCTGTGCCTGCGGCGTGACGTCCCCGAACGCATATTGCCAGGCGAGCGAGGCGTGCGGCTCCACCGTCATGCCTCTGGGGAGCGCCATGCGCGTAGCCAGCCGCAGGCCGAGCGAGGAATAGCCGACGCCTGCCGTGCTCGACGAGCCCGCCAGCCCGGCGGAAGCGCCGGCTTCGTTGAAGTCGTCGCTGCGGTGATGGACATAGGCGAGCCCGGCGAAAGGCTCCACGGCCACTTGCTGGAAGGCAAAGCCGTAGCCGATCTCCGTGAATATCTGCGCCGTGCCGGCACCGTAATCCGCTTCCGCCCGCTGGGCATAGCCTGGATAGGCGATGGTGCGTGTGACATCGATCTGGCTGAAGGCGTAGCTGGCCCCGCCCCTCAGGTTCCACGACCCGACATGCGTGCCGGCATAAAGCGCCACGAGCAGGCTGTCGACGTCGGCCGAACTCCGCAGCGCGTCGGTGTCGACGCCGGAACGGGTGTAGCCGACTGCCGCTCCGATCAGCCAGTTGTCGACATTCAGGTCGACGCCGGAAATGATCCCGCCCATGGTCGCATCGACATCCGCCGTGGCCGGATCGTCGCTGTAATCGCTCCGGCCGGCAAAAGCCTGCGCCCAGAGGGTGCCGTCGAGAGCCGGCTCGGGAACGGCCGCCTGCGTTGTCCCAGGGAAGGGCACGCCGGCGCCGGCCGGCGACACATAGGCGAGCGCCGGGCCGCCATAGGCCAGCATCGCCGTCGCGTCGCTCTGGTCGGCATAGGCGCCCTGCCGCATCCGGCCGAACAAGGCCTGGCGGGCATAAAGGCCGTTGCCGATGAGCGCCGTCTGCACACTGGCATGGGCTTCCCCCGACAGGGCGTCGAGCGCCCCGGGCAGCTGGGCCGAGGTGAGGTTGTAGAGCGGCGCCAGTGCGCCCGGCAGGTCGGTCAACATGCCGTTCGCGGTAGTGTTGATGATGCCGTCAATCGCCGCGCCGACCGCACGCTGGTTCGCGGTGATGTTCGCCAGGCCGGAGAGATCTGCCGCCACGCTCAGCGTCACCGCGTTCGGAGCGTAGTTGACAGTTGCCCGATAAAACGCCGCAAGGCCCGACGTGGTCAGCGTGTCGAAGGCGCCGGTGATCTCGCCCGTCGCGCCGATGAGCGTGTAGCTCGGCGCCAGATTCGCGGTCTGGAAAGAGGCCTGAAGCGTACCGGCAAGCCGCGCCGAGCCGGTTATTCCCAGTTCGTCGTTGCCTGCCTCGCTCATCCGCACGGCAAAGGTGCCGGCCTGGGTTTGGACGAAGGTTCCGCTGAGGAGGTGGTTGATCGGCACGCCGGTGCCGGTAACGCCGATCCAGCCGCTGTTCTCGAAGCGCTTGCCCGGCCCTGCGGTCGCCGCGATCCGGCCATCGATGATGCCGGTGTTCACGATCACGGTGCCGACGCTGTCGAGGCCGGTGCGAAAGGCATCGGCGACCGGGGTGGCGTGCAAGGTGCCGTAATTCAGGAAGGTGCCGTAAAGACCATGCATTTCCACCGCCGCGCCGGCGATCCCGGTCGCCTCGATGGTGCCGGTATTGCTCAGCACGCCATAGGTCTCGCCGCGCATGCCGATGCCGCCAGTGCCGCTGACCTGAATCGTGCCGCTGTTGATGATGTCGTCGCCCTTCAGGCCCGACAGCGCGGCGGCGTTGTCGCCGGTGAAGGTCAGCGGGCCGGTGTTGCGGATCGGATTGTAGATGCCCGCAATGGTGGCGAGATAGCCGTTGATGCCGGATGCGTCGACGTAGATGCCGATGATCTGGTCGCCATAGGCGGAGTTGGCCGACACGACAGTGCCCGGTATGTCGATCTCGTGCCAGGTCGCGATCCCGAGGGCGTTGACATGCATCACCGCCGGATGCACCACGCCGTCGGCGCTCACCCAATTGGTCACCAGATTGAATTCTCCGGATCGGCCGGCACCGGTGATGCCCTCGAAGTGCGTGGCGATCGCGCCCGGATGGTCGTAGGTGACATAGGTGCCGGTGGCCTGGTCGTAGATGTAGCCGTGCGCCGCGTGGATCCTGTCGCCGACCATCACTTCGCCGTAGCCGCCGGCGATCTTGTCGCCATAGATGCCATAGGCGGTGGTGCTGATGGCGCCGGGAATGTTGTTGGTGGTGTAGGCGCCGGTATCGATGTCGTAGATGAAGGCGTTGCCGGTCGCCAGCCGGGTGTCGTAATTGCCGACCACCTGGTGGCCGAACGTGCTGTGCGCGATGGTGAAGAGCGTCCCTGCCTCCGGATATATCAGGGTGGTGATCTGCTCGCCCGGCGCCGCGGCGCCGTCATAGAGGTAGCTGAGATCGTAGGGCGCTGAGGCTGCGGTCTGGTAGCTCCCGACCACGCGCAGGACGCCGCCCGGATTGCCGAAACTCGGTCCATAGGGCGAGGAACCGATCGCACCGGGGAAGTTCGCGCCGTTGGCGGTGGCTTCCGGCATCGGCGACCATGTCTGCGTGGCGATATTGTAGTACAGGCCGCCGGTGGCGAAGGCGCCGGGGATCAGATAGTTCCCCACGATGTTGTCGCCGCGGATGCCGGTGAGAAACGTGCCGTAGCTCCCGAAGTTCAGGGTCTGGAAGGGCGTGGGATCTGCCTGTGCGGGGTGCGTCCCGACGCTTGCGCCGAGAACTCCGGCAGCGAGCACGAGCGCCCGCCTCTGTCCCGTTCTGCGAGAATTTGACCAATTTTCCATGATTTCCCCACAACCATAAATAAGCAGCCGGCACGTTATAGATACGCAAGAAAATAGATATAGTAATTTTTCAGCCGAAAAACTCGTGGACGCTTACTATTTGAAAGTTTTTGGCGCGATGAAAATTACAGAAAATGAGCCAAAACGGAGCGCTTCCGTTAACAGGTCAAGATCAAAACCCGGCCTTGGCAAGATGCGCCCGCGCTCCCGGTTTGGGGCGGCATCAGGCCTTGATCTCGCCCGGGCCGGGCTCCGCTCGCACTTGCCGCCAAAACGATCAGTTGACTTCTGACGTCCGGCGGACGATATGCGGGTCACGTCTGGCTGCCGCGTGAGCAGCCGGCGTCGGATCAGGCGGGCAGGACGCGGCGAAGCCGCCGCTGGCCCCCCGACGCAAGAGACGCACCGGCCGAGACGACGCCGTCACAGCCGTATTTCCAAAAAAGTTCCCACTTCACGCGGGGTTCTGACGATCGGGCGACCCGAAGGACAATGAGGTCCCGGGCGAGCGTCGGATCGCAACCGCAGATGAAGAAGCCGCCCCGCTCCGGCGCCGGGCGCTCTCTCGTTTGGATTTTCAATAAGGCGGGACATCCCGGTTGGGATCACCCGCTCCGAAAGGCTTTATCTTGATCCGTTTCGACGAACTCGGTCTCAACCCGTCCGTCCTCAAATCCGTCGCTGCCCTTGGCTTCGAAACGCCGACGCCGATCCAGGCCGAGGCGATTCCGCATGTTCTTTCCGGCCGCGACCTCATGGGCCTTGCCCAGACCGGCACCGGCAAGACCGCCGCTTTCGGCCTGCCGCTGGTCCACAAGCTGATGGAAGACCATAGCCGGCCGCGTCCGCGCGAGGTTTCGGCCCTCATTCTCGCCCCGACCCGCGAACTGGTGAACCAGATCGCCTCCAACCTCTCCGATTACGTGCGCGGCACGCGCATCTCCGTCGAGATCGTCGTGGGCGGCGCCTCCATCGGCAACCAGATCCGCCGCCTGAAGCATGGCACCGACATCCTGGTCGCCACGCCCGGCCGGCTTCTGGATCTCGTCGAGCGCCGTGCCGTCGACCTCAAGAGCGCCCGCTTTCTGGTGCTTGACGAGGCCGACCAGATGCTCGATCTCGGCTTCATCCATGCGCTCCGCCGCATCTCCAAGCTGGTCGGCACGCCGCGCCAGACGCTGCTCTTCTCGGCCACCATGCCGAAGGAGATCGAGGAGCTGTCGCGCGCCTATCTTTCCGACCCGGTCCAGGTCGAGGTCGCCCAGCGCGGCCGCGCCGCCGACAAGGTCGCCCAGTCGGTGCATTTCGTTTCCAAGGCCGACAAGCCCTCGCTCCTCAAGGAGTGCCTTGGCGAGCGTCCGGACGACCTTTCTCTCGTCTTCTCGCGCACCAAGCACGGCGCCGAGAAGCTGATGAAGGCCCTCGTCAAGGAAGGCTTCTCCGCCGGCTCCATTCACGGCAACAAGAGCCAGAGCCAGCGCGAGCGCGCCATCCGCGCTTTCCGCCAGGGCGATATCCGCATCCTGGTGGCGACCGACGTCGCCGCCCGCGGCATCGACATCCCCGGCGTCAGCCATGTCTACAATTTCGATCTTCCGGAAGTGCCGGAAAGCTACGTCCATCGCATCGGCCGCACGGCGCGTGCCGGCGCCGAGGGCGAGGCGGTCGCCTTCTGCTCGCCGGAGGAGTTCAAGCTTCTGCGCGGCATCGAGAAGCTGACGGGCATTCCGATCCGCATCGCCAGCGGCGAGGCCCCTGCGGGCGGCTATCGCAGTAGTGCCGGCAAGCCGGGCGGTCGCTCCGGCAACGGTCAGCGCAACAAGAGCCGCGGATCGGTGCATGCCAACGCGGCCGGCGGCCGCGGCGACGCCAAGAAGACGCATCGTCAGGATCCCGGCCGGCAGCAGCGCTCCGAGCAGGGCCAGCCCTCTTCGGGCCAGCGCCGGCGCAGCCGTTCCAGGCGCAGCTACGAGGCGGCGTAACCACTTGCGGCGCCCCGTTCTGGGTGCCGCCGGAAGGGGCCGGCCTTGCTCCGGCCCCAATTCACCTGTAAGGGTGACAGATCGACTTTGGCCGGACGACATGGCCGTTTCGCTCGGTTCGCTGAGCGCGCGTTCAGACTCTCTTCCAAAACTCGATTGACTTGGCACGAGCGCTCACCGCGCCCGCGCCCCATTGCACGCGCAAGCGAAAGGAAAACGAAATGGCAACTGGTACCGTGAAATTCTACAATGCCCAGA
The DNA here is from genome assembly GCF_020144925.1 of Afifella sp. IM 167. Classification (GTDB taxonomy): domain Bacteria; phylum Pseudomonadota; class Alphaproteobacteria; order Rhizobiales; family Afifellaceae; genus Afifella. Next base: position 330,873 of record NZ_NSLC01000005.1, read on the forward strand.
AGGGCTATGGCTTCATCCAGCCGGACGATGGCGGCAAGGACGTGTTCGTCCATGCGACCGCTCTGGAGGCCGCCGGCATGCGCGGCCTCGTCGAAGGTCAGAAGATCTCCTTCGACGTGGAATCCGACCGCCGCTCTGGCAAGGACGCTGCTTCCAACCTGCAGCACGCCTGATTTCTCGAAGGCGCGGGGCATCCCCCGCGCCTTCTTGCCTCAGGCAACGCAAAGGAGGCAGATATGGCGCTGCATGCCTACAAGGTCGGACAGAGCATCCGTGTTACGGGCTCGTCCCGTCAGCCAGGCGCGGCCGGCCTGTACAATATCCTCGCTCTCCTTCCGGAGACCTATGGCGATTATCAGTACCGTGTGCAGAGCACGGACGGCCCGCAGCAGCGGGTGATCCGCGAGAGCGAGATCGCCGAAGTGTTCTCCGAACTCTGGAAGAACTGACCGCCGACAGGCGCGCAGGCGCGCCACTGGGCGGGCGCAGCCGGGCGGCTGCGAACAAGATCATTCATCGTATGGCCGAACGGGAGATCCCGGCAGGCCCTTGGGGTTGGGTTTGATGACAAAGACGCAGCCGGGGACACAGCTGGGAACCACGCAGCCGGGCGAAGGCGCACGCCGCCGGCGCGACAAGGCCGAGGAGACCACCAAGGCCGCCATGACGCAGATCGAGGCCGATCTCGACGCGGCCCGCAAGAAGACCATGCGTCTGAAGGCGGCAAGGCTCGCCAAGGAACTCGCCGACGCGGAAGCCGCGCCGCCCGAGCCGAAGAAGAAGCCGGCCAAGAAGGCCGCGACGAAAAAGGCCGGCACGAAGACCGCCGCCAAGGCTCCCGCCAAGGCTAAGGCCCCAGCCAAGACTGCGAAGAAGGCGCCGGCCGAGGCCGCCGCGCCCGAGACCGCCGCCGAGACGGACGAAGCGACGGGCGAAGCAAAGAAGCCCGCTAAGAAGCCGGCCAGGAAGGCGACCGCCGCCTAGGGCCCGTTCGCCGTGCGCAGTCCTTCACGCCGCTTCTGAAAATTCCCACGCCGCGCCGCTCCAGGCCCTGACGGCGATTTCGATTTTCCCATTCTCGATGGTGATCTGGTTATAGGCGTTCGGCTCTCCGCGAAGCCGCGTCGAGATCGTGGTCGCCGCCTGTGCGACCAGGATCGGCGCATGCGCCGCTTTGCGCGCACCCGTGCGCGAGGGAACGCCCTCCCGCGTCTCGCCCTCCCGCGCCTCACCGTTCGCCGCGTGCTCGCGCACGTAGGAGAGGTGGAAATGCCCCGACAGCACCAGGCGCACGTCGAGCTCGGCGAAGGTCTGAAGGGCAAGGTCGGCGCGCTTCACCCGGCGCATTTCGATGCCTTCCTCCGGCAGGAGGAGAGGATGATGCGCGACGACGACGCGTACCGCCTTCGGGTCGGCGGCGGCAAAGCGGTTCTTCAGCGCGTCGAGCTGGCGGCGGCTGATCGTGCCATGCGCCCAGTTGAGGCCGCGTCTCGCCCGCCGCGAGGTCTTCAGGCCGGCGATCGCCACCCCGTCCATCTCCAGGAACGGCTCCAGCTCGTCGTCGATGTAGCGGCGATAGCGCCGGTAGGGGTCTAGGAAGCGTTCCAGAAGGTTGATCGCCGGCATGTCGTGGTTGCCGGGCACGGAGAAGACAGGCATCGGCAGGCCGGCGAGGAACTTGCAGGCCTCGCGAAACTCGTGCCTGCGCCCCTTCTGCGCGAAATCCCCGCTGACCACGACGAGATCGGGCGCGCTCTCCACGAGATCGGCCGTCAGTGCCGCAGCGAGCCGTGGGTCGTGGCGGCCGAAATGCAGGTCGGAAAGATGGGCGATGCGCATCAGGCTGCTCCCGCGAGAGGCTCGGCGAGGGGAGACGCGACAAGCGTTTCGCCCGCCTCGGGCCCCCGGGCCGCCTCCGCCGCCGGCGCCATGACGCGGATCGCGCCAGGTAGGGTCCGAAATTCGAGCGGTGGAGCCATGAGCGCCACCTCGCCGTCGATCATCGTCTTCAGCCGCTTTGCCCGTGTACGCAGCGTGACGCGGTGCGCCTCGTGGATGTCGAGCGCCTCGTCCCGGCGCCATCGGCCGATCGCCATGCCGAAGACGAGGCGCAGGAAATCGCCGATCGAAAGACGGCGGAGCGTGTAGACGGTCAAGAGCCCCCGATCGAGGCGCGAGCGCGCGAAGAATCGGCCGAGCCCCTCGTCATAGGCGTTGTTGGCGACCGCGATGGAGCGCACGCGAAGGCGCCGCGGCTCGTCCTGCCCGTCGAGGTCGAGCGACAAGTCGAGGGCGTGCGGTTGCCTGAGGCGGCGAAGGAACGAGACGAAGAAACGCAGCCGGGCCGAGAAGTTCTCGTTCGTGCGCATTCTCTCCCGCTCCTCGGCGAGCGCCGGAGCGAGGCCTATCACCGCCTTGTGCAGAAAGAGGCGCCCGTTCACCTCGCCGGCGTCGATGCGTCTTGGCGCCATCGTGGCGAGTGCGTCGATCGCTTCGGCCATATCGAGGGGAATCTTGAGATCCCTGGCGAGAAGGTTCGCGGTGCCGAGCGGCAGGATGGCGAGCGCCTTGTCCGTGCCCGCGAGCGCCGATGCGACGGCCGTCACCGTGCCGTCGCCGCCTGCGGCAAGCACGATGCCGGCATTGCTCGCTGCCGCTCCCTTCACCCGCTCGGCGAGAGAGAGATGCGTGTCGGCGTCGATCTCGACGTCGTAGCCGGCCCGCGAAAGCCGGGCAGAAAGGGCGGCCGCGTCGAGTTTTGCCTCGGCGGCGGCGCCGGAGCGGTCGTTGAGGACGACGAAGATACGATTGTCGGGCATGGGTGCTCGAATAGAGGGTGCTTCCCGGAGAATGCGCGGGAAGGCGAAGCGTTCAATTTCCGCAAGAGCGGCTTTCGCTGCGACGGCGCAGCCGGCGCGGATGAAGGCCACAAGCGCGGCGAGCACGAGGCCCGCTCCGATCGGGACCGCGGCGGGCGATATCGCTTCCATGGCGATGCCGGTCAGGGTCGAGCCGCCGGCCGAGCCCACGGCATAGGCAAGGCCGAACACGGCCGCGCCGGCGACGAGCAGCCCGCCCGTATAGCGTTCGCGGCTTTCCATGGCGAGCGAGATGAGCGGGTAGGTGAGGCCCTGCGACACGGCGAACGCCGTCACCCCGAGGACGACCGCGGCGAGGGCGGCCCAGTCGGGAACGACGACTTCCAGCGGGCGCGCCGCGTTCATGGATGGCCTCGTCGGGCTGAAGGGTCTGCGCCTGCCTTTCGGCGCCGCCCGCCGATATCGCCACAGCCTCTCGCCGGCGGCAAGCCGGCCCGATGGCGCGCCGGGAGCTACGAGGGCAGGCGGTGCGGGTTCTCCTTGATCGACGGTCGCCTGTCGACGGACGAGAACCATTCGGCAGGCCGGTAGCGGCCGTCGCGCCAGTCCCGGTCCGGCCAGCGGAAGTCGAGGGGCGAGGTCGGGCCGGAAAAGTGCTGCATCGGCGCAAGGTGGCGCGCCGGCCGGGCGGGGCTAGCGCGGCGTGCTCGAATAATGGTGCGCGTCGGTGAGGCAGCGCGAGATGCGCCGCTCCACCGGCTTCTCGTCGAGGCCGAAGGCGATGCGGTCGACCTCAAGCAGCGGCGTTCCCTTGAGACAGCCGAGCGCGGCGGCGTCCTCCGGCCCGGCGGCGACGGCCTTCAGCCGCTCTTCCGCCCGCGCGATGGTGATGCCGAAGACGCCCGCATAGAAGGCGTAGAGGTTGTTCGGCAGCGGCGCCATCTTCTCAAGGCGCCGGAAACGCTCGAAGGGAAGGACGATCTCTTCGGTGATCAGCGGCACGCCGTCGAGCGCGCGCAGGCGCTGCAGCCGCCAGACGCGCGCGCGCGGCGCCAGGCGCAGAAGCTCAGCTTCCTCTTCCCCGGCGCGGTCCGGCCGCAGCGAGATCGGCGTGCTTTCGGGAAACGGCGCGCGCCCGTCATCGGGGCGAAGGCGGAAGAACTGGAAAAGGATGCGCCCCTCTTCCTGCTCGGCGACGAAGGTGCCGCGTCCCTGCCGGCGCACCAGAAGGTGGTCGGCGGCCATCGCGTCGAGGGCCTTGCGCACCGTTCCCTGGCTGACGCCGAGCTCGGCGGCGAGGCGCTGCTCGCTCGGCAGGAGCATGCCGGGCGGCCACAGGCCGCCGATCATGCGCTCCGTCAGCTTCTCGCGCACCTGCAGATATAGCGGCCGGAAGCCGAGCCCGGCGCCGCTGCCCGTTTCCGCGGCCGTTGGTTCGGCCCCCCGCTTGACGCTTCCTTGCACCATGTCTTATGTCTTATATAAGACTTCGCGCCGCAAGCAAAGCGGCGCGCCGGATGGGCGCCCGCCCGACCCGGAAAGAGCTGCTACCGCTACGCTTTGGGAGGACAAATGAGCGAGCCGCATCTTCTCGTCCACGAACACAAGGATAATGTGGGCGTGGTCGTCGTCGAAGGCCTCAAGGCCGGCACGGACATGCTGTGTGTCGTCACGGCCGACAATTCGTCCTTCAATCTGACCGCCAAGGCCGATGTGCCGATCGGGCACAAGATCGCGCTCTCCGACCTGAAGTCGGGCGATACCGCGATCAAGTACGGCGAGGATATCGGCCGCTTCGTCGCCGATGTCGAAAAGGGCGGCCATGTGCACGTCCAGAATCTGAAGACCAAGCGCTGGTGAACGCCGCCACCGGTCCGGTCTTGCCCGCCCGATCGCGGGCGCGCAGCGAGCCCTCGGCCGGTCGAAATCACAGGGAGACAAACTGATGGCCTTGAACGGCAATTCGACGGTGCTTGCCTATCGTCGCGAGAACGACCGCGTCGGCGTGCGCAACTATGTCGTCATCCTGCCGGTGGATGACATTTCCAACGCCGCCTGCGAATCGGTCGCCAACAATATCAAGGGCACGATCGCCCTGCCGCATTCTTATGGGCGCCTGCAGTTCGGCGAGGATCTGGACCTGCATTTCCGCACCATGATCGGCACCGGCTCGAACCCGAATGTCGCCGCCGTCATCGTCATCGGCATCGAGCCGGGCTGGACGAAGCGCATCGTCGACGGCATCGCCAAGACCGGCAAGCCGGTGGAGGGCTTCTCCATCGAGCAGAACGGCGACCTGAAGACGATCATGGACGCCTCGCGCAAGGCCAAGGAGTTCGTCCATTGGGCTTCCGAGCTGCCGCGCGTCGAATGCCCGATTTCCGATCTGTGGATCTCCACCAAATGCGGCGAGAGCGACACCACCACGGGCCTCGGCTCCTGCCCGACCGTCGGCAACATGTATGACAAGCTGATTCCGGAAGGTATCTACGGCGTCTTCGGCGAGACCTCCGAGATCACCGGCGCGGAGCACATCTGCAAGGAGCGCGCCGCCGATCCGGAGACCGGCGAACGCTGGTACAAGATGTGGAAGGCCTATCAGGACGACGTCATCGAGGCGAACAAGGTCGACGACCTCTCCGAGAGCCAGCCGACCAAGGGCAATATCGAGGGCGGCCTGACGACCATCGAGGAGAAGGCGCTCGGCAATCTGGAAAAGATCGGCCGCGAATGCCGCTACATCGACATCCTGGAGCCGGCCGAGCAGCCCGCCAAGGGTCCCGGCCTCTACTTTATGGATTCCTCCTCCGCCGCAGCCGAATGCGTCACGCTGATGGCGGCCGGCGGCTACGTCATCCACACCTTTCCGACAGGGCAGGGCAACGTCGTCGGCAACCCGATCGTCCCCGTCATCAAGATTTCGGCCAATCCGCGCACCGTGCGCACCATGTCGGAGCATATCGACGTGGACGTCACGGGCATCCTGCGCCGCGACATGACGATCGACGAGGCCGGCGACAGCCTGATCGACATGATCCGGCGCACAGCCAACGGCCGCAAGACCGCCGCGGAGGCGCTCGGCCACCGCGAATTCGTCATGACCAAGCTCTACCGCAGCGCCTGAGCTTTGGCTGCGGTCGCCTCGTCTCTCATGGAGGTGAAACTGGACCGGTCGGCCCGCCCCAGGGCCGACCGGGCCCCCCCCGAACGACGGCGGCCGTCCGGCCGCCGCCAGTCAGACGGCGGTCGAGTGCGTCGCCGCGCGCGTGCCGAAATAGGCATCGAACGAGGCGGCGATCGAGCGTACGAAGGGCCGCCCGCGATCCGTCACCACGAAGCGGTCGCCGACGCGGGTGAAGAGGCCGTCCGGATCGGCCTCGGCGAAGTAGCGCGCATCGTTGATGACCGGATCGGCGAGCGCGCCGAAGCGGCTCTTCAAAGCCGCGCCGGAGAAGGCGAAGTCGCACAACAGCCGCTCGATGACGAAGGCGCGCACCCGGTCCGCGTTGGAAAGCTTGAAGCCGCGCACGGTGGCGAGCTTGCCTTCCTCGACGGCCGCCGTGTAGCGCCGGTTGGTCTTCTCGTTCTGCAGGTAGCCCTGCGGCAGCTGGCTGATCGAGGAGGCGCCGAAGCCGATCAGGGCCTCGGCCTGGTCGTTCGTGTAGCCCTGGAAGTTGCGGTGCAGCCGGCCTTCCCAGGCGGCGACGGCAAGCGAATCTTCCGGCAGGGCGAAATGGTCGAAGCCGATGCGCTGGTAGCCGGCGCCGGTGAACAGCGTCGCCGCCCGGTTCGCCTGGGCGAAGCGCTCCAGAACGTCCGGCAGCGCGTCGGTCGGGATCATTTTCTGGCGCGGGATGACATTCGGCACATGCGCGTAGCCGAAGAGCGCCACCCGGTCCGGCTTCAGCTGCAGGATCTTCTTCACCGTGCTGATGAGGTTGGCGCGGGTCTGGAAGGGCAGGCCGTAGACGAGGTCGACGTTGATCGAGGTGATGCCGACGGCCCGCAGCCGGTCGGCCGCCGATTTCGTTTCCTCGAAGCTCTGCATCCGATTGATCGTCGTCTGCACCTTCTTGGAGAAATCCTGCACGCCGATCGAGGCGCGGGTGAAGCCTGCCTCGCCGATCGCGGCGACGCGTTCGTCGTCGAATTCGCGCGGATCGATCTCGACGGAGAATTCAGCGTCGGCGGCGCTCGGGAAGGCGTCGCGGACCATGCCGGCGAGCCCGACGATGTCGTCCGGCCGCAGCAGCGTCGGCGAGCCGCCGCCCCAATGCACCTTTTCCACCTTCAGGTCGGGCGCGAACTCGGCGACGAGCTTCAGCTCCGCCTGCAGCGTCTTCAGATACGGCTTGATCGGGTCGTAGCGCAGCACATGCCGGGTCGTGCAGCCGCAGAACCAGCACAGCGTGTCGCAGAACGGGATGTGCAGGTAGAGCGAGGCGCTCGTGCCCGGCTTCAGCTCCGTGAGCCAGGCGCGCGCGATGTCTCCATCCACCTCATCGGTGAAATGCGGGGCGGTCGGGTAGCTGGTATAGCGTGGGACCGGCGAGGAGTATTTGTGGACGAGATCAGGAACCATGCCTGCATCCTCCGCAAGCGCCTGATTAGCCGCCTTGATCGAGGTCAAACCTGGGATCGGCGCGCTCCGCATCCGCTCAAGAGGGCCTGTTCCGCCGCGCGCTGCTTCCCTTTGTCGCGCTGCGGGGAGGGCGCATCGAGGCGTCCGCGAAAGAGTGCCCGCGAGGCAGTTTTGTCTACGCGCCGGCGCCTTTGCAGCAGCTTCTTGCTTTGGAGGCCCCGCGCGCCTCGCCTAGACTGGCAGGGGCCGGGTCCTTTCCCGCATCCGGCAGAGGCGCGGGCAGAACGTGTTGCCTTGGGCACGCACACCAATCCGGAGGTGACAGTGAAAATCACGCGCCTTGGATCGCGGCGGTGCGGCCGTGCCGGCGGCAGCCGGCATGTGCCGGCCGGCCATCGAACCGAAACCAGAAACGGGAGGAATGCATGAAAAAATCGATCTGGACGGGTATCGCCCTCGCCGTCGGCCTTGCCGCCGGCATGGGCACCCAGGCGGGTGCGCAGGATTTTCCCTCCAAGCCCGTCGACTACGTCATCCCCTTCGGCCCGGGCGGTGAATCCGATATCTCGGCCCGCCTGCAGCAGCCCTATTTCAAGAAGATGTTCGGCCAGGACCTGGTCATCTCCTACAAGGAGGGCGGCGGCGGCGCCGTCGGCTGGTCGCAGCTCAACGCCATGTCCGATGACGGCTACACCATCATGGGCGTGAACCTGCCGCACATCGTCATCCAGCCGGCGCAGAAGGATGTCGGCTACACCACCGACGGCCTCGTGCCGATCTACTGGTTCCACTACACGCCGGATGCCATCGTCGTCAGGGCCGACAGCGACTTCAAGACGCTCGACGACCTCATCGGCTATGCCAAGGAAAATCCGGGCCGGCTCACCTTCTCCGGCTCCGGCAAGGGCACCGCGAACCATCTGGCGCAGGTGAACTTCGACAAGCTCGCCGGCATCAAGACCACCTACGTGCCGTTCAAGGGCACGGGCGCCGCCGTTCAGGCGCTCCTCGGCAACCAAGTGCAGGCCGAATGGGGCTACACCACCGTCGGCTCCCAGCAGGGCGACCAGGTGCGTCTCCTCGCCGTCTCCATGCAGGAGCGCCATCCGCTCTTCCCGGACGTGCCGACCTTCAAGGAACTCGGCTTCGACCAGGTGGGGGGCGCCTATCGTGGCATCGCCGTGCCGGAAGGCGTTTCGGAGGAGAAGCGCAAGGCCTGGTCCGACATGATCGGCAAGATCAATGCCGATTCGGACTTTAAGAAGCAGATGCTGGACGGCGGCTTTGCCCTCATCGACGTGCCCTATGACGAGATGGACGCCTGGATGCAGGAGCGCAAGGACGCCTATCTCGCCGCCGCCAAGGATGCCGGCATCGTCAAGTAAGGCGCCTCTTCGCGCCCCCGCCCTCCCGCGCCTTGCGGGAGGGTTTCCGCCTCACGCGGCTGCCGCCCAGGCAGCGTTCCACGCCCCGGATGCGAGCCGGTCCCGCACATGCCAGGATTTGACCATTTCATCGAGGCGCTGACGCCGCTCAACCTTGCCTTCGCGCTCTTCGGCGTCATGGCGGGAACCGTGATCGGCTCGATACCGGGCCTCACGGCGACCATGGCCGTCGCCGTGCTCGTGCCGCTCACCTTCACGCTGGCGCCTGCCTCGGCGCTGATCCTCCTCGGCGCGATCTATACCGGCGCTATTTACGGCGGCGCCTATTCGGCGATCCTGCTCAACACGCCGGGCACCCCGTCGGCCATCGCCACCACATTCGACGGCTACCCGATGGCCAGGAAGGGCGATGGCGACCTTGCCGTCACGCTCGCCTGCCTAGCCTCGGTCTGCGGCGGTCTCGTCGGCGCGCTCTTCCTGCTGACGCTCGCCCCGCCCCTGTCGCGATTTGCGCTCGCCTTCGGGCCGGTGGAGTATTTCTGGCTGGCGATCTTCGGCCTGTCGCTCATCGCCGCGCTGTCGGAAGGCAGCCTGCTGAAGGGCATCGCCGGCGGCGCGCTCGGCCTGCTCCTGTCGACCATCGGCGTCGCCGAGGTCTCGGCAGATGTGCGCCTCACCTTCGGCGCGCAGGTGATGATCGGCGGCATCCAGGTCGTGGCCGCCCTGATCGGCCTTTACTGCATCCCCGTTCTCATCGACCTCGTTGCCACCCCCGACCGCCATCTGAGGGTGGAGGCCGAGGCGCGCGGCTTCCGCCTCGGCGAGGCCTGGCGGACGGTCCTGAGGAACAAGGTCAATCTCATCCGCTCCTCCGTTATCGGCACCCTCGTCGGCGTCCTGCCGGGCGCGGGCGGCTCCGTGGCCGGCCTCGTCGCCTATTCGGAGGCCCGCCGCACGGCAAGGAAGGGCGAGGAATACGGCAAGGGCGAGCCGGGCGGCGTGCTCGCCACCGAATCCGCCAACAACGCCACGGTCGGCGGCGGCTTCATCCCGACGCTGGTTCTCGGCATTCCCGGCACCCCGCCCGACGCCGTCATTCTCGGCGCGCTGCTCGTTCAGGGCGTGCGGACCGGCCCGCAGCTCTTCGAGGCGCAGGGCGCCGTGGTCTACACCTTCATCTGGGGGCTCTTTCTCGCCACCATCCTGATGCTGCCGGCAGGGCTCCTCATCGGGCGCTACGCCTACAAGACCATCGTCACCATCCCGAAGGCGATGCTGGTTCCCGCCGTCGCCTTCATGACGGTGATCGGCACCTACGCCATCCGCAACAACAGCGCGGACGTGACCATCATGGTTGTCCTCGGGGCGATCGGCTGGGCCCTGTCGCGTTTCGGCTTCGGCGTTTCGCCGATCGTCCTCGGCCTCATCCTCGGGCCGATCGCCGAGCAGGGCTTCGTCCAGGCCTGGACCATCGGCACGGCGATCGGCGACGTGCCGTCGATGTTCTTCGGCCGGCCGATTTCCCTCGCCATCATCGCCTTCACCCTCCTGTCGCTGTTCTGGCCTTTCGTGAAGACGCGCCTCGGCCGCTGGAAGGAAGATCCCGGTGTCGGCATGATCCTCGCGCCGACGGTGGAGCGCGGCCCGGTCGATATCGCCTCGGTCGTCGTCGGGCTGATTCTCGCTGGCGCCGGCATCGTCACGCTCGTCGACGCGGCGGGCTACACCGATCCGGATTCGGCAGTCTTCCCGCGTGCCGTCGCCATCGTCCTGATCGTGGCCTCCCTGGGGGCCGTGGCGCGGGCGCTGTTCGGCATCCGCAACCGCTCCGCGCCCCGTTCGGGCTCGACCGTGCGGCGCGTCGCGCTGCTCCTCGTCATGCTGGCGGCCGCCCTCCTTCTGCCATGGACCGGCTTCCTCGCCACCATGCTCGTCGCCTTCATGGCGATCATCCTGATCGCCATGCACGATCCGTGGACGCCCCGTCGGGCGATCATTTTTCCGCTCGCCGGCATCCTGACGGTTGTCGCATTCACCGCGCTCTTCCGTTATGCGCTCTATGTGCCTCTGCCTGAGGCCCGCCTGTTCTGAGAGACCATGCCTGACATCGTTATTGCCGAATTCATGGACGAGGTTGCCGTCGCGCGCCTCACCGCCCGTTATTCCACCCTCTACGATCCGGGACTGGTCGATGCGCCGGAGCGGCTGAAGGCCGAGCTCGCCGAGGCGCGTGCCCTCATCGTGCGCAACCGCACGCAGGTCACCGAGGCGCTGATCGCCGAGGCCGACGGGCTCGAATGCGTCGGCCGCCTCGGCGTCGGGCTCGACAACATCGATACGAAGGCCTGCAAGCGCCGCGGCATCGCCGTCTATCCGGCGACCGGTGCCAACGACCTTTCCGTCGCCGAATACGTCGTCACCTGCACGCTCGTCCTTCTGCGCGGTGCCTATGCCGACGCCGCCTCCGTCGCCGCCGGGGACTGGCCGCGGCAGGCGCTGATGTCCGGCCGCGAAATGAGCGGCAAGGTGCTGGGCCTCGTCGGCTTCGGCGCCATCGCCCGCGCCACGGCCACGCGCGCCCGCGCCCTCGGCATGGAGATCGTCGCCTTCGACCCGCACATTCCGGCCACCAGCAAGGCCTGGAACGAAGCGCGCCGCGCCGAGCTGCCGGCGCTTCTCGCCGAGGCCGATGTCGTCAGCCTGCATGTGCCGCTGACGGGCGAGACGCGCCATCTCCTCGGCCGCGAGGCGATTTCGAAAATGAAAGCAGGCGCGATCCTCATCAATGCCGCCCGCGGCGGCGTCGTCGACGAAGAGGCCCTCGCCGAGGCGCTGGAGGCAGGCCAACTCTCCGGCGCCGCGCTCGACGTCTTCGAGAACGAGCCGCTGACCGCTGCGGCGGGAGCCAGATTCGCCGGCCTGCCCAACGTCATCCTGACCCCGCACATCGCCGGCCTGACGGTGGAATCCAACACCCGCGTCTCCGGTGTCACGGCCGACAAGGTGCTCGCTCATCTTGAAGGGGCCAGGTGATGGCGCGCCTTTCCCTCTCCGAGATCGACGACCTCATCCGCCGCGCCCTCGTCGCCTCTCGCACCAACGAGACGAACGCCGCTTCCGTGGCGCGGGCGCTGACCGGCGCGGAGGCCGCGGGGCAGGCCGGGCACGGCATGCGCCGTCTGTCCGCCTATGCGGCGCAGGCGCGCTCCGGCAAGGTCGACGGCAACGCCGTCCCGCGCGGCGAGAGCATGCGTCCGGGCGTCCTTGCCATTGATGCCGCCAGCGGCTTTGCCTACCCGGCGATCGATCTTGCGCTGGAGGAACTTCCCGAGATGGCGCGCCGGCAGGGCGTTGCGCTCGCCGGCATCCGCCGCTCGGGCCATTGTGGCGTCGTCGGCCTCGTCGTGGAGGCCTTTGCCGAGAAGGGGCTGATCGCCCTGATGTTCGCCAACACCCCCGGCGCCATGGCGCCCTGGGGCGGCAAGAAGCCTCTCTTCGGCACCAATCCGATCGGCTTTGCCGCGCCGGTTGCGGGCGAGGAACCGGTCGTGATCGACCTTTCCCTCTCGAAGGTGGCGCGCGGCAAGGTCATGGCGGCCAAACAGCAGGGCGGCCGGATCCCGGAAGGCTGGGCCTTCGATCGCCAGGGAAGGCCGACGACCGATCCGGCCGAGGGTCTGGCGGGCACCATGGCGCCGCTGGGCGAGGCCAAGGGCACGGCGCTTGCGCTGATGGTGGAGATGCTTGCCGCGGGCCTGACGGGCTCCAATTACGCCTCCGAGGCAAGCTCCTTCTTCGATGCGGAGGGGAGCTCGCCGGGCGTCGGCCAGCTCATCATCGCCATCGATCCGGCCTCGCTCGGGGCGGGCGCCACGGCGCGCTTCGCCGAGCTTGCCGGTCAGATCGCCGGTGACGGCGAGGCGCGCGTTCCGGGTCGCCGCAGGCAGGCGCTTCGACGCGAGGCCGAAAAGAATGGTATCGAGATCTCCGACGAATTGATCGCCGAGGCCGATGCGATCACCGCAATGAAACAGGAGTAGGACCACATGTTGCAGAAGGCGCATTTCTGGAAGCGCGAAGCCAACCTTATCGGCGGCGAATGGGTCGGTGCCGATTCAGGCAAGACCATCGACGTCGTCAATCCGGCCACGGGCGAGACCATCGGCACGGTGCCGAATGCCGGCAAGGCGGAAACCGAGCGGGCGATCGCCGCGGCCGAAAAAGCCTTCGAGAGCTTCAGGAAGACGACGGCTGCCGAGCGCGCCAAGCTTCTGCGGGACCTCCACGACGCCATCATGGACAACCAGGATCCGCTCGCCGAGCTTCTGACGATGGAGCAGGGCAAGCCGCTCGCCGAATCGAGGGGCGAGGTCGGCATGAGCGCCGCCTATGTCCTGTGGTTTGCCGAGGAGGCGCGCCGCGTCTACGGCGACATGGTGCCTTCGCCCTGGGCCGACCGCCGCATCATGGTGACCAAGCAGCCGGTGGGCGTCATCGCCGCCATCACCCCTTGGAATTTCCCGTCCTCGATGCTGTCGCGCAAGATCGGCCCGGCAATCGCGGCCGGTTGCACGGCGGTGGTCAAGCCGGCGACCGCGACGCCCTATTCGGGCCTCGCCTGGGGTGCGCTGTGCCAGGAGGTCGGCATCCCCGACGGCGTCGTCAACATCGTCACCGGTTCGGCCCGCGAGATCGGCGGCGCCATCATGGAGAGCCCGGTGGTGAAGAAGGTGACCTTCACTGGCTCCACCGATGTCGGCAAGGTGCTCCTCAAGCAGGCCGCCGATACGGTCAAGAAGGTCTCCATGGAGCTGGGCGGCAACGCGCCGTTCCTGGTCTTCGACGACGCCGACATCGACCGTGCCGTCGCCGGCGGCATCGCCGCCAAGTACAGGAATTCCGGTCAGACCTGCGTCTGCACCAACCGCTTCTACGTGCAGGCCGGCATCTATGACCGCTTCGCGGAGAAATTCGCCGCCGCCGCCAAGGAACTGAAGGTCGGTTCCGGCCTGGAGGAAGGCACGCAGCAGGGCCCGCTCATCGATGAAGGCGCGGTCGAGAAGGTCGAGGAGCTGATCGCCGATGCCGTCGACAAGGGCGGCAACATCGTCGCCGGCGGCAAGCGCCACGAGCTCGGCGGCAGCTTCTTCGAGCCGACCGTGATCGCCGGCGCCACCCCGGACATGCGCTTCTCCAAGGAAGAGATCTTTGGCCCGGTCTCGCCGCTCTTCAAGTTCGAGACCGAGGAAGAGGGTATCCGGCTCGCCAATGACACGGATTTCGGCCTTGCCTGCTATTTCTATACGCAGGATCTCGGCCGCACCTTCCGTGTCTCCGAGGCGCTCGAATACGGCCTCGTCGGCGTCAACGAGGGCGTGATCACCACCGAGGTCGCACCCTTCGGCGGGATGAAGGAATCCGGTCTCGGCCGCGAGGGCTCCAAATACGGCATCGACGACTATCTGGAGATCAAATACGTCTGCATCGGCGGTCTCGGCATGTAGCCGGGACGACTGCCCTGCGCACCGTATAGGCGCATCGCCCTCTCCCCTTGAGGGGGAGGGTAGCTGCCGGAGGAAGCGGGATGAGGGATATGCCTCGCCCGCACTCTGGCATCTTGTTTTATGATTTTTCCCGCGCGTGGGCGCCCCATTTGGGCACGCGGGCGCGGGGGAAATCAGCCGCGGTGCCAGCCGCCCGGCGCGGCCTCGACGAGATCCGAGGTGTCGACCTCCGCCAACAACGCGCGCGCGGTCCGTCCCTTCACCTTCGCTTCCGGCCACAGATCCGCGAGCGGCTTCAGCGCGAAGCCGCGCTCGCTGAGATGCGGATGCGGGATGGCGAGCGCTTCCTCCGAGATCTCCGCCTCGTCCCAGACGAGGACATCAATGTCGATGAGTCGCGGCCCCCAGCGTTCGCTGCGCACGCGCCCGAGCTTCTGCTCCACCTTGAGGATCGTCTTCAGCATCTGCCGTGGCGAAAGCTCCGTTTCCACCAGAAGCGCGCTGTTCAGGAATTCCGGTTGGTCCGTATTGCCCCAGGGCGCCGACCGGTAGAGCGGCGCCGAGGCGAGGATTTCGATCCCCTCTTCTGTTGCAAGCAGCTCCGCCGCCTGCCGAAAAGCCTCCGCCGGATCGCCGAGATTGCCGCCGAGCCCGAGGACGGCCTTCACCGCTCCCGCCACGGCCCCGCCTCGCTCTCGATAGCAGAGATCATCTTCAGCGCGTCCGCATGGGCGGCGACGTCGTGGACGCGCAGGATCGCCGCGCCCCTTTCGGCCGCGGCGATGCCGGTCGCCAGCGTGCCGAAGAGGCGCGCATCGACCTCGCGGCCGGTGACCCGGCCGATGAAGGTCTTTCGCGACGTGCCGACGAGGAGTGGAAAGCCGAGCGGCGAAAGCTCGGCGAGCCGGGCGAGAAGCGCCAGGTTCTGCTCCACGCTCTTGCCGAAGCCGAAGCCGGGATCGAGCGCGATCCGGTCCTCCTTCACACCGGCGCGGGCCGCGATTTCAAGCGAACCCTCGAAGAAGGCGAGGCAGGCGGCGACCGGATCGCCCTGTGTGCCCGTTCTTGCGCCGAAAAGGGCGGGATTGTGCATGATGACGAGGCCGGCACCCGAGGAGGCGGCTACTTCGGCGAGCTCCGGCTCGCCCTTCAGTCCCTGTACGTCGTTGACGATCTCGGCGCCGGCCTGGAGCGCGGCCTCCGCCACTTTAGCCTTTACCGTGTCGACCGAGAGGATCGCCCTGCCGCCGGCGAGCGCGGAAAGCACCGGCAGGATGCGCCTCTCCTCTTCCTCCGCGGGGACGCGCTCGCCCCCGGGCCGGGTCGATTCCCCGCCGATATCAAGGATCTCCGCGCCCTCCTCGACAAGCCGGCGCCCGGTGGCGACGGCGTGGGAGCGCTCGAAATTCACTCCGCCGTCGGAAAAGGAATCCGGCGTCGCGTTGATGATCCCCATCAGGATCGGCATGCGCGACGCCTTCTCGTCGGCTCGCCAGCCCTCAAGCATGTCGGCGAAGCGCGCGCCCCTGTCGTGGCTTTCGCTCCGTGCCGCAGTTGCACCCATCTTCCGCTCCCTGCCGCGCCGCTCACCGGCCGGCTCTGCCGATTAACGTGCTCTTATCGCACCCTGTCGATAATGGCCGCCCAATCGAGAGGATAGGGCGATGCCGGCGCAGAAACTGAAAATCCTTCACGTCTTCCGTGCGCCGGTCGGCGGCGTCTTCCGGCATGTCTGCGACCTTGCCGAGATGCAGGCCGCCGCGGGCCACGATGTCGGCATCATCTGCGATTCCATCACCGGCGGCCCGTTCGAATGCGAGAAGCTCGCCGAGATCCGCAAGTTCCTCTCCCTCGGCCTGGAACGCACGCCGATGGACCGGCCGATCCGCCCGAACGACCTTGGCGCCTTCGTGCGCGTGCGGGCGCATGCGGCCGCGCTGAAACCCGACATCATCCACGGCCACGGCGCCAAGGGGGGCGTCTTTGCACGTCTGGCGGCGGTCTCCGAACGGCGCGCCGGCCGCTCTGTCGCGACCTTCTACACCCTCCACGCCGGCAGTCTCAATTTCGACCCGCGTTCGACGCCTGGCCGCCTCTACTTCGGCGTTGAACGGCTGCTGGAGAGGGTGACGGACGGGCTCATCCACGTCTCCGCATTCGAGGCGGCGACCTATCGCGAAAAGGTCGGCGTTCCGCGCTGCCCGGCGCATGTCATTCATAACGGGTTGAAGCCGGAGGAATTCCGGCCGATCGAGAAGGTCGGGGATCCGGCGGACTTTCTCTATTTCGGCGAGCTGCGCGCCGCCAAGGGCGTGGAGATTTTCCTTCAGGCGCTCCTGATGCTGAAGCAGGCCGGCCGGCCCATCACGGCGCATATCGTCGGCGGAGGCAAGGAGGAGGCGGTCGCCGCCAGCAAGGGCTTTGCCCGTGACAACGGGCTGGAGGAGGTGAGCTTTCACACGCCGATGCCCGCCCGCGAGGCCTTTGCCAAGGCGCGCACCATCGTCGTTCCCTCGCTGGCGGAATCGCTTCCCTATGTCGTGCTCGAGGCTGCTGCGGGCGGCATGCCGATGGTGGCGACGAATGTCGGCGGCATCCCCGAGATCTTTCTTGGCGAGGATGAGCGCCTCATCGAGCCCGGCAATGTCGATGCGCTTGTCCGTGCGCTTCAGGATGCGCTCGACGACGAGACGCGGCTGGCGGCGGAAGCCGCCGAGCGACGTCTAGGGGTGCGCGAGCGCTTCTCGCTCGAGGGCATGGTCGAGCAGATCGAGCGGATCTATTTCGAGGCGCTCAATCAACGGCGTAGCGCGGTGGAAGAAACCCGCAGCGCCGCCTGAGGGGCTGCACTCAAACGGAGCTTCCGCCGAAAAGGCTCCAGCTCGCTATGTTTCCAGCGGCTGCGGCCCGGCCTCCTTCTGCCGCAGGAAGCCGGCGCCTGCGCCGATGACCTGATCGTCGACCTTGCCGATCGTCTCAGGCTCCTTGCCGTCGTACGGCAGCTCCTGCAGCACCAGCCGGATGAGGTTGAGACGCGCGCGCCGCTTGTCGTTCGCCCGCACCACATACCAGGGGGCATAGTTGGTGTGCGTCGTCTCCAGCATTTTGTCGCGCGCCGCCGAGAACTCGTCCCAGGCTCCGACGGCCGCCATGTCGACGGGCGAGATCTTCCAGGATTTGAGCGGATTGTGGCGCCGTTCGTGGAAACGCAGCATCTGCATCTCCCGCCCGATATTCAGCCAGAACTTGAAGAGGTAGACGCCGTCGCGCACCAGCATGCGCTCGAAGTCGGGCGCCTCGCGCAGGAAGCTTTCCGATTCTGCCTTCGTGCAGAAGCCCATCACCGGCTCGACGACCGCGCGGTTGTACCAGGACCGGTCGAAGAGGACCATTTCACCGCGGGCGGGCAATTCCTCCACATAGCGCTGGAAGTACCACTGGCCGCGCTCGCGCTCCGTCGGCGCCGCCAGCGCCACGATGCGGGCATGGCGTGGGTTGAGATATTCGCGCACCACCTTGATGGCGCCGCCCTTGCCGGCCGCGTCGCGTCCCTCGAAGAGGAGGACGATGCGCTGTTCCCTGGCCTGCACCCAGGACAGCACTTTCACCAGCTCGTGCTGCAGCTGGTGCAGCTCCTGCTCGTAGGCGCGGCGCTTCATTTTCTTCGCGTAGGGATAGTTGCCCGAAGTAAGGGCGCCCTCGCGCACCCAGGCAGGTGGTTCGGGTGCATCGAGATCGAAGAGCGGCGAGTTCATGCTATTTCTTGTCGAGGTTGATTCGATGACGCTAGCCTGTCACGCAGCTTGTTTACACAGCCGCGCGGACCTTTTCGAGAGCGATGCAATTGGCTGAAGATCCTGAATCCGCTGGCGACGTCGAGGAAACGGGACCGGCCCCGCTGATGCGGCTCGCAGCTGCAAGGCTGCCTCTGCTTCTGACGGCGCTCGCGGCGGTGCTGGCGAGTGTCTATTTCAAGGTTCCGCCGCTTCTCTCGCTCGCCGCTTTCCTGCTCATCGCTCTGGCGACGGCGATGGCGCCGCGACAGCCAAGGAATGGCCGGCGCTTTTCCGGCGGCGCCCGCCCGCGCATCCTCTGGCCCGATACGGGCATGAAGGCCGTCGCCCAGTCGCTGCCCCATCCCACCTTCATTCTCGATACCGGGGGCATCGTGCGCTTTGCGAATGCGGCGGCGTCGCAGGCCTTCGCCCAGGCGCGGGCCGGCGACGCCCTGTCGATGACCATCCGCTCGCCGAGGCTGCGCGAGGCGCTGAGGCTGGCGGCGGCCGGGCAGGAGACCACGTTCGAATTCCGTGAAAGAAGCGGCGCCGAGCTCGTCTACGTCGTTTCCGTGCGCCACGTGCATCACGCCGCCGCCAGCGGGCCCTTCATTCTCGTCCTTTTCGAGGACGTGACCGAGCGCCAGGCGATCGCCCGCATGCGGGCCGACTTCGTCGCCAATGCGAGCCATGAGCTGCGCACGCCGCTCGCCGCCGTCTCGGCCATCATCGACACGTTGCGTGGCGCGGCGAAGGACGATCCGGTCGCCCAGGACCGCTTCCTTGCCATCATGCACGAACAGGCCGAGCGCATGCGCCGCTTGCTCGACGACTTGCTGTCGCTGTCGCGGCTGGAAATGCGGGCGCACCAGCGGCCGAGCACGCAGGTCGACCTCGGCCAGGTGCTGCGCCGCGTGGTCGACGGCATGAAGCCGCTCGCGGCCGATCTCGGCGTCGCCATCTCCCTTGATGCGGAAGGCGAGCCGCTCATGGTCCTCGGCGACGAGGACGAACTGCACCAGGTCTTCGAAAATCTGATCGAGAACGGGCTGAAATACGGCTCTTCCGGAGAACGGCTTGAGGTCGCGATGAAGCGCATTCCCTCCGCTGCCGGGGGACTTGTCGTGGCGAGCGTGACCGATTTCGGCCCGGGCATATCGAAGGAGCATCTGCCCCGCCTGACGGAGCGCTTCTACCGGGTCGACGTCGCCTCGAGCCGCGAGAAGCAGGGCACGGGTCTCGGCCTTGCCATCGTCAAGCACATCCTCACGCGCCACCGCGCCCGTCTCGACATCGACAGCACGCTCGGCAGGGGCGCCACCTTCCGCGTCAGTCTCGCTGCGGCAGAAGCCGGCCCGGAAGCCCAGCCGCCCAGCGGCGGGCAGGTCGGCGCGCAGGAGCCGGCGGAGGTTTAGGCCCGCACGATAGGCGAGCCCCGAAAAAACAAGGCGGGGCCGAGGCCCCGCCAGTTTGTTACGCCAGTCTTAGGGAGGAGCTGTCCTAGCCGTGCGCCGTTCGCTTGAGCTTCCGGCGCGGGTCGGAGCCCTGATAGGCGACCCCGGCGTGATACTCGCAGTACGGCACGCCCTCGAGGGAATCGCAGCCGCAGAAGTAGAAGTCCTCCTCGCTCGGATCGCCGATCGGCCATTTGCAGGTGCGTTCGGTGAGCTTCTCGATCGAGAGGCGCTTGGAAATGGGCACGACCACGGAATGCGTCGGCCGAACCTCGGCGGCGATCTCGATTTCTTCCTCCGCCTGCAGCGCGGTCGCGCCGATCGTCACCGTGCGGCGCTGGCGCACGGCCGGAGCGGTGCGGGCGCGCCTCGAGCGCTTGATCGTCGAAGTCGGCTGGCCGCGGCCGGAAAGGCCGAGCCGGTGGATCTTGCCGATCACCGCATTGCGCGTCACGCCGCCGAGCTCGCCGGCGATCTGGCTGGCACTCAGGCCTTCCTGCCAGAGCTTCTTGAGGAGATCGACTCGTTCATCGGTCCAGGACATGGTGTCTTGGCTCCCTCATCATCGGTGTGAGACGGAATCCCTCTGCCGCCACAGGACCCGCAGGGCCTGCGCTGACGCAAGAACTAGTGGGAGAACTATGCCCGTCGCACGAGATATCGTGCTTTAACGATTTATTAAGCTACAGATCGCGTGACTCGCCCACAAGAGTCCGAACGCCATTTGGTGTCTTTTCCCCCGCTATCGGGCAAAAGTGAGTCCGGAATGCCACAGAAGCGGCCGCCTCTGGCATCAGAGAGCCCGGATTGCGCGCCGAACGGGCCTCATGGTAAAGATGATGAGCCGCCTTGAGGGCGGCTTTTCGTTTTTTTCACCCCCATTTCGAACGGACGAAAGCCATGACGGCCGCAGAACCTGTTTCGTCGCCTCTTTACGCAACCTACGCTCGGGCGGACCTCGCCTTCGAGCGAGGCGAGGGCGTCTGGCTCGAGACGGCCTCGGGCGAGCGATATCTCGATCTGATGGGCGGTATCGCCGTCAACGCTTTCGGCCACGCCAACCCGCATCTGGTGAAGGCGCTGAAGGAGCAGGCGGAGAAGCTCTGGCACGTCTCCAACATCTTCAAGATTCCCGGTCAGGAAGAGCTTGGCCGGCGCCTGTGCGAGGCAAGCTTCGCCGAGCGCGTCTTCTTCACCAATTCCGGCGGCGAGGCGATGGAATGCGCCATCAAGACGGCGCGCCGCTATCATTTCGCCAAGGGCGCGCCGGAGCGGCACCGCATCGTCACCTTCGAAGGCGCCTTCCATGGCCGCACGCTGGCGACCATCGCCGCGGGCGGCCAGAAGAAGTATCTGGAGGGCTTCGGACCCGTCGTGCCGGGCTTCGACCAGGTGCCGCTCGGCGACCGTGATGCGCTGAAGGCCGCGATCGGCCCCGAGACGGCGGCGATCCTGATCGAGCCTATCCAGGGCGAGGGCGGCATCCGTCCCGTCCCCTACGACTTCATGCGCTTCATCCGCGATCTCTGCGACGAGCACGGAATTCTCATGGTCCTCGACGAGATCCAGTGCGGCATGGGTCGTACCGGCAGGCTTTTTGCCCATGAATGGGCCGGCATTCGCCCGGACGTGATGGCGATCGCCAAGGCGATCGGCGGCGGCTTTCCGCTCGGCGCCTGCCTGGCGACGGCCGAGGCCTCCGACGCGATGATTGTCGGCACGCACGGTTCGACCTATGGCGGCAATCCGCTCGCCATGGCCGTTGGCAACGCCGTCCTCGACCTCGTCCTCGACGAAGAGTTCCTGCCGGAGGTGCGCCGCAAGGGCCTGCTCTTCAAGCAGAAGCTCGCCGGCCTCGCCGACGGTCATCCGGAGCTGATCGAAGGCGTCCGTGGCGAGGGCATGATGCTGGGCCTCAAGGTGAAGGGCGCGCCGGCCGACATTGTCGCTCACTTCCGCGATCACGGCGTGCTCACCGTCGGCGCCGGCGACAACGTGGTGCGCCTCCTGCCGGCTCTCGTCATCTCCGAGGCGGAGATGGACGAAGGCATCGCGCGCATGGAGGCGGCGCTGGCCTCCGCTTCCGCCGCGGCGGCTTAGGGGAGGGCGCAATGGGGCTACGGCATTTCCTGGACCTTTCCGAGGTCTCTTCCGACGAGCTGCGCGCCATCCTCGATGACGGCAAGCGGCTCAAGGCCGAACGGCGGAGCGGCAGCAAGTCGCGTCCGCTCGACGGCAAGATGCTGGCGATGATCTTCGACCAGCCTTCGACGCGCACGCGCATTTCCTTCGACGTCGCCATGCGCCAGCTCGGCGGCGACGCGCTCCTCCTGTCGGGCCGCGACATGCAGCTCGGCCGCGGCGAGAGCGTCTCCGACACGGCCAAGGTCCTGTCGCGCTACGTCGACATCATCATGATCCGCACCCTCGACCACGACATGGTGGCCGCGCTCGCCGAGCATGCCACGATCCCGGTCATCAACGGTCTGACGCGCCGGTCCCATCCGTGCCAGCTGATGGCCGACCTCATGACCTTCGAGGAGCATCGCGGCCCGGTGAAGGGCAAGAAGTTCGCCTGGCTGGGGGACGCCAACAACGTCCTCTATTCCTGGATTCACGCCGCCAAGCGCTTCGATTTCGCCCTCGACGTGGCGAGCCCGCCGGAGCTTGCCCCGCAGGACGGCGCCATCGCCTGGGCGCAGGAGCACGGCGCGAAGGTGCGCTTTCTGGACGATCCGCAGGCGGCGGCCGCCGATGCCGACTGCCTCGTCACCGATACCTGGGTTTCCATGGGCGACGACGAGGGCGGCAGGCGCCACAACCTCCTCAAGCCCTATCAGGTCAACGACCGGATCATGGAATCTGCCAAGAAGGACGCCATATTTATGCATTGCCTTCCCGCCCATCGCGGCGAGGAGGTGACCGCAAGCGTGATCGATGGCCCGCAATCCGTCGTCTTCGACGAGGCGGAAAACCGTCTGCACGCGCAAAAGGCGATCCTCGCCTGGTGTCTTTCGGAGCAGAAGTGAGCGCAGAAGAGGTTCAACCGATCGAAGGTCCGGACGACCGGGCACTGCCCTTCCAGGTCGATCCGCTCGACGTGCGCGGCCGCGTGGTGACGCTCGGCCCGGCCCTCGATGCCATCCTTGCCCGCCATGACCTGCCGCGGCCCGTCAAGGTGCTGCTGGGCGAAGCGGTGGCGCTCGCCTCGCTTCTGGCGACCTCGCTCAAGGATACCGGCCGCTTCATCATGCAGGCCGAGACGGACGGCCCCGTCTCGCTGCTCGTCGTCGACATCCGCACGCCCGGCCAGATCCGCGCCACCGCCACCTGCAACCGCGAGCGTGTCGAGGCCGTCACCGAGGCCGGCCGCGCCTCCAGCGCCGACCTTCTCGGCCGCGGCACGCTGGCGATGACGATCGAGCAGGGGCGCGGCGGCCACCGCTATCAGGGTTTCGTGCCGCTCGAGCACGAGAACCTGGAAGCGGCCGCCCATGCCTATTTTCGCCAGTCGGAGCAGATCCCGACGCGCGTGCGCCTGGCGGTCGCCGAGGTGATGGATCGCGCCGAGACGGGCGAGGCCCGCCAGGCGTGGCGCGCGGGCGGCCTGATTGCCCAGTTCCTTCCCCGCTCGCCGGACCGCATCAAGGTGCGCGACCTGCATCCGGGCGATGCGCCTGAAGAGGCGGAACTGCCGGATGCGCACAAGGAGGACGACGCCTGGGTGGAGGCGGCGGCCCTGGTCGACACCGTCGAGGACGTGGAACTGATCGACCCTTCCGTTCCGGCCGAGCGGCTGCTGGTGCGTCTCTTTCATGAGCGCGGGGTGCGCGTCTTTGACGCAACGCGGCTGCAGGATCACTGCACCTGCTCGCGCGAGCGCATCGAGAACGTGCTGGAGCAGCTGCCGCCCGAGGAACTGGCAGAAGCCGCCGCCGACGGCGTCATCGGCGTGCGCTGCGAATTCTGCGGCAAGGAATACCGTTTCGCCCCGGACGAGGTGGGCACGGGCCGCGCCTGACCAATCTTTAAGTTGTCGAGAAGGTTCGGCCACCGTAGCGGTTCAGCACCGGTTCACGCTGTTGCGCTAGGGTTGGGCATGGCGTGCCGCTCTCCGGCCGCCGCCTGAAGAGGGACAGGAAGCTGAGCGACAAGGCCAAAAAGCCACGGCTGGTCGTCGACGCGGCGGAACCGCTGCGCGACGAGCCCTTGTCCGATCCGGGATCGGAAGAGGTTCGGCACCCTGTGCGCGAGCCTGGGCCCCGCCGTGCTCCCGCACGCCGTGTGCCGCGCCCGGACGAGCCGACGGCGCCGCTCAGGGCCCGCACCGGCCATCCTTTTCTGCGCGGCATCGTCCAACTCGTTCTCGTCGTCGCGGTGCTTGCTGCCTCCGTCGCCGGCATGCGCTATCTGACAGCCAGCAAGCCGAAGGCGCCGAGCCGCCCGGCCACCGAGCAGGTCTACACCATCGAGCGGCAGACGGTGGCGCTCGGCGACACCCGCCCGAGCTTTTCCGTCTTCGGCGGCACGGTCGCGAACGAGAGCGTGGAGCTGCGCGCCCTCGTCTCCGGCGAGATCGCCTCCGTCGCGCCGGAACTCGAAGCCGGCCGCCACGTCAAGGCCGGCCAGGTGCTCGCCACCATCGACCCCTTCGCCTATCGTGGCGCCGTCACCGAGGCCCGGGCCAATATGCGCGAGGCCGAGGCGAGCCTTGCCGAGCGCGAGGCGAGCATTTCCGCCCAGGAGACGGCCCTGAAGCGGGCAAGGGAGCAGCTGGAACTTGCCCGTAACGACCTGCAGCGCGCCGAGCAGCTTCGCCAGCGCGGCAACACCACCCAGCAGGGGCTCGAGGAGCGCCAGCTCATCGTCAGCCAGCGCGCTGCTGCCGTCGAGCAGGCCGAGGCGAGCCTCGAGGTCGAGCGCGCCCGCGCCGAGCAGCAGCGCGCCGTCAACGACCGCCTCGCCTGGAAGCTGGAGGAGGCGGAGAAGAACCTCGCCGATACCGAATTGAAGGCACCCTTCGACGGCGTGGTCGTCAGCGAGACGGCCGGCATCGGGCGCAAGGTGAGCGCCAGCGACGTCGTCGTCCAGCTCTACCGGGAGGG
Source organism: Afifella sp. IM 167 (assembly GCF_020144925.1). GTDB lineage: Bacteria > Pseudomonadota > Alphaproteobacteria > Rhizobiales > Afifellaceae > Afifella. The sequence continues at coordinate 355,498 of NZ_NSLC01000005.1, forward strand.
CTCCGTCGAGGCCCGCTTCATCGTCAGCGACCGGCAGTTCGGCCGCCTTCTGTCCGACAGCGATGGCGTTGTCGGACGCCCGGTCGAGGTGACCTGGACCGTCGGCGGCGCGGCCGTCACCTATCAGGGCGAGATCGACCGCATCGGCGCGGAGGTCCTTGCCGATCGCGGCGGCGTGGAGCTCTTTGCCCGCATCACCGAGGAAAACCCGAAAGTGACGCTCCGCCCCGGCGCCTTCGTCGAGGTGACGGTTCCCGACAAGCTCTACCGTCAGGCGATCCGCCTGCCGGAGACGGCGCTTTACGGCGGCAATTCCGTATTCGTCGTGGAGGATGGGCGCATGCGCCGGAGGCCGGTCGAGGTGGCAGCCTATGACGGCGCCGACATCGTCATCGCTTCCGGGCTGAAGCCGGGCGAGGAGGTGATGACGACCCAGATCGCCGATGCCCGCGACGGCCTCAAGGTCGCCGCCCCCGGCGAACATATGCGCGCCGCGCCCGCCCAGGGCATGGGGCACGGATCGTGAGCAGTCCGGACGCCGGCTCCGGCGTCCCGCGCGACCGGGACGCCATTCCGATCGTGGAGCTCTTCGCCCGCCACAACAACGCGGCGAACCTCCTCATGGTGCTGATGATCCTCTTCGGCATCTTCGCACTCGTCAAAATCAACACGCAGTTCTTCCCCTCGATGGAGGCCGATTCCATCACCGTCACCATCCCCTGGTCGGGGGCGAGTGCGGAGGACGTGGAGGCCAATATCCTCGACGTGGTGGAACCGGCGGTGCGCTTCCTCGACGGCGTCGACGAGATGCGCTCCTATGCCCGCGAGGGAAGCGGCTCCATCACCCTGGAATTCCAGGAGGGCGCCGACATGCAGAAGGCGCTCGCCGACGTGGAGGCGGCCGTGGCCGCGATCTCCACGCTGCCGGAGGATGCCGACGAGCCGAAGATCGCCTTTCGCCAGTGGCGCGAGGCCGTGGCGCGGCTGGCCGTCACCGGCCCCTATTCGGAGGCTTCCCTCAAGGCCATCGCCAAGCGGGTGCATGACGGGCTGATCGATGCCGGTATCGACAGCGTCACCTATACGGGCCTCAGGAGCGAGGAACTCCTCGTCACCGTGCCGGAGCGCGAATTGCGCCGCCTCGGCCTTTCGATCGGCGATATCTCCACCGCCATCTCCGGCAACAGCCGCGACCTTCCCTCCGGCAAGCTGGAGACGACCGTCTCGCGCCAGATCCGCGCTCTTTCCGACGCGAGCGACCCGGCCGCGCTGAGGGATATCGAGGTGAAGGCCTTTTCGACCGGCGAGCGCATCCGCCTCGGCGATATCGCCGATATTCGCGAGCGCTTCGATCCGGACGACAAGGAAGGCCTCGCCCGCGGCCAGAGAGCGATCGAGCTTTATGTCGAGCGCTCGGCGGGCGCCGATACGCTGGCCACAGCCCGGCTGATGGACGGCTACCTCGCCAAGGTGCGGCCGACGCTTCCGCCGGGCGTGGAAATTCTCAAATACGACGTCAACGCCGATACGGTGGCCGACCGCATCATGCTTCTGGTGAGGAATGGCCTGCAGGGCCTCGTCCTCGTCGTCGGCATCCTCTTCGTCTTCCTCAACGGCCGGATCGCCTTCTGGGTGGCGGCGGGCATTCCCGTCGCCATGATGACGACGCTCGGCATCATGTATGTCACCGGCCAGACGCTCAACATGATGTCGCTCTTCGCGCTCATCATGATGCTCGGGATCATCGTCGACGACGCCATCGTCGTCGGCGAGCACACCGCCACGCGCTCCGCCATGGGCGATGACGGGCTGACCGCCGCCACACGCGGCGCCGGCCACATGATCTCGCCGGTGATGGCCGCGAGCCTGACGACCGTGGCCGCCTTCGCGCCGCTCTTCCTGGTGCGCGGCGGCATCGGCACCTTCATCCAGACGCTCCCGCTCGTCGTTATCGCCGTCATCCTGGCGAGCCTGGTGGAGTGCTTCCTCGTTCTGCCCGGCCATCTCGCCCATTCTCTGAGGCGCCAGGCGAGCACCGGCTGGTCGATGTGGCGCTGGGTCTTCGCCGCGCTCTTCTTCGCCGCCGCGCTGATCCTTGCGCTGCGGCCCGGCACCGCCGAGATGCTCGGCCAGCCTTGGCTTCAGGGCCTCGAAAGCGCCTTCTCCGGCTTCGGCGGCATGGTGCAGACGGTTCTGATCGCACTGGCAGCCGTCGCTCTGGGCGCCCTGACGGAACTCGTCCTTGCCTTCCTCGCCCGCCGCCGGGCGAGGAGCACGCACCGGCGCAGCGCCATCCGCCGGGGGCTCGACAACGGCTTCGAATGGCTGCGCGCCGGCCCTTTCTACGGCCTCGTCACACTCGCCTATCGCTGGCGCTACGTCACGGTCGCGCTGGCCATGGCAAGCCTCATCGTCGCCGCCGGCCTTGTCATGGGCGGGCGTGTCTCCTTCGTCTTCTTTCCCTCGCCGGAAGCGGAGACCTTGCGGGGCCGCGTGGAGTTCAACGCCGGCACGCCGCAACAGGAAGTGGAGGACGCCGTCACCAGGCTGGAGGGCGCCCTGTGGGAGGCGAGCGAGCGCCTTTCCCCCGACAAGCCTCTGATCGTCGCCTCCTTCACCACCATCGGCTCGGCCGGGCGCTCGGAAGGCGACAACCTCGCCGAGTTCCGTGTCCAGCTCGTGACCTCCGAAAAGCGGGACATCCGCACGCCGGAGATCGTCAAGGCCTGGCAGGAGGCCGCGCCCGACCTGCCGGGCGTCAAGCGCTTCGCCATCTACGAGATGCGCGGGGGCCCTCCCGGACGCGACGTCGACATCCGCTTCCGCGGCGCCGACGCGGCGAGCCTGAAGGCCGCCGCCGAGGAGGCGCAGGAGGTGCTTTCCGGCTATCCCGGCGTCTCGGGTGTCGCCGACGACCTGCCCTACGGCAAGCCCGAATTCGTCATCCGCCTGACCCCGCGCGGCGCCGCGCTCGGCTTCACCAACGAGGAGGTCGGCCGCCAGGTGCGCAACGCGCTCGAAGGGGCGATCCCGCGCCGCTTCGCCAAGGGCGACGAGGAAGTCACGATCCGCGTCCAGCGCAAGCTGCGGGGCGAAGGCAGCGCCTCACTGCGAGCGCTGGAGCTGCGCACGCCGGACGGTTTCTACGTGCCGCTGGAGGAGGTGGCGACCTTGGGCGAGCGTCAGGGCTTTGCCGCCATCCAGCGCACCAACGGCAAGTCGACCGTTTCCGTCACCGCCGATATCGACCTCGGCGTCACCAATCCCGGCGAGGTGCTCTCGCAGCTGCGCCAGGCCGGCGCGATCGACCGCATCGCGACGAAATACGGCGTCGAGACCGTCTTCTCCGGCCGCGCCGAGGAAAGGCAGGACGCCTTCGCCGACCTGCGCCTCGGCGCCATCCTCGCCCTCGGCGTCATCTACATCATGCTCGCCTGGGTCTTCGGCTCTTATCTGAGGCCCGTGGCGGTGATGCTCATCATCCCCTTCGGCTTCGCCGGCGCCACTTTCGGCCATTACGCGATGGGCTTTGATCTCACCATTCTCTCGCTCTTCGGCCTGCTCGGGCTCGCGGGCATCCTCGTCAACGATTCCATCATCCTCGTCGCCCGGCTGGACGAGCGCCTGAAGGACGGCGATAGCCTCGGCGAAGCGGCGATCGGGGCAAGCTGCGATCGCCTGCGCGCGGTGCTCCTCACCTCGCTGACGACGATCGGCGGGCTTGCCCCGCTCCTTACCGAAACCAGCCTGCAGGCGCAGTTCCTTCTGCCGATGGCCATCACCATGGTCTTCGGTCTGGCCTTCGCCACCTGCCTCGTTCTCTTCCTGGTGCCGGCCCTCATCGGCATCGGCGGCGATATCGGCGGCCTTTTCCGATATGCCGCGGGCCGCCGGGCGCACGTCCCCGCGCACTAGATACCCGGCTCGTCGCTGCGTGGAATTTGAGCGTGGCGGCCGGCTGTGTCACAAACGCTTTGCCGTCACACAACAAGATCATCGACGGGGCGGGAAGAACCGCCCCGCAGGAGAGCACATGACCCCCCGCCACCGCATCCGTTTCCCCGCCGCCGAGAGCAAGTCGCTGTCCCAGAGCGAGGCTTTCTTCTTTCTCGTGGAGGGCGATGAGGAGCGGCGCCTGCGCTTTCACGACTATGATGCGATCTACGGCAGGCCCGGCCTCTACGAGCAGCTCTTCTACGACCGGCTGAAATGCTCTTCGCCGCGGAAGGTCGGCGAGATCCTGAAATCCGCGCTCGACGCCAATGGTCTCCACCTGACGGAGCGGCGCGTCCTCGATCTCGGCGCCGGCAACGGCATCATGGGCGAAGTGCTGAAATCCTATGGCGTCGCCCGCCTCGTCGCCGTCGACATCATCGAAGAGGCAAGGCAGGCGGCCGAGCGCGACCGGCCGGGCGTCTACGACGAATATTACGTGGCCGACTTCACCGATCTGGCGCCGGAAATGCTGGAGGATCTGGAGGGCTGGTCGTTCGACTGCCTCACCTCCGTCGCCGCCCTCGGCTTCGACGACATCCCGGTAAAGGCCTTCCTGCAGGCGCTGCGCCTCGTCGCCGATGGCGGCTGGGTCGCCTTCAACATCAAGGAGAGCTTTCTCTCCAGCGCCGACCAGTCGGGCTTCTCACGGTTCATCCGCGAGCTGATCTTCTCGCAATACGTCGACATCCACCACCTGGAACGCTACCGCCACCGTCTCTCCATGGAGGGCCTCCCGCTCTATTACTTCGCCTTCGTCGGCCAGAAGCTTGCCGATATCCCGGAGGATTTCCTCAAGCGCTGCGGTATCGAGGAATAAGGGTGCCGGCGCCGCCGCTCAGTTGAGCAGCGTGCGCCCGCCGGGCAGGTCGAGCGAGAAGGCGGGGATGGCAATGGAGAAGGTCGAGCCGTCCTCGCCCACCATGTCGTAGCTGCCGACCATGATGCCGGAGGAGGTCGCCAGCGGACAGCCGCTCGTGTAGCGGTAGGACTTGCCGGGTTCGATCTCCGGCTGTTCGCCGACGACGCCTGCCCCGTGGACTTCCTCCACCCGGCCGACCCCGTCGGTGATCTGCCAGTGCCGACGCAGGAGCTGTACCCGTTCGGAGCCCTCGTTGGCGATCTCGACCGTGTAGGCCCAGAAGAAACGCCCTGCCTTCGGGTTTGATTCCTTCTCCAGAAACTCCGGCTCGACGGAGACAGTGATGTTGCGGGTCGTGGCGCGGTACATCTTCGGCGGGAGGCTCCTTCGCGCCTCTTCTGCTTGAGCCGGCCTTTTCTGGCAAGCGCTTTGCGCCACGGTTGCTTTGGTGTGCGGTCGCACTCGACAGTTGAAAAAATCTTCGAAAAGTTGAATCGTCAGCGCCGGCTCGCCTCTGCGGCGGCGGGCGGGAATCTGCGTACGCGAGCCGATGGGGGGCAGCGGTTTGGCGATCGGGGGGGCCTCGGAGAGCGGCCGCGCGGCTGCAAGCGGTATCGGCCGGCTGGGCTCCGAGCCCGCTGCCCGCCGGGTTCGTCTGCCTTCCCGCGACCAAGAGCCGCTCCAGTCTCCCGCCCCTCTGCCGGCCGATGTCGCCTTCCTCGCCCGCGCCGGGATCCAGCCGGGCGTCCTCCTACTGGCGGCAAGGCTGGCGCGGCTCCGGCGCACTTCGGCGAGGCGGGAGCTCTTCGCCCTCAGGAGCTTCGACCCGGCGCTTTACTGGCGGCTGCTCGCCCGCGACCTCGGCATCGCCTTTGTCTCCGATGCGGCCGAGGTCGGGCCGTATCCGGGAGCACGTCCGGTCGAGGCGCGCATCGCCGCAAGGGCCGAGCGTGTCCTCGTCATCAAGGACGGCGCTTCGCTTCTTCTCGTCGCGCCCACCGATGCGGCGAAGGTCGCCGATCTTGCCGCGCGCCTTCGGGCCGTGCCCGAACTGAGGGCGCGCATCGCCATCGCCGCCCCGGAGACGATCCGCAAGATCCTGCTTTCGCGCAGCGCCGAGGCGCTCTCCTACGCCGCCACCCATCGCCTGGCACGTGCTGCGCCCACCGCCTCGGCCATGCAGACGGGCTCGCGCCCGGCGCGCATCGCCGTGGGCGGCTCGGCCGCGTTCTTTGTGGCCGCTGCCGCCTTCTCGCCCTTTCCCTCCGGCGCGCTCGTCGGGCTTTGTCTGTGCGCCTTCTTTTTCCTGGCCATCCTGTTCAAGGGCGTGGCGGCGCTCGCCCGCCCGGCGCGGCTGGAGCCACCGCCGCTGCGCGACGCGGATCTGCCGCCCTATACGGTGCTCGTGCCGCTGCATCGCGAGGCCGCCGTGATGCCGGATCTCGTGCGCCACCTGGCGGCGATCGACTATCCGGCCTCCAAGCTCCAGTGCCTCCTCCTTATCGAGAGGGGCGACGAGGAGACGCTGGAAGCGGCCGCCCGTCATGCGCACGACCCGCGCTTTCAGGTCGTCGTCGTGCCGACGGGAGCGCCGCGCACCAAGCCGCGCGCCCTGGTCTATGGGCTCTCCTTCGCCGCCGGCCGCTACTGCGTCGTCTTCGATGCGGAGGACCGGCCGGAGCCCGACCAGCTGCGCAAGGCCGCCGCCCTCTTCGCCGTGGACCCTGAGCTGGGCTGCGTCCAGGCCCGGCTGACGACGGACAACACCGAAAACCTCGTCTCGGCTCTCTTCGCCATCGAATATGCCGCCAATTTCGACGTCCTGCTGCCGGCGCTTGCCGCCTGGCGGATGCCGATCCCGCTCGGCGGCACGTCCAACCATTTTCCGATGCGGGTGCTGAAGCGCATCGGCGCCTGGGATCCCTTCAACGTCACCGAGGATGCCGATCTCGGCCTCCGCCTTGCCCGCTTCGGCTATCACACGAAGACGATTGCCTCGCGCACTTTCGAGGAAGCTCCGGTCGGACGCCGGCAATGGATGGCGCAGCGCCGCCGCTGGCTGAAGGGCTGGATGCAGACCCTGCTCGTCGCCTTCCGCCCCGCCGGTCCCGGCGTGCCGCGCCTGACGTTTTCCGACGCGCTCGCCGTCATGGCGATACTCGGCACAGGCGTTGCCGGCTTTCTCGTCTATCCGCTCGTCCTCGCCATGCTCGCCATCGTCTTCCTGCTCTTCGGCGAGATCCCGCCGCCCGAGACGCCCCTGGTCGGAGCGCTGATGGGCTTCAGCCTGCTCAACGGCATACTTCTCGTCGTTTTTTCGGCCGTCATGGCGGTGCGCGGTCTTCTCGCCATCCGCCGGCCGGACCTTATGCCGCTGGTGCCGCTCCTGCCGCTCTACTGGCTGGCGATGTCGCTCGCCGCGTGGCAGGCGCTGTTCCAGCTCCTGCGCACTCCCTTCCTCTGGGAAAAGACCGAGCACGGCCTCTCCCGCGCCCGCCGAACCGGCTCGCATCCTGCCCGCAGTGCCGCCGCCGCGCCGCCTCGGTAGCGCCCCGGCGGTTGAGGCTTTCCAAAGGGGGGTGCTAGAACCCAGCCGTCGCCGGCCGGGATATCCCCGGCCGTATTCCCGCCTTGGCCCGGCGCTTGCTGGGACCATCCCGAGACAGAAGATGGCCGGCGGTCGCCCGTACCGGCGTCCCTGTGGCGCGCCTCCGGCAAGCAAACCCGAAAGAGGGGCATGGCACAGCTCGTCCAATCCACCCATCACGCATCGCTCGACGATTACGAGCGTATCCCCCATCTCGGCTTCGGCGTGCGCGAGATGAAGGCGGAGGCCGAAACGCTTCTGCCGAGGCTCGGCGGCCGTCGCGTCTTCATGGTCAACAGCACCGCCCAGGGCGGCGGCGTCGCCGAGCTGCTGCCCGGCCTCATCACCCTGATGCGCGACCTCGGCATCGATGCTAACTGGCTCGTCATGCAGGCCGAGGAGCCGGAGTTTTTCGCGCTGACGAAGCGCATCCATAACCTCATCCACGGCCACGGCGATGCCGACCTCGGAAACGGCGAGCGCGCCCTTTACGAGGAGGTGAGCCGCAAGGCCGCCGGCCGGATCCGCGAACATTTGAGGCCCGGCGATATCCTTGTCGTGCACGACCCGCAGCCGATGGGCGCCGGCGCGCTCCTGCGCCAGGAGATGGATATCACCGCCATCTGGCGCTGCCATATCGGCCTAGACGACGAGACCGATGAGACCCGCGCCGCCTGGGGCTTTTTGGAGGAATGGGCCGGCCCGTACGACCATTCCGTCTTCACCGCGCCGGAATATATCCCTGCCTGTCTCGCCGGGCGGGCGACGGTCATCCATCCCTCCATCGACCCGCTCGCAGACAAGAACCGCGACCTGTCGGTGCGCAAGATCGTCGGCATCCTCGCCAATGGCGGGCTGGTGCGCACTTCGAGCCCGACTGTCACGGAGGCCTATCCGGAGATTGCCGAGCGCATGCAGGCGGACGGAAGCTGGGCTCCGGCGACGGAGCCGGAGGATCTCGGTCTCCTCTTCCGGCCCATCGTCACGCAGATTTCCCGCTGGGACCGGCTCAAGGGCTATCTGCCGCTGATGCAGGCTTTTGTGTCCATGAAGGAGACGCTGAAGGCCGACGGTGCCGGCCTCTCGCCCGAGAGGCGCCGGCCCCTGGAGCTTGCCCGCCTCGTCCTCGCGGGGCCCGATCCGAAATCGGTGACCGACGATCCGGAGGGGCTTGCCGCGCTCCAGGAGGTGCGCGAGGCCTATTGCGCCCTCTCTCCGGATCTTCGCGAGGCGATCGCGATCATCTCCCTGCCGATGGCCTCCAGGCGCAACAACGCCCTGCTCGTCAATGCGCTGCAGCGCTGCTCAGATGTCGTCGTGCAGAACTCCATCCAGGAAGGCTTCGGCCTCACCGTGACGGAGGCGATGTGGAAGCACGCGGCGATCCTCGGCTCCTCGGCGGCGGGCCTTCGCCAGCAGATCCGGCCCGATCTCGACGGCTGCCTGGTCAAGAACCCGGAGGACCCGCATGAGATCGCCGCGGCGCTGAAGGGCCTTCTGCAGGACCAGGCGCAAAGGGAGGCTTTCGGTTCCAGCGCGCAGCAGCGCGTCCACGCCGATTTCCTCGTCTTCTCGCACGTGCGCAATTGGCTGCGCGTGATCGCTTCCACGCTCGAGCTTCGCTACGCCTGAGCGGCCGTGCCATGCGCGGCCTTCCGCTGGCGGCCTGTGCATGCCTGCCTGATCGGTGACGACGGGCAGGCATGCGGGGCAAACACCCGCTTGCCCCTGAGGGGCGGTCTGCGACAAGAGTGATTCTGCCGGGGCGCGGTCTGCGGCTCCATACTCGGAACTCGGGACTGCGGGTGCGAGGGGGGCGCGCGACTGCAGGCTTCGGCGACACACGGAGAGGATTTCATGACCTATAGCGACATCCTGAAGGCCTGCGGCCTGACGGAGGAAGAGACCGGTGGCGGCGCTCTGGCCGTGACGACGCCGGTCGACGGCTCGGTGATTGCGCGCCTGAAGACCCATTCGAAAGAAGACGCCGAGACGATGATCGGCAAGGCGGCCGAGGCTTTCCGGGCCTGGCGGCAGGTGCCCGCGCCCCGGCGGGGTGAGTTCGTCCGCCTCCTCGGCGAGGAGCTGCGTGCCGAAAAGGAGAATCTCGGCCGCCTCGTCAGCCTCGAATGCGGCAAGATCTATCAGGAAGGGCTCGGCGAAGTTCAGGAGATGATCGACATCTGCGACTTCGCCGTCGGCCTGTCGCGCCAGCTCTATGGCCTGACGATCGCCAGCGAGCGGCCGGGCCATTCCATGCGCGAGACATGGCATCCGATGGGCGTGTGCGGCATCATCACGGCGTTCAACTTCCCGGTCGCCCCCTGGTGCTGGAACGCCTCTCTGGCGCTCGTCTGCGGCGATCCCATCCTCTGGAAGCCTTCGGAGAAGGCGCCTCTGTGCGGTCTGGCGGTGCAGGCGATCTGCGAGCGGGTGATGAAGAAGTTCGGCTCCGATGCGCCGGATGGGCTCATCCAGGTTCTCGTCGGCGGCGCCGAGCTCGGCCAGGCGATGACCGCTTCGAAGGATGTCGCCATCGTCTCCGCCACCGGCTCCGTGCCGATGGGCAAGAAGGTCGCGGCGGCGATGGCCGAACGGCTCGGGCGCTGCATCCTGGAGCTCGGCGGCAACAACGCCATGATCGTCGCCCCCTCGGCCGATCTGGAGATGGCGGTGCGCGCCATCGTCTTTTCCGCTGTCGGTACGGCCGGCCAGCGCTGCACCTCGCTGCGGCGGCTGATCGTCCATGAGAGCGTCTACGACGAGCTCGTCCCGCGGCTGATCGCGGCTTATGAGGGCCTGCCGATCGGCGATCCCCTCGCCGATGGCACGCTGGTCGGACCGCTCATCGACCTCGATGCCATGAAGGCCATGCAGGCGGCGCTGGAAACGGCGAAGGCCGAAGGCGGCGTTGTGCACGGCGGCGGCCGCGCGCTTCAGGGCGAGAAGCCGGAAGCGGCCTATGTCCATCCGGCCATCGTGGAAATGCCGGGGCAGAGCGACATCGTCCACCACGAGACCTTCGCGCCGATCCTCTACGCCATGAAGTATCGCGAGCTGGACGAGGCGATCGCCATGCACAATGCCGTGCCGCAGGGGCTCTCCTCGTGCATCTTCTCCACCGATGTGCGCGAGAGCGAGCAGTTCCTGTCCGCCATCGGATCGGATTGCGGCATCGCCAATGTCAATATCGGCCCCTCGGGCGCAGAGATCGGCGGCGCCTTCGGCGGCGAGAAGGATACCGGCGGCGGGCGTGAGAGCGGCTCGGATGCCTGGAAGGGCTATATGCGCCGCCAGACCAACACGGTGAACTGGTCGCGCGCCCTGCCTCTCGCACAGGGCATCAAGTTCGACGTGTGAGGCTGCGATGGTGCCAGCGCTGAATCTCTGGGAGGCGACGGCCGGCGCACCCGTCGTCGCGCCGCCTCTGGAGGGGGAAGTTCGGGCCGGCGCCGTCATCGTCGGCGGCGGCTTCACTGGCCTCAGCGCGGCGCTGCATCTGGCGGAGGCAGGCGTCGATACCTGCCTCCTGGAGGCCCGCAGCATCGGCTATGGCGGCTCGGGGCGGAATGTCGGCCTCGTCAATGCCGGGCTATGGACCCCGCCCGACGAGGTGGAAGCGCTTCTGGGGAAGGAAGAGGGGGCAAGGCTGAACGCCGCCCTCGCCAGCGCCCCTTCGCTGGTCTTCAGCCTCGTGGAGAAGCACGGCATCGCCTGCGAGGCGGTGCGGGCCGGCACGCTGCATCTGGCGCATTCGCCGGCCGGGCTGCGCGACCTTGAGCGGCGGCACGCCCAGCAGGTGAAGCGCGGCGCGCCTGTCGAGCTTCTGGATGCGAGGCAGACCGCCGCCCGCACCGGCTCCGAAAGCTTTGAGGGCGCCCTTCTCGACAATCGGGCCGGCACGATCCAGCCGCTCGCCTATGCGCGCGGTCTGGCACGGGCGGCGCAGGCGGCGGGCGCGCGGCTTCACCAGGAAAGCCCGGCTCTCGCCGTGCGGCACGAGAACGGCGAATGGGTGGTGGAAACGCCTCTGGGCCCGGTGGTGGCGAGGCATCTGATCCGCGCCACCAACGGCTATTCGGTCCTGCTTGCCCCGCCCCCCTTCACGCCCGTCAGCTATCTCCAGGCGGCGACGCCGCCGCTCGCTCCCGATCAACTGGAGAAAATCCTGCCCGGGCGTCAGGGCTGCTGGGATACGGCGACGGTGATGTCGTCGATCCGCCTCGACGCGGCGGGCCGCCTCGTCGTCGGCGGTGTTGGAAGCCTGGAATGGGCCGGGCGAGGCCTGCATCTTGGCTGGGCGCGGCGCAAGATGAAGAAGCTCTACCCCTTCCTTGGCGAGCTGTCTTTCCAGTTCGCCTGGAGCGGGCGCATTGCCATGACGGGGGACCACCTGCCGCGTGTGGCGCGGATCGGCCCGAACGCCGTCTCCATCTTCGGCTATAGCGGCCGCGGCATCGGGCCGGGCACGCTCTTCGGCAAGGCGGCGGCCGAATGGGTTCTGACCGGTGCCGAGGATCGCTTCCCGTTGAAGCTTTCGCAGCCGAAGGGCGAAGCCTTTTCGAGGCTGAAGGAGGCCTATTACGAGGCCGGGAGCCTCGCCACGCACATGGTCGGCGGCTGGAAGTGACCGCGAGACAATCCCGCAAGGCGGCGCGGGAGGCTCTGTTTCACGGGAAAAGGAATGGAGCGGGCGATCGGGATCGAACCGACGACATTCAGCTTGGGAAGCTGACGTTCTACCACTGAACTACGCCCGCAGCCGTCCGGCAAAGTGGCGAGGCGAGGGGGCCTCGTCAAGCAGCTTGTGCGGTGATGCATGGGCCGGACTTTTTGTCTTGGGCCCGCGCACATCTTCATCCACCCCGTCCCTAGGCGGCGAGCTTGCCGTCGAGCGCCGTCTTGATCAGCGCGCGGGTCTCTTCGAGGCCGTAAAGGGCGACGAAGGAACCGAAGCGCGGTCCCTGATCCTGGCCGAGGAGTACCTGGTAGAGCCCCTGGAACCAGTCGCGCAGATTGGCGAAATCGTGCTCCTTGCCGACCGCATAGACCTCGTTCTGGATGGCCTCGCCATCCGCATCCGCCGGCAGCTTTTCAAGCCGCGCATCGAGGTCGGCGAGAGCCGCCTTCTCCGTCTCGCTGGGCGCTCGGAAGCTTTTCGTCGGCCTGACGAAGTCGTGGTAGTAGCGGATCGCGTAGCCGACCAGTTCGTCGAGCTTGGGATGGTTTTCCGCCGTCGCCCCCGGCGCGTATCTCGAGATGAAGCCCCACAGCACGCGCGCATCCTCCGAATTGGAGGCCGAGACGAGATTGAGCAGCATGCCGAAGGAGACCGGCACGTCGAGTTCGGGCGGCTCGCCGGAATGGATGTGCCAGACCGGATTGACGATCTTCTGCTCCGCCGCCTGTCCGGGATAGGCCGTCAGGTGGCTGAAATAGTCGTCCACCGCCCGCGGAATGACATCGAAGAAGAGCCGCTTGGCCGACTTCGGCTTGGTGTACATGTAGAGCGCAAGGCTCTCCGGCGATGCATAGGCGAGCCAGTCCTCGATGGTCAGCCCGTTGCCGCGCGACTTCGAGATCTTCTCGCCGTTCTCGTCGAGGAAGAGCTCGTAGTTGAAGCCCTCAGGCGGGCGCGCGCCGAGCGCCCGGCAGATCTGCGAGGAAAGGCGGACCGAATCGATGAGGTCCTTGCCGGACATCTCGTAATCGACGGATAGCGCCGCCCAGCGCATCGCCCAGTCGGCCTTCCACTGGCACTTCACCCGACCGCCCGTGACGGCGACGCTCACCTCCTCGTCCGTCTCCGGATCGATATAGGTGATGGTGCCGGCCGCAGGGTCGCGCGCGATCGTCGGCACCTGCAGGACGATGCCGGTGCGCGGGCAGATCGGCAGGAAGGGCGAATAGGTGGCGCGCCGCTCCGGCCCGAGCGTCGGCAGGATGATGTCGCGCACCTCCTCGTAGACGGAGAGCATCTTGAGGAGCGTTTCGTCGAAGCGCCCGCTCTTGTAGTAGTCGGTTGCCGAGGCAAACTCGTATTCGAAGCCGAAGCGGTCGAGAAAGGCCCTGAGGCGCGCATTGTTGGCCGCGCCGAAACTGCCATGCTCGGAGCCGAACGGGTCGGGGATCTCCGTCAGCGGCTTGCCGAGGTTTTCTCGCATCATCTCCTTGTTCGGCACGTTGTCCGGCACCTTGCGGAGCCCGTCCATATCGTCCGAAAAGCACAGGAGCCGGGTCGGCACGGCGTCCTTGGTCAGGATGCGGAAGGCATGACGCACCATCGTCGTGCGGGCCACTTCGCCGAAGGTGCCGATATGCGGCAGGCCCGAGGGGCCGTAGCCGGTCTCGAAGAGGACCTCCGAACCGCCGCTCTTTTCCAGGCGCGCAATCAGCTTTCGCGCCTCCTCGAAGGGCCAGGCCTTGGAGACGCGTGCGGCTTCCAGCCATTCCTCCGGCAGGTTTTCCATGTCGTTTGTCCCGTTGCGGATCGTCATGGGGCGCGGCAGCCCGTGGCGCGGCGTCCCTTTCAGCGGCGGTCTAGCCCAGCCGGGCGTGAAGGTCGATAGAGGGCGCAAAACCGCGCAAAGCCTTGCGGTGCCCGGGCGGCGAACCTAGCTAGCTCATGAACCGATGCCCCGGAAGGCCGGGGCCCTCAAGGCTGGAGCCCGAAATGCCCTCCGTTTCCGTCCAGGACGCCCTCGTCTATGCCATGATCACCGTCTCGGCCGCCGATGCCGAAATGGCCGATCCGGAGCTGAAGACGATCGGCGAGCTTGTCGACACCCTGCCCGTCTTCGCCGACTACGACGGCGCGCTGCTGCCCAAGGTGGCGGGCGTCGCGGCCGAAATCCTCGCCGACGAGGCGGGGCTGGAGAACATGCTCCAGCTCCTTGAGGCCACCGTGCCGGCCCGGCTTCACGACACGCTCTATGCGCTTGCCGTGGAGGTCGCCATCGCCGACCGGAACCTGCCGCAGGAGGAATTGCGCTTTCTCCAGCTCCTGCGCGACCGGCTCGATATCGACAAGTTGACCGCCGCGGCTCTGGAGAGATCGGCGACGGCGCGCTACCGCCATGCCTGACGCGGACGCCGAAGGAAGGCTGAGAGGAACGGCATGAGTTTCGGCTTCCTCTTCACCGAGGCCGGCATCCGGCTTCTCGCCTTCTTCGGCATCTTCGGCGCCATGGCCGCCTTCGAACTCGCCTTTCCGCGGCGCGACGCCCATCCCCTCAAGGGCCGGCGTTGGGCAACGAATCTCGCCATCCTGCTTCTCGACGTCGCGGTCCTGCGCGTTCTCTTCCCGATGGCGGCGGTCGGCGCCGCGCTCTTTGCCGAGAGCCAGGGTTGGGGGCTCTTCCGCATCATCGGCCTCGACCCTCTTCTGGCCGGTATCCTTGCTTTCCTCCTGCTCGATTTCTCCGTCTGGGCAGAGCATGTGGCCTTCCACAAGATCCCTCTTTTGTGGCGCGTCCACCGGGTCCATCACGCCGATGTCGATGTCGATGTGACGACGGCGCTGCGCTTCCATCCGATCGAGATCGTCCTTTCCATGTGCCTGAAGGCGGCCTTCGTGGTTCTCCTCGGCGCGCCCGTTCTGGCCGTCCTCCTTTTCGAGATCGTCCTGAACGGCGCGGCGATGTTCAACCACTCGAATGTGCGCCTGCCGGAAAGCGTCGACCGGGCGCTCCGCTGGCTGATCGTGACGCCCGACATGCACCGCATCCACCATTCGGTGGAGCGGCGCGAGACCGACAGCAATTACGGCTTCAACTTCTCCATCTGGGACCGGCTCTTCCGCGTCTATACGGAAGACCCGGAGGCGGGACAGACGGCCATGCGGCTCGGCCTTTCGGCGCATCAGGACGAGTTGCCGTCCCGGTTCTTCTGGACGCTCATCTATCCGTTCCGCCGCGGCGCCTGAGCGGAGAGGAGGGGAGACATGAAGATCCGCGAGACGGGCTCGGCCGACTTTGACGCCGTGCTCGATATCGAGCGCCGCGCCTTCGGCCGCGAGGAGGAGGCAAGGCTGGTCGTCGATCTCCTCGCCGATCCGACGGCCGCGCCCTGCCTGTCGCTCCTAGCCGAGATGGACGGCCGGCTCGTCGGTCATATCCTCTTCAGCGCCGGCCGCGTGGAGGAAAGCGAGCTACGCTGTGCCGTCCTCGCGCCGCTGGCCGTGCTGCCGCAATTCGAGAACAAGGGCTGCGGCGGGGCTCTCATCCGCGAGGGGCTGGAGCGCCTTCGGGCGGCCGGAACCGGCCTCGTCTTCGTCCTCGGCCATCCAGGCTATTATCCGCGCTTTGGCTTCTCGCCGGCGATGCCGGAAGGGCTGTTGCCGCCCCATCCCATCCTGCCGGAGTTTCAAGATGCGTGGATGGTCGTCGCACTCAAGGACGGGCTGCTGGGCGAGGTGACGGGGAAGGTGCGCTGCGCGCAAACGCTGGAGCAGCCCGAGCTCTGGCGCGAGGAGAGCTGAAAGCTAGAAAAGGCTCACCGGGAAATAGCGCAGATAGAGTTCCGCATAGGTGCCCTTGCGGTAGACCTCGCGCAGGGCGTAGTCGAGCGCGCTCTTGAGCTCGCTCTCATTAGGCCTGACGACGATCTTCAGCCCGTCGCCGAAATAATTGTCGTTGAGATAGGGCCCACTCGAGAAGGCGCAGCAGGCGCCGGATGTTTCGCCGTGGATCCAGAAGGAAAGCCGCAGCGCGTCGCCGAAGACGGCCTTCAATCGCTTTTCCTTCAGCGAGGCGAGGGCGTCTCCGAGATTCGGGTAGCAGGCGACGGCAAGGTCGGGAAAATAACGCTCCAGATAGGCCTGATGGGCGCTGTGGCAGACCACCCCCACGAAATCGCCCTCCGCTTTGTCCGGATCGAAGGCGGCATCTGAAAGCGAGACGAAGCGCGCCGGGACCTTGAGGTAGGGCCGCGTGGCGAGCAGCGGCTGCTTCGCCTCGGGGTCGGGCGAGAGCCCGGCGATGACGGCGTCGCCCTCCTTGTCGCGCAGCGCCTTCTCCAGCGTGTCGAAGGGGCGGGTCTGGATCGCGCATTCGGCCTCCAGCACCTCGCAGACGGCCCTGACGAGGTCGATGTCGAAGCCGATCAGCGCGCCGCGCCGGTCGCGGTAGGAAAAGGGCGGAAAATCGTTGGTGGCCAGAAAGCGGATCGGACCGATCGTGTCGGTGTTGGGCCGCTCGATGCGCGAGCGCGGGTCCCAGAAATTGGGAATGACCGGCTCCTGCGCGCGGGCGATGCCGGCCGCGACGAGGGCGAGAAGGCTGAGGAGGAAGAGGATTCTCGGCTTTTGCATCGGGCGGTCACGGCGAATCTCAGAACCGTTCATAGTGCGTCCGGGAGGGAACGGCTAGGTTCGGCGCGAATCCGAGAAGAAGGCTGAAAGGGGTAGGCATGCTCGACGGCGTCATCCGGAAGAATATCGAGCCGGCGCTCGACCGGCTGGGTATTGCGCTCGTGCGCCTCGGTATCGGCGCCGACCAGGTGACGATCGGCGCTTTCGTCATCGCGCTCTTTTCCGGCCTCGCCATCGTCGCGGAAGCCTATGCGCTCGCGCTGGTCCTCATTCTTATGAGCCGCCTCGCCGACGGGCTCGACGGGGCCGTGGCGCGCGCCACGATGCCGACGGACCGCGGCGGCTTCCTCGACATCACCCTCGACTTCGCCTTCTACGGCCTCGTCCCGGCGGCCTTCGCGCTTGCCGATCCCGGCGAGAATGCCGCCGCCGCCGCGATCCTCCTGCTCTCCTTCTATGTCAACGGAGCGAGCTTCCTCGCCTACGCGGTGATGGCGGAAAAGAAGGGTCTTTCGACTGACCGGCGCGGGCAGAAGTCGCTCTATTTCACCACCGGGCTGGCGGAAGGGGTGGAGACGATCATCGCCTTCTGCCTCTTCTGCCTGTTTCCCGGCGCCTTTGCGCCGCTCGCTCTGATCTTCGCGCTGATGTGCTTCGTCACCGCCGGCGCCCGCATTCTGCTGGCCTGGCGGACGTTCTAGGGCTTCTCCCTCTCTCCCCCTTGGGGGGAAGGCGGGGAGCGCTTCGTTACGAGGCGGCGCGGGCGGGCGGGGCTTCTGCGGCCACCGCATCGAGCGCGGCGGCAATGTCCTCGGCCAGATCGGCCGGATCTTCGAGCCCCACCGAAAGCCTGAGCATGCCGTCGGTGATGCCGAGCTTGATCCGGTCCTCTTCGGCGACGCTCTGATGCGTCGTCGTCGCCGGGTGCGTGATGAGGCTCTTGGCGTCGCCGAGATTGTTGGAGAGCTTGATGATGGAAAGCGCGTTGGCGAAGCGGAAGGCCGCCTCCTTGCCGCCGGCAAGCTCGATCGCGATCATCGTGCCGCCGGAGCGCATCTGCCGGCAGGCGAGGGCGAATTGCGGGTGGTCGGGCCGGCCGGGATAGGCGACGCGCTTGACCGCCGGGTGCATGGCGAGGACCTCCGCAAGGCTCGCGGCCGTATCGGCCTGACGCGTGACGCGCAGCTCCAGCGTCTCCAGCGACTTCACCAGCACCCAGGCATTGAAGGGGCTGATCGCCGGCCCGGTATGCTTGAGATAGGGCAGGAGCTTCTCCTCCACCCATTCGGCATTGGAGAGCACCACGCCGCCGAGGCAGCGTCCGTGCCCGTCGATATGCTTCGTCGCCGAATAGACGACGGTATGGGCGCCGAGCTCCAGGGGCTTCTGCAGGATGGGGGTGGCGAAGACGTTGTCGACGACGAGCCGGGCGCCCGCCGCCCGGGCGATCTCGGCGACCCCGGCGATGTCGATCAGTTCGATCGTCGGATTGGCGGGGCTTTCCAGGAAGAAGGCCTTCGTCTCCGGCCGCACGGCGGCGCGCCACTGGTCGAGATCCGGCCCGTCCACCAGCGTGCAGGAAACGCCGAGCCGCGGCAGGAACTGCGAGACGACGTAGAGACAGGAGCCGAAGAGCGCCCGCGCGGCGACGATATGATCGCCCGCGGCGATGTCGCAGATGAGAGCGGCCGTCACCGCGGCCATGCCCGAAGCCGTCGCCTTGGCCGCCTCCGCGCCCTCCAGCAGCGCCATGCGCTCCTCGAACATCGCCACGGTCGGATTGGCGTAGCGCGAATAGACGAAGCCGGGATCCTCGCCGTTGAAGCGGGCCTCGGCGGCCTCCGCGCTCGGATAGACGAAACCCTGGGTCAGGAAGAGCGCCTCCGACGTCTCGCCAAAGGGAGAGCGCGTCGTGCCTCCATGGACGAGGCGGGTGGCGGGGCGGAGCTTGTCGTTCTCGGTCATCGGTGCATTCTCGCTCGCAACAAAAAACCCGGCCGGGCCGCCGCCAGACCGGGTGAACACACCCCGACCTTTTAGCGAGTTGTTTAACGTGGCTGCAAGCCGGCCGGCCAAATCACCACGGGATATCGAAGCGCTTACCTCCGAGCCGCCTTGGCGTCAATGCCGCCATCGGCTAACGCATTCAGGATGGACGCGTGGGGCATCAGCGACAGCGGGGCGGAGGGCATTCTGCCCGACGAAGGGATCGGCCGTCTTATGGAGGCCGGCGCGATCGCGCTTGCCCGCCCGCCCGCCGAGAACCAGGTGCAGCCGGCGAGCCTCGACCTTCGCCTCGGCACGCGCGCCTTCCGCGTGCGCGCCAGCTTCCTGCCGGGCCCGGCGCACAGCGTCTCCGAAAAACTGGAGCGCTTCGCCCTGCATGCCTTCGACCTCTCCGAGGGCGCCGTGCTGGAGACCGGCTGCGTCTATATCGTGCCGCTGCTGGAAAGCCTCGCTTTGCCGGCCGAGATCGAGGCGAGCGCCAATCCGAAGAGCTCCACGGGCCGGCTCGACGTCTTCACCCGCGTCATCGCCGACCGGGCTCGCGCCTTCGATCAGGTGCCGCCCGGCTATCAGGGCCCGCTCTATCTGGAGATCTCGCCGCGAACCTTCCCGATCCTGGTGCGCACCGGCTCGCGCCTGTCGCAGATCCGCTTCCGGCGCGGGCGCACCCGGCTCTCCGACGGCGAGCTCGCCGAACTGCATGCCCGCACGCCGGTGACGACGGGCGAGCCGCGTTTTGCCGGCGGTCTGCCGGTCTCCATCGATCTTGCCGGCGAGGGGGGAAGCCTGATCGGCTACCGCGCCAAGCGCCACACCGGCGTCATCGATGTCGACAAGCCGGGCGCCTACGCCGTCGCCGATTTCTGGGAAGAGCTGAGGCCGAGCGCCGATGCCGGCCTCATCCTCGATCCGGACCAGTTCTACATCCTCGCCTCGCGCGAAGCGGTCAGTGTCCCGCCAGAGACGGCGGCTGAAATGGTGCCCTTCGATCCGCTCGTCGGCGAGTTTCGCGTCCACTATGCCGGCTTCTTCGATCCGGGCTTCGGCCATGTCGCGGCCGGCGGTTCGGGCAGCCGCGCGGTGCTGGAAGTGAGAAGCCGCGAAGTGCCCTTCATCCTGGAGCATGGCCAGACGGTCGGGCGCCTCGTCTACGAGAAGATGGCGGCTCTCCCCACCGCGCTCTATGGCGCCGGGCTCAGCTCCAACTACCAGGGCCAGGCCCTCAAGCTCTCCAAGCATTTTCGAGGCTGAACCCCTCCGCGTCGAACGCGCCGCTCTTTCTCTTTATGGCGGGGCCTGGCGCCGTGGCTTTGCGCCTATTGCGCCGGCAGTCCCGGCACGAGGTTCGGTTGAGGAGTGCCGGCTGCGGGGTCGCTGGGCGTGGGGGCGGCGGGCAGGGGCACAGGCTCCGGTTCTTGGGGCGTCTCGCGCGTTACGCCAATCGGCCCGATCGGCGCCGGCGCCGAAATCTCGGGGCTCGTGCCGATGGGCCCGGGCCGCGTCGGGCTCCAGATGCCGAGCTTTTCCTGGCGGGCGTCGTCTTCGGCCTTGCGGTAGCGCTCGGCCGCGGCGCGCGCCCAGCCGCGGCGCACCAGCCATTCTCCGAGCTCCGTCTCGCCGAGCCGGCATTCGGTCGCCGCCGGCAGTTTCCGCTCGCCGGCCGGCACGACGCAGTCGACGGCGCGGGCGCGGATGAGGCGGCGGAGCGCCGCGCGCGCCATCTGCCCGCACGGCCAATTGTCGTCGCCGCAGGTGGCCTCCGGCGCCGGCGCGTCGATGCCTGCGAGCGCCACCTCCGCTTCGCGTGCCTTCAGCCTGCCGGCAGATACCGCCACCGGGCGGAAGAGCTTTTCGGTGCGCGCCTCCTTCGGGGCCTCCGGCTCCGGCGGGGCAGGAGGGGCGGGCGGCACGACGCGCGTCAGGGGCCCCGTCACCTCCGGCCCGCGGGTGAAGCCGCGCGGGGTCACGTCGCGTGCGGCGGGCGGCACCTCCTGGCCGTCGAGGAGATTGCCGGAAGCGGGAAGGGCGGACGGATCGCCAGGCGAAGGGCCTTCGCCACCTGCGGCAATGGTCGGCTCGGGGGGCACTTCGGAAGGCGTCTCGCGCGCCACCTTGCCGCCCGCCTCCGTCGCCGTCATTTCGGCGGGGGGCGTCGGCTCGCTCACCCGCGGCCCGCTCGGCAACAGGAGAAAGGCGGCGAGGCCGGCCGCGACCAGGGCAATGGCGGCCAGGGCGACGATCCGCATCAGGTGACTTTCGTGGTCACTGGCTGGCCCAGATGATCCTTGCGATCCATTCGATCTCGGTGAGCGGGAGCGTGCGGTCGGGATGCTCGGGATTGAGCGAGACGAGTTCCACGGCCTTCGTCGTCTGCCGCTTCAGCACCTTGGCCATCACCTCCCCGTCCACCGTCCTGACGACAACACGGTCGCCGCGCCGCAGCTGCGCGCCGGGGGCGACGATGATGACGTCGCCGTCGCGGTAGACCGGCAGCATGGAATCCCCGCTCACCTCCAGCGCATAGGAGCCCTCGGCATGGGCCGAGGGGAGCGGAATTTCATCCAGGCCCTGGCCGACGGGAAAGCCGCCATCGTCGAAGAAGCCGCCCGCCCCCGCCTGGGCAAGGCCGAGGAGCGGCACCTGTGCCGGGGCTGGCAGGCGCCCTTCCAGTTCCGCACCGAGCAGACTGCCCGAAGGCGCGCCGGCCTCGCGTGCCCGCGCATCCACCAGCGAGATGAATTCGTCGAGCGAAGCGCCGGTCGCATTGAGGATCTTGGCCACCGATTCCGTCGATGGCCAGCGTGGCCGCCCGTCGGCGGAAAGCCGCTTGGAGCGGTTGAACGCCGTCGGGTCGAGCCCTGCCTTGCGGGCGAGCGCCGAGGCGGTGAGCCCGTAGCGGCTGGCGAGCGCGTCGATGGCGCTCCAGACGGTGGAATGGGTCCAGGACATATCCGAGCGGCATCCCCGCCCTCTGTCAGATCAAGGAATATAGTCCTGAAAGCCGGGAGAAGACAACCGGTCGCACCTTTCTTCCCCCCAAAGTGTCGGGAGGCGCCCGGCAGGCGCGACCGATCAGAAAGTTGGGCGCGCGCCGGCTTCCATTGCCTTGGCCCGATCGCGCACCGCGCCCTGGGCGGCGAGGAACGCGGCGACGTCCGCGTCGGGCTCCGGCGCTTCGGCCGAAATGCCGAGGATGGCGAAAATCTCCTCCGGCGAAACGAAGCGGCGCCCCTTCCGGTCGTAGATGCCGCCCCAGGTCAGCGCCTGCGCGGCGACGACCTCCTCGCCGTTCTTCTCCGCCAGGAAGAGATGCTCGCCGACGACGCTCGTCTCCTGCCATGTGACGAGGCGCGATTTCAGCCGGAAGGTCTGCCACAGGCGGATTTCCTTGCGGAAGACGATGTTGACGCCGCCCAGCATCGGCGCCCAGCCGCGCTTCATCGCCTCCGACCAGAGGCCGAAGCGCAGGAAAAGGTCGAAGCGGCCGATATCGGCCAGCATCAGGTAGCGGCCGTTGGTGATGTGCAGGTTGTTGTCGCAGTCCCATGGCCAGGCGCGGAAGGAGAGTTCCGAGACGCCGAAGGGCGCATCGAGCGGCGTGCGCGACCTGGCCGCGGCGGCGAGCGCCAGGATGCGTCCCCAGACATACATCGTTCAGGCGGCTTTGCTCTCGTCCGCCCCGAAGCGGCCGTAGAAGGTCTCGCCCTTCTTCGCCATCTCGCGCAGCAGCTTGTTCGGCTTGAAGCGGGGCCCGTGCTTTTCGGCCAGCTTCTCGGCGAGCTTCACGAAGGCGCCCACCCCCATGAAGTCGATATAGGAGAGCGTGCCGCCGGTGAACGGGGCAAAGCCGAAGCCGAGAATGGAGCCGAGATCGGCCTCGCGCGGATCGGTGATGACGCCTTCCTCCACCGTGCGCGCCGCTTCCAGCGCCTGCGTGACGAGGAGGCGCTGCTTCAGTTCGGCGATGTCGAACTTTTCCGCGTTTCTCGGCGCCGCGATATCGGCAAGGCCCGGCCAGAGCCGCTTTTCCCGGCCCTCGTAGTCGTAAAAGCCCTTGCCGTTCTTGCGCCCGAAGCGCTGGCGCCTTTCGACGAGTTCTTCAAGAAGCGCCTTCTGCTCGGCCGACACGGCCTCCGGGCCGAGATCGGCTTCCGTCGCCTGGACGATCTTCCAGCCGAGATCGAGGCCGACCTCGTCGTTGAGGGAAAGGGGCCCGACCGGCATGCCGGCCATCTTCCCGGCATTTTCGATCATCGCCGCCGGCACGCCTTCCGTCAGCATCAGATGGCCTTCCAGGAGATAGGCCGTGACGCAGCGATTGGCGTAGAAGCCGCGCGAATCGTTGACGACGATCGGCGTCTTCCGGATCGCGCGCACATAATCGAGCGCGACGGCGAGCGCCTTCTCGCCCGTCTTCTCGCCGAGGATCACTTCGACGAGCAGCATCTTGTCGACCGGCGAGAAGAAATGGATGCCGACGAACTCGGCCGGCTCGCGGTACGCCTCGGCGAGCGAGGTGATCGGCAGTGTCGAGGTGTTGGAGGCCATGATGCCGTTCTCGCCGAGATGGTTGGCGACGCCTTGGGTCACGTCCGCCTTCACCTGCCGGTTCTCGAAGACGGCCTCAATGACGAGTTCGGCCTCCGCGAGCGCGGAATATTCCGTCGTCGTGTGAATGCGCGCCAGCACCTCGCCGGCCGCCGCCTCGCTCATGCGTCCGCGCTCGACCTCCTTCGCAAGGAGGCTTTCGCAATGCGCCTTGCCCTTTTCGGCCGCCTCCATCTCGCGGTCGATGAGGACGACTTCCATGCCGGCGCGCGCCGAGACATAGGCGATGCCCGCACCCATGAAGCCGGCGCCGATGACGCCGATCTTGGAAAACTGCGTCGGCGGCACGCCTTCGGGCCGGCGGGCGCCCTTGTTGAGCTCCTGCAGCGAGACGAAGAGCGAGCGGATCATCGCCCGCGCCTCCTTCGTCGTCAGCACCTTGGCGAAGTAGCGGCTTTCCACGTCGAGCGCCTGGTCCATGGGCAACTGCAGGCCCTCGAAGACCGATTGCATGATCAGCCGTGCCGCCGGGTAATTGTCCTGCGTCTCCTTGCGGTAGAGGGCGTTCGCCGCCGGCCAGAACTGGAAGCCGGCCGGCGTGAAGATCGCGGCCGGGCCCTTGAGGCGGTATTTTTCTTCGTCCCAGGGCTTCACCGGCGAGAGGCCGCCGCGCAGCATTTCCCTGGCGCAGGCCAGAAGGTCCTCCTCGGCCACGACCTCGTCGACGAGGCCCATCGCCTTCGCCTTGGCAGCGTCCAGCGTGCGGCCCTGCAGGAGGAATTGCAGGCCGGCCTGCGCATCGACCATGCGCATGACGCGCTGCGTGCCGCCGGCGCCGGGAAAGATTCCGATCTTCACCTCCGGCAGGCCGATCTTGGTGCCCTTGTCGGCGACGACGCGGCCGTGGCAGGCGAGCATCAGCTCCGTGCCGCCACCCATCGAGGTGCCTTTGACCGCCGCGACGAAGGGCTTTCCGCAGGTTTCCAGCCGCCGGAAGATGCGCGACAGCCTGGAAGACTGTCCCAGAAGCTCGGCGCGCGCCGCCTTCTCGTCGGCGGCGAACTTTTCCTCGTAGGCGCCGAAGAGCGAGGCGAGCATCGTGATGTCGGCCCCGCCGGTGAAATCCTTCTTGGCGCTGGTGATGATCGCGCCCTTGATGCTCTCGTCGGAGGCGACGCGCTCGACGGCCTCAGCCAGCTCCTCCATAGCCGCAAGAGAGATGAGGTTCATCGAACGGCCGGGCATGTCCCAGGTGATGATGGCGAAGCCCTCGCCGTCGGTCTCGAAGTGGAAATTCGTCTCGCTCATGGCGTTCTCCGAATTCTTTGGGCGCCCGCGCCGGCGGCGCGCCTGAAACTGGTCCGTCAGTAGGGGGTGCCGTCGCGCCGGGTGAAGCGGTCGCCGTCGCCCTCGTCGATATTGAGGAGATCGATGTCGCAATAGTGCACGACCTCGGTCTGCGGCCGCGTGCCGATCTCCAGGAAGAGCGCATCCCTGCCGGAGCGATTGACCAGGTGGTGGCCATTGGCGACGCCGGGCTTGAAGACGGCGGCATCGCCGGGCCGCAGGATCGTCTCGCCCTCGTCCTCCACGAGAACGACCTCGCCGTCGAGGATGTAGACCATCTCCTCTTCCCTCTCGTGCCAGTGGCGCTGCGAGGAGGCCGAGCCGCTCTCAAGCCGGCAGAGACTGACGCCGAACTGCGTCAGCCCGCCCGCATCGCCGAGCTTCTTGCGGAAGCGGCCCCTGGCGATCTCGTTGAAGGGCGCGGGATAGGAGCAGGAATTGTCTTCCGGGATCGCGGCCAGATCGAGCTTCGGCATCATCAGACCCTTTCGATGATGGTGGCCGTCCCCATGCCGGCGCCGATGCACAAAGTCACCAGAGCCGTGTTGAGGTCGCGCCGCTCCAGCTCGTCGAGCACCGTACCGAGGATCATGGCGCCGGTCGCGCCGAGCGGGTGGCCCATGGCGATCGCCCCGCCATTGACGTTGACCCGTGCCGGATCGAGTTCGAAAGCCTGTTGGTAGCGCAGGACGACGGAGGCGAAGGCCTCGTTGATCTCGATGAGGTCAATGTCCGACATCTTCATCTTGGCGCGCTTCAGGAGCTTCTTCGTCACGTCCACCGGCCCCGTCAGCATCAGCGCCGGCTCCGAGCCGATATTGGCGAAAGCGCGGATGCGGGCCCGCGGCTTCAGGCCTGCCGCCTTGCCGCCCTTCTTGTTGCCGATGAGGATCGCCGCCGCCCCGTCGACGATGCCCGAGGAATTGCCGGCATGGTGCACGTGGTTGACCCGCTCGACTTCCGGATGCGCCTGGATGGCGACGGCGTCGAAGCCGCCCATCTCGCCCACCATGGCGAAGGAAGGCTTCAGCGCCGCGAGCGACTGCATGTTGGTGTCGGCGCGCGGATGCTCGTCGCGCTCCAGCAGCGGCAGGCCATTCGGATCGCGCACCGGCGCGATGGAGGGGGCAAAGCGGCCCTCGGCCCAGGCCTCGGCGGTGCGCTTCTGGCTTTCGACCGCATAGGCGTCGCAATCGTCGCGCGAGAAGCCGTATTTGGTGGCGATGAGGTCGGCCGAGACGCCCTGCGGCATGAAATAGGCTGGCACGGCGACTTCCGGATCGACCGGCCACGCTCCGCCCGATGATCCGATGCCGACGCGCGACATCGATTCCACCCCGCCCGCGACGACGAGATGGTGGTGGCCCGTTTCCACCTGGCCGGCGGCGATGTTCACCGCGTCGAGGCCGGAGGCGCAGAAGCGGTTGATCTGCATGCCGGGAACCGAATTGTGCCAGCCGGCGGCGAAGACGGCGGCGCGCGCCACGTTGCCGCCCGCCTCGCCGACCGGGTCGACGCAGCCGAGGATGACGTCGTCGACGAGCCCCGTGTCGAGGCCGTTGCGCTCGGCCGTCGCTTCCAGCACGGTCGCGGCCAGCCGCACGGTCGGCACGGTGTGCAGCGCCCCGTCCTTCTTGCCGCGCCCGCGCGGCGTCCTCACATGGTCGTAGATGAATGCCTCAGGCATAAAGGTCTCCTGCCCGTTCCCTGGCGGAGGGCCCGGGCCCGTCCGTCCGTGTTTCTTGGGCGCCGTCCGTGGCGCCGGTGTGACGGATCAGAAAGCCTCCGCCGGCAGCGCCATCGTCGCGCCCGCGCCGGTTGCGATCCGTTTCAGCCGCATGCCGGTCTCCGGCATGGTGCGCTCCATGTAGTAGCGGGCAAGGGCGAGTTTCGTCTCGTAGAAAGATGTCTCGCCCGCCCCTTCGGAGAGCTTTTCGGCCGCGACCTTCGCCATCTTCGCCCAGATATGGCCGAGGGCGACGAGGCCGAAAAGATGCATGTAGTCGCTGGCGCCGGCGCCGGCATCGTTCGGGTCCGCCGCGCCGTTTTTGGCGAGCCACATCGTCGCCTTCTGCAGGTGCTCGATGCCTTCCTTGAGCGGGGCGAGGAGCGGCGCCAGCGCCTCGTTCTCTTCGTTCTCTGAGACAAAGCCGGCAAGCTCGGCGAAATAGGCCTGCACGGCGCGCCCGTTGTTCATGGCGAGCTTGCGGCCGACGAGGTCGAGCGCCTGGATGCCGTTGGCGCCCTCGTAGATCATCGCGATGCGCGCATCGCGCACGAACTGCTCCATGCCGTGCTCGGCGATGTAGCCATGCCCGCCGAACACCTGCTGCGCCGCGACCGTATTCTCAAAGCCCCTGTCCGTGAGGACGCCCTTGATGACCGGGGTGATGAGCGCCAGCCAGTCCTCCGCCTGCTCGCGCGCCGCCGCGTCGGGCGAGCGGGCGGCGATGTCGCCGGTGAGCGCCGCCGTCAGCACGAGGGCGCGCGCCGCCTCGTTGAAGGAGCGGATGCCCATCAGCGTGCGCCGGATGTCGGGATGGACGATGATCGGCGCGGGGGCCGGGGCGGCGCCGTTCGCCTCCGCTTTGGCATGGAGAGGGCGGCCCTGGCGCCGCTCGCGCGCATAGGCCACGGCGTTCTGGTAGGCGACCTCCGACTGGGCAAGGCCCTGGATGCCGACGCCGAGCCGCGCCTCGTTCATCATCGTGAACATGGCTTTGAGCCCCTTGTGCGGCTCGCCGACGAGCCAACCCTTCGCCTCTTCGTAGTTCATCACGCAGGTGGCATTGCCGTGGATGCCCATCTTCTCTTCCAGCGCCCCGCAGGAGACGCCGTTCGCCTCGCCGGGTGCGCCGGCCGCATCGGGCAGCCGCTTCGGCACGAGGAAGAGGGAGATGCCCTTCACGCCGGCCGGCGCGCCCTCGATGCGGGCAAGGACGAGATGGATGATGTTGTCGGTGAGGTCGTGCTCGCCGCCGGAAATGAAGATCTTCTGGCCGGTGATCCGGTAGCTTCCATCCTCGGCTGGCGCCGCCCTGGTGCGGATGAGGCCGAGATCGGTGCCGCAATGCGGTTCCGTCAGGTTCATCGTGGCGAGCCATTCGCCGGAGACGATGCGCGGAAGGTAGTCCCTCTTGTGCATCTCGCCGCCATGCACCGTGAGCGCGGCGATCGCGCCCTGCGCCAGGCCCGGATACATCGCCCAGGCCATGTTGGCGGTGGCGGCAAATTCGTTCATCGCCGCGGCGAGAAAGAAGGGAAGGCCCTGGCCGCCATGTTCCGGATCGGCCGAAAGTCCGACCCATCCGCCCTCCGCGTAAAGCCTGTAGGCGTCCTTGAAGCCGGAAGGCGTCGTAACCTGCCCGTCCGCATGGCGTGTGCAGCCTTGCCGGTCGCCGACGCGGTTGAGCGGCGTCAGCACCTCGCGGCAGAAGCGGGCGCCCTCTTCGAGCACCGCTTCGACGGTCTCCGGGCTCGCCTCGGCAAAGCCGGGAAGATTGGAAAGGCGCTCCACGCCGAGAAGCTCGTGGAGCACGAAAAGCGTATCCCGCACGGGCGGATGATAGTCAGGCATTTCCTCGACCTTACCTTAACGTAAGCGGCATGTTTGTTGATGCCGGTCTACCGTCGGTTGCCGCTTTTTTCAAGCTGGCCGGCTGCTTTGCCCGTCGAGGAGAGGCAAGGCACACCGCGGCAAAGCTCCCGCGGAAGCGGCCGGGCACGCACCCGGGGCCGCTGGTCCGCGATGCTTTCGCCGCTGCTTACGCGACCGGCTCGCCGGCGCGCTCTTTCATCTGCTTTTCGTTCAGCATGCCGCGGACGATCTGCATCGTGCCGTTCAGCTCGCTGATCGCCTGGTCGATCTCGTCGCGCTGGCGCTTCAGCACCGCGACCTGGTTCTCGAACTTGTCGAGCGCGACCTCCATCTGGCGGATCTGTCCGTCCTTCAGGTCGTAGAGGTCGATCATTTCCTTGATCTCCACGAGGGAGAAACCGACCTTCTTGCCAAGCAGCACGAGCTTGAGGCGCGCGCGATCGCGCCTGGAATAGATTCGGTTGAGGCCCTCGCGCCGCGGGCCCAGGAGCCCCTTGTCCTCATAAAATCGCAGTGTCCTCAGCGTTACGCCGAACTCACGCGACAAGTCTCCGATGCTGTATGTCATTTGCGTCCACTTTCCGTCATCGGCCACGATTGCGGGCATGCGAGCCCGGGTGGCAGAAAGACTATCCACGGGGATGAAAACGCAGCTCTTCGGACAGGAATATAAGGTCCGGCTATCGCTAGCCCACCGGTGGCGTCGTGTCACAGCCGAGGCTTGTACACATCGACGCCGCTGTCCAGCCGCTTCTGGAGCCCGATCACCAGAAGAAGAAGACAAAATCAAGGCAGAGTTAACGACATGTTTACCATAAGCGCCGTTAACCTTTTCCGGATGGCCAAAGCGGTTCGACCTTTCGCGAGGGCAGGTCGAAGTTCCTCTTCATCTCCGAGGAGAATAAATGAAAGCCCGCACGTCCTGGAGAGGCAGATATGGTTCCGCCGGCACCACGCCGGGCGGAGACGAGGACGCATTGCGCGCGCTGATGAATGCGCGCTTCGACGAGCAAGGGAATATCATTCACGCGCCGCATTACGCCGATGAGGCTGCCGCGCATGCGCATGACGAACCCGAAATGTCGAAGGAGCATCTGCAGGCCGCGGTAGAGGCCCTTGCCGAGCGGATCGAGGCAGCCGAATCGCGTGCGCCGGAAGAAGGTTTCCCCCAGACCCAGACCAGAGCGCCCCAGCCCAGAACGCAGCAGCCCAGATCACCCAAATCCCCGGCGCGCGAGAGCGCCCCCCGGAAGGATCCGGCAAGCGAGCTCCTCGATCGTCTCGACGTGCTGGAAAGCCGGCTGGAGGCCATGAGCCGCTCCGGCAGCGCCCGCGCGCAGGCCCCGCATCCCCGACCGGCGGACAACCGCACCTTTCAGCCGCCGCGCGCCGCACCGAAGCGCCAGGCGCCCTTTGCCGGCGGCCTTGCCGATTTCGCCCGTGAGCTTGGCGGCGGCCGCCGCGAGCCGGAACCGGAGCCGATCGCACCGGCCGCTCCCCCGCCGGCCTTTTCGACGGCCGGTCTGGAAAGCCTCATTGCCGACGTGCTGTCGGAGGTGCGCGACCTGCGTGGCCGCGTCGACGGCATGCACCGTTCCGGCGAAGGCATCTCGGCCATCCAGCACCGTGTGAGCGACATCGACGAGCGGCTGCGCTGGCTGCATCAGGACCTTTCGGAGCGGCGCGAGCCGCCGCAGGAATTGATCGGCGAGATCGCCGCCATCCGTCATGGCCTGGAAAGCCTTACCTCCGGCCGCGGGCTGCGGGAGATCGAGAATCGCATCGCCGAGCTCGGCCGTCGCTTCGACCGCATGGCCGAACCCTCCGCCGATACGGAGATCCTCTCGCGCCTCGAAAGCCGGCTCGACATTCTGGGCGACGCCGTGGAGCGCATCCGGGAGAACCGCTCCGGCGCCGTCGGCGAGCTGGCCCGCCAGCTCGATCGCCTCGCCGCCCGCATCGAGCAGGCCGGCACCATGCCGGCCGTCGACCTCTCCCCGCTGGAAGAGCGTCTGGCCGAAATCGCCGGCCGGCTGGAGGAATCCACCGACACCGGCGCCCAGTTCGCGGTGCTGGAGGAGCGCCTTGCCGCGCTCACCGAGAACCTTTCGGTGCAGCCGCCCAGCTTCGACACGACGGAGATCAACAGCCGCCTTGCGGCGATCAGCGAGAGCATTCAGGCGCAGCCTGCCCCGTTCGACCCTTCCGAGATCACCGACCGGCTCGATCGGCTTGCGGGCGAGATCTCCGGCTTTCTGGCGGAGGGCGAGCGGGGGGCATCGCTTCAGCCGGTTCTCGACCGGCTTTCCGCCCTCGACGAGCGCTTCGATGCGGGACGCGTCGACCTTGATCAATTGTCGGCCATCGTGGAGCGCATGGAGGCTTCCGTCGCCGATGCGCCCTCGGAGCGCCTCAGCGCGCTGGAAGAGAAAATCTCCAGTCTCGGCGATAACTTCGGCCAGCATGACGACGGAAGCTTCGTCGAAGACATCGTCAATCTCAGGACCGAGATCGCCGAGCTGCGCGCCGATATCCGCCATGCACCGCCGACACCGGAAGGGGCCCTGCGCACCCTGCAGCCGGCGATCCGCGAGATCCGCGAGCGCCTCGACCGTCTGCCCGCGGAGCCGGCGACCTTCAATCGCGAGCTGGAGGCCCAGATCGGCCGCATCTCGACGATGCTCGATCGGCCCGCTGCCGAATCGGAGACGCTCGGCCGTCTGGAGACGGCGCTTATCGGCATCACCGCGCGTCTGGACGCGCAGGAGCAGCATCTCAAGGCGGCGACCTGGCAGGCCGCCGGCTCCGGGGAAGAGGGCGAAGGAAGCGGCTCCGAAGCGCTGATGCGTCTCGCCAGCGCCCTGCAGAACGACCTCGGCGAGCTCAAATCCGGCGCACAGGCCGCCGAGGAGCGAACCCGCCAGTCGCTGGAGGCCGTGCACGGCACGCTCGAGGCGGTCGTCAAGCGCATGGCCTTCCTGGAGCGCGACCGGCATGCTTCCGGCCCGGGCGATACCGGCGGCCTGGCTGGCGCCTCGCACGCGGCGATGACGGCGGGCAGTGCGCAGCCGGCATCCGCCGACCGTCTGCCCCGTGTCGAAGAGGGCCCCGTGCCCTCGTCCTGGTCGCCCGCGCCGGAGAGCCGGCCGACGCAGCCGCAGCAGACGGAGGGTTCTGCCGGTTCCGGCCTGCTTGGCCGGATCTCGGCCTCGCAGCTCCTGAAGCGGGCCACGGGCGGGCGCGCCGAATCCTTCTCCCCGCAGATCGAAGAGACGGACGCCGGCATTGATTCGCTTCTGGAGCCCGGAACAGGCGAGCCGCTCAATTCCGATCTTTCCGGCGCCCCGACCTCGGCCAGCGCCTATGCGAGCGCCGCCTCCGCGCGCGGCGACCGGCGCCGTCCGACCTCCGAGGCCGCCCTTGCCCGTGCCTACGAGGATTTCCGCACGCAGGGACGCTCAGGAGATGCCGGTTCCGGCGACTTCCTCAATGCCGCCCGCCGTGCCGCCCGCGCTGCCGCGGAGGAAGCCGCCGCGGCCGAGCGCGATGCAGAGGACGCCAGGGCAGGGGGCTCCACCTCGGTCCTCGATTTCCTGAAGGCCCGCCGCCGCATGCTTCTTGCCGGCGCCGTGGCGCTGGCCGTCGCCTTCGCGGCTGTGCAGTTCATCAAGCAGCGTGGCTCCGAACCCGTCACGGCTGACAATCGCCCGGCGATCGAGATGGAGGCTCCGGCCGGCACGGATACTTCCTCCGGCATGAGCCTTGTCGAGCCGACTTCCGGAACGGGCGGCGCTGCGGCTCCGATGCCGGCTCCCGACCGCACGACCGCCTTCTCTAATTCCCTCACCACGCTCGCCCCCCTCGGAAATGCGCCGGCCCCCGGCAAGCCGGCCCAGCCTGCCGCCTCGTCCGACATGGAGAGCCGAACGGACGCGATTTCTCCCTCCGCTTCCCCGTCGGCTTCGCCCTCGGCGTCTATGGCCACGCCTTCCGATGGAGCGCTACGCGGCGAGGAGGCGATCGAGACGGCGAGCGCCCCGGCGACGCCGGCAGCCGTCTCGTCCGGCGACGCGCCTTCCGCCGATTCCATGCTGCCGCTCGCCATCGGCTCCGACAAGCTGCGCCGCGCTGCCGAGACCGGTGTCGCCGAGGCGCAGTTCGAGATCGCCTCCCGCTATGCCGAGGGACGCGGCGTCGTGCGCAATCCGGCCGAGGCGGTCCGCTGGTACGAGCGCGCGGCCCGCTCCGACCTTGCCCCGGCGCAGTACCGCCTCGGCTCCATCTACGAGAAGGGACGCGGTGTCCCCAAGGACATCGACCGCGCTTTCGAATGGTACAAGAAGGCCTCCGACGCCGGGAACGTGAAGGCGATGCACAACCTCGCCGTCCTTTACGCCGAGGGCGCGGCGGGCTCTCCCGACCTCGAAAAGGCCGCGAACCTCTTCGAGCGCGCCGCCGAGCGCGGCGTGCGCGACAGCCAGTTCAATATCGGCGTCCTTTATGCGCGCGGCCTCGGCGTGCCGCAGGATCTTGTCCAGGCCTATAAGTGGTTCGCGGTCTCGGCCCGCTCCGGCGACCAGCAGTCCAGGCAGCGCCAGGACGAGATCGAGAAGGCCCTGCCGCCCGAGCTTCTGCCCAAGGCACGCACCGCCGCCTCCGCGTTCAAGCCCTTGCCGGTCGATCCGCAGGCCAATATGGTTTTCGCCCCCGAGGGCGGCTGGGAAGAGACGACGGGCGAGACGCTGCATGTCGGCGCGCCCGGCCTCGTCCAGCGCGCCCAGGACCTCCTGATCGCCCATGGCTACGATCCCGGCCCCGCCGACGGCGTTTTCGGCGAGAAGACGCGTCAGGCGATCGGCGATTTTCAGCGTGACAACGGCCTGGAGGTCAGCGGAGAGATCGATACTGGCCTAATCAAGGCGCTTCAGAACAAGGATATGTAACTTCCGCCTTGCGCTTCGGCGGTGCCCGGTGTTTGACAGGGCACTCGGCAGCGCCGCCGATCGCCCCGCTACCGCCACCGGGACTGACCCTGCGTGCAGCTTTACCTTCCGATCGCCGAACTGACGGTCAACATCTTCCTGTATCTGGGGATGGGTGCGGCCGTGGGCTTCATATCCGGCATGTTCGGCGTCGGCGGCGGCTTTCTTCTCACGCCTCTCCTCATCTTCTCGGGCATCGCGCCGGCGGTGGCGGTCGCAACCGTGACGCCGCAGATCGTCGCTTCCTCCACCTCGGCCGCCATCTCCTACTGGCGGCGGGGGATGATCGATCCGAAGATGACGCTCTTCCTGCTCTTCGGGGGCATGACGGGCTCGGCGCTCGGTGTTGTGGTTTTCCGCATGCTGCGCTCGCTCGGCCAGCTCGATCTCATCATCTCGCTCTCCTACGTCACCTTCCTCGGCCTGATTGGCGGGCTGATGCTGCGCGAGGCGCTGCGCACCTACTTCCGTGCCAAGCGCGGCCGGCCGGCGCGCAGCGGCACCCACCATCTCTGGATTTCCGGCCTGCCGCTCAAGGTGCGCTTCCGCCGCTCCAAGCTCTATGTCAGCATCGTGCCGGTGATCGGCCTCGGCCTGTCGATCGGCTTCCTCGGCACCGTGCTCGGCATCGGCGGCGGCTTCATCATGGTCCCGGCGCTGATCTATCTCCTGCGCATGCCGACCAACGTCGTCATCGGCACCTCGCTCGGCTACATCCTCTTCACCATGGCGCTGGCGACGGTGCTGCATGCGGTCGCCAACGGCTCGGTCGACCTGATGCTGGCGTTCCTGCTGATGATCGGAGGCGTCATTGGCGCCCAGTTCGGCGCCCAGCTGGGTCAGGCGATGAAGGGCGAGCAGCTTCGCCTGTTCCTGGCGCTCCTCGTTCTCGGCGTCGCGATCCGGTTCCTGCTGAACCTCTTTTTGACGCCGGACGACCTTTATTCCATCACGCTGCTGCGCGGGCTCGCCTGATGGGCGCGCTCCTTGCCCTCGCGCTGCTTCTGTTCGCAGGCCCCGCCTCGGCCGAAAAGCTCGTCTCCACGCTGTCCAACGATTCCGTCGAGATCACGTCCAACTTCACCGGCTCCCACATCACCGTCTTCGGCGCCGTGGAGGAGGACAGCGATCGTTTCGTCAAGGAGGGCGAATACCAGGTTGCCATCGTCGTTGCCGGCCCGGACCTGCCGCTCACGGTGCGCAAGAAGGGCCGTGTCGCGGGGTTCTGGATCAACACGGGCTCGCGCGATTTCTACAGCGTGCCGAGCTTCTACGTCATCCATCTGAGCGAGAATCTGTCGAACTCCGCGAGCCGCGATCTTCTCGCCCGCTACAAGCTCGATTTTTCCGATCTCGGCTTTGCCCGCGGCGCCAGCTACAAGCCGGAGGATCAGGCCTTCGCCGCCGCGCTGGTAGACATCAAGGAACGCGAGCAGCTCTACGCGCGGCGTGAGAATGCCGTGGAGTTCCTTTCTCCGACGGTCTTCCGCACCTCCTTCGGCCTGCCGTCGGCGATCCCGGTCGGCACCTATCACGTCTCCGTCTATCTCTTCCGCCAGGAAAAGCTGATCGCCGCCCAGGTGCAGAGCCTTCTTGTCGAGAAGAGCGGCTTCTCCGACCGCATCGCGCGCTTCGCCGCGCAGCAGCCCCTCTTCTACGGTCTCTTCGCGGTGATGATCGCCGTTCTCACCGGCTGGATCGCCGGCGTGGTCTTCCGCCGCAACTAGCGCGGCGTGTCGCTCGCCCGGGCAGCCGCCTTCTCTCGTCGGCGATCAGTTGGCGGTTGCGCCCGTGTTCGTGGCAGCGGGCGATGCGGAGGCGGGAGGCTCGCCCGTGCCGGGGGCATCCGCGCTGGCATTGGGGCCGCCGTCCGCCGGCGTATTGTCGAGCACGGCGGGCTGCTCGGCGTTGAAATAGGCCGCGACCGCTTTCATTTCGTCAGGGGTGAGCTGATGCGCCAGCCGGTCCATCGGGTCGTAATCGCCCGCATAGCCGCGCTCGCCGTGCTGGAAGAGCTTCAGCTGGTTCTCGATATAGATCGCGTACTGCCCGTCGAGATGCGGGAAGAGCCGCGAGGTGAACTTGGTCTGCTCGTGGCAGGAAAGGCAGGCCGTGACCTTGCGATCGGGAATGCCGTTCTCGGCGATCTCCCTGCCGGCCGCAATCATCTGCGGATCGAGCTTGTCCGCCCCCGGCGACTGCTTCTTCTCCTGCATGGCGTAATAGGCGGAGACCGCCATGATCTGCTCGTCGGTGAGCTGGGCCGCTATCGGCCGCATGAAGCCGCTGTGGCGCTCGCCGGCGGCGAAGGCCTTCAGCGTGCGGCGGAGATATTCGCGATCCTGGATCGAAAGGTTCGGGAAGGCGCCGATGCCGCGCCCCACACCATCGGCCCCGTGGCAGCGCCCGCACATCGACAGGATGTTGTTGTTCATGGCGAAGTCGGAAAATCCGGTCGCCGGCTCGCTGGTGTCGTGCGTTTCGGCATCGGGCGTTGCCGTCTCGGTCGGGCTCGGCTGGAAGCCGGCATATTCGGCCGGCAACTTGGCGTCGATCAGCTTGCCGTCATTGCCGTAGGCGAGTTTCCTGAAGCCCTCATAGTCGAGCTCCGGCAGCTTCCTCAGGAACGCCGCCATCGACCAGGCCTCGTCCGCCCGGCTCGCGTCGCTCCACGAAGGCATGCCGGTATATTTCACGCCGTGCAGGACGATCCAGGCAAGCTCGTTGTCGCTGAACTGCTTGACGACGGCCGGCAGGTATTGCGGCTGGGGGCGCATCTGCAGCGCCACGACGTTCTGCCCGGTCTGCGGCGCGCCGTGGCAGGTGATGCACACATGCCCGTAATGCGCCGCGCCCTGCGCGACCCGCCAGTCGGCGTCGAAATCGTCGGGCTTGGTAAGTTCGCCCGCATGCGTCGCGACCGAGCGCTCGAAGG
Organism: Afifella sp. IM 167; assembly: GCF_020144925.1. Classification (GTDB taxonomy): domain Bacteria; phylum Pseudomonadota; class Alphaproteobacteria; order Rhizobiales; family Afifellaceae; genus Afifella. Next base: position 391,667 of record NZ_NSLC01000005.1, read on the forward strand.
AATAGTGGAGGAGGTTCGCCCAGCCTTCCGGATGCGGGATCGAGGCGGCAAGATTCACCGCGCCGCTGACGACGATGATCCCCGCGACGATCGCGCCCGCCACGTAGGCGGCGAAGATGGGGCCGAGCCAGGCGACAAAATGTTTCGGAAAAAAGCTGTTCATGGGTGCTGCCAAACCCTGTTTTCGTCGCGGTACGGGCGCCCGCTTCTCCGTCAACCGAACACGCCTGCGGCGCGCATGTTCAATGTATTTTGGCGGAGCGTGTTCCGAAATCTTGCCGGATTTTGGCGCAAATGCGCGGAAAATCCGAGCGGAAGGCCGGCGCGGCGAAACGCTCAGTCCGGGCGCAATGAGGCCGGCGCGACAGGATAGAGCCGGTTCTCGCCGACAACGAAGGCGGTGAAGCCGAAAAGCGGGAAAAGGGCAAGAAACGCCCGGTCGAGCACGTTGAGCCCGCCGGTCAGCACGCCGAAAGAGGGCATGACGAGCCGCTCTCCGTCCGTGACGAAGGCGCGCCGGCGCACGCTGCGCCCGCGCCCGCTCACCTTGGCGGCGGGATGAAGATGCCCCGCCACTTCCCCGGCCGGTCCGCGCTCGCCCTTCCCATGGCGTGACGGCTCGTGGCGCAGCGTGAGCGCGCCGATCGTAACCTCCTCGCAGCAATCGCCGCCGAGGCCGGCGGGCGGGTGCGGATCGTGGTTGCCGGCGATCCACACGAATTCCCGCCCCGCCATCAACGCGGCGAGGCGGGCGATGTCGGCCCCGTCCATCCGCGCCGCGCCCTCGCCGTCATGGAAGCTGTCGCCAAGGCAGAGGATGCGCGTCGGCTGCCGTCGCATGACGAGGCGCGCGAGCGCGCTCAGCGTCGCCGCCGTGTCGTAGGGCGGCAGGAAGACGCGGCGCCGTGCATAGGAGGAGGCTTTTTCCAGATGCAGGTCGGAGACGATGAGCGTGCCGGTCTCGTGGTCGTAGATCGCGCCGGACGGATCGAGTGCGATTTCCCGCCCGGCAAGCCGGATGCGCGTCTCAGCCACGGCCTCGTCCGAGTCCGTCCGGGGAACCGATATCCGTGCTTCTGCCGGCGACAAACCCTGCCTCTTGCCCTTCCAGACCCATCGCTTCGCGGACGAGATCGTCCGAGGCTTCGGCCAGGATGTCCTCCTGCGCCTCGCCGAAGACCGGCTCGCGGCCGATCTCCAGCATCACCGGCACGGCGAGCGGCGAGACGTGCGAGAGCCTTTGATGCACGATTCGCCCCGATATGCGCGACAGCATTTCGCCGAGCCGGGCGATGTCGAGGAGGCCCGTGGCCGCGTCGGCGCGCGTCGCCTTGAGGAGGATGTGGTCCGGCTCGTGGCTGCGCAGCACGTCGTAGATGAGGTCGGTGGAGATCGTCACCTGCCGCCCGGATTTCTCCTCGCCCGGATGCCGGCGCTCGATCAGGCCCGCGATGATGGCGCAGTTGCGGAAGGAGCGCTTCAGAAGGTGGCTTTCCGCGAGCCAGGTCTCCAGATCGTCGCCCAGCATGTCCTCTTCAAAGAGCGCGTCGAGTGAGGGCTTGCCGGCGCTGAACAGGTGCCCGAGGTCGCGCAGGCCCCAGACGGCGAGCGCGTAGTCGTTGGCGACGAAGCCGAGCGGGCGCGCCCGCGCGCGCTCCAGCCGGCGGGTGAGCAGCATGCCGAGCGTCTGGTGGGCGAGCCGCCCCTCGAAGGGATAGGCGACCATGCAGAACTTGTCGGCTCGCGGAAAGGTCTCCACCAGCAGTGCGTCCTGCGGCGGCAAAACCGACTTTTCCCGCTGGATGGTGAGCCAGTCGCGCACCTGCGCCGGCAGCTTTTCCCAGCTTTCAGGGTCGGCGAGCATCGCCCGCACGCCTGCCGCGAGATAGGTGCTCAAGGGAAACTTGCCGCCCGCATAGGACGGGATCGCCGGATCCTCCGACATTGCTCGCGTGACCAGCGCCTCGTTCTCGCGGATGCCTTCGAAGCGCAGGATCTGGCCGGCGAACTGGAAGGTGTCACCCGGCACGAGCTGCTCGATGAAATACTCTTCCACCTGGCCGAGGATGCGCCCGCCGGGCCCGCCCGTGGGCTTCAGGACGCCCGGTTTACCGTCCTTTGCCCCCTTTCGCGAGGCGAGCCGCACCTTCAGCATCGGCGCCTCCACGATGGTTCCGAGATTGAGCCGGTACTGCTGGGCAAGCCGTGGATGGGAGAGCGCCCAAAGTCCGTCCTTGCGCTTCCGGATCTTGGCGTAGCGCTCGTAGGAGCGGAGCGCGTAGCCACCGGTGGCGACGAAATCGAGCGCCTGCTCGAAATCTTCCCAGGCAAGGTCGCGGTAGCTCTCGGCCGAGACGATTTCCTCGTAGAGCTCGACGGCGTCGAAGGGCGCGGCAACGGCCATGCCGAGAATGTGCTGGCACAGCACGTCGAGCGCTCCCGCCCTGAGCTTCGGCGTGTCCTGCGCCCCGGCCGCGCTCGCCTCCAGCGCAGCCTGGCACTCCATCACCTCGAAGCGGTTCGCCGGCACCAGGAGCCCCTGCGAAGGCTCGTCCATCCGATGGTTCGAGCGTCCAATCCGCTGGGCGAGCCTGCTCGCCCCTTTCGGCGCACCGACATGGATGACGAGGTCGACGTCGCCCCAGTCGATGCCGAGGTCGAGTGTGGAGGTGGCGACCACGGCCCGCAGCGTCCCGGCCGCCATCGCAGCCTCCACCTTGCGGCGCTGGGCCCTGTCGAGCGAGCCGTGGTGGAGCGCGATCGGCAGCGCTTCCTCGTTGATGCGCCAGAGTTCGGCGAAGAGCATTTCCGCCTGCCAGCGCGTGTTGACGAAGACGAGGGTGGTCCTGTGCGCTTTGATCGCGGCCAGGATGTCGCCGAGGGCGTAGCGCGCCGTATGGCCTTGCCAGGGGATGCGTTCCTGGCTGGAAAGGATGCTGATATGCGGCTTCACGCCGTCCGGAACCACCACGATTTCCGCCATCTGTCGCTCCCTGCCGGATTGCTGGCCCATCAGCCAGGCCCTGAGGTCGTCGGGATAGGCGACAGTCGCCGACAGGCCGACCGTCTGCAACTCAGGGGCGAGGCGGCGCAATCTGGAGAGGTCGAGCGACAACAGGTCGCCGCGCTTGGAGGTGGTGAGCGCGTGCAATTCGTCGAAGATGACAGTGGTTAGCCGCTTGAAGAAGCGCTCGGCGTCCCTGCTGGCGAGGAGGAGCGCCACCTGCTCGGGCGTCGTCAGGAGAATGTCGGGCGGGTGGAGTTTCTGGCGCTGGCGTTTATGTGCCGGCGTGTCGCCGGTTCGGGTTTCCAGCGAGATTTCGAGCCCCATCTCGGCGACCGGGGACTGAAGGTTGCGTTGGATATCGACGGCGAGTGCCTTGAGCGGCGAGACATAGAGGGTATGCGGGCCGAAGAACGTGTCGGCCCGCTTGTTCGTGCTGCCCCCCTCTGCGAGATCGACGAGCGAGGGCAGAAAGCCGGCGAGGGTCTTGCCGGCGCCTGTGGGGGCGATCAGAAGAGCGGATCTACCGGCACGGGCATGGGAGAGAAGTTTGAGCTGGTGAGGGCGTGGCGACCAACCGCGCGCCGCAAACCAGTGGCGGAAGCGCTCCGGCAGGAGCGCGTCAGCCGCGGCTGGCATGAGGACGGGAGCCGTCATGCGGCGCAGTGTAGGCAGGCTCGCAGCCAAGTCGAGCGCATCCCTCATTGTCCGCTGCCCGGCAGAGTCCACATAGTCGGCATCGCGGCAGGGGGCTGACATGGCGAAGAAGAAAAAGGGCGGCAAGAAGAAAGAGGAAGAGACCCTCAACACGATCGCCGTCGACATGGACGTGCATAAGATCATCGAAAGCGCCCGCATCGATTTCGATGAGAGCCAAAATGCGATTCTGCGGCGCCTCCTCGGTCTGGAGGGCGGGCCGTCGCCGATCGGCGCGGACCCGCAGGGCAGCCTGCGCCGCGCCAAGGGTGGCGGCGCCAAGGATGGCGGCTGGTCGAAGATCGGGCGTCACGGGCGCGAGGTTTTCCTGCCCAACGGCACGCTGCTTCGCGCCGCTTATGCCGGGCAGACGGTGGAGGGCGTGATCGAGGAAGGCATGTGGGCCGTCGGGGGCGAGCGCTTCAATTCTCCCTCCGCCGCCCTCATCGCCCATGTGCGCACGCGCGAGGGGCGGCGTGTCAATCTCAATGGCTGGCGCATCTGGGAGGTCCGGGTGCCAGGCGGTGAGCGCTGGCTGCGCCTTGGCGAGGTGTAAGGCTCGGTTGCGCGCTATCCGTGCGAGAGGAGATTGACGAGCCGGCCGAAAGGATCGCGCACGAAGAAGCGAACGACGCCCCAGGGCTCGCTCGCCGGTCCGTATTCGATCGGCAGCCCCGCTGTCTTCACGCGGGCAAGCACCTCGTCGAGATTGTCGACCTCGATGGAGATGTCCGGCACTTGGGCGCCCGATCCGCCCTCGCTGGCGATGCTGATCTGCGGGCTTGCGAGCCCGTCGCCCGCAAAGGTGAGGATCCAGCCATGGTCCATGGCGACATGCATGCCGAGGATCGCGCCGTAGAAGCTCTTGCCTGCCTCCAGCTTGTCGCTTGCGATGTTGGCGACGATCCGCCTTACCGTCATTTCGTCTGCTCCCGCTGCGGCGCCGGATGGCGCCGCTTCCAGAACGGCATTCTGGCACTACCTTTGTGACGGTCATGCGCCCGTCAGAACTCCTTTGCACCACGCCCGCCGGCCTCTACTGCCCGCCCGGGGATTTCTACATCGATCCCGTCCGGCCGGTGCCGCGCGCTCTTGTCACCCACGGTCACGCCGACCATGCCCGGCCGGGCCACGGCACGGTCATGGCGACGGAGGCGACACTGAAAATCATGGCGGCGCGCTACGGTAAGGATTTCGCCGGGGCAAGGCAGGTTGCCGGTTACGGCGACCGGATCGAGATCGGCGGCGTTGCAGCGAGCTTCCATCCGGCCGGCCACGTCCTCGGCTCGGCGCAGATCGCCGTGGAGAAGGACGGCCTCAGGATCGTCGCCTCCGGCGATTACAAGCGGCGCGCCGATCCCACCTGTGCTGCCTTCGAGCCGGTGGCCTGCGACGTCTTCATCACCGAGGCGACCTTCGCTTTGCCGGTCTTCCGCCATCCGGACGACCGCGGTGAGATCGCCCGCCTCATGGCTTCCCTCGAGCTCTTTCCCGACCGCGCCCATCTCGTTGGCGCCTATGCGCTCGGTAAGGCGCAGCGGGTCATCGCGCTCTTGCGGGAGGCCGGCTACGACAGGACGATTTTCATCCATGGCGCGCTGAAAACACTGTGCGATCTCTACGAGGCTGAGGGGGTGGAGCTCGGCGACCTGCAGCCGGCCACTGTGGAAAATGGCCGGAAGGGAGACTTTGCTGGCGCCATTGTTGTGTGCCCGCCTTCGGCCTTCGCCGACCGCTGGGCCCGCCGCTTTCCCGATCCGATCGCGTGCTTTGCTTCCGGCTGGATGATGATCCGTCAACGTGCCCGCCAGCGGGGCGTCGAGCTGCCGCTCGTCATCTCCGACCATTCCGATTGGGACGAGCTGATTGCCACGATCCGCGAGGTCGGGGCGGGGGAGGTGTGGATCACCCACGGGCGCGACGACGCCCTGACCCGCTGGTGCGAGATTGAGGGCATCAGGGCGCGCCCCCTGCATCTCGTCGGCTACGAGGACGAGGCGGAGTAGCGAAGGTCAGCGTGCGCCGGAGGCCGCCGGCGCGCTCGCCCGCGGCCTGCTCGCCTGTCCCGGCCCGCTCGTCTGTCCCGGTCCGATGGCGGCAAGCCGATATCGATCGGGACTTGAACATTGCGGGCGGGGCTTCCGGCGACAGAAGTCCCGCCCGCAGCTTCCGGCTACTGTTTCGCCGTGAGGTAGCAGGCGACGGCGGCGCGGTCGGAGGCGTGGTCCTGGAAGCAGAACTCGATCTTGTCGCCGACGACCTCGCCGAACAAGCCGGCGTTGTCGCCGGAGATCAGAAGGCTCTCGCCGTCGAAGCTGACGACGCCGACGATCTCCTCTTCGGCGCCTTTCGGCGACTGCGCCACGCCGTGGAAGGCGCGGCCCTTCTGTTCGTTGATGACCATCGTCCAGGCATATTCTGCCGAGCCGAAGCTCGGCTCGTCATATGCGTCGTGATGTTCGTTGGCGGCGCCCAGATGCACCGAGGCGGTCGCTTCCCCGGTCGCCTTCCAGGTCCCGACCAGATCCGGCGGGTCGGCCGCCATCGCCACGGACGCCGCAAACAATCCGGCGCCGAGCGCCGACAATCCACTGATGATTCTCATGGAAGATTTCCTTTCATAGAATATTTTTCCAATTTCATCACGCTACTCTTCTTTTACAAGACAAGGCGTCGGACCGGTTTATAAAGTTTAGATGGCGTCAACGGGCACCAGAAATTTGACGATTGTTGGATTCCAGATGTCCTGAGGTGGAAGAATTACGTTTTGTCGGGGATCGATCCCCGGAAGGTTCCCCGGCTTTATTTGCCGGTGGACGGCCGCGGCGTTTGCGCCGGCGGCGGCGCGAAGCGCGCCTTTGAGCGGACGCGCCCGGGAGGAAAGGGATTGCCCGCTCGCGCCGCGGGCGCATTCTCACGGCACACGAAGGCGCCCGCGGCCTCCCGGCCGCGGGACATGGGTGCGAATCGGATCGGGAATGACTAGACGCGCAGCGCTGCCCGGAAGGCGCCCTCGGCGTCGTCGTATGCCTCGTCGAACCAGGAGAAGGCGTTGGCGAGCGGCGGATGGACCAGCGCGTCGACTTCGCCGAAATCGTAGGTCATGGAGGCGTCGAACTGCCGGGCGAGATGCAGCATCCGGTAGTTTTCCTGCTGGCAGAAGAGATGCACGCGTGAGATGCGGCGATTGCGGGCGAGCGTGACGATGCGTGTGAGGAGCATGCGCCCCACGCCCTTGCTCTGCCAGGCTTCCTCGATCGCGAAGGCGGCTTCCGCCGCATCGCGCCGCCAGCCCTGGCCGAGCGGATGCAGCTCCGCGGAGCCGCGCAATGTCCCCTCGACGAAGTAGCCGAGAAGAACCGTCTCCAGATCGAAGGCTTTTGAGACATAGGCGCGGATGCGCTCGTCGTTGACGGGCGAACCGAAGCGAAGGCGTCGCGCCTCCGGGCCGAGACGAAGCATATGCTCCAGAAAGAGCCTCGCTTCATGCGGCCACAGCTTGCGAATGAAGGGCGTCATGAAACGCCAGCGCGGCCGGCGGGGACCGGCCGCATGCGTCCCGCGATCCGCGAGCGCTGCCTCAGCAGAAGCGCCTCAATAGGGGCGGCGGGCGCGATGATTGTGCCGCATCTGAGCGAGCTGATCGGGGCCGAGGATGAATCCGGCCTCCTGCTCGATCTGACGAAGGGCTTCGCCCTCGCGTGCCCACACCATCCAGTCGAAGGCGCGGCGCAGACGGGAGTGTCCGGCCTTGCGGCCACTAAAGGCGGAGAAGCCAGCTACATTTGCCATGGTCTTCTTTCTCCAGGCTGAAATTCCAATGGCGTCGTGCGGCGTATCCGTCACGAGCCGACGGCCGGAAGATGAGCGTCCTTGCCTTTGAATCCAACCACTCATTTTGCATTGCAGTATGAACCGGAATGCATAACAGAATCAGAGAGCAAGCACCTGAAATTGCAGCACATGTTAATTGCCGGCACGGTCGGTCGCAGGCATTTTGAGCAATTCTGATGTTGCATTGCACACAAAGCGCGCACCCTGACCCGGCGATGCCTGTCTCGCCGCGGACTTCGCGCTCGCCTATATCCACGCCATGCAGGCCTTCGCTGCCCTCCTTGACCGCCTCACACTCACGCCCCAGCGCAACGGCAAGCTGCGGCTCCTCACCGGTTACCTGAAATCCGTGCCGGATCCGGACCGCGGCTATGCGGTGGCGGCGATCACCGGTGACCTCTCGATCGCCTCGGTGAAGCCGGCGATGATCCGCGCCCTCGTCGAGGAGCGGGTGGATCCTGTCCTCTTCGCGCTCTCCTACGATTATGTCGGCGACCTTGCGGAGACGGTCTCGCTCATCTGGCCGGGAAAGGGCGAGGCGGCGCACACGCCAACGGTTGCGGAGGTGGTGGAGCGTCTGACGGCCGCATCGCGCATGGAGGGCCCGAAGCTCGTCGCCGAGTGGCTCGACGGGCTTCAGCCGCCCGGCCGGTATGCGCTCATCAAGCTCGTCACGGGCGGGCTCCGCGTCGGCGTCACGGCTCGGCTCGCCAAGCAGGCCCTCGCCGATTTCGGTGAAAAGCCCGTCGCCGAGATCGAGGAGATCTGGCACGGCCTGAAGCCGCCCTACGCCGATCTCTTTGCCTGGCTGGAAGGAAGGGCCGGCCTGCCGGAAGCGCGGCGAAACGCCCCGTTCCGGCCGGTCATGCTGTCGAACGCCATCGCCGAGGAGGATTTCGCCAGGCTCGATCCGGCCGATTATGCGGCGGAGTGGAAATGGGACGGCATCCGCATCCAGGCGGCGGCGGAGGGCGGCGTCTGCCGCCTTTATTCGCGCACCGGCGACGACATCTCGGCCGCCTTCCCGGATATCCTGGAGCACTTCGCCTTCGATGGCGCCATCGACGGCGAGCTTCTCGTCGCGCGCGAGGGCGAAGACGGGATGGCGATCGCTCCCTTTGGCGACCTGCAGCAGCGGCTGAACCGCAAGAAGGTGACGGCCAAAACGATCGCAGCCTATCCGGCCTTCATCCGCGCTTACGACATCCTTGAGGAGGCGGGGGAGGACATCCGACCGCTGCCTTTCCGCCAGCGCAGGGAAAGGCTGGAGGCCTTCATCTCAAGGCTCGCCTCCGCGCGCATCGACATCTCGCCCCTCGTTGCGTTCCAGGATTGGGACGAGCTTGCGCGCCTGCGCGCCGATCCGCCCACCGATGGGCGGCTCGACGAGGTTGCCGAGGGCGTCATGCTGAAGCGATGGGATTCCGCTTACGTTGCCGGAAGGCCCAAGGGCCCATGGTTCAAGTGGAAGCGCGACCCGTTCCTGATCGACGCGGTCCTCATGTACGCCCAGCGCGGCCACGGCCGCCGCTCCTCCTTCTATTCCGACTACACTTTCGGCGTCTGGACGGCACAGCGTCCCGAGGACGGCGAACTCGTGCCGGTGGGCAAGGCCTATTTCGGTTTCACCGACGAGGAGCTGAAGGAGATCGACCGCTTCGTCCGCAACAACACCGTGGAGCGCTTTGGGCCGGTGAGGGCGGTGCGCGCCGAGCCCGCCACCGGCCTCGTCCTGGAAGTCGCCTTCGAGGGGCTCAACCGCTCCACGCGCCACAAATCGGGCGTCGCCATGCGCTTTCCGCGCATCCACCGGATCCGCTGGGACAAGCCGCCGGGCGAGGCCGACCGTCTCGACACGCTGGAAAAGATGCTGCCGGCCGCCGTCTGAGCGCGCTCCGGCCCCCTTTTGCTTGCCATCGCCGGCCGGACTTCCTAGCTCTTCGCGGCACGCAGCGCGAAGGAGCGGAACGAATGTCGGGCCCCGTGACACGCTTTCTCGGCGACAGCCCCTGGCGGGTCCTCATCCGCCTCATCCTCCTTTCGGTGATCGTCGGCATCGTCCTGTCGGCGCTCAACCTGCATCCGCTCGACATCTATTACTGGGCCGAGCGCGCCTTCCTGCGCATCTACAACATGGGCTTCGCGCTCTTCGAGAACGCCTTCGGCTACTTCCTCTTCGGCGCCCTCATCGTCGTGCCGATCTTCGTCATCATGCGCCTCTTCGCCATCATGGGCGGCCGGCGCGACTGAGCCGGCGCCGAAGCTTTCCGTGGAAGGCAACAGGACGCAGGCGATCGGCTGCCCTCCTGTCACGAAATTTGCTGTAGTGACGGCTGATGCAACACGAAGCGGCCCCTCCCCAGCCTGAGAGTGCTGCCGGAAGGGCGACTACCGCCCTCCTCGGCAACGGGCCGATTCGCGCTTTCGACGTCACCAACCGGCTCGTCTTCTCCATCGCCGTGCCGATGACGCTTGCCTATCTGTCGGTGCCGCTCGCCGGCCTCGTCGACACGGCGGTGATCGGCCAGCTGGGCAATGCCGAGCTCATCGGCGGCATCGCCGTCGGGGCGATTATCCTCGACGTCGTCTTCACCACCTTCAACTTCCTGCGCTCCGGCACCACCGGGCTGACCGCGCAGGCCTATGGGGCCGGCGATGTCAAGGAAGAGCAGGCCGTGCTCCTGCGCGCCCTCGTCCTGGCGGTCATGGCCGGCGCCGCGGTGATCGCGCTGCAATCTCCCCTCACTTCGCTCGGCATCAGGGCGATGGATGTCGGCCCGGGCATTGCCGACGCGACGGAGCGCTACCTCTTCGTGCGCATCTGGGCGGCGCCCTTCATGCTCGCCAATTACGCGCTTGTCGGCTGGTTTCTCGGCGTCGGGCGCGCGCTCCTCGTGCTCGGCTTTCAGGCCGTGCTCGCGGCGACGAATATTGGCCTTTCCATCCTTTTCGTCCTCGGCTTCGGCTGGGGCGTGGAAGGCGTCGCGGCAGCCTCCGTCATTGCCGAGGTGCTGACCTTTCTCGTTTCCATTCCGTTTGTCCTGCCGCATGTCAGCGGCACGGCCCGCCCTTCCTGGAAGCGGATATTCGACAGGCTCGCCTTCCTGCGCCTCGTCGCCGTCAACCGCGACATCATGGTGCGCTCCTTCTCGCTCCTCTTCGCTTTTGCCTATTTCACCCGGCAGGGCGCGTCTCTCGGCGCGGTCGTCCTGGCCGCGAACGCGCTCCTGATGCACTTCTTCCTCTTCGCCGGCTATTTCCTCGATGGCTTCGCGACGGCGGCCGAGCAGCTCGTCGGCCGCTCGGTCGGCGCGCGCCACCTCGCTGCCTTCGATCGCTCGGTGCGCCTCACCCTTCTCTGGGGCTTCGGTCTCGCCGGCGGGCTCGCCGGCCTTTATCTTCTCGCGGGCGGGCCGCTGATCGATCTGATGACGACATCAGAGGAGGTGCGCGAGACGGCACGGCGCTATCTTCTCTGGGCCTGCCTCACGCCCATTGCCGGTGTTCTCGCCTTCCAGATGGACGGAATCTATATCGGCGCAACCTGGTCGCGAGAGATGCGCAACATGATGCTCGCCTCGCTCGCCGCCTTCGTGCTGGCCTGCTGGGCGCTGATGCCGCTCTTCGGCAATGACGGGCTGTGGGCGGCGCTCCTCATCCTTCTGGGCGCGCGCGGCGCGACGCTCTCCTGGCGCCTGCCGGCGCGGCGGCAGGCGACGTTCGGGGAGTTTTCGGCGAACGCTGCCGGCTAGCCGGCGGCCTCTGCTGCCTTTTCGGGTTCCGCCTTTTTCTCCGGGGCGGGCGCCCAGCTTCCGGCCCAGCGCGCCGTCTCGATGCCGCGCGCCTCGGCAAGGCTGCGGAAGTTGCGCTTCTCGAGTTCCTTCACCAGCCCGGTCTTGATTTCGGCCGCGAGCCGCGGACCCTCGAAGATGAGACCCGAATAGAGCTGCACGAGGTCGGCGCCGGCGACGATCTTCATCCAGGCCGAATGCGCGTCATGCACGCCGCCGACGCCTATGATCGGCAGGTTCGGCCCGGCAAGCTGGCGGGCGCGGGCAAGCATCGCCGTCGAGGGCTCCAGCAGCGGCAGCCCGGAGAGCCCGCCCTGCTCGCGGGCGATCTCGGCGGCTCGCAGGCGTGGCCGCGCCACCGTGGTGTTGGCGATGACGAGCCCGTTCGCTCCCATGGAGACGACGGTCTCCACCAGCACCGCGAGTTCCTTCTCGGTAAGGTCCGGCGCGATCTTGATGAGAAGCGGCAGGCGCCGGCCGATATTGACGCTCTCGCGGGCCTCCATGCAGCGGCCGAGAAGGCGGCCGAGATTGCCGGCCGATTGCAGGTCGCGCAGCCCCGGCGTGTTCGGCGAGGAGATGTTGATCGTCAGCCAGCTCGCAAGGTCGGCGAATCGCCGGATGCCGGAGACATAGTCCCCGATCGGATCCTCCGAGCCGCGATTGGCCCCGATATTGACGCCGACCAGCCCGCCCCGGCCGCGCCGCTCCTCCAGCCGCCGGGCCACCGCCTCGTGGCCGTCGCTGTTGAAGCCCATCCGGTTGATGATCGCCCGGTCGGCGACCAGCCGGAAAAGCCGCGGCTTCGGGTTTCCGGGTTGCGGCTTGGGCGTCACCGTGCCGACTTCGATCGCCCCGAAGCCGAGATAGAGGAGCGCGTCCACCGCTTCGGCATTCTTGTCGAAGCCGGCTGCGAGCCCGATCGGATTGGTGAAGGAAAGGCCGAGAAGGTTGACCGAGAGCCGCCCGTGGCTTTCGCGCCGCACGCGGCGCGGCGCCTGCCGCAGCATCTTCATCGCCAGATGGTGGGCCGTCTCGGGCGGAAGGAGCCGCAGCGCCGCCGCGGCAAGTCTGTCGCTGCGCATCAGCCGGCTTTCTTCGTCATGCGTGCCGGCAGGCGATGCCGGCCATCGGCGCCGAGCGGAAATTCCTCGCTCCAGGCGACGGCACCGAGCGGCAGCTCGCCATAAAGGTGGGGAAAAAGCGCGCCGCCACGCGAGGCCTCCCATTTGAGCTGGCGGCCGAGTTCGTCCGCCCGGATGGCGACGAGGAGGAGGTCTTCCTGCCCGCTGAAGTGCTTCTCGGCCGTCTCCACCACCTGTTCGGCCGTGGAGAAATGGATGAACCCGTCGGCATGGTCCACCGGCGCGCCGGTGAAGACGCCCGCCGCCTCGGCCTCGCGCCAAAGGGCCTTTGGCGCTATCTTGAAGATGAGATCGTTCATGTCGCGCGCGATGATAGCGATGCTGCGGCGCGCGGAAAGCGGCTCGCTGCCACGTTTGCCGGAAAATGCACATGACAGAGGATGCAACCATGCGCCGATTGCTGATGGCCGGGCTCGCCGTCGCCGCCCTTCTCCCGCTCGGGACGGGCGCGGCGCGCGCCGTCGATTTCGTCGAGACGGGCCGCTACGCCTTCGTGCCGGTGGAGGGCGGGGCGCTGCGGCTCGACAAGGAGAGCGGCGAGGTCTCGCGCTGCGCCGACCAGGAAGGGGTCGTTCTGTGCCGCCTCGCGGCGGACGATCGCACCGCCTACCAGGACGAGATCGATCGGCTGGGCGAGCGCCTTGAGGGGCTTGAGACGCGCCTGGACACCCTGGAGAAGGGCGCCGAGGAGAAGCAGACGACCGGAACCGTCGTAGAGCCCGCACCCGAGGCGAAGGATCGTGCCGGGCGTGCTCCGGCGGAGCCGCCCTCGGCAAAGCTTGATCCGCAGGATGAGGCCGAGCTCAACCGTTTCCTCGCCATGACCGACAAGGTCATGCGCCGCTTCTTCGGCATGGTGCAGGAGCTGAAGCGCGATTTCGAGAACGATCGCCTCTAGCTCTAGCCAGCGGCACGCTCGCAGGCAGACTGGCCGCTGCCTGTCTTGCGCCCCTGCGGCAGGCGTGCTCGACTTCGAAGATGAGTGTCAGCTTCGACGATACGCATGAGATTGCCCTTTCCCGCATGGTGAAAGGCACGATGCGCGTGTCGACGGAGGGCGAGGGCTTCACCGACCTCACCCATTCCCTGAAGCGATGGCTGCGCGAGGCGACGGCCCGGGACGGGCTGCTCCTGCTCTTCCTGCGCCACACATCGGCGTCGCTCACCATTCAGGAGAATGCCGATCCGGCCGTGCAGGCCGATCTTCTCACCGCCTTCGACCGGCTCGCCCCGCAGGATATCGGCTACATCCACGGCAGCGAGGGACCGGACGACATGCCCGCCCATATCCGCACCATGCTGACGGAGGTCTCCCTCGCCGTGCCGGTCGAGGCAGGGCGTCTCGCCCTCGGCACCTGGCAGGGCGTTTTCCTGATCGAGCACCGGGCGCGCCCGCACCACCGCTCGATCCAGCTCGTCTATTTCGGCGCCTAGGTTCTGGGCTCGGCCTGGCCGGCTTCTTCCAGCGAGGTGATTTTCAGGCGTGTGCGGCGCCCCCGCTTCAGCGAGATCAGCCGCTCGGGCAGGATCTGCATCACGATGAGCGCCACGAGCGCGGCGAGCACCGCCAGGAAGACGGTGGAGGCCGAAGGGATCCCGACTTCGGCGAGGCCCTGGAACGCGGGAGGCACCCATTCGTCTCCGCTGCCGGCGACGAGGTCGCTGCCGTAATGCTCGGCGACGAAAAGGGCGATCATGGTGACGCTGCCGGCGAGCATGGAAGCGAGCGTCGGCAGCGCTTTTGCTTCGCCCCGCCCGGCGATGAAGAGCACCGGCCCGAGGCCTGCCGCCAGAAGTCCGAGCGCCAGGAAGCCGAGGCCGAGGAGATCCCGGCCGGGCTCGGCCGCCCACAGGGCCGCGAGCGCGATCGCGGCGATCATGCTCGCCCGCGCGGCCAGCAGGCGCTTGCCCATCGGCGCACCGGGCGCGATCAGCTTGTGCTGAAGGTCGTGGCTGACCGTTCCTGTCAGGGCCGCGAGGAGCCCACTGGCGGTCGAAAGAGCGGCCGAAATCGCCCCGACATAAAGAAGCGTGGTGAAGACGAAGAAGAGGTCGCTCCTCTCCGCAAAGCGCATCACCAGCGCGCGGCCGGAGAGGGCGACGTCGGCGAGCGATACGCCTGCGAGAGCGGATTGCCCGCCGCAGGCTGCCGAGATCGCCTCTGGCGAAACCGCTGCCTGGCCGCACAGAAAGAGACCCTGCGCTTCCCCGTGCATGAAGACCCAGTCGGGAAGGGCGGTGAGCGGCACGCCGACGATGTGCTCGATCACGTCGAGAAAGGTAAGGGCCGCATAGGCCGGCGCCGTGACGAGAATGATGCCGACGAACAGGAGCATCCAGCGGCTCGTGCGCCGCGCGCTCGCCACGGAGGGGGCGGTCAGGTAGCGCTCCAGCACATGCGGCAGGGCGAAGGCGAAGAGCGCCGACAGGACGAGCGTTGCGGCAAGGTCGCCGGGCGTAAAGCTGCCGAACAGATCCTCGCGCCGGGCGAGGTTCGCCAGCCCGGGATCGGCCGCGGCGAGCGCGCGCAGCCGCTCCGCCGCCTCCGGAAGGGCGAGTTGCGGGATAGGCCAGCCGAAGCGCTCGGCCGCGACGATGGCGACGGGAGCGAGGAAGGCGACGGTCATGACGAGGTATTGGGCGACCTGCGTCCAGGTGGCGCTGCGCATGCCGCCCGGCACCAGCATCAGGGCAAGGAGCACCGCGGCCGCCGTCACGCTCCATGAGGGTGGCAGGGCGAGCACGCTCGCCGTCAGCTCGCCGATGCCGGCAAGCACCACGGCAAGGAGCATGAAAGAGCCGGCCAGGACGAGGAGCGAGGCGGCAAGCCGGACGGCTCGGCTTTTTGTGCGGATCGCCAGGAAGTCGGCGGTGGTGACGGCCTCCGCCCGGCGCATCGGCCCTGCCAGAAGGAACCCGCCGGCGCCGAGCCCCAATGCGGCGCCGATGGCGAGCGTCCATGCGGCAAGGCCCCAGGCCGCGAAGGTGCCGGCATAGGCAAGGAACCAGGCGCCTGAAAGGAAGGCGGCAGCGGCCGCCATGCCGTTGTAGCCGGCCGGCACCGCCCCGCCCGCGATGAGGAAGCGCTCGGATTGGGTGGTTCCGGCAACGACGCCTATGCACAGATAGGAAGCGAACGCGCCCACGAGGATAATGAGGCCGATCATCGGCTCGGGCGTGCCGAGCTCTTCGAGCGCGATCATCAGGAGCACGAGCCCCGCCAGGACGGCGAGGAAGAAGCCCCAGACGGTCCTGGGATGGGCGGCGAAGGCGTCCGTGGCGATTGAGGGTGGCAGCTGCTTCACGTCCCGGCACTCTCCTTGCCTTGCCGCTTCGGGCGGGCGCATTGTGACGATCCGGCGCCTTCCATGCATGGGGCGGGCGGCCGCGTCCAGAAGTCGCGCCACGTTCCTGAATCCCGGCGCTGCCTGCACCAGGGTTTCGCAAACCGCCCTCTCTCGGGTTAAAAGGCTGCAAGCGAGAGGGGAATTTTGTGTTTCGAAGCCATTCTTTGCGCTTCACCCGGCGCGATATCAGGTTATGAACAGGTCTTATGCAACGCCTTTTTTTTGCCATGCCGGGCGCGACTGCCGCTTTGAAGGTGTTCGCCGGCGCGGATTTCCCAAGGTGACGGTTTGAGCGAGCGGCTGCTTTTCGTCATTGCCGACGATCATCCGCTGTTCCGCAATGCCCTGCGGAACGCGATCCAGGCGGCATTCAAGGATGTGGAGATCGTCGAGGCGGGCACGCTGGACGAGGTCTCCGCGGCGCTCGACCGCATCGGCGAGGCGGACATCGTCCTCTTCGACCTGAAGATGCCGGGCGCGCGCGGCTTTTCCGGCCTCATGTATCTGCGGGGGCAGTATCCGGCGGCGCCCATCTGCATCGTCTCGGCGATGGACGATGCGGCCACGATCCGCAACGCCATCGGCCTCGGCGCCGCCGGCTTCATCTCAAAGTCGGCCTCGCTGGAGACGATCTCCGAGGCGATCCGCGCGGTGCTGCGCGGCGAGAGCTGGGTGCCCTCCGATCTTATCGGCGAGGCGACGGACCGCGAGACCGGCGAGCTTCTGGAGCGGCTGAGAAGCCTCACCCCGCAGCAGGTTCGCGTGCTGATGATGCTCGGCGAAGGGCTGCTCAACAAGCAGATCGCCTACGAGCTCGGCGTCTCGGAAGCGACCGTCAAGGCACATGTCTCCGCGATCCTGCAGAAGCTGGGGGTGGAAAACCGCACCAAGGCCGTGCTCGCGGCCGGCCGCATCGAGGCCGGCGAATGGCGCGGCGCGATCGAGCCGTAGCTATTCCGCCGCCACGTTCGCCGGCGTCCACTGGGTCATCAGCGCCCGCAGCGCCGCCGGCTTCAGCGGCTTGTTGAGAATGCGCACGCCCGCCTTCGCGGCGAGGTTCTTCACCTCTTCCGAGCGGTCCGCCGTGATCAGGATTGCCGGCACCGTGCGCCCGAGCCGCCATCTGAGATCCGTCACCGCCGAAAGCCCGTTTCCCTCGTCCAGGTGATAGTCGACGAGCATCAGGTCGGGCCGTGCCTTCCTGTCTGCGAGGGCTGCCAGCGCCGCCCGGGCGCTGGGCGCGGTGATCGGCGTGCAGCCCCAGCCCGAAAGCAGCGCTTCCATGCCGGAGAGGATCTTCTCGTCGTTGTCGATGCACAGCACCGTCAGGCCTGAAACGGCGCCCGGCGGCGGCGCGGCAACCATGCCCTCGCTCGCTTCGCTGGGGACGGAAATCGCCTGCGGCACGGCGACGGAGAAGTGGGTGCCTCGCCCGACCGCCGATTGCAGCCGCACATCGGCCCCGAGGACGCGGGCCAGCCGCTGCACGATCGAGAGGCCGAGGCCGAGGCCCTGCGCGATGCGCGCCCCCGCGTCGAGACGGCGGAACTCGTGGTAGATGACCTCCTGGTCGGAGAGCGGGATGCCGATGCCGCTGTCGAAGATGTCGATGGAGACGATGCCGCGCCTGCGCCGGCAGCCGACGATGACGCGGCCATGGGCGCAGTACTTGATGGCGTTGGAGACGAGGTTGCGCAAAAGCCGCACCAGCAGCGCCGGATCGCTCGTCACCGACAGGGAGGTCGGCAGAACGCGGAAATCGAGCCCCCTCTCGCGGGCGAGCGGCTCGAACTCCACACGGATCTGGTCGAAGAGCTTCTGTAGCCGGAAGGCGCGGATCTCCGGCGTGATCGCGCCGGTATCGAGGCGCGACAGGTCGAGCACGGCCCGGAAGATTTCCTCCACCGAATCGAGCGAGGTCTCAAGGTCGCGCACCAGTGGCGCCGCCGGCTGGCCCTTGGTGCGCTCCGAAAGCGCCGTCGCGTAGAGCCTTGCTGCATTGAGCGGCTGCAGGATGTCGTGGCCCGCCGCCGCGATGAAGCGCGTCTTGCCGATATTGGCCTCCTCGGCCGCCGCGCTCGCCTTCTTCAGCGCCTCGTTGATGCGCGTCAGCTCCGCCGTGCGCTCCTCCACGCGCTTCTCCAGCGTGAATTTCGCCTGCTCCAGCGCCGCCTTGCTCTCCACCTCCTCCGTCACGTCGGAGAAGGTGAGGGCTACGCCGCCGTCCGACATTCTGCGCGCTTCGACCCGGATCACGCTGTCGCTTGCGGGATGGCGGGCAACGTAAGGTTCGAGCCGCGCCACCAGCGACTGCATGCGCTCGTCGGCGAGCGGCTCCGGATCGCCCTCGCCGAAATAGCCCGTGCGCGCGCTCTGCCGCAGCACGTCGCGCAGCGACACGCCGACCTGGCCGAACTGGACCGGCAGCTGCAGGATCTGCCGGAACGGCCGGTTCCAGGCGATCAGCGCCAGGTCGCGGTCGAAGACGGCGATGCCCTGGCGCATATGGTCGAGGACGCTCTGCAGAAGGTCGCGGTTGTAGTGCAGCGCCTCCGTCGCGTCGTCGAGGAGCTGGTGCGCGGCGCGCGTCGACGGATCGCCCCGGTTGAGCAGCAGCGACATGACGAGCCGCGAGGAGGCCGCGCCGATCGCCGAGGCGAGAAGCTGCTCGGCAAAGCGCACGGCGTGATGGTCGACCGGCGCGCGCAGATTAGCCGGACGCCCGGTGGCGCTCTCCATGTTGGCGAAGGAGCGTTCCGTCCGCTCCTGCCCGAGATAGCGCCCGACGGTCTCCTTGAGGTCGCCGTAGCTGACATTGGTGCGCAGCGGCCGCACCGTCGGCGCCGGCCCGATCTCGGAGGGCACGAAGACCTTCGCCTGCAGCCGCTCGATCGCCTGCGGCGCGCGCGCCATCGAGACGAGCAGCATCGCCGCGCAATTAACGAGAAGGCTCCAGAAGACGCCGTGCGACAGCGGGTCGAGGCGAAGGTGGAACATCTCCTGCGGCCGCAGCACCTCGATGCCGAACGGGCCGGGATCGAGGAAGGCATCGCCGATCAGCCCCGCCTGCACGAAGGTCGGCAACAGCAGCGTATAGGTCCACACGGCAAGCCCGCTCAGCATGCCGGCGATCGCCCCGCGCGCCGTCAGCCGCCGCGAGACGAGCCCGCCGAAGAAGGCCGGGGCGAGCTGCGCCACCGCGGCGAAGGCGAGGAGGCCGATCGAGGCGAGCGCCGCCGTTCCCGCCGCCCGGTAGTAGAGATAGCCGCACAGAAGGATGACGGTGATGGCGATCCGGCGAACCGTCAGGATGAAGCGGGTCATGTCGGGCCGCTCGCTGGCGCGCCGGCGCTTCACATAGGCGGGCAGGACGAGCTCGTTGGAAATCATGATGGCGAGCGCGACCGAGGCGACGATCACCATGGCGGTCGCCGCCGAGAGCCCGCCGAGGAACACGATGAGCGCGATCACCGGAAAATCGGCCCGGTGCGGCAGCTCCAGCACGAAGAGGTCGGCGTCGGCGGAATGGCCGAGGGCGATGAGCCCGGCCATCGCGATCGGCACGACGAAGATGTTGATGGCGACGAGATAGAGCGGAAACAGCCAGCGCGCCCGGTCGAGCTCGGCGAGCGTGTTGTTCTCCACCACGGTGATATGGAACTGCCGCGGCAGGAGGATGGAGGCGGTGAAGGCGATCGCCGTCATCGCCACCCATTCGCCGCCGGCCAGCCCGTTGCGGAACATCTCCGCCACGAGCGGGCTCTCCACCGCCATCTGGTAGAGCTCGCGCGGCCCGCCGAAGAGGAAGAAGACCACGAAGATGCCGGCGAGCAGGAAGGCGAAGAGCTTGACCACCGCTTCCAGCGAGACGGCGAGCATCATGCCGTGCTGGTGCTCCGTCGCGTCGGCGTGCCGCGTACCGAAGAGGATGGCGAAAAGGGCGAGCGCCACGGCGACGATGAGGGCGATGTCGCCGAAAAAGGGAACGCCGCCCACCCGCTCGCCGCCGAGCTCCGGCACCATCGTGGCGACGGTCGCCGCGATCGCCTTCAGCTGCAGTGCCACATAGGGGATGACGCCGATCACCGAGATCAGCGTCGCCACCACCGCCACCGGCTGGCTCTTGCCGTAGCGCGCGCCGAGGAAGTCGGCGACGGAGGTGATGCGCTCCTCCTTCGACAGGGCGACGACCCTTCTGAGGATCGGATAGCCGAAGGTGAACATGAGGATCGGGCCGATATAGATCGGCAGGAAGTCGAGGCCGGAATGGGAGGCGAGCCCCACCGAGCCGAAGAAGGTCCAGGATGTGCAGTAGACCGACAGCGCCAGCGCGTAGAGATTCGGGCGCGCCGAGGCGCCGGTGCGCTTCACCCGCCGGTCGCCGAAGGAGGCAACGGCGAAGAGCGCGCCGATATAGAGAATGGCGGCAGAAACGGCGATCCAGCCGTTCGTCATGTCCCTTCCCTCAGCGCTGGCCCGGCTGCCGGGCGATCATAGTCGCGCTTTTGTGCGCGCGACAGCCCCGCGCCCGGCAAGACCCGCGGCAGTTCTGGAGGCGGCAAGGGATGGCCCGCGCGGGGAAGGGAGGATGTCACGCCGCATCGCCTCTCGGCATGGCGGCGAGGCGCGCAGGCACGCATTCCTGCCTGCGAATGAGGCAATATTAACCAATGCCTAATTTGAAGTCATTTTGAACGAAGACTGCCGTGCATTCGCGCAATCGGCCGTTTGATTGTCGAAATCGTGGCCAGAAAGCAGATCGGCGAATAATGCCCAACCTCACCCAACGGAAGGCCATGTCGTCGGGTTCCGCTCAACATGCGACAGGCTGGCACAGCGTTTGCTGGAATTGTTCCTGTTCAAACAAATCCCCCCGGAGGTGTCCATGTTGAAAGTCAAATCGGTGCTGGCGAGAGGCGCAATTCTCGCCGGGCTCGGCGCAGCCATCCTGGCGCCCGCGCTGACGGCCCCGGCGGCGGCCCAGGAAGAGACGATCAAGGTCGGCATCCTGCACTCGCTCTCCGGCACGATGGCCATCTCCGAGACGACGCTCAAAGACGTCATGATGATGCTCATCGAGCAGCAGAACGAGAAGGGCGGTCTGCTCGGCAAGAAGCTCGAAGCCGTCGTCGTCGACCCCGCCTCCGACTGGCCGCTCTTTGCCGAAAAGGCGCGCGAGCTGATCACCGTGGACAAGGTCGCCGCCGTCTTCGGCTGCTGGACCTCCGTGTCGCGCAAATCGGTCCTGCCGGTCTTCGAGGAACTCGATTCCATCCTCTTCTACCCGGTGCAGTACGAGGGCGAGGAGAGCTCCAAGAACGTCTTTTATACCGGCGCCGCCCCGAACCAGCAGGCGATCCCGGCCGTCGACTACCTGATGAACGAAGAGGGCGTCGAGCGCTGGGTGCTCGCCGGCACCGACTACGTCTATCCGCGCACCACCAACAAGATCCTCGAGCAGTACCTCAAGGACCACGGCGTCGCCGAAGACGACATCATGATCAACTACACGCCCTTCGGCCATTCCGACTGGCAGACGATCGTCTCCGACATCAAGGCCTTCGGCTCGGGGGGCAAGAAGACGGCGGTGGTCTCCACCATCAACGGCGACGCCAACGTGCCGTTCTACAAGGAGCTCGCCAACCAGGGCATCGAGGCGACCGATATCCCGGTCGTCGCCTTCTCCGTGGGTGAGGAAGAGCTGGCCGGCATCGACACGGCCCCGCTCGTCGGCCATCTGGCGGCGTGGAACTACTTCATGTCCGTCGACACCGACGAGAACGCCGACTTCATCGACGCCTGGCACGAGTTCATCGGCAACGAGGACCGCGTGACCAACGACCCGATGGAGGCCCACTACATCGGCTTCAACATGTGGGTGCAGGCGGTCGAGAAGGCGGGCACGACCGATCCCGACAAGGTCATCGACGCCATGGTCGGCGTCGCCGTGCCGAACCTGACCGGTGGCCTCTCCTCCATGGGCGCCAACCACCACATCACCAAGCCGGTGCTGATCGGCGAGATCCAGGACGACGGCCAGTTCTCCGTCGTCTGGGAAACGCCGGGCCTCGTCCTTGGCGACGAGTGGTCGGACTTCCTGCCGGAATCCAAGCCCCTGATCTCCGATTGGCGCGCGCCGCTTTCCTGCGGCAACTTCAACACCGAGACCGGCAAGTGCGGCGGCCAGGGCTCGTGAGCCTCTCCCTCTCCTGAAAGCAAAGATGACAAGGGCCGCGGACGGGTTTCCGCCCGCGGCCATTTCGGCGAATTCTCGCACCAACTTTCGGGGCCACCTTGCTGCGTCTTATCCTGATTGCGTTCCTGTGGCTCGGCGTCTCGCTCGCGCCGGCCAGCGCCCAGACGAATCCCGCCCCGGCTGACCCTGCGGGACCGGACCTTGAGGCTCTCGTGGGCAATCTCGCCAAGGGCAGCTACAGCGACCGCGAGAAGGCGATCGCGGCCCTGGCGGCCACCGGCGAGACGGCGATCGCTCCGGCGCTGCGCGCCCTCGCCGAGGGCGACCTCTACCAGCGCGAAGCCGACGGCCGCATCGTCATCGGCAAGCGCGAAGGCCGCGACTACAAGATCACCGACGCGATCACCGGCGAGGATCTCGGTCTTGCCGGCCGCCGCGAGGTGGAGAAGATCCGCGTCAACAACTCCGTGCGCCGCGCCGTCGACGCCGCGATCGGCTCCCTTACCCTGAGGAGCCCGCGCCCGGACGTGCGCATCTCGGCCGCCAATTCCATCTTCTATACCCAGGACCCCGATTCCCTGGAGGCGCTGGAGGCGGCCCTGGCGGCCGAAGAGAACGCCGATGTGCGCACCGCCATGCAGCGCGCCCGCGCCGCCGCCATCCTGAAATCGGACCGCCCCGACGCCGCCAAGATCGAGGCCGTGCACGACCTCGCCTCCGGCGGGCGCGACGTTCTCGGCGCGCTGAGCGCCGTCGCCGCCGCCTCGGACGGCGAGCTGAAGGCGGCGGCCGAGGAAGCGATCTCCGACGTCCGCCAGAAGCTCGCTCTCTGGGAGGCCGGGCAGAACGTCTGGTACGGCCTGTCGCTCGGCTCCGTGCTGCTCCTCGCCGCCATCGGCCTTGCCATCACCTTCGGCGTCATGGGCGTCATCAACATGGCGCATGGCGAGATGGTGATGCTCGGCGCCTACACGACCTTCGTGGTGCAGGAGACGATCCGCAACAACGCGCCCTGGCTCTTCGACTGGTCGCTCCTCATCGCCCTGCCGCTCGCTTTCCTCGTCGCCGGCTTCGTCGGCTTTCTGATCGAGCGCGGCGTCATCCGCTTCCTCTACGGCCGGCCGCTGGAAACGCTGCTCGCCACCTGGGGCATCTCGCTGATCCTGCAGCAGGCGGTGCGCACCATCTTCGGCCCGACCAACCGCCAGGTCGGCAATCCCTCCTGGATGTCGGGCGCCTTCGATCTCGGCGAGATGACCATCACCTACAACCGCCTGTGGATCATCGTCTTCGCCTTCGCCGTCTTCGCCGTGCTCCTCCTCCTCACCAAGGCGACGAGCTTCGGCCTCCGGATGCGGGCGGTGACGCAGAACCGGCAGATGGCCGCCGCCGTCGGCATCCGCACGCCCTGGATCGACGCGCTCACCTTCGCGCTCGGATCGGGCATCGCCGGCATCGCCGGCGTGGCGCTGTCGCAGATCGACAACGTCTCGCCCAATCTCGGCCAGGGCTACATCATCGACAGCTTCATGGTGGTGGTCTTCGGCGGGGTCGGAAATCTGTGGGGCACGCTCGTCGGCGCCATGAGCCTCGGCGTCCTCAACAAGTTCCTGGAGCCCTATGCCGGCGCCGTGCTCGGCAAGATCCTCGTCCTCGTCTTCATCATCCTCTTCATCCAGAAGCGGCCGCGCGGCCTCTTCGCCCTGCGCGGACGGGCGGTGGAGGCATGATCTTCTCCCGCCTTTACCGCGCCTGGGGCGGCTGGGTGATCTTCGTCGCCGCCCTTCTTTTCGCCGCCGCCGTCTTGGTGCCGGTGGGCAACCTCGTCTACGCGCCGGGCGATGCCCTGCACGTGCCCACCTACATGGTGGCGCTCACCGGCAAGTATCTCGCCTTCGCCATGCTGGCGCTGGCGCTCGACCTCGTCTGGGGCTTCGTCGGCATCCTCTCGCTCGGCCACGGCGCCTTCTTCGCCCTCGGCGGCTACGCCATGGGCATGTATCTGATGCGCCAGATCGGCTCGCGCGGCGTCTACGGCGATCCGGTGCTGCCGGACTTCATGGTCTTCCTCAACTGGAAGGAGCTTCCCTGGTTCTGGTACGGCTTCGACCATTTCTGGTTCGCCGCGATCATGGTCTTCCTGGTGCCGGGGCTCCTCGCCTTCGTCTTCGGCTGGTTCGCCTTCCGCTCGCGCGTCACCGGCGTCTATCTTTCCATCATCACCCAGGCGATGACCTATGCGCTGCTTCTCGCCTTCTTCCGCAACGACATGGGCTTCGGCGGCAATAACGGCCTGACCGACTTCAAGGACATCCTCGGCTTCAACATCCAGGCCAAGGAGACGCGCTCGGCGCTCTTTGCCGTCACGGCGGGCGCGCTGGCGCTCGTCCTCCTGTTCTCCTCCTGGATGGTGCGCTCAAGGTTCGGCAAGGTCATGGTCGCGGTGCGGGACGCGGAAAGCCGCACCCGCTTCCTCGGCTACCGGGTGGAGCATGTAAAACTCTTCGTCTTCACCCTCTCGGCGATGATCGCCGGACTTGCCGGGGCGCTCTACGTGCCGCAGGTCGGCATCATCAATCCGGGCGAATTCGCCCCCGCCAACTCGATCGAGATCGTGGTGTGGACCGCCGTCGGCGGCCGCGGCACGCTGATCGGCCCGATCCTCGGGGCGATCCTCGTCAATCTCGGCAAGAGCTATTTCACCGCCACGGCGCCCGAATTCTGGCTCTTCCTGCTCGGCGGCCTGTTCGTTGCCGTCACGCTCTTCCTGCCGAAGGGCATCGTCGGCACGCTGCGCCACGGCTGGCACGCTTTGTCGGAGCGCCGCAGCTCGGCCGAGGCGGAGGAGGGCGAGGACGCCGAAACCGGCCTGCCGCCGCAGAGCGCGGCGGCCGATGCGGGCGAGGGCGAGCGGCCCGCCGGCGGCCGGGCCGCCCATCCGGCGCCGGCGGAATAGGGGGCGGCGATGAGCACAAAAGCGACCAGCCTTCTTTATCTCGACGGCGTCGAGGTCTCCTTCGACGGCTTCAAGGCGCTGAACAACCTCTCCTTCATCGTCGCGCCCGGCGAGATGCGCGCGATCATCGGCCCGAACGGCGCCGGCAAGACGACGATGATGGACGTCATCACCGGCAAGACGCGCCCCGATGCGGGCGAGGTCTTCTTTTCCGGCGAGGTCGATCTGACCGCCCGCGACGAGGCGGAGATCGCCCGCCTCGGCATCGGCCGGAAATTCCAGAAGCCCACCGTCTTCGACAGCCACACGGTCTGGGACAATCTGGAACTCGCCGTCTCCGGCGCCACCGGCCTCTTCTCCGTGCTGATGACCGGCATCTCCGCGGAGCAGCATGGCCGGCTGGAGGAGATCCTGAAGAAGGTGCGGCTGTGGCCGCGCCGCAGCGACCTCGCCGCGAATCTCTCGCACGGCCAGAAGCAATGGCTGGAGATCGGCATGCTGCTCGCCCAGGACCCGAAGCTGCTTCTGGTCGATGAGCCGGTCGCCGGCATGACCGATGCCGAGACGGTGGAGACGGCGATCCTGTTGCGCGAGATCGCCGAGACCCGCTCTGTCGTCGTCGTGGAGCACGACATGGAATTCGTGCGCGCCCTGGGGGTGAAGGTGACCGTGCTGCACGAGGGCTCGGTGCTGGCCGAGGGCTCGCTCGACCATGTCAGCGCCGATCCGCGCGTCGTCGAAGTCTATCTGGGGCGCTGAGGCATGCTGAAGGTTTCCGAAGTCGATCTCTTCTACGGCGCCGCGCAGGCGCTGCGGAAGGTTTCCGTCACCGCCGCGCCGGGCAAGATCACCTGCGTCCTGGGGCGCAACGGCGTCGGCAAGACGAGCCTTCTGAAGGCGATCGTCGGCCACCATCCGGTCCGCTCCGGCTCCGTCGCCCTCGACGGCAGGGTGCTCGACAGGATGGCGAGCTACGACCGCGCCCGCGCCGGCATCGCCTATGTGCCGCAGGGGCGCGAGATCTTCCCGCTTCTGACCGTGAAGGAGAACCTGGAGACCGCCTTCGCCGCCGCCCCGAAGGGCGAGCGCGACGTGCCCGGCGAGGTCTTCGAGCTCTTCCCGGTGCTGAAGTCGATGCTGGCGCGGCGCGGCGGCGACCTTTCCGGCGGCCAGCAGCAGCAGCTGGCGATCGCCCGCGCGCTGGTCTCGCGGCCGAAGGCGCTCGTCCTCGACGAGCCGACGGAGGGCATCCAGCCGTCGATCATCAAGGATATCGGCCGGGCTATCACCTATCTGAAGGAAAGCGCCGGCCTCGCCATCCTGCTCGTCGAGCAATATCTCGATTTCGCCCGCGAGCTGGCCGACGAGGTGCATGTCATGGACCGCGGCGAGATCGTCTTTTCGGGGCCCGCGGCGAGCCTCGACGAGGACGCCATCCAGCGCCACCTGACGGTGTGAGCCGCGTGCCGCAGGCACCGCGCCCCCTCATGCAAAGAAGTTGAGTTGACGCCGCTTCGGGGCGGGTGCACCTCTATGCTCATGAACGAGCAAACCCCCAAGGTCTTTTCGCGCAACCGGCCGGTCTCGCTGGATCGGCACTGGATGCCCTTCACCGCCAATCGCGACTTCATCGCCTCCCCGCGCCTCATCGCGAGGGCCGAGGGCATGTACTATTACACGCCCGAGGAGCGGGCGGTCCTCGACATGAGCGGGGCGCTGTGGTGCTCCCATCTCGGCCATGGCCGCAAGGAGGTGGGCGAGGCGATCGCGGCGCAGTTCCCGGTGCTCGACTTCGCCCCGAGCTTCGGCTTCGGCCATACGATCTCCTTCGAGCTCGCCGACCGGCTCTCCACCGTCCTGCCGGACGGCATGGGCCATATCCTCTTCACCAATTCCGGCTCTGAATCGGTCGATACGGCGATCAAGATCGCCTACGCCTACCACCATGCGCGGGGCGAGGCGGGCCGCAAGAAGATCATCGCCCGCCAGAAGGCCTATCACGGCGTCGGCTTCGGCGGCGTCTCCGCCGGCGGCCTCACCGCGAACCGGACCGCCTTCGGCGCCTGGCTGCCGGTCGACCATCTGCGCCATACGCATCTGCCGGAAAAGAACGCCTTCACCCGCGGCCTGCCGGAACACGGCGCCGATCTCGCCGAAGAGCTCGCCGAGCTTCTCGCCTTCCACGACCCCTCCACCGTGGCGGCCGTCATCGTCGAGCCGGTCATCGGCGCCGGCGGCGTCTACCTGCCGCCGAAGGGCTATCTGAAGCGCCTGCGCGAAATCTGCGACAAGAACGGCGTCCTCCTGATCTTCGACGAGGTCATCACAGGCTTCGGCCGCCTCGGCTCGGCCTTCGCCTCCATCGAGTTCGACATCAAGCCGGACATCCTGACGATGGCCAAGGGGCTGACCGCCGCCACCGTGCCGATGGGCGCGGTCGCCTCAGCCGACCATGTCTACGACGCGGTGATGCAAGCGGGGCCGGAGGGCGGCGTGGAGCTCTTCCACGGCTACACCTATTCGGCCCACCCGCTCGCCTGCGCCGCCTCGCTCGCATGCCTCGACATCTACGAGCGCGAGGGACTCTTCACCCGCGCCGCCGGCCCGGTCGGCGATGCGCTCGGCGATGCGCTCTTTTCCCTGAAGGACCTGCCGGAGGTCGTCGACATCCGCCATTACGGCCTCGTCGGCGCGGTGGAGTTCCGCCCCGGCGAGAAGCCCGGCAAGCGCGGCCAGGCGATCTTCAAGGCATGCTGGGCCGAGGGGATGATGGTGCGCGCGCTTGGCGATACAATCGCCGTTTCGCCGCCGCTGGTGATCGAGGAAGGCCATATCGGCGAGTTCGCCGACAAGTTCCGCAAGGCGGTTGGCACGGCTCTGGCATAGCGGACGGCGGGCCTGACCGAGGTTAGCCCCCCGAAGGAGGCCGCAATGGAAGACAAGACGATGGAAAAGCCGGGCGTATGCCCGGCCCACCAGGCGGAAGAGGAGCGTCAGCCCCCGGCCGAATGCCCGGCGCATGCCCATGGCAAGGTGGAGCCTGTGCCGGCCGAGGAGGCGCCCAATTCCTGCCCGGTCGACCACACGGCCTTCGCCGGCGAGCAGGGGCTGCGCCCGATCGTCGCCGTCACCGGCGCGAGCCGCGGCATCGGCCATGCCATCGTGCGCAAGTTCTACGACGAGAACTGGGAGGTCTTCACCCTTTCGCGCACGCCCTTTTCCGAGGTCTGCCCCTGGGCGGAAGGCTATGTGCGCCACATCGAGGTCGATCTCTCCGACGCCCGCTCGATCCAGTATGCCATCGACCAGCTCTGCGAGCGCGTCGGCCAGAAGGGCCTGACCGCCCTCGTCAACAATGCCGGCATCTCGCCGAAGGATTCCAAGGGCGGCCGGCTCGGCGCCATGCAGACGCCGCTGGAGATCTGGCGCGACGTCCACATGGTGAACTTCATCGCCCCGGCGGTGCTGGTCCAGGGACTGAAGCAGCCATTGATGCGCGCCGCCGGCTCGGTGGTGAACATCACCTCCATCGCCGGCTTCCGCATCCATCCCTTCGCGGGCGCCGCCTACGCCACCTCCAAGGCGGCGCTCTCGGCGCTGACCCGCGAGATGGCGCACGAGCTCGCCGCGCTCGGCATCCGCGTCAACGCGGTCGCGCCGGGCGAGATCATGACGGCCATCCTCTCTCCGGGCACGGATGAGGTGGTGGAGCGCGAAGTGCCGATGCGGCGCATCGGCGATCCGAAGGAAGTCGCCGAAGTGGTGCACTTCCTCTGTTCGCAGGCCGCCTCCTACGTCATCGGCACGGAGATCAACATCGACGGCGGCCAGCATCTCTAGGCGGGTGCGATGAGGTTGCGGCTTCGCAATCGGAAGAGGCAGCGGCCCGGCGCGGCGGCGCTCGGCGCCGCGCTGTTCCTCGCCTTCGCCCTTCCGGGCGCCGCCCTCGCGCAGGATGTGGCGCGGCCCGCGCCGGAGCGCACCACCCAGATTCGCGGCGATGCCAGGCAGCCGGTCCGCGCGAAGGACTGGATGGTCGTGGCCGCCCATCCGCTGGCGGCCGAAGCGGGCGCCGGGGTGCTACGCAAGGGCGGCAGCGCCATCGACGCCATGGTCGCCGTGCAGCTCGTTCTCGGCCTCGTCGAGCCCCAGTCCTCCGGCCTCGGCGGCGGCGCCTTCCTCCTCTACTGGGATGCCGGGCAAAAGAAGCTGACGAGCCTCGACGGGCGCGAGACCGCGCCCTCGGCCGCAACGCCCGAGCTCTTTCTCGACGACAAGGGCGAGCCGCTGAAGTTCTTCGACGCCGTCATCGGCGGACGCTCCGTCGGCGTTCCCGGCACGCCGCGGCTTCTGGAGGCCGCGCATCGGCGCTGGGGAAAGCTCGCCTGGGCCGAGCTCTTCGAGCCGGCCATCCGCCTTGCCGAGGAGGGCTTTGAGCCGACCCCGCGTCTCGTCACGCTTGCCGGAGAGGCGGCCGAGAGCCTGTCGCGCCAGGAGAGCGCGAAGACCTATTTCGTCGACGCGCTCGGCGCCGCTGTCTCATCCGGCGAGCCGCTGAAGAACCTTGCCTATGCCGAGACGCTGAAGCTCCTGCAGGCGGGCGGCGCCGACGCCTTCTACGCGGGCCCGGTCGCCGAAAGCATCGTCGGCGCGGTCACCCGCTTTGCGGACAATCCCGGCGTCATGCGCCTCCAGGATCTTGCCGGTTACGAGGTGAAGGAGCGCGAGCCGGTCTGCGCCGCCTATCGGGTCTTCAAGGTCTGCGGCATGGGCCCGCCTTCCTCCGGCGGCGTCTCGGTCGGCCAGATTCTCGGCCTTCTCGCGCCTTTCGACCTTGCGGAGCTCAGCCCCGACATGGCCGCGACCTGGCGCCTCATCGGCGATGCGATGCGCCTCGCCTTCGCCGATCGCGGCCGCTATCTCGCCGACACAGATTTCGTTCCCGCGCCGATCAAAGGTCTGCTCGATCCCGATTATCTCGCCGGGCGGGCAAAGCTGCTGGAGGGCGATGGGCGGCTGGAAAACGTCGAGGCCGGCACGCCGGAATGGGACCATGCGCTCAACTTCGCCCCCGATGCGGCGATCGAGTTTCCCTCCACGAGCCATTTCGTCATCGTCGACAGGGACGGCAACATCGTCTCCATGACGACGACGATCGAGAACGGTTTCGGCTCCCGCCTGATGGTGCGCGGCTTCCTCCTCAACAACGAACTGACCGATTTCTCCTTTGCGAGCCACGAGGACGGGGTGTCGGTGGCCAACCGGGTGGAGCCCGGCAAGCGCCCGCGCTCCTCCATGGCCCCGACCATCGTGCTCGAAGATGGCGCTCCGGTTCTGGCGATCGGCTCGCCCGGCGGCAGCCGCATCATTCCCTATGTCGCCGAGGCGCTGATCGCATTCCTCGACTGGGGCATGAATGTCGAGGAGGCCGTCGCCCTGCCGCATGTGGCCAACCGCTTCGGCACCTTCGACCTGGAAGCCGGCACGCGGGCGGAGGACCTGGCGCCCGGGCTCGCCGCGCTCGGCTACGAGGTGAAGGTCACCGACCTCAATTCCGGCCTGCATGCGATCGCCATCGGCCCGGACGGGCTTGCCGGCGGCGCCGATCCGCGCCGCGAGGGCGTTGCGATCGGCGAGTGAAGCAGTGAGGGACAAGGGACCCTCTCACCCTTT
The DNA here is from genome assembly GCF_020144925.1 of Afifella sp. IM 167. Taxonomy (GTDB): domain Bacteria; phylum Pseudomonadota; class Alphaproteobacteria; order Rhizobiales; family Afifellaceae; genus Afifella. The sequence continues at coordinate 422,309 of NZ_NSLC01000005.1, forward strand.
TGTTGCTTGCCCGTGAGGCGCATGGCGGGTTGAGAAGGGGCGACAGGAGCCAAACATGATCCGAATCCTTGCCGCCCTTGCCGCGCTCTTCATCACGGCGGCGGCCCATGCCGAGACACCCGACCCCGCCGACTGGGACGCGGTGCTGAAAGAAGCCAGGGGCGAGACGGTCTATTTCCACGCCTGGGGCGGCGAGCCGCGCATCAACGCCTATATCGCCTGGGCGGGCGAGGAGACGGCCAAACGATTCGGGGTGAAGCTCGTCCATGTGAAGGTCGCCGACACCGCTGAGGTCGTCTCCAAGATCGTCGCCGAAAAGGCCGCCGGGCGCGAGGAAAAGGGCACGGTCGATCTGGTCTGGATCAACGGCGAGAACTTTGTCGCGCTGAAAGAGGCCGGGCTCCTGCTGGACCGCCCCTGGGCCACCCGCCTGCCCAGCTATGCCTATGTCGACGTCACAGGAAAGCCGACGGTGACGACCGATTTCACCGTCCCGACCGACGGGCTGGAAGCGCCCTGGGGCATGGCGAAGCTCGTCTTCTTCTACGATACGGCGCGGCTTCAGGACCCGCCGAAATCCATGCCTGCGCTGCTTCGATGGGCGAAGAAGCATCCCGGCCGCTTCACCTACCCCCAGCCGCCGGACTTCCTCGGCTCCACCTTCCTGAAGCAGGCGCTCTATGAGTTCGCGCCCGATCCGGAGGTGCTGCAGGCGCCGGCGAGCGATGCTTCCTTCGAAAAGGAGACCGCGCCGCTCTTTGCCTTTCTCGACGAGCTGCACCCGCTTCTGTGGCGCTCGGGCCGCGCCTTCCCGCAGAATTACGGGGCGATGCGCCGGCTGCTCGCCGATGGCGAGGTCGATATCACCTTCGCCTTCAATCCGTCCGACGCCTCCTCCGCCATCGCCAACGGGGAATTGCCGGCCAGCGTGCGCAGCTACGTGCCGGAAGACGGCTCGATCGCCAATTCCCATTTCCTGGCGGTCCCCTTCAACGCCAGCGCCAAGGCGGGCGCGATGGTCGTGGCGAACTTCCTGATGTCGCCGGAGGCGCAGGCGCGAAAACAGGACCCCGATGTCTGGGGCGATCCGACCGTGCTCGACGTCGCCGCCCTGCCGGAGGAAGAACGCGCCCGCTTCGAGGCGCTCGATCTCGGCATCGCGACATTGCCGCCGGAGGAACTCGGCAAGGCGCTGCCGGAGCCGCATGCGAGCTGGATGGAGCGGCTGGAGCGGCAATGGGCGCGCCGCTACGGTGCCGGGCAGTAGGAGAAAAGACGGGGAAGGCTTCGTGCCGAGACGGCGCTCGCGCCTCGTTCTGTTTCCGGCGGCGATCTTCACGCTGCTGATCGGCCCGGTCGCGGCCGGTCTTGCCGGCGCGGCGTTGCCGGCCTTCGGCTACCTGCCGGTGATCGGGCTCGACCATGTCTCGCTGGAGCCTTTTGCGGCGCTCTTTGCCATGCCAGGCATCCTCCGTTCCTGTCTCCTCAGCCTCTGGACGGGGCTCGGCACGACCTTTCTCGCCTTCGCCGTCGTCACGGCCTTTCTCGCCGGCTGGCACGGCACGCGGCTTTTCGGCTGGCTCCAGCGCCTCGTCTCGCCGCTCCTGTCCGTGCCGCATGCCGCGACCGCCTTCGGCCTCGCCTTCCTGATCGCCCCTTCCGGCCTTCTCCTGCGGCTCGTCTCGCCATGGGCAACGGGCATGGAGCGCCCGCCCGACTGGTTGATCGTCCACGATCCGGCCGGCCTTTCGATGATGGCGGGCCTCGTGGTGAAGGAAATCCCGTTCCTCTTCCTGATGGCGCTCGCCGCCCTGCCGCAGGTCGAGGCGGTGCCGCGCATGCGGGCGGCCCGCGCCCTCGGCTACGGCCGCATGGCCGCCTTCTATCTCTCCGTCCTGCCAGGCCTTTACCGCCAGCTCCGCCTGCCGGTCTTCGCCGTCATCGCCTACGCTAGCTCCGTCGTCGACGTGGCGCTGATCCTCGGGCCGACCCTGCCGGCGCCGCTCGCCGTGCGCATCCTCACCTGGCAGGCCGATCCGGATCTTTCCTACCGCAGCCTCGCCGCGGCCGGCGCGCTGGTGCAGCTCGTCGTGACGGGGGCGGCGATCCTCGCCTGGTGGCTCCTGGAAAAGCTTGCCGCCCGCCTCGGCCTTGCCGCCATCTCGGCCGGCCGGCGTTTTTCCCGCGATCGGGCACCGCGCCTGCTTGCCGCCGGCGCCATGTCGCTCGCCGCCTTTCTCGTCCTTGCCGGCATCGCAGCTCTCGCGCTCTGGTCCTTTGCCGGCCTCTGGGCCTTTCCTGGCCTCATGCCGGGCCGTTTCACGCTTTCCGCCTGGATGCGCCTCTCCGGCGCGCTGACGGTGCCGCTGACCAACGCGCTCCTCGTCGCCGCCGCTTCCGCCGCGGGTGCCGTCGTGCTGGCGCTGGGCGCGCTCGAATACGAGGTGCGGGCCGGCGCGACGCCGACGGTGCGGGCGCTCGTCGCGCTCTACCTGCCGCTGCTGGTGCCGCAGATCGCCTTCCTTTTCGGCCTCGACATCCTCTTCATCCGGCTCGGCTTCGACGGCATGCTGTTCGCCGTCATCCTCGTCCATCTCGTCTTCGTCTTTCCCTATGTGCTCCTGTCGCTCGCCGATCCGTGGCGCGCCTTCGATCCGCGCTATGCGCGCATCGCCGCGAGCCTCGGCCGGGGGGCCGACGCCATCTTCTGGCGCATCCGCCTGCCGATGCTCGCCCGCCCGGTCGCCACGGCCGCTGCGCTCGGCTTTGCCGTCTCCATCGCGCTCTACCTGCCGACGCTTCTGATCGGCGCCGGGCGCTGGCCGACGGTGACGACGGAGGCGGTGGCGCTTTCGGCGGGCGGCGATCCGCGCGCCATCGGCGCGACGGCCCTCGTTCAGGCGCTGCTGCCCTTCGCCGGCTTCGCGCTCGCCGCCCTGCTGCCGGCCTTGCTTTTCCGCCGCCGCGCCGCCATGCGTGCGGCCGCATGAGCGCAAAAAGCGAGAAGGGGCTTCATCTTCACCGGGTGGCGATCGGCCTTGCCGGGCGGCGCCTGCTTGCCCTCGACCGGCTGATTTCGCCCGGCGAGGTGCTGACGGTGATGGGGCCCTCCGGCTCGGGAAAATCGACGCTGCTCGCCTTCGTCGCCGGCTTCCTCGATCCGGTCTTTGCGGCCGAGGGCAAGGTGCTGATCGACGGCGAGGACGTGACGGGACTGGCCGCCGAGGAGCGCCGGCTCGGCCTCCTCTTCCAGGACCCGCTGCTCTTTCCCCATCTTTCCGTCGGCGCCAACCTCCTCTTCGGCCTCGATCCGGCGCGCGCCGGCCGCGCCGAGAGGCGGCGGGCCGTGGAGGCGGCGCTCGCCGAGGTCGGCATGGAGGGCTTCTTCCCGCGCGATCCGGCGACGCTTTCCGGCGGCCAGAAGGCGCGCATCGCGCTCCTGCGCACGCTGCTCGCCCGCCCGCGGGCGCTCCTCCTCGACGAGCCGTTTTCCAGGCTCGACGCGGAGCTGAAGGGCCAGGTGCGAGACCTCGTCTTCGAAGAGGCGGCAAAGCGCGGCCTGCCGGTGCTCCTCGTCACCCACGATCCGGCCGATGCCGAGGCCGCCGGCGGACCGGTGATCGATCTGGCGCGCGGCGGGCAGGGGGGCGGGAAGGGATGAGCGGCCCGCTTCCGGTCGAGGAGGCGCTGCCGGCGCTCTTTGCCGCGCTGGAAGAGAAGGGCGCGGCCGTCCTCATCGCCCCGACGGGGGCCGGCAAGACCACCCGAGTGCCGCTGGCGCTGCTGGAATCCGGCATGCTAACCGGCGAGGACAGGATCGTCGTCGTGGAGCCGCGCCGGCTCGCCGCCCGCGCCGCCGCCGCCCGCATGGCCAGGGAGCGCGGCGAGGAGGTCGGCAAAACGGTCGGCTACCGCGTGCGGATGGAGGCGCGCGTTTCACGGCAAACCCGCATCGAGCTCGTCACCGCCGGCGTCTTCCTCAGGATGATCGGCGAGGACCCTGAGCTCTCCGGCATCGGCGCGATCCTCTTCGACGAGGTGCATGAGCGCTCGCTCGACGCCGATCTCGCCATGGCGCTCGCCCTCGACGCGCGCGCCGGCCTGCGGCCCGATCTGAAGCTGGCGGCGATGTCGGCGACGGTGGACGGGGCGCGCTTTGCCGCCCTTCTCGGCGATGCGCCGGTGGTGGAAAGCGCCGGCCGGCTCTTTCCCGTCGACACGCGTTATCTCGGCTCCGAGCCGGGAAGGCGGATCGAGGAGCGCATGGCCCGGGCCATCGCCCGGGCGCTTGCCGAGGAGGAGGGGAGCCTGCTTGCCTTCCTGCCGGGCCAGGGCGAGATCCGCCGGCTCGCCGAACGGCTCGCGCCGGCGCTGCCGCAGGGCGCCGAGCTCGCTCCGCTCTATGGCGCGATGGAGTTGAAAGATCAGGACCGGGCGATCCGCCCCGCCCCGGCCGGGCGCCGGAAGATCGTCCTCGCCACCTCCATCGCCGAGACCTCGCTCACCATCGAGGGCGTCAACATCGTCGTCGACAGCGGCCTGACGCGCCGGCCGCACTACGATCCGGGCTCCGGCCTGACGCGGCTTGAGACCGTGCGCGTCTCGCGCGCCGCCGCCGACCAGAGGAAGGGAAGGGCGGGGCGCACGGCGCCCGGTGTCTGCTACCGGCTCTGGGACGAGCCGCAGAATGCCGGCCTTGCCCCCTTCGACCGGCCGGAGATCCTGGAAGCGGAGCTGTCCGCCCTGGCGCTGGCGCTGCTCTCCTGGGGCGTCACCGACCCGGCGGCACTCGCCTGGCTCGACCCGCCGCCCGCCGCCGCCTTCGCCGAGGCCAAAGAGCTTCTCTCCCGCCTCGGCGCGCTCGACGCGAAGGGGCTTTTGACGGCGCATGGCCGGGCGCTCGCTTCCTTCCCCCTGGCGCCGAGGCTCGCCCACATGATCATCGCCGCCGCCGCGCGGGGCGCGGAGGATGCGGCGGCGGAGATCGCCGCTCTCGTCTCCGAGCCGGGCCTTGCCGGCCGCGACAGCGATCTCAGGCACCGGCTCGAGACGTTTCGCGCCGCCCGCTCCGGCCGCATCGCCAAGGCGCGGCAGGCGGCGAAGGGCTGGGCGAGGCTCGGGCGAGAGGCTGCGGGCAGGAGCCGGGAGGGCAGGGGCGGCGAGGACGGCCCCGCCTCGCCCGGCGCGCTGGTTGCCCTGGCCTTTCCCGAAAGGGTGGCGAAGTCGCGCGGCCCCGGCGGCCGCTTCCTCATGGCGAGCGGCCGCGGCGCCTATTGCGAGGAGGCCGATCCGCTGGCCGGCGAGCCGTTCCTGGCCGTCGCCGAGCTCTCGGGCGGCGGCGCCGATTCCCGCATTCTCCTCGCCGCGCCGCTCGAAAGGGCCGAGATCGAGGCGGCGCTGCCGCTCGCCGAGGCCGAGGAGCTTTCCTACGACGCGGCGGCCGACCGGATCGTCGCAAGGCGCGTGCGCCGGCTCGGCGCCATCGAGCTTTCGGCCGAAAGGCTCGCCCGGTTCGACCGGGAAAAGGCCGCCGCGCTGCTGACCGACGCCGCCCTCGCACGGGGCGTCGAAAGCCTGCCCTGGCCGGATGAGACGCTGAGCCTGCGCGCCCGCATCGCCTTCCTGCGCCGGCATGAGGGAGAGGCCTGGCCCGACCTTTCGGACGAAGCGCTCTCAGACCGCGCCGGCGAATGGCTGACGCCGGCCCTTTCGGCGAAGAAGGCGCTCGCCGATCTTCGCCCGGGCGAACTCAAGAACGCGCTCGCCGCCCTGCTGCCCTGGGCGAAGATGGCCGATCTCGACCGCCTCGCCCCGGCGGAATTTGCCGCGCCCTCCGGCCGGCGCCTTGCGATCGACTATGCCGGCGGCGAGCCGACGGTCGCGGTCTCGCCGCAGAACCTCTTCTCGCTGGCGGAGCATCCGGCCGTGCTGGCCGGCAGGGTGCCGCTGACCTTCTCCCTGCTTTCTCCCGCCGGGCGGCCGATCCAGCTGACGCGCGACCTGCCCGGCTTCTGGCGCGGCTCCTGGCGCGAGGTGCGGGCCGAGATGCGCGGCCGCTATCCCAAGCACGACTGGCCCGAGGACCCGGTTTCGGCGACGCCCGCGACGGGCGCGAAACGCCGGAAGGCGTGAGCTCCCCGACACCTGTCTTCGCCCGACCTCCGCCCGCCCATGGCCGGCGTGACGACAGACGGGACGAGGTGGAACCGGATCGATCTGGTTTGAAACCAATTGGCTCCGATGCCCAACGAATGCGGATTCCTGCCCGACGAGAAGAACTGGTGCGCCGGCGATTTTCGTCCCCCTCCCCCTTGTGGGGAGGGGACAGGGGTAGGGGAC
>NZ_NSLC01000006.1 GCF_020144925.1 Afifella sp. IM 167
GGGGCGACTGGGCCGGCAGGGAGGGAGAGCTCGCCGTCTTCGAGACCGGCGCCTGGCGCTTCTTCGCGCCCTTTGCCGGCCTGACCGTCTGGGTGGAGGACGAGGCCGCGCTCCTCGTCTGGCGGGGCGGCGGCTGGAGCGATGTGGCGCCCCGGCTCGACGAAGAGACGCTGCAGAACCTGCCGCTCCTCGGCGTCGGCGCCGAGGCCGACGCCACCAACCGGCTCGCCGTGCGGAGCGCGGCCGTGCTCTTCACCCATGCCGAGGCGGGCGGCGTCCAGGTGAAGCTCAACAAGGAAGCGGCGGGCGACACCGCCTCCTTCCTCTTCCAGACCGGCTATGGCGGGCGCGCCGAGATCGGCCTCGTCGGCGGCGACGACTTCTCCTTCAAGGTGAGCCCGGACGGGGCGAGCTTTTACGAGGGGATCACGATTACGGCGGCGGACGGGCAGGTGAGCTTCACCCGGGCGCCGAAATTCGCCGCCACCATCAATTACGACCAGTACTGCCCGGCCGATGCCTGGACGGTGATCGGCATGAACGAGGCCGAGCACAACGACCAGCTCGCCTTCGACGCGGCGACGAACCGCTTCACGGCCCCGGCGGCCGGCTTCTACCTCATCGGCGGCAAATACCTCTTCAAGGCGAACGGGACGGAGCCGGGCTCGATTGCCATCGGCTTCGGCCGGAACGGCGCAGACCCCGCCGGCGGGAGCGAAATCTGCCAGGCGCATGGGCCGATCGCGAGCCTCGTCTCCTCGGTCCAGCACCAGCATCTCTTCCGCCTTTCGGCCGGCGAGACGATCGACCTCAGGGCCCGCATGAGCGGCCATGACGGCTACGCGCAGAGCGGCGCCGCCTCGTTCTGGGGCTTTCGCGTCGCCTGACGCTGCCGGCTTTTTTCAAAGAACTTGCAGGAAGGAGCGCGGCCATGATCGCGGCCGAAGATTTGCGGGCGATCGCCGGCCGGAAGGCGCGCGCCGAGATCGTTGCGGGCCTTGCCGCCGGGCTTGCCGAATACGGGGCGGATTTCGGGCTGCAGCGGCCCGAGATTCTGGCGCAGTTCCTCGCCCAGATCGGCCACGAGAGCGGGCGATTTCGGTTTCTGGAGGAGGTCTGGGGACCGACGATGGCGCAGGCGCGTTACGACGCCCGCACCGATCTCGGCAACACGCCCGCCGCGGACGGCGACGGCTATCTTTATCGCGGCCGCGGGCTGATCCAGCTGACGGGCGCGGCCAATGTCGGCGCCTTTTCGGTCTGGGCGCGGGCGCGCTTTGCCGATGCGCCGGACTTTGCGGCCGAGCCGGAAAGGCTCGCCGAATTTCCCTGGGCGCTGCTTTCCGCGCTGTTCTTCTGGCAGGAGAGGCGGCTCGGCAGCCTTGCCGCGAAGGGCGAGCTGACGGCCATCACGCGCGCCGTCAACGGCGGGCTGAACGGGCTTTCCGAGCGGACGAACCTTTATGTGCGCACCGCGCTGACGCTGCTCGGCCAGCCCCTGAAGCGGGGCGCTCTGAAGCGCTTTCAGGAAGAGCACGGCCTCGCCGCCGACGACGTCGCCGGGCCGAAGACGCTCGCCGAACTGCACCGCGCCTTGAAGGCGCTGCCGGATCTTTCGCCGGGCACCGCGGGCGCGGCGGGACCCGTCGGCTTCGGCTGGGATCTCGCCATCCTTGCCGCTCTCACCCTGGCCGCACTTGCCGCGGCCGTCTTCATCTCAGGAGGAGAATTGAAATGACCACCGTCAGCCAGCCTTCCGCCCTGCCGACCAACAAGCTCTCGGCGGCGACGCTTGCCGCCGCGCTCGCCTCGCTCGCCGAGATGATCGTGACGCGGCAGTTCCCGCAGCTTGCCGACCCGACGATCTGGGCGCCGGTGGCGCCGCTGATGGCGTTCATCGTGGGGTATTTTGTGAAGGACCGGCCGAATGTGTGAGGGGGAAGGCTTGCATCCTGGGCGTGGCGGCGCGGCTCGCTCAACTCGCTTTCTGCGTATGAGCGCGGTCTATTGGCGCAATCCTGGATTGCAGGGAGCCGTGGCGCTTGCGGTGTTTCAAGCCCATATGCAACATGCAGGCGAATGGCACAGGCAAAAGTGCCGTTCGCAAGGCGAGGCAAACTCGATGTCGGCGACGACGAAGTTCAGCCAGAAGGATTTTCGACGCGGCGTCGACGACATGTTGACGTTGGGGCCAATCCGCGAGGCGGTCCGCCAGCTCGTTCGCGCAAAGCGCAGGCCGAACGACGCTGGATCGAGCGGCAAGACCGCCTCCCGTCGCAGTGTCGGCCTCTATGGCGAACCGACTTCCCGAAAAACCGGATAGCGCCGACCAGGGCGACGACGAGGCCCGGTCGCGGGACGGCGACCGTTATCTCGCCATCGGAACGCTGCATCTTCACGGCAATGATCTTGCCGAATTGCGCAAGATCGCCAGCGAAAACCCCGCGCTCGCCGAACGGATCATCGAGCAGCGCGATCACGAGGATGCCAGAGCGAATGCGAGCTATCGCTTCGGGGTGGTGTCCTCGCTCATCCTCCTTGCGATGGCCCTTGCGTCCTTCACTTTCATCCTCGTCTGGGCAGGGCTGCTCGCAACGATCGGGCTTGCGCTGGCGACCCTCGCGATCGCTGTGCTGATCCGGGTGGTGCTGACCGGGGAATGGTCCGATACGAGCTGGTTCGGCAAGGTAGTGAAGGCCCTGGCGCGGCTTCTCGGCTCGGCCGATGTCTGAAGAGGGCTCGTGGCCGAGAAACCGTCCCGACCCCTGCCCACCGCCGCCCGCCATCCCGGCCCGCCTTGCCTCCCTTCAAAACTCCTGCCATTCAGCCGGCATTCAGCCCGCGCGCTCTAGAACGGCACCCATGAACCGCTTCGCCCGCATTCCTGCGCTCGCTCTCGCCCTCCTGCCGCTCCTTGCGGCGGGTGCGCAGGCGGCGTGCCTCGGCTCGGGCGAGGCGCGGCAGGTGGTCTCCTCCGGCCAGGCGATGCCGCTCTCGGCGGCGCTGTCGCGGGCGGGCGTTTCCGGCGAGGTCGTCAACGTCCAGCTCTGCGAGGAGGGCGGGCGCTACGTCTACCACGCCTCCGTGCTCGGCTCGGACGGGCGCGTCAGCCAGGTGAGCGTGCCGGCGAACTGAGGAACGGGAAAACCCGAGACGGAAAGGACATCCGCGATGCGGGTTCTGGTGGTGGAGGACGACGAGAATCTGAACCGGCAGATGGTGGCGGCCCTCACCGAGCAGGGCTACGCCGTCGATGCCGCGCTCGACGGCGAGGAGGGCCACTTCCTCGGCGAGAGCGAGCCCTATGATGCCATCATCCTCGATCTCGGCCTGCCGCAGATGGACGGCCTTTCGGTGCTGGAGGCCTGGCGGCGGGAAGGAAAGACGACGCCCGTCCTCATCCTGACGGCGCGCGACCGCTGGTCCGACAAGGTGCAGGGGATCGATGCCGGCGCCGACGACTACGTTGCCAAGCCCTTCCACATGGAGGAGGTGCTGGCGCGCATCCGCGCCCTCGTGCGCCGCGCCGCCGGACACGCCTCCAATGATCTCGTCGCCGGTCCCGTGCGCCTCGACCTGAAGGGCAGCCGCGTCACCGTGGAAGGCAATCCGGTGAAGCTCACCTCGCACGAATACAAGGTGCTGGAATACCTGATGCACCATCGCGGCAAGACGATCTCGCGCACGGAGCTGACGGAGCATCTCTACGACCAGGATTTCGACCGCGATTCCAACACCATAGAGGTCTTCGTCGGGCGGCTGAGGAAGAAGCTGGGCGTCGATCTCATCGAGACGGTGCGCGGCCTCGGCTACCGCATCGATCCGCCGCCAGACGGCCAGGAATGAGGCGGCGAGGATGCTGAAGAAGAGCCCGCCGGAGGCCCGCACGGCCAGACGCAGCGGCTCGCTCAGCCTGCGCCTGGCGATTGTCGCCGCGGCCGGCAGCGCCATCGCGCTGCTTTTGGCCGGCATCCTCTTCGTCTCGCTCTTCCGCGATTCGGTGCAGCGCAACTTCGATTTCCGCCTCATCGCCATCCACAAGGCGCTGGTGGGCGCTGTCGTCGCTTCCGGCGACACGCCGGCCGAGACCGAGATCGCCCTGGGCGAACCGCGCTTTTCGCTGCCGCAATCGGGCTGGTACTGGCAGATCCGCGACATGGAAACGGGCGAGATCGTCACCGCCTCGCCCTCGCTCTTCGGCGACCGGCTCGCCGTCACGGACTTGCCGGCGGCGACGGGGCGCCCGCGCAGGCTCACCTTCACCGGCCCCGCCGGGCGCGGCCTGCGCGCCGTCGAGCGCCAGATCACCCGCGCCGACGGCAAGCGCCTCGCCGTGCTCGTGGCGGGCGACGCAAGGGGGGTCAGCCGCGACATCTCCCGCTTCACCACCATCGTCGTCGTCACGCTGTCGATCTTCGGCGTGCTCCTGGCCGTCGGCGCCGCCTGGATGGTGCGCTTTGGCCTCCGCCCGCTGCGCGACATGCGCGCCGCGCTGCAGGAGGTCCGCAGCGGCGAGCGCACCAGCCTTGCCGGCGAATGGCCGGACGAGATCGCCCCCCTGGCGGAGGATCTCGACGCGCTGATCGCTTCCAACCGCGAGATCGTCGAGCGCGGCCGGCGCCATGTCGGCAACCTCGCCCATGCGCTGAAGACGCCGCTCGCCGTCCTGCAGAACGAGGCGGGCGCCGCCGAAGGTCCGCTGGCCGACAACCCGCTGGCGGACAAGGTGAGAAGCCAGGTCTCGCTGATGCAGGGGCAGATCAACCACCATCTCGACCGCGCCCGCATCGCCGCGCAGACCAACGTCATCGGCGCCCTGACGCAGGTGCAGCCCGTGGTGGAGGCGCTGGCGCGGGTGATGCAGAAGGTGCATGGCGGCGCGCGCGACCTTCAGATCGACGCGCATTGCCCGCCCGGCCTTGTCTTCCGCGGCGAGCGGCAGGATCTGGAAGAGATGATCGGCAACCTCCTCGACAACGCCTGCAAATGGGCGAAGGGCCGGGTGAGCGTGACGGCGCTTCCCGCGCCCGGCGGGGAGGCGCGGCGCGCAAGGCTCGTCATCGCCGACGACGGGCCGGGCCTGTCGCAGGACGAGCGCCGGAAAGTGCTCGCCCGCGGCGCGCGGCTCGACGAGACCAAGCCGGGATCGGGTCTCGGCCTGTCGATCGTGGAGGAGCTGGCGCGCATCTATGGCGGGGCGCTGACGCTGGAGCGCTCGCAGATGGGCGGGCTCGCCGCCATCCTCGATCTGCCGGTCGCCGAGCGCGCGGGATCGTGAACGCGCCGCTTACCCAAATTTCGCCATCCTGCTCTGGAAGGCATTCCTGCAACGTGTCATTGGGGGCTTGCTCCGCCAGCGGAGCATTCTTTGGAAGGAAAGTTTACATGAGATTTGCAGCGACCGGCGCCGTCATCGGCGCCCTCGTTCTGGCCGGCTGCCAGTCTGAGCCCGGGGGTATGGGGCAGCGCGAGGGTCTTGGAACCCTCGGCGGCGCCGTCGTCGGCGGCATCGTCGGCAACCAGTTCGGTTCCGGCTCGGGCCGCGTGGCGGCGACCGCGATCGGCGCGCTCGCCGGCGGCCTCATCGGCAACCGCATCGGCGCGAGCATGGACGACCAGGCCCGCCAGGAGGCGCTCGCGGCCGAGTACCGCGCGCTGGAATACGGCCAGCCGGGACGTCCGGTCGAATGGCGCGCCACCTCGGGCAACTATTATGGCGAGATCGTTCCGGGCCAGACCTACCAGGTCAACTCGGTCGACTGCCGCGACTACGCGCACACGATCTATATCGACGGCACGCCTCAGGTGGCGCGCGGCACCGCGTGCCGCCAGCCGGACGGAACCTGGCGGCCCGTCAGCTGATCTGAGGGCTCCGCCGCCTCTCGCGGCGGGGCCGGTGACGCCGCGGCGCGCCGCCCACCTGGGGTGGGGGGCGCGTCCTTTCAACGCGGCAGGCCGGTATGTGCATTGCCGCCAGGCACTGGGGTGAATACATCTCGCCTGGGATAAGGGCCTGAAGTCACATGCTTCTCTGGTTGGCGATAGCGTTGTTCACCGCCGTGGCGATACTGGCGGTTCTCTTGCCTCTGTCGGCGGGCGCGAAGGACGTCGCCTCCGGCGCCGAAGAGGACGCCGCCGTCTACCGCCGCCAGCTTTCCGAACTCGAACGCGACCGCAAATGGGGCCGCATCGGCGAGACCGAGGCCGAGGCCGCCCGCGCCGAGATCGCGCGCCGGCTGCTCGCCATCGACCGCGAGAAGACGGTCGAGCCCGACCGCAAGGGCGATCTGTGGCGACGCCGGGCGACGGCCGTCCTGGCGCTGGCCGGCATCCCCGTCTTCGCGGTCCTCCTCTACATGCTGCAGGGCTCTCCCGGCATGCCGGACCAGCCGCTCATGGCCCGTCTCGGCGGTCAGCCCGACACCAAGAACATCTCCATGCTCGTGGCGCGGGTGGAGGACCATCTCGCCCGCAACCCGAATGACGGCAAGGGCTGGGAAGTGCTCGCCCCGGTCTATATGCGCCTCGGCCGCGAAGCCGACGCGGCGCGCGCCTATGAGAGCGTCATCCGCATCATGGGCTCCAACACGGCGCGCCAGACCGCCCTCGGCGAGGCTCTGGTGATGGCCGCCGGCGGCGTCGTCACCGACCGCGCCCGCGAGGCCTTCCAGAGCGCGGCGCGGGATGCGGGCGAGGGCGACGAAGGGGCGCCGAAGGCGCGCTTCTATCTCGCGCTCGCCGCCGAGCAGGAAGGCGACACGGCTGGCGCCACGAAACAGCTGCGCGACCTCCTGGAGGGCGCGCCGGCCGATGCCTCCTGGCGCCCGGCGATCCAGGAAACGCTGGCGCGGATGGAAAAGGCCGAGAGCGACACGGCGAGCGCGCTCTTCCAGCCGGCCGAGCCGCAGCTCGGACCGGTCGCCCGCAATTCCCCCGAGACGCCGCCCGCCAATGCTCCGTTTGCCGGAGGCGGGGCGCCTCTCGCCGGAGGCGGGGCCCCGTTTGCCGGAGGGCCGTCGCAGGACCAGATGAACGCCGCCGCCGAGATGGCCCCCGAGGATCGCATGGCGATGATCGAGGGAATGGTGGAAAATCTCGCGAGCCGGTTGCAAGATAAGCCCGACGACGCGGAGGGCTGGCTGAAGCTGGTGCGCTCCTACGCCGTTCTGGGACGAAAGCAGGACGCCGCGGATGCCGCGCGCACCGCCCTGACATCCGTCTCCGACAAGGAAGGGCGGCGCCAGATCGCCCAGCTTGCCGCCGATCTACGCCTGCCGGGCTTGGAGGAGGTCCCGCAATGACCCGCAAACAGCGCCGCCTGACCCTTATCGCCGGAGCCGGCCTCGTCCTGTCGTTCGCCGTTGGCCTCGTCGCCTATGCGATGAACGACCAGATCGTCTTCTTCTACGCGCCGAGCGAAGTCGCCCAGAAGGGCGTCGCGCCCGGTTCGCGCATCCGCCTCGGCGGCCTCGTCGAGGAAGGCTCCGTCAAGCGCGAGAAGGACGGCGAGGTCTTCTTCTCCATCACCGACACCGCGGAAGCCGTCCCGGTGCACTACAAGGGCATCCTTCCCGATCTCTTCCGCGAGGGTCAGGGCGTCGTCGCCGAGGGCCATTTCGATACCTCGGGCGCCTTCGCCGCCGACAGCGTGCTTGCCAAGCACGATGAGAACTACATGCCTCCGCAGGTCGCCGATGCCCTGAAGAAGCAGGGCATGTGGCAGCATATGGGCGATGGGACCCAGACGCAGTGAACGGCTTCTTCTCGCTCGCCGAGCTCGGCCATTACTCGCTCGTCCTCGCCCTTGCCCTGTCGCTGGTTCAAGCGACGGTGCCGCTCTGGGGCGCGGCCAAGCGCGATTCGCGCCTGATCCGGGTCGCCACGGCCACCAGCCTCGCCGGCTTCTTCTACATCGTCTTCGCCTTCGGCGCCCTCGTGGTCGCCTACGTCGTCTCCGACTTCTCCGTCGCCAATGTCTGGGAGAACTCGCATTCGGCCAAGCCCATGCTCTACAAGGTGACGGGCGTGTGGGGGAACCACGAAGGCTCCATGATGCTGTGGGTGCTGATCCTCTCGCTCTTCGGCGCCCTCGTTGCGATCTTCGGCGGCAACCTTCCCGAGACGCTGAAGGCGCGCGTTCTCGCCGTTCAGGCCTGGATCGGTTCCGCCTTCCTGCTCTTCATCCTTCTCACCTCGAACCCGTTCATCCGGCTCGATCCGGCGCCGGCCGAGGGTCAGGACCTCAACCCGATCCTGCAGGATATCGGCCTGGCGGTGCATCCGCCCTTCCTCTATCTCGGCTATGTCGGCTTCTCGATCGCCTTCTCCTTCGCCGCCGCGGCGCTGATCGAGGGCCGCGTCGACGCGGCCTGGGCCCGCTGGGTGCGGCCCTGGACGCTGACGGCCTGGCTCTTCCTGACGCTCGGCATCGCCATGGGCTCCTACTGGGCCTATTACGAGCTCGGCTGGGGCGGCTGGTGGTTCTGGGATCCGGTGGAGAACGCCTCCTTCATGCCCTGGCTGGCGGGCACGGCGCTGCTGCATTCCGCCGTCGTCATGGAAAAGCGCGGCGCCCTGAAGATCTGGACGATCCTCCTCGCCATCCTGACCTTCTCCCTGTCGCTGCTCGGCACCTTCCTGGTGCGCTCGGGCGTGCTCACCTCGGTCCACGCCTTCGCCACCGATCCGACGCGCGGCGTCTTCATCCTGGGCATCCTCGTCCTCTTCATCGGCGGCTCGCTGGCGCTGTTCGCCTGGCGCGCGCCGTCCCTGCGGCAGGGCGGGCTCTTCGCCCCGGTCAGCCGCGAGGGGGCGCTCCTCTACAACAACCTCTTCCTCGTTGCCGCCACGGCGACGGTCTTCGCCGGCACGCTCTATCCGCTGGCGCTGGAGGCGGTGAACGGCGAGAAGATCTCGGTCGGCGCCCCGTTCTACAACCTCACCTTCGCCCCGCTGATGGTGCCGATCCTGATGGCGGTGCCTTTCGGGCCGATGCTCGCCTGGAAGCGCGGCGATCTTCTCGGCGCCGCGCAGAGGCTCGCTTTCGCCATGGTCGCGGCGATCGTCGCCGTGGCGGTGACGCTCGTCCTCACCGGCGCCGAGGGCGCGCTGGCGCCTTTCGGCATCGGCCTCGGCGTCTGGCTGATCGCGGGCGCCCTCAACGAGCTTCTCGACCGCTCCGGCATCACCCGCGGCAACTTCAAGCATGCTCTGCCGCGCTTCTTCGGCCTGCCGCGCGCCGCCTTCGCCACGGCGATCGCCCATGCCGGCCTCGGCGTGACGGTGATCGGCATCATCGCCACCACCGCCTACCAGACGGAGACGATCCGCTCGCTGAAGCCGGGCGAATCGCTGGAGGCCGCCGCCTACACGCTCACCTATCAGGACGTGGTGCCGCGCACCGGGCCGAACTACCGCGAGGAGGTCTTCCGCATCGTCGTGACCCGTGACGGCAAGGCCGTGACGGCCGTCGCCCCGACCAAGCGCTTTTATGCGGCGCGCCAGATGGCGACGACGGAATCGGCGATCAAGACCTTCTGGTTCTCGCAGCTCTACGTGTCGATCGGCGACCTGCACGACGACGGCTCCGTCACCGTCCGCGCCTATTACAAGCCGCTGGTGACGCTGATCTGGCTCGGCACGCTGGTCATGGCCATCGGCGGCGTCGTCTCGCTTTCCGATCGCCGCTTCCGCATCGGCGCGGCAAAGCCGGCGCGCTCCGCCCGCAAGGGCCGCGCGGCGGAGGCCGGCGCATGAGGCGCCTCGCGTTCGCAGCGCTGGCCGCGCTCCTCTTTCTCGCCCTTTCCCCGGCGCTGAAGCCGACGGGGATCGCCGGCACGGCCTTCGCCGTCGAGCCGAGCGAGATGCTGCAGGACCCGAACCTGGAGGCGCGGGCGCGCAAGCTTTCGGAGGGCCTGCGCTGCCTCGTCTGCCAGAACCAGTCGATCGACGATTCCAACGCCGACCTGGCGCGCGACCTGCGCGTGCTGGTGCGCGAGCGCATCAAGGCGGGCGACAGCGACGAGCAGGTGAAGGACTATCTCGTCGACCGCTACGGCGAGTTCGTGCTGCTGCGCCCGGTCTTCGACTGGACGAACCTTCTGCTTTGGGGAACGCCGCTCATCGTCCTCGTCATCGGCGGCATCGTCATGGCGATGCGCTTCCGCCGCACGGCCGCCAGCGCCGAGCCGAAGCTTTCGGCCGAGGAGGAGGCGCGCCTCGCCGACCTTCTGGAGAAGGACGCGGCGAGCTGAGCTTTTCGCGGCGTTTCTGCCCGGATCCGGCAAGCTTACGAACTTTTAATTCCAACGCCACTGCGCGGTAATCCGCCTGCTCCTATTTCTGATGGTGCAGCAGGTGACCCCCCGTTGCCCCCTATGCCCTGCTGCGACCTCCAGTCCGCTCCGCTTCCCCCGGCGGAGCGGACTCCCATGAATTCCCGGGAGAAAGACCAACATGACGAACAATCCGAGCCGTGTTTCCAAGAGCCGAAAGCTCCGGAATGCGCTCCTGGCCAGCGTCCTGACGATGGGCGTGGCCGGTGCGGCCGCTTCCGGCGCCATTCTCACCGACACCAAGCCGGTGCTCGCCGAGCAGGTGCAGGTCGATATCGACGGTCCGCGCGACTTCACCCATCTCGTGCAGCGCGTGAAGCCGGCGGTCGTGTCGGTGCGCGTGAAATCGAAGGTGGATCCGGTGGAGTTCCGCGGCAACTTTTCGATGCCGGACCTCCCCGACGACAATCCCCTCAACGAGTTCTTCAAGCGTTTCGGCCCGCGCGGCTTCGAAAATGACGGCAAGCGCGGCCCGCACGGGCGCGAGCATCCGCGCTTCGGCATGAGCCAGGGCTCCGGCTTCTTCATCTCCGAGGACGGTTACATCGTCACCAACGACCACGTTGTCGACAACGGCTCCGAGGTCACCGTGGTGATGGAGGATGGCAAGGAGCTGACCGCCAAGGTCGTCGGCGTCGACGAGCGCACCGATCTGGCGCTGCTGAAGGTCGACGGAAGCGGCTATTCCTATGTGCCGCTCGCCAAGGAGAAGCCGATGATCGGCCAGTGGGTCGTCGCGGTCGGCAATCCCTTCGGTCTCGGCGGCACGGTCACGGCCGGCATCGTCTCGGCGGACGGCCGCGACATCGGCGCCGGCCCCTATGACGACTTCATCCAGATCGACGCGCCGGTGAACCGCGGCAATTCCGGCGGCCCGACCTTCAACATGAAGGGTGAGGTCGTGGGCGTGAACACGGCGATCTTCTCGCCCTCGGGCGGCAATATCGGCATCGCCTTCGCCATTCCCGCGAGCGTCGTCTCCGGTGTCGTCGACGAGCTCCGCCAGGACGGCTCGGTGACGCGCGGCTGGCTCGGCGTGCAGATCCAGCCGGTGACGCAGGACATCGCCGACGGTCTCGGCATCACCTCCACGGATGGCGCGCTGGTCGCCGATCCGCAGGATGGCGGCCCGGCCAAGGCCGCCGGCATCAAGGCCGGCGACATCATCACCAAGGTCGACGGCAACAAGGTCGACGGTCCGCGCGACCTCGCCAGGATGATCGCCGCCTACGAGCCGGACACCAAGGTCGATCTGACGGTGCTGCGCAACGGCGACGAGAAGCAGGTCACCGTCGAGCTCGGCAAGCTCGGCAAGCAGGTGGCTTCCAGCGAGCGCGGCGACGAGGACAACTCGGCGCAGACGAGCCTGGAAGGCCTCGGCCTTTCCGTCCAGCCGAGCGATGACGGCCGCGGCGTCGTGGTCGTCGGTGTCGAGGCGGGCAGCGCGGCCGAGGAGAAGGGCCTCTCGGAAGGCGACGTCATCCTCTCCGCGGGCGGGCGCGACGTGCGCACCGGCTCCGACCTCGAGGACCAGATCGCCAGCGTCAAGGACAAGGGCCGCAAGGCCGTCCTGATGCAGGTGGAGCGCGACGGCAGCCCCCGTTTCGTCGCCCTGCCGACCGACAAGAGCTGAGCTCGGCCGGGGCCCTTCGGGGCCCCGCCTTCAAGATCGGCGTTCGGCCGGTTAAAGTCGCCCCCACCGCCGGCGTCGGCGAGCGGCGGATCGCCCAGCGGTCCGCCGCTTCGCGTCAAGAAGAGCCCGCAAAGGCTCCTGAAGGAAAATTCCACATGCGCATCCTGGTGATCGAGGACGATCAGGAGACCGCCGCCTACCTCGTCAAGGCGCTGAAGGAGGCCGGCCACATGGCCGACCATGCCGGCGACGGCGATGCGGGCTTTGCGATGGCCTCCGAAGAGACCTACGACGTGCTCGTCGTCGACCGCATGCTGCCGAAGCGCGACGGCCTGTCGGTGATCTCCGAGCTGCGCGCTTCCGGCGACCACACCCCCGTCCTCATCCTTTCCGCCCTCGGTCAGGTCGACGACCGGGTGAAGGGGCTCAGATCCGGCGGTGACGATTATCTCGCCAAGCCCTACGCCTTTTCCGAGCTGCTCGCCCGCATCGAGGTGCTCGCCCGCCGCAACACGCCGAGCGAGGCGGAGACGCGCTACCGCGTCGGCGACCTGGAGCTCGACCGGCTGGCGCGCACGGTGACGCGCGGCGGCGAGACGATCCTGCTGCAGCCGCGCGAATTCCGGCTTCTCGAATACCTGATGAAGAATGCCGGCACGGTGGTGACGAGGACGATGCTCTTGGAAAACGTCTGGGACTACCATTTCGACCCGCAGACGAACGTCATCGACGTCCATATCTCCCGCCTGAGGGGCAAGATCGACAAGAGCTTCGACAGGCAGCTTCTGCAGACCGTGCGCGGGGCCGGCTACGTCATCCGCGACGATGGCTAAACGGTTCCGCTTCAGGCGAGGCGGGGGGACGAACCGGCTGCGGCTCTTCCGCACCACGGCCTTCAAGCTGGCGGCGGTCTATCTGGCGGTCTTTGCCATCTTCGCCGGCTTTCTGATCTTCTACATTGCCAAGAACACCACCCAGCTCCTGACGGCGCAGATTTCCGAGGCCGTCGATTCGGAGGTGGAGGGGCTGGCGCGCCACTACCAGGTGGGCGGCATCACCCGGCTCGCGCGGGTGATCGACCAGCGTAGCCGCCAGCCGGGCGCGAGCCTTTATCTCGTCGTCACGCCGGACGGCAACATCCTCGTCGGCAATGTCGGCGCCGTGCCCTCCGAGGTGCTCCAGAAGGAGGATTCCTCGCTCCGGCCCGTCCCCTACAACCGTCTCGACGAGGAGGGCAGGGCCGGTGAGCATCTGGCGCTGGCGCGGGTCTTCGCGCTGCCGGGCGGCTTCCGCCTTCTCGTCGGCCGCGATGTCGGCGAGCGCCAGCGCTTCGTCTCCATCATCCGCCAGGCGCTCTTCCTCACCGTCGGGCTGATGGTCGTGCTGGGGCTGGCGAGCTGGATCTTCGTCTCGCGGCGCGTTTTGAAGCGCATCGATTCCATCTCCGCCACCAGCCGGCAGATCATGACGGGCGACCTTTCCGGCCGCCTGGAGGTGACCGGAACGGCCGACGAATTCGACCGGCTCGCCCTTTCCCTCAACAACATGCTGGCGCGCATCGAGGCGCTGATGGTCGGCCTGAAGCAGGTCTCCGACAACATCGCCCATGATTTGAAGACGCCGCTGACCCGCATGCGCAGCCGCGTGGAGGAGGCGCTGGCGCGCTCCGACGACATGGCCGGCTGCAAGGACGCGCTCGCCGCGACGCTGGAGGACGCCGACCAGCTCATTCGCACCTTCGACGCGCTCCTGATGATCGCCCGCACCGAGGCGGGCAATTCCGGCCTCGGCTTCGGCCCGATCGACGCGGCCGCCGTCGTCGCCGACATGGTGGAGCTCTACGAGCCGGTGGCGGAGGAGGCGGGCGTTGTCCTCGCCGCCGAGCCGCAGCAGGGCGAGCTCACCTTCATCGGCAACCGCGAGCTCCTCAGCCAGGCGATCGCCAATCTCGTCGACAACGCCATCAAGCACGCCGCCGACGTGCCGCAGCCACGGGTGACGATCGGCCTTGCCCGCGTGCCGGAGGGGCTGGAAGTGGCGGTGTCCGATAACGGGCCGGGCATTCCCGAGGCCGACCGCGCCCGCGTCGTGGAGCGTTTCGTGCGCCTCGACGAGAGCCGTACGCGGCCGGGTTTCGGCCTCGGCCTCTCGCTGGTGGCGGCGGTCGCCAAGCTGCATCGCGGCCATTTGCGGTTGGAAGATGCCGGGCCGGGCCTTAGAGCTGTGCTCGTTTTGCCCGACCAGGAATTGCCCGCCGATGAGCGAGACGACGCTTCGACAACGCCTCCAGCCGCTGCCGCCCTCGCCTGAGGGCGAAAAGGCGCTGGAGAGGCTCGCCCATGCGGCGGCCCGGCAGGAGAAGGCGGATCAGCTGGAGGCGCTCCTCGCCGATGAGGGGCTGAAGGATTTCCTCGCCGCGGCTCTGGGCGACGCGCCCTATCTCCTCGACCTTGCCTCAAAGGACGTTGCGCGTCTTGCCGACATCCTCGCCGCCGCGCCGGAGACGCTCGTCTCGCAGACCATTTCGGCGCTTTCGGCGCTGCAGGATGCCGACGAGAAGGCGCTGATGGCCGAGCTCCGACGCGCCAAGCAGAAGGTGGCGCTCGCCCTCGGCCTGGCCGATCTCGGCGGGGCGGTGGACCTTGAAGGCGTGGTGCGCCCGCTCTCCGACTTCGCCGACGCCGCCCTTCAGGCGAGCCTTGCCCATCTTCTGGCCGAAGCGCGCCGTCAGGGAAAATGGCAGGGCGGCGGGCCGGAGGATTGCGGCCTCGTCGTGCTGGCGATGGGCAAGCAGGGCGCGCGCGAGCTCAACTATTCCTCCGATATCGACCTCATCGTGCTCTTCGAGCCGGCGCGGGCCAAGGTCGCCGAAGGCGTCGAGGTGCAGCCCTTCTGGGTGCGCATCGTGCGCCGTCTCGTCCATATCCTGCAGGAGCGCACCGCCGACGGCTACGTCTTCCGGGTGGATCTGCGCCTGCGCCCCGATCCCGGTGCGACGCCGGTGGCGATCTCCATTCCCGGCGCGCTCTCCTATTACGAGAGCATGGGCCAGAACTGGGAGCGCGCCGCCATGATCAAGGCGCGCCCGGCCGCCGGCGACATCGAGGTCGGCAAAAGCTTCCTTGCCGAGCTCGCCCCCTACATCTGGCGCAAATATCTCGATTTCGCCGCCATCGCCGACATCCATTCCATCAAGCGCCAGGTGCATGCCCATCGCGGCCACGCCACGGTGCGCGCTGCCGGCCACGACCTGAAGCGCGGGCGGGGCGGCATCCGCGACATCGAGCTCTTCGCCCAGACGCAGCAGCTGATCGGCGGCGGGCGCGACGCGGATCTGCGCTGCCTTAGGACCCGCGACACGCTCGGCCAGCTGGCCAGGAAGAACTGGATCCAGCCGGAAGAGGCAAAGACCCTCGACGAGGCCTACACCTTTCTGCGCAAGGTCGAGCATCGCCTGCAGATGGTGCGCGACGAGCAGACCCACACCCTGCCGGAGGATGGCGAGGGCGTCGCCCGCATCGCCCGCCTCTGCGGCTTTGCCGAGCCGAAGGTGTTCGAGCAGGCGTTGCTGGAACGCCTGCATGCCGTCGCCGAGCGCTCGCAGGAACTCTTCGAGGAAGCCCCCTCGCTGTCGGCCGATCTCGGCAATCTCGTCTTCACCGGCGGCGACGACGATCCGGAGACGCTGGAGACCCTGTCGGGCCTCGGATACAGGCAGCCCGCCAGCGTGACGGAGGCAATCCGCGCCTGGCATTTCGGCCGCTACCAGGCGACGCGCTCCACCACGGCGCGCGAACGACTGACGGAGTTCACCCCGGCGCTGCTTGCCGCGCTCGCCGAGACGAGCGACCCGGACCATGCTTTTCGCGCCTTCGATTCCCTCATCCGCAAGCTGCCGGCGGGCGTGCCGCTCTTCTCGCTGCTCGCCGCCAACCCGAAGCTTTTGGAGCTGATCGCGCTCATCCTCGGTGCCTCGCCGCTCCTTGCCGATACGGTCGCCCAGCGCCCGCATGTGATCGACATGCTGACGGAGCCGGATTTCCTCTCCGAGCCGGTGGAGAAGAAGACGCTCGCCGCGCAGCTTGCCGCGAGCTTCGCCGACGCCAAGACCTACGAGGACCGGCTTGACCGGGCACGGCTCTTCGCCCGCGAGATGCGCTTCCTGATCTCCGTCATGGTGCTCGCCGGCACGATGGACGCGCCGGCGGCGGGCGCTGCCTTCGCCGATCTCGCCGAGGTGGTGGCCGAGGGGCTCTTCGGGGCGGTGCGCGCCGAATACGAGAGGCGGCACGGAAAAGTGCCGGGCGGCGAGGTGGCCGTCCTGGCGCTCGGAAGGCTCGGCAGCCGCGAGATGACGGCGACCTCCGATCTCGACCTCATCGTCGTCTACGACCATCCCGAAGAGGCGAAGGAATCGGACGGCAAGAGCCCGCTTGCCGCCAGCCAGTATTTTATCCGCCTGTTGCAGCGCTTCGTCACCGCGCTTTCGGCGCAGACCGCCGAAGGCACCGCCTACGAGGTGGATCTGCGGCTCCGTCCCTCCGGCCGGGCCGGGCCGCTGGCGACGCATCTTTCGGCGTTCTCGCGCTATCAGCGCGAGGAGGCCTGGACCTGGGAGCACATGGCGCTCTGCCGCGCCCGGCCGATCTTCGGCGACGAAGCGCTGATGTCCCGCACGGCGGAGGTGGTGCGCGAGGTGCTGGCGCGCCCGCGCGAGGAGGCCAAGCTGAAATCGGACGTCGTCTCCATGTATGGCCGCTGGCAGGCGGAAAAGGGCGGTGGCGACATCTGGCAGATCAAGACGGTGGCGGGCGGGCTCATCGACCTCGAATTTCTCGCCCAGTATCTCGTCCTTGCGGGCAAGGTGCTGCCGGAGCCGGCGCCGCCCTACCGCGTCTTCGCGTGCGCGGCCGAAGCGGGCGTGGGGGAATCCGGCCTGGCTGGAAAATGGGACGAGCTGTCGGCTTCCTCGCGCTTTCAGGGCGCGCTCCTGCAGGGGCTGCGGCTGATCGGCGAGGAGGCGGCGAAGGCCCCTTCCGAGACCGCCGAGGGAACGAAGCGGCTCATTTTGCGGCTCGCCAACGCCGCGCGCGCCGAAGCGGGCGAGGGCGAGCTTGCCTCCTTCGAGGAGGTGGCGGAGCGGCTCGGCGAGGTGCAGGGGCGGACGCATGCCGCGTTCGAGGAGATGCTTGGGGGAGGGGAGTAGGGAGGCAGTTCGCTCGCGCCCTCGCGAGACGAGGCCTCACCCTCACCCGGCATTCCCTTCGCTGCGCTCGGGACTTGCCGACCTCTCTCTTCAAGGGAGAGGTTTCGCGCCGTGCCTGACGCGCTGCCGGTGTGCACCGCGCTGCGCTGACGTGCTGCTCCGACGGCGGCCGCAGGCCCCAACCCTCTCCCCTCTGAGGGAGAGGGTGGTCGGCGGAGCCGACCGGGTGAGGGGGTCGCCGCAGCGCGCACGGCGCCCTCGAGTGGCCACAGCGCAGAACCCGCTCGCCGACGCCTTCGCGGGGGAGGTTTCACCCTAACCCGTCATTTCCCTTCGCTTCGCTCGGGACTTGCCGACCTCTCCCTTCAAGGGAGAGGTTGGTGCGGTCAGGCGGCCTGCTTCTGCTGGCTGAGCGGCAGGGTGAGGGTGACGCGGGTGCCGACGCCCTCGGTCGATTCGATGCGCATCTCGCCGCCATGGAGGGTGACGAGCGACTGGGTGATGGCGAGGCCGAGGCCGGAGCCCTTGTGGTCGCGGGTGAACTGGCGCTGCACCTGCTCGAAGGGGCGGCCGAGCCGCTCCAGCGCCTTTGCGCCAATGCCGACGCCCGTATCCTCCACTGTCAGGACGGCCTCGCCGCCGCGCCGGCGCGCCACGATCTTCACCGAGCCGCCTTCCGGCGTGAACTTGATGGCGTTGGAGACGACGTTGAGGATCGCCTGCCGCAGCGCCTTGCGATCGGCCTCCAGCGAAAGGTTCTCCTCCGCCTCCTGCGAGAGCGTCAGCTTTGCCTCCGCTGCCTCGTGGCCCATGGTCAAGACGATCTCCTCGGCCAGCGCGCCGAGCTCGATCTCGGTGGTGTCGAGCGTGATGCGGCCCGATTCCAGCCGCGCCATGTCGAGGATGTCGGAGATGACGGAGAGGAGATAGCGGCCGCTGGTCAGGATGTCGGAGCAGTATTCGTCGTATTTCTCGTCGCCGAGCGGACCGAAGGCGCCCGACTGCATCATCTCCGAGAAGCCGATGATGGCGTTGAGCGGCGTGCGCAGCTCGTGGCTGACATTGGCCATGAATTCCGACTTCACGCGGCTGAGCTCTTCGGCGTGCTCCTTCTCCAGGGCGTATTTCTCGGCAAGCTCGACCAGCTCCTGGGTCTGCTTTTCCAGCTGCTGGCGCGAGCGCGACAGGTCGGCGACGGTCGCCGTCAGCGTGCGCTCGTTCTCCATCAGCTGCGCCTCGTGCTGCTTCAGCGCGGTGATGTCGGTGCCGACGGAAACGAAGCCGCCATCCTTGGTGCGGCGCTCGTTGATCTGCAGCCAGCGCCCGTCCTCGATGCGTGCTTCCACGGTGCGCCCGCCGAGCTGCGGGCTTTCCGACGTCGGCAGCAGCGAGGCGAATTGCGGCCGGCGCCCGGAGCCGACCACATCGGCATAGGCCGTGCCGGCGCGCACGAGGTTGTCCGGCAGGCGGTAAAGCTCCTGGTACTTGGAGTTGCACAGGACGAGACGGTTGGAAGCGTCCCACAGCACGAAGGCCTCCGAGATCGCCTCGATGGCGTCGTGCAGACGCAGGTCGGCGGTGCGCGAGGCCTCCGCGGCGAGCTTGGATTCCGTCACGTCGACGGCGATGCCGATCCAGTGCGGCTGACCGTCCGTGTCGCGCACCACCTCGCCATGGGCGCGGATCCAGATCCAGCGCTCGTCCTCGTGGCGCATGCGGAATTCGCGGTCGATCTGCCCGCCATCGGATTCGATGAGGGCGTTGGCGAGCTCGATGAGGTTGCCGTCCTCCGGGTGGATGCGGTCGGCGACATCGCCGGCCGACAGGAGGCCGGTGCGCGTCGGCATGCCGAGGAGGTCGTACATGGAGGGCGACCAGAACATCGCCCCGCGCGACAGGTCCCAGTCCCACAGGCCCGAACGGCCGCGCATCAGCGCCATGTGCACGCGCGCCTGGGTCTCCGAATAGATGCAGTCGGCCTCGTCGGCGCGCACCTTCTGCGCCTGGTAGGCGGCGCCGAGGATGACCATCATCAAGATGATGGCGACATAGACCGTGGCCTCGCGCGAGACGCGCTTGCGCCAGGGTGCATAGGCGGCCGAGAGCGGCTGGTAGATGGCGACCGAGCCGGTGGCCTCGCCGATATGGCGCACCGTGGCGAGAACCTCCTCGCCGATGGGCAGGCGGATGGAGAGGACGCCGGCGCGCGCGCCGAGCGTCGTCAGGGGCTGGCCGGGACCGAGCACGTCGTCGAGGCTCTTGCCGACCGCGTCGTTGCCGTAAGGATCGGCGGCGACGATCTTGCCGAGCGGATCGGCCAGAAGAATGACGCGCCCCTCGCCCGAGGCATCCTCCGGCACGGCGTTGGCGAGGATGCCGTGATAGGTCTCCGACATGGCCGCGGCCGGCATCTGGCTGCGGCTGTCTTCCAGGTTCGTGGCGACGGCGACGGCGATGAGCGCGAGATCGGAGCGCGACTGGTGCTCGATCTGCATGCGCGCTTCGCCGAGGACGGAGATGCGCAGGATGCCGAGAGCGACGATGACGAGCAGGATCAGGAAGGGGACGAGCTTGCCGGTGAGCGGCTCGGCGCGCACCAGGCGGACGTAATCCGGGTGGATGAACAGCCGCGCATGCCCGACCAAAGCCTGGCGATCCAGGCGCCTGATCTGCGGCAAACGACGAACCGCCGACGCGATGGCTTCAGGAGCCCGCGTCATTCCCCACCTCCAGTGATTGGGGGGACCCCGCTCCCCCGAATCAGTTCATTTGAATCCGGGCGAATCGGAATGTCCATCCCTGCCGGCGGCGTGCCGCAGGGGATGGAGCGTTCAGGCGAGGGTGCGCGTGAGGATGTCGGAGACGTCGCGTGAGAGGTTGTCGCGCCCGGCGAGGGATTTCAGCACCGCCTCGGCCTTTTCCCGCCGTTCCGCCTCGAAGAGGCGATAGCTGCGGAAGCAGGTGGCGAGCCGCGAGGCGACCGAGGGATTTTGTCCGTCGAGCTTCACGATCGCATCGGCGAGGAAGCGGTATCCCGCCCCGTCCGGCCTGTGGAAAGCTGTGAGGTTTGCTCCGCCGAAGGCGCGCACCAGCGAATAGACGCGGTTTGGCGTCTTCCACGAGAAGGCGGGGCTCTCCGTGAGGGCGGCGACGACCTCGAGCGTGTCGTGGCCGGGCCGCGTCGCCTGGACGGAAAACCACTTGTCGAGCACCAGCGGGTTGTCGCGGTAGCGCTCGTAGAAGGCGGCGAGCGCCTCCTCGGCGCCGGCAAGGCGGGCATGGACGAGGACGGCGAGGGCGGCGCTGCGCACGGTGAGGTTCTCCGCCTTCGCGAAGGCCTCCGTCAGGAAGGCGCCATCCTCGCCGGCCGCGACGCGGTAGCGCCAGGCGGCATGGGCGAAGGCGCGGCGGCCGGCGTTTTCCGCGTCCGGCGAATAGACCGCCTCCGGCATGGCGCGGCGCGAGGCCGCCTCGATGCGCGCCCCCGAGATCCGGCCGATCTCCGCGGCGAGCGCGTCGCGCGCGTCGTGCAGGGCGTCCGGATCGACGTCGCTGGCGAGGATCTGCGCCATCTCGCCTTCCGACGGCAGGGCGAGGGCGAGAGCGCGGAAGGCCGGGTCGAAGGCCTCGTTCTCGGCAAGCTCGCCGAAGGCGGCGGCAAGGCGCGGATCGAAGCGCGGCACGTCCCCGGCGCGGCGCGCGCGGTAGCCCTCGGCGATGGCGCGGCGGGCAAGGCCCTGCAGCGCCTCCCAGCGGTTGAACGGATCGCCGTCCTGGCGGGCGAGAAAGAAGAGGTCGTCCGCCGAAAGGTCTCCCTCAAGCTGGATCGGGGCGGAAAAGCCGCGCAGCACGGAAGGAACGGCGCGCGCCTTGAGGCCGGTGAAGGTGAGCTCCGCGGCGTCGGCGCCGAGAAGGATGAGGCCGCGCTCCAGCGCCTTGCCCGCATCGGCGAGATCTTCCGCGCCTTCCGTTGACGTGAAGGAGAGATCCTGCCCGTCCGGTCCGACGAGGCCGAAGGCGAGCGGCAGGAGCATCGGCTTCTTCGGCTTCTTGTCCGGCGTTTCCGGCAATTCCTGCTTCAGCGAGAGCGACAGCGTGCCGGCCGCCTCGTCGAAACGATGGCGCATCGTCACCTTCGGCGTGCCTGCCTGATGGTACCAGAGAGAGAACTGCGAAAGGTCCTCGCCGGTCGCCTCGGCGAAGCATTCCACGAAGTCCTCGATGGTGACGGCGCCGCCGTCGTGCCGCTCGAAATAAAGGTCCATGCCGGCCCTAAACCCTTCCTCGCCGAGGAGGGTCTTCAGCATGCGGCAGATCTCGGCGCCCTTGATGTAGACGGTCGCCGTGTAGAAGTTGTTGATCTCGCGGTAGGCGGTCGGGCGCACCGGATGGGCGAGCGGGCCGGCATCCTCCGGGAACTGCGCCTGCCTGAGGCCGATGACGTCGGCGATGCGCTTGACCGGCCGCGAGCGCATGTCGGCGGAGAATTCCTCGTCGCGAAAGACGGTGAGGCCTTCCTTCAGGCAGAGCTGAAACCAGTCGCGGCAGGTGATGCGGTTGCCGGTCCAGTTGTGGAAGTATTCGTGGGCGATGACGCCTTCCACATGGGCATAGTCGCTGTCGGTGCCCGTCTCCGGGTCGACGAGGACGTATTTGTCGTTGAAGACGTTGAGGCCCTTGTTCTCCATCGCGCCCATGTTGAAGTCGGAGACGGCGACGATGTTGAAGACGTCGAGATCGTATTCGCGCCCGAAAACCTCCTCGTCCCAGCGCATGGAGCGCTTCAGCGCGTCCATGGCGTAGCGGCAGCGCTCCTCCTTGCCGTGCTCGCAATAGATGGCGAGGCGCACGCGCCGGCCGGAGGCCGTGACGAAGATGTCGTGGATGGCGCCGAGGTCGCCCGCGACGAGGGCGAAGAGATAGGAGGGCTTGGGGAAGGGGTCGTGCCAGACGGCGTAGTGCCGCCCGGTGCCGGCGAGCGGCCCGCTTTCGGTGAGGTTGCCGTTGGAAAGAAGGACGGGCGCCTCCGCCGCCGGCGCCTCGATGCGCACGGTGTAGACGGAAAGGACGTCGGGCCGGTCGTAGAAATAGGTGATGCGGCGGAAGCCCTCCGCCTCGCACTGGGTCGTGTAGACGCCGGAGGAACGGTAGAGACCCATCAGCGCCGTGTTGTTGTCCGGATCGATCTCCGTCACCGTCTCCAGCCGGAAGGGGCTGGAAGGCGGGTTCGTGATGGTGAGCCGGTCGGGGCTGGCCTCGTATTCCTCGGCGGAAAGGCGCCTGCCGTCGAGCGAGATGGAGACGAGCTTCAGCCCGTCGCCGTCGAGGACGAGGGCCGGGGGCGGGCCATCCTCGGCGCGCCGGCGAAGCTCCAGCCGCGCCGTCACCCGCGTCGCCGTCGGCGCCAGCGAGAAGTCGAGCGCGACGGTGTCGATCGCATAGTCGGTCGGACGGTATTCTTCCAGCCGCACCAGAGCGGCCGCTTCCTTCTGCATCATGGCCTCCTGAGCCCTCGCTTCCGCATGTAGAGGCGAATGGCGGAGAGGGGAAGCGCCGATCCCTGCGCAAAGCCCGATCCCTGCGCAAAGCCCGATCCCTGCGCAAAGAATGCGCATGGCGCCATGCCGCCCTTTCGGCGCGGCGACGCGCGGCCTAGTTTCCCCGCGGCAGAAAACGGACGGGACCATGAGCGAGACGAAAGGGAAGATCATCTCCCGGCGCACGGCCTATGATGGCTGGAACAGGCTGGAAGAGGTGACGGTCGCGAGCGGGACGGGCGAGCATCGGCGCGAGATTATCACACACGGCGATGCGGCAAGTCTTCTGCCCTACGACCCCGAGCGCCGCATGGCGCTTCTGGTGCGCCAGCTGCGGGCGCCGCTGCTGGCGCGGAGCGAAGGCGACGGCTGGGTGCTGGAGGCCTGCGCAGGCATCATCGATCCGGGCGAGACGCCGCGGGAGGCGGCGCTGCGCGAAGGCGAGGAGGAGCTGGGCGTTAGGCTCGGCGGCGCGGAGCACCTGGCGAGCGTCTATCCCGCCCCCGGCTGCCTGGACGAGCTGGCGCATCTCTATCTTGCCGTCTACGAGCCCGCCGACCGTATCGGCGAGGGCGGCGGCAACGATCACGAGGGCGAGGAAATCGAGGTGATCGAGATGCCTCTGGACGATCTCTACCGGCTCATGAGGGAGAGGAAAATCATCGACGCCAAGACGCTGATCATGGCGCAGGCGCTGCTCGCGCGCGGCGCCTAGAGGCAGGCCCGCGAAGGGTCTCCGGCGGCCCATTCAAGTATGCGTGAAACCGAATCCGGTTTTCGGGCGTTATCCATCCCGAACGCCCCTTGAGGGCGCGCAACAAGCAGGAGATTTTGTCATGCTCGGTTGGGCACTGACCTTTCTGGTTATCGCTCTGATTGCGGCTGTTCTTGGTTTCGGCGGCATTGCCGGTACAGCGGTTGGCATCGCCAAGATCATTTTCTTCGTCGCAGTGGTTCTCTTCCTGATCTCGGCCATCACGGGCGCCGTTCGCGGCCGCCGGGTCTAGCTTTTCGGGAAGCACTGACTTCAAGGGCCGCCGGCGTTGCCGGCGGCCTTTTTGCGTTCTGCCTCGCCCCGCGCGGGCTTGACGGTTCCGGCAAAGCGCCCCACGAGGGCCGCATTCGGGTCTAGAAATCACCTGGGGGCGGCAGTCAGGCTGTCACTCCTCCCGCCGCCCGCACCCAACCCGCGGGCCTTCTGCAATTCCTGACCGCCGGACGCCTCCCATGACCGCTTTCCAGCAACGGCTGCGCATCGCCATCCTCTTCGGCGGGCGTTCGGCCGAACACGACGTCTCGATCATGTCGGCGACGAACGTGATGCAGGCTCTGGATCCCGAAAAATACGATCCCCTGCCGGTCTTCGTGACGAAGGATGGAAGGTGGCTGGCGAGCCGCTTCGTCGACGGCGAGCTGGAAAGGCCCTCATCGGGGACGGAGCTTTGTCTGCTGCCGGGCGGCCGGGGCCGCGTCGTCGCCGTGCCGCAGGACGGCGCCCCGCACGAGGCGGCGCCGATCGACATCCTCTTTCCCGTCCTGCACGGGCTCTTCGGCGAGGACGGCACGGTGCAGGGCCTCGCCGAAGTGGCGCGCGTGCCGCTGGTCGGCTGCGACGTCCTCGGCTCGGCGGTGGCGCTCGACAAGGACCTGACGAAGCGGCTGCTGCGGGAGGCGGGCATTGCCGTGGCGCGGTCCCTCACCATCCGCCAGGGCGCGGCGCCATCGTTCGCCGAGGTGAAGGAGGCGCTTGGCCTGCCGCTCTTCGTCAAGCCCGCCCGGCAGGGCTCTTCCGTCGGCGTCAGCAAGGTCGCAAGCGAGGCGGAGTACGACGACGCCCTCGCCGAGGGCTTCCGCCACGACAGCAAGCTGCTCGCCGAGGAGTTCATCAAGGGGCGCGAAGTCGAATGTGCGGTGCTGGAAGACGCCGAGGGCGGCCTGTTCGTCTCGCTTCCCGGCGAGATCGTGCCGGCCACCAGCCACGGCTTCTACAGTTACGACGCCAAATACGTCGACGCCGAGGGCGCCGCCCTCAAGGTGCCGGCGGAGCTGCCGAAGGAGGTCGAGGACAGCATGCGCGAGACCGCGGCGACGGCGTTCCAAGTGACCGGATGCGATGCCATGGCCCGCATCGACTTCTTCCTGAGCGAGGAGAAGGGGCTCCTCCTCAACGAGCTCAACACCATCCCCGGCTTCACCGACATCAGCATGTACTCCAAGGTGATGGCGGCGAGCGGCGTCAGCTATGGCGAGGTCATCGACCGGCTTGTCGCCCACGGTCTGGCGCGGGCGAAGCGCTCGCTCTGAGAACTTTGCCGCCGCAGGATGGATTTTCGGATCAAGTCCGGCAATGACGAGAAAGTCTGGGGCAGACCTCGGACCGTCCGTTCTGGAATAGACGCCGTCAGCCCCGCGCCCTGATGAAATCGACGAAGGCGCGCAGCGGCGCTGGCACGAGGCGCCGGCCAGGGTAATAGAGGAAGGGCCCGGAAAAGCTCTCCCACCATGGCTCCAGTACCGGCTCCAGCGCGCCGCTGGCGAAATACGGGCGCAGCCAGTCCTCGAAGAGAGTGACGATGCCGGTGCCGGCGATGGCCGCGTCGACCAAGAGCTCCGTTCCCCCGCCGAGCTGGACGAGAAGCGGCCCACCCGGATCGATCTCGATCAACTCGCCGTCGCGTTCGAACTCCCACACCGCCATCCTGCCGCTGGCGAAGCGCCCCCTAAGGCAGGCATGGCCAAGCAGATCGCGCGGATGCTCCGGCCGGCCGTTCCGCTCCAGATAGGAGCGGGAGGCGGCGGTGGCGAAGCGCTGGCTGCGCGGGCCGATCGGCACGGCGATCATGTCCTGCTCCAGCCGCTCGTCATAGCGGATGCCGGCGTCGCAGCCGGAGGCGATGACGTCGACGAAGCTCTCCTCGACGAACACCTCCAGCCGGATGTCGGGATAGGCGGCGAGGAAGGGCGGCACGATCGAAGGCAGCACCAGCCGCGCCGCGCTTTCCGGCACGTTGAGCCGCAGGGTGCCGGCAGGCCGGTCGCGATAGACATTGACGACGTCGAGCGCGGCTTCCACCTCGCCAAGCGCCGGGCCGAGACGTGCAAGCAGGCCTTCGCCCGCCTCCGTCGGCGTTACGCTGCGGGTCGTACGGTTGAAGAGCCGGACGCCGAGCACCGCCTCCAGCCGCCGGACCGCCTCGCTGAGGGAGGAGGCGCTCGCACCGCTCTGCCGCGCCGCGCCGCGAAAGCTCTTCTCCCGCGCCACGGCGATGAAGGCCTTCAGGTCTTTCAGGTCGGCGTCCATTGTCTGCTTCTCCGCACAGCCTGTACTGATTGTGCCGGATTATCGAACGGCCGGCCATGCCCTAGCTATCGGCTGCATCAAGGGAGAAAGATCCATGACGAACATTGAACAGGCCGGCACCTTCAGGCTCGGCCACCGCGACGTGAAGCGCATCGGCTACGGTGCGATGCAGCTTGCTGGCCCGCATGTCTTCGGCCCGCCGAAGGATGAGGAGAAGGCGCGCGCCGTCCTCAGCGAGGCGGTGGCGAGCGGCGTCGACCATATCGACACCAGCGATTTCTACGGCCCCTATGTGGTCAACCGCCTGATCCACGAGGCCCTGCACCCCTATCCGGAGGATCTCGTCATCGTGACGAAGATCGGCGCGCGGCGCGACGACAAGGGCGCCTGGCTGCCGGCCTCCACGCCGGATGAGCTCAGGAAGGCGGTGGAAGAAAACCTCGAACATCTGGGCCTTCAGCAGATGGAGGTGGTGAATCTGCGTCTGATGTTCGCCGAGGCGCCGGCCGAGGGCTCCATCGAGGCGCAACTGAAGGCGGTCGTCCGGCTCCAGGAAGAGGGGCTCGTGCGCCATATCGGGCTCAGCAATGCTACGCTTGCGCAGGTGAGACAGGGCCGCGACATGGCCGAGATCGCCTGCGTGCAGAACCACTACAACCTCGCCCACCGGGCCGACGACGCCCTCATCGACGAGCTCGCCGAGGCCGGTATCGCCTATGTGCCTTTCTTCCCGCTCGGCGGGTTTTCGCCGCTGCAATCCTCGGTCCTGACCGAGGTGGCGGAAAGGCTCGGGGCAACGCCGATGCAGGTGGCGCTCGCCTGGCTCCTGAGGCGCTCAAAAAACATCCTCCTCATTCCCGGCACCTCCTCGCCGGAGCATCTGCGGGAAAACCTCGCCGCGGCCGAGCTGGAGCTGCCGCAGGACGCAATGCGGGAGCTGGACGGTATCGGCGCGGCGGCGAAGTAGGGTTTTTGGGCCGGGCGGAGGGTGTGGGCCGAGAGCCCGCGCTTTTCTCTCTCGTCATGTCCGGGCTTGGCCCGGGCATCCATTCCATTCCCGCTGATGGGATCTCACGCCGAGGAATGGATCGCCGGATCAAGCCCGGCGATGAAGAGAACGTGCCTTCCGCTTACTCCGCCGCCTCGGCGGGGACCGCCGCGCGCACCCTGGCGGCGCAGAACTTGAACTCCGGGATCTTGCCGAAGGGATCGAGCTGCGGATTGGTGAGGACGTTCGCCGGCGCCTCGTAGAAGCAGAAGGGGATGAACACCATGCCGGGCGGCACGTCGCGGTCGGCGCGCAGCTTCAGCGCGATGTCGCCGCGGCGCGTCTCCACCACGATGGCGTCGCCCGGGGCGAGCCCCATCCTTTCCGCCTCGCGCGGATTGAGCGAGGCGACGGCGACCGGCTCCAGCGCGTCGAGGGCTCCGGCGCGGCGCGTCATCGCCCCGGTGTGCCAGTGCTCCAGCATGCGGCCCGTCGTCAGCACCATCGGATAGGCCTCGTCCGGCACCTCGTCGGGCGGGGTGAGGTCGGCCGGCACGAGGCGCGCCCGCCCGTCGGGCGTCGGAAAGCCGGAGGTGAAGACGATCTCGTTGCCGGGCGTGTCGTCGCCGTCGGCCGGATAGGTGACGGAGCCCTCGCGCTCCAGCCGCTCCCAGGAGATGTGGTCGAGCGAGCGCATATGCGAGCGCATCTCCTCATAGACCTCCTTCACGCCCGCATAGTTCCAGTCGAGCCCGACGCGCCGCGCCAGCTCCACGATGAGGTCGATGTCCTGGCGCGCCTCGCCGGGCAGTTTGAGGACGGGCCGGCCGATCTGCACCTGGCGGTTGGTGTTGGTGTAGGTGCCGAGCTTTTCCGCATGGGCGGAGGCGGGCAGCACCACGTCGGCATGAAAGGCCGTCTCGGTGAGGAAAATGTCCTGCACGACGAGATGATCGAGCTTTGCCAGCGCCGCGCGGGCATGGCGCTGGTCGGGGTCCGACATCGCCGGGTTCTCGCCCATGATGTACATCGCCCGGATGGTGCCCTCGTGGATGGCGTCGACGATTTCCACGACGGTGAGGCCGCGCACCGGATCGAGGGCGCGGCCCCAGTGATCCTCGTAGTGCCCGCGCACATTCTCGTCCTCCACCGACTTGTAGTCCGGAAAGACCATCGGGATGAGGCCGGCATCGGAGGCGCCCTGCACGTTGTTCTGGCCGCGCAGCGGATGCAGACCCGTGCCCGGCCGTCCGATATGGCCGGTGATGAGCGCGAGCGCGATCAGGCAGCGCGAATTGTCGGTGCCGTGGATATGCTGCGAGATGCCCATGCCCCAGAAGATGATGGAGCGTTCGGCGGTGGCGTAGAGGCGGGCGACCTCGCGGATCTTCTCGGCCGCAACGCCGCAGACGGGCGCCATCGCTTCCGGCGAAAAATCCTTCACCTTCTCCTTCAGCGCCGCAAAGCCGTCGACATGCGCCTGGATGTACTGCTCGTCGTAGAGCTTTTCAGCGACGATGACGTTGAGCATGGCGTTGAGGAGGGCGACGTCCGTGCCCGGCGTGAAGGTCAATGAATGCGAGGCGTGGCGCATCAGCTCCTGGCCGCGCGGGTCGATGACGACGAGCTTGGCGCCCTTCTCCGCCGCCTGCTTCAGATAGGTGGCGGCGACGGGATGGTTCTGCTCCGGCCTGGCGCCGATGACGATGATGCAGTCGGCCTCCCCCGCCGCGGTGAACGGGGCGGAGACGCCGCCGGAGCCGACGCCTTCCATCAGCGCGGCGACCGAGGAGGCGTGGCAGAGCCGCGTGCAATGGTCGACGTTGTTGGTGCCGAAACCCTGGCGGATGAGCTTCTGGAAGAGATAGGCCTCCTCGTTGGAGCCCTTGGCCGAGCCGAAGCCGGCGATCGCCTTGCCGCCGTCCTCGGCGTGGATGCGCTTCAGGCCCGCGGCGGCCCGCTCCATCGCCTCTTCCCACGTCGCCTCGCGGAAGACCTCCCACGGATTGGCGGGGTCGAGCATCATGTCGCCGCGCTTCGGCGCATCCTCGCGGCGCACCAGCGGCTTTGTCAGCCGGTGCGGATGGCGGATGTAGTCGTAGCCGAAGCGGCCCTTGACGCAGAGCCGGTTCTCGTTGGCCGGGCCGCCGCGCCCGTCGACCTGCACGATGGTCTCGTCCTTGACCGCCACGCGCGTCTGGCAGCCGACGCCGCAATAGGGACAGACGCTGTCGACGATGCGGTCCGGCACGATTTTCCGCGCCCGCGCATCCCCGTCCATCATCGATTTCTCGAAGAGCGCGCCGGTCGGGCAGGCCTGCACGCATTCCCCGCAGGTGACGCAGGTCGAAGCGCCCATCGGATCGTCGAAATCGAAGACCGGGCGCTCCAGATGGCCCCGGAAACCCATGCCGATGACGTCGTTCACCTGCACCTCGCGGCAGGCGCGGACGCACAGGTTGCATTCGATGCAGGCGTCGAGATTGACGGCGATGGCGACGTTCGAGGCGTCGTGGAGAAGGGCGCGGTCGAGATGGCCGTCGCCATGGACGATGTCGTCGGCCTCGTACCCGAAGGCGCCCTGGCGGCCGGCCTCGGCATTTTCCACGCCGCCGTCGGCGCGCGAGAATTTCGACGGCAGGCGCGCGCCCGAAGCGCCGATCTCCTCCGCCCAGCGCCAGAACTTCGCTTCCGGGTCCGGGTGTCCTTGACGCGGCGGCTGGTCGGAAAGGAGGAGCTCGAAGACCATGCGCCGGGCGCGCTCCGCCCGCTCGCCGGCGCTCTTCACCACCATGCCCTCGGAGGGCTTGCGGATGCATGAGGCGGCGAGCACGCGCTCGCCCTCGATCTCCACCATGCAGGCGCGGCAATTGCCGTCCGGGCGGTAGCCCGGCTCGTCGAGATGGCACAGATGCGGAATGCGCGTGCCGAGCCGCTTGGCCGCCTGCCAGATGGTCTCGCCCGGCTGGGCGGTGACTTCTTTGCCGTCGAGGGTGAAGGTGATGTCGCTCAAGACCGCAGCTCCTTTATCCCGTCGAGGAGAAGCCGGCCGCCGAGGAGGCCGAAGATCGACCCGAACAGGCCCTCGATGACGCGCGCGAAGCGGGCATAGCCGCGCAGGGCGGGCCCGGTGGAGAAGAGGAAGGCGTAGGCACCGTAGATGAGCGCGGCGGTGACGAAGGCAAGCGGCCCGAAGCCGAGGACCTGAAGCGGGGTGAGGCCGGAGCCGAAGAGGAAGGTGCCGACGGCGATCCACATCAGCGCCGCCTTGGGGTTGGTGAGGACCACCAGAAATCCGCGCCGCCAGGCGGCGCCCGCATCAAGGCGGACCGCCTGCACGCGCACCGAGCCGGCAGCGCCTGTGAAGGCCGCCCTGAGCGCCTTGATGCCGAGATAGAGGAGATAGGAGCCGCCGACGACCTTCATCGCGGTCAGGAAGGCGGGATAGAGGGCGAGCACGGCGGCGAGACCGAAGGCGACGGCGGCCGACCAGAGAAGGACGCCCGAGGCGACGCCGAGGACGGTGAGGAGGGCGGCGCGGCGGCCCTGGCCGAGGGCGACGCCGGCGACGGCGAGCATGTTGGGGCCCGGCGCGGCCTGCGCGAAGAGGACGCCGGCGAGCGTGACGAGATAGGCGTGGAGCATCACATCTCCTCCCGGAAATAGGTGAGAAGGTGGTTGAGCGGGTTCGGCGCCGCCTGGCCGAGCCCGCAGATGGAAGCATCGCGCATCACAGCCTCCAGGTCGCGCAGAACCTCCTCGTCGAGCGGCCCGTCGGTGAGGAGATGGACGAGCTTTTCCGTGCCGGAGCGGCAGGGCGTGCACTGGCCGCAGCTTTCGTGGCGGAAGAAGCGCATCAGGTTGAGCGTCGCGGCGCGAATGTCGTCCTCCTGCGAAAGGACGACGACGGCATGCGAGCCGATGAAGCCGCGGGCGCTCTCGAACTGGCCGAAATCCATCGGCGTGTCGGCCATCGAGGCGGGAAAGATGCCGCCCGAGGCGCCGCCCGGCAGGAAGGCCTTGAGGCTGTGGCCTTCCGCCATGCCGCCGCAATATTCCGCAATCAGTTCGGCGAGCGTGATGCCGGCGGGCGCCACCTTGACGCCGGGTTCGGCGACGCGCCCGGAAACGGAATAGGAGCGCACCCCCTTGGCGCCGTTGCGGCCCTGTTCGGCGAACCAGGCGGCGCCGTTTTCCACGATGTCGCGCACCCACCACAGCGTTTCCACATTGTGGTTGAGGGTGGGCCGGGCAAAGACGCCGCGCTCGGCGATATAGGGCGGGCGGTGCCGGGGCAGGCCGCGCTTGCCCTCGATCGATTCCAGCATCGCCGATTCCTCGCCACACACATAGGCGCCGGCGCCGCGGCGCAGCTCGATGAAGCCGGGCGGGGCAATGCCGGCTTCCTCGAGGGCCGCGATCTCGCGGCGGAGGATTTCCAGCACTCCCGGATATTCGTCGCGCATGTAGAGGTAGAGCCGTTCCGCCTCCACGGCCCAGGCGCCGATCAGGGCACCCTCCAGCATCCGGTGCGGATCGGTCTCCAGATAATGCCGGTCCTTGAAGGTGCCGGGCTCGCCCTCGTCGCCATTGACGGTCATCAGCCGGGGGCCTTCGAAGGAGCGGACGATCTCCCATTTCTTGCCGGCCGGAAAGCCGGCCCCGCCCATGCCGCGCAGCCCGGCCTCGCCGAGCGCATCGGCGATCTCGCCCGGGCTCTTTTCCCCGGCGCGGCACGCGGCGAGAAGGCGGTAGCCGCCCCCGGCGCGGTATTCCTGCAGCGGGACATAGTCGGCGATTTCCGCCGAAAGGTCGCCGGAGGCGGCGACGGCGGCGAGCTTTTCGAGGCTCGCATTTCCGACCGCGCGCTTGCCGGCCATGGCGGCCGGCGCCTCCGCGCAGCGGCCCATGCAGGGGGCGCGCACGACCCGGATTTCGGACGAGGCGAGGCCGGCTTCCGCCTGTTCGATCAGCGCTTCGGCGCCGGCAAGCATGCAGGTGATGGAATCGCAGATGCGGATCGTCACCGGCGGCGGAGCGGCCTCGCCCTCCTTCACGATGTCGAAGTGGTGATAAAAGCTCGCCACCTCGAAGACCTCGGCCATCGACAGGCGCATGAGATGGGCGAGCGCCCTCAGATGCGGCGCCGCAAGATGGCCGAAGCCGTCCTGGATGAGATGCAGGTATTCGATGAGATGGTCGCGCCTGAGCGTGCGGCCGGCCAGCAGCGCGGCGATTTCGGCAAGCGCTGCCTCATCGACTTGGCGACCCTTCGGCTCGGCGAATTTCCGGCGCTTCTTGCCGCGCGGCGCATCCATCCCTTGTTCCTTCTCGGCCGCTTCGGTTTCGAGCGCGCGACCGTTTGTCCTGTTGTAGCGTTCGCCGCCCCCTGGGGCCAAGGTGGGGCGGGCGAGTTCGCAGGGCTGTCCCTGATGCGTCGCGTTTCGACGCACGAGCGATGATTGGCCTGCTATGGGATGGCCGCTAGAAGGCGGGCGAACGATTCCAGGAGAACCATATGGCCGAGGCCGCGACAGCGCGCATCATCGACGGAAAGACGACCGCCGCGGAGGTGATCGGCAGGGTGAGGGAGGGCCGCGAGGCGCTTCAGGCCGAGACGGGCGTCAAGCCCGGCCTTGCCGTCGTCATCGTCGGCGAGGACCCGGCAAGCCAGGTCTATGTGCGCAACAAGGGGCTGAAAGCGGAGGAATGCGGCTTCCTCTCCGAGACCTACCGCCTGCCGGAAGAGACCGGCGAGGAAGAGCTTCTGGCGCTCATTGCCCGCCTAAACGCCGAGCCGAAGATCCACGGCATCCTCGCCCAGTTGCCGCTGCCCAAGCACATTTCGGAAAAGGCGGTGATCAACGCCATCTCGCCGGACAAGGACGTCGACGGCCTCTCGCCGGTCAATATCGGCCGGCTCGTCTCCGGCGCGCGCTCCGACGCGCTCGTCTCCTGCACGCCGGCGGGCTGCCTCGTCATGGCGAAAAAAGCGCTGGGCGACGATCTTTCGGGGCTGAATGCCGTCGTCGTCGGCCGCTCCAACATCGTCGGCAAGCCGGTGGCGCATCTGCTGCTCGCCGAAAACTGCACGGTGACGATCGCCCATTCTAGGACCCGCGACCTTGCCGAGGTCTGCCGCCGGGCGGACATTCTCGTCGCCGCCGTCGGGCGCGAGCGGATGATCACCGGCGACTGGGTGAAGAAGGGCGCCACCGTCATCGATGTCGGCATCAACCGCATTCCGGCGCCGGAGCGCGGCGAGGGCAAGACGCGGCTCGTCGGCGACGTCGATTTCGACAGCGCCGCGAAGGTGGCGGGCGCCATCACGCCGGTGCCGGGCGGCGTCGGCCTGATGACCATCGCCATGCTGATGGCCAACACGCTGATCGCCGCCTCGCGCGCGGCGGGAAAGCCGGAGATCGGCGAG
The DNA here is from genome assembly GCF_020144925.1 of Afifella sp. IM 167. Lineage (GTDB taxonomy): Bacteria > Pseudomonadota > Alphaproteobacteria > Rhizobiales > Afifellaceae > Afifella. Next base: position 33,430 of record NZ_NSLC01000006.1, read on the forward strand.
GCGGTGCTGAAGAGGTGAGCAGCACCCCCGGAGGCGCCCCCGGAGGCGATGGCGAAGGCGAGAAGGACGAGGAAGAGCTCGCCTCGAACGTCGTCGGCATCTACCGCCGCCACGCGCGCGCCTTCGACGCGCAGAGAAGCCGCGCCCTTTTCGAGCGCGGCTGGCTGGAGCGGTTTTTCGTTGCCCTGCCGGAGGCGCGCGACGTGCTCGACCTCGGCTGCGGCATGGGCGAGCCGATCGCCGGCTACCTGATCGAGAAGGGCTGCCGGCTGACCGGCCTCGACACCTCGCCGGCGCTGCTGGCGCTGGCGCGGGAGCGCTTTCCGCACGCCGAGTGGATCCAGGGCGACATGCGAGAACTGGCGCTTGCACGGCGCTTTGCCGGCATTCTCGCCTGGGGGAGCTTCTTCTTCCTGACGCCGGGCGCGCAGCGCAAGATGTTTGCCCGCTTCGCCGGCCATCTTCGCCCGGGCGGGGCGCTTCTCTTCACCGCCGGACCGGAGGCCGGCGCGCGGATCGGCACGTTCGAGGGCGAAAAACTCTACCATGCGAGCCTTGCGCCCGAGGAATACCGCGACCTGCTTGCCGAAAACGGCTTCGAGGTCGTCCGCTACGTGCCGGAAGATCCTGAATGCGGCGGCTACACGGTCTGGCTGGCGCGACTGGCGAGCTGACCAGGCAAGGCGGGATTCCCCTCCCCCTTGCGGGGAGGGGTTAGGAGAGGGGCGTCTCCGCGCTCTCGTCGACGCGGGAGCGACCCCCCTCCCTGTCCCTCCCCCCGCAAGCGGGGGAGGGGACGAACTGGCTTCTGCCTTCGCGCCGCGTCCGCCTCTCTCTTGCCGTACGCGCCCCAGAAACCTCTTCTACTTAAAGACGCTGGCGGGTCGTTCGGCGCCCGCCTAGCTTGCGCGCATGACGGATTTTTCGCCGGGACGCGCGAACAGCAAGGGTCTTTCGGGCGGCCGGCTCGACACAGCCTCCTACCACCGCAACCATCTGCCGCTCCGCGCCGTGCTGGCGCCCTATCTGGAAGGGCGCACGGGACATGTGCTGGAGATCGGCGCCGGCTCCGGCCAGCATGCGCTGGGCTTTGCCCGCGCCTTTCCGGATCTCGCCTTCTGGCCCTCCGATCCCGACCCCGCGCACAGGAAGAGCATCGCCGCCTGGGCGGAGACCGAAAGGCTCGCCAATCTGCGCGCGCCTTTCTCGCTCGACGTGCGCGAGCCCTGGCGGCTGAACGCCCCCGGCCATCCGCCGGCGGCGCTGCAGGCGGTGATCGCCATCAACGTCCTGCACATTGCGCCCTGGGACGTTTCCGAGGCGCTGATCGCCGGGGCGGCGAAAAACCTCGTGCCGAACGGGTTTCTGTTCGTCTACGGCCCTTTTGCGCGGGACGGGGCGATGAGCGAGGGCAACGCCGCCTTCGACGAGAGCCTGAAGCGGGCGAACCCGGTATGGGGCGTCCGGGATATCTCGGAGCTGGAGAGGCTGGCCGGGGACGCCGGCATGCGGCTCGAAGCCGTGAAGGACATGCCGGCGGGGAACAATGTGCTGGTGTTCGGGAATTCACGTGAACGAAGAGCGCATTGGCCTTCTAAGGCTTTGCCCCGTTAGGCTGATTGATCGTTTGGAATTTGGCAAGTCAGAAGGTCAACCCGAGGCAATTTAACGCTTCTTTAACCATATGATTCCGTTATCTTTCTCCCAAGGAGAGAGCGATGCCAGACGCGACGTACAATCTGAACGGAGGCCTTAAGCCAACGCTCAAGCGCTTTGCTGATCTGGATGGGCCGGACTTCTTTCCTACTCCCCCTTGGGCGACCTTTGCGCTTGTGGACAATGAAGCGTTTAAAGGAGACTTGTGGGAGTGCGCCTGTGGCGACGGGGCGATGTCTCGTGTCTTGGAAGACGCAAATCCGTCTACTTTCAGCTCCGATCTCTATCGGCGGGGGTACGGCGAGCCAGGAATCGATTTTCTCGACCCGGCACGGACCGCAGACAACATCGTCACCAACCCTCCCTACAACTGCGCGGAAGGTTTTGTCGCAAGCGGCCTAAAGCACGCGCGCCGGAAGTTTGCATTGCTTCTACGCCTTGCATTCCTTGAGGGTGCGAACCGCCAGCGCACAATCTTCTCCCGCTGTCCGCCCTCTCGAGTTTGGGTTTTTAGCGAACGCATCACATTCTACCCGTCGGGCGTGGAGCGGAAGGGTTCTGGTACCACTGCCTATGCTTGGTTCGTTTGGGACAAAGACGCTTCGACAGGGACCGAACTAAAGTGGTTCCCGCCAGGCTACAAGGCTCGCTACTCCGTAGGTACCTGATCTAAGAAGGCAAGGCCTTCGTCAGTGATGCGGATTGACTCGCTCGCTGAATGATAAGTCGCATAGCCCTTAGTGAACATGCTCGTTTGCGACTCTCGATGCGAGACAAGGTTGCGAACTTTCTGGCTGAAGTAAGTGTCGTGGCGACCCTCAAGGATCTCTGCGTCTCGGCCCTCAGGCGCAAATTCTTCAGTGAGGACGTCGATAAGGTCGCTTGTCCTAATCTCACCATTTGGCGCTGCTGCAGCTGCACGCAACGCCGGAATGACCAAATCTCGCTCACGAACCCTAGCTACCATCGCCCCAGCCTCCACTTCAAAAATGGAGAACAGCAAATTCAATTATATTCGTCAATGATACATATTGAGCTGAAATACAATAAGAGTATATATTAATAGATTGGGTGCCAAAGGGCTTTCTCTATGAGCCTACTCACAGAGCGGATGTTCCCGTTCGTGGCTAGCTCTTACATCCCCATCCGTCCCGTAGCCCCGCTCTCCAGCTCCAAAAGGTCTCCCACCTTTCTCCCCTTCGCTCCAGCATGAGAAAATTGCGCTCCGCCGTATAGGCCGCGGCGCGGCTGGGGAGGGGGATGGAGGCGGATCGGGTGGTCTTTCAGCGGCGCCTCGCCGAGGCGGGCGAGGGCGGAGAGGGAGAGCGCCCAGGCTTTCGGCGGCGGATGGGTGATGCCGGAGACGACGAGTTGGTGCAGCGCCCTCTTCTTCGCCACGAGCGTGCCGCGGGTGGCGAGATGGATCTCGCCGGAGACGACCGTGAGAGCGACGCCGGGCCTTTCGTGGGTGGCGGACAGGAGGCGCAAGAAAAGCTCTTCCATCCTTCGCGGTGGGTGCGGCTCTGCCACTGTTCGCGCGGTTCGTCTTTCTCGGCGGCGGGCGCAACGCGCATCGGCGCCTCGTCACGCCAGCAAATCCCTTGCCGTGCGCCAGAAGATGCGCGTGCCGATGGCGATGAGGTCGTCCGGGAAATCGTAGTCGGGATTGTGGAGCGCGGGATGATCCTCGCCCGCGCCGAGAAAGAGGAGCGCGGCCCTGGCGCCGGTGCCGAAGCGGCCGAAATCTTCTGAAGCCCGCATCGGCGCGCCGGGAAAGTGCCGGATCTTTTCGGCATCGAGCGCGTGGCGGAGATGCGCCACCGCTTCGGGATGGTTCTCGCAATGGTGGAAGACGTCGGCGTAGGCGATCTCGTGCGAAAGCCCGGCGGCGGTCGCCTCGTCCGCCACCCGCTTTTCGGCGCGGGCGACGAGGTCGGCCATCGTCCCGTCGCGCAGGGTGCGCAAGGTCGCCCAGATCTCGGCATGGCCGGGCGAAATGCCGAAGGCGCGCTCGCCCATTTCCGCATGGGTGACGGTGACGAGGGAAAAATCGTCCGACAATTCCAGGGCCTCATCGTGCGGGGCGCCGAGTCCCGTCAGCGCCGGCAGGAGGCGGGCGAGGGCGGTGACCGGCGAGATGCCGGTGGCGGGCATGGAGGCATGGGCGGTCTTGCCGGTGAGGGAGACGCGCATGCCGCGCGAGGCGCAGGCGGAAGGGCCATCCTTCAGGGCCACCTCGCCGAGCTTCAGCCCCGGGAAATTGTGCAGGGCGAAGGCGAAATCGGGCGCGATCTGCGCATAGCGCGGATCGGCGAGGATGGCGGCGGCGCCGGCGCCGGTCTCCTCGGCGGGCTGGAAGAGGAGGATGGCGCGGCCGCGCTTCGGGCGCTTTCGGGAAAGGAGGCGGGCGAGGCCGGCCAGGATCGCCATGTGCCCGTCATGGCCGCAAAGATGCCCCTTGCCGGGAACGGCGGAGCGATGCGGCGCGGCCGAGATTTCGGCGATCGGCAGGGCGTCGAGCTCGCAGCGGAACATCACCGTCGGGCCGGGCTCGGCGCCGGCATAGAGAAAGGCGAGGCCGTGGCCGCCGAGACCTTCGAGGACATTGTCCGGCGAAGTCCCGGACAGGAAGGATTTCACCGTTGCGGCGGTCCTTTCCTCCTCGCCGGAGATTTCCGGCGCGGCGTGGAGGGCGCGGCGGAAGCCGGTCAGCTCTTCGATGTCGGAATTGGTCAGCATGGCCTTTCCTCGCTCATCCGAAGACGAGCTTCCACAGGAGCGGCAGCAGCAGCGCCGTGGCGAGCGCGTTGAGGCCCATGGCAAGGCCGGCAAAGGCGCCGGCGACCTCGCTCACCTGCAGGGCGCGCGCCGTGCCGATGCCGTGCGAGGCGGTGCCCATGGCAAGGCCGCGGGCGCGCATGTCGCGGATCCTGAGGAGATTGAGGAGCGGGGGCCCGAGCGCCGCGCCGATGATGCCCGTCAGGATGACGAGAACGGCCGTCAGCGAGGGCAGCCCGCCGAGCTCCTTGGAAATGCCCATGGCGACGGGCGCCGTCACCGATTTCGGCGCGATGGAGACGACGACCTCCGTGCTTGCCCCGAGCGCCCAGGCGATGCCGATGGCGCTTGCCGCGGCCGTCAGCGAGCCGAGGAGGAGGGCGGCGCCGATCGCCGCGCCGGAGCGGCGGATATGGCGGAGCTGGCGATAGAGCGGGATGGCGAGCGCGACGGTGGCCGGGCCGAGGAGGAAATGCACGAACTGCGCGCCCTCGAAATAGGTCTGGTAGCTCGTGCCGGTGACGAGAAGGATGCCGACGAGCAGGAGGACGGCGATCATCACCGGGTTGAGGAGCGGATTCATGCCGGCGCGCCGGTAGAGGAAGGCGCCGATCTGGTAGGCGATCAGCGTCAGCGTCAGGGCGAGCAGCGGGCTCGCCGCCAGGTAGACCCAGATCTCGTGCAGGCTACTGGGAACCATCGTCGCCCCGCATGCGGGTGAAGAGGACCATCGCGGCCGCCGTGACGGCGATGGTGAGGAGCGTGGAGGCGACGAGCGCCACGGAGATCGGCACCGCCTCCGTGCCGATCAGGGCGAAATGCACGATCACCCCGACGCCCGCTGGCACGAAGAGCAGCGAAAGATGCGAAAGGAGCGCATCGGCGACCATGGCGAGCCCGTCCGGCACGTTGCCGCGGATAGTGAGGCCGGCGAAGAGAATGAGCATGCCGACGACCGGGCCGGGTACGGGCAGGCCGGTGGCGGCGACGAAGAGCTCGCCGAGGAGCTGACAGGAAAGGATGAGGGTGAGGTAGAAGAGCATCGGAACTTCCGCGATCGCCGGGGCATTTGCCATGGGAGTTGTGGGGGGTTTAGGGCACCGGCCGAGGCGATGTCACGCGCCGTGCCGCAGGAGTGGAGAAAGACATGAAGATTGCAGCGAGCCTTCTGGCCGGCGCGCCGCTCGCCCTCGCCCTCTGGGTCCTGCCGGCGAGCGCCTTCGCCGAGAAGGTGCTTGGCGAGACGTCGCATGTCGGCGGGCTGAAGAACGTCACGGCGGTGCTGCAGGATACGCCCGACCCCTCGCCGGCGACGCTTCTGGTGCGCGGCATCGTGACGGCGCCCGATCCCTGCCATGTCGCCACCGCCGAGGCGGTCGGCGAGGCCGACAGCGAAACGGGCGGCGCGGGCGCGGTGCTGAAGGTCAAGGTGGTGACGGCGCGCGGCTCGGAGGAGCAGGTCTGCGCCCAGGAGCTGACCGACATGCCCTTCAAGTTCAGCCAGGAAGTGGGCCTTCGCGAATACGAGCAGGTGGAAGTCTCCTCGGGGGCGGAGAGCGAGCGGGTCCATATCGGCGTGGCGGAGTAGGCGGGTTCAGCGCCGCTCCGGTGGTTTCGGCTTTTTGCGGAAGCGATCGAGCTCTTCCCCGAGATCGCCGCTGCGGTAGATCGCCTGCTGGCTCCACAGCCACCACATCTGCCTTTCGCTCTCCGCGCTCGCCGGCAACTCGAAGCCGAGTTGTTCGGCAAGCTCGCGGCGGAAGAGGTCGAAGGCGGCCTTCACGTATTCGCCGTACTGGACGAGGGCGTCCCGCGCCATGAAATAGGCGAGCGGCACCAGAGCGAGGGCAAGGCCGAGAAGCCAGACATCCGGCCATGCCCGCTGCCACAGGGCGAGGCCGAGATAGAGCAGCCCGACGCCGGCGGCCGACCACAGCAGATTGAGGCAGAAGTCGAGCTGCGCCTTCGCCTCGTCGAGCCGCGCGAGGAATTCCGGCGGCATCACGGCCTGGAGGCGGGACCAGGCCGGGATCGCATCGAAGCCGTAGAGGTCTCGCGAATGCACCTCGATGGCGCGATAGGCGTTGCCGAAGCGCGTCGCCAGCACGTCGTCCTCCTGGCTCGGAAAACGGGCGACGAAGCCGCGCGCGATACCGCCTTTCTCGTCGGCCTCGGCACGCGCCTGCCAGTCGCGGAAAGCGCCCTTGAGGGCCGCCTTGCGGAAAGGGAACGGGTAGGGCGCATAGCCTTCGGTGAAGCGGGTCAATGGCCGATTCAGCGCCAGTAGCAGGATGGCGACAAGCCAGACGATCGCCGCGACGATGGTCGCGCCGAGGAAATCATCGACCGTCTTCACTTCCATCGCGGCCGGGAGCCTGCCGAAGGCGTCGAGGCAGAGATAGACTCCTCCCATCAGCAGCGCGGCCGGCAGGAAGAAGCCGATGAAGAAATTCTTGTCGATGAGGTCGGGAAGCTTGCCGAACATGGGTTGCTCGCCTCGCGCCGGCTAGTTGGTGGAGCTTGCGCCCTTGCGCTTCTTTTTCTTCTTCGGAGGCGGGATGGTCGGATCGCCGGCGAGCGCCGCCCGCATGCGCTCCGACGGAATCAGCCCGACGGTCCTTGAGGCGGGGACCCGCAGCAACTCGCCGGTGCGCGGATTGCGGCCGGTCCGGGCCGCCCGCGACTTCACCGTGAAGGTTCCGAAGTTCTGGATGCGCACGGTCTCGCCGGCGCGCAGGGCATCGTGAATCTGCCCGAGAAGGGCATCGACGACATCGCCGGCAATTGTGGGGGCGAGGCCGGTCCTTTGCGAGACCTGCGCGATCAGGTCTTTCTTGTTCATCTGAGCGTCTCCCCGGCCGGCAAAAGGCATTTTTCGGAGATGATTGCAGAAAATCGCCGATATCGCCAGAAGAGGGGTGCCGTTATTCTTGCGCAGACGCGCATCCGGCGTGTCTTCGCCGCGGCGGAGACTTGTCGGCCGGGTGCGGCCGGGCGCATCGGGCCACAGGCCGGGCCGGCTTCATGCCGCACATGGAGAGCGCCATGTCGCCGCTCGGCCATGAGAGGCACGCCGCGCCCGATATGAGCGGGTAACGGATAGCCGTCCGTGAGCCGGAGCGGGAGAGGGCGATGAGAGACAAGGCGCGCGTGGTCGTGGTCGGAGGTGGCGTCGTCGGCGTCGCAACGCTCTACCATCTGGCGAAGAAGGGCTGGTCGGACGTGGCGCTCATCGAGCGGCGCGAGCTGACTTCCGGCTCCACCTGGCACGCGGCGGGTCTGCTGCCGCTCTTCAACATGAGCTACTCGGTCGGCCAGATCCACAAATACTCGGTGCGCTTCTATCAGGAGCTGGCCGAGGAGACCGGCATGGATACCGGCTTCAGAAAGGTCTCCAATGTGCGGCTGGCGCGCACCAAGGACCGCTGGGACGAGTATATGTACTATGCCGGCGTTGCCCGCACGATCGGCATCGACGTCAAGGTGCTGCGGCCCGAGGAGATCTCGCAGATCTGGCCCTATGTGGAGACCGAGGGCCTGCTCGGCGCCATCCAGCACACCGAGGACGGCTACATCCAGCCTGCCGACCTGACGCAGGCGCTCGCCCGCGGGGCGCGCAATCTCGGCGCGGAGATCAACCGCAACACCACGGTTCTGGCGCTGGAGCAGCAGGCGGACGACAGCTGGATCGTCAAGACCGACAAGGGCGACATCAACGCCGAGCACGTCGTCTCCGCCACCGGCAATTTCGTGCGCAAGACCGGCGAGATGGTCGGCCTCGACATTCCGGTGATCCCGGTCGAGCACCAGTACATCGTCACCGAGGCGGTGCCGGAGATCCAGGAATTCCGCAAGAAGGGCGGGGCGGAGCTCTGTGTGCTCAGGGAATCCGACAGCTCCTGGTACATGCGCGAGGAGGCCGGCGGGCTCCTGCTGGGCCCCTACGAGATCGGCGCGCCGGTCTGCTACGTCGACGGCCCCGACAAGGATTCAGAATACGAGCTCTTCCAGGAGGATCTCGACCGGCTGATGCCGCATATCGAGACGGCGATCACGCGCGTTCCCTATTTCGGCGAGGTCGGCATCAAGAAGGTCTACAACGGTGCCATCGCCTATACGCCGGACGGCTCGCCGATGGTGGGCCCGGCCTGGGAGCTGAAGAATTTCTGGCTGAACGAGGGCCATTCCTTCGGCGTCACGGCGGCCGGCGGCGCCGGCTGGCAGCTCGCCGAATGGATCGTGGAGGGCGAGCCTTCGATCGACATGATGGGCGTCGATCCGCGCCGTTTCGGCCCCTATGCGAGCCGCGGCTACCTGAAGGCGAAGAACGAGGAAGCCTACGCCAACGTCTTCACGCTGCACTATCCCGACGAGGAGCGCGCCGCGGCGCGGCCCCTCAAGCGGGCGCCCTGCTACGACCGCATGGCCGCGCTCGGCGCCGTCTTCGGCTCCGTCTACGGCTGGGAGCGACCGAACTGGTTCGCCCCGCTGGATTACGAGGTGCCGGAGGAGGACCTCGACGTCGACGACACGCTGACGGCCGACAACCACCCGCCGGCCGACCAGACGGGGCGGATCCGCGAGCGCTGGTCCTTCCGCCGCTCCAACTATTTTCCCTTCGTCGGCGAGGAGGTGAAGGCGGTGACCGCCGGCGCCGGCCTTCTCGACATGTCGGCCTTCGCCAAGATGGAGGTTTCCGGCCCCGGCGCGCGGGCCTGGCTCGACGCCATCTTCGCCAACCGCATCCCGAAAAAGCGCGGGCGCATCGCGCTCTGCCATCTGTTGACGCCGACGGGCGGCGTGCGCTCCGAATTCACCGTCTACGAATGGGCGAAGGACCGCTTCTATCTGGTCTCGGCCGGCGCCTTCGAACGGCACGACCACGACGTGCTCTTCAAGCTCTGCCCGCTCGACGGCTCGGTGCGGCTGAGGCCGATCACCACGCAGTATGGCGTCCTGGTGCTCGCCGGCCCGCGCTCGCGCGAGCTTCTCCAGAAGCTGACGGATTCAGATCTTTCCAACGAGGCCTTTCCCTGGCTTTCCGGCCAGTTCGTCAATGTCGGCATCGCCCAGGCGCATGCGCTCCGCGTCAATTTCGTCGGCGAGCTCGGCTGGGAGCTGCACCACCCGATCGAGATGCAGAACACCATCTTCGATCTCCTGATCCGCGAGGGGGCGGCGTTCGGCCTGAAGCCCTTCGGCATCAGGGCGATGGATTCCATGCGGCTGGAGAAGAGCTACCGCCTCATCCCGCGAGAGCTCTCCATCGAATATTCGGCCTATGAGAGCGGCCTCGACCGCTTCGTGCATCCGAACAAGGGCGAATTCCTCGGCCGCGACGCGCTGGTGGCGCGCCACGGCGAGGGCGACAAATGGAAGTTCGTCACGCTTGAAGTCGACGGCATCACCGACGCCGATCCGCGCGGCAACGAGGCGATCTTCTCGCCCGGCGCCGACGAGCTCATCGGCCGGGCGACCTCGGGCGGCTTTGGCTGGCGGCTCGGCAAATCGGTGGCGCTCGCCATGGTGAAGCCGGAGCATGGCGGCGAGGGGACCGAGATGGATATCGCCATCCTCGGCGAGAAGAAGCGCGGCCGGGTGATCGCGGAGAGCCCCTTCGATCCGGAAAACGCACGGCTGCGGGCGTAGCGCAGAGGCGGCGCACTAGCCTTCAAAGGGCTTCAGCGTCCAGCGGCCACTTTCCGCCTGCAGGATGAGGCGGCGGCCGAGCTGGAAGTTGAAGCTCTGCTGCTGGCTGCCGTCGTTGAAGCTGACGAGCACGGTGCCCTGGCAGGCGGTGCAGACGATGCGCGTGACGCTGCCCTGCGCGACCTCCTCCACCCGCCAGCTGCGCGCGCCCGGATCGTACCAGGCAAGGCCGAGCTTCTGCGCGGCGAGGCTGAAGATGCTGATCTCGCTCTCGCCCACCCGGGCGCTGATGAAGCTTGCCCATTGCGGGGTGGTGAATTCGCGCGGCAGGGCGGCGGAATAGCCCGGAAGCTGGCTCACCGTCTCCGTATTGGGGAACTGGACGTTGAATTCCTGCCTGAGACCCGGCCCCAGCGGCACGCGTGGCTGGGTGACGCCCTGGTTGTAGATCTGCGGCCCCTCCTGCGCGGCGGCAGGGCCGGCAAACGCGGCAAGGAAAAGGAGGCCGGCCGATGCGAGACGGCGGCGCATCATCGCTCTCCGGCGGCCGGGCGCACCCGCTCGGCGCGCGCATGTTCGCCCGGCGCCCCTTGCCGCTCCAGGGCGATCCGCTCCCGCTCCAGCCTGTCGCGCTCTTCCTCGCGCGTTTGCGAGCGGCCGAGAATATAGCCGACGATGGTGCCGAAGAGGCCGAAGGCCGGGGCGATCTGCTCGTTGTTGTAGCCGGCGGTGATCAGCACCATCGTCCCGATGATGACGAGGATGATCGTCAGCGCCCGCGTCACGTGCTCGACCTTGCCGCCATCGGTCTGTTTCAGGATCCAGATCGCCATGGCGAGGAAGATGAGGCCGGCGGCGAGGATGCACAGCGTCAGCCAGAACTCGTAGGGCGTCTTGGTGCCGAAGAAGTCGAAGAGGCGCGAGGCGGGCGTGACCGCCGATCCGCCGGCGGGTGCCGGATTGCTGAGAACGGGCGGGGCGGGTGGCTGCTCCGGCACCTGCTGGGCAAGCGCCAAGCCGGGCGCGAGGAGGAAAGTGGCGAGGAAGGCCTGGAGACGGGCGAAATGCATGCCGAGCTCCCGAGTTCAACCAGAACTTTCGGAGCCTCACGCTAGGTCATGCAAAAAGGCGTCACAAGATAAATCGGCGTGAGCGCCATTTCTGCCCGGCCGATGCGGGCGAGATACTTGGAGATGATACGCTGTTGCTTGCCGGCGCCGATGCGGGGGCGCCGCGGCGCGCAGGGCGCCTCGCCGCCGTTGGCCGGAGGAGACGAAAAACCGGTTTGCCGCCGTTCCCCGCGCGCGATAGAGACGCGCCCATGACCTTCCCCACCGCACGGACGCCGCCCGGAGATTGCCACGTTATGGAAGAGGTGCGGAGCGAGATCGACCGGCTGGACCGGATTCTCGTCACGCTCCTGGCCGAGCGTCAGCGCTATATCGAGGCGGCCGGGCGCATCAAGCCGCGCGCCCAGGAGGTTCGCCTGCCGTGGCGGATCGAGGAGGTGGTCGCAAAGGTCCTGGCGGAGGCGGAAGAGCAGGGGCTCTCACAGCGCATCGCAGAGCCCGTCTGGCGCGAGCTGATCGAGCGCTGCATCGACCACGAAGAGGAAATCTGGGCGCTGCGGCACGCCGATGCCGAAAAGGCCGGATAGCGGCATCAATCGGCCCTGCCGGCCCGGAAACTGTCTTCCATGCGTTCGATCATCGGCGCGTAGAAGGGCTTGCGCGCCTTCGGGAACTCCATGCCGAAGCCAGAGATGACGCCGCCGCGGAAGAAGTATTTCTCGTAGAAGATGGTATCGCCGCGAAAGCCGGAGAGAACGAGCCAGGAATTTCCCCGCGGGCTGTAGGTGACGTTGCGATAGCCCTTGCCGCCGGTGAGCCGTGCTTCCAGGGAGGCCGGCGTCTCGTCCATCGTGTTGTGGAAGGAATAGACCTCCATCGCCGCGTCGGCGGCGTTGAAGCGCCGCCCGTCGCCGTTTTCCGGCGGCGGCGTTGGCGTGAAGACGGAGGCCGGGAAGTCGACCCGCGTGCCGTAGCGCGCATTCACATAGGTCTGCCAGCCTCCTGCGGCCGGCACGAAATCGTCGGCGAGCGCCGGCACAGCCATGAGCGAAAGGGCGATCGCGATGAGCGCTCCCGCGCGCGCGAGCAGTGCTTTGGGACCTTTGGCCATTCTTCTCCTCCGTCCTGTCCTTCTCGGCGAACGCGCCGCGGCGCCCTTACGTTGCATGCCGCGTGGAGGCGGCCGCCAAGGCGCATCCGGCAAATGTGATTGGACAGGCGCGGCGGAAGCGCGAAGCTTTCCCCATGCGGCGGTCTGGCGCTCCGAGCCTCCTTTCTGCGCTTCTTGCGCCGCTCCTTCTTTTTGCCGCCGCCAGCCGCGCCGGGGCCGAAGAGGTCACGGTCGATCTGGAACTCGTCCTCGCCGTCGACGTCTCCTGGTCGATGGACCCGGAGGAGCAGGCCTTCCAGCGCGCCGGCTACGAGAACGCCTTTCGCGATCCGGCGGTGATCGAGGCGATCCGCTCCGGCGGATGGGGCCGCATCGCCGTCACCTATGTCGAATGGGCGGGCGACCAGCTGCAGCAGGTCATCGTTCCCTGGACGCTGGTGGAGGACGAGGCGAGCGCGGCCGCATTCGCCGACCGGCTCGGCGCGACGACGAGCGGCAGGCTGCGCCGCACCTCGATTTCGGGCGCCCTCGGCTTTGCCGAAAGGAGCTTCGAGGATAACGGCTTTGCCGGGCTCCGCCGCGTCGTCGACGTCTCCGGCGACGGGGCCAACAACCAGGGCCTGCCGGTGACGGTGGAGCGCGACCGTCTCGTTGCCTCCGGCATCATCGTCAACGGCCTTCCGGTGATGCTGAAAGGTCCCGATCCCGGCGGCTTCATGTCGATCCCCAACCTCGATATCTACTACGAGGATTGCGTCATCGGCGGCACCGGCGCCTTCGCCCTGCCGGTGAAGCATGTCGCCGAATTCGCCACGGCGATCCGCCAGAAGCTGCTTCTGGAGATCGCCGAATACGCGCCCGCGGTGAACCCGCTTGTCAGGGCGCAGGGCGAGCCGCGCGTCGACTGCATGGTCGGCGAGAAGATGTGGATGCGCTGGCGCCGCCTCAACGACGATTTCTGATCGCTGCCCGTACGGCTTCGCCGCCCGCGCGAGGCGGACGGCGGAGTTCTTTTGGTGCGCCCTTGAGGGCGGCGCCCCTCAGGCCGGCGCGATGTTCTGGTTGGCGCGGAAGATGTTGTCGGGATCCACGCTGCGCTTGATCTCGGCGAGCCTTTGATAGTTGGGCCCGTAGGCCTTCTCGATCCTGTCCGCCTCGTCCTCCGGCATGAAGTTCACATAGGCGCTGCCGAGCGCATGCGGGGCGGCTGCCCGGAAAAGGTCTCGCGCCCAGCCGATGCAGGCGGAATCGTCTTCCGCCTCGCGCCAGCGGGTATGCACGTTCATGACGAAATGCGCCTGGCGCTGCGGATAGGCGGTGGCATCCGCGGGAATGCGGCTCATCGCGCCGCCGACATGGGCGAGGAACACCTCGCATTCGGGGCTGGGAAGCTGTCGCACCGCCTCCAGCAGCGTGTCGATGAGCTCGGGGTCGAGCCGCTCGAAATCGTGCGTCTTCCAGTAATTGCGGGCGCCCGGCGTCAGAAGCGGATCGAAGGCCGCCTGCCAGCCCACGAAGGGATGCGGGGAGACGACATCGACGATCGGTGTTCCGAGCCCGCGCAATGCCGCCGTCGCCTTCTCGCCTTCCTCCATGTCGCCGGTCCAGATCATGGCGAGGATCAGGACTTCGCGGCCGTGCCATTCCGGCGGAATGAAGGGGAGCGGCGGGGCCTTGCGCATCACCGCCCAGCAGGTGAGCTCGTCGGCGGCTTCGGCGAGCAGAGGCTGGTAGCGCGTGAGGATGTCCCTGGCGTCCTCGAAGGGATGCACGACGAGGCCGGAGAGCACCTGCGGCCCGACCGGATGCAGACGGAACTCGAAATTCGTGACCACGCCAAAATTGCCCCCGCCGCCGCGAAGCGCCCAGAAGAGATCGGGGTTTTCGTGCCGGCTCGCGCGCACAAGACGCCCGTCGGCAAGGACGACGTCGGCCGAGATCAGGTTGTCGATGGTCATGCCGAATTTGCGCGTCAGCCAGCCGAAGCCACCGCCGAGCGTCAGGCCGGCGATGCCGGTGGTGGAGTTGATGCCGGTCGGCACGGCGAGCCCGAAGGCCTGCGTCTCGCGGTCCACATCGGCGAGCGTGGCGCCCGGCCCGACATCGGCGCAGCGGTTCTGCTCGACCACCCGCACCCAGCGCATCGGCGAGAGGTCGATCTGCAGGCCGCCGTCGCAGACGGCGCTGCCGGCGATGTTGTGTCCGCCGCCGCGTATGGCGAGCGCAAGGCCATGCCGGCGCGCAAAGTCGACGGCCTGGATGACGTCGGAGGCCCCCGCGCAGCGCACGACGAGACCGGGCCGGCGATCGATCATCGCGTTCCAGATGGTGCGTGCCTCCTCGTATCCGTCGTCGTCCGGCAGGCAGGCGGAGCCGCGCAGAGCTGCCCGGAGTGTCTCGAGCTCCTGCGGCGGAATGGCGGGGTCGCCGCTTGTGGCAAAGCTGATCTCGTTCATTCTGCTTCTCCCTGTGCGACCCGAAAGCTGCCGGACGTGGCTGCCGGCCTCTCGGCGTCGTCTCAAGCAGATCGGAGCGCTGAAGAAAGAACAAGTTCAGGAAATGGACCGCTATTCGTTGATGCCGAAATTGTTTTACAATCGCCCTCCAGCGCGAAAACAGGGAGATGGCTATGAGCGGCAGCCAAAGCTACGGTCAGTTCTGCCCGGTCGCCATGGCGACGGAGATCGTCTGCACCCGCTGGACGCCGCTGATCCTGCGGGAACTTCTCGCTGGCAGCCGGCGGTTCAACGATCTTCGCAAGGGTCTCCCGCGCATGTCTCCGACGCTTCTGTCAAAGCGGCTGAAGGACCTGGAAACCGCCGGAATCGTCGAGCGCATTCGCGGCGATGACGGCGGCTGGCACTATGGCCTGACCTCCGCCGGCGAGGAACTGAAGCCGGTCGTCTTCGGGCTCGGCGTCTGGGGCCAGCGCTGGGTGGAGGCGCAGACTTCCCTCAAGAACCTCGATCCCTCCCTCCTCATGTGGGACATGCGGCGCAACCTCGATCCGACGCCCATGCCGGCGGGGAGGGCGGTGATACAGATTCTGTATCCCGAGCTTCCGAGGGCGCGGCGCTCCTGGTGGCTGATCGTGGAGGGGCAGGAGGTGGATCTGTGCTCGGTCGATCCGGGCTTCGAGGTCGACCTGCATGTCGTTTCGGACCTGCGCACCATGACGTCGATCTGGATGGGCATCAGCACGGTGAGCGCGGAGACCGCCTCGGGTGGGCTGAAGCTCGTCGGCGACGTCGCCCTGCGGGATTCCATGCAGCAATGGCTCGGCCTCAGCCCGTTCGCGGGCGAGGAAAAGCGCGTCGGCGCCTGAGGCGGGATTCAGGCGAGCAGCCGCTCGCGTCCCTGTCGCTCCTGCTGCGGCGATCTTCCGTAGAGCTCGCGGTAGCATTTGGAAAAATGCGAGGCGGAGACGAAGCCGCAGGCGACCGCCACTTCCACGATCGGCACGTCGGACTGGATGAGCAGGTGCCGCGCCCGGTCGAGCCGGATTTCCAGATAGTAGCGCGCCGGCGAGCGGCCGAGATTGCGCCGGAAGAGACGCTCGATCTGTCGGCGGGAAAGACCCGCATAGCGGGCGATGTCGAGCAGCGAGAGCGGCTCGGCGATATTGGCTTCCATCAGTTCGATGATGAAGAGGAGCTTGGAGTTCTGCAGGCCGAGCCGGGCCCTGAGCGGCAGGCGCTGGCGGTCCTGCGAGGAGCGCATGCGGTCGGTCAGCGCCTGTTCGCAGACCTTGGTGACGGTGGCGTCGTCGAGATCCTCGCCGATGCGGTGGAGCATCATGTCGAGCGCCGCCGTGCCGCCGGCGCAGGTGTAGATCGAGCCGTCCACCTCGAAGAGGTCGGCATAGACCTCCGCTTCCGGAAAGCGCTCCGAAAAGGCCGGCAGCGATTCCCAGTGGATGGCGCAGCGCTTGCCGTCGAGCAGGCCGGCATCCGCGAGCACCCAGGCGCCGGTGTCGAGCGCGCCGACCCCGGCACCCTGGCGGTAGAGCGTGCCGAGCCAGGTGTTGAGCTCGCGCGAATGAAAGCGCTCCACGCCGAGCGAGCCGCAGACGAAGACGAAATCGGGCCGCTCGCCGGTGCGCGCCCGCTCCTTGGCTTCCTTCAACGCCATGTCGGGCAGGACGGATATGCCGTTGGAGGCGCGGGCCGGCTCGCCATCGAGCGAGACGAGGCTCCAGCGATAGCAGTCGCGCCCGCCCATGCGATTGGCGATCCGGAGCGGCTCCACGGCCATGGAGAAGGCGAGCATGGTGAAGTTCGGCAGGAGCACAAAGGAGTAGTGCTTCACCCTGGCGGGGGAAGTGACGGCCTTCTGGGGCTTCTCCCTCACATCCTGCAAGCGCGTCTCCAGTCCCCGTTTCGGTTCCTGCTTCCGCCGTGTCGCAAACGGGCCATTTGGCACGATTCAAAGACGCTAGTTGTTCTCACGGTCCGACACAATGCCGACGAGAGCTCTCTTGCGGGCAGGCGTGCCCGGGGCGATGACGCACGAAGCAAGACAAAAACAGGGGAGGACCATGGCGGAGCCCAAAAGCGACATCGAGATTGCGCGCGCCGCGCTGAAGAAGCCGATCTGGGAGATAGGTGAGGGGCTCGGCATCCCCGGCGAGTTCCTGGAGCCCTACGGCAGCGACAAGGCCAAGATCTCCGGCGCCTATATCGAGAGCCTGAAGGACCGCCCGGACGGCAAGCTCATTCTCGTCACGGCGATCAACCCGACGCCGGCGGGCGAGGGCAAGACGACGACCACCGTCGGGCTCGGCGACGGGCTGAACCGGATCGGCAGGAAGACGGCGATCTGCTTGCGCGAGCCCTCGCTCGGCCCGTGCTTCGGGGTGAAGGGCGGGGCGGCCGGCGGCGGCTATGCGCAGGTCGTGCCGATGGAGGACATCAACCTCCATTTCACCGGCGATTTCCACGCCATCACCTCCGCCCACAATCTCCTGTCGGCGATGATCGACAACCACATCTACTGGGGCAACGAGCTCGGCCTCGACCAGCGCCGCATCACCTGGCGACGGGTGATGGACATGAACGACCGGGCGCTGCGCCATGTCGTCGTCTCGCTCGGCGGCGTCGCCAACGGCTTTCCGCGCGAGGGCGGCTTCGACATCACCGTCGCCTCCGAGGTGATGGCGATCCTGTGTCTTTCGAAGGACCTGAAGGATCTGGAGCGCCGGCTCGGCGACATCATCGTCGGCTACAGGCGCGACCGCACGGCCGTGACGGCGCGGGACCTGAAGGCCGATGGGGCGATGGCGGTGCTGCTGCAGCAGGCGATGAAGCCGAACCTCGTCCAGACGCTGGAGAACAATCCGGCCTTCGTCCATGGCGGGCCCTTCGCCAACATCGCCCATGGCTGCAATTCGGTGGTGGCGACGAAAACGGCGCTGAAGCTCGCCGACTACGTAGTCACCGAAGCCGGTTTCGGGGCTGATCTCGGCGCCGAGAAATTCTTCGACATCAAGTGCCGCAAGGCCGGGCTGAAGCCCGCGGCGGTGGTCGTCGTCGCCACCATCCGGGCGCTGAAGATGAACGGGGGCGTCGCCAAGGACGAGCTGTCACGCGAGAACGTCGCGGCCGTGGAGAAGGGCTGCGCCAATCTCGGCCGGCATGTGGAGAACGTGAAGCAGTTCGGCGTGCCGGCCGTGGTTGCCATCAACCATTTCACGGCCGACACCGAGGCCGAGATCAGGGCGGTTCAGGACTATGTCGCCTCGCTCGGCGCGAAGGCGATCCTCGCCCGCCACTGGGCCGAGGGTTCGGCCGGCGTCACCGAGCTTGCCGAGGAAGTCGCGCGCATCGCCGATTCCGGCACGGCGCAGTTCTCCCCGCTCTATGGGGACGACATGCCCCTGTTCGAGAAGATCGACACGGTGGTCAAGCGCATCTACCGCGGCTCGGAGGCGATTGCCGACAAGACGGTGCGCGACGAACTGCGCAAATGGGAAGCGGACGGTTTCGGCAAGCTGCCGGTCTGCATGGCGAAGACGCAGTATTCCTTCTCCACCGACCCGAACCTTCGGGGCGCGCCGACCGGCCACACCGTGCCGGTGCGCGAAGTGCGGCTTTCCGCCGGCGCGGGCTTTGTCGTCGCCATCTGCGGAGAGATCATGACCATGCCGGGCCTGCCCAAGGTGCCGTCGTCGGAGAAGATCCGCCTGAACGACGAGGGGTTGATCGAAGGCTTGTTCTGACGCTGCGATCGGTTCTACTTGGCCGAACGACAAGTTCGGCAGATGACCGGAACGCAAACAGGGCAGGAGACGGCATGGCGGAAACGGCGAAGATCGCGCTCGTCACGGGCGGGGGCACGGGCATCGGGCGAGCGGCGGCGGAAGCGCTTCTCGGCGCCGGCTGGAAGGTGGTCGTCACCGGCCGCCATCAGGAGACGCTCGACGAGACGCTGAAAGGGGCGCAGGCGGGCGCGGAGAACGGTCTGGCGATCGTCGCCGACGTCGCCGACCCGGATGCGGTCGACGCGCTCTTTGCAGAGACCGAGAAGCGCTTCGGCCGGCTCGACCTTCTCTTCAACAACGCCGGTACCGGTTCGCCGGCCACGACGATCGACGAGATTCCGGTGGAGACCTTCAAGCGGGTGATCGACGTCAACGTGACCGGCGCGTTCCTGTGCGCCCGCGCCGCCTTTGCGCTGATGCGCCGGCAGAAGCCGCAGGGCGGGCGCATCATCAACAACGGCTCCATCTCCGCCCATGCGCCGCGCGTCGGCTCCGTGCCCTACACGACCTCAAAGCATGCCGTCTCGGGACTGACCAAGGCGCTGGCGCTCGACGGGCGGCCCTTTCAGATCGCCTGCGGCCAGATCGACATCGGCAATGCGGCGACGGCGCTGGCCGAGAAGATGACCAGGGGCGTGCCGCAGGCGAGCGGTCATGTCATGGCCGAGCCGGTGATGGCGCCCGAGGAGGTCGGAGCGGCGGTGCTGCACATGGCCTCGCTGCCGCTCTCCACCAACATTCTTTCCATGACCATCATGGCGACGAACATGCCGTTCGTGGGCAGGGGCTGAGGCCTACTCCATCGCCACGTTCGGCCCGCCCGCCCGCGCCGGCTTGCGCATGAAGAGGAGCAGGGGGATGACCGCCAGCGTGATGATCATCATCAGCTTGAAGTCGTCGATATAGCCGATCATCGCCGCCTGGCGCTGGACCTCCTGGCTGAGGACGGCAAGCGCCGTCTCCTGGCTGACGCCGAGCGACTTGGCCGCGTCGGAGACCATCGGATTGAAGGGGGTGATCCGCTCTACCAGCTCGGCGTGGTTGATCTGCAGGTTGTGGGCGAGCACGGTCGTGACGATCGAGATGCCGACCGACGAGCCGATGTTCCTCAGGAGGCTGAACAGGCTCGTTCCGTCGGTGCGGTAGCGCGGCGCCAGCGTCGCGAATGCGACGGTCGACAGGGGCACCATGACGAAGCCGAGGCCGAGGCCCTGCACGACGCCGCTCATGATGATGAGCGAATTGTCCATCTGCGGCGTGAAGCAGGTCATCTGGTAGAGGGACAGCGCCGCCAGCGACAGGCCGACGAAGATGAGGAGCCTCGGATCGAAGCGCTGCACCAGCCGGCCGACGAGGATCATGGAGATCATCGTGCCGACGCCGCGCGGCGCCATGACGAAGCCCGTCGTCACCACCGGATAGCCCATGATGTTCTGCAGCATCGGCGGCAGCAGCGCGAGCGCGGCCAGCAGGATCATGCCGATCATGAAGATCATGATCAGGCCGATGACGAGGTTGCGGTCCTTGAAGATCCGCAGGTCGAGGAAGGGATGTTCCACGCTTTTGGCGTGGATGATGAAGGCCCACAGCCCCGAGACGGTGAGGCCGAGCTCGATCCAGACCTCCTTGGAAGCGAACCATTCCACCTGCTCGCCGCGGTCGAGCAGCATCTGCAGGGAGCCGATCGCGAGCGCCAGGAGCGCGAAGCCGAGAAAGTCGAAGCCGCGCGTGCGCTGCTTCGCCTTCGGCAGAAACAGGACCATGCCGATGAGGGCGATGATGCCGATCGGCAGATTGACGAAGAAGACCCAGCGCCAGTTGAAGGTGTCCGTCAGCCAGCCGCCGAGCGTGGGGCCGATGATCGGGCCGATCATGATGCCCGCGCCCCAGATCGCCATTGCCTGGCCGTGCTTCTCGCGCGGATTGATGTCGAGGAGGACCGACTGGGAGAGGGGGACGAGGGCGGCGCCGCAGATGCCCTGCAGGATGCGGAAGATCACCATCATCTCCAGGCCCGTGGACATGCCGCAGAGCATGGAGGTGGCGGTGAAGCCGACGACAGATCCGATAAAGAGCTCGCGCGTGCCGAAGCGCTCGGCGAGCCAGCCGGTGACCGGCGTCATGATCGCGGCGGCGACGATATAGGAGGTGAGGACCCAGGTGACCTGGTCCTGCGTCGCCCCGAGGCTGCCGCGCATCGAGGGCAGCGCCACGTTTGCGATCGTCGTGTCGAGGATCTGCATGATCGTCGCCAGCATGATGAACACCGTCACCATGGGGCGATTGATCGCCTGCGGCGCCTCGCCGGCCGCCGGGCTTGCTGCGGCGTCGGACATTGTCGCTACTTCGTGCTCGGCGCGATCGTCAGCGCGGCCTCATGCGAGGCGGCATTGGCCGGCGTCGCCGGGAAGTCGAAACCGAGCGCGGCAAGGCCTTTTTCCAGCAGGCCCGGCATCTCGGGCGTGCGGCCGGTATCGACCTTGGCCGAAACGCTCATGCCGGTGCGCAGGGGCACGTCCTTCGGCAGATTGTCGATCTTGATGCGGACCGGGATGCGCTGGACGACCTTCACCCAGTTGCCCGTGGCGTTCTGGGCCGGCAGCAGGGAGAATTCCGCGCCCGTACCCGCCCCGACGCTCTGCACGGAGCCCTTCAGCGGGTGGTCCGGATAGGTGTCGACGTCGATCTCCACCGGCTGGCCGACGCGCAGCCAGGTGATCTCGGTTTCCTTGTAGTTCGCCTCCACCCAGGAATCGTCGGTCTGCACGAGGCTGACGACCGAGGTGCCCGGCGTCACGTACTGGCCGAGCTGCAGCCGGTCCGTCTGGCTGATGATGCCGTTGGACGGGGAGGTGATCGTGGTGTGGGCGAGGTCGAGCTTCGCCTTGGCCAGGCTCGCCAGCGCCTGCATCACTTCCGGATGGTCGTCGGTCGCGATGTCGGGATTGCCGGAGAGGGAGGCTCGGGCGCTGATCACGCCCTGTTCGGCTGCACCCGCGGCGGCCTCGGCTTGCTGGAGGTCAAGCCGGGCCTTGTCGAGCGCCGATTGGGCGACGACACCGCGTTGCTGCAGGGCCTGCTGCCTGTTGAAATTGTCCTGAGCGAAGACAAGGGCCTTTTCGGCCGATTCCTTGTCGTTGAGGCTCTTGGCGTAGGCGGCCTTGAGGCGCGCCACGTCGAGGCGGGCCGCCGCGACGGAGGCCTGCGCCTGCTCGACGGCGACCTGATAGGCGCTGCCGTCGATGCGAAAGAGGAGGTCGCCCTTGTTGACGTGCTCGTTCTCGCGCGCGCCGAGTTCGACGATGCGGCCGGAGATTTCCGGAGCGATGATCACCTTGTCCTGCTGGACATAGGCGTCCTCGGTGGAGACGTAGCGGCCGGACGTCACCCAGAAATAGCCCCCGACCAGAACCAGAAGCACCGGCAGCGCGAGCATCAGCGCGATGCGCTTGCGGCGCGGCTTCGGCTTCGCGGCAACGGGCACCGGCGCCTCGATCTCGCGCTGCGTCTCCAGCGCTTCCAGAATCTCGGCGGCGCCGACTTCCTGTTCTTCGGCTGCGGTTTCCTCGCCTGTCTCCTCGAAGGGATCGGGCGCATCGCGCCGGTCGGCCGGGCTGGGAATGAGCTCGCGCTCACGCAAATTCATGTTCTCGCTCATCGATCAGGCTTTCACGGCTTCCCTGTCCGCCCCGGTTTCGGAGGCCGGGCGTTCGGAGAGGTTACGGACCAAGTGTTCAAGGCCGGTTAGCAGCGCGGCACGTTCTTTCTCTCCGAGGCCGGCCTGCGCCTCCTCGAAGATCGAGTGCGCCAGCGCGCGCATTTCCGGCAGGAGGTTGCGCCCCGTCTCGGTGATGTAGAGCAGCCTGACCCGCCGGTCGCTCGCATCCGGGCGGCGCTCCACGAAGCCCGCGGCCTCCATCCGGTCGATATGCCGGCAGACCGTGATCGGCTCCATGTCGAGGAGGGCGGCGAGGCCCGCCTGGTTGATGCCTTCGTTGAAGGCGATGCGGCCCAGAATCTGCAGCTGCGCCGAGGTCATGCCGAGATGGCGCGAGCGCTGCTCGAAGTGCCGCCGCAGGTGCCTTGCCGCATCCATGATGAGGAAGCCGAGTGTGGTCTTTTGTTGCATGACGCCGCATATAATAAGCACGCTTATGATGTGCAAGAGGGTGTAATGCGGGATTCTCCGATTGGCCGCTGAGCGACATTAGGGCGCCGCTCCCTGATTTGCCCTTGCCGGCCATCGCAGCTAAAGGCGCCCTATGCACGGCTACAACGTCCTGCGGCTCGTCCGCGAAGGCCTCACCGGCCACAAGGGATGGCAGCCCGCCTGGCGCAAGGCGGAGCCGAAATCCTCCTACGACGCCGTGATTATCGGTGGCGGCGGCCACGGCATGGCGACGGCCTATTATCTCGCGAAGATCCACGGCATGACGAACATCGCCGTGATCGAGAAGGGATGGATCGGCGGCGGCAATGCCGGCCGCAACACGACCATCATCCGTTCCAACTATCTCTATGACGCCTCCGCCGCGATCTACAATCACGCCCTGACATTGTGGAAGGGCCTGTCGCGCGAGCTCAACTACAACATCATGATGAGCCATCGCGGCGTCCTCAATCTCGCCCATGACGAGGGCGAGGCGCGGCAGCTGAAGCGCCGCGTGGAGGCGAACCGGCTCAACGGCGTCGAGGCCGAATGGCTGGAGGCCAAGGAGGTGAAGGCCTTCTGCCCGCCGATCTCCGTCGCCGCCGATGCGCGCTATCCGGTGATCGGCGCCACGCTCCAGCGCGACGGCGGCACCAACCGGCATGACGCGGTCGTCTGGGGCTATGCGCGGGCCGCCTCCGAGATGGGTGTCGACATCATCGAGCAGTGCGAGGTGACAGGCATTGCGACCGAGAAGGGCGCCGTCACCGGCATCGAGACGACCAAGGGCCATATCGCCACGCCGAAGATCGCTTCCGTGACTGCGGGCCACACCTCGGTGATCGCGAACATGGTCGGCGTGCGCCTGCCGATCGAGAGCCATCCGCTGCAGGCGCTGGTCTCCGAACCGCTGAAGCCGGTCATGCCGTGCGTCGTCATGTCGAACGCCGTGCACGTCTATATGAGCCAGTCCTCCAAGGGCGAACTCGTCATCGGCGCGGGTATCGACCCCTACCTTTCCTATACCCAGCGCGGCTCGCTCGACATCATCGAGCACCAGATGGCGGCGCTGATCGAGCTCTTCCCCTTCGTCTCGCGCCTCAGGATGATGCGCCAGTGGGGCGGCATCGTCGACGTCTGCCCGGACGCTTCGCCGATCATCTCCGCCACCGAGGTGAAGGGCTTTTACGTCAACGGCGGCTGGGGCACCGGCGGCTGGAAGGCGACGCCCGGCTCCGGCCATGCCATGGCCGATCTTCTGGCCAACGACAGGCCGAACGCCATCGCCGCGCCCTTCACGCTGGAGCGCTTTGTCACCGGCGACCTCGTCGCCGAGCACGGCGCCGCCGCCGTGGCGCATTGAGGGAGGCCGGGAAATGTTCGTGATCACCTGCCCCTATTGCGGAGAGCGCGATCTTTCCGAATTCGCCTATGGCGGCGAGGCGCATATCGCCCGGCCCGAGTGGCGCGAGGATATGAGCGACGCCGAATGGGCCGAGTTCCTCTTCATGCGCACGAACCCGAAAGGCATCCTTGCCGAGCGCTGGATGCATGCGGCGGGCTGCCGGCGCTTCTTCAACATGCTGAGGAACACGGCGACCGACGACATTCTCGCCGTCTACCGCATCGGCGAGACGCCGCCGAAGGTAGAGGCGCGCCTGCCGGCGACGCCGTCGGGCGAGGCGCCGATCGGTTCGGGCAACGACGCCGTGAAGATCATCCAGCCGGGCGAGGGCGCGTGATGGGAAAGCAGCCCTACCGCGCCCCGAAGGGCGGGCTCGTCCAGCGCAACCGGGTGATCCGTTTCACCTTCGACGGGCGCTCCTATCCGGGCCATCCGGGCGACACGCTCGCCTCGGCGCTGCTCGCCCACGGCCACCACATGGTGGCGCGCTCCTTCAAGTATCACCGCCCGCGAGGCATCCTCGCCGCGGGCTCGGAAGATCCCGCCGGGCTCGTCACCATCGGCGCGGACGCAAAGCGCCGCGACCCGAATACCCGTGTGGCGGAGCAGGAGCTCTATGACGGTCTCGTGGCCAGTTCGCAGAATTGCTGGCCTTCGCTGCTGACCGATTTCGGCGCCATCAACGACGCCTTCGCCCGCTTCATGCCGGCCGGCTTCTACTACAAGACCTTCAAGGGCCCGCCGGGCACCTGGACGGGCCTCTTCGAGCCGATCATCCGCGCCGCGGCCGGCATGGGCCGGGCGCCCGAGCCGGGCGATCCGGATCGCTACGAGGCGATCAACCGGCATTGCGACGTCCTCGTCGTCGGGGGCGGCCCGGCAGGGCTGATGGCGGCGCTGGCGGCCGGCCGCTCCGGTGCTCGCGTCATTCTCGTGGAGGAGACGGCGCGGCTCGGCGGCTCGGCACTGGCGCGCGATCCGGACCGGCTCGCCTTCGACGGCACGCAGCCGGCCCAGTGGGTCGCCGACATCGAAAAAGAGCTCGCCACGATGCCGGAAGTGACGGTGCTGCCGCGCACCTGTGCCTTCGGCTATTACGCCAACAACTTCGTCGGCCTTTGGGAAAAGGTCTCCGACCACCTGCCGGAGGACAAGCGCCTGGGCCACCTGCCGCGCCAGCGCCTCTGGCGCGTGCGCGCCAGGGAGGTGGTGCTCGCCACCGGCGCGCTGGAGCGCCCGCTCGTCTTCCACGAGAACGACCGGCCCGGTGTCATGCTCGCCGGCGCCGTGCGCACCTTCCTGCACCGCTACGGCGTCATGGCCGGCCGGCGGCCGGCGATCTTCACCAACAACGACAGCGGCTGGGTGGCGGCCTTCGACCTCGCCCGTGCCGGCGCCGAGATCGCCGCGATCATCGACGTGCGCCGGGAGATGTCGCCGCAGCATCTGGCGGAGGCGGCGCGGCTCGGCATCCCGATCCATGCAAGCTCCACCGTCGTCGCCACGGCCGGCTACCGGCGCATCCGTCAGGTCGAGGTGCGTCCGCTGCATGAGGACGGCACGGTCGGGCAGGGCGGCTCGAAGATCGCCTGCGACGTGCTCGCCGTCTCCGGCGGCTGGGCCCCGAACGTGGCGCTCTTCTCCCAGTCGCGCGGCAAGCTCGCCTGGGATGGCGAACTCGCCGCCTTCCGGCCGGGCCTCTCCTGGCAGCGCGAGCGCTCCGCGGGCGCTGCGAACGGCACCTTCGCGCTCGCCGACGCGCTGGCCGAAGGCGCAAGGGCGGGTGTCGAGGCGGCGGCCGCCGCCGGCTTTGCCTCCGGCGACGTGACGGTACCCGAGGTCGAGGGCGCCGAGCCGGGCCAGGGCCGCATCAAGGTGATGGCCGAGCTTCCCTCGCATCTGCCGGCGCACCGCCGCAGGGCCTGGATCGACCTTCAGGACGACGTGACGGCGAAGGATCTTCGCCTTGCCGTGCAGGAGGGCTATTCGGCCGTCGAGCATGCCAAGCGCTACACCACGACCGGCATGGGCACCGACCAGGGCAAGGTCGTCAATCTCAACGCCTTTGCCTTCCTGGCCGCCGAGCGCGGCGAGGACCCGGTGAAGGTGGGCACCACCACCTTCCGCCAGCCCTACAAGCCCGTCACCTTCGCCGCCCTTGCCGGCCAGCATATGGGCCCGCATTTCCTGCCGCGGCGCACCACTCCGATGCATGCCTGGCACCGCCGGCATGGCGCCGTCTTCGAGCCGGTGGGCGAATGGCTGCGCCCGCGCGCCTATCCGCGCGAGGAGGAGGATTTCTTCGCCGCCGTGCAGCGCGAGGCGCGTACCGCGCGCAGCGCCTGCGGCGTCCTCGATGCGTCCACGCTCGGCAAGATCGACGTGAAGGGCCCCAACGCCCGCGAGTTCCTGAACCGCGTCTACACCAACGCCTGGATGAAGCTCGCCCCCGGCATGTGCCGCTACGGGCTGATGCTCGGCGAGGACGGCATGGTGATGGATGACGGCGTCACAGCCTGCCTCGCCGACGATCATTTCCACATGACGACGACGACGGGCGGCGCGGCCCGCGTTCTTGCGAAGCTGGAGGATTATCTCCAGACCGAATGGCCGGAGCTGAAGGTCTATCTCACCTCCGTCACCGAGCAATGGGCGGTCGCCTCCATCTGCGGGCCGAAATCGCCCGAGCTCGTCGGCGAGATCCTCGACGATTTCGATCCCGACCCGGAGAAATTCCCCTTCATGGCCTGGCGCGAGGCGACGATGGCGGGAATTCCCGTGCGCGTCTTCCGCATCTCCTTCACCGGCGAGACCTCATACGAGATCAACATCCCGGCGACCTACGGGCGCTGGATGTGGCGCACCATCCTGGAGAAGGGCCAGAAGCACGGCATCGCGCCCTACGGCACGGAGGCGATGCATCTCCTCAGGGCCGAGAAGGGCTTCATCATCGTCGGCCAGGACACCGACGGCACGGTGACGCCGCACGACCTCCGGATGAGCTGGATCGTCAAGAAGAGCGGCGATTTCATCGGCAAGCGCTCGCTCTTCCGCTCCGACACGGCGCGCACCGATCGCCGCCAGCTGGTCGGCATCCTGACGGAGGATCCCGAGCTCGTGCTGGAGGAGGGCTCGCACATCGTGGCAAGGCGCAACGAGCCGGCGCCGCCCGTGCCGATGCTCGGCCATGTGACGTCGAGCTACTACAGCCCGAATGTCGGCCGCTCCATCGCGCTGGCGCTGGTGGAATCGGGCGGCACGCGCATCGGCGACCGTCTCTTCGCCACGCGCGGCGGCCTGCCAACCGTGCCGGTGCGGGTGACGGAAACGGATTTCCTCTCGCTGAAGGAAAACAGGCAGCTGCCGCAGGCGCCGCGGGAGGCACTCAATGGCTGACGAAACCGGCGGCGCGCCGGAGCGGCGGATGCCGCTCTTCCGCCGCCAGGCGATCGAGGGCGCGCCGGGCACGTTGAGGCTCGAGGAGCTGGCCTTCGCGGCGAAGTTCATCCTGCGCCTCGACCCGCAAGCGGGCGGCGAGGCGTTTGGCGCGGCGACGGGGCTCGACCTTCCGCCCGCGCCGCTGATGTCGGTCGTCAACGGCGAGCGCGCCGTCCTCTGGCTCGGCCCGGACGAATTCCTGGTGCTGGCGCCGGAAGGGGAGGCGGCCGGGCTTGCCGATGCCGTCGCCTCGGGCCTGAAGGATGTGCACCATCAGTTCACCGAGGTGAGCGACTACTATACCTGCATCGCCGTCGAGGGCCCGAAGGCGCGCAAGGCGCTCATGAAGCTGACGACGCTCGACCTTCATCCGCGCGCTTTCTCGGTCGGCACGGTTGCCGGCTCCAATTTTGCCCAGGCGCAGGGCTGGCTCTGGCTGGAACACGAGGCGGAGGGCGCCGCGCGCTTTCGCCTCTATGTGCGCTGGTCCATGGCCGAGTATCTCTGGGGCACGCTCGCCGAGGCCGGCCGCGAATGGGGCCTGCCGGAGCAGGAACCGGTCACCGGCGAGCCGATGCTGACGGAGAGCGTCACCTCCCGCAAGGCGTAGGCCGGGGCGCGCTCGCCCGCGCGTTGCGGCAGGCGGTCGCTCTCCTCGATCCGCATCCGTGACCGCAGGGGAGGGACGGGCAATGGCGAAGACCGCGCATCAAGGTTTCTGGGACAGGGTCGCCCGGCGCTACGCCGCGCGCCCGCTTAAGGACCCGGC
Organism: Afifella sp. IM 167; assembly: GCF_020144925.1. Taxonomy (GTDB): domain Bacteria; phylum Pseudomonadota; class Alphaproteobacteria; order Rhizobiales; family Afifellaceae; genus Afifella. Next base: position 61,715 of record NZ_NSLC01000006.1, read on the forward strand.
CGCCTACGAGGCGATGCTGGCCGACGCCGCCTGCCGCCTCGGACCGGGCGACCGGGTGCTGGAGATCGGCTGCGGCACCGGCTCGACCGCGATCCGGCTGGCGCCCTCGGTGGCGCAATGGACCGCGAGCGACTTCTCGCCGGAGATGCTGCGCATTGCCAGGGCCAAGCCCGCGCCGGACAATCTGCGCTTCGTTCTTGCCGATGCCGAGAGCGCCTTCGACGGCGGGCCCTTCGATGCGATCTGCGCCTTCCAGGTGCTGCACCTGGTCGACGACCTTCCCGGAACGCTGTCGGCCATCCATGCGAATCTGAAGCCCGGCGGGATGCTGCTCTCCAAGACCTGGTGCTTCGCCGATATGAGCCTGCGGCTGCGCGCTCTTTTTTTCGTGCTGCGCACGCTCCGTCTGTTCCCTCAGGTGAATGCGCTGACGAAAGATGCGCTTCGCCAGACCATCCGGGACGCGGGCTTTGAGATCGCCGACGAACGCGTCTTCGGCACCAACCCCCACGGGCCCTACATCGTCGCCCGCAAGCCAGACCGGCCCTGATTCCGGCCGCCGATGGGTCTCGACGCCGAGCGCCGGGTCAGCGGCGGGCCGATTGCGGTGTGGAGACGCTCTTGCCGCGAGGCGCGAGCGGACGCGCGAAAACGCTCGCGCAGAAGCTGCGCGAGGCGTGTCGGCCTGAAGGGGATGGAAGAGGGCCGTTACCGGCTGAACAGCCGCAACGCTTCCAGCGTGCCGGTCTCGCCGAGCATGGAATGGGCGAAGCGGGACCGCGCGCGGGCGGTGACCGGGTTGACGGCCTGACGGCGGCTCAGGCGGGCGACAAAGCGCGACAGGGCGCTCATGGCCAATACTCCAGGTGCAAGAGACGGGCGTCATCGCTCCGTTCTCTTCCCGCAGATGCTCCTGCCGCGACCTTCTTTCAAGCGAAAACGACGTCGCGGCAGCCATGCAACCTCCGCGCAAGCCGCGCGATGGCGTCGCAGGTGCGACAGGCCCGCCTCCGACGCGTCTGCCCTCTGCCCTAATTCGACCGATTTCGCAGGGAAAAACTCGCAGTGTGCGCAATCGCACAGATCGGCGGTTCCCATTCTGGTCTGGAACATGTCGATCGAGACAGAAAGCCGGAACGATGAGTGCCATCGAAAAGATCTCCATCGCCATTCCCCCTGCGCTGGCGGGCGTCCTCAAGCAGGTCGTGACGGAAGGTCGATATCAGTCGATGAACGATGTCGTACGCGAAGCGCTGATCGAGTGGCGCGAGCGCCGCGAGACCACCGGCACGACACGGCACGAGGTCCCGCGCCCGCGCTGAGCGGCTGTCGGACCCCCTTTAGATCCGAGGTATATCCGCTCCCTTCACGGGGGTGAGGCCGTGCGCCCGCACGGCCTCTCCTCGCGGCAGGGGCGGAGCCGAGCGGGTGAGAGGCGACCCACACCCTGCGAGGCGTTGCGGATGTGATGGGGCCCGACGGCGGTGATCGCGATCTCGCCTGCGCGGCGAGCCCGTCCAACAGTAGCGCCTTGAAGCGCTAGCGCGCGCCGCGTCTCCCGCCGCGCCGGCGGGGGCGGCCGTCTTCGCCCGTCTCGGCCAGCGCCTTGCGGGCGGGCAGCGTCACTTCCTTCGAAAGGTGCGGGAAGGCGTGCACCTTGTTCGGGAAGGCCATGGCGGCAACGAAGTGCTCCTGGAAGCGCGGCTCCAGCGCCGTCTCGATCTTTTCGATCCTGCGCACCACCTCCTCGATCTCGCGCCGGTGGCCGCGGTTGAGGAGCGCCATGCGCGCGCCCGTGCCCGCCGCGTTGCCGACCCCCTTCACCTTGTCGAGGCGGCAGTCCGGGATGAGGCCGATGACCATGGCGTATTTCGGATCGATATAGGAGCCGAAGGCGCCGGCAAGCTTGATTGCCTCGACTTCTTCAAGCCCGAGTTCGTCCATCAGCAGGCGCACGCCCGCATAGAGCGCCGCCTTGGCCAGCTGGATCGCCCGGATGTCGGTCTGCAGGATCTTGATTTCCTGGCTTTTCTTCGCCTCGTCGCCGGCCCACAGGAGATAGGAGAAGGTGCGCCCCGTCGGCTGCACGCGGTCCGATCTCTCCGCCAGCCGCCCGTCGATCACCCCGTCCTCGTCGATGATGCCGGCAAGGTACATCTCGCCCACCGCCTCGATGATGCCGGAGCCGCAGATACCGGTGACGCCGACATCCTCGGCGACCTTTGAAAAGCCTTCCTCGTTCGACCATTCGTCGCCGCCGATCACCTTGATCTTCGGCTCCAGCGTCTCGGGGTCGATCCGCACGCGCTCGATGGCGCCCGGCGCCGCGCGCTGGCCGCCGGAGATTTCCGCCCCCTCGAAGGCGGGACCGGTCGGCGAGGAGGCGGCGACGAGCTTGTCCTTGTTGCCGAGAACGATCTCGGCGTTGGTGCCGACATCGACGACGAGGGTGATGTCGTCGGAGCGGTGCGGGCCTTCCGAAAGCGTCACGGCCGCCGCATCGGCGCCGACATGGCCGGCGATGCAGGGCAGGACGTAGACGCGGGCGCCCTCGTTCATCGGCAGGCCGATCTCGCGCGCCGGCATCGACACGGCGCCGGAGACGGCCAGCGCGAAGGGCGCCCCGCCGAGTTCCGTCGGATCGATGCCGAGGAAGAGGTGATGCATGATCGGATTGCCGACGAAGGTCGCCTCCAGCACGTCTTCCGGCGTGACGCCTGCGCCCGAGACGAGCTCGGCGATGAGGACGCCGATCGCCTCGCGCACCGCTTTCGTCATCGCACCGCGCCCTTCCGGGTTCATCATCACATAGGAGACGCGGCTCATCAGATCCTCGCCGAAGCGGATCTGCGGGTTGGGCGCGCCGGCCGAGGCGAGCGTGCGGCCGGAAAGGAGCGAGGAAAGATGCGCCGCGATCGTGGTGGAGCCGATATCGACGGCGATGCCGCAGGCGACGTTGTGAAAGCCCGGGAAGATCGCCGTGACGAGCGGCCCGTCCCCGTCGTCATGGACCGCGCAGGTGACCTTCCAATCACCCTCGCGGAGGAGCTTCTGCACCAGCGGCAGGAGGCGGAACTCGATGCGCGGATTGTCGAGGTGCCATTCCGCCACGAGCGCATTCAGGAGCCGGTCGGCGTCCCCGAGCGGGGCTTCCATGTCCGGCTCCTCCACCTCCACGTAACAGAGATGGGTCGCCGGATCGCGCTCGATATGGCGGGTCTCGGCGCGCTTGCGCACGATCTGGCGGTTGATCTGCACGTCCTGCGGCACGTCGACCACAAGGTCGCCCTGGACCAGCGCCTGGCAGGAGAGGCGGCGGCCCGGCGCAAGAATGCGCTTATCGGCGTAGCGGTTTTCCGCCTCCGTGACGCCCGAAAGGTTCTCCGGCGTGGAGGAGATGCCGTGCTTGGCGAAATGGCCCTCCTGCGCGGCGATCTGGCAGCGCCCGCAGATGCCCCGCCCGCCGCACACGCTCTCGATATAGACGCCGAGCTGGCGCGCCGCGTCGAGCACGGGCGTGCCTTTCGCAAAGCGTGCCCTTCGGCCCGAAGGCATGAAAAGGACGAGGGGATCTTTGGTGGGTTCGGTCACGTGCGCTTGCTTTGGTCTTTGGCTGGCAACGAACTGGGGTGGCGCTCGCTCGGCTGCAACCGCTCCCCCGCGGCACGGCAGAATTCCCCTCCTCCTTGCGGCGAGGGAACTGGGAGCACGCAGCTTGCGCCGCGGTGAACAGGACAGTCGTCAGGGACAGGCTGCAGCGTCAGCCCCCCGTGCGCGCCCGGCGCGCCTCGCGGCCGCCGCGGCGCCGGCCGGTGCTTTCGCCGTCGGCGGGCGTGGGGGCGGCGGTGGGAGAGCCGCCGGCCGAAGGCTGGTGGTCCTTGTAGGCGCGGATCCAGGCCATGCAGTCCTTGTCGGTGCCCATCAGCACATTGGCGGCGCGCACCGCCTCGATTTCCTGCGGCCGGAGCGGATTCATGATCGCCGAGGTCATGCCCGAGGCGATCGCCATCGGCAGGAAGGCGGCGTTGATGCCGTGCCGGTGCGGCAGGCCGAAGGAGACGTTGGAGGCGCCGCAGGTGGTGTTGACCTTCAGCTCCTCGCGCAGGCGCCGGACGAGCGCGAAGACCTGCAGGCCCGCCGTGCCCATGGCACCGATCGGCATGACCAGCGGATCGACGACGATGTCGTGCGGCTTGATCCCATGGTCGGCGGCCCGCTCCACGATCTTCTTGGCCACGGCGAAGCGCACGTCCGGGTCTTCGGAAATGCCGCTCTCGTCGTTGGAGATCGCCACCACCGGCACGTCGTATTTCCTGATCAGCGGCAGGATGGCTTCCAGCCGGTCCTCCTCGCCGGTGACGGAATTGACCAGCGGCCGGCCCTCGGCGACCTCCAGCCCGGCCTTGAGCGCCGCCGGCACGGAGGAATCGATGGAGATCGGCACCGAGACCAGCGACTGGACGATGCGGATCGTCTCGATGAGAAGCGGCGGCTCCGTCTCGTTCGGGTCGACGGCGGTGACGCCGGCATTGACGTCGAGCATGGTGGCGCCGGCGGCGACCTGCGCCAGCGCATCGGCCTTCACCGTCTCGAAATTGCCTTCCACCATCTCGGCGGCAAGCTTCTTGCGGCCGGTCGGGTTGATGCGCTCGCCGATGACGCAGAAGGGCTGATCGAAGCCGATCACGACCTCTCGCTTGGCCGAGGCGACGATGGTGCGGGTCATTTGGATTCCTTCCCTGTTCGGCTGCCTCTTAAGGGCGGATGGGCCTGCGGGTCAAAGCGGCGGGGCCGGAAAACGCGGACTTAGCGCTCAAAGCCGTCGCTCTTTACCAGCGCGGCGAGCCGCTCCCTGGGATATTCGGCCTCGATGCGGCTGAGCGCGGCATCGGCCTCGGCCTCCAGATCGTCGCCGCATGGCTCCGGCGTGCCGCGCCGCCATTCGGCGAGATAGGCTTCCGAATCGCGTGCCCCGACGCGCATGGCGCAGGCGTCGATCGCCTCGGTGAAGCGGAACGGTAATTCGCGTTTGGCGCTCTTGCGCCCGGCTTTCACGATCACCTGGGCCGGGATATCGCGCCAGGAAAGGATGATCCGGTCGGCCATATCACTTCCTTGCTCTTCTTCTGCCTATCGCAGGCATGGGATGGTGGAGCGCTCTTCTTCGCGACCTGGCGGCCGATGGATTGCGACGCGCTCTTCAGGAGGCGGGTTCGACAGCCTTTTCGGCTGCCTTGAGAAAGCCCGCAAGGTCGCCGTAGCCGGTGACGCGCTTTTCGAAGGCAAGGCCGAGCCGCTCCGCCGCCGCGCGCGCCTTGGCTTCGAGCGCGCAATCCTCGTTCTGGGCGAGATAGACGAGGCGGCGGTAATGCCCGAAATAATCCTCGCGCAGCTCCGGATGCCGGTCGAGGCCGAGCGGCTCGATGACGAAAGCCTCGAACTGGCGGGCGAGAAAATCGGTGAGAAAGAAGGCGTCCATGTCGCCGTCCTCGCGCGCGGCGAAGGCGGCGTTGCCGGAGTAGAAGGCATAGCAGTGCGGGCCGGCGATGCGCGATACGCCCTCCGCCGCGCAGACCTTGTCGAGCATGCCGCCGGTGCCGCAATCGGCGTAGCCGACCATGATCCTGCCGTAGCCGGCCGCCTTCGCCTTGCGGATGGCCGCCTCGACCGCGCCGGGGATCTTTTCGGGACGGTTGTGCAGCATCGCCGGCAGACAGGTGAGCTCGACATGAAACAGCCGGTTCGCCTCGACGATGTCGCCGATCTCGCGCGCCAGCGCCCCGCAGGCGATGACGAGGATCTTCTGGGCGGTGTTGCCGGAAGCGTTCATGTTCCCCTCTATATGGCTCTCCCGGCTTCGATGCGAGGTTCGCCCGGGAAGGCGAAGCTTCGTCAAGCAAGCGTCCTCAGCGTCGAGCCTCTTGCGGCGGCTAAGCTTTCTGCTGCCGCGCCGATGGCCTGCGCAGGAACCATTGCCTGCAAGCTCCCGTTCCATGCCAAAGCCGTCCTGATCGGCGGCCCAAGGGAGCTGAGCCATGGATTTACTTCGCCGAGGTGTCTTTTTTCTCGTCCTTGCAGGTTTTGGCCTGAGCCTTGCCGCTTGCGAGCACACGGTGCGCGGCGTCGGCCGAGACGTTCAGGAAACCGGCCAGGCCGTCGAGGATACGGTGCAGGGCAATCCGTAAGGCCTGCGGTGGCGCCCTCGGGCGCCGCCTTTCCCTGTCTTCACCCGCTAAGTCTTAGTCCGCCGTGCCTCAGCCTGTCGCAGCGGCCTTCTGGTTGTGGCGGCGCTTGATGAGGTCCTTGGCGGTCTCCACCGTTACGGCGGCATCGCGGCAATAGGCGTCGGCGCCGATTGCCCGGCCGAAATCCTCGTTGAGCGGCGCCCCGCCGACGAGCACGATATAATCGTCGCGGATGCCCCTCTCCTTCAAGGTGTCGATGACCACCTTCATGTAGGGCATGGTGGTGGTCAGAAGCGCCGACATGCCGACGATGTCCGGCTGATGCTCCTCGATGGCGGCGAGGTAGTTCTCCACCGGGTTGTTGATCCCGATATTGATCACCTCGAAGCCGGCGCCCTCCATCATCATGGCGACGAGGTTCTTGCCGATGTCGTGGATGTCGCCCTTCACCGTGCCGATGACCATCTTGCCGATCTTCGGCGCGCCGGTTTCCGCCAGGAGCGGGCGCAGGATGTTCATGCCGGCCTTCATGGCATTGGCCGAAAGAAGCACCTCCGGCACGAACAGGATGCCGTCGCGGAAATCCTCGCCGACGATTCGCATGCCTTCCACGAGGGCCTGGGTGAGGATGTCGTAGGGCGCCCAGCCGCGCTCCAGGAAGATGTTGACGCCTTCCTCGATCTCTTCCTTCAGTCCGTCATAGAGGTCGTCATGCATCTGCGCGACGAGCTCTTCGTCACTGAGCTCGGAAAGTACGATGTCCTCTTCAGCCACGGCAGGCTCCTTGCAAGCTGCGTCAAGGCAGCGTCATCGCATCATTAGGTCGTTCGGGGCAACCGAGTGGTTCGAACGCGACTTTGACAAATTTCGTCTGCGACTTTTCCGCACAACCCTTTTCCGCCCGCGTCACGCTCTGCCGCTGTCGGAAGACCCCCGCTCCGAACGGCTCTCTAGGGGTGGTTGAGCAAGCCCTGTGCCAGTGGAGCCAGACATGTCGATCACCGAGGCCTCAACCGGCGAACGCCGCCGCCGCGCGAGTGGCGGGGCCGATGCCCGCCGGGCGCGACGCCAGGGCGGGCGCTCCCTGCAGCTTTCCTATATCCGCCGCACGCTTCCCGAGCAGGAAGTGCTCTCCGAGGAGGGGCTGGCGCTGATCGAGGCGAATGCCGACCGGGTACTCGAAGAGATCGGCATCGAGTTTCGCGAGGATCCCGAAGCGCTCGCCATCTGGCGCGAGGCCGGCGCGGATGTCGCCGGCGAGCGCGTGCGCTTTCCCAAGGGGCTGTGTCGCGAGCTCCTGAAGAGCGCGCCGGCGAGCTTCACCCAGCATGCGCGCAACCCGGAACGCTCAGTGGAAATCGGCGGCAAGGCGACGGTCTTCGCCCCCGTCTACGGCCCGCCCTTCGTGCGCGACCTCGACGGCGGGCGTCGCTACGGCACGATCGAGGATTTCCGCCAGTTCGTGAAGCTCGCCTACCATGCGCCGGCGATCCATCATTCGGGCGGCACGGTCTGCGAGCCGGTCGATATCCCGGTCAACAAGCGCCATCTCGATATGGTCTATGCCCATATCCGCTATTCCGACAAACCCTTCATGGGCTCGGTGACGGCGCCGGAGCGGGCCGCCGATTCCGTGACCATGGCCAAGCTCGTCTTCGGCGAGGAATTCGTCGACCGCAATTGCGTCCTCATCAACCTCATCAACGTCAACTCGCCGATGGTCTTCGACGGCACCATGCTGGGCGCGCTGAAAACCTATGCGCGGGCCAACCAGGCCGCCATCGTCACCCCTTTCATCCTCGCGGGGGCGATGTCGCCGGTGACGGTCGCCGGCACGCTGACGCAGATTCTCGCCGAGGTGCTGGCCGGCACCGCCTTCACCCAGCTCTGCCGCCCGGGCGCGCCGGTCGTCATGGGCACCTTCGCTTCCTCGATCTCCATGCAATCGGGCGCGCCGACCTTCGGCACGCCGGAGCCGAGCCTCGTCCTCTACGGCGCCGCGCAGCTCGCCCGCCGGATCGGCATTCCCTTCCGCTCCGGCGGCTCGCTCTGCGCCTCCAAGACCTGTGACGCGCAGGCGGCCTATGAGAGCGCCCAGACGCTGACGCCGACGGTGATGGCCGGCACCAATTTCGTGTTGCACGCGGCCGGCTGGCTGGAGGGCGGGCTCGTCTCCTCCTACGAGAAATTCGTCATGGATTGCGACCAGCTCGGCATGATGCAGCAGCTTTCGGCCGGCGTGGATCTTTCCGAGAACGGCCAGGCGATGGACGCCATCGCCGAGGTCGGGCCGGGCAACCATTATCTCGGCTGCGCCCACACCCAGGCGAATTTCGAGACGGCCTTCTACCGCTCCTCCATCGCCGACAACAATTCCTTCGAGCAATGGCATGCGGAAGGCTCGCACTCGGCCGAGGACCGGGCGAACAAGCTCTGGAAGAAGTGGCTCGCCGATTACGAGGCCCCGCCGCTGGATGAGGCAATCGACGAGGCGCTGAAGGAATTCATCGACAAGACCAAGGCTTCGATGCCCGACGCCTTTGCCTGAGCGCGCCTGATACGCTGTCGAGAAACCCCGGCGGGACCTGAAACGTAACCTTCGCAGTCGCTTCCATTCGGGTGGAGCTTTCCGCCCGATCGCGACCCGCGAAAGGTTTTCATGTCCCGCCGTCTTCTCCAGGTGGTCGTCTCGATCCTGTCGCTCATCCCGCTTTCCGCGGGCGCGGCGGGCGTAGTCTTCGGTCCGGCCTTCCTTCAGGTCGAGCCGCGCTGGCCGGCCGATCTCGACAGCCATCTGCGGTTTCTCTCCGGCGTGTTCTTCGCGGTCGGCCTTGCCTTCCTCTCCTGCGTGCCGGCGATCGAAACGAAGACGGCGCGCTTCCGGCTCCTCTCCGGCTTCGTCCTTGCGGGCGGGCTGGCGCGGCTTCTTTCGCTCGTTCTGGCCGGCACGCCCTCGGCCGGTCATGTCGGCGGCCTCGTCATGGAGCTTGGAATCGTGCCCTGCCTAGTCCTCTGGCAGGGGCGGGTGGCGCGGCAGAGCCTTTGAATCGCCCTCAGGCAGGCGCGTCAAAAGGCTGGTAGATCGTCCTGAACGCCGGCAGCGCTTCCAGCCGCTCCGCATGCGCCTTCAGCGCAGGATATCCGGCCATGTCGATCAGCCCGCGATGCGCTTCGGCGAGGAAACGGAGGGCGGCGGCGACGACGATGTCGCCATGGCCGATGCGCTCGCCGAACCAGTAGGGCGTTTCACGTGCGGCCCGGTCGGCCTCCAGCGCGTCGAGGACGCCGCCGATCTGCGCCCGGCAGCGCTCCATCCACAGGTCCGACTTCTCGCCGTGCAGCCTGAGCTCGTAGAAGAGGCTGACGGCCTTGTCGGCGAGCCCGGAGGCGAGCGAGGCAAGCTTGATGGCGCGGTGCCGTGCCGGCTCCTCGACCGGGTACATTGCCCTCTCCGGGCCGACGAGGCGGTCGAGATAGTCGAGGATGGCGTGGCTCTCGATGAGGACGTCGCCGTCTGCAAGGACGAGCGTCGGCACCCGCATCAAGGGGTTGTAGGGGCGGATCCTGTCGCGGTCGCCGAAGGTCGACCAGGGCCGCTGCTCGAAGGCGATCTCGTAGAGGGTGAGCGCGACGCCGACGCGCCGCACGAAGGGTGAATCATACTGTCCGATGAGGATCATGCCGGGTGCCCGTCCGAGAAGGGAGATCGGAGGCTGCCACCGGCCGTCTCGCCCGGCAAGCGCCATCTACCGACCGCGCCGGGACCGCTCAGCCCCGGCGCTCGCCGAGAAAATCGATGAGGACGCGCAGAAGCTCCAGCCGCCGGTTCTGCTCCGTGTAATAGAGGAAGAAGGGCGGATGCTCGGGCGTATAGGCGTCGAGAACCGTTTCCAGCCTCCCGGCGGCAAGCTCTTCGGCAACGACCGGGCGCAGTGACCAGCCGATGCCGTGGCCGGCGAGGGCGGCCTGCACCACTGCCTGAAAACTGTCGAAGACGAGCGCCGCCGGCGGGTCTACGGCGAATTCCCTGTCCCCTTCCACGAATTGCCAGTCGGCGAGCCGGTTGGTGCTGATGAAGCGGTAGCGGATCGCCCAGTGGGCGAGGAGATCGCGCGGGTGGCGCGGCCGTCCATGCTGCGAAAGATAGCCGGGCGAGGCCGAATAGGCGCCCTTCAGCGGCGGGGTGAGGCGCGTCGCGATCATGCCGGGCGAGAGCCGGTCGCCGAGGCGCATGCCGGCATGGAAGCCGCCCGCCACGATATCGACCAGCGCCTCGTTGAAGGAAAGCTCCAGTCGGATCTCGGGATAGGCCGCCCGGAAATCGGCGAGATGCGGGGCGAGCACGATCCGGTAGGCGCTCCAGGGAAGGGTGATGCGCAGGGCGCCCTTGCGCGTGCTGCCGGCCCCGCGCGCTTCCTCCAGAGCTGCGACCAACCCCGCAAAGGCGGGCTCGGCGCCTTCCAGCAGCGTCCTTCCGGCCGCCGTCAGCTCCAGCGAGCGCGTGGTCCGGTCGAAGAGCGTGACGCCGATCTGCGCCTCCAGCGTCTTCAGCTGGTGGCTGACCGCGGGCGCGCCGAGCCCAAGCGATGCGGCCGCGCCCCGCAGCGAGCCTTCGCGGGCGATGGCGAGAAAGACCTCCAGACCGGCGAGCGATGTTCGGCGCATTGTTCGAAATTATCGACTAATCACATGCACACAAGGCCAATTATCGAACGATGCGTTCGCGCCTAGCCTCTCCGTCGCAACAGGAGAGAGCTCATGTCGGAAGAAAATCGCAGGTCGGATCGCAGGGCGGATCCCGGGGCGGACCGGGTGGTGCTCGGCATCGTCCTCATCGTCGGCGCCGTCTTTGCCATGTCGCTGCAGGATGCGCTGATCAAATACGCCAGCACCGACATGTCGCTCTGGCAGATCTACGTGCTGCGAGCGCTCGCGGCCTTTCCCGCGCTCCTCTGGCTTGCCCGTCGCGGGGCCAGGCGGGGCGGGCCGGACCTCAATGCGATGCCCAGCCGCTGGGCCTGGCTGCGGGCCGGCTGTCTGGTGGCGATGTATGTCGCCATGTATGCCGCGATCCCGGTCCTGTCGCTCTCCGTCATCGCCGCGGCCTTCTATACCGGCCCGCTCTTCATCACGCTTCTTTCCGCCCCGGTCCTCGGCGAAAGGGTCGGGGCGCGCGGCTGGCTCGCCGTTCTTCTCGGCTTTTCCGGCGTCGCCGTCATGCTGCGGCCGGGCGGGGAGGCGTTCGCGCCCCTTGCCCTCCTTCCGGTCCTTTCCGGCTTCTTCTATGCCCTGGCCGCAATCCTCACGCGGGCGAAATGCCGTTCGCAGAGCGCCGCAGCGCTGGCCTTTGCCCTCAACGGGGCGCTGCTGGCCGCCGGTCTCCTCGCGAGCCTGGTCCTCGCTCTCTTGCGGCCGGGCGGCGACCTGTTGCGTGCGGCGCCGTTTCTCCTCGGCGGCTGGGCGCCGATGGGGGCGCCCGACTGGGCGCTGATCCTCTTTCTCGCCGCGCTCATCGTTTTCATCGGGCTGGGGCTCGCCGCCGCTTATCAGGCCGCGACGCCTTCGCTGATCGCGACCTTCGATTACAGCTATCTGGTCTTCGCCGCCTTCTGGGGCTGGGCTCTCTTTGCCGACCTGCCGGATGCGCCGACCCTTGCCGGCATGGCGATGATCGCCGGGGCGGGATTGCTGGCGATCCGCCGGCGGCCGGCCGGCGCCCCCGGCCCGGCGCTCAGATCCCGAAAAGAGTCCGGATCGCGAAGAGAAGCCACATGCCGATCAGAATGAAGAGCCCGACGGCAAACGACTGGAAACGCTTCCTGAGGTCGTTGGTGCCGGTATGGACGAAGGCATGCAGGAAACGGCTGGCCACGAAGGCATAGGCGAGCAGCACGAAGATGAGGCCGGCCTTGTCGGTGACGAGTGCCAGCGCCACCACCACGTAGAAGAGGAGGGGGATCTGGAACTGGTTGGCGAAGGAATTGGCGATCTGCAGCGGCTTTTTCGGCCAGTTCGGCTCGCCGAGCGCGATCCTGGAGACCTCCACCTCGCCGCGGCGGATGGCGGCAAAGCGCGAGCGGCCCATCCACAGGCCGAGGAAGAAGGTGAGGCCGACCTGGAAGAAGACCGGCAGGAGAACGACGGAAGGCGGCATGCATCAAACCTTGCGGGCAACGTGCGGGAAACCTGCCCGGCGGGCAGGCCCGCGCGGGCGAACGACAAACGGTTGGAAAAGGGGCATGAGGCCGATCGGTTCCGATGGAGCTGCTGCGACAAACGATCCGTTCAGGCCGCATGCCCGCCGCGATGCGCCCAGCCGGTCATGCGCTTTTCCACCCAGGCCATCAGCGCGTACATGACGATGCCTTCCACCGCGAGGGCGACAAGGCCGGCGAAGATCAGCGGCACCTGGAACTGCGCCTGCGCCTGCAGCATCAGGTTGCCGATGCCGTGGTTGGAGGCGATGGATTCGGAAATCACCGAGCCGACGAAGGCGAGCGTGATGGCGATCTTCAGGGAACCGAAGAAATAGGGCAGGGCCCGCGGGATGCCGACCTTGCGCATCACGTCGAGCCGCGAGGCGCCCAGCACCTTCAGGACGTCTTCCAGCTCCGGCTCGGTGGTGGCGAGCCCGGTCGCGACATTCACCACGATCGGGAAGAAGGAGATGAGGAAGGCCGTCAGCACGGCCGGCACGCCGCCGATGCCGAACCACAGGACGAGGATCGGCACCACGGCGACCTTCGGTACGGCGTTGAAGCCGATCATCAGCGGATAGAGCCCGGCATAGATGGTCCGCGAGGCGCCGACGAGGAGGCCGAGGCCGAGGCCGAAGACGACGGCCATGGCAAAGCCGATGAGCGTGGTGATCAGCGTATAGAGGCTTTCCGATGCGATCGCCGGGCCGAAGCGCACGAAGGCTTCCGCGATCGCCGTCGGCGGCGGCAGGAAGAAGGGCGGGATGTTGAAGAGCTTCACCGCCGCCTCCCAGAGGAGAAGCGAGAAGAGGGTGAAGGCCGTCGGCGCCGCCCAGGTGATGGTCGAATGCCTCATCCGCGCGCCTTGATGATGTGGTCGCGCATCTCGTGCACGATGGTCTGGAATTGCGGTGTGAAGGTCACGTCGAGCTCGCGCGGGCGTGGAAGGTCGATGCGCCGCTCCTCCAGCACCCTGCCGGGGCGGGAGGTGAGCACGACGACGCGGTCGGCGAGGAAGACGGCTTCTCGAAGGTCGTGCGTGACCAGGATGATGGTAACGCCCGTCGTGCGGTGCAGGTCGCGGATCACGCACCACAGTTCCTCGCGCGTGAAGGCGTCGAGCGCGCCGAAGGGCTCGTCGAGCATGAGGAGCTGCGGCGCATGGATGAGGGCGCGGCAGAGCGAGGCACGCATCTGCATGCCGCCGGAAAGCTCCCAGGGATATTTCTCGCCCGCGCCTTCAAGGCCCACCTGCGCCAGCAGCTCCTCGGCCCGCTCGCGATAGGCCGCCCGCGATCGGCGGATGCGCGAGCGGTGCGGGCGCACGATCTCCAGGGGCAACAGGACGTTGTCGATCGTCGTCCGCCACGGCAGCAGCGTCGGCGCCTGGAAGGCCATGCCGGCGAGGCTGACGGGGCGGCTCACGCGCTCCCCGTCCACCGTCACCGTGCCGGCCTGCGGGAATTGCAGGCCGGTGGCGAGTTTCATAAGGGTCGACTTCCCGCAGCCCGACGGGCCGACGACGGCGGCGAACTCGCCCTTTTCCACGGCGATGTCGAGATTTTCCACCGCGAGCGGCGTGCCGGCCCCGCCATAGGCGTGGCAGACGCCGGCAAGCTCGACGAAGGCCATCGGAACGGCCGGCCTATTCGACTTCCCGCTCTTCCTTCTGCGGCAGGTAGGAAGGGTCGAAGACGCTCTCCGCGGAGGGCTTTGCGGAGAAATCGAAGGTGAGCGCGATCTGGTCGATGGAGGTGGTAAGCCGGTCCATTTTCACCGCGCCGAGCCCGTCCGCCTTCACCTCGTCGGTGACGATGTTCTGGTCGATCGCCATCTGGAGGCGCTCCAGCTCGGTCTCCTGGGTCACGACCGGGTTGGCGTCGGTGACGTACTTCACTGCCGCCTGCGGGTCGGCGATCACCTCCTTCATCGCCTTGTTGAAGGCCGCCAGAAAGCCCTTCACCGCGTCCGGATGGGCCTCGGCATAGGCGGGGGCGACGAGGATGGCGTTGCCGTAGAGCTCAACGCCGTAATCGGCCATCAAGAGCACGGCGATGTCGTCGGCGGGCACGCCGGCCGTCTTCAGGTTGATGAAGGAGGAGAAGGAAAAGCCGGTGATCGCCTGAACGGCGCCCTGCGCCAGCATCGGCTCGCGCACGGGAAAGCCGACATTCTCGATCGTCACCTTGGAAGCGTCGATCTCGTTGGCTTTGACGAAGATCGGCCATTGCGCATAGGCCCCGTCCGGGGCCGGGGCGCCCAGCGTCTTGCCTTCCAGGTCCTTCGGCGCGGCGACGCCGAGGCTCTTGCGCCCGATGATGGCGAAGGCCGGCTTGTTGTAGACCATGTAGATGGCCGTCAGCGCCGAATCCGGGTTCTGATCGTTGAACTTGATGAGCGAATTGATGTCGCCGAAGCCCATATCGTAGGCACCGGAAGCGACGCGGTTGATCGGCTCCAGCGAGCCGGCGCCGGTGTCGATCGTGACGGCAAGCCCTTCATCGGAAAAGTATCCCTTCTCGAGCGCCAGCAGGAACGGCGCCGCCGGGCCTTCGAGCTTCCAGTCGAGCGAGAATTTCAGCGGCGTCTCTGCCGAAAGAGCAGGCACGGCGGCGATCGCGGCCGCCGCCAGCGCCGCTGCGAAAACGAATTTCTTCATCGAGTTGCCCCTTTTGGAAATCTTCCGGCCGGCGTCGGGCCGGCCCCGCAGGGGCGAAGCATGCGGCGTGCCAGTTTTATGGGCAGGAGAAGAGCGTCAGTCGGCGCTCAGCACTTCCACGAGCTCCGAGCGGCCGTAAAGCCGCTGCGGCCCGCGCGGCTCGAAGCGGGCGAGAAGCGCTTCGGCCTCTTCCGGCGCTTCCGCCAGCGCCGCCTCGGCGGCCGCCCGGCTGATCGCGGCGCGGCATGCGAGCTCGCGGGTGATACCTTCCAGCCGGCTCGCGACGTTGACCGTGTCGCCGAGGACGGCGAATTCCAGCCGCCGTTCCGTGCCGATATTGCCGACGACGACCTTGCCGTAATGCAGTCCGATGGAGATCTGCACGGGCTCTGCGCCGCGCTGCAGCCGCCGCGCATTCCAGCGGGAGAAATGCTCCAGGATCGCGCTGAGGCAGGCCAGCGCGTCGAGCGCGTCGTGCTCCCCGGGATCGGGCGTGCCGAAGGTCGCCATCATGCCGTCGCCGATGAACTTGTCGACCGTGCCGCCGTGGAGGAACACCGCCTCTTCCAGTTTGGCGTGCACGTTCCTGAGATAGGCGATCACCTCGGCCGGCCGGTGCCGCTCCGACCAGGTGGTGAAGCCGACGAGATCGGCGAAGAGGACGGCGCCGTTCTGCTCGCGGATCTGGGCGAGCGCGGCATCCTCGCGTGCCAGCCGGTCCACCGTGGCGGGCGGGAAGTAGCGGGCAAGGTTGGAGCGCTCGCGCTCCAGACTCGCCTGGCGGCGCACAAGGGCGCGCGAGCGGGCGACGACCATGGCAAGGAGCAGCGAGACGATCAGGAAGACGCCGATATTCTGCGCCACCGCGGAAAGGTCGATCAGCGTCGGCTGCCGGGCGGCGAGCTGCAGCGCCTCGATCCCGCCGACGCCGCGCGGCAGGAGCACCGTGTCGGGCAGCATTACCAGGATGGCGACGCCGGCAAGCCACATCGCCGCGCCGATGATGCCGCCGATGAGCACGTGTTTCGGCTGGAAGGCGAAGGCGAGCCCGCCGAGCATGACGTAAAGATAGACGAAATTGCCCGTCCTGAGCGCGTGCTGCGGCGGATGGTCGAAGGGAAAGAGCGGGTTTGGATAGAGCAGCGTGAAGGTCAGCAGCGCGAAGTCGACCGCCGTCAGGAGATAGCCCGTCCACCAGCGGTAGAGCTTGCCGGCGTCGAGCCACAGCCGCGCCAGCCCGAGGAGGAGGAAGACCGCCAGCAGGCCCTCGTAGTAGAGGATGCCCGGGAAGGGCACGATCAGGAAGAGCAGCAGGCCGATGCCGACGACGGAGACCGTGCGCCCGTAGACGGCAAGCCGCCTGCCGGCGTGCTCTTCGGCTTCGATGGCGGCGGCAAGGCGCGCCGCGCGCCGCGCGCCATGCGCCAGCGCCGGGCTGCCGGCCGGGCCGGCCCGGCGCCCTGCCGAAAGGCTCTCCTCCAGGAGGCGCTGGAATCGCATCGCTCGCCCCTTTGCCCGTGCCGGGCCTTGCGGCTCGGCATTGCATCCGCGGCCCTAGGCGATTTTGGCCTTTGGCGAAAGCCTGCCGATCGCCTCCCGCGGCGCGGCCGCTAGAGCCAGCCGCGGCGCTTGAAATAGAGGAAGGGCAGGGCGGCCGAGAAGATCATCAGTCCGAGCGCCCAGGGATAGCCGGCCCCCCAGTCGAGTTCCGGCATGTTCTTGAAATTCATGCCGTAGATCGAGGCGACCAGCGTCGGGGGCAGGAAGACGACGGCGGCGACGGAGAAGATCTTGATGATCTGGTTCTGCTCCAGGTTGATGAGGCCGAGCGTGGCGTCGAGCAGGAAGGAAAGCTTGCCCGAGAGGAAGGTCGCGTGCTCTCCGAGGGACTGCGCGTCGCGCACGAGGATGCGCGAGCGGCTGCGGGCGGCCTTGTCGCCCTTGGCGCGCGGCGACAGCGTCTGATGGTAGATGAGCAGCCGCACCAGCGAGACGAGGCTTTCGCGCACCAGCGACAGGAGGTCTCCCTGCCGGCCGATCTCCGTCATGATGGATCTGAGGTCCGCCGTCTTGCGGTTCACCTTCTTGATCTTGCTCTGGAAGACGCCGTGCGAGAGGACGTCGATGTCCCGCCCGACCCGCTCCAGAAGGTCGGCAAGCCAGTTCACCTGCGCCTCCAGCAGGCCGAGCATCACCGCCTCGCTCGTTTCCGTCTTCTCGCCCGTGCCGCGCAGCGCGTTGGCGAGGAAGAGGCCGAACTGGCGCGGTTCGGCATAGCGCACGGTGATGAGGTGGCCGTTGCGCAGGATGAAGGCGACGGGCGTCTTCGTCGGCTCGCCGGCCCCCACGCCCACCACCGTCGTCACGGTCATGAACTGCGCGCCTTCTTCCGAATAAAGGCGCGAGGAGGGCTCGATCTCCTCCATTTCCGCCATGCCGGGAATCTGGATGCCGATATAGCCGGCGACGGCCGCCGCCTCGTCCGGGCTCGGCTCGATGAGGTCGATCCAGATCGGTCCGGACGCCTCCGCCGCATTCATGGTGGAAAGGTCGATATTGTCGCTTTCGACGAGGCGGTCGCCCTCGCCGCGGTAGATCTTCAGCACGCCCTCTCCTTTCGTACCCGGCCGAGACTGCCGTCAGAGCGTGACAGCAAATAGACAGGTTGCCCGAAAGGTCGAGCGCCCGCGCAGTCGGCGCCAGGTGGGGCGTGAGGCTTCAGGCGCGCTCGCGTCTTCCCGTCCGCTTGCGCGGCGCGGCGCCTTCCTCGCGCGGCGGCGCGGCGAGGGGGCCGATCAGCGCTTCGATCCGCTCACGATCCGGCTTGTCGCCGCGATTGTGGCTGTCGATGGCGGCGCGGATGGCGGTGAGGTGCTCCGGCGTGGTGCCGCAGCAGCCGCCGATGATGGTGGCGCCGGCATCCATGGCGAGACGCGCGTAATTGCCCATCAGCTCCGGCGTGCCGGAATAATGGACGTGCTCGCCATGCACGACCGGGATGCCGCAATTGGCCTTGGCGATGACGCCCCAGCCGTGCTTGGCGCCGTCGATGGCGAGGACGGAAAGGACGAGATCGGAAGCGCCGACGCCGCAATTGGCTCCGAAGGCCTGCGGCGGCTGCGAAAGGCCATCGAAGACGGCGGCGAGGCCGTCGGGCTTCAGCCCCATCATGGTGCGGCCGGCCGTGTCGAAGCTGGCGGTGGAGGTATAGGGCATGCCGGCATTGATGGCGCCCTGCGCGGCGGCGCGGATCTCGGCCGGGGCCGACATGGTCTCGATCCAGCACACATCCGCCCCGCCGGCTTTCAGGCCCCTGGCCTGTTCGGTGAAGGCGTCGACGGCGTCTTCCTCCGTCAGCGAGCCGAGCGGTTCGAACAGTTCGCCCGTCGGCCCGACCGAACCGGCGACGACCACTTCGCGGCCCGCCTCGCGGGCGGCCTCGCAGGCGATCTCGGCGCCCCGCTGGTTGAGCTCGAAGACGCGGCCCTCCGCCCGGTGCAGCTTCAGCCGGTGCTTGTTGGCCCCGAAGGTGTTGGTGAGGATGATGTCGGAGCCCGCCGCCAGGAAGCCGGCATGCAGCCGCTTCACCCGGTCGGGATGATCGACGTTCCACAATTCGGGCGGGTCGCCGGCCGACAGGCCCATCTCGAAGAGGGTCGTGCCGGTGGCGCCGTCCGCCATGAGGACGCCTTTCTTGGCGAGCAGGTCGCTCAGCGATGTCATATGCAATCCTTCGCTCTGTCGGCGGCCGGTACATCATTTCTCGCCCGCAGGGGCAAGGGTCAAGCCGCCACACTGTGCAAGCTTTGCTGGCACGAAGCTGGTTTCCTCGGAACGGCCGGGCCCCGTCCGCGTTTGCCGGGGGAACGGGCGTCCGCCCGCGCACATTCCCGATTTTCGAGGAGAAAAGACAATGAAGAACCGCCAGTCCCCGCTCGCCTACATGGCCGCGATCGCGCTTTCCGCCGCCTCCGTGGTGGGCTTTGCAGCCGGCGCCCATGCGCAGGAGCGTGTCAAGGTCGGCAGTCTCGACTGCGTGGTCGAAGGTGGCGCCGGCTTCATCATCGGCTCTTCCAAGAACCTGACCTGCAGCTACACCCCGGCCGATGGCGGCCCGAAGGAGCAGTATGCCGGTACGGTGAAGAAGTTCGGCCTCGATGTCGGCGTCACCGGCAAGACGCTGATCAAGTGGATCGTCATGGCGCCGACCGCGAATGCCTATTCCAGGGGCGCGCTGGCCGGAGACTACGCCGGTATCGGCGCCGAGGCGACGGTGGGTGCCGGTGTCGGCGCCAATGCGCTGGTCGGTGGCTCCAACAAGAGCTTCGTGCTGCAGCCGCTCTCCGTGCAGGCCCAGCAGGGCCTCAACCTCGCGGTCGGCTTCCAGTCCTTCACGCTGCGTCCGCTGATCCAGTAGCGTTTTTCCAAGTGCCGTGCCGGCCCTTGCGGGACGGCTAGACCACCTTCAGGCCGCGGATATGATCCGCGGCCTGATGTGCATTGACGACCGCCTGGCGGATCAGGTTGTCGAAATGCTTCGTCAGCGCGCGGATATGCTCCGTGGCGTTGAGCACGAGATACATCTCCCCGACGAAGATCGCGGCCCTTTGCGAGCCGAAGACGGTGTAGGGGATCGAGTAGTTCTGCATCTGGTCGTAGAGGAAGAGCCGGAAGGTCGGATAGAGCTCGTCCAGAAGGTCGGCCATGTAGGTGAGCTGCATGGCGCGCGAGCGCCGGTCGAGGTCGCGCCAGACCCCGCGCCCCTCGGCGAGAAGCTCCAGACGCTGGCGGGGGATGCACACCTCCATGTCCGTCTCGGGCCTGCGATTATAGTCGAGCCGGAATTCCGCTTCCTTCAGCTGCGTCTGCGGCAGGGGGCTCGCTCCGCCTGAATACTCGTACTCGATCACCCGCTCCGTGCGCAGGAGATCGGGAATCTGCGTCGGCACATAGCGGATCTTGGTGCCGACCGCCTCGCGGTGCCAGCGCTCCAGAGGCGTCTCGCCCTCCGCGCCCTCGCTCTCGGCGATCTCCAGCACCTGGCGCATTTCGGCGGCAAGCTGATCGTCCTGGGAAAGACCGACCAGCCAGTCGAGACTGACGGAATGGCGCTCGGCGATGCGCCACAGCGTCTCCGTGCGCGGCAGGCGGGTCGATTGTCCGGACAGGAGCTGGGTGATCGCCGACCGGTCGAGCTCGACGGAGCGGGCGAATTCGGAGCGGTTCTGGCCCGCCCTTGCCATCAGCAGGGAGAGGCGCTCGCGCAGAACGGGAAGAAGGTCGCGCTTATCCATGTAGCGATCATGCACATTACGGCGCGTTCGCACAACAATTGATGCTCATGTGAACGAAACGCAACATATGCGTCGCATGTAACCGTTGTGGTGAACAGCCGGCTAATGTCTCTCTAGCAGGCATGAACAAGATTCGGGCAACACTTCAAACGGCCGAATGGCCAACCCTCTTTTTGATCCTTCTCTGCCACCTCGTCTGGGCCGCCGCGCTCCTCTTCCACCAGAGCCTCGGCTTCGCGCTGACAGCCCTGCTCGCCGTGCCCATGGTGACGCTGCATTCCTCGCTTCAGCATGAGGCGCTGCACGGCCATCCGACCCGCTCCGCCGGGCTCAACGAGGGGCTGATTTTCCTGCCGCTCGGCCTTGCCTATCCCTATCGCCGTTTCAAGCGCATGCATCTGCGCCACCACAACGACCAGAGCCTCACCGACCCTTACGACGACCCGGAATCCTACTACTACGCGCTTGCCGACTGGCAGCGCCTGCCCGCGCCGTTGCAGCGCGTCCTCGATTTCAACAACACCCTCTTCGGACGGCTGCTGATCGGCCCGGCGGTGATGAGCGTCGGCTTCTACGGGGCGGAGCTGCGCCTTGCCCGCTCCGGCAAGGAGCGTGGCATGGGCCTGGCCTGGGCGGCGCATGCCCTCGGCGCCGCCATCGTCCTTGTCTTCGTCCTCGTCGTCGCCGGCATGCCGCTGTGGCAGTATCTCCTCATCGCCTATGGCGGCCTGTCGCTCCTCAGCCTCAGAACCTTCGCCGAGCATCAGGCGAGCGAGGCGCCGGGCGGGCGCACCGCGATCGTCGAGGAACGCTCGCTGCTCTCGCTGCTGTTCCTCAACAACAACCTTCACTACGTCCACCACGAGCATCCGCGCCTGCCGTGGTATCGCCTGCCGGCGCTTTACCGCTCGGCGAGGGCGGAGTTCCAGGCCGGCAATGCGGGCTATGTCTTCGCCGGCTACGGCGATATCCTGAGACGCTATCTCTTCCGCAGGAAGTCTCCCGTGCCGCATCCCTATCTCCGCCGCCCGTAATGGTTCTTTCGACCGGGGCGGCGCATGTGGCCGCCCTTCCGATGTACGACTGGCCCGAGGTACGGGCTGCGACCGATGCGCTCTGGACGGCCCTTGCCGCGGCGCTCGCTGCACGTGGCGTCGCAGCGCCCCGGGCACTGGAGAGGCGGCGCGAGGCCCCCGAGATATGGCGCGATCCGGCGCTCATCCTCTCGCAGACCTGCGGCTGGCCCTATGCGACCGGGCTCCGCGAAAACCTCCGCATCGTGGCGACGCCCGTCTATGCCGTCGAAGGCTGCGAGGGCCCTTGCTATTCGAGCGCTCTCATTGTGCGCCGGGACGATTGCGCAACGAGCGCCGCCGACCTTGCCGGCCGCCGCCCGGCGGTCAATTCGGCCGACAGCCTGTCGGGCTGCGTGGCCTTGGAGGAGGCGCTGCGCACCGCCGGTGTTTCTTCGGATCTGTCGCAGGCGCTGAAGACAGGGGCGCACAGGGCCTCGCTCCGTGCCGTTGCCTCTGGCGAGGCCGACGTCGCCGCCATCGACGCGATCGCCTGGCGGCTGGCGCAGGATTTCGAGGCCGATGCCGTGGCCGAACTCAAGGTGCTGGCCTTCACGCCGCTGCGGCCGGCCCTGCCTTTCGTCACGGCGAGGTCGAGAAATGAGGAAGAGGCCGCCGCCATCCGCGCGGCGCTCGCTCAGGTGCTTTCGGGTCCCGAAAGCGCCTCGATCCGCGCCGCGCTTCATCTTGCCGGCATCGAATCATTGCCGGAGGACGCCTATGCGGCGGAAAGCCTCCGCCGGGGCCTGCCGCGTCCCCAAACGCCGCGTTCCCAAACGCCGCGTCCACAAACGCCGCGTCATTGAACTTTGTCTTGCGGCGCTGCCGGGCGCACGCGAAAATTCTTGCCCGGTTGCAACATCAGATTGCGGGTTTCGCGTGTGAGAAAGCTCCGTCTTTGCCTCGCCGTCATGCTGGCGGGCATCCTTTCGTCGCCGTCTTTCGCCCAGCAGGTCGAGCTTGACGGCTACTTCATCGCGCTCTCCGCTTGCGAGGCGACGAAGAAGAAGGACACCGAAAACCCCGGCAATGTCCGGCTCGAGGTCATGCGCGCCTATGAGATGGTGGCGCGCAATTCCACGCCCGGCACCCATTATCAGGTGAAGGTCCCAGGCGCGCCGCAGACGGAGGCACGCTGGGTGCCGATGAACTGCGGCGCCTATGCGCCGGCCGAGGCGCTGGTGAGGCCGGCGCCTTCCAACCCTACGGAGCCGACGCGCGAGCCGCCGTCTGTCGCCACGCTCGCCCCCGACAGCATCGAATACGTGCTCGCCGCCTCCTGGGAGCCGGCCTTCTGCGCCACGGCCGCCGGCACCAACAAGCCGGAATGCACCACGCTGCGGCCCGGGCGCTTTGACGCGACGCATTTCGCCCTGCACGGGCTCTGGCCGGACGATCTCGACGACAGGAACATCTTCCCTTGCTACTGCGACCGCGGTGGGCCGGTCTCCTGCGCCGGCAGCCAGCCGCGCGACGAGGAGATTGCGCTCGACGCGAACCTCCTGGCGGCGCTGAAGGTGGTGATGCCGGGCGTCCAGTCGGGCCTTCATCTGCACGAATGGCCCAAGCACGGCGCCTGCTATGAGGACGACCGGACGGACGCCGACAAGGGCGCCGATCCGGACGAGTATTTTCGTGAATCGCTCCTCCTCATGAATCTCCTCAACGCCTCGCCGGTGCGCATGCTCTTTGCGCAGAACCTCGGCAAGGTGCTGCAGCGCTCCGAGATCGAGGATACCTTCGACACCGCCTTCGGGGCGGGCGCCTCGGACCGGCTCCTCATCCGCTGCGCCAAGGTCGGCGGCGAGAACGTCATCTCCGAGCTCTGGATCGGCCTGAAGGGCAATATCGGCGAGGCGCCCGACCTCGGCGCCCTGATCCGCGCCGCGCCGCCGAGCGAGGCTTCCTCGAACCAGACGAGCTGCAATTCCGGCCGCGTCGTGAAGGTGGAGTAGTTTTCCCGCGCTTATCTCTCAGCTGATGCCGACATAGCGGCCCGGCCGGTGGTTGATGGCGATGATGAAGTTGAGGACGGCGGCGCCGAGCAGCGACAGGAGCACCCGGTCCGCATCGACGACGAAGAGGGCGGCGACCATGATCGCCGCGTCGATGGCAAGCTGCACATAGCCGGCCCTCAGCCCGAAATGATCCTGCAGGTAGACGGCAAGGATGTTGACCCCGCCGAGGCCAGCCCGGTGGCGGAAGAGGACGAGGAGACCTGTGCCCAGAAGGATGCCGCCCATCAGCGCGGCATAAAGGGAATTCACCTCGCCGATCTCGATCCACTCCGGCGTCAGCCGGGTGAAGACAGAGACGAGCCCGACGGCGAGGAAGGTCGCGATGGTGAAGCGCCAGCCCATCTTTCCGATCGCCAGTGCATAGAAGGGCAGGTTCACGACGAAGAAGACCGGCGAGAAGGGAATGCCCGTCCCGTACTGGACGAGGAGCGCGAGGCCCGCCGTCGAGCCGGTCAAGAGCGTCGCCTCGGCATAGATGTCAAGGCCGAGCGCGACGAGCAGCGTGCCGATGAAAAGCGCGAGGGCGTCTTCGTAGAGCCGGTGTTTGTGCGCCGGCGGCTGGTCGGTCATCGAAGATTCCGCATGATGGCCCGCATATGCGAGGCGGGGTAACTACCCCGCCCAGCAAGCAAGGGCCATGCCGCTCAGCCGCGCATCCTCTCCCCGGCAGGGTCGAAGGGCGGCTCCAT
Organism: Afifella sp. IM 167; assembly: GCF_020144925.1. Lineage (GTDB taxonomy): Bacteria > Pseudomonadota > Alphaproteobacteria > Rhizobiales > Afifellaceae > Afifella. The sequence goes on from NZ_NSLC01000006.1 coordinate 85,830, forward strand.
CTGCAGGCGGGCAGGGCGGCGCTCGCCGAGGATCTCGATCTCGAAGCTGCCGCCGCCATTCACGAGCTCGGCCGGCACGTAGCCCTGTGCGAGCGACTGCTCGACATAATGCGCGTATCCGCCGGAGGTCACCCAGCCGACCACTTTTGGCTCGGCGCCGTTCGCCGCGTACCAGATCGGCTCGTCGCCGATGACGTCGGCATCCTCCGCGTCGACGACCATGGCGATGCGGGCGAGCGCCCCGCCTTCCTCCTTCTCCCGCGCCGCCGCCTCGCGGCCGATGAAGTCGTTTTTCTTCAGATCCACGAAGCGGTCGAGCCCCGCCTCGAACGGCCCGTAGATGGGGCGCAGCTCTCGGAACCACGTGGGGAAATTCTTCTCCAGCCTGAGCGCCAGAAGGGCGCGCATGCCGAAATTCTTGATGCCGAGCTCTTCGCCCGCCGCCATCAGCCGGTCGTAGAGGGCGCGCTCGTATTCCGGCTTCACCCAGATCTCGTAGCCGAGATCGCCCGTATAGGTGAGGCGGTTGACGCGCGCCGGCACGCCCGCGACGTCCATTTTCCGGTGGCTCATGAACGGAAAGGCTTCGCGCGAGACGTCCTCGTGGGTGACGCGGGCGAGAAGCTCGCGCGCCTTCGGCCCGGCAATCGAAAGGCCGACCATGCCGAGGTCGATCCGCTCGACCTGCACCGAGCCGTCTTCCGGCAGATGCGCCTCGAACCAGCGCATGTGGTAGATCTGCGCCTGGCTCGATCCCCACATGAGGAAATCGTCCTCCGCCACCTTGGCGATGGTGAAATCGCCGATCAGCTTGCCGCGCTCGTTGAGCATCGGGGTGAGAGCGATGCGCCCCGTCTTCGGCATGCGGTTCGTCATCATGCGGTTGAGCCAGGATTCGGCGTTCGCCCCGGCGATGCGGTACTTGGCGAAATTGGCGATCTCGGTGATGCCGACGCCCTGGCGAACGGCCATGCACTCCGCCTTGACCGGCTCGAAATCGTTGGAGCGGTGGAAGGAGAAGATGTCCTCGGCCGTCGCGCCATCCGGGGCGAACCAGAGCGGCGTCTCCAGACCCCAGGAGGAGCCCATCACCGCACCCTGCTCAAGCATCCGGTCGTAGAGCGGCGTCGTCTGCGTCGGCCTTGCCGCCGGCAGTTCCTCGTTCGGAAAGCGGATGCGGAAGCGGCGCGAATAGTTCTCGCGCACCTTGGCGTTGGTGTAGGCGAGCGTCGCCCAGTCGCCGAAGCGGGCGACATCCATGCCCCAGACGTCGAAGCCCGGATCGCCCTCCACCATCCAGTTGGCGAGCGCCAGGCCGACGCCGCCGCCCTGGCTGAACCCCGCCATAACGGCGCAGGCGCACCAGTAGTTTTTCAGACCCTGCACCGGTCCCACCAGCGGATTGCCGTCCGGGGCGAAGGTGAAGGGCCCGTTGATGATCTTGCGGATGCCGGTGTTTTCCAGCGCCGGGAAATGCCGGAACCCGACTTCCAGCGAGGGCGCGATGCGGTCGAGATCGGGCGGCAGCAGATCCTGGCCGAAATCCCATGGCGTCTCGGTCGGCGACCAGGGCGTGGCCGCCTTTTCGTAGGTGCCGAGCAGCAATCCGCCGCGCTCCTGGCGGGTATAGATCTCGCCGGCGAAATCGATGGCGTGGACGACCTCCTTGCCGGTCGACCGGTTGATCTCGGCGACTTCGGGCATGTCCTCCGTCAGGATGTAGTGGTGCTCCATGGCGAGCACGGGCAGTTCCAGCCCGACCATCCGCCCGACCTCGCGCGCCCACAGCCCGCCGGCATTGACGACGTGCTCGGCATGGATGGTGCCCTTCTCGGTGACCACCTGCCAGGAGCCGTCCGCCTGCGGATTGAGCTCCACGACGCGGTTATGGGTGACGATCTCCGCGCCGGCGAGGCGGGCGGATTTCGCATAGGCCTGGGTGGTGCCGTAGGGATCGAGATGGCCCTCGATCGGGTCCCACATGGCGCCGACGAAGTATTTCTCGTCGATGAGCGGCAGAAGTTCCTTCGCCTCGGCGGCGGAGATGATTTCCGTCTCCATGCCGAGATAGCGGCCCCTTGCATGCGCTTGTCGCAGCCATTCGAGCCGTTCGGGCGTGTCGGCGAGCTGCAGCCCGCCGGTGAGGTGCAGCCCGCAGCTCTCGCCCGAGATCGCCTCGATCTCCTTGTAGAGCGAGACCGTGTAGGCCTGCAGCTTGGCGACGTTGGGATCGCCGTTGAGGGTGTGGAAGCCGCCCGCCGCGTGCCAGGTGGAGCCGGAGGTGAGCTCGGAGCGCTCAATGAGCATCACGTCTTTCCAGCCCGCCTTGGTGAGGTGGTAGAGGACCGAGCAGCCGACGACGCCGCCACCGATCACGACGGCCTTGGTGTGGGTTTTCATGCGTATGCTCCGAGGGCGGGCGAGGGTGCCAGGCACCGGCGTGTTGGAGGAATGGACAACGGGCGGGTGGTGTTGGTAGAATTGACAACATGAAGGCCGAGCCGATCCTGGACGACCTGACGCGCTTCGACGAACGGTCTTTCGTCCAGCTCGTCATCTGGCGGGTTCCGAAGCCGCTCAGAGGCTCCGGGCATCTCTTCAAGTACCGGCTCGCCTACGTGGTCGATGGTGTCTGCGTGCTGCGCTACGACAACGAGGCGGGAAAAGGCGACCACGTCCACGATGGCAACCGTGAGGGAACTTATGACTTCATCACCATCGAGCAGCTTCTCGAAGACTTCTACGCTCACGTGGAGCGAAGACGACGGTAGTTTCGGCACGGTGACCTTCGGCGTCGGGACCTTCGAGGATGCGATCGAGCGGGCGAAAAAGGCGGTGGCGGGCTTCCCGCAGGAGCCTCGCATCAATTTCCCGAATGCCAGCGATCTCTTCTCGACCATGACCGCCCGCCGCTGGGAGATCGTCCGAAAAATGGCCGGCGCCGGGCCGATGTCGATCCGCGAGCTGTCGCGGCGCCTTGGCCGGGATGTGAAGGGCGTGCACGGCGACGTGCATGCGCTTCTCGATTGCGGCGTTCTCTCCCGCACCGACGAAGGGCAGATCGTCTTTCCCTTCGACGCGGTGCATGTCGACGTCATGATCGAGGCGGCATAGCCGGTCATCGGCGCCCGCACTGTCAGAAATCCGTCGGCGCGCCGCCTTCGCGCCTGCGGCGCTCGACGAACTCGCCCAGTTCCTCGCGGATCGCCTCGTCCATCGGCGGCGCCTCGAACTCGGCAAGGATCTTCTTCCACACGCCGAGCGCGCGCTCGGGCGCGGTGAGGCCCCCGGCTTTCTGCCAGGTCTCGAAATTGCGCCAGTCGGAGAGGAAGGGCGAATAGAAGGCGCTTTCGTAGCGCGCCTGGGTGTGCGCGCCGCCGAAGAAATGGCCCTCCGGCCCGACTTCGGCGATGGCGTCGACGGCGAGGTCGTCCTCGGTGACGGAGACCGGTCGCATGGCGTGCTGCACCTGCTGCAGCATCTCGCAATCCATCACGAACTTTTCGTAGGAGGCCGTCAGCCCGCCCTCCAGCCAGCCGGCGGCGTGGTAGACGATATTGGCCTGCGCGCTGGTGCAGGCCCACAGCGAGAAGGCGCTCTCCCAGGCCGCCTGCGCGTCCGGGGTATTGGCGGCGCAGGCGTTGGAAGCGCGGAAGGGCAGGCGATAGAAGCGCGCCATCTGCCCGGACATCTGCGTGGCGCGCAGATATTCCGGCGTGCCGAAGGCCGGCGCACCCGACTTCATGTCGACATTGGAGGTGAACGAGCCGTAGCCGACCGGCGCCCCCGGCTTCACGCACTGGAGAAACACGATCGCCGCCAGCGCCTCTGCCGTCTGCTGTGCCACGGCCCCCGCCAGCGTCACCGGCGCCATGGCGCCGGCGAGCGTGAAGGGCGTCACGATCACCGGCTGGCCGCGCCTTGCCAGGCGCATCGCCCCGTCGAGCATCGGATAATCGTGCTTGAGCGGCGAGGAGGAGTTGATGTTGGTGTACATCCTCGGCTCGGCCTCGAATTCGGCGTGGCTGAGGCCGCCGGCGATCCGCACCATCTCCATGGCGTCCTCGACCCGCTCCTTGCCGAGCGAATAGGCGTGCACGACTTTGTCGGTCAGCGTCAGCTTGTCGTAGATCGCATCGAGATGGCGGGTGGAGGGATGCAGGTCGATCGGCTCCACCGGATAGCCGCCGGCAAGATGCAGGCAGTTGAAGGCCTGCGTCAGCATCAGGAGTTCGCGCATGCTCGCCCGGTCCCCGACACGCCGGCCGCGTTCCAGATCCGAGCAGTTCGGCGGGCTGGAGACGTTGACGTAGAGGGCATGCCTGCCGCCGACCACGATCCGCCGTTCCGCGTTTCGCGGCGTGATCGGAAAGGTCTCCGGCGCGAGCGCCACCTTCTCCATCACGAAGGCGCGGTCCATGCGCACGCGCCCCGACGGCTTTTCGACGTCGCAGCCGGCCGCCAGGAGAATGTCCTGCGCCTCCTCGTTCAGGAACCAGATGCCGATCTCTTCCAGGATGCGCATCGCCGCGCCGTGGATGCGGGCGATGCCTTCCTCGTCGAGCGGCTCGCTCGCGCGGTCGCTGTAGGTGGGCAGATCCCAGGGCGGCTGGGCGATGCTGGCGGTGCCGGAACGGCGCGCATTGCCGGCGCGGCCTCCAGCGCGGCGCCTGCGCGGGCTCTCGGTCTCGGCAAGGCTGTCTGGGGCCATTCGGAAAGGTCGCTCCGGCCGGATTGCGCCGCAGGATGCGTCCCGCGCTGGCAAGCGGAAAGGAAATTCCGAATCCGCTCCGGCGCTGCTTCGTAAAGCGACACCTTCTTGCCTTTTCGCGACCTTCGTTGATTTGATTTTGCCGGCTGCGACGAGGGGTTGCCCAATTGCATCCCCGCCATGTTAGGTTCTCGCCCGAACGGAGGATGCCGAGCGACGGCGCGTCTGCCGCCTGTCCCCGCACAGGGCGCAAGCCCGTCTCTCCATTCGCAACTGGCGGAAAGCCAAGAGGGAGAACGTGTACCATGAAGCGCGAGAACGAGACGCGGCTGCATCCGAAGGCTGCCGAGGCGAAGGATCTGATGGAGCGCGGACGCCTTAGCCGGCGAGGCTTCATCCGGGTTGCGGCGCTGACCGGCATGTCGGCGGCCGCCGCCTATGCGATGGCCGGCCTGCCGTCGCCGGCCTTTGCGCAGGACAGCAAGCTTCCCTTCGTCGACGATCCCGAGGCCAAGAAGGGCGGCACGCTGCGCGTTGCCATGGAAATCCAGAAGATGGAGGACCCGGCGAACTACGACTGGACGCAGATGTCCAACGTCAGCCGCCAGATCGTGGAGTACATCGCCTTCACCGATCCCAACAACGTCACGCACCCCATGCTGGCGGAGAGCTGGGAAGCCTCCGATGACCTGAAGACCTGGACGCTCAATCTCAGGCAGGGCGTCAAATGGTCGAACGGCGACGATTTCAACGCCGACGACGTGATCTTCAACTTCACCCGCTGGATGGATCCGGCTGTCGCCTCCTCCAATGCCGGCCTCTCCACCTTCGCAGCGATGATGGAGGAGGTCGATTCCGGCGAGAAGAACGACGACGGCTCGGCCAAGATGACCAAGCGCATGATCGACGGCTCGGTCGAGCGCGTCGACGATCATACCGTGCGCCTGCATCTGACCAAATCGGTGCTGTCGGTACCGGAGGATCTCTACAACTACCCGACGGCGATCCTGCATCGCGACTTCAAGGCACCGTTCTCCGATAATCCGGTGGGCACCGGTCCGTTCGAGCTGGCCGAGTTCGCCGTTGCCGACAAGGCGATCCTGAAGCGCCGCGAAGGCCCCTATTGGGGCGGCGACGTCTATCTCGACGAGATCCACTACCTCCATTACGACGCCGACAACCAGCTGACCGCCTTCGCCTCGGGCGAGGCGGATGCGATCTACCAGTTCGGCATCGAGCAGATGGAACTTGCCAAGGCGATCGACGGCGAGATCATCCCCGCCCGCACCGCCCAGACCCTGTGCTGCCGCTTCCACGTCGACACGCCGCCCTTCGACGACAAGCGTGTGCGCCAGGCGATCACCAAGGCGGTCGACAACGCGGCCCTGAAGGCGCTGATCTTCCCGGAAGGCGGCGATGTCGGCGAGAACCACCACGTCGCCCCGATCCATCCGGAATATTTCGCCCTGCCGCCGCTGGAGCGCGACGTCGAGGGCGCCAAGGCCCTGCTTGCCGAAGCCGGCAAGGAGAATCTGGAAATCACCATCGATATCGGCAACACGGACGGCCCCTGGCACCAGGCGGTGGCCGAGGCCATGCGCGACCAGCTCTCCGATGCCGGCATCCGCCTCAACATCAACGTCATGCCGGCCTCGAAGTATTGGGAGGTCTGGACCTCCACGCCCTTCGGCGCGACCGCCTGGACGCATCGTCCGCTCGGCACCATGGTCCTGTCGCTCGCCTACCGGGCGGGCGTCGCCTGGAACGAGACCAACTACAACAATCCCGAATGGGAAAAGCACCTCGACGCCGCCGAGGCGACCCTCGACGTGGAAGAGCGCCGGAAGCTGATGGAGCCGGTGGAAAAGATCCTCCAGGACGATTCCGTCATGGTCCAGCCGATCTGGCGGCCGGTCTACACGATCGTCACGGCCAAGGTGCACAACTACCCGCCGCATCCGACCCAGTACCACCAGTTCAACAAGGTCTGGATCGAATCCTGATCGTGCCGAAAAGGCCTGTCCGTGTCCGGCATGACCGGGCACGGATAGGCCGGCCGGATGTTTGCCGGCCACGGCCTGGCGTGGGGCAGGGCAGAAAAGGGGCGGCGCAATGGTGAAGCTCATCCTGCAGCGGCTTCTGCAGATGGCGCTGATTATGGCGGTCGTCTCGTTCGTCCTCTTCCTCGTCTTCGACAGCCCCAAATTCAAGAAGCAGCTTGCCGTCAACGATCTGGGCGGCTTTGCCGTCGCCACCCTGACGCAGTCCGACTACCAGGCATGGCTCGCCGCCAAGGGGCTGAACGTGCCCTTCTACGAGCGCTACGGCAACTGGCTCGTCGGCATCGCCCATGGCGATTTCGGTCGTTCCTTCCAGAAGAACGAGGATGTCGGATTCCTGCTCGGCCGGGCCCTCGTCAAGACCGGTATTCTCGCCTTCTGGGTCTTCGCGCTGATGATCCCGCTGGCGCTCGTCACCGGCGTCTTCGCCGGCATCAGCGAGGGCAGGGTGCAGGACCGGGCCATCACCTTCATGTCGGTGGTGTTCACCTCCATTCCGGAGATCGCGACGGCGATCATCCTCACGGTCATCTTCGCGCTCGGCCTCGGCTGGCTGCCGGCGAAATCCAAGGGAGACGGGCTGGAATACATCATCCTGCCTGTGCTCACCCTGGTCCTTTACGATTTCGGCTATGTGGCGCGCATGACCCGCGCCTCGGTCGCCGAGGTGATGACCTCGCAATACATCCGCACGGCGGTGCTCAAGGGCATCCCCTACCGCCGGGTGGTGATGAAGCACGTCCTGCGCAACGCGCTGATCGCCCCCTTCACCGTGATCGTCCTGCAGCTGAACTGGCTCCTGTCGGGCGTCGTCGTGGTGGAGGTGTTCTTTCAGTATGACGGCTTCGGCAAGCTCCTGCTCGATGCGGCCCTCTTCGGCGACCTCTATGTCGTGCAGGCGGCCACGCTCGCCGCCGTCCTGGTGGCCGTCCTGTCGCAGCTGATCTCCGACATCGGCTACACCTTCCTCAATCCGCGCATCCGCTTCAGCTAGGGGGCACAGATGAAGCTCTTGCTCGGATATGGCAGTCCGCAGGCCATTCTCACGCTGAAGCGCGCGCCCAGGGTGCGCCTCGGAATGAGGGCGGGACATGGCATGGAGGCCCTGTGATGGCCGTCGCCGCAGAACCCGCCCCCGCCAGGTCGCTCTTTGCCCGCCTGGCGCAGCCGCGCCCCGCGCTTGCGCTCCTCTTGCTCATGTGGGTGCCGCTCGTCGCCTATGTCATGTTCAATCGGCAGATCGGCGATCTTCGCGAGGTGGTGCTGCTGCCCGCCATTCCCGCGGCCCTGCTTCTCTATGCGGTGGCGGTGTGGAGCTGGCGCGAATCGACCATCGCGGTGATCGGCGTCACCCTGGTCTTCTTCTGGCTGCTGCTCGCCCTTTCCGCCCCGTATCTGCCGCTCCTCGATCCGAACAAGCCGGTGGCGCCCTTCGTAACGCCCTTCACCGAGAAGAACGGCGTCTTCTACTGGCTCGGCACCGACACACGCGGCCGCGACATGCTCTCGCGCACCATCTGGGGCTGCCAGCGGGTCATCGTCTGGGGGATCACGGCGACGGTGGTCGCCTATTTCGTCGGCGCCATGCTCGGCCTCATCGCGGGCTATCTTGGCGGCTGGTGGGACCAGGTCGTCTCCTTCCTCGCCAATGTGCTGCTGTCCTTCCCGGTGATGATCCTCTTCATCCTGATCCTGAACTATCTGGGTCCGAGCGGCTTCAACATCGTCATCGCCGTCACCTTTTCCTCCGCCCCCGCGATCATGCGCATCGTCCGTGGCCTCGCCCTCGACGTGAAGACACGCGACTACATCTTTGCCGCCCAGACGCGCGGGGAATCGGCGCTGCGGATCATGGTGATCGAGCTCCTTCCCAATGTGCGTGGGCCGCTCATCGTCGATGCCTGCCTCAGGCTCGGCTACACCACCGTCGCCATCACCACCCTGACCTTTCTCGGCCTCGGCCTGCAGCCGCCCGATCCCGACTGGGGCCTGATGATCAAGGAGGCTTCCTCGACGGCGCTCTTGTGGAAATTCTCCTACATGCTGCTCATTCCGGCCTTGTCGGTGTCGAGCCTGATCCTCGGCTTCAACCTGATGGCCGACGGTTTGCGCGAGATGAGCCTGAGGGATTGAGCCGGTGGGCAGCAAGGCGAGAGGCGGCAGGGCATTGGGCGGGCAAACGACGGCAGGGGCTCACATGACCGCAGAGCGGGAGGCCGGACGATGAGCATGGCAAGCGATGCTGCGGCGGCCGCACCGGCGCCGAAACCGGGCGAGGGCGGCTCCGAGGTCCCCGTCCTGGAATGCCGCAATCTGTGCATTTCCTATTTCACCCGCGCCGGCGAGATCCCGGCGGTGGTGGATTTCAACCTGAAGCTCATGCCGGGGGAAAGCCACGGCATCGTCGGGGAATCGGGCTGCGGCAAATCCACCGTGGCGCTCGCCATCATGCAGTACATGGGCAAGAACGGCCGCATCGTCGGCGGCGAGATCCTCTTCAATGGCCGCGACATGCGCGAGATGAACGAGGAGGAACTGCGCCAGATCCGCGGCTCGCAGATCGCCATGGTCTACCAGGAGCCGATGGCCTCGCTGAACCCGGCGATGCGCGTCGGCGACCAGCTCGCCGAAGTGCCGATCTACCATGACGGAGCGACGAAGGAGGAGGCGCTGGCGCGCGCCCGCGCCATGCTGGAGAGCGTGCGCCTGCCGGAGCCGGACCGCATCCTGCGCTCCTATCCGCACCAGATTTCCGGCGGCCAGCAGCAGCGCGTCGTCATCGCCATGGCGCTCCTGTCGAGCCCCAAGCTGCTCCTCCTCGACGAACCGACGACGGCTCTCGATGTGACCGTGGAGGCGGGCATCGTCGATCTCATCCGCGAGATCGCCGATGAGTACGGCACCTCCATGATCTACATCTCCCACAATCTCGGGCTGATCCTGGAGACCTGCGACCGCATCACGGTGATGTATTCCGGCGAGGCGGTGGAAGTCGGCACGGTGAACGACGTCTTCGACGCCATGCGCCACCCCTACACGCAGGGCCTATTCGCCTCCATCCCGCTGCCGCATGCCGACAAGAACGCCCGTCCGCTGGTCGCCATTACCGGCCAGCTGCCCCTGCCGCACGAGCGCCCGCCCGGCTGCAATTTCGGTCCGCGCTGCGACCATTTCCTCGCCGGGCTCTGCGATTCCGGCGAAATCCCGATGCTGCCGATCACGGGCGACGATCGCCATTACTCGCGCTGCGTCAGGATCGAGGAGATCGACTGGCAGGCCGCTGCGGGCGAGGGCATCGTCAAGTCCGCCGCCCCTCCCGGAGACGTGGTGCTGAAGGTCGACGAGATGACCAAGCACTACGAGATCGAAGAGGGTGCGATCTTCTTCGCTGGCGAGAAGAAGACGGTGAAGGCGAACGAGCGGCTCAGCTTCGAGGCCCGCGAGGCCGAGACGGTCGCCATCGTCGGCGAATCCGGCTGCGGCAAGTCCACCTTCGCCAAGGTGCTGATGGGCCTGGAGGAGGCAACCTCCGGCGAGGTTCTCCTCGGCAATGTCGAACTCGGCAAGATGCCGGTCGAAAAGCGCAGCCCGGAGACCATCGCCAAGCTTCAGATGATCTTCCAGAACCCCTTCGACACGCTCAATCCGAGCCATACGGTCGGCGGCCAGATCGCCCGTGTCATCAAGAAGTTCGGCGTGGAGAAGGACGAGGAGAAGATCAACCAGCGCGTCCTGGAGCTCCTCGACATCGTCAAGCTGCCGCGCGACTTCGCCAAGCGCCGGCCGCGCCAGCTCTCGGGCGGCCAGAAGCAGCGTGTCGGCATTGCCCGCGCCTTTGCCGGCAACCCCTCCGTGGTGATCGCCGACGAGCCGGTTTCCGCGCTCGATGTCTCCGTCCAGGCGGCGGTGACCGAGCTTCTCATGGATATCCAGCGCGAGAACCGCACGACGCTGCTCTTCATCAGCCACGACCTGTCGGTCGTGCGCTATCTCGCCGACCGCATCGTCGTCATGTATCTCGGCCAGATCATGGAGCAGGGGACGACGGAAGAGATTTTCTCCCCGCCCTATCATCCCTACACCGAGGCCCTCCTTTCCGCCGTGCCGATCGCCGACACGAAGGTCAAGAAGCGCCATATCGTGCTTTCCGGCGAGATCCCCTCCGCCTCCAACCCGCCTGAGGGTTGCCCCTTCTGCACCCGCTGCCCCTATGTGATCGAGGGAACCTGCGAGACGGTCCCGCCGCCGATCCGCGCATTCGGGCCGGGCCATCTGATCGCCTGCCATCTCTCCGAGGAGACGCTGAAGGCGATGCAGCCGGTGATTCAGATCGGCGAGGGACCGATCCCGGCCGAGGCGGACCGCGATGCGGAAAAGGGGGAGCAGGTGAGCCCGGTGGCAGCGGCCGAAAGCGAGCGCCGCTCCGACGTCTGAAGCGGGTTGAAGCCGAGGCGGGCGTTGCGGACAATCGGGTCTGCGAATCGGCCGCCCTGTCTTCAGTGAAAGGCGAAGCGGGCCGTCTCGACCGGAGCTTTGCATTCTGCCCCGACTTTTTCTTCTTCTCGTGCTGCCACTCCTCGTCCTGTCGCCCGGCAGGGCGGCGGCCGCCAACGATTGCGCCAGCTGGAGCGCAGACGTGTCGCTCTATACGTCAGAGGGCCGTGGCTGGGTCGCGAGCGTCTGCGGCACGACCTACGACACCCCGACGGAGCTGAGGCTCGAATGCCGCGGTGCCGACGCGCTGAGCTTCAGCTACGCGCCGGGCTACGAGGGCGACGAGCCGAAGGAGTTCGATCTCGATCCGGACGGCGAGGCGGAATTCCGCTTCACCACCGACAAGGGATCCTCGCTCGTGAACATGCGCAACGAGCCGGAGGCAGGCGTCTTTCTCGCCGTTCTGCCGCTCTATGACCTCCTCATCGAGGACATGAAGTCGGGGGTGAGACTGGAAATCTCCTCGCCTTCGGGCCTGACCCCGCCGAACGAGGTCTCCCTGATCGGCTCGCGCCTTGCGATCGAGCGGGTGGCGCGATCCTGTCTCAAGGGCCGCGTCGCCGCTCCCTGATCGCCCGGAGTTTCTCCCGCCCCTGCTGCCCGCGAGGGTCTTCCGCGCTATAAGGCCGGAAGAAGCCGGAGGGCCTGGGAGGGAAGAGTGCAGCTCGTCGAGAAATACGCCGCCATCGAGGTCGCCACCGGCCCGGGACGTCTTGCCGGCATCTCCGGCGACGTCGACCGCCTCGCCGGCAGAGGCGCCGCCGTGCTCCTCGTCGCCGATGCCGGTCTCAAGGAGCCGGGTATCGTCCTGAAGGCCGAGCAGGCGCTCCTGGAAGGCGGGCACCGCCTTGTGACCTACGACCGTATCGCCGGCGAGCCGAAGGAGCGTCAGGTCGCCGAGGCGGCGTCCATCGGCGCGGGGGAGGGGGCGCGCCTCGTCGTCGCCCTCGGCGGCGGCTCGGCGCTCGATGCCGGCAAGATGGCAGCCGCCATGCTCGCCAATCCCGGTGAAGTGGAAGACCACCGTCTCGCCGCCGAGCCCTTCGTGAGGCCGGCCGCGCCGCTGATCGCCGTGCCGACCACCTCCGGCACCGGCTCCGAATTCACCTCCATCTCCGTCCTCTCCGGTCCGGACGGGACCAAATACTGGTACTGGGCGGGCGAGCTGTTGCCGGCGCTGGCGCTTCTCGACCCGGAGTTGACGCTCGGCCTGCCGCCGCTTTTCACGGCCATGACCGGCATTGACGCCCTTGTCCATGCGGTGGAGGCGGCGACCTGCCGGCGGGCGAGCGAGGAGAGCATCGCCCCCTCGCTGGAGGCGATCCGCCTGGTCGCCGAAAACCTGCCGAAGGCCGTGGCCGAGCCGAAGGATATCGCTGCCCGCGCGGCGATGATGGAAGCGGCGGGTCTTGCCGGCATCGCCATCGAGATGGTCGGCACCGCGCTTGCCCACAATATCGGCCATGCTCTCGGCTCGCTCGCGCCCGTACCGCACGGGCTTGCGGTCGGCATCGCCATGGAAGCGACGGCCGACTGGGTGGCGGAGGGCAACCGTGAAGCCTTTGCCGCCGTCGCCGAGGCGATGGGGGCAGGGCGGGATGCTGCCGCCTTTGCGCCGGCCTATCGCGATCTCTTCGCCCGGGCCGGTCTGCCACGATGGCCGGAGACGCTCGAGGAGGTGACCGTCGAAGCGCTTACTGAGCGCATGGCGGCCCCCGAGAACGCGGCCATGCGCAAATCGACGAAACGCTTCACCGCCGACGAGGACCTGCCGGTTCTTGCCGCCATGGTGCTTTCCCGGGAGCTTGCGGCGTGAAGATCGCCGAGATCCGCCTCACCCATCATCGCCTGCCGCTCGATCCGCCCTTCCGGCCGAGCTGGGATTTCCGGCCGCGGCATCATTTCGACGCCACGATCGTGCGCGTCAGGACCGATGAGGGTCATGAGGGCATCGGCTCGGGCGATGCCATGCTCGGCTTTGCCGGTCACGAGCATCTCTTTGTCGGCGAGGATCCCCTGCGCCTGGAGCGGCATTTCCGCATCCTTTCCAATATCCAGTTCCATGGCGGGCGCTGCTGGCCGCTCGACCTTGCTCTTTGGGACCTCGCCGGAAAGATCACCGGCCAGCCCGTCTGGAAGCTCCTCGGCGGCCGCACCGACCGCATCTCCGCTTACGCCTCATCCGCGACGCTGCGCGATGACGCCGAAATGGCCGAGACGGCCGTGCGCTTTCATGAGGCGGGCTTTGCGGCGATGAAGGTGCGCTTCCACCGGAAGGACTGGCGCGACGACATTCGCGCGCTGGAAGCCATTCGGGGCGAAGTCGGCGACCGGCTGACCCTGATGGTCGACTGCAATCAGGGCTGGCGGATGTCGCATGACGACGAGCCGCCCTGGACCTTCAAGGACGCGCTCGCCGTCGCCCGCGAATTGGAGCGCCTCGGAATCTTCTGGATGGAGGAGCCGCTTTTCCGCGGCGACAGGGAGGGCATGCGCCGGCTATCCGATGCCACCGATCTGCGCATCGCCGGCGGAGAGATGACCCGCGAGCTCTATGAATTCCGCGAGATGATCGAGGCCCGCTGCCTCGACGTCCTGCAGCCGGACGCCGCGCTTGTCGGCGGCATTACGGGGCTGCGCCGCGTTGCCATCATGGCGGAGGAGGCGGGCATCCTCTTCACGCCGCATACCTGGACGAACGGTCTCGGCATGGTGGCGAACGCGCATCTGACGGCCGGCCTCGCCGCCGCGCCCTTCATCGAATATCCCTTCGATCCGCCCGAATGGTCGCTGGAGCGCCGCGATTACATGCTGGCCGAGCCCGTGCGGCTGGAGGATGGGCGGATCGTCCTTTCGGACGCGCCCGGATTCGGCGTTGCGCTTGACGAGGAGCGCCTTGAGCGTAGCTTGAAATTAACCTGAGCCACCCCTAATAAGGCGCTGGAAGCGATGAGCGGTACGCGATCCTTCCCCGAAAGGCTGAAAGATGGTTTTCGACGGTTTTCACGGTCTCTAGGACGGAACGCGCGCAGCGCGGCAGCTCGTCTGCGCAGCGATGAACCCCTGACGCCCAATCTGATGACCCCGCAGGCGCTGCTTGTCGCATGTGGGGTTTTTGTTTGCCTGGCGCTGGTCACGCTCCTTCTTGCCGTCACGACGCGCCTGACGCTCGCCGATGTCGGGGTGCCGATTTCGCTCTTCTCGGCCGTTGCCGGCTTCCTGTTCAATTCCGCGGTGAAGCTGCATTCCGAAGCGCGCGACCGCGCTTTCGACTTTCTCAAGGAGCACAGCGAGAACGAGAAGCTGCATGCGGCCTTTGTCCGGATCGGCAGTTTCGGCCGTGCGCATCCGGCTCTTTCCGAAACGGAAGCGGTCAGGCTGACGGCGCTGATGCTTGCCACGCCCGCCCCGGCACAGCCCGGGGAGGGGGACAGCGGCCCGGCGGGCGATGCCGTCGACGAGGCGTTGTTCGCGGCGGTCCTGCGTGCCGGCAACTTCTTCGAGGTGATGGAGATCGCCACCCGCAACGGCGCCGTCAACGAGGCGATCGTGCGCGACTACTATCGCGAGCCTCTGCATCGCTTCGGGAAGATCGCCGGCCCGATCATCGATGTCTTCCGCAACGATCCGCCGAAGCCGAATTCGCCCTACGGCAACGTGCGCAGGCCGCGGGCGCTGATCGGGGTCGACAGGCTGCTGAGGCGCTGGCCGCTGCCGAAGCCGCCGGCTGGCGCCTGAGGGCTACTCAGCCATCCCGATCTTCGGGCGGTCCTCAATCTCGCGCACGAGCTTCTTCACCATCGCGATAGCGAAATCCTGAAAGTCCGCCACCTCCATGACGAAGGCCGAGCGGCCTGCGATGACGTTTCGCCGGTACCACTCGCCGACGTCCTCGTCCTCGTTGAGGATGGCGAGGCCGTTGACCGTCACCCCTCGCGAAATCGCCATCGCCCGCGCCGCCGGCATGAGGAGGACGTTCTCGCGCGGCGGCGTCTCCTTGCCATCGCCGGAGACATCGACGGTCTGGCGGGGCGCCGAAAAGCCGTTGCGCTCGAACTTGCGCATCGAAAAGGCAATGCCCGCGCCGATCCCGGTGCCCCCGAGGACGGCGCGGCGCAGCCGGTAGACGTCATTGGCCAGTCGCTCCGCCTCCTCTGCCGAACCGACGAGGTACCAGCCGGTCTCCTCCTTCGGCAGCGTCGCGTCGGCCCAGACGACGAGGGAGATCGCGATCCGCCCGACCGGACCGCCCCGGATGGCCGCGATCACCTGCGGGTGCCGGAGAGCGGCCGAGATGCCTTCCATCTGCAGCCGGAATTCGCCGGCATCGATGGAGCTCGAGGCATCGACGGCGAGAACGAGCTCGAGGTCGACGGGTATGTCCGCCGCGCCCGCCGGTCGTGGCAGGAGGAGGAAGAGGAGGAGCGCGAGACGCGTCAGGCGGACCATGCCCCAGATTACGGGCAGGGGCGCCTTTCCGCGAGCCTCAGCGCGTGAAGCGGATGCCGAAGGGCATGCCGGCGTCGATCAGCCACTCTGCCGCCGCCTCGCCGAAACTGCGGAAGAAGAGAAGCTCGAAGCACTCCTCTGAACGGCGCATCGCCGTCACGTCGAAATGCTCCATCCGCGTCTGCGCGGCGGCGCCGGGCGGCATGCGCGCAAGATCCATGGCGATGCCGCGGTTAAGCACCTCCTCGACGGACGGCCCTTCCAGCCGCAGGAGCGTGCGGGCATGCGAGAGATCGGTGGCGGTGCCGCTCGGCCCGAGGGTCTCGCGCAGCGTTGCCGCGAGACCCTCGCGGCCGCCGAGAGCCAGCAGCCTTCCGGCGCCGAGCGAGACGAGCGTCGCATCCTCGCCCTCGGCGAAATAGGCGTTCTCCGGGATGTCGAGGGACAGCGCAGCGCCGAGCGCCTCGCCGAAGGCCATCGCCGTATCGAGGAAGGTCTGCAGCGCGACGATGGAGGCGGGGCGCAGCTCCGAAAGGGTGAGCGCCGCCGTGCCCTCGGCAGCGGGCACGGAAAGGCGCGAAAGCGCGGAGATCCGCTCAGGCATCGAGGCGTTCTCCCTGCGGGTCGACGAAATGGGGCGAGACGATCTCCACCCGGCAATGGGCGCCGCGGATCGGATCGGCGGCAAAGAGCGTCTGGCCGTGGCGCTTGCGTCCGCCCTTCAGCATCGCCAGGCCGATATGGTTGCGCAGCTCGGGGCTGTAGGTGACGGAGGTGACGTGTCCCTCGCTGGCGCCCGGCGCTTCTTCCGTGCCGGCGACGAGATGCGCCCCCGAACGGAAGGCGGCGTCGGTGGCGAGAAGGCCGACAAGCTCCATCCGGCCTTCCTCCGAGAGCGCCGGCCGCAGCGCGAGCGGCTTGCCGACGAAGGGCTTCTTCTTCGACAGCAGCTTGCCGAGGCCGAGATCGTGGGCGCTGACGCGCCCGTTCAGCTCCGGTCCCGCGACATGGCCCTTTTCGATGCGCAGGGTGCCCATGGCTTCCAGTCCATAAGGCGCAACCTCCAGATCCGCCCCCTGGCGCAGAAGCTCCGACCAGAGGAAAGGCCCGCAATCGGCGCCGACATAGACCTCGTAGGCGTTCTCGCCGGAAAAGGAGAGGCGGGCGATCAGCGCCGGCACGCCGGCGATGGAAGCTTGCCGCACGCCCATGAAGGGGAAGGCTTCCCGGTCCATCGGCGTGCCGTCGACCAGACGGGCGAGAAGCGCGCGCGAGCGCGGCCCCGCCACAGCGATGCCGGCATACTGGTCGCTGACGGAGGCGAGCGTTGTCTTCAGTTCCGGCCATACGGCGGCCAGCAGGAACTCCATGTGCATCATCACCTCGGCGGCCTTCGCCGTCGTCGTGGTGACGAGGTACCGGTCCTCGGCGAGCCGCCAGGCGGTGCCGTCGTCGAAGACGAAGCCGTCCTCGCGCAGCATCAGCCCGTAGCGCGCCTTGCCGACCGGCAGGGTGGAAAAGGTGTTGGTGTAGACCCGGTCGAGGAAGGTCCCGGCATCCGGTCCCGCCACCTCGATCTTGCCGAGGGTGGAGACGTCGGCGATGCCGACCTTGGCGCGCACATGCCGCGCCTCGCGCGTATAGGCGGCGAAGAGACCCTCGCCCTTGTGGGCATAGACGCGCGGGCGCAGCCAGAGCCCCGCATGCATCATCTCCGCTCCCGCCTCCAGATGGGCATGGTGCAGGGGCGAGCGGCGGATGGGCCGCATGTGATGGCCGCGCTCGCGCCCGACGATGGCGCCGAGCGGCACCGGGGCGAGGGGCGGGCGGAAGCGCGTCGTACCGACCGCGGGGATCGGCATCTGCCGCTCGCCGGCGAGGATCGCGAGCCCGTTGATCGCCGAGGTGCGGCCCTGGTCGTTCGCCATGCCGAGCGTCGTATAGCGCTTCAGATGCTCGGCCTCCACGAAGCCCTCGCGCCCGGCAAGGCGCACATCGTCGGCCGTCACGTCGTGCTGGAGATCGACGAAGGCCTTGTCCGGCTTCTCGCCGACGGGCTCCACCTCGAAGAGGGGCAGGAGGCCGCCATCCTGAATCGATGTGCGAAGTCCTTGAATCTGAATCTGAACTGCAAGTTCTTTCGCTACCGCGTTGAATCCGAGGGCGTTTGCCGCAAGCGTTCCCGCCTCGGCGCCCTGGTTGACGGCGATTTCCAGCGTCGGGGCGCCGGTCATGGCCCCGGCCGCGATCCAGTCCTGCCGGGGCTCGCCGGGGACGAAGGCGGCGATCTCCTCGCGCCAGACGGGCGGCCCGCCGGCCTGGCTCGCAAGGTTGATGATCGGGGTGTGCCCGCCGGAGACGAGGATGGTGTCCGCGGCGATCTCGAAGACGCCGCCCGGGGAGGCTGGCGGCACGCTTTCACCTTCCGCCTCGCCGGCCGGCCGGTCGATCCGCGCCGCCTCGGCCGCGCGCGCCGCTTCCCCGACCGGAGCGATGACGGCGGCTTCCACCCGCCGCGCGCCCTTGGCGGCGGCGACGACATGGCTGAGGATGATGTCGATGCCCTTCGCCGCGATCGGACCGGCGAGCGTGCCCGGCACCTCGGTGCGCGGATCGACGATGGCGGCGATCTTCACGCCGGCTTCGGCGAGCAGCGCCGCCTGCCGCCAGGCCTCGTCGTTGTTGCAGAAGAGGACGATGCTGCCGCCGGGCGCCGTGCCGTAGCGGCGGACATAGGCAAGGCCGGCCGAAGCGAGCATCACGCCCGGGCGGTCGTTGCCGGAAAACACGATCGGCCGCTCGCAGGCGCCGGTGGCGAGGATCACCTGCCGCGCCTCGATCCGCCAGTGGCGGCAGCGCGTTTCGCCTTCGCCGCCGCAATCCTCCAGCGCCGCCAGAACGCCGCCGTCGTAATAGCCCCAGACATGGGTGCGCGGCATCAGCCGCACATTGGCCATCTCCGAGAGCTCAAGGCTCGCCATCGCCGCCCATTCGGCGGCGGGCGCCCCGTCGATCGTGGCTTCTTCCAGGTCGATGGCGCCGCCGGGTCCCGGTTCCGCCTCGGCGAGGATCACCCGTGCCCCGGCGCGTCCGGCCGCGAGCGCGGCGGCAAGGCCGGCCGGGCCCGCGCCGACGACGAGGAGGTCGGCGAAGACGTTCGCCTTCTCGTAGCGCGCCGGATCGGGATCGAGGCTGGCGCTGCCCATGCCGGCGGCCCGGCGGATCGCCGGCTCGTACCACATCCACGAGCGCCTCAGCGGCCCGATGAAGGTCTTGTAGTAGAAGCCCGCGCCGAAGAAGGGGGCGAAGACCTGGTTCACCGCGCCGATGTCGCGGTCGACGGAAGGCCAGGCGTTCTGGCCCGAGACTTCCAGCCCCGGCGCGGCGAGGCGCGTGGCGGCGTTGACGTTCGGCTCGCGCTCGCCGCCGGAGCCGACGGTGACGAGCGCGTTCGGCTCCTCCGCCCCGGCCGAGAAGATGCCGCGGGGCCGGTGGTACTTGAAGGAGCGGGCGACGATGGAGCGGCCGGAGGCCATCAGCGCCGAGGCGATGGTATCCCCGGCGAAGGCCTCCACGGGCGAGCCGTCGAAGGTGAAGGTGAAGGGGCGCGAGCGGTCGATCCGCGAGCCGCCGGAGGAGAGGCGGAAGCCGGCCATCGCCTATTCTCCCTGCCCGAAGGGGCCGACGAGCCGCGCTTCGAAGACCTCATGGGTCTCCGTATTGCGGCGTACAACGAGGAACTGCCGGCAGCCATGCACATGCTGCCAGAACTCCAGATGCTCGCCGCGCGGGTTTTGACGCTCGTAGACGTAGCGGACCCAGGGCTCGGCCGCTTCCTCGGCCAGCGGCGGGCGCTCGGCGGTGGCGTCGCCCCGGTAGTGGTATTCGCCGGCATCGCGCATGCCGCAGACAGGGCAGGGGATCAGCATCGTGCGCTCCGCGGGCTTTGGGTCGTCCGTCTCATCAGTGCAGCCCCGGCACGGCGCCCGTGCCGGCCTCGTCGATATGCCGGCCCTCGGCGAAGCGCGACAGCGTGAAGCCGGCGTTGAGGGCATGCGGTTCGTCGCGGGCGATCGTATGGGCGAAGCACCAGCCGGAAGCGGGCGTCGCCTTGAAGCCGCCGTAGCACCAGCCGCAATTGAGATAGAGGCCGGGCAACGGCCCGGGCGTGATGATCGGGCTGCCGTCCATCGACATGTCCATGATGCCGCCCCAGGAGCGCAGGAGCTTGATGCGCGCCACGTTCGGGAAGATGGCGAGGAGTTCGCTCACCGTGTCGTGCACGTTGGCGAGGTTTCCGCGCCGGGCGTAGGAATTGTAGAAATCGAGCGAGCCGCCGAAGACCAGCCCGCCCTTGTCCGACTGGGAGACGTACATGTGGCCGGCGCCGTAGGTGACGACGCAATGGACGAGCGGCTTCACCGGCTCCGAGACGAAGGCCTGCAGCACATGGCTCTCGATCGGCAGGCCTTCCACGCCCGCCATGCGCATGACTTCCGAGGTCATGCCGGCGACGGCGACCCCCACCTTGTCGGCGCGGATCTCGCCCCGCGGCGTGACGACGCCGGTGATCGTGCCGCCCTCGGTGATGAAATCGGTGACGGGGGCGTTCTCGATGATGTCGACGCCGAGCCGGTCGGCGGCATGCGCGTAGCCCCAGGCGACGGCATCGTGCCTTGCTGTTCCGGCGCGGCGCTGGATCAGCCCGCCGGCGACCGGAAAGCGCGCCTCCTCGGAAAGGTCGATGCCCGGGCAGAGCTGGGCGACCTCGTCCCGGCCGATGAGGTCGGCGTCGATGCCGGCGAGGCGCATGGCGTTGCCGCGCTCGGCCGCGACGTCCATCTGCTCGGGCGAATGGGCAAGGTTGAGGACGCCGCGCTGCGAGAACATGACGTTGTAGTTCAGCTCGTGGGAGAGGCCCTCCCAGAGCTTCAGGCTCCATTCGTAGAAATCGTGGTTCTCCGGCAGGAGATAGTTGGAGCGCACGATGGTCGTGTTGCGCCCGACATTGCCGAGGCCGATCGGTCCCGCCTCCACCACCGCGACATGGCGCAGCCCGTGGTTCTTGGCGAGATAATAGGCCGTGGCGAGGCCATGGCCGCCGCCGCCGACCACGATGACGTCGTAGCGCGGCTTCGGCTCGGCCTTGCGCCAGGCCGGTTTCCAGCCGCGATTTCCCCTGAGCCCCTCGGTGATGACCCTGAGGGCCGAATATTCCGCCATTTTGCTCGGTCCGGGAAAGACGTGAATCGCCCCATAGGCGGCTTAGATCATTGCCCGAAAGGAGCTTGTTCCGAAAGCGCCCTTCCGCCCTTCGCGGCCGACAGATTGCCGCTTGTGGAAGAACGCCTCAGGCGGCGACCGAAGCGAGCTGCTCCTCGGGCGTCGCGCCGGGGCCACGGACCGCCCCCGGCGGGCATTTGCCGAGGATGATCATGCCGAGGACGTCGTCCTTGGAGACGTCGTCCACCCGCGCCGTGCCGACGAGCGCGCCGTTCTTCATCACCGCCACGCGGTCGGCGAGGTCGAAGACGTCCTCGATGTCGTGGCTGATGAGGAAGATGCCGATGCCCTCGGCCTTCAGCTTCAGGATGAGGTCGGCGACCATCTTGGTTTCCTGGACGCCGAGCGCCGCCGTCGGCTCGTCCATGATGAGGATGCGGGCGTTGAAATAGACGGCGCGCGCGATCGCCACCGACTGCCGCTGGCCGCCGGAAAGAGCGATGACCGGCGCGTGGAAGGCGCGGAAATTGGGATTGAGGCGGCCCATGATCTCGCGCGTCTCCGCTTCCATCCTGACGTCGTCGAGCGCGCCGAAGCTCGTCGTCAGCTCGCGCCCGAGGAAGAGGTTGGCCGAGGCGTCGAGGTTATCGGCGAGCGCCAGCGTCTGGTAGATGGTCTCGATGTTGTAGCGGCGCGCGTCGCGCGGATTGGCGATCGCCGCCTTCTCGCCGTTGATGAAGATCTCGCCGCGGTCGGCGTGGTAGGCGCCCGACAGGACCTTGATCAGCGTCGACTTGCCCGCCCCGTTATGGCCGAGAAGGCCGACGACTTCGCCCGGATGAAGGTCGACCGTGACGTCGTCGACGGCTTTGACGCCGCCGAACGAGACGCTGATGTTGCGCAATTCCACGAGGGCAGGGGACATGTCAGTCTCCGATCCGCTTGCGATAGACCTGGTCGATCCACACGGCGAGGACGAGGACGGAGCCGATGACGATCGACTGCAGCGCCGTCTGGATGCCGATGAGCGCCATGCCCGATTGCAGCGACTGCATGACGAGGGCGCCGAGGATGGCGCCGTAGATCGTGCCGACGCCGCCGGCGAGCGAGGTGCCGCCGATGACGGCGGCGGCGATGACGCGCAATTCGTCGAGCGTGCCGAGGTCGTTCGCCGCCGATTGCAGTCGGGCCGAGGCGATGACCGCCGAGACGGCGGCCAGCGCGCCCATCAGCATGAAGATGTAGAGCGTCATGCGCTTGGTATCGATGCCGGAAAGCTCGGCCGCCTGCGGGTTGCCGCCCATGGCGAAGACGTAGCGGCCGAACTTGGTGCGCTGGGCGATGTAGGTCATCGCAAGGGCGACCAGCGCCACCACCACGACCGGCACGGCGATGCCCTGGGCCCAGTCGAGCCCGCTTTCGGGGATGGGAATGCCGCGCGCCTCCGCGATGCGGCGCGCCGCCCGTTCCGGTACCGGATAGGCGTTCATCACCCAGACGAAGGCGACGACCGCGCCGGACAGCACCACGGCGTTGGTGATCTCCGCCCAGACCGGCTTCAGCGGGAACTTGAAGTGCATGCGCATGCGCCGGTTGTTGATGGCGAAGGCGACGATGGCGACGATGGCGACCGCGCCGAAGACCCAGCTCCAGGTGGCGCCGAGCGTGCCGCCGATGCCGCCGCCGAAGACGCGGAAATTGGCGTCGAGCGGGGCGATGGTGCGCCCCTCCGTGACCCACCAGGCCGCCCCGCGCCAGACCAGCAGGCCGCCGAGCGTGACGATGAAGGACGGAATGGTGAGATAGCCGATCAGAAAGCCCTGCAGCGCCCCGACGATAAGGCCGATGAAGACGCCGAAGAGGATGGTCAGGACGAAGGTCGCCGGGTGGTCGAAGCCGAGATATTGCGGGATGAAATCGGCCTGGAAGGCGCCCATCATCATGGCGATGAAGCCGAGCACGGAGCCGACCGAAAGGTCGATGTGGCGCGCCACGATGACGAAGACCATGCCGCAGGCCATCACCGCCACTGAGGCGGTCTGGACGGTGAGATTGAACAGGTTGCGCGGCGTGATGAAGGTGCCGCCGGTGAAAAGGTCGAAGACGATCCAGATGAGGGCGAGCGCGCCGACCATGCCGATGAGGCGCATGTCGACTTCCATGGCGCGCAGCGCGCCGCGTATGCCGCCCCTGGCCGGCCCGGCCTCCGGCCTGTGCTCGCCCGCGGCGGCGGGGTTGCGCGAATGCGCCGGCGCTTCGCCCTCGGCGGCCGTCTCGGCCTTTTCGGTCATGAAATGAGCCCTTTTCGCAGGCGGCCGGAAGCGCCGGCCGCCGCTTTCACTACGGGCGGCCTCAGTTGCAGGCCTCGACCGTCTTCGCCGGCACGTTCTGGCAGAGCTCGTCCTTGGTGATCCAGCCGGCGTCGACGACCACGTTGAGGTTGTCGCGCGTGATCGGGATCGGCTTCAGGAAGATGGAGTTGAGCTCCTTGCCGCCGGGGCTCGTCCATTTCGTGGCGCCCTCGACCTCTTCCATCGAGCTGCCCTTGGCCATGGCGACGGCGATCTCGGCGGCCTTGCGGCCGAGCTCGCGCGAATCCTTCCACACCGAGACGGTCTGTGTGCCGAGCGCGATTCGGTTGAGGGCGGCGTGGTCGCCGTCCTGGCCGGAGACCGGGATGCCGGCCATGCCCTGGGCGGCGAGCGCGGCGATGGCGCCGCCGGCCGTCCCGTCGTTGGAGGCGACGACGGCGTCGACCTCGTTGTTCACGGAGGTCAGGATCTGCTCCATGTTGCGCTGCGCGTTCGCCGGCAGCCAGCCGTCGGTATACTGCTCGCCGACCACCTTGATCTTGCCGGAATCGATGGCCTCCTTCAGCACTTCGAGCTGGCCCTCATGCAGGAAGTCCGCATTCGGGTCGGTGGGCGAGCCCTTGATGAAGACGTAGTTGCCTTCCGGCTGCACCTCGTACACGGCGCGCGCCTGCATGCGGCCGACTTCCTTGTTGTCGAAGGTGAGATAGAAGGCGTTCGGGTCTTCGATCAGCCGGTCGTAGCCGACGACGGGGATGCCCTCGTTGACCGCCTTCTGCACCGCCGGGCCGATGGCCGAGGCGTCCTGGGCGAGGATGATCAGCGCATCGGCCCCGCGCGCGATCAGGCTTTCCACGTCGGAAAGCTGCTTGGCGGTGGCGCTCTGCGCGTCGGTGGAGATGTAGTCGGCGCCGAGCTCGTCGAGCTTTTCCTTGATCGCCGCCTCGTCCGTCTTCCAGCGCTCTTCCTGGAAGTTGGACCATGAGACGCCGATGGTGGGCCTGTCCTGCGCACTGGCGGGGCCCGCAAGGCCGCCCGCGGCGGCCGCGAGCGCTGCCGCGCCCGTCAGAAGATAGAGAAAGGACCTGCGTAGCATTCGATTTCCTCCCGTACTGCGGTCTGTGCCGTCTTGCCGCGCATAACATCACGCTCCGCCGGGAGGGTCCAGAGCGTCGAAAGTCGATGATATCGGCCTTCCGGCCGCAAGGTTACGGATATCGCAGGCGCCGGCTTCAGCCTCAGATCCGCTCCTCCGCCCCCGGCGGCAGAGGCCTTCCTTCTTCCGGCGTCGGGATGATCATGGAGCGCTCGCGCAGCCAGGGATCGATCTCCACAGCCTGCCGGAGCGCCTTCTGCCCGAGCTCGAAGCGGCCCTGGCGCATCAGGATGACGCCGCGCCCGGCGAGCGCTCCGAAATGGCGCGGCTCCAGCTCCAGCACCCGGTTGATGTCGTCGAGCGAGCGGTCGAAATCCTCTTTGAGGAAATGCAGTGTGGCGCGCTGGTTCCAGGCCTCCGAATATTCCGGCTCCATCTTAATCACCTCCTCGATGATCGACAGGGCCTTGTCGTAGTCGAAGTCGCTGCGCGCCTTCATCGCGTCCTGCATCATCTCGCTGGTGCGCCGGTCGGGACCAACCATCCAGGCCTGCCAGATGCGGTTCTCGATCTGCCGCGCCTCCGGCTCGGAGCGGGCCTTGGCCAGCATGGCGAAGAGCCGGTCGAGTTCCCGGTTCGACTCCTCGTAGGCACTCTCGCCCGGCCCTGGCTCCTGGGCGGCGCCGGCGGGCGCGGGGGCCGCCAGAAGGAGCGCTGTGACGAGGGCGAGAAGGGCCGGCGAATGCCGGGCGCGGCGGGGCCTGCGGGTATCGGCCTTGGTCATGGTCACCTTCCTGCCCCCCGAAAGATGCGTCATCGGCCCGGGAAAGATAGCACCACCGCCGCCGCCCGCCAGCCGGCGCCCGGTCAAAGCAACGCGAGCAGGTGCAAGGCGAGGCGGCGAGGGCGGATACTTGACCGGGAGGCTCTGATTTTCCTTTGATGGCGAGCCGAAGACGGTGGCCTTCCCACCCTGGAACGGCTACGCAATCGCACCGCGCGGAAGGTGGGGGCGCTGAGGGCATGGATCGGCGGTGAGCGCAGCGAGAGGATTCTTTCCTGGGGCCGAAGCCGCCTGCGGCCGCATCGTCGGCGCCCTGGCGCAGTTCCTCGCCATCCTCGGCGGCCTCGTCCTGCTTGCCATCACCGTCATGACCGTCGTCTCGATCGCCGGACGCGCGCTCATCTCTCTCGGTTTCGGCCCCGTGCCGGGCGATTTCGAGCTGGTGGAGGCCGGTGTCGCCTTCGCCGTATTCTCCTTCCTGCCCTGGTGCCACTACCGCCGCGGCCATGTGATGGTCGATCTCTTCGCCCAGACCTTCGGGCCGCGCGGTCTCGCCGCCTTCTCCCTTGTCGGCAATTTTTTGATGACGGTGGCGGCGGTACTGATCGCCTGGCGGCTCGGCCTCGGCACCTCCGACAAGCTCGCCTATGGCGAGACGACCTTCATCCTGCAGTTTCCGCTCTGGTGGCCCTATGCCGCCGCGCTCGTCGGAGCCTGGCTCTTCGCCCTCACCGCCGCCTATACGGTCTGGCGCTCCTTGAACGAGATGCTCGGCAAGGGCGAGGATGAAGCCATGCGGCCGACCGGCACGGAGTGGGGCGAGTGAGCAACCTTTCGCTCGCGGGCTGGTCCTTCGTCGTCCTGCTCCTGCTCATCTTCCTGCGCATGCCGATCGGGCTGGCCATGCTCCTCGTCGGCGTCGTCGGCAACGTTTTGATCAACGGCTCCTGGATCCCGCTCCTGGCGCAGCTGAAGTCGCTGACCTACGAGACCTTCTCCTCCTATTCGCTGTCGATCGTGCCGCTCTTTCTCCTGATGGGCCAGTTCGCGACGCGCGGCGGCATGTCGAAACAGCTCTTTCGCGCCGCCGACGCCATGCTCGGCCATCACCGCGGCGGCGTCGCCATGGCCGCGATCGGCGCCTGCGCCGGCTTCGGGGCGATCTGCGGCTCCTCGCTCGCCACGGCCGCCACCATGGCGCAGGTGGCGATGCCGGAAATGCGCCGCTTCGGCTATTCCGGCGCCCTGTCGACGGGCTGCCTTGCGGCCGGCGGCACGCTCGGCATCCTGATCCCGCCCTCCGTCATTCTCGTCATCTATGCGATCCTGACCGAGCAGAACATCGCCAAGCTGTTCCTCGCCGCCTTCATTCCGGGCATCCTCGCCGCGCTCGGCTACATCATCGCCACGGCCTGCTACGTCCGTCTCTGGCCGGAGGCCGCCGGCCACCGCGAGAAGGCGCACTGGCGCGAGAGGGCAGGGGCGCTCGTCGCCGTCTGGCCGGTCCTCATCGTCTTCGTGCTCGTCATCGGCGGCATCTATCTCGGCGTCTTCACCCCGACGGAGGCGGCCGCCGTCGGCGCCGCCGGCACCGGGCTGATCGCGCTCGCCTCCGGCGAACTCGGTTGGCGCCAGCTCGTCGCCGCGCTGCTCGAAACGGCGGTCGCCACCGGCATGATCTTCTTCATCGTCTTCGGGGCGGCGACCTTCAACACCTTCCTCGCCTTCTCCCAGCTTCCCCAGACCATGGCGGCGATGGTGGTGGAAAGCGGCTACGATCCCTGGCTGGTGCTGGTCGCCATCCTGCTCTGCTACCTCGCCTTCGGCTGCGTCATGGATTCGCTTTCCATGATCCTCCTGACCATCCCGATCTTCTTCCCGGTCGTCAGCGGCCTCGATTTCGGCCTGGGTCCGGAGGAGTTCGCCATCTGGTTCGGCATCCTCGTCCTGATCGTCGTGGAGGTGGGGCTGATCACCCCGCCGGTCGGAATGAATCTTTTCGTCATCAACTCGCTTTCCGGCGGCGTGAGGATGAGCGAGACCTTTCGGGGCGTTTTACCATTCGTGGCGAGCGACCTCGTCCGGGTGGCGATTCTGGTAGCCTTCCCCTCCGTCACACTGGTTATGCTGCGTCTGCTCTATTGAGTAGCCGGCAAGGCTTCTTATCTGAGGAAGCACGATTCCGGTGTCCCCTGCGCCGCTTCGGCTGCAACTGAAGGCCTCCGCCGGCGTTGGCGATGCAACACAGGGAGGACGTCATGTCTTTTCGCGCCCGATATATCACCCGCCCGCTCTTCGGCTGGGCCCGCTCCGTCATGCCCGCCATGTCCGATACCGAGCGCGAGGCCATCGAGGCCGGCGGCGTGTGGTGGGACGCCGAGCTCTTCACCGGCACGCCGGATTACGACAAGCTCCTGAGCGCCGCGCCCGCAAAGCTTACCGAGGAAGAAAAGGCCTTCATGGACGGCCCCGTCCAGGAACTCTGCCGGATGGTGGACGACTGGGACATCAACTGGAACCGTCACGACCTGCCGCCCGAGATCTGGGACTTCCTGCGCGAGAAGCGCTTCTTCGGCATGATCATTCCGAAGCAGTATGGCGGCCTCGGCTTTTCGGCCTTCGCCCATTCGGAGGTGATCCGGATGGTCTCCACGGCGAGCGTTACCGGCGGCGTCTCCGTCATGGTGCCGAACTCGCTCGGACCGGGCGAACTCTTGATGCTCTTCGGCACCGACGAGCAGCGCGACTACTGGCTACCCCGTCTCGCCCGCGGCGAGGAAATCCCCTGTTTCGGTCTGACCAGCGAGCATGCCGGCTCGGATGCGGCGGCGATGGTCGATACCGGCGTCGTGACCCGCGGCACCTATGAGGGCGAGGAAGTCCTCGGAATTCGCCTCAACTTTTCCAAGCGCTACATCACGCTGGCGCCGATCGCGACGGTGATCGGCCTCGCATTCAAGATGAAGGATCCGGATCATCTTCTTGGTTCACAGGAAGATCTTGGCATTACCGTCGCGCTGGTTCCGGCCAGCACGCCGGGCGTCAAGCGCGGCGAGCGGCACATCCCGGCCATGACCTTCTTCCAGAACGGCCCGCTTGAGGGCGAGGACGTCTTCGTGCCGATGTCGGCGATCATCGGCGGCGAGGCGCAGATCGGCAAGGGCTGGCGCATGCTGATGGGCGCGCTGGCTGCCGGCCGGGGCATTTCCCTGCCGTCCCTGTCTTCCGCGGCGGCTTCCTTCGCCGCCCGCTCCACCGGCGCCTATTCGCGCGTGCGCCGACAATTCAACATTCCCGTCGGCCAGTTCGAGGGCGTGCAGGAGCATCTCGCCCAGCTCGCCGGCGCCGCCTACGAGCTCGATTCGGCCCGCCGGCTGACCTGCGCCGCGCTCGACGACGGGCACAAATCGGGCGTCATCGCCGCCATCATGAAGGCGCACGCCACCTACCGCATGCGCGAATCCGTCAACAGCGCTTACGACATTCATTCCGGCAAGGCGGTCATCGACGGGCCGAAGAACTATCTCGGCAATCTTTATCGCGCCGTGCCGGTCGGCATCACGGTCGAGGGCGCCAATATCCTCACCCGCAACCTGATGATCTTCGGCCAGGGCGTCATCCGCGCCCATCCCTTCCTCCTGGAGGAGATGACCGCGCTCGCCGAGCCCGACAGGGAAAAGGCCGTCGCCGATTTCGACAAGGCCTTCTGGGCCCATGTCGGCCACACCTTCAAGAATGCCTTCCGCGCCATCGGCCGCGGCTGGACCTTCGGCCTCTTCGCCCCGGCGCCGGATGCCGGCAAGGCGACGCGCCACTACCGACAGCTGTCGCGCTATTCGGCCGCCTTCGCCCTCCTCAGCGATCTTGCCCTCGTCACCCTCGGCGGCAACCTCAAGCGCAAGGAGCGCATCTCGGCCCGTCTCGGCGACATCCTTTCCGAGCTCTACCTTCTCTCCGCGACGCTGAAGCGCTTCGAGGTCGATCAGCGGCCGGACGCCGACCTGCCGCTCGTCGATTACGTCTGCGAGCGCGGCTTCCAGAAGATGGGCATCGCCTTTGCCGAGCTGTTCGACAATCTGCCCTTCCGCCCGGCGGCCTGGCTGATGCGCGTCGCATGCTTCCCGTTCGGCGCGCGCCGCGCCGGCCCGTCCGACAGGCTCGCCCAGACTTGTGCCGAAATGCTGATGGTGCCGTCGGAGGCGCGCGATCGCCTCACCTCCGGCATCTATCTGGGCGCCGGCAAGGAAGTGAGCGCCATCGCCGATCTGGAGCGCGCCTTCGCACTGGTGGTGGAGACGGACGATCTCCGCCGCAAGCTCGCCAAGGCGAAGATCCGCACTCCCGAGGAGGCGAGGGAGAAGGGTCTCGTCACCGCCGAGGAAGCGGCGCGCCTTGCCGAGGCCGACGAGGCGGCGGCGAAGGTCATCGCCGTCGACGCCTTCCCCGCAGAGGCCTTCAACGGCGCCGAGCTGCTTCACGAGCACGCTGCCCCCACCACAAATGTCCACGACCTGAAGCGGACCGCATAAGACATGCCACAGCCAGTCTACATCGTTGACGGGGCTCGCACCCCGTTCCTGAAGGCGCGCGGCAAGCCCGGCCCCTTCACGCCGGTCGACCTTGCCGTGCAATGCGGCCGGCCGCTCCTGATGCGCCAGCCCTTCGCGCCGGACGCCATCGACGAGGTCATCCTCGGCTGCGTCAACGTCATCGCTGACGAGATGAACCCGGCGCGGGTGGCCACGCTCCGCCTCAACATGAGCGACGAGACGCCGGCCTTCACCGTGCAGATCAACTGCGGCTCCGGCATGCAGTCGATCGACACGGCCTTCCGCTACGTGCAGGACGGCAGCCGGGACCTGGTTCTCGCCGGCGGCGCGGAATCGCTCTCCCATTCGCCGATGGTCCTGAAGAACGACGCCGTGGAATGGCTCGGCAAGTTCAACACGTCGAAGTCCTTCTGGGACAAGCTCTCCACCGCCACCGCGCTGAAGCCGGGATATCTGGTGCCGGAGATCGGCCTGGAGCGCGGCCTCACCGATCCGATCGTGGAACTCAACATGGGCCAGACCGCCGAGGTGCTGGCCCAGATGTTCGACATCTCCCGCGAGGAGGCCGACCGCTACGCCATGGAGAGCCATCACCGGCTCGCCCGGGCACAGGAGGAAGGCTGGCTCGGCACCGAGGTGATGCCCTCCTTCGACCGCGACGGGAAGGTCTACGAGGCCGATGACGGCGTGCGCCCGGACAGCTCCATGGAGAGCCTCGCCAAGCTGAAGCCGGCCTTCGAGCGCCCCTTCGGCAAGGTGACGGCGGGCAATTCCTCGCAGATCACCGACGGCGCCTCCTGGGTGATCCTGGCTTCCGAAAAGGCTGTCGAGGAGCACGGGCTGACGCCGAAGGCGAAGATCGTCGACTGCGCCTGGGGCGCGCTCGATCCGTCCATCATGGGCCTCGGCCCGGTCGTCTCCTCGGCAAAGCTGATGCGCCGGAACGAGATCGCGCTTTCCGACATCGACCTTTGGGAGCTGAACGAGGCCTTCGCGGCACAGGTGATCGCCTGCCTCAGGGCCTTTGAGGACGAGACGGTCTGCAAGGACGTTCTGGGTCTGGAGGGCCCGCTCGGCCATATCGACCGCGACAGGCTCAATATCGACGGGGGCGCCATCAGCCTTGGCCATCCGGTCGGCACCTCCGGCAACCGCATCGTGCTGCATCTCGCCAATGCGCTGGAGCGCACCGGCGGCAGGCGGGGCATTGCCACAGAATGCATCGGCGGCGGCCAGGGCGGCGCCATGCTCATCGAACGCGTGATGTGAGGATCGCCATGGGACACATGCTGGACGCGCTTTCGCCGCGCCTTCTGGAAACCGGGCCGGTCGATCTCGCCGCGGCCCCTTCGGGCACCAATTTCAGGCGCGGCCGCGACGCCGAGGGGGTGGAATGGCTCCTCCTCGACATGCCGGGCCGCTCCGTCAACGTCGTCGACCAGTCGATGCTGGAAGAGCTCGACGGCATCCTCGGCGAACTGGAGAGGAACCCGCCGAAGGCGCTCGTCATCCGCTCGGTAAAGCCCTCTGGCTTCATCGTCGGCGCCGACATCAAGATGTTCGACGGCCTGAAGAGCGCCGGCGAGGTGGAAGAGGCGCTGGGCAAGGCCCATGCGGTCGTCGACCGGCTGGAGAAGCTTTCCTTCCCGACCGCCGCGATCATCCACGGCAACTGCCTCGGCGGGGGGCTTGAGATCGCGCTCGCCTGCAAGCGGCGGATCGCCGTCGGCAAGGCCAAGCTCGGTTTCCCGGAAGTGATGCTCGGCCTGCATCCGGGTCTTGGCGGCACCTATCGCTCCACCGCGCTCATCGACCCCACCGAGGCGATGACGATGATGCTGACGGGCAAGACGAAATCGGCCCGCGCCGCCAAGCGGCTCGGCCTCGTCGACGTCGCCATCGAGGAGCGCCATGTCGCCGCCGCCGTCTCCGCGCTTGCCAAGGGCGAACTGAAGAGCGCCGCCTCCGACGGGCTGATGGACAAGGCGCTGGCGACCGGCCCCGGACGCCGCTTCGCCGGCGAGCGTATGCGCTCCAAGGTCGCCGAGCGGGCGCGCCGGGAGCATTATCCCGCCCCCTATGCGCTGATCGAGCTCTGGCAGGAGCATGGCGGCGACCGGAAGGCGATGCAGGCGGGCGAGATCCGTTCCTTCGCCTCGCTGCTCGTCACCGACACGGCCCGCAACCTCATCCGCGTCTTCTTCCTGCGCGAGAAGCTGAAGGGCGAGGGCGCCGGCAAGAGCGGCATCCGCCACGTCCATGTCGTCGGCGCCGGCACGATGGGCGGCGAGATCGCCGCCTGGTGCGCCAAGAGCGGCATGACGGCGACGCTTCAGGACGTCGCCACCGCCCCGATCGGCAAGGCCGTGAAGTCGGCCGCGAGGATGCTGGAAAAGGTGCTGAAGGACCGGATCGCCATCCGCAACGCGCTCGACAGGCTGATCCCGGACCCGAACGGCTATGGCGCGGCCAAGGCCGACCTCATCATCGAGGCGGTGCCCGAAAGGCTCGACCTCAAGAAGAAGATCTATGCCGGCCTTGAAGAGAGGATGAAGCCCGGCGCGATCCTTGCGACCAACACCTCGTCCATCCCGCTGGAGGATCTGCGCGACGGACTGAAGGATCCCGCCCGCTTCGTCGGCATCCACTTCTTCAACCCGGTCTCGCGCATGCAGCTGGTGGAGGTGGTGCGCCATGACGGGCTGTCGGAAGAGACGCTGAAGACCACGCTCGCCTTCGTCACCGATATCGACCGCCTGCCGGCGCCGGTGAAGTCCTCGCCGGGCTTCCTCGTCAACAGGGTGCTGACGCCGTATCTCCTGGAAGCCATGCTCCTCCTCGACGAGGGCGTGGAGCCGGAGATGATCGACGAGGCGGCCGAGGAATTCGGCATGCCGATGGGCCCGGTGGAGCTGATGGACAATGTCGGCCTCGATGTCGGTCTGGCCGTCGCCGACGAGCTGCGCGGCCGGCTCTCCACGCCGATCCCCGAGGCACCCGCCTGGCTGAAGGAGAAGGTGGAAAAGGGCGAGCTCGGCAGGAAGACCGGCAAGGGGCTTTATACCTACGGCAAGGACGGCAAGCCGGAGAAGAAGCGCCACGAGGGCACCATCCAGCGCGCCGACCTTACCGACCGCCTGGTCCTGCCGCTCCTCAACACCTCCGTCGCGGCGCTGCGCGAGAACGTCGTCCGGGACGAGGACATCCTCGACGGCGCGATGATCTTCGGCACCGGCTTTGCGCCCTTTCGCGGCGGTCCGATCCACTATGCGCGCGGACGTGGCGTCGCCGAGATCGTCAAGCGGCTGGAGGAACTCGCCGAGAAATACGGCGAGCGTTTTGCGCCCGACGCCGGCTGGGCGGATCTGAGACAGGAAGAGCGTGCAGCCGCCTGAGGCATTTTCCGACGCCGAGGAGATCGCCGAGCGCATCATCGCCCATGTGGGCCGGGACATCGTTCTCGGCCTGCCGCTCGGCCTCGGCAAGGCCAACCGCGTGGCGAACGCGCTCTACCGGCGCGCCGCGCGCGATCCGTCCGTATCGCTGCGCATCTTCACCGGGCTGACGCTGCAGGCACCCTCGGCTTCTTCCGAGATCGAGAAGCGCTTCGTCGGTCCGCTCGCCGAACGGCTCTATGCCGGCTATCCGCCGCTCGAATACGCCGCGCCGATGCGCCGGGGCGAATTGCCGGCGAACGTCGCCGTCAACGAGTTCTTCTTCCTCGCCGGCAAATACCTTTCGAGCCCCGCGGCGCAGCAATCCTACATCAGCGCCAACTACACCCACGCCACCCGCGCGCTGCTCGACCGCGGCGTCAACGTGCTCGCCCAGATGGTGGCGAGGAAGGGGGAGGGGGCGGACGCCACCTATTCGCTTTCCTGCAACACCGACATCACCCTCGATATCCTGCCCACCTTCCGCCGCCGGCGCGAGACGGGCGAGAAGGTCGCCTATGTCGGCGAGGTCAACAACGCGCTGCCCTATATGCCCGGCCCGGCAGAGCTGCCGGCGAGCGATTTCGAGTTCCTGCTCGATGCCGGCGACCATCCCCTTTTCGTCACGCCCAAGCCGCCCATCTCGCTGGCCGATTACGCGATCGGCCTCAACGCGGCGAGCATGGTGCCGGATGGCGGCACGCTGCAGATCGGCATCGGCTCGATCGGCGATGCGCTGACCCATGCCCTCATCCTGCGCCACCGCGCGCCCGAGGTTTTTTGCGCCGCGCTCGATGCCCTCGGGCCTCCGCCGCAAGGGCTGGAGCGCCATTGCGAACCGTTTCGCGAGGGGCTTTACGGCGCCTCGGAGATGTTCGTCGACGGCTTCCTCGACCTTTACGAGGCCGGCATCCTGAAGCGGCCGGCGCATGACGGCGCCATCCTCCATGCCGGCTTCTTCCTCGGCCAGAAAAGCTTCTACGAGCGGCTGAAGGCGTTGCCGGAAGCCGAACGCATGAAGCTTTCCATGCGTGAGATCTCCTTCGTCAACGAGCTCTACGGCGTGCGCGAGGAAGAAAAGCGCCAAGACCGGCGCAAGGCCCGCTTCGTCAACAACGCCATGATGGCGACGCTGATGGGGGCCATCGTCTCCGACCAGCTGGAGGACGGGCGCGTCGTTTCCGGCGTCGGCGGCCAGTACAATTTCGTCGCCCAGGCCTTCGCGCTCCAGGATGCGCATTCGGTGATGGCGCTCCACGCCTCGCGCACCTCCGCCGGCAGGCCCCGCTCCAACATCGTCTGGAGCTACGGCCACGAGACGGTGCCGCGACACCTGAAGGACATCGTCGTCACCGAATACGGCATTGCGAGCCTGCGCGGGCGCACCGACAGCGAAACGATCGCGGCGATGCTCGCCATCGCCGATGCCCGCTTCCAGGCGGATCTGGAAAAAAGCGCCAGATCGGCCGGCAAGCTGGAGAAGGCCTATCGTTTCACGGGGCCCGAAAACACGCGCGCGCGCATCGAAACGGCGCTTTCGCCCTTCCGGCGCGAGGGGCATCTGCCGCGCTTTCCGCTCGGCACCGATTTCACCGCGGACGAGCAGGCGCTTCTGCCCGCGCTCGCCTTCCTGAAGGGCCACAAGGGCGACTGGCTCGCTCTGGCGAAGACGCTGCGCGAAGGCTGGCGCGCCGACGACATTTCGGCTGAGGAGGAACGCGCGCTCGCCCGCATGCAGCTTCAAAACCCGTCGGGGCTGAAGGAAAGGGCCCTGGCGGCCCTGATCCTCGGCGCCCTGCGCAAGGGCTGACCTACGCTACGGCGTCGGCGACCATGTCGGGGTCGCGCATGATCACCCGCACATAGGCGACGGCGAAATCCGGCGGCGTCACGCGCGCCTGCTCCCAGTCCCGCAACGTGCCGAGGGGCACCCGGAAGCGCCGCGCGAACTCCGCCTGCGAGAGGCCGAGGCCGATGCGTGCCTTGCGCACGATGCGCGCTTTCTGCCCCCGGTCCATCGCTTCGGCCGAGACGTCGAAATCTTCCGGGTCCTGCGGATCAGCGGGCAGAACGATACGATCTTTCTTCACTCTTGTTGCTCCTGCGCACCGAGATGAAACGCGGCAGCGTACCGCGCCAGACGAAAACGGCCGTGTACGCCTTGCCGTCGACCTCGCCGATCGCCTTGAACCGTTCTTCCCCGTCCTGCGGCCGTATCGAGGGAAGGATCAGAAGGTTCTCATCCTCCATGATCCGGTCGCCGAAGATGAGCGGCAGGCCGTGACGCTTGAGATTGATTGCGTCCTTGGCCGGGTCGAACCTGTCTCCCATGGGAAATATATACGGAAATTCCGTAGTTCTGCAAATTGTCACCTTGGTCGCGCCCCTCGACTTCTCGGCCCGTCTCGCCGATGTTTCCGGCAGGCGAGAAGGGGCGGGATGCTGGAGACGGCCGGCGAGAGCGAGGATGCGGGCGGGCGGGCGATCCCTGCCGCGCCCCGGCGCATGCAGCGCGTGGAGGCAGCGGCGGGCGTTTCCTTCAAGCTCGCCGACGGCCGCACCCGCCTCGACCGGCTCTATCAGCAGGGCTCCGCAAAGATCCGCCTGCCGCGCGTGCCGGCCGGGCGAATGCCGGAGGCCGTCACCATCAACACCGCCGGGGGCCTGACGGGCGGCGACCGGCTGTCGCTGTCCGTCGAGGTGAAGGACGGCGCGGCCGCGATTCTGACCAGTCAGGCCTGCGAGAAGCTCTACCGCTCCGCGGGCGGCCTCGCCGAGATCGACGTCGACCTCAGGCTCGGAAAGGGCGCGAGCCTCTTCTGGCTGCCGCAGGAGGCGATCGCCTTCAACGGCGCCGGCTGCCGACGAAGTATCCGCGCCGAGCTGGCGGAGGGCGCGCGCCTTCTCGCCGTGGAATCGACCCTCCTCGGCCGCGCCGCGATGGGCGAGACCGTCACCAGCGCCGCTCTCTTTGAAAGCTGGCGCATCCGCCGGGCGGGCAGGCTCGTCCATGCCGACGAACTCGCCCTTTGCGGCGACGTCTCGGCGCTTTCGGCGGCGCCGGCCACGCTCGCCGGCGGGCGCGCCTTTTCAAGCCTCGTCATGGTGGCGGAGGATGCCGAGCGCTTCCTTTCGCCGCTGCGCGAAGCGCTTGGGCCGGGCGGCGGCGCGAGCGCATTTGCTGGCAAGCTTCTTGCTCGGCTTGTCGCCGCGGACGGGCTTGCGCTCAGGCGCCGGCTTGTGCCCGCCCTGAGAATCCTGTTGGCAGGCGAGGCCCTGCCCAAAATCTGGACCCTGTGAGGAAACGGCATGCAGCTCACCCCGCGCGAGAAGGACAAGCTCCTGGTGGCGATGGCGGCCGAAGTGGCGCGCAAGCGGCTGGAGCGCGGCGTGAAGCTCAATCATCCCGAGGCCATCGCGCTGATCACCGACTTCGTTGTGGAAGGCGCGCGCGACGGCCGCCCCGTCGCCGAGCTGATGGAGGCCGGCGCGCATGTCATTGCGCGCGATCAGGTGATGGAGGGCGTCGCCGAGATGATCCACGACGTGCAGGTGGAGGCGACCTTCCCGGACGGCACCAAGCTCGTTACCGTGCATGAGCCGATCCGCTAGGGGGCGGGAGAGAACATGCCGGCGCCGGCCCTTCCGGGCGCTGCGCCGGAGAAGAATTCGCGCAATGTCGCGCGAAGGGCGTGACCGATATCCGGGCGCCAGGTCGACCAAATGAGGGACTTTTTATGCTGAGACTGCTTGGAATTTCCGCCGGTATGCTGGTGGCTGCCACGGCGCCCGCCTTCGCCCATCTCAATCCGGGCGAGCACGGCTCCTTCGCCGCCGGCTTTTCCCATCCGATGTTCGGGCTCGACCATATCCTGGCGATGGTCGCCGTCGGCCTGTGGGCCGCCATGCTCGGCGGGCGCGCCGTCTGGGCCGTGCCTTCGGCCTTCGTCGGAACCATGGTGATCGGCTTCGCGCTGGCCCTTTCCGGCATCGCCCTTCCCTTCGTGGAGCCGGTGATCCTCGCTTCCGTCGTCGTCCTCGGCCTCGTCGTGGCGATGGCCGTGCGCCTGCCGGCCGCCGCCGGCGCTGTCCTTGTCGGCCTGTTCGCGCTTTTCCATGGCCACGCCCATGGCGGCGAGATCGGCTCTGCGACGGCCATGTCCTATCTCGCGGGCTTTGCCCTCGCCACGGCCGCGCTGCATGGCGTCGGTATCGGCACCGGCCTTCTTCTCGGCGCCAGCCGTTCCAGGACGGGCTTCGCGCTGGCTCGCGGCCTCGGCGGCGCCACCGCGCTCGCCGGCATCGGTCTTTTTGCAGGAGTGCTCTGACCATGATCCCCGGCGAGGTCCTCACGGCCGAAGGCGACATCACCTTGAACGCCGGGGCGGCGACCGTCACTTTGACGGTCGCCAATACCGGGGACCGGCCGGTGCAGGTCGGTTCGCACTATCATTTCTTCGAGACCAACGAGGCGCTCTCCTTCGAGCGCGACAAGGCCCGCGGCATGCGCCTCGATATCGCCGCCGGCACGGCCGTGCGCTTCGAGCCGGGCCAGAGCCGCGAGGTGACGCTCGTCGCCTATGGCGGCGACAGGAAAGTCTACGGCTTCAACCAGAAAATCATGGGCGCGCTTTGATGGCGGCACGCCAAGGGTGAAGCGCTCTCGACGATGGAGGGACAAGGATGGCGGCGGAGACCTATGAGGGCGGGTGCCATTGCGGCGCGGTCCGCTACACGGCGAAGGTCGACCTTTCCGAGGTCGTCAGCTGCAACTGCTCGCGCTGCTCGCGGCTCGGCTGGCTGATCGCCTTCCTGCCCGCGAGCGAGTTCACCCTGCATTCGGGCGGGGACAATCTCACCGACTACCAGTTCAACAAGCACGTCGTGCATCATCTCTTCTGCTCCACCTGCGGCATCGAGAGTTTTGCGCGCGGAGAGCACCAGGGCGCGGAGATGGTCGTGGTCAATGCGCGCTGCCTCGACGGTGTCGATCCGGCCAGCCTGAGCGTCCGGCACGTCGATGGCAGGAATCTCTGAAGGGCCGGGCATCCCGGCCCGGCCCTTCCTTGGCGGCACGCTTTGCTCAGCCGGGAAACGGCTTGGGCGGCAGGGAGCGCAGATAGGCGATGATCGCCTGAAGGTCCTCGTCCTTCAGATGGGCATAGAAGGCGTAGGGCATCGGCGGCAGCATTTTCGAGCCGTCCGGCCGCACCCCCTCCTTCAGGATGCGCGCCACCTGCGCGTCGCTGAGATGCGCGATCCCGTTCTCGTGCGGCGTGATGTTGGCCGAGGTCGAGATGCCCCACGGGCCGGGGAAGGCAAAGCCGCCGGCGCCGAGCTGGTTCTCAAAGTCGCGGCGCGGCCCGACCATCGGCGTGTGGCATTCCACGCAATGGCCGACAGGGCCGGCCAGATAGCCGCCATAGGCGAGGATATCCTCGTGCGGCACGTCGCCGACATGGCCGACGGGCGGTCCGTAGCTCGCCGGGAGGGGGATGTTGTAGGTAGATTTCGGCACCCGGTTCTTCACCGGCGGAACCGCGCGCAGATAGGCGACGATCGCCTTCACGTCGGTATCCGACATGCCGCGGTAGAGCTCGATCGGCATGGGGGGACCGATGATCGTGCCGTCCGGCCGCACGCCCTCGCGGATCGCGTGGATCAGCTCCTCGTCCGACCACGCGCCGATGCCCGTCTCGACGTCGGGCGTGATGTTGCCGGCATAGGCCGTGAAGGCCTCGTTCTCCTGAATGAGCTGGCCCGCAAGCTCCATCCCAGCGACCGGACCTTCGGGTCCGACGGGCGTATGGCAGTTGCCGCAGGCGGCGATGGAATTCATCAGGTAGGTGCCGCGTTCCAGCAGGGTCTCGGCCTGCGCCGGGTGGACGGCAGCCAGCATTGCGCACGCACCAAGAAGCGTACGGAGTCTCATCTATGTGTCTCCCCGAAAAAGACCGGCAGGCTAAGCATTGATGCCGGGCGTCGCGGCGAATTGCCGCGGGCGTGTCGGTAGAGGGGAGGCGGCTTCTTGGCAACGACTTTCGTTTGCTTTGCGGGCCGCAAGTGTTCGTTGCGTGAGCTATGTCACAAAGGCGGATCCGGGGCGCTTGCGCAAAGAAAAGGCGCGACATGGCATGCCGCGCCTTTCCCGGGGCATTTTCGCGCCGGCCCGTCAGGCGCGCACGAAGAGCAGCAGGTCGCCGGAGGGCATCACCTCGACGGCCACCACCTTGGTGACGTCGAGCCCGCCTTTGGAAAGGCGCGCACCAAGGTCCTCGTGGTGCGAGATGGCGCTCTGAAGGGCCGCGACCTTCTCCTCGTTGGCCGCGACGGCCTCGTCGACCTTCGCCGTCGTCTCGGCGCCGGCGCGCTCGTCGATGGCGATGACGCCGACGCGCTTCACCTCGGCGCCGGTGATGGCTTCGGCCGCGTTGCCCGCATCTTCGATCGAGGCGACGACGGTATCGACGGTGATCGGCTCTTTGGCCTGCGCGGCGACGGCCGGCTGATTGGCGGGGGCCCCGGCCTGAGGACTCGCCTGCGGGGTAGCGGCCGGAGCGGAATCCTG
The DNA here is from genome assembly GCF_020144925.1 of Afifella sp. IM 167. GTDB lineage: Bacteria > Pseudomonadota > Alphaproteobacteria > Rhizobiales > Afifellaceae > Afifella. The sequence continues at coordinate 125,511 of NZ_NSLC01000006.1, forward strand.
CGCCCCCGTTCCCTGTGCGAAGCCGGCCGCCGTCAGCGCCGGCAGGGCGATCGCGGCCGCGGCCGCTGTCTTCAAGATGGTGCGCATGGTCTTTTCCTCTCTGACAGAGTTGGAGACGCCCGCCAAAGGGCGGGCATGTTGCAGGCCCCGCCAGTCTCCGGCGCGAGGGGCCGAAAATGTGCTCCTCCAGTGATGATTTCCGGGCTTGTTGCCGGCGCTCCTGTGACGCGAGCAACGCCGGCTGAGCTTTGCCCATCCGCCCGCATTCACCCCCGTTCCGATCCTTCGCCCGCGCCCGCCGGATGGCGCGGCACCCAACCTGTGGAGAGCTTCTGAATGCCCGCAACGATCTCCCGCGCCGCCTATGCCGACATGTTCGGCCCCACCACAGGCGACAAGGTGCGCCTCGCCGATACCGAGCTCTTCATCGAGGTGGAGAAGGACCTCACAATCTACGGCGAGGAGGTGAAGTTCGGCGGCGGCAAGGTCATCCGCGACGGCATGGGCCAGAGCCAGCATTCGCGGCAGGGCGGGGCGGTCGACACCGTCATCACCAACGCGCTGATCGTCGACCACACCGGCATCTACAAGGCCGATATCGGCCTGAAGGACGGCCGCATTGCCGCCATCGGCAAGGCCGGCAACCCGGATACGCAGCCGGGCGTCGACATCATCGTCGGCCCGGGGACGGAGGCGATCGCCGGCGAGGGCAAGATCGTCACCGCCGGCGGCTTCGACAGCCACATCCATTTCATCTGCCCGCAGCAGATCGAAGAGGCGCTGATGTCGGGCGTCACGACGATGCTCGGCGGCGGCACCGGCCCGGCGCATGGCACGCTGGCGACGACCTGCACGCCGGGACCCTGGCACATGGCGCGGATGATACAGGCCGTCGATGCCTTTCCGATCAACATCGGCTTTTCCGGCAAGGGCAACGCCTCCCTGCCGGCGGCGCTGGAGGAGGTGGTGAGGGGAGGGGCCTGTGCGCTCAAGCTGCACGAGGACTGGGGCACCACGCCCGGCGCCATCGATTGCTGCCTGTCTGTCGCCGACGATTACGACGTGCAGGTGATGATCCACACCGACACGCTCAATGAATCCGGCTTCGTGGAGAACACCGTCGCCGCCTTCAAGGGCCGCACCATCCATGCCTTCCACACCGAGGGGGCGGGCGGCGGCCATGCGCCGGACATCATCAAGGTGTGCGGGCTGGCGAACGTCCTGCCGTCCTCCACCAATCCGACAAGGCCCTATACGAGGAACACCATCGACGAGCATCTCGACATGCTCATGGTCTGCCACCACCTCGATTCCAACATTCCCGAGGACGTCGCCTTCGCCGAGAGCCGCATCCGCAAGGAGACGATCGCGGCCGAGGACATCCTCCACGACATGGGTGCCTTTTCGATCATCGCCTCCGACAGCCAGGCGATGGGCCGCGTCGGCGAGGTGCTGATCCGCACCTTCCAGACCGCCCACAAGATGAAGGTGCAGCGCGGCCGCCTTGCCGAGGAGAGCGGCGACAACGACAATTTCCGCGTCCGCCGCTACATCGCCAAGGTGACGATCAACCCGGCCATCGCCCACGGCATGGCGGGCGAGATCGGCTCCCTGGAAGTCGGCAAGCGCGCCGATATCGTCCTCTGGGATCCGGCCTTCTTCGCCGTGAAACCCTTCATGGTGCTCGTCGGCGGCACCATCGCCGCCGCCCCGATGGGCGATCCGAACGCCTCCATCCCGACGCCACAGCCGGTGCATTACCGGCCGATGTTCGGCGCCTACGGCAAGGCGCTGACGAATTCCGCCGTGACCTTCGTTTCCAAGATCGCGGCCGAGGAGGGTCTGCGCGAGAAGATCGGCGTGGAAAAGGAACTTGTCGCCGTGGCGAACACCCGCGGCGGCATCTCCAAGGCGTCGATGCTCCTCAACGATGCGACGCCGGAGATCGAGGTCGATCCGGAAACCTACGAGGTCAGGGCGAACGGCGAGATCCTCACCTGCGAGCCGGCCGAGGTGCTGCCGATGGCGCAGCGGTATTTTCTGTTCTGAGGGGCGCGATGAGCCTGACTGTCTGCGAAGCCGATCCCGCCTTCGATCGCTGGGAAGAGCTGCATGCCCTCCTGATGGCGTCCTTCGCCTACATGGCGGAACGTATCGACCCGCCGTCCTCGCTCCTTGCCATGGGGCCTGCCGAGCTGCGGGCCAAGGCCGCTTCGGAGACGCTTCTCCTGGCGATGGAGGACGAGAAGATCGTCGGCTGCGCCTTCCTGCGGCTCGAGCCTGATTGCCTCTATGTCGGCAAGGTCGCCGTCGACGCGGCCCGGCGCGGTGCCGGCATCGCCCGCCGCCTCCTCGCTCTGGCGGAAGCGAGGGCGGTCGCGGCCGGCCGCCCATGCCTGAAGTTGCAGACGCGCATCGAGCTGACGGAGAACCACGCCGCCTTCGCCCGCCTCGGTTTCGTCCGCACGGCAGAGACGGCGCATGCGGGATACGACCGGCCGACCAGCATCACCATGACGAAACTGCTCGCGGAGGCCGCGTCGGAAGCTGGCGGCGAGAAGGTGGCGCTGGCGGGCTGAAGGCTACCGCGGCGGCCCGGCGCGCGGTAGAACGGGCACGAAAGAACGGGGCTGGGGTAGGAGAAATTCGCGATGATCGCCTGGGGCCTCTTCATTCCGGCGTGCTTTGCCGTCAACTGCGCGCCGGGCCCGAACAACATGCTGGCCTTTTCCAATGCCGCGCGGCTCGGCCCGGCGAAGGCGTTCGCCGGCGGGCTCGGCCGCATGTTCGCCTTCGTCATCCTGATCGCCATCACCATCGTCGGTCTCGGCGCCGTGCTCGCCGCCTCCGCGGAGGCCTTCTTCGTCGTGAAGATGGCGGGCGCCGTCTATCTTCTCTATGTCGGCGTCCAGATCCTGCGCCGTGCCCGGCGGCTGGCCGCGGTCGATCCGGCGAGCGTGGGCATCCGCGAGCTGATGCGCCGCGACTTCACCGTCGCCATCACCAATCCGAAGGCGATCGCGCTCTTCACCGCCTTCTTCCCGCAGTTCATCGATCCGGCCTATCCGGCCTGGGAACAGCTTGCCAGGCTCGGCGGCGCCTTCCTGGTGCTGGAGGTCGCGGCCGTCGCGATCTATGTCGCCGCCGGAGCGCTCCTCAAGGGCGCCCTGCGATCGCAGGGCGTCTTCGTCTGGCTGAACCGGCTGGTGGGCACGGCGCTGATTGCCTCCGGCGCCTCCATGGCGGCGACGAGCCGATGAGCGCCGCGCCGCTCGCGCGCGCCGGCGAGGTGAGGGCGGCCGGCACCTGGCAGGGCGAGCCGGCGGACGAGGTGCAGCTTGTCTCCGGCGACCGGCATCGCCGCCGGCTGGTGCTGACCACCGCCCACGGCCTCTCTTTCCTCCTCGACCTGCCGGAAGCGCGGCTTCTGCGCGAAGGCGACGCGCTCTGTCTGGAGGATGGCCGCCTCGTGCGCGTGCGCGCCCGGCCCGAGCCGCTGATGGAGGTCACGGCGCCCGACGGGAACGCCCTCCTGCGGCTCGCCTGGCATCTCGGCAACCGCCACACCCCGGCCGCGCTGGAAGGCACCCGCATCCTCATCCGCCCCGACCATGTGCTGGCCGAGATGGTGCGCGGGCTTGGCGGGCAGGTGCGCGAGGTGGAGGAGCCGTTCGATCCGGAAACCGGCGCCTATCATGGCCATGGCGAGGAGGGGGGCCATATGCACGGCCACACCCATACCTGACCACCCCATCCGAAACCGGACGAGGCGACATGTCATTCTTCGACCCGAGCAACGGCACGAAAAGCGAGCGGCACAGGAAGGTCTACGCGTTCTACGAGTTCGCATTCACCATCGTCGATTTTTCCGCCGCGATCCTCTTCTTCGTTGGCTCCATCCTCTTCTTCTACAAGCCGCTGGAGAACGCGGCGATCTGGTGCTTCGTCATCGGCTCGGCCTGCTTCGCGGCCAAGCCGACGATCCGCGTCATCCGCGAACTCCACTACATCTCCATCGGCGACTATTCCGATCTCGCCAAAGCGGGCCAGCAGTGAGCATCGGCTCTCCGGCCGCGCCATGAGCGAGGCGGCTCTCCTGAAGCTGCAGCACTGGCTCTCGCCGGCCTTTCCAGTCGGCGCCTTCGCCTATTCGCACGGGCTGGAGCGGGCCGTCGCCGCCGGCTGGGTGAAGGACCGCAAGAGCCTCAGGCAATGGCTCGCCAGCCTCGTGACGGCGGGCTCGTTAAAATCGGAGGCGGTGCTGTTCGCCGCTGCCTGGAAGGCGGCGGCCGCACGCGACGATGCCCTTCTTGCCGAAATCGCCGAACTGGCCGAGGCGCTCGCGCCCTCGGCCGAGCGCCGGCTGGAAACCATGGCGCAGGGCGAGGCCTTCGCGGCCGCGCTCGGCACCCCGCCGCGCCCCTGGCCCGTCGCTGTTGCAGGCGCGGCGGCGGGCGAGGGGCTCGCCCTCAAGGTGGCGCTCGCCGCTTTCCTGCAGGCGGGCGTCGTCAATCTCGCCTCGGCCGCGCAGCGCACCATCCCCATCGGCCAGAAGGACGCGCTCGCCGTCGTCGATGCCCTGCGGCCCGATATCCTCGCCATCGCCCAATGGGCGGAAGGCTCCGGCCTTGACGACCTCGGCTCGGCGAGCCTTCTGTCCGACATCGCTTCGATGCAGCACGAAGCCCAAGAGACGAGGCTGTTCCGCTCATGACGATCGCTGAGACGATGGAGAATTCAGGGCCGTCGCCTGCCGGCTCGCCGCATGGGCCGCTGCGCGTGGGCATCGGCGGGCCGGTCGGCTCCGGCAAGACAACGCTGAGCGAAAAGCTCTGCAAGGCGATGCGCGCCGACTACTCGCTCGCCGTCGTCACCAACGACATCTATACCAAGGAGGACGCCCTCATCCTCGCCCGCCTCCAGGCTCTGCCGGAAGACCGGATCGTGGGCGTGGAGACGGGCGGCTGCCCGCATACGGCGATCCGCGAGGACGCCTCCATCAACCTCGCCGCCATCGCCGACCTCAACCGCCGGCATCCCGATCTCGACCTCGTGCTGATCGAATCGGGCGGCGACAATCTCGCCGCCACCTTCTCGCCGGACCTTGCCGATCTGACGCTCTATGTCATCAGCGTCTGCGAGGGCGAGAAGATCCCGCGAAAGGGTGGGCCGGCGATCACCCGCTCCGACCTCCTCATCATCAACAAGACGGACCTTGCCCCCTATGTCGGGGCCGATCTCGACGTCATGGCGCGCGATGCGGCGCGGGTGCGCGAGGGGCGGCCGTTTCTCTTCACCGACCTTTCGCGCTCGAAGGGGATCGAGGAGATCGTGGCGTTCCTGGCCGCTTCGGGAGGGCTGGCGCCTGCGGCGCCTCGCTGAGCGTTCCGACGTTGTCCTTCGCTTCGCTATAGAGCTTCGGAAAGTGCGGCAGGAACTGCGTGCCTGAATGCACGACGAAATCGAGGAAGGCGCGGGCGGGCGGCGATAGCGTCTTGTCGCGCCTTCGCACGATGAACCATTGCCGGCGGATCGGCAGGCCCTCCAGATCGATGGCGACGAGCCGGCCGGCCTTCACCTCCTCGGCGACCGTATGGGCGGAGAGGAAGGCGATGCCGAGCCCGGCCATCACCGCCTGCTTGATCGTCTCATTGGAGCCGAACTCGACGTAGTGGATCGAGGGGTCGGCGATGAGGTCGCCGAGATAGATCTCCATGGAGGTGCGCGTGCCCGAGCCCGCCTCGCGCACCAGCAGCGTCTCGCCCGACAATTCGTTGGTCGAAAGGCCGACGCCGCCCGCCAGCCGGTGCTCCGGACCGGCGATCATGATGAGCGGATGGTCGCCGAAGACGGCCGCCTCCACCGGCAGGCCCTTCGGCGGGCGGCCCATCACCGCGCAATCGATGGTGAAGTCGCCGAGCGCCTTGATGATCTCCTCGCGATTGCCGAGCGTCAGCCGCACGTCGATGATCGGATGGCGCCGCTTGAAGCCCGCGATCAGGGCGGGGGCGAAGTACTTGGCCGTGGAGACCGCACCGGCCTTCACCATGCCCGAGGAGAGCCCCTTCAGGCCGTTGACGGTCTCGTCGAGCCGCGCCAGCGCTGCCTCCACCTCCAGCGCGGTCTGGTTCACCGCCACGCCAGCGTCAGTCAGTCGCATCCCCTGCGCCGTGCGGTCGAAGAGGAGCAGGCCGAGCCCTTCCTCCACCTGCTTCAGCGTCAGAGTCACGGCCGGGCCCGTCAGGCCTAAGGCTCTGGCGGCGCTCGCGATTGTGCCGCGTCGCGCAATTTCCGCAACGGCTCTCAGCTGCCGCATGGTCATCCATTCCATGGCGTGCAGTTAAACAAACTTACTGGCAGGCTTACAAGAATTAAATTTACTTATCTAAACCAGGGTGTATCCCACCGGACCAAGGCCGGGGACGCTCCCTGGCCAAGGGAGGGCAGAAAAATGGCGGGGCTGAGCACGCTCGAAGCGTTTCTGACAGCCTATAGCGGCAGGGATCCGCTGAAACTTGCGGTCGTCGACACCGTCCGGGCCATCGCCCGTGCAAGCCGCCAGATCCGCGATATTGTTTCCCAGGGTGCCCTTGGCGGCGACCTGGGCGGGGCGCGGGGCTCCACCAACGCCGATGGCGACCGGCAGCGCTTCCTCGATGTGCGCGCCGACGAGATCGTCCTCTCGGAGCTGCGTCAGGCGCCCGTCGCGGCCTATGCCTCCGAGGAGATCGGCTCGCCGATCCTCATCAATCCGGATGGCCCGCTCGCGGTCGCCGTCGATCCGCTCGACGGCTCGTCCAACATCGACACCAACGTCTCGATCGGCACGATCTTCTCGGTGCTGCCGCATGTGGCCAGCGCCACCGATGGCGTCTCCTCCAGCTTCGCCCAGTCCGGCCGCAAGCAGCTGGCCGCCGGCTTCGTCGTTTACGGGCCGCAGCTCGCTCTCGTCCTGTCGGTGGGCGAGGGCACGCACGTCTTCGTCTATTCGCACCGCATCGGCGGCTACCAGCAGATCCTCGACAACGTGCTGATCCCGCCGAACACCGCCGAATTCGCCATCAACATGTCGAACTACCGGCACTGGCACGAGGGCGTGCGCCTCTATATCGACGATTGCCTCGACGGCCAGGCCGGCCCGCGCGCCCGCGATTTCAACATGCGCTGGATCGCCTCGCTGGTCGCCGACGCCTACCGGATCTTCAATCGCGGTGGCGTCTTCCTCTATCCGCGCGATGATCGGCGCGGCTACAGCGAGGGGCGTCTGCGCCTCGTCTACGAGGCGAACCCGATCGCCATGCTCGTCGAGCAGGCGGGGGGCGCGGCGACCGACGGCGTCCTGCCGATCCTCGACTGCGTACCCACAAGTCTTCACCAGCGCACCCCGCTCGTCTTCGGCTCCAAGCGCGAGGTCGAGCGAATTGCCCGTTACCACGAGGCTCCCGCGATGATCGGCGAGCGCTCGCCTCTCTTCACCCATCGCGGCCTCTTCCGAGTCTGAGGCGAAAGATATGTCAGCCAAGCACCCGATCATTTCCGTGACCGGCTCCTCGGGCGCAGGCACCACTTCGGTGCGGCGCACCTTCGAGCAGATTTTCCGGCGCGAAGGCGTCAACGCCGTCTTCATCGAGGGCGACGCCTACCACCGCTACAACCGCGTGGAGATGCGCGCCGAGACGGAGCGCCACAAGGCCGAGGGCGACCTTTCCTTCAGCCATTTCAGCCCGGAGGCGAACCTCCTCTGCGAGCTGGAGACGATGTTCGAGGAATACGGCCGCAAGGGCACCGGCAAGACCCGCCACTATGTCCATGACGACGACGAGGCGAAGCTCTACGGCAGCCCTCCGGGCGAGTTTACCGACTGGGAGCCGTTCGCGACCGATTCCGACCTCCTCTTCTACGAGGGCCTGCACGGGGCCGTCGTCACCGAGGACGTCAACATCGCCCAGCATCCGGACCTGAAGATCGGCGTCGTGCCGGTCATCAATCTCGAATGGATCCAGAAGATCCATCGTGACCGCTCGACCCGCGGCTACACCACCGAGGCGGTGACGGACACGATCCTGCGGCGCATGCCGGACTACGTCCATTACATCTGCCCGCAGTTTACCGAGACGACGATCAACTTCCAGCGCGTGCCGATCGTCGACACCTCGAACCCGCTGGTGGCGCGGTGGATCCCGACGGCCGACGAATCCATGGTCGTCATCCGCTTCGCCAATCCGCGCGGCATCGATTTTCCCTATCTGCTCTCGATGATCCACGACTCCTTCATGTCCCGGGCGAACTCCATCGTCATCCCCGGCGGCAAGCTGGACATCGCCATGCAGCTCATTTTGACGCCGCTGATCCTGCAACTCATCGAACGCAAGCGGCGCGTGTCGTAGACGGAGGAACGTCGCTATGGTCCCAGTCAATTCCAGTGCCCTGGCCACCGCCTCCGACGAGGTCGGTCCGGACATGAAGCGCATGGCCGACGCCATCCGCGTCCTTTCAATGGATGCGGTGGAGAAGGCGAAATCCGGCCATCCGGGCATGCCCATGGGCATGGCCGATGTCGCAACCGTGCTCTTTTCGAAGTTCATGCGCTTCGACCCGCAGGACGCCGCCTGGCCCGATCGCGACCGCTTCGTGCTGTCGACCGGCCACGGCTCCATGCTGCTCTATTCGCTCCTCTACCTGACCGGCTATCCGGAGGCGACGATCGAGGAGCTCGCCAATTTCCGCCAGCTCGGCGCCAAGACCGCCGGTCATCCCGAATACGGCCATCTGGCGGGCGTGGAGGTCACCACCGGCCCGCTTGGCCAGGGCCTCGGCGCGGCGGTCGGCATGGCGCTCGGCGAGCGGATGATGGCCGCGCGCTTCGGTGAAGACCTCGTCGACCACTACACCTACGCCATCGCCGGCGACGGCTGCCTGATGGAAGGCGTCAGCCACGAGGCGATCGATCTTGCCGGCCATCTGCGGCTCTCAAAGCTCATCGTCCTGTTCGACGACAACGAGATCTCCATCGACGGGCCGACCTCGCTGTCGACCTCCGTGGACCAGCTGAAGCGCTTCGAGGCGGCCGGCTGGTCGACGCGCCGGGTCGACGGCCACGACATCGCCGCGGTCGAGCAGGCCATCGCCGAGGAAAGGAAGACCGACCGGCCCTCGCTGATCGCCTGCCGCACCGTCATCGGCCGCGGCGCCCCCAACAAGCAGGGCACCCATGGCGTCCACGGCGCCCCGCTCGGCGCCGACGAGATCGCCGCCGTGCGCGAGGGGCTCGGCTGGACCGACGAGCCGTTCGTCGTGCCGGCCGAAATCCTCGATGACTGGCGGGCCGCCGGTGCGCGCGGCACGGGCCTCCACGCCGAATGGAAGGATCGCCTCGCGGCCGCCCCGGACACCATGCGCCAGCTCTTCCACCAGGCGCTGGAACTCGATTTCGACACCGATCTGGAAGACACGATCGACGCCATCAAGGTGCGCTTTGCGGCCGAGAAGCCGAAGCTCGCCACCCGCCAGTCCTCGCAGAAGGTGCTGGAGGAGCTGGTGCCGGCGCTGCCCTGGATGATCGGCGGCTCGGCCGACCTGACGGGCTCTAACGGCACCCGCATCGCCTCCCACCGTTCCGTCTCGGCGGATGATTTTTCCGGCGGCTACATCAACTACGGCGTGCGCGAGCACGGCATGGCAGCCGCCATGAACGGCCTCGCCCTGCATGGCGGCTTCGTGCCCTATGGTGGCACCTTCCTGGTCTTCGCCGATTATTCGCGGCCTTCGATCCGCCTGGCTGCCCTGATGGGCGTGCGCGTCATCCATGTGATGACCCACGATTCCATCGGCCTCGGCGAGGACGGGCCGACCCACCAGCCGGTGGAGCATCTGGAATCGCTGCGCGCCATGCCCAACGTCAACGTCTTCCGCCCGGCCGACGCGGTGGAGACGGCCGAATGCTGGCTCTCGGCGATCCAGAACTCGACCGGGCCTTCCGTCCTCTGCCTGACGCGCCAGGGTCTTCCGACCCTGCGCACCGAGCACCTGTCGGAGAACCTGACGGCGCGCGGCGCCTATGTCCTGCGCGACACCGAGGGCGAGCGCGACGTGACGCTGATGGCGAGCGGTTCGGAAGTCGCGATCGCCGTCGAGGCGGCCGAGCGGCTCGCCGGCGAGGGCATCGCCGCAGCCGTCGTCTCCATGCCCTGCATCGACCTCTTCAAGAAGCAGGACCGGGACTACCAGGAGAAGATCCTCGGCACCGCACCGCGCATCGCCGTCGAGGCCGCGGTGCGCGATGGCTGGGACCGCTGGCTCGGCCCGCAGGGCACCTTCATCGGCATGCAGGGCTTCGGTGCAAGCGGGCCCTACGAGGAGCTTTACGAGCACTTCGGCATCACCCCGGCCGCCATCGTCGAGGCGGCCAAGACCTACATCAACATTGGCAAGGAGAGCGAGTGATGGCGCGCATCACCCTTCGGCAGCTTCTGGATCACGCCGCCGAGCACGGCTACGGCGTTCCCGCCTTCAACATCAACAACATGGAGCAGGGGCTTGCCATCCTGGAGGCGGCCTCCGCGGTTGACGCCCCGGTCATCATCCAGGCGAGCCGGGGTGCGCGCGCTTATGCGAACGACATCATGCTCGCCAAGATGATGGAGGCGCTCGCCGAGATCTATCCGCAGATCCCGATCTGCATCCATCAGGACCACGGCAACGACGAATCCACCTGCCTGACGGCCATCCAGCACGGCTTCACTTCCGTGATGATGGACGGCTCGCTGGAGGCGGACGCCAAGACGCCCGCTTCCTACGAGTACAACGTCGACATCACCCGCCGCGTCGCCGAGATGGCGCACTGGGTCGGCGCCTCGGTGGAGGGCGAGCTCGGCGTGCTCGGCTCGCTGGAGACCGGCGAGGGCGAGGCCGAGGACGGCCATGGCGCCGAGGGCAAGCTCTCCCACGACCAGCTCCTCACCGATCCCGACCAGGCGGTGGAGTTCGTGCGGGCGACCAAGGTCGACGCGCTGGCGATCGCCATGGGCACCAGCCACGGCGCCTACAAGTTCACCCGCAAGCCCGACGGCGACATCCTGGCGATGCACGTCATCGAGGAGATCCACCGCCGCCTGCCGGATACGCATCTGGTCATGCACGGCTCTTCCTCGGTGCCGCAGGAGCTCCAGGACATCATCAACGCCTATGGCGGGGCGATGCCGCAGACCTACGGCGTGCCGGTGGAGGAGATCGAGCGCGGCATCCGCCACGGCGTCAGGAAGGTGAACATCGACACCGACTGCCGCATGGCCATGACCGGCCAGTACCGCAAGATCGCCCAGGAAAACCCCGCGGAATTCGATCCGCGCAAGTTCAACAAGCCCGCCATGGAAGCCATGCGCGAGCTCTGCCGGGACCGCTTCGAGCGCTTCGGCACGGCCGGCAACGCTTCCAAGATCAAGGTCATCCCGCTTTCGGAGATGGCCAAGCGCTACAAGAGCGGCGCCCTCGATCCCAAGACCGACATGGCACGCGCCGCCGCCTGAGGCTGGAGCCCAAGGCCGACAACCCGAAAGCGAGGAGAAAGATGGATACCACTTCGACCACCGTCACCGGCAAGGACCGCTACAAGTCCGGCGTCATGGAATACAAGAAGATGGGCTACTGGGAGCCGGACTACGAGCCCAAGGAGACGGACATCATCTGCGTCTTCCGGGTGATCCCGCAGGAGGGCGTCGACCCGGTGGAGGCATCCGCCGCCGTCGCCGGCGAGAGCTCGACCGCGACCTGGACCGTGGTGTGGACCGACCGTCTGACGGCCGCCGAAAAGTACCGCGCCAAGTGCTACCGCGTCGATCCGGTGCCGGGCGCCGAGGGCCAGTACTTCGCCTATATCGCCTACGATCTCGACCTCTTCGAGCCGGGCTCGATCTCCAACTTGACGGCCTCCATCATCGGCAACGTCTTCGGCTTCAAGCCCCTGAAGGGCCTGCGCCTGGAGGACATGCGGCTGCCGGTCGCCTATGTGAAGACCTTCCAGGGTCCGGCCACGGGCATCGTCGTGGAGCGCGAGCGCCTCGACAAGTTCGGCCGTCCGCTTCTCGGCGCCACCGTCAAGCCGAAGCTCGGCCTTTCTGGCCGCAATTACGGGCGCGTCGTCTACGAGGCGCTTAAGGGCGGCCTCGACTTCACCAAGGACGACGAGAACATCAACTCGCAGCCCTTCATGCACTGGCGCGAGCGCTTCCTCTACTGCATGGAGGCCGTCAACAAGGCGCAGGCCGCCACCGGCGAGATGAAGGGCACCTACCTCAACGTCACCGCGGCCACCATGGAGGACATGTACGAGCGCGCCGAATTCGCCAAGGAACTCGGTTCCTGCATCGTCATGATCGACCTCGTGATCGGCTATACGGCGATCCAGTCCATGGCCAAATGGGCCCGCAAGAACGACATGATCCTGCATCTGCATCGTGCCGGCCACTCCACCTATACGCGCCAGAAGACGCACGGCGTCTCCTTCCGCGTCATCGCCAAGTGGATGCGCCTTGCCGGCGTCGACCACATCCATGCCGGCACCGTCGTCGGCAAGCTGGAAGGCGACCCGGCGACGACCAAGGGCTATTACGACATCTGCCGCGAGGAGTTTAATCCGCAGGCGCTGCAGAACGGCCTCTTCTTCGACCAGCCCTGGGCCTCGCTCAACAAGCTGATGCCGGTCGCTTCCGGCGGCATCCATGCCGGCCAGATGCACCAGCTCATCGACCTTCTCGGCGAGGACGTGGTGCTGCAGTTCGGCGGCGGCACGATCGGCCATCCGATGGGCATCGCGGCCGGCGCCACGGCCAACCGCGTGGCGCTCGAGGCGATGATCCTCGCCCGCAACGAGGGCCGCGACATCCTCGCCGAGGGTCCGGAGATCCTGCAGACCGCGGCCAAGACCTGCCAGCCGCTGCAGCAGGCGCTCGAGACCTGGAAGGACGTCACCTTCAACTACGCCTCCACCGACACGCCGGACTTCGTGCCGACGGCGACGGCGGCCTGAGCGAAACCGAGATCAGAGGATTTTGATGATGCGTATCACACAGGGCGCCTTTTCCTTCCTGCCCGACCTCACGGACGAGCAGATCACCAAGCAGGTGCAATACTGCCTGGACAACGGCTGGGCGGTGAACATCGAGTTCACCGACGACCCGCATCCCCGCAACACCTACTGGGACATGTGGGGCCACCCGATGTTCGACATCGCCGATGCGGCCGGCGTCATGATGGAGCTTGCCGATTGCCGCAAGGTCTATGGCGACCGCTACATCCGCCTGTCGGCCTTCGATGCCACCCATGGCTGGGAATCGGTGAAGCTCTCCTTCATCGTCAACCGGCCGAAGGAGGAGCCGGGCTTCCGCCTGGAGCGCCAGGAAGATGCCGGCCGCATGGTCCGCTACACGACCAAGCCCTACGCGGCCGACAAGCCGGAAGGCGGGCGCTACGCCTGACGGCGTGCGACATGAACATGGCGCCGCGCCCCGGCAAGGGCGCGGCGTCCGACGGCCTTGAGGATCGGGTGGTGGAATGAACGACGAAGCTGAGACCGGAACCGGCGAGGCGGCCCCGCCCGCCACCGCCATCGACCTTCACCGCGAATTCGAGGAATCGGGCGTCGGCGACGTCCTGCGCGAGCTCGACGAGACGCTCGTCGGCCTTGCTCCCGTCAAGAAGCGCATCCGCGAGACCGCCGCTCTGCTGCTCGTGGAGCGCGCCCGCCAGCAGCTCGGTCTCGCCTACGAGCCGCCGACGCTGCATATGAGCTTCACCGGCAATCCCGGCACCGGCAAGACGACCGTGGCGCTGAGGATGGCCAACCTGCTCCACAAGCTCGGCTATATCCGCAAGGGGCACCTCGTCTCCGTCACCCGCGACGATCTCGTTGGCCAGTATATCGGCCACACGGCGCCGAAGACGAAGGAAGTCCTGAAGAAGGCGATGGGCGGCGTCCTCTTCATCGACGAGGCCTACTATCTCTATCGCCCCGAGAACGAGCGCGACTACGGCCAGGAATCGATCGAGATTCTCCTTCAGGTGATGGAGAACCAGCGTGAGGATCTCGTGGTCATTCTCGCCGGCTATGCCGACAAGATGGACAAGTTCTTCTCCTCCAATCCGGGCTTCCGTTCGCGCATTGCCCACCACATCGACTTCCCCGATTATTCCAACGAGGAACTTCTCAGGATCGCGGAGATGATGCTGAAGGCGCAGAACTACGATCTGACGCCGGATGCGCGCGAGACGCTGATCCGCTATATCGACCGCCGCCGCCAGCAGCCGCATTTCGCCAATGCGCGCTCGGTCAGGAACGCGCTCGACCGGGCGCGCCTGCGCCAGGCGAACCGCCTCTTCGAGCGCATGGACCGGCCGGTGACGGCCGAGGATCTTTCCCTGATTTCGCCCGAAGACATCAATGTGAGCCGCGTCTTCTCGATCCCGACGGACGAGGAACGCAGCCAGCAGGAGGCCTCATGAGCGACGTACTGATTGCCCCTTCGATCCTCTCGGCCGATTTCGCCAGGCTCGGCGAGGAGGTGGCCGCCGTCGACCGCGCCGGCGCCGACTGGATCCATCTCGACGTGATGGACGGGCATTTCGTGCCGAACATCACCTTCGGCCCGCCCGTCATCAAGGCGCTGCGCGCCTCCTCGCCCAAGGTGTTCGACTGCCACCTGATGATCGCGCCGGCGGATCCCTTCCTTGAGGCCTTCGCCGAGGCGGGCTGCGAATACATCACCGTGCATCAGGAGGCCGGCCCGCATCTCGACCGCTCTTTGCAGGCGATCCGCAATCTCGGCGTCAAGGCCGGCGTCTCGCTCAATCCCTCGACGCCGGAGACGACGCTCGAATACGTGCTCGACCGTCTCGACCTCATTCTCCTGATGAGCGTCAACCCGGGCTTCGGCGGTCAGGCCTTCATTCCCTCCGTCGTGGAAAAGGTGCGCCGCGTGAAGGCGATGATTGGCGATCGCGACATCCGCATCGAGATCGATGGCGGCGTCACCCCGCAGACCGCGCCGGCGCTCGCCGAAGCGGGGGCGGACGTGCTCGTCGCCGGCTCGGCGGTTTTCAAGGGTGGCCACGAGGACGCCTATCGTGAGAACATCGCCGCAATACGTCAGGCGGCGGAGGGTGCGCTCCGCAAGGCCGCCTAGGGAGGTTTTGCATGGCAGCCACTGCCGGCATCTGCGATTTTGGCTGGAAGGCCCCCGATTTTTCCCTGAAGGCGACCGATGGGAGCACCTATTCGCTGGCCGATGTCGCCGGCGAGAAGGGCACGCTCGTCGCCTTCATCTGCAACCATTGCCCCTATGTGAAGGCGATCATCGACCGGCTGGTCCGCGACGCGCTGGAGCTGGAAGCCTACGGCGTCAAGACCGTCGCCATCTGCTCCAACGATGCCGAGACCTACCCGGAGGATTCCTTCGAGAAGATGGCGGAGTTCGCCAGGGAGCACGGCTTTCATTTCCCCTATCTGCATGACGAGGACCAGGCCGTGGCGCGTGCCTGGGATGCGGTCTGCACACCCGATTTCTTCGGCTTCAACGCCGATATGGAGCTCCAGTACCGCGGCCGGCTCGATGCCTCCCGCAAGGAGGCCGGTCCGAGCGAGGCCCCGCGCGAGCTCTTTGCGGCGATGAAGTCCGTCGCCGAGACGGGCAAGGGCCCGGCCGAGCAGATCCCTTCCATGGGCTGCTCCATCAAGTGGAAGGCCGCCTGATGGTGGCGGCCACCTGGCCGAGGGCGATCCTCTTCGATCTCGACGGCACGCTCGTCGATTCCGTCCCCGATCTTGCCGGGGCGCTGAATGCGCTGCTGGACGAAGAAAGCCTTGTCGCCATCCCCGAGGAGGAGGTGCGCGGCATGGTCGGCAACGGGGTGGAAAAGCTCGTGGAGCGCGGCTTTGCGGCCCGCGGCCGGGATCTCGCGGGCGAGGCGCTTGCCGAGATGACGCGACTCTTCATGGCGCTTTACGAACCGCGCGCCACCTTGCGCACGCGCCTTTACCCGGGCGTCGCCGAGACGCTTCAGAGCCTGCGCTCGGAGGGCATCGCGCTCGCCGTCCTCACCAACAAGCCGGCCGAGCCGACCCGCCTCATCCTCGAGGGGCTGCGCATCGCGCCCTGCTTCACCGCCGTCATCGGCGGCGACAGCGGCCTGCCGAAGAAGCCCGACCCCGCCGTCATCCATGCCGCGCTCAAGATGCTCGGCGTGTCGGAGGAAGAGGCGCTGATGGTGGGCGACAGCCCGGCGGATGTGGGCGCGGCCCGCAACGCCGGTATCCCGGTCGTCGTCGTCAGCTACGGCTATACCCATGTGCCGGCTGGCGAACTCGGCGCCGATCATGTCGTCGACACCCTCACCGAGATCGCCACGGCGATCCGCATCATGCGCCAGGCCGCCTGAGAAGATGGAAATGTCCGAAAGACCGGTCGCCGAAGAGGGCCTTCTGAAGCTTCACCGCAACGGACCCGTCCTCTTCGTCGCCCTGCATCGGCCGCGCAAGCGCAACGCCCTCAACGATCGCGCGGTGCTGGAGCTGGAAGCCTGCTTCGCGGGCCTCGACCCGCAGGTAAGGGCGGTGGTGCTCTATGGCACCGGCGATCATTTCTGTGCCGGGCTCGACCTTTCCGAATTGTCGGAGCGCGACGTCGCGGAGGGAATTGCCCATTCCTCCATGTGGCACAGGGCCTTCCAGCGGATCGAGTTCGGCGCCGTCCCGGTCGTCGCGGTCCTGCATGGCGCCGTGATCGGCGGCGGGCTGGAACTAGCCGCGGCCTGCCATATCCGCATCGCCGAGGAGGGCGCCTATTACGCCCTGCCGGAGGGCCAGCGGGGCATCTTCGTCGGAGGCGGCGGCTCGGTGCGTCTGCCGCGCCTCATCGGCGCCGCGCGCATGGCCGACATGATGCTGACCGGCCGCACCTACGATGCGGCGGAAGGTGAGCGCGTCGGCTTCTCGCAATATCTCGTGCGCAGGGGCGAGGGCCTCGCCAAGGCGCGTCTTGTCGCCGAGGCGATCGCGGCCAACGCGCCGATCACCAATTTCGCCGTCGTCCAGGCGCTGCCGCGCATTGCTGCGGCCGATCCAGCCACCGGCTACATGATGGAATCGCTCGTCTCCGCGATCGCCCAGAACGAGCCGGAGGCGAAGGCCCGCATCCGCGACTTCCTTGCCGGCAAGGCGAAGAAGACGACCGTCTGAGCGGTGCGGCGAATTTCGCCGGCGGCACGGCTGGCATTCGCGGCGGAGCCGGCTATAAGGCGAAAGTCATTTTCATATTTAAGGCCGCTGGCCGTAGCGACGAGGGATTTGCTCCATGTACATCGCCATGAACCGCTTCAAGGTGCGCACCGACGCGGCGGAGGATTTCGCCGAGGTCTGGCGGAGCCGCGACTCGCAGCTCTCCAAGGTGCCGGGTTTCGTCGAGTTCCATCTCTTGAAGGGCCCGGAGCGCGAGGACCACATCCTGTTTGCCTCGCATACCGTCTGGCGCTCGCATGCCGATTTCGAGAACTGGACGAAGTCGGAGCATTTCCGCAAGGCCCATGCCGGGGCGGGCGATCGCAAGCCGCTCTATCTGGAGCACCCCCAATTCGAGGGTTTCGAGGTCATGGAAGGCATTTCCTGACGCCGCTTCGCTTCGTCCACTGGCTGCGATGAGCCTCCTCTGCTAGGGCCGGCTCAACCAGCCGGGACGACAGGAGAGGAAACCGTGGCCGAAAGACCGCTTGCGCAGAAGACGATCGGCCTCCTCGGCGGCTCGAGCAATGTTGCCACAGGGCATTACTATCGTTTCCTGAATCAGATTGTGAACGAGCGTCTCGGCGGCTGGGACATCGCCGAGACGATGATTGCCGGCATGAATTTCGGCAATATCGAGGCCTTTCTGCGGGCCGACGACTGGGCCGCGCTCGAGACCTATATGGCGAGGAAGGTCGACGGCCTCATCGCTGCCGGCGCGGACGTGCTGCTTTCCGTTTCCAACACGCTGCACAAGCCGCTGGAGCCGATCCTCACCACGCGGAAGATCGACTTCATCCATATCGTCGATCCGACCGGCGAGGCGATCGCGAAGGCGGGGCTGAAGCGCGTCGCGCTCTTCGGCACCCGGCCGATCATGCAGCTCGACTATGCCCGCCGCCGCTACGAGGAGAAGTTCGGGCTGGAAATCCTCGTGCCGGACGAAGCCGAGCAGGTGGAGATCGACCGCATCATCTTCGACGAGCTCGTCAAGGACGTCGTGCGCCCGCAGTCGAAGGCACGTTATCTGGAGATCGCCGCGCGCCTTCAGCGCGAAGCGGGCGCCGAGGGCCTCATCCTCGGCTGCACGGAGATCTTCCTGTTGATCGACCAGCCGGACCGGCCGGATTTTCCGATGTTCAACACCACCCGGCTGCATTGCGAGGCGGCGGTCGATTATGCGCTGCAAGCGGCCCCGCGAGAGTGAGGCCTGGGGGAGGGGAGGCGAGAGATGTCGCTTTGGGGCGCGAAGCCGCGCTGGCTCACCTTTGACTGCTACGGCACGCTGATCCAGTGGGACGAGGGGCTCCTTGCCGCCGTCGCCGATATCCTGCGGCGGGGCGGGCGCGGCGATGTCGACCCGCACAAGGTGCTTCTCGCCTATGACGCGATCGAACATGAGCTGGAGCAGACGCCGCCCTTCCGCAAGTTTCGCGACATCGTCGGCGAGAGCCTGAAGAGCGCGATGGCCGAGGTCGATGTGGAGATCGGCCCTGCCGAGGTCGGCTTCCTGACCGACCGCATCGCGGCGATGTCGCCTTTTCCGGAAACCGTGCCGACGCTGAAGGAACTGAAGCGCGCCGGCTACCGGCTGTGCATCGTCTCCAACACGGAAGACAGCGTCATCGCGGGCAACGTCGCCCAGCTCGGCGGCACGATCGACCGCGTCGTGACGGCCGAGCAGGCCAAAGCCTACAAGCCCGACGAGGCGCTCTTCCGCCATGCATGGCGCAGCATCGGCGCGCGGCCGGAGGAGGTCGTGCATATCTGCGCCTCGCCGCGGCTCGACCTGGCCGCCGCGCGCGAACTCGGCTTCCGCTGCGTGTGGATCGACCGCGGCACCGGCCGCGAGCCCTTGCCCGATTATGCGCCGGACGCGGTCCTTTCGGACCTGGCCGGCGTTCCGGAGCTTTTCGCCGAGGCCGGCTGGGATTGAGCCGGCCCGTACCCGCTATCGCGGCGGCTCGCGCACGAAGAGGAGCGCCGCGATGCCGAGTACGAAGAAGCCGAGGATCGAGGCCATGCCGGCGCGCTGGCTGTCATAGGCCTGCGTGACGAGGGCGAGCACCAAGGGGCCGATGAAGGCGGTGACGCGGCCCGAAAGCGAATAGAGGCCGAACATCTGCGCCTCCATCCCCTCCGGCACCAGCCGCGCCATGAAGGAGCGGCTCGCCGACTGCGCTGGGCCGATGAAAACCCCGAGCGCCAGCCCGCCTGCCCAGAAGACGGTCTTGTCGGTGGTCGCGACGAGCAGCGTGCCGATCGCCAGCAGCGCGACGAGGGCAAGGAGGATCGTCTTCTTCGGGCCGAGCCGGTCGTCGATCCAGCCGAAGGTGGCGGCGCCGATGCCGGCCGTCAGGTTGACCCCGATGGCCAGAAGCGTGATCTCGTCGAGCCCCATGCCGAAGGTGCCGGCCGCATAGACGCCGGCGAAGGCGAAGAGCGTTCCAAAGCCGTTGGCCGAAAACAGCCAGGAGACGAGCAGCCAGACGATGTTCCTGTGCTGCCCGAGATTGCGCAGCGTCGCGGCGAGGGTTCTGAGGCCGGAGAAGATCGCCCCGCGCATCGGCAGCGGCCCCTTCGGCCGGTCCTGCGTGAAGAGGAAGAGCGGTAGGGAGAAGAGAGCGAACCACAGCCCCGCCAGCACCGCCGTCGCGCGCACCGACTGAAGGCCGCCGTCGCTGTCGAGGAATTTGAGCGGCGCGTCCTCGCGCACGAAGAAGACCAGCGCGGCGATGAGCGAGAGCATGCCGCCGGCATAGCCGAGACCCCAGGCCCAGCCGGAAATCCGTCCGACGCGCTCGCGCGAGGCAAGGCCCGGCAGCATGGAATTGTAGAACACCCAGGCGAGTTCGGAGGAAACCAGCGCCGCGCCGACGAGGATAAGAGCCGGCCAGACGGTCTCCGGCTCCGGCGCGACGAAATAAAGCCCGCAGGAAAGCACGGCCGTGACGGCGGTGAAGGTGGCGATCCACGGCTTTCGCCGCCCGCCGCGATCGGCGATCGAGCCGAGGATCGGGCTCGCCACCGCGACGCAGAAGGCGGCGATGCTCGTCATGTGGCCCCACAGCACCGTGCCCTCGGTCGCATCGGGCGCCACGGCGCGGATGAAGTAGGGGGCGAAGATGAAGGTGGTGACGATCGTCCCGAAGGCGCTCTGCGCGAAGTCGTAGAAGCACCAGGCGAAGACGCCTCTTCGGGCAGCTCTTTCGCCGAAACGTGCCGGCGCGGTTCTGTCGGGAGCCTGCATCGCACAGGACTGCCACGCCGCGCCGGCTTTGACAAAGCCGAAAGCCCCGTCAGGCGGCGGGCGGCGCCGTCGTCTCGCGCACCAGAAGCGGCGCCTCAAGCTCCCGGCTCGCCACCGGCACGCCGTCGCCGATGGCCGACAGGATCGCCCTGGCGGCCAGATGGCCCATCGCCGAGGCCGGCACGTCGATGGTCGTCAGCGCCGGGCGGATATGCTCGGTCAAGGGCAGATTGTCGAAGCCGGTGATGGAGAGCGCCTCCGGCACCGGGATCTTCCGCTCCATCGCCTCCAGCAGGACGCCGAGCGCGATGACGTCGTTGCCGCAGATGAGCGCCGTCGGCAGCGTGCCGGCTTCCACGAACTCGCCGAGCACGCGCCGTCCCTCCCGCACCGAGTAGCGGATCTCGGTGGTTGCGGCTTCCTCCAGCGCGAGCCCGTGCGCGGCGAGGCGCTCGCGGACCCCGATGGCGCGCTCGCGCACCCGGTCGTTGCCCTCGGCGATGCCGGAGACGAGGCCGATGCGGCGATGGCCGAGGCCGACGAGATGATCGGCGAGGGCGGCGCCCGCCCGGCGGTTGGAAAAGCCGATGTTGGGAAGCTGCAATTGCGGCTCCCAGGCCCAGGTGTTGACGTAGTTGGTGCGGGTACGCGCCAGGAGCTCGTAGACGGCCTCGCTATGGGCGTTGCCGATCAGGAGGAGGCCTTCCACGCCGCGCTCCAGAAGGCGGCGGACGAGGACTTCCTCGGCGCCGAGGTCGTAATTGGAAACCGCGAGAAGCAATGTGTAGTTGCTCGCCTGGATCTCGCGCTCGAAAGCGTTCGTGCAGGCGGCGAAGATGGCGTTGTTGAGCGTGGGGACCACCGCGCCGAGCGTGAAGGTACGGTTGGAGGCAAGCGCGCGGGCGGCCGCATGCGGGTAATAGCCGAGCTGCTCGATCACCGCTTCGACGCGCGCGCGCAGCGCCGGCTTCACCAGCGGAGAGCCGTTCAGGACCCGCGAAACGGTCGCCGTCGACACCCCCGCCTTGCGGGCGATGTCCAGTTGGGTTGGCTGCTTTTCGGCTTCGTCAACCATGCAAATTGCCCCGACAGCGATTGACAGGCGCGTCGTCCTGGATCAGTCTTGTAGAAAATGTAAGCGCATACAAAACAAAAAGCGAGCGCTTGTCGGGGAGGAGAGAAGGGCGCCGAAAGGCTTTCCTGCGGCGTTTCCGCCTCTTCCCGCCAGCCGTCTCGCAGCGCTGCGCAGGGAGGAATGCAGTCCGATGAGCATCACGCTCATTCTCTTCTGGATCACGTTCGGCCTCTTTGCCGCCGACGTCGTGCTCGGCAAGCTCGGCGTGATGACCGGAGGCGAGGTGGGCGAGTTCCTCCCCGACGTGCCGCATTTCCTGCTGCTTGCCCTTTCCGCCGTCTTCCTCACCGCCGCAGGCCTGCAGCGCGAGGCGCGGCGCGATGCCGAGGCTCCGCCCGGCGAGGAGACCGGGCCGGGCTCGCCCCCCGAAGCCCAGGAAGAGGTCCGCTAGGACCCGACACGCAAGAAAAACGCACAACAATCCAACCGGGAGGAAAAGAATGAACGAGATGAAGGAAGGCAGGCTCGCTCGGGCGCTCCGCCAGATCGACCATATGCGTGGGCGCGACGGAGAGCCGGGCGACGAGCTCCGCTCCGCCGAGCGGCGCCGTTTTCTGAGCCTTTCGGCGAAGTTCGGCTTCACCACGGCGATGGTGGCGGCAGCCGCCGGCACCCTCTTTTCCGAAGAGGCCTCCGCCCAGACCGCTTCGGAAGAGCGCGAGCGCGAATCCGCCGCCAAGTACACGATCACGCTGGCGACCGAGTACCGTATCGGCACGACCCGCTCCTATCCGATGATCCAGCTCAACGTGAAGGAGAACCTGCAGAATTTCTCCAACGGCGCCATCTACGTGAAGCTGCAGCCGGGCGGCGCGCTCGGCACGGGCACGGCGCTCGCGCAGAAAGTTCAGGCGGGCACGGTGGAGATCGGCCAGTTCTCGCTGTCGAACTTCGCTCCCTTCGCCCCCGCGGTCGACCTCATCAACCTTCCCTACTGGTGCGGCGAGAACCAGAAGTTCGTCAATCTCATCACCAGCGACGTGTGGGAGAACCAGGTCAACAAGCTGGTGCGAGAGAAGGGCTTCGAGCCGATGTTCTACTTCTGCATCGACCCGCGCACGGCCGCCAAGCGCCGCGGCTTGTCGGACGGCCCGTTCAAGACGCCGGCCGATCTCGAAGGCATCAAGTTCCGCGTGCCGGGCTCGGAGATCCTCAAGCAGTTCTACCGCCTGCTCGGCGCCAATCCGACGCCGGTCGCCTGGGGCGAGACGCCCTCGGCGCTGAAGCAGGGCGTCGCCGATGCGCTCGATCCCTCGCTCGGCGCGCTCTACGCCTTCGGCTTCGCCGACGTCCTCTCCTGGGTCACCTTCAACCGCCCGGTGCCGGACAGCCAGGTCTACGGCATGAACAAGCAATGGTTCGACGGGCTCGACGGCGAGACCAAGGAGGCGATCAAGCAGGCCTCCGAGACCTGCCTGCAGCAGAACCTCGCCCAGGTCCCGGCCTCGCGCGCCTTCGCCATGGCGGAGATGCGCAAGGCGGGCGTGGAATTCTACGTGCCGACCGAGGACGAGCTGGCGCAGTGGAAGGACAAGGCCGGCGCGCAGCGGCCGGAATGGGACGAGATCAAGACCCAGATCCTCGGTTCGCCCGACAAGTTCCAGGCCCTCGTCGACGCCGCCAACAGCCAGGGCCGATACTACGTCAACGACGTCTGATCGAAGACCGGCCCCGCTCTTTTGCCGCAAGGCGAGGAGCGGGGCTTTCCTTTCCTCACGTGTTGGAAGCGCGCCATGGGTGATTTTCTGAGGAAGCTCGATCAGCAGGGCGAACGCTGGCTCCTGCTCGGCTTCTACACCTTCATTGTTCTCGTCATCGCCGTGGAGGTGGTGCGCCGCTTCGGGCTTTCCTATTCCAGCGTCTGGGGCGAGGAGACGGCGCGTTTCGCCTTCATCTACCTCGTCTGGATCGGCGCGGCCTCCGCCGTGCGCGAGCGCGCCCATATCCGCATCGACGTCCTCTCCGACCTGCTGCCGCCGCGCGGCACCGCCTTCCTCTACATGTTCGGCGATATCCTGACGCTCGCCCTGGCCTGCGTGGCGATCTACTGGACGATCTCGCCGGTGCTGGTCTCCATCGAATACGATTCCGTGACGGACGGCCTGCGGATCACCCGCGCCTGGTTCCTCGTCGCGGTTCCCTTCGGCTTCATGCTCGTCGCCCTGCGCACCATCCAGTCCATGCTGCGCGATATCGGCGATCTGCGCTCCGGTCGTCCCCCCTATCGCGGAGAGAGGCTCTACGACTGATGCTGTACCAGGTCCCCGGCGCCACGCTCGAGCTCGGCTGGAGCATCATCGGCCCGCTTCTCATGGTGGTGGTGCTGCTCGGCCTTGCCGTCCCCGTCTGGGTGGCGCTCGGCATCGGCTCCGTCACGCTCCTCTGGGTCACCGGCGTCCTGCCGATGTCGCTCTTCGGCGAGGCGCTCTTCGACGGCGTCGACGCTTTCGCGCTCATCGCCATCCCGCTCTACATCCTGACCGGCGATGCGCTGGTGCGATCCGGGCTTTCCAACAAGCTGATCGACATCGCCGAGGCGACGATGGGCTCGCTGCGCTCCGGGCTCGGCACCTCCACCGTGCTCGGCTGCGGCTTCTTTTCCTGCATTTCCGGCTCGGACGCCGCCGGCGCCGCCGCCGTCGGTCGCATCACCTACCACCGGCTGCTGCAGCGCGGCTATCCGCCGGCCTATGCCTGCGCGCTCATCGCCTCCGGCTCATGCACCGGCATCCTGATCCCGCCCTCGATCGCCTACATCATCATCGGCCTGGTGCTGGGGATCTCCGCCTCCACCCTCTTCCTCGCCGCCGCCGTGCCGGGCGTTCTCATCATGGTCTCCATCATGGTGACCAACGTCGTCCTGAACCGGATCAACGGCTACGAGAACTCCGACGATCGTTTCTCCTTCCGCCGCTGGCTGAGGGCGCTCTGGGACGGCCGCTACGCCCTCGCCATTCCCTGCATCATCTGGGGCGGCATCTATTCGGGCGTCTTCACGCCGACGGAGGCGGCGGCCGCCGCCGTGGTGGTGACCGTCGCCATCGGCTTCTGGCAGGGCACGCTGACGCTGGCGGACTTCCCGAAGATGCTGGAATCCTCCGCCAAGGTGAACGGCGTCATCGTGCCGATCATCGCCTTCGCCCTGCCGCTCGCGCAGGTCTTTTCCGCCCTCGATGTGCCGCAGGCTGTGGTCCAGCAGATCACCGAAGTGACCTCGAACCCGTCGATCATCATCCTGTTGATGCTCGGCGTCTTCATCCTCGCCGGATGCGTCATGGAGACGACGCCCAACATCGTCGTCCTGGCGCCGATCATGCTGCCGGTCGCCCAGGAGATCGGCATGGACCCGATCCATTTCTGCATCTTCATGGTGACCGCGCTCGGCGTCGGCTTCATCACCCCGCCGCTCGGGCTCAACCTCTTCGTCCTGTCGGGGCTGACGGGGGTGAAGATCCTGCCCATCGCCTCCCGTGCGGTGCCTTACGTCCTTTCCATGCTCTTTGTGGTGCTCCTCCTCGCCTTCATTCCGGCGCTGTCGATGTGGGCGCTGCGCTGAGCGAGCCACCGCAAGGTTGAACCCACTAGAAGGTTGAACCCATCAGAAGGTTGAACGATGACGATTGAATACCTGAAGCGCGCCACCAAGACCGCCGCCACCGACGAGGCCGATGTGCGCGCCATCGTCCAGGAGATGCTCTCCGAGATCGAGGCGGGCGGCGAAGAAAAGGTCGCCGAATACGCCGCAAAGCTCGACAAGTGGGAGGACGAGATCGTCGTCTCCGCCGAGGACCGCGCCGCCGCCGCGGCCAAGGTTCCGCAGAAGCTGAAGGACGACATCGCCTTTTCCCACGACAAGGTGAGACGCTTCGCCGAGGCGCAGCGTGCGGCGATCCGAGACACCGAAATCGAACTCGCGCCGGGCCTCGTCGCCGGCCATCGCAACATCCCGATGATGGCGGCCGGCTGCTACGTGCCGGGCGGGCGCTACAACCATGTCGCTTCCGCCATCATGTCGGTGACGACGGCCAAGGTCGCCGGTGTCGACAACGTCATCGCCTGTTCGCCCCCGCGGCCGGGCATCGGCGTCAATCCGGGCGTGCTCTACGCCCTCGATCTGTGCGGCGCCGACACGGTGCTGGCGCTTGGCGGCGTGCAGGGCATCGCCGCGCTCGCCTTCGGCCTCTACACCGGCCATCCGGCCGACATCCTGGTCGGTCCCGGCAACCAGTTCGTCGCCGAGGCGAAGCGCATTCTCTATGGCCGCGTCGGCATCGACATGTTCGCCGGCCCTTCCGAAATCCTGGTCATCGCCGATGAGACCGCGGATCCGGAGATCGTCGCAGCCGACCTCGTCGGGCAGGCCGAGCACGGCTACAATTCGCCGGCCTGGCTTATTACGACCTCGCGCGATCTGGCCGAAAAGGTGATGGAAATGATGCCGGCCCTGATCGCCGACCTGCCGGAAGTGAATGCGAAGAACGCCGAGGCCGCCTGGGATTCCTATGGCGAGGTGGTTCTCGTCGGCAGCCGCGAGGAGGCGGTGAAGGTCTCCGACGACTACGCCTCCGAGCATCTGGAAGTGCATTGCGCCGATCTCGACTGGTGGCTTGCTCATCTCCGGAACTACGGCTCGCTCTTCCTCGGCGAGGAGACGACCGTCGCCTTCGGCGACAAGACCTCGGGCCCGAACCACATCCTGCCGACCAAGGGCGCGGCGCGCTACACCGGCGGCCTTTCCGTCGGCAAGTTCCTGAAGACGGTCACCTGGCAGCGCATGAGCCGCGAGGCGAACCGCGAGATCGGCGCGGTCGCCGCCCGCATCTCGCGGCTGGAAGGCATGGAAGGCCATGCCCGGACCTCCGATATCCGCCTCGCCAAGTGGTTTCCCGGCGAGAATTTCGACCTCGACGCGGCGGAATGAGTGTGAGCGATTTCCTTTCCGACCTCTTCTCGCTGAACGGCAGGACGGCGCTCGTCACGGGCGCTTCCTCCGGGATCGGCCGGCACATGGCCAAGACCCTGGCGCGGGCCGGCGCCTCGGTCATCTGCGTGGCACGGCGTCAGGAGGCGCTCTCGGCGCTGGTGGACGAGATCGCCGCGGCGGGCGGGACCGCCACCGCGCTCACCGCCGACCTTCTCGACGGGGGCGCCGTGGAAGCGCTCGGCGCGCGCGCGGGCGATGCGTTTGGCTCGCCGACGATCCTCGTCAACGCCGCCGGCATCAATCTGCGCGAGCCGCCGGCCGCGGTTTCCTTCGAGAGCTGGAACCAGACGCTGCATCTCAATCTGGGGGTGCCGTTTTTCCTCGCCCGCGCGCTCGTGCCCGGCATGGTGGCCAGCGGCGGCGGCTCCATCATCAACATCGCCTCGCTGCAATCCTTCCGCGCCTTCGCCAACGGCATGGCCTACGGCGCCTCCAAGGGCGGCATCGCTCAGCTCACCCGGGCGATGGCGGAGGCCTGGTCGCGGAACGGCGTCAGGGCGAACGCGATCACGCCCGGCTTCTTCCCGACCGAGCTGACCGGGCCCGTCTTTTCCGATCCCGAGCTTCTCCAGCACCATGCGGAGGCGACGGCCATCGGCCGCAACGGCGAGCTCGCCGATCTCAACGGCATCACGGTCTTCCTTGCCGCGCCGGCCTCCGCCTACATCACCGGCCAGGTGATCGGCGTCGAGGGCGGCTATCTCGCCAAGTGACACTGAGGACAGGATGAAGGCCCTCATCTATACCGGCCCGGAAACGCTCGCCTTCGGCGAGGCGGCCGATCCGCGCCCCGGCAACGACGAAGTGGTCGTCGGCGTCGATGCCGTCGGCATCTGCGGCTCGGACATGCATGCCTATCTCGGCCATGACGAACGCCGTCCGGCACCGCTGACGCTCGGCCACGAGGCCGCCGGCGTCATCCTGGAAGGGCCGGGGGAGGGAAGGCGGGTCACCGTCAATCCGCTCGTCACCTGCATGGCCTGTCCGGCCTGCCTGTCGGGCCGCACCAATCTCTGCCCGGATCGGCAGATCCTCTCCATGCCGCCCCGCCAGGGGGCCTTCGCGGAGAGGATCGTCATCCCCGAGCGCAATCTCCTGACGGTGCCGGAGGGCTTTGCCCTCGACAAGGCGGCGCTGTGCGAGCCGCTCGCCTGTTCATGGCATGCGGTGAAGCTCGCCGCCGCCTCCTCCTTCGTACCGCCGGCCGCGGCAAGCGCCCTCGTCATCGGCGGCGGGCCGATCGGTATCGGCGCCGCCCTCTCGCTTGCCGCCTTTGGCGCGGGAAAGATCGCCATCGTGGAGCCGAACGCGCTCCGCCGCCCGGTGCTGGAGGCGGCGGGCGACTTTTCCGTCGTCGCTTCGGTGGAGGCGGGCGCGTTCTTCGACATCGTCGTCGACGCCTATGGCGGCGAGGCCTCGCGCGCCGTCGCCAGCGAGGCGGTGAGGCCGGGCGGTGTCGTCGTCCATGTCGGGCTGGCGAGCGCCTCGGGCGGCGTCAACGTGCGCCGCGTCACCTTGCAGGAAGTCAGCTTCCTCGGCAGCTACTGCTACACGATGACGGATTTCGCCGAGACCTTCGCGGCGATGGTGGCCGGCCGGCTCGGCCCGCTCGACTGGTTCGACGCCCGCCCGCTCGCCGAGGGCGGGGCCGCCTTTGCCGATATCCGCGCCGGCTGCAACGCCCTGCCGAAGATCATCCTGCGCCCCGCCGGCTGAGGCCGACCGGGCGAGGGGGTTTGTCGCTTCGCGCGTCTGATGGCAAAAGGGCGCCATGAGCGCCATCACAGCCAACCTTTCCGGCCCCTATAGCGGCGCCGCCCCGGCGGCGCGCTTCGCCGTCGCGCCCATGATGGATTGGACGGATTTTTCGAAAAGAATAACAAAATCAGCAGCTTGAGCGCTCAAAATTTTGATTGTTGTACTTTGGTTGTATTTTGCCTTCCAATCGGAACGCACTAAGTGCGGCGACCGCCGTCTAGCTGGATGGGTTCGGCGCTACCTTCGAAAACAAGTTCGAGATGGATGCGATCAACCCTAGCACCGCATCGATCTCCTCATTCCTCGTGTATCGTCCGAGACTGAAGCGCACGGCGCCCATACCGATCTTCTCCGGTATGCCCATGGCCGCAAGCACCGGCGAAAGCTCGACCCGGCCCGCATGGCAGGCCGAACCGGTCGATGCCGCCACCCCATCGAGCTGCGCGAGAACGTCGGCGCCGGCCAGGCCGACGAAGGAGACATTGAGCGTGTTCGGCAGGCGACGCTCGGGATGGCCGTTCAGAACGATACGATCGCCGAGGCGGTCCCGCAGCGCATGCCAGAAGTGATCGCGGAGTTTTAGAATCCGCTCCACCGACGACAGGTCTTGCGCGAGTTCGCAAGCAGCGCCCAGACCGGATGCGAGCAGCACGCTCTCTGTACCGGCCCGCCGGCCACTCTCATGGCCTGCACCGTGGATCAGGGGCTCGAGTTCAATGCCGCCGCGTACAAAGAGCACTCCGATACCTTTTGGCGCGTAGAGCTTGTGCCCGGCAATCGTCAGGAGGTCGACGCCAAGATCGTCCGCGCGTGTCGGGATCTTGCCAACCGACTGCGCCGCATCTGTATGAAACCTGATGCCATGCTCTCTGGCAATGACGCCGATCTCCTCGATCGGCTGGATGGTGCCAACCTCGTTGTTGGCATGCATGACGCTGATCAGGATGGTGCGTGGCGAGATTGCCCGGCGCACGTCGTCGGGATCGACCCTGCCGTTCGAATCCACCGGCAGATAGGTGACCGTCGCGCCAAGCCGCTCGAGAAACCGGCAAGGGGCGAGGACGGCGGGATGCTCGACCGCGGTCGTGATGATGTGGTCGCCTTTGTCGCGGAGCGCGAAGAACGTGCCCTTGATCGCCAGGTTGTTGGCTTCGCTGCCACCGCTCGTGAACACGATCTCCTCGGGTGCCGATCCCAGCAATGCTGAGACCTGAGCGCGTGCCCGTTCCAATTCGGCCTTGGCCGGGGTACTGGCCCAATGGCCGCTGGAGGGATTGCCGAAATTCTCCTCGAGGAACGGCCGCATGGCGGCGGCGACGGCGGGGTCGATCGGCGTGCTCGCATTGTAGTCGAGATAGATCCGGGCCATCGGTTCAGAACACCAGCACCTTGTCGGCGCCAAGCGTCTCATCGCCGAGTTCATCCATGGTACTGCGCCGCGCGCCGTCCATGACATCGTCGTCGGTCATGCCGCGCGCATCCATGCAGGTGCCGCAAAGCAATACAGTGCCTTTAGCGAGCACACGCTTGAGCATGCGCTCCATGTTGTAATAGCCGTCCGGCGTCTTCTGCCCCTTGCGCGCGGCGATGACGTCATCGGCCATCAGGAAGACCGTTATCCCGGCCTCAGGCTCCTTTTTCATGAGCGTGTGGGCGAGGCGAAGGGCGTTGTAGCAGCGCTCGGTGCCGTAGGGCGGATCGTTGAGGATGAACAGGGTCTTCATGTGCCTTGCCTCCATCGCGGGTAAGGGTCATTCGCTAAGGATGCGTCGGCGTTCCTCGAATTCATCCTTGTCGATCTCACCACGGGCGAAACGTTCCTTGAGGATATCAAGAGGTGATTGCGCCGTTGGAGACTGATGGGGCGCGGTGGCGTGCCACGGCCCGCCGAGCCAACGGACAATGAGAACCGCGACCGCAATCACGACGGCAAGCACGAGGATCATGAAGATTGGCCCGAAGATCATGCCGAACCAGCCGCCCTCCCATCCCATCATGTGCGGCCCCCAGCCGTAGCGGTCATAATCGGGCGATGATTGTTGCGCCCATGCCGCGCTCGACAAAAGGGCGCTTGCGGTGACCGCCAGAAAGGCAGTCGATACTGGAAATCTTGTCATCTTCGTTCTCCTTCTCGATTTGACCCGGACAGTTGCGGCTACGGATGGCGTTATCGGGTCAGTTCCGTCGCCTGGCTGTTCTCAATCGGCCGACCGTCACGGTTCCACTGTTCCATGCCGCCGCGCAAAACGCTGACATCGCTGAAGCCGACTTTGCCGAGTACGGCCGCAGCGCTTGCCGAGCGCTTGTCCGTCTTGCAGACGAGAATGACAGGCCGCGCCTGAGACGCGCTGATCTCGGTCAATCTGCCAGGCAATTCACCGAGCGGGATGTTCAACGCGGCCTCGATATGGCCAAGCGGGCCAGCGAACTCGTCGGGACCGCGGACATCGACTATTGTGATGCCGCCGTCACGTAAGCGATCCGCCAAGGCACTCGCGTCGATCCATCGGTTCTGGTCGCCGCGCAGCCGGCGGATCAGCCTCGGCAAGAAGGCGATCGCCGCGAGCAGGCCGAGCGCGAGCAAGCCATAGCGGATTGCCGATGCGTCGCCGGCGAGCGCCTCGCGCCCGGCATGGCCGAGCCAGGTATAGGCGATCGCGCCCGGCGCCATGCAGATGAACGAGGTGATGGCGTAGGACCGGAAACTGATCTGGGTAAGGCCGAGCGCGTAGTTGGTCAGATTGAAGGGGAAGAGCGGCACGAGGCGCACGAAAGCGACAAAGCGCCAGCCCTCCGCCTCCACGCCGTCGATGAGTCGCTTTAGCCTGCCCCCGGTCCGCGCCGCCACCCAATCGCCGGCGAGGTAGCGGGCGATGAGGAAAGCGAGGCTTGCCCCGATCGTCGCGCCGACGAGGTTGAGCAGCGAGCCCCAGACGGGACCGAACAGGGCGCCGCCCGCCAGCGCGAACAGGGCACCCGGCAGGAATGCGACCGTGCCGGCGGCATAGAGCGCGAGATAGGCAAGTGGCGCGAGAAGCCCGAACCCGGCAACCCACGCATCGAGGTCTTCGATATCCAGCCGGTCGCGGTTGACGGCGGCCCAGGCGATTGCGGCGACAATGCCCAGAAGGAGAAGGACGCGTGGCTCAAAGTGTGGCGTGTTCACGGCTTCTCCTCCTCGCGGTTAATCGGATATCCGCTTGCGGGGCCGCGCAGCGGCTGGACCAGCATGCGGTCGAGCCACAAATCCCGGCGGGTGCGGAACTGCTCGATGCCGATGGTCATCGTCTCGTGCCCTTCGCGAGGCTGCGGCCGGTAGGTGCCGAGCAACCGGTCCCACCAGGGCAGGTTGAAGCCGAAATTGGAGTTGGTCTCGCTGGGGTGGATCGAATGATGCACCCGGTGCATGTCGGGCGTCACCACGATCATGCGCAGGACGCGGTCGACGGCTGGCGGAATGGCAACGTTGGAATGGTTGAACATGGCCGTTGCGTTGAGCAGCACCTCGAATACGAGAACCGCCACCGCTGGCGGCCCAAGTGCTGCAACGACCGCCAGCTTGATGCCCATCGACAGCAGGATTTCGACCGGGTGGAAGCGCAGGCCTGTCGTCACGTCGAATTCGAGGTCGGCATGATGCATGCGGTGCAGGCGCCACAGCGCCGGTACGGCATGGAACATCACATGCTGCAGATAGATTGCGAGGTCGAGCGCCAACACCGCGACGACGAAGGCGACCCAGGCCGGCACGTCGAGGATATTGAACAGGCCCCAGCCGCGCTGTTCGGCGACAATGGCAAGGCCGACCGCCACAATGGGGAAGGTGAGGCGCACCAGCAACGTGTCGATGACGACAACGCCGAGATTACTGCTCCAGCGGAGAAGGCGCGGTATCTCGCGACGGCGCCTAGGTGCCGCGACCTCCCAGATCACCATCGCCAGCAGGATGCCGAGGAAGAAGCCCATCCGGATTAGCGGTTCGTTTGAAAGAATAAGGTCGCTCATGGGAACTCGCGGAGGCCTTGCCAAGCCGGTAAAAGCCGATTACATTCAATTGATCACTTGAATGATATAGTATAAGGTAAGCGAGAATGTCAACTGGCCCCAAACAGGCGCTCTATGCCGAGTTCGCATCCGTCGCCCGCGCACTCGGGTCACAGCATCGGCTGGAAATCCTCGAACATCTCGCCCAGGGCGAACGCGGCGTGGACGCGCTGGCGGAGCGGGTCGGTCTGTCGATCGCCAATGCCTCGCAGCACCTGCAGCAGCTGAGACGTGCCGGGATGGTCATCCCGCGAAGGGACGGAAAATTCGTGCTCTACCGGCTAGCCGACGACAATGTGCTCAACCTCTTGTCTGCGCTTTCGGCTGTCGGGGAGCGCAATCTGGCTGCGGTTGATCGCATACGCCGGGACTATTTCGACGATCGCGACAACATGGAGCCCGTTTCGCGCGAGGAACTGCTACGGCGAACGCGAGACGATCTCGTGACCGTCCTAGACGTCCGCCCACCGGACGAATTCGCGGTCGGGCACCTGCCGGGCGCTATCAACATTCCGTTGAGCGAACTGGAGGCAAAGCTCGCCGATCTCGATCCGGACCACGAGATCGTCGCCTATTGCCGGGGGCCTTGGTGCGTATTGTCCTTCGAGGCGGTCGCGACGCTGCGCGCCCAAGGCTTCAATGTGCGTCGTCTGGAGGACGGTCTTCCCGAGTGGAGGGCGGCGGGTTTGCCGGTCGAGCACGCCTGATCGCGGCGCAAGATTCACTCGCGCGCACGCTCGCTCATCTGGTCATGCCGCCGTCGGATTTCTGTCGGCCATTGTGATTTAATGTAGGAGAGAACGGCCAATATTTCGTAGTCGTTCAATATGCCCTGATAGGACGGCATCCTTGTTTTATAATCGGTGCCAGCGAATTTCTGGACGCCATACTTGGTGATATCGAAAAGCACCTGGTCGGTATGATGCCAAGTGTGCCCGCTTTCATCATGGGGTGGCGCGGGCAGGTATCCGTCCGCGTCGCGCGTCTGCCAGTCCTCTTCTCCCGCCAAGCGCACTCCGTGGCAGGCTGCGCAGGTCTCGGCGTAGATGCGCTGGCCGATGGCCACGATTTGCGTGTTATCGGGCCTGAGTTGGCTGGGGGAGGGAACTTCGCCTTTGAGCGCAATGTAGAACCATCCTGATCCCAGGATCAGGATGACCACGGCGCCAACCATCGCTATCCGCATTTGGAAAGCCGCCATATTCGCTTCAGGTAATCTCGAACCACGTCGTCATACCGGCGGCGGCGTGCTCGAGCATGTGACAGTGAAACAGCCACTTGCCCGGATTGTCGGCGACGAATGCGATCTTTGCCATGCCGTCCGGTTCTATCAGAAACGTGTCCCGCCAGATCTGCTCGTCGCCGGCCTGTCCGTTGCGCTCCAGGAGCTTGAAGTGGTGGCCGTGAGTGTGCATCGCGTGCGGGAAGCTCGTGCGATTGACGACGTTGACGATCACGCTTTGACCGCGGGCGACCGAGAAGAATGGCTCGTCCGCCATGTTCGCGACGCCATTGAAGCCCCAAACCTGCTTGTTGGCCATGAAATCCATGCGCGTTTGCGCGCGGCCATTGTAAGTGAGTTGACTCATCTGGCCCATCGCGCCGCCCTCCATGAGAAGTTCGAACATCTGGGCGTTTCGCAGGTCGGGTGCTGGCAAGAGATTGGGCGGTAGCGTCGGCTCTCGATCCTGGCGTGTCTCGTTGTCCGCGACATTGAGCGTGGCAAAGCGATACGCGCTGGACTGCGACAGTTCCTCAAGTGCGACAGGGCCCGGTGTGTCGAACCGCACCAGAAGATCGACCCGTTGCGCGGGGCCGAGCAGCAATGGCGCATAGTCGAGTTCGCGCGCTTCACCAATTGCCTGTCCGTCATAGGCGATCACGCGTGCACTGAAACGGTTCGGGTCGATCTCAAGGATGCGGGAATTGCAGGCATTGATCAGGCGCAGGCGCAACCAGGTGTTGGCGGGCACGGAAATGT
Organism: Afifella sp. IM 167; assembly: GCF_020144925.1. Taxonomy (GTDB): domain Bacteria; phylum Pseudomonadota; class Alphaproteobacteria; order Rhizobiales; family Afifellaceae; genus Afifella. The sequence continues at coordinate 159,929 of NZ_NSLC01000006.1, forward strand.
CGGGCGAGGTCATACCGTTGACGGTCAAATAATTGCCCAGCCGGCCCGCGTGACTCCAATCCATCATGTTACCGAGCGAGGCTGCGTCAAATCTGCCCTGCGCATCGAGACGCCAGTCATCAAGCATCAACAGGATGTCGGCCTCAGGGGTGAAAGTTGGCGCCCGCTCCTCAACGATGAGGGGGCCGTAAAGGCCCCGTGCGACCTGATCCCAGCTCTTGGTGTGGGCATGATACCAGAAAGTGCCCGCGTCGGGCAGGTTCACCTCATAGTCGAACGTGTCTCCCGGTGGCACTGGGGCTTGTGTCAGGCCGGCTACGCCGTCCATGGAATTGTCGACGCGCACGCCATGCCAGTGGATGGAACTCGGCTCCGGCAATTCGTTACGGAATCTAATCCGCAACGTCTCGCCTTGTCTTGCGCGCAGGAGCGGTCCGGGCACCTGGTCTTGATATCCCCATAGAGTGCTGGCCGGAGCTCCGCCGCCGGGTATGGATTTTTCGAATGGTTTGGCCGTCAATTCGATGGTGCCGTCTTCGGCCTTGGCCGAACGCCAAAAGGCTGCCGGCGCGACTACTGTCGCCAAACCCGTTGCGAGAAACCCGCGTCTGGTCAGTGAGCTCATTTTTGTCTCGATTCAAAAACACATGGCGGATGCTATTGGTCGTTCCTCTAGATGCCGTTCGCGCGCTGGAGTTCCCGGACATAGGTGACGATACTCGCCACCTCGCCCTGCGTGATGCCTTCAACCGGAGGCATGTTGCCGAACGGCCAGTGATGCGCGCGCACACCGTTCTGCGCGGCAAGAAAGAAGGCCTGATCGCCGTGATGGTTCGGCTCGTAGATCCGGTGGACGAAGGGAGGCGCGACGCCATCTTGTCCCGCGCCGTTCCGGCCATGGCAGGACGCACAGTTCTCGTTATAGGCTGCCTCGCCGACCTTGGCGGCAGTGCTGAGTTCCGGCACCGTGACGGCAACAAGCGGGCTGCCTTGTGTCGACGGTTCAGGAGCTTGCTTGAAATAGAAATAGGCGCCAAGCGAGAGGACCATGACGGCGGCGATGATAAGCAGGTTATTTCGGTTCATTGCTGTTTCGGTTCTCCCGCCAGGCTGTCGAGTATCGGGCATTCGGGCCGTTCGTCGCCATGGCAATGGGAGACCAGGTGACCCAACACGCGCCGCAATTGGTGCAGTTCCTCGATCTTGCGGTCGACCTCGTCCATTCTCTGTTTCGCCAGTGCCTTGACCTCGGCGCTGGCGCGGGACTTGTCCTCGTACAGGGCCAGGAGCTGGCGGCATTCCTCGATGGAAAAACCCAGTCCGCGCGCCCGCTGCAGGAAGGCGAGCTTGTGCACGTCGGTTCGGGTGTAATCCCGGTATCCGTTACCGGCCCGATCGGGCCGGACGAGACCGATGTCTTCGTAGTATCTGATTGTCTTGGCCGGGAGGCCGGATTGATCGGCTGCGGTTCCGATGTTCATTTTCAGAGCGCTCCGCGCATCGACGCATTCTAGTTATTGCAACATAAACCTTCCAGTAAGTGGAGGCTCAAGCAGTATTTCGGTGTTTTGAACCAAGAAACCAGCGCTCTCCGACCACAATGATCGCCAATGTCGCAGCGGCAAGTACTAGGATCATGAAATCCGTTGTCGCTTTGAGCCAGACGAAAGCGACGAGGACCACAGCATCCAGAGCGATCGCCGAAATCAGAACCCACATCCTCGCTGAGACCTCCTTGCGCAGGTGGCGCAAAACACCCCAGTGCACGGCGATATCCATAATCAGGTAAAGGATGGCGCCGAGAGACGCGATGCGCGTCAGGTCGAGAAACACGGTCAGAACCGCTGCTATGACGACCGTGTAGACTAGAAGGTGAAACCGCAGAGGACCCGTCATGCCGAAATGGCTGTGTGGTACCAGTTTCATCTCTGTGACCATCGTCAGCATGCGCGACACGGCGAAGATGCTGGCGACCAGCCCAGAGGCAGTGGCGATCATTGCCAGGATCACGGTGAGCAGGAGCCCGGTATCGCCAAGTGCCGGACGCGCGGCCTCGGCGAGCGCGAAGTCGCGGGCGGAAACTATCTGCGGCAGGGTGAGGTTGGCGCTGACACCGAGCGTGACGAGAAAATAGATCACGACCGAAATCGCAATTGAAATGACGATCGCCCGGGCGACATTGCGATGCGGATTGACGATCTCTCCGCCACTATTGGTGATCGTCGTGAAGCCCTTATAGGCAAGGATGGCGGGGGCCAGCGCCGCAAGAAATCCCAGCTTCGAAAACTCTCGCGGGGCGGAGAGCCGTGCGGCCGTGTCGCCCAGAGAACCCGCCACCCAAAGGCTGATGAGTGCGAACAGGGAAATGCCGATGATCTTGGCGGTCGACAACGTCAATGAGAACAGGCTGACGGTTCGGTTGCCTGCGACGTTGATCAGAAACGCCAACACGATCAGCCCAACGCCGAGGACCGGGGTCCAAAAGGCACGGTCCGCCTTATCGAACAATTGCAGGGTGTATGTCGCAAAGGTGCGGGCAACGAGGCTTTCATTGATGACCATGGAGAGGGCCATCAACACCGCACAGACTGCCGTGACAAGGCCGCGTCCGTAGGCCTTTTCAAGAAACATGGCGATGCCGCCCGCGGAAGGATAGGCCTTCGACATTTGCACATACGAATAGGCGCTGAACCCGGTGACAACCGCTGCCACGACGAACACGTATGGAAACAGACCGCCCGAGAGTTCCGCCACCTGTCCGGTTAGCGCGAAAATGCTGGCGCCGATCATGACGCCAAGACCCATGGCGACGGCGCCCCGGAGCTTGAGTGTTCCTTCCGATTTGTCGTGGCCGCGCATCACTTACAGCTTCAGCGTTCTCAAGCGCAACGCGTTGCCGATCACCGACACCGAGCTCAGGCTCATGGCCCCGGCGGCGATCATCGGGGAGAGCAACAGACCGAACACCGGGAAGAGAATGCCGGCGGCGACCGGCACGCCGAGCGTGTTATAGACAAAGGCGAAAAACAGGTTCTGCCGGATATTGCGCATCGTCGAACGGGCGAGGACACGGGCCCGGACGATGCCGTTCAGGTCGCCCTTGACCAGGGTGATACCGGCGCTCTCCACCGCGACGTCGGCGCCGGTGCCCATGGCAATGCCGACATCTGCGGCGGCAAGGGCCGGGGCATCGTTCACCCCGTCGCCCGCCATCGCGACGCCGCTGCCGCCTTTCCGGATATCCTCGACGAGCTTTTGTTTGTCTTCAGGCAGGACATCGGCCCGCACCTCGTCGATGCCGAGCTGCGATGCGACCGCTCGCGCCGTCCGTTCATTATCACCGGTCGCCATGATGATCTTCATGCCGCTTTGATGCAGGCGCCTGATCGCATCTACGGTGGTCGGCTTTATCGGATCAGCGACCGCCACGATCCCGGCGAGTTGGCCGTCGATGGCGATGAACATCGCTGTCTTGCCTCCGGATCTGAGACGGTCGGCCTCGGTCTTGAGGCTATTCGTATCCGCGGATACCTCCGTCATCATCGCGGCGTTGCCAAGAGCCACTGGCCGGCCGTCGACCCTGCCTTTCACGCCCTTTCCGGTAATGGCTTCGAAATCGGTTGCGTTCGATAACGCGACTCCGCGTTCCCCCGCACCCTCGACGATCGCTTCGGCAAGCGGATGTTCGGAACCGCGCTCCAGACTTGCCGCCAGCGCCAGTACGCTGTTTTCGTCATGACCGTTTGCGGCCAAAACATCTGTCAGTTTCGGGCGGCCTTCGGTCAGCGTCCCGGTCTTGTCGACGATCAGCGTGTCGATTTTGGCGAAGCGCTCCAGCGCTTCGGCGTCCTTTATCAATACACCCGCCTGCGCGCCGCGCCCGGTTGCCGTCATGATCGACATCGGTGTCGCGAGCCCCAAGGCACATGGACACGCAATAATGAGTACCGATACAGCGGAGACGATGGCATAAGCCATGCTCGGCTCCGGACCCCAGATTGCCCAGATCACGAAAGCGATGATCGCTACCGCGACGACGGTTGGGACGAAATAGCCGGACACAGTATCCGCCAGTCCCTGGATCGGTGCGCGTGAACGCTGCGCCTTGGCGACCATTTCGACGATCTGGCTGAGCATGGTGTCGGCGCCGACCTTTTCGGCGCGCATCACAAGGCTGCCATTCTTGTTGAGCGTACCGCCGGTCACCGGGTCGCCTTCGGATTTCTCGACCGGCACAGGCTCGCCGGTAATCATGGATTCATCGACCGAGGAGCGGCCCTCGACCACGACGCCGTCCACCGGCACGCTGTCGCCGGGCCGCACGCGCAGCCGGTCGCCCGCGGCGACCTCCTCAAGCGGCACGTCGCTTTCCGAGCCGTCATCGCCGACCCGGCGCGCCGTCTTTGGCGCGAGGTCGAGCAAGGCGCGGATCGCCGATCCGGTGCGCTCCCGGGCACGCAGTTCCAGCACCTGTCCAAGGAAGACCAATGCCACGATGACGGAAGCCGCCTCGAAATAGACGGCAACCGTGCCTTCATGGCCGCGGAACGCATCGGGAAAGATGCCGGGAAACAGGGTCGCAACGACGCTGTAGCCATAAGCGGTTCCTACGCCTATGCCGATCAGCGTCCACATGTTGGGGCTGCGGTTGAGGACAGAGCTCCAGGCCCGCTTGAAAAAGGGGATCGCGGCCCAGAGCACGACGGGGGTCGCAAGCGCGAGTTCGACCCAGACGGCAACGCGTTCGCCGATCCAATCACGGATCGGCAGGCCAACGACCATGCCCATGGTCAGGATCAGCAGGGGAACCGACAGCACAGCGCTGACCCAAAAGCGCCGGGTGAAATCGATGAGTTCGGGATTGGGACCTTCCTCGCCTGTCGGTACGCCCATGGGTTCGAGCGCCATGCCGCAAATCGGACAATCGCCCGGCGCGTCCCGTATGATTTCGGGATGCATGGGGCAGGTATATTTGGTGCCCTTCGGCATCGCCTTCAGCGCCGGACGGTCGCCCAGATATTCGTCCGGCGCGGCAGTGAACTTGTCGTGGCAGCCTTGCGAGCAGAAATAGACCTTTTCGCCTTCGTGCTTGTGGAGGTATTTGGCCGTCGACCGGTCCACGCTCATGCCGCAGACTGGGTCCTTGGCGGTAAGGTAAGCTTCGGGATCGGCCTGGAATTTGGACCTGCAGCCGTCACTGCAGAAATGATAGCTATGCCCTTGATAAGTGGCGCTCGGCTTGCCCACGTCGGGGTCCACCGTCATCCCGCAGACCGGATCGCGGGTGATCCCTCCACCGTGACTTTTGTGGGCATGGTCCTGATCGTGACTGTGATGTTCGCTCATTTTCTTGTTCCACATCTTCACGGAAATCGCATTTTGATGAATTTTGCGCCTTCCAGCGACTGGAAGGTCAAGAGGAACTTGCGACACGGTTGCCTTTCAGTCCCGGACCTGACGCTGGACCACGAAAACAACCAATAGCGGAACAATGATCCACTGCAGCAGAGGGCTTAATCCGGTGTCGAGCGGCGGAACCAGCGGCATGAGTTCGGAGTAGGTCCAGCGGTGCGTGATCTTTGTGTAGACAAATTCGAGCGCCACCGTGAGCATCAGGCCGGTTAGCAAATATACGCTCAGCGGCAGGGGCGTGAGCGGTCTGATCCATTGTCGTGATCGAACGAATAGGCTGGCCGCCCAGAACGCGATCAGCGCGATTCCGACATCTCCGAATGTCGCTTGGGTGCACACCAGAACACCTTGCCAATGGTTGAGTTCGGCCATCCCCGCATAGGTTGGTATCTGGATGAATTCCCAGATGAAGTGGAACGCGAACGAGAAGAACGCGATATTCAGTTCGGGGATGTTGATGACTTTGTTGATGCTGGACTCCAACGCATAAAGATGAATCTAAAGCCTAGGGGAGTTTCCCGGGTCCGGCAATTTGCGGCATTTCACCCGTATTTCCGCCGCTTGCCGATCTCTCGGTAAAGGGCTTCAGGACTGACCCCGATTTCGTATGCCAATCGGAGCCAATGTCCCTTTGGCGGCAGGCCCCGGTTCCACGTCAGCCATGCGTCTAGACGCTGCGAGACGGTTTTCAAGGACAGTATTTCGCTACGCAGCCGGGCCTGTTGGACTTGCCGAGCGAGCCGCTCCGTCCAGGCATTGTACAGGGCTGGACTGCTTTCAAGCTGCCGACGGAAATCCGATCTTGCTACCGCCAGTATCCGGCATGGTTCTGCCACAACGGCGTCACAGTGGTAGCGGTCCGAAAACAGGGACGCCTCGGCGGGAATTTCGTTCTCATGCGCGCGCTGCAGGATCACGGGAGCGCCGTTTTCCTGATAGCGCAGAAGACGTATCTCGCCTTGCGTGACCAGGAACATCCAGCGGATCTGATCATTGCGGTGAAACAAATACTCGCCAGCCATCAACTGACGGCTCTGACCTATGCCGAAAAGATCAGTCAATTGCTCAAACATGATATCTATCATGTTCGAATGAAGCCGTGCATGGCAAGGTCGGTCCAAGGGAAAGCGGAGTCCGAACATGAAGCATCTTCTTCTTGGTGCCTTTCTGGTGACGGTGCCAGCGGAGGCGATGGCCCAACAAACCGGGATGATGCATCAGCCGGGAATGGCTCACGGGTCTCATGAGGATCCCGCGCCGATCGAGGTGACCGCTGATGTTACTGAGCCGGGGCAGGGCGCCTTTGCCGCGATTCAGGAGATTGCCGGTATACTGGCCGCCGATGAATCCACGGATTGGTCGAGGGTCGATCTTGAAGCGTTGCGCCAGCACCTGATCGACATGAACAACGTCACGCTCCGCGCCAGTGTAACCTCCGAACCCACTGACGGCGGCAGGATCTTCCGGATTGCCGGCAACGGCGAGGTTCGGGACTCCATACTTCGCATGGTGGCCGCGCATGCCGCCACGATGAACGGCGTTGGCGGATTCATCTACGAAGCTACGCCAAACACAGACGGGGCGAGCCTCATCGCTAAGGCTGAAAACCCCGATGATCTCGAAAAGCTACGTGGCTTGGGCTTTATCGGCTTGATGACGCTTGGCGCGCATCATCAGGCCCATCACATCGCCATCGCGCGCGGTCAGGGGCCGCATCCATAGGCCGGCGTGCCGACCGACTTGGAGATGCCAAGAACTGGGTTCGGCCGCAGTCACGGCGACAGCGCCTCGATGATCCGGCACTCGGCGATCGTGCCGCATCCGCACTGATCGATGATGCTCCCGAGTTCGCGGCGCAAAGCCTGCAGGTCGGCGATCTTGCGATCCACCTCAGTCAGATGCGCGCACGCGATCGCGTCCACAGCCTCGCATGATCGGTCGCGTTGATCGGAAAGGCTGAGAAGGTCGCGCACCTGCTCAATGGAGAAGCCAAGGTCCCGCGCCCGGCGGATGAAGCTGAGGCGGCCGAGATGCGCCGCCGAATAGCTGCGATAATTACCGGCCGTGCGCTCAGGTTCCGGCAGAAGGCCGATCCGCTCGTAATAGCGGATGGTCACCACCTTCGTCTTCGTGGCCTTCGCGAGATCGCCGATGGAGAAGTTTTCGTGCGCCATGGCCTTGACCCTATAGTTGCTACAGGGTGCATATAAGCTGTCGCATCGAACGAGTCGAGGTGACACATGACGACCGAGCCCAACACAGCGCTCAAACTCCGCGTCGAAGGCATGGATTGCGGAGCCTGCGCGATCAAGATCGAGAACGGGCTGAAGCGCCTGCCGGGCGTCACCGAGATCAACGTCAACTATGGGCTGGAGACGCTGTCCCTCGTCCTCGATGAGGACCGCACCTCCCGCGGCTCCGTAGAGGATCGCATCCGTTCGCTCGGCTACACACCGCGTTCGATGCCAGGTGAGGAGGCTAATGCGGGAAAGACCTCCACGGCGGAGCGTGGCGTTTCCGACCGGGCCTGGTGGCAGACACGCAAGGGGCAACTCGTGATCGGCACCGGCGTTCTTCTGGGTCTTGCATTTGTCATCGCGACAGTTGCACCCGCGATCGCCGAATGGGCCTATCTGGCGGCGGCGCTGCTCGGAGTGCTGCCGATCCTCCGGCGTGCCGTCGCCGGTGCACGGCATGGTACGCCGTTCAGCATTGAAACCCTGATGTCGGTCGCGGCAATCGGCGCGGTTGCGATCGGCGAGAGCGCGGAAGCGGCGATCGTCGTCTTTCTGTTCGCGGTCGGAGAAATTCTGGAGAACGTTGCCGCGGGCCGGGCGCGCGCCGGCATCGAGGCGCTGATGAACCTCGTCCCGCGCATCGCGCGCCGCGAACGCGACGGTGCGGTGACTGAGGTGCCCGCCGATGAACTCGCCATCGATGACATCGTCGTGGTCCGACCCGGCGACCGGGTGCCTTCAGACGGCGAAGTGGTCGAGGGCAGTTCCGAACTGGACGAGGCGCCGGTCACCGGCGAGTCCGTGCCGGTGCTGAAGGAGGCGGGCAACACCGTCTATGCCGGCAGCATCAACGCCAATGGCGTGCTTCGGGTGCGGATCATCCGCACGGCCGCCGACAACACCATCGCCCGCATCATCCATCTGGTCGAGGAAGCGCAGGGCTCGAAGGCACCGACCGCCCGCTTCATCGACCGCTTCAGCGCATACTACACGCCCGCCGCCATGGTGGTATCCGCTCTTATCATAGTCGTCCCACCGCTGCTCTTCGGCGCCGAATGGTCGACGTGGATCTATCGCGGGCTGGCGACACTGCTCATCGCCTGCCCGTGCGCGCTGGTTATCTCCACGCCTGCGGCGATTGCCTCCGGCCTTGCCGCCGGGGCGCGGCACGGGTTGCTGGTCAAGGGTGGCGCGGCGCTGGAAACACTCGGCAAGGTGCGCACCGTCGCCTTCGACAAGACTGGCACGCTGACGGTCGGCAAGCCGCGGGTCACCGATATCATCCCGCTCGAAGGCGAAGAAGTGGACTTGCTGGCGAAGGCGGCCGCGGTCGAAGACGGGTCCAGCCATCCGCTCGGCATGGCAATCGTCGAGACAGCCGAAGGGCGCGGCCTCGAACTGCCGAAGGTCTTCGGCGGGGCCATGGCCATTCCCGGCAAGACCGTCACCGCGCGGCTGCGTGAAGGCTTCGTCTCCGTCGGCTCGCCGCGCTATGCGGCCGAGCAAGGTAACCTCTCGCCGGAACTCAGTGTCAGGCTTGAAGCGCTGGAGGCCGCGGGCAAGACGGCAGTGGTCGTGCTGTCCGGCAAGCGACCCATAGGGATCATCGCGCTGCGCGACGAGCCGCGCGAGGATGCCGCGACCGGAGTTGCGCGCCTTAAGGCGCTCGGCATCCGGGCCGTGATGCTGACCGGAGACAACCGGCGCACCGCCGACGCGATCGCCTCCGGCCTCGGACTGGAGGCCAAGGCCGAACTGCTGCCCGACGCCAAGCTTTCGGAAATCGCCGCGCTCCGTGAGCATGGCGGCATCGCCATGGTCGGCGACGGCATCAACGACGCGCCGGCGCTTGCCGCGTCATCGGTCGGCATCGCCATGGGCGGCGGCACCGACGTCGCACTTGAAACGGCCGACGCCGCCTTGCTCAAAAACCGCGTGACCGGCGTGGCGGAACTGGTCGGATTGTCGCGCGCCACGCTCGGCAACATCTGGCAGAACATCGCGCTGGCGCTCGGGCTAAAAGCGGTCTTTCTGGTGACAACCCTGACCGGCACGACGACGCTGTGGATGGCGATCCTGGCCGACACCGGCGCGACTGTGCTTGTCACAATCAACGCGTTGCGTCTTCTGCGTTTCCAGGGTGATGACTCGACCGATCCGGGTGACGAGCGTTGAGAAGGTCTTCGTGGATTGTGAAGTGCGCGGTGCCTGATCGTACCTTTCCATCACCTTGTAGGGGACAAGGGCAAATGCCGGGGCGGGCTGGCACAAGTCGAATTGGCGACTTCCGCGGGACTTAGACTTTCGGAACTGCGGCTGTCTTTCCGAATTCGCCTTCTCGCCTCTTCATACCATTCTGGTCCTGTCGTCGATCGGCCGAGTGCTGCCCGAGGAACGTTGAAGAAATGGTGACTTGACCTTCCCATCGCTGGATAGCGCAGGCTTGAATGAAAGCAAGGAGCCCACCGCGATGCCCTCAGATTCCGATCAGTTGGAGCGTGATATTCTGCAAGTGTTCAGGTGTGCCTGTCAGCAAGACCGGCCAGACATCGCGGAATTCCTGCCGGCGGCGTTGGAGAATCTAGACGATGAATGGGGGAGCTCTGTCGCGAGCGATCGTCCGCTTATCGATGCCTACCGCGAACTGGTCGGGACCCGTGATTCTGGGAAGGCTTGAATTCGGCGGGCAGGCGGCGCTGGCTATCGATTTGGGTTCCAAGCGTCAAATGGATCGCGGGCCCCACAGAATGATTGCGGCGCCCAGAAGACATACCGCAGCACCTGTGACGTCCCAGCGGTCCGGTCGTTGGGACTCGATTACCCAGAGCCAGACAAGCGATGCGGCAATGTAGACGCCGCCATAGGCTGCATAGGCACGACCGGCGAAGTCGCTGTCGATGCGCGTCAAAAGCCAGGCGAAGACGGCAAGACTTGCCATGCCCGGAATGAGCCAGAGCGGCGAACGATCCAGGCGCAGCCAGGCCCAGAAAGTGAAACAGCCGGCGATTTCCGCAATTGCCGCGCCGATATAAACCGCCAACGTCATCGTCACGATGCCAACGCCTCCAGAACAGGACATTCCGGCACGTCCTCGCCGGAACACTGCGCGGCGGTCGCAGCCAGCACCTGCTCGATCCGTTTCAGGTCGGCGATCTTGGCCCGGATATCGGCGAGGTGTCGCTCTGTCCGCTCCTTCACTTCGGCGCAGGTCTGCGTACCGCCATCGACGAGGTCGAGCAGGCCGCGAATCTCGTCGATGGAAAAGCCGAGCTCGCGGGCGCGCAGGATGAATCGCAGCCGCGCGACGTGGGCTTCGTCGTAGACGCGGTAACCCGACGCCGTGCGCGGCGGATCGGGTATCATGCCCGTCTTCTCGTAGTAGCGGATGGTTTCGAGATTGCAGCCCGTGCGCCTTGCCAGTTCGGCGCGCTGCAATCGCTTCCCGGAAACGTGATCGGGCATTGTTGGGATTCTTCCTTGAGTCTGTAGTTGCTACAGACCTTAGCCTGCCTTGGCATGAAATTCGAGGGCGAACCGCATGAGCGAGTCCAAAATCGAAACCGCGACACTGGATGCGCCGACGCACGTGGCGGATCGAAAGAAGGAATGGTTTGCCGCCGGCGGTGTCGTCGGCGCCATCCTGGCGTCAACCTGCTGTATCGCGCCGCTCGTACTATTGTTGCTCGGCGTCTCGGGTGCCTGGATCGGCAATCTGACCGCGCTCGAGCCCTACAAGCCGATCTTTGCCGGCGTGGCGCTTGTCTTCATCGGGCTCGGGTTCCGGCAGGTCTATTTCAAGGCCCAGCCGGTCTGCGAGGACGAATCCTTCTGCGCCCGTCCCGAATCCGCCCTCATCACCAAATCGGCTCTTTGGCTTTCGACGGTTCTGGTCGTCGTCGCGCTGACCATCAACTGGTGGGCGCCGCTTTTCTATTAGGAGAATAGACATGATACGACTTCTCATCGCCACGGCGGGATTGCTGGCTATCAGTGTGTCCGGTCTTCCCCTGATCGGTTCGGTTGCCTCACCGGTTCTCGTGTCGGTCGCGCAGGCGGCGGAGGCCGAACAAACAGCGACCTTCAATGTGCCGGGCATGACCTGTGCGCTCTGCCCCATCACTGTTAGAAAAGCGATGGAAAGTGTTGAAGGCGTGAAATCGGTGACGGTCGATTTCGATGCCAGGACGGCGACCGTGACATTCGATCCATCCATGACGACCATTGAAGCCATTGCGACCGCCTCGGCCAATGCCGGATATCCGGCAAAGCATATCTTGTGACGGCCGTGACCAGCGCTCTCAAGACAGTCTCGACAATTACCTGCCCGGTTTGCGGGCACCGTGCGACGGAGACGATGCCGACGGATGCCTGTCAGTATTTCTATGAATGCAATGACTGCGGGACGACGATCAAACCCAGAGCCGGAGACTGTTGCGTGTTCTGCTCCTATGGTGATGTTCCCTGTCCGCCGGTCCAGAGCTCGGAGAACGGTGTCGATTGCTGCGCCAATCGAGACTGATTGTCGCGAGGCGTGAGGTACTGGCTTGTTGTGTCTTGTTGACAGGCCAACACGGCTTGAACGGCCGAGGCCAGTGACTTACCGTGGCCTTTGACCATATCCCCCCAGGGAGGATATGGTCTGAACATGTCAGCAGCTGTCCATTCCACGCATCCGTCCATCGTCAAGCGCCTCAAACGCGCCGCAGGTCACCTGCAAAGTGTGATCGGCATGATCGAGGACGGTCGACCATGCCTCGATCTCGCGCAGCAACTTCACGCCGTCGAAAAGGCGATCTCCGAGGCAAAGAAGACGTTGATCCACGATCACCTCGATCATTGCCTGGGCGATGCTGCCGAGAGCTTGCCGGAGGAACAGAAACAATCGATCGTCGAGTTCAAGGCGATCACGAAGTATCTGTGACGCGCGATGCTCGAGATTCTTTCGAACCGCACCTATCGGCATCTCTTCAGCGCACAGGTGATCGCCCTGATCGGTACGGGACTGGCAACCGTTGCCCTGGGGCTGCTGGCCTTCGATCTTGCCGGTGCTGATGCCGGCACGGTGCTTGGCACCGCGCTCGCTATCAAGATGATCGCCTATGTCGGTGTGGCGCCGGTTGCCGCCGCCTTCGCCGAACGCCTGCCCCGGCGCGCCATGCTGGTCAGCCTTGATATGGCGCGCGCGGCCATCGCAGTCTTGCTGCCATTCGTCACTGAGGTCTGGCAGATCTATGTACTGATCTTCCTGTTGCAATCGGCCTCGGCGGGATTCACGCCGACCTTCCAGGCGACGATCCCCGAGGTTCTGCCGGACGAGAAAGACTATACGCGGGCCCTGTCACTGTCGCGGCTGGCCTATGATCTCGAAAGCCTGGTCAGTCCGATGCTGGCCGCGCTTCTGCTTACCCTTGTCAGCTTTCATACGCTGTTCGCGGGTACCGTCATCGGCTTCCTTGCATCGGCCGCGCTCGTTGTCTCGGTCCTGCTGCCCAGCCCGAAGCCGATCACGCCGCGCCCGATCTACGAACGGACTACGCGTGGAATGCGTATCTATCTGGCGACGCCCCGGCTGCGCGGGTTGCTGGCGGTTAACATGGCCGTTGCCGCTGCGGGTGCGATGGTAATCGTCAATACGGTTGTCATCGTGCAGGGCGCGTTTGGACTGTCTCAGCAATCCACTGCCTTGGCGCTGGGGGCGTTCGGCGGTGGGTCGATGCTGGCGGCGCTCACTTTGCCCCGCCTTCTCGAAACGGTCTCCGACCGCGAGGCAATGCTGACCGGTGTTGCGCTCATGATCGCCGGGCTTGTCGCGGGAACCGTCATGCCTGGCTTTATGATGCTTTTGCCACTGTGGTTCGTGATTGGGATCGGATATTCCACCGCTCAGACGCCATCCGGCCGATTGCTGCGGCGCTCTTCGCATCCCGAAGACCGGCCCGCCCTGTTCGCGGCGCAGTTTGCGCTGTCGCACGGCTGCTGGCTCGTCACATATCCGCTGGCGGGTTGGCTTGGTGCCACGCTCGGATTGAATCCGACATTCGTGGTTCTTGCGGTCATGGGCGCTGTAGCTTTGGCCGCTGCGTTCCTTATCTGGCCGGCAACCGACCAGGAAACTGTCCCACATAAGCATCCCGAGTTGCCGGATAGCGACCCGCACTGGAAAGAGGGCACACCCGGCGGCGGGCACCGCCATGCCCACGCCTTCATCATCGACGATTTGCATCCGCAATGGCCGCGTGAGCCGTAAGCAACAATCGTGGATCGTCCACGCTGCAATGGCTCTTTGAAATCAAACGGGACATCGATCTTGCGTTTGCTGGTCAACCAAGAGGCACTCAGGGTAGGCCCGGACCCTATAAGTACCCCCGAAAAGCGGTGCGAGGTTCCGTTTCAGACATCAGGCTCAGTTCCACCCTGTCAATTGAGACAATTCTTTCATGGCCACCTTGCGTCGCTTGTCGAGATAGTCCGCCAGGTCCTGCAAATGGACGCCTTTGGCGCATTTCTGGCTGTGTTCCATTCGGATGAGTGGCAGGGCGATATCACCAGAACCGAGTTTGCGAAGAAATTTCGGGAGCGTCAGATGCGAAAAGAAATCGCGACGCACTTCATCGACCGGAATGATGGCTTTGCCATTGTATTGAGCCATGAGCAGGAATGTGGTGTTGGGCGACATCAGGCGCTACTCTCTGAAAATCTGAGTGAAATGAATCACATAACACGTTTGTAGGGAATGTCAGTCCATCCCATCTCAAGATAGTTTAGAAAATGTATGTAAATGATTGAAAAATATAGGAAATTTGCTCTTGCGCCCATGATGGATTGGACGGACGTTGCGAAAAGAAAAGTAAAATCAATAACTAAAGGGCTTTGCTTCCGCCACGTTGTACCATTGTTGTACTCATCCACTACGCTTGACCAACATTGGTCGAATTACGGGGCAGGGGGCACGAATGGCATATTGGAGGGCGGCGTACCGGAGGTTTTCTAGGGATTTCCGAACACCAAGCGCAAAGTAGGTACTGGAGCGCTAACTGTGGCGGAAGGCGCGTGCTTCGGACAGTGCGATTTCGCGTCGCTTGTCGAGGTATGAAGCCAGGTCCTGGAGATGAACGCCTTTCGCGCTTTTCTGGCTTCTTTCTGCGCGGGTTAGCGGAAGCTCGATTTCTCCGGAGCTCACTTTGCGCAGAAACTTGGCGAGCGTTAGGTGAGAAAAGTAGTCCTTGCACACAGTTTCCGCAGGGACGATCACTCGTCCATCATATTGTGCCATGAGCAAGAAAAGTGTGTTCAATTTCGTGACCCGTAGGTGATCATCGGTGCGATGATCAACGGAGCGGGTGGGAAGTTCAATTGGAGCAAACGGTGCCACTGGGACAGTGCAGGTGGCTATCGCGTGTTCGAGGCAGGAATAGCGAATATGTTCGTAGCGCAAAATGTGGTTCGCGCGCTGTCGCTGCACTGCATTCCGGAGCGGAAAACTCATAATCCGTCGTCGCGTCGTACTGATGCTGGCCGCCGGACAATTGGGCGGGAAACGAATAGGGCAGACTGGCCGTTCGGCTGCGCTAAAAATACATGCCGACAAAATAGGCGCGCATCGACGTGCGGCTCCCGTGACTTCGGGATGTGCGTGAGGTAAGCTTTGTTTATACGGCTAGGAAATCGAACTCAGAATGGTTGATCTTTCCAATATAGAAGTCGCGACCTGTATTCGGTGTGATGCGGTCAACTACAAGACTGAGTCACACAGTCATGATCAACATGCAATGATGTTACTGCCGGTAAGCAGCACTATGACTGTCAATGACGAGCATTACGGCATGCGCCGCCTATTGGAGCGCGATTATTTCTATTACGTTGAGGCGGGATTGCCCCATGACACCTGGGCAAATCGTAGCTATCAGGAACATATCGCGGTCTATTTGAATCGTGATTGGCAGAGGTTTCTATACAAACGGCACGGGCTTCAGACGCGCTCAGATCACGCCTCGGGCATTTGGGCTCTTTCCGATACAAGTCTGCACCTCGCAAAAATTATTGCTCGGAAGCATTCGGGAATCGAAGCGGACCATTTTGATCACTCCACGCGCCTCGTCGAACTCATGGCAGAGGATTGCCTGGTCAAGATGTTGACCTCAAAGCCGGAGCTGCGCGGCCATCCAGGTGAACATGGCGCTGCTATTGTGCGAGAAGCTATAGCTATTTTGCGAGCAAGCCTTGTATCACCCCCGTCACTCGACGAACTCGCTGCCGGGCTCGATATCTCCCGCCGCCATCTGACCAGATTGTTCCGCGAAAGGACCGGTCTGTCGGTTTCACAGTTCGTGCGGGCTGAACGGCATCGTGAGGCGGCGAGACTGGTTCGCGAAACGGAGTGGTCCATTCAGCAAATCGCATCGCATGTCGGCCTCGACAATGCCGCAAACTTCACCACGAGCTTTAAACGTGAACATGGCATGACGCCCAGTGATTTCCGGCTCCGAGCGCGCTTGGCTCGCCTGCAAAGTTAATGCGGCCCGGCCGCAAAGGCACGGGCAATGTGAATTCCCTTAATGTTGTCAGAATGTACAACAGGGAGACCTCACATGCTCAAACAGACATTTCTTACGGCAATGATGTTGGTTGGCGCTTTATCCGCAAGCGCCTCTGCCGACGAAAACATCACGCTTGCCACGGCGTCCTCGGGGGGATCCTACTATCCTGTCGGCGTCGCGCTTGCGACCATCGTGACCGACAAGCTGGCTGACAAAGGCATACGGCTTTCGCCAATCACGACGGCGGGGTCGGCAGAGAATGTCGATCTGGTTCGCGGCAACGAAGCGCCCATGGCCATTATGATGGGGCTCTACGGGCGAGACGGATATACCGCCTCGGGAACGCGCGAGGGCAAGCCGCCTGTTACCAATCTACGTTCCATTGCCGCCCTTTGGCAGAATTATGAGCAGTTTGTTATTCGCAAGGACAAAGTGAGTTCGGGCGATCTGTCGGACCTCACTCAGCTTGGTGCGCAGTTTTCCGTGGGTCCGAGGAACAGCGGCACGGAAGGAACCTCCAAAATCGTCCTCGGTGCCATAGGCGTTGACGTCCATCATGATTTCCTGCCGGTCAACATGAAATATGATGCTGCCGCTGAGGCTTTTCAGAACGGTCGTCTGGGCGGGCTGAGCGCTTCAGGGGGCATTCCGACGCCATCGGTTTCACAGCTTTATGTGACATCGGGAAACGATATGCAGATGCTTGAGGTCACGGACGAGCAGTTGGAAAAGATCAGCGAAGCTTCGGGCGGTCTTTTTACGCGAGCCATTATTCCCGCCGGCACTTACCAAGGGCAGTCCGAGGATATCAATACGCTTAAGCAGCCTAATTTTTTGGCGATGAGCGCAGATGTCTCAGAAGAAACTGTTTATCAGATCACTAAGACGATGTTCGAAAATCTCGACCAGTTGCGTGAAGCACACGCCGCTGCCAAAGCAATTCAGCTCGAAACGGCGATGGATGGTCTTCCAGTGCCGTTACATCCCGGCGCAATTCGCTACTACGAAGAGCAGGGTCTTACGATCCCGGACTTACTTCGTCCGTAACCCGATCAACGCACTATCCGCAACGCCAAGGCCGGGCCATGACTCGGCCTTGGTGAAACTTGGCCGGGAGGAATTATGAATTTCAGTCTTCGCAAAATCTGGGCAGTTGGCGCGCTCGCAACCATTGCGCTGCACATAGCATGCAACCTGTTTTTGATTACATCAGATACGTTCCTGAATGCTTGGCATCTCTCTATTATCCTGGTCCTTGGCTATTCGGCGTTTGCGGTCGATGGAAACCCAAGCACTTTCGCGCGCATTCGCGACTTGGTCCTTGCGGCACTGGGACTGGGCGTCGGTATTTATTTTCTGGTGTTTGAAGATGCAGTTTTCGAGCGGTTCGATCTCACTTTGATGGACCAATTCGTTGCATGGGTCGCTGTTGTTCTGGTTCTCGATCTTACGCGGCGGTACACGGGACTAGTTATCCCCATTATAGCGATCGTGCTACTCGCTTATGTCATGTATCTCGGCAAATACATGTCGGGACTGTTTTATTTTGGCGGCCTTTCGGAGTACCGAATGGCCTTCCGCGTATTCTGGCAGGATGGAGCGCTGCTGGGGTCGACGACCACCATATCGGCCACGATTATTTTCATGTTCGTGCTTTTGAGCACGCTCTTGCGCGCGGCCGGCGCCACGCAATTCTTGATTGCCGGAGCTTTGAGGCTGATGGGCAAAGTGCCGGGCGGTTCCGCTCACGTGGCAGTCCTCTCCAGCGCATTGATGGGTACGGTCAGCGGCAGCGCCGTCGCCAATGTGGCCGGCACCGGAACGATCACTATTCCGATGATGAAGCGTGCGGGTCTGTCCAAGGAGTTCGCTGGTGGCGTTGAGGCAGCAGCCTCCACTGGTTCACAGCTCGTTCCGCCAATCATGGGTGCCGGGATATTCATAATGTCTGACTGGATTGGCGTGCCGTACACGGAATTGGTTCTAATCTCAATCATCCCCGCCATCCTCTATTTCTTTTCAATTTCACTGAACATTCACCTCACCCTTACGCGGGAAGGAAAGCTGCAGGCTCTCGCAGATGAAGGGGAGCTCGTGTCCGTGAGTTGGATTCAGGGTGTCGCCTTTCTTGCGCCCATTGCTCTATTAATCTTTTTGCTCGTGAGCGGATATAGCCCTGTCTACTCGGCTGGATGGGCGTGCGGTGCGGTGGTTCTGACCAGCCTACTGACCAAGAATCCGCTTTGGCCGACCAAATGGCTCGAAATCGCGACTGAGACCCTTCAAACGATGATTCCGACAGCGATTGTGCTGATCTGCGCGGGCCTTATCGTTGTGTCGGTCGAGACGTCCGGGCTCGTCGTTGCGATGGCCCAGTCACTGGCTGCGTTGGGTGGCGGAAATGTTCTGATCGTTATTGTGCTCATCGCTATCATATCGCTTTTCCTCGGGATGGGCCTGCCCGTGACGGCCTCCTATATCGTGGTCGCGAGTTTTGGCGCCCCCGCCCTGATAGAACTGGGCGTGTCGCCCGTTGCGGCGCACATGGCGATTTTCTGGCTGAGCCAGGACTCATTGCTGACCCCCCCGGTTTGTCTTGCAGCATTCGCTGCAGCCGGTATTGCGGGCGGCAATCCCGCCAAAACCGGGGTGAAGGCGATGGTTCTGGGCAAGGGACTCTACATGATTCCGCTGCTGTTCGTCTTCCATGGCTTGCTGTTCGATCAGGGTTCGGCTGCTGCGATGACCGCAGTAGCGGTGGGATTCGGAGCGAGTTTGTTCGTGGCGATGTCGTTCTCTGGAATGGCGTTTGAGCGCCTCAGCATGCCTGCGCGCATCGTAATTGCTGCATCTGCCGTGTTGGTGTTGTGGCCCTTGTGGCAAATGCAGCTTGCGGGAGCTGTTTTGGCTGTCGGGGCGCTCGGGTTGAACACCGTCTACCGGCGGCGGTTTGCCACCAACAATATATAACAGGAGGTCAGTATGCCGACCGTAAGTTTAGTCCGGGTTTTTCCAGCAAGCCCGAAGGGGGGGAATCCTGCGCCAATTGTTCTCGATGCCGAGTGCATGTCAGCCGATGAAATGCGCGAGGTTGCAAAGTGTTACGGACATGAATGCGGTTTCGTGGTGTCCTCGACGCCCCAGGGTGATGCCGATTTCCACTTCCGCTATTTTGTGCCCAATCACGAAATGGAAATGTGCGGACATGCAACCATAGGCGCTCTTTGGATGCTTCGTGAGGCAGGTCGCGTGGCCAAGCCGCGCGTCTCAATCAAGACGCTGAGCGGCCAGGTTGCTGCTGTGGTGCCGCCAGCGGGTCCGATTGCGGTATCTCAGCCCGTTGGCAGGATTGCGGAACTCACTGCTGATCAATCAGGTTTAGTGCGATCTGTTCTCGGCATTGCGGAAGGGGATCTTGCGCAGCCGCACCTTCTCAACGCCGCGACAAGCCGGGTGAAGACGCTCGTCGCGCTGAACAGCATCGAGCACCTGCATGCGCTTGCGCCTGATTTCGACCGAATGCAGCGGATATGCGACCAGATCGGCTCAACCGGGCTGTACCCTTTCGCTCTGGATCAGGTTTCAGGCGTTGCGCACGCGCGCCAGTTCCCAAAATCCTCCGGATATCCGGAGGATGCGGCCACCGGCATTGCCGCATCGGCTCTGGTCTTCGGCATGCTCCATTGGGGACTGGCCAATCCAGCGGAAACCGTGACCGTTCGGCAGGGCGAGGCCATGGGCAGGGCTTCGGAAATTCTGGTGAGTTTCGAGCGCAGCGGATCAGCCGTAACGGGCTGCTGGATAACGGGTTCGTGCACGGTCGATGAAAGCGAAGATCTGGAGAGCGTCAGCTGAAATGGGTAAGATTGAGCAAAAGCTTGCGGACCTCAAACTGGAATTGCCTGAGACGCCGAAAGCCAACGGTCTTTACGAAATCTATCGGATCGAAACTGGGGTTGTATATACCTCGGGACAGCTTTCCCGCGTCGGCGAAGACGTCATCTCAGGTTGCCTTGCCGAAGGAGACGAATTGGACCTCGCATGGAAGGCTGCGCGCATTTGCGTCTTGCGGTGTCTTGCTGTGGTCAAGGCAGCCGTGGGTGATTTGGACAAGGTCGACCGCATCATTTCAGTCCGGGGATTTGTGTCGTCGCACCCTGGATTTACGGTTCATTCGAAAGTGCTTGATCCTGCGTCTCAATTGCTTCTCGACCTTTTCGGTAAAGCGGGTCGGCATGTCCGCACAGCTGTCGGGGTCTCCAGTTTGCCATCCGGCGGGCTTGTCGAGATGGAATTGAGTGTGCGGCTAAGAAGCTAAGTCGGCGCCCAACGCTTTGGTATGTCATTTCTATAAATGCTCAGAATGCCCCAGCTTTCAGAAATCCGCTACTTCGTAGCCGCTGCTGAGAACGGAAGCCTGCGAAGGGCGGCCGAGACGCTCGGAGTTGGGCAGTCTTGCGTCAGCCGCAAGATCATGCGTCTGGAGGATAAGCTCGGGGTCTCGCTGCTCGAGCGCAGCAATACGGGTGTCCGGCTCACCAATGCGGGGCAGCGTTATCTGGAGGAGGTGCAGTCCGCACTACAGCAGCTAGACCAGGCACGGCGCGCGGCTCATTCAGCAGGCCGCGCCGAAGCGGGGAACGTTCAGCTTGGCGTTCTGACGTCGCTCGCCGGCGGGTTTCTGCGCAAACTGGTCATCGCCTATCAAAATGAATATCCGCAGGTCCGGGTCGATGTTCACGATGGCGGGCGGGACGAGCACATCGCTGCGCTTCGAGCGCGTGAACTGGACATCGCTTTTGTTCCTGGCGAGTGCGAGTCCCGGAACTGCGAATGCGCCGAGCTTTGGTCGGAACCACTCCATATTGCCTTGCCGAAGGGACACAGGCTTGCCGAACGCGGCACGCTTGAATGGTCGAATGTTCGTGGCGAGAAGTTCATCACGAGTAAGATGCCGCCAGGTCCGGAATTCCATGACTGCCTCTTGCGACGTCTCGCAAGCCTTGCCATCCAAGTAGAGATCGAGCCTCGGTGCGTAGGTTTCGAGACGTTGATGAATCTCGTCAGTCTCGGGCACGGTCTGACGGTCACGACAGCAGCGTGGTCACATGTGATCCTTCCGGACCTCGTGCTGCGACCCTTGATGGGCAAGGATGACGTCTTGCCCTTCAAGGCGATCTGGCTGGCCGAGAACGACAATCCGGCGCTGCGCTGTTTGGTCAGCACGGCTCACGTTCTGGCCGGCAGGGTGCGGCGCGGCAATTCCGATTGGTTGTCTCGCCAGATCAGTTCTGACGAGGCGCCCGGCTCGACTTCCGCAGACGCGCGAAGGCGCGATCCGTCGCCATGAACCTCCGCAGCATCGGTGCGATCAGCCGCGCCGGTTCAGGGGCCGCCTCGCCGGAGTCGCGGGCCATCACATCGGCATAAGCGACAAGATCACGATGAACCTCGGCGGGAAGTTCGAAGGTAAGCTTGACCGGCTTGTCGTCGGGAATGGCGGAGAGCTTCAGTTTCGTGGTCATGGCTCAGCCTCGATAGGGTTCCAGGACGAGATCGCGTGTGACGATGACGCGCATCGGGAAGCCCGGCCTGATCGTCAGCGTGGGCGGGATTTGCAGTTGGCGCTGGATGATCTGCTGGCCGGCGTCGTTGATCGTGTCCTGCGCGCCGTTGCGGATGGCCTGGACCAGGCGGTCATCGTCATCCATGGTGATTTCCGCCCCGACCGCGAGCAGGGTCGACAGCCCGGCAGCTTTCGCCAGATCCCACCAGTGATGATCGACGCCATCCTCTAGGCCGGCAAAGCCTTCGGTATCGGCACCCGGTTGCCGCTCGAGCACGATGGAGCGGCCGTTCGGGAAGATCAGCCGGTTCCAAACAAGCAGAACTCGGCGCTGGCCGAAGCCGACATCGTTGGAGTATTCGCCAATGATGCGCGTGCCCTGGGGGATGAGCAGGATTTGGCCGGTCGGGCTATCGTAGATGTGCTGGGTGACCTGCGCGGTGATCTGGCCGGGGAGGTCGGAGCGAATGCCGGTGACAAGCGCGGCAGGAATTACCGAACCGGCCTGAAGAATATAGGGCGAGGCCGGCGGCAGGACGCGATCGGGCGCGACCGTTTGGCGGTCGGTCGCGGCATTCAGAAAGGCGTGTTGACGATCCTGGGCCGTGGTCGCGGGTTGTTGACCGGTGAGATCGAGCCCGAGAGAGTTCGGAGCCGCGGCGTCAACGGGTCTGTTCTGGGCGATAGAGCCGGTCTGGAAGAAGAGGCGGCTGGTCCGTGCCGCCTCGGCCTCGGCAAGCCGGCGTTGCTCATCGGGATCGGTCGCGGTCGGTGCGATGACGGGAGGCGCGACCGGTTGGCCTCGTTCCTGGGCGTCGAGGATCGGCCGGCCGAGATCGCCCGGCAAGGGTGGGCCAAGGACCGGCCCGGTATAGTCGCGCGGCAGGTCCTCCAGCCCTTTCGCCGTCCGGCGGTTGTCGGTCGTATAGAGCTCTTCGCCACCGGATCCGGAATCCGGCGGACGTAGCGCATAGATCAGGGCTCCGCCAATTCCGAGCGAGACGACCAGGCCGGCTGCCGCTAAGGTCCGCCGCGACAGGCGGGTGACTTGTGGCGGCTTGGCACGCAAGCGCATGGCGGCGGCTGCCTCGGTCGAGGAGCCGGTGAGCCCCGGTTCGCTCTTTGCGGTGTTGTTATCACTCATGACCCTGGTCTCCCGTCGGTTCTTACGATCCTGACCACCTGCTGTTCGCGGCCGCTGCCGAGACGCAGCTCGGCAGCGGCGAAGATGCGGTCGACAATCAGGATGTTTTGATAGATGCGGCTGTTGACGATCTGCGCCTCGCCATCGGAGCCGAGCACGAAAAGGGGAGGCATTTCGCCTTGGACGATGCCGCGCGGGAACTGGATGTAGACCCGGCGCCCGTCATCGAAGACGGAAACCGGCCGCCAGGGCGGCGTGTCCCCCGTCAACCCGTAACGATAATGGCGCGCGCTCATGACCGGAATCGTCGGCCGGGCGGGTGTGGCTTGGCGCTGCGTCGCTGGTCGCGCCGGATAGGCCCAGGCGACGGCTGGCATGTAGGGCTCTTCGCCGGCGCGCAACTCGATCATGTAGACACGCCGGTCCGTACTGATGACGAGATTGGTCGTGATATCGGGACGTGTCGGCTTGACGAGGATATGGACGCGGCGCATGTGGCCGTTGCCGCTTTCCGTATCACCGATGATCCAGCGCGCGGTGTCGCCGGCCGCGATCGGTCCGCCGCCGGTCAGGCTCTCACCGGGCTCGAGCGCGATATTAGTGATCTGGCCTGGTGCGGCGTAGACCTGATAGAGCGCCCCCTCGCTCCAGGGATAGATCTGGATGGCGTTGAAATACCCTTCGCGCCTCGGTTCGATCCGAGCGGCGGCATTGGCGTTCTCGACGCGGCCGGTCGATGTCGTTGCGGTATCCCCACCATGGGCCGGCGTCCATGCCGGTGGGACGTGAAGCGGTTTGGGAGCTTCCTCCGTCGCTACCGCCGGCACCGATGGCAAGGGGGGCACGTCGCTGTCGTAGCTGATTTCCGGGGGCCTGAAGGTGGCGCAGCCGGACAGCGTGGATACGGAAATAAGCAGAACCGCGAAAGAGGCTTTGCACGAAACCGCCCCTCCGGCTTTACGGAAAAGCGGCACTGTCATTGTCCGAGCTCCTTGGACCAGTTGATGGCGTTGACGTAGATTCCGAGCGGGTTTTTGCGCAGGCGTTCGGCGTTGCGCGGCGGCTGGATGACGATCGTCAGGATCGCGGTCCAGCGCTCGGTCGCGGAAAGCTGGCCGTTCTCATAGTGGCGCTCCGTCCAGGCGACGCGGAAGCTGTTCGGCGACGCACGGATGACGCTGGAAACCTCGACGGCCACCTGTTGCTCGCCAACCTTGGTGAAGGGATCGTTGGCGCGGGCATAGTCGTTGAGCGCCACCGCTCCGCGGTCGGTGGTGAAGTCATAGGCGCGCAGCCAGTTCTGGCGCACGATGATCGGGTCGGCGGGAATGGCCCGGACGTTCTCGATGAAGCGGGCGAGGTGGAACGCGAGTTGCGGGTCGGTCGGTTCATAGTCGGCCGCGGCCGGCGCTACGGCCTGCGCCTCGCCGTGCGCGTCGACCTGGACCACCCAGGGCACCACCGTGCCGCGGGTCGATTGCCAGACCAGCGCCGAGGCGAAGCCGGTCGTCAGGATGAGGCAACCAAAGGCCATGAGCCGCCAGTTCCTCGCCTGCACGCGGGCGGAGCCGATACGCTCGTCCCAGACCTGCGCGGCCTTCTGATAAGGGGTCTCGGGTTCCGGCGTCTTGCCGTAATGGGTTGCGGTTCGTTTGAACATCAGCGGTCACCTTCGGAGAGATCGATGGAGGAGCCGCCGCCATGGGCGTCTCCGGAACGGATGGAATGAGCGGCGGCAGAGGCGCTGTGGCTGACGCGCTGGGCGCGTTTCATGCGGCGCGCCCAATCGGGCATGTCGGCTTGGCTGCTGACACGAGCGGCAGCGGTCCCGCCGCTAACCGCGCCGCCGGTCGCCGCGATGGCGGCACGACCACCTTCGGCGTAACTCTGGCTCATTCCGGCAGAGGCGCGACGGAGGGGCGATGTCATGGCTCCGCCTGCTGACTTCGCGACACCGCCGAGACCGGCCGCGACGCCGGAAGCGCCTGACTGCCCACTTGAAGCGAGCGAATAGGAGGTCGCGGCACCGCCCGCCAGGGCGGCGCTTCCACGGGCCGCGCCTGAACCGGCGGCTAGCGCTGCGGATCCACCTCTCGCGGCAAGGGCTCCACCGGCCACCATCATCCCGCCCGCGGCGAGACTGGTGCCGACGGCGGAACCAGCCCCGAGTTGCGGCCCGCCGGAGACGATGCCGTTGGCGATGCCTGGGCCGAATATGCCGAGGCCGAGAAGCGAGAGGGCCGCGAGCACGATGGCCATTGCCTCGTCGATCGTCGGCTGGTCGCCGCCGAAACCGCCGGTGAACTCGGAGAACAGGGTCGAGCCGATGCCGATGATGACGGTGAGCACCAGCACCTTGATGCCCGACGAGATGACGTGGCCGAGCACGCGCTCGGCCATGAAAGCTGATTTGCCGAAGAGACCGAAGGGAATGAGCACGAAGCCGGCGAGCGTCGTCAGCTTGAACTCGATCAGCGTGACGAAGAGCTGGATGGCGAGGATGAAGAAGGCGAGCAGGACCAGCGCCCAGGCGAACAGCAGGCAGGCGATCTGGATGAAGTTCTCGAAGAAGGCCCAGTAACCCATCAGGTCGGAGATGGATTCAAGCAATGGCCGGCCGGCCTCCAGCCCGGTTTCGGCCACCGCGCCCGGGCGCAGCAGGTCGGTCGCGGAAAAGCCGGTGCCGCTCGCCAGAAGACCGAGGCCCGCGAAGCTTTCGAAGACGATACGGGCGAGGTTGTTCCAGTTGGAGATGATATAGGCGAAGGCGCCGACGAAGAGCGTCTTCTTGACCAAACGTGCAATGATGTCGTCGTCCGCGCCCCAGGACCAGAACAGCGCCGCCAGAGTTACGTCGATGACGATCAGGGTCGTCGCGATGAACGCCACCTCGCCACCGAGCAGGCCGAAGCCGGAATCGATATAGGAGGTGAAGACCTGCAGGAAATGGTCGATGACGCCGGTATCGCCCATGGCGTTACTGCCTCTCCGTTTCGGTGCCGAGGAAGCGCCGCCGGTTCTCTGACCACGCCGCGAGACAATGCCGATCGCGGATCGCCGCTTCGCCGAGCCGCTGGCAGCGCCGCAGTTCCCGGCGGGCTGGGTCGTCATTGGATGCGCCGGTTGCAGCCGGTGCGGACACCGCGTCCGATCGCGGCTTCGGTTCCCGGGTTAGTTCGAGCGCGGTCGCCGTGATGGCGACCGCGACGAAAACGATGGCGCCGATGCGCGCGAGGGTCTTGCCGTTCATCTCACGCGCCTCAATTGCCGCCATTGAACATCTGGGCGTTGCCCGGCTGGTAGCCTGAACCCGGCGTGAGGAAGCGGCGGCGTTGCTCACGCCCCTGTTCGGCGGCGGCGGTCCGCTCGGCGTCGGCAAGCGCCTGTGCCCGTCCGTTGGCGGCGACGACGGCGGTCAGATCGACGAGCTGCTGGCCCTGCAGGGCGAGAAGCTGATTGCCGGCCTGAGCCGCCTGCAAGGCCCCGGTCGCGCCCTGGCTGCGGCCGATCAACTCGCTCATCTGGGTGCGGTTGGTGTCGATATTGCCGATCACACCGGCCTGCACACGCATCGCGTCCTGAAGGCCGGCGACGGTGTTTTCCCAGCGCTCGCGGGCGCCGGCGATCAGGTCCTGGTCGGAGGCCGAGAGCTGGGCATCGCCATAAGTGGTCTGAAACGCCTGATCGATCTGCTGAACGTCGAAGGCGATGCGCTGGGCATCGTTCAGAAGCTGCTGGGTGCGCTGGACGGATTGCTGAAGCTCCTGCAGCGCCGAGAATGGCAGGCTCGCGAGGTTGCGGGCCTGGTTGATCAGCATCTGCGCCTCGTTCTGCAGCGAACTGATCTGGTTGTTGATCTGTTCGAGCGCCCGGGCAGCCTGAATGATGTTCTCGGCGTGATTGCTCGGATCGTAGACGATGTCACCAAAGCCGAAGAGCGCATAGGCGGGCGGCGCCGTCAGGGGCGAAACCGCGATGGGCAGTGACAGAACGGATGCAGCGATCAAGGTCGCGCGGGTACGACGGAAGGTCATTGTGGTGTCTCCATGTTGTTGAGGGTGGGGATGAGATCGGCCGCCCAGCCGATGTCGCGGGCGCGCAGCCAGGCGTCCGTGAACTGCTCGCGGCCGTGTTCGGCGAGGAGCTTTTCGAGGGTGGCGTGATCGGCTTTCGATGACGCGCCGCAGAAGGCGAGTGCGACCTCACCGAGGGCGAGTTCGAACAGGCGGTTGCCGGCGCGGGACTGGCAGTAATAGTCGCGCTTCGGCGTCGCCCGGGCGAGGATCTCGATCTGCCGGTCGTTGAGGCCGAAGCGCCGATAGATCGCGGTGATCTGCGGTTCGATGGCGCGCTCGTTCGGCAGCAGTATCCGGGTCTGACAACTCTCGATGATCGCCGGCGCGATCGCGGAATTGTCGACGTCGGAGAGCGATTGCGTGGCAAAGACGACGGAAGCATTCTTCTTGCGGAGCGTCTTCAGCCATTCGCGGAGCTGGCCTGCAAAGCCCTCGTCGTCGAGCGCCAGCCAGCCCTCGTCGATGATCAGGAGGGTCGGTCGCCCGTCGAGTTGCGCCTCGATGCGATGAAAGAGATAGGCCAGAACAGCGGGTGCCGCACCGGTTCCGATGAGGTCCTCGGTCTCGAAGGCCTGCACCGGTGCTTTGCCGAGGCGTTCGCTCTCGGCATCGAGCAGCCGGCCATAGGGACCGCCGACGCAATAGGGCTGCAGGACGCGCTTCAGGTCTTGCGACTGCAACAGGACGAAAAGCCCAGTCATGGTGCGTTCGTCGACTGGGGCGGAGGCGAGCGAGGTGAGCGCGGCCCAGAGATGCTCGCGCACCTGGGGATCGACGGTCAAGCCTTCCCGGCGCAGGATGTTGATGATCCAGTCGCCGGCCCAGGCGCGCTCGGGGACATCGTGGATGCGTGCCAGCGGCTGCAGGGCGACGCTATCCTCGATGCCATCCGTCAATCCGCCACCGAGATCGTGCCAATCCCCGCCCATGGCGAGCGTAGCGACCCTGATCGATCCCCCGAAATCGAAGGCGAATATCTGGGCTTGCGCGTAGCGGCGGAACTGCAGCGCCATCAGCGCCAGCAACACGGATTTCCCGGCGCCGGTCGGGCCGACCACCATGGTATGGCCGACATCGCCGACGTGAAGGGAAAACCGGAACGGGGTCGAGCCTTCGGTCTTGCCGAAGAGCAGAGGGGGTGCCGCAAGGTGCTCGTCCCGTTCCGGCCCCGCCCACACCGCCGAGAGCGGGATCATATGGGCAAGGTTGAGGGTGGAGATCGGCGGTTGCCGGACATTGGCGTAGGCATGGCCGGGAAGGCTGCCGAGCCAGGCTTCCACCGCGTTGACGGTCTCCGGCATCGCCGTGAAGTCGCGTCCCTGGATCACCTTCTCGGCGAGCCGCAGCTTTTCGTCGGCAATGCGCGGATCCTCGTCCCACACCGTCAGCGTCGCGGTCACATAGGCCTGTCCGGCGATGTCAGCGCCAAGTTCCTGCAAGGCCTCGTCGGCGTCCGCGGCCTTGTTCGCGGCATCGGTGTCGACCAGCACGGACGCCTCGTTGGTCATTACCTCCTTGAGAATGGCGGCGATCGACTTGCGCTTGGCGAACCATTGCCGACGGATGCGCGTGAGAAGACGGGTGGCATCGACCTTGTCGAGGAGGATGGCGCGGGTGGACCAGCGATAGGGGAAGGCGAGCCGATTAAGCTCGTCGAGAATGCCGGGTGTCGTCGCGCTGGGGAAGCCGATGATGGTGAGAACGCGCAGATGGACCTCGCCCAGCATCGGTTCGAGACCGCCGGTGAGCGGCTGATCGGAGAGCAGCGAGTCGAGATAGATCGGGGTCTCGGGCACGCGCACGCGGTGCCGGTTGATCGATACTGTCGCATGCAAATAGGTCAGGGTCTCGGCGTCATTGAGCCAGGAGCATTCGGGCATGAAGCCGTCGAGCAGGGCCAGGACCCGCGCGGTGCGATCTATGAAACCCTGAAGCTGCTCGCGGGCATTGGCATCGCCACCGCGTTCCCGGCCCTCATAGAGAAAACGCTCCGAGCGCGAAGCATCCTCGGCCGGCGGCAGATAAAGAAAGGTCAGGTAGTAGCGCGACTCGTGATGTCCGCCTTCCTCCTCGAACATTGCTCTGCGCTCGGCATCGACGAGCGCCGCTGCCGGATCTGGAAAGGTGCTTTCCGGATAATCGCGGGCGGGCGCGCGCATCGCCTCGACGAAGATCGCCCAGCCAGAACCGAGACGGCGAAAGGCGTTGTTGAGCCGTCCCGCGACGGCAACCAGTTCGGCCTGAACCGCGCTGTCGAGGTCAGGTCCCCTAAAACGGGCGGTGCGCTGGAACGAGCCATCCTTGTTGAGGACGACGCCTTTGCTGACCAAGGCCGCCCAGGGGAGGTAGTCTGCGAGCCGGGTAGAGGTGCGGCGATATTCGATGAGGTTCATCATGGGGATCGTCAGACACTCAGATGGGAGGGAATGCGTAGATGCCGGCGGCCGACATCGGCAAAGAGCGGGTCGCGCCTTGCGCCCCAAACGGCGGCGGCGTGTCCGAAAGCCCAGAGCAGAAGGCCGACCAGCCAGAGGCGCAGCCCAAGGCCGAGCGCGGCCGCGAGCGTGCCGTTCAAAATCGCGATCGCCCGTGGCGCCCCGCCGAGGAGAATGGGCTCGGTCAGGGCACGGTGAACGGGGACGACGAAGCCGGGAACGTCACTCATCAGATGAGCGCTCCGCCGCCGAAGGAGAAGAAGGACAGGAAGAAGCTCGATGCGGCGAAGGCGATCGACAGGCCGAAGACGATCTGGATCAGGCGCCGGAACCCGCCCGAGGTATCGCCGAAGGCGAGCGTCAGCCCGGTGATGATAATGATGATCACCGCGATGATCTTGGCGACCGGTCCCTCGATGGATTCGAGGATGGACTGGAGCGGCGCTTCCCAGGGCATGGACGATCCCGCCGCGTGGGCGGCGGGCGCCATCATCATGGTGATG
Source organism: Afifella sp. IM 167 (assembly GCF_020144925.1). GTDB lineage: Bacteria > Pseudomonadota > Alphaproteobacteria > Rhizobiales > Afifellaceae > Afifella. The sequence continues at coordinate 189,839 of NZ_NSLC01000006.1, forward strand.
ATGAGTGTCGAGGTGGCACCGGCGATCCGGCGGCGAAGGCGAGAGACGAGACGGATCATGCGGTGATTCCTTCCGGGGTTTGGGTCGTTGCTGTGAGGTGGTAGTCGCCGTCAGGCGTGAGGCCGGCGACGGCGGAGAGTTCGGCGAGCCGGCGTTGGGAACCGCGATCCGAGAGGACGGCGACGAGATCGATGGTCTCGGCGATCAGCGCGCGGGGAACCGTGACGACGGCTTCCTGGATCAGTTGTTCGAGCCGACGCAGCGCCCCGATGGCCGTCCCGGCATGGATTGTGCCGATGCCACCGGGATGCCCAGTGCCCCAGGCCTTCAGGAGGTCAAGCGCTTCCGGCCCGCGCACCTCGCCGATTGGGATACGGTCGGGACGCAGACGAAGGGAGGAGCGGACGAGATCGGATAGCGTTGCGACGCCATCCTTGGTGCGCATGGCGATGAGATTAGGCGCGGCGCACTGTAGCTCCCGCGTGTCCTCGATGATGACGACGCGGTCGGCACTCTTCGCCACCTCGGCGAGCAGCGCATTGGTCAGTGTGGTCTTGCCGGTCGAGGTGCCGCCGGCGACGAGGATGTTCTTTCGCTTGGCGACCGCCGTGCGAAGTGCGTTGGCCTGGCCGGTGTCCATGATGCCTGCTGCGACATAGTCGTCGAGCGAGAAGATGGCGATGGCAGGCTTGCGGATGGCGAAGGTCGGGGCCGCGACAACGGGCGGCAGCAGGCCCTCGAAGCGCTCACCCGTTTCCGGCAGCTCCGCAGATACGCGGGGGCTTCCAGCATGAACCTCGGCGCCGACATGATGCGCGACGAGCCGGATGATCCGCTCCCCATCGGCGGGGGCGACCAACTCACCGGTGTCGGAAAGGCCCTCGGACAGTCGGTCGACCCAGAGCCGACCGTCCGGGTTGAGCATTACCTCGACGATGCCGGGCTCTTCGAGGAAGCGGGCAATTGCCGGCCCGAGCGCCGTGCGCAGCATGCGTGCCCCGCGCGAGGACATTTCCGATCTTTGGAAGGTCGCCGACATTTCGCCCCCGATAGTGGTTGGGATCGCGATGGCGATCCCGGTTCGGGGATGAGTAAGAGAGCCAGGAAATGGTCCCGCGCAACAGTGTCAAGGGCATAGTAGTGGCGTGGCGTGTAAAGACAGGGAAACGGTAACTCAGCATGCAAGTTGTCTGAGATCGGAGATCGGTGGAGAGCTCACATATTTTGGATGATCGCAACGCAAACCTTTTCGTTGTTTGTTGCACACGGGCAAATCAGTTGCCTATGCGAGATAGTCTGAAAAAGGTTGGACGGCATTCTTCCTAAGAACCATGATTTGACCCATTGCTTCTGGAAATCGCCAGCCGCCGGTCTGGGCGTGTCCGACGATCGGTTCCAGCTACATGTCCAACGAGATCATCGGCCCACGCTATTTCCGGTGTCAGGCAGCCTGACGTTCATTGGCGAAAGCCCCTGGCGACGTCCCGACATGGCGGGAAAACGCCATGCTGAACGCACTTGCAGATCCATAGCCGACGCGTTGGGCAATCTCCGCCATCGCCAAGTTACCCCGCAACAACAGGTCCTTTGCCACCGCCATCCGCCAGGCCGTGACATATTCCATGGGTGCTGTCCCCACCTCGCGGCGGAAGCGATCGAAGAAGGTGGAACGGGACATGGCCGCAGCATCGGCCAGTCCCGCCACCGACAGAGGTGCGCCGGGGTCGGCATGGATCTGTCGCAGCGCTAAGGCCAGTTGGGGATCGGCAAGTCCGCGGAGCAGGCCGGGCTCGGCCATCGTGTTCTCGACGGACCGCAACGCTTCGACAAGAAGCAATTCCAGAAGCCGTCGGAGTACCATGTCGCGCGCCGCGCGATCGCCCTGCGTCTCTTCCTGAATCATCTGCATAAGCGTGATCAGGCGATCCTGCGCGCGCACATGGATCACTTCCGGCAAGAGCGAGACGAGCAGATCCCTGTCCAGCGAGGCAAAGGTGCAGTGGCCTACCAGGCAACGCACCTCGGTCGGAGCATCCGGTTCGCCAAGGCGGAACATCCCCGGATCGGTCTGAAGCGGCAGGCGTGGGGCGCCGCGAGGCGGCGGATCGATGCTCGACATGGTGAAGTCGAACACTTCGGGCACCAGCACGAAATCACCGGCTTCCAGGACAAGTGGAGCGCGGCCCCGAATGATCAGCCGGCAGGTGCCCTCGACCATGGCGCAATAGAACGGGCTCCGCATGTTCCTGCGCTCGACGAGCCAGCGGCCACCTCCGCTGACGAGCTTTGAGATCGATGGTTCCGGCTTCAGCAGCGTGACAACGCTGGCGAGCGGGTCTGAGGTCGGGTCGGGCAAGAATCCGGACTTTCACTGAATCAATAAGGATCATCAAATATAGAAAGTCCGAAGTGATCTGTCCATCTTCGTGTTCTGAAATCGACAGGAGATACATCAAATGCCCAGAATTCTCATTACCGGCGCTTCGACCGGCTTCGGCCTCGCCACGGCGGAACTCTTCCTCGCTCGGGGGTGGGAGGTCGTCGCGACCATGCGGTCTCCCGAGATACATGAAATGCCGCGGCACGAAGGCCTGCAAATCCTGCCGCTCGACGTCACGGATACGGCGAGCATCGCGCGGGCTGTCGCGGATGCCGGTCCTCTTGATGCGCTGGTCAACAATGCCGGCGTCGGCATGCTCAACGTGCTGGAGGGTGCGGACATCGTGAAGGCTCGCGAGCTGTTCGATACCAATGTCCTTGGCGCAATGGCGGTGACCCAGGCGGTTCTGCCCGGCATGCGCGCGCGCAAAGCGGGCGTGATCGTCAATATCAGTTCCAGCGTCACGCTGCGGCCGTTTCCCGCGCTGTCGGTATACAGCGCCAGCAAGGCCGCGATAAATGCGTTCACGGAGAGCCTGGCTCTCGAGACGGCGCAGTTCGGTATCCGGACGCGGCTTGTCCTGCCCGGATCGGCGCCGACGACCTCTTTCGGGAAAAACGCGGTGGCGCGGATGGGGATGGACGTCCCGGCGCCCTATGACGCGTTCGTGCAGGACATCTTCGCGGCCATGCGCGGTTCCACCGAAAAGAAGACGGATGCCGAGGATGTGGCGCAGGCCGTGTGGCGGGCGGTGACGGAGCCGGAAGCGCCGATGCGCCTGCCCGCGGGCGCCGATGCGGAAGCGATCTTCCAGGAAACGACGGTTACCGCCAATTGAGCGTTTCTACCCCCGCGCTCCGTCAGAACGCGGGGGTATCAGCAAGGAAGAACGACATATGAACAATCTCATCGACCTCTCGCGGACCATCCCGACGCCGGATCCCGGGCTGACAGTTGCCTATACTCCGATCACTCTGCCAATGGCTGGGCGCACTCCGCTCGAACTGCGCCTGACCGCACCCGCCGAAGGTGAAGGCCTGCCAATCGTGTTGCTGTCGCACGGGGCCGGACCATCAAAATACATCCCGTCGAAGGACGGCTATGCGTCGCTGGCACAGTTCTGGGCCGAGCGCGGATTTGCGGTGATCCAGCCGACACACGGCAACTCCCCAGTCGGCGGTCTGTCGCCCGATGCCCCCGGCGCTCCTTATTTCTGGCGCGAGCGCGTGGCGGAAATGACGACAATCCTCGATCATCTGGATGAGATCGAACGCCAGGCGCCCGCCATTGCCGGTCGTCTCGACCATCGCCGGATCGCGGCGGCCGGGCATTCGTTCGGCGGCTTTACTGTCGGGCTGCTTCTGGGCGCACGCCTGCAAGGGGAGAGTTTTGCCGAACCGCGCATCTCCGCCGGCATGTTGCTGGCGGCGCCCGGTCGCGGCGGCAGCGATCTGACCCCGGAAAGCGCGGCGCGCTTCCCATTCTTCGATGTGGATTTCTCGCATATGACGACGCGCAGTCTCGTGGTCTGCGGCGCGGACGACAATCCGCACTTCACGCCGCGCGGCCCGGAATGGCATGCGGACGCCTTCCATGACAGCCCCGGAGCCGAGGCCCTCGTGTACCTTGAAGGCGTCGGACACGGCCTGGGCGGCATTGCCGGGCTGGACGCCAAGGAAACCGAAACCGAAGCGCCGGAGAGCCTCGAAGCGACCAAGCGCCTCAGCCTGGCATGGCTTTGCACCGCACTCGGCGTCGATGGCGATGCCTGGGTGAACGCGACCGCATCGCTCGAAGGTCCCGCCGGGGCATTGGCTCGGGTGACACCCGTTACTGGCGCGTGAGACCGTAGTCCCTGCTTCCGGGGTGGGATGGGCCCAGAGACAAGGGCCAAACTCATTCGAAGGCGTCTACAGCACCGGTTTCAATTCCTCTTCGACCCACTGGGCAAAGCTGGTGGGGCCGATAATTGCGGAGGCGCGGGGAGCGATATTGTCCATGCCTTCGTCCTTGGCGCGCAGCATGTTGATGTAAGCCTGCGCGAAGGCCTCCGGCCAGCCGGACGCGAGAAGCCGTGCCTTCAAGGTTTCGTAGGGCACGTGTTGATAGCGCACCGCGCGTCCCGTCACTTCGGAAATGATGCGGGCGAGGTCATTGTAGGAGTATTCCTCGGGGCCGAGCACCGGAACGTCAATCTGCCCCGTCCAGGAACGGTCAAGCAACAGGCCGGCAGCGGCTTCACCGATATCCCGCACTGCGGTGTGGGGCAGCCTCTTGTCAGGGCTGATCGCGCCGACCATCTGGCCTTGCCGAAGGCTGTCGACGAGACGAAGCGCGTTGTCCATGAAGCCCGGCAAGGCGAGCCCGCGTATCGCCGCGCCGGTTTCTCTCAGCAAATCGACCATGTGGATTGAGGCTGTCGCCATTCCGGCCTTCTCCTGCCAAGGCGTGTCGCGTCCAAGTGTGGTTGCCGCGACGATGTGGCGAACACCATGGCGACGTATCGCTTCGGCGGCAGGGCGCGAGAATTCGACGGTGGCGGCATCGGGGGTTTCCTGTGGCGTCGGCGGGCAGAGCCAGAATATGGCCTCCGCATCGCGAAATGCCTGATCGACCACCTTCGGATCGGAATGGGACCCTTCCACGATCTCGACCCGATCTCGGGCCGCCTGCGGGAGCTTCCTCGGGTCGCGGACGATCACGCGGAGTTGGGCTCCCGCATTCAGCAGCCGGCCAAGGACATGGCGGCCAATATTTCCGGTTGGGGTTGTGACGACAATCATAGGGTAAGCCTCGTGTTTGTGATGTCCCTAGGATACGACGCCCGTTTGGATTATCTATGTTTGATGGTCGCTAATTTCTACGCCATAGTCCGAACCTATGGACCCACTCTCCGATCTACTCGCCCTATTGAAACCCAGGAGCTACCTCACCGCCGGTCTCGACGCCGGAGGGGACTGGGCGGTGCGTTTCGAAAACCAACCCGGCGCGATCAAGTGCCACGCCATCATGGACGGCGGGTGCTGGCTGGCGGTGGACGGCGAGAGCCCGGTGCGTTTGTTAGCGGACGATTGCGTGATCCTGCCCAGCGGGCGCTCCTTCACGCTTGCAAGTGACTTGGATGTAGCGCCCGTAGCCGCGCACGATCTGCTCGGCACCGCTCGACCGGGTGAAATGGTCTCCCATCAGGGCGGCGGGGATTTCCGGCTTATCGGAACGCGCTTCGAGGTGGACGGGCGCAAGGCGCACAGCCTGCTTGGCGCTCTGCCCGCGCTCGTGCATCTCCGCGGAGCCACCAACCAGGATGTGCTGCGCTGGAGCATCAGACAGTTGATGTTCGAGACGGGCGAAGCGCTTCCCGGCAGTTCCTTGGCCGCGCACCATCTCGCCCACTTCATTCTGCTGCAAGCGTTCCGGCTTTACCTGTCGCAAGAGGCGAACGATCGGGTGGGGATGCTTTATGCTCTGTCCGACCCGCCGCTTGCCCGAGCGGTCGAAGCCATGCATGCCGATCCGGCACATCCATGGACACTTGTCGAACTGGCCCGCCGTTCAGGGCTGTCGCGCTCGTCTTTTGCGCAGCGATTCCGCGATCGGGTCGGCGAAACGCCGATTGCCTACCTCACGCACTGGCGCATGCTTCTGGCAGCTGAAAGGCTTGAAACGACCGGTGAACGGTTGGTGGAGATTGCACGCTCTTCGGGCTATGAGTCCGAGAATGCCTTCAGCGCCGCGTTCAAGAGGGTGATGGGATGTTCCCCGGGACGATATGGCCGGATGGAGAACTTAGACCTGTGAGGGCGCGTTCGACCCAATTAAAATTCCTGTCAGCCAAGAAATTGTATCATTTTGTCTTCGACTAGGTGCAGCGAGAACTTCTCCGACTCCAACGGGAAGGCGGCAATAGGCAGAATTTGGAGAGGCCGTTTGTCCTAGTGGTCTCCCAGGGGAAGGCTAGGAGCCCAACGGGATGTCGTCGTCCTGGATGTCTAGATTTCCTCCGGGGTATCGCTTTGTTTGGTTGCCACGACGTCCTCCGGTATCTCTTTCAAGAAGCTCTGTCCCTTCTGCAGCCGGCGACCGAGGGTCTCGACAAAGCCCTCAAAGCGTTCCCGGCCCTTGATCTGAGCCGAGGACTGGGCGTCCTCGGGGAGTGGCGGCGTGATCGTGAGCCAGAACCGAATGAAGAGAGCCAGCGTTTCGGCGCTGATCCCGACGTCACGCTCCAGGCGCTGAACCTGTCGCGTTAGACGGTCGAGCCTGCGCGTGAAAGCCGCCTCCATCCGATCGGATCCGTCCGGGGAGAGAAACGACGCCATGGCCGCCTCGACGATGGCGGAACGGGACAGGTTCTTGCGATCAGCAAGATCGGCGATCTGCTTCAGCATCTCTGGTGGGAAATAGACATTCATCCGGCTGCGCATGGCCTGGCCCTCACAGTTCTATGCCATCTTTTGGGTCCAGGGTCGCCTGCCGCGCGATCTGGCGGCCCTGTTGACGAAATGCCCGCGCCTGTTTCGCGGGTTCATCGGCATCGTCTTCAAGCAGGTCGAACTCCCTCGACGGTTTCGGCTCTTTGGGCGGCGGCACGACGTCTTCGTGTTCAGGCAGGTCTGGCTGTCGCCGGATTCCGCCATTCGCCGCGTCTTCGGAACTGGTGTCCTCGTTGCGATCAGATTGGGTGATCGGCGTGACGATGCGGCCGGCCCAGGCATCATTGCCTTGGGGCGGATTGCCCTTGGTCGGATCTGGCGGCGCGGCGATCCGCTCGGTGAATCTTGTGTCTTCGTAATAGCGGGCCTTCTTCGCACGGATGGGCGGCAAACCCGCCACCATGACGATCTCGTCGGTGGCCGGAAGCTGCATGACTTCGCCGGGCGTGAGCAGAGGTCTCGCCGTCTCCTGCCGCGACACCATGAGGTGACTGAGCCACGGCGCGAGCCTGTGCCCGGCATAGTTCTTCATCGCGCGCATCTCGGTCGCGGTGCCGAGCGCGTCGGAAACCCTTTTTGCCGTGCGCTCGTCATTGGTCGCGAAGCTCACCCGAACATGGCAATTGTCGAGGATCGCGTTGTTTGGCCCGTAGGCCTTCTCGATCTGGTTGAGCGATTGCGCGATCAGAAAGGCCTTGAGCCCATAGCCCGCCATAAAGGCGAGGGCGCTCTCGAAGAAATCAAGTCGACCGAGCGCCGGAAACTCGTCGAGCATCAGCAACACGCGCTGCCGCTGGTTCGTCGCCTGCAGATCCTCGGTCAGCCGACGTCCGATTTGATTGAGAATCAGCCGGATCAGAGGCTTGGTGCGCGAAATGTCGGAAGGCGGCACTACTAGATAGAGGGTGGCGGGTTGTTTCCCATCGATCAGGTCGGCGATGCGCCAGTCGCATTGCCTAGTCACCCTTGCGACAACAGGATCGCGGTAGAGTCCAAGAAACGACATAGCGGTTGAGAGAACCCCGGAGCGTTCGTTATCAGCCTTGTTCAGAAGTTCCCGCGCCGCGGACGCGACCACTGGATGAGGACCGGCGTCGCCCAGATGCGGCGTCGTCATCATTGCCTTGAGCGTCGCCTCGATCGGCCGTTTCGGATCGGAGAGGAACCCGGCGACGCCCGCGAGGGTCTTGTCCGGCTCGGCATAAAGGACATGAAGGATGGTGCCGACCAGAAGCGAATGGCTGGTCTTTTCCCAGTGATTGCGCCGTTCGAGCGATCCCTCGGGATCGACCAGAATGTCGGCGACATTCTGCACGTCACGCACCTCCCAGTCGCCGCGGCGGACTTCGAGCAGAGGATTGTAGGCGGACGATTTGGGGTCAGTCGGATCGAAGAGCAGGACTCTTCCATACCTTGAGCGAAAACCGGCCGTTAAATCCCAGTTCTCGCCCTTGATGTCGTGGACGATGGCCGAGCCGGGCCAAGTCAGGAGCGAGGGAACCACCAGGCCAACGCCTTTGCCAGACCGTGTTGGTGCAAAACATAGAACATGCTCCGGTCCATCATGGCGCAGGTAGTGTTCATTGAATTTGCCGAGCACGACGCCATCCGATCCAAGCAATCCGCTCTTGGAGATCTCGTTCGGTTCTGCCCAGCGTGCCGAGCCATAGGTGATGACGTCCTTGGCCTCTCGCGCGCGCCAAACCGACATCGCGATCGCCACGCCGATCGATAGAAATCCGCCTGAGGCTGCAATGACCGCTCCCTCGACGAAGATGGGTGGCGCATAGGCCTCATAAGAAAACCACCACCAGAAGAAGGCTGGTGGATAGTAGAAGGGAAATCCCATCAGATCGAACCAAGGGGTTCCAAGCTGCGGCTGGAACCCAAGCCGCCAGGCAACCCATTCCGTCGCGCCCCATGTGGTGATGAGGACGATCAGGAAGACAACGGCAATTTGGCCCCAGAGGATCTTGGTTGCGGACATGGTCACACATGATGACCGTCTGACCGGCCCCACTTGCAAGCGAAGTCAGGTAGTGGTCGAGCGAATGGCGGCCATTGCGAAAATAAAGGACAGATCGAGTGTTCGGCGGGCCAAGTGATTCTTAGCCAATGGCTGCTGTGCGCCTCCATCTTAGTCTTTCGATCGAGGGCGCGGAATTCCAACAGTAGCCGTTCATTCCAGGACACTGCGCGTAGGTGATCTGTTGGCCCTTGTCCCTTCGTGACTGCGGGGACACGTCGGCAGGCAAAGGCAGATCACACCGGATGCCGGAGGGGCGCCTTTAGCAACTTTCACTTCAAATCGAATCTTTGTCTTGCAATTTTCACAAATCCATCGCACAACGCCATGCAACTTATATAGAGAGGCTAGGTCAATGAGATTTCCCGTGCCCAGTGACGTGCTTCGTCATGCGCGTGAGAAGGCGGACGTTAAGCAAAGCACTTTGGCGAAGACGCTCGACACCAACGCCAGCTTCGTGTCGCGCCTCGAAAAGGGAGGGCCGGTCGAACCGGCATTTGCCGAGCGCTACCTTCGTGCAGTCGGAGGGCCGATCGCGGACGATGTCTTGGAGTATTACCGACGGGAGTGGGCGCACTCCGAGCCGCCCTCCTATCTGCACCCGGATCGCGAGCATCTGTGGCGCGTCGAGCAGACCCTCCAGCATTTGGCCGCGTTCGAGCAGTCGCCGCAGAACCATCCGATCCTTGCGGATACCATCTCGACCATGCGCGACGATCTCTCGTCGGTCCTGCGGTATCTCGAGCGGCTCGATCATGTGATCGCGTGGGTCGGCGACATCGGCGTGGGTAAAACCACCGCCTTGGCGCACGCTGCGCGTCTGCTTGCACCCGACGCCAAGGGGATGATGCGCTCGGTGTTCCCGGTCGGCTCGGGCCGCATCACTGTCTGCGAAACAATGATTAAAACGGCGCCTGCGTTCGGCGTCGCCGTCGAGGCGCTCGATGAGGAATCGATCCGGAACCTGGTTAACGACCTGATCCACAGCGTCGCGAAGGGCAAGGTAACGGTGCCAGCCGAGGTGACGCGTGTGCTCCGCAACATGTCAGGGTATCAGTCCAATCGGGTCGAGGTGAACGACGAGTTCGAGACTAGGGACCCGATTGCCGATGCGCTTGCCGCCGGCGAGGAGCCGGCGATTCTCGCCGACAAGATGATCGCGGCGATGAACTTGCCGTCGCGCCGCGAGACGTCGCTCGCTCTTTCGGAAGAGGCTGAAGACGGCATGCAATGGCTCGCGCGCACCATCAGTCGCATCAACATCGGTCTCGACCCGCGCTTCTCCTTGCCGCGGCGCATCACGGTGCTTGTCCCTTCAAGCAGCTTGCGAGAGGCCGGAGACTTGAGCTTGGTCGACACCAAGGGCGTCGAGACGATCACCCAACGCCCCGACCTTCGCGGCTATATCGACGAGCCGCGCACGCTAGTCGTGCTGTGCAGCAAGTTCCCCGATGCGCCGAACATGACGGTTCAGCGTATCCTCCGGGAGAATGAGGAGTCGGGGTCGGACGCCGCCGAGCGTAACCGGATCGCGCTCCTAGTGCTGCCGCGGGGCGACGAGCCCATGCATGTACTTGATCAGGGCGAGCCGCCAACAAGTGGCGCCGAGGGCCGCGCCATCCGCCGCGACGAGATTCATCATGCGCTCGCTGGCGCCGGGCTACCGAAGGTCAAGACCTATTTCTACGATGCGCACGGCGACAAGCCGGAGATTGTGTGGTCAAACCTCCGCGCGCAGATCGGTTTGATGCGCCAGGTTCATATCGATCGCCTCGACCGCACAGCGCAGGCAGTTTCCGAGCTGGTCGCTGACGTCGACATTGTTAAGACGCGCGGCGCCCGCAAGGGGCTTGAGGAAAGCTTCGATCGGCTGATCGAGCGCATTGTGGAGATGCCGCCTGTTCGCCGGCCCGCCCACCAGAACCTCGTCGATCAGTTCGACGACGTGCATCAAAGCTCGGTGGCGGCGTCGATGACCCGCCGTGGCAATTGGCCGAACTTCTCAATCTTCCACATCCTCGGTGTCGGCGTGCGGCAGGATGCCAATCTTCGCTCGGCCGATCATCTGAGCAGGATCGAGCATGCGCTGGAAGACGCCGAGCTGCAATATGGCGAGCTTGCTGACGTGCGAGCGATGATCGGGAGCTTGCGCGATCGCGTTGCGGCGTGGCGGCAGGAATTTCTACAGCAGGCGCAATCGATCGGCAGCGACGCCTTTCGCGGCGTGCTCAGCGAAGAGACGAAGCTTTGGTCGGATTCGGTCGCGCGGTACGGCACCTATGTACCGGGCTATAAGAAGTCACTCTCCGAGATGTGGAACGACTTCTTTGAAAGCTCCAAGCCGGACGAGGCGCGCGCCGCGATTGAGGCGCGACTGAAGGATGCTTGGGACTCTACGATCATCGAGCCGCTGCGCGCAGCGACGCGGGCAGCGAGCGATCTTGCCGACGTAGAAGATGCGGCGTGACCAGGGTCTGCCCTAAATGCTGTGAGAATTGTATCTCGCAGCTCCGGGTGCCTGTACCGAAAGGACGACGACGATGTGGTGTGGAGAGAAATCAATTTTGGGAAGTGGGCCGGCAAGGGTAAGACGCTGCCGCAAGCTGCCAGGCCCCTCCGGCCCCAATACGTTCGGCATAGCCTTTTTGTCTCCGAGTTCCCAATTCTAAAGGCCTAAGCCCCGCTTTCGCCCAAAGCTCCAATCGACGCGGCCATTGCCGCGCATGAGCCCAGAAACCTCTTGCCCCAGCTTCTTTTCGAGCGATGGCGACCAAGGGACAAGCTGGAAGCCGAGACCATTGTCGATCATGGCGAAGCGGCCGGACGATAGCGTCAGCCTCTGGCGGTACGTGCCGGCGACATGCTCGCCGGTCGCGGATTTCACATTGGGCAATCCGGTTTCATCGGCGAGCTTTGCGGCCGCAGTGTCCAACTCTCGACGTCGCAGCGTATTGAGCAGATCGCGCTGCATGATGATACGCTGTCCCTGCCGCCGGGCGAGCCCCTCATCTGCGAGGTGTTCCGCGCGCGCCTTTATCGCATCGCTGACCTCGCCTCCGAACCCGCCCATCGAGAGTGGCATGGGATCTCGTTCGACTAGGCGGTGATCGAGCCAGGTGGCACCCGGCGCATTGATCTGTGCCTTGAGATCGAGATCCGAGCGGAGCGCCAGGACAAGGGTGGGCCGGCGGTCTTCCGTCTCGCCAAAGCGTCGCACCTCGACAATGCCGCCAAGGGGCGGTGCGTGCTCGAAGGCCTCGATGCCCCGGAAGCGGACATGATGGGCGCGCCCGTCGGTGCCATCGATCACTGCATAGGCCTCGCCAGTCAGTTCGTCATGCAGGCCGCGATCCACCAGGCGGCCGATGATCGGTGACGCCTCATCTCCGGCCTCGATCGCGAAGTCACCAATGCCACGATCCTGGCCGCGCTCAACAAAAGCTTGGTGCATCGTTTTGATGATGTCGCCGCGCATGCTGACATCGCGCAGCTTGCGTTCGGCTTCGAGACCGACCATCCATTCACCGGGACCGGCAGGGGCCGCCAGTCCCATCCTCTCCAGATGCTGCAAGCGGCCGATCATCAGCCGGCGGGGTTCGCTGTTGTTCAAATCACTGGCATCCGGACGGAGATCGATATGCCCGGTATCGTCGGCGGCGAAACGGATTTCACGGTCGAGACTGGTCCAACGCTCGGTGGTGATTTCTTTTTCGAGCGTCGCGCGAATTTCGTGTTCCGGCTTCGGGCCAAGTTCCAGCGAGACCAGTTCCTCGCCGCGCGAGCGCAAACCACGGCTGATATAATCGCGAGAGATGACGAGGTCGGCGCCGGTCTCATCGACACCGCGCACCAGCAGGTGGACATGTGGATTGTCAGTGTTCCAGTGATCGACCGCGATCCAGTCAAGCCTGGTGCCTAGGTCGGCTTCCATCTGCCGTGCGAGGTCCCGCGTGAAGGCCTTCAGGTCCTGTATGTCGGCGGCGTCCTCGGGCGAGACGATGAAGCGGAAATGATGCCGGTCGTCCTCGCACCGCTCGGCGAAGGCGCGGTCGTCGGCGCTGTCGCTCGTCGCATCGAACATGATGCCGCGTTCGCCGTCGCGGGTGACGCCCTCGCGTTTCAGATAGGCGACATGGGCAGTGAGCGGCGCGGACCGAAAAGCGCGGCCCTTGTGACGGACGACGCGGGCCTTGACGACGACGCGCCTGGATGGACTGAAGAGACGAGCGCGGGCGAAACGTGTGCGACCCCGGCCGAAGCTCGATCGGCCATAGCTGGACCCACGGCCACCAGATCCGGACCCCGAGACATGCCCGGACTTCTTGGCCGCGCGCATCACCTGGTTGATGAAGCTCTTCTGGCGGGGAACCCGTTTGTCGCGAATACGGCCTGGGCGGATACGGAAGTCGCGGTCGTCGCTGTTCATCGCGCCCCTTCCTCATACCGGAATTCGGCCGCGGTGCCGCGAACAGCATTGAAATCACATGACAATTCATTGGCGGTGGCACGCGGCCCGACCGACCGGCACGCCGGAGCCCACGTCATTTCAATGACTTGCGGTTCGCGCGGCGTGCCCCTTTTATCTCGCCGTCCTTCGGTCGTGCTCTCCCCCTCAGCACGCATTTCCGTCAGGTCTATGCGGGAGCACGCCAATCCTCGCCATGACACATTCGTGGTCATCGGCGCTCTCTTGGCTGCGATGGCGTGACGAACAGCCCGCTATCCCGAGGAGTGAGATCCATGTCGGTGCCGTCAACCTGTGTCTCTGTGATGGTTGCGGGTTTCACCGACGATTCTGCCGGAACAGCGGCGGAACCGCCGTCGGCTTGCGCGACGAAGAGCGGTGATTGCGTCCAATCGCGACGGTTGATCTGCACCGGGATTGCCGCGAGGGAAGCGGCGGAGGCGTCGACATAGGGCGCGAGAACCGCGACGTAGTTGCGTGTTTCGGCCGGCAGCGGACGCCCGTCGACGAGGTATTCGTCGTAGCGGCCCGGTCCGGCATTGTAAGCGGCGAGGAAGCCCGGCGACCCGTATTGGTCATGGAGTTCACGCAGGTAGGCCGTGCCTGCGAGGATGTTGTCGCGCGGATCGAACGGATCGTTGCCAAGTCGATATCGGGCGCTCAACTCGATCCACGTATCGGGCATGATCTGCATCAGACCCGTCGCGCCCTTGGACGAGACCGCGCGCGCGATCCCGTCGCTTTCGGCCGTCATCACCGCGCGGAGCAATCGTTCGGGAAGCCCGAAACGCTGCGACGCCTCGGCGACATACGCCCTGTAAGGATCGACGGCGGGTCGTGTTTCGGTCGCCGTGGTCTGCGCCGTCGCGCTGGCTGGGAAGTTGGGCAGAGAGGTGCCGAAGGCGAGCAGGCCGGAAAGGAGAAAGAGGCCTTTACCAGCCGACGGGAGATAGCCCGTTGCAGGTCCCGCCCGATGGGATCGACGAATGCGGGACATGGTTTCAGTCCTTGTCGCCGCGCTTCGGGGGGCGGTTCCACTGTAGCGTCCAGGTGTCCTTTTCGGCGTCTATCTGGAACAGATTGGCTAGGATTGGATGGCCGAATGCCGGGTCGTCAAGCTGAAGGGAGAGGTAGTCTCCGGCCTTTTCACCGGTGCGTTTCCAGGCTGCTCCGACTTCCGGGCTGGAGCCGTCGCCACTGTGAACGCGGTAGTCCGGCGCGTTCTCGGTATCGGAGCTTTCGGCCGGCACGAGTGTCAGTTCGCGGTCGATTGTGAGCGTATGGATGCGTCCGGTGTATCCGGATTTGGTACGGGTGAAGTGTCCGATCTGGGTCATGGGCTGGGTCCTTTCATCGTGGTGGGGTGGGATTGCGAATGCGGGGATGCGGCGCTCATCGAACAGGCGCGCGCCATTCGAAGTGACCGTCGCCGGCTTCGTCGGTGAACAGCGGGACGGCGCGGCCGATGACGGCGCTTTGCGACAACGGCCCGAAGTACCGCCCGTCGAGACTGTCGGGATGCTGCCAATTGAGGAGAAAGATGTCGCCGTCATCGATGCGCTGGCAGCCCTGCCAGACTGGCAGTTTGCGGCCTGCACTGTCCTGTTCCCGCGCCTCCGCCATCGCGATCCCATCGACGGTTACGGCGTGATCGTGGCGACAGACCTGCTGACCGGGGAGCGCGACGATCCGCTTCAGGAGCGGCACGCCGAGCGGCAGATATCCGCGTTGCTCAAGCATGGAAGCGAGGGGCGCGGGTGGTGTGATGACGACGAGGTCGAGAACCTCGAAATGATCGCTCGGCCGGATGACGTAGAGTCCGACTGGCGCGCTTGCCGAGGCGTTCCAGAGCAACCATGGGGTCACGGGAACCGATGCCGAGACGCCGATTGCCGTCGCGCTGAGGCAGGTGACGATGAGGTAGCCGAACCGCGTCATGGTTCCGCCTTTTGCCGCAGCCGCCAGGCATGATGCTGGGTGCGCGTGTAGTCGCGCGGTTCCTGCGCGACGGCCAGGCGATTATGGACGTGACGCCAATAGTCCGGCGCGACGTCGACAGGATCGATGTCGAGGGCCTCGATGGCGTCGACGGCTTGCAGCACGCGCTCGACCTTGGGCCAGCCGGTGATCTTGAGCAGAATGTCGCCGCCGGGGCGCACGAAGGGAAGCGTTTGATAGGGCGCGCCCGGTGCGACCGCACGGACGATGTCGATGCGGGAGATGATCGTGCCATAGTCGTTCGCGGCCCACCGGGCAAAGGCGAAGATACTGCCCGCGGCAAAGCTGACGATGCGCCGTTTCCGGTCGAGGATTTGCTCCTCGGCGATGTGGCCGAACCGGATCCAGTGCTCGATCCGTTTCTCGATCCAGGTGAGTTCGACGCGGGTCAGCCCATCGGCGAATGGTCTTGCTGGTGCCGGGTTTCCGCCGATGCGCGGCCCGCCGTTGCCGGTCATGGCTGGTCTCCTTCGAGTTCGGGAAATTCGCGTGCGAGCAAATTGCGCAGCATGTCGGCGACGGTGACGCCGCGTTCGAATGCGGCGATCTTGATGCGGCCGCGCAGCTCCGGCGTGATGTCGATGGTGAGCCTTGCGCTATAGTCGGGGCGTTTCGTCTCGGCGCGGCCCGCCGACTTGATCCAGTCCTCGGGATCGCCTGGACGCGCCGCGAATCCACGTTTGGCGGGCCGGTTTGTCATCGGGCGAGCCTCCCGATCTCGGTTGCAAGCGCGGTGATCTCCTTTGCGGCCAGGCTGTCGTGGTCGATCTCGAAGGCGAGCCGGCCAAGCTGGGCGGCGGTGGCGAAGACGACGCGCTGGCCGACGGAAAACCGCAGGACGGGCGGGTCCTGGTCCGCGAGTGCCTCGGAGGTTTCGCGGGCGATGATGGTGCGGGTAGCCGAGCGGTTGAGAACGAAACGCACGACGAGTTGCGGTCGGAATATCCGTGCTTCCTCGATCAGCCGCAGTATCTCTGCGGAGGCCCAACCATCGAAAGGCGAGGGTTGCACGGGGATGAGAACAACGTCGGCGGCGAGCAACGCAGAACGCATCAATCCGGCGACACGGGGCGGCCCGTCGATGACGACGTTGTCCGCGTTACGGGCAAGTTCGGGCGCTTCACGATGCAGCGTGTCGCGCGCCAGGCCGATGATGCCGAAGAGCCTTGGCAGCCCCTCCCTCGCGCGCTGTTCCGACCAGTCGAGTGCGGAGCCTTGGGGATCGGCATCTACAAGCGTGACCCGATCTCCTCGTCGTGCCCATTCACCGGCCAGGTGCAGGGCAAGGGTGGTCTTTCCGACGCCACCCTTCTGATTGAGCAGTGCGACGATCACGATGCACCTCCGGCGTTTTGCGGATTTGGTGCATCGGTGATGGGGTCCGGGCCGGCGTCCTGATCGGGGTTTTCCCCAGAGCGCCGGTCTCTTAAGAAGTTAGATTCTTTGTTAGACTCTAAGTTAAGGGCGTGATTATCGGTTTGATCATCGGAACTTAACCTTGGATCGGGTTCCTGATAGCACGAGGGTGCGGTTCCTGATGGCACGATAGCCCGGGTTCCCGATAGCACGACGGCGTCCACAGCTTCTCCACAGGGCGCCGGCTCGAAGGCGAGCAGGGTGCGGCGCGGCTCGAATTCGACGAACAGGCGGTAGCCCGGAAGGGCCTGTCGTTTGACGATGGCACGCAGTTCGAAAGCGAACCGCTTGAAGGGCGAGAGGCTGCCGGATTTGAGATAGAGGTGGCGGAAATCGAAGCGCCAGCCGGCCCTCTGCTTGCCGCCGTGCTTGCGGACGATCCTGTAGAGCCAGCGGTCGAGACCGCCGGTCAGCCCGAAATAAGCCCGGTCGATGGTGAGGATGAGCGCATCGTCGAGGACGGCCTTGTAAAACCAGTCCGGGACGATGAGTTCGATCCCCTCCGGATTGCCACGCGCATCGCTGCGCTCCGTCCATTCGTTGATCCAGGAGAAGCGGTGCATGCGCCGCGCCGTCCTGTCTGTGGCACCGGATTGCGCCCTCGGATTGCGTGGCGGCTGACGCAACGTCGTTGCCACCGTCGTCGATTGCAGGCGGTCGAGGGCCGCCTTGAGACGCTGGTAATCGCGCGCGCCGGTGCCGCGGCCGATGAAGGTGAGGATCTGGTAGGGCGTTGCCGCCATCAGGCGCGACGTGCGGAAACCGTTGTCGCGTGCCTCCACGATTTGGCTGGCCGCCCAGATGAGTATGTCGGCGTCCCAGATGGTCGCCATGCCGTGTTCGGGCACGGCCTCCACCCGGATCGCCACCGCTCCGGAGCGATAGTCGATCGGTGTGGTGCGGGGAGACTTAGCGAGGCTGAAGAAGGGATAGGCCATGAGGTCCTGCGCATCGCGGGGCGCGAGATCGCTCGGAAGGGCGCGGAACAGTTCGAGTTGCTGCCTCTCCGATGTGCGGGATCGCGCCATGGTTGGAGATCAGCGGCGGTTTGTGGCGCGCGGGATGTCTTCATGCCGCTTGGCCGGCAGCACCGTGCCGGCGCCGGGGTCGGAGGTCGATGTCTTAGCGCCGCGGTTCGCCCAGGCCTGCAAATCCTCGACCGAATAGACGACGCGGCCCCCGAGCTTGCGATAGGCGGGGCCGGTGCCGTAGGTGCGGTGCTTCTCGAGTGTTCGGCCGGACAGGCCGAGGAAGCGCGCGGCTTCGGGGGTTCTCAAATAGCGTGGCGGCAAGCTGGTGGGTGTCGCGGACATGATCGTGCCTCCGTGGTCTTTGGGACGACCGCCGGATATCGGCGGTTCGACGGGAGCACGGTGGCGGAGAAGGCGTGACGAGAGGGAGTGCGAAGACGCGACGGCGGTTTCGCACCCTCGTCAAGTCGTCGCGTGGCGGCGGGACAGGAGAGAGCGATAGGCGCCCTCGACGAGCCTCATGCCTTCGCGAAAGCGGCGCATGACGGCGTCGCGTTCGGACATGGATTTCCACGCCGTGGCGCTAACGTGATCCGCGCGAAGAACGATCTCGGCGATCTCCTGGAATGTCGCGCCGGATCGGCGGCCGTCGATGACCCGCAGCATTTGCCTGAGATTGTGCCTTCGGTACGGGGTGACGCGCAGGTCTTCGACGGATCGCCGCCCGTTTATGGCGTGCGAGAACCGTCGGATCGCATCGAGACGATCCTCCAGAAAGCGATCAAGCAAGGTTATGGGTGAGACCGGTCCTGCCGGTATCTGCGCGCCCGGACATAGGGCTGGAAACCGGTGCTTGCCGATATCGACGAAGAGGAAATGGCCCTCGGGTGCCCGGAACGTATCGGTCTCGGGCAGGAAGAGGGAAGGAAGGTCGGATTCAGGGAAGTGCGGAAGCGCTGTCAGGATGAGCGTTCCAGGGTCGATTTCTGGAGCGAAAAAGATGTTCGCAACGGTGGCGCGAAGGATCGGGGAAGCCGGGAAATCGCAACCCCCATAATCTGGTCAGCGGATCGTTCGCGGTCTCGCGCTTCTCTGTCGGAATCTTCTTGTAGTCGTCCTGGTATTTGCGGTTACGGCGGAGAAACTCCCATGCCAATCCCTCCGGGTCGAGCCGGTCGATATAGTCGAAGGCCTTACCGTGTCGCCAGTCCGCGTCCTCCGCCATGGATACGCCTCCGCTCGAAGCTGACAGGTACCCCCAGGCGATAAAGATCGCGTTCTGATTGTAGTCGCGGAAGTCTCCGTTGGGGCAAGGTGTGATGCCGACGCTGCATCACGGGTCCGATTATTGCGGATTTCCGCTCAGGAGATGGCGATAGCCGTGCTCGGTCATCCAGCGCGCTCGTGCAAGGTGCGATGTGTGGATGTGAAGTGCACGGTCCGGCTCTTGCTTCGGGTCGATCCCGAAGATGATCTCGACGGCCTCCTTCCAGTCCGCCCCCTCGGCGTCCGCGTCGAGGAGCCGCAGATAGGTCTTGAAATGCGCGCGATCATAATCGGTGATCCGATCATCTACCGGCGGTTCATCGAGGTAGTCCGGGTTGGCCATCCGCTGTCCCATCGCGGCGGGTTATGAATTCCCGCCTTTTTCGTTAACACAATTTGAACACATTGGAGCGCCGCCCGGCAATCGGATCGAAGAAAATATGGGAAAATTCTTGAGGTGGCGGTTCGGGGCTGGAATGCGGGCAGTGGTTCATCAAAACAGTGTGGCGCTCCATTTACATACTATAGTTGATAAACTTAAAGTATGTAAACCGCGATCTTCCCGCGCATGGACATGCGCAAACTGGTCGGCCGGAACTTCGCCCGCCTGCGTCGGGAAAAGGGCCTGACCCAGGAAGAGGTGGAAGCGCGTTCCGGATTCAGCCAGCAATATCTCAGCAGTTTGGAGCGCGGACGGAGGAATCCGACCGTGATTACCCTTTTCGAATTGGCTCAAGCTCTCGGCGTTAGCCACATACAACTTGTCGAGCCCGACGATCAGGTGTGATCGCTGGGTTCCTTTCACCGATAAAGATAACGGCCCCGCCCGGAGTTCCGGGCGGGAAGGTCTTTGCGATTATTCGCCGTTGCGACGGGTGGGGCGGGACCAGATGAGGCTGAAACCGCCGTCTTCGTCGTCGAATAGGTTGGCGTAGATCGGAGCGGTGAAGCTCGGATCGTCGAGCTTGAGGCCGAGATAGTCGCGGCCCTCGTTTGACTGCTTGGACCATGCGGCCCCTATTTCGGCGCGGCCGACCAGGACCCGATGGCTGGGTGCGTTCTCGCTGACCTGGTTGGTTTCGGGGACGATGCGGACGTTCTTGGCCTGCACGTTGAGGGTTACGATTTCGCCGGTGAATTCGTTGCCGGACTTCTTGAAGGTGCCGATGGTTGCCATGGTAGTTCTCCTTAATCACTGGTTTCGAGCCCGCACCATTGCGGCCTCGATGGCGATCGAAGAGGCCGTAGGCGATCGACGGCGCATCGCTTGCGACCGCAGCGTCAGCGGAGGATGGCGATCCGGCGGGTTTCTTGTCTCGCGAGGAATGGCGGCACAGCCGGCAGGGGATGAAACTTGACGGGCGTCATTGCGTGATAGGCGATCGAGGCGCAGCCGGCCTTCGGCCAGATCAGCCCATTGAAGAGGCCGTTTGGAGCGGTCGGCTCACAGGGATCGTTCAAGGAGACAGTGGCGACGCATTGCATTCGAGGCCCATGCGAACGAACGAACCGTTGTTGTCGACTGGAGTGCAGGCCAGTGATGTCATTGTTTCTCTGAGCATCAACAGGCGGGAACCTATCCATTTCCGGTCCTGACGCGGTTACGCCATTCGGGGCAGCCTCGTCTTCGTGACAGCGTGGGATGTGCATCATCCCAGCGGCTCGTGCGATCCATGGAGCGTGCTCGTCACAGCCAATCTGAAACGAGAACGGACAGGAGGTTTTGGCATCTGGACATGCTCCGCGTTAGCGGGCGATTACGCGCTTATCGCGCCTTGCCCCACGCGTTCCGGCGCGGCCACGGACGTGATGCGAACGAAAGCCGTGATCCCGACTGCGATTGCGCCCAGTACAGAAAGCCCAACCTGCCAAGCATCCGCCGGCATCAGATGTTTCACAATGCCATGGGTGGCGAAATAGCCGGCAATCGCGGCGGGCGCGACGAAAGCGAGCGCAACGGCCATTTTTATCCAGATCGGCCGGACATTCATGATGAGAAACTGCCCAATGCCAAATACGAGGCCGGCGCAGGCCAGGCCGGCGACGAGACCACCAGGAAGACCAGCTCCAGATTCATAGGCCCACGTTCCGGCGGCTATAGCGGCGAAAGCGGGCAGTGCGTAGGTGGCGAGGGCGAACAGCAACCAGCAGAGGGCGCTAATCGCTACAAGTGCAACAAGAATCGATAAGATAATCATGGTGGTGTCTCCGTAAGATCAGGTTCGAACGGTCGCGCCTCCACCACCACCACAGCGCTCTGAGGTTAATACCACGATGATGCTTGGGCTGCTAGCCGCGGAGCGTGTTCCAGTGCTTAGGCGCCATCTTGTCTCGATGAGAGAAGGCCGCTCTTGTAGTATCTTGGCAGAAGTGAATTGGACTACGATCCATCAGCGTCTTTGATGCGTTGCATGACTGACTAAAGGAACACATCGCGGTGGGAGCTTTCGTCACTGTCGCTCGACCCCAAGTTAGCCGCTATGTGATCCACGAGGTCGGTGCCGCTTGAGGCAGGAAACACGACTGGCGAGCCATCAGCGCGAATGTCGCGGGAGGCAATTCTCATGATCGACGATATGTCGAGAGGCTCGATTTCGCGGGACAGTATGCGAAGCCTTTCGCGGGCGGGGAAATTGCCAACTTGGGTATAACCTTTCGGTAGACCCATGGCCGCTTCAACGTCGCCCCAATCATAGCCCAAGACCGCCATACCTTCTTCTGTAAAAGCCCGTGCCGGACAACTTTGGAACGGAAATGTTTGGGCGCAGTCCAGCAACAATTGTCCGAGTTTCGAGAGATGTGTCGCGCAACTGGCTCCGATGTCGGCCCCGACCAGTTCGGGTGGTACATCGTGCGCGCACCCAACGAACCGATAGGTCCAGAGGCCATTTGGAAGGGACCCGCCGACAAACGAAACCGGTCCCTGCTTCTGAGATACATTTCGTAATTCAAGGAAGTACCGCATCGCGATGTCAGCTTTCATCGCTGTCTGCTGCTTGGAATACCATCCGGCAAAATCAGCAACGCCAGCCATCGCTTTCTGTAGAACGAAGGAAACGCTCCGGCTAGCCGATAGAAAGGCATTCAATTCAAATTGAAATTCGAGACCGTTCGATTTCACCAGTCGCCCGAGAAAATACTCAGCTTCCAGAAGCTTTTCCTGCGGGTGGCGTAGCGAAGTGAACGTGTGTGTCATGGTCGAATTGGCCTGGCCTGCTGCACGCCCAACGTCCCATGCTGAGGGGGCGATGTGTCGCCGAGCATTGTGGAATACTGTGTAGCTCGAAAAGTGTCCTGAATGAAGTTTTGGCGAACCTCCTCATTCTAGATGAGGCAACCAGTGTTATTTCACTCAAACCGCCAGACCGGGATGCCGAGCTTGCGGGCCTTGTCGGCAAGGTTTTCCTGAATGCCTGTGCCAGGGAACACCATGACCCCGATCGGCAGGACATCGAGCATCTGGTCGTTCCGCTTGAAGGGCGCGGCGCGGCCGTGCCTGGTCCAGTCCGGCGCAAAGCCGATCTGGGTGACGTTGCGATGATCGGCCCAGCGGGCGGCGATCTTCTCGGCGCCTTTCGGCGATTTGCCGTGCATCAGAACCATGTCGGGGTGCTTGGCATGCACCTGGTCCAGCTTGTCCCAGATCAGTTTGTGATCGTTGATGTCGGCACCTCCGGAGACGGCGACCTTCGGACCAGCGGGCAATAGCACTTCGCGGTTGGCGCGTTTGCGCTCGGCGATGAAGTCCCGACTGTCGATCATCGCCGATGTGAGCGCGCGGTGGTTGACCTGTGACCCGGTGCGCGGTGACCAGGGTGATCCGGTGGTACGCAGATAATGCTCGGCGGCGCTGTCGCGGAAGACCTCCAGGCTGTCGCGGCGCTCGATGAGGCCTTGTCCGGTCTCGATGAGGTGTTCGAGTTCGACCGCCTTGATTTCGGAGCCATCCTGTTCGCGTTGCCCGCGCTTCTGGGCCTGCTCGTTGTCGTCGAGCTTGCGCTCGATCCGGTCGGCCGCACGCTGGAACATGTTGACGGTCGACCAGAGCAGATCGTCGAGTTCACCGTCGAGGGCGGTATCCGCCATGGTGGCGATCAGGGCGTCGAAGATGTCGGAGACCGCGCCGGCGATGACATTGTCCTCCGGGACGAGGCGTGGGTCCGGGCCGTGCCCGTTGTGGCGGTAGCCATGAAGTTCCAGTTCGTTCAGTGCGTGCTCGGTTGGCGAGGATTCGGGGTGGGGTTCGAAGGTGTCGTCGTCGAGTGTCATCGGGTGGCCCCCTTTGTCGGTTGGCCGCGCCCGCCGCGGCCTTCATGGCGCCGAAAGACGGCGGGCGGACCGGGCCTGCATCCTGGAGCGGCAGCGGAAGGACTGGAGCGTCAGCGGAGGATGGCGGAGGCCGGCGATTTTGTTTCGCGATGGAAAGGCCCGCAGGGCCGCCGGAAAATCGTTGGCCGCAGCCATTGCCGGACCGGGCCGCCTGCTGTCCGGTCGCCCTCTCAGGAAGGCCGGGGCGCGGCCCTCTCCGACATTCACTGGGAGGCGTTGACGAAGGCTCCGACGTCACCGCCATAGCCCGCACCGCCGCCCCGTTCAGGCGGACAGAACGGACTGCATGAACCTGGCGACATCCTGCGGGGCGAGCTGGACCCGGATCGAAGCCCGGAAGGCGTTGAGACCACGAAGGCGCAGATCCTCGTTGAAATCGCCCAGCATCGGCGAGAGCGGCAGCGCTTCGATGCCGAGCGCATCGGCCCGTTCGACCAGCGTATCCCTTGCGCCATCTCCCGCCGGGTCGTCGTCGCGGACGATATAGAGCCGGCGCAGCTTGTCGGGGAACAGGATGGCGGCGAGATGGGCTGCGGAGAGCGCTGCTGCCATGGGCATCTCGGGCAAAACACACCGCAGCGACAGCATGGTCTCGATGCCTTCGCCCGCCGCCATGACCTCGCCCGCCACGCCAAAGCGCACCGCATGGCCTAGCAGGTCGCCCATTGCCCGTCGCGGCGTGTCTATCGGGGCCTTGCCGAGTGTCCTCTCGCTGAAGCCGTTCGGATCGAGCCAGGTCCGGTGTACGCCGGCCTGATGACCATCGAGATCGGTGACAGACGCGATCAGTGCGGGCCACGTCTCTGTCGGGCTGTGGTCGTCAGGCCGGTAGTAGCAGCGCGGATGAAATCGCAGCGATCCGGTTCCGTGCAAGGCCGTAATGCCGCGTTTACGGAAATACGATTCCGCGGGTGTACCCATAATCGGCTGCGCCATCGAGAAGAGGCGTTTCGCTGCGAGTGGCGAGCCCGTTGGTGCGGGCGACGTCCGTCTAGGCGATGATGCCGGCTCCGGTTCGGGATGCGGCAGGCTGAGAAACCGCCGCGCTTCGTCAGCGATGTCCCTGAACTCCGTCAGACCGCAGCTTTCGCGGATGACGTCGAGGAGATCACCATGTTCGCCCGTCGCGGCGTCGGTCCATTTGCCGGCGGCGCCTTTGCCGGATTCGGGGCCGGTCAGCCGCACGAACATCGACCGACCCTTGGTGTTGCGCACGTCGCCCACGATCCAGTACCGACCGGATTTATGCCCGTTCGACAGATATTCACGGCACACGGCTTCCGCGTCACGGGCAAGCCGCGCTGAGAGGTCACTCGCTAGTTGCGCCATGTTCTGCATCCCTCAAAGAAAAAGGCCCGCGTTGCCGCGGGCCAGTTGCCGGTTCGGTTACCGCTCTATTCGGCGGCGACCACGTGAGATGTCGCTTCGGCATCGTCATTCTCGTCCGGGACGTCTTCCGTGCCCATAGCCGTTTCACCGTCTTCGGCCGCTGTTTCCACGACGACCGATTCCGGTTCCGCCGGATCGCTGGTCGTTTCCTGGACGCTTTGCTCAGGTTCGCCCGGTGTGCGCAGCGGCTCCGGCAGCCAGCCGGTGTCGGCGAGCAGCGTCTCGGCCTCGGTCGCCATATCGCCCTTCTTGAGATGGGCGATGCGATCAGCGGCGCGCTCGCCCTTCGCCTCGGCAACCGCCTGCAGAATACGCGCCTTGGTGACGCGGCCGAGGTACGTGTCGACGGTCGGGCGCCATCCGGCAACTGCCATGTCGAGGCCGATAGTCCGCGCAAGCGTATCCGCGTGGGCGAGGGCCCTCGGGCGCCGGTTCCAGGATTCGGAAACGGCATTGACCGAAAGGCTGACGATATGGGCGAAGAGACTGGCCCGGTCTTCATCGCTCCACTGAAGAAGCTCGTCCCAGAGTTCGTCGGACTCTTTCGGCAAGCGCTTGGACCAGGCCTCATGCCGGGCGTTCGCGGCTTCGGCAACCGCGCTGTCATTCAGGCCGGGCGTCTGCGCGCTGAACCCGACACTTTTCAGGCCGAGTTCGAGGCAACTGTCCGAGCCGTAGTGGTAGAAGACCGTCAGCGTCAGGGCGTGCAGTGCCGCGACGAAGGCGATGTCCGGCCATTCGGCGAGCGCGTTGCGCAGGCCGAGCGTCCGATGGGCGGTGAGTTCCGCCATCAACCGATCGGAGATCAGCGACAAGCCTTCGTCCTCATCGGGTTCGGACGGTTCCTCTGTGCTGTCGGAGGTGTCACCTTCGTTGCCATCGCTGTCCGGTTGTTCGGTACCAGCGTCGTCAGCATCACCGCCGCCGGCTTCCGATTCAGGCACGATCTCGTCCTCGGGACGGACGAAGCCACGCTCCACGCGCAAGCTGCCGTCGTGCGCGATGCTGACGAAGGCGCCGGCCCGGATGATCTCGTCCGGATCGAATGTGACCGGGCGATCCTCGAAGGCCTCGAGCGCCATCTCGATCTCGCCGAGGCGCGCGTCGACGTCGTCGGGCAATTCGTCGGCCTCGGCATATTGCTCCTCAAGCTGACCGAATTCAGCCTTCAGCGCGTCGCGGGACGCTTCCTCCTCCGGCGAGAGAGGGATTTCCTCGCCACGCAATTGGCGGAGGCCGAAGGTGTGCCCGTAGGGGAAGTCGGGAGCGGCATCGGTCCATTTCCAACCCTCGGCGACAATGGCCTCAGCCTCCCGCCTGAGCTTGTCCGTCACCATGTCCTCGACGAGTGGAACATCCTGCAGCCAGCCGCCGTCGTCCGACTGGAACAGGTCGCGCAGCACGGTTCCGCCCGCCTCGACATAGGCGTCGATACCGATGAACTGCGCGCGCTTGTCAGAAGCCCGAACCGCGCCTTCGGTCAGCATGCGCCGGATTGCATAGGGCTGCTTGTCATGGGACTGCCGCAGGCGCTCGAACACCTGCTCCTGGCGCTCATGGTCACCCGACACGGCGAACGCCATCAACTGGTCGAGTGACATGCCGTCCTCGGCATAGATGTCGAGCAGCTTCGGCGAGACGGAAGCGAGTCTGAGCCGCTGTTTGACGACATTGACCGAGACGAAGAACGTCGCGGCGATCTCCTCCTCGGACTGGCCCTTCTCCTTCAGAGTCAGGAAGGCACGAAACTGATCGAGCGGATGCAGCGGTGCCCGCTGGACGTTCTCGGCGAGGGAATCCTCCTCGGCGATGCCGTCCTCGCGCACGATGCAGGGTACGGGCGTGGTCTTCGTCATGCGCTTCTTCTTCACGAGAAACTCCAGCGCCCGATAGCGACGGCCGCCGGCCGGGATCTCGAACATGCCGGTCTCGGTTCCGGCCTCGTCGGTGACGGGCCGAACGCTGAGACCCTGCAGAAGGCCGCGCCGGGCGATATCCTCGGCCAACTCCTCTATCGAGACGCCGGCCTTGACCCGCCGGACGTTCGACTGGGAGAGCACGAGCTTGTTGAAGGGGATGTCGCGCGATGACGACAGGGTGATTTTCTTGGCTGCATTCGCCATGATCATTTACTCCGCGACGGGCGCCGAGAGGCTCTCTCTCGACTTCCAACCCGTCACGGAAAAGGGCGCAGCCCTCTCACTCTCACTGTGTCGATCGAGAGGAAAACAGACCCAGGCAGTGGCACTTCACCGGCGGTCCCGCAGCGTCGCAACGGCGGCATGCAGCAACTGCTCGCTTTCGACGATGTTCCCGGCTTGTCGGGCAGCCTCGGCATAGACCGAGAGCGGGAAGGTGGCCTGAAACAGGGTGTCGTGTTCGATCCCGAGACCGAAAGGCAGGCGCACCGAGATGAGTTCGGCAAGACTGCAGGAGCCCAGTTCCGGGCATCCGAAGCCGAGATCGGCAAGGCCGAACAGCGTGTCGCCATCCGCCTCCATCTCGGTGATGATCCAGGTAGCCGCGCCGACCGGATTGAAGAATTTCACCACGGGAACATGGTCGATATCGCGCTGCCGTCCATTGGCGAGCAGCTGGTCACGAATGTCTTCGGTCAACAGGATCATGCCACCCTCCTGTCGCGAGAGGTCTCGACCGCGTCCGGCGCGAAGGCCAGAAGCCAGTCGGCAGCCTTGCCCGCCTGGCTGGCGGCGCGAACGATGGCGCGATTGTCCTCGCGCAGCACGTCCAGCCAGGAGCCGATATAGTCGGCGTGCCGGACGGTCGGCGCGATGCCGAGCGAGGCGCAGCAGAAGGCCGCGTTGATCTCGGCGATGAGTTCCTCGAAGGCGTATTTCTTCGTGCCGAACGAGCCCGAGAAATCACGCCCCAGACGCGAGGCATGGCCTGTCGCGTGGCCCATTTCGTGCAGCGCGGTGCGGTGCCAATTGATCGGCTCGAAATAGGCCTGTGGCGGCGGCACCTGCACATAGTCGTGGGCGGGCACGTAGAACGCCCGGTTGCCGCCGATGCGAAAGTCGATGCCGGTCGCGGCGATCAGCGCCTCGACGCGTGGTTCGATCAGACCCGTCGGCACGGGTGGCGCGGTGATCGCGACATCCTCGGGTAGATTCTCGCACTGGTCGGTGTTGAAGACGGTGAAGCGCTTGAGGAAAGGGATCGCCTGGGCGTCCTCGCCGGTCTCGCGCGCACGGCGCTTCTCGTCCTCCGGCACGAAGCGGTCAGCATAGACGATGGTGGTGCCGCGCTCGCCCTTGCGGACGTTTCCGCCGAGCGACAGCGCTTGGCGGAAGGTCAGCCAGCTCTGGCCGGAGAAGCCGCGTTCGATCACGGCGCCCCAGAGCAGCAGGACATTGATCCCCGAATATTGAAGATCGGTGGAGGCGTTCTTCGGAAGGCCAATGGGCGCCTTGGCCGCAGCCGTGCCCCAGGGCTGAACCCAGGGCACCCGGCCGGCCTCCAGTTCGGCGATGATCTTGTCGGTGATTTCGGAATAGAGATTGGTCCGGTCGCGCCGGGCGCCGGATTTGCGGTTTTGTCTGGACATCGCGGGTCTCCGCGACGGGCGCCGGAGGCCTCTCCTCCGGTCCTCATCCCGTCACGGCAAACCCGTCCGCACTCTCACTCTGGAAAGGGGGCGTTGCGGGGGAACCCCCGCTCGAAGGGGTCGGCCGAGACCAAAGGCTTGGCCGGAGGGGAAGGCTTTCCCCTCATGGACGATCAGTGGAAACACGCTTCCGCAAAACCGGATCCACGCAAAGTCGGGACGGCGTGACTGATGCTCAGGGGAAGGGCGAAGGCTATTCGAATCCCTGTGGACGGGAGATTCTAGGCGAGAGGCGCCACCGAGGTTGGATGATATGTCTATCGAGCGCGGCGAGTCCGGCCGCTAACGGGGCATTCGACGCCCGCGTGGCGGTTTCGCGATCATGATGTTCTTTATTTGTTCACTATTGTCTGTTATCTTGCCATTTGAAGGAACTTGAGGCAAAGTGGCATTGCGCCGCGGAATGCCGCGGATCGCCGCGGAGGTTCCAAGTGGGCAAGGATGGTAAGGACGCCGAGCGCGTTACCACGACTTTGACCAGAGCGCAGAAGGCCGAGCTTGATCGCCTTGCCAAGACGCAGGGGGTGAAGGTCGCCTGGCTCGTCCGTCGCGCGGTCGAGCGTTATTTGGAAGAAGCCGCTGGGGGGCCAATGCTCCCGCTCGAGCTGGAAAGGGGCGAGGATGGAAAGCGCTGAACTCTTCGCCGGATGCGGCGGACTTGCTTTGGGGATGTCCCAGGCTGGTTTCATGCATCGCCACATGGCTGAATTCGACCGGGACGCGGTGGCGACCGTTCTGCACAACAAGGCCAATGGCGTTAAGCATGTCGATGCGTGGCCGATGAATCTCCAGGACGTTCGGGAGATCGACTGGAGCGCGTTTGGCGCTCTGGACGCGGTATCGGGCGGTCCACCTTGTCAGCCCTTCGGGATTGGCGGAAAGAAGCTGGGCCAGGCGGATAGCCGTGACATGTGGCCGGAGGCGATTCGCGCGGTGCGGGAAGCGCAGCCGCGATCCTTCCTTTTCGAGAATGTGCGAAATATTTCCGGGCCGCGTTTCCGGCCTTATCTCAATTGGATACTCGCGCATCTCGAGCAACCCTCGATACAGCGTAAGGCCAACGAGACGCACGATGAGCATCGCGAGCGTTTACTCGCGTCACGAGCGAAGCCGGAATATCGGGTGGTGTGGCAGCTTGTGAACGCTGCTGACTTCGGCGCGCCGCAAATCCGGCATCGTGTTCTCATTTTTGGTATTCGCGCCGACATGGGTGTGGATCCGCTGCCAATGACCCCGTCCCATTCCCGCGACAAATTGCTCTGGGATCAATATGTGACGGGAGAATACTGGGCGCGTCACGGCCTCAAGGTCCGAACCGAGCCGCAATTGCGGCAGGACCAGACGAGGGTGGCGGCCTTGAGACGCGAGGGCCGGGATCCCAAGGGGCTGCCCTGGGTGACTGTTCGCGACGCCCTTGCCGACCTGGGTGATCCGAATGGTGTTGGAAACCATGTGTTTCAGTCAGGGGCGAAGGTTTATCCCGGACATACGGGGAGCCCACTGGATCTGCCGGCGAAGGCATTGAAGGCTGGCGACCATGGCGTGCCCGGCGGTGAGAATATGATGGTTCGCGATGACGGCTCGGTTCGCTATTTCACCACTCGTGAGGCGGCGCGTCTGGTCGGCTTGCCTGATGATTATGAGTTTCCGCGTTCTTGGACGGAGAGCATGCGTCAACTCGGAAACGCGGTACCGGCGCAGCTTGGAGCGGCGGCTGGAAGATGGCTTTCCGGGATGATTAACAAGCAACGGCCGGGCGTATTGGATTCAAATCGGAAGGCGGCATAGTATTGCCGATGTAAACAGCCGGGGGCGAATCGCGACCGAGAGACCTCGTATCGGCAAACCGGGAGGTCTAATTTATGGCGCGTTCGCCGGATCGGACAGCGATCAATGAGCTGGAGAAGGCGCTGGAGGCGGTGCTAGCCGCCGCCGGGGATAATCCTCCTCCGGCTGTTGTTCGGCGTATTCGTGACGGGCTCGCCTCGCACGCGGAGGCCGTCGAGGCGGCGCGCTCATCCACCGATCCGATCCGAATGCCGCGCGCGACATTTGATCCCGCGGACCCGAAGGCGATTGGCCGGATGGTCTCGATAGCGCTTCTGGCTCAGCCGTTGATCGCGCTCGAGGATATCCAGCCCGCCTATGGCTCGGGGGTGTATGCGATCTACTATCGCGGCGGGCATCCGCTCTACGCCAGCATCTCGGGATCCGAGACGCCCATTTACGTGGGAAAGGCGGACCCAGCCAATCATGACGCGAGCACGGCGCGGGAGCAGGGCGCCAAGCTGACGGCGCGGCTCCTGGAGCATGCGGGCACTATCGGAACCGCGGAGGCCTACGCCGATCAATTGCCAGCGCATTTGTCGCCGATTCAACTGCGTGATTTCGTTTGCAGGAGGCTGGTCTGCGCGACGAACGCTCAACTGGTCGCCGAAAAGCATCTCATTCGAACATTCTGGCCGATATGGAACTCGGAGACCAAGGCTTGCTGGGGTATGAGCAAGCACGGGGACGCCGCCAAGACCAGGGCGAACAAACGCTCGCCTTGGGATGTCGTGCATCCCGGCCGCGCCTGGGCACTTGATGAGCGTCTGGAGGACTCGCTGACACCGGAGCAAATCGGGCAGCGAATAGCGGAAACCCTGGAAAGGGTGCCGGTTCGCCTGGATCATGCCGCGTTGCTGGAGGAAATGCTGGAGGGCTTCCGGCAGGAGGACGCTGCGATCGAAACCCATACTCCCCCGGTTGGCGACGATGTGGAGGGGCCTCAACCGGATGAGGCTGGTGGTGCTGACGACGAGTGAAACGCGGGGCGCGCGTAGTGCTCAGATGGCGCGCATTCGGGCGCGTGACACGAAGCCAGAGATGCGGGTGCGCAGCGCGCTGCATTCAGCGGGGCTGAGATATAGGCTGCACGCGAAGGGGCTTCCGGGCAAGCCGGATATCGTTTTCCCGCGTGCCCGCGTCGCCGTGTTTGTTCACGGTTGCTTCTGGCATCAGCATCCTGATCCGGCGTGCAAGCTCGCGCGCATGCCGAAGTCGAGACTGGGATTCTGGCGGCCCAAGCTCGAGGGGAATCGCGCGCGCGATGAAAGGGTTCGGGTGGAGCTGGAGGAACTGGGCTGGGCGGTGATCGAGATTTGGGAGTGTCAGACCAAGTCAGCCCAATTGGCACAGCTCGTAGAAGAGGTGCGGGATATCGTGAGGGCGCGGGCGGCGAATGGTTAGCGCCGCCCCGGAAAAGGCTAGGTTTGTGATTTTGCGCTGGTGCGAGGGATCGAGGGGAGGGCGATTGTCAACGGTGTCGGGTGGCTGGGAAATATTTTGAGGAAATGCTTTCCGGGTTTCTCGCCAGACGACGATTACACAGGCAAGCGCGGGAAATTGACGTCGAGGAACCGCTGAGGCGTCGGGAAAGGGGGGCAAATGGCTCGACCGTTGAGGAATACCGACTCGGATGGCGCGTTGTACACGCGTCCGACCGTGGTCGAGGTTCAGATCGACCAGGCGATCGGCCTTTCGCGATCCGACCTGGGTACCCGCCTTTCGATCACTGATCACAGCCACCCTGCCTATCTTCGTTCGGAATGCCTTGTGCATCTTGTTCGGGAGGGGCGCCGTACTGATGACCAGCAATTGATGAGTTCGGTTCTCCCGGTGCTGCTCGCGCGATGCGAAGCAAATCTTCTGGTCAAAGTGCCCGACGGGACGCTGCCGGACGCTAGCGGTATTCGCCAACAGATTCTTGAGGACCTGACGGATTTGTTTGTCCTCGATGGGGGCGGTGACTTCCCCGACGAACTCGATTTTTATGAGTGTCGCTTCAATCTGGCATTCCGCTCACTTCGCATCGATGGCGTTCGACGTGCAATGCGCCGCCGTGGCCGCACGATCAGAACCGTCGATTTGCCGACATCGGACGTGTCAGGCGAGCCCGATGCTTACGAGGATGCGTTCGCCCGGGTGTCGGAGAATTTCAAGGTGCTGCCGACCCAGGAGTGGGATGTGTTCCGGGAGCCGTTCGTGAAGGCGATCGAAGCGTTGCCGGACGATGAGCGTGAAGCCGTCATTCTCGTTCATGTCCTCGGATACAAGGAAGAGTCCGAGAATCCAGACGAGGAAACGGCCGCGACACGTTGCAAATGCACGGGACGAACCATTCGCAATCGCCTCTCGCGGGCTGCGGCGAAGTTGTCCCGTTTTAAGGAGGACCTATGAGCCAGACCCTTGACGCGACCCCGCACGCATTGCGGGAAGCCTACTATGTTCTGTCCACCGCGCAGGAAGTGCCGGACGCGAAGCTGCTGGATGATATTGTTCGGCGTTATCCTCAGTTTGGGCAAGAATTGACGGAATTCGCGATCTCGATCGCGGTTGACGCACTGCGTGGCGATAGTGTTGTTGAGGCAGCCGAGGCGGCTATCGACACGACCGCGGTCAGCCCGGCCGTCAGTCGCGCGATGAGCCACTTCCAGAACCGGCTGCATGCCCACACAACGCGTGCGCCCGAAGTGAAGAGTGCCCATCAATTTGCAGACGCTGCCAATCCGTTCGCGGGTTTGTCACGAAGCGAATACCGTGCCTTCGCCGCGCGCTTGAATGCGAATGCTGTTTTTGTTGGCAAGCTGCGAGACCGACAAATTGATCCTTTGACCATGACGCCGGGTTTTCAGGCTCACGTAGCAAAGGAACTAACGGCACCACTCGATGTCGTGATGGCCCATTTTTCCGCGCGACAGGCAGCGCCGACAGGACAGTTTTTCAAGGCGGAAGGCAAACCCACGGCCGGTGCGCAGCAAAGCTTCGAGGAGGCGGTGAGAAACTCGGGACTGAGTGAGGCCCAACAGACGTTTTTGTTGGAGCTCTGATCTCGTGGATCCCTTCGAACCAATCCGCTCCAAGGCCTCGGCACTCCATGAGCAATTGCTTTCGGAGGGACAAAACCCGTTTGACCTACTTGCATTTGTTCAGGCGGCCGTGGCGCGTCGCGATATTGAACTGGTGTGGCTGCCAAAAGGCGATCCGGCACTGAAAGGCGCACGCGCGCTATATGATGATCAGGGCGGAACGATCTGCTGCGAGGAAGATGGGGACTCCGTCACTCGAGCACTCCTTGTCGCACATGAGCTTGGGCATTCCGAGCTCCATGCTGGCTCCGCGACTTGCGGCCAAGCCGATATTGATCCGTCGCGCAGCATGGAAGCAGCGCCGGTGGGGCTCCAGCGTGTCGAGGATTATGGGGCTCGCGAGCGTCGCGAGCTCCAAGCCAATGTGTATGCTCGCGAGCTTGTGCTGCCGCGTGCTTTCGCGCGCGTGCTGTACCTAGAGCAAGATCTCTCGGCTGCAGCAATTTGTGAGCGGACAAATCTTCACGTCGCGTTGGTCCGGCAGCAGCTGTTCGACGCGTTGTTGCTGCCACCTTTAGTGATTGAAACGGAATCCGCGCCCGAACCGGCGGTCGCACGCAAGCCAGATCCCTCCCAGGATCGAGCCGCAGCGCACCGCGACAAGCCTTTTCAACTTCAAGCCGGGCCGGGGACCGGCAAGACACGGACATTGGTGAAGCGTGTGCATTCGCTATTGGCGGAGGGCATCGATCCGGCGGCGATTCTCATACTAACATTTTCCAATCGTGCCGCTGGAGAATTGTCGGAACGATTGACCGCGGCGGCGCCAGAAGCGGCTCCGAAGCTTTGGATCGGGACCTTTCACGCGTTCGGCCTCGATCTGGTGAGGCGCTATCACGATAGGTTTCAACTGACGCCGAATCCGTCGCTATTTGACCGTAGCGACGCGATCGAAGTGCTCGAGGACATTTTGCCAACGCTGCCACTGGTCCACTATCGGAACCTCTGGGATCCGGCGATGGTGCTTCGCGACATTGTTGGGGCTATCTCGCGCGCCAAGGATGAAATGGTCGGGCCTGAACGATACCGCGATCTCGCGAACACGATGCGGGCGGACGCGGACACTTTTGATGACGATGCGCGAATCGCGGCCGCCAAATGCCTTGAGATCGCGGATATCTACGATCTCTATGAAGCTGCGTTGCGTAGACATGGCGGCGTCGATTTCGGCGACCTCATCATGCGCCCGACCCGTCTTCTGGAAGAAGATGAGGTGGCGCGTGTCAGTGTGCAACTCCGGCACCGGCATGTGCTTGTCGATGAATATCAGGACGTGAACCGGGCAAGCGCTCGTCTGCTTAAGATGGTGGCAGGCGATGGGGAACGGCTCTGGGTCGTTGGCGACGCGCGACAATCGATCTATCGCTTTCGTGGCGCTTCCTCCGAAAACATGGTCCGCTTCACCTCCGACTACAAAGAGGCCGTGATCGATCAGCTCGGTGTCAACTATCGTTCGACCGAGCAGATAGTGGACAGCTTCGTTTCGGTCGCGCCGCATATGGGCGCTTCCGAAGGCATGCTGAAGCTGGCACTGGAGGCTGACCGTGGAAAAGGCCCAGGTGGTCCAGAGATTCGGAGCTTTGAGACACTGGAATACGAAGCCGAGGGTGTCGCGGCGAGCATTCGTGAGCTTGAGGCGGCCGGAGTTCAGCTCCGGGACCAGGCGGTTCTGTGCCGGACAAATGGTCGGCTGAACGAAATCGCGTCGGCACTTGAGGCGCGCGGTATTCCAGTATTGCACCTTGGCAGCCTGTTTGAACGCGAGGAGGTTCGCGATTTACTGGCGCTACTGAGCCTCGCCGTTGATCCTTTCGGTGACGCCTTGGTGCGCGTTGGTGCGATGCCGCGATACGGTCTCTCGCTGCAGGATGTGCATTGT
This sequence comes from Afifella sp. IM 167, assembly GCF_020144925.1. Lineage (GTDB taxonomy): Bacteria > Pseudomonadota > Alphaproteobacteria > Rhizobiales > Afifellaceae > Afifella. The sequence goes on from NZ_NSLC01000006.1 coordinate 224,929, forward strand.
GTGAGCCGATATCTGCGATCGCTTGGAAAGCCGGCTCTGATGGGTCTCGCGGTTGCTGCGACAGCGCCTGGCTTGTCTGCTTCGGGATGCGAAGGGATTGAACGCCTCGCGTCGGACCTTAAGGGCATCAGTGCGAGTGCCAGCGCCTGGGAGTTTCTCGCCGTCTTTCTTCTCGATCGAACGGACCTAGCCAAACAGTTGGGTAACGCAGCCTCAGTCACCGAGCGTATGCGCGCTGTGGCGGTCTGGCAGTTCCTCAACTTTGTGCGAGAACAAAGTCCGGTCGGACGGGGGAATCCTATCCAGGGCACGCTTGATCGGGTACGTCAGCTGGTCCTGCTCGCGGAAGAACGCGATCTGCGCCAAGTTCCGGCTTCAGCGCTGCACCTAGACGCGGTTCGACTAATGACGGTACATGGCAGCAAGGGCCTCGAATTTGAGGCCGTGCATGTGCCGGGCTTGACGGTCGCGAGTTTCCCGAGTTCCAACCGCGGCCAGCGCTGTCCGCCACCCAAAGGGATGATCGAGGGGCTTGGTGACATTTCGTCGGCGGACGAAGCAAAGCGTTCCCATAGTGACGAGGAGGAGTGTCTGTTCTTCGTCGCTCTCTCGCGTGCCCGGACCTGTCTTCGTCTTTATCACGCGCGAAAACAACGAAACGGAAACGGGCGCTCTCCGTCGCCGTATCTCAAGTGGCTCCCTGCCAGTAAGGTTAAAGAGCTTCCGGACCCGGCCAGGTTGACGCTGCCTCCCGGTGTGCCAGAGCCGCAACCGATCACGATCAGCTGGCCATCGGATTGGGCGATGACGGACAGCCGTCTGGGCTCGTATGAGAAGTGCCCGCGCCGTTTCTTCTATACGCACGTTCTGGGCTTGGGCGGTGCTCGAAAGCCGACGGCCTTTTCGCGCACACACGACTGCCTTTACGAATTGTTGCGCTGGCTCGCGGACGCCCGCCGCAGCGGTGATCCCAAGCTTCACGAAGCGGAAGCGGCGTTCGAGGAAATTTGGAAGGTACGCGGACCCGCAGATCATGCGTTCGCTGCTGACTATCGCAAGCTCGCTTCTCGCTTGATCGCGGCGCTGCTTAATGCCGGGGCCGGACACCGCTTCCGCAAGGCCGAGCCCCTCGCCATCGACTTTCCCAACGGGCGGGTGCTTGTGGAGCCAAATGAATTGGCTGAAATGGCCGACGGGACCGTTGTCATCCGGCGGGTCCGGACGGGATATAAGCGAAGCGACGAGTATGATCGTCTGGAATACACACTCTACGAGCTTGCGGCCCGCAGCGAGTTTGGCGCCGCCGCGATCGTGCAGGCGCTTCATTTGACCGATGAAACCCATGAGCCTGTGGTGATCAGCCCGACCAAGCTCGGGAATCGTCACAAAAAGAGTGACACCCTGCTGGGCGGAATCGCTTCCGGCGAGTTTCCGCCGGAGGTGGACGCGGTGACCTGCCCGCGGTGCCCCCACTTCTTTATTTGCCCGTCCGCGCCGACCGGCGCACTTCAGCTCGACTGAATTATGGCAACTGGCCTTTCCGGGTTGCTGCTCCGCTGGCGATCAAGCCAGTAAGGGACGAAGCCGGGCAATCCCGCCGCGCACTTCGATCCCGCGGAGTGCAAATCCATGAAGTCCATTGATCTCTTCTATCAGGGCGAAGGCGTCGGCGAGGTCGAGCATCTCGAGCTCGAGCCCGACGCGACCTTCGCTGTCCTTAAGGCCCGTCTCGTTGAAAAACACCAGATTCCCGTTGATGCGCTGCTGTTCATCGAGGATGAGGACGAGCCGATTGACGCGGGCGTCCTTCTTAAGGACCGCGCCACCACCAAGGGGCTGAAGGTCCATATCCACCGCTGCCGCCACGTCGAGGTGACGGTGACGTTCAACGGCGAGACGGTCAATCGCCGCTTTCCTCCGAGCGCCACCGTGGCGCGGGTGAAACGCTGGGCCGCCGAGAAGAAGTTCGGCATGTCCGACGAGGAGGCCGGCGAGCACGTACTGCAGATCGCGGGCACGCATGACCGGCCGGCGCCGGGGACGCATATCGGTGCGCTGACCAACGGCAAGGTTTGCGGCGTCGCTTTCGATCTCGTGCCCGACGAGCGGATCAACGGTGCCTCCGGGGATGAAGCGTGACCGGCCCGGACCAGCGCGCCTTCGAGGCGGACGTGGCGAAGGCCGCGTTCCGCCTCGGGCAGTCGGAAGGCCGCTGGAAGCTGATCAGCCTAAACTGGCCCTTCGCGTTCTTTGGCATCCTCGCCAAGGACGGCCGGGAATACGTGCTTCGCCTGAACTGTGCCGGCTACCCGCAGGCGGCGCCGACCGGCGGTCCCTGGGACATGAAAACGGGCAAGGTCCTCGCGTTTGACCTCTGGCCGCGCGGTCAAGGCGGGCGCGTGTCCGCGGTTTTCCGCACTGACTGGAAGAGCGGCACCGCCCTCTACCTGCCCTGCGACCGGGAGAGCCTGGTCGGGCATGACAACTGGCGTCGCGAGATGCCGTCGAAGATCTGGCGCCCCGCCGAGGGAGTCGTTCAATACTTGGAGCTTGTCCATGAACTTCTTCAGTCCCGTGACTATGCGTCGCCTCTTCGCTCCGCGGCATGAGCTGTCCTGCTCGTGGTTTGTGTGGCGCCGTTTGAAGGCGAAGCTACGCGAACGCGGTCGCAGTCGCAGCCGCGAGAGTGGGGCATTCCTCCTCGGTCATCGCGAAGGTGGAAGGGCGAGGATCGTCGACTTCGTGCTCTATGACGATCTCGATCCGCACGCGCTCGATAGCGGCATCGTCCGGTTCGACGGCCGCTATTTCAGCGACCTCTGGGCGATTTGCCGGAAACGAGGCCTGATCGTCGTGGCCGATGTTCATGTGCACCCGGGCGGGTCAGGCCAGAGCGGTTCAGACCGCGATCATCCCATGATCGCGCGCGCGGGGCATATCGCGCTGATCTTACCGCGGTTCGCCACTGGCCATCAGCCCCGCCGCGACGTCGGAATCTATCGTTATTTGGGCGCCAAGCAATGGAACACCGTGCGGCCATCCGAGCGCCGCGAGTTCTTTCACATCAGTCTGTTCTAGAGGAGTGGACCATGACCGCGCAGATATCGCCGGACTCCCTTCATCGCCTGGTTAAGCACGCGATTGACAGCGGAGTGGCTACAAGCGTCGCCGAGGCGGAAGCGCTTTTTCGAGGTTACCGATTGACGGTGGAGATCGATGGCGCGGCCGCTGACGATCCCGTTCAGCAGGCTACGCTGTTGACAACGGTCGCTCTCGCTCGGCGGGTATTCCTTGGTGGTGTAACAATCACCGGAGCCCTTGAGGAGCCGCTCAAGCTGGCTATGCCCCTCGGGCGCACCTTGGCCGACGCTGTCCGGGCGCTAGGCGGGTCGGTTGACGAGGCGAAATCCGATGCTGCGACGATCGTGATCGGTGGAGGTGCGCGGGAGCGGCGTGATGGCTTCTGTGTCCGTACCTTCGCGGCAGGTTGGCGCGGCGGCATCCTGCCGATCCATTCGGAGCTGGAGGTGGAGGGCGGGAGCGCCATGCCGCTCAGCGGAATGCTGGCGGCCGCGCTGGCCGTCAATGAAGCATTCCTGTTTGTGGGCGGAGGCATGCCTGCGGCGGGTCGGCGTGCTGTGGGACTTTCGTTGTGGCGTCCCGGCCCGGAGGTCGATTGGTTGATGCCGGACGAAACCGAGCCGCCTTTGACCTTTCTGCCATCTCGGCTTTGGTTGATTGGTCTTGGTCATTTGGGCCAAGCCTATCTGTGGGGCCTCGGGCTGCTGCCCTACCAGGATCCGTCCGAGGTGGCTCTTGTCCTGCAGGACATTGATGTTGTCACCGACTCTACGGAGAGCACGTCGATCCTGAGCGACTCCACCATTGTCGGCAAGAAGAAGACTCGGGCGATGGCGGATTGGGCCGAGCGGCGCGGCTTTGCGACTTCTATCCAGGAGCGCCTGTTCGCTGCGGACTTCAAGCGGCAGGGGGATGAGCCGGCGGTCGCACTTTGCGGGCTCGACAACGGTGCCGGCCGGAGAGCGTTGGACCAGGTCGGATTCGATTTTATTGTCGAAGCGGGGCTTGGGCGGGGGCATCGCGACTTCCGGACTATGAGACTTCACGTCCTGCCTGGACGTCGTCCCGCCGCCGACATGTGGAAGGAGGCACGGCAAGGCGAAAAGGTCGAGGATCGTCCGGCTTATGCGAAGCTTCTTGCAGACGGCGTACTTGATCGCTGCGGCATGACGTTGCTTGCCGGCAAGGCTGTCGGCGCACCGTTCGTGGGCTCGGTCGCGGCAGCGTTGGCCTTATCGGAGGTTCTGCGGTTGCTGCATGGAGGTATCGTGCATCAACTGATCGACATCGATCTGCTCGGTCTCGACCAAAGAATCGTGTCTCGTCACCCAGGTAATTTTGTGAATATTAATCCGGGCTTCGCGATGGCGGAGGCGCCTGACACCCGAGACCGGTGACGCGATCGCTTAATGGTCTCGGCCTGCCGTCCGCTGGGAACGCCGTCTCCGGGGGAACTGGCCGTGTTGGACAAGTTTCAGGGCAGGGTCCTTCCTGGTCACCTCCGTGAGCCACTTCCAGCCGTCGTACTTATCGCCTGTCTGCCGCAGATGCGTATAGCGTTTGAGCGATGTCCACGACCTATGACCGGAGTTGGAGGCGACTTTGGGTATGTTCAAGCCAAGCTCGAACAGCCTCGAAACACCGTCGTGCCGCAGGTCATGAAAGCGTAGGTCGTCGATTCCGAGAAGCTTGCAGGCTCGCGTGAACGACGCGCCGATCGCGTCCGTGGTGTAAGGGAAGATCTGATCGGCGACTTTGGGCATGGCCGCAACGATAGAAAGGGCTTCCTCCTGCAGGTCGCACCACACATCGTTGCCGATCTTCTGCCCCGGATTCTTCATGTCGCGCACCAGTACGCGATTGCCATCCTTGTCGAGGTCTTTCCAGGTGATCCGGATGATCTCCTCCTGCCGGCGGGTCGAGAAGATGGCGAAAGCGATGATCCGGTGCATCGGAATTGATGACGGCCTGGAAGTCGATCGATCCTTGAAATGCTGCATAAGCCTATCGAGTTCGTCGAGGGTTGGCCGACGATCGCGCTCACGGCTCTTCGTCGCCAAACCCAGGCGGTCGGCGACGATCCAGGCGTCTTGCATGGCTTGCCGGTCAAGAGGGTAATCCCAGGCAGGGCGCGCGATGGCGAATACAGCGCCGAGGTGAGAGAGGTAATTCGAGACGGTCTGCGGCTGAACCCCGCTCTCGAGTTTTTCGCGCGCGAACGCTACGATATCGGCGCTCGTGATCGAGGCACATGTCTTGTCGGCGATATCGAAATCCTTGATGCTCCTGAGCACCTGCGCCTTTGTCCGACCGATCTTCTTGTTGCTTTCGCGGATGTAGAGATCTATCGCATCGGAGAGCGTCGGGTCTTGGTTCCCACTCGACCTGGATTTGAGCGCGGCCTCAAGTGCGCCAGGTTCACCGAGCCGATCTTCGCGTTGGCTGAGCCAGGCGTTGGCCGTCGACCGGAGCTCGAAGGTTTTGTTCTCACGCAGGACGATCTTGCCGCCGCGCTTTATGACAATCTGCGCGAGCCATGCTACAGATCCATCCTTGCGTGAACGCTTAACGATCGTGCCCATATCGGTACAACATTGCCATTAGCGGTACAACATTTGTTGTACTTTCCGGCTAAAAAGGTACGAAATGAGCCGAAATGAGGCAAGGGCAAAAATGAAAGACATGGACTAAGTAGTGGAAAAAGAAGGAAAATCGCAGATTAGCGTATCTCGGCGTTTTGCCATTGCGCCCATGATGGACTGGACGGATCGGCATTGCCGCTATTTCCATCGCGGCCTGACGAAGCGTGCTCTCCTCTATAGCGAGATGCTGACCGCCGAGGCGGTCATCCATGGCGCGCGCGAACGGCTCCTCGGCTTCGATCCGTCCGAGCACCCGCTCGCCCTGCAGCTCGGCGGCTCGGAGCCCGATCGCCTCGCCGAGGCGGCGCGGATCGGGGCTTCCTTCGGCTACGACGAGATCAACCTCAATGTCGGCTGTCCGTCCGACCGGGTGCAGTCCGGCACCTTCGGCGCCTGCCTGATGCGCGAACCCGAGCTCGTCGGGCGCTGCGTCGCAGCGATGAAGGCGGCCGTCGATATCCCCGTGACCGTCAAATGCCGGCTCGGCGTCGACGAGCAGGAGACCGGCCCGGCGCTCGACCGTCTCGCCGACGAGGCACACGCGGCCGGCGCGGACGCGCTCTGGGTGCATGCCCGAAAGGCCTGGCTCCAGGGCCTCTCGCCGAAGGAGAACCGCGATGTGCCGCCGCTCGACTACGACCGGGTCTACCGGCTCAAGCAGCGGCTGCCCGGCATCTTCGTCGGCATCAACGGTGGCATCGTCGGCCTCGATGAAGTTCGGATGCATCTGGAAAAGGTGGACGGCGTCATGCTCGGCCGCGCCGCCTATCACGATCCGGGCCTCCTCGCCGCCGTCGACCGAAAAATCTACGGCGAGCCGGTGCCCGATGCCGACCTTCGCCACGCGGCGCTGCGCATGCTCCCCTACGCCGAGGCGCAGCTCGCCGCCGGCGGGCGCATGCCGGCGCTGGTCAAGCCGATGCTCGGCCTCTTTGCCGGCAGGCCGGGCGCGCGCGCCTGGCGGCGCATCCTCACCGTGGAGGGCGTGCGCGAGGGCGCGGGGCCCGAGGTGATCGAAAAGGCGCTCTTCGCGGTCGCCGAGGCTGGCGGCCTGGCCGAGGACGGGCGCGTCGCCGCCTGAGCTTCTGAGGTTTCCTAGATTTCCGGCTCGATGATCAGCCGGCCCTTTTCCACCCGCCAGGAGGCGAAGCGGGAAAGGACATTCATGCCGAGGAGGTTGGTGAAGAGCTGGCCCTGCTGGGCGACGCCCGCCGGCACGTTGCGCAGCGTCAGCGGCCCGACCTTCAATTCGCCGATGATGGTGCGCGCCTGCAGCGTCGTGCCGTTTGCCGTCTCCACCATACGGTTGAAGGTGAGCTCGCCCACATCGACGCCGGCCCGCTCGGCGTCCTCGTAGGTCAGCACGAGGCTGGAGGCGCCCGTATCGACGACGAAGTCGACGGGCGTGCCGTCCACCTCTCCGGTCAGGCTGAAATGGCCGCTCGCATCGGGCGCCACGGTGAGGCTGCGCCGGCCGCTCTCGTCGACGGCGACGGTCATCCGTCCGGGCGCCAGCGCGTCGAGGACGGGCGCGGCGAAATCGGCGAGCGGGCCGCGATAGGCATAGAGCGTGACGAGGACGAGCGCCGCCGCGACCCAGGTGAGGGCGTGCTTCACCGCCTCTCCGAAGCGGCCGCGATAGGCGAAGATGCCGCCGCCGACGAGGATGAGCAGCGCGATCAGGTAGATGAGGCGCGGCCAGGTGTCGTCAGCGGTGTCCAGCATGGGCAGGGCGAGGTCAACCATGGCCGGGAAATGGGGATTTGCGCCCTAGAGCGCCAGTCCTGCGAAGAGGAGCGCCTCTGCGATGAGGACCGATGCGCCGATCGTGTCGCCCGTATGGCCGCCGATCAGCCGCCGCGCGAGCCGGGTGAAGAGATAGACGCCGAGCCCGGCGAGGATGACGGCGAAGATCGCCGAAAAGCCGAAGAGAACGAGAAGGATGAGCCCGGCCGGCGCAGCCAGCACACCGGCGAAGGCGAGGCCCGCGCTGTCCGGCCGCCCGGCCCAGCGGGCGATGCCGTCGGCGCGCGCATGGCCGAGCGCCGACCAGTGGAAAAGCGCCCCGGCGCGCGCCAGCGCGGCGACCGAAATCAGCGTGAAGCCGGCCGTCGCCGGCGACAGCGAGACTTCCGCAAGACCCGCGATCCGGATGGCGATGACGAAGATGAGGGCGAGCACCCCGTAGGAGCCGATGCGGCTGTCGCGCATGATCTCGAGCCGCGCCGCGTTGCTCGTTCCCCCGCCGAAGCCGTCCGCCGTATCGGCGAGCCCGTCCTCGTGCAGGCCGCCGGTGATGCCGGCAAGGGCGGCCAGAGAAACGATCGCGGCAAGCAGCGGCGATGCGCCGAAGGCGAGCATCAGCGAGAGGATCACCGCCGGCGTCAGGGCGATCAGCGCGCCGGCGAGCGGCCAGGCGGCGGCCGAAGCGGCAAGCCCCCGTCCTTGCGTGCCGGGCTCCACCAGGGGCGCGGCGATCGGCAGGCGCGAGAAGAAGGCGAGGCACGCCCGGGTATCGACCGGCAGGCGGCGGAAGTTTTCGGCAAGATCGCTCACGGGGGGTCGCCTTTCTGAATTCGGGTGCCGGCGAGATGAGGTGGCGCTGGCGTCTGGTCGCACGGCCTGCCGCATTGCGCCGCCGTTCCGTGCGTTCTAAGCCCGGGGAAGAACCACGTCGCCAGCCCAGCTGAAGGTACCAGATTCGTGTCCACCCATTCCGCCACAGACACCTCGCCGCTTGATGATATCCGCAACCTCTTCCAGGACCTGCCGAAACCCGATGCCGCCGCGATCGCCGCGGCGCGCGACCGGCAGGCGCAGCTGACCAAGCCTACCGGCAGCCTCGGCCGCCTCGAAGAGATCGCCATCTTCCTCGCCGGCTGGCAGGGGAGCGAGAAGCCCGTCGTCGCGCGTCCGCTGGTCGCGGTCTTCGCCGGCAATCACGGCGTCGCCGCGCGCGGCGTCTCGCCGTTCCCGGCTGCGGTGACCAAGCAGATGGTGGCGAATTTCCAGGCCGGCGGCGCGGCGATCAACCAGCTCTGCCAATCGCTGGAAGTGGGCCTCAAGGTCTACGAGCTGGCGCTCGACGTGCCGACCGGCGACATCGCCGTGGAGGACGCGCTGACGGAGCGCGACTGCGCCGGCACCATCGCCTACGGCATGGAAGCGATCGAGGGCGGCATCGACCTTCTGTGCCTCGGCGAGATGGGCATCGCCAACACCACCGTCGCCTCCGCCCTCTATTGCGCGCTCTTCGGCGGCGATCCGGCCGAATGGGTCGGGCGCGGCGCCGGCGCCGAGGGGCCGGGCCTGGAGCGCAAGGTGGAGGCGGTGCGCCTCGCCGTGGAGCGCGTCGCCGGCGAAAAGGACGCGCTGACCATCCTGCAGAAGATCGGCGGGCGCGAATTCGCCGCCATGGTGGGCGCGATCCTCGCCGCCCGGCTCAACCGCGTCCCGGTGCTGGTCGACGGCTTCGTCACCACGGCGGCCGCCGCCGTCGCCTACAAGATCCGTCCCGAGGCGCTCGATCACTGCCTCTTTGCCCATTGCTCGGCCGAGAAGGCGCATCGCCATGCGGTCGAGGCCATGGGCGGCGCGCCGCTCCTCGATCTCGGCATGCGCCTCGGCGAGGGCACGGGCGCGGCGCTCGCCGCCTCGCTGATCCGCACGGCGGCCTACTGCCATTCCAACATGGCGACCTTCGCCGAAGCGGGCGTGTCGGAAAAGGGCTGAGGCGCTCAGCCGGCCTTCTTCATCCGGGCCGGCTTCTTCGCCTGCATCAGCGCCCAGGTGCGGTTGTCGTCGGTAAAGGCCGAGACGACGCGCTTGGCCGGCAGGATGGCGATCGCCTCCGTGCCGACGCCGAGCTTGGAGCGCAGCAGGAAGCTGCCGCCATGCAGGTGGATGAGCGCCTGCACGATCGGGATGCCGAGGCCGGTGCCCTGCTCGGCGTTCTTGATGGAAATGGAGCTCTGGCCGAAGGCCGAGAGGACGATCGGCAGTTCGTCCTCCGGGATGCCCGGGCCGTTGTCGCGCACGGAGATATATTGCCCGCCCGCCTGGGTGCGGCCGACCTTCACCAGCACCTCGCCGCCCGCCGGCGTGAACTTCAGCGCATTGGCGAGAAGGTTCAGCGTCACCTGCCGGATCGCCTGCTCGTCGATGACGATCTTCGGCATGTCCTCCTCGAAATGCTCGGAGACCTTGATGTTCTTCTGCCGTGCCTTGAGGTCGAGAAGGCCCTTGGCCTCCCGCGCGACGGAGACGAGCGAAAGCAGCTCCTCGCGCAGTTCCCGCTTGCCGGCCTCGATGCGCGACAGGTCGAGGATCTCGTTGATCAGCTTCAACAGATGCTGGCCGGAATTGTAGATGTCGTTGAGGTAGTCCTTGTAGGCGTCGTTCTCGATCGGCCCGAGCATTTCGTTGCGCATCACCTCGGAGAAACCGAGGATGGCGTTGAGCGGGGTCCTCAGCTCGTGGCTCATTGTGGCCAGGAACTGGCTCTTGGCCATGTTCGCCGCTTCGGCCCGGCGGCGCGCCTCGTCGGAAACGGCCTTGCCCTGCTCGATCTCGGCGAAGGCGGCGTCCTTCTCGGCCCGGAAGATGAGGTTCTGGGCGTACTGGCGATTGAGCTGCGCCGTCAGGTAGAGGAAGAGGAGCTCCGCCCCCAGCGCGCAGAGCGCGACGAGGATGTCGACGATGTTCGGCGACAGCATATGGGCGGCGGCGAGACCGACAGCGATCGGCAGCGTGGAGACGACGGCCGCCGACAGGAGCGGCGCGGCGACCAGCGCGCTCAGCGAGATGAAGACGATGACCATCGCAAAGCGCACCACGTCGACGCCGACGAGCCCTTCGGCGAGGAAAGTGTGCGGGAACAGGAACGGATAGGCGCCGAAGGCGAGCCCGTAGAGCGTCTCGATGGCGATGAAGCGGCGCTTCCAGTCCACCAGCGAGCGCGAATTCGGCTTGAGCGCCATGTAGTGCCGGCAGCTCACCACCGCGACGAGGTGGAGGAGAAGGGCGGTCGAGCCCCACGCCAGACCCCAGCGCAGATTGCCGACGAAGGCGAGGACGCCGACGAGGACGACGATAAGGCCGGCCATGGTCAGGCCGAAGGAGGCGCGGTTGGCCGCGTAGGCCTCCGACATCTCCACTTCGAAATGGAAAAGGGCGTCGCTCGGCTGGGCGCCGGTGGGCACGTTGCGCACGAGTGCGCGCGTGATCATGTTGCGGCGCGCGGCTCGCGACGTATCAGGCGACTGAGCCGCCTTCGCCGTGTGCGCGGCACTGACCATTCGACAAACCCCAACTCTCTTTCCCGGCTTCCGTGGTAGGCCGGCGCGGTTAAAATCGGCCGAGCGAAGATGGTTAAGGAGACCGTAACGGCGCGAACATTGCCGGATCGGCTGGGTTAAGTGACGGAAAGAAGGGGAGGAATGGCATGAAGCTTCTCGATGGCGGGCGCGCGCCCAATCCGCGCCGGGTGCGAATCTTCCTCGCCGAGAAAGGGATCGAGGTGCCGGTCGAGACGATCGATATCGGCAGGAAGGAGCACTATTCGGACGCGTTCTTGCGACTCAATCCGATGCGCCGTCTGCCGGTGCTCGTGCTCGACGACGGCACGCCGATCTGCGAGACGATGGCGATCTGCCGCTATTTCGAAGCGCTCCAGCCCGAGCCTTCCCTGTTCGGCCGGGATGCCCGCGAGATCGCTACGATCGAGATGTGGAACCGGCGCATGGAGCTCGACCTCTTGCTTCTCGTTGCCAGCGTTTTCCGCCATTCCCATCCGGCGATGGCCGAGCTCGAGGTCCCGCAGATCGGCGCGCTTGCCGAGGCCTCGCGCGGGCGCGTGCCGGCGATCCTCAAATGGCTCGACACGGAGCTGCGGGAGAGGGACTTCATCGCCGGCGAGGATTTCTCGGTCGCCGATATCACGGGTCTCGTCGCCATCGATTTCATGAAGCCGGCAAGGCTCGAGGTGCCGGAGGAACTGGCCGCTTTGCGTGCCTGGCACGAGCGGGTGAAAGCCCGCCCGAGCGCCGCCGCATAAGACGTGGTGCAAACAGCCGAGGATCTCGCGCGCCGGGTGCGCGCCTGCCGCATCTGCGCCGAGCGGCCGCTCAGGGCGCCGTTGCCGCACGAGCCGAATCCCATCCTGCGGATCTCCTCCACGGCGCGGCTTTGCATCGCCAGTCAGGCGGCCGGAACGCTGGCGCACGCCACGACGACGCCGTTCAACGATCCTTCCGGCGAGAGGCTGCGCGACTGGCTCGCCGTCACGCCCGAGGAGTTCTACGACCGAAGCCGTGTCGCCATCGTGCCGATGGGCTTCTGCTTTCCCGGCCAGGACGAAAAGGGCGGCGACCTGCCGCCGAGGCGCGAATGCGCCCCCGCCTGGCGCGAGGAAGTCTTCGCTTCCATGCCGCGGATCGAACTCGTTCTTGCCATCGGCCAGTACGCCATCGGCTGGCATCTTCGCGGCCTGAAGCGCGCCAGCCTCACCGAGACCGTCGAGGACTGGCGCGCGATCCTTGAAAAGAGTGGCCCGCCGCCGGTTCTGCCCCTTCCGCACCCTTCCTGGCGCAACAATGGCTGGCTGAAGCGCCATCCTTTTTTCGCGGCCGAGCTTTTGCCGGAACTGCGCAGGAGGGTGCGCGCGCTCCTGCGCGACGATTGACCGGCCTCCTGTCGCATGAGCGGGCGCTTGCGCGCCGGCGGCAGGGGATGGTCTAAGGCTGCGACGTATCTGTCGAGGACGAGATGGACCGCATCGACCGGATGATCCTGTCGATTCTGCAGGAAGACGTGACGCTGCCGGTGGCCGAGATCGCCCGCCGCGTCGGCCTGTCGACGACCCCCGCCTGGCGCCGCATCCAGAAGATGGAGGAGGACGGGGTGATCCGCGGCCGCGTCGCCGTGCTCGACCCGAAGGCCGTCAACGCCCGCGTCACCGTCTTCGTCTTCATCACCACCAATCAGCACAACGACGACTGGTTGACTCGATTTGCCAGGATTATCGCCGAAATGCCTGAGGTGGTGGAGTTTTATCGGATGAGCGGGCAGGTCGACTACCTTCTGAAGGTGGTCGTGCCGGACATCGAGGCCTACGACGCCTTCTACAAGCGCCTCGTGGCGAAGATCGACATCACCGACGTTTCTTCCGCCTTCGCGATGGAGCGGATCAAGGACGGCACGGCCCTGCCGCTCAACTACATGAAGCTCGACCCTCCGGCGAAGGCGAAGGGGTAGGGCGCTCGGCGCAGAGAGCGCTAGAACTGCGAGGTAATCGTGTCCATGAGCGCTTCAGCCGCCTCGCTGGAGCTGCCTTTCCTTGAAAACATGGCGATCTCCGTTTCAGGCAGGCTCGGCAGACCGGCGCCATCGTCGATCCGTCTCAACTCGCGTGGGATGGTGCCTTGCGCAAGAACCGTGACGCCGAATCCGGCAAAAGTGGGCGCCACGACACCGGCGAGCGTACTGGAAACGGCGACGATCCTCCAACTGCGCCCTGCAGCGTCCAGCGCTTTCAGGACGATCTCTCGATAGAGGCAATCGGGCGTGAAGAGGACAAGGGGAAGCGGCGCGCTCTCGTCGATGTCGATACCCGCCGGAGGACCCACCCAGCAGAGCGCCTCGCGGGCGAGAAACCTGCCCCCGCTCTCACCGGGATGGCGCCGCGCGACGGCAAGGTCGATCTCGCCGTCCTGCAGCCGTGAATGCAGCCGAGCGCTCAGCCCTACCTCGATCTCAAGGCGAACGTCGGGATGGACCGCCCCAAAGCGCTTGAGGATTGCCGGAAAGCGCTCGATCGCGAAGTCGTCCATGATTCCGACGCGAAGGGGGCCCGACAGCCTCGGTCCTTTCAGGTCGGCGAGTGCCTTGGTGTGGGTATGAAGGATCCTCTGTGCGCAGGAGAGGACGACATAGCCCTTATCGGTAAGACGCATGCCGTCGCTCGTGCGCTGAAACAGGGCGCAGTCGTAGACGTCCTCGATGCGGCGGATGTGCGAACTGAGCGTCGATTGGGCCCGTCCCAGCCTTTGCGCCGCGCGGGTCATGTTGCCGATCTCTGAGATCGTGCAGAAGCTTCGCAGGACCTCCAGGTCGATGGCGAAGTCAGCCGATCGAATTTCCCGATTGTGCTGATCAAGTAATTCCATTTGTCGATCATATCCTCCTGCGGCTTCTATCCGCAAGCGCGACTCGTGGCGTGCCGGGAGGATTGGAATGAGGTTTTGGAGCGCCCTGTCGAAAGTTCCGCGCCGGCCCTTGATGAGCGGTCCGACGCCGCTCCATCGCCTGCTGCGCCTCAGCGAAATGCTCGACATCGACCTGTGGATCAAGCGGGACGACCTGACCGAGATCGGCGGAGGCGGAAACAAGGTGCGCAAGCTTGAATACCTTTTGGCTGCCGCTGCTTCGGAGGGCGCCGATATGGTCGTGACGGCTGGCTCCAGCCAATCGAACCATTGCCGGCTGACGGCCGCGGCATCGAAAATCCTTGGCCTGGACTGCCTGCTCTTGACGACAGCCACAGGAGCACGGAGCGCCGAGACTTGCGAGCGCACCGGCAACCGAGCCCTGTTCGATCTCTTTGATGCCGACGTTGAGGAACTGGGCGAAGGCGAGGAGAGCGCGCCGGCTCTGCAGCGAAGGGCGGATAAGCTGCGCTCCTGCGGGCGGAGGCCCTATGTCATCCCGGTAGGCGGCTCGACCCCGATCGGCTGCCTGGGATACGTCCAGGCAGCGGGTGAGTTGTGGCTTCAGATGGCCCGCCACCGCCATCGACCTTTTGACATTGTCGTCTTTGCCAGCGGCAGCGGCGGCATGCATGCAGGTTTGCAGGTCGGTTGCGCCGGAGGCGAGGTGTGTGAGCGGCTGATCGGCTTCAGCGTCGGCCGCGAAGCCGAGGCGCAGGCAGGACTTGTCGATGGTCTTTGTCGCGCGACGGCTCGCAAGCTCGGCGAAACCCCTCACACGTTCGACGTGCTCGTCGATGACAGAGCGCGCGGACCTGCCTACGGCGAGCCCGATCGGCAGACCATCGACGCCGTCCGCATCGCCGCGCGTCGTGAGGGTCTTCTCCTGGACCCTGTTTACACCGGCAAGGCGCTTGCCGGCCTTCTAGATCTTTGCAGGTCTGGCGAGGTATCTGCCGGCGCCCGCGTGCTTTTCTGGCACAGCGGTGGCGCGCCAGCGCTCTTCGCCTATCCGGAAACGACAAGAAGGAGAGATGCTGATGCTGTCTGACCTAAAAGGCGTTCCCGTTGGCCGTCCCCACGGCAACTGTCGCGGAACGATCAATCATCTGCGCCTGACCGTCTCCGACCTCGCACGCTCAAAAGCCTTCTATGAGCCGGTAATGGATCGGCTCGGCTACCGGCTCGTCGAGAACAGCGCGACGCGTCTTGCCTGGGCCAGCTGGGCACCGCACGGAAGCCTGCATTGGCTCATCATGAGCGTTGCCGATCCGCAGAAGCTTCGGACCCATGATCGCTATACGCCCGGCCTTCACCATTTGGCCTGGAACGTTGAAGACCGTGCCAGCGTCGACGGTTTCCACGCATTCCTCCTCCATCGCGGCGTCGTCATCCTCGATCCGCCATGCGAATACGACTATGAGCCGGGCTACTATGCCCTTTTCTTTTCCGACCCGGACGGCATGAAGCTGGAAGTCATGCATGTGCCCCCGGAAGGGAGCCTGGCGTATTGGGAAGGCCTCTCTTGAGATGGTCGAGCTTGCCGGCGTCGGGGTTCAGAACCGCTGCAGCCGCCGCATCAGGCTGGACGTATCCCAACGCTTGCCGCCCATCGCCTGTACCTCGGCGTAGAACTGGTCGACCAGCGCCGTCACCGGCAGGAGCGCACCGTTGTTCTGCGCCTCGCCGAGGCAGATCGAAAGGTCCTTGCGCATCCAGTCGACGGCGAAGCCGTGGTCGTAATGGTCGTCGACCATGGTCTTCCAGCGGTTTTCCATCTGCCAGCTCTGCGCCGCGCCCTTGGAGATGACGCCGATCACCTTTTCCACGTCGAGGCCGGCCTTCTGGGCGAAGTTGATGCCTTCCGAAAGGCCCTCCACCAGGCCGGCGATGCAGATCTGGTTGACCATCTTGGTGAGCTGGCCGGCGCCGACCGGGCCCATCAGGCCGATCATCTTGGCGTAGCAGTCGATGACGGGACGGGCCTTTTCGAAAACCTTCTCGTCGCCGCCGACCATGACGGTGAGCTGGCCGTTCTCCGCGCCCGCCTGGCCGCCGGAGACCGGCGCGTCGAGGAAGCCGAAATGGCCCTTCTCGGCGGCTTCGCCGAGTTCGCGGGCGACTTCCGCGCTCGCCGTGGTGTTGTCGATGAAGATCGCGCCGGGCGCCATCGCCCCGAAAGCCCCGCCCGTGCCGAGGGTGACGGATCTCAGATCCTCGTCGTTGCCGACGCAGGAGAAGACGAACTCGGCGCCTTCCGCGGCCTCTGCCGGGGTCGGCGCATGGCTGCCGCCGTATTTATCGACCCATTTCTCGGCCTTGCCGTGGGTGCGGTTGTAGACGGTGACCTCGTGCCCCTTGCCGGCGATATGCCCGGCCATCGGAAAGCCCATCACGCCAAGGCCGATGAAAGCGACTTTCGCCATTGTCCGTTTCCCCTCCTCGGGATTGCCTGTCTTGTCTCTGTTCTAGAACAATCGGGCGGGTCTTGTCAGGTTCAAGGCGCGCGCGAGATTGGCTGGAAAGCGCTATGGCTGTCCGAGCCGCCGGCGACGGCGCGTTTGAGCGGAGGGTGAATTGGCCGAGACGATGCTTGCCTGGACCAAGGTGGCGCCCCGCCTTGTCGATGTCGCCGCCGGGCGCTCGCCCGCCGATACCGTCATCCGCGGCGGGCGCTGGGTGAACGTGCATTCCGGCGAGATCGTCGCCGGCACCGATATCGCCATCGCGGGCGGCCGCTTCGCCTATTGCGGGCCGGACGCCTCGCACACGATCGGGGAGGGGACCGTGGTGGTGGAGGCGGAGAACCGCTATCTCGTGCCCGGCCTCTGCGACGCGCACATGCATGTGGAAAGCGGCATGGTGACGGTGACGGAATTCGTGCGCGCCGTCGTCCCGCACGGCACCACTTCGATGTTCATCGACCCGCACGAGATCGCCAACGTTCTCGGCCTTTTCGGCGTCCGCCTGATGCACGACGAGGCGCTGGCCGCCCCGATCAACGTCTTCGTCCAGGTGCCGAGCTGCGTGCCTTCCGCGCCGGGCCTCGAAAATGCCGGGGCGGAGTTCGGCGCCAGGGAGGTGGCCGAGGCGATCTCCTGGCCGGGCATGATCGGCCTCGGCGAGGTGATGAACTTTCCCGGCGTCGCTTCGGGCGATGAAAAGATGCTTGGCGAGATCCTCGCCGCCGTCTCCGCCGGCAAGGTGGTCGGCGGCCATTATGCCTCGCCCGACCTCGGCCCCGCTTTTCATGCCTATGTTGCCGGCGGTCCCGCAGACGACCACGAAGGCACGCGCATGGAGGATGCGATTGCCCGCGTGCGCCAAGGCATGAAGGCGATGCTGCGGCTCGGCTCGGCCTGGTACGATGTGGCCGCGCAGGTGAAGGCCGTGACCGAGAAGGGGCTCGATCCACGCAGTTTCATCCTGTGCACCGACGACTGCCATTCCGGCACGCTCGTCCATGACGGGCATATGGACCGGGTGGTGCGCCATGCCATCGCCGAGGGCTTGAGGCCGGTGACGGCGATCCAGATGGCGAGCCTCAACACGGCCGAGCATTTCGGCCTGGAACGCGAGCTCGGCTCCATCACGCCGGGACGGCGCGCCGACCTTCTCCTCGTCTCCGACCTGCCCTCGCTCGCCATCGACGCCGTCTATGGCCGGGGAAAGCTCCTCGCCGAGAACGGCAAGCTCGTCGCCGACATCCCGGCCTGGCCCTATCCGGCCGAGGCGAAGGGGCGGGTGAAGCTCGGCAAGCAGCTGACGGCGGCCGATTTCGCGGTGGCCGCGCCCGAAGGGGCGGCGGAGGCGAAGGTGCGCGTCGTCGGCGTCATCGAGAACCAGGCGCCGACCAAGGCGCTGGAGCGGGTGCTTTCCGCGACGGACGGGTATCTGGAGGCGGACGCGGCGCAGGACGTTGCCCATCTTGCGCTGGTGGAGCGCCATCGCGGTACCGGCCGTGTCGAGAACGCCTTCGTCTCCGGCTTCGGTTACGACCGGCCCTGCGCCGTCGCCTCCACGGTCGCCCATGACAGCCACCACATGATCGTCGTCGGCACCGACCGTGCCGACATGGCCCGGGCCGCGAACCGTCTCGGCGAGGTCGGCGGCGGCGTCGTGGTGATCTCGGAAGGAAAGGTACTGGCGATGGTGGAATTACCGATCGCCGGGCTTCTTTCCGAAGAGCGGGCGGAGGTGGTCGCCGGCAAGACGGCCAAGATGGTGGCGGCGATGCAGGCCTGCGGCTGCGATCTCAACAACGCCTTCATGCAGCATTCGCTGCTCGCCCTCGTCGTCATCCCCGAATTGCGCATTTCCGACGAGGGGCTGATCGACGTGACGAAGTTCGAAAAGACGGACCTTTTCGTCTAGCTGCGATGTCAAATCGCCCATTTCCCTGCCCTCCGCCCACCTGCTAGGCCGCTCTCGGGGGCGTGCGAGGAGGAAAATGAGCGACGATTCCACGAATGCCGGCCCGAAGGCCGGTCCTTCAGCCGTTATCGCCCCGCAGGAGGGCGTCTACTGGCGCGGCCGGCAATGGGCCGTGACGGATTTCGGCATCGAACGCATCGGCGGCGGCCAGTCCGTGCCGGTCGATCGGCTTTTCGAGGACATATCCGTCTATTCCTGGATCCGCCGCATCGGCGACCGGCCCGATGCCGATCTCGATGAGTTTGCGACCGCCTTCATGGTGGCGCTCGCCTGCCACGGCTTCGTCAGGAACCTGACCGGTGCCAAGATCCTCGACGAGGTGCGCAAGGCGAGGGAAAAGCGCGCCCGCGGCGTCTGACGGCCATCCCGTCTTTCCGATCTTTAAGGCCGCGGTAATTCGGGCGCAGGCCGTCCGGCGCTAGATTGCAGCCTGCGACATGCGGGAACGGGCCTTGCCCGCCCGCTGTCCGTCGATGCGTTCGCGACGGAGGCCCCTGGTGACCTTCCCCGAAGCCGTCTGGTCCCTGCCGCCGCTCATCCGCTGGTGGGTCGTGTGGCTGGGTGTCATCACCACGATCTCGGGGATGGCGCTCCTCTTTGCGCGCGCCACCCGGAAGGATGGCCTGATCCTCCTTGCGGTCGCCGTGGCGGTCGCGACATGGATGAGCGTTCTCTACGCCGAACACGGCATGGTGCGCCTTCTCGCCCTGCCGCATGTCGTGCTGTGGACGCCGCTTCTCGTCTGGATCGTCTGGCGGCTGGGAAAGGGCGCCTATCCGGCGCCCTATCGCCAGCTTGTCGTCGTACTGGCCGTCTCGCTCTTCGTCTCGCTTCTCTTCGACTATGCCGATCTCGTGCGCTGGCTGATGGGAGACCGCGCCCCGATGGTGGCGCCGGATGGCCCCGACGTCTCCTGGCACCGTGTGGCGGCGCTTGTCCCGCCGGCCAGATAGCGGGGCTACGCCCCCATCTGCGTGTCGACGACGCGCTTGCCCTTCGGCGTCTGCTCGGCGCGCTTGAGGTGGCGGGTGAGGCGTGCCTCGAAGGCGTCCCAGAAGCGGCGCAGCGTCTCCACGAGAATGAGGTAGAGCCCTGCCGCCCAGAGATAGACCTGGAAGTCGAACGAGCGCGAAAAGGCGAGCCGCGTCTCGCCCATCAGATCGTAGACGGTGATGACGGAGGCGATCGCCGAGCCCTTGATCATGAAGATGATCTCGTTGCCGAGCGGGCGCAGCGCGGTGATCAGCGCCTGCGGGGCGATCACCTTGAAGAAGATGACGGTGCGCGACAGGCCGAGCGCACGCGCGCCCTCCCACTGGCCGCGCTGCACGCCCCGGATGGCGCCCTGGAAGATTTCCGCCTGGTAGGCAGCGGTATTGAGCGTGAAGGTGAGCGCCGCGCAGTTGAAGGCGTCGCGGAAGAACCACCAGAGCCCCGCCGCCTCGAAGGAATCGCGGAACTGGCCGGCGCCGTAATAGACTAGGAAGGTCTGCGCGAGCAGGGGGGTGCCGCGGAAGAAGTAGACATAGGCGTAGGCGAAAGTCCCGATGAACTTGTTCCGCGACAGCCGCGCCGCGCCGACGAGGCAGGCGAGCGCCGCGCCGACAATGACCGCGATGCCGACCAGTTCAATCGTCACCAGAAGGCCGTGGAGAAGCCGCGGGCCGTAGCGCTGCAGCAGCGACGGGTTCCATTCGCGGATGAAGAAGAGCACCAGACCGGCCGCGACCGCAGTCCAGATGCCGAGGAGGATGAGGCCGGCGATGCGCGCCTTGCTCCAGCGCCGGGCCTCCGGGGGAGGCGGCTGCGCCGCGATCAGCTGCTCGGAGACATAGGCGCGGTCGTCGGCCGCGACGTCCCCGACACTCATCTTGCGCCCTCGCCGCGGCGTGCCCAGCGGTCGATGCTGCCGATGCCGACGGAGGAAAGAAGGGAAAGGCTGAGATAGATGAGGCAGGCGACGGCGTAGAAGAAGAACGGCTCCTTGGTGACGCCGACGGCGATGTTGGTGTTCCGCAGGAGGTCGTTGAGCGCGATGACCGAAACGAGGCTCGTATCCTTCAACAGGATCAGCCACAGGTTCGAAAGCCCCGGCAGGGCGAGCTTGATCAGCTGGGGCAGGATGACGAGGCGCATCGTGGAGGTCGGGCGGAGCCCGAGCGCGTAGGAACCCTCGTACTGCCCGCTCTGTATGCCGCGGAAGGCGGACAGGAAGACCTCGCTGGCGAAGGAGGCGAAGACCAGCGACAGCGCGATGACGCCCGCGGTGAAGGACGAGAATTCGATGTAGCGGTCGAAGAGCAGGCGGAAGAGCTGCTGCAGGGCGATCTGCCCGCCATAGTAGATGATGAAGAGGGTGAGCAGCTCCGGCAGGCCGCGGAAGATCGTCGTCAGGATCGTCGAGGCGGAGACCAGCGCCCTGTCGCCGCTGTCCTTGGCGAGCGCCAGGAGAAAACCGAGGACGAGCCCCACCGGCAGCGTGACGAGGGCGAGCGCCACCGTCACGCCGAGACCGGCAAGAAGCTCGTCTCCCCAGCCATCCGGCCCGAAGGAGAGAAGGCTGAAAAGATCAGCCAAGCCCGGCTACCTTCCCTCCGGCGAAGGCGGCCATGGCCGCCTTCGGGCATTTCGGGCGAACGCTATTCGCCATAGACGTCGAAATCGAAGTACTTGTCGTTGATTTCCTTGTACTTTCCGTTCTCGCGCAGGGCGAGGATGGCGGTGTTGAACTTCTCGCGAAGCTCGTCCTCGCCCTTGCGCAGCGCGATGCCGGCGCCCTCGCCGTTGATCACCGGATCGATCGGCAGCGTGGTGAGAATCTTGCAGCAGGCGCCGTCTTCGCTCTTCACCCATTCCGACAGGACCACGACGTCGTCGATGACGGCGTCGAGACGGCCGCTGGAAAGGTCGAGCTTGTACTCGTCAGCGGTCGGGTAGAGCTTGATGTCGGCGCCGGAAAAATGCGCCTGGGCGTAGTTGGAATGCGTGGTGGAAGCCTGCGCGCCGAGCGCCTTGCCCTGCATCGATTCTTCGGTCGCTTCGGTCATGTCGCTGTCCTTGGCGACAGCGATGGCCGGCGGCGTGTTGTAGTACTTGTTGGTGAAGTCGACCTTCTCCTTGCGCTCGTCGGTGATCGACATGGAGGCGATGATCGCGTCGTACTTGCCCGCCAGCAGCGCCGGGATGATGCCTTCCCAGTCCTGCGTGACGAACTCGCATTCCACCTTCATTTCGTCGCAGAGCGCCTTGGCGATGTCGATATCGAAGCCCTGGAGCTTGCCGTCGGAGGTCAGTTCGTTGAACGGCGGATAGGCGCCTTCCGTGCCGATACGGATCTTCTCCTGCGCGGCGGCCGGTACGGCTGCGATGGCAAGGAGGGCGGCGGCGGCCGCCAGGCTGCGGAAAAGGGTCATGCTGTCTCCCAGTTTTCTTGGCATGCGGCCCCGAACGCGGACCGCCTGAGAGCATAATCGGCTGAAAAATTAGGCCTGCGCAACTATCTTGCACGACCTCTCCCTGCGGCAAGCGGTCGTTTTTTGTTAGATGCCGAAACTGGCGAAGGGAAGGAATGTGACCGGATCGCCGGGCGCGACCGAGGTCGTCTCCTCGGTGATCTCGATGAGCCCGCTCGCCTCCCTGAGGCCGGTAATCAGGCCGGAGCCGTCGCGCGGAAATTTCTCGGCGACAAGTCCGTCGGGCCCCTCCACAAGCCGTCCGCGCAGAAATTCGCGCCGGTCGGCCTTTTTCTTTTCGATGGCAAAGCCGGCGGGAACGGAAAAGCGCAAGGGTTCGCTCCAGGCCGCGCCGCCGAGCGCCAGGAGAACGGGCCTCGCATAGAGAAGGAAACAGACGAAGGCGGCCACCGGATTGCCGGGCAGGCCGAGCGTCGCGCAGGCACCGTTCTGGCCGGTCTGGCCGGGCCCGATCTGGCCAGCCCCGATCTGCCCAAACGACATCGGCCGGCCCGGCTTGATGGCGAGCTGCCACAGATGCCGCTTGCCGAGTGTTTCCCAGGCGGTGACGAGATGGTCCTCCTCGCCGCGCGAGGCGCCTCCGGTGGCAAGGATGGCGTCGTGGTTTCTCGCCGCCTCTTCCAGGACATTGCGCACCGCCGGGGCCCGGTCCGACACGATGCCGAGATCGGTGACCTCCACCGGCAGGCTCGCCAGCAGCGAGGCGAGCAGGAAGTGGTTGGCGTCGTAGACCCCGCCCGGCGGCAGCGCCGCGCCCGGCCGGACAAGCTCGTCGCCGGAAGACAGGAGGGCGACCCGCACCTTGCGAAAGACCTTCACCTCTGCCCGTCCGGTCGAGGCGATGGCGGCGACCTCGGGCGCGCGCAGGCGCATGCCAGGTGCCGCGATGATCGCGCCTGCCTTCAGGTCCTCGCCGGCGCGGCGGCGGTTCGCGCCTTCGCGAAGGCCCGCCGGCACGACGACGAATTCCTGCCCGTCCTGGCTGTGCCGCTCGCAATCCTCCTGCATGGCGACCGTATCAGCCCGCTCCGGCATCGGCGCGCCGGTGAAGATGCGCGCGGCGGAAAACGGCGCAAGCGCGCCCTCGGCCGGATGGCCGGCCGCGACGCGCCCGGCGAGCGGGAAGAAGCCGCCCGTCGCCTCATGGTCGGCGAAGTGGAAGGCGTAGCCGTCGACGGCGGCATTGTCGAAGCCGGGAACGGCTCGCGGCGCGGCGATCTCCTCGGCGAGGATCCGCCCGCTCGCCTGTGCGAGCGCGATGGTCTCCTCGCCGACGATGCGGCCGATCCGCTCCTTCAGGATGAGAAGCGCTTCCGCATGCTTCAGGCGGTCGCGATCGTGCACGAAGCAATCGTCGGCGAGCCGGGTCTGCCGGTCATCCGTCATGAGCGGGAGGGTAAAGCGAGATGGTCGCTGATGAAATCGGCAATGCCGACGACGTCGTCGAGATCGAAGCGGGGAAGGCCGCCTGTTTCCGTCTCGTGATCGGAGGCGATGGCGAGGATGGTCAGATCATCCAAGGCGAGCGCCTGACCCGGCCTGCCGTCCCTGCGCCGCACCTCGATCTTGGCATGGCGCTCGCGCTTGTAGCCTTCGACGAGAACGAGGTCGCAGGCCGACAGCCGGTCGATCATCTCCTCCGCCGCCGGCTCCTCCTCCTCTTCTGCAAGCTCGTGCATCAGGGCCCACCTCTTGCCGGAGACCAGCATCACCTCGCGGGCCCCGGCCTCGCGGTGGCGGAAGGAATCGGTGCCCGCATGGTCGATATCGAAAGCGTGGTGGGCGTGCTTCAGGGTGGAGACAGTGAGCCCGCGCCGGGAGAACTCGGTAACGAGCCGGGTGACGAGCGTCGTCTTGCCGGAATTCTTCCAGCCGGTGATGCCGAAGACGGGAGGCCGCATCGCGTGGCGGGTTTCAGCCCGCCGCGCGCATGCGGGTGAGGGCGGCCATCATCGTCTCGGCCTGCTCGGCGTCATCGGGGGTGTTGACGTTGAAGAAGGGGTCGATCTGCTCACCGTCCGCCTCCAGATGGTCGAACGGCACGTTGAGCCTCAGGTGCCGGTCGGCGAAGTCGAGGATCTTGTTGCTCTTGCCCTTCTTCAGCCATTCCTCCAGGTCGTCCGCCAGTGCGATCGGCCACAGGCCGAAGACCGGATGGACGCCGTTGAAGGAGGCCGCGACGGCGATGGTGCCCTCGTCGCGTCCGCATCCCTCGGCCAGACGCTCGACGAGGTCTGTCGGGAAGAAAGGCGTGTCGACGGCGGCCGAGGCCATGAAGTGTGCCTGCGGGCAGAAGACCTGGCTCCAGCGCATGCCGGCAAGGATCCCCGCCAGCGGGCCGGGATTGCCGTCGATGCCGTCCGGCACGACCGGCAGGCCGAAACTGTCGAAGCGGTGCGGATCGCCGTTGGCGTTGATGATTAGCCGGTCGACCTGCGGCAGCATCTTTTCGACCACATAGGCCATCATCGGCCGCCCGCCGATCTCCTTCATCGGCTTGTCGCCGCCCATGCGCCGCGAAAGGCCGCCGGCGAGGATCACGCCGGTCACGGGCCAGGGCCGGGGCTGCTCCTCGCTCACGAAACCCCTGGGCGGTTCGTCGGCAGGCTCATCGGCCCGCAAAGAAATGTCACTGAGCGTTCGATCATCGGCGTTTTCCCCGCGCTCTATATAACCGCCCTAGGCTTTGAGGTGAAGCCGGCCGGACGCTTCCTGCGCGCCCTTTCGCCGATGCTCCGGGCGCTCGTCATCTCCCTCTTCCGCGCGGGCGTCGAAGACGATGCGCTCCGCCCCCGAAACCGCGAGAAAGCGGCGCCCGCGCGCCCTTCCCATGAGGGTGAGGCCGGCCTGGCGGGCCAGCTCCACCCCGGCCGCCGTGAAGCCGGAACGCGACACCAGGATCGGAATCCCCATCATCACCGTCTTGATCACCATCTCGGAGGTGAGGCGGCCGGTCGTGTAGAAGATCTTGTCCTGCGGCGAAACCCCGTTCAGCCACATATAGCCTGCGATCTTGTCGACGGCGTTGTGGCGGCCGACATCCTCCATGTAGAGAAGCACACGGTCTTCCTCGCACAGGACGCAGCCATGGATGGCGCCGGCGGCGAGATAGAGCGAGGGCGTCGTGTTGATCTCCTTCGTCAGCCTCTGCAGCCAGCTCGTGCGGATCGTCGCGGTGTCGGAGAGCGCCACCCGTCCGAAGCCCTCCATCACATCGCCGAAGACGGTGCCCTGCGCGCAGCCGGAGGTTCTGACGCGCTTCTTCAGCTTCTCCTCGTAGTCGGTCTCGCGCTCGGTGCGCACCACGACGACGCCGAGTTCCTCGTCCATGTCGACGCCGGTGACGACGTCGTCCGCTGCGAGCATGTTCTGGTTCTTCAGATAGCCGACCGCGAGGAGGTCCGGATGGTCGCCGATCGTCATCATCGTGACGATCTCCTGCGAATTGAGGTAGAGCGTCAGCGCCCGTTCGGTGACGACGCGGGTCGTGACCGCCGCGCCGTTCTCGTCGATGCCGGCGACCTCGGCCGAAAGGCGCGGATCGTCCGGCTCGGGGCGGATGATGGTGCTGTCGCCGTTCACGCTTCCTCGCTTCTTGACGGCCCGGCATTTGAACTTCGGCCGGCACGCGAATATGTCAACCGGGAATGCGGGCCGACGATGACGCCGGCCCCGCCCGAAATACCGGCCGCTGAAGGAGCGAGATGCCAGAGCTGAGCAAAGAAGAGGTCCTGCGGGCCCTCAGCCGGGTGAAAAGCCCCGATCTTGAAAGCGACATCGTCACCGAAAAGCTCGTCTCCGAGCCGATCGTTTCCGGCGGCAAGGTCATCGTCTCGATCACCGTTCCCGCCGAGGCGGCGAATGTCCTGGAGCCCCTGCGCGAGGCCGCCCAGAAGGTTCTGGAGAACCTGGAAGGCGTGGAGCAGGCGATGGTGGTTTTGACCGCCGACCGGCGCGGGACAAGCCCGCAGGCCGGCGCCCCGCGCCCGGCCGCCCCCCAGCCGTCCAGCCCGATGGGTGGTGCGTCCGCGCCGCAGCAACCGGCACCGCAGCAGCAGGCACCGCGTCCGGGACCTGCCGGCCAGGCCGGGCCGCAGAAGGTCGGTGTGCCCGGGGTGAAGAAGATCATCGCCGTCGCCTCGGGCAAGGGCGGCGTCGGCAAGTCGACGACGGCGGTCAACCTCGCGCTCGGCCTCAAGGCAAACGGGCTGTCCGTCGGCATCCTCGACGCCGACGTCTACGGGCCCTCGCTGCCGCGCCTCCTCGGCATTTCCGGCCGGCCGCGTGAGCTGGAAGGCAAGGTCATCGAGCCGATGGAGAATTTCGGCCTCAAGGTCATGTCCATGGGCTTCCTCGTCGAAGAGGAGACGCCGATGATCTGGCGCGGCCCGATGGTCATGTCGGCCCTCAGCCAGCTTCTGCGCGAGGTCGCCTGGGGCGAGCTCGACGTCCTCGTCGTCGACATGCCGCCGGGAACCGGCGACGCGCAGCTGACCATGGCCCAGCAGGTGCCGCTAGCCGGCGCCGTCATCGTCTCCACGCCTCAGGATCTCGCTTTGATCGACGCACGCAAGGGCATCAACATGTTCAACCGCGTCAACGTGCCGGTCCTCGGCATCGTGGAGAACATGAGCTACTTCCTCTGCCCGCATTGCGGCGAACGCTCCGACATCTTCGGCCATGGCGGCGCCGAGCACGAGGCGGAGCGCATCGATGTTCCCTTCCTCGGCGCCGTGCCGCTCCATATGGCGATCCGGGAGACCTCCGATTCCGGCAAGCCTGTCGTCGCCTCCGATCCGGATTCCGAACATGCGCGCATCTATCGGCTCATCGCCGCCAGGGTGATGGAGGGGCTTCAGGAAGGCGGAGCCGGCGCGCGGCAGGCGCCGCGCATCGTCGTCGAGTAGCCGCGCCTCAGCGCACCACGCGAAAGAGGATCGCCGCGAAGAACAGCGCGGCGATCGAGCACACGCCCATCACCACCACCAGCGGCATGGGCGAGGCGCTGCCGGCAAGCGCCGCCCCGGCGATGGCCGAAAGGACAGCGCCGGCGCCGATCTGGCAGGCGCCCTGCAGGCCCGCCGCCGCGCCGGCGATTTCCGGCCGGACCGAGACGGCGCCGGCGATGGTGGACGGAAGGACGAGGCCGTTCGCCGCGCTGCCGATGCACATCGGCACGAAGAGCGCCGCCGGCACCACGTATCCGGCGGCGAAGAGGAGCCCCATCACGGCCACGGCGGCGACCAGCAGGATCGAGCCGCCAAGCGTCATGCGCCGTACGCCGACCCTTTCGGCAAAGCGGCCGGAAAGGAAATTCCCGAAGGCGTAGCCGATGGCGATGATGGCGAACCAGCTTCCGTAGCTGACCGGCGACAGGCCGATGATCGTCTCCGCCACATAGGCCGCCCCGCCGAGGAAGGAGAAAAACACCGCCGTCGAGAGGCTGGAGACGGCCGTGTAGACGAGGAATGCCGGCTCGCGCAGCAGCCGCGCAAAATCCCGGCGCATGGTGGCGAAGTCGAGCCGCTCCGTCAGATGGTGGTTCGTCTCCCCGACATCGCGCCAGGCGACGAAGAGGACGATCGCGCCGAGAAGCGCCATGCAGATGAACTGCGCGCGCCAGCCGAATCCCTGCTGCAGCAGGCCGCCGACGAGAGGCGCCACCATCGGCCCCATGGCGAGGCCCATCGTGACGTAGCCGATGACGCTCGCCGCCTTCCGGCGGTCGTAGAGGTCCCGCACGATCGCCCGCGCCAGCACGATGCCCGTGCAGCCGCCGGCTGCCTGAACGATCCGCAGCCCGATAAGGGTCTCGATCGACGAGACCATGATGGCGACGATGCTGGCGAGCGTGAAGATGCAAAGCCCGGCCAGCAGCACCGGCCGCCGCCCGAACCGGTCCGAAAGCGGACCGATGCCGATCTGGGAGAGCGCGACGGAGGCGAGGAAGAGCGACAGGACGAGCTGCACGTGACCGAAATCGGCCGAAAACTCGTCCTGCAGCGCCGGCATGGAAGGCACGACGACATTGATCGCGAAGGGGCTCAGCGCCGAGATGATGACGAGGCTGATCAGGCTGGGCCGTCGCCCGGGTTGCGCGGGGACGGTGGCGTCGGTCATCACGGGAGGCATCGCGACCGGTATGGTTGAGACCGCAATGCTTGGGAAGGGTGGCGCGCCGGGCACCACCCATGCGGCTGGAGCATGGCAGGTCTACGCAGGATGCTGAGAGCCTATTTCGGAGGCGGTGCGCCGAGGCTGCGCGTCGCTTCCCGCGCGCCGACGCGTCGCTCCCGGTAGAAGGTGTAGATGCCCGTGCCGACCAGGATGAACGTGCCGAGGAGGAGGAAGGCGTCCGGCCATTGCCCGAAGACGGCGATCTGCAGGATGACGGCATAGACCATGAGCGAATAGCGGAACGGCGCCACGACGCTGATCTCTCCGGTGCGCATCGCCGCGATGATGAAGATGTAGCCGAGGATGCAGCAAAATCCCGCCACGACGAGGATCATCAGATCGTGGGCGCTCGGCGTCACCGTCTCCTCAAAGAGCATCATCACGCCGCCGAAAAGGCCGACGGCGACCGCCGAGACCGCCGTCACGGCGAGCGTCGGCAGACCCCTGGGAAGCTGCTTGGAGGAAAGGTCGCGGACGGCCACGGCCCCGACGGAGAGAAACGCCAGGAGCGACCAGGCATTGAAGCCCTCAAATCCCGGCCGGACGATCAGAAGTGCCCCGGTGAGGCCGATGACGATGGCGGTCCAGCGGCGGATGCCGACCTTCTCGCCGAGAAAGATAGCTGCGCCTGCCGTCGTCGCCAGCGGCACGACCTGCAGGATGGCCGAGGCGTTGGCGAGCGGCATCCTGAAGAGGGCGGTGAGATAGAGCGACGTCGCCGTGATTTCGCCGATCGTGCGCCAGACGAGCGTTCTGTGCCGCAATATCCGCAGATTGACGAAGCCGCCGCGCCACCAGGCGAGCGTCACGACGATCGGCGAGACGATGAGCCCGCGCACGAAGATGATCTGGCCCGTCGGCAGGTGCTCGCTCGCAACCTTCACCAGCGTGTCGTTCAGGATGAACGCCACCATGGCAATCAGCATGTAGGTGATGCCGAGGCGGTTCTGGCTCGGTTCGATGGCGGGCGGGGACATGCAAGGGTCCGTGGGGAACGGCGGGAGGAGAAGAAGCGGGGAGGGGAGGCTAAAGGAAGAGCCGGGAGGGCTCCCGGCGCGTTCAGCCGCCCGTCACGCTCATATGCCGGCCGACCGCCGGCTTCCTCGTCTGCCGGTCGATGACGAAGTCATGCCCCTTCGGCTTGCGCCCGATCGCTTCGTCGATGGCATTGGAAAGCAGCTCGTTGCCTTCCGAGGCACGCAGGGGAGCGCGCAGATCCGCGGCGTCCTCCTGTCCCAGGCACATATAGAGCGTGCCCGTGCAGGTGACGCGCACCCGGTTGCAGCTCTCGCAGAAATTATGCGTGAGCGGGGTGATGAAGCCGAGCCGCCCGCCGGTCTCGGCGACCTCCACATAGCGCGCCGGCCCGCCCGTCTTGTAGGGAATGTCGGAGAGGGTGAATTCCTCGCCAAGCCGCGCACGGACGGTCGAGAGCGGCAGATATTGTTCGGTGCGGTCGCCGTCGATCTCGCCGAGCGGCATGGTCTCGATCAGGGTGAGGTCCATGCCTTCGCCATGGGCGAAGCGGAGCATCTCGGGAATCTCGGCCTCGTTGAAGCCCTTCAGCGCCACGGTGTTGAGCTTGATTTTCAGTCCTGCCGCCTGCGCGGCGCGGATTCCGGCCATCACCTTGCCGAGATCGCCCCAGCGGGTGATCGTCTTGAACTTGTCGGCATCGAGCGTGTCGAGCGAGATGTTGATGCGCCTGACGCCCGCATCGGCCAGCTCGGCGGCGAAGCGCTCCAGCTGCGAGCCGTTGCTGGTCAGGGTCAGTTCTTCCAGCGCGCCGGTCTGGAGATGCCGGCCGAGCTGGTGAAAGAGCCACATGATGTTGCGCCTCACCAGCGGCTCGCCGCCGGTGATTCTGAGCTTCCTCACGCCCTTGTCGACGAAGGCCGAGGTGAGCCGGTCGAGCTCCTCCAGCGTGAGGAGATCGCGCTTGGGCAGGAAGGTCATGTCTTCCGCCATGCAATAGAGGCAGCGGAAGTCGCAGCGATCTGTCACGGAGACGCGCAGATAGGAGATCGGCCGCCCGAAGGGGTCGATCATCGGCGCCTCGGTGGCCGGCGGTCCGGAAGAAGTCAAATCGGCCTCGTCAGTGTTCCCTTCGGGAACGTTGTCGGTTGGCCTTGCCGGGGCTGACAAGGCGTCTCCTGCCCATATATGGGTTCCAATCTAAGCGAGCCGGCGGCGGCGTCAAACATTGTGTGCGACGGATGCCGGCGAAGAACCGAGACGAGGGGAGAGGCATGGCCGAACCGTGGCCGACAGAGATCCGACTGAAAAAAGACCGCCGCAATCTCGCCGTCAGCTTCGACGACGGAGCGTTCTATGAGCTCGCCGCCGAATATCTGCGCGTCTTCTCGCCCTCCGCCGAAGTGCAGGGTCATTCACCTGCCGAACGCAAGGTCGTCGGCGGCAAGGAGCAGGTGGAGATCATCCAGGTCGAGCCTGTCGGCAACTACGCCGTGCGCCTCACCTTCGACGACATGCACAATTCCGGCCTCTATTCCTGGACCTATCTCTACCGCCTCGGGCGCGACCGCGAGGCGCTGTGGCCGGCCTATCTCGCCGAGCTCGAGGAGAAGGGAATGACCCGCGCTCGCTGACGCGTCGGCCGAAAAGAAAACGGCCGGTCTGGCGACCGGCCGTTTCCCGTATTCCTGCCTGTATTCCGGAAGGCGGCTTCAGCGGCGCACGACAACCTTCGTGCCGACATTGACCCGCTCGTAGAGGTCCATCACGTCGTCGTTGGTCATGCGGATGCAGCCCGAGGAGACGGCGGAGCCGATCGTCCAGGGCTCGTTGGAGCCGTGAATGCGGTAGAAGGTGTTGCCGATATAGAGGGCACGGGCGCCGAGCGGATTGTTCGGGCCGCCCTCCATATGCGCCGGCAGGCCAGGCTGGCGCTTGCGCATGGCCGGCGGCGGGGTCCAGCCCGGCCATTCCGCCTTGCGGGTGACGCGGTGCGTGCCGGCCCACTGGAAGCCCTCGCGGCCGACGCCGACGCCGTATTTCAGCGCCTTGCCGTCGCCCATCACGTAGTAGAGGCGGCGCTCGGTCGTGTCGACGATAATGGTGTTGGCGCCGTAGGGGCCGTCATAGCTGACGACTTCCTTCTGGATCGGCGACTTGCCGTGGTGACGGCCCGGGCCGATGTCCTGCCACTGCTTCGACACGGGGTCGAAGAACCGCGCCGTCGGCTGGGCCGATGCCTGCGGCGCAAAGGAGGTGGCGGCCATCGCAACAAGGGCGACCGTGGCCGCCATCAATCCAAGTCTCTTCATCCTAGTCCCCGCATCGCTGGCGATTTTGTGCTTGTTTCTCCTGTGAGGCGAATCACCCCTCCTGCGCAAGCGCGTGGAGAGCCGCTTGCCCTGTCTTGCGCCATTTTGGGCGCAGATGTGTCCGGCCGGACACGCCGGGGCGTCCCGTCAACCGGTCGCGTCGTCGCGGGGACGCCAAGCTGCGACAGCGGGGGGCGCTCCCGGGCTTTCGAAGCCGGGCCATGATCGCTAGACGAGCCCGGTCGTCGCTTGCAGCATCGGGAAGCCCATGGCCGATTTCATCCTCACGCTCTCCTGCCCGAACCGGCCGGGAATCGTCTCCGCCGTCGCCACAGCGCTCGTCTCCAACGGCTACAACATCCTGGAGGCGCAGCAGTTCGACGACGCCGAGACGGGCAACTTCTTCATGCGCGTGCTCTTCAACCCGGCACTGGAGGAGGCCGATGCGGAAGCCTTCCAGGCTGCCATGGAGGAGATCGCCGAGCGCTTTTCGATGACCTTCACGTTGCGCGACCGCAGCCTGCGGCGCCGGGTGATGATCCTCGTCTCCAAGTTCGACCATTGCCTCGCCGACCTTCTTTATCGCTGGCGCATCGGCGAATTGCCGATGGATGTGACGGCGATCGTTTCCAATCATCCGCGCGAGGTACTGCACATCCCCGAGCTGGAGGAATTGCCGTTCCACCACCTGCCGGTCACCGCCGCGACCAAGGCTGAGCAGGAGGCGAGGCTCTTGGAGTTGATCGAGGAGACGGATACCGAGCTCGTCGTCCTCGCGCGCTACATGCAGGTCCTCTCCGACGAACTCTCCTCCAAGCTCGCCGGCCACTGCATCAACATCCACCATTCCTTCCTGCCGGGCTTCAAGGGCGCCAAGCCCTACCACCAGGCGCATGCGCGCGGCGTGAAGCTCATCGGGGCGACGGCCCATTTCGTCACGCCCGACCTCGACGAGGGGCCGATCATCGAACAGGACGTGGAGCGCATCACCCACCGCCACACGCCGGACGAGCTCGTCGCCAAGGGGCGCGACATCGAGCGCCGGGTGCTTGCCCGCGCGCTCCATTACGTCCTCGACGACCGGGTGATCATCTCCGGCCACAAGACCGTGGTGTTCTACGACTAATAGGTCTTCTACGACGGATCGTTCAGAGCGATTCCTGCAGCAGCGCGCCGATCTTCCGCCGCTCGCGGCGTGAGCGGATCTGGACGGAATCCAACGTGGTCGGGCAGACGCTGGTACGCCCGTCCTCATCCTTGCGCAGTTCGAAGGTGCGCCGCGACCCCACCAGAAGATCGTCGGAGCCGTAGACGGCGACGGCCGTCAGCTCGAGCGACTCGACGACGCTCGCCCAGTCCTCGCCCTGCGCCGGGCCGTCCTCCGATTCCCCCATCTGCTGGATGAGATCGCGGAAGGTGCCGATATCGAGGTACTCGCCCGGCTGCAGCGGGCCCTGCTTGAAGATGGAGCGCGGGTCTCCTTTCATCGTCTCGTCGAGCTCCCTCAGATCGGTGAGCGCATGCTGGAAGGTGCGGTCCTCCGTCTTCATCGTGGCGATGATGCTCGTCAGGTAGACGGCGCTGGTGCTCATGTTGCTGATGAGGCAATGCCCGCCGAGCCCGCTGCCGGCGCCCCGGTTGATGAGGATGGTGGAGCGGCGCTGACGGCGAAAGTTGCTCAGGATGAGCTGCAGATAGACAAGCCAGACGAGAAGCGTGCCGACCGAGGTGACGGCGGCGATGGCGCTGCTGTTCTCGCTGATCCAGTTCCACATGGCTCAGCCGCTCCCGCGCGGCTGTGGCGGGCGGCGGAAAGCCCGTTTCTGGCGGCACGGCGTGCGCGGATCGGGTGCTCCGGCCATCATGCTCTCCCTCCTCGGACGTTGCGGGATACTAACCGGCGACCTGGAAGGTGGTTTCCTTCGCCGCGTGCGAAACCTTCGCGCCGGATCCACCGCCCATGATCTTCGCATGGCGAAGATCGCTTGCACTTTAGGCTGAAGGGGAGGGGGCAAGGAATGGTGGGCGCGACAGGGATTGAACCTGTGACCCCTGCCGTGTGAAGGCAGTGCTCTCCCGCTGAGCTACGCGCCCTTGACCGCAAGCGCATGTGGCACGGGTCGGGCCCTTGGTCAAGACGAGCAAGTGGCCCGTCCGCGCGTCTTCCCCGCGTCCCCCGTTACACGCGCGCCCTACGCGGCGCCGTGTGCCTTGCGCGCCAGCAGGCGCTCGGCGAGCGCCACGGTCAGCTCGGCGTAGTCGGAAAGCAGGAAGTCGGGTGCAAGCTCGGCCACCGGCCGGTCGCTGTAGCCGAAGGTGACGCCGATGACGGGCACGTTCGCCGCCTTGGCCGCACCGATATCGGCAGCGGAATCGCCGATCATCAGCGTCGTCCCGGTCTCGCCGCCCGCCGCCTCGACGGTGGCGATGAGATGCCCCGGATCCGGCTTCTTGCGCTCCACCGCATCGACGCCGAGGAGGGCGGCAAAGCGCTCCAGGATGCCGAGCTTGGAAAGCAGCAGCCTGGAGGTTTCCGTGCGCTTGTTGGTGCACACGGCAAAGCGCCAGCCGGCCGCCTCCAGCCGGTCCATCGCGGCAAGCACGCCCGGAAAGGCGCGGCTCTTCACGCAGATGTTCTGCGAATAATGCTCCAGGAAGAGCTCGAACAGCCGGTCGAGCTCCACGTCTTCGAGGCTGGAGCCGGAGCGGGCCGCTCCTGCGACGATCATCCGCCGCGCCCCGCCGGAGATGAAGGGCATGATCTCGCCGGCGGGGGCGGCGGGCAGGCCGTGCGTCTCAAGCACATGGTTGAGCGTGCCCATCAGGTCGGGGGCGGTGTCGACGAGCGTGCCGTCGAGGTCGAAGACGAGGAGAGGAGCCATCCCGGCTGGCTAGCGGAGGGGGGCGGCCGGCGCAAGAAGCCGCCTTGGAACGCCCATCGCCGCATGATAGCTGGAGCCGCGTAGAAGATGGGGGAGCGACGATGTCGGACGATCTGAAGCGCGAGGCGGCCGCGACCGCTCTTGAGGCCGTCGAGGATGGCATGAGGCTCGGCCTCGGCACCGGCTCGACGGCCGCATGGTTCGTGCGGCTTCTCGGCGAGAAAGTGCGCGCGGGGCTCAATGTCGTCGGCGTGCCGACCTCCGAGGCGACCCGCCGCCAGGCCGAGGAGGAGGGCATTGCCCTCACCAGCCTTGATGAGATCGACCGCCTCGACCTCACCGTCGACGGCGCCGACGAGGTCGGCCCGGACCTCGCCCTCGTCAAGGGCGGCGGCGGGGCCCTCCTGCGCGAGAAGATCGTGGCGGCGGCCTCCGACCGCATGATCGTCGTCGCCGACGCCTCCAAGGACGTGCCGGTGCTGGGTGCCTTCCCGCTCCCGATCGAGGTGGTGCGCTTCGGCGTCAAGGCGAGCGAGCGGGCCATCGCCGACACCGCCGCGGCCCTCGGCCTTTCCGGGCCGCTCGCCTGGCGCATGGCCGGCGGCGAGCGTTTCCTCACCGATGAGGGGCACTACATCCTCGACGCATCTTTTGGCCGTATTCCTGATCCACAGGCGCTGGCGGACGGCCTGGCGGCAATCCCCGGCGTCGTCGAGCACGGCCTCTTCCTCGGCCTCGCCGACGAGGCCCTGATCGCCACCCCCGAAGGGATCAAAAGGCTTTCCCGCACGCCGTCACGGGCGTGACGGCCGCCCCCTTTTCCGTTATCGACGGCGCTTCAAGCGTCGCCAGAGACCAGGAGACATTCATGTATCGTCTGATCGCGCTTTGCCTGCTCGCACTGGCGGCCATCGTGCCCGCCCAGTACGCGGCGGCGCAGGACAACAGCACGCAGAACGCCGGCGCCATCGACGAGCCCAGTCCCGAGCAGATGAAGCTGGCGCGCCAGGTGCTCGCCGCCTCCTCGCTGTCGCGCTCCTTCGACCAGATCCTGCCGTCCGTCGCCGACCAGGCGAAATCGACGCTGATCCGTTCCAACCCGCAGGCCCAGCTCGGCATCATCGAGATCGTCGACAAGGTGGCGCTGCAGATGGTCGATCGCCGCCCCGAGCTGGAGAACCGGCTCGCCCGCGTCTGGGCGGTCAATTTCTCCACCGAGGAACTGCAGGCCTATCTCGACTTCTTCCAGACCGATGCTGGCAAGAAGCTCGGCGCCAATCTCGTCAGCCTCCTCAACGCGCAGCTCAACGTCAGCCAGGCCTGGGCGCAGGAGCTGAGCTCCGATATCCTCCAGCGTGCCACGGAGGAACTGCAGAAGATCACCGCCAGCGAGGCGCAGAGCCTGCAGGCCGCTCCGCCGGAGACCCCTCAGAAGCAGTGACTTTCTCCGCCGGAACAGGGAGCCGGCCGGGCTGGCCGGAAATGGGATGAGCCAGCGCCGCTACGACTACGACCTCTTCGTCATTGGCGCCGGCTCCGGCGGCGTGCGCGCCGCGCGGCTCGCCGCGCAGACCGGCGCGCGTGTCGCGGTGGCGGAGGAAAGCCGCGTCGGCGGCACCTGCGTCATCCGCGGCTGCATCCCCAAGAAGCTTCTCATCTACGCCTCCCAGTTCGGCGAGCATTTTGAGGATAGCGTCGGCTACGGCTGGTCCTACGAGAACGCGCATTTCGACTGGCCGACGCTGATCGCCCACAAGGACAAGGAGATCGCGCGGCTCGAGGGGCTTTATCGGGCCAACCTCGAAAAGGCGGGCGCCGAGCTGATCGACGAGCGCGCCGTCCTCGCCGGCGGGCACGACATCCACCTTCAGCGCTCAGGGCGCACCGTCTCGGCCGAGCGCATTCTGATCTCGACGGGCGGCCGGCCCAATCCGCACAAAGCGCTTGTCGGCCACGAGCTCTGCATCACCTCCGACGAGGCCTTCGGGCTGGAAAAGCTTCCGGAGAAGGTCGTCATCTGCGGCGGCGGCTACATCGCCGTGGAATTCGCCGGGATCTTCGCCTCCATGGGCGTCGATACGACGATCCTCTATCGCGGCAAGGAGATCCTGCAGCGCTTCGACATGGATCTGCGGCGCCTGTTGCATGCCGAATACGAGAACAAGGGCATCAAGATCCGCTGCCAGGACGTCTTCGGCCGGATCGAGCGGCTGGACAGCGGCTGGCTGCGCGGCACCTTCCACGGCGGAGACTGCTACGACGCCGAGCAGGTCCTGCTCGCGGTGGGCCGCCTGCCGAACACCGAGGGGCTGGGGCTGGAAAAGCTCGGCATTGAGACCGATGCCCGCGGCTCCATCTGCGTCGACGCATATTCGAAGACGAACTGCGAGCATGTCTGGGCGATCGGCGACGTCACCGACCGCATGCAATTGACGCCGGTGGCGATCCACGAGGCGATGTGCTTCGTCGACACCGTCTTCAATGGTCGGCCGACCAAGCCCGATTACGGCTCCGTGCCGACCGCCGTCTTCTCGCAGCCGGAGATCGGCACCGTCGGCATGACGGAGGATGCCGCCCGCAGGGAGATCGACCACCTGGCGATCTACAAATCGGTCTTCCGTCCGCTGAAGAACACGCTTTCGGGGCGCTCCGAGCGCATGCTGGTCAAGCTTGTCGTCGACGCCGATACGGACAGGGTGCTCGGCGCGCACGTCCTCGGCCCCGACGCGGGAGAGATGGCCCAGCTTCTCGGCATTGCGGTGAAGATGGGCGCCACCAAGGCCGATTTCGACCGCACCATGGCGGTGCATCCGACGGCGGCCGAAGAACTCGTGACGATGTACGAACCGAGCGCCATCATCCGCAAGGGTGAGGTCGTCGAGGCGGCCTGAGATCGCCCGCATGGCGCTGGCGGCCGGCTTCCGGCCGACGGCCGCCCTGCCGTCGAAGCCCACGCGCGCCGTGCGCTAGGATGGCGCCAACCCTTTCCGATCGCCTGCATTGTCTGCACGCGGTCCCTCACAAGCTTCGCGACAGGATGGCAACTTAGGCGTTCCGCGTTGGAATTGTTCAATTGACGCGAGATGCCCCATGTTCCGAGTTTCGCTCGCCGCCCTGATCGTGGTCGCGGCCACCGCCGCAAAGGCAGATTCCTTTCCGCCCGATGCCAGGCGGCTCATTGATGCCGGCCTGATCGAGCAGATCGACACCTGGATGGACTCCGAGGTGGTGCGCCTCTCGGTCCGCAGCCAGAATGAGCGCTACGGCAAGCTGACCCAGGCCGAGATCGACGCCCTCGACGAGCAGTGGAAATCCGAGCGCGAGGTCGCCGACAAGCCGCTGATTGCGGCGACGCTTTCCAGCCCGCTCTCCGTCTACCTCACGCGCATGCAGGGCCAGTCCGCGGGCCTTTTTGTCGAGATCTTCGTGATGGACGACAAGGGGCTGAACGTTGGCCAGTCCTCCATCACCAGCGACTTCTGGCAGGGCGACGAAGCCAAGTTCCAGAAGACCTTTCCGCAGGGTCCCGAGGCGATCTTCATCGACGAGCCGGAGTGGGACGAGAACCTGAAGATCTGGCGCGCGCAGGTGAACAAGACGCTCGCCGAAGCCGACCAGAACACCTCTCTCGGCGCCGTGACCGTCGAGGTGAACCTCACCGAACTGGCGCGCCGCAAGCTCGCCGTGGCACAGTAACCGGAGGCCCGACCCGTGCTTAAGAACATGTCCGTTACGACCAAGGCGGTCCTGGCCTTCGCGGTGCTCGCGGTGATCGGCCTTGTCGTCAGTGCTGTCGTCTATTTCCAGGCCATGCAGGCCGAACGCGCCGTGCAGAAATACGGCGAGGTGCAGTCCGCGATCATCGAGATCGCCAGGTTGAAAAGCGACATCGATGCGCAGTCCGTCAGCCTTAAGAACTTCCTTCTGACCGGCGACCGGGACTGGGTCGGGGGGATCGAAGCGAAGAAGGCCGAGATCGAGACGCTCTTCGCCAGGATCGAGCCGATGCTCGCTCAGGCCGATATCGGCCAGACCGCCGACCCGGCGATGTCGCTCTGGCGCCAGTGGTACGACAAATTCGTTGTCCGCCAGGCCGCGCTGATGCGTGACCCGATGACCGTCGACCTTGCCAAGGCCATCGAAGCGGCCGGCACGGGTCAGACCGCATTTGCGGCCGTCAAGACGGAGATCGACGGGATCGTCGGGGCCCTGACCGCCCGCCAGAGCGAGCTCGCCAGCGCCCAGCAGGACTCGCTCGCACTGGTGGAGACCGTGGCGCTGGTCAGCGCCGCCGTCAGCGCCGCCTGTGCCATTCTCTTCGGCATCTTCAACTTCCTCAGCGTGGCGCGTCCTCTCGGCAGGCTGGCCAGAGCCACCGAGACGCTGGCGGAGGGCGATACCAACGTGGAGCTTCACGAGGTCGAGCGTGCCGACGAGATCGGCAAGATGAACAACGCCCTTTCCATCTTCCGCGCCAACCTCGTGCGGGCACGCGAACTTGAAGCTTCGGCAGCCGAAGAGCGCGAGGCCGCAACACGCCGGCGCCGCGAGGAAATGCTCCGGCTCGCCGGTGCCTTCGAGGAATCGGTCATCGGCCTGTCCGGCGAGATCCGTTCCGCTTCCCAGCATCTGGAAGAAACGGCGGTGTTCCTGCAGGAGGTCTCCAGTTCCACCAGTGAGCAGTCGCTGACGGTTTCCTCCGCGGCCGAACAGGCAACCGCCAATGTCCAGACGGTGGCGAGCGCCACGGAGGAACTGTCGGCTTCCACCCGCGATATCAGCGCGCAGATCGAAGCTTCGACCCGTACCGCCCGCACCGCGGCCGGCGAGGTCGAGCGGTCCAGCAAGGCGGTCGACGGCCTCAACGCGGTCGTCCGCCGGGTCGGCGACGTGACCCAGCTCATCACCGACATCGCCTCGCAGACCAATCTTCTGGCCCTCAACGCCACCATTGAGGCGGCGCGGGCCGGCGAAGCGGGCAAGGGCTTTGCCGTTGTCGCGGCCGAGGTCAAGGCGCTCGCCGAGCAGACCGCCAAGGCCATCGAGGAGATCGACCGCCAGATCGCGGATATCCGTTCGGCCGCCGACGTCTCCATCGAGGCGACCCACTCGATCGCCGACATGGTCCGCGATATCGCCGAGCGCTCCGATCAGATCGCTCTGTCGGCGGAGCAGCAGAGCGACGCCACGAACGAGATCGCCCGCAACATCACCGAAGCGGCCTCGGGCACCCAGGAGGTGAGCGCGTCGATCGGAAAGGTCTCCGAATCGGCGACGCGCACCGGCGAGGTGAGCATCCAGGTGCGCAATTCGGTCGGCGATCTCGACCAGCGCCTGGAGGCGCTGCGCGGTGCGATGGATCAGTTCCTGGAAAATGTGAGGGCCGCCTGATCCTCACGGCCTCTGAGTGACGCCCGCTGCCGCGGGCCGGACCCAGCGCGCGGTGCGCGGTTCGGCTGGCAGCGGGCGACGACCTGAAATTCTCTCCCTGCCGGTTCCTCAGAGGCCGTGCAGTCGAGGGTGGCTGAAACCCCATTCTCGGTGGGTCGCAGCCTTCTCAGACGACCTGCCGCAGGCGCGCCGCCGCCACCGTCGCGAGCAGCCCGCCCAGCGCCAGGAGCGAAAAGGCGAGCCCCCAGGCGACCGGATCGGACAAGCCGTTCTGACGCGAGACGTCGAGCACGCCACCCGCCGCGATCGGCGCCACGGCGCCCGCGCCGAAGCCGAGCAGGGAGCGGATCGCCAGCACCTTGCCGAGGACGCCCGGCGTCGTCGTCTCTGTCAGCGCCACGGTCAGCACCGGGGAATCGGCGATGGAGGTAACCGCCTGCAGCATGGCGAGCGTGATCAGGATGGCGAGCGGCGCGGCCACCAGCCAGCCGAGCGAGAAGGAGAGGCAGGTGGAGAGCGCCGCCACCGCAATCAACACGGTCCGCCGTCCGAGCCTGTCGGAAAGCCCGCCCATGGAGAAGGTCGCCGCCGAGGCGAGGAGGTGCATGCCGCCGATCAGCATGGCGCTCTGTCCGCTGGCGAGCCCGATGCCGTGGCCGGAAAGGGCGAAGGCGGCGGCGAGCAGCGCCGGCATCCAGGCCCAGCCGCCGAGCAGCTCCCAGGAATGGTAGACGTAGCCTTCCGTCAGAAGCCGCGTCTGCCGGTCCCGCCACAGCGCATCGACGACGCCTTCGCCTTTCGGCCGCTGATGGATGGTGTTCGGCATCTCGCGCAAGAGGAAGAGCAGCATCACCGCGCCGATGGC
This sequence comes from Afifella sp. IM 167, assembly GCF_020144925.1. Classification (GTDB taxonomy): domain Bacteria; phylum Pseudomonadota; class Alphaproteobacteria; order Rhizobiales; family Afifellaceae; genus Afifella. Next base: position 265,365 of record NZ_NSLC01000006.1, read on the forward strand.
CGGCATGGCGCCGCAGGCGAGGAAGGCCGCCTCGTAGCCGCCGAACGAGAGCACGGCGCCGGTGAGGCCGAGCGAGAAGGCATAGCCAACGGAGGTGGAGCCGATCAGCCAGCCCATGGCGGTGCCGCGCCTCTTGGAGGCGGCGCGCTCGGCGAAGACCATGACGAGCGGCGTGTAGACGCCGCCCTGGGCGAGCCCGCAGATGGCGTAAAGGATCATGGCGCTCGTCCAGTCGCGGGCGAAGAGGCCGAAAGCGAGCGAGGAGAGGGCGCTCCCCACCGCCGAGATCTGCACCATGCGCTTGGCGCCGAAATGGTCGGAAGCCCAGGCGAAGAGGAAGAGCGAGACGGCGTAAGAGATGGTGAAGGCCGAAACGACCGCGCCTGCCCGCGTGGCCGAAATGCCCCAGGCCGGCTGCAGCACCGGAATGGAAGCGGCCGCCGTCATGAAGCTGCCGTAGAGAAAGACGCGAGAGAGACAGACGAGGACCGTCCATCTCCCGACGGATTGGGCCATGCCGGTATCCTGGCCTGATCGGGGATCGCGGCGGCCGGAGAGCCGTCGCCGGCTCCGCCTCTAATGTCATTTCCGCCTGCCGTCGAGGTGCCGGCGCTTGCGCCGGAGCGCAAAAGCGGGCGAGAAACGGCTCCGTGTTCACCTGTTTCGGCTACGGCTCGCTCGTCAACGCGGCCACCCTCTCTGAGACGACGGAGGTCGCCCCGGCCCGCCTGAAGGGCTGGCGGCGCGCCTGGCGCCATTCCGGTGTCACGCCCTACGGCCAGCGCTGCACGCTCACCGTCGTGCCCGACGCGGATTGCGAGATCTGGGGGGTCGTCGTCGCGATTCCCCTGGAGGAGCGCCCGCATCTCGACCGGCGGGAGGCGCAGTACGAGGCCGTTCTCCTGTCGCCCGGAGACGTCACCTGGACCGCCGGGCGCCCTGAAGCCTGGCCCGATCCGCATCTGTGGGTCGGCCATGCCGAATACGGGCGGGCAGGGGACGCCGACTTCCCCGTCATGCTCTCCTATCTCGACGTCGTGCTCGCCGGCTTCTTCGCCGAGTTCGGCGAGGCGGGCGTTTCGCATTTCCTGGAGACGACGGCCGACTGGCACGTGCCGATTCTCGACGACAGGGCAAAGCCCCGCTATCCGCGCGCGCTCCTCCTCTCCGACGCCGACCGCGCCATGGTCGACGGCGCGATCCGGGCGGCCGGGGCGACGAAGATCGGGCTTTGAGCCCGGCCTAGATCGGGCTCGGCTGCGGCGTCACCGATGTGTAGGGAGCTGGCCCTTTGCAGCCGGCGAGCGTTTCGGCGATGAGATGGTCGACGACTTCGCGGAGCGCTTCCGGCTCGCTGGCCCCGGCTTCGATCGCGTCCTCGTAGACGGCGAGCTGCTTGTCGGCGCTGGTGCCGCCCGAGGCGATGCCGCGGATGCGCTCCACCTCGCTCGCGCAGCCGAAATGGTCCGCATCCTCGGCGACGAGGTCGATGATTTCGCCGGCTAGGTCGCTGAAGGGCACAAGCTCGCCCCGCCCGAAATCGATGAGCCTGCCGGCCGCGCCGTGGCGCTGGGCGATCCAGCGATTTTCGGCGATCAGTGCCATCGGATAGTGCCGCCAGCGCTGGTTGTCGCGCCTCAGCCGCCAGAGCATGCGCGCAAGGCAGCGAAAAGTGGCGGCGATCGCGAGCGCGTCCTCGACCCGCGTGCACACGTCGGTGACGCGCATCTCCAGCGTCGGAAAGCGCACGGAAGGGCGAAGGTCCCACCAGATCTTCGTGGCGTCCTCGATGACGCCCGCCCCGGTCAGCACGGAGACGAAGCGCTCGAACTCGCCGAAGGAGGAGAAGCGCTCCGGCGGGCCTGAACGCGGCAGCGCGTCGAAGACGGTGAGGCGGAAGGATTTGAGCCCCGCCTTGCGTCCCTGCCAGAAGGGCGAGGAGGTGGAGAGGCACAGAAGGTGCGGCAGGAAATAGGCGAGCTGGTTGTGCAGGTCGATCCTGAGCTCAGGGTCCTCCACCCCGACATGCACATGCATGCCGCAGATGACGAGACGGCGGCCGACGACCTGCAGGCTCTCGGCGATCTCGCGGTAGCGCGGCTTGTCGGTGGAGCGCTGCTCGCTCCATTGCGCGAAGGGATGCGTGGAGGCGGCGATCGGGGCGAGCCCGTGCTTTCCCGCCTCCTCGGCGATGGTGCTCCTGAGGCGGGCGAGCTCGCGCCGCGCATCGGCGAGGCTCTTGCAGACGGGCGTTCCGACCTCGATCTGGCAGCGCAGGAATTCCGGCGCGACGGCGCCGCCGAGAATTTCCTGGCATGACGTCAGAAGTTCTTCCGGCGGATCGACGCAAAGGTCGCGACTTGTTGTGTCGACGAGGAGGTATTCCTCTTCGATACCGATGGTGAAAGCCGGTTCGTTCTCTGCCATGTCTCGATTGTGCGTGGGGACGGGGCGCGAGGCAAGCGCCTGCCTGGGGCGCAAACCTTCATACCTTGCGGCCTTTTGTGCCCTTGCAGAGCGCCCCTCGGCTTGACGCTGCGGGCCGAAGGGACGATAGCGTAGCCCGCTGATTGAGGGCCGGGTCAAGCCTGCCGCCGGCGGGTGCTCGCGGCCTCCTGTCGAAGAGTTGCGATATGGATACCAAGTGGAATCCGGCCTCCTGGCGCGGCCGGCCGATCGAACAGGTGCCGGACTACCCGGACGCAGCGGCGCTGGAGAGCGTGGAAGGGCGGCTCGCCACCTATCCGCCGCTCGTCTTCGCGGGCGAGGCGCGCAAGCTGAAGAAGGCGCTCGCCGAGGCCGCCGAGGGGCGGGCCTTCCTGCTCCAGGGCGGCGACTGCGCCGAAAGCTTTGCCGAGCATGGCGCCGACAACATCCGCGACTTCTTCCGCGTCTTCCTGCAGATGGCGATCGTGCTCACCTTCGCCGGCCGCGTGCCGGTGGTGAAGGTCGGCCGCATCGCCGGCCAGTTCGCCAAGCCGCGTTCGGCGCCGACGGAGAAGCAGGGCGACATCGAGCTGCCGACCTATCGCGGTGACATCATCAACGGCATCGAGTTCGACGAGGCCTCGCGCCTGCCCGACCCGTTCCGCCTGGAGATGGCCTATCGCCAGTCGGCGGCGACGCTGAACCTCTTGCGCGCCTTCGCCCAGGGCGGCTTCGCCAACCTGGAGCACGTGCATCAGTGGATGCTCGGCTTCATCGCCGACAGCCCGCAGGCCTCCCGCTATCAGGCGATGGCGAGCCAGATCAGCGAGACGCTGGGCTTCATGCGCGCCATCGGCATCGACGCCGATACCACGCCCTCGCTGCGCCAGACGGATTTCTTCACCAGCCACGAGGCGCTGCTGCTCGGCTACGAGCAGGCGCTGACGCGCGTCGATTCCACCTCCGGCGACTGGTACGCCACCTCCGGCCATCTCCTGTGGATCGGGGACCGCACGCGCCAGCCGGACAACGCCCATATCGAGTTCTGCCGCGGCATCAAGAACCCGCTCGGGCTGAAATGCGGCCCCTCGCTCGATGCCGACGGGCTCCTGCGCCTCATCGACCTGCTCAACCCCGCCAACGAGGCGGGCCGGCTGACGCTGATCGCAAGGTTCGGCTCCGGCGAGATCGGCAAGCACCTGCCCAAGCTCATCCGGGCGGTGGAGAAGGAAGGCCGCAAGGTCGTCTGGTCCTGCGATCCGATGCACGGCAACACGGTGAAGGCCGCCAACGGCTACAAGACGCGCCCCTTCACGGCGATCCTGTCGGAGGTGGAGGATTTCTTCGCCATCCACGCCGCCGAGGGCACCCATGCCGGCGGCATTCATATCGAGATGACCGGCAAGAACGTCACCGAGTGCATCGGCGGCGCACGCGCCGTGGAGGTGGAGCACCTTTCCGACCGCTACCACACCCATTGCGACCCGCGCCTCAACGCCGATCAGGCGCTCGAACTCGCTTTCCTGGTGGCCGAGCTCCTGCGCAAGGACCGTGTCAGCCGCGAGGCGAAGAGGCTGGCGGCCGGCTGAGCCGGCCCCTCGCCCGGCTTATGAGCGCTCTTTCGGGAAGCTGCGCCTGCGGGGCGGTAAGGTTCACCGCCTCCGGCGAGGCGGGCCCGGCCAAGGCCTGTCATTGCACCACCTGCCGCAAGCAGTCTGGCCATTACTGGGTGGCCGTGAGCGCTGTCAGGGCGGACATATCCGTCACCGGCGCCGAGTATGTGCGCTGGTTCAAGGCGACGGACGAGGCGCGGCGCGGCTTCTGCGAACTCTGCGGCTCCACGCTCTTCTGGGAGAAGGCCGGCAGCGACCGCATGTCGTTCTCGGCCGGCGCGCTCGACGGCGAGACTGGACTTCGCCTTGCCGTGCATATCTATCTGGCGGAAAAGGGAGATTATTACGATATCTCCGATTCGGTGCCGTGCTTTGCCGGCTCCGACGTTGCTGCATCGAAGGAGCATGCTGAGGAATGAGCGAAACTCCCAAGCCGCGTGACGCCGTTGCCGGCAACGAGAGGCGCCAGGCGGCGCTGCCCGGCCAGGGCGGCCTGAAGCGCATCGCCGATGCCGGGCTCAATTCCATGCGCGGCCTGAAGAACGCGCTCGGCACCGAGGCGGCCGTGCAGCAGGAGATGGCGGTGCTCGCCCTCGGCCTGCCGCTCTCCTTCTTCGTCGCCCGCGATCCGTGGACCTGGCTGGCGCTTGTCGGCAGCCTTCTCTTCGTCCTGACGGTGGAACTCCTCAACACCGCGATCGAGCGGCTGTGCAACCATGTGACGCCGCAGCGCCACGAGGCGATCCGCGTCACCAAGGACATCGCCTCCGCCGGCGTCTTCTTCGCCCTGGCTCTGGCCGGCCTCGTCTGGGGCGTGGCCATCCTGGAGAGGGTCGGCTGGATCGGCTGACGGGCAGGCCCTTCGTCGCCGTTGCTGTCGGAGAACGGGCGGGCTAATCCGGGCCGGGTCAGCCAACCGAGGCCGCAATGACTACCGATATCCTGCGCATCGCCGTCGCGCAGCTCAACCCGATCGTCGGCGACGTCGCCGGCAACCTTGAGAAGGCGCGCGCGGCGAGAGCCGAGGCCGCCGGCAGGGGCGCCGACCTCGTCGTCTATTCCGAGCTCTTTCTGGCCGGCTATCCGCCGGAAGATCTCGTCCTGCGCCCTGCTTTCCAGGAGGCCTGCCGCGCCGCGCTCGACGATCTCGTCGCCGATACGGCCGACGGGGGACCCGCCGTCCTGATCGGCCTGCCGCTGCGCGAGGGCGACAAGCTGCACAATTCCGTCGCCCTTGCCGATGCCGGCGCCCTCGTCGGCGTCCGCCACAAGGTCGACCTTCCGAACTACGCTGTCTTCGACGAGAAGCGCGTCTTCCAGCCAGGCCCGCTGCCGGGGCCCCTCGGTTTCCGGGGCGTGCGGCTCGGCGTGCCGATCTGCGAGGACATCTGGACGGAGGAGGTGACGGAGTGCCTGGCCGAGACGGGCGCCGAAATCCTCATCGTGCCGAACGGCTCGCCTTACGAGCGGGCGAAGATCGACATCCGCATGCAGATCGCCGTGGAGCGGGTTGTCGAGACCGGCCTGCCGATGATCTACGCCAACCAGCTCGGCGGCCAGGACGAACTGGTCTTCGACGGCGGCTCCTTCGGCCTTGCCGCCGACCGTCGCCTCGCCTTCCAGATGAAGCAGTTCGTCGAGGACGTGGCGATCACGACATGGCGCCGGGGCGAGGGCGGCTGGGAACTGGCCGAAGGCCCGCAGGAGGTGCTTGCCGACCAGGTGACGGCGGACTGGCAGGCCTGCGTCCTCGGCCTCAGGGACTATGTCGACAAGAACCGCTTTCCGGGCGTCGTCATCGGACTTTCCGGCGGCATCGATTCGGCTGTCTGCGCGGCGATGGCCGTCGATGCGCTGGGGGCGGAGCGCGTCCATTGCGTGATGCTGCCCTACCGCTACACCTCCTCCGAAAGCCTGAAGGATGCCGAGGCCTGCGCCGATGCGCTCGGCATGCGCTACGACACGGTGCCGATCGCCGAGGCCGTCGAGGCCTTCGAGGCGATGCTGGCGCCTCTCTTTGCCGGCCATGCGCCGGGCGTGACGGAGGAGAATATCCAGTCGCGCGTGCGCGGCACGGCGCTGATGGCGATCTCCAACAAGTTCGGTTCGATGGTGGTGACGACCGGCAACAAGTCGGAGATGTCGGTCGGATACGCCACGCTCTACGGCGACATGAACGGCGGCTTCAACCCGATCAAGGACCTCTACAAGAGCGAGGTCTACAACCTCGCCCGCTGGCGCAATGCCCACCGCCCGGAGGGCCTGCTCGGGCCGCAAGGCGAGGTGATCCCCGCGAACATCATCCAGAAGGAGCCGACGGCCGAGCTGCGCGAGGGCCAGCGCGACCAGGATTCGCTGCCTCCCTACGACGTGCTCGACGCGATCCTGGAAGGCCTCGTGGAGCGCGAGGCGAGCGCCGCGGAACTGATTTCAGAGGGCTTCGATGCCGACACCGTCAAGCGCGTGCAGAAGCTTCTTTACGTGGCCGAGTACAAGCGCCGCCAGGCGGCTCCGGGCGTGAAGATCACCCAGCGCAATTTCGGCCGCGACCGCCGCTATCCGATCGTCAACGGCTGGCGCGATGCGGTGTGAGTCGGCCGAAGGCGCCTCTCAGTAAACGTCCGGGCAGCCGCCGACGCTGCGCAGCCTGTCGATGGCGGCGGCGGAGCCTTTCAGCGAGTAGTCTTCAAGCGGCCGGTCCTCCAGATAGAGCCGCACGTCGCCGAAGCGCCGGAGTGCTGCATTGAGATCGAGATGCGTGCGGATGCCGAGCGCCTCGCCGTTCGTCGGCGCCTTCCACTGCATCGCTGTGCAGTCCCCGTATTCGCAGGTGAGCGCGAGGTTGACGCGCTCGCTCTCGCGGCCGTCGAAGACGAGGCCCACCCAGACCTCCCCGCTCTTTGAGCGCTGCTCCTCTGAGCGGATGTCGGGCTCCAGCGTGATGGTGGCCATGCCGCTGTTGCCGCGGCAATCGACCATCAGCCGCGCCCCGTCATCGGCGGTCACGACGGCAACGCCCGCGCTGTCCGCTTCCCGTCGATATTGCCATCTGCCGGACGGCGCCATTGCGCCCTCGGCCGTCTCCTTGCCGGGATCCGCCGGTGCCGCGCTCGCATCCGGCTGGTCGGGCGGATTGATCGTCTTGATCAGGATCTTGCCGTCCGCGCCGTCGAACCAGACCTCGCCGTTGCCGATCATGGCGCCTTGATCGCGGATGAAGAGCGAGCCGTAAGTCGCTTCGCTGATGGCGGTTTTTACTCCCGGCGTGAAGACCTTGTCGAAATCGGCGAGGAGCGCCTTGGCGTTGCCATAGGTCTTCGGCTTGCCCGGCCCGTAGACGTTGAGCGGATAGCGCACCATGCCGGCGAGTGCCTCGCGATCGTCCGCCGCCGCGGCCTGTTTCAGGCGCGCCAGGAAGGCCCGCGCTTCCTCCGGCTTGTCGATGCCGGCCATGTCGAGGCGCGAATCGACCTCGCATTCCTCGGGGGTCCCCGAGCAGCCGGCCGCCTCTGCGCCGGGCGCAGCCGCGAGGAGGAAGAGCCCCAGGAGAAGTATCGCCTTGCGCATCTTGGTCTGTCCTTCGTTTCCCGTCCCGCGCGGCGAGCCTAGCTTATCCGAGGGCCGGTTTGGAACATCCGCGGAGCCGGCCGGCCGGGAGGGGGCGAAAGCGTGCCTGCCTGGCTGATTGCGCCCCGGCGGGGGAAAAGCTAACTCCCTGCGCCATGGCTCCACCCATCCTCCGCTTCGCGCCCTCGCCGACGGGGCGCATCCATCCCGGCAACGCCCGCACCGCGCTCTACAACTGGTTCTTCGCGCAAAAGCACGGCGGCACCTTCATCCTGCGCTTCGACGACACCGACGAGACGCGGTCCACGGCGGAATACGCGGACGCGATCGCGGAAGACCTCGCCTGGCTCGGGATCGAGCCCGATCGCGTCGAGCGCCAGTCGGCGCGCATTGCCCTCTACGAGGCGGCGGCGGAGAAGCTGAAGGAGAGGGGGCTCCTCTATCCCTGCTACGACACCTCCGAAGAGCTGGAACGCCAGCGCAAGCGGCGTCTGGCGCGCGGCCTGCCGCCGGTCTACGACCGCCGCGCCCTGAAGCTGACCGAGGACGACAGGACGGCGCTGGAAGCGGAGGGAAAGGGCCCGCACTGGCGTTTCCTGCTGCCGAATTTCAGCGACGATCCCTTTGCGCCGGAGCGCACCGACAAGGCCTGGGACGACGTCTTTCGCGGTCCCCAGCATGTCGACCTCGCATCGCTCTCCGACCCGGTGATGATCCGCGAGGACGGCACCTTCCTATATACCTTCTGCTCGGTGGTCGACGACCGGGACATGGCCGTCAGCCATGTGATCCGCGGCGACGACCATGTGACGAATACCGGCGTGCAGCTGGCGCTGTTCGAGGCGCTCGGCGCCGAGCCGCCTTGCTTCGGCCACCACAACCTTCTGCAGACGGAAGCCGGCGAGGGCTTTTCCAAGCGCTACGAGGCCCTGTCGCTGATGGCACTCCGCCGCGACGGCATCGAGGCGCTGGCGCTCGCCGCCTATACGAGCCTCATTGGCACCGGCGAGGCGGTGCAGCCCGTCGCCTCGCTCAGCGAGCTCGTGGCGCTCTTCGATCCGAAGAAGGTGAACCGCGCCGGCGCCCGCTTTTCGGTCGGCGAATTGAAGGCCCTCAATTCCAAAACGCTTGCCGAGCTTCCCTATGAGGCGGTGGCCGAGCGCCTTCAGGAGGCCAAGGTCGGCGGCGGCGAAGCCTTCTGGCTCGCCGTGCGCGGCAATGTCGAGAAGCTCGCCGACGCGGCCCTCTGGTGGCAGGTGGTGACCGGGCCGATGGAGCCGGTGATCGAGCCGGAAGACGCGGAGTTCTTGCGCGAGGCGGCCGGAAAGCTGCCCGAAGAGCCCTGGGACGAGACCACTTGGGGGGAATGGACGGAAAGGCTGAAGAAGGAGACCGGAAGGCGCGGCAAGGCGCTCTTCATGCCGCTCCGTCGCGCGCTGACGGGCTTCAGCGCCGGACCGGAGCTACGAGCACTTCTTCCTTTTGTTGGCCGCCCCAATACGACGGCCCGACTATGCGGATCTTGCCGGGAGCAGACCTAGCCGCCTCGGCTTTTTCTTCCGCCGGCTTTCCGGCAGGCGTCGTCGTCTCGTTGGCCTGCGGCGCTGCCGGCGCGCTCTCTGCGGGGACGGAGGCCTTTTCCTCGACTGGCGCCGACGCGCTGCCCGGCGGCGATGCGGCCGGCGCCGTTTCCGGGTCGCTGCCGCGCAGATCGAGCGAGGCGGTTTCGGGCGGCGCGGGCCGCGCCTGCGGCATGGCCGGCCATTCGGCGGGGCCGGCCGGATCGGCGAGCGTCATGTCGTCGATATTGGCTTCGCCCCAGACGCGGATATTGCCGCCGCCCTGAAGCGAAAGGTTCTCTCCGCCCGGGGTGATTTCATCTCCCGGAAGCGCCTGCGGCGGGGCGGTCTCGATCACCGAGAAGTTTCGCCCCCCGCTTGCCTGACAGGTGCAGGCCTTGTCGACGCTCTGCCGGTACTGGAAGGCGGCGGGAAGCGCGCTGTAGGGCTCGCCCGCCAGCGAGACCATGTTGGCCGTATCGCCCGTCGGATCCGGCTGGACATAGAGCGAGGTCTGCGTCCCCGGGCAGCGCGCCTGGCAGGTCTGTTCGTCGGCGGCGAAGCGGTCGGGCGTCGTGGAAAAGCTGATCGGGAAATAGTAGCCGTCGCAGGTGCGCACGCACAGCGTGCGGTAGACCCCACGCGAGGAATAGGTCTGGCGGGCGGAGAGGTCGGGTCCGAACTCGCCCGTCTCGGGCGGTCCCCAGCTACGCGTGCGCGCGCTGCGGAACTCCTCGGTGCGGCAGCCCTGGCGGTGGATCAGCTCGCGGATCCGGTCGGCCCGCCGGTCGCTCGTGCCGCCGCCGGAATAGCGCGCGCGCATGCGCTCCAGCTTCTCCAGATTGGCGCGCATCTCGTTGATCTTGGCCATCATCGGCCCACAGGAGGCGGAAGGCTGGTTGCGGAAGAAAAGAAAGCCGCCGCCGAAACAGCCGGCCTGCTCGGCCCTGCGCTCGGAGCGATCGAGGACACGCGCCTGTTCCCGGGCGGCGCGCTCGTAGCGCAAGGCCCGCGGATCGGGCCGGCTCGCCTGGCTCTCCAGTCGCGTCAGCTCCACTTCCAGCGTCTGGCAGGAAAGCGCAAAGGCGGGCGCGGCGGCTGCGATGCCGCCCGCCATGGCGATAGCCGCTGCGATAAGCCGGCCTTTCACCTGCATGTGCTCTCCGTTCCCTGGGGCTGCCAGAATAGCCTTGAATGGTTGACCAAACTTTCCCGTCCGGCCTGAACGAGGCCTGAACAACGGCCGAACGTCTGACGGCAAAGCGCGTTCCACTTCATTGGCCTGGCGGAATTCCTTGTTGCCGCCCATTCCGCACCCTATCCTCCTGAAAAATTACAAAAGACAGGGAGGATGCTCATGGCGAACGCCAACTACATCTCCTTTCCCCGCGTGGAGGGAAACGCCTCGCGGCAGGCCCATGCCGATCTGCCGGAGGGCACGTTCGAGCGCGAGCTGGGCAAGGAAGGCTTCTTCGGCCCGGCGACGATGATGTACCACACGCACCCGCCGACGGGCTGGACGAGCTGGGAAGGGCCTCTTCGACCGCGGGCCTTCGATCTCACCAAACTCGCCGATTTCGGCGACACGGTGTGGGGCGCGCCGGTCGTCCTTCACAACGCTTCGGTGAAGATGCGTCTCTGGCAGCTTTCGGGCGAAATGGACCATCTGGTGCGCAACGGCGACGGCGACGAGCTCCTCTTCGTCCATCGCGGCGCGGGCCATCTCTACTGCGACTACGGCCATATGGAGATCGGCAAGGGCGACTATATCGTGCTGCCGCGCTCCACCATGTGGCGGCTTTCGGCGAGCGAGCCGCTTTCCCTGCTCCTCTTCGAATGCACCAACGGCACGATCCGGGCCCCGGAGCGGGGAATGGTCGGCCGGCATGCTCTCTACGACGAGGCCATTCTCGACACGCCGAAGATCGACGAGGCCTTCCGCGATCAGCAGGGCGAGAGCGAGACGGCGGTCCATATCCGCCGCCGGGGCGAGATCTCGACCGTCACCTATCCCTTCAATCCGCTCGACGCGGTCGGTTGGCACGGCGATCTCTGCCCGGTGCGCCTCAACGTCAGGGACATTCGCCCGCTCGCCTCGCACCGCTACCACCTGCCGCCCTCCGCCCACACGACCTGGGTCGGCAACCGCTTCGTCATCTGCACCTTCACGCCGCGGCCCTTCGAGACCGATCCGGCGGCCCTGAAGGTGCCGTTCTTCCACAACAACGACGATTTCGACGAGGTGATCTTCTACCACGACGGCGACTTCTTCTCCCGCGACAACATCCATCCGGGCATGGTCACCTGGCATCCCTGCGGCTTCACCCACGGCCCGCATCCCAAGGCCTTGAGCCGCATGTACGAGCAGACCAAGACGATGACGGAGGAATACGCCGTCATGCTGGACACCCGCGACGCGCTGGAGATGGGCGAGGGCGCCGAGGCGACCGAGTTCAAACCCTATGCGGAGAGCTGGAAGACCTCGGAGAAGGTGAGCGCGCCGCGCGTCCGGTTGCCCGAAGCGGCCGAGTGAGGGCCCGGCTCGTTCTCCTCGGCACCAAGGGAGGCCCCGCCGTGCGCCCCGCCTCGCCGCTGCCGACCGCCTCGGCGCTCGTCGCAGGTGACGAACTCACCGTTGTCGACTGCGGAGCGGGCGTCACCGTTTCGCTCGCGAATGCCGGCCTTCCGCTGACGATGCTGGAACGCGTCTTCGTCACGCATCTGCATTCCGACCATGTGCTGGAACTCGGCCCCCTCCTGCACACCGCCTGGACCTCGGGCCTGTCGCACCCGCTCAAGGTCTTCGGGCCGCCGGGCATGCGCGAATATCTGGAGCATTTTTTGGCCGCCATGCGCTTCGACATCGAGACCCGCATCGCCGATGAGGGCCGCCCGCCGCTCGGCGAACTCCTGCGCCTCACCGAATACGGCGAGGGCGAGGTGATGGCCGACGCCGGGCTTCGCGTGACGGCGCTGCGCAATATCCATCCGCCTGTCGAGGAGAGCTATGCGCTGCGCTTTGACTTCGGCGGGGGTCCGAGCGTCGTCTTTTCCGGCGACACGGCCCGCCATCCCCCGCTGGCCGCATTTGCGCGCGGCGCTGATATCCTCGTCCACGAGGCGATGCTGCCGGCCGGCATGGAGAAGATCGTCGAGAAGGTCGGCGGCGGCGACAGGCTGAGAGCGCATCTGAAGGCGAGCCATTCGACCGCAGGCGAGGCGGGCTGGATCGCCCGCGAGGCGGGGGTCGGCCGGCTCGTCCTCCATCATCTCATTCCGGCGGACGACCCGGATTTTTCCGAGGCGGACTGGCTCGCGGCGACCGCCGAGAGCTGGGAGGGACCGGTGACGGTCGGGCGCGACGGCCTTGTCGTGCCGATCGATAAAAAGCGCGAGGGGGCTGGCGCATGAGGCTCGCGACCCTCAACGACGGAAGCCGCGACGGCATGCTCGCGGTCGTCTCCGAGGACAGGAAGCGCTACACGTCCGCCGGTGGTGTCGCCGGCACGCTGCAGGCCGCCCTCGACGACTGGAAGAATGTCGGACCGCGCCTGCGCGAGCTTTCGGTGCGCCTCGATATCGGCCAGGTCGACGGCAGGCCGTTCGATCCGATGCAGTGCCTTGCGCCGCTGCCGCGCGCCTATCAGTTCGCCGACGCCTCCGCCTACGTCAACCACATGGAACTGGTCCGGCGCGGGCGCGGCGCCGAGATGCCGGCGAGCTACTGGACCGATCCGCTGATCTACCAGGGCAGCTCCGATTCCTTCCTGGCGCCGCATGCGCCGATCCGCATGCCGGCCGAGGCGCTCGATCTCGACAGCGGTTTCGGCCTCGATTTCGAAGCGGAGGTCGCCGTCATCACCGACGACGTGCCGATGGGTGTGTCGGCGGATGAGGCGCTCTCGCATATCAAGTTTCTCGCCCTCCTCAACGACATCACGCTGCGCCATCTCGTGCCCGGCGAGGTCGCCAAGGGCTTCGGCTTCTTCCAGTCGAAGCCTCCCTCGTCCTTCGCGCCGCTCGTCGTCACGCCGGACGCACTCGGCCCGGCCTGGCACGACGGCAAGCTCAACGGCCGCCTTCTCGTCAGCGTCAACACGCGGCTTTTCGGCGATCTCGATTCAGGCCTCGACATGACCTTCGACTTTGGCCAGCTGATCGCCCATGCCGCCCGCACGCGCCCGCTTTCGGCCGGCACCATCATCGGCTCCGGCACCGTCTCCAACCGCGACAAGGACGGCGGCTCGGCCCGCCCGATCTCCTGGGGCGGCAAGGGCTACGCCTGCATCGCCGAGATGCGCATGATGGAGACGGTGAGCCACGGCCATCCCGACACCCGCTTCCTGACGGAGGGCGATGTGGTGCGCATCGAACTGAAGGACGCGCAGGAGCGCTCCGTCTTCGGCCTCATCGAGCAGCGGGTGCAACGCGCATGACCAGACCGGCGCGCAAACCCCTCTTCGAAACGCCGACCGCGTTGTGGCGCGGCTTTCTCGTCCTTAATCTCTTCCTCGTGCCGGCGGCAGCGATCCTCGCCTCGCTCGCCGGGACGGTGGGTGGCCCTGGCCTCTCATTCATCCTCGGCTTCATCGTCGCGCTGTTCGGCATCATCGCCAATTTCGCCATCTGGCTGTCGGCGCGCCGGTTGAAGATCCCCCAGCACTGGGTGGTGCCTTCCTGGATCGTGCTCTGTCTCGCCACCACCGTCGTCGCCGGCGCCGCCTCGCCGGTGGCGCTCGTCCTCGGCCTCGTCTTCGACGGCTTTGTCCCGGGTCAAGCATAGGGAGCTTTTGATGTCCGCCAGCTTCGCCTCCACCGGAGATCTTGCCGACAAGGCCGTCTCCTTCGACGAGATCGGACCCGGCTGCTACGCCTTCACCGCCGAGGGCGACCCCAACAGCGGCGTGATCGTCGGCGACGATGCGGTGATGGTGATCGACGCGCAGGCGACGCCGCGGCTGGCCGACAAGGTGATCGAGCACATCCGGCAGGCGACCGACAAGCCGATCCGCTATGTCGTGCTCACGCACTATCATGCCGTGCGCGTTCTGGGCGCTTCCGCCTTCGCCGGCGCGGAGATCGTCACCTCCGACGTCACGCGCGACCTCATCGTGGAGCGGGGGCAACAGGATTGGGATTCGGAGTTCGGCCGCTTTCCGCGCCTTTTTCAGGGCCATGAATCGATCCCCGGTCTCACCTGGCCGAGCCTCACTTTCGTGACGACCCTGTCGGTCTGGCTCGGCAAGCGCGAGGTGCGCCTGATGCGGCTCGGCCGGGCCCATACGGAGGGCGACATCGTCGCCTGGGTGCCGGACGCCCAGGTGATGTTTTCCGGCGATATCGTCGAATACCGCTCCGCCTGCTATTGCGGCGACGCGCATCTGAAGGACTGGCCCGAAACGCTCTCCAGGGTCGGGGATTTCGACGCCAAGGCCCTCGTGCCGGGCCGCGGCGCGGCGCTCACCGGCCCGACTGTGCGCGAGGGCGTGCGGCTCACCCACGAGTTTCTGACGGCCCTTTACGGCTCGGTGCGCAAGGCGGCAGAGAGCGGCGCCTCGCTGAAGCAGGCCTACGAGGCCGCCCGCGCAGCCATGGACGGGCCTTTCGGCGACTACGCCATCTACAAGCACTGCATGCCTTTCAATGTCGCGCGCGCCTATGACGAGGCGAGAGGCATGGAGCGCCCGCAGATCTGGACCGCCGAGCGCGACCGCGAAATGTGGGCTGCTCTGGAGGGGTAGGGATGCCGCGCTACGCCTATCGCCCCTTCCCATACCGAAAGGCGCCCGAGCTTTCCGGCTCGGGCCGGGGCGAGGCGGCGGTCGCCATCGTCGGAGCCGGCCCCGTCGGCCTGACGCTAGCAATCGATCTCGCGCTCCATGGCGTGCCCTCGGTGGTTCTCGATGACAACGACGTGGTCTCGATCGGCTCGCGCGCCATCTGCTGGGCGAAGCGCTCTCTGGAGATCTTCGACCGCCTCGGCATCGGCGAAAAGCTCGTCGAGAAGGGCGTCACCTGGAAGATCGGTCGCCTCCACCACCGCGACCGCGAGGTCTATTCCTTCGATCTCCTTCCGGAGCCCGGCCACAAGATGCCGGCCTTCATCAACCTCCAGCAATACTACGTCGAGGAATACCTCGTCGCACGGGCCGGCGAGTTCCCGGACCTCATCGATCTGCGCTGGAAGAACCGCGTCAGCGATGTGAAGCCGGGGCGAGGGGGCGTGGAGCTTTCCGTTGCGACGCCCGATGGTCCCTATCGGCTCCACGCCGACTGGGTCGTCGCCTGCGACGGCTCAAGGAGCACCGTGCGCGCCGCCCTCGGCCTCGATTTCGCCGGCCGCGTCTTCGAGGAACGCTTCCTCATCTGCGACGTGGAGATGGAAGCGGAGTTTCCCTCCGAGCGCTGGTTCTGGTTCGAGCCGCCCTTCCATGCCGGCCAGTCGGCGCTTCTCCACAAGCAGCCGGACAACATCTACCGTATCGACCTGCAGCTCGGCTGGGATACCGATCCGGAGGCGGAAAAGGCGCCCGAGCGCGTCATTCCGCGCATCCAGGCGATGGTCGGCGAGCGCCCTTTCGAGATCGACTGGGTCTCCGTCTACACCTTCCAGTGCCGGCGCATGGAGCGCTTCGTGCACGGCCGCGTCCTCTTCGCCGGCGACAGCGCTCATGTCGTCTCGCCCTTCGGCGCGCGCGGCGGCAACGGCGGCATTCAGGACGCCGACAACCTCGCCTGGAAGCTCGCCCTCGTCCTGGCGGGCGAGGCGCCGGAGAGCCTGATTGAGACCTACGACGACGAGCGCATTCCAGCGGCCGACGAGAACATCCTGAATTCCAGCCGCTCCACCGCGTTCATGACCCCGAAATCGCCGATGGAAGCGACGTTCCGCAAGGCGGTTCTCGAACTTGCCGGGACGGAGCCCTTCGCCCGCCGGCTGATCAATTCCGGCCGGCTCTCCACCGCCCACCATTATCGCGCGACCGGCCTTTCCGGCGAGGATGCGCTCCTGCCGGGAGAGGCACCGCTGGCGGCTCCGGGCGCGCCGCCGGTCGATGCGCCGCTCGGTGCCGGTTCCGGCTTCCTGAGCGAGAGACTCGGCGGCGGCTTTCGCGCCCTGTGGCTCGGCGATCCGCGCCATGCCTCCAACCGATTCGAATGCGAATGCGCCGAGGCCGGTCTGAAGGCCCTTGCCGCCACCTCGCCGGAAGCGCGCCGGCGCTACGGGGCGGAAAAGGGGCCGGCGGTCTATCTCTTCCGTCCGGACCAGCATGTCGCCGCCCGATGGCCGGAGGCGGCCTTTTCGGCGGCAAGGGCCCGGGCCGCGCTGACACGGGCATCGGGGAGGGCAGGGTGAGCGGCGAGCGCGGGCCGGGCCTTGCCGACCCGGACGGCTTCTACGCCGCCCTGATGGCGGCCCATGAGGGGCTGTCGGAAGCGGAGAGCGCCGCGCTCAACGCCCGCATCGTCCTCCTTCTCGCAGACGCGGCCGGAGACGAGGCCGCGATTGCCGCGATCGCGCGGGCACGCGCAACCGCGCCGCAGGAGAAGGCTGGCCGGTAGCCTCGCAATCGCCCGGGCGCGCGCCTATCTGAGCGGCAACGAACATCCCTCAGGAGAGTTTTCGATGCGCAAACCCGCAGCCCTGCTGCTCGCCCTGGCGATCGCAGCCGTTTCCTTCGGCACCGCCAACGCACAGGAACCGGACCTCATCTTTCGCAAGTCGACGGTCTTCAAGCTGCTGACGCCCGATCACAAGCTTGCCACCTACGGTATCGACGATCCGGAGGTGGAGGGCGTTGCCTGCCACTACACGGTGCCGGAAAAGGGTGGCATCGGCGGCATGTTCAACATGGTCGAGGAGGTCTCCGACATCTCGCTCGCCTGCCGCCAGATCGGCCCCGTCGTGTTCAAGAAGAAGTTCGAGCAGGGCGACGAGGTCTTCCGCCAGCGTCGCTCGCTGATCTTCAAGAAGATGCGCATCGTCCGCGGCTGCGACGCCAAGCGCAACGTGCTCGTCTATCTCGTCTATTCCGACAAGATCATCGAGGGCTCGCCGAAGAACTCCACTTCCACCGTGCCGATCATGCCCTGGGGCGACCAGCCCGCACCGCGCTGCGGCGACTGGCTGGACGATTAAGGCCCGCCTCAGCGCTGCAGGGCGTTGATGAGGACGAGGCCGACGCCGCCGTTGAGCGTCTCGGCCCGGGGAGGCATGTCCCGGATCGTCATGACCGAGGCCGAGATCAGGGCGACGTGAGCAAGGGCGAAGAACAGGCGTAGCATGAGGTCTCTCCGGTGTTGTCCCGGAGATAGACCGAGGGGCTTGAACCTGTGCTGAGAGCCCGGTTCAGCTGGCGTTCACCTGCCTTAACAGGGTTGTCCCTTTTCCCGGCAGCGGATCGCCGCGAGGATCAGGATCGTGAGCGTGACGGCGTTGAGGACGTGCCAGACATAGTGCGTGCCGATGGGCAGGCTGGCGCAGACCGGGTTGTCGGCCATGCGCGAAGCGAGCGAGAGCGCGAAGACGGCCGTCGCAAGAATGAGGTAGCGCGCCGCCGCATGCGACACGAAGGCGAGCAGGGTGCCGACGCCCGCCATCGCCACCAGCGCCGGTGCGTAGCCGGCCGATCCACCCAGGAGCGGGCGCAGGATGACCTCGCCGCCCCAGGAGGCCGCGCCGAAGAGAAAGAGCGTCATCACCACGACGGGCCAGTCGAGCCCGAAGAAGCGCCGCATGGCGATGCCGAAATAGGCGTAGATGAGGGCGGTGATCGGCAGGACATCCGCCAGCATCGACCATCGGCTGGCGAGGGTGTGAAAGAGGAAGGAACCGACGCCGATCACAGCGACGTTGCAGATCAGATAAAGGGAGGCGCCATCGCGCCCGCCGTCACGCCGCCATATGACGAAGGTGTAGAGCGCGGCGAGAAGGAAGGCGGCGTTGGAGGCCGCGTTGAGCGGCTCCGCCCAGAAGCCTGGGTCGGTGCGTTCGCAATAGAGATCGATCTGCTGGGTCCAGTTCACGGCTCTAGCGTAAATCGGTTCCAGAGGAAGTGCAGGGGACCCCTAGCCGCATCACGTTACGGAAGAGTGCATCTGGCGCACTTGACCGCACCGGCAAGCTCCGCGATAAGCGGCGCATGAACGGCGACAGCGCGGGCCTCCGCGCCATCTGCATCTGCGGGATTATCATCGGCTAGCGACAGCGCTGGTCAGGCCGTTCTCGTCTGAAATTTCCGAACGCGACGAACGCCCGGCCAGCCGGACGGGAGTTTCATGGCGCATACTGCCAAAGCAACGAAGCCTTTGCGGCTCTACAACACGCTGACGCGGGAGAAGGCGGATTTCGAGCCGCTCGATCCGGCGAATGTGCGCCTGTATGTGTGCGGGCCGACGGTCTACGACTTCGCCCATATCGGCAATGCGCGCCCGCTCCTCGTCTTCGACGTGCTGTTCCGCCTCCTGCGCCATCGCTATGGCGCCGAGCACGTCACCTATGTCCGCAACATCACCGACGTCGACGACAAGATCATCGCCCGGGCGGCCACGGAGTTTCCCGATCTTCCGCTGAACGAGGCGATCGGCCGGGTGACAGAGGTCACCGAGCGCCAGTACCACGAGGACGCGGCCGCCCTCGGCGCCCTGCCGCCGACGCACGAGCCGCGGGCGACGGAAAACATCGCCGAGATGAAGGCGATGATCGATGCGCTGGTGGAGAAGGGGCATGCCTACATTGCCGAGGACCACGTCCTCTTCGATGTCGGCTCCATGCCCGACTACGGGGCGCTCTCGCACCGCAGGCTGTCCGACATGCAGGCCGGCGCCCGCGTCGAGGTGGAAGCCTACAAGAAGAACCCGATGGACTTCGTCCTCTGGAAGCCCTCCGGCGAGGGCGAGCCGGCATGGCCTTCGCCCGCCGGCATTTCGCGGCCCGGCCGCCCCGGCTGGCATATCGAATGCTCGGCCATGGCCGAGCGCTATCTCGGAAGAACCTTCGACATCCATGGCGGCGGCCTCGACCTCGTCTTCCCGCACCACGAGAACGAGATCGCCCAGTCGCGCTGCGCCCATGGCTCGCAGGCGATGGCCCGCTACTGGATGCACAACGGCTACCTCCAGGTGGAAGGCGAGAAGATGTCGAAGTCGCTCGGCAACTTCGTCACCATCCGCGATCTCCTTGGCGACTGGCCGGGCGAGGCGATCCGCCTGTCGATGCTGATGACGCATTACCGCGCGCCGCTCGATTTCACCCAGGAGAAGCTCTCCGCGGCGCGGCGCACGCTCGATCGCTGGTACGGCCATCTCGGTGACGTGCAGGCCTATGCCGGCAGCCACAACCCCTTCGTCGACGGCGAGGGATCGCTCGGCGCCGCGCTCTGCGACGACCTCAACACGCCGGAGGCGATCTCGCTTCTGCATCGCCTCGGCGACGAGGTTGCGGACGACCACGAGGGCGAGGACAAGGCGCGCTTCAAGGCGGCGCTCAACCTCCTTGGCCTCGGCCGGATGACGGAGAGCGAGTGGCGCGCCTGGCGCCCGCGCGAGATGGCTTTGGGCGAGAGCGAGATCGCGGGCAAGGTCGCCGCCCGCGCCGCCGCCAGGGAAGCCAGGGACTGGAAGAGGGCGGACGAGATCCGCGACGAACTCGCCGCCGCCGGTATCCAATTGAAGGACCAGCGCGATACGGAGAGCGGAGAGATCGTGACGAGCTGGGAGGTGCGCCGATGAGCGCGCTCAAGCAGCTCTATCCGCCGATCTCGCCCTACGATTCCGGCATGCTGGACGTCGGCGACGGCCATTCCGTCTATTGGGAGATCTCCGGCAACCTTGAGGGCAAGCCCGCCGTCTTCCTGCATGGTGGGCCGGGCGGCGGCTGCGGCCCCGTGCACCGCCGTCTCTTCGATCCCGAGCGCTACCGGGTTCTCCTCTTCGACCAGCGCGGCTGCGGCCGCTCGCGTCCGCATGCGGAGCTGGAGGCGAACACGACCTGGCATCTGGTCGACGACATCGAGCGCCTGCGCGAGGTGATGGGTGTCGAGGAATGGCTCGTCTTCGGCGGCTCCTGGGGCTCGACCCTGGCGCTCGCCTATGCCGAGACGCATCCCGGCCGCGTCAGCGAGCTGGTGCTGAGGGGCATCTTCACGCTGCGCAAAAGCGAGATCGACTGGTACTATCAGGAGGGCGCCTCGCGGATCTTTCCCGATCGCTGGGAGAAGTTCCTGGCGCCGATTCCGCCGGAAGAGCGCGGCGACCTCGTCGCCGCCTATCGCAAGCGCCTCACCCACGAGGACCGCGACATCCGCCTCGAGGCGGCGCGCGCCTGGAGCGTCTGGGAGGGCGCGACCATCACGCTCCTGCCGGACGAGGGCGGGATCGCGCGCCATGACGTAGCGGAATACGCGCTCGCCTTCGCGCGCATCGAGAACCACTATTTCACTCATGGCGGCTGGATCGAGGAAGGCCAGCTGATCCGCGACGCCGGCCGGCTGAAGGACATCCCCGCGGTCATCGTCCAGGGCCGCTACGACATGGCCTGCCCGGTGCGCACCGCCTGGGAGCTCTCCCGCGCCTGGCCGCAGGCCGATCTCAGGATCGTCGAGGGCGCCGGCCATGCCTTCTCCGAGCCGGGCATCCTTCACCATTTGATCGATGCGAACGATCGTTTCGCCGGAAAGGAACGATAATGGGCATGTCACTTTTCAGCAGGAGGCGCGCCGATGAGCGCTGAGACGATGACCGGCGGCTGCCAGTGCGGCGCCGTGCGCTTTGCGGTTGCCGCGCCGCTCGGCACGGCTTCCATCTGCCATTGCCGCATGTGCCAGAAGGCCGTCGGCGGCTTCTATGCGCCTTACGTCTCGACGCGGCCGGGCACGCTCTCCTTCACCCGCGGCGCCCCCGCGCATTTCCAGAGCTCCAGCCATGCAAGGCGCGGCTTCTGTGAGAAATGCGGCACGCCGCTCACCTTCGAGGCGCCGGACGGGATCGGCGTTGCGATCGGCGCCTTCGACGAGCCGGCGGCGATCATGCCGACGCTCCAGTACGGGCTGGAGAGCAAGATCGCCTATGTCGACATTCTCGGCCATCTGCCCGGCACGGAGACGGGGGCCGATCCGGACGCCCCGTTCGAGGCGGACATCGTCAGCTATCAGCATCCCGACCACGACACCGAAACCTGGCCGCCCGAAAGGGCCGAACGATCATGACACGCGAACGTCTCTATCTCTTCGACACGACCCTCCGCGACGGCCAGCAGACCCCCGGCATCGATTTCGCTCTGGAGGAAAAGGTGGCCGTGGCGAAGATGCTCGATCGCCTCGGCATCGACTATGTGGAGGGCGGCTATCCGGGTGCGAATCCGTCCGATACGGAGTTCTTCTCCCGTCGCCGGACGGAGCGCGCCAAGTTCACTGCCTTCGGCATGACCAAGCGCGCCGGCCGCTCGCTCGATAACGATCCGGGCGTGCAGTCCCTCCTGCGCGCCGAGGCGGACGCGGTCTGCTACGTCGCCAAGAGCTGGGACTACCATGTGCGCGTCGCGCTCGGCTCCACCAACGAGGAGAACCTTGAGGGCATCCGCGAGAGCATTGCCGCCGCGGTCGAAGCCGGGCGAGAGGCAATGCTCGACTGCGAGCACTTCTTCGACGGCTACAAGGCCAACCGCAATTACGCGCTCGCCTGCGCCGTGGCGGCGCTGGAGGCGGGCGCGCGATGGATCGTCCTGTGCGACACCAATGGCGGCACGCTTCCGCAGGAAATCGCCGAGATCGTCGCCGAGGTGGCGCGCCACGTCCCCGGCGAGAAGCTCGGCATCCACGCCCACAACGATACCGGCAACGCCATCGCCAACTCGCTCGCGGCCGTGGAGGCCGGAGCGCGCCAGATCCAGGGCACGATCAACGGCCTCGGCGAGCGCTGCGGCAACGCGGACCTGACAAGCCTCATCCCGACGCTGATGCTGAAGCCGCGCTATGCGGAGCGCTTTGAGATCGGTGTCAGCCAGGAATCGCTCTCAGAGCTGACGCAGACGGCGCATGCCTTCGACGAAATGCTGAACCGCGCGCCTGATCGCCAGCAGCCCTATGTCGGCGCCTCGGCCTTCGCGACCAAGGCCGGCATTCACGCTTCCGCCATCCTCAAGGATCCCGAGACCTACGAGCACGTGAAGCCGGAACTCGTCGGCAACCGTCGCCGCGTCATGGTCTCCGACCAGGCCGGCAAGTCGAACCTCGTCGCCGAGCTGAAGCGCTTCGGCATCGCCGTCGAAAAGGACGATCTGCGCCTCGACGGCCTCCTTGCCGACATCAAGGAGCGCGAGGCGCAGGGCTATGCCTATGAGGCGGCCGACGCCTCGCTGGAGCTTCTCGCCCGTCGCCGGCTCGGCAGCGTGCCTGCCTTCTTCACCGTGGAGGGCTTCAGGGTGAACGTGGAGCGCCGCCACAATGCGGTCGGCAAGCTCGTCACCGTCTCGGAAGCCGTGGTGAAGGTCGTGGTCGGCGGCGAGCGTCGCATGTCGGTCGCCGAGGGCAACGGCCCCGTCAACGCGCTCGACAGGGCGCTCCGGAAGGATCTCGGCGAGCTTTCGGCGGCGATCGAGGATCTGGAACTGGTGGACTACAAGGTCCGTATCCTCGACGGCGGCACGGAAGCCATCACCCGCGTCCTCATCGAGAGCCGGGACGGCGAGGGCAGCCGCTGGTTCACCGTCGGGGTTTCCTCGAACATCATCGACGCCTCTTTCGAGGCGCTGCTCGACGCCGTCTCCTTCAAGCTCTTGAAGGCTGCGCCAGCGCTGAAGGTCGCTGCGGAATAGGAGCGGGCATCCGTGCAGCCGCCTTTGTGCGGTCGGCCGCCGATGTCGGGGAATGCGCGGCAGTCGGCTCTCCCGCGATGAACGCCTTCAGCCCGGCGATGTCGAGCGGCGGGGAAATGAAATATCCCTGCGCGAATTCGACATGCGGCTCGATCGCCCGGATCTGGTCGAGGCGCTCGGCGCTTTCGATGCCCTCGATGACAACGGAGCGGCCGGAAGACTGAACCATCTCCACGGCATGATCCAGCATGCGTGCCATGACGCTTCCTTCCGGTGCCATCGCGAAGGAGCGATCGAGTTTCGCCCCGTCGACCTCCAGGGCCGCGAGGTTGTGGATGCTGGAATAGCCCGTTCCGAAGTCGTCGATATAGGTCTTGATGCCCGCTTGCCGGAGCCGCTCGATCTCGCGCTCTGCCTTTCGCAGGTCGATTGATTCATTCTCGACCAGTTCCACGACGACCTCGAAACGATCGGGCTCGGCGAGGAAGTCGCGGAAGACCTCGATCAGGCAACGGGCGTCGAGATCGCGCGGAAATATGTTGAACGTGACCATGAAGGGCCGTTTCGTCACCTGCGCGGACAACTCCTCATGGGCCTTCTTCACAATCATGCGGGTGAATGCGAGGGTCTTGTCGTGCTTCTCGACGATCGGAATGAAGCGATCCGGGAAGACGACACTGTCATCGACGTCCCGCCAGCGGGCCAGCACCTCGCATCCGATCGTCGAGCCGGATCTCAGATCGATGATCGGCTGGAAGGCGCAGATAAGCGATGCCGCATCGAGATGGCGGCGGAAGCGGGCTTCGAACGACAAGTGCCGCACGATGTAAAGGCGCACACACCGCGCGGAAGCCGTCGCCATAAGGGCCGCCAGCGCGAGCGCGGCCCCGAACGCCCACCAGTTGGCGGCGACCAGGTCGGGAAGCCAGGCTTCGATAGCCACGCAAACCCCCGGTACGCACTGGATCTCCCGCAGGTAGGGGATCGAGGCAAGAGCTGAGCCGCCTCCATTCTCGGTTCTGGCGAAAAGGCCGCCTGTTCCCTCCTGGTGCAGGCGTTCCTCGGAGCTGCCGGAATAGACGATCTCAAAATCAAGCCAGTTCGGCAGCGGCTGCGGGCTGTGCCGCGGGAGGGCGATGGCGAAGGGCTCGCTGAGGATGATGGTTGCGGAAATACCACCCAGCCCGGCCAGTTCCCGGTCGAGCCAGACCGGCCGGACCGCGTCTCCTTCTCCGAGGACGTAATCCGGTGGTCCAAGTTCAATCGGCTTCTCGAACCTCGCGGTGCTGGCGGAGCATTTCAGAACACCCAAGGGGGCGTAGTAGAACTGATTGAGACCATCGGGAAGGAAAGCGACGCGCTGGAGTTGCTGGCGGAAGAGCGTGCTGCACGGCGGCGCCGTTACCTCGTGTTTCAGCTTCTCGAAGGCCGCTTCGACATGGGCATGAGTCTGCTCGTATGGAGCGAGAACGCGCCATGCTTCCGCGCGCATCGCCTCGCGCAGTTCTCCGATGCCGGTCACCGCGCCGATTATCACCAGCAGAGTAAATATCGTGCAACCGAAGAGAAGTCCGCCGATGCGCTGTTGCCGAGGGGAGATAAGAAAGCCGACGAGTTTCGGCATTGGTTCACCGGACGGGTTTTCAGCGAGTTGAACACGAACGCGTCAACAGTACATTAAGCGTTGTCGTACAATTTTTCCGCGAAGTGAGAGGGAAGTGCTTTCAGGAATGAGAATCAAGAGTTGCAATATAAGTATATTGCCAATCGGGGATTGTATTGGGTTGCAGGGCTTGCCATCCCTCTCGCGCGGGGCGGGAGAGGGATGGCACTTCCAGGCGGCACTGGCTCAGGCGGCTTTCGGTACTCGCCGCGCCACGGCAAGCGCCTCAGCGGGCATTTCCCTTTCCACGCGCCGGTAGACGCTGCCGTCGGGCGTGCGTTGCATCAGGCCGAGATCGCAGAGCTCCCGGCGCAGCAGCGCGTGGTCGTGGAAAGTGTGCCACTCGCGCAGCTTTCCGCCGATCTCGGCCTCCGAATAGGTCTGGCCGGCCGGCACCCGCGCCCACAGGATCCAAAGCGCCAGCACCTGCTCGGATCGCTTCTTCGGCCAGCGTTCCAGCCGTCCCTCGCCGTCGAAGCAGCGCAGGAGCCGTTCCATGCGCCGCTTCTCGGCCGGCTCCATCGCCGGCGCCGGTCCGGGCTCGGCTGGCGTGGTCTGAAGGGCGCTTGTCCGGAACTCCTGAAAGTTGCCGTGGCCGATGGCGCGGGCGAGGATGTTGAGGAATTCGAGATGGCTCGGAATCTCCGCACGCTCGGCGAGCTCTCGGCGCAGGACGCGCGAAAGATTGGAGATATCGTCAGCGTGAAACGCGATCGGTGTTCTGGACATGACCTATCCTTCGGTCGTGCCTTCTCCCTTGCGGGATGATCGGTGATCGCCCTTCCGATGCGGCACGAGGATGGTGTCCGTCATCGCTTCTTCGAAAAGCAGGTTTAGCGTGCCCTTATGGGCGGCGATGCCTGGGTGAACTGCTGACCGGCAGCGCTTCTGAGCCCCTTTACCGTAGAAGTCAACTGCCGGCCGGTGCCGTTACATCCGCCGGATGGTCTCTTCTTTCGCCGCCTCGCGGGCGCCGTTCTCCGGCTCGGCGGCTAGCGCCTCGCGCAGGACCGGCACGATCTCTTCCACGCTCTGCGTCACCAGATAGGCGACCTCGGCGTTCTTGCGGATGAACGCCTCGCCGCGCATATGCTCGACGAGATCGAGGAAGGGCTGCCAGAAGCCGGCGATATTGGCGACGAGGACGGGCTTGGCGTGCTGGCCGAGCTGCGCCCAGGTCATCATTTCCACCATCTCCTCCAGCGTGCCGATGCCGCCGGGAAGCGCCACGAAAGCGTCGGAGCGGTCGAACATGGTGCGCTTGCGCTCGTGCATGTCGGCCGTGACGATCAGTTCCGTGACGTCCTCGAAGAGCTTTTCGCGTTCCTCCAGAAAGCCGGGGATGATGCCGGTGACGGCGCCCCCATGATCGAGCACGGAGCGGGCGAGGCGGCCCATCAGGCCGACCGAACCGCCGCCGTAGACGAGTCGGATGCCCTCGGTGGCGAAGAGGCGGCCGAGGGTTTCCGCGGCCTCCAGATAGAGGGGGCGCTCACCGGGCGCGGAGCCGCAGTATACGCAGACGTTTTTCAGTTCTCTCATTGGAAGTCGCTTTGCACCGGAGTGATCGAGCGTCAAGCAGCCCGACATGCGAGATTTGTGCCGCCTTGTTGCGGACCTCGCACCGTATTAAGACAAAAAGGCGGGCGGGATCCGCTTTGGGGGCGATTCGCGAACTTCTCCGCCTCGCGAAGCAGGGGACGCAGCCATGCCTTCACCTTATCTGCTTCTGGCCATCCTGATCGCCGCCATGACGGCGATCGGCGGCGCCGCTCTGCTCGCGCAAGCGCCATGGGACGAGAAGGCGCCGAAAGAAGCGACGGCCCAGCAGCAGGCGGCCGTGCCCGCCGAGAAATCGGATTCGGAAGCAGGCAAGGAGCCGGGGGGCGAGACCGAGGTCGCACGCACCGGGCCGGCCGATGAGGCGGCCGAAGGCTCCACCGACAATCCCGCCGGGCTCCTGTCGGAAAAGGGCAGGGACGCGGTCGGCTCGCTCGGCACCGGCACGGCCGACCTGCCGGACGAGCGGAGCCTCGGCTTCGACGTCGTGCGCGTGGAGCCGAGCGGCGAGGCGCTCTTCGCCGGCCGGGCGCAGCCCAACGCCGCCATCGAGATCGTTTCCAACGGCACCGTCATCGCCACCGCCGTCGCCGACCGATCCGGCGCCTTCGTCGTCATGCCCGACAAGCCGCTGGCGCCGGGCGGCCACGACCTCAGCCTGCGCCTTGCAGACGATACCGGCACGCAGGCCGAGGAACGTGTCGCCGTCGTCGTGCCCGAGCGCGAGGGCGAGGACGTGCTTGTCGTCGCCGAAAAGCCGGGCGCGCCGAGCGAGATCCTCGCAAAGCCCGGCGACCGGCAGACGGCCGCCGGCATGACGGGTGAGGGCACTGCCGCGCAGGGGACCGAGACCGCCTCCGCCGATGCTGCCGCGCCGAGCGCCGGCCAGCCCGGATCCTCGGCTTCTCCGGCCGCTGGTTCCGGGGCGCAGCCCGCCCCTTCCGGCGAGACGCAGGAACTTGCCGTCGAGGCCGTCGAGGAAGAGACCGGCAGGATGTATGTGGCCGGCGCCGGCGAGCCCGGCTCCACCGTGCGCGTCTATGTCGACGAAAAGCCGCTGGGAGAGGCGAAGGTGAACGAGGGCGGTCGCTGGCTGCTGGAGGCGCCCGGCACCACGGAAGAGGGCGAGGTCGCCGTGCGCGCCGACCAGCTCGACGAAAGCGGCACCGGCGTTGCGGCGCGCTCCGAAGTCGCCTTCTCGCGTGAGGCGAACGAGGCGGCTCTCGTGCCGGTGGCCGGAGACGGCTCGGTGACGGCGAGCGGCGACATCGCCGGCCCGCGTTCCATCATCATCCGCCGCGGCGACAACCTGTGGACGCTGTCGCGGCGCAACTACGGGCACGGCATCCGTTACACGACGATCTACGGCGCCAATCTGAACCAGATCCGCGATCCCGATCTCATCTATCCGGGCCAGGTCTTCACGCTTCCGGCGCGCGACAAGAACTGGCCGCAGGAGCCGGAAGGCGAGGGTTGAGGGCGGGAGGCTGCGTCCGCACACCCTTGGCCGGCCCTCCCATCGGTCCTATATGCGCGACCACGCCTGTTTGAGCGCGCCTTTGCCCTGAGGGGCCGGCCGCGCGGAAACCCGAGCCCTCATGTCCGACTCCCCGACGCCCGCCGCCCAGGCCTCCGTCTCGGCCGCCCGCGGCCGCACCTTCGCGACGCTTCGCCATCTGTGGCCCTATATGTGGCCGGCCGACCGGCCGGACCTGAAGCGGCGCGTCCTGTGGGCGGTGCTGGCGCTGCTGGCGGCGAAGATCGTCACCGTCCTCGTTCCCTATTCCTACAAATGGGCGACTGACGCGCTTTCGGGCGAGGGCGGCGGGCCGGCCTATCTGCCGGCCATGCTGGCCGCCCCGGTGATGCTCGTCGTTGCCTACAATCTCGGACGCATCATTTCCGTCGCCTTCAACCAGCTGCGCGACGCGCTGTTTGCCCGTGTCGGCCAGCATGCGGTTCGCCAGCTCGCCTGGAAGACCTTTCGCCATCTGCACCAGCTGTCGCTACGCTTTCACCTGGCGCGCCGCACGGGCGGCCTGTCGCGCGTCATCGAGCGCGGCACGACCGGCATCGAGACGATCGTGCGCTTCACCATCCTCAATTCCGTGCCGACGGTGATCGAGTTCGCGCTGACGGCCGCGGTGATCTGGTACAATTTCTCCTTCATCTACGTCGTCGTCATCGCGGCGACGCTCGTCGCCTACATCTGGTTCACCGTGAAGGCGAGCGAGTGGCGCATTCTCATCCGTCGCGAGATGAACGATTCCGACACCGACGCCCATTCCAAGGCGATCGATTCGCTCCTCAACTTCGAGACGGTGAAATATTTCGGCAACGAAGCGATGGAGACCGATCGCTTCGACAGCTCCATGGCGCGCTACGAGGCGGCGGCGACGAAGACCTGGACCTCGCTCGCCTGGCTGAATTTCGGCCAGACGGCGATCTTCTCGGTCGGCATGGCCGCTTCCATGATCATGTCGGCGCGGGCCGTCTCGGCCGGCACGCAGACGATCGGCGATTTCGTCATGATCAACGCGCTGCTGATGCAGCTCGCCGTGCCGCTCAACTTCATCGGCTTCGTCTACCGCGAGATCAAGCAGGGCCTCGTCGACATCGAGGCGATGTTCGCGCTTCTCGACGTCGATCCGGAGATTCGCGACAAGCCCGGCGCGCCGGCGCTTCAGGTCGGCGAAGGCCGGATCGTCTTCGACCATGTGAGCTTTGCCTATGATCCGGACCGGCCGATCCTCGACGACGTCTCCTTCGAAGTGCCGGCCGGCAGCACGCTCGCCATCGTCGGCCCCTCCGGCGCCGGCAAGTCGACCATCTCGCGGCTTCTCTTCCGCTTCTACGACGTCACCGGCGGGCGCATCCTGATCGACGGGCAGGATCTGCGCGAGGTGCAGCAGGAGACCGTCCGCAAGGTGATCGGCATGGTTCCGCAGGATACCGTGCTGTTCAACGACACGATCGGCTACAACATCCGCTACGGCCGCTGGGATGCGAGCCGCGAAGACGCGCGCGAGGCCGCGCAGATGGCGCAGATCGCGGACTTCATCGAGAGCCTGCCGCAGGGCTACGACACGGAGGTCGGCGAGCGCGGCCTGAAGCTTTCCGGCGGCGAGAAGCAGCGCGTGGCGATCGCCCGCACCATCCTGAAGGCGCCGCCGATCCTCATCCTCGACGAGGCGACCTCCGCGCTCGACACGGCGACCGAGCAGGAGATCCAGACGGCGCTCGACCGGGTGGCGCGCAACCGCACCGCGCTCCTCATCGCCCACCGCCTGTCCACCGTTGTCAACGCCGAGCAGATCCTCGTCCTGGAGCGGGGCAGGGTGGCCGAACGCGGCACCCACGCCGAGCTTCTGGAGCGTGGCGGCCTCTATTCGGAGATGTGGCGCCGCCAGCGCGAGGCCGACGAGGCGGCCGAAAGGCTGCGCCGGAGCCAGATCGAGGAAGAGGATACCTATCTGCCGAGCCCGGACGAAGACCCGGAGGCGATCGATTAACCGCCGGTCGGGACTGGCGCGTCCCGCCGGCCTTCCTTAACGTCCTCTTAATCACCGCTTCACCGCACCGCATGGAATCGCGGTCTCTGGCCCTCTAGCCTGTGGCGGCAAATTCAACGCTCGAATGGCGGAAGAGCTTTCATGGATATCTGGCGATCAATCAGGAACGCGATCCCGTCGGTCAATTCGGCCGGCTATCCGTTCATCGGCGGCGCGCTTGCAATCGCGATTGTGGGCGGCCTGCTCTGGGGGGTGATCTTTTGGGTCTTCCTCGGTCTGACAATCTGGATGGTGATTTTCTTCAGGGATCCCGAGCGCATCCCACCCGATGGCGACGATCTGGTGCTCGCTCCGGCCGACGGCCTGGTTCAGCCGATCGTGGAAGCCGTGCCTCCGGCGGAGCTGGAGCTCGGAACGCTGCCCTTGAAGCGCATCTCCATCTTCCTTACGATTTTCGACTGTCACGTGAACCGGTCGCCGGTGGCAGGCCGCATCGCACGCATCGCCTACAAGCCGGGCAAGTTCGTCAATGCCGATCTCGACAAGGCCAGCGAAGACAATGAGCGCAACGGGCTCCTCCTCGATACCGGGAAGCATCAGGTCGGCGTCGTGCAGATCGCGGGCCTCATCGCCCGTCGCATCGTTTGCACGGCGAAAGAGGGCGAGCAGCTCAGGGCAGGTGAGCGATTCGGAATGATCCGCTTCGGTTCCCGGCTGGACGTCTATCTGCCGGTCGGCACGGAGGTCCTGATCAAGCCGGGCCAGAGGGCGATCGCCGGCGAGACGGCGTTGGCTCGCATGAGCGCGGTGGGGGCGGTGAGGACACCGGTAGCTCCGCTCGCTCCGACCGAATGAAGGTTTTCCAGTCTGTCGACCCCGGCCGGCGGCGACGCCGGCGGGGCCGGCGCCTGAGGGCGCGGCCTGTCCCGTTCCGCGTCATGCTTCCCAATCTGGTGACGCTCCTGGCGCTCTGCGCCGGGCTCACGGCGATCCGGATGGGCGTTGAAGGAAGGTTCGAGCTGGCCGTGGGGGCGATCGTCTTCGCGGCCATTCTCGACGGCATAGACGGGCGCGTCGCCCGGCTCCTGAAATCCCAGTCCGATTTCGGCTCGCAGCTCGATTCGCTCGCCGACTTCGTCAATTTCGGCGTCGCGCCGGGCATGGTTCTCTATTTCTGGCGGCTCGAGGAACTCGGTTCCTTCGGCTGGATCGTGGCGCTCGTCTTCGCCATCTGCGGGGCGCTGAGGCTCGCCCGCTTCAACGCGGCGCTCTCCGGCGAGCCTCCGCCCGCCTGGCAGGGGGATTTCTTCGTCGGCGTGCCGGCCCCCGCCGGGGCGCTCACCGTGCTCCTGCCCCTGTCGCTGTGGCAGATCGGCCTACCGGTACCGCCCGAGGCGGCCATTCTCGTCGCCTTCTTTACCGTGGCGATCGGGCTCTTGATGGTGAGCCGCCTGCCGACCTATTCCGGCAAGCGCATCGGGGCCGCGATCCCCCGCGAGGCGGTGCTGCCGGTGCTGGTCATCTGCGTCGGGCTGATCGCCCTCATTGTCAGCTACACATTCTGGGTCCTGAGCGTCGGTGCGCTCGCCTATCTCGCCCATCTTCCCTGGGCGCTGCGCAAGCACGAGATGCGCCGCGAGGCGCATGCCAGGGAGCGCGCTGAAGAAGGCGAGACGGAGAAGTAGGGCCTTTTATTCGGCCGCGTCCGGCAGCGGCATCGGCCCTTGCGGGCCACGGCGCTCTCGCTCTCGCCCGCCGCTCTCTCTTTCGCCGCGCTCTTTCACCGAATCCGCATTGGGCGCTGCCGGCAGCGGCAGCTCCGGTTCCTCTTCCGTCTCGGGGCTCTCTTGCGCTGGCCGGCGGCGTGAAAACAGCGCCTTGAGGTTTTCCGGCAGCGACAGGAGCACGGGCACCAGCACGAGCGTCAGCAGCGTGGAAAATGCCAGGCCCGAGATCACCGCGGTCGAGAGCTGCACCCACCAGATGGCATTGATCGAGCCGATGGTGACGACGCGGTTGAAGAAGTCGAAATTGACCTGCGTCGCCATCGGGACGAGGCCGGCGATGGTGGTGATGGTGGTGAGCAGGATCGGCCTCAGCCGCTGGGCGGCGGTTTTCAGTACGGCCTCCTGCGCGTCCAGCCCGTCGTCGCGCATGCGGTTGTAGGTGTCGATCAGGACGATGGCGTTGTTGACGACGATGCCGGCGAGCGCGACGACGCCCGTTCCCGTCATGATGATGGAGAACTTCTGGCCGGTGACGATCATGCCGATCAGCGCGCCGGCGGCGGCGAGCACGATGGTGAGCAGCGTCACGCCGGTCTGCCAGAAGGAGTTGAACTGCGTGATCAGGATCAGCGCCATGATGAACAGCGAGGCCCCGAAAGCCTTGCCGAGAAAGGCCTCCGCCTCGGCCTGATCCTCGTCGGCGCCGCGGAAGCGGAAATGCGTGTCCTGCGGCCACTCCCGGCTATCGAGCCAAGCCTGCACCTCGCCGACCTTCTCGTCGACTGTCGTGCCCCCGCTCTTGTCGACGCCGGCCTTCACGCTCATCGCGTAAAGTCCATCCTTGCGGGTGATCGAGGAGACCTTCGGCTTTGCCTCGCGCGTCACGAAGTTGGCGATTGGCACCTGGCCGTTCGCGGTGCGCAGCCGCAATTCGTCGAGCCGGGCGAGCGAGCGCTGATCGGCCGGCAGGCGGGCGCGGATATCGACCTCGTCGTCGGAATCGTCGGGACGGTAGGTGCCGATGAGCACGCCGTTGGTGACGAGCTGGATCATCGAGCCGACCGAGGCGATGGCGGCGTTGAAGCGGCCGGCCTCCTCGCGGTTGATCGTCAGCTCCCATTCGATGCCGGGCAGGGGGGTGGAATCCTCGATGTCGAGGAGCCCCGGCATGGCGTCGAAGCCCTTGCGGACCTGGCGCGTGGTCGCCAGCAGCTGGTCGTAGTTCGGGGAGGTGAGCTCCAGATTGATGTCCTTGCCCGTCGGCGGCCCGCCCTCGATCAGACGCGGCTCCACCCGGATGCCGGGAATGTCGGCCGTGCGCCGGCGCAGTTCCGCCTCGATCTCGCGCCAGGGCCGCCGCTCCGAAAAGTCGAGAAGCTCCAGGTTGATCTCGCCGATGAGATCCGCCGGCTTGTCCTGCGTGCCGCCGAGAACCTGGCCGGTTGCCCCGCCGCCGTTGGGATAGGCGTTGGTGACGACGTTTTCCACGCCCGGTATCTCCAGCACCTGTCCTTCCACCTGCTCCACCAGGGCGAGCGCCTCCCGGGCCGAAAGGTTGCCGCGGGCGGAAATGAGGACGGTGGTGATGTCCGGCTCCTCGTCGACGAAGAACTGAACGCCGCTGTTGCGCTCCGAAAAGCCGAGGAAGATGGAGACGATGAGCACGCCGAGGACGGCGATGACGGCGATATTGCCGACGAGCGAGCTCGTCAGGCCGGAAAGGAAACGGATATAGGCGCCGGTGAAGCCCGGCACCTTCTGGATGTCGAAATCGGACTCATGGGCGAGATGCATCGCCGTCGACGGATGGCTGTGCTCGCGCCTGTAGCTGACGAGGCGCCGGGCGAGCCAGAGCGAGACGGTGAAGACGAGCCCGGCGAGGACGAGGCCCGCGCCGAAGGCGGCCGCCGTCGCCATCCATCCCGGCATCGCCATCATCAAGCCGGCGAGCGGTGGGGAGAGCGACATCGTCGTCGAGACCAGCACGAAGACGGCGGCCGCAGCAGCGATGAGCATGGCGGCATGCTCGGAGGCCCAGGCCGCGATGACGGCCGTGAGCCCTCCCAGCACCGGCAGGAAGATCATCGCCGTCAGGAAGGAGCCGGCCAGTACCACGATGACGGTGATCGGCAGGTAGCCCATGAACTCGCCGGTCACGCCGGGCCACAGGAGCATCGGCAGGAAGGCGGCGAGCGTCGTCGCGGTGGAAGATGCGATCGGCCAGAACATCAGCCGCGCGGCCCGGATATAGGCCTCGTGCTTTTCCATCCCCTCTTCGATCTTCCGGTCAGCGTACTCCACGATGATGATGGCGCCGTCGACCACCATGCCGACCGTGAGAACCAGCCCGAACATGACCATCATGTTCACCGTCATGCCGGCGAGGCCCATGATCAGGAAGCCGAGCATGAAGGAGGTCGGGATGGCGAGACCGACGAGCAGCGCCGAGCGCAGGCCAAGCGTCGCCAGCACCACCACCATGACGAGAAGGATCGCCGTCAGGATCGAGGATTGCAGCGAGCCGAGCACGTCGCGGATGAAGCTCGACTGGTCGAGCAGATAATGGATCTCGACGTTCTTCGGCCAGTCGCGCGTCGCCGCGGCCACCGTGGCGCGCACCGCCTCGTTGCTGTCGATGACGTTGGTGCCGAGGCGCTTGACCACGTCGAGCGCGATCGCCGGCTGGCCGTTGACGCGCGTGTAGTTGGTCGGGTCCTTGAAGGTGCGCTTGATCTCGGCGACGTCGCCGAGCGTGACGACGCCCTCGTCGTTCTGCTTGATCGGCAGGGAATAGACGTCGCTGGCGGTCTCCAGCAGGCCGGGGACCTTGACGTTGAAGCGCCCGCTGCCGTTGTCGAGGAAGCCGGCGGGAATGAGCTGGTTGTTGGAATTCAGCGCATTGAACAGCTCGTCCTGCGTGATGTTGTAGGATTCGAGCCTGGACATGTCGATGACGACTTCCAGCACTTCCTCGCGGTTGCCGCGCAGGTTCGCCTCCAGCACCGTCGGCACGGCCTCGATTTCGTCCTGCAGGTCCTTGGCGAGCTTGTAGAGGGTGCGCTCCGGCACGTCCCCGGCGATCGCCACCGTGATCGTCGGCACGAGGGAGAAGTTGGTCTCCACGATCACCGGCTCGTCCGCGTCGTCCGGCATTTCGGCCTGCGCTTGGTCGACCTTGTCGCGGATGTCGTTGAGCGCCTCGTCCTTGTTGAAGTCGATGTTGAATTCGACGATCACACCGGCATGGCCTTCGGAGGCGATGGCGGTGATCTCCTTCAGCCCGTCGAGACCGCGAAGGTTCTTCTCCAGAGGCCGCACAAGCAGGCGCTCGGCATCCTCCGGCGCCACACCCTGCTGGGTGACGGAGACGTAGAAGATCGGGATGTCGATGTCGGGATTGGCCTCTTTCGGCACCGACTGATAGGAGATGACGCCCGCCACCAGCGCGACGATCATCACCGTCAGCACGGACCTCGGATGGCGCAGAATGGCTTCCAGAGCGTGGATCACGGGCGGATCTCGGCAGTCTGGCGGGGACGCATCGGTGCGCCCTGCGCCGCCATGGCGTCGACCTTTCCACCCTCGGTGACGAATTCCTGGCCGACGGTGATGATGTCGACCTCGTCGGCAAGGCCGCTCACCCACAGTCCGTTCGGCGCGTCGCCGACGATCTCGACCGGGCGGAAATGCACGATTCCGTCCTCGACGGTGCGCACGCCGACCTCGCCCTCGTCGCTTAGCGTGAGATACGAGGAGGAAACGAGCTGCGCCTTCTTTCCCCCGAGCGGGATCTGCGCCACGGCGGTCAGACCGTCACGGATCGTGCCCTGCGGGTTCGGCACCGAGATCTCCACGCGGAAGGTGCGCGTCTGCGCATCCGCCGAGGTGGCGATGTAGGTGACGGTGCCTTCCGCGCTTTCGCCGGTGATCAGCGTCACGTTTGCCTTCTGGCCCTTGTGGACGGCGGCGATCTCCTGCTCGGACACCTGGCCGATCATCTTCATCGG
The DNA here is from genome assembly GCF_020144925.1 of Afifella sp. IM 167. GTDB lineage: Bacteria > Pseudomonadota > Alphaproteobacteria > Rhizobiales > Afifellaceae > Afifella. The sequence continues at coordinate 300,813 of NZ_NSLC01000006.1, forward strand.
ATCGGCGTCGATGATGGTCGCGCAGGTACCGCCGAGCGCCACCACGTCGCCGACATTGGCGATCGGGTCCTGCAGGGTGCCGCCGATCGGCGCCCGCACCTCCGTGCGCTTCAGTTCGAGCTCCGCTTCGGCCACGGAGGCCTCGGCGGCGTTGACCGCCGCCTGCATGGCCGGGATCTGGTTCTTCGCCGCATAACCCTTGCTGGCCAGCGCCTCCTGCGCCGCGATGTCGACCTTCGCCTGCGCCAGCTTCGCCTTCGCCTGGGCGAGCTGCGCCTCGCGGGCGCCTCGCTCGATGACGCACAGAAGCGCGTCGGGTTCGACCTCCTGGCCCTTGTGCACGGGCCGCTTTTCCACGATGCCCCCCGTCTGGGCCTTCACCTCGACGAGGTTTTCCGCCTCGGTGCGGCCGCGGATCGCCAGGCTGGCGACGCGCATCACCGCCTCATGCGGCTCCACCTGCACTTTCGGAGGCGCCTCGTCGGCGCGCTCGGCCTCGGCGATCGGCTGGGGCGCCGTCTCCGGCTCGCCGCCGATGATGATCCTGCCGGTCAGCATGTAGTAGGAGACGCCGGCGGCCAGCGCCGTGGCGAGGATGTAGGAAAAGCGGATGCGCATCGTCTACTCCGCAGCCGCGGGCAGCGGGCTGTCGTTCGCCGTTCCGGCGATCGCCTCCAGCCGTTCGCGGTTGTCGTTGAGGTATTCGATCGATTGGCGGAAGCAGCACAGGCCGTAATCGATGGCCCAGTGGGCGCCGGGCGTCTGCTCCTCGGCGGCGAGCTGCGTCAGCTTCTCGATCTCCTGGGTAAGCTGGTTCACGCGGATGTCGATGGCGCGGCTCACGACGTGCCTGGGCAGCATCGGGGCATACATGGTGACGAGGAGGAAGGCGGATCTGAAGATGTCCGGCTCCGGCTCTTCGAGGAGGTTCGCGGCAAAGCGGGCCCGGCCCGCCTCGGTGATGGAATAGATTTTTCGGGCCGGCTTGCCGGGTTGGCTCTCCTCGCGGCAGGTGACGAATCCATCGCGTTCGAGCCGCGCCAGCGCGGGGTAGATCGAGCCGAAGCTCGCATCGACGAAATAGCTGTATTTGCCGTCCGTCGACATCTTCTTGATTTCGTACCCCGTCGCTTCCTCCTGGAAGAGGATGGCAAGGCATAAGGTCGTGACGTTCATGACGTACCCCGAGCGCGCCGGATCTGGCGGGCGAGTATATTCACAGGCGATATATGGCGGACCGCTATATATCAAGCCGATCGCCATCTTCAAGACGGCGCGGGGAAAATTGTCGGCCGGGGGCCGGGTAGGGATGCGTGGAGGAAACAGAAAAAAGCCGCCGGAGGGGACCACCGGCGGCAAGGAACTGAGCAGAAGACGCAAGAAGGGGCGCCGGGCGCATGACCGACGCCGCCTTGATTTCGTCGTGCCCTGATTGCCAACGCAACGAGCAACGCGCAATACGCGACTGGCGATGCGCTGAAGGGGACGAAAACGCCTCTGCGGCGTTTTTACTCAGTTTGTCCAGAGTGCGGCGATAGCACGGCGCTGGCTGGGCAGCGCCTGCGGGGGCGCCTGCCGGCCGGAATTGGGTTGCGGTCGCTCCGAAGATGGGCTCCCCTGCCGTTCCCGCGAGCGCGGCCCGGCGACCAAGGCCCGGGAAGAAGATATGGGAGGAAGAAACATGCTGCGAGCACTGGTGCTCGGCGCGGCCCTCGCCGCCTGTATGTCCGCTGCCGCTTCGGCGCAGGACGTGACCCTGAAGATCCACCAGTTCCTGCCGGCGCAGGCGGAGGTCCCGGCGAACTTCATCAAGCCCTGGGCCGACAAGGTGACGAAGGAATCGGGCGGGCGGATCAAGTTCGAACTCTATCCGTCCATGCAGCTCGGCGGCAAGCCGCCGGCGCTGATCGACCAGGCGCGCGACGGCGTCGTGGACATCGTCTGGACGCTTCCGGGCTACACGCCCGGCCGTTTCCCGAAGACCGAGGCCTTCGAGCTTCCTTTCCTGCCCGCGAATGGCGAGGCGACCTCCAAGGCCTTCGCCGAGTTTTACGACAAGCACCTCCAGGACGAGTACAAGGACTTCAAGATCATCGCCGTGCATGTGCACAGCCCCGGCCTCCTCCACGTCAAGGGAGACGGCGTGCGCAAGCTGGAGGACATGCAGGGCAAGAAGATGCGCGGGCCGACGCGGATCGTGAACAAGCTGCTGGAGGCGCTGGGTGCCGTGCCGGTCGGCATGCCGGTCCCGGCGGTGCCGGAGGCCCTGTCGAAGGGCGTCATCGACGGCACGGTCATCCCCTGGGAGGTGACGACGCCGCTGAAGGTCGCCGAGCTCGTCGACACGCACACCACCTTCTCCGGCGATCGCGGCCTCTACACCTCCGCCTTTGTCTTCGCCATGAACAAGGCGAAGTACGATTCGCTGCCCGATAACCTGAAGAAGGTGATCGACGACAATTCCGGCATCGAGACCTCCGCCTGGGCGGGCCGCGTCATGGATGAGGGCGACATTCCGGGCGAGAAGGCTGCCGAGGCGCAGGGCAACGAGATCATCGTTCTGGACGAGGCCGAGACCGCCCGCTGGAAGGAGAAGGCCGCGGGGGTCGAGAAGGCCTGGATCGCCGAGATGAAGGAAAAGGGCGTCGACGGCGCAGCCCTTGCCGAGGATGCCAAGGCGCTCGTCGCCAAATATGCCGGCGACAGCAAGAACTAGCACGGCGGTCGGGCCGGGAGCTCTCCCCCGGCCTTTCACGCGGTGAACCCTGCTTGGCGGGCGGCCCAGTCTGGCCGCTCGTTCGAACAAGCCCTCTTCTCGGGCGGCCGCTCGCGGGTCGTGATATCGCCTATAAGTTGTATGGAGACCTTGGTCGCGCCAGGTAACTGGATCACATCGGCGTGATTAGAACTGCAACGTTAAGCTTTACGTAACTTTTACCGCTCCGGCATCTGGTGCGAATCAGCTGTCAATGGCACGTTTCTTCCGCTAAAGTTGCAGATCAAGGCTCGGCCCGGAAAACGCCAGAAAGGCGGCGGTGGCCTGCGGGACAAAGGGGGGCCCAGGGATGCTGGGCATGGAGGCAAACGGTCAAAGGCTGCGCATTCTCGTCCTCGACGACGAGGCAATGATCGCAGGCGAAATCAAGCTCCTTCTGGAGGATGCCGGCCACGAGGTGGTCGGACCTGTCGGCTCGCTCGAGGCGGCGATGCAGCTTGCTGATACGGCAGCGATCGACCTCGCCATCCTCGATGCGCATATCCGCCACCTTTCCAGCGGCCCTGTCGCGCGCCGACTTTCGGAGCGGGCGATCCCGTTCTGCGTGTGCACCGGCGACGAGATGGATGAACTGCGCAGCGACTTCGGCGATGCCGAGCACCTTGCCAAGCCCTTCGGCGAGACGGATCTCCTTTCCATGGTGGCGAGCCTGACGGCGGCCCGTGGCGGCGCCTTTGCCTCCCGCTAGAATCCTCTGATTGATCGCTACGCGGCGCGGCTCCCTCGGGGGCCGTTTTCGCTTGTACCCGGCCAAGAGCATTCGGTCGGGCCCGCAGAGGGCGAGTGCGACACCTGCTCGCCTCTCTGCGATCCTGGCGCCATCACCGAGATCTTCTTTCCTGTCCTGGAGGACTTCCTCCCGCTGCCTTCGCTTGCAGGCCGAGCCGAAAGGCACCAAATGCGGCTTTCACGCCGGGGAGAGAGAAGATGTCCACGCCTGTCACCGTTCATATCCCGCACAAGCTCGGGCGGGAGGAGGCCAAGCGCCGCCTGCAGGGCGGCTTCGGGCGCATGCGCGAGGAGATCGCCGGCGGCCGCGTCGTGCACTTCAACGAGAATTGGCAGGATGACCGGCTGAATTTCGACGCCTCGGTGATGGGGCAGTCGATCGCCGGCCGCCTCGACGTCTTCGACGACGTCGTGCGCGTGGAGGTGGATCTGCCCTGGTTTCTGGGCGCCATCGCCGAGAAGCTGCAGGGCAGGCTGCAAAAGGCCGGCACGCTGCTTCTGGAGAAGAAGTAGGCGGGCCGCCCGGCATGAAAGTCGCCGTCTTCAGCACCAAGGGTTACGATCGAAACTTCCTTCAGCGCGCGGCAGAGGGTTCGGGACACGAACTCCTTTTCTTCGAGCCGCACCTGTCGCCGGAGACGGCGCCGCTGGCGAGAGGGGCGGAGGCCGTCTGCATCTTCGTCAACGACATCGCCGACGCCGAGACGCTCGCCGAATTGAAGCGGCAGGGCGTGCTCTTCGTGGCGCTGCGCTGCGCAGGTTTCAACAATGTCGATCTCGCCGCCGCGCATGATCTCGCCATCAAGGTGGCGCGCGTGCCGGCCTATTCGCCCCATGCCGTCGCCGAATACACCGCCGGGCTGATCCTGGCACTCAACCGAAAACTCTACCGGGCCTACAATCGGGTTCGCGAGGGCAACTTTGCGCTGGAGGGGCTGTTGGGCTTCGACCTCAACGGCAAGACGGCGGGGGTTGTCGGCACCGGCGCCATCGGCCGGGTCGTCGTGAGGATCCTCGCGGGCTTCGGCATGAATATCCTCGCCCACGACCTGAAGCCCGATCCGGACTGCAAGGCGCTGGGCGCTCGCTACGTGCCGCTCGATGAGCTCTTCGCACAGAGCGACATCGTCACCCTGCATTGTCCGCTGACGCCGGACACGCGTCATCTCGTCGACGATGCGCGCATCGCCGCGATGAAACCCGGCGCCATGCTGGTCAATACCGGCCGCGGCGCGCTGGTCGATGCCAAGGCGCTCGTCCGCGGGCTCAAAAGTGGCCAGATCGGCTCGCTCGGCCTCGACGTCTATGAGGAGGAAGCCGATCTCTTCTTCGAGGATCTGTCGAACCAGATGCTGCGCGACGACGTCTTCGCCCGCCTCCTGACCTTCCCCAACGTGCTGATCACCGGCCACCAGGCCTTCTTCACCGCGGAGGCGCTCTCCGCGATCGCCGAGACGACCATCGCCAATCTGACGGGATTTCAGACCTCTGGCCGGCCGGAACACGAGGTGTCGATCGAGCGCATTGCCTGAGGGGTAAGCCGGGCCGGACTTTTGGGAGGCGGGCCTCTCGCCCATGGCCTCTTTTCAGCAGCGCCTTAGGTTCCGGGCATTCCCACCCGAAAACAGTTCCGGAGCCTTCCCATGAAGACCTTTCTCATCACCGGCGCCTCGACCGGTATCGGCGCGGCGACGGCGCGCGCGGCGGTCGAGGCCGGCTACAACGTGGCGCTCGCGGCACGCTCGCCCGACAAGCTCGAGGCGCTCCTGAAGGAGCTCGGCAAGGAGAGGGCGATTGCCATCTCCTGCGACGTATCGAGTTTCGAGGACCAGCAGAAGATGGTGGCAAAGACGCTAGAGGCCTTCGGGCGGATCGACGTCGCCTTCGCCAATGCCGGTGTCGGCGCCAAGGGCAAGGGCACGGCCGGCGGCGACCCGGAAAACTGGCGCGAGATGGTGCTCACCAACGTGCTCGGCGTCGTCTATACGGCGCGCGCCGTCCTCGACGAGATCAAGAAGAACCGCGGCCACATCCTCATCACCGGCTCGCGCGCGGGGCGCATCACCATGTCCGGCTCCGTCTACGGGGCAACGAAATGGGCCGTGACCGGCTACGGCCAGAACCTGTTGGAAGAACTCTCCGGCACGGGCGCGCGCGTCACGCTGATCGAGCCCGGCATGGTCGATACGCCCTTCTTCGATGAGGCCAAGCCCGACGCGCTGAAGGCCGAGGACGTGGCGAACGCCGTCATGTACGCCGTCTCCCAGCCCGAGCATGTCAATGTTGGCGAGCTTCTCGTCACGCCGGTTCGCTAGAGAACGGGTCGGACCGGGCGCAGGCACCGGGCCGGGGCAGGCCTCAGCCGCCCCGGGTGACCCGGCGGGCTGAAGCCGCCACCACCAGCGCCATCGCCGCGAGGATGAGGAAGGCGGCGGGCAGGCCGAGGACCTTGCCGAGGAAGCCGACGAAGGCCGGGCCTAGGAGCACGCCCGCATAGCCGAACGAGCTTACCGCCGCGATGGCGAGGCCGGGAGGCATGGCCTTCTGCCTTCCGGCCCGGCTGAAGAGGAGCGGCACGATGTTGGAGGCGCCGAGGCCGACGAGGAGGAAGCCGGCGAGCGAGACGGGCGGGGAGGCCGAGACGATGACGCCGAGACCGGCGGTGGCCAGCAGCGCCCCGCCGATGAGCATGGCGCGGTCGCCCAGCCGGAAGGCGACGGCGTCGCCCGTGAAGCGGCCGATGGTCATCGCCGCGGCGAAGAGGGCATAGCCGAAACCGGCGCGGGAGGCGGCGACGCCGTCGATCTCGTTGAGATAGACCGCGCCCCAGTCGAGCATGGCCCCTTCCACCAGGAACATGATGAAGGCGAGCGTGCCGATGAGGAGGACCGGGCCTTCCGGGCGCACGAAGGCCGGCCCCTCGGGTGCCGTGCGCGTGCGCAGGAAGCGCGGCGCCGCGATCCATATGGAGAGGATCACGACCGCCGAAGCGAGGATCGCGGAGGCAAAGGGATCGAGGCCGCCGGAGAGGGCCCCCGACATGCCGGCCGAACCCGCGAGCCCGCCGACGCTGTAGAGGCCGTGGAAGTTCGACATCAGCGGCCGGCCCGCCGCCTCCTGCACTTTCAGCGCATGCACGTTGGCGCCGATGTTGATCGCCCCGATCGAGGCGCCGAAGAGAAAGAGCAGCACCGCGATCGGCGCCGTGGAAGGCGAGAGCGCCAGAAGCGGCAGGGCGGCGGCGATGCCGAAGGCGCCCGCCGCGACTGTCTTGCGGCTGCCGATCCGTCCGGCGAGAGCGCCGGCGATCGGCATGGCGACGATCGAGCCGACGCCGAGGCAGAGGAGGAGAAGGCCAAGCTCCGCCTCGTCGGCCGAAAGCCGCGCCTTCACATAGGGAACGAGCGGCGCCCAGGCGGCCGTGCCGAAGCCGGAGATGAAGAAGGAAAGGCGCGTGGCGAGGCGGCTGCCCGGCGTGTCGCCCTTCTCTGGCGATGGCGTCATCTGGACATGGTTGGAACGGCGGGCGTGCCTTGCGGGAGGTCCTAGCGGTGGCCCGCTTGCCGGTCAATCGGGCCCTGGCGGGCCTGAAGAACTACCCGCAGGCGGGCGCGCAATAGGCGTTGTGCAGCGTCTCGATGACGAGCAGAACCTCCGGCCGCGTGATCTTGTAGAAGACGGTGGTGCCCTCGCGGCGTGAATTGACCAGCCCGTCCGCGCGCAGGCGCATCAGGTGCTGCGACATCGGCACCTGATCAATGCCGCCAAGCTCGCGCCTCAGCTCGCTCACCGATTTCTCCGATCTGCCGAGGGCACAAAGAACCAGCAGCCGCTGCGGATGCGAGAGGCTGCGCATCAGGTCGGCCGCGGCTTCCGAGGCCGGTATCATCTCTTCTACATTCATGATCTTGAAATTAGAATGTTTGAATGTTAAATGCAAGATCGATGTCGGTAAGCCGGCGAGACAATCGCCGCATTCAGGGCATCGACCGGTCGAACGAGGCGCTTCGATGCGCTGGGCGAAACAGCCGGCAGCCGGTTTGCGAACACGAAGGACAACACGATTGACCTGGGAGGAGGGTGCGATGGTGAAGGTGGTTTCGATCGGTGCCGGGCTTGGAGGCATCGTCATGGCATATGAGATGAAGGACAAGCTGGGCCGCGACGACGAACTGACCGTCGTCCATCTCGGCACGTCCTATTCCTTCGTGCCGTCAAATCCCTGGGTCGCCGTCGGCTGGCGCAAGCCCGCTGATATCGAGGTGGAACTGGAGCCTGTCTTTGCCAGGAAGGGCATCAAGTTCCGTTCCGAAGGTGCCAAGCGCGTCCACCCGCAGGAGAACCGGGTCGAGCTCAACGACGGCACCTTTCTCGACTACGACTATCTGATCATCGCGACCGGCCCCGATCTCGCCTTCGAGGAAGTGCCGGGCCTCGGGCCGGAAGCCAACACCCAGTCGATCTGCATGATCGACCATGCGGTGCAGGCAAAGGACGCCTTCGACCGTCTGGTCGCCGCGCCCGGCCCCGTCATCGTCGGCGCCGCGCCGGGAGCCTCCTGCTTCGGGCCCGCTTACGAGTTCGCCTTCATCCTCGACACGGCTCTGCGCAAGGCGAAGAAGCGCGACCAGGTTCCGATGACCTTCGTCACGCCCGAGCCCTATATCGGCCATCTCGGCCTCGACGGCGTCGGCGACACCAAGGGTCTCCTCGAGAGCGCCATGCGCGAGCACCACATCAAGTGGATCACCAACGCCCGCGTCACCCGCATCGAGGCGGACACCATGTTCCTCGACGAGGTGAACGAGGACGGCACGGTGAAGATGCAGCACGAGCTGCCCTACGCCTTCTCCATGCTGTTGCCGGCGTTTCGCGGCGTGCCCGCCGTCCACGGCATCGAAGGGCTGACGAATCCGCGCGGCTTCATCAACATCGACAAGCACCAGCAGAATCCGGCCTATCCGAATGTTTTCGGCGTCGGGGTCTGCGTCGCCATCCCGCCCGTCGGCAAGACGCCGATCCCTGTCGGGGTGCCGAAGACGGGCTTCATGATCGAATCCATGGTGACCGCGACGGCCGAGAACGTCGCCGCGCTCATCAAGGGCGAGGCGCCGCGCGCCGTCGCCACCTGGAATGCGGTCTGCCTCGCCGATTTCGGCGACGAGGGCATCGCCTTCATCGCGCAGCCGCAAATCCCGCCGCGCAACGTCAACTGGTCGTCCTCCGGGCGCTGGGTGCATGCCGCCAAGATCGGTTTCGAGCGCTACTTCCTGCGCAAGATCCGGCAGGGCCAGAGTGCGACCTTCTACGAGAACCTCGTTCTCGACATGCTCGGCATCAAGAAACTTAAAGAGATCCACATGGAGGCCGCCGAGTAGTTCGGCGCTGTGGAAAACAAAGGAGAGTGAATATGACTGTCGACCGTGCCGTGCTGGCCTTTGCCGGCTTCGTGATCCTGGTGTCGCTCTATCTCGGCTACGCCTTCTCGCCCTACTGGTATCTGTTGACGGCCTTTGTCGGCCTCAACCTCTTGCAGGCTTCCGTCACCGGCTTCTGCCCCGCCGCCCTCCTCTTCAAGAAGATGGGCGTGAAGCCGGGCGTCGCCTTCTCGTAAAGCCAGGCCGCCGGCCCCTTTCCCCCGAGATCTGCCCGGGGGCCGGCGGCGTCCATTTCCATGAGCGTATGATGTTTCTTTCCTCAAGGCGCGGTGTCGGCTGCGCCGTCCTTTTCCTTGGCCTTGCCCTTGCCGCACCGCCGATCGCGGGCGCGAACGCGGCCGAATTCACCGTCGAGCCGCAGATCGTGCAGGAGACGAAGGCCGTCTTCGGCCAGGTCGAAAGCCGCGACGCCGTTTCCGCGCGCGCCCGCATCGGTGGCACCATCCAGGAGATTTCCGTCGACGAGGGCAGCCAGGTGGAGGAAGGCGAGAAGATCGCCGTCATCGTCGACGACAAGCTCGCCATCGAGCGCGATGCCGCCGAGGCGAAGGTGAAGGCGCTCGATTCCCAGCTTGCCAATGCCCGCACGGAGCTCGAACGCGCTCAGCAGCTGCGCACGCGCGGCACGGGAACCCAGGCCCGCCTGGACCAGGCCCAGACTGAGGTCGAGGTGCTGACCAACCAGCTCGTCGCGGCCGAGGCCGATCGCTCGGTGATCGACCAGCGCTCGCGCGAGGGCGATGTGCTCGCCCCCGCTTCTGGGCGCGTCCTCGACGTGCCGGTGACACGCGGCTCCGTCATCCTCGCCGGCGAGGAGATCGCGAAGATCGCCGGTGGCGGCTACTTTCTCCGGCTTTCCCTGCCGGAGCGCCACGCCGCCGAGATCGTCGAGGGCGACACGGTGAAGGTCGGACGGCGCCTTCTGGCGGCCGGCAAGGCGAAGGAGGGCGACAACCTCGCCACCGGCCGCCTCGTCAAGGTCTATCCGGAGATCACCGCCGGCAAGGTGGAGGCCGATGTCGAACTTTCCGACCTTGGCGATTATTTCGTCGGCGAGCGCACGCTCGTCTGGATCCCGGTCGGCCGGCGCGAGGTTCTCGCCGTGCCGCCCGCCGCAATCATCACCCGCCACGGCATCGATTATGTGCGTATTGAGACCGGGGACGGTCCGATCGAGGTCGCCGTCATCCTCGGCGAGAGATTCGAGGGCGAGGCGGGCGAGACGCGCGTCGAGGTCCTCAGCGGTCTGCGCGCCGGAGACAGGGTGCTCGTGCCATGAAGCTCGGCATTGCCGGCGGCCTGACGAAGAGCTTCATTTCCTCTCCGCTGACGCCGCTTCTCCTTCTGGCTTCCTTTGCGCTCGGCCTTGTCGCCCTCGTCACGCTGCCGCGCGAAGAGGAGCCGCAGATCTCCGTGCCGATGGTCGACATCCATGTGCGTGCCGACGGGCTGAAGGCGGAAGATGCCGTCAAGCTCGTCACCGAGCCGCTGGAGACCATCGTCAAGAGCATCGACGGGGTCGAGCACGTCTATTCGCAGACGCAGGACGACGGCACGATGGTCACGGCCCGCTTTGAGGTGGGCACATCGTCGGACGCGGCCATCCTGCGCGTGCATGAAAAGATCCGCGCCAACATGGACCGGATCCCGGTCGGCATTCCCGAGCCGCTCATCGTCGGGCGCGGCATCGACGACGTCGCCATCGTCGTCGTCACCCTTTCGCCGGAGCCCGAGGCGGCCGGCCGCTGGTCCGAGAACGGGCTCACCCGCCTTGCGCGCGAATTGCAGGTGGAGATTTCCAAGCTTCCCGACATCGGCCTCACCTACATCGTCGGTCAGCAGCCCGAGGAGATCCGCGTGGCGCCGGATCCGGAGCGTCTCTCGCTCTACGGCGTCACGCTGCAGCAGCTCTCGGCCAAGCTCGAGGGCGCCAACCGCTCCTTCGAGGCCGGCATGGTCCGCGCCGATGGCGGCAGCCGCGTCCTCGTCGGCGGCCAGACGCTGCAGACGCTGCCGGAGATCGGCAACCTCCTGCTGACGGCGCGCGACGGCCGCCCCGTTTATGTGCGCGACGTCGCCGATATCTCGCTCGCCACCGATCCGAACGAGACGCGGGTCGCCAGCATCGCCAAGACCGAAGACGGGCTCAAATCCGTGCCTGCCGTCTCGCTCGCCATCGCCAAGCGGCCGGGCACCAACGCCGTTGTCATCGCCGACGAGATCGTCCAGCGGCTGGAGCAGGTGCGCGGCCAGATCTTCCCCGAAGACGTGGCGATGAAGATCACCCGCAATTACGGCGAGACGGCCAACGAGAAGGCCAACGAGCTTCTTTTCCATCTCGGCCTTGCGACCATCTCCATCGTCATCCTCGTCGCCATCGCCATCGGCTGGCGCGAGGCGATGGTGGTCGCCGTCGTCATCCCGACGACGATCCTGCTGACCCTCTTCGCCTCGCGGCTGATGGGCTACACGCTCAACCGCGTCAGCCTCTTCGCGCTGATCTTTTCCATCGGCATTCTCGTCGACGACGCCATCGTCGTCATCGAGAACATCGCCCGCCATTGGGCGATGAAGGACGGCCGCTCGCGCAAACAGGCTGCCATCGAGGCGGTCGCGGAGGTCGGCAATCCGACCATCGTGGCAACGCTCACCGTCGTCGCGGCGCTGCTGCCGATGCTGTTCGTCTCCGGCATGATGGGCCCTTACATGAGCCCGATCCCGGCGAACGCTTCCGGCGCGATGGTGTTTTCCTTCTTCGTCGCGGTGATGCTGACGCCCTGGCTGATGGTAAAGCTCGGCCGCAAGGATACCGGCGCCGCGGCCGGCGGCGGCCATCACGAGATCGGCGCGCTCGGCCGCTTCTACGTATTCGTGGCGAAACCCATTCTCGCCTCGCGCTCGCGCGCCTGGGTCTTCCTGATCCTCGTCGGCATCGCCACGCTCGGCTCGCTGTCGCTCTTTTATACCAAGCACGTGACGGTGAAGCTCCTGCCGTTCGACAACAAGACTGAGCTGCAGGTCGTCGTCGATCTTCCTGAGGGCTCCTCGGTGGAAGCGACGAACCGGGCGCTCGACCGGGTGGTGGAGCGCCTTGCGGATATTCCAGAGATCGTCTCCTTCCAGACCTATGCGGGCACGGCCGCGCCGTTCAACTTCAACGGCCTGGTGCGCCACTACTATCTGCGCTCGAGCCCAGAGCAGGGCGACGTGGAGGTGAGCCTCACGCCGAAAGGCGAGCGCGACCGCGCCAGCCACGATGTCGCGCTTGTCATGCGCGATGCGCTTGCCGGCATCGACGTGCCGGAGGGCACGGCCTTGAAGGTGGTGGAGCCGCCTCCCGGCCCGCCGGTTCTGGCAACGCTCCTTGCCGAGATCTACGGCCCGGACGGCGAGACGCGCCGCGCCGTCGCCGAGAAGGTGCGGCAGATTTTCGAGGATGTGCCCTTCATCGTCGATGTCGACGACAGCTACGGCACGCCGGCCGAGCGCACCCGCATCGCGCTCAACGAGGACAATCTGGAGTACTACCGGGTCGAGCAGTTCGACGTCTACGACACGATCGGCGCCCTCTATTCGGGCAATACCGTCGGATATTCGCACCGCGGCGGCGGGCGCCGTCCGATCCCGATCGTCATGTCCCTGCCGAAGGGCGAGAAGGTGATCGACGAGCGCGCCCTTTCGACGCCCGTTCCCGCCAACGCTCTGCCGGGGGCGCGCGACGTCGTCGAGCTCGGCGACGTGGTCACGGTCACGAACGAACGGGCCTCCTATCCGATCTTCCGCCACAACGGCCGCGCCGCCGAGATGATCCAGGCCGAGCTCGCCGGCGAATACGAGGCGCCCGTCTACGGCATGCTCGCTGTCGCCCAGAAGATCGACGAGACCGATTGGGGCGACCTGCCGAAGCCGGAAATCAGGCTGCACGGCCAGCCCGATGACGAGAGCCAGCCGACGCTTCTGTGGGACGGTGAATGGGAAGTGACCTGGGTGACCTTCCGGGACATGGGCGCGGCCTTTGGCGTCGCCATTCTCGGCATTTACATCCTGGTCGTGGCGCAGTTCGGCTCGTTCAAACTGCCGCTCGTCATCCTGACACCGATCCCGCTCACCTTCATCGGCATCATGTTCGGCCACTGGCTGTTCCACGCACCCTTCACGGCCACGTCGATGATCGGATTCATCGCGCTTGCCGGCATCATCGTGCGCAACTCGATCCTGCTGGCCGATTTCATCCGCCACGCTCAGACGGCGGATCCGCAAAGGCCGCTGGTCGAGGTTCTCCTGGAAGCCGGCGCCATCCGCTTCAAGCCGATCCTTCTGACGGCGCTCGCAGCCATGATCGGCGCGGCGGTGATCCTCGCCGATCCGATCTTCCAGGGCCTCGCGATCTCGTTGCTCTTCGGCCTCGCCTCGTCGACGGCGCTGACGGTGCTCGTCATCCCGGCGATCTACGTGGCGCTGAAGGGAACGGGCGGGCGGACGCGGGCAGAAACCTCCGCTTAGACGAAAAAAGGCAGGGGAGGGCGGCGCCCTCCTTTGCGCTATGTCCGGCTCGGGGCGATTTTCCGGCTATTCCGTCTTGCCGGAGGGCTCGGGCGGCTTTGCCGGCGGCCCTTCCTCGTTCTGCAGACGTGCTATCTGGAATGCGAGCGCCAGCCGCTCCCCGTCATCGGCTGAGTGGAAGCGTTCCCTCAGCTCTTTCTCGATGGCGGAGGCGCTCGCCTGCCGCTCCTGTCCTTCGTTGCCCATGCTCGCCTCCCCGACATTCGTGGAGGGTCCGCAAGGTGGCTGCGACGTCACGCGATTTCGCCCCCGGGACCGTGCAAGCATCCTGCAGCAGGTGTCGGCGCAACCGAAGCCGATGTTGAACGAAGGGTTAAGACGCGGGCCGTCTTGGTGGGAAGCGCGAAGCTCACCCCTGTGCCGGGACCCATCGCACGGAACGCGATTCTTTCCCGTCCGCGACGCGCCGGTGAGTTGCAGTTCCGCGGCGTCTTGGCTAGTCGGAGCCTTTGGCGATCACGCCATGTCTTCGCAGCGGCGGATTTTCCCCCTGCACCGAAAGGGGAAATGGCTTGGGGTCAGGGATTCGCGCCGCTGAGATGCGGCTCTTCGGCTGGCCGCTGGCTTCGCTTCTTTCATCTCTCGGTCTTGCGTTGGCGACGATCGTTCTGCCGGTCGCGGCGATCTTCTCGACGCGCTCCTCGGTGCTCCTCCTCTCTCTTGCGAGCGCGAGCCTGCTTCTGGGGCGCATGATGCGGCCCGGTGGAACGGCCGAGGTGGTGCAGGAGGCGGGCTCTCTGCTGCGCGCCCCGCTCACCCTCACGCTGATCGCCTTCGTGATCGCTGCCTTCGCCAGTGCGGGCTGGGCCGCCTATCCCTCGACCACGCTGCAATACGCCGTCCGTCTCCTGGGCAACGTTGTCCTCGGTATCGCTTTCGCGCTCGCCATCAGCGGCGAGAGCCGCGAGCGCGTCCTCCGCTTCCTTCTCGTTGGCCTCGCACTCGCCCTGCCGCTGCTCCTCAACGAGCTCCGCGGCTACCCCCTTCGGCCGCTGCTCGGGGCACGTCCGGGCGCAGATGCGATCAATCGCACGGTGCTGAACACGGGAATGTTCGCCACGACCTCTGTCGTGCTCGCTTTCGTCGGTCGGAAATACCGGCTGCCTGCCAGCGTCTTCTGTGCCGTGGCGGCATTGCTCGCCTTCGTCTCGCCGTCGCAATCTTCCGCCCTCTACTGGGTTGCGGCGGGTCTGGCACTGCCTGTTGCGATCCTCTTCCCGCGCGTCGCCGCGAGGGCGCTCGCTGCCGCCAGTGTTGCGCTCGTGATGCTCTTTCCCTTCTTTGTCATTCACTTGGGAAACGTGCTCAAGGCCATTCTGTCCAACAGTGGCAGCGGTTTCGTGCGCGAGAGCAACGCGCTGGCGCGACTGGAGATCTGGTCGCAAGCCGCTCCCGCGATCCTGGACCGGTTTTTCCTCGGCTGGGGATTTGCCGCGGAACGACCGTCGAACCTGCCAATCCCGGAGACTGGCCTGACCGGTCCGATCGGCCAGGGCCATCCGCACGACCTCGCCATCCAGGTCTGGCTCGATCTCGGCCTTCTCGGCTTCGTGCTCGTCGCGGCCGTCTTTCTGGCGACGGCCCGACTGTTTTTGAAGTCTGATCCGGAGCGGCTGCCGGGTGCGGTCGCGCTCGCGGCGGGCGTCTTCGCCGTCTGGATGGTCAGCCACGGCGCCTACCAGGAATGGTGGCTGGCGCTGATCTCCATCGTCTTCTGTCTTCTCCTCAGGACGTCCGACGGCGTTCGCAAAGGCCTGGCAGGAACCGGTCGATAGCGCCCGTGCGCAGGCTCGCCCAAGCGCCGAGCGCGGTGCCATAGGCAAGCAGGAGAGCGAGGATAGGGGCAGGGCGTGCCAGGAAGGCCAGCCCGATATCAAGCGCCATCAGCGCCGCCAGCACCATTACGACCTCGTCGTGCCGCCAGCCGCGCCGCACCGCCTTCTGGTAGGCGTGCTGGCTGTGGGCGAGCCAGACCTTCTCGCCGCGCGCCGCGCGCAGGGCAAGCGTCAGACCCGTATCGGTGAGGTAGTAGGCGGGCAGGACGAGCGCCGGCGCGAGATCTCCGCCGAGCGCCAGGGCCAGCAGAAGCGCCGCCAGCATGAAGCCGAGGAAGACGGCGCCGACATCGCCGAGGAAGATCGAGGCCGGGTGCCAGTTGAAGGCGAGGAAGCCGAGCGAGCCGCCGATGACGATGAGGGCGAGGGCCGGCATCGCCTGCGGCAGCGACAGGAGGATGACGCCGAGAGAAAGCCCGATCGCCGTCATGCCCGTGATCCCGTCGATCCCGTCCATGAAGTTCATGGCATTGATGAAGGAAAGCAGGAACAGGAAGGCAAGACCCCGCTCGACCGCGAGCGGCAGGAGGCCGGCCGAAAAGCTTGCGTCGGGCGGGATCGCGGCGACGGCGAGCGCCACGAGAAGGCATTGCATGACAAGGCGCGGCGCCGCCCGAAGGCTGGTGAAGTCGTCCACCGCCGCGACGAGGGCGAGCGCGAGCCCGGCGAGAAAGAAGGCGGGTGCGGCTCCCTGCGGCAGGCCGGAGGGCAGGCCGGCGAGGAGGCAGGCTGCGAAGGGCAGCACGATGCCGGGCACAAGGGCGAGCCCGGCTCCGCGCGGCACCGGCAGGGCATGGTTGGTGCGCTCGCCCGGGTGATCCATCACGCCCCGGCGCGCGAGCCACGGGCGCAGCAGCCGGATGCCGACAAGAGTTACGAGAAAGGCGGAGGCCGCCATGGCGAGGAGCATGCCCATCTTGAATGGTCAGTCGTCCTCAGTGGGGCGCGCGCTCGTGCAGCGCCCGGATATTGGTATGCCCGGCCGGCGGCGCGGAGGGGCCGTGGCGGAGCATGTTGGCGCATTCGTCTGCTTCACCCCGGCGGGCGACGGCTTCGAGATGAGTGAGAAACTCGCGCAGCGCTGCCCCGTCGGCGAGCGGGGCGCTGGCGGCGAGAATGCCGGCAGCTGGCGTTTCCAGCACTTCCTCATTGGTGCCGACGAGATCCTCATGCAGCTTTTCGCCCGGCCTGAGCCCGGTGAAGGCAATCTTGACGTCGATGTCGGGCCGCTTGCCGGAAAGGCGGATGATGTTGCGGGCAAGGTCGGCGATCTTCACGGGCTGGCCCATGTCGAGCAGAAATATCTGTCCGCCGGTGTGGCTCCCGAAACCGTAGGCGGAGGCCTGCAGCACGAGCTGCGCCGCCTCGCTCGGTGTCATGAAGTAGCGCGTCACCTCCGCGTGGGTGACGGTAAGGGGACCGCCCGCGCGCAGCTGCTCCTCGAAGAGCGGCACGACCGAGCCGCGCGAGCCGAGGACGTTGCCGAAGCGCACGATCATAAGGCGCGTCGTCGACTGCTCCCGGTCGAGAAGCTGGCAGTAGCGCTCGGCCAGGGCTTTGGTGAGGCCGAGGATGTTATGCGGGTTCGCAGCCTTGTCCGTCGAGATCATGATGACGGCGCTGGCGCCCGTTTCGCAGGCAGCGTCGGCGACGTTGCGGGTGCCGAACACATTGGAAAGCACCGCCTCGACCGGGTTGTTTTCCAGGATCGGCACATGTTTCAGCGCCGCCGCGTGGAAGACGAGCTCCGGCCGATGCAGCTCGAACGCCTTCAGCAGCGCGTCGCGGTCGCGGATGTCGCAGAGAACCGGGTAGATCTGCACGTGCGGCGCAGCCGTCTGCCGCAGCCGCCTGTCGATCTCGTAGAGATTGTGCTCGCTGTTTTCCAAAAGGATGATCCGCGAGGCGCCGAAGCGGGAGATTTGATCGACCAGCTCGGAGCCGATTGAGCCCCCCGCGCCCGTGACCAGGATCGAGCGCCCCGCAATCAGCCGGCTGATGCCGGCCTCGTCGAGGCGGATCGGCGGGCGCCCGAGAAGATGCTCCAGCCGCACCGCTTCCGGCTGCGAGGCGGCCCCCGAGGCCTCCAGCTCCTGCAGGTCCGGCAGCCGGTTGACGATGAGACCGGCCTGAGACGCGGCCTCCACCAGCGCTTGCAGCACTTCCGGGCTCATTCTCGCCCGCGTCGCCACGATCCGGCTCGGAGGGGTCGGGCCCTTCCTCAGCTGCTTCATGTATTCCGGCAGGTCTTCAACCAGCGCCGCGACCGGCACGCCATGCAGCTGGCGTCCGAGATGCTTCGGGTTCGACTCGATGATCGCCGAAATGAGAAAGCGTCTCTCGCGATCGCGCCGGATCGTGCGGATGAAGACGTCGGCCTCGTCCGAAAAGCCGTAGAGGAGGACGGGCTCGGCAACGTTGTGCTGGGTCGGCTTGATCGGGCGCGCATCCCGGTAGAGCCGGTAGGCCATGCGCGAAGAGCCCAATGTGACGATCGCCACGAACCATGTGATGATCAGAACGGATCTTGGAAGAAACCCGATCCTTTGAATGATGAAGATGACGATCAGGAACAACAGGATCGAGACGGAAACCGCCTTCACCACGCCGTACATGTCCCGAATGGACACGTAGCGCCATGAGCCGAGATGCAGGCGGAAATACGGAAAGACCGCTAAACAAACGGCCGCAAAGAGAGAGGAAAGCAACAGAAGTTGAGGCGCGTCGGCTTCAAGATCAGACACGCCCATGCGAAGCTCGTACGCGAACACAAACGACAGCGTTGCCAGTCCGACATCGTGCGAGTAGATAATAAAGCTGCGCGCGGTGCCTGAGATCCGGCTCAACATCGTGGTGCTTCTCGTTTGTTCACAGAGGCGATAAGTCGCTCACGGTTAGCGAAAACGCTGACCGGCTATGGCGTCGTTCCCGTCCAAAGTCAATTTGGAAGGCGGCTTTTTGGTGGCTCATCCCCGCCCGGATCCCTGCCGTGGCATGGCCCCCGTACCTCCGGTTTCGAGCCGCTTCCGACCTCTTTTGCCTGCCGCTCTTGCGGCCTGACGGGGGCAGGGGCGCCGCTTGCGCCGAAGCGCTCGTCACGGCGCAGGAGACTGCTGACGCATATCAGCAAGCCGAGGAGCGCCCAGAAGAGTTCGAGGCGCATGAAGTCCTGGGCGAGCGCGGCGACGGCAATCGAAACGACGCTGACGCATGTCGCGGCCGAGAAGACGAAGATCGGCGTCCGCCGGAACCTGACAAAAATGTCCCGGGCGCTTCGCAGGATGACAAATCCGATCAAGCCGAGGCAAAGCAGGCCGGGAACGCCCATCTCGGCAAAGACCGTGAGTGCCGTGTTATGCGCGCGCCATCCCATCGGCGTGAGGAACGGCATCGTCCCGAGCCCGTAGCCGATGGGAAAGCTCTCGATACCCAAGAGAAAGGCATGCAGCCAAAGGCGCCTGCGGGCATCGTCGATCGGCAGCGAGGAGATGATGTCGCTCATCTCCTTGACGAGGGGCAAGGTGTGCTCTGCGACGAGCGGATCGTCCTTCTTGCGAAACTGCAGGTCCTGATAGGGGTTGCGATAGACCCCTTTTGAGCCTTCGTCGCCCAGCAGACGGCGAAAATAGGCGTCTCCGTCGTTGCGCTCGGTGAAGGTCGGCATCTCGAGCGGGCGGTTGAGCGGGCACGGCAGATCCCGCCACAACATCGATGGTGCCGCCGCCACGATCGCCAGGCAGAGGGTCCCCAGGACGATCGCGCTGCGCGATCTCAGGAGGAGGGCGACGCCGAGGCTGGCGCTTGCCGCCAGCCCCGCAATGGCGATGCCGGAGCGCGATCCGCTCGCTATGACCGCGGCGGAAATGCCGACCAGGAGCAGAACGCTCAGATACGACTTCGTGCGCGGCTGGACCAACGAGAAGAGCACGAAGGGAATGAAGCTCGCCCCGGCGACGGCGAAGACGTTCGGGTCCGCAGACATCCCGGAAAGCCGCATCCCCGGTCCGGAGAGGGTCGTCAGCTCGTAGGAAGGCGGAAAGCAGCCCAGCGTGGTCACAGACCCCGCAGCTGCGCCGGCGAGATAGACCAGTATTCCGGCGAGGATCGCACGGCCGATCATCACCACCTGGCCTGGTTTCTCCACGAGAGCGATCGGGACGAAAAGGAAGGCGGTCATCGACAGAATGCCGATGTACTCGGCGACCGGCAGCTTCCAGGAAATATCCGTCTTGCTGAGAATGCCGGCGATCACCGCGACCAGCCCGCTCACAGCGAGCAGTCCGGCAAGCGCGAGGACCTCGATCGGCTGGCCCCTGAACAACCGGCCACGCAGGAGCAGGCCGGCGAAGCTGCCCATGATGAGATAGGAGGAAGGGGCGGACGTAATCCCGTGGGGAATGGCGATGTTCAAGCCGACCGAGCACAGGGCGACGGCAAGAAGATATCCTTCCCACGGCCTGGCGATGGCGAGCGCCAGGAGGCCGAGCAGCAGGACATGCGCGATCCAGCCTGCGGTCGGCTCTCCCAAGAGCGCATTTGCCGACATGATGGAGAGGAAGGCGAGCCCGGCCACCGCCGTTGCCGCGAGGGACAGGCGGACCGGCGACAGGGTCAGGTCCTGTGCCATCAGTCGACCTGCCTGGGCGTGGGAACGGGGCCGTCGGCGCTCTGCGGCGAGCGCTGCCTTCCGATGCCCCGAAATGGCGCGCATGTCGGAAATTCGGATGCGGTCGACGCGGTGCGCCAATGCCTTCGACCGGCCCCGCTATCGCTCATCGCCTCTCTGGAACCCTCGCCGATGGTGAAGGACGCCTCGCGAAGGCTGGCGGTCGGCAGCGGCCTGCGTGAAGCGGCGTGGCCGTATGGCGTAAACGTATGTTGCATGCTTCCCGCGTAAGCCGCGCGCCAGCCTTTTTTGAGAATTCAACAAGCTCGCAACTTGCGAGTGCGCCTCAGGACAGCGGGTGCATACCAGAAAGCGATTCTGGCCCAACCTTATGGCTGCCTCGTCGTCCCGGCAAGGGATACCGCCGGCACTCGAACGGTTCTCACTGGCTCCGTTGCAAGCTTGCCGCAGATTGTGGCGTGCCGGTGCCGACCGCAGTGTCGGAAGATATCCGCCCGATCAGGACGCCGATCGGAGGGCCGTAGGACGTGACGGTCTGGACGTAGGCCGGATAGGCGCCTTGCTCGGCGATGAGCAGGATGTTCTGCGCATCGAGCCCCTCCTCGCGCATGATGTCCAACGGGGGCTTCCACAGATACCCGCCGAGCCGACCGATATAGCGGATGCGGCCGGATTGGAGGCTTTCGGGCGCGGAAGGCGGAACGCCGCGCAGCGAGTTGTGGTAGGCATAGAGGACCTGGGCGCGCTCGGGATAATAGGCGTTCGCGACGAGAACGATGTTCTGCGGCGAAGCCGCCAGATGCGCGTCGATTGCCGCATTGGTGCCAGCGAGCGCCGTCTCGATTCGCTCCACGATTATGTTCTTGGCGCTGAAGCCCTGGACGAGGCTGGCGATTCCGAGCGGTAGCGCCACGGCGGTCAGCGCCAGCGCGGTCCTGCGGCCTGGCGCCAGGGCGAGCGCCGCGGCAGCCATGACGACAGGCGCCGTCACCCCGAGCCAGATGTATCTCCCGTCGATCCCGAAGTGTGTCGGTTCATAGGGGACCGGAAAGCCGAAGGGCCATCCGCTCACGGCATGCATCGTGAGGACGATCAGGACCGCAAGTAGACCGGGCCCCCGCAGACCGGACGCCCAGGATCGTCTCGGCATCGCAAGGCTGAGGACGAAGCCCGCCAGCCCCCCGAAGTATCCCAGGGCGATGAAGAGGAAGCCATGCGTGCCGTCCGCAAGGCTTGTCCAGGCGATTTGCGGAAACAAGGACGGCAGACCCGGCCGGGAATAGTCGGAGCTCGCGACGAGCGCCGCGCGGCCGAAAGCGAAGACGAGCACGTTACCGCTGATCAGCCAGCCGAGAAGAATGGCGCCCCAGGGCTCGGTGATCTCCGGTGAGAGCCGCTGATAGAGGAACCAGAACACCAGCACGGCGACGATGGCCGATCCGCAGAACGCGATTGTCGCGAGGACATCGTGGGCATCCGCAAAATCGAAGAAGTACGGCCGGCCGGGAGCGAGCGTTATCGCAATGCCGATGATGACGCTGGTCAGCAGGATACCGCCCGCGAGAGGGAAAGCGCCATCCCAAAGGCTGGAAGGCCGGCGGACCGCAAAGCCGGCCCACGGCCTTCGCGCGAGCGGCAGGAAAGCGGAGGGCCGGGCCAGCACGAAGGCGAGAGCCCCGGCGATGATGAGCGTCGCCACCCCGAAATTGTTCGCCAGCGCAAAGCCGACACCCATCAGGGACATGCCTTCGAACCAGCGGAGGGCGCCGCCTGCCGGGACGGCCAGCCGGAGAGCGAGGGCGAACATGCCGGGCACCAGAAGGGCGATGAGCGACACGTAGGGGTTGGAGTGGTTCCACCCCGTCTGCACCATCGGGATCGCGGCTGCGATCAGACCGAAAGCGAGCGCTGCCCAGCTCGGCGCCTTCCTGTCGGCGAGCAGGAAGGCGAGCAGGAGCCCCGCCCAGATGAAGCTGGCGAGGTTGAAGACCGCCCAGGAATTGTAGAATGGGGCGAGGTCGGTCACCGGGCTCGGCATGAACCAGGCAATCGCCGCCGAAAGCTGCCCGAAAGTCCATGCCGGCCAGGCAAAATAGGTGAAGGGGATGTCGTTGAGCCATCCGAGGCCGAGGCTAAACAGCCCGGAATAGTCGCCGAGATGGTCGTCGGGTCCGCGCTTGAGGACGAGAAGGTCGCCGAGCGCGCTCGCCGCGAATGGGAGGCAGAAAAAGCCAGTCGCGGCAGGAATGTAGCCCGCGCCAAGTCGATCCGACCTGCTTGCCATGGATCCTTTTCCGCCCGGCCGGCGCCGCACCGCCGCCTAGCCGAGGATGCGCTTCTTGAAATACGCGATGGTGCGGCCGAGTCCCTCTTCGAGACCGGTCTTGGGCTTCCACCCGAGTTGCTGCTCCGCCTGCGAGATATCGGGCCGTCGCTGGCGCGGATCGTCCTGCGGCAGCGGGCCTGTCACGAGTTCGGAGCGCGACCCGGTTAGCCTGATGATGGTCTCTGCAAGCTCCCGGATGGTGATCTCGGTGGGGTTGCCGATATTGATCGGACCGCAGACCCCTTTCGGCGCGTCGATGAAGGACAGCAGCGCCTCGACCAGATCGTCGATATAGCAGAACGAGCGGGTATGTTCGCCACTACCGTATATGGTGATGGGCTGGTTATTGAGCGCCTGCACGATGAAGTTCGAAACGACGCGGCCGTCGAATACGCCCATGCGAGGGCCGTAAGTATTGAATATGCGCGCGACTTTGATGTCGACATTGTGCTGGCGCTTGTAGTCGAAGAACAGCGTCTCCGCGCAGCGCTTTCCCTCGTCGTAGCAGGAGCGCGGCCCGATCGGATTGACGTTGCCCCAATATTCCTCCGACTGCGGGTGCACGGCCGGATCGCCGTAGATTTCGCTGGTGGATGACTGCAGGATCGGCACCTTCAGGCGCTTGGCCAGACCGAGCGTGTTGATGGCCCCGATGACCGAGGTCTTGGTCGTCTGCACCGGGTCGCGCTGGTAATGGATCGGCGAGGCGGGGCATGCCAGATTGAAGATCTGGTCGATCTCCACGTAGAGCGGAAAGCAGATGTCGTGCCGCATGAACTCAAAGCGCGGCTCGTTGACAAGATGGTCCAGGTTTTGCTTGTCGCCCGTGTAGAGATTGTCGACGCACAGGACTTCGTGCCCCCGCTCGAGCAGTGCGTCGACGAGATGCGAGCCGATAAATCCGGCGCCGCCGGTTACAAGGATGCGTTTGCGAGTTAGCACGACCGAGGACCCAGCGTTCAGAAGGGCGCAATCTCTAGCGGCTCGTAACCGCGGAAGGAAGGGTCGGGAGAGCGAATTGTGGCCGCTCCAGATTGCTTGACAATGGCCCCCGCGATGGTAACGCCAAGAGGTTCCTTTTTGTCCGCACGTTCACATTAGCGGCGCATGCTCATGTCAGAAGCGTCCCCCGACGTCATGAATTCTCCCAATGAAAGCAGCGCCGAGGACTTCCCGGAGGATTGGTACGCCTACGCCGGCGAATCGCATTTCTGGATGAGGTGGCGGTTCGAGGTCCTGCTGCAGCAATTGCGGTCACTGCGCGTCGATCCGGCGAAGAGTTTGCGCGCCTTCGACATCGGCTGTGGGCACGGCGTCGTGCAGACCCAGCTCGCCGGCGCGACCGGTTGGACCACCGACGGATGCGAGCTGAACCGCCCGTCGCTGGACCTCAACAGGAACCCGCGCGGAACCTCTTTCCGCTACAACATTCACGATCGCCGGCCGAGCCTGGAGGGGGCCTACGACGCCGTCATCCTGTTCGACGTCATCGAGCACATCGAGGAGCCGGTCGAGTTTCTCCGGTCGGCTATCTGGCATCTCAAGCCAGGCGGCATGGTCCTCGTGAACGTCCCCGCGCTTCAGTCGCTCTTCAGCAGGTACGACACGGAGGCCGGACATTTCCGACGCTACGACAAGCACATGCTGCGCTCGCAGCTCGAGGCTGCCGGCCTCGAGCCGGCCGATCTGCGCTACTGGGGCCTTTCGCTCGTGCCGGTCCTGTGGGTGCGCAAGCAGGTGATCTCGCGTGCCGGCTCGGCGGAGGAGGTGATGCGTCTCGGGTTCCGTCCGCCCTCCGCTTCGGTCAACGCCGCCTTCGAGGTGCTGGGAAAGGCCGAGCGGGCACTTTTTCGCACGCCGCCCGTCGGCACATCCCTGATGGCGGCGGCCTTCAAGCCGACGGAAGGTGCAACCGCGCGATGAGCCGCATCCTGGTTACCGGCGGCGCCGGTTACGTCGGCAGCCATGTCTGCAAGGCGCTTCATGCCCACGGGCACGAGCCTGTGGCGATCGACAACCTGAGCGAAGGACATGACTGGGCGGTAAAATGGGGCCCGTTGGTGCGCGGCGACATTGCCGATGGCGAATTCGTTCGCCGCACCATCCGCGAGCATGACATCGAGGGGGTGATCCACATGGCCTCGCTCGCCTATGTGGGCGAGTCGGTGAAGGATCCGGGCAAGTACTGGTTCAACAATGTCGGAAACGCCGCCCGGCTGTTCGACGCTCTGGCAGCCGAGGGCGTGCGCGACGTCGTGTTCTCCAGTTCCTGCGCCATCTACGGGGTGCCGGAGCGGCTCCCCATCACCGAGGATCTGCCGCCGCGTCCGATCAACCCTTATGGGCACACCAAGCTGGTGATCGAGGCGATGCTGGCCGACTTTGCGGCCGCGCACGGGCTGCGCTCGGTGAGCCTTCGCTACTTCAACGCGGCCGGCGCCGATCCGGATGGAGAGATCGGCGAGGACCACGACCCCGAGCCGCACCTCATCCCGAACATCCTTGCCGCTGCCGCGGGGTATCGCCCGGCGATCGACATTCTCGGCGACGATTACAACACGCCCGACGGAACCTGCGTGCGCGACTTCGTACATGTGACGGATCTTGCCGCCGCCCATGTCGCGGCCCTTGCCTATCTGCGCGAAGGCGGAGCCTCGCGCTCCTTCAACCTCGGAACGGGAGAGGGAAGAAGCGTGCGTCAGGTCATCGATGCGGTCGAGCGCGTCACCGGCAGGCCGGTTCCGCAAAGGGTCGGGCCCCGACGGCCGGGCGACCCGCCGGCTCTGGTGGCGGATCCCGGAATGGCGCGCGAAGTGCTCGGCTTCGCCACGCCCCATAGCGATCTCGATACGCTCGTTGCGACCGCCTGGCGCTGGTATCAGGCGCACTTTGCGGCGCGTGCGGATTCCCGCCGGGCCGCGCAATAGGAGTTCTTCGCCGATGCCGCATCCCCGCAGCCTCGACAGCGACGACTTCCTGCTGAGCGTCGTCGTTCCCTGCTACAACGAGCAGGAGGTCCTTCCCCTTACCCATGCCCGCTTGCTTGAGGCCTTCGGCGCGGCGCCCTTCCGCTTTCAGATTGTCTATGTCAACGACGGCAGCCGCGATGCGACCGGCGCGATGCTGGAGGAATATGCCGCCGCCGATACGCGGGTGAAGGCCGTCATCCTCTCGCGCAATTTCGGCCACCAGGCGGCGGTCTCGGCAGGTCTTGCGCATGCCGACGGCGATGCGATCGGCATCATCGACGCCGACCTGCAGGACCCGCCGGAGGTCATCCTCGCCATGCTGGACAAGTGGCGCGCCGGCTATGACGTCATCTATGGCGTGCGCCGCAAGCGCAAGGAGAGCCTGTTCAAGCGCACGGCCTATACGCTCTTCTACCGGATTTTCCGCTCCGTGGCGGAAGTGGACATGCCGCTCGATGCCGGCGATTTCTGCCTGATGGACCGCCATGTCCTCGACGTCCTGAACGATCTGCCGGAATCGGAGCGCTATCTGCGCGGGCTGCGGGCATGGGTCGGCTTCAGCCAGACCGCGCTGGAATACGAGCGCGCCGTGCGGGCGGCCGGCGTGACCAAATATCCCTTCCGCAAGCTGGTGAAGCTGGCGGCCGATGGTATCTTCAGCTTCTCCACGGCGCCGCTCACGCTGGTTTTCTACGCCGGGCTGATCACGGCCGCGATCGCGGTGGCGGGCCTCATCTTCACCTTCGTGCAGCGTGTCTTCGACATCACCGTATTCGGCGTGGCGCCGACGGATATCCCGGGCTTCACCGCGCTCGCCCTCATGATCCTCTTTCTCGGCGCCGTGCAGATGCTCTCGGTCGGCATCCTCGGCGAGTATATCGGGCGCATCTTCGTGGAGGTGAAGCGCCGCCCGACGTACATCGTGCGCACCATCGAGCGGACGGCGGAAGGCGGGACGGCGGGGCCGAAGGTGGTCGAGGCCGGGCGCGAGCCTCAGGCCGAGAGCCGCAAATAGACTACGTCGTGCATCGGCCCCCGGCGCAGGTCGCTGTGGGTGATCTCTCCGGCGCCGGCGGCGATGCCCGTCAGATGGGCGAGCTTTCGGGGATATTCGCCGCGATCCATGCGAAACCAGATCGTCTTGAAGAGTTGCGCCGCGCTGTCGGGCAGCACCGCATCGATGACGTTCACGAAGCCGCCCGGCTTCGTCACCCGGACCGCTTCCTTCAACATCGCCGCGAGCTGTTCGTCGGTGAGGTGGTGGGTCGTGGCGATGGAGACGACGTTGTCGAAGCTGTCGTCCTCGAAGGTGAGGTTCGCCCCGTCCATAACGAGGAAGGTGCCCTCCAGCTTCTCCGAGCACATCCGGATGTAGTCCGGATTGATGTCGATACCGACATAATCGGCGGAAAAGAGGGGCCGGTAGTTGCCGGTTCCGCAGCCGAGGTCGAGCACGCGACCTCCGTCGGCAAGTCGGACATTCTCATGGAAGAGCGCCCGGATCCGGTCCGTGGTCGGCCGGTTGACCTGCTGGATGAGATTGTAGCCCGCCGGGGATTCAAGGAGCGCGTAAAGAGGGGAGAGGACCTGCTTCATGGAAAAAAGAGCTCTCTTTGGCGCTTGGGGTCGGGCAGGCGGGAGAATATCCAGGACCGCTGGATGACAAAGGTGAGGAGAGCGATGAAGACCAGCGCTCCACCCTGCACCCAGAGGTAACTGATGCCCAAGAGCGCGGGCACAAACGCCATGACGGCTGCGTTCAGGCACAGGAAGCCGGCGTTCAGCGCCAGGTAGCGCGGCGCGGCCGAGCGATGGTTCTCGCTCGACCGGTAGGTCCAGCTGTGATGCATGAGGTAGTTGAAGAGAAGCGATCCGAGATAGCTGACGACGGCCGCGATCCAGGGTGCCGCGCCGAGCCCTTCCACCATCCCGAGCAGGAGGGAGAGATAGATGCCGAGAGTGAGGGAGCCGACCAGGATGTATCGGGCAAGCTGCGCCTGCCACTTTGCTGGCTGCATGACCCCTCCTCGAAGCTGATGCGGCCGTTCTATCTGATCCTGCGACGGAGGCAAGCCAGCGGTTGCGGCGAGCGCACCCAGCTCTCAGGGCCTGCGGGGGACCCGCACACGCGAGCCGGAACAACGCCGCGCCCGGGGCGCGAGCGAGCCGGCAGGGACGTGCGGAAGCCGCGGGGCACCTTGCGATCGAGGGCCGAAGGTGATCGTGCGAGTTGACCGCGGCAGGCGAGTGAATATAGGCCTCCCGAGCGCCGGACCGCTTCTTCTCCCCGGCGAAGCTGGCCTCACCTGCATGCGCGGCGACAGGAAACCAAGGTGACTGATAGAATTTGTCTCTCCGTGATCGGCCTCGGCTATGTCGGCCTGCCGGTCGCCGTCGCCTTCGCCCGCAAGGGCTATGAGGTCGTGGCGTTCGACATCGACAGGGGCCGCGTCAGGGACCTTGCCGCCGGAAGGGACCGCAATGGCGAGGTGACGGGCGTGGATCTCGCACTCCCGACGCTCGCGATCACCGACGATGCCGATTCCCTTCAAAGGGCCGCCATCCACATCATCACGGTGCCGACGCCGATCACCCCTTCGCGCCAGCCGGATTTCGGCCCGCTGCGCTCCGCATCGCGGATGGTCGGGCAGCATCTGAAACAGGGCGATGTCGTCGTCTACGAATCGACCGTTTATCCGGGCGCGACCGAAGAGGTCTGCGTGCCGATCCTCGAAGAGGAGAGCGGGCTTGTGTTCGGCTCCGGCTTTTCCGTCGGCTATTCGCCCGAGCGCATCAATCCCGGCGATCAGTCCCACCGCTTCGAGACGATCGCCAAGGTCGTCTCCGCCTCCGACGCGCAGACGCTCGACCTTCTCTCCGATCTCTACGGCTCGGTCCTGACGGCGAAGGTGCACCGCGCCCCCTCGATCCAGGTCGCGGAGGCGGCGAAGGTGATCGAGAACACCCAGCGCGATCTCAACATCGCGCTGATGAACGAACTGGCGCTGATCTTCGACCGGCTCGGCCTGCGCACCGCCGACGTTCTGGCGGCCGCGCGCACCAAGTGGAATTTCATCGACTTCACGCCGGGCCTCGTGGGCGGCCACTGCATCGGCGTCGACCCCTATTATCTGACGGCCAAGGCGGAGGAGGTCGGGCACCACCCAGAAGTCATCCTTGCCGGCCGCCGCACCAACGATGGTATGGGGGCCTTCATTGCCCGCAAGGCCGTCAAATTGATGATTGGCCAGGGCTTCCGGGTCCGCGACACCAGGATCGGCATCTTCGGCCTGACCTTCAAGGAGAACGTCTCGGACCTGCGCAACAGCCGCGTGCCGGACATCGTGGCGGAACTGCGCGAATACGGCATCGAGCCCCTTGTGCATGATCCTGTGGCAGATGCCGACATTGCCCGCCACGAATACGGCATCTCGCTTTGCGACATGGAGGCGATGACCGGCCTCGACGCTCTGGTCTTCGCCGTGCCGCATGCCGTCTATCTGGAAGATGACGGCGCCAGACTCTTCCGCCTGATGAATGACGGCGGCGTCGTGCTGGACGTGAAATCCCGTCTGAAGACCTGTCCCGACAATCTCCTCTACTGGAGTCTGTGACGCGGTCGGGGTCCGCACGAGAGATCGGAAGAAGCCGTCATGACAGAAGCAAGCGCCGCCGGAACCGCCGCTCTCCGATCGGAGGACGAGGTATCTTTCAAAGCCCTGACGGGCCGGCGGATCGTCGTCATTTGCCAGGGATTGCCCCATCCCTCGCGCGGGGCGAGCCGCGTTCTTTTCTACTACTATGTCGAAGGGCTGCTGGAAGCCGGTGTGAAGGTCACTCTCCTCGTTCTGGACGAGGGCGCTTCCCCGCCGGAAGAGCGGGACGTCGAAAGCCTGCGTGAGATGCTTGCCGCACGCGGCGAGATCGAGATCCGGCGGGTTCCGGGCTTTCCCCTCCTTCGCCACGGCCTTTTCGGCCTTTCGCCGGAAGAGGGCGTCGCACGCAAGGTCGAGGAAGCGGTCGGCGAGGCGGGAGGCGATCTCGCCCTGATTTTCGACTGGCAGGCAGCGGCGGTGGCACAGGATCTGGAAATCCCGCGCGTCGTATGGCTCGGCGACCTGCAGTTCGAGACCCTCTACTACCATACGAAATTCGCGATGGAGGAGGGGAGCCGCCGCTACGATCGGCGCCTGCTGCTTCCTTTGCGTATGGCGCAACTCAAGCGGTTCTACGCGAGGATCCTCGCCGGCGCCTCGATCATCGTTTCATCGAAATCCTCCGAGGAGCGGATGGCGGCCCTCGGACTGAGATCGGCCTATCTTCCCTATCCCTGGCCCCCTCTGCCGCAGCCCGATCCGAGGCCGGAAAAGGCGGCAACGCCGAGTTTCCTCTTTAGCGGCACCCTCCAGGCGCTGGGCAGTCGCGCAGCCTTCCACGCTCTTTTCCGCGACGTCTATCCGAGACTGAAGGAAGCGTTCGGCGCCGGCGGATTCGCGGTTCTTATTACCGGGCTCGGGGAGCTTCCGGGCTGGGTGGCGGCCGAAGTCGAGAAGCGGCCGGAGATTCGCCATCTCGGCTATGTCGACGATCTTGCTGCCGTCATGGCGACGGCGACGGCCTTCATGGCACCGATCGATGTGCCGGTCGGAAATCGCAGCCGCATCCTCACCTGCATGGCGGCCGGCCTTCCCGTCGTCGCCCATCCGTACACGGCACTCGGCAATCCGCTTCTGCGCGACGGCGAGACATGCCTGCTCGCATCGACGCCTGACGATTTCGTTTCGCGCCTCGTCGCACTCAGCCGGGATTCCGATCTGGCGGAGGCGCTGTCCCGGCGCGCCGAACAGGCCTACGCAGCCCATCATTTCCCGGGGGTGGCGAGCGCGCTGCTCGTTCAGTACTTGTCAGGCACCCTATCCAAAGGATAGCGAGTGCTGGCCTTTCGCAGCAGCATTTCGGAGCAGATATGACCGCCTTGCACGATATTTCCGTGGGCCCCATCGAGGCGTGCCAGATTTGCGGGTCCCGCAATATTGAGCCCGTCGTCGATCTTGGCCACCAGGCTCCCTGTGATTCGCTGCTGACGCCGTCTCAGCTTCGGGAGGCGGAATCGACCTATCCCCTGCGGCTGGTGCGCTGCATCGATTGCAGCCTGGCCCAGATCGACTACGCGGTCGCTCCGGAAGTTCTTTTCCACAGGGAGTATCCCTATCGCAGCGGCATCACCGAGACGCTGCGCAACAATCTGCGTTCGACGGCCTTCTCCATCATCGACCGCTTCGGCCTCTCCGAAGGCAGTCTCGCCATCGACCTTGGCTCCAACGACGGGACGCTTCTCTCCGGTTTCAAGGACCGGGGGATGCGCGTGCTCGGCGTCGAGCCCACGGACATCGCCGAGATTGCGAGAGAGGCGGGGATCGACACCCGCCAGGCCTTCTTCTGCGAAGAGGTCGGGCGGGAGATCGCAGCAGAACGCGGCAAGGCCGCGGTCGTCACCGCGGCGAACATGTTCGCGCATGTTGCCCAGCTCGGCAGCCTCATCCGCGGCGTCGAGCATATGCTCCAGCCCGGCGGCCTCTTCGTGACGGAATCGCACTACCTGCTCGATCTCCTCAAGACGGTGCAATACGATTCCATCTATCACGAGCACCTGAAGTACTACTCGCTGAAAACGATCCTGAAGCTCTTCGAGTACTACGATTTCACCGTGGTCGACGTGGAGCGCATCGAGAATTACGGCGGCTCCATTCGTGTCTACGCCATGCTCGGCCGGGGTCACGAAGCCAAACCCAGCGTGGCGGCGATGCTGGCGGAGGAGCAGCTTGCAAGACTTGAGGATGCGTCGACCTACGAAGCGTTTGCAGGTCGCGTGAGAAAATCGCGGGTCGACCTGCAGATGCTCATTCTGGAAGCGATGGCGAACGGTCATCCGGTTCCGGGAATCGGATGCCCCGGCAGGGCGAGTACGCTCATCAGTTACTGCGGGCTCGACGCGCAGGCCGTGCCCTACATCGCAGAGCAGTCGACCTCGCTGAAGCTCGGCCTTCATCTGCCCGGCAAGCACATACCCATCGTCGACGAGGCCCGGCTGCTGGAAGAGCAGCCGCCTAAGGCGCTGATGCTGAGCTGGCACTACTGGCGCCCGATCGTGCGCAACATGCGCAGGAAGGGCCTGAAATCGCAGATCATCGTGCCCTTGCCGGATGTGACGGTCGCTGAGGAATGACGGCTGAGCGCCTTCGAGTGGCGGTGATCGGAACCGGCTATGGCGCGGCGGTGCATGTTCCTGCGATCATGGCGAGGCCCGATCTGGCTCTGGCGAGCGTGACGGACAACGGCTCGGGCAGGGCGGCACAGATCGCCTCTTGCGGAGCCGCGGCCTTCAACGACTGGCGCGCAGCGCTCGACCATCTTGAGGGCGGGGCGGCGGTGATTGCGGTGCCGCCTGCGGCCCAGAAAGAAATTGCCGTTGCTGCGGCGAAGCGGGGGATCGCCCTCCTTTGCGAGAAGCCGGTCGGGCGCGACCTGGCCGAATGCACGGCGGTCAGGGCGGCAGCCGAGGCCAGCCGAAGCGTGGCTGCGACCGGCTTTCAGTTCCGCTTCGAACCCGGCATCCTGCGCCTCAGGAAGTCGATAGAGACGGGGGGCCTCGGAAAGCTGCGCGAGATCGAGGTGCAGTGGCACACGGCCGGCCGCGCCGATCCTGCCCGCCCGATGAGCTGGAATTACCGGAGCGAATCCGGCGGCGGCATACTCCTGTCGCACATGACGCACATCCTCGATCTCCTCTCCTGGCTCGGGGCCGGAAGAGTGGAGAGGATCGACGGCCGGCTCGCAACGCGGGTTGCCGAGCGTCCGGGGACTGGCGGGGCGATGGAGAGCGCCAGCGCAGAAGATTTCGCTGCGGCCTGGATGCGAACGGATCGCGGCGTCGGCGTCTACGCCTCGATCGGCAACAGCCAGAGAGGCGGTCGCGGCCTGCGCATAACGGTCCTTGGCGAGCTCGGCACGGCGGTCTTCGAACACACGGCGCCCTTTGCTCCTTCCGACCAGACGCTGGAGATACACGCCGACGGCAAGAAAGACCTCTGGCGGGGAGAGGGCGAGGCGGATGACACCCGCCTTGCCGCGGGAGCCCTTCTCCTCGACCGCTTCGTTGCAGCGGTCCGTGGAGAGGTGGTTACGGACCTTCCCACGGTGGAAGATGCGTGCCATGTCCACGCCGCGCTGGAACGCCTCCGCCGCGCCATCTCCGAACCGGGCTTGCCCGATTGACCGACAGCTAGGCTATCCCGTGAGGGCCATATGACCATCCGCGACTCCGCAAAAGCGTTTCTGCACAGCCTGCCGCCTTCCCTGCAGGGCCCGGCACGCTGGGCCGGCGACTGGCTGCGCTATCCGCCAGGGTCCTCCGAGCGGCGCAAGATCGACTGGGTGAGGCGCGTCTACACGCCCTACGGGCGGCAGCAGCGCGTCTCCATCATGCTCGACATTGCGCGTTTCGCCACGATCAATCGTCCGATCGAAGGCTACTACTTCGAGTTCGGCTCCCACGAGGCGAACACCATGCGGATGGCGTGGGACGCGTTCCATCATCTCTATGGCTGGCACTTCGTGGCCTTCGATTCCTTCGAGGGGCTGCCGGATATCTCGGCGATCGACCGGCAGGCGATCTGGGGCAAGGGCCGGCTGAAGACGGCCGAAGAATCGTTCCTGACGATCTGCCACCGACACGGCATCGCGCGCGACCGGCTGACCACGGTGAAGGGCTTTTACGACGACACCCTGACCCCGGAGCTGAAGCGGAGCTTCCAGCCGAAAAAGGCGGCCGTCGTCTACGTCGACTGCGACCTTTACAAGTCGACGGTGCCTGTCCTCGACTTCATCAAGGATTTCCTGCAGCCCGGGACCATCATCGTCTTCGACGACTGGAACTGCTTCTACGGCGACCCCGAGCGTGGCGAGCGGCGCGCCTGGGCCGAGTTCCTGTCGGCAAATCCCGAGCTTCGGTTCGAGCCCTTCGTCTCGACCGGCATGCAGATGTCTTTCATCCATCTCGGGCCATCGATTGAGGAGGAAGGCGCTGGCGCGTGATCCTTCTGGCGGCGCTTCGTGATCGCTTTGCCGGCCGCGTCCTCTCGCTAGCCGGGGCGAGCTTTCTTCAGGCCCTGCTTTCCATTGCCCTCTTTCCGCTTGCGACGCGGATTCTGGGCGCCGCCGATTTCGGCGTCTATGCGCTGATGATGTCGGTGGTGACGCTTGCCACCGCTCTGGCGGACGGCGGCGCCGGACTGGCCCTCCCGGCCCATTACGGCCCGCTGGAGAGGGAGCAGCGCGGGCGACTGCTCGCCACCTTCTTTTCCGTCTCGGGCGTTCTGTCGGTGGGCCTGGCGATCGTGCTGATGCTCGCCTGGCCGTGGCGCGGCCTCCTCTCGCCCGATCTCGGCGACAATCTTTCCTTCATGATCGCTCTTCTCTGCGCCCTGCTCATCCCTCTGAGGGCGGCCGGGGTCGTGGCGACCACGACATTCTCCGTCTCCGGGCGGGGAGCGGCGATTGCCGGACAGATATGCGCCCAGGCGCTCGCCACCTTCTGTGGCACGCTCGCCGGTCTCTTCGTCCTGCGGCTCGGCGTGGTTTCGCTCTTCTTCGGGGCGGTTTGCGGAGCCTTCGCCAATGTCGCGACCGCCGCCCTGCTGCTCGGGCAGGAACCCTGGCGGCGCCCGGCGAGGCGCTGGCTCGCCGTCGCCCTCGCCAATGCGCCCACGGCCGCCTTTGCAGGTCTCGTCGACGGCGTGCGCGCGGTGGCAGAGAACGCGCTCATCGGCCGTTCGGCGTCGCTGAGAGCCATCGGCTACTACGCGCATGCGAAACTCTACTATTCGCTCGCCCTGATGGGCACCAACGCCGTTGCGCACAATATGTGGGCGCCCTCGCTCGGCGAGGCCCGGCAGCCGGAACCGGCCTTCCCGCAGACCGGGCAGATCTGGTCGCTCGTCCATATGGTTGTCGCCCTGGCCGGCATCGGCACCGTCGTGTTCGGCGACCTGGTGATCTCGGTCCTCACCAACGACACGCTGACGCCCGCCGCCCGTTTCCTGCCGTGGCTGTTCATCATCCTGCTGGTGCATCTGTCCGGACGGTCCGCGCTGGCGCTTCTCTTCGCGGAAGGGCTCGGCGCGGAAATCACGCGAAGGCGCGCGGCCATCGCCCTTGCCGCCCTTGCGGCCCTGCCGCTGATCGTCGCCGATTTCGCCGGCATCGGCCTCGATCTCGGCATTCCCGGCGTGCTTCTGGTGCTCTTTGCCGAAGCGCTGATCTACCGGCTTTACCTGCGCTACCGCTCCAGCGCCTTCGGCACCCTGCCGTTTCAGGACGGCTGGGCGCTTGCCGGCGTCATCGCGATCGCCGGGTTCGCCGGCTGGCGGGAGATGCTGGAGCCGCCGTTGTGGGCGCTTGTTCTTGCCTTTCTGGGCTTTGTCGCCGTGTCTCTACCCCTGATTGTTTTTCGCGCCCTCGGATTGAAGAAAAGATGGTGACAACGGTCCGTTCAAAGGCGGTGTTGAATCGTTTTGGCGTATGCTATGGCGCTTGACCCTTGCGGGCCGTGCCTGCGGCACGAAACCGCGCCAAGGATTGAAGAGGAAGCCCGGCGATGAACCGCGGTAGTTTGCATGAGGCGGCCGAAGGCGCTGCAAGCCTCATTCTGGATGGCCATCTCGATGGCTGGGTGGAGGGAGCGATCTTTCCCCGCGAGATGGCCTTCTTTCTGGCCTCGTGCGAGGTGGAAGGGGTCGAGTGCGTCATCGAATCGGGCCGGCAGGACGGCTATTCGACGGCAATCCTCGCCGACTGGGCCTCCCGGACGGGCCGGCGCGTCGTCTCCATCGACCTGGAGACCGATCGCGCGCGGGCCGAATCCTGTCGTGCGCGCCTGTCGCGGTGGAGCGAGGCGGATCTGGTGCGGGGCAGCGCCTACACGGAGTTCGGCCGCAAGGCCGCCGAGCATCGCGCCGAGCGGACGGCTTTTATCGTCGACGGACCAAAGGGTTGGCCTGCAATTTCGATGATCTGCGGCGCGCTGCACGACAATGTCGCGCTGCTCTCGCTGCACAATCTCGCTGAAGGCTTCGACACGCGCGCCTTCTTCGAGGACATCGGCGGCCCCGAGATCTTCTACGAATGGGCGTTGCCCGACCCGCCTCCGGCCTGGCAGGAACTGGAAGCGCGCGAGAAGGCGCAGCTTTCCGCGCAGGGGGCCGCGCGCTCGCTCGAACTCTCTTCGCTCGGGGTCTTGCGCCTCGACGATGCCCGGCGGGCGCGCTTGCGCTCGCTGCGCGGATCTCAGTTCGGGCTGCACCAGCCGGAGATCGTCCGCGGCTTCTACAAGGCGGGCGCCTATGGCCCTGCGACGAAGCTCTACGGCCTGTCCTATCGGCTCCTGGGGCGCTGAATGGTGACGGTGATAGCCGAGATAGGCTCCGTCCACGACGGATCTTTCGGCAACGCGCAGAAGTTGATCGCCGTCGCCGCCGAATGCGGGGCCGACGCCGTCAAGTTTCAGACT
This sequence comes from Afifella sp. IM 167, assembly GCF_020144925.1. Taxonomy (GTDB): domain Bacteria; phylum Pseudomonadota; class Alphaproteobacteria; order Rhizobiales; family Afifellaceae; genus Afifella. The sequence goes on from NZ_NSLC01000006.1 coordinate 336,643, forward strand.
CACATCGCCGAGGCCGAGACGCTGCGCGATGCGCCGGCGCCGGCCTATTTCTCCGACGAGCCCCGCTTCGACTATTTCCGCCGTACGGCTTTCACGCTCGACCAATGGCGCCGGCTCGCCGCCGATTGCGAGGGCAGGGGTGTGACCTTTCTCTCCTCGCCGTTTTCGCTGGAAGCGGTCGATCTTCTCGAGCAGGTGGGCGTCGGCGCCTACAAGGTGCCTTCGGGCGAGGTGACGAACCTGCCGCTCCTGGAGAGGATCGCCGCCACGGGCAAGCCCGTCTATCTTTCCTCCGGAATGAGCGACTGGCGCGAACTCGACGAGGCGGTTGAGGCCTTGAAGGGCGGCGGACAGGTCACCGTTCTGCAATGCAGCTCCGCCTATCCCTGCCCGCCGGAGCGCGTGGGCCTCAATGTCATCGGAGAAATGGCTGAGAGGTGGGGTCTGCCGGTCGGCTTTTCCGACCACACCGACGGGCCGGCGGCCGCGATCGCGGCCGTCGCCCTCGGGGCGAGCGTCGTCGAAAAGCACATCACCTTTTCGCGCCTGATGTACGGCTCGGACGCGGCGAATGCGACCGAGCCGCCGCAGTTCCGCGAGTTCGTCCAGGCCTTGCGGGCGGTTCAGAAGATGCGCGCGAACCCGGTGGACAAGGACGATCTCACTCCTTATCGCGACATGAAGAAGATATTCGAGAAGTCCGTCGTTGCGGCGCGCGATCTTCCCGAAGGGCACGTCCTGGGAGAAGGGGACCTCGCCTACAAGAAGCCTGGAGACGGCCTGCCGGCGCGGCGCTGGCGCGACGTTCTCGGGCGGCGTCTCGTTCGTGACGTGAAGGCCGATCAGAAACTGTCCGAAGGTGATCTGGCGTCCGCGTAGAGCGGAGCGCCGAACCTCACTCCTCCTGCCTGTCACGGGAGGGGAACAACGAGAGTTTGAGAGACGATGAAAAGAATCTGCGTGGTCATTGGTTCACGCGCCAATTACTCCAGCATCAAGTCTGCCCTGAAGGCGATCAAGGCCCACCCCGAACTCGAGCTTCAGGTGATCGCCTCCGCCTCGGCCATCCTGGATCGCTACGGCAAAGTGGTCGATCTGATCGAAAGCGACGGCTTTCCCGTGGTCGCCCGCATCCACATGCTGATCGAGGGCGAGACGCCGACCACGATGGCAAAATCGACCGGCCTCGGTCTCATCGAAATCGCCACGGAATTCGACCGGCTTCAGCCGGACGCCGTCCTCACCATCGGCGATCGTTTCGAGACGATGGCAACGACGCTCGCCGCCGCCTACATGAATATTCCGATCGCGCATACGATGGGCGGAGAGGTCTCAGGCACCATCGACGAGAGCATCCGCCACGCCGTAACCAAATTCGCCCACCTGCATTTCCCGGCGAGCCCGGATGCGCGAGATCGCATCCTGAAGCTCGGCGAGCAGCCGGATAGCGTGCATCTCGTCGGCTGTCCCCGTATCGATCTCGTGGCGGAGATTCTCCGCGAGAGCGACGGTTTTGAGGAAGCGGAGATCTTCGCTGAGGGTGTCGGTCCGAGCTTCAGTCTCGACGAGCCTTTCCTTCTTGTCTCGCAGCATCCGGTGACCACAGAGTTCGGTAGCGGCGAGGCGCAGATCAACGCCACCCTGGAGGCCGTTCTCGGTTCCGGGCTTCCGGCAATCGTTCTGTGGCCGAACGCCGATGCCGGCTCGGAAGATATTGCCCGCGGCATGCGCAAGTGGCGCGAGCGCGGCAAGGCAGCCAGCATGCACTTCTTCAAGAACCTGCCGATCGACGTCTATGTCCGGCTGATGAAGAGGACGGCCTGCCTGATCGGCAATTCCTCGAGCGGCGTGCGCGAAGGTGCCTTCATCGGAACGCCTGTCGTCAACGTTGGCTCGCGGCAGGCCGGGCGCGAGCGCGGGAAGAACCTGATCGATGCGCCGAGCGATGCGGAGGCAATCTCAGCCGCTCTGGAAACGCAGATCGCCCACGGCCACTATCCCATGGATCCGATCTACGGCGATGGCAAAGCGGGGGAGCGCATCGCGGATATCCTCGCCACCGCTGAAATCGAGCTTCAAAAACGTATCGCGTACTGAAAATGGGACTTGTCGGCCTGATACCGGCCCGCGGCGGCTCCAAAGGTATCCCGCGCAAGAACCTTGCGCTCTGCGGCGGCAAGTCCCTGCTGGCCTGGGCTGCTGAATCGGCGCTCGGTTCGGGGGTCCTGGAGAGGGTGGTGCTGTCGACCGATGATGAGGAAATCGCCGAGGCAGGACGCACGCTTGGTCTCGAAGCACCCTTTCTCCGCCCGGCGGCCATCGCCGATGACCAGGCGCCGATGCTTGGGGTCATGCGCCACGCTCTCGATTGGCTGCGGGCCGACGGCACGGATGTGGAGGGGATCGTTCTCCTGCAGCCGACGTCGCCCTTCAGGACGGCAAGCCATGTACGCGAGGCGGTCGGCCGCTTTCGCGATACCAGGGCTGCGACCCTCGTCACGATGATGCGTGTGCCGCATCGCTTCGCCCCGCAATCGCTGATGTGCGAGACGGAGGAGGGGCTGAAGCCTCTTGTCGGTGAACTCGGTCCGCTTCGCCGGCAGGACAAGCAGCTGCTTTGGGCGCGCAACGGGCCAGCGGTGCTCATCGTCCGGCCGGAGGTGCTGGAGGCGGGCATGCTCTATGGCATGCCGACCGTCGGCTTCGAGATGGACGAGATCGCTTCAATCGATATCGACACGAAGGAAGACCTGCTGCTGGCCGACTTCCTGCTGAGAAATGACTGGGCGGGGAGCTTGGAGCGCCACCTGTCCGGTCGGGCAGAGTGAGGCCAGACGGTGGATCTGCGGCCCTACCTGAAAAGGACGTTCCGGCGCCTGGGCTTCGCGCCGCATCTTGTTGACCTCTACGGTTACGTGAGCGATCGCGAGCAGTCTCGCCGCATGCGTGCCGAACTGGAGAGGTTGCGGGTGGGCGCGACGGCGTTTCGGCGCATCGAACCCGGCCAGAAGCCGAGCAAGCTCCTGATTCTTTCTATGAGCAATGCCGTCTATAATGTTGCGTTGGAGGCAGTTCTCGCTTTGCCCTTCCGGATGCGCGGCTGGCAGGTGGATGTCCTTTCGTCCAACGTCTACACGGTCGCGCAGCGCGGTTTCGCCGCTTTCGGCGAGCATCGGCTTCTCCACTACGAACGACTTCTCGGAGATCCGGCTGCGCCGCGGGCAGCCCAGGAAGAGATCGCACGGCGTCGCTCCGGTCCGGCGGATTTTCGCAGCGTGCTGCATTGGCGCTACCGCGGGGCGTGGGTGGGCCCGCAGCTTCTCTCCAGTGTCTCCCGTTCCTCCTTCGACGGCGCCCCAGATCCGCGCGATCCGGCGGTCTTCGAGCAGATCCTGCAGCGGCTCGGCCAGTCGGTGCAGTTCGTGCACGCCGCCGAGCGGTACCTCGCCGAACATCGCCCCGACGTGATCCTGGTGAACGAGCCGAACTATCATGTGCTCGGGCCTTTCGTGGACGTGGCGATCGCGCGGGGCATCCCAATCATCCACTATACCCAGCCCTCTCGCGAGGACGCGCTCGTCTTCAAGAAGCTGACGCCGGAAACCCGGCGCATCCACCCGAGCTCGATCGCGCCAGATCTGCTCGACAGGCTTGTGGAGCAGCCCTGGACGCCGGGGCACGACAAGCGGCTGAGCGAGGAACTGGAGAGCCGCTATAGTGGCCGATGGCGCCTGCAGGCGCGCAACCAGGCGCAGAACGCCGAGCAATCGCCCGAAGCTGTTCGCAGCCTCCTCGATCTCGATCCGGAAAAGCCGACAGCAGCCGTTTTCTCCCACGTGCTGTGGGACGCCAATCTCTTCTATGGCGAGGACATCTTCGACAATTACGGGCACTGGTTCATCGAGACGGTGAAGGCGGCCGTCGCCAATCCGAAGGTGAACTGGCTTATCAAGCTCCATCCGGCCAATGCCTGGAAGCGCGAGATGTCCGGGGTCACGGGAGAATTCGCGGAAGAGCGGCTAATCCGCGCCGAGATTGGCGCCTTGCCGCCGCATGTGAAGCTGCTGCTGCCCGATACCCAGGTCGGCACGCTGTCGCTGTTCAAGACGATCGATTGCGGCATCACCGTGCGCGGGACGATCGGCATCGAGCTGCCCTGCTTCGGCAAGCCCGTCGTCACCGCCGGAACCGGCCGCTATTCCGGTCTCGGATTCACCCGCGATCACGACAGCGCCGCGGAATACCTGGCAACTCTGGCGAACTTGCACGAACTGCCGCCGCTCTCCGCCGAAGCGGAGCGCAGGGCGAAAGTCTATGCCTACACCCTCTTTGCGCGCCGGCCTTGGGTCTACGGCTCCTTCCGCTCCAGGATGGAAGGGCCGATCACCGATCCCCTGCATATGCGCATCGATCTCGTGGCAAAGACGCCGGAGGAAGTGCACAGCTTCGGCGATCTCGATCGCTTCGCGGACTGGGCGGCCAGCGACTGCGGCGTCGACTATCTGGCCGACGACCCGCTCGCGGCGAGGTCGTGCGCACGCGAAGAGGTGAAGTACGTGCCCAACGGCTGAGACGTCCTGACCGGGGCGGGGGAGAAAAACTTGCGTCAGTTTGGGCCTTGCCCGCTGTTGCGGATTTCTTGATGCTGCTTGATAGGTGCGGCACGTTAAGCTTCAAATTGCGAGCCCTTAAAACGATGAGCCGGCAGGAAGCTGGACCAGACTGGGGATTGCCGCCGATGAACGCGAAGCCGGATCTAGCAGGGCAGGCGACGAGTCTGATTACCGAGCCGGGAACCCGGGACCTCATCTGGAACGACGATACGGTCGGGCGGTTCTGGGCATATTATTCCCAGTTTCCCGAACTTTATTTCTCCTATCGCAAGGGGGCCGATGTCGCCCGGTTCCTGAAAAAGCACTTGCCGGAAGCCGGCGAGGTGCTCGATTACGGCTGCGGCCCCGGTCATTTCGTTCCCCACCTTCTCGACCACGGATACAGGGTCACCGGTGCCGATTTCGATGTGACGACCATCGGCAACGGCGTCACTCTCGCGCAAAGGGAGGGGTTCTCCGGGTTCTTCTCGGTGGAGGAGCTCCTGCAAGAAGGCCGTCGCTTCGATGCCGTCGTGATGCTGGAGGTGGTGGAGCATCTCGACGACTACTGGCTTGCCACCATGCTCCGCAATGCGGCCGAGTTGATGCGGCCTGGCGCAGTTCTTGTCGTGACGACGCCGAACGAGGAACGGCTGGAGGACAACATGGTCTTCTGCCCGGTCTCCAATCTGCGCTTCCATCGCTGGCAGCACATGCGCTCCTGGAGTGCGTCATCCCTGTCGAGTGCTCTGAGCGGGGCAGGGTTTCGCGGCGTATCCACGCTGACGAGAAATTTCCGCGAGCCGCGCGAGAAATCGGTTCCGGTCTGGCGCCACCACATGAGCAGGGCCGCTTCGCGTCTGCGCAAGCCGCAATCCCTCGTCGCTATCGCCAGAAAGTGACCTTTACGCCCAGCATCCTGCACCTGGCGCAATCGGACAGCGAAGGTGGGGCGAACAAGGCCGCCTTTCGCCTTCACCGGGCGCTGCAGCGGCAGGCGATCACGTCCACCTTCCATGCCGGGCGCGTGCTGCGGGCCGATGCGCAGGCGCCGGCGGCGCGTGCGGCCTGGCTCGGCCTTGAGGGGAGCCGGATCGCGGCATTCCTGAATGCGGCGCCGCTCCGTCTCTACGCGCAGCGCACGCGCGAGCCTTTCTCTCCGTCCATCCTTTCCTACGGACGGATCGATCCCGCTCTCCTTTCGCGGGCCGATGTCGTCTGCCTGCATTGGGTCGCCGGCGCCTTTCTGCGCCCGGCGCAGTTGCGTTCGATCGGACGTCCGATCGTCTGGCGGCTCTCCGATCTGTGGCCCTTCACGGGCGGCTGTCACTATCCGGGCGCCTGCCGGGGATTCGAGCAGGCTTGCGGCGCCTGCCCGAGCCTTGGAAGCCGGCACGACAAGGATCTTTCCCGGATCGGCTTTCGCCAGCGCGAGCGTGCCTATCCGGATCTCGACCTGACGGTCGTCGCGCCGAGCCGCTGGATAGGCGAGGAAGCACGCCGCTCCAGCCTTTTCGCCGGATGCCGCATCGAGCACATCCCGACGGGCATCGATCTCTCGGTCTTCCGTCGCTGCGACAAGGCAAAAGCGCGGGCGCATTTTGGCTTGCCGCAGGATGCCAGGATCATCCTGTTCGGGGCGCTCGGCGCGCTGAGCGATGCGCGAAAGGGCTTTCCGGCTTTCGGCGAGACGATGGAGAGGCTCCGCACGTTCGAGCCCGAGGCGAATGTGGCCGTGGCGCTCTTCGGGGGCGGGGCCGCTGAGGCACCCGAAAGCATAGGAGGCTTTCCCGTCCACAATGTCGGCCGGCTCGACAGCGAGGAGGAGCTGGCAAGGCTCTATTCGGCCGCGGATCTGCTGGTGGCGCCCTTCCTGGAAGACAACCTGCCCAATGTCGTCCTGGAGGCGCTCGGCTGCGGCCTTCCGGTGGCCGCCTTTGCCGCCGGCGGCATCCCCGACGCGGTGGTGCCGGGAGAAAGCGGCGCCCTTGCGCCGACGGGCGACACGCAGGCTCTTGCGGGCGAGATCGCCGGCCTTCTCGCCCGGCCTGGCAGCCTCGCGGACCTCGGCGAGGGCGCCAGACGCATGGCCGAGGAGCGCTTCGATCTGGAGGTTTGCGCGAAAAACTACGCCGCACTCTTCCGGGAACTGGCCGGGGACAGGCGCGCGCCTTCCGCTTGACATGCCGGACGGCAAATCCGAGAAGCGTTGCCCGAACTGGCGGCGCTCTCCAAGCGGCTGAGAACGGTGGCGTGCCAATATCTGGCGCCGATCGCGGGACCATATGTGATGCTCGAATCGGAAGTAAGCGACGGGACAACGCTGCCCGTTGCGACACTCGGTCCTCTGGCGAGGCCGCAGCATGTCGGGCGCGCGCGCAGGACGATCGTCGGGGCGGAGACGCTTCTCGGGCCCGGCGCCGGCGCCATCGAGAAGGCTGGCATCCTGCTTCAGAAAATCGCCAACACGCTGCGTTTCGAGGAATTCTGGCGCGACAAGGTACGTGACGACCCGCGCGTCATCGTCACGCCGACCTTCGACAAGACGATCGGCAAGGTGCCGATCTGGAATGCCGCCATCAACCATCTGCGCCGCAGCGGCGTCGATGCGGGTACCGTCCTGGAATTCGGCACCAACAACGGCGGCTGGCTGAAATACTTCGTGGACCGGCTGCCTTCCTCCATGTCCTTCGTCGGGTTCGACTGCTTCGAGGGTCTTCCGGAAGCCTGGGACGATCTGCCGGCGGGATCGATCAAGGGCTACGGCGCGCCGGTCGAATTGTGGGCGGATGATCCCGCGGCGCGCCGCAGGATCGCGGAAGACGCCGAGCAGGGCATCGCCTTCCCGCCGCCGCCGCAGAAGAATGTGCGCATCGAAAGCGGGCTCTTTGCCGAATCCCTGTCACGCTACCTCCAGGATGGCTGGCCGGCCGATCTCCGCCTCGTTCATTTCGATGCCGATCTCTACATTTCCACGCGGCCGGTGCTCGACACCCTTTGCGGCCCGCTGAACTACCGCTACCTCATTCTTTTCGACGAGTTCTATTCGGTGAACCACGAGTTTCGGGCATGGCGGGAGTTCTGCTCGCTCTACGCGCTCAAGGACTGGCGCGTTCTGGCGACGAGCGCCGATGGCTCGCAGGTGCTGATTGAGGTGAATACAGCCGCGCCTTGGCCGGGAGTGAATGCAAGTGAGTGAGAAGATCGCGCTGGTTACCGGCGCTACGGGGCAGGACGGCGCCTACCTTTGCGAGCTCCTGCTCGCCAAGGGCTATGTCGTGCACGGCATCAAGCGACGCTCGTCCTCCTTCAACACGGGCCGGGTCGACCATCTCTACCAGGACCCGCACGAGAGCGGCGTGCGCTTTCATCTGCACTATGGCGATCTCACCGATTCCCTGAACCTCGTCAGGCTCATCCAGGAGACCCAGCCGACGGAGATCTACAATCTCGGGGCGCAGAGCCATGTGCAGGTGAGCTTCGAGACCGCCGAATACACGGCGAACGCGGACGGGATCGGCACGCTCCGCCTTCTGGAGGCGATTCGCCTCCTGGGTATGCAGGACCGGCTGCGCTTCTATCAGGCCTCCACCTCCGAGCTTTACGGCAAGGTGCAGGAGACGCCGCAGCGCGAGACGACCCCCTTCTATCCGCGCAGCCCCTACGCGGCGGCGAAGCTCTATGCCTACTGGATCACGGTCAACTACCGCGAAGCCTATGGCCTACACGCCTCCAACGGCATTCTTTTCAACCACGAGAGCCCACTGCGCGGAGAAACCTTCGTCACGCGCAAGATCACGCGCGCGGTCGCCGCGATTGCCCACGGCCTGCAGGACCGGCTTTTCCTCGGCAATCTCGACGCCAAGCGTGACTGGGGCCACGCCCGCGACTATGTCGAGGCCATGTGGCTGATGCTGCAGCAGGACGAGCCCGACGACTATGTCATCGCGAGCGGCGAGATGCATTCCGTGCGCGAGCTGACCGAACTCGCCTTTTCGCGCATCGGCAGACGGATCGAGTGGCGCGGATCCGGGCGTGAAGAAGAGGGCGTCGATGTCGAAAGCGGCCAGGTGCTCGTGTCCATAGATCCCCGCTATTTCCGGCCGACCGAGGTCGACCTCCTCCTCGGAGACCCGACCAAGGCACGCGATGTGCTGGGCTGGCGGCACCGGACGAGCTTCGAGGAGCTGGTCGCCGAGATGGTCGATGCGGACATGAAGACGATGCGGGCGGAGGCGGTTCATCGTGAGCCGCAGTGAGCTTGCCTTTCCACTCGCCGGGCGACGGGTTTTCGTCGCCGGCCATCGTGGGATGGTGGGCTCCGCCATCGTCCGGCGGCTCGGCAGCGAGGATTGCACCGTCATCGGTGCCGAGCACGGCACGCTCGACCTTCGCCGCCAGGCCGATGTGGAGGCCTTCATGGCGCGCGAGCGGCCGGACGCCGTCATCCTCGCCGCGGCCAGGGTAGGGGGCATTGCCGCCAATTCCGCCTTTCCGGCGAATTTCCTCTACGACAATCTCGCCCTGCAGCTGAACGTCATCGAGGCGGCGCGCCAGGCGGGCGTCGCCAAGCTTCTGATGCTCGGTTCGTCCTGCATCTATCCTGTTCTCGCCCCGCAGCCGATCCCCGAGGATGCGATCCTGACGGGTCCTCTGGAGCCGACCAATCGCTGGTACGCGATCGCCAAGATCGCAGGCTTGATGCAGTGCCAGGCGTACCGCGAGCAGGAAGGCTGCGACTTCATCAGCGCCATGCCGACCAACCTCTATGGCCCGGGCGACAATTTCGATGCCGAGGGCTCGCACGTCATTCCGGGCCTGATGCGCCGTTTTCACGACGCGTCGAGAAGTGGCGCGGAGGAGGTGACCATCTGGGGCACCGGCAAGCCGCGCCGCGAGTTCCTGCATGTGGACGACTGTGCCGACGCACTCGTGTTCCTGCTCAAGCACTATTCGGGCATGGCGCATGTGAATGTCGGTTTCGGCTCCGACCTGACGATTGCCGAGCTGGCCGCGCTGGTGGCCGAGACGGTCGGTTTTGAAGGGCGCATCATCTGCGACACCAGCCGGCCGGATGGGGCGCCGCAGAAGCTCCTCGACGTGTCGACGCTGAATGGGCTCGGCTGGCGGGCACGGATCGGTCTGCGCGAAGGGCTCGCCGAGACCTATGCGTGGTTTCTGGGCCAGCTGGAGAACGGAGGCGTGCGCGGCTATGCGGCGAACGGCGCTTGAGCGGGCCGAAGCTTTCCGTCGTCACCGTCTGCTACAACGCGGAAAAGACTTTGCGGCGAACCATCGACAGCGTCCTCGCCCAGAGCTTCGGCGATTTCGAATATCTCGTCGTTGACGGCGGCTCGAGCGACGGAACGCTCGCCATCCTGGAAAGCTATGGCTCCCGGCTCTCCTTCTTCAGCGAGCCGGACAAGGGCATCTACGACGCCATGAACAAGGGGGTGGTCCGCGCAAGGGGCGAATGGATCCATCTCCTCAACGCCGACGACTGGTATGTGGCGCCGGACGTGCTGGAGCGTGCGGTCCCGCACCTCGATCCGCAGAGGACGAACTATTTCGACCTCATCCGCGTCTATGCAGACGGCTCCACCGTTTTGCAGAGCCGCACGGTGAAGCCCTGGATGCTCTACATCTCGGCCTTCCTGCCGCATCCCGGCCTGATCGTTTCAAGGCAGCAATATCGTAGCCTCGGCGCGTTCGACGACACTCTGAAGATTGCCGCCGACCACGATTTCATTCTCCGCATGGTCAAGCGCTACCCGGTCAAGCATGTGCCGATCCCGCTAACCTGCATGGACCAGGGCGGTTTCTCGGCGACCGACCTTGCAGGCTCGCTCGACGAATTTGCCCTCGTCACCAAACGTCACGGTCTGCCTTCAGCTGCCGCGGAGGGCCTGCGCCTGTCGCGTCGGCTCTGGTGGAAGGCCCGCACGGGCGCCCGACAGCGCGGTTGAGCCAGCCGGCCTCGAACGACGGAAATCTCGAAAGGAAGCCCGATGCACGATCCGAACAGCCTTGCCATCCGCAAAGGGGTGAGCGAGCGCGTGGCGGCGGGACCGAAGGGCACGAAGGCCTCTGTCGTGGATCTCGGCTGCGGCGGCGGTCTCTTGCTGGAGCGCCTCGCCGAGATGGGCTTCACCGATCTCGCCGGCGTTGGCTGGAACATCTCCGTGCCGGAGGGTGCCCTTGCGGTCGAGGAGGTCGATCTGGCCGAGAAGGGCTGGTCGGCTCGCCTTGCCGGACGCACCTTCGACACCATCGTGGCGACGGAGGTGCTGGAGCACCTCGTCAACCCGCATCAGTTTCTGGTCGAGGCAAGGCGCCTTTCAACGCCCCAGACCCGGCTGATCCTCACCTTCCCGAACGTGCACAATCTGCGCAGCATCGTGGGATACGCCGTTTCCGGCCGCTTCAGCGGGTTTTTCGGCCCGAACTGGAACGACAACCACCCGCTGTACGACCAGCACATCTTCATCCCGAACATGCACCTCGTCGCCTATTTCCTGAAGGTCGCCGGCTTTGCGCTCGACCGGGTGGACTATCTGCACGGCTCGTCGAAACTGTTCTCGCAGACGGCGATGATCGAAGCGAAGGCGGTCGCTTGAAGCGCCGCCCGGTCCCGATGTCCCAGGGGAGGGCGGTCTGACAGGCGGCAAGGCCATCGAGGTCCTTCACGTGATGCGCACCTATGGCGCGCATGGCGGCGAGAACCAGCTTGCGAGCTATTTTGCGAGCGGACCGGATGGCGATGTCAGCGAATCCTTCGCCTTCGTCTATCGCGACGGCACCTGCCGTGCGCTCTTTGCCGCGCGCGGGGTCGAGCTTCGCATGTTCGACCTCTGGCCGAGCGAGAGGAAGACCGGCGGCGCCTGGCAGGAAGTGCTCGCCCTCCTGCCGATTTTGCCGCTCCTGCAATGGCGCCTTGCCCGCCTCGCGCATCGGCTCCGCGCCGAGGTCTGCGTCGTCCACGGCATCCAGGCCGCACTGGTCGCCTGGCCGCTCGCCGTGCTGCGCGGTCGTTCGATCCGCTTCCTGTACGTGCACCGGATCGCCAAGGCGTCGGGCAGGAGCGGCCTTGCCCGGCTGCTCTATCGCCCCTTTGCCCTGCTTGCCGGTAATTCGCGCGCAGTTGCCCGCTCCCTGGAGGGGCTGGCGCCGCCCGAAAGGGTGGTGGCGTTGGAGAACGGCGTCGACATGGCGCGGCTGGAAGAACGTGCGACGGCGGCGGCAGATGTCCCCCCACCAAAGGGGCGCGTTCTGATTGCGGTCGGCCGGCTCCTGCCGCACAAGCGCCAGGCGCTCCTGATCGAGGCGCTGGCGCGGCTTTCGCCGGCGCATCCCGATCTCGTTCTATGGGTTGTCGGCGACGGCACGGAGCGCGCTGCCCTCGAAGATCTTGCAAAGAGTCTCGGGGTTGACGGACGTGTCACGTTTTTCGGACACCGCAACGACGTGCCGGTGCTCTTGAAGAACGCCGATGTCTTCGTCAACGCCTCGGCCTGGGAGGGGATGAGCAACGCGGTCCTGGAGGCGATGGCGATGGGCCTTCCCTCTGTCGTTGCCGAAGCGCCGGGCGTGAGCGAGTGCCACGAAAACGGCGTCACCGGCTTTGTCACCCCCGGCGATTGTGAAACGATCGCCAAGGCCGTCGGGCGGCTGATCGAGGATGCGGGCCTGCGCGAGGAGATGGCCGCGAATGCGCGCCGGCGCGTGGAGAGCCAATACTCGATCGAGGTGGCGCGGGGGCGCTATCTCGATGTCTATCGCAGGCTGGCGCGGGAGGCGGCGTGATGTGCGGGATCTTCGGAGCTTTCGGCCCAGGCATCGGCACGGTCGGCGCGGCCGCTGAGCAGGCGGCCCTCGCCGCGCTCGCCCATCGCGGCCCGGATGCGAAGGCGACATGGCGCGGAGAAAGGGTCCTCCTCGGGCATCGCCGTCTGTCGATCCTCGATCTCGATCCGCGCGCGCACCAGCCGATGCAGCGCGGACCGCTGACGATCGTCTTCAACGGCGAGATCTATAATTTCCGCGCGCTGGCGGACAAACTGCGCAGCGCCGGCGAGACCTTTTCCACGACCTCCGATACCGAAGTCCTGCTCGCCGGCCTGCTGAGCGAGGGCATCGCCTTCCTCGATAAGGTGGAAGGCATGTTCGCCTTCGGCCTCGTGGACGCGCGCGACGGCTCGCTGCTTCTTGCCCGCGACCGATTCGGCGAAAAGCCGCTTTTCGTCCACGAGACGCCCTCGCTGGTCAGCTTCGCATCCGAGATTTCGGGCCTTGAGGCGCTAGCGCCCGCCCCGCTGGAGGAGGATCCCCTCGCCATCGGCCTCTATATGCGGCTCTCCTACGTGCCCGCCCCCTATGCGCCGCTCCGTGGCGTGACCCAGATCGAGCCCGGCGCGTGGAGGCGCTACGGCAGCGACCTGAAGCGCGAGGAGGGCCGCTACTACACCATCCCGTCCGCACCCGCGCGGCGCGCCTCGATCTCATACGAGAGTGCCGTCGCCGAGGTGCGCCGGCAGGTGATCGCCGCGACGGACCTGCGCCTGAAGACGGCCGACGTCCCCGTCGCCACGCTTCTTTCAGGCGGGCTCGATTCCTCCATCGTGACCTCCGTTGCCTCCAGCGTGTCGGAGAAGCCGGTCACCGCCTATTCACTCTCCTTCCCGGACGATCCGGCTTTCGATGAAGGTGTCTATGCCTCGGCGCTGGCGAGCCGGCTGCCTCATATCGAGCACCGGCTGATCCCGGCGCGCGTTGACGATCTCCTCGCCTTCACCGGGCAAATGTTCGAACGGCTGAGCGAGCCGCTCGCCGATTCCTCGCTCGTGCCGACCGCCTTCCTGATGTCGCATATCGAGGAGAAGGTCGTGCTCGGCGGCGACGGCGCCGACGAGGTCTTCGCCGGCTACGGCATCTATGCCTCCATGCGCGCGAGCGCCCGCCTGCCGCACCTCCTGAAGCGGCTCCTCAGGACCGTTCCCGCGCATTCCAACCCGGCCGCGATTCGCGAGCCCCGCCTGCGCGCGGCGGCGCTCTTCCATGCCAGCCTCTCGGAGGATCCGCTGGCGGAGTACCTGCACTGGCGCAGCTATGCCCGGCGGGCCGATCTTGCCGCGCTCGGTCTCGATGTCGACCTCAACGGGGCGATCGCGGCCAGCGTCGGCAAGACGAGGAGCGGCTCCCTGCGCGACATCCAGGAGGTCGACATCGCCTTCAACCTGCCGAACGACATGCTGCGCAAGGTCGACATCGCCGGCATGATGTTCGGCATCGAGGCGCGCCTTCCCTATCTCGACAGCGATCTGGTGGAATTTGCCCTTTCCTTGCCGGACGATTTCCGCATGAAAGGGAGCGTTCGCAAGCGGATCCTCCGCGATGCGTTCTCGGCGGAGCTGCCGGCCGAAATTCTCCACAGGCGAAAGATGGGTTTCCTGATGCCGATACGGCAATGGTTCCGGGAGGGGATGCTGCGCGAGCGTCTGGCCGATATGGCGGGCTCGCAGACGCGTTTCGATCCTGGCGTTCTCTCAAGGCTTCTCGACGAGCATCGCGCCGGCGTGGCCGACCATTCGGTGCTGCTTTGGGCGGTGCTGGTCTATCTGCAATGGCGCGAGGGCCGCGGCGCGCGCGCCCGCGCCTGCGCCGCGTGAGCGCTGCGATGGCGACCGGCGCACGCATTCCCTGGTGGAGCAAGATCGCGATCAAGCTCGCCCTTTCGCGCGCTCCCGTCCCCTATGGCTTCTGGAAGCGCATCGGCGTCTTCCGCCACGGCGATATGGCCGACCCGGCGCGCGCCATCGGCGCATTCCGGGCGCATTACGACAAGGCGAACGCCGTCCGCCCGATGCGGCCGGGCTTCACCGTGCTGGAGCTCGGACCGGGCGATTCGCTGCTCTCGGCCGGTGTTGCGAAGGCGTTCGGCGCCTCGCGCACCTACCTGGTCGATGCCGGTCGCTTCGCTGATGAGAGCCCCGCTCTCTTCTACGATCTGGAGCGGGCGCTGAGCCGGGACGGTCTCGGATCGCTGTCCCTGCCCGCCGATGCCGGCATGGAGGAGATCCTCGCCGCGCTCGGCGCCCGTTATCTCACGCAAGGCGTCCGCTCGCTCGCCACGATCCCCGACGCCAGCGTCGATCTCATCTGGAGCTCCGTGGTGCTGGAGCATGTCTTCGCCGACGAGTTCGACGCCATGGCGGCCGAGTTTGCGCGCATCCTCGCCCCGGACGGCGTCATGTCCCATGCCGTCGACCTGCGCGACCATCTCGGGGGAGGGCTCAACAACCTGCGCTTTTCTCCCGAACGCTGGGAGAGCCCGGGCTGGCGCGGCGCCGGCTTCTACACCAACCGGATGAGCCAGGCCGAGATCGTCGAGGCCTTCACCCGTGCGGGCTTTTCGACGGTCGAACTCGAGAGCGCCCTCTGGCCGCAGATGCCGATCGAGCGCGCCGCCCTTCACGAGACGTTTCGCGGGCGAAGCGACGAGGAGCTGCGCATCTGCGAGTTCGACCTCGTCATGGTGCACGGCACGCCCGGTGGACGCGGCCGAGGCAACGATGGCTGACAGGCCGCTCCGGCTCCTCCTCTGGTACTGGGGACGGCGCGGCGGCGGGCCGCGCTACACGATGGAGCTCGCGCGAGAGCTGAAGCGGCGCGGCGACATCGATCTCTATCTTTCCCTTTCGCGCCAGTCGGAGCTGTTCGCCGAAGCGGATGCGCTCGGCCTGCCGTCCTTCCACGTCGACACCTACCGCGACATGACGGGCTTTGCCCTCGGCTCGCTCCGCCTGCCGTTTCTCCGGCACAAGCTGGTCCGCTTCCTGCGCGAGAACCGGATCGACGTCGTCTACAATACGATGGACTTCCTCTGGGGCTCGGCGCTGGCGCCCGCGATCGGCCGCGCCGGATCGAAATACCTTCTCGCCGTTCATGACGCCGCCCGCCATCCGGGCGAGGAGGGGAAGATGCGCGACATCCTCCTGCGCCGCGATATCGGCGCCGCCGACGGCATCGTGACGATGACGCAATCCGTGCGCGAACGCCTCCTGTCGCTCTACGATTTCCCGCCCGAGCGGACCTGGAGCGTTCCCCTCGGCATCCATCTCGACGCGGCGGCCGCGAGCCCGCGGGCCCTGCCCGCCGACCGGCCCGTGCGTGTGTTGTTCTTCGGCCGCATCCTTCCCTACAAGGGGCTCGACATCCTGCTTGCCGCCATGGCCCGGCTGGAGGCGGAGGGCCGGCCCGTCACGCTGGAAATCTGGGGCGCCGGCAATATCGGCGAATATCGCGACGCGCTCGCCGGACTCAAATCGGTGCGCATAGAGAACCGCTGGATCGAGGAGAACGAGTTCGGCGGCATCTTCGAGCGCGCCGACATTTGTGCGCTCTCCTATCGCGAGGCGAGCCAGTCCGGCGTCATCGCGGCCTCCGTCGCGGCCGGCGTGCCGGTGGTGACGACGCCCATCGGCGGGCTCGTCGAACAGATCGACGGCGGGGCGGCCGGCGTCGTCGCTTCGGGCTTTTCCGGGGAGGACTTCGCGGCGGCCCTGAAGGTGCTGCTGGACGACCCGCAGGCCTATGAGAGGGCCTCCGCGCACGGTTTGCGGCTGGCCTCCACGCGCTTTTCGTGGGAACACATCACCGACGAACTGGCCGCTATCGCCAGGAAGCTCCATTCGGACGGCCGCAAGGTCGGTGGCAGCGGCGCCGCCACGCAAAAAGACCGATCCTCCGCACAGACATGACGACGCTGTTTCAGACCTTCCTTTCCGGGACGTTTTGGGGATTTTCGCCATGTGCGGCATAGCGGGATTCTTCGACCTGGCGGCGAAGACGCGCGGCGAGGATCTTTCCTCGCAGCTTCTCGCGATGACCGATGCGATCGCGCATCGCGGACCGGACGGGTCGGGCGCGTTTGTCGATCCAGAGGCCGGCATCGGCCTCGGCCATCGTCGCCTTGCCATCATCGACGTATCGGAAGCCGGCCACCAGCCGATGCATTCGGCGGACGGCCGTTTCGTCATCACGTTCAACGGCGAGGTCTATAATTTCGCGGAGATCCGGCGCGACCTGCAGGCGGCGGGACACGCATTCCGCGGCGGCTCGGACACCGAGGTCATGCTGGCGGCGATCCGCGAATGGGGGATTTGCCCGGCGCTCGAGCGCTTCGTCGGCATGTTCGCCTTCGCCCTCTGGGACCGGCATGCGCGCATGCTCTCGCTGGTGCGCGACCGGATGGGCGTCAAGCCGCTCTACTGGACGCGTTGCGGCGATACCGTTCTGTTCGGCTCCGAGCTGAAGGCGCTGATGCGCCATCCGGCCTGGCGCGGCGAGCTCGACCGCCGGTCGGTGGCCGGTTTCCTGCGCTATTCCTACATTCCCGCGCCATCGACCGTCTTCCGCGACGTCGAGCAGGTCGAGCCGGGCATGGTCGTCCATGTCGCCAACGATGGCGCGGTCCGGCGCGAGCGCTACTGGGACCTGCGAAAGGTCGCGGCGGAGGCGGCGGCCAACCCCCTTGAGACGGGCGATGGCGAAGCCGTGGACAGGCTGGAGGCGATCCTTCGCGCCTCCGTCTCGGCGCGCATGGTCTCCGACGTTCCGCTGGGGGCCTTCCTTTCCGGCGGCATCGATTCATCGGTCGTCGTCGCTCTCATGCAGGCGATGTCCGATCGCCCGGTGCGCACCTTCTCCATCGGCTTCGAGGAAAAGGAGTTCGACGAGGCCCCCGCGGCCAAGGCCGTCGCGCGCCACCTCGGCACCGACCACACCGAACTCTACCTATCCGGCCGGGACGCGCTCGATGCCGTCACGCAGATTCCCGACTGGTTCGACGAGCCGTTTGCGGACCCCTCGCAACTGCCGACCTATCTGGTCGCCCGGATGGCCCGCCAGCACGTGACGGTGGCCCTCAGCGGCGATGGCGGGGACGAACTCTTCGGCGGCTATCCGCGCTATTTCATGACGGAAGCGATCTGGCGGCGGCTCGGCCAGGGACCGAAACCCCTGCGCCGGCTTGCCGGGGGCCTCGTCACCGCCGTGCCCGAGCCGTGGCTCGACAGGATCGCGGGCCTCCTGCCGCGCTCGCGAAGGCCGCTTTCACCCGGCCGCAAGCTTCACCGGGCGGCGGCGCTCTTCGCGGTTTCTTCGGCCGACGAGCTGCATCGGCGGATATCCGAGGTCTGGCCGTCGGCCGATCGCCTCGTGGGCTGCGAGGACGGGCGGACTTTCTCAACCGACCCCTCGCTGGCGGGCGACGTCGATTCCTTCCTCACGCGCATGCGTTACTACGACATGCGCACCTATCTGCCCGACGACATCATGGTGAAGGTCGATCGCACCTCGATGGCCGTCTCGCTGGAGGCGCGCGAGCCGCTGCTCGACCATCGCCTGGTCGCCTTCGCCCTCAGCCTGCCGCGCCGCTTCGTGATGCGGGACGGACAGACGAAGTGGCTCTTGCGGCAGGTGCTCGAACGCCACGTGCCGCGCGCCCTGTTCGATCGGCCGAAGATGGGCTTTTCGGTTCCGACGGCGGCCTGGATCCGCGGTCCGCTGCGCGGCTGGGCGGAAGAGCTGCTCGCGCCCTCACGCATCCGCGACGAGGGCATGTTCGACCCCGACGAGGTCGCAAGGCTCTGGGGGGAGCATCAGGCCGGCCGGGCCAACCGCGAGACCATTCTGTGGAACCTCATGATGTTCCAGGCGTGGCGCGAGCGCTACGATGTGCGCTGAGCGTGCGCCGGTCATCCTCTTCCTGGTGACGGAAGACTGGTACTTCGTATCGCATCGCCTGCCGATCGCGCGCGCCGCGCGCGATGCGGGGATGAGCGTGCATGTTGCGACCCGGATATCGGCGCATGGCGAGGCTCTGGAGAGGGAGGGCTTCACCGTCCATCCGCTGCGATGGCGTCGCCGCGGAGACGGCCCCGCCGGTGCTGTGAGGGCGATCCTCGAAATCCGCAGCCTCCTGGGCCGTATCAGGCCCGACATCCTGCATGCCGTTTCGTTGAAGCCGGTGATCTTCGGCGGCCTCGCCTCGCGCATCGGCCATCGCGCCGCACGCGTCTTCGCAATCACCGGCCTCGGTTTCGGCTTTACGGACCGGTCCTGGAAGTCGGAGCTTGTCCGTCTGGCGATGCGCGCCGTCTTCCTCGTCGCGATCGACCGCAAGGATGCCGTCGTTCTCCTTCAGAACGAGGACGACCGCCGCGTCCTGGTGGAGAAGAGGTTCCTGAAGCGGGCGAAGACCGCCATCATCCGCGGCTCCGGCGTGGACGGGGCTAAATTCGCCCCGCTGCCGCTGCCCGCCGACGAGACCGTGACGATCGGCTTCGTCGCGCGCATGATCGCCATCAAGGGGGTCGAGGATCTGGTCCGTGCCTCCGAAATCCTCGTCTCGCGCGGCGTGCCTCACAGGCTCCTGCTCGCAGGGGGGCCGGACCCGGATAACAGGTCCTCCATTTCTCCGCAGCGTCTCGCCGAGTGGGCGAAGCGGCCGCAGATCAAATGGCTTGGCAATTGCGCCGATGTCCGCACCGTCTGGAGGCGGGCCGATATTGCCGCGCTGCCGTCGCTGGGCGGCGAGGGCCTGCCGAAATCGCTGCTGGAAGCCGCCGCCTGCAGGCGGCCGATCGTGGCGACCGACGTGGCCGGCAATCGCGACATCGCCGTGGAGGGCGCCAGCGGCTGTCTGGTCCCGCCGGCGGACCCGGCGGCGCTGGCGGATGCGCTGGAGCGCTTGATATCGGATCGTCCGCTGCGCGAGCGGTTGGGGGAGGGTGCACGCCTCCTCATCGAGGAGCATTTCGAGCAGGGGCGGATCGTGGAGCAGACGATGGCGCTCTACGGAAGCCTCTTGCCGGGGGCCTCGCCGCGAGGCCCGTCCGCCTAGAGCGACTGGTTGTAGGCGCCGACTTCCGGGTTCTCGCGCAGGATCGCATCGAGCGCGGAGAACATGGCGCGCATGCGTTCCTCCGAAACCGGGCTTTCGACGACGACCACCAGTTCCGGCTTGTTGGACGAGGCGCGCACCAGCCCCCAGGTGCCGTCGGCGAGCGTCACGCGCGCACCGTTGACGGTCACGATCCCTTTAATCTCTCCCCCCGCCAGCTTCTCGCCGGCCTCGTGCAGGGCCGCGAGCCGCGCCGTCACCCGCTCGACGACGCCGTATTTCGTCTCGTCGGAGCATTTCGGCGACATGGTCGGAGAGCCCCAGGTCCGCGGCAGGGCCGCATAGAGGTCGCCGATCGACTTGTCCAGGTTGCGGTCGAGCATCTCCAGAATGGTGATGGCGGTCAGGAGTCCGTCGTCGTAGCCGCGCCCCACCGGTGCGTTGAAGAAGAAGTGGCCGGACTTCTCGAAACCGGCGAGTGCGCCGCGCTCCTTCACCCGCGCCTTGATGTAGGAATGGCCGGTTTTCCAGTAGTCGGTCTGAGCCCCGAGGCGCTGCAGCTCCGGATCGGCGGAGAAGAGGCCGGTCGACTTCACGTCGACGACGAACTGCGCGCCTGGATGGATGGAGGCGAGGTCGCGGGCGAGCATGACCCCGATCTTGTCGGCGAAGATCTCCCTGCCGGCCTCGTCGACGACGCCGCAGCGGTCGCCGTCGCCGTCGAAGGCAAGACCGAGATCGGCGCCCGTCTCCGTGACCTTGGCTGCCAGCGCGTGCAGCATCGCAAGGTCTTCCGGGTTGGGATTGTGATTCGGGAAGGTGTGGTCGAGCTCGCAGTCGAGGGGTACGACCTCGCAGCCGATCCTCTCCAGCAGGCCCGGCGCGAAGGCGCCGGCCGTGCCGTTGCCGCAGGCAGCGACCACCTTCAGTTTGCGGGAGAGCCTGGGCCGCTCGGCGAGTTCGGCGAGATAGGCCTCGGCAAAGCCCGAGACGAACTCGTAGCTGCCGCCGGGCCGCGTGACGGCGGAGCCGGAAAGGACGATCTCCTTCAGCCGGCTCATTTCGTCGGGGCCGAAGGTGAGCGGCCGGTTGGCGCCCATCTTCACGCCGGTCCAGCCATTGTCGTTATGCGAGGCCGTGACCATCGCCACGCAGGGACAATCAAGCGCGAACTGCCCGAAATAGGCCATCGGCGACAGCGCCAGGCCGACATCCTTGACGCGCAGGCCGGCGGCCATCATGCCGGCGATGAGCGCCAGCTTGATGGAGGCGGAATAGCCCCGGAAGTCATGGCCGGTGACGATATCCGGCCTGACCCCGAGCTCGTGGACGAGCGTGCCGAGCCCCATCCCGAGCGCCTGCACGCCCATGAGGTTGATCTCCTCGCCGAAGAGCCAGCGCGCGTCGTATTCGCGAAAGCCCGTCGGCTTGACGAGCGGCACGGTCTCGTAGGCGTAGGAATTGGGTGCGATCTGGGCGAGCGGCTTCGGCAGCATGCGGAACCTGGGGCTGGGAAATCAGGTGCGGTTATAGACGTCCTCGAGCCGGACGATATCGTCCTCGCCGAGATAGGAGCCCGATTGCACCTCGATGAGTTCGAGCGGGATCTTGCCGGGGTTCTCCA
Organism: Afifella sp. IM 167; assembly: GCF_020144925.1. Classification (GTDB taxonomy): domain Bacteria; phylum Pseudomonadota; class Alphaproteobacteria; order Rhizobiales; family Afifellaceae; genus Afifella. The sequence continues at coordinate 357,761 of NZ_NSLC01000006.1, forward strand.
GCCGGTGGAGGGCACCGAGCGGGATGAAGGTCGACTCGTTCTCGCGCACCAGCTTTTCCTCATTTCCCACCGTCACCAGGGCGGCGCCGCGCACGACGACCCAATGCTCGGCGCGATGGAAATGCTTCTGGAGCGAGAGCTTGCCGCCAGGCTTGACGACGATGCGCTTCACCTGAAAGCGGTCGCCGTGATCGATCCCCTGGTAGGAGCCCCAGGGGCGAAAGACCTGGGTATGGTCATCCACCTCGTTGCGCCCGCGGCTCTTGAGCTCGGCCACGAGCGAGCGCACCGCCTCGCCCTTGGAGCGATCGAAGACGAGCGTCGCGTCGCGCGTCTGCACCACGGCGAGGTTCGAGACGCCGACGAGGCACACGAGGTCCTCCGCCGAGACGTAGTTGTTCTGTGCGTCGAGGAAGACGGCATCGCCACGGGCCGCATTGCCCTCTTCGTCCTTTTCCGTCAGCTCCCACACCGCGTGCCAGGACCCGACATCCGACCAGGCCATGGAGACGGGCACGACGCAGGCCGCCTTCGTCTTCTCCATGACGGCGAAGTCGATCGACATCGCCTTTGTCTTGTTGAAGCTCGGCGCATCGAGAACGATGAAGCCGAGGTCGCGCGTGGACCCGGCGACCGACTGTGCGGCGGCTTCGACGGTTTCCTGATCCAGCTTGGCGTATTCGGCAAGCAGCGTGTCCGCGCGAAAGAGAAAGTTGCCGGAGTTCCAGAGATAGCCGGCGGCGACGTATTCCTCGGCGCGCGCCGCGTCCGGCTTCTCCACGAAGGCGGAAAGCTCAAGCACGCCCGGCACGGCGCTCTCCTCGCCGGGCCGGATGTAGCCGTACCCGGTGGCCGGGTAGTCCGGCCGGACACCGAAGGTGACGATCCGGCCGGTTTGTGCGCTTGCGGCCGCCTTTCGCGCTGCGGCGCGGAAGGCTTCCACGTCACCCACCACATGGTCGGCGGCCAGCACCATCACGAGTGCTTCAGGATCGTCCTCGGCGATGAAATGTGCGCCGGCGGCGATCGCCGGGCCGGAATCGCGGCGCGAGGGTTCGAGCAGGATCGAGGCCTCCGCGCCAATGACCGAGAGCTGGTCGGCCACCATGTGGCGATAGTCGTGGCCCGTGACGACGACGGGCTGGGCGAAGAGCTCCGGATCGCTGACGCGGGCGATGGTGTCCTGGAAGGTGGACTGGGTGCCGAAGAGGTTGATGAACTGCTTGGGAGCGGAAACCCGGGAAGCCGGCCAGAGGCGCGTCCCGGCGCCGCCGCACATGATAAGGGGGGTAATCCGCGCCATCCTGGCGACACTCCAGAACAATTCGCCCGGAGCGATGGCAGCTTTCCGTCGCCTGTTCAACCCGTCTTGTGCTCGGCAGGACCGTCTTCCAGCCGCGGGGAACCGGCATTTCGGGAG
>NZ_NSLC01000007.1 GCF_020144925.1 Afifella sp. IM 167
CCCTTTCCCGCCCATCGTGACCAGGCCCGGCGAGCGCGGCACCATGACCCATCGGGTCTATCGGGCGCTGCGCGAGGCGATCGTCACGATGCGGCTTCTGCCCGGCAATCTCCTGTCGGAGGCGGAAGTGGCGCGGCAGATGGGCATCTCCCGGCAGCCGGCGCGCGAGGCCTTCATCAAGCTTGCCGAGATCGGACTCCTCAGGATCGTCCCGCAGCGCGGCTCCTTCGTCGCCGAAATCTCGGCCCGCGACGTCGCCAATGCGCGCTTCATGCGCGAGGCGATCGAGACGGCGATCGCGCGCAAGGCCTGCGAGAGCGCGACGGCGCGTGACCTCTCGGCGATCGAGCGGCTCGTGGAGGACCAGGAGCGGGCGGCAAAGGAGAACGACCAGGAATGGTTTCTGGAGCTCGACGATGCCTTCCACCAGCAGATCGCGGCGAGTGCCGACTGCCTCTACGGCTGGCGGATCGTGGAGGACCTCAAGGCCCAGATGGACCGGGTGCGCTTCCTGTCGCTGCCGGAAGCCACGCCCATCGCCAAACTGATCGCCCAGCACCGGGGGATCGCCGCCGCCATCGGCGCGCGGGACCCGGAGGCCGCGGCCAACGGCATGCAGACGCATCTTGCCGAAATCCTCTCCTCCCTGCCCAAGCTCGCCGCCCGGCACGCCGAGATGTTCACCGACGAAGAGGCCGAGCCGGCCGGCCGCCAGGAAGACAGGGTCAGAACGTGAAGATCATCGACGCCCGGGTCATCGTCTCCTCTCCGGGGCGCAACCTCGTTACCTTGAAGATCGAGACGGAGGACGGGATTTCCGGCATCGGCGACGCGACGCTGAACGGGCGCGAGCTCGCCGTCGTCGCCTATCTGCAAGACCACGTCGTCCCCTGCCTCATCGGCCGGGACGCGCGGCGCATCGAGGATATCTGGCAGTATCTCTACCGGGGCGCCTACTGGCGGCGCGGCCCGGTGACGATGACGGCGATCGCCGCCGTCGACGTCGCGCTCTGGGACATCAAGGCGAAGGCGGCCGGCATGCCGCTCTACCAGCTTCTCGGCGGGCGCAGCCGCGAAGGCGCCCTCGCCTACGGCCATGCCGACGGGCGCAACCTCGAAGAGGCCCTCGCCTCGGTGGAGAAGTACCGCAAGGCCGGCTACCGGGCGATCCGCGTGCAATGCGGCCTGCCCGACATCGAGAAGGTCTACGGCGTGCATGTCGGCGAAGGACCCTACGAGCCGGCGCAGCGCGGCCTCCCCGAGGAGGAGCGCTGGTCGACGCCGGCCTATATGCGCTTCGTGCCGACGCTCTTTGCCGCCGTGCGGGAAAATTTCGGCGAGGAGGTCGCCCTCCTCCACGACGTGCACCACCGGCTAACGCCCAACGAGGCGGCCCGGGTCGGCAAGGATCTGGAGCCCTACCGGCTCTTCTTCATGGAAGACGCGACGCCGGCGGAGAACCAGGAGGGTTTCCGCCTCATCCGGCGCGCCACGACCACCCCCCTCGCCACGGGGGAAGTGTTCAACTCCGTATGGGACGCCAAGGCGCTGATCACCGAGCAGCTCATCGACTATGTGCGCGCCACGATCGTGCATGCCGGCGGCATCAGCCACATGCGCACGATCGCCAGCCTCGCCGGGCTCTACGGCGTGCGCACGGGCTTTCACGGGGCCACCGACCTCTCGCCGGTGACGCTCGGCGCGGCGATCCATTTCGACACCTGGCTGCCGAATTTCGGCATTCAGGAATACATGGCCCATGCGGAGGAGACGATGCAGGTCTTCTCGCACGGCCACCGCTTCGAGGACGGCTACCTCATCGTCAGCGAGGCGCCGGGGCACGGCGTGGAGATCGACGAGGCCAAGGCCGCGCTCTACCCTTACCAGCCGGCCTATCTGCCGGTGAACCGGCTCGAGGACGGAACGGTCTGGGATTGGTGAGATGAAAGCTGCCGACCGGCTACACCCCGACCGGCTCTTTGCCAGCGAGCCGGAGCAGCGAAGGATCGCGCGCGCACTCTACGAGGAGGTCGCGGAGCTTCCCATCATCTCGCCCCACGGGCATTGCGATCCGCGCTGGTTCGCCGAGAACGAGCGCTTCCCGGACCCGGCCGAACTCCTCATCGTGCCGGACCACTACGTCTTCCGCATGCTCTATTCGAAGGGCGTTTCGCTCGACGCGCTCGGCATTCCCCGCCGCGACGGCACGCGCGAAAGCATCGACCCGCGGCGCGTCTGGCAGATTTTCGCCGACCACTGGTACCTCTTCCTGGGCACACCTACCCGGCTGTGGATGGACTATGTCCTCGTCGAGGTGCTCGGCATTTGCGAAGAGCTGACGCCGGAGAGCGCGCCCGCCATCTACGACGCGATCGAGTCTCGGCTCGCCGAACCCGGCTTCCGGCCACGGGCGCTCTACGAGCGCTTCGGCCTGGAGGCCCTCGCGACCACGGATTCGGCGAGCGACAGCCTGGAGCACCATCGCGCCATCGCCGATTCAGGCTGGAAGGGGCGCATCCTGCCGACCTTCCGGCCCGATGCGGTGACGGACGCCGCCAAGCCCGGCTTTGCCGAAGAGGTCGAGAAGCTCGGCGCGGTTTCAGGCGAATCCGTCGACACGTTCGACGGCTATCTGAGGGCGCTGCATCACCGGCGGCAGTTCTTCCGCTCCATGGGCGCCACGGCGACCGACCACGGGGCCGAGAGCCCGACCGTGCTCGACCTCGGACATCAAGAGGCGGCAGCGCTTTACGACAAGGCGCTGAGAAAGAGAATCACGCCTCAGGAGGCGGCCGCCTTCTCCGCCCACATGCTCTTCGAAATGGCGCGGATGAGCGTCGAGGACGGGCTCGTCATGCAGCTGCATGCCGGCTCGCTGCGCGATCGCAACCGACCCCTCTTCGAGGCCTACGGGCCGAATGCCGGGGCCGACATCCCGCAGGCCGTCAGCTTCGTCCACGGGCTGAAGCCGCTGCTGGACGCCTTCGGCAACGAGCCGCGCTTCACCCTCATTCTCTTCACCCTCGACGAGACGACCTATGCGCGCGAGCTCGCCCCGCTCGCCGGCCATTATCCCAGCCTCCTCCTCGGGCCGCCCTGGTGGTTCCATGACAGCCCGGAGGGCATCCTGCGCTATCGGCATACGGTGACCGAGACGGCCGGCTTCTTCAACACGGCCGGCTTCAACGACGATACGCGCGCCTTCCTGTCGATACCGGCGCGCCACGACCTTTCGCGGCGGATGGACTGCCGGTTCCTGGCCGAGCTGGTGGCCGAGCATCGGCTGACGATGGCGGAAGCCAGGATGCTCGCCCGCGAACTCTCTCACGGGCTCGCCAAGCGCGCCTACCGGCTGTGACCGCCTCCCCGTTTCGCATCGTCCATCTGGGCGTCGGCAATTTCCACCGCGCCCATCAGGCCTTTTACACCCAGAAGGCCAACGCGGCCGCCGGCGAGGCATGGCGCATCACCGGCGTCTCGCTGCGCCGCCCCGACACGCGCGACGCGCTGGCGCCGCAGGGCTTTCGCTACACCGTCGAGATCAACGCGCCGGACGAGACGCGCTACGAGACGATCTCGGTCCTCGACGACATCCTCGTCGCCAGCGAGGACCCCTCTTCCGTCGTCGCGGCGATCGCCGATCCGAGGACGGCGCTCGTCACGCTGACGGTGACGGAAAAGGGCTATCACCTTCGCCCCTCCGACCGGAGGCTCGACCTCGACGACCCGAAGATCGCCGCCGACATGACAGCCGAGGTCCCGACGACGACCATCGGCATCCTCGCGGAGGGGCTGGCGCGCCGCATGGCGGAGGGCGCAGGGCCCTTGACGGTGCTTTCCTGCGACAACCTTCCGGAGAACGGCGCCGTCCTGGAAGCCGCGATCCTCGCCTTCGCCGGCGAAAGGCGGGCCGGCCTCGGCCAATGGATTGCGACACACGCCGCCTTCCCCTCCTCCATGGTGGACCGGATCGTGCCGGCGACCAGCGAAGAACTGAAGGCGCGTGTACGGCAGGCGACTGGACAGAACGACGCCTGGCCGGTCGCCACCGAAGACTTTTCCGAATGGGTGATCGAGGATCGTTTCGCCGGCCCGCGCCCCCTCTGGGAGATGGCCGGCGCGCGCCTCGTCCCCGATGTCCGCCCCTACGAGATGCGCAAGCTCCGCATGCTCAACGGCGCGCATTCGGCGCTCGCCTATGCCGGCACGCTCGCCGGCAAGACATTCGTGCACGAGGCGATCGCGGACGAGGATCTCGCCGGGCTGGCGAGAGCCGTCATGACCGAGAGCGGCGAGACGCTGCCGGAGGAAGTGCGAGTCGCTTCAGGGGAATACGCCGAGGCGTTGATAAAGAGATTCTCCAATGGCGCGCTCAATCATCGCCTGAGGCAGATCGCCATGGACGGCAGCCAGAAGCTGCCGGCGCGCCTCGTCGCGCCGCTCAACGAGCGCGTTGGCAAAGGCCTGGAATCGCCGGGGCTGGAGCGGGCGATCGCCTCTTGGATCGCCTTCCTCGGTCGCGATTTCCGCGACGGCGAGCCGGTCGACGATCCGCTGGCGGAGCGGCTCAAGGCGCATTGGAGCAGCGCCGACGGGTTCGTAAGCTTTGCGCGCGCTGTCCTGACGGAGCCGGCGGTCTTCAGCGATCTCGCCGCGCGCCGGCCGGAGGTTGCCGAAAGACTTGCGGCGCACGCCGAGGCGATCTTCGCCGCCTAGCCTTTCGCCGCTTCCCGTGCGCTCTTTTCCACGAAGGCGCGGAAGGCGGCCAGCGTCTCCTCGCTGACATGGTGCTCGATGCCCTCGGCGTCCTGTTCGGCCGTCTCGCGCGTCGTACCGATGGCAAGCAGGAAGTCGCGCACAATCGCATGGCGCTTGCGCGATCTGGCCGCCATCGCCCTGCCCTCGTCAGTGAGGAAAATGGCGCGGTAGGGCTCCGACTTCACCAGTCCGTCGCGAATGAGGCGCTGGATCGTCCGGTTCACCGTCGCATGGGTGACGCCGAAGCGCTCGGCGAGGTCGGTGGCGCGCGCCTCGCCATGGGCGGCGATGAGATCGTCGATCAGCTCGACATAATCCTCCGCGACTTCGAACTGATGCGCCTTGCGCACGCGCTCGAAGGCGGCGCGCTGACGCGCGGGATTGAGAAGGCTCGTCTCGGCCATTTGCACCTGTCCCCTGCCGGCGAACTGCGACAGTAACAAATTTTCGCGGGCGCACAATGCTTAGCCGAAGCTACGTCGCAGACGATCCTCCCCCCTGCCCGAGGTACGGTGCCCTTGACGAAGCTTGGAGAAACTATAATTTCACCCGGAGCTAAAAAACTCATTACGAGGTTCATATTGGCGATGCCGTCAAATCTCCGGCGCCTGGCAGCGGCCCTTGCGGGGGCAGCGCTCGGCGGACTCCTTTCCGGAGCTGCGGCGCAGGCCGACGAGAAGCCTCGGGCCATTACCACGGTCGGCATGATCGCCGATGTCGCCCAGAACGTCGCGGCCGAATGCGTCGCCAGCGAAGCGCTGATGGGCCCCGGCGTCGATCCGCATCTCTATCAGGCGAGCGCCGGCGACGTGCATGCCTTCGACCGCGCCGACATCATCCTCTATTCCGGCTATGCGCTGGAGGGCCAGCTCGGCGACGTCCTGGAGCGCTTTGCGCGCCGCAAGCCGACCGTCGCGGTCTCCGAGCAGGCGATCGATCCCTCCGAACTGATCGGCGCGCCGGGCGGGCACGGCATCGATCCGCATCTGTGGATGGATGCCAGCCTCTGGGCGCGCCTTGCGCCGACCATCGCCGAAGCGTTCCTTGAGGTCGCGCCGGATTGTTCGGCCGCAATGCAGGCGAACGCGGCTGCCTATCAGGCGCAGCTTGCGGCCCTCCACGACTGGGTAAAGACGAGCATCGCGACGATCCCGGAGCGGCAGCGCATCCTCGTGACCGCGCACGACGCCTTCGCCTATTACGGCCGCGCCTACGGCATCGAGGTCACCGGCATCCAGGGCATCAGCACCGAGGCGGAGGCGAGCGTCGCCGATATCCGCAACGTGGCGCAGCTCGTCGTCGACCGGAAGGTGCCGGCGATCTTCGTGGAATCGACCATCAATCCGCGGACCGTCCAGGCGATCGTCGATGCGGCGCGCCAGAAGGGTCAGGAGGTCCAGATCGGCGGCCAGCTCTATTCCGATGCGATGGGCGAGCCCGGCACGGCCGGCGGCACCTATCTCGGAATGATCTTCGAAAACACGCGCACCATCGTGGAGGCGCTCGGCGGCGAGCCGGCGCCCCTGCCCGGCGCGCTCAAACCCTGGGCGGACAAGTGGAATGTTGATGTCGCCCAGCGCTGACCGCGCTCTCGACCTTCAGAACGGCGCCGAACCCCTGCACGAGCCCGGGCTTGCCGTGCATGTGGAGGACCTGACGGTCAGCTACCACGAAAAGCCCGTCCTCTTCGACATCGACCTCAACGTGCCGCCGGGCGTGATGTGCGCCGTCGTCGGGCCGAACGGGGCGGGAAAATCGACGCTGATCAAGTCGATCCTCGGGCTGGTGAAGCCGACTTCCGGGCACATCACCCTGCACGGCCTTTCCTACCGCGAGGTGCGATCGAGGGTCGGCTACGTGCCGCAGCGCTCCACCGTCGACTGGGACTTTCCGACCACGGTCCTCGACGTCGTCACCATGGGCCTTTACGGCCGCCTCGGATGGTTCAAACGGCCGGGCCGGCACGAACGCCGCAAGGCCGAGGAAGCGCTGCGGCTGGTCGGCATGGAAGACTTCGCGCGGCGCCAGATCAGCCAGCTTTCCGGCGGCCAGCAGCAGCGCGTCTTCCTCGCCCGCGCCCTGGTGCAGGAGGCTGACGTCTATTTCCTCGACGAGCCGATGGCGGGTGTCGACGCGACCACCGAAAGGGCGATCGTGAAAATCCTCGGCCGGCTGCGCGACGCCGGCAAGACCGTCATCGTCGTCCATCACGACCTGCAGACGGTAACGACCTATTTCGACTGGCTCGTTCTCCTCAATGTGCGCGTCATCGCGCAGGGGCCGGTGCAAGAGACCTATACGGCGGAGAACCTGCGCGCGGCCTATGGCGGCCAGATCGCGCTCCTCGATCGCGGCGCGCCGGCCGAATGAACGGCGCCCTCGCTTTCCTTTCCGACTACACGATCCAGAACGTCGCTTTCGGCGCCGCCATCCTCGGCACGATCTCCGGCGTGCTCGGCGTCTTCGCCGTGCTGCGCCAGCAGAGCCTGCTCGGCGATGCGCTCTCGCATGCGGCCCTGCCCGGCATCTGCCTCGGCTTCCTCCTCGCCGGCAGCCGCTCGCTTCCGGCGATCCTCGCCGGCGCACTCCTCACAGGCATTCTCGCCGCCCTCGTCATCCTGGTCCTCACCAGCCGCACGCGCCTGAAGACGGATGCGGCGATCGGCATCTCGCTGTCGGTCTTCTTCGCCGCCGGCGTGGTGCTCCTCACCTATATCCAGGGCACGGGAAATGCCTCGCAGGGCGGCCTCGACACCTTCCTCTTCGGCCAGGCGGCGGCAATCCTGAGATCCGACCTCTACGTGATGGGCGCGATCGCGCTCGTCGGCCTCGGCATCGTCGCGGCCTTCTGGAAGGAGTTCAAGCTCGTCACCTTCGATCCGGATTTCGCCGGATCGCTGGGCATGCCGGTCAGGCGCATCGAGACGGCACTGACGCTCCTCATCGCCCTCGCCGTCGTCGTCGGCCTGCAGATGGTCGGCGTCGTGCTGATGGCGGCGATGGTCATCGCGCCGGCCGTGGCCGCAAGGCAATGGGCGCGCTCGCTGGGCGCCATGGTGACGCTCTCGGCGCTTGCCGGCATCGTCGCCGGCGCCTCGGGCGCCCTCCTCTCCTCGCTCGCCTCCGGCCTTGCTACCGGGCCGCTCATCGTCCTCGCCGCCACGCTCCTCGTCATCGTCTCTCTTCTCTTCGCCCCGCAGCGCGGCATCCTGTGGTCGGTAATTCGGCGGCGCAGAGCCGCGCATCACCTTCGCGGCAGGCAGGTCCTCGCCACGATCCATGATCTGGCGAGCGCGCATCACGACACGTCCTATCCGGCGGAGCAGTCGATGCTCGACGCCTATCACGGCCTCGGCACCGGCGCGGTCCTCTCCCGGCTCGAAGGCCGCGGGCTCGTGCGGCGCACCACCCACATGCCGCAGGAGGGGCCGCATTGGGAGCTTACCGAGGAAGGTCGCGCACAAGCCCGCGAGAGTCTCGGCGAGACGCCGCCGGAGAGCGCCTGATGCTCGCCGCCGCCCTGGAAAACATTCCGCTGATGATCGTCGCGACGGGCGCGCTCGTCGGCATCGCCGCCGCGCTGCCGGGCACCTTCCTCGTCCTCAGGGGCTCTTCGCTGCTTTCCGACGCCATCAGCCATTCCATCGTGCTCGGAATCGTCCTCGTCTGGATGATGAGCGGGGCGCAGAGCGGGCCGCTCCAGCTCATCGGCGCGGCGGTCACGGGGCTTGCCACCGTCTTCCTCACCGAACTCGTCGCCGGCACCGGACGAGTGAAGAACGACGCGGCCATCGGGCTCGTCTTTCCGGCCCTCTTCTCGATCGGCGTCCTCCTCCTCAACGTCTATGCGCGCGACGTCCATATCGACCAGCACACGGTGCTACTCGGCGAGATCGGTTTCGTCTGGCTGGATACGGTGGCGCTCGGCGCCTACGAAGTGCCGCGATCGCTCCTTTCGATGGGCGCGATGTGCGCGATCAACCTTGTCTTCGTCGTCCTCCTCTTCAAGGAGCTGAAGCTCGCCACCTTCGACCGGGCGCTCGCCGCCGCGCTCGGCTTCATGCCCGGCCTTCTCTTCTACGCGCTGCTCGCGCTGACCAGCGCGACGGCCGTCGCCGCCTTCGACGCGGTGGGCGCCGTCCTCTTCATCGCCTTCGTCATCGTGCCGCCTTCGGCGGCCTATCTCCTCACCGACCGGCTCTCGCTGATGCTCCTCCTGTCGGCGGCGATCGCGACGCTTTCCAGCATCGCCGGCTATGTCGTCGCCGTCCTGTTCGACGTTTCCATCGGCGGGATGATGGCCGTGATGACCGGGCTTTTCCTCCTCCTCGCCTTCCTCTTCGGACCGCGCTACGGCATCATCGCGCAAGCGCTCCGGCGCCGTCGCGCGGCGACGGTGACGCCGGCCTGAGGGCGCGGCTCAGGTGAGCGCCGTGCGCACCAGCATGTTGGCGCCGAGCAGGAAGAGCAGCAACAGCACGATCCTGCGGAACACCGCCTGCGGCAGGCGCTCGCCGATCGCGTTGCCGACCCACATTCCGGCGAGAATCGGCCCGATGCAGATTGCCGCGATGAGGACGCGGCGCGCGTCTAGGATGCCGATCGTCCAGAACGACCCGGCGACGAGGATGCCGGCGACGAGGAAGAACAGGCCGAGCGTGGCGACCATCGCCCGCCGCTCCACCCCGACCCCGACGAGATAGATGACAAAGACGGGTCCGTTCGCCGTCGTCAGCGCGCCGACGATACCGGCAAGCACGCCGGTGACGCCGCCCGCCTGTCGCTCGAAGCGCGGCGGAACCTGGATGCGCGGGCTCAGCGCCGTCAGGAGCGCGAAGGCCATGACGAAGGCGCCGAGCGAGATCGTCAGCGTCTCCGGCGCGATGGCGTGGACGAAGAGCGCGCCGACCGGCACGCCGAGCACGAGGCCGGCGACCACCGGCCAGAATCGCCGGAAGGTCTCCCTGGCCATGCCGGAGGCGCTGTACTGGAAGATGTTGACGATCGGCATGACGACGGCGTTGACGGCGAGCGCCACATCGATCGGCACGATCAACGGCAGGACCGAGATGGTGATAAGCGGCAGGCCGAAACCCGAGCCGCCCTTCACCAGCCCTCCGAGAAAGTAGATGAGAAGAAGCCCGGCGATCTCCAGAATGCCGAGCCCCAGCCACTCGCTCACGCAGGCTCTTCGGCGAAGCGCGAGCGACGCTCGCGGAGCTCGTTGCGCACCAGCGCCACGATCGAGATGACGCTGACCGTCCAGAAGAACCAGGTGATCGGGCCGCGGAAGAGAATCTCGAAATTGCCGCCGGACATCAGCATCGCCTGGCGGAAATTGTCCTCCAGCAGGGGCCCGAGGATGAAGGCGATGAGGAACGGCGCGGCGGGCATGCGCACGCGCAGCATGAAGTAGCCGAGCCAGCCCATCAGGAACATGACGACGACGTCGAAGACGGAATTGTTCACCGCGTAAACGCCGAAGACGCACAGCACCAGGACGCTGGGAAACAGGAGCGAGCGCGGAATGTCGGCGATGAAGCGGAAGAGCCGGATCGCCACCGAGCCGACGAGCAGAAGAAGCACCGAGCTCACCATCAGGCCGATGAAGAGGGCGTAGATGATGTCGGCATTGGTCATGAACATCATCGGCCCCGGCTGCAGGCCGTGGATCATGAAGGCGCCGATGATGATGGCGGTGATGACATCGCCCGGCACGCCGAGCGCGAGAAGCGGGATGAGCGTCGCCCCGGCGACGCCGTTATTGCCGGCCTCCGCGGCTGCGACGCCCTCGATCTCGCCCTTGCCGAAATTGGCCTTGCGCGGCGAGTTTCGCCTCGCCTCGCTGTAGGAGAGGAAGGCGGAGGGGGCGGCGCCGATGCCCGGGATTGAGCCGAGGAAGACGCCGATCAGCGAACCGCGGACGATCGTCTTGAAGGACCGCTTGTACTCCGCGAACGTGACGTGGTGCTGGCCGAGCGAGCGCACCTTGTCGTGCGAATCGTCCGGATTCCAGATGAAAGAAATGATCTCGGGTATGGCGAAGAGGCCGATGAGGACGGCGATGAAGTTGAGCCCGCCCATGAGGTTCGGATCGCCGAAGACAAAGCGCTCCGTGCCGTAGACCAGATCGAGGCCGACCGTCGCCAAGAGAAGGCCGAGACAGGCCGAGATGAGGCCCTTCAGGAGGCTCGCGCCCGAAACGCCGGCAATGATGGTCAGCGAGAACAGGATCAGCGTGAAGAATTCCGGGGGACCGAAGGAAAGCGCGAAGGAGGCGAGCCAGCCGGCGAAGAGGATGAGGGCGAGATTGGAGATGAGGTCGGCGGTGCAGGAGGCGTAAAGCGCCATGCCGAGCGCCTTGCCGGCCTTGCCCTGCTCGGCCATCGGATAGCCGTCCAGGACGGTGGCGCTGGAGGCCGGCGTGCCGGGCGTCTTGATGAGGATCGCCGGGATCGAGCCGCCGAAGATGCCGCCCTTGTAAACGCCGAGGAGCAGGAGGATGCCGTAGATCGGCGGCAGGGCGAAGGTGAAGGGCAGCGTCAGCGCGACCGCCATGGTGGCGGAGATGCCCGGAATGGCGCCGGCGAAGACGCCGACGACGATGCCGCAGAAGAGAGCCGCGAGGCTCTGCCAGTGGGCCACGAGGCCGAAACCGAGGCTGAGGCTGTCCAAGAAGCTCATATCGGGATCCTTAAGGCAGGCGGATGAACTCGCCCTGCGGGATCGGCACGCCCGCCACGTGATAGAAGAACGCGTAGGTAAAGAGCGGCAGCGCGAAAGCGACGATGAGCGCGGTGATGCGGTAGCGCGAGCGGATGATCAGGGTGAGGACGAGAAAGGCCAGCGCCGACGCCCAGACCATGCCGATATAGGCGATGGCGAGGTAGTAGCCGGCCATGAGGACGGCGAGCGCAGCGAGCCGAAACCAGGCGCCGTGGCGCGGATTGGCCCATTCGTCGAGATGGTCCGGCTCTCGCCGACCGAGAAGCTGCTGGCCGACGAGCAGGCCGCCGCCGATGAAAATCATCCAGGCGATGATGGTCGGCCACAGGATCGGCGAGAGCACGATGCTGCGCACGCTCCTCGGCGAGGAAACGCCGACGGGAATGAGCACGAAGGCCAGCGCCAGCGCGAACAGCATGACGATCAGGCCGAGCCAGATATTGCGGTGAAGTCGGGGCATTCAGCTTTCCGGGCGGGAGCGGGAGAGAGGGCGCGCAGTGATGCCGCGCGCCCCTTTCCTCAGCCTTCGATGCGCATGTCGAGTTCGTCGACGAGCTTCTTGAAGGTCTCGTACTGGTTGTTGATGAACTCCTGCGATTCCTCCGGGTCCATCAGGCGGATGACCGAGCCGCGCTTGGTCATCTGCTCGACGAAGGTCTTGTCGGCGGTCGCCTGCTTCAGCCAGTCGCGCCATTTGGCGGAGACCTCTTCCGGAAGGCCCTTCGGGCCGGCGATGCCGGTCCAGCCGACGAGCTGCTCCAGTTCCGGATGGCCGAGTTCGGCCGCCGTCGGCGCGTCGAAGCCGTCGAGCCGCTCCGGCGTCGTGACCAGAATCGGGCGCAGCTGGCCGTTGGCGACGAAGCTCGACAGCGCCGAGGAGTTGGTGCAGATGAAGGTCGCCGTGCCGGCGAGCACCGCGGTCGCCGCCTCGCCGCCGCCCTTCAGCGGGATATGCGTGGCGTTGTCGAGCGGATCTTCCAGGCCGAAAGCGTTCAAGACCATGGCGCCCGCCAGCTGTAGCATCGAGCCGACGCCGGAGGAGGAGAAGCTCACCGTGCCCGGGTTCTCCTTGGCCTTGTTGACGAGATCCTCTATCGACTTGATGTCCGAGCTCTCGGAAACGGCGCAAACGACCGGATTGATCTCGAAGACGCCGACGAAGACGAAGTCGTCGAGCGTGTAGGGCAGCGTCGCCTTCATCGCCGGATTGACGGTGTGCGAGCCGACGCGCGCGGCCAGCATGGTGTAGCCGTCGGGATCGGCGTTGGCGACGGAGACCGAGCCGGTCGCACCGCCCGCGCCCGTCCGGTTCACGACCAGAAGCGGCTGGGGCATGATCTTGCCGAGCGGGCCGGAGAGCGCACGCACGCCGATGTCGGTCGCGCCGCCGGGGCCATAGGGGATCACCAGCGTGACCGGCCTTTCGGGGTATTCGGCCAGGGCCGGGCCGGCGAGCAGGGCGCCGAGCGCACCGATCGCAGCGAGATATTTCAGAGCTTTCATGTTCTTCCTCCCGTTTGTTGCAGCGCCTTTCGCCGGGCGCCTTTGCGGCTGAGCGCTGGCGCGCTCCGCTTTCAGTCCGGCAGCGGGCGAGCCCTGCCCTGCCGTGCTTTCCGGCCCTCTTTGCGGGACCTCGTCACATCACTTCCTTCTTGCGGTCGTCCGTCTCGCCGTAGCGGTGCAGCGCGGGCGGTTTGAGACCCTCGTAGAGCAAGGCGATCTTCTCGTTCACCAGGTCCCCCTGCTGGGCAAAGAGCGAATTGCCCACAAGGTCGCTGTCGACGATGAAGGGGCCGAAGTTCTCTACCTCAAACATCCACATCGCCTGGGCGATGCCGAGTTCGTCCAGCCAGTGGACGTCGCGCACGCTCTTCACGCCCCGCCCGAGGAGAGCCCCGGTGCCGTAGCCGACCGTCGTCAGGTAGACGGCACCGCGCGGCGCCAGAACCTTCTGGTAGTCCTCGCGCGGCATGCCGGCCTTGCCGATGATGATCTTGGTGCCGGTACGGTCGAGCCAGTCGGCCATGTACTTGGAAAAACGGAAGCTCGCCGTGGCCGTCACGCCGCCGATGGCATAGCTCCCGTCCGCCTGGCGCGAGGCCGCCGGGGAGCAGTGAAAATTGACATTGCTGATCTCCGAGAGGCCGTCCGGCAGCTTCTCGCCCTTGACCAGCACCTTCTCGTAGACGCCCTCGCGGGCCGTGTAGACGACGCCGTCCAGATAGACGACGCAGCCAAGCTCAAGCCTGGCGATATCCTCCGGCGAGGCCGGAAGCTTCAGGCGGACTTGTCTAGGGCCTGTTGGCTCGGCCATTCGATCGTCTCCCGGCGCATGTAAGGGGTGAACCATTGCGGATCGCTGCGATAGGCGATCGATCCGTCGGCATGGATGCGCGCCGTGGCGCGGCGCGAGGAAAGGCAGAAGGTGTGCACGCTGACCGGCATGCCGCCGGTATGGGTGAAGCCGACCTCGATGTGGCAGTCGACCACCATGGAAGAGCCGATAAAGCCCATGGCGCCCATGCCGATGGAATTGCCGAGTTCCTTCAGTTCCATCTCCAGCTCGGCGATCTTCGGGTCCGGATTGCGGTCGCCGACGGCCCTGAGGCAGGCCGCCTGCTTGCCGAGCTGCATGCAGGTGTCCTTGGAGCCGCCGATGCCGACGCCGACGATCGCCGGCTGGCAGGCAAGGCCCCGCTTGCCGAAGGCGATCAGCGTGTCGAGGAAGAAGCGCTTGATGCCGTCGAGCCCGTCGCCCGGAAACAGCATGCGGTAGTCGGTGCCGAAGAGCCCGCCCTTGTGGACCGTGGTGACGTCGATCCAGTCGGCATCCGGCTCGAAGCTCCATTCCACCTCGGGCGCGTTGATGCCGATATTGTTGTTGTGCTCCGTGCGCCAGAGCGGATGCACCCGATTGGGGCGCAGCGGCACGTCCTGCGTGGCGCGGGCCGTCGCCGAGCGCAGGGCGCGCTCGAAGCCGGTGAAGCCGCCGGAAAAGCGGGCATTGTCGCCGACCTTCACCCAGTAGCGCGGCAGGCCGGTGTCGGCGCACATCGGCCGCCGGTCTTCCGTCGCGGCCTCGTAATTGTCGAGCATCGCCTTCAGGACGAAGGCGGAAAGGTCGCCCGTCTCCAGGTCGACCATGCCGCGGATGCCTTCCAGATAGTCGTTCGGGATGTCGATCGCGGCCTTCGTCATGACATCGTAGGCGGCCTTCTCGATCGTGGCGTTCTCAATCATGCCGGTCCTCTCATTCCGCGGCCACGGGCGGCGCCCCCGCCTCTTCGTCGATCAGGGACTGCCCCGGCCGGACGATGGAGAAATCGACCGGGACCATCTCCAGGCGAAGGTCGTCTCCGGCGGCGCGGATCTGCGTGTAAGCGCTCTTGTCGAGGTCGCCCGTCAGCGGGAAATCCTCGCGGAAATGCGCTCCCCTTGAATCCTCGCGCGCCTCGGCCGCGAGCGCGATGACGTCGGAGATGGCAAGAAGGCTCTCCAGATTGAGCCAGTCGTGCCAGGTGAGGTTGAAGGCGCGGTCGCCGTCGGCAAGGCCGGTCGCGGCAAGGCTTGCCTGATGGCCGACGATCTTCTCGCGCCCGCGCTTCAGGCCGTCCTTCGTGCGCAGGATGCCGACATCGTCCCACATGTCCTGCCAGAGAATCTCGCGCAGCCCCATCAGGTCGCCGGTCGGCAAGGCGAAGGGCTTTTCGGCACGCGCGACGCCTGCCTCCAGCACATGCTCGTCCGGATCGCGGAAAGCGCCCTCGCGCGCAACGAAGGCGGCCATCGCATCGCCCGCGATGCCGCCATAGACGGTGGAATTGCCGACGCCGTTGCCGCCGAGACGGTTGGCGCCGTGGACGCCGCCGCAATCCTCGCCGGCCGCATAAAGGCCGGGCGACGCGGTCGAGCCGTCGATCTCGAATTCCACGCCCCCCATCATGTAATGGGCTGTCGGCACCACCTCGACCATGCCGCCGGCAAGGTCGAAGCCGCAATCGGCGCAGCGCTTGACCATGCCGGGGAAGCGCTTTGCGACCATCTCCGGGCCCAGATGGGCCATCTGGATGTAGACGCCGCCCATCGGGCTGGTGCGGCCGGCGCGCATTTCGGAATAGATCGCCCTTGAGACGACGTCGCGCGTGGCGCGCTCGCCTGCCGGATCGTAGCCGCCCATGAAGCGCTCGCCGTCGCCGTTGAGGAGATAGCCGCCGGCGCCTCTCAGCCCCTCCTCCAGCACCGTGCCGGTCATGCGCGTATCGGCGCCGCCGAGAAGACCGGTCGGGTGGAACTGCACCATCTCCATGTCGCGAAGCGCCAGCCCGTAGCGGAGGGCGAGAGCCAGCCCGTCGCAGGACTTGTCGCCCGAGGGCGTGTGATAGAGGTACATGGTCGGCCCGGCGCCGGTGCCGAGAAGCACGGCCTTCGCCTGGACGAACCGGTAGCCGCCGGTGCGCATGTCGATGAGGAGCACGCCGGCGATGCCGGATCCGTCGGCCGCCGGCACAAGCTCGACGGCGCGGTGCTCTTCCAGCCTGCCGACATCGAGCGCCCAGACCTGCTCCATCAGCCGGTTGATGATCTCGATGCCGGTGAGGTCGCCCTTGTGCACCGTACGGTCGAAGCTCTGGCCGGCGAAGGCCTTCTGGTGAAGCGTGCCGTCCGGATTGCGGTCGAAGAAGCAGCCGAGCTCGTTCTCCAGTTCGCGGATGCGCTCGATGGCGGTGACGCAGAGCTGCCAGGCAAGATCCTGCCGCGGCAGCCATTTGCCGCCGACGATGGTGTCCATGAAATGCCGCTCGACGCTGTCGCCGGCGGCGAGCGCAACGTTGTAGCCGCCCTGCACCATGCGGGTGCAGCCGCATTTGCCGAGCAGTCCCTTGGTAGCGATGGTGACGGAAAGATCCGGGTTCGCCTTCTTGGCGTGAAGGGCCGCAAAGAGCCCTGCCCCGCCCGAGCCGAGGATGAGAATGTCGGTCTTGACGCGCTCCACCTGCATCAGACCACCCCCGCCACGAAGACGGCGCCCACCAGGAAGGCGGCGAAGAGGCTCGGCACGATCCAGTAAAGCCGGCTGTCGCCCGCCCGCTTCCAGGGGTGCAGCTCCAGGAAGAGAAGCCTGAGGCCGAAGAAGAAATGCACGGCGAGAAGCACGACGAGGCCCCATTCGGCGATTTTGAAGAGCGGCATCTCGGCCAGCACGAGAAAGCTGTCGAGCGCCGCCGTGCCCTTGAGGACAAGGGCGAGCGTCAGGAAGTGCAAAGGCAGGAAGGCCGCGAGCGCGATGCCGGACACGCGGTGGCCGACAAAGGCCCAGTAGGCCTGGTGGGAACGATGCGCCCTCATGCCATGCCCCTCCTCATGCCATGACCACGGCGAAGACGGCGCGTGCGCCGAGAACGAGGAGGAAGGCGCCGAAAAGCGCGGCGAGCGCATCGACCGTTCCTTTGGAAAGCGGCGTCCATTCGGCGAGCACGTTGCGCACGCCGATCGGCGCGTGCACCGAGGCGGCGAGGACGAACAGGCCGTAGAAGAGGCCCCAGCCGGCGCTGCCATGCGTGCGCGCGAGGATCTCGCCGGCCGTCAGCCCGTTGCGCACGGCGTAGAGGATCACCGCCAGATGGACGAGGACGAGCGGCCCCAGAAGGAGGGCCGAAAGCCGTTGTGCGAGGAAAAGGCCGCGCTCGCTCATGCCGGCTCCTCCGTCTTCGCCAGCGCATCGGCCGCCGCGTGGTCGCGCACGAGGAAGGAGAGGAGCGACATGCGCTTCAGCCCGGCGATGCTCTCGGTCGGCGAAATGCCGACCGGGCAATGGCGCATGCAGCTTCCCTGGGTGTGGCAGTTGCCGCAGCCGCCCTGTTCCATCGCAAGGTCGAGCGTCGTGCGGCGCAGCGCGTGGCGCTCGTCGTTGACCAGCGTCCAGGCGCGGTTGAGCGCGGCCGGGCCGAGATACTCCTCGTTCCAGGAGACGACATCGCAGGCGCTGTAGCAGACCGCGCAGTTGATGCACTCGATCGCCGCGTCGACCGCGACGCGCTTGCGGCTCGCCGGATCGACGGCGGCGGGCGGCTCGGCGCGGTTGCGGGTGCCGGTGAAGCGGCCTCCGGCCTTTTGCCACTTGTCGAAGAAGCCGGCCATGTCGCAGGCGAGATCTTTGATGCGCGGCATGTTGCGCAAGGGCTCGATGGTGATCTCGCCGGCCTCGGCGACCTTGGCGACATGGGTGCGGCAGGTCCAGCGCGGCACGCCGTTCACCGTCATGGCGCAGGAGCCGCAGACGCCGACGCGGCAGGCAAAGCGGTAGGCGAGCGCCGGCTCGTGACGGCGCTGCACTTCGGTGACCACGTCGAGCACCGTCTGGTTGTCGCGCGCCGGCACCTCGTAGGTCTCGAAGCGGCCATCGTCCTTGCCGCGCCAGATGCGCACGGAAAGCGATTTGGGGGATACCGCGTCCATCAATGTGCCCCCTTCGCCCCGGCCGAAAAGACAGGCGCGGGAATCGGTTGCATGGCGACGTTGATGCAGGCCGGCAGGCCGGTGCCACGGGCCCGGGCGAGCGCCGGGGCGAGCCCTTCGCGGCTTTCCACATGCTCGCCATGGCAGCCGAGGGCGGCGGCGGCGATATCGTAGCGGGCATCCGCGGAGAGCTCGCAGCCGATGGTGCGGTTCGGCCCGTATTCGCGCAGCTGGATCTGGTATTCCGCGTTCCAGCGCTGATCGTTGCCGATAACCGCGAGGATGGCGGCGCTCTCGCGGGCCGCCGTCTCGAACTCGGCGAAATGAAAGCCCGAAGTGCCGTCGCCCATCATGGCGATGACGGTCGCTTCCGGGCGGGCGATCTTGGCGCCGATCGCATAGGCGATGCTGGCACCGATTGCGCCCGAAGCGCCGTTGATGATCCGGGCCGGCGCGGAGGCGAAGCCCTGCGCCCACTGACCGAACTCGCCGCCGTCGCAAACGAGGATCGGATCGCCGGCCTCCGCCAGCTCCGCGCCCACGGCGAGGGCGATCTCGTGCGGCAGGATTGCGCCGTTCGGCGCGGGAAAGGAACGAAAGGCGAGCGCCTCCGTCATCTTGCCGCCCCAGTCGCTGCGATCCGCGGGCTCGCCCGCCGCTCCGATCAGCGCCTCGGCGAAGGCGAGCGGTCCGGCAAGGACGGCGAGCGCAAGCGCCTCGCCCAGATTGGCCCTCGCCCTTTCGAGCATCTGCGGCTCCGGATCGGCAACCACGACCTTCGCCGCCTTGAAGGGCGCGCCGAAGCCGGAGGTGAAATCGACCGTCTTGCCGAGATAGAGGACCGCATCCGCCTCGCCCAGCACGTCGGCGGCGGCGCCGAGCGCCGGATCGCGCAGGCCGCGCGGACTTTCCATCGAGATGACCGGCGCGCCGAGCGCGGCTTCAAGCCGGCCGGCGAGCTCGGGCTGGCGGCTCGGGCTGAGCGCGGGACCGGTGAGGATGATGGGTCGATCGGCGCCGCGCAGAATATCGAGCGCCTGCGAGACGGCGTCCGCCGGAATCTCGGCCGGTGCGATCGACGCGCGGGCCGGAGCGCCGGCGCCCGTCCCGACCTCGGCATTCAGCACATCGAAGGGCAGCGCCAGATGGACCGGGCCGGGCCTGCCGGCGCGAGCAAGCGCCGCCGCCTCGGCGAAGGCAGCGGCGAGATCGCCGGCCGCCATGACGCGCCGGCTCGCCTTGACGAAGGGCCGCGCCGCCTCGACCTGCGCAAATTCCTGAAAGGCGCCGGAACCGTCGCGTTCAACGGGCGAGTCCCCCGACAGGAAGACGACCGGGCTCTCCGACATTCTTGCCGAATAGAGCGCGCCGAGCGCATTGGCGAAGCCGGGCGCGGCAGTTACCAGCGCCACGCCGATGCCGCCGGAAACCTGTGCGAAGCCATCCGCCATGGAGACGGCGGCCGCCTCGTGGCGCGTGTGCACGATGCGGATGCCGGGCTCGATCATCGCGTCATAGAGCGGCATGATCTGATTGCCGGACAGCGAAAACACCGTCCGCACGCCGCAATCGGCCATCATTGAAGCGAGGCTGTCCGCTCCGCGCACTCTCCAAACCTCCCGCTGACACGTCCGGTCTTGGCGCCGGACTGCCCGCAGATTATCATCGAGTTTTTCTCAATCAAGGATTTTTCTGTTTAATCTTTTTGCGGGTAAATGCAGACCCGACACGGAGGCACGCGACAGGCGCCATGGATGTGAAATCGCTCTACACGCTGGTGGCCGTCGCCGATTGCGGCAGCTTTGCCGAGGCGGGACAAAGGCTTGGCCTGTCCGTCTCCAGCGTCAGCCTGCATGTGCGGGCGCTGGAGGAAGAGACGGGACTCCTCCTCTTCGACCGGCACACGCGCCCTCCCCGGCTGACGGAGGAAGGCCGCGATTTCGTTCAGCGGGCCCGTGAGGTGCTGGCGCATTGGGAGGCGCTGAGCGAGGGGCTGACGCGCGACCCGGCACGCGGTGTCCTCAAGATCGGGGCGGTGCACACGACCGTCGCGGGCGCCGTGCCGGGAGCGCTGAGAAGGCTGCAGGCGACGCATCCGGAAATGCATATGCGGCTCGCCACCGGCCTCACCCACGATCTGGAAGGCCAGGTGCGCCACCGGCTGCTCGACTGCGCCATCGTCACCTCGCCCGAGCTCGAGGAGCCCGACCTCACCTTCTTTCCCGTCGCCGAGGAGCCGCTCGTCGTCATCGCCCACCGCTCGGTGAAGGGACGGACAGACCGGGAGATCCTGCAGTCGGAGCCCTATGTGCGCTTCAACCGGCGCGCCCGCGTCGCACGACAGGTGGAGCGCGAACTCGCCAGCCTCGGCATCTCCGTCAGTTCGCGCATGGAGATCGACACGCTCGATGCCGTCGTGGCGCTGGTCGGCTCGGCGCTCGGCGTCTCGGTCGTGCCGCTCCATGCCGGCGGGCAGACCTTCCCCGACGAAATCCGCAGCGTTCCCTTCGGCTCGCCGCCGATCCTGCGCCGGCTCGGCGTGGTCATGCGGGCCGATTGCGCCAAGGCGCATCTCGTCTCCCTGCTCGTCAAGGAGCTGCGCTTCACTTACGGTGCCCCGCCGGAAAAGAGCGAAGAAGAAGACGCGCCGAGGCAGGCCCGGGGGTGAACCGATGAGCGATGGGATCGAGCTGGAGAGCGTCACGGCCCGCGTCTTCCGCTTTCCGCTGGAGGTGCCGGTGCGCACCTCCTTCGGGACGATGCGGGACCGGCCGGCGGTGCTCGTCGAAGCGCGCGCAAAGGACGGGGCGCGCGGGCTTGGCGAGGTCTGGTGCAACTTTCCCTCCGTCGGGGCGGAGCACCGGGCAAGGCTGGTCAACAAAATCTGCGCGCCGCTTCTGACCGCGCGGAGCTTCTCGCGACCGGCGGAAGCCTTCGAGCATCTGACGGCCTCGCTCGCCGTGCTGGCACTGCAGACCGGCGAGGACGGTCCGCTCGCCCAGGCGATCGCCGGCATCGACATTGCGCTCTGGGATCTCGCCGCGCGGCAGGCGGGCATGCCGCTCAACCTCTTCCTCGGCGGCGAGGCCGTGGAGGAAGTCGGCGCCTATGCGAGCGGCCTCAATCCGGACATGCCGGAGAAGCTGGCACTGCAGCGGGCCCGCGACGGCCACACCGCCTTCAAGCTCAAGGTGGGTTTCGGCGAGGAAACCGACCTCACCAACGTCAAGCGCCTGCGGGCCGTGCTCGGCGCGGGCGTGCGGCTGATGGTCGACGCCAACCAGGCCTGGAACCTCGAAACCGCCGCCCGCATGGCCGACAGGCTCGCCGAGCACCGGATCGACTGGCTGGAGGAGCCGATGCGGGCCGACACGCCGCCGGAAGACTGGCGCGCCCTCGCGGCCCGCTCGCCCATCAAGCTCGCGGCCGGCGAGAACATTCGCGGCGGCAATGCCTTTTCAACGGTGATCTCGGCCGGCGCGATTTCCGTCATTCAGCCGGATCTCGCCAAATGGGGCGGCTTCACCGGCTGCCTTCCGGTGGCACGCTCGGCGATCGCGGCCGGGCGGCGCTATTGCCCGCATTTCCTCGGCGGCGGCATCGGCCTGATCGCCTCGCTGCACCTTCTGGCGGCGGCGGGCGGAGACGGGCTCTTGGAAATCGATTCCAATCCGAATCCTCTGCGCGAGATGATGGCGGCACCCTTCCCCGCCCTTTCAGACGGCAGGATCATCGTGCCGAGCGAGCCCGGGCTCGGGGTCACGCCGGACCTTGCCGCGCTCGCGGCCTACGAGATCCATCTGTGAGAGGCGCCGCCCGCCAGGCGGGCGGCGCATCCCCCGCAGGTCAGTCCGTGCGCTTCTCGCCGCTGTAGCTCGCATAGGGCGAGTTGTTCGAGGCGGAGAAGAGCACGACCTCGTAATCGTCGGCGCCCATGCCCGGAACGCCCATGCCGGGCGAGCCCATCGGCATGCCCGGCACTGCAAGGCCGATGGCGGCGGGCTTTTCTTCCAGAAGCCGGACGACCTCGGCCGGCGGCACATGGCCTTCCAGCACGTATTTGCCGACCGTCGCGGTGTGGCAGGAGGCGAGATCGTCCGACACGCCCAGCTCGGATTTGACGGAGAGCATGTCGCCGCGAATGACGACATTCACGTCGAAGCCGGCCTCGCGCATGCGCTCGGCCCAGGCCGTGCAGCAGCCGCAATAGGGATCCTTGTAGACGGTCATCTTGGGAAGTTCGCCGGCCGCGACGGTGCCGGCGGCGAGGAAGAGGCCCGCAGCCGCGAGGCCGAGGCGGAAGGAACGGATATTCATTTCGGTAGCACCTTTTGAGATGGCTTTCAGGCAGGGCCGGAAGGCCCCGGAGCGATCAGTAAAAGGCGCTCATTCTCGGTGGTGGACGGCTGGCCTCCAGGTCGATGCCGGCCAGAGGATTGCCGCTAGCGACGCGTGGCCGGGCGAGAGACTCGCCCTGCGGGAAGGCCGCCACGAGAGGCGCTGCCATGAAGGCGGTTCCGACGAGGCAGACGGCGCAGTCGGAGGACATCGTCTTGCCCGCATCCGCACAGCAGGGATGATCCCCGTCATCGCTCGCGGTCATTGCAAGCTCCGCCACGCCAGTCATCGCCGGGCCTGCCATGGCCGCATGGTCGTTCAGCCATGGCGAAATGCCCGCCGCCAGGAGAGCGAGGGCGACGACGACAAGAACCAGCGGTCGGAGGCGCGGCAGCGTCATGCGTCAAGATTAGCAGAGAGCCTCGGCATGCGCTTGAGTTGGATCAATTCGATCCTGCGGCAAGTGCTCGCCTCTACCGCTCTCCCCGCCGGTAGGGCTGCATCAGCGCCTGCGGCACGCGGGCCCGGCGCGACATGACGACGAGCGCGACGATCGACAGGAGGTAGGGCATCATCAGGAAGACCTGATAGGGCACCGCCTTGCCGAAGACGGTCTGCAGGCGCAGCTGGTAGGCGTCGAAGAGGGCGAAGAGGATGGCCCCGAGTAGCGCCCTGCCCGGCTTCCAGGTGGAGAAGACGACAAGCGCGATGCACACCCAGCCGCGCCCCTGCACCATGGTCGGGAAGAAGGAGTTGAACGCCGAGAGCGTCAGGAAGGAGCCGCCGAGGCCCATCAGCGCGCTGCCGGCAACGACGGCGCCGATGCGCACCTTGATCGGATCGACGCCCTGCGCCTCGGCCGCATGCGGATTTTCGCCGGTCATGCGGATGGCAAGCCCGAGAGGCGTCTTGGCCAGCACCCAGGCGAGCACGATCGCGGCGAGGATGGCGAGATAGGTCGGGGCCGTCTGGCTGAAGATCGTCGGCCCGAGCACCGGCAGGTCGGAAAGGACCGGAAAATCGATCGGCTGGAAGGCGACGATGGTCGGGGGCGTGCCCTGCAGCGGCACGACGAGCCGGAAGATGAAATAGGAAAGGCTGGAGGCAAAGAGCGTGATGCCGAGGCCGGTGACATGCTGGGAAAGGCCGAGCGGCACGGTCATGGCCGCATGCAGGAGGCCGAAGAGCGCGCCGCCCGCCGCCGCCGCCACCAGCCCCATCCAGAGGTTGCCACCTTCGAAGACCGTCAGCCATCCGAGCATGGCGCCGAAGGTCATGATGCCCTCGATGCCGAGATTGAGGACGCCGGCCCGCTCGCACAAAAGCGCGCCGAGCGTACCGAAGATCAGCGGCGTGGCGATCCGCAGGACCGCGGCCCACAGGCCGAGCGAGGCGAAGATCTCAAGGGCGTCGCTCATTTGCGGATCCGGTATTGGGTGAGCAGGAGGGCGACGAGCATCGTCAAAAGGGAGAGAGCGACGGTCACGTCGGCGATGAAGCTCGGAACGCCGAGCGCACGGCTCATCCCGTCGGAGCCGACGAACATCATCGCGGCGAAAAGCGCGGCGGCGACGACGCCGAGCGGATTGAGGTTCGCCAGCATGGCGACGATGATGCCGGAATAGCCGAAACCGGGCGACAGATCGGTGGTGACGTAGCCCTTCACCCCCATCACCTCGATGGCGCCGGCAAGCCCCGCGAGGCCTCCCGAAAGGCAGGCGACCTTGAGGAACGTGCGCGCCAGCGGCACCCCGGCAAAGCGGGCGGCCGGCGCGTTGAGACCGGCCGCGCGCGCCTCCATGCCGAAGACGGTGCGGGTCTGGATGACGTAGACGACGAGCGCGCAGCAGACCGCGACGAGCAGCCCGATATGAAGCCGCGAGCGGGCGATCAGCTTGGGCAGATGCGCCTCGGCGACGACCGGCACGGATTGCGGCCAGCCGAAAGCGAGCGGATCCTTCATCGGCCCCTCGATCATCATGGAGACGAAGAGGAGGACGACGAAATTGAGCAGGAGCGTCGTCACCACCTCGTCCACGCCGAAGCGCAGGCGCAGCGACAGCGGCACGACGAGGAGGATCATGCCTGCAAGCGCGCCGGCGGTCATCAGGAGGGGGATCAGCACAAAGCCCGGCAGCGCGAAGACATTGCCGGAGCCGAGCGCGGCGGCGGCAAGCGCGCCCACATAGAATTGCCCCTCCGCGCCGATATTCCAGACACGGGCGCGAAAGGCGACGGCGGCCGCAAGGCCGGTCAGGATGAGCGGGGTCGTGCGCGTCAGCGTCTCGGTGAAGGAAAGGCGCGAGCCGAAGGCGCCGGCGACGATGCGCTGGTAGGCCTCGAAGACCGGCGCGCCGGCAAGCGCGATGAGGATGCCAGCCAGGGCCAGCGCGGCGAGCACGGCCACCACCGGCGCGGCGAAGACGAGAACGGGCGCGCGCTGCTCGCGGCGTTCCAGACGCATCAGGCCGCCGCCTCTGCCGGCTCGCCCCATTCGCCGGCCATCATCAGGCCGAGGCGGCGCGCATCGAGCTTTGACGCGGAGACCGGGTCGGAGAGCCGCCCCTTGACGATCGCCTGCACCCGGTCGGCCAGCGCCAGCACTTCGTCGAGATCCTCCGAGATGAGGAGGACGCCCGCGCCCTGCCGCCGCGCTTCCAGTATCTCGCCGTGGACGGCGGCGACGGCGCCCTCGTCGAGGCCGCGGGTTGGCTGCGCGGCGATGAGGATCTTGGGGGTCGCAGCGAGGTTCCGCCCGAAGATCAGTTTCTGCATGTTGCCGCCGGAGAGAAGGCGCGTGCGGCTATCGGCCGTCCCTCCGCGGACGTCAAAGCGATCGATGACACCATTGGCAAACCGGCGCGCCTCGCCTCGGCGTACGAAGCCGGAGCGGGAGAAGCGCTTCTCGCGCACGCGCTCCAGAACGGCGTTTTCCCACAGCGCGAACTCGCCGATGGCGCCCTCCGAATGGCGGTCCTCCGGGATCCGCCCGACGCCGGCTTCCACGAGCTGGCGCGGCGTCGCACGCTCGCGCCGCTCGCCGAAGATTTCGAGCGTGCCGGAATCGGGCTCCAGCAGGCCCGAAACGAGATGGGCGAGCGCCGTCTGGCCGTTGCCGGAGACGCCGATGATGCCGAGCGTCTCGCTCTCGCGCAGTTCGAAGGCGATATCGGCAAGGCGCCGCGCCCCCTCCACCGTGACGGAGATCGCCTCGGCGGCGAGGATCACCCGGCCGGGCGCCGCTTCCTCGCGCACCGGACGGGCGACGCGGCGGCCGACCATCAGCTCGGCCAGCTCTTCCTTGGAGGTCTCGGCGGCCTTCCGCTCGGCGACCACCTTGCCGGCCCGAAGCACGACGACGCGGTCGGCGGCGGCGAGCACCTCCTGCAGCTTGTGGGAGATGAAGATGAGCGAAAGCCCCTCGGACGCCATGATGCGCAGCGTGTTGAAGAGGCGCTCGGCCTCCGGCTGGGTCAGCACCCCCGTCGGCTCGTCGAGGATGAGGATGCGCGCGTCGTTGTAGAGCGCCTTCAGGATCTCCACGCGCTGCTGCTCGCCGACGGAAAGCTCGCTGACGCGCACATCCGGATCGACGACGAGACCGAAGCGCTCCGACAGGTCCTTCAGCCTGGCACGCGCGGCGCCCGTGCCGGAGCGCAGGGCCAGAAGGCTCTGCGTGCCGGTCATGACGTTTTCCAGCACCGTAAGGTTCGGCGCGAGGGTGAAATGCTGGTGCACCATGCCGACGCCCGCCGCGATGGCCGCACGCGGCCGGCCATGGGCGATTTCCGCCCCTTCGACGAAGACCCGGCCCTCGTCCGGCACGTAATGGCCGAAGAGGATGTTCATCAGCGTCGTCTTGCCGGCACCGTTCTCGCCGAGGAGCGCCACGACCTCGCCGCGCGCCAGCTCCAGCGTGATGTCGTCGTTGGCGGCAAAGCCGCCGAAGCGCTTGGTGATGTTCTCAAGGCGCAGCACCGGGCTCACGCGCGGCGCCTCCGGACAGGAATGAAGGGCCGCTCGGCGGCAAGCGCCTCGCCGAGCCTCAGGAGAAGCCGGTCGGAGCCGATCGGCCCGACGAGCTGGACGGGGAGCGGCAGGCCCGCCTCGTCCTCGCCGAAAGGCACGGTCAGCGCCGGCGTGCCGGCTGCGTTGGCGAGGCTTGCATAGGGAGCGAAGGCGGCCATGCCGCGCCAATGGCCGTCGACGTCGTCGTGGTCGGTCGGCAGGAAGCCGAGTTTCGGCGGCGCCTCGGAAAGCATCGGCGTCAGAAGGACGTCGACCTCGTCGAAGAGGCGCCAGAGGGCATGGGAAACCATGACGGATTCCTGCCCGGCATCGTAGAGGTCCGTCGCCGACATCGCCCTGCCGCGCGCCGCCACGGCGGCAGAGAGCGGCTCGACTTCCTCGTTGCGGATGCCGAGATCGCGAAAGAGGCAGGCAAGGTTTGCCGAGATGACCCGGTCGAAGACGCGCCCGCTCGCCGCAATCTCCGCCGAGAGCCGATCCGGCGAAAGCTCCTCGACGAGATGGCCGGCCGCCTCGAAATGGCGGGCGGCGTCCGCGACGGCGGCGGCGCGCTCCGGCGCGATGGAAAAGCCTTCGGCGCCCGTGAG
This sequence comes from Afifella sp. IM 167, assembly GCF_020144925.1. GTDB lineage: Bacteria > Pseudomonadota > Alphaproteobacteria > Rhizobiales > Afifellaceae > Afifella. Next base: position 26,895 of record NZ_NSLC01000007.1, read on the forward strand.
CACACCGACCTTGAGCGAGGAGGCCAGGCGATCGCGGTCGAGATCGGGATCGGGGAAAGGCCCCCTCGCCCGGCCGCTGACGGCGCTCAGGACGGCTGCGACGTCCCGGACGGACCGGGCGACGACGAGGCCGGCGGCGATGCCGAAAAGGTGGTTGGCGAAGGCCGGGCCGCCGGGCACGGCGCCGCGCGAGGGCTTGAGGCCGACGAGACCGCAGCAGGCGGCCGGAACACGGATCGAGCCTCCGCCATCGGTTGCGTGCGCGACCGGCACGATGCCGGCCGCCACCGCGGCCGCGGCACCACCGGAAGAGCCGCCTGTCGTGCGCTCCGGGTCCAGGGGATTGCGGGCGCGCGGGCCGATGGCCGGCTCGCAGGCGAGCGAAAGCCCGAATTCCGGCACCGTCGTCCGCCCGAACGGCACGAAGCCCGCCTCTCGGGTACGGGCGGCATGGTAGCTGTCGGCGTCCTTGCGGCGGACCTCGAGTGCGGCCGAGCCCGCATCGACCGGAATGCCGGCAAAGGGACCGCCGAGATCCTTGACGAGGAAGGGCACGCCCGCGAAAGGCGCACCGGCAAGGCTTTCGGGATCCTCCGCGCGCATCGCGTCGAGAAGGGCCGCGCGGTGGCGTCCGAGCTCCGGCGCGAGAAGACTGATGGCGCCGAGATCGGCCTCGCGATCGGCCGCTGCAAGCGCCTCCTCCAGCGCTTCCACGGCCGAAAGACGGCCAGTGCGGATCTCGGCGGCGAGCGCGGTCGCATCGTGCGGAATGTCGTCTCTCGCCATCGCGGCCTTCGCGTCACCACCGCCCCGGGCCCCGCCGGCGCGGCCAGAATTGAGGTAAGAAGCTCGCCGCGGGGGGGTGACCCGGCCGCGACGGCTTACGGTGCGAAGCGGGCGATCACGTCGGCTCGGAAGTATCCACCGGCACTTCGAACTCGCCGGCCTTGATCGCGGCGCGGCGCTCTTCCATCGCCGGGATGGCATCTTCCGGCACCATCGACTTCTCGTAGACGATGTCGTTGCCGCCCTCCTTCATCAGCGAATAGGGCGTGTAGTCCTTGCCGGTCGGGTTGCCCGCGACGGTGTCGGCGATGGCCGCGTCGAGGATCGGGCGGAAGTACCACATGGCGTTGGCGAAGACGGTGTCGGGATAGCGCGGCGTGTAGTCGATCAGCGAGCCGACGGCCTTGATGCCCCGTTCCTTGGCGGCGTCGGCCGTGCCGATGCGCTCGCCGAAGAGGATGTCGGCGCCGGCATCGATCTGGGCAAGGCCTGCCTCGCGCGCCTTCGGCGGATCGAAGAAGGTCCCGATGAAGCCGATGAGGTGCTTGGCGTCCGGGCGCACGGCGTCGACGCCGGCGCGGAAGCCGTTGATCAGCATGTTGACTTCCGGGATCGGAATGGCGCCGACCGAGCCAAAGATGCCGCTTTCGCTCATCTTGCCGGCGAGCATGCCGGCAAGATAGGCCGCCTCGTGGTTCCAGGTGCCGAAGGTGCCGAAATTGTCGCCGGCCGGACCGCCGGACGAGCCCATCAGGAAAGCCGTGTCGGGATAGTCGGCGGCGACCTGGCGCGCCTCGCTCTCCACCGCATAGGATTCGCCGACGATCAGCTTGTTGCCCTGCTCGGCGTATTCGCGCATGGCGCGGCCGTAATCGGTGCCGCTGACGCCCTCGGAGAAGACGTATTCGATCGCCCCGTCTGCCGCCGCCTCCTGCATCGCCTGATGCAGACGCGAATTCCAGGCGTTCTCGACCGGCGAGGCGTGGATGCCGGCGACCTTCAGCTTCTCCTGTCCGAAGGCGACCTTCGGCAGCATCAGGCCGAGGCCGAGCCCGGCGCTGCCCATCAGGAACCCGCGGCGCCCGATCGATGGAAATCTCGTCATACGCTTCCCCATTATCCCGCCCAACGGGCTCAAAACGACCCGCGATTTGACGAGGTGCCCAAATCCTTGTCAACCGCGGCCGATGCTTAACTTGTGATCAATCCCCGCCTTCCCCGGCATGGGGCGCATAGGCCGCGGGATCGACCGTTGCCGTGCGCCCGTCCAGGTCGAGCCGGCTCAGGCGCGGCTCGGCGCGGGCTATCACCCTGCCACGCCGGATGACGGCGAGGCGCGTCGCCTTGAGGCGGATCGCCTCGATCGGATCTTCCGCCTGCAAAAGAACGAGATCGGCGTTGCTGCCGACGGCGAGCCCGTAGCCTTCCAGGCCCATGGCGCGGGCGGAATTGACGGTGATGGCGTCGAATGAGGCGCGCATCGCCTGCCTGGAGGTCATCTGGGCGGCATGGATCGCCATATGGGCGACTTCCAGCATGTCGCCGGAGCCGAGCGAGTACCAGGGATCCATGACGCAGTCGTGCCCGTAGGCGACATTGATGCCGGCGGCCATCAGCTCCGGCACCCGGGTCATGCCGCGGCGCCTGGGATAGGTGTCGTGGCGACCCTGCAGCGTGATGTTGATGAGCGGGTTCGGGATCACATGGAGCTCCGCCTCCGCCATCAGCGGGATGAGCTTGGAGACGTAGTAATTGTCCATGGAGTGCATGGAAGTGAGATGCGAGCCGGCGACCCTTCCCTGAAGGCCGTGGCGAACCGTCTCGGCGGCGAGCGTCTCCACATGCCGCGACATCGGATCGTCCGTCTCGTCGCAATGCATGTCGACCCTGAGGCCGCGCTCGGCGGCGATACGGCAGAGGGCCTTCACCGAGGCCGCCCCCTCTTCCATCGTCCGCTCGAAATGGGGAATGCCGCCGACGATATCGACGCCCATGTCGAGCGCCCGCTCCAGCGCGGCGGCCGCGCCCGGGGCACGGAAATAGCCATCCTGCGGGAAGGCGACGAGTTGCAGGTCGATGAAGGGCGCGATCTTCTCGCGCACCTCCAGAAGCGCCTCGACGGTGACGAGGCGCGGCTCGCTGACATCGACATGGCTGCGGATGGCAAGAAGGCCCTGCGCGATGGCGAGGTCGCAGTAGCGGAGCGCCCGCTCCACCAACGCCTCGCGGGTGAGCATCGGCTTCAGTTCGCCCCAGAGCGCGATGCCTTCCAGGAGCGTGCCGGAGCGGTTCATGCGCGGCAGGCCGAGGGAGAGCGTCGCATCCATATGGAAATGCGGATCGACGAAGGGCGTGGAAACCAGCCGGTTCGCCGCGTCGATGCGCTCGCGCGCCTCGGCGGTGATGCCCGGCTCGATGGCGGCGATCCTGCCGTCCTTCACCGCGATGTCGACACCGCGCCGCCCGTCCGGAAGGTTGGCGCTCGTGAGGATGAGATCGAACATGTTCTCTCCGGATGAATGGCGGTGACGGAGCCGGCGGCTCAGTCGGGATCGTCCTCGTCCGTGCCGCCCTCGACGATGAGCTCGGACAGCTTTTCCGGCGTCAGACCCGCGGTGGAGCGGGAGATCTGCGTGCGGCCGTTCCTGAGGATGGTGACGCGGTCGGCGACGGCGGTGACGTCGTGCATGGAGTGGCTGATCAAGATGACGGTGACGCCGTTCTCCTTCAGCCGGCGGATGAGCTTGATGACCTCCTCGGTCTCACGCACGCCGAGCGCGGCGGTCGGCTCGTCCATGATGATGATCTCCGCCTTCCAGCGGAGCGCGCGGCAGATCGCGACCGCCTGGCGCTGGCCACCGGAGAGGTTCTCCACGCGGGCCTTCATGTCGCGCATGACGGAATTGAGCGAGACGAGGAACTCCTGCGACTTTGCGATCATCGCGGAACGGTCGAGGACCGGGATGCCGAGGAGGTGCTTTTGCAGCTCCGAGCCCATGAAGATGTTCTGGTAGATCATCATACCGGGCGCGAGGCCGAGATCCTGGTGGATCGTGGCGATGCCGGCGGCGAGCGCTGCATGCGGATTGGAAAGCCGCACCTTCTCGCCGCGCACGGCGATTTCCCCGCCATCGGGATTTTCCACGCCCGAAACGAGCTTGATGAGGGTCGACTTTCCCGCGCCGTTATCGCCGCAGAGGGCGTGCACCTCGCCCTCCTCCACGACGAGGTCGGCGCCGCGCAGCGCCTTCACCGCGCCGTAGGATTTCTTCGCGCCGTGGACCGACAGGATCTCGGTCATCTTCTCTCTTTCATGGCTGGAGCCGGGCCGCTCACCTCACCCTCGGCCTGCGGCCGGGCCCTCCCCCTCGAGGAGAGGGAGGGAGATCGCTCAAGCGTCCGTGCCATCGGCCTTGCGCCTACTCCTTGATGAACGCGTCGACGTTCGACTGATCGACGAGGTCGGCGTTCATGTAGAGATAGGGGCCGGAGGTGATCGCCTCTTTCTTCTCGCCACCATTGGCGATGCGGTCCATGGCGTCGACGGCCGCCTTGCCCATCGCCTCGAAGGGGATCGCGACACTCGCCATCAGCATGGAATCGGGCGACTTGATGCGCCGAAAAGTCTCCTGGCCGCCATCGACCGAGACGAGGACGACGTCGCCCTTCGACATGCCCTGCTCCTTGAGGAGGTCGTCGATGATGAAGGCCTGGCCGTCGAAGGACGCCCAGATGCCCTTGAAGTTGCCGGCGTTCTGCAGGAGGAGCGCGCTCATGCCGTTGCGCACGTCTTCCTGCCAGCTCTTGGTGCGGGCCATGGAATGGCTGCCGACTTCCTTCACCGCCTGGTTCTCGGAAAGAACGACGTCGAGCACCTTGCCGCGAATGCGGGTGCCGACGTTGGATTCGAAGCGCTGGGTGAGGATCGGACCCTCATAGCCGATCTGGCCGAGGAGATAGAGGGCGGCCTCGGCACCGACGGCGTATTCATTGACCTGAACGTCGAAAAGGGCGTGGGGGCTCGCGCCGCTCATCACGGTGATCAGCGGGATGCCGGCTTCCTTGACGGCCGCCATCTGGGCGTCGAACTCGACCGGCTTCGACATGGCGAGAACGATGCCGTCGACGCCACGCTGGACGAGGTTCTCGATCTGCTCGGCATGGGTCGGCAGGGTGCCGTTGGAATTGAGGACGGTGACGTCCCAGCCCTTCTCCTTCGCCGCCGCCTCGACCGCGTTGGCGACGCGGGCATGCGTTTCCGACGACATCTGGAAGGCGACGACGCCAAGCTCGAAGGCCTGGGCGGAGAAGGCCGTCGTCGCGGTGATCGCGGCGGCGGCGAGGAGCGTGAGCAGTTTCGACTTCATGGGTATCCCCCTTCTTGCGAGGTCTTTGTTGTGGCGGCCTATCATACAGAGAACGCGGCCTTTTTCAGCACGCTGGCAGAGACGGAAACGGAGGCGATGACGATGACGCCGAGCATGATGTCCTGCAGGTAATAGGGCGCGCCGAAGAGGACGAGGCCGTTGCCGAGGACGGAGATGATGAGGGCGCCGACGAAGGTGCCGGCGACGTTCGGCCGGCCGGGCTCGAACATGGTCATGCCGAGGAGAACGGCGGCGATGCCGTTGAGGAGATAGTCGCCCGCCATCTGCGGCGCGGCGGAGGAAAGGTTGGCGACGAGCAGCACCGCCGCGATGCCGGCCGTGACGCCGGAGAGCGTCAGCCCGATCAGCTTCATGCGGCTGGTGGCGATGCCGGCGCGATGGGCCGCCTCCTGGGCCTCCCCCGTCGCCAGCATATGGACGCCGAGCTTCGTCTGCTTGGTGACGAACCAGGCGATGAAGACGACGCCGAGCATGAAGAAGATGAGGACCGGGACGCCGAAGAACTTGCCGCGGGCGAGCGACAGGAAGAGCGGATCCCAGCGGCCGACGAAGGCGACGCCGCCGGTGATCATGAAGGCGATGCCGTTGGCGATCGCCGCCGTGCCGAGCGTGGTGATGAGCGAGGGCACCTTGATCGCCGTCACAAGGATGCCGTTGGCAAGCCCGCCGGCCGAGGCGATGCCAAGCCCCGCCAGGGCGGCGAGCGGCCAGGCGGTGCCGCCGGCGATCAGCCCGCCGGTGACGACGGCGGCAAGACTGGCGAGATTGGCGAAGGAAAGGTCAAGCTCGGAGGTCAGGAGCGCGAAGGTGAAGCCCGTCGCCAGGATGGTGAGGAAGGTGGCGTGCTTCAGGATGTTGAGGATGTTGGCGCTGCTGGCGAAATTGCGCGCGAAGAAGAGGAAGAAGACGAGCACGGCAAGGCCGGCGAGCGCCGTGCCGTATTTCGCGACGAAGCCGCGCATCAGCCTTCACTCATCATCTGGCCGATGGGCGGGATCAGCTCCAGCCCGCCCGTGACCGGAATGACGGCGCCGGTGACGAAGGCGGCGCGCGGCGACATCAGGAAGGCGGCGACCTCGGCGACATCCTCCGGCTCGCCGAGACGGCGGAGCGGGGTCCGCTTCGCGGCGGCGCGCTGCAGGCGGTCGAAATTCTCGCCGGGAAAGGCGCCGCGCACCATCTCGGTGGCGATGATGCCCGGGGCGATGGCGTTGGCGCGCACGCCGTCGGGGCCGAGCGCCTGGCAGATGTTGAAGACCATGGTGTTGATGCCGCCCTTGGCCGCTCCGTAGGCGGGGTTCGCCCCGCCCGACAGCCAGGCGATGGAGGAGATGAAGACCATCGCCCCTCCCCTTTTGGCACGGCGCATCTCACGCCCGACGGCGCGGGCCATGCGATGGGCGGAGGAAAGGTTGATGTCGATCACCTTCTCCCAGCCCTCGTCCTCCTGGTCCGGAAAGGCAGCGACATGCGAGGTGCCGGCCGCGTGCACGAGGCCGTCGAGGCGGGAAAAGCGGGCGAGCGCCTCTTCGACGATGCGCTCGGGCGCGGCGCGGTCGGAGAGGTCGGCGGCGAGATAGGCGTCGTCGGGCCCCAGGATCGGGCGCAGCGCGGCGCCATCGTCGAGACCGGTGGCGAGAATGCGCCAGCCGTCGCGCTTCAGGCAGGCCGCGGTGGCGCGGCCGATGCCGCCGGAGGCGCCGGTGATGATGGCGACCGGGGATGCGGCGGGGGCTTCGCTCATGGCCGGCCTTGCGCGCGGTTCGCGTGGCGAGTCTTACGGAGCATGATGAGTCGTTTCAGTCGATTAGAGTCGGAAGTTCGCGTGACGCGTGATGGGGCGGGTCCGTTCCGGCGCCAAGTGCGCATGGCTGCCGGCATCGCGCAAGTCCGCTTTGTATGCAATCTCACGATTGCGCGCGAGCGATCTCGGCGAGGCGGCGCGAGGCCGCGGCGAGGGCCGGCTGCGTGTCGCCGAAGAGGCGGAAGAGCGCGTCTGCCCGCTCGCGCCGCGCCGGGTCCGGTTCGTAGGTTCTCGCCGCGCCGAGAATGGCGGCGCTGCCGATATCCTCGGCGAGACCAAGGCCGAGGCGGGCGAGCGCCAGACAGCCGGACAGCCCCATCTCGCGCGCCCCCGGCACGAGGATCCTCCGGCCGATGATGTCGGCGCGGATGCGGTTCCAGACGGGGCTCTTCGCACCACCGCCGGCAAGACGGATTTCCTCGGCCGTCCTTCCCGCCGCCGCCTCGGCGCGCTCCAGCACCAGCCTGTTGAGAAGCGCCACCCCCTCCATGACGGCTCGGACGAGATCGCCGCCACCGTGGCCCGGACCGAGGCCGAGGAAGGAGGCACGCAGATCCGGATCCCAGAAAGGCACCCGCTCGCCATAGAGAAAGGGGTGGAAGAGGAGCGGCTGCGGGTGCTCCGGTTCGGCCAGCAGCGCATCGAGGCGTTCCGAGAAGGGACGCGGCGAGAGATCGAGACGGTCGACGATCCAGGAAAGCACGCTGCTGCCGTTCTGGCCGGGACCGCCGAGATGCCAGAGCTCCTGCCAGGGAATGGTGATCAGGCCTTCCGCCTCGCCCGGCCGGTCGGTCAGGACGCCGAACACCTCGGAAGAACCGGAGATGCAATAGGCGCGGCCGGGCGCGAGCCCCCCAAGGCCGGCGACTGCCGTCCAGGTATCGTTGGAGCCGCAGAAGACGGCGGCGCCCGCAAGCTTGCCGAGCGCGCCGGGAAGGCCCTCCCGCACCGCGCCGAGGCGGGTGGAGGGACCGAGGATCTCGGGAAGCGGCGCGCGATCGATCCCCGCGACCTCCGCGAGGCTGGGGTTGCCCTCCCCCATCGCCTTGATCAGCCAGTGGAGCGAGATCGGGTCGGAGGCCGGCCGGCCGGTCAGCCGAAAATTCAGGAAATCCTTGGGTTCAAGGACGAGGCGCGTGCGCGCCCAGATCTCGGGCTCGGCCTCCTTCAGCCAGAGAAGACGCGCCAGCGGGTGATAGGGGTTGAGGTCGCCGGCACGAGGATGGGAGGCAAGTTCGGGCCGCGCCTTCAGAGCCTTCAACGTGGAGGCGGCGCGCGAATCGCGAAAGCCGATGGCCGGCCGCAGGACTTCGCCGCCTTCGCCCAGAAGAACCTGCGTGCGGGTGAAGCCGCAGACCGCCACGGCGGCGACCTTGTCCAGTGCCGCGCGCCCGGCGATCTCTTCCGCGGCCTCGGCAAAAGCCCGCCACCAGAGCTCCGGATCCTGCTCGGAGCTTCCGCCCGCCTCGTCCTCCGCAAATGCGAGAGGGCGCGCAGCGGTGGCGAGCTCTTCGCCTTCCAGCGTGAAGAGCGAGGCCTTCAGCCCCGAGCCACCGAGATCGACCGCCAGGATGCGGGAACCGGGGGCAGGCTTTTCGGTGAGGGGTGGCATGGAGGCTCGCCGGCGAAGGAGGGTGCTTGCGAGGCGTCTAAGGAATTGCCGCCGGGGATGCTAGTCATCGGCGGCGAAACCGCACCGCCGCAATGGGAAACCGCATGGCCAGCCTCTTCGACGACCTGCCGCAGGAAGCTCTGGCGGAGGAGATCTTCACGACCCTCCTCTCCCGGCCGGGCGTGCGGATCGAGCGCATCGTCTCCACCGGCCAGGCGACGCCGGCCGATACGCCCTACGACCAGCCGCACGACGAATGGGTGCTGCTCCTCCGCGGCGCCGCAGGGCTCTGGATAGAGGGCGAAGGCGAAATGGAGCTGAAGCCCGGCGACCATCTGCTCATCCCGGCGCATCGACGCCACCGCGTGACCCGCACGGACCTGCCGACCGTCTGGCTCGCCATCCATTTCGCTTAAGAGGGTGCGACGAAGGCGGGGCTTGGCCCGGCGCTATATATTCCCGCTACATTGCGCTCGCCCCGCTATCGGCGACGACAGGAAGACGCGATGTCCAGCATTTCCGATGCCCGGATCGAACAGCTTCTGGAGCAGGATGCGCCCTATGGGGACCTCACCACGGAGCTTCTCGGCATCGGCGGCGCGCCAGGCAGGATGACCTTCGCGGCGCGCGCCGGGATGGTCGTCGCGGCCAGCGAAGAGGCCGGACGGCTGATCGAAAGAGCGGGCGGAAGGATTCTCGCTCTGACCGCGAGCGGGGCAAGTCTTCAGGCCGGCGAAGTCTTCCTTGCCGCCGAGGGACCGGCGGCAGCGCTCCACAGGAGCTGGAAGGTGGCGCAGACGCTTGCCGAATACGCTTCGGGCATCGCAACGCGCGCCCGTCGGATCGTGGAGGCGGCGCGAAGCGCCTCGCCCGGCATCGTCGTCGCCACGACGCGCAAGAATTTTCCCGGCACCAAGGAGATTTCGATCAAGGCGGCCATGGCCGGCGGGGCCGCCGTGCACCGGCTCGGCCTGTCGGAAACGATCCTCGTCTTTCCCGAGCATCGCGCCTTTCTCGCCGCTCCGCCCGAAGAATGGCTGGCGGAAATGAAGCGGCGGGCGCCGGAGAAGAAGATCGTCGTGGAGACGGCCGATCCCGACGAGGCAGAGGCGCTCGCTCGTGCCGGCGCCGACGTCGTGCAACTGGAAAAGCTCACCCCGGACGCGGTGGCGGAGATCGTCGCCCGCCTCGCCGGTCTCTCGCCGCGGCCCGTCGTCGCGGTCGCCGGCGGCGTCAACGAAGAGAACGCCACCGCCTACGCCGCGACGGGATGCGGGGTGCTCGTCACCTCCGCCCCGTATTTCGGCCGGCCAGCCGACGTGAAGGTCGTTCTGGAGCGCGCCTGAGAAAGGCGCAACGGCTCAGAGGCGCTCGCCGACGTCGATCCGATTGCCGTCGGGATCGGCAAGAACGAAAGCCCGCTGCCCCGATCCAGCCAGAGACGCCGCCGGGCCGAGCGAGGCGAAGCTCATGCCGGAGCGGGCTTGCGCCCGCCCTTGCGTTTCGTGGCCTATTTCAGCGCTGCCTCGTATTCGGCCGGCTTGAAGCCGACGAGCAATTCGCCGCCCTTCTCCAGCACCGGGCGCCTGATCATCGAAGGATTTTCCAGCATCAGGCCGATGGCCTTTGCCTCGTCGAGCCCTTCCTTGTCGGCTTCCGGCAGCTTGCGGAAGGTCGTGCCGGCGCGGTTGATAAGCTTCTCCCAGCCCACCTTTCCGGCCCAGCCTCGCAGCTTGTCCCGTTCGATGCCGGCGCTCTTGTAGTCGTGGAAGGCATAATCGACGCCGTTCTCCTCAAGCCAGGCGCGCGCCTTCTTCATCGTGTCGCAGTTCCTGATGCCGTAGATCGTGACCGACATGTCGTCCCCGTTTCCTGTGCCGTCCGGGTGTTAGCGCAATCGGGCGCAAGCGGCACCGTCTTCCCCTCACCTTCCCCAGCTGACGCCCGCAAGAGCGGCGGCAGGCAAAACCATTCGGTACCGTTTCCGGCCACGCCCGGTTCGGTCCCTTCGCCCCGAGCCTCCGCGGCAAGACGCCGATTTCTCTTTGACAATGATGGACTTGCTTTGACGGGCCGCGCTCGTCACACTCGCGTGATGGAAAGCAAAGCAGAAAGCTGCGCCGAAGAAGCGCCGGCATCGTGCCGCATCGTCCCGCGGCTCGGACGACCGAGAAAAGGCACCGCCGACCTCGTGACCGAGAAGATCGTATCGGTCGCGACCACCCTCTTCCTCGACCAGGGCTTCGCGGCGACCAACATGGACGCGGTGGCGGCCACGGCCCGCAGCTCAAAGCGCACGCTCTATGCGCGCTTTCCCTCCAAGGACGCGCTGTTCAAGACCGTCATCCTGAATTTCATGCAGGAACGGTTGCGCATCGTCGTCTCGGCCAAGCCGCAGAGCGACGATTTCAGCGAGATCCTCTACGTGACGGGAGAGCGCATCCTCGAACTCACCCTGACCGCGGACGTCATCAAGCTCTACCGCCTCCTCGTCTGCGAGAGCGAGAAGTTCCCGGAGCTTGCCGGCATCTTCGAGGAGACGGCTACCGCGCCTCTCTTCGCGTATCTGGAAGGCCTCCTCCGCGAGGCGGAAGGTCGCGGGATCGCGCTCTCTGGCGACATCCCGACGCTTGCCGAGCAGTTCGTCGCGCTGGTGCTGGAACGCTGCTTCCGGCGCGTGGCGCTGGGCCTCAGCCCGGTCGAAGTTACCGACAAAATGCGCAGCGAACTTCGCGATTCCGTTAGGCTTTTTCTCCATGGTTGCATCGAGGCCACGCCGCAAAACTCCTGAGCGGAGCTGCGCGGTGCGGTCTTTCGGCCTGTTCGCTTCCGGCGTACGGGTACGACCAAGTTTGATTTTTGCCGCCGTCGGGGAAGGTTCAGGGGCCGGGGATGCAATACGAGCTTACCATGGGAACATGGCAGGCCGGGACAGCCGCAAGCTGCGCAACAGTAGCCGAGCGGCGGGCACGGCGCGTGCCCTCCTTTCTTCCCGCTTTCCTGCTTCTCGTGCTCACCGGCCTCCTCGCAGGCTGCGTGACGCATGGCAACGAGGCGCTGGTGCCGGTCGCTGCCACCGTGCCGGGCGCCGAGCGGGTCACCATCCACGTCGCGACCACCCGCTCCCCGGTCGAGGGCGAGCCGCATTATTTCGGAGCGGGCCGCTCCGATGAGCTGCGCTACGCGCGCTACGTCATCTCCGTGCCGCCGGGCCACAAGCCCCCCGACATCGAGTGGCCACAGGGCCGCCCCGATCCGCGCAAGAATTTCGTCGTCGTCAGCGCGACGCAGCTTTCGGAAAAGGAGTTCTTCCGCTCGCTCGACGATTATTCCAAGAGCGGGGACTGGGTCGGAAGGCCCGATGCCGGCATCTTCGTCCACGGCTACAACAACACCCAGGCGGAAGCGCTTTTCCGGGTCGCCCAGCTCGCCGCGGACGCCACGACCGGGGGCGTGCCGATCCTCTTCTCATGGCCGTCGCAGGGCAGCGCGCCGGGCTATCTGGCCGACCGCGATTCCGCCGCCTTCTCGCGCGACGCCCTCGCCAAGTTCCTGACGCAGGTGAGCCAGCGGCGCGGCCTCGACGAGGTCACGGTGATCGGCCACAGCATGGGGGCATGGCTGACCGCCGAGGCGCTCAGGACGCTGCGCCTTGCCGGCAAGGAGCGTGTCTTCGGCGGGCTCGACAAGGTGGTGCTCGCCTCGGCCGACATCGACGTCGACGTGTTCACCAAGCAGATGGAAGTCATCGGCCCGCTCAGGCCGCCGCTGACCGTCCTGACCTCCCCGAACGACAGGGCGCTGCGCATTTCGGGCCGCATCGCCGGCAACCACACGCGGGTCGGCGAGGTCCGTGTCGACGATCCTGAGGTACAGGCGCTGGCGAGACGCCTCGGCATCGTCATCATCGACATATCCTCGCTGAAATCGGCCGATTCCATGGGGCACGACCAGTTCATCACGCTGGCGGGCTACGCGCGCTCCATGGGCGATCCAGGCGGCGAGCCCCTCGCGGGCGACTTCGGCCGGGCCGGTGCCTTCGTCTTGAACACCGTCGGCACGACCGTCTCCACGCCGTTCGTCTGGGCCGCGAACGCCGTCAGTCCGGGCATGTAGGCGTCTTTCAGCCGGCGGCGCTCGCCCCCGAGGAAATCGCAGCCCCTTCACAAATATAGATTGCCGCGACATCTCTATTTTACTTCTGATTGCGGCGCCAGACCTCCACATCCGGCCGTTGCGCGGGGCGAAATCAGACGAAATCTAAAGTAAACAGCCTCGAGCAAGCTCGAGGTGAGACCTGTCCGCGACACCGCAGGACGGACAACACCGATGCATTTTCCCTGGAATGCGCAGACGCTGCGCGACAAGTTCCGGTCGCTCGATCGCTCGCAGGCGATCATCGAATTCGAGCTCGACGGAACGATCATCACCGCCAATCAGAACTTCCTCGAAGCCCTCGGCTACACCCTCGAGGAAATCAAGGGCAAGCACCACAGCCTCTTCGTGGACGCCGCCGAGGCCAAGTCTCCCGCATACGCCAAGTTCTGGGAAACGCTCCGCCGCGGCGAGTACATGAGCGCCGAATTCCGGCGCATCGGCAAGGGCGGACGCGAGGTCTGGATCCAAGCTTCCTACAATCCGGTCCTCGGCTCGGACGGCAAGCCCTACCGCGTGATGAAGCTCGCCACCGACGTCACCACCGCGAAGCTGAAGAGCTTCGACTTCGAATGCCAGATCGCGGCCATCGGCAAGTCGCAGGCCGTGATCGAGTTTCAGCTCGACGGGACGATCACCACTGCCAACCAGAACTTCCTCAAGGCGCTCGGCTACACGATGGAGGAAATCAAGGGCCGGCATCACTCGATGTTCGTCGAGACGGCATATGCGAACTCGGCCGAATACCGGCATTTCTGGGAGGCGCTGCGCCGCGGCGAATTCCAGGCCGCCGAATACAAGCGCATCGGCAAGGGTGGCCGGGAGGTCTGGATCCAGGCGTCCTACAACCCGATCCTCGACAGCGAGGGCCGGCCGCTCAAGGTCGTCAAATTCGCCTCCGACATCACGGCCCAGGTCGAGGACAGGATGCGCCGCGCGCAGGCGCAGAAGATGATCGACGCCGATCTCGGCGAGATCATGCAGACCGTCGATCTGGCGAACCAGCAGGCCGCCAGCGCCGCGAGCGCCTCCACGCAGACCTCCACCAACGTCCAGTCCGTCGCCTCCGGCGCCGAGGAGATGGCTGCCTCGGTCTCCGAGATCAGCCGGCGGGTCAGCGAGGCCCTCGACATTTCCGTCGGCGCCGTCAGGCAGACGGAGGAGACGAACCAGATCATCTCCGGTCTCGCCTCCTCGGCACAGCAGATCGGCAAGATCGTCGACCTCATCAACGACATCGCCGCCCAGACCAACCTGCTTGCGCTCAACGCCACCATCGAGGCGGCACGCGCGGGCGAAGCCGGCAAGGGCTTCGCGGTCGTCGCCGCGGAGGTGAAGGAGCTTGCCGGGCAGACGGCCAAGGCCACCGGCGAGATCAGCGCCCAGATCGCCGAGGTGCAGAATTCGACGGGCAGCGCGGTCGGCGCGATCGAGATGATCTCCCGCGTCATCGGCCAGCTGAGCGAGATTTCCGCGGGCATTTCGGCGGCCGTCGAGGAGCAGAGCGCGGTGACGCAGGAGATTTCCTCCAACATGCATGTCGCCGCGCAGGGCGTCGCCTCGATCAGCGAGAACATGAGCCAGATCGCTGCCAGCACGCAGCAGATCGACGCCGCCACGCGCAAGGTGAAGGAGGCCTCGCGCGCCATCGCCTGATGCCCGCAAGGACGCGCCCCTTTCGCAGACCATCGGCTTCAGATCGGGATTTTGCATCGGCGGGCGTACTCCACCTTGGAGCGCGCGCAACCCGCCGGTAGTCTTTCGGCCTGATGAGCTACCGCACGACCATTGAGGGCACCCTCTTCCGCTTTGACGGCCTGAAGTCGCTGCTCGCGAAGGCATCGCCGGAGCGTTCGGGCGACCAGCTTGCCGGCATCGCAGCGGAAGGGCCGGTGGAGCGCCTCGCGGCGCAGATGACGCTCGCCGAGGTTCCGTTGAGAGACTTCCTCTCGCAGGAGCTGATCCCTTCGGAGACCGACGAGGTCTCGCGCCTCATCGCCGCGCAGCACGATACGGCGGCCTTCGCGCCGCTCGCCTCGCTCACCGTCGGCGAACTCCGCGAATGGCTGCTCGATCCGGCGATGGGCCCGGCGATGCTGGAGGCCGTGACATTCGGGCTGACGCCGGAAATGGTCGCCGCCGTTTCCAAGATCATGCGCATCAAAGACCTCATCGCGGTGGCGGCGAAGCGCGAGGTGGTGACCCGCTTTCGCACCACGATCGGCCTTTCCGGCCGGCTGTCGACGCGCAACCAGCCCAACCATCCGACCGACGACAGCCTCGGCATCGCCCTTTCCGCCATCGACGGCCTGCTGCTCGGCTCGGGCGATGCGGTGATCGGCGTCAATCCGGCGACCGATACGGCCAGCGACTACATCCGCATCGTCCATCTCCTGGAGGAGCTGCGCGAGCGGCTCGCCGTGCCGACGCAGAGCTGCTGCCTCGGCCATGTCACGGTGGCGCTGAAGGCGATGGAAAGGGGCGCGCCGGTCGACCTCGTCTTCCAGTCGATCGCGGGCTCGCAGAAGGCGAATGAAGGCTTCGGCGTCGACATCGCGGTGCTCAGGGAAGCCGCGGATGCGGTTCGCTCGCTCGGCCGCGCGCCGGAGGGGGCGAACCTCATGTATTTCGAGACGGGACAGGGCGCGGCGCTTTCCGCCGATGCGCATTTCGGCGTCGACCAGCAGACGATGGAAGCGCGCGCCTATGCGCTGGCGCGGGAATTCTCGCCGCTGCTCGTCAACACCGTGGTCGGCTTCATCGGCCCGGAATACCTCTTCGACGGCAAGCAGATCATCCGCGCCGGACTGGAGGACCATTTCTGCGGCAAGCTCCTCGGCCTGCCGATGGGCGTCGACGTCTGCTACACGAACCACGCCGACGCCGATCAGGAGGACATGGACGTGCTCCTGACGCTGCTATGCGCGGCCGGCGTCAATTTCGTCATCACCGTGCCGGGCGCCGACGACGTGATGCTGAACTACCAGTCGCTTTCGCATCAGGACGCGGTCTATGCGCGCGAGACGCTGCGAAAGCCCCCTGCACCGGAGTTCGAAACCTGGCTCCGGGAGATCGGCCTCATCGACGCGGCCGGGATGATGGCGCAGGGCCCGGACCTCCTGACGGCAAGGCTCAAGGGCTCGCGCCTTCTGGAGCACATCGCGCCATGACCTCCGAGATCCTGCCCAGGCGCGCGCTGCAGCTCGGCGACCTGAAGCATCTGACGCAGGCGCGGATCGCGCTCGGGCGGCCCGGTGCCTCCGTGCCGACGAAGGCCGAGCAGCGCTTCCTGATGGACCATGCCCGGGCGCGCGCCGCCGTATGGACAGAGGTCGACTTCGACGCGCTGGCAGAGAAGCTGAAGGAGGCCGGCTTCGAAAGTGTCCGGGTGACGAGCGAGGCGAAGGACCGGGCCGAATATGTCCGCCGGCCCGACCTCGGCCGCCGCCTGTCGAGGGCTTCGCAAGAGGCCCTGCCCGCCGCAGGATCGGACGTCGCACTCGTCATCGCCGACGGGCTTTCGGCCTCCGCGGTGGAGATCAACGCCCTGCCCGTCGCGCTGGAACTGGCAAAGAAGCTCAAGGCCGAGGGATTATCGCTCGGCCCCGTGGTGCTTGCCGAGAACGGACGGGTCGCGATCGGCGATCCGATCGGCGAAAGGCTGAAGGCGAAGGTGAGCCTCGTTCTCATCGGCGAGCGGCCCGGCCTTTCGGCGGCCGACAGTCTGGGAGCCTATCTCACCTTCGATCCGAGACCGGGAACGCCGGATTCAAGGCGCAACTGCATCTCCAACATCCGCGCCGGCGGGCTTGCCGCAGAGCGGGCGGCGGAGGCGATCTTTCGCCTTGCCGCCCTGATGTTGAAGGCGAAGGCCAGCGGCGTCGCCCTCTCGGCGATGGAGAGCGCGCTGGCCAACGATCCCGGCCCGGCGGAGGCCGGCTAGGCCGCCGCCCTCGCCTCCTGCACCTCGACGGTGAGGTGCGAGAGTTCGCGGATATGCGCGAGCTTGGCCTTGTACTCGGCCGGCAGCCTCGGCCTGGCGGAGAAGAGCGAGACGATCGCGGCGTAATGGCCGGGCCCCACCTGCCAGACATGCAGGTCGGTGATGCGGTCGCCGGCGACCTCGAGCTCCTTGCGAATCTCACCGGTCAGGTCGCTCTCTTCCGGCACGACATCGAGCAGGACGGCGCCTGCGTCGCGGATGAGACCCCAGGACCAGCGCGCAATCACCAGCGCGCCGACGATGCCCATCGCCGCATCGGCCCAGATCCAGCCATTCATGCGGCCGAGCAGGAGGGCCGCGATCGCCAGCACGGAGGTGAGCGCGTCGGCCATCACATGCAGATAGGCGCCGCGAAGGTTGTTGTCGCGCGCACCCGTCTTGGCGGCAGGCGCGTCGCTGTGGGCACCATGCGCATGGCCTTCATCGCCATGCGGATGGGGGTGGTCGTGGTCATGCGGATGAGGATGGGGATGATCGTGGCCGTGCTCCGCATGCGCGTGGTCGGCATGCGCGGCGTGCGCGTGACCATGAGCGCCGTGGCCATGAGAGCCGTGGCCATGGGATCCGTGGCCGTGGCCATGCCCGTGATGGTGCGTGTGGTCGTCCTTCAGAAGCCAGGCGCAGACGATGTTGACGATGAGGCCGATGACGGCAACGGCGATCGCCTGGTCGAAGCTGATCTGCACCGGGCTGAGCAAGCGCCCGAAGCTCTCCCAGCCGATGAGCAGGGCGACCAGCGCCAGGACGACCGCGGAACCGAAGCCGGCGAGATCGCCGAGCTTGCCCGTGCCGAACGTGAAGCGCGGATCGCGCGCGTGGCGGCGGGCATAAAGATAGGCCAGCGCGGTGATCATCAGCGCGGCGGCATGGGTCGACATGTGCCAGCCATCGGCGATCAGCGCCATGGAGCCGTAGATCGATCCGGCGGCGATTTCGATCACCATCATCGTGGCGGTGATGGCGATCACCAGCCACACCCGGCGCTCGTTGCGCTCATGCCTCTCGCCGAGAAAGACGTGCTCGTGCGTGAGCGCGCCAATGTCCTTGGCCATCTGCGATTCCTTTCCTGCACCGGATGCGGCGTTCATTTCACGTAGGTCCTCAGCACTTCGATCAGCTCCTCGCTGCCGCGGCGGCGGTCGTCGTCGTTGGCCGCCTCCAGCACGTGCTCGCGCAGGTGATCTTCCATCAGCTCAGCGGTGAGGCCGTTCATGGCGCCCCGCGCGGCGGCGAGCTGGCGCAGCACCTCCGCGCAGGCCGACTGCGAGGTGAGCGCACGCTCCACGCCTTCCAGCTGCCCCTTGATGCGGCGCACCCGGGCAATCAGCTTGTCCTTCTGGCGGATGGTGTGGCTCATGCGATCGCTGCCCTGTTCTCGAAAAATAGTATAGGGGGGTATAGTATATTCCATGCTGAAGGTGAAGCCATGAACTGGGTCGAGAGCGAGATCGAATGGGAGAGCGAGGGGCGGCTCGTCCGTGCCGGGGTGACGCGCCACGGCGCGGGGCCCACCCTTCTGCTCCTGCCGGCGCCGAGCTCCATCTCCACGCGCAGGGAGATGCGCGGCCTGCAGGAGCGGCTCGGCGGAGACTTCACCACCATCGCGGCCGACTGGCCGGGCTTCGGGGAGACGGCACGGCCGAAGATCGCGTGGCGTCCGGAGCATTTCGTGGATTTCCTGCGCCATCTCCTCGCCGAGACCGGGCGCCCGGCGGCGACGGTGGCCGCCGGGCATGGCGCCGGCTATCTGCTGGCGCATGCCGCCGGCGATCCGGCGTCGGCCGGGCGTCTCTGCCTCCTGTCGCCGACCTGGCGAGGGCCTCTGCCGACGATGACGGGAAAGCGCATGGCCCTTTTTCCCGCCCTCGCCCGGGCTGTCGACCTGCCGGTCGCCGGCGCCCTCCTCTACCGGCTCAACGTCAACGAGCCGGTGATCGGCATGATGGCGAAAGGCCATGTCTACGAGGACGGCGATTTCCTGCGGGGGGAGAAGCTGGCCGAAAAGCGCGCCGTCACCGAGGCGCCGGGGGCACGGCACGCCGCCTTCCGCTTCGTTTCCGGCGAACTCGACCTGTTTCGCGACCGCGCGGCGTTTCTGGATGCGGCGAGGCAGGCGGGCGGCGAAATCCTCGTCGTTTACGGCGGCCGCTGCCCACCCAAGACGAAGGCCGACATTCTGGCGCTCGGCGAGCTTGCCAATGTCAGCGCGGTGGAACTGCCGCGCGGCAAGCTCTCCTTCTACGAGGAGTTCCCGGAGGAGACGGCCGCGGCGATCGCCGGCTGGATCGGCCGCGCCGACGCCTGAAGACTCAGGCTTGCCGGCTCAGCGTGCGGCCCACGGCGTCGCGCCAGCCGGCGATCTTCCTCTCGCGGCGCTTCTCGTCGAAGGAGGGCTCGAAACGGCGGTCGCGGCGCCAGCTTTCGGCAAATTCCGCCTCGCCCGGCCAGACGCCCGCCTGCCTACCGGCGAGCCAGGCGGCACCGAGCGCCGTCGTCTCCAGCACCACCGGCCGGTCGACCGGCGCGTCGAGGAGATCGGCCAGGCGCTGCATCGTCCAGTCGCTCGCCACCATGCCGCCGTCGACGCGCAGCACCGTCTCCTCCGAGGAGGTCCAGTCGCGCTGCATCGCCTCCACGAGATCGAGCGTCTGCAAGCAGACCGATTCCAACGCCGCCATGGCGATTTCCTCGCGACCTGTGGCGCGCGACAGGCCGAAGATCGCGCCGCGCGCATCGGCATCCCACCAGGGCGCGCCGAGGCCGGTGAAGGCCGGCACGAGATAGACCTCCTGCTCCTCATCGGCATGGGAGGCGAGCTGGCCGGATTCCTCGGCCCGCTCGATCAGCTTCAGCTCGTCGCGCAGCCATTGCACGGCCGCGCCGGCGACGAAGATGGAGCCTTCCAGCGCATAGGTGGTCTTGCCGTCGAGGCGGTAGGCGATAGTGGTGAGGAGCCGGTTGCCCGAGGCGACGAATTCCTCGCCCGTGTTGAGGACGGCGAAACAGCCGGTGCCGTAGGTCGACTTCACCATGCCCGGCGTAAAGCAGGCCTGTCCGACGGTGGCGGCCTGCTGGTCGCCCGCAACGCCGAGGATCGGCACCGGCGAGCCGAAGATCTCCGCGTCGGTGGTGCCGAAATCGGCGGCGCTGTCGAGCACCTCCGGCAGCATGGAGCGCGGCACGCCGAGCATCTTCAGCAGCTCATCGTCCCAGTCATGGGCGCGGATGTCGAACATCAGGGTGCGCGAGGCGTTGGTGGCGTCGGTGACGTGGCGCCGGCCGCCGGTGAGCTTCCAGATCAGCCAGGTGTCGACCGTGCCGAAGACGAGATCGCCCGCCTCGGCCCGGGCCTTCGCGCCGTCAACGTTCTCAAGCATCCAGGCGACCTTGGTGCCGGAAAAATAGCTGTCGATGAGCAGGCCCGTCTTCTCGGCCACCATCGGGGCGTTGCCCTCCGCGATCAGCCGCTCGCAGAGGCGCGCCGTGCGCCGGTCCTGCCAGACGATGGCGTTGTGGATCGCCTCGCCGGTGTTCCTGTCCCAGACGAGGGCCGTCTCGCGCTGGTTGGTGATGCCGAGGCCGGCAAGGTCGCGGGCGGAGATCTTCGCCTCGGCCAGAGCCCGGCGGACGACGGCAACAGTGGTGCGCCAGAGATCGTCCGGATCGTGCTCCACCCAGCCGGAATGGGGGAAATGCTGCGGAAACTCCAGCTGGCCGACGCCAACCACGCGCTGGCCGGCATCAAAGACGATGGCGCGGGTCGATGTCGTGCCCTGGTCGATGGCGAGAACGAAACCCGACATTTTCCGATCCTCCCGGACGATTCTTAGCTGGAGCCCATGCTTGTCGCCCGGGCGGCGACAGGCAAGGCGGCACAGGGCGCAGAAAAGGGCGGCCGGGGCGCTTTCGCCCTGGCCGCCCGACTTGGCATCTTCGGGGGAAGTCCCTTGCCTAGTTGGAGCTTGCCTTGTCGCCCGACATCGGCTTCGCCTCCTGCCAGCTCTTCACGAGCTCGTCGTAGGAGACCGTCTGGGGCTTCTCCTTCTCGGGATCCTTCTTCGGCTGCGGCGCCAGGTTGCCCTCCTTTTTGGCGAGGTCGACCCAGTACTGCATGTCGTGCTCCTCGTTCAGCTTGGGGCCGATATCGCCCTGCACGCCGGCACGCTCCAGGCGCGAAAGCACCTGTTCCTGCGCCGCGCAGAGGGAGTCCATCGCCTCCTGGGCGCTCTTGGCACCCGACGACGCATCGCCGATCGCCTGCCACCAGAGCTGTGCGAGCTTGGGATAATCCGGCACGTTGGTCCCCGTCGGGGTCCACTGGACGCGGGCCGGCGAGCGGTAGAACTCCACGAGGCCGCCGAGCTTGGGCGCACGCTCAGTGAAGCTGTCGTGCTGGATGGTCGATTCACGGATGAAGGTGAGCCCGACATGGCTCTTTTTCACATCGACCGTCTTCGAGGTAACGAACTGGGCATAGAGCCAGGCCGCCTTGGCGCGATCGTCCGGCGTCGACTTCATCAGCGTCCAGGAACCGGCGTCCTGATAGCCGAGCTTCATGCCGTCGACCCAGTAGACGCCGTGCGGCGAGGGAGCCATGCGCCACTTCGGATTGCCCTCCTCGTCGACCACCGGCAGGCCGTCCTTGACCATGTCGGCGGTGAAGGCGGTGTACCAGAAGATCTGCTGGGCGACCTGGCCCTGCGCCGGGACAGGCCCGGATTCGGAGAAGGTCATGCCCTGGGCTTCCGGCGGAGCGTAGGCCTTCATCCAGTCGAGATACTTCTGGATCGAATAGACCGCGGCCGGGCCGTTGGTATCGCCACCGCGCGCGACGCAGGAGCCGGTCGGACGGGAGTTCTCGTCGACGCGGATGCCCCATTCGTCGACCGGCACGCCGTTCGGAATGCCCTTGTCTCCGTTGCCGGCCATGGAGAGCCAGGCATCGGTGAAGCGCCAGCCGAGGGACGGATCCTTCTTGCCGTAATCCATGTGGCCGTAGACCTTCTGGCCGTCGATCTCGCGGCCGGTGAAGAACTCGGCGATATCCTCGTAGGCCGACCAGTTGACCGGCACGCCGAGGTCGTAACCGTACTTTTCCTTGAAGTCGGCCTGGTTCTTCTCATCGTTGAACCAGTCGTAGCGGAACCAGTAGAGGTTGGCGAACTGCTGGTCGGGCAGCTGGTAGAGATCGCCGTCCGGCGCGGTGGTGAAGGACTTGCCGATGAAATCGTCGACGTCGAGCATCGGATTGGTGACGTCGGCGCCCTCGCCCGCCATCCAGTCGGTGAGGCTGCGCGCCTGCTGGTAGCGCCAGTGCGTGCCGATCAGATCGCTGTCGTTGATGTAGGCGTCGTAGATGTTCTCGCCGGACTGCATCTGCGTCTGCAGCTTCTCCACCACGTCGCCCTCGCCGATGAGGTCATGCGTGATCTTGATGCCGGTGATGGCGGTGAAGGCCGGGGCGAGGACCTTGGATTCGTATTCATGCGTGGTGATCGTCTCGGAGACGACCTTGATCTCCATGCCCTGGAAAGGCTTGGCCGCGTCGATGAACCACTGCATCTCCTTTTCCTGATCCGCGCGGGACAGGGCGGAGAGATCGCCGATCTCATCGTCGAGGAACTTCTTCGCCGCATCCATGTCGGCGAAGGCACTGGAAGAGAGCATCATGGCGCCAAGCGCCACCGCTCCCATCAATGTTCGTCTCATTGGTTTTCCTCCGATTGTTGTCGTCCTGCCGGCCCGCCTGGCGGACCGGCTTCTCAAAAGCCCCTACACAAGCCGGAAGACGCCGACGGCGTAGACGAGCGAAAGGGCCAGAGCCCACCAAAGGCTCAGCTCCGTTAAGCCAAGCCAGCCGAGAGAGATGAAGGCGGCGCCGAGAAGCGCGATGAACAGCCGGTCGCCGCGTGTCGTCTCGAAACCGAAAATGCCGATGCGCGGGCCCCCGCCCGGGCTGAAATATTCCCACACCGCCATGGCGACGAGCAGGGCCAGGATCGACAGGAAGAAGATCGCCGTCGGCCAGGTCCAGGCCATCCAGGAAAGGTCCATCACACCCTCCCCAGGGCGAAGCCCTTGGCGATGTAGTTGCGCACGAAATAGATGACGAGCGCGCCCGGGATGATGGTCAGCACCCCGGCGGCGGCCAGCACGCCCCAGTCGAGGCCGGAGGCGGAGACCGTGCGCGTCATGGTGGCGGCGATGGGCTTGGCGTCCGTCGTCGTCAGCGTGCGCGCGATCAAAAGCTCCACCCAGGAGAACATGAAGCAGAAGAAGCAGGCGACGCCGATGCCGGAGGCGATCAGCGGCATGAAGATCTTCACGAAGAAGCGCGGGAAGGAATAGCCGTCGATATAGGCGGTCTCGTCGATCTCCTTCGGCACGCCCGACATGAAGCCTTCCAGAATCCACACCGCCAGCGGCACGTTGAAGAGGCAGTGCGCGATGGCGACGGCGATATGTGTGTCGATGAGGCCGAAGGACGAATAGAGCTGGAAGAAGGGCAGGACGAAGACCGCCGGCGGGGCCATGCGGTTGGTCAGGAGCCAGAAGAAGAGGTGCTTGTCGCCGAGGAAGGTGAAGCGCGAGAAGGCATAGGCCGCGGGCAAGGCTGCCGCCACGGAAATCACCGTGTTCATAACGACATAGATGATGGAGTTGATATAGCCCCAGTACCAGGACGGGTCGGTGAAGATGACCCGGTAATTGTCCAGCGTCGGGCGCACCGGCCAGAGCGAGAAGGTGGAGAGGATCTCCTGGTTGGTCTTGAAGCTCATATTGGCTAGCCAGTAGATCGGCAGGAGCAGGAAGAAGATGTAGAGGGTCGGCACCAGCCAGGTGAGGCCGGAGCCGCGCCCGCCGGCGCTTCTCGCCCGCACCCTGCCCTCGGTCCGTGTCGCCGTTGCCGGATTGACGTCGGTCGCAGCCATCAGCGCCCTCCCGGCCGGTCGGCGCCGGTCTTCGTCATCACCGTGTAGAAGACGTAGGAGAGCGCCAGGACGATCAGGAAGTAGACGATCGACATCGCCGCGGCGGGGCCGAGATCGAACTGGCCGATCGCCATCTTCACGAGATCGATCGACAGGAACGTGGTGGAATTGCCCGGGCCACCGCCCGTGACCACGAAGGGCTCGGTGTAGATCATGAAGGAATCCATGAAGCGGAGCAGGATGGCGATCAAAAGGACGTGCTTCAGCTTCGGCAGCTGGATGTAGCGGAAGACCGCCCAGCGCGAGGCGCCGTCGATGCGCGCGGCCTGGTAGTAGGCGTCGGGGATGGAGACGAGGCCGGCATAGCAGAGAAGGACGACGAGGCTCGTCCAGTGCCAGACGTCCATGACGATGACGGTGGCCCAGGCGGCGATCGGCTCCTGCGTGTAGTTGTAGTCGATGCCGATATCGGCCAGCACGCGACCGAGAAGGCCGATATCGATGCGCCCGAAGACCTGCCAGATGGTGCCGACGACGTTCCAGGGAATGAGGAGCGGCAGCGCCATCAGGACGAGGCAGACGGAGACGCCCCAGCCCTTGCGCGGCATCGCCAGCGCCACGGCGATGCCCAGCGGCACCTCGATGGCGAGGATCAGGAAGGAGAAGACGAGATTGCGGACGAGCGCGTCGCGGAAGCGCTCGGAGGCCAGCGTCTGCTCGTACCAGTCGGTGCCGGCCCAGAAGAAGACGTTCTGCCCGAAAGTGTCCTGGACGGAGTAGTTGACCACCGTCATCAACGGGATGACGGCGGAGAAGGCGACGAGCACCACCACCGGCAGGACCAGGAACCAGGCCTTGTTGTTCCATGGCTTGTCCATCAGCGGGCCTCCGGCTCGACGAGATGGGAATTGACGTAGACGTTGACGTGGCCGGGATCGAAGAGCGCGGAAGCCTCCGCCGGCAGCGCCTCGTCCTCGCCGGCGATGGCGTTGAGCTCATGGCCGGCGAGGAGCGTGCGTACGATGCGGTAGCGCCCGACATCCTCCACGCCGCGGATCTGGACGGGCACGCCCTCGCCCGCCGGCGCGATCCTGACGAATTCGGGCCTGACGCCGATCTCGGCGCCGTTGCCGGGCCGGCCGTAGCTGCCCTCAAGCGCGATGCGGTGGCTGCCGACCATCGCCTCGGCGCCGTCCACCTTCGCCGGAAGGACGTTCATGCCGGGCGAGCCGATGAAATAGCCGACGAAGGTATGGCGCGGGCGCTCGAAGAGCTCGGCCGGCGTGCCGAACTGCACGACCTCGCCCTCGTACATGACCACGACCTTGTCGGCGAAGGTGAGCGCCTCCGTCTGGTCGTGGGTCACGTAGATCATGGTGAAACCGAAGCGCCGGTGCAGATGCTTCAGCTGCGAGCGCAGCACCCATTTGAGATGCGGGTCGATGACGGTGAGCGGCTCGTCGAAGAGGATGGCGGCGACGTCGGAGCGCACGAGCCCGCGGCCGAGCGAGATCTTCTGCTTCTCGTCGGCCGAAAGTCCGGCGGCCTTGCGCCGCGCCTTGTCCTTGAGGCCGATGATGTCCAGCATCTCGGCGACGCGCGTCTTCACCTCCGCTTCCGGAACGCGCCGGTTGCGCAACGGGAAGGCCAGATTGTCGAAGACCGACATGGTGTCGTAGACGACCGGGAACTGAAAGACCTGGGCGATGTTGCGCGCCTCCGGCGGCAGGCCGGTCATGTCCTCCTCGCCGAAGAGGATGCGCCCCTTCGTCGGCGTCAGAAGCCCCGAAATGAGATTGAGAAGCGTGGTCTTGCCACAGCCCGATGGGCCGAGCAGCGCATAGGCGTGGCCGTCCTCCCAGGTGTGGTTGATCTCCTTCAGCGCCCAGTCGGCCGGCCGGCGCGGCTCGGAGAGGTAGGAATGGGCGATGCCGTCGAGGACGATGCGGGCCATGTTCCCCTCCCCTACGCCGCGTGCCTGAGCGCCGGAGAAGCGGCGATGTCGCCGTTCCGGTCGAAGACGAAGAGGCGCTCCGGATCGAGAAAGACGGTGATCTCGCTGTCGACCTCTATGCCGCGCACGCCGTGGGCAAGAGCCACCCAGCGCTCGCCGGCATGGTCGACATGGATGAAGCTCTCCGAGCCGGTGATCTCGCTGATGGCGACGCTTGCCCTCAGCGCCACCGCCGCGGGGCCCGGCGCCTCCAGAAAGAGGTGGTGCGGCCTGAAGGCGAGGACGTATTCGCCCTGCGGCAGGCCCGCCGCCTCCCGGTCCGGCGCGATCACCGTGCCGTCGGTGGTGACGAAACCTTCCGGCTTCTTGCTGACCGGGAGCGTATTGAGGGGCGGGTCGGAAAAGGTCCTGGCGGTGACGAGATCGTCCGGCCGGTTGAAGACCTCGATGGTCGGACCGAACTGGGTGACCTTGCCCTCGGCCAGCGTCGCCGTGTTGCCGCCCAGAAGCAGCGCCTCGGTCGGCTCCGTCGTGGCGTAGACGAAGATGGTGCCGCTTTCGGCGAAGACTTTCGGCAGCTCGGCCCGCAGCTCCTCGCGGAGCTTGTAGTCGAGATTGGCGAGCGGCTCGTCGAGGAGGACGAGCTCGGCGTTCTTGACGAGCGCGCGGGCGAGCGCGGTGCGCTGCTGCTGGCCGCCGGAAAGCTCCAGCGGCGTGCGGTCCAGATAGGGCTCCAGCTGGAGGAGCGCGGCAGCCTTTTCGACCTCGCTCCTGATCGTCTTCCTGTCATGCCCGGCGACGCGCAGCGGCGAGGCGATGTTCTCGAAGACCGTCAGCGTCGGGTAGTTGATGAACTGCTGATAGACCATGGCGACGTTGCGCTTCTGGACCGGCACGCCGACGATGCTCTTGCCGTCCATGAGGACGTCGCCGCTGGTGGGCCTGTCGAGGCCGGCCATCAGGCGCATGAGCGAGGTCTTGCCGGAACGCGTCGGCCCGAGCAGCACGTTGAGGCCGCCGCGCTCCAGAGCGAGCGAGACGCCGCGGATATGCGTCTCCTGACCGACTTCCTTGATGACGTCGCGCAGTTCGAGCATCGACTGCCGTTCCTCCCTCGGACGCGCCTGGCGCCCGTTTCCCGTTGCGCGGCTCTTTGCGGCCGCATCTTTGTGCCGCCGGGCGGTGCCCGGCGGAAAATCCTATTCGGCCGCCGCGGAAGCCACGCCGTGCCCGGCGCGGCAGCCCTTCAAATACGCTTCGAGTGCGCCCACCTCCGCCTCGCCGAGGCGAAGGCCGAGCTTGGAGCGCCGCCAGACGATGTCCTCGGCGCTCTCGGCCCATTCGTTGGTTCTCAGCCAGTCGACCTCCCTCTGGTAGAGGCCCGCGCCGAAATGGCGCCCGAGAGCGGCGGGGGTCTCGGCATCGCCGAGAAGGGCGCGCGTCTCCGTGCCGTAGGCATGGACGAGCCGCTCGAGGAGTTCGCGCGGCAGGCCGGGAAAGGCGCCGGCGATCTCGCCCAGAAGCGTGTCGAAGCCATCGACCGGGAAGGCGCCGCCGGGCAGCGCCTCCTCCGCCGTCCAGGGATGGCCGTGGGTCTCGCCGAGGGCGTCTTCGATCTTCTCCATCACGGCCTCGGCAAGGCGGCGATAGGTGGTGATCTTGCCGCCGAGGACATTGACGATGGGCGCCGTCCTGGCGTCCCCGTCGACCTTCAGCACATAGTCGCGGGTCGCCTCCTGCGCCGAGCCGGCCCCGTCGTCGAAGAGCGGTCGCACGCCGGAAAAGGTCCAGACGATGTCGGCAGGCGTGACCGGGCGAACAAAATAGGCGCTGATCGCCTCGCACAGATAGTCGATCTCGCCCTGGGTGATGCGCACATCCGCCGGATCGCCCTCATAGTCCCGGTCGGTGGTGCCGATCAGGGTGAAGTCCTTCTCGTAGGGAATGGCGAAGACGATGCGCCCGTCGGCATTCTGGAAAATGTAGCAGCGCTCGTGGTCGTAGAGCTTCGGCACGACGATATGGCTGCCCTGGACGAGGCGGATCGGCTGGTCCTCGGCATGGGGCGCGACGTCCAGCACCTTGTCGACCCAGGGGCCGGCGGCGTTGACGACGAGGCGGGCATGCACCTCCTCTCGGGTGCCGTCGGCAGAGAGCAGGGTCGCGACCCAGCCCTTGTCCTGCCGCTGCAGCCCGACGACCTTGGTGCGCGTGCGGATATCGGCGCCGCGTGCCTGGGCATCGCGGGCGTTGAGGACGACGAGGCGCGCATCGTCGACCCAGCAGTCGGAATATTCGAAGCCGCGGCGGTCGTCGCCGGCGAGCGGCCTGCCCGCCGGATCGGTGCGCAGGTCCAGCGTCTTCGTCGGCGGCAGGCGCTTGCGGCCGCCCAGATGATCGTAAAGGAAGAGGCCGAGGCGCAGCAGCCAGGCGGGCCTGAGGCCCTTGTGATGCGGCAAGACAAAGCGCAGCGGGCGGATGATGTGCGGCGCCAGCGACCAGAGGAGCTCGCGCTCCATCAGCGCCTCGCGCACCAGCCGGAACTCGTAATATTCCAGGTAGCGCAGACCGCCGTGAATGAGCTTGGTGGACCAGGAGGACGTGCCGCTCGCGAGGTCGTTCATCTCGCACAGGAGGACGGACCAGCCGCGCCCCGCCGCGTCACGCGCGATGCCGCAGCCGTTGATACCGCCGCCGACCACGAGAATGTCGTAGTCCCTCCTCACCTGGGCATCCCTGCGTCTCCCCTGCGGCGCGACGGGCGGTTGATCCACCTCTTTCGCTTCGGCTTCATTTCTATCTTCAACCGCGCGCATAACGCAAGCGGCGCGAAAGCAGAAATCGGATCACTTTTCAGAAAGGGATGCGCTCGCGGTCAGCTTTCGAGGGATGGAGCCGGGGCGCGGGCGCTCCCCGCCTCGACCAGTTCGACGCCGTTCTCGGCGCAGAGCACACGGATCTCCTCGTGCCGGCATTCGTCAGTGACGAAGACGTCGATCTCGCTCAGATGCCCCATGCGCACGGGCGCGGTGCGCTCGAACTTCGTCGCATCGGCGACCAGGACGACGCGGCGGGCATTCTCCGCGATCGCCTGCGCCACCTTGACCTCGCGATAGTCGAAATCGAGGAGCGAGCCGTCGAGATCGATCGCCGAAATGCCGATGATGGCGTAGTCGACCTTGAACTGGCGGATGAAATCGACCGCCGCCTCGCCGACGATGCCCCCGTCCGAAGAGCGCACCAAACCGCCGGCAATGATGACCTGAAGCGAGGGATAGGGGCGCATCAGCGTCGCCACGGTGATGTTGTTGGTGATCACCATGAGGCCCGAGCGCTGCAGCAGCGCCTCGGCAACCGCCTCCGTCGTCGTGCCGATGTTGATGAAGAGCGAGGCCTCGTCGGGAATGAGGGCGGCGGCGGCACGGCCGATGGCGGCCTTCTCGCCCTGGGCGATGATGCGGCGGGCGTCGTAGCCGACATTCTCCACCGTGGAGGAGAGCGTCGCCCCGCCATGCACGCGCATCAGATAGCGGCGCTCGCAGAGCTCGTTGAGATCCTTGCGGATGGTCTGCGGCGAGACCTGGAAGGCCTCGGCCAGATCCTCCACCGTCACCCGGCCCGTGGCGCGGGCCCGGTCCAGGATGGCCTTCTGGCGATCGTGCACCATCGCGTCGAGTTTCATGCAGGCGCTTTCATTCGCGCTTCAAACGAAACCCCTATGCACCAATGACGCAAGGAAGAACAGGGTTTTTGGCAACGGCCGATACGATGCGCCCTCCTCTAGGGCAGGTCGTTGCGGCGAAAGAGCAGGAAGCCGAGGGCGCCGCAGGCGGCCCCGACCAGGACCGGATAGAGCGCCGCAAAGACCATGTAGCCGGCGTGGCCGAAGGCATCGAGGATGACATAGGCCGAGGGGCCGAGAAGGATGAGCTGCGGGTCGAAGAGCATCATCGCCGCCGTGCGGAAGGATTGCAGCGGATTGGCGAGCGCGATGGCGATGACGATCTCCGGCGGCACATGCGTGCGGATGATGAGGCCGAGCAGGATGAGATCGAGAAACATCAGCATGACCAGCCAGAGGAGAAAGGCGATGCCCTGGCTGATGTCGATGGAGCGCGCCACGCTGGAGATCAGAAAGCCGATGCCGAGGAAGCACACGCACATCGAGAGAAGCAGACCGGTATAATAGAGGAAGTGCAGCCAGGGCACGTCGAGCCCGCGCACCATCCCCCACAGGACGGCGCCCGCCATCGCCGCGAAGACCGGCAGGAAGACGACGGCGAAACGGCCGACGAACTTGCCCCAGTACCAGCCGGCCAGCGAGACCGGCAGGGAGAGCATGTACTCGAAGACGCCGGCCTCGCGGTCGCCGGAGAGCGAGCGCACGGTGGAAAGCAGGATGAAGATCGGCAGGATCGCCATGGAAAGCTGGATGAAGGTGACCAGCATGCGCGAGAGGCCGGTGACGCCCATCACCCGCGATTCCGTCAGGCCGAAGAGCATCAGCCCGATGACGAGGCCGCCGAAGACGATGGTGTAGACGACAAACCAGCGCGCCCGGAGCGATTCCATGGCGTCGAGCCGCGCGGTCAGCCAGAGGGCTTTCATTTGGCGGGGCTCCCCGCGGCGAGGCTCTGCGGGGCGGCGGAGGCGAGCTTCTCGGCCTCGCCGAGCCGGCGGGCAAGGCGCGAGGGCGAACAGATCTGCGCGGTATCGCGCTCCAGCACGGCCTTCTTCATGGCGGCAAAATCGACCGCGCCCTCATGCGGGGCGGCGACAGCGCCGAAGCCGTAATCCATCGGGGTGACGAGGCCGGAAATATAGACGGCCTCTTTCGCCTTCAGCCAGGTGCCCGGATTTTCGTAGTCGCCAACCCAGATCTCCGTCTTTGCCTCACTTGCCCATTCCTGCCTGCCGAGCCACTGCATGGCGCAGCCGATATCGTCGAACTTGTGGGCGGCGTGGCGCGGGCCGCCGCGGATGGAGGCCGGGAAATGCCGATCGGAGATCATCATGCGGCAATGCTCGCAGGTATCGCGGTCGAAGCGGATATCGGCGGGACCGGTCTCCTCGCTGCAGGCCGAGAGCATGCCGCCGGAGGCCATGAGAAAGGCGAAGCTGGCGCTTTGGCAAAGGAAGGCGCGACGATTCGGGTGGCGGCTCATGCTCGGGCTCATGGGGCGGGTCGGGGCCTTGTTCAGGGGGGCGCTCATGCCGGCTCCTCCTCCAGGATGCGTTCGTCTTCGATGTGCACGGCAGCGAGAAGCCCGGCATAGCGCGAGAGCATGCCGAGGAAGCGCAGGCGGTCCTGACCGGCGACGCGGCCGCGCCATTCCAGCCCGTCGCGGCTCTCAAAGCCCCATTCGGCGATGGCGGCGCGAAAGGCTTCCTGCGGCCGGCTGACGAGGATGCGGCAGGCCTGCAGGGGCGCGCCCTCCATCATTTCCGACACGGTGTCGTCGAGGACGACCTTGCCGCGATCCATCTCGATGACGCGGTTGACCAGCGAGGCGACCTCTTCCAGGCGATGGCTGGAGATCAGCATCGCCGTCCGGGGCCGCTCGGCGAGAAGCCGGAAGAGCGTCTGGCGCGCCGGCGGATCGAGGTTGGCGGTCGGCTCGTCGAGGATGAGAAGATCGCATTCGCGCCCCAGCGCAATGCCGATCAGAAGCTTCTGCTTCTGGCCGCCCGAAAGCTTGTTGAAGGGTTTCTTCAGCGCCTCGTCGAGCGACAGGCCCATATCGGCAGCAACGGAGGTCATGCGCTCGACCTTCACGCCGACGAGGTTCGCGGCGTAGCGCAGGAGTTCGGCGACCGGCATCTTCAGGGGCGGCGGAAGCTGCGGCACGAAGCCGACGCGGCGCAGCACGTCCACCCGGTCGCGGCGCGGATCGGCGCCCTCCAGCCGCACGGTTCCCCCGTGCCGGTATTCGCCGAGGATGCAGCGGATCAGCGTCGTCTTGCCGGCGCCGTTGGAGCCGACGAGGGCGACGCGATCCTGACGCCAGATATCGAGATCGAGCGCGTCGAGGACCCGCTGGCTGCGGAAGCTCTTCTCGACGCCGCGGCAGGCGACGACGGGCAAGACGGCCGTATCGGGGGAGAGGGCGAGGTTCACAGCAGCTTGTCCAGTCCCTTGACCTTGTAGGTGAGCGCGCCCACCGGGCAGACGTCGACGCACATGCCGCAGCGCGTGCAGTCGGCCCCGATGGCGACCCTGGTATCGGGCGCGTAGCCCTTCTTGGTGATCTCCAGGACGTGCGGAACCATGCAGACGCGCCGGCACTCGCCCTCGTGCAGGCATTTGGCGAGGTCGTACTCGACATGGGTGGGCGAGGTCGATCCGACCATGCCGTAGGTGAGGCCGATCGGGCAGATATAGCGGCACCAGAAGCGCCTCGAATAGAAGATCTCGATGGTCAGGAGCACGCCGACCCAGACGAGGCCGAGCCAGGTGCCGTAGACGAGGAAGCGGCTGAGGATGCCGACCGGCGAGATCGTCTCGAAGACGGTGTAGCCGGTGGCGAAGGCGAGCACGATGAAGACAACGTAGATGACGACCCGCAGGCGCCGGTCGAAAGTGTGGTCCTTCGCCCAGCCGCGCGCGGCGAGCTTCAGATGCAGCCATTCAGCCGCCTCGGCGAGGAGGTGGTAGGGGCAGACCCAGGAGCAGAAGGCGCGCCCGCCGACCAGCCACCAGACGATGAGCACCGTCGCCGAGCCGATGGCGAGATTAATCAGGAGCTCCTTGTAGGCGAGCATCACCTGCAGGGCGGCGTTGAGATCGGCCATGTGGAAGCCGACGAAGCGTGAGGCGGTCAGCGCGCCTTCCACCAGCTGCACGTCGTAATGGTAGGAGACGACGAAGATGAGGTTGATGACGATGATGGAGATCCAGCGGCGGTAGTGCCACTTGTAGCTCCCCTTGTACTCGCCCTCGAATTCCTCGTGGATGGCGGCGATGCGCAGGCGCTTCTGCTCGGGCGTGCGCTTGAAGGCGTGCAGCTCGCGCGCCGCCTCCGTCATCTGTTCGGGCGCCGGCTTGTAGGGCTTGCCGCCGAGCATCAGGCGCCAGGATTCCACGAAGCGGTTCATACCGGGTGCCCTTCCTCGTTGGGCTCGACGACGATGCTCGCCGGAGCGGTGGGGCAGATCATCTCGCACATGCCGCAGCCGACGCAGGCATCGAGCACCTTCGGCGTGCGCCGCGCATCGTCCGGATCGTCGCTCATCGGGGCCATCTCGATGGCGCCCTGGATCGGGCATTCGCGCACGCAAAGGTCGCAAAGCTCCAGATCGTAGGGATGGTCGGCGATCGGGATAGGGTTCCAGCGGTCGACCTCGACATAGCGGTGGATGCCGCCAAAGCCGGCGCCGCGGGCAAGGCCGACAAACCCCCTGCCCTTGCGCGCCAGGCAGGTGGAGGGGTTCGCCAGCACCGCCTTGCCCATCTTCACCTCTTCCTTGGTGTTGAGGAGGTGGGTGAGCGCGCCGGTCGGACAGGCAAGGACGCACTGGACGGCGTCGCAGGAGAAGTCGCAGGCCTGGGCGCGCGCCTCGATATGCGGCACGCCGTTGCCGAAGCCGTCGAGAAAATCGCCGAGCTCGATCGCCTCCACCGGGCAGACCTGCACGCACTGGCCGCATTTGATGCAAGCGGCGAGGAAGTCCTCCTCCGCCAGCGCGCCCGGCGGGCGCAGACGCGGCTCATGCGCCATCACCACCGGAATGCCGCCGGCGAGCGCAAGACCGGTAACGCCGATGCCGGCGACGATCGTGCGCAGGAATTCGCGCCGGTTGTCGAGTTCCTGCTTGTGCGACAGCGGCCGTTTCTTCGCCGCGGCGGGCTTTTCCTTCGCCGCCCTTGCGGCTCTGGGGGGCGCCGCCGCCGGTGCGTCGGGCGCCGTATCGGGCGCAGCGGCGGCCGGCCCATCCGGCGCCGTCTGTGGCGCATCGGCTGCGGGTTTTTCTGTTTCCGGGAGCGGGGTTTTTTTGTCGTCGTTCACTGTGTCGATCTCCCAATGCCCGGATCGTTCAGGCCGAACGGATCGATCGTCGTGGTGCCGGCCTCTCCCTCGGAAGGACCCTCCTCCCGCGGCGCGGCCGTCGGGGTGAAATCGGCGTGCATCTGCGGGCTCTCGTCGCGCAGCATGAGAAGCGGCTGGCTGAAGGGCGCGAGGCGCTCCAGGAAGTCGACGAGGCTCATCAGCGGCGTGCCCAGGAAGAAGGCGGCGGGCGGCACGTCCATCCACAGGCGGTCGGCATAGACCTTGGGCTCGTAGGCCGTGTCGCCGCGCCCGTCGCGGTCGCGGTCGAAGCCGGCATAATCGTCCCAGTAATTGCCCTGCCAGACATTGTCGGCGGCGCCGGCGTATTCGGCGACGGAGACCTGGCGGATGTTGTCGCGGAAGCGGTTCTCCTTGAAGACATTGCCGTGCCAGTCGTTGAGGAAGAGGACGCCGATGCGGCTGTAGGCGATGGTGTTGTCCCAGACGCGGTTGGTCGTGTCCGGCTGGAAGGGCGAGACGTCGAGATAGAGGCCGGTGCCGCAATAGAGGATCTGGTTGCCGGAGATCTCCGTGTTGCTCGATTCCTTCATGCCGACGCCCATGCCGGCGGGTCCATGGGCGTGGAAGATGAAGTTGTTCCGGATGACCACGTCGTCGGAATACATGAGGAAGATGCCGACCGAATTGTTGCGGAAGGAATTGTCCTCGATGAGGTTGTACTTGGCGTACATGAAGTGGATGCCGTAGCGCCCGTTCTCCACGGAGTTGCGCGCCAGGATGTTGTTGCCGGAATACCAGACGACGAGGTCGCGCGAATTGCGCACCGTATTGTCTGTGATCCGGTTGTCGAAGGAGTACCAGAGGCGGATCGCGTCGCCCCTGAGGCCGAGCGAATGGTCCTTGGAGGTGATGCTGTTGCGCTTGACGATGTTGTTGCTCGACTGCTGCAGGTCGATGCCGAAGAGCGAGTCCTCGATGACGTTGTCGCGCACGGTGTTGTAGCGGCTCTCCAGGACGCGGATGCCGGAATCGATGTCGTTGTAGGATTCGCCCGAGCCGGTCAGCGTCAGGCCGGTGACGGTCGCCCCGTCCGTGTCGATGGTGAGGACCGTGCCCTTGCCGCCCCCGTCGATGATCGCCTTGCCGCCGCCATCCAGAGTCAGCGGGCGCGAGATGACCGCCGGGCCGCGGTAACGGCCCGGCTGAAGCTTCACGATCGTCCCCTCCTCGGCGGCATCGAGGATGGCCTGGAGCGAGGGCAGATCCGGCCCCGCCGCGCCGGAAGCCGCCGCGCCCGGCACCTGGTCGGCGGCGAGGAAGGCCGCCGACCAGAGAAGCGCCAGAGCGAGGAGAAGGGACCGCAACATCGCGACTGGCCTTTCCTCAGGCCGCCGCCTGCCGCGTCTCGCGCAGCGATTTGCGGCGCAGGAGGGCGGCGAGCGCGATGAGCACCGAGGCGGCGCACATCAGGGCGAAGCCGTAATGCGGGAAGGAATAGGTGGAGAACTGGGCCACCTTGCCCTGCCCGAACACGGTCGGCATGAACGGCTTCAGCGTGAAGGCGCCCATGTCGTTGAGGCTGTGCCCGTACCACCACAGCCAGCCCGAATACTCGATCAGGAAGAAGACGGGCAGGAGCGCGGGGATGGCCGGCAGCAGCCAGTAGAGCGGCTGGTCGGCACGCCTTGCGGCGAAGAGCATGACCAGCATGCCGGCAATCAGCGCCCAGAAGAGGCCGGTGCCGAAGAGCGTCATGTTGCGCACGAGCGGGCGGATCTCATCGGGGTTGTTGAACCAGCGTCCGAGCGCCTTGCTGTAGTGCCAGGCAAGGGTCTGGGCGCCGCTCGCCTTCCATTCGGAGCGCTCGGCGACCGGCAGGCGGGCCTGATCGGCCTCATAGGCCTCCTTCAGGATGCTGATGCTCGCCGCCGATCCCTTGGCGCCGCTGGCCTCGGCTTCGGCGAGGATCTCCTTCAGCGATTTCGCCTCGGCGGTGCGCTGGCCGGAGCCGGTGCGCAGCCGGCTCAGCGCGTCGGCGAGGCCCTGCTCGCCCGCCCGGCTGACCCTGTCGCGGACCTGTTCGGAGCTCATGCTCGACTGGCCGCTCTCCTCCAGCGAACGCTGCAGCTGGGCGATGATCGGGCTCAGCTCCTCGCCGGCCTCCTCATGGCCTTCGCCGAGCGAGGTGACGAGCGCGGAGAGATAGCCGGGGCTCTGCCAGGCAAGGCCGCCGGCGGTGTAGTAGGTCATCGCCATCCACACGGCGATCGCGCCGAAGCCGAGCGCCATGACGGCCAGCCGGATCTTGCGGTTGAAGATCATGAAGCCGACGACGAGCACTAACAGGAAGGAGATCAGGAAGGGCGAGAAGGCCCGCTCCACGACACCGCCCGAGGCAATCGGGTACATGCCGACGAAATGGTTGATGGCATCCATCTCGTGGGTGCAGTCGAGGGCTTCCTTCTCGTAGACCTCGGCCTTGGTGTGCAGGCTGCAGCCATTGAAGGTGCCGTTGAAATGGAAGTGGATGCGCACGCCGTCCGGGAAGGATTCGGCCGGATAGTTCGGCGCCTTCAGCGCCACCCACCAGACCGGCGAGAAAAAGCTTGCCGCGATCAGGACGAGGGCGACGGCAAGAAGCCCCCGGATGATCCAGTTGCGCGCCCTGCCCGTGGGCGGGCCTGCGGCTGTCTTGGTATCACTCATGGAATTGGCTCACATTGCGCGGCCAAAGCGGGGCCGCGCCCCCTTTTCGGGGAGCGCGGCGGACCGCCTCAGTCGAAGTCCGGGTTAAGCCAGTCGGCAGAAGGCGCGAGCATTTCCTGCGGCGGCTTCTGGCGGGCGACGTAGTTGAGGACGTGCTCCACATCCTCGTTGGAGAAGCCCTGGATCTGCTCGACCATGTCCGGGTTGGCGTTGCGGCGCTTGCCGTCGCGGATCCACTCGAACTGCCGCACAAGATACTTGAAGTGCTGGCCCTGGATGCGCGGGTAGTATTTCTCGGCGCTGCCTTCGCCGTTCTCGCCATGGCAGCGCACGCAATTGTCGACGTAGAGCTGCTTGCCGTGATCGTATTCGGCGCTCCCCTCCTCCCAGGGGCCGAGGCCCGGCTCCGGGTTCATGGGAAGCTGGGCGATGTACTCGGCGACATCGGCGATCGACTGCGGCCCACCGATCTCGGAGGGCAGCGCGAAGGGATACATCGTCGGGTTGTCACGGTTGAGCGCTCGGATGTCGGCGAGCTGCTTGATCAGCACGGAACGATGCTGGCCGGCGAGCTGCGGAAAGGTGCCGTCGTCCTGGCCCCAGCCTTCCGGCAGGTGGCAGGCTGAGCAGACTTCGTAGACGTCGCGGCCGTTCTCGACGTTCGGCGCGAGATGCTCGGCCTCGTCCTGCTCGCCTACCTTTTCGTTCCAGGCGCTTGCGGGGAGCGCGGTGAGGCCGAGGCCGACCGCGGCGAGTGCGAGAATTTTGAAGAGTTTCATGGCCCGCTCCTGTTTGGCCGGTGGTTGGGTCAGCCCTTGCGGTCGACCTGGGAGAGGTAGTCGGCGATGAGCTCGATATCCTCGTCCGAAAGTCGTTTGGCGAAGGGCAGCATGGTGCGTGACTTGCCGTTGGTGCGCGCGCCGTCGCGGATGTCGTGCATCTGGGCGACGAGGTAGGCGCGCTTCTGGCCGGCGATGAAGGGATAGCCGCGCAGCGGCTTCTTGCCTTCGACGCCGTGGCATGTGCGGCAGCCGGTCTTGTCGTAGAGGCGCTTGCCGTCGGCGATGCGCTCGGCGGGGACCGGGGGGTCGGCGAGCTTGAGATCGGCCGGAGGAAGGCCCGCGAGCCATTCGGCGACGGCGGCGATCTCTTCCTTGGAAAGACGGGATTCGCCCTCCGGCGTCACCAGCGAGCCCTGCATGCCGACGGCGCGCGGATTACCCGTGGCGTCGGGGCTGCCGAGGCGCTTGCCGGAGATGATGTCGGTGATCTGGTCCTTGATGTAGGTCTCTTCCTGGCCGGCCACGTTCGGATAATCGAGGATGGCGCCGGCGCCGTCCTTGCCGTGACAGGCAAGGCAGGTCTTGCGCTGGAAGACGCGCTTGCCGGGATGGGAAGCCGGCTTGGCGGGCGGACTTGCGGCATCCGCCTGGGCGAGCTGCCAGCCGCCGGAAGGCGTGGCCGGGTCCGCCGCCCGGGCCGAGCCGGGTCCGACCGCCACGGCAGCCGCCGAGATGGCGAGCATGGCCGCCGCGAGCAGCAAGGGCCGGTGTTGAGATTTGGATCGCATGGGAATGGGTTCCTGGCGTCTGGAGGAGAGGCCGGGGACGGGCGAGGCCGCCCCCGGACCATGTCAGAGCGCTATTGCTTCTGCTCGTCGGCAGGCCGCGGCGAGATCGGAGGCTGCTCGCTGATCTCGACCGCCCCGTTCTGCTCCAGATAGGTCTTGGCTCTGAGGCCGATATCGGCCGCCTTGACCTGGTACTGGAACCACTGCTGGGCCCACAGGGTGGCGTTCTGCCAGTCTTCCTTGGAGGCGTAGTCCTCGGACTTCTTCTTGGCGTCGGCCGCGAAGTTGAGCTGGTCCGTGGCGTCTTCCACCAGAGCGACGACCGGCGGGAAGTCCTTGTAGTTCCGGCCGGTGATGTAGGCGACGACGCCGTCGATCACGTCCTGCGTGTCGTTATTGGCGCCGACCTGCTTGGTGTAGTCCTCCTGGGCATAGGTGGTGCCCTCCTGGAGAGCCGCGTTCTCGGACTTGTAGCCCTTCGGCTGCACGAGGAGGTAACCCTGCATCTCCAGATGGAGCGCGGAGCAGAACTCGGTGCAGTAGTAGGGATAGACGCCCGGGCGGTCCGCCTTGAAGGTCGCGGAGACCGTCTTGCCCGGCTCAACCGAGAGGTTGACGTTGTAGTAATGCAGGGCAAAGCCGTGCGTCTCGTCCTCGGCGCGTTCCAGGTTGGTGAGATGGAAGGAGACCGTCTCGCCCTCCTCGACCTCGACGATTTCCGGGGTGATGTGCGAGCGGATCAGGCTGCCGTACACATGCACGGTGCCGTCCCTGCGCTCGATCTTCTCCCGGCCCGGCCTGGTGCGGAACTCCGACTTCTCGTTGGCCCGGCTGTTCCAGCCGAGGTCGTAACGGATGTGCGGCTGCAGCTTGTCGGCCGCGATCGCCACGGCGTAGTGCGGCTCGCCGAGCGGAACCGGCATGTCGTAGAGCAGGTCCATCTTGTCGCCGGCGATGTCGATCAGCTGGTGGTTCTGCGGATGCAGAGGGCCAACCGGATTGAAGCGGTCGATGGCGAGCTTGTTGAGGGAGACGAGATACTTGCCCTTCGGATGGACGCTGTCGCCTTCCATCGTCATCAGGTGGCCGACGTTGTAGTGGATCGACACCTTGTCGAGCACCTTGCCCTCGCAATAGTCCCATTTGACGATCTGGGAATCGACGTAGAGCGAGGTGTAGGCGACGCAGTCGGTGCTATCGAACTGCGTGTGGAGCGGGCCGAGGCCAGCTTCCAGCTGCGTGTGCAGCACCTTCTGCAGCTCGAGGATCGGCACGCCGTAGGGATCGGTCCCGGCGAAGTCCTTCGCCTCGATCAGCTTCATGATCTTCTCGAAGCTGTAGACCGAGATGTGGGAATCGAGCTTGCCGGCGATGACGATCTTGGTGCCGTCCGGGGTGACGTCGACGCCATGCGGCGACTTCGGCTCCGGGATCAGGAAGAGGATGCCCTCGTCCACCGCCGTCTTGATGCTGAGGACGTCGTGGCCGTTGATCTTCTCGGCCTTGCCCTCGGCGACGAGCTCGGCGGCCCGCTTCCAGTTGATGACATGCAGGAAGTCGGTGTCCTTCTGCGAGCAGCCCGCCTCGAACGGCGGACGACCG
The DNA here is from genome assembly GCF_020144925.1 of Afifella sp. IM 167. GTDB lineage: Bacteria > Pseudomonadota > Alphaproteobacteria > Rhizobiales > Afifellaceae > Afifella. The sequence goes on from NZ_NSLC01000007.1 coordinate 66,416, forward strand.
CTCTCGATGCCGCCGATATAGCGTTCGGAGCAGAACGAGTTGGTGAAGGACCAGCCGTCGGACGGACCCTTGCCCGCATCGGACAGGTCCTGGCTGTAGGGGGGCAGCTCGACGGAGAAGGACTTCGACGGATCGAGGCGTCCCGCCTCGCGATCGAACTTCCAGTAGGTGACCGCGCCACGATACTTGTCGTTGAATTCGCTGAGCGGCACGAACTCGTTGGTCAGCGGCGCCGGGTACTGCGCAGCCTCGATGACATATTCGGTATTGGGGGTGACGAAGGCGCCGCCATGCTCCGACTTCATGATCGGGCTGACGACGATCTGCTTGGTCTCGAAGTCGGTCAGGTCGACGACCGCCAGACGCGGATTCGCCTTGTCGTTGATGAAGACATACTGGCCGTCATAGTCGCCATCGGTCTCGGAGATCGCTGGATGGTGGGTATCACCGAAGGTGATGTCCTTGCCGTTGACCCTGCCCTGCGCGAGCACGGCCTTGGATTCGTCGTCGAAGCCGTAGCCCTGCCAGGGCTCGGGCGTGAAGACGGCGACGTATTTGAGGATGCGCATCGAGGGGATGCCGTAGACGATCAGCTGGCCGCTCTGGCCGCCTGACGAGAAGGCGATGAACTCGTCGCGTCCGCCGGTGGGGGTGTAGGTCTTGGCAGCCGCGAGAATGTCCTTCTGGGTCAGCCCGCGTGCTTCCATTACCGATTGGAGGGTGTCCTGCGCGTGCGCGCCGGCAGCCGCCAGACCCAGGGCAGCCGCTACGGTGCAGCCCAGGGCTCTAATACTTAAGTCGTGCATGGTCTTGCCCCGCTTTATTGTTTGGGCACTGGATATGGGGCGCTTCGAACACCTTGAGAGAGGTTGAATCTGACGCTCCAGCTTTCGAAAGCAGGGGTGCTATGTCCCTGTACTTTCAGAAGAATGTCATAGGTACTTTCCCGCGATATCGCCTTGATGCCGGTCAAGTCGGCGCAAGCCTCCGCCATATCGCTGCCGCATTTCTGCCATGCGTCTGCCGCATGCGGCCGACCGCGCGGGCCTGCGGCAAATCATCCAGGGGCAAGGCCCCGGACGGCCGTTTCGTCCGACAAGAAGGAAGATGCGCGCGGCGTCGAGGCGGGCGCTCAGTCGCCGAAGACGAGAACCTCGAACGCGTCGTTCTGCAGCTCGTCGCCCTTCCAGCCGATATGGCAGACATCGCCCTCGGGGGTGTCCTCGATCACGCCCGGATGGACGCCGCCCTGGTAGGACGCGCGGCACAGAAAGCGCTTCGGGCCATGGCCGCCATCGATGCGGAAGGCGCCTTCGGGAACCTTGCCGGGGGCGGCGGCAACCCATTTTGCGCCGGCCGGGACATCGCCCGCCATCGGGCCGGCGAGCGATTCGAAGGTGCTGTAGGGACGCTCCATGCCGAAGGTGCCGATGAGGCAGGCATGGCCGTCCGGCCCTTCCCGCTTGCCGCTCTCCGTGTCGCGCATATGGACGACGCGGCAGACGTAAAGGGGCGTGCCGTCGGCGAGGTTTCCGCCGATCACCGGATCCTTCGGAAGCCCCGAATTGGTGACGTCGACCCAGCGCAGGCCGACATCGGTATCGCGCGAGGCCTTCGAGGCGAAGGCCCCCTGCGCCAGGGCGGGCGGCGCGAGGGCGGCGGCAAGAAATGCAACTCCTGCGAGCATTCCGCCGCTGCGGCCCAGGCTATCCAGTATGGCTGATACGGCACTCACGATCCGCTCCCGCCCATGTAGCTTTCGAGATCGCTGGCCATCTCCTCCGGCGCAGTGCCGTAGGCCCAGCGCTTCAGATAGCGCCCGTCCGGTCCCATCAGGACGGCGGAGGCGGTGTGGTCGACCTCGTAGTCGCCGTCCTCGTCCGGGACCGTCAGGCGAAAGCGCACATGGTAGGATTTCGCCGCCGCGCGCAGCTCCGCGTCGGTGCCGGTCATCGCCACGGTCTGCGGGTGAAAGGCGGTGATGTAGTCCTTGAGGTGCCGCAGCGTATCGCGCTTCGGATCGACACTAATGAAGAGGATGCGCACATGGGCGGCGCGCTCGGCGCCGATCATGTCGAGGGCCTGGGTGAACTCCATCAGGCTGGTCGGGCAGACGTCCGGGCAATGGGTGTAGCCGAAATAGACGATCTGGAAGCTGCCGAGGAAATCCTCCTCGGTGACGTGGCGGCCGTCCTGGTCGGTGAGGCTGAAGGGCCGGATGTCGCCGGAGCCCGCCATATCCTCGCCGGAGACGATTCGGGCGCCTGCGACGGCGCCCTGGGCAAGGAACGCAAGGCCCGTGAAGGCGACAAGGCAGAGCGCGATGGCGAGCGCTCGCCGGCGCAAACGCCGCTTGCCTGCCATCGCCGGATGTCTCGACATGCCCAACTCCGTATCGCGGCGGAGGCGCCAAAAGGCGCCCCGCCCTTTTGTCTGACGAAGGCGTGGTAGCCCCGATCGCGGTGCGGCGAATTGACGGATATCAATCGCTTACAGCGAGTGTTTTCCGCGGGCGCGCCCGCCCTCGGCGAGGCTTCCCGGTCCCCTCGCCTATTCGGCCTGTCCGAGGCGCAGAGCGCGGTCGCCTTCCACATAGGCGCGGAGCAGGTCGACCCGGGCAATGGCGGCGTGATCCTGGCTGATCGTGACGCCGGCCTCGCGCAACCGAGCGAAGGCGCGCGACAGGCTCTCCGGCTGCATGCCGAGGCGGCCGGCGATCAGCGTCTTCTCATAGGGCAGAGTGACGACGCAGGCCCCCTCCCCGGCGGGACAGAGCTCCAGCAGGAACTCGGCCACGCGCTGCGGTCCGGTCTGGGCCTTGAGCTGCTCGATCTGGGCGACCAGCGTATGGAGGTGCCGATAGGTCGCCGCCAGCATGGCGCGGCCGAGCTCGGGATGCTCGTCCACCATCCGCGCGAGGAGGCCCGCGCGCACCGCCAGCAGCCGGCAGTCGGTCACCGCCTCGCCCGAGACGGGATAGGGCTCACCCTGGAAGGCCGGGGCCTCGCCGAAGCTGCCGCCACGGGTGAAGACGGCGACCACCGCCTCCGCGCCGCTTCGGGTGACGCGGAAGAGCTTCACCCAGCCGGCAAGGACGATGTGGATGTGCTCGGCCGGCTCGCCCTCGGTGAAGAGGCTCGCGCCGCGCTCGCAGCTGCGCACGGAAGACCGCTCCAGGATCGCCTCGGCGACCTCCCGCGGCGCCGCTGAAAGGAGCAGCGAACCGAGGGCGGTCTCAAGATCGGCGGATGTCAGCATCTTCCATTCCCCGGGCAGCCGCTCGCAGTGCGTGCGAGGTGAAACATAGCCGAAAGCGGATGCGGCCTGAACCGCAGCGCGTGCCGTCGGCAAGGTCCGTGAACGGCGGGCGGCGCGGGCGCGACAGCTTACCGCCACGCACAGGTTGCAGGGCCCGAAGATCCCGCATCAAACCCATTGCGCAGACGATGGCTCTCGGCGACCATCGCCGCCGCGGGGGCAAAAAAGCGCTCCGCAGCATCATACTATTGGTGAGTGGAGGGGATGATGAGGCAGCGCACGAAGCTCCTTGCAGCGCTCAGCGCTTTGTTCTTGGCCGGAACCGGCATCGCGTCGGCCGAGCAGGTTGCCGTGACCTCGTGGGGCGGCGCCTATCAGGACGCCCAGCGCAAGGTCTATTTCGAGCCTTTCGAGAAGGCGACCGGCGTCGACCTCGTCGAGGAGAGCTGGGACGGCGGCATCGGCGTCCTGCGCGCACAGGTCGAGGGCGGCAATGCCACCTGGGACGTCGTGCAGGTGGAATCGGAAGAGCTGCAGCTCGGCTGCGACGAGGGTCTCTTCGAGGAGCTCGACTGGGACAAGATCGGCGGCAAGGACAGCTACATCGATGCGGCCGTGAGCCCCTGCGGCGTGGGCGCGATCGTCTACAATTTCGTTCTCGGCTACGACAAGGACAAGATCTCTGAGGCGCCCAGCGGCTGGGCCGATTTCTTCGACCTTGAAAAAATCCCGGGCAAACGCGCCCTCCGGAACGGGCCGAAGACCAACCTGGAAATCGCGCTGATGGCCGACGGGGTGGAGCCCGGCGAAGTCTACGACGTGCTTTCCACCGACGAAGGCATCGAGCGGGCCTTCAAGAAGCTCGATACGATCAAGTCGGATCTCGTCTTCTGGGAAGCGGGCGCGCAGCCGCCCCAGCTTCTGGCCTCCGGCGAGGTGGCACTCACCTCCGTCTACAACGGGCGCATCGACGCGGCCAACAAGAGCGACGGGCGCAACTTCGGCATCGTCTGGAACGAAAGCCTCTTCACCCTCGATTCCTGGGTGATCCTGGCCGGCTCGAAGGATCTCGACGCGGCCTACAAGTTCCTGAACTTCGTCGGCGAGGCGGAAAACCAGGCGAAGCTGCCGGTCGCCATCGCCTACGGCGTCACCAACAAGAAGGCCAATCCGATGATCCCGGCCGACCGTCTTGCCGACCTGCCGACGGCGGACGAGAACATGAAGAACGCCCTGCAGATCTCCGACACCTTCTGGATCGAGAACATCGACAAGCTGACGGAGCGCTGGGGGCGCTGGGCCGCGACCAACTAGGGTCTTCCATGACCCCAACCCTTGTGGAGGGACCGCGCGGCGCGCGGTCCCTGAAGCGCAGCCTCGCCCGCGCGGAGCGCCGCAAGAAACTGCGCGCCTTCGCCCTCGTCCTGCCGCTCATCGTCTTCATCCTCCTCTTCTTCGTGGCGCCGATCGCCGGCATGCTGGAGCGCAGCTTCGTCGACACGGATCTGATGGAGGCCTGGCCGGAGACGGCCGCGGCCGTGAAGGCATTCGACTGGGCAAAGAGCGAGGGCGTGCCGGACGAAAGCGTCTTTGCCGCGCTCGGGCCGGAGCTTGTCAGCTCCTACGAGGCAAAGAGCGTCGCCGGCGTCGCCCGGCGGCTCAACTACGACCTTTCCGGCGCCCGCTCGCTCGTCATGACGACGGCGCGAAAGCTCTCGCGGCTCGATGGCGCGCCGGCTTCCTGGCGCGCGGCGATCCTCGAGATCGAGCCGGGCTGGGGCAAGCCGGACACCTGGGCGGCGATCCGAGGCGCTTCGGGCCCCTTCACCGGATTCTTCCTGCTGCAAACCATCGACCGGCAGCGCGACGCCCACGACAACATCGTGCCCGTCTCGCCCGATCGGGCCATCTATCTCACCATCTACGGGCGCACCTTCGTCATCGCCCTGACGGTGACGCTCCTGTGCCTCGCCATCGGCTTTCCGATCGCCTTCCTGCTTTCCGGCCTGCCGGAGAACAAGGCGAACATCCTGATGATCCTGGTGCTCCTGCCGTTCTGGACGCCGCTTCTGGTGCGCACCGCAGCCTGGGTCGTCGTTCTGCAGGAACACGGGCTGGTCAACCAGATCCTGCAGCTTCTCCACCTGACCGACGGGCCGGTTCGCCTCGTCTACAACCGCGCCGGCGTCATCATCGCCATGACGCATGTGCTGCTGCCCTTCATGATCCTGCCGCTCTATGCGGTGATGCGCACGGTGCCGCCGGAATACATGCGCGCGGCGCGCTCGCTCGGCGCCCCGCCCTTCACCGCCTTCCGCCGGGTCTACATCCCGCAGATCATGCCGGGCATCGCCGCCGGCTCGATCCTCGTCTTCATCATCGCCGTCGGCTACTACATCACCCCGGCGCTCGTCGGCGGAGCGGCCGACCAGATGGTCTCCTACTACATCGCGTTCTACACCACCGACACGGTGAACTGGGGCCTGGCGGCGGCGCTCGGCGCGGGTCTGCTGGCGGCGACGCTCGTCCTCTATACGATCTATACGCGCCTCGTCGGCGGCATCCGGGGGGTGATGTGAGCGGCGCCGTCACCACCACCGAAAAGGCCTGGCGGGTCGTCCTCTACGTCGTGTCGATCGCCGGCTTCGTCTTCCTGGTGGCGCCTATCCTTGCGATCGTCCCCCTCTCCTTCAACGGCGGCCAGTTCCTCACCTATCCGCTGCGCGGCCTTTCGCTCAGGTGGTACGAGGATTTCTTCTTCTCCGGCACCTGGATGTTCTCCATCCGCAACAGCCTGATCATCGGCGTGGCGGCGGCCTTCCTCGCCTCCTTCCTCGGGGCGCTGGCGGCGATCGGGCTGTGGCTCGCCGAGTTTCCGGGCAAACGCTTCATCGGAGCCTTCCTGCTCGCGCCGATGATCGTGCCGATCGTCATCTATTCCGTCGGCCTCTATTTCTATTTCGCGCCCTGGAATCTGACCGCGAGCTTTGCCGGCCTCATCCTCGCCCATGCCGTGCTAGGCACGCCCTTCGTGGTGATCACCGTCAGCGCCACGCTCTCCGGCTTCGACCGCACGCTGATCCGCGCCGGGCTCGGCCTCGGCGCCTCGCCCATCCGGGTGGCCCGGTCCATCGTCTTTCCGCTGATCGCGCCGGGCGTCATCTTCGGCGGCCTCTTCGCCTTTTCCGTCTCGCTGGAGGAAGTCATCACCGTTCTCCTCATCGGTGGGCCGAACCAGCGCACCCTGCCGCGCGAAATGTTCTCCGGCATCCGGGAAAACATCTCGCCCACCATCGCGGCGGCGGCGACGATCATGATCGCGCTGGCGATCCTGCTCCTCGTCTCCGCCGAACTCCTGCGCCGCCGCTCCATGCGGCTGCAGGCCAAGCGCTAGGGCGCCGCGATGTTCGACCTCAAGGATGTGGAAATCGTGCGCCTGATCGTGCGGCACGGCGGCTTCCGCGCCGCGGCCGCACAGATCCGCCAGTCGCAATCGGCCGTCTCGGCGCGGGTCGCGGCGCTCGAAGAACGGCTCGGCGTCGAACTCTTCGACCGGCGCAAGCGGCGCGGCGGCCTAACGCCCGCCGGCCGCACCTTCCTCGACCAGACGGCGGGACTCCTGGAGATGCGCGAGCGCATCCTCGGCAGCCTGTCGCAGGAGACGGGCTTTGCCGGCACGATCCGCATCGGGGTCGCCGAAACCATCGTCCATACCTGGCTGCCGCGCATGATGACGCTGATCCGCGAGCGCTATCCGGGCCTGCGGATCGAGCTTGCCGTCGATACCTCGCCGACCCTGGCGGCCAAGCTCCTGGAGGACGAGCTCGACGTCGCCGTGATGATGGAGCCGCTGGTGCCGGCGCGCGCCACCGGCCACTTCATCTACGGCACGGCGATCGACTGGTTCGCTTCCACCAGCATGCCGCTCGCCGACCAGCAACTCTCGGTGGAGGAGCTCGCCGGCTTTCCCATCATCACCTTTCCCAAAGGCACGATCCCCTACCGCGAGGTGGAGGCTGTCTTCGCCGACGCGCATCTGCGCGCGGCGCCGCTGCTGCACGGCTGCGCCTCGCTCTCGGCGGCGATCCATCTGGTGCAGACCAGCTTCGGCATCGGCGTCCTGCCAGTGAAGATGGTGGAGGCGGAGATGCGGGCCGGCCGGATCCGGCGGCTCGAAACGGCCGAGGCGGCAAAGCCCCGACCGCTGCGCTTCGTCTTCACCCATATGGATACGCTCGATCCCCTTTTGGCAGAGGGACTTAGAGCCGCGGCCGAACATGCCGTGCAAGCCACCGACGATCTCATATAGAGATCAAAACGATCAAAATTTGATCGGTTGACGGCTTCAATCAGGGAGTCGATCATTTTCCTGCCGAGATCATGCGCAGGCCCTGAAGTTGCACAATAAATGACCGCGAGCCCGACCCGTCCCGTTCCGATGATGCCGCGCGAACTGCGCGCCCGTATCCGGGCCGGCACGTTCAAGGGCCAGACGAGCGGTCAGGCGCCGGGATATCTGCAGGGCAACCTCGCCATCCTGCCGGCCGCCCTCGCCGGCGATTTCCTCCGGTTCTGCGTTCTCAATCCGAAGCCCTGCCCGCTCCTGGCCGTCGGCGAGGCCGGCGAGCCGATGCTGCCGCGGCTCGGCGAGGACATCGACATCCGCACAGACGTTTCGCGCTACCGCGTCTTCGAGAAGGGCGAGCTCAAGGCGAAGCCGGAAGACCTTCGCGACATCTGGCGCGATGATCTCGTCACCTTCGTCATCGGCTGCTCGTTCTCGTTCGAGGACGCGCTGGTGCGGGCCGGCATCCGCGTGCCGCACATCTCGGCCGGCACCAACGTGCCGATGTACGTCACCAATATCGAGACCGCCGCGGCGGGCCCCTTCGGCGGGCCGACGGTCGTCTCCATGCGGGCCTTCCGGCCGGCGGAGGCGATCCGCGCCATGGTGCTTTCCGATCGCCAGCCTCTGGCGCATGGGGCGCCGCTGCATTTCGGCGATCCGCAGGCGATCGGCATCGCCGATCTCGCCGCGCCCGATTTCGGCGATCCGCCCGACCTTGCCGAAGGGGAAGTGCCGGTCTTCTGGGCCTGCGGGGTGACGCCACAGATGGCGATCCGCGGCGCGCGCCCGGACATCGCCATCACCCATGAGCCCGGCCACATGCTGGTCACCGACCTTCTGGCGGAGAGGGGTTCGTGAGCCGCCACCAGAACCCGGGCCAAGACCCGAGCCGAAACCACAACGAACGGAGCCGAGACATGAAAGCCATCCTCGCAAGTCTGACGATCTCGACCGCGCTCGCCAGCCTGGCGCTCCCCGCCATGGCGCAGGACAAGCTGCCGGAGACGACGCTCTCCGTCGTCGGCAGCTGGAGCAGCCTGCCGCTCTACCAGAAATACGAACAGCCCTTCTGGACCGAGACGCTGCCGGAAGATTCCGGCGGTGCCATTACCGTGGAAATGACCACCTTCGACCAGATGGGCATCAAGGGCGCCGACGTCTATCGCCTGCTCGGCGACGGCGTCTTCGACGTCGGCATGACGGTGGCCGACTACACGGTCGGCGACGCGCCGGAGCTGGAAGGCCTCGATGTGCCGCTGATCGCCACGGATGCCGCCAAGGCGCGCGAGATCGTCGAGGCGGCGCGCCCGATGGTAGCCGACATCATGCACGACCGCTTCAATTCGCACCTTCTGGCCATCGCCCCCTACCCGCCGCAGGTCGTCTTCTGCAACGGCGCGGTGAACGGGCTTGCCGACCTCAAGGGCAAGAAGATCCGCGCCTCCGGCCGCATGACCGCGATCTTCCTCGAAGAGCTCGGCGCCGAGGGCATCACCATGTCCTTCTCCGAGGTGCCGGGCGCGCTGGAGCGCGGCGTCATCGACTGCGCCGTGACGGGCGCCGGCTCCGGCTACAGCGCCGGCTGGTGGGAATCCTCCACCCATCTCCTCACCCTGCCGCTCGGCGGCTGGGATCCGGTCGTGACCGCCATGAACCTCGACAAGTGGGAAAGCCTCTCGCCCGAGACGCAGTCCTTCCTGAAGGAGGAAATCTCCACGAAGTTCGAAGAGCCCGCATGGGAGCAGGCGGCCGACGCGCTCGATCGCGACATCGCCTGCCTGACGGGCTCGGGCGAATGCGAGGCCGGCAAGTCGGCCTCCATGACGCTGGTGGAGCCGACCGAAGACGACCAGAAGCTCGCCAAGCAGGTGCTCGTCGACAAGGTCCTGCCGGACTGGGCCTCGCGCGCCGGCGCGGATTGGGCCAAGCGCTGGAACGAGAGCGTCGGCAAGGCCGCCGGCATCACCGTCTCGGCGAAATAGCCGGCAAGGCGGCGCGCTCGTGACGCCGACCGTACCCGCAACGCCGCTTCCCGTCCGGATCGCCGGGGCGCTCGGCCAGGTCAACCGGATGATCGCGATCGTGGCAGGCATCGCCCTGCTGCTGACGGTCGCGCTCATCCTCCTGGAGATCGTGCTGCGGCAGACTTCGGTCGGCAGCATCGGCGGATCGGACGAGATCTCCGGCTACGTCATGGCCGGCGTCGCCACATGGGGCTTCGCCTTTGCCCTCTCGGAACGGGCGCATGTGCGCATCGACCTCATCCAGGCGCGGCTCCCCAAGGCGGGGGCCGCCATCTTCGACATCTTCGCGCTCGCCGGCATCTCGGCGATCGCCGCCCTCGTCTCCTTCTACGCCTGGGACGTGCTCGCCAAAACGCTGGCGCGCGATTCCCACGCCAATACGCCGCTCGCCACCCCACTGTGGATCCCGCAATCGATCTGGTTCGCGGGCTGGGTGTGGCTGGCGATCGTCTCCGTGCTGCTCCTCGCCTGCGTCCTCGCGCTCGCCGTGAAGCGCGACTGGACGGGGATCGACGAGATCGCCGGCAGCAGCACCGAAAGCGCCGGCACATGATCTGGTCCGTCGGCATCGGCCTTCTCGGCCTTCTGGCGCTGTCGCTGCCGGTCGGCGTCGTGCTCTTCCTCCTCGGGATCGGCATCGACACCTTCTATTCGGCCTTTCCGCTGATCCGCGGCCTCGGCCAGGTCGTCTATTCCTCCTCCGACAGCTTCCTGCTCATCGCCATTCCCTTCTTCGTCCTTCTCGGAGAGATCCTGGTGCGGGCCGGCATCGCCAAGCGCACCTATGCGGCGCTCGACGCCTGGTTCTCCTGGCTGCCGGGCGGGCTCATCCATGCCAATATCGGCACAGCGACCCTGTTTTCCGCCACTTCCGGCTCCTCCGTCGCCACGGCTGCCACGGTCGCTACCGTCGCGATGCCGCAGGCCGACCGCCTCGGCTACGATCCGAAGCTCTTTGCCGGCTCGATCGCGGCGGGCGGCACGCTCGGCATCCTGATCCCGCCCTCCATCAACCTCATCGTCTACGGCTTCCTGACGGAAACCTCCGTGCCGCGGCTCTTCCTCGCCGGCCTCGTGCCGGGCGTCCTGATGGCAATCGGCTTCATGGCCGTCACCGCCCTCATCTGCAAGGTGCGGCCGGGCCTCGGCGGCCAGTCGCGCTCCTTCACCTGGGGCGAGCGGATGGCGGGCCTGCCGCATCTCATCCCGATCGCGCTCCTCTTCGGCGTTATCGTCGGCTCGATCTATCGCGGCTGGGCGACGCCGACGGAGGCGGCCGCGGTCGGCGTCGCCATGGCCTTCGTCATCGCCGCCTTCCACCGCGCGGTCACGCCCTCCATGGTCGTGGAGGCGCTGCTCGGCACGATCCGCACCACGGCGATGATCATGTTCGTCATCGTCGGCGCGTATTTCCTCAACTACACGCTGGCGGCGGCCGGCCTCGGCCGCCAGCTGACGGAGCTTCTGGAAAACCTCGGGCTCGGCGCCTATGGCACGCTTCTCGTCGTCATCCTCCTCTACATCGTCCTCGGCTTCTTCATCGAGACGTTGTCGCTGATGATCGCGACGATCCCGATCGTCGTGCCGATCATCGCCGATCTCGGCTTCGACAAGGTCTGGTTCGGCGTCCTGATGATCGTCCTCATCGAGATGGCGCTGATCACGCCGCCCGTGGGCCTCAACCTCTATGTGGTGCAGGGCGCGCGCTCGAAGGGATCGCTCAGCGAGGTGATGCTCGGCGTCATCCCCTATGTCCTGACGATGCTCGCCATGGTCGTCGCGCTCGTCCTTGTGCCCGACATCGCCCTCTTCCTCGCAAACGGGCTTTGAGGGCCCCTTTTTTCCAGCCGAACGGATCCGACTTGACCACCGACCTCACATTCCGTCTCCCGGGCGAGGGCCATGTGCGCCTTTGCCTGCAGAACGCCGTCGTCGCCGGCTGGACTGGCCGCGACCGGGCCGCGGTCGACCACCATATCGCCGAGCTGCAGGCGATCGGCGTGCCGCCGCCTTCCACCGTGCCCCTCTTCTACCGCGTCAGCGCCGCCCTCTTCACCGCCGATCCGGCAATCGAGCTCGTCGGCGAGACGTCTTCCGGCGAAGTCGAGCCGGTGCTCTTCGACGATGGCCAGGCGCTCTATCTCGCGCTCGGCTCCGACCATACCGACCGCAAGCTGGAGACGCATTCCGTGGCGCTGTCCAAGCAGATCTGCGCCAAGCCCGTCTCAGGCGATGCCTGGGCCTTTGCGGAGGTCGCCGGCCATCTCGACCGGATCGGGCTGCAATCCTTCATCCGCGAGGAAGCCGGCGCCGATTGGGTGCCCTACCAGGACGGGACGCTCGCACAGCTCCGCCCGCTCGCCGAGCTCGCCGCGGCCTCTCCCTTCGCCGCCGGCCCCGGGCGGCTTGCGGCCGGCACGGCGCTCATGTGCGGCACGCTCGGCGTCCTTTCCGGCGGCGTGCGCCCCGCCCGGCATTTCGCCATGCGCATGCACGATCCGGTCCTTGGCCGCACGATCGAGCACGCGTACGAAAGCCGTTTCCTGCCCGTCATTGCCTGAGGGATTCGCTTGCCAGACATTTCACCACTCCGACGCGCCGGCGGCAGATTGCGCTTTCGCGCCATCGATCAGGCGAGGGAGGCGATCGGGCAGCTGCTCGACATCGACCCGCAGGAAGCCGGCCGCATCTTCGCGCGCTTCGACGCAGAAAAAGTCTGCGCCGAAGCCAGGCGCATCGACGGCGATGCCAGCCTTGCGGCAGGCCCGCTCGCCGGCCTTCTCGTGACCATCAAGGACCTTTTCGACATTGAAGGCGAGGTGACGACGGCCGGCTCGCGCCAGCTCGCCGCCAACGCGCCCGCCGACAAGGACGCGGAGGCGGTGCGGCGCCTGCGGGCGGCCGGCGCCCTGCCCTTCGGGCGCACCTCGATGAGCGAGTTCGCCTATTCCGGCGTCGGCCTCAATCCGCATTTCGGCACGCCCGGCAACAGCCACGACAGGACGCGCATCCCCGGTGGCTCGACCTCCGGCGGCGCCGTCGCCGTAGCGCTCGGCCTCTGCGACGCCGCTCTCGGCACCGATACGGGCGGCTCGGTGCGCATCCCCGCCGCGCTGAACGGGCTCGCCGGCTTCAAGCCCAGCCAGAAGTCCGTGCCCCGCGACGGCGTGTTTCCGCTCTCGCCGAGCTGCGACAGCATCGGGGCGATCGCGCCCGACATCGCAACCTGCGCGGCGATCCATGCCGTGCTCTCCGGCGAGGCGATGCCCGATCTCAAGGCGCCGGCAAGGCCGCGCCTCGGCGTCATGCGCACGGTGATGACCGACGGCATGGACGGGGCGGTGGCGGAGGATTTCGAGGCCACGCTCAAGGCGCTGTCCGCAGCCGGCGCCGAACTCGTCGGTGTCACCTTCGCGCCGATCGAGGAGGCGGCGGCGGCAAACCGCGCGATCGTCTCCTCCGAGGCGCATCAGATCCACCGCGCCTATCTCAGCGAGCTTGAGACAACCGGCGATCCGCACGTCCTGAAGCGCATCCGTTTTGCCGAGACGCTCACCAGCGAGGATCTGGAGGGCGCCCGCAGGTCCCGCGCCGAGGCGCAGCAGGCCTTTGCCGCCCTCGCCTCCGATTTCGACGCCTTCGTGGCGCCGACAGTTCCGGTTCTGGCACCGGGGATCGAGGAGGTCGAGGCCGATTTCGACCGGCTCAACGGCCTCGTCCTGCGCAACCCTTCCTGCGTCAACTTCCTTGACGGCTGCGCGGCGACGGTGCCGATGAGCGCGATCGGGGAGCTTGCGACAGGGTCGATGATCTTCGCGCCCGCAGGGGCCGACTGGAAGGTTCTGGCGCTCGCGGAGCGCTTTGAAGCCCTCCTGTCGCAGTAACAGCTTGCCGCCGCCCGATCCGATGATCTTCGAGCTGGCCGTGCGAGCCGGCTCCACGGCCCTCATCGTGATCGCGGCGACGCTTGCCATTGAGCGCTTCGGCCCACGGATCGGTGGCTCGCTCGCGGGTCTTCCGATCGTCATCGGGCCGGGCTTCTTCTTCCTGATCCGCGATCACGGCGCGGCCTTCGCCGCGGACGCGGCCGCCACCTCGCTCTTCTCGCTGGCGGCGACGGAGGCCTTCCTCCTCGGCTATTGCCTGGCGGCGCAAAGGGCCGGCCCTTTCCTTTCGCTGGCGGCGGCGATCCTCGCCTGGCTCACCGTCGTGCCCTTCGTCGCCGCCATGCCGCCGATGCCGTTTCTCGGGGCGGCCGTCTTCACGGCGAGCGGCCTTGCCGCCTACCTCCTCGTGCGCGCCTTCGCAAAGGTGCGCGCTTCGGCCCGAGGCGGGCGAGGCCTCGCCCCTCTCCTCCTGCGCGGCCTCCTCGCCGGCCTTCTCGTCGCCGGCGTCACGGTGCTGAGCGCGCAACTCGGTGCTGCCTGGTCGGGCCTTCTGGTCACCTTTCCGGTCGGCTTCACCGTCATATCCGTCACGGTGCACCAGCGGGCCGGAAGCGTGGCGGCGATCGCCACGCTGAATGCCGCCATGCTCGGCACGTTCAGCCTGGCGATTTTCTCCTTCGGGCTTGCGGTCGGCATTCCGCTTCTGGGCAGCACCGCCGCCTACGGCCTGGCGCTCCTTGGAGGCCTCGCCGCGACGAGCTTCCTCACCCTGTGGAGCCGGCAACAGCCGGGCGGCACGGGCTGAAAGCTCGGCCGGCCGAGCTGCGGCCTTCCCGCCCCGGCGGCTCATGCGGGAGGCATCAGCTCCATCCACCGGCCGGAGCGGAAATCCCACACCTTGCCGGTCTCGGCGACCGAGGGCAGACAGCAGGCGAGGAGCGCCTCGGCGACCTCCTCGGGCGCTGCGGCGGCGGAAAGGTCGTTCTGCGGAAAGGCGTTGGCATAGAGCTCGGTTCGGACCGCGCCGGGGCTGAAAAGGTTGACCCGCAGCGGCCCGTCGCGCGTCTCGGCCGCATAGGCCTCGACGAAGGCGTTGAGCGCGGCCTTGCTCGCCGCATAGGCGCCGAGCCCGGGCTGGCGGCGCCAGGCAAGGCCGGAGGTGACGAACACCGCCCGCCCCGCATCCGAGCGCGCCAGCAACGGCCCCAGCGCGCGCACCAGATCGACATTGCCCGTCAGGTTGACCGCGATAATGTCCTTCCAGGCCTGCGGGTCGATCTCCACCGCCCTGGCGGGCGAGCCGAGAAGACCGGCATTCGCCACAAGAACGTCGAGCCGGCCGAAGCGCTCTTCCACCGTCTCGCCGAAGCGGGCGATCGCGGCGCCATCGCGCATGTCGAGCGCAAAGGGCCTCGCCTTTCCACCGGCGGCCGCGATCGCCTGCGAAACCGGTTCCAGACCTTCAAGGCTCCTTGCCGTGACGACGACCTCCGCGCCGGCCTTCGCCAGAGCGAGGGCGCTCGCCGCGCCGATGCCGCGCGAGGCGCCCGTCACCAGGGCGATCCTGCCCCCCAGCGCGTTCTCAGCTACCATTGGAGATCCTTGGAGGCAGGGCCAGGGCCTCGGTCAGGCAGGCGCACGGCCGCCCCTGTCGCGCCCTCGCCTTTGGCGGGGTGAGCAGCCTCTCGCTCACGCCGGATAGGGCTCGAAGGGTTCGTCCTCGCCGGAACCGGCATAGCCGGCGCTGATATTGACGTCGAGCAGGCTGGCGGAGGACATCAGCGCATCGAGCACCATCGCCTTGGAGGAGGAAAGCTCGTCGCAGATCGCCCGCTCGGCGGCGTCGGCATCGCCCGTGGTCAGGGCGACAATGAGCGCCTCGTGCTCGTGGCGCATCTCCTCGGTGCGGTTGCGCACGGCAAGGCCGAAATGAAGGATCCGCTCCATCTCCTGCAGGACGGAGCGCACCGTGTCGGCGAGGCGTTCGTTGCGCGTGGCGCTCGCCACCAGCATGTGGAAGGCGGAATTGGCGTGGAGGAAGCGTTCCTCGCTGCCGCGGTCGTAGGGCGTGTAGCTCTGCGTGCAGATCTGGTCGAGCCGCCTGAGGCTCGCCTCGTCGATGCGGCCGGCGACTAGGCGCACGGCCGCGCGCTCGACGATCTCGCGCAGCTGGTAGAGATCGTTCACGTCGCGCAGGGTGATCGGCTTGATCTGGTAGCCGCGGCGATGCACGGGCCGGACGAAGCCGTAGACCGCCAGCCGTTCCAGCGCGGTGCGCGTCGCCGCCCGCTTGAGGCCGAAGCGCTTGCCGATATCGGCCTCGGAGGTCATGGAGCCCGGCATCAGCTCGCAGCGGGTGATGGCGCGCCGGATCTTCTCGACCGCCTCGTCGCTCTGGCGCACCCCATCCGCACCGGAGCGGCCGCGCGAGCTTCGCGCCGCCCCGTTCGTCTTGAGCGCCGTCATCGCCGGACGGCCTTCGCCCGCTTCGTGCCCGTCAGTCATCGGAACCGCCTTCCGCGACGACCATTCGGATGACGCCGCCCGTCATGCGCACACGCAGAACTTGAGCATCCCGCAGGACTGCCACAGTTCAACGATGCGATTCAATGATGATCTTGCCGAACACATTGCGCTCCGCAAGGCGGCTAAAAGCCGTAGGCGTCTCCTTCAGCGGCAGGGCGCAGTCGATCGTCGGCGCGAGGCGCTTTTCCTGCACGAGATCCAGAAGCGCGAAGAGATCGCCCCGCTCCCAGGCGTTGGAGCCGCGGATATCGATCTCGAAAGTCCAGATGTAGCGAAGATCCGTCTTCGGATCGAAACCGGCCGTCGCCCCGCATGTGAGAATGCGGCCGCCCTGGCGCACCACCCTGAGCGAGGGCACCCAGGTTTCGCCGCCGGTGAAGTTGACGACCACGTCGACGCCGCCCGAGCCGGCGCCGGCGCCGTAGACCCTCGGCTTGCCGTGGCGCTCATGCACGACCTTCATGAAATCGTCGGCCTTGTAGTCGATGCCTTCGTGAGCGCCGATCTCGGCAAGCCGGGCAAGCTTTTCCGGCGTGGAAGCGGCGGCGATGACATGCGCGCCGGCGAGCCGGCCGAGCTGGACGCAGCAGGTTCCGACGCCGCCCGAGGCGCCGAGAACCAGCAGCTTCTCGTCGGCGGCCACCTTGCCGCGCGTGACCATCATCCGATAGGCGGTGCCATAGGCGACCGGCAACGCCGCGGCCTCGCGAAACGACACGCCTTCCGGCATCGGCACCAGCATGTGGGCGCCCACCTTGCAGTATTCGGCAAGGCCGCCGTCCATCCTCTCGCCGAGAAGGCGCCCGGTCTCGGTATCGAGCGGATCGACCATGACGCGGTCGCCCACCTTCCAGTCGCTGACGCCGGGCCCGACCTCGGCGATCTCGCCGGCGACGTCGATGCCCATGATGATCGGCATCGGGATCTTGATCCCCGGCATGCCGCGCAAGGTGAAGAGATCGTGGTAGTTGAGGGCGCACGCACTGACGGCGATGACGACCTCGCCCTCGCCGGCCACGGGATCGGGCCAGGAGGTCTCGTAGGCCAGTTCTCCGATTTCTCCGTGCTGACGGATGACCACGGCTTTCATGCCTGCTCCTTCGTGGGACGGGCGCGCCGGACCGGCGACACGCTCCTCGCCCGTTTCTCGTTTCGCTCCGGTGTCGACGGATAGCGCCGTCCCGCGCCCGGAGCGCCGCCGACGACACGAGGCGGCGGCGGCAGGGCCGTCCGCCACACCAGATTTCGGGGCGCAGAACCGCCCTTCGGCCTCAGACCTTCGGAACGCCGTAGCAACCGCGACCGACCGCGGTGAGCCGTCCGGCTTCGTCGGTGACGTCGATGTCGATGACGCCGACGGTGCGGCCGACGCGGCGCACCCTCGCCGTGCCGAGGAGATGCGGCCCGGTCGAGGGCCGCAGATAATCGACGCGGAAATTGATCGTCGGCACGTCGCCCGGCACCACCATCACCACCGCGAAATCGCCCACCGTATCGATGAGGGAGGCGACGGCGCCGCCGTGGAACTGCCCGGTGCCCGCAGCACGCTCCAGCTCCGGGCGCAGCTTCATGGTCATGGCGAGCGTGCCGGCCTCGGCATCGAGCTCGGAGCAATGCAGGCCCAGGAAGGCGATGAAGGGGGAGGCATCGAGGTGGGCCTGGATGTCCGCGGCGGTCATAGGCGATGATGTCAATTCGTTTCCTTTCGAAGGCGGTGCCGGCGCGGCCTCATGTGCTCCAGCCGCCGGCCGTCTCCAGATCGCGGGCGCGCCGCATCAGCGCGTTGCGGTCGATCTTGTTCGTGCCGGCGAGCGGCAGGTCGGCGCGCAGTTCGATCCGCCTCGGATGCTGGTAGGCCGGGCCGTTGGCGATCGAGAACGCCTTGATCTCCTCCACCGCCGGGCTGGTGCCGGCCGCCGCCACGATGAAGGCGACCGGGATGTGCCCGCGCTCCTCGTCCGGCATCGGCACGACGGCCGCCTGCTGCACCTTCGGATGGCGCTCCAGCAGCTTTTCCACCTCGTTCGGGTAGATGTTCTCGCCCGAGCAGACGAACATGTCGTCGGCGCGACCAAAGAAGAAGAAGAAGCCGTTCTCGTCGCGCCGCATGACGTCGCCGCTGATGTACCAGCCGTCGCGGATCACCTCGGCGGTCTTTTTCGGCAGCTTGTTGTAGCCGGTCATCACCGCCGGGTTGCGCATCATCAGCGTGCCGTGGTTCTCGTCCGGGCCGTCGACGAGCTTGACCTCGCTGCCGGGCAGCGGGTGGCCGAGCGAAAGCGGCGGCGTCGGCAGCCCGTCCGGATGCGGACCGAAGACGGAGGCGCCCGCCTCGGTCGTGCCAAAGCTGTTGGCCACCGTCGCGCTGGGGATCATTTTCTCGACCCGGTCGATCAAGGCGAGCGTCAGCGGGGCCGACGCCAGGACGATCTGGACGAGGCTGGAAAGGTCGATCTCCGGTTCCTTCTCCAGTTCCTTGACCACGCGCGCGAACATGGTCGGAATCGCCATCACATGGGTGACGCGATATTGCGCCATCGCGGCGGTATATTCGGCCGCCTTGAAGGAAGGCATCATCACCAGCAGCGCGCCGGCGAGGAAAGCGCATTTGGTGACGATGAGCCCGTTCATGTGAAAGAGCGGCTGGGCGATGATCTGCCGGCTTTCGGCCATTTCCGGCGCCACGGCCTTGGCCTTGAGAACCCAGAGCTGGCCTTCATGGGAAAGAAGGACGCCCTTGGGGCGGCCGGTGGAGCCGGAGGTGTAGAGAATTTGCGCCAGCGCGCCTTCCCGCGGCACCACGGTCTCGAACGCGGCGGGCTCGATCAGGGCCGCAAAGCCGTCGGGGCCCGCATTATCGAAATCGATCACCGGCAGGCCAGCGGGAAGCCGTGCCCGCGAGCCCGCATCGGTGAAGGCGAGAGCGACGTCGGCGTCCTCGACGAGGAAGGCGATGATCTCGTCCGGAAGCTTGATATTGACCGGCACCGCGACGAGACCGGCACGCATGATGCCGAAATAGGCGGCGATGTATTCGGCCCGATTCATGGAGGCGATGGCGACCCTTGCGCCGGGCGGCAGGCCGCGCGCCGAGAGATGGCGCGCAATGCCGCCCGACAGAAGATCCATCTCACCATAGGTGTAGGAGCGCGGCGCGGCCGGATCGCGAAGATCGACGATCGCGGTGCGGGCCTGATCCTGGCTGCGATCGATCAGGTCGCCGAGATTGAAGAAGTCGGTGATCATCTTCGTGGTGCCATCCCCTGCCCGGCGCTCACGGCTTGGCCGCGAACTCGGAATCGCGCAGGCAGACGCGCCCGAACTTGTCCTTCCACAGCTTGCCCTGGGCATGCAGCTCGCCGAAGGCGGCGGCCACGTTGCGGAAGCCATACGAGGACAGCTTGAAGTCGATGTCGGTGTAGTACATCGGCTCCGGCTCGATCATTGCCAGGATTTCCTGCGCGACAGCGGCGATATCGGCCTTGGCCTCCTGCGGCTCGTCGCTCTTGCCCTCGACATAGTCGCCGACCTTCACCCGGTCGGCATAAGCGTAGGCGACGCGCTCGTAGCGCTCCTTGGGGATGTTCTCGCCGATGGTGGCGTCGATGCCGACCTTGGTGCCGGTCGGCACGTGGCCCGGCGTGATGAAGAGGCTCGGATCGAGCGGCTTGGCCCGTGCGCCGGGGATGATCATGACGTCGCGGTCGCCCTGCACGCGCGTGGCGATCGCCCACTCCACCTCCAGCGGATTGTAGACGTCGATCTCCTCATCAACGATGACGACGTGCTTCAGGTCGCCGACCGAAAGCGCGGCGAGCAGCGCCGACTTGCCCTCCCCCGCCTGCTTCTTGATGGAAATCACCGCGTGCCAGTAGGCGGCGCCGCCGACGGTGATGTTGATGTCCTTCACCTCGATGCCGGTATTGGTGAGGGCGGTGCGCACCGGCTGGTGCAGCGCCGCGGCCCCGAGATAGGTGTATTCGAAGGGCATGTGCAGCGCCCAGTACATCGCGTCCCGGCGCATCATGATCGATTTGACGCGCACGTTCGGGTTCCAGTGCAGGCCGCCCATCAGGAAGGTGAATTCGCCGAAACGGCCTTCCGGCTGCGTCCAGCCGACCGGCAGGATCTCCGCCTCCAGTACGATCTCGCAGTCGGCGATGTACGGCAGGTCGATGGTCCGGCACTGGCCGAGCGCGACGGCCTGGCCGCGGATGCCGCCGGCAAGCGACATCTCCTCCACCTCGATGGGGGCGCGGTAGTTGGCCGCGAACATTTCGATCGGATGCGTGCCGATGGAGATGGAGATCGGCAGCGGCCGGCCGGCTTCGTAGGCGCGGTTGGCGTAGTAGCGAAGGTTGTTCGGCGTGACGATGTCGATGCCGGTCAGGGCCTTCTCCTTGACCATGAAGCGATAGCAGCCGGTGTTCACCACCCCGAGCTCGGGGTCCTTGGCCATGACGATGCCGGCGGTGATCATCGGGCCGCCGTCATGCACGGAGAAGATCGGCACCGGCAGATCGAACAGGTTCACCTCGTCGCCCGTCAGGATCACCTCCTCGGTGGAGGAAGTGGAGACCCGGGTCGGCTCGATCGGATTGGCAAGACCGCGCGAGAGGATCTTCTCGATGTCGCGGTAGCTGGAGCTGCCCATGGCGATGAAGGCGCGGTTGGCGGAGCGCAGGACGCCCGACAGGACCGGCATGTCGTAGCCGATGGGATTGTGGAACATCAGCGCCTTGTCGGACTGGTCGACGAGCGTGGCCATATGGCGAAGATCGACCGGCTGGTGGAGATCGACGAGCTCTCCCGCCTCGCGCAGATCGGAAACGAATTCGCGTATCCCGGCGCTGATCACCTTCGTTTCCACGCCCGGCTCCGCGGACTGGTCTTCGATCGGCATGTTCGTGTTGTGTTGCATGAGGAACGTTCCTTGAGGCGGACTGGAGAAGACAGGCGGCGGAAAACACGGGGTGCCGCGCGAGCCGCCGGCGCGCAGGCGCAGCCGGCTGGCGGCGACGATGGGATCAGGCGGGGGCCTCGGCGGGATCGTCGGCGGCCTGCTCGACCGCCTTTTCGCCCATGATCTCGTCCCAGATGGTGGAGCACAGATCGTGGAAGACGGCGGTCTTGCGGACGGCCCGCAGATCGCGCGGATAGTCGATATCGACCTTGACCTCGCGCTTGACCCTGCCCGGCCGGCCGCTGATGACGATGACCCGGCTCGACAGGGAGACCGCCTCCTCGATGTCGTGGGTGACGAAGATGACGCTCTTGCGATAACGGCCCCAGATGCGCAGCAGCTCCCGACCCATCATGACCTTGGTCTGGGCGTCGAGCGCGCCGAAGGGCTCGTCCATGAGGTAGAGCTCCGGCTCGTAGGCCAGGAGGCGGCCGAGGGAGACGCGCTGGCGCATGCCGCCCGAGAGCATGGAGGGATAGTGCTTGCCGAAGCCGGTGAGCTGAAGGAAATCGATCAGTTCCTGGCAGCGCTTCGCCCGATCGGCCTGCGGATAGCCGCCGAGCTCCAGGCCGACATTGATGTTCTCCTCGGCCGTCGCCCAGGGCAGCAGCGCATCGCGCTGGAACATGAAGCCGACATGCGGCGGCGTCCTGTCGATCTCGGCGCCGTCGACGAAGACCCGGCCCGCCGCGGGCGGCTCCAGGCCGGAGATGAGCTTCAGCAACGTCGACTTGCCGCAGCCGCTCGGCCCGACGATGGAGAGAAACTCGCCGTCGCCCAGCACGAGATCGACGTCCTTGAGAACCGTCAGATCCCCGTAAGCGACGGAAGCGCCCTCAAGCACCACCTTCGGCCCCGCCGAGACTTGCATGTCCATCGATTTCACCTGTGTCGGAAGCAACGTTCCAGGGGTCAGGCGCCCGCGCCGACATGGCCCGGGCGCCCGAATGCCTCACATTTCGAGGTAGGATTCCTCGAGAGTGATCGGCTTCAGCGAGGGATCGGCACTCGTCATGATGCTGTTCACCGTGTCGATCGCATCCTGGCTGTACTTGCCGCCTTCCGGGATGCGGCTCACGGCCGATTCCGCCGTTGCCGCGATGATGTCATCGGACAAGGTCGGATAGAGCTCCTTGACGAGCTTCTGCGCGAAGGCCGGATCGCTTCTCAGATCGGCCGAAGCCTTGTCCAGAGCCGACACCAGACCGGCGGCAAGCTCCGGATTCTCCTTGATCCACGATTCCTTCACGATGGCCGAGAAGCCGGCGTAGGGCAGCTGCGTGAAGTCTTCCACGATCTCGAAATCCCCGCGCTTGAGGAGGAATTCGCGGTCGGTCGTCACCAGCATGCCGGCATTCACCTTGCCGCCCTCGATCGCGGCGACCATCGAGGCGCCGGTGCCGGAGGGGATGAGCGAGTAGTCGCTGTCCGGCTTCATATCGAGCTCTTTGATGGCCCAGCGCAGCGTATTGTCGGTCATGGAGCCCGGCGAGGTGATACCGAGCGTCTCGCCCTTCATCTCGGCGATGCTGCTGCCCGCGGCGCCCTTCTTGCCGATCAGCGTGTAGTCGTGCCGGTCGTCGAGGCCATACAGGAAGACCGCCGGAATGCCACGGTTGCGAAGGCGCACGACGTGGTCGCCGGCGCAGAAGCAGATATCGACGCTGTCGCCGGCGAAAGCCTGAACCGTCGGACCGCCACCCTGGAAGTCCAGGGTCTCGATCTCGATGCCTTCATCGGCAAGGTAGCCCTTCTCCTTGGCGGCCATCACCGGCAGCATGCCTTCGAAGTTCACGGCGACGCCCGCGCGGATCGTCGTCGTCTCGGCCGAGGCGACCGAACTGGCACCAACCGCCAGAAGTGTCGCGAAGGCCGCTTTTCCCAAGTACGAAATCATATAAGTCCCTCTCGAGTTGTGGTTATGGTTATTCATGAAGCCCTCTTGTAGGGAAGAAGGCGATCCTCGATGATTTTTATTGCTTCGTTGAACAATATTGCCATGATCATGAGGATAAACAGACCAGTGAATACACCAGTCGTATCGAGCCGAGCGCCGGAAATCTGGATGTACCAACCGAGACCGCGGTTCGCGCCAAGCATCTCGCCGATGACCGAGCCGATGAGGGCGATGCCGACATTGATGCGCATGGCGGCGATGATCCACGGGATGATCGACGGCATCTGCACGCGCCGCAGGATGTAGAAGCGCGAGGCGCGCATCGTGCGCATGAGATTGACGAGGTCCCGATCGACCTCATGCAGCCCCTGGAGCGCATTGAGGATGAAGACGAAGACGACCAGGGAGAAGACCAGCATGACCTTCGACAGAAGGCCGATCCCGAACCAGATGACGAAGAGCGGGCCGAGCGCGATGCGCGGCAGGCTGTAGAGGCCCATCCAGAACGGCTCGACGACGCTGGCGAAGCGCGGCAGCGCGGCGAGCAGGACGCCGATGCCGAGACCGACGGGGAGGCCGAGAGCAAGGCCGAGGATCGCCTGCCAGAGCGTCGCCCAGCTGTTCGTCCACAGCGAGCCGGACACGGCCATATCCCACAGCCGGACGGCGATATCGCTCGGCCGGCTGATCCAGAACGGATCGATGAGGGTGAAGGAGACGACTTCCCAGATCGCGAGGATGGCGACCAAAAGGGCGATCCGCCAGCCGCTCAGCCACAAGGCCGGAAGGGAAACGGTTCTGCGGACGACAGGACCCGTGCCCGCGACAGCAGGAGCGCTCACGCCCTGCCCTGCCCGTGCCAGAGGCTGTCGTCCCTCGCCGAAACAGACAATCTCGCTTGGGTCATGGACATCCGCCTCCAGGCCAGCCGCCCGGGTCCGTCCGGGCGATTTGTAACCTGTTAGTAAGATATCCGAAACATGTCAATACGCCGCGAATTCGGCGTGGCGCGAACAGCTTCCCCCACAACCTCGCAAGCGCCATGCCATACCAGGATCTCCCACCGGGCGGATGAGTCTTTCCCGATTTGCACGGAGCTTCCGCCCCTCGGGAATGGAGTGTGGGGCGCGAGATTCCGCCTACCCTTCTCTAACTAGCTATATATTTGAATGTTTTCTGAAACGCCGCTGTCGAACGGAAGGTGCTGCGCACAAGTCGCGCATCCCAGTCGAAGTCTGCCCGCCCGGGCACCATCTTGACTATCTTGCAGGCAATCATGCGCCGGCGCATTGCAAAGCGATTGCCATCCGACGATTGACTTGACATGTTACGAAGCCTATCGGAGCCCAATCTTGCCGATGCCCTCCCGGAAATGCGCGCTGCCGAAGCGCTCCCCCGGCGGCCTGCGGCGACATCGAAGGAGCGCTCATGTCACGGCTCGACCATCTCCTTTGGTCCGCGCCCGTCCTGGAAGACGGCATCGATCTCATCGAGCGCCTCACCGGCGTGCGGGCTGCGCCCGGCGGGCGACATCCGGGGCGCGGCACCCATAACGCCCTCCTCTCGCTGGGCGAGGACTGCTACCTGGAGATCATCGCCCCCGATCCCGAACAGGAGCTGGAGGCGAACCTCGGGGCGAGGCTGAGCGCACGGGCGATGCCAGGCATCTTCGCCTTCGCCATCTGCACGGACGACCTCACCGGCCTCGGCAAGACGGCGCGGGATGCCGGCATCCCCTTCCGCGGCCCGGAGGACTGGAGCCGCAAGCAGCCTGACGGCCCGGAGCTCTTCTGGCAGCTCGGCTTCGCCGACGAGACCGAATATGGCGACCACCTTCCCCTCTTCATCGACTGGAAGGAGACGACCCACCCCGCGCGCACGACGCCGGGCGGCCTCAGCCTGAAGCTCTTCGAGGTGATGCACCCCGATCGGGAGGGCCTTTCCGACATCTACGAGACGCTGGGCATCGACCTGCCGGTGCTGCGCGCCGACCGCCCCGCCTTCCGCGCCATCCTCTCCGGACCGCGCGGCGAACTCGTCCTGACCTCCTGACACGCCCATGAAATCCATCTCTCACGTGACGACGCCGGACAGCAGGGAAGATCCCTGCACCTTTCTCGTCCATGGCGGGCGCGACCCGCAGCGTTTTGCCGGCCTCGTGAACACGCCCGTGCATCGCGGCTCGACGATCCTCGCGCCGGATCTGGAGACCTGGCGGGAACGATCGGCGGGTGAGCCTTTCGGCACCTATGGCCGCTTCGGCAATCCGACGACGCGAAGCCTTGAGGAGACCGTGGCGCATCTGGAGGGAGGCTATCGCAGCATCATCTTCCCCTCCGGGCTTGCCGCATGCTGCCATTCGCTGCTGGCGTTCCTGGAGGGAGGCGATCACGTCCTCATGCCCCGCTCGGTCTACGGGCCGGTGCGCGCCTTCACGCAGCGGGTGCTGGGCCGCTTTGCCATCGAGGTGGAATTCTACGACCCGCTCGCCGGAGGCAATATCCGCGACCTGATGCGCTCCAACACGCGCGTCGTCTACGTGGAATCGCCGGGCTCATGGACCTTCGAGGTCCAGGACATCCCGGCCATCGCGGAGGAGGCCCATGCGGGCGGTGCCATCGTCGTCATGGACAATTCCTGGGCCTCGCCGCTCTATTTCAAGCCGTTCGAGCACGGCGTCGACGTCTCCGTCCAGGCCGCCACGAAGTATCTCGTGGGACATTCGGATGCCCTTCTCGGCGTTGCGACGGCGCGGGAGAGCGTCTGGCCGCAGCTGCAGCACGGCGCCCACGACCTCGGCCAGACCGCCGGCCCGGACGACCTCTATCTCGCCTTGCGCGGCATTCGCACGCTCGACGTGCGGCTGAGGCGCCACTGGGAGAACGGCGTGATGCTGGCGGAAAGCCTGCTCGACCAGCCGCTCGTCAAACGGGTCCTGCATCCTGCCCTGCCCCAGGATCCGGGCCACATCATCTGGAGACGCGACTTCACCGGCGCGAGCGGCCTGTTCGGGGTGGAACTGCACCAGATGGACGACAAGGTTCTGCGCGCGCTCTTCTCGCGGCTGAAGCTCTTCGGCATCGGCCTTTCCTGGGGCGGGTTCGAGAGCCTGATCCTGCCCTACGACAAGCCCGCGCCGGGCAAGGACGGAGGCCCGCTGCTGCGCATTCATGCCGGGCTGGAAAGCGCCTCCGATCTCATCGCCGACATGAACGAGGCCCTCGCATTCGCCGCGGCAAGCGCATGAGCGCGGTAGGGGGCGCGTCTTCGCAGCGGAAGAAAAGCGTGTAACGGAAGCATCAGGAGAGCGCCTTGCCCGACCATCAGCCCGCCGGCGCACGGCCGGACCGTATCATCGTCGGCCTTTCCGGCGCCTCCGGCGTCATTTACGGGGTGCGCCTGCTGGAGCTCCTGCGCGAGGTGCCGATCGAGACGCATCTCGTGATTTCCCGCTCGGCGGCGATCACGCTCGCCCACGAGACCCGCTACAAGATCGCCGCCGTCAAGGCGCTTGCTGATGTATGCCACAGCGTCGAGGACATCGGTGCGGCGATCTCCAGCGGCTCCTTCCATACCCGCGGCATGATCGTGGCGCCCTGCTCGATCCGCACCCTTTCGGAGATCGCCTCGGGGGTCACCTCGACGCTTCTGACCCGCGCGGCGGACGTCGTGCTGAAGGAACGCCGGCGGCTGGTGCTGATGGTGCGCGAGACGCCGCTGCATCTCGGACATCTGCGCAGCATGGCGGCGGTGACGGAAATGGGCGGCGTGGTCGCCCCGCCCGTCCCGGCCTTCTACGCAAAGCCGCAATCGCTGGAAGACATGATCGACCATTCGGTCGGGCGCATTCTCGACCTCTTCGAAATTGAGGTCGGCGTCGTTCGCCGATGGCGCCAGGGTGGCGACAGCGAAAGCGATTGAGATGCGCCTCCCACCGCCCTGCCCGGCGGCGAAGGAGAACGCCCCGACGGCGGGCCGTCACATCGCTTCGATGATCCGCTCCAGGACCTGCCGGTCCTCAGCATCCGCGACGACGCCGACAGCCGTGAGATAGGTGTCCACATTGGCACGGGCGCGCTCGGCGGCGGGTGTTCCCGCGGTATCTGCGGCGCCCGGCCCGGCAGCCGCCGCTATGGCGAGCTGCTCCAGATGCTCGCAGTCGATCTCGATGCCGGCCAGCTTCTTGCGCACATCCAGAACGAGGGAAAGCTCGAGCCCTTCGGCGCCCTCCTTCATGCGCCGGCGCGTCCCGCGCAGGGGACGCACGACGTTTTCATGCCACTCCCCCGCCCGCTCCAGGATGGCGGCGAACTCCCGCGCGCCGAGCGGCGCGCGCCCGTCCGCGGCCGACCACAGGCAGAAAAGCACGATGTTGACGTCGAGACCGTGCCTTTCCTGAAGCTTCAGACAAGCCTCGGCGACACCGGGGCGCCCGTAGAGGGCGAGCGAGAAGTCCCAGAAGGGATGGGGCGGGAATGCGGGCATCGGCGCCGTCCTGTCGCCTGCGCGCGGCAGGCTGCAAGGGGTGGGAGGAAAGGCCTTGTCGAAGCGACGGGCCAGTCTCCGGCAAGCGGCGGCGGACCGCAAGAAGGCAGGACGCGAGCGGCGGGTTCCCCCGCGAATGCGATGAAAAAAACGGGCCGCGCCGGGAACGCGGCCCGAGTCTACGCCCGGTCTAGGCGTCGTGCACGTAGTACTTGGACGGCGTGTTCGCCGCCTCGTTGAGCTTGTCGAAGAGCTCTAGCGAGCCGACGAGATCCTTCTTGACGCTGTCCCATTCCGGCCGCTGCGCGCCGGCCTTTTCCTTCCACTGCGCCATCTCTTCCTCGGTCGGCGAGTAGAACTGGACGCCCGCGGCCGCCATCTCGTTCATGGCGTATTCGCGCGAGGCCGGAACCTGCGAGAGGTTCTGCAGGAAGGTGAGGTAGGCACCCCATTCGACCGCTTCGCGCGTGTCGGAATCGAGCTGCTCGAGCCAGGCGATGTTGCAGGAATAAACGCCCGCATCCGGCACGGTCCGCGCGAAGGTGACGTGCGAGACGATGTCCTTGAAGCCGAAGAGGTTGAGGCCCATCACATTCGGATCGAGCGCGTCGGCAACACCCTGGCGCAGCGCCGAGGGCGTCTCGCCCCAGGCGATCGGCGTCGGGTTGGCGCCCAGCATGTCGTAGAGCTGGGCCAGGATCTTCGAGCCCGGCACGCGGAATTTCAGGCCGCGGATATCCTCGGGGGTCCGCACCGGCTCCTCGCGCAGACCACGGCGCAGCGAGACCGTACGCGGATCGACCGGTTGATAGAGCAGCACCTGGAAGCCGTTCTTGGCGACCTTCGCATCGACTTCCTTCTTCCAGACGTCGGAGGTGACGAGGTTCACGAACTGCTGGTTGTCGCCGCACCAGTACGGAATGTTGACGAGATCGACCGTGGAGGCAAAGGGCGCGAAGTTCGCCACCGAATGCTGGCCGGCCTGGATCGTGCCGTTCTGCACCTTCTCCGCCAGCTCGGTTCCCGCGCCGAGGGCGCCGTCCGGCACCAGCCGCACATAGACCTTGCCGCGCGTGGCGTTCTGGATGTTCTCCTTCAGCTGCAGCTGCATCACCGGGAAGGTGCGCGTCGTGCCAAGGCGATAGGCGGTCGCGATCGACATCACGTGTTCGGCCGCCTTCTCGCGCTCGGCCTCTTCGGCGCGGGTCTGCGCTTCGGCCGGCTGAACGCCGAGGACGCCCGCCCCGGCCGCCACCGCGGCCGTCGTGAAGCCGGCGGTGCCGGCAAGCTTGAGGAATGTTCTCCGCTCTTCGGAGGTCGGCAGGTCTTTATTCCGGGTTGGGTCGAACGTCATGTTTTCTCCCTTGTAGAGTTATGTGGCGGCCTCTCTGGGCCCTGCTGAACGGACGCGCTCCACGTACCTGCGCTCCGCTTCCTGTCCCGCTCGGCGCAGTACAGGAAAACCATCCCCACGATCGTCGCCGCGTGGAGCAGAAGGAATTCTCCGAGTGGCGGCAGAAGCGGCACCCGGGTGGCGAGAAGGCTGGCGATTTTCGCCATGACGATGTTGCCGGCGAAGACGGCAAAGAGGAGCAGCGAAAGGGAGGCCGAAGCGGTCTTGAGAGATGGCACCGGCTTATCCTTTCCCGCCGCGCGGCGGCGATTCGATCCCCGCCAGCTTTTCCAGGATGAGCAGCAGCGCCGTGCAATCGGCCTGCGCCAGATCCATCGCCGGGGCGAGGCCGAAGAGCTCGCGGGCGGCCGCGCCCAGGAAGAGCGGGACCTTGAGGTCGTGGCCGAGCGCCAGACCGAGCGAGATGTCCTTCTCGCCGAGGACGAGCGGAAAGTCCGGCGTGATATCGCCGGCGAGGACCTTCCTGGGATAATTGACGTTGATCTGGCCGCGCCCGGCGACGGTGTTCTGCAGCACCTCGACGGCCATCTTCTCGTCGATGCCGGCCTTGCCCGCCAAAGCGAGCGTCTCGGCGGTCAGCGCCATGGTGACCATCGACATGTAGTTGTTGGCGACCTTCATGCGGATGCCGCTGCCGAGGGGTCCCATATGCAGGGCCTTGTCGGAGAAGGCCTCGAAGACCGGCGTCGCCTCGGCGAAGTCGCTCGCCTCGCCGCCGGCCATGACGAGGAGCGTGCCCCTTGCGGCGTCGGCGGGGGTGCGCCCGACCGGCGCGTCCATCATGCGGATGCCGGCCTCAGAAAGCGCCGCGGCGACCGCCAGGCTGGTGGTGGGCGAGATCGTGCTCATCTCAATAAGGAGCGCGCCTTTCGGAAGGCTTTCGCGCAGCCCGCCCGGACCGAGCGCCGCCGTCTCGACATGCGCGTCGCGCGGCAGGATCGTGAGGGCGATCGAGGCGCCCGCGCAGGCGTCGGCGATGCTGGAGGCGGCCGTGCCGCCCGCTTCTTCCAGCGCGCGCGTCTTGGCCGGGTCGATATCGTAGCCGCGCACGGTAAAGCCCGCCTGCGCCAGTCGGGCCGCCATCGGCCCTCCCATGGTGCCGAGCCCGATGAAGGCGAGAGCCGCGCTCATGAGGAAGCCTCCGCCGGAAATTCGATGAACTCCGTCACGGCGCCTTCGGGTTCGCGCAGATAGAAGGCCTTGGTGCGCCCGCCGCGCATGACCTTGGGTGGCGAGATGGCCGGATAGCCCGCCTCCTGGGTGCGGGCGTAGACGGCATCCACATCCTCGACCTCGAAGGCGAGATGGGTGTAGCCGAAGTCGCACTGCCGGCGCGGATCCTTGGCGCCGTGCGGCCGGTAGTACTTGAAGAGCTCGATGCGATGTGCGCCGAGGCGCAGGAGCGCCCAGCGGATCATCGCCCCGGCCTCGCCCACCACCTCGCCGAGCTCCGGCTCCTGGCGATGGTCGATCTCGCCCTCCAGCTCGAAGCCCACGAACTTGACAAAGAAGTCCCGGGCGCGCTCGAAGTCGGTGACGCAGAGCGCGGTGTGGTGAACGCCCTTCACGGTTGCGGCGATGCTCATCGCGCTTTCCTCCTCATGCCGCCCGCCTCCTCATGCCGCCCGCCTCCTCATGCCGCCCGACGTCGGTCGATCATGGCGCGCAGTCCCTTTTCGACGTCCTGCGGCCGGGCGAAGGCGGCGGCCTCCAGGACCTTGGAAACGACGGCCGAGGATTCGGTGCCGGTGACGTGGACGATCTCGTGATCGAGCCAGTCGAAGAGGCGGGTCTGGGCGTCGCTGACGATGCGCGAGCCGATCGAGGTGCCGCGCGTCGTGCGTTCGGCGATCATCAGCGCGTTGGTGCGCTGCACGCTCGTCTCGACGGTCTCCCAGTCGAGGCCGAGCGGGTCGAGCGTGCGCAGGTCGATGACTTCGGCGTCGAGCCCGGTCCGTTCGGCGACCTCGCAGCAGGTGTCGACCATCGGCCCGTAGCTGAGGATCGTCGCCGCCCTGCCCTCGCGCGCGATCCGCGCCTTGCCGAAGGGGACGATGTAGTTCCAGTCGTCCTTGTGCACGAAGCCGCGCTTCTGGAAGAGCTCATTGTATTCCAGGACGAGCACGGGGTCGTCGCAGGCCACGGCGGCGTTGAGAAGGCCGATATAATCGTGCGGCGTAGTGGCGGCGACGATGCGCCAGCCCGGATAGAGGGCGAAGAGGCCGGCCGCATCCATCGAGTGCTGCGAGCCGTAGCCCGTGCCCTGCGAGACGCGGCTCCTGACCACCACCGGTACCGGGAAATCCCCGCCGAACATGTGGCGCACCTTGCCGATCTGGTTGAACAGCTGATCGGCGGCGACGAGCGCGAAATCGGGATACATGATCTCGATGACGGGCCGCATGCCGTTGAGCGCCGCGCCGAGGGCAAGACCGGTAAAGCCGTTCTCGCAGATCGGGGTGCCGATGAGGCGCTCGGGAAAGCGTTCGCCGATGCCGCGCGTGGCGCCAGCCGTGCCGCCGCGCAGGCGATGCACGTCCTCGCCGAAGATGGCGAGCCCGTCGAACTTTTCCATGTTGCGCAGCATGGCCGCCGAGATGACGTCGATGAACTTCACCTCGCTCCGGTCCTCCGGCGCAATCTCGCCTTCCTCCAGACGGGGCAGCCCATCGAGCTCTGAAAGGTCGCCCCGGATGCCCTCCTCCACCGCTTCCGGATCCGGCCAGAGCGAGGGCTGCAAACGGCGGGTCTTCTTGTCCGAATAGTTCTCGATCAGCCGGGCAAGAACGCCGTCGATCACACCGTCGACCCGCTCCTTGAGGGCGGCGATGCCCTTTTCGTCGATCACCCCGAGCCGCTCCAGCTGGGCCGGATAGGTCACCAGCGGGTCACGGGCGCTCCACTCTTCCTCCTCGTCCTTGTTGCGGTAGCCGAAAGCACTGCCCTTGAGCGCCCCCGACTGGTGGAGATAGCGGTAGGTGCGCGCCTCCAGCACCACGGGACCGGATCTGTCGGCGATGATCTGCTTGGCGGTCTGCATCGCCCGCCGCGCCGCGATGACGTCCATCCCGTCGAAGGTGATGGAGGGGATGCCGAGGCCGAGGCCGCGCGCGCTCAGCCGCGTCTCGCGCGTCTGTTCGCTGACATGGGTGGAAACGGCGTAGAGGTTGTTCTCGATGAAGAAGACGGTCGGCGTGTCGTAGAGCGCGGCGAGGTTCATCGCCTCGTAGCTGGTGCCGTTCTGCGTCGCCCCGTCGCCAAAGAAGGCGACGGAAACCGCGTCGCGGCCGGCCATGCGATCGGCGAAGGCATAGCCCACGGCATGGGGCGGGTTGCCGCCGACGATGGCGTTGGAGCCGAGCACCCCCGCCTCCTGCCAGCGCAGATGCATGGAGCCGCCGCGACCGCCGCAGAAGCCGGCGGAAAGACCCAGGATCTCGGCATAGGTGCGGAAGACCACGTCCTCCAGCCCCTGGGGGAAGCCCTGCTCCAGCGGCGAGTAGCCCTCCATCCTGGAATGGTTGAGCGTCTTCGCCAGGAACTGGTGATGCATACGGTGGGTGCCGTTGATCTTGTCGAGCGAATCCAGCGCGGACATCGCTCCCACCGCCGCGCCCTCCTGGCCGATGCTCGCATGGGCGGGACCGTGCAGGATCCCTTCGGCGCTGAGCTCCAGAAGGCGCTCCTCGAAGGTGCGGATCAGGGCAAGCTGCTCCAGCATCACGACGAGCTCGGTCCGATCCACAGCGAGCACGTCCTCGTCGGCGACCGTCAGCGCCCACCACGGCGTGTCGAGTTCGAGGCGCTCCAGCCCCGGATAGGTCTTGGCGCCCCGCTCCTTGGTGCCGTTCTTTTTGTTCATCGGGCGGTCAATCCTCCATCGAGGTACAGGGTCTGTCCGGTCATGAATGCCGAGGCGTCGGAGGCGAGGTAGATCGCCAGGCCGTGAATGTCGGAGAGTTCGCCATTGCGGCCGACGCAGGTGCGCGCCGCCATCTGGGCGACCAGCTCGGCGTTGTCGTAAAGGCCGCGCGTCAGCTCCGTCGGGAAGAGGCCCGGGGCGATGGCGTTGCAGGTGATGCCCTGCCCCGACCAGGCCTCGGCCATCGCCCGGGTGAGCTGGACGACGCCGCCCTTGGAGGCGCCGTAGGGAACGCTGTCGGCGAAGGCGCGCTTGGACTGCAGCGAGGCGATGTTGACGACGCGGCCCCGGCCCTTCCGCGCCATCGCCGGCACGAGGGCCTGGGCGAGGAAGAAGGGCACGGCGAGATTGAGGTCGAGCGTGGCGGCCCAGCTCTCCCGCGTCACCTCGCCGGCCTTCTGGCGAAGATTGGTGCCGGCCGCGTTGACCAGGATGTCCGGCTCGACGCCGCGCTCGCGCAGGGTCCCGGCGAGCTCTTCCACGCCGTCCGGCGCGGAAAGATCGGCCGCAAGGGCATGCGCCTCGCCCCCGCCATCGGCGATGGCGGCGCAGATCTCCTCAAGGCGCTCGGCGCGGCGCGCGACCAGGGTGACGGCGGCTCCGGCGGAGGCCAGCGCGCGCGCCATCTCCGCCCCGAGCCCGGCGCTTCCGCCCGTCACCAGCGCGTGACGGCCCGAGAGGGAAAACAGAGAGGCAAGAGCGGTCATGGCATCCACCACAGCGACAGGGCCGGCACGAAGGCGATGAGGAGCACGACGAGAAGGATCGACACCACGTAGGGCACCGATCGCGCCGCGACCGAGAGTATCGGGTCGCCCGTGACGGAGGTGATGACGAAGAGATTGAGCCCGAGAGGCGGCGTGATGAAGCCGACGCCGAGCGAGGTAATCATGAAGATGCAGAACTGGATGTCGTTCATGCCGATCTCCTGCGCCAGCGGGAACATGATCGGCGCCAGGATGACGATGTTCGGCGTCGCCTCCATGATGCAGCCCGCGACCAGGAAGACGGCCAGCATCAGCAGCGTGATGAGGGTCGGGTCGTCGGTAAGCGAACGGATGAGGCCGGCAAATCCCTGCGGCACCTGCACGAGCGTCAGCGCCTGGGCGAGCGGCAGGGCGACGGCGATGATCGGCACGATGATGCCGTTCACCTTGGCCGAGCTCCACAGCATGTCGGGAATGTCGGCGAAGGTGAGCGTGCCCTGGGCGAAGCCGATGATGAGCGTGACGGCCACGGCGGCGGCGGCGGCCTCGGTCGGCGTGAAGACGCCGGAATAGATGCCGCCGAGGATGATGAAGGGGATCGCCAGCGCGTATTTGCCGTCCCACATCGCATGGCGCCAGCGCGTGAAGGAGAACTTCGCGCCGCTATCCTCGTAGCCGTGGACCCGGTTCAGCACGATGTTGGTGAACATGATCGCCAGAAGCACGAGGATGCCCGGCACGATCGCGGCGACGAAGAGGCTAGCGGCGGAAATGCCGAGGATCATGCCGATGATGATGTAGGCGATGGAGGGCGGGATGAGGATGCCGGTGCAGGCGCCCGCTGCGACCAGCGCCGAAGCGTAGCTTGGCGGATAGCCCTTCTCGACGAGCCGGCCATAGGTCATGCGCCCGACCGCGGCGCAGCCGGCGGCGTCGGAGCCGGAGATGGAAGAGAAGAAACCACAGCCGAGCACGGTCGAGGTGCCCATGCCGGAGCGCAGCGAGCCGGCCGTCGCTTCCGCCACATCCAGCAGCTTCTTCGACAGGCCGGTGCGCACCAGAGCATCGCCCGTCAGGAGATATAGCGGGATGGCGATGAGCGCGTAATGGTTGACGCCGCCGAAGAGGCTCTCGCCGAGAAGGGAGAGCGGCAGAACGTCGGTCAGCCACAGCATCAGCAGCGCCGTCAGGCCGAGCGAGATCCACACCGGCACGGCGAGGACGAAGAGCACGCCGAGCATGACCAGGGAGAGCGTGACCTCCCAGCCGATCTCAAGCGCCGCATCCATGGGCTGATAGAGCATTCGGTGACCTCTCGCGCTCAGTCGAAGAGCTTTTCGCCCTCTTCGGGCCTGCGCCCATGTCTGAAATTGCCGAGGTCGTCCCACAGCACCATGAGGGCGCGGATGACCACCAGCGTGAAACCGAGCGGCACTGCGACCAGGAACCATGCCCGCGACAGGCGCAGGCCCTCCGTCACCGAGCCGAAGCGCAGAGACGTCATGATGGGATCGAGCGACCAGTAGACCGCAAAGACGGCGAAGACGATCACCGCCACGTTGCCGAAGGCGGAAAGGAGCGCGGCGGGACGGGGCGGAAGCAGGTTGGCGAGGATGTCGAAGCGGATATGGGCGCGGTTGCGAATGCCGACCGCGGCGCTGATCCAGACGAGATAGATGAAGGCGAAGCGCGCCGCCTCCTCGCCCCAGAGCGAGGAATAGTCGAACACGAAGCGCCGCAACACCTCGATGACGATCACCAGGGTGATGAAGGCATAGAGCCAAAGCATCGCCCAGCGTTCGGCGCTGTCGTTCAGGCGGGCCAGAATTCTCATGTGGCCGCCGCCGGATTCCGGCGAACGGCCGATGCCTGAGCATCGCATCTGCGCATGGCCATCCTCCCTCGGCGCTGCGCTGGCTTCCAAAGTCTCTTGGCCCCCATTGGGGCCTTATCATTATTTGATTATTTTCATCTCGGAAAATGATGACGTCAAGCAGGATTCGGATGAATCGACACAAAGCGCACGAGCGCGCGCCGTCTCCTTCGACATCAGAATTGCGTGGAAAGCCCTAGAACTCGTAGCTTTGCGCAAGGCGCGCAGCCGCCTCCTGCATGAGCGGAAGATGGCTCTTCAGCTCGTCCAGGGTGACCCTGGCGCTCGGGGCCGCGATCCCCAGGGCGAGGACGGCGGACGGCGATTCGACCTCGATCGGCACCGCCACGCCGAGCACGCCCTTGAAGCACTCCTCGTTGTCGAAGGCGACGCGCTCGCGCGCAATCCGGTCGAGTTCCTCAAGCAGCGGATCGAGATCGCAGATGGTACGGGGAGTATGGCGCTCCAGGGGCATCGCCCGCAGGAGCCTCTCGCGCTGGTGGCCCGGCAAACGGCTCAGCAAGAGCTTGCCGATCGCCGAACAATAGACCGGAACCTGGCTGCCCGCCTCAAGCCGCAGGGCGAGCGGCCAGGAGGCCTCGACCCGGTCCAGATAGACGACGCGGCCGCTATTGATCATGCCGACGTTACAGGTCTCGCGTGTGGCGGCGGCGAGTTGCTGCAGCACTTCGCGGCGCGCGCCGCGCTGGGCCGCTCCGCGCATCGTCGCCATGGCGAGCCCCGTCAGCCGCTCGCCCTCGATCAGCCGCCCGGTCCCGACCTCGCGCTGCAGGAGCCCGAGCTTGATGAGGTTGCTGACGATGCGATTGGCGCTCGGCCGAGGGATATTGAGCGATTCGGCAATTTCCGCGACGCCGAGCGAGCGGTCCGGATCCGCCGTCGCCAGACTCAGCACATCGAACACCTTGGCCAGCGGCCCGTTCGGGGGATTGCGGTCGGGCGCCTTCTGCCCTGCCCCGGAATTCTTCGTTCTCATCGCCTCGCCTTCGTGGGCGCTTCCGCGAGTCGCCCGGCAGCCCACCTCTCAGCGCCAGCCCCCGCGCCCTGCGCGCTCCGGCATGTATGCCCGTCACATATGCGCGAGCGGCTATAGAAAGGTGCCCGCAAGGTCAACAAGAAGTGGTCCGACGGAAGCGGCCCCTCGCCGCTTAAGAAGCAAGGAACGGGCCAGAGCGCCGGTGCCAGCCTGCCATCACCGGCAGAGGTCTTCGCAGCGATCAGGCCCGCGAGACGCTGAGATAGTTCGGCATCTTCAGGTCGGCCACCCGGGCGGCGATCTCGAACCGCTGCAGCCAGCGCCCCTGGGCGACCTTCAAATGGTCGACCAGATACTGGGCGGCCTTTTCCGGTTGCCCTTCGAGGAGGCATTGGAGGATGTGCAGGTGCTCTTTCAGCGCGTCCTCGATCAGCTCCATCGGGATCGCCAGAAGCGGGTCGGTGAGATATCGGGTCGGGACGAAGAGGAGCTGCGTGCGCTCCAGCGCCGCGAGAATCTCGAGGTTCGGGCAGAAGGAGAGAAGCGTGCTGTGAAGATGGACCTCGACGCGGTCGAACTCGGCACTGGCGATCGGTGAACGGCTCAAGACGTTGACCGTCTGCTCGCGCGCACGTTCGACCTCCCCGGCCGGCATCAGGGGGTAGGCCTGCAGCAAAGCCTGCGGCTCGAGGATCCAGCGCAGCTCGTAGAGATGGCCGATGCGCTCGGGCGTCACCTTGTGGGCGTGCCAGTGGCCGGCCCGGTCCTTTACGACGAGGCCGACGCCGTTCATGCGCGCCAGGACATCGCGCGTCACCGTGCGGCTGACACCGAAATGCTCGCCAAGCGTCTGCTCGTTGATCTGCACCGAGCCGAAGAGGACGCGCATGGCGATCTCCTTCTCCAGCTCGGTGTACATGTGCTCCCATTGGCGCGTCGTATCGAGGCGCAGGCTGTCGAGCACAGCCAGTTCGCCGGGGCGCGGCGAGGCAATCGCACTGACGATCGTGTAGCCCTGGCCGCCATCGATCTCCATGAGGAGGCCGTCATTGCGCAGGTCGATCAGCGCCGCGCGCGCAGGCGAGCGGCTGACGGAAAAAGCCTTGGCGACCTGCGTCTCCATCACCCGCTCGCCGCCCTTGATGCGGCCGTTCTCGATCATCGTCTTCAGCAGCGTGTAGATCCGCTGGCTGAGCGACCGGCCACGGGCTTGCCCCCGGTGAGCTGGCGTTTTTTCGGTCATGGGGCTGATCATTGCATCATGGCCGGCAGAAACTGGGTGAGCTGCGGAAAGAGCAGCACGATGGCGAGGCCCAGAACCTGAAGCATCACGAAAGGAATGACCGATCTGAAGATTTCCCCGAGCGTCACATCCGGCGGTGCCACGGCCTTCAGATAGAAGGCAGCCGGGCCAAACGGCGGCGTGAGGTAGGAGATCTGCATGTTCATGGTGAACAGTATCCCGAACCAGATCGGATCGAAGCCCAGATCCCTGATGATCGGAACGAAGATCGGCATGGTGAGGAGGGTAATGCCGATCCAGTCGATGAAGGCGCCGAGGACGATCAGGATCAGCATCATCACCACGACGATAGCGAGCGGCGGCAGCGGAAGATCGCTGATCATTCCCTGAAGGAACGAGGTGCCTCCTCCCAGCGTGTAGATGCCGACGAGCGCGGAGGCGCCGAAGAACACCCAGGTCAGCATCGCGACCGTGCTGCCGGTCTGCTTGAGGACGTCGGCCATCATCCCGAACGAGAACTTGCCGTTGATGAATACCAGGATCAGCGCGCCCAGGACGCCGATGCCAGCCGTCTCCGTCGGCGTTGCCACGCCGGTATAGAGCGAGCCGAGCACTACGCCGATGAGGAGGATCGGCAGGACAAGCGCCCTGCCGAGCGCCACCTTCTCGCCGAACGGCATATCGAGATCGGCCGCATCGGCGAGCGGGCCCTTTTCCGGCTGGAAGTAGCAGACGGCCATCACGTAGGCGATGTAGAGACCGGCAAGGAGCAGGCCTGGCAGCACCGCGGCAAGGAAGAGCTCGCCGATCGAGACCTGTGCGACCAGCCCGTAGACGATCAGAACGATACTCGGCGGCAGCAGGGTGCCGAGAGAGCCGCCGCTGCAGATGACGCCGAGGGCAAGTCTGCGGTCGTATTTGCGCGCCAGCATCGCGGGCAGGCAGACGAGGCCGAGGACGACGATCTCGGCGCCGATGATGCCGACCATGGCGGCAAGGATGGTCGAGGTCAGCAAGGTGCCGACGGCGAGCCCTCCCCTCAGCCGCCCCGACCAGACATGCAGGGCATGGAACAGGCGTTCCACGATGCCGGCCTTTTCCAGGAGGCAGCCCATCAGCACGAACATCGGAACGGCGATGAGGGCATAGTTGCCCATCAGCGTCAGCATCCGGCTCGGAATGAGGTAGAGCGCGTCCGGCCCATAGGTCGAAAGGATCAGGATGACCGCGGTCAGGCCGGTCGCGAATGCGAGCGGCATGCCGGTGACGAGAAGAACGAGCAGAATGCCCAGCGTCAGGAGGCTCAGCCACTCACCACTCACGGGCGATCCTCCCGATGGCGAGTTTCAGGCGGCTGGTGCATTCGAGGATCATCAGCGTGGCGCCGCACGGGATCGCCGCCTTCATGATCATGGGAGCGTGGGAGTTCCAGCCACCGCCCGAGGTTTCGCCGCTGCGAATGGCCGGAAGCGCCTGCTTGGCGCCATAGTAGACGACGACGGCGAGGAATATCATCGAAAGCAGGATCGCCACGACGTCCAGAACCATGCGCGCCCTCGAGGGCAGCGTCTGGTAGATCACGTCGATCCGCACATGCTTGTCTTCGCCAAGGACGTAGGCGCCGGCGAGAACGTAATGCACGGCGGCGATCGCGATGACGAGTTCCAGCCCCCAGACCGTGGGTGACTGGAAGAAATACCGCATCCCGACGTCGTAGACCGTAATGACGAAGACGGCGAAATAGGCGGCCATGGAGCCGTATTCGCCGAGCTTTCGGTTGAAGAGGCTTATGTATTCCACCGCGGTACCTTGGATGATGCGGGTTGCGAAGCTCGAAGAGCCGGCTCGCCGAAGCGAGCCGGCCAACGAGGGTCCCTCGCGAAGATCACTCCTCGATCAGGCCAATCTTCTTCATGTAGGCGAGCTGGCTATCGAGGGCCTTCTGGGCGAACGGGCTGCGCGTGGCGTAAGCCTTCCAGACATCGATGGCCGCGGCGCGGAACGTCTTCTTGTCCTCGTCGCTCCAGTCGATCAGCGTAACGCCCTCGGCGCGCAGCTTTTCGGCGGCTTCGGCGTCCTTCTTTGCCATGGTATCTGCCATGTCGTCGGCGAAGGCGCGTACCGCGTCCTTCAGCGTCTGCTGCAGCTCGGGCGTCAGCGAATCCCAGACCGCCTTGCGGATCGCGACGTCGGCGATCGACATCGAATGGACGCTCGGATAGATCGCGTATTTCGCGATGTCGTGGAAGCCGAGCTCCTCGTTCATCGACAGCGTGCCCCAGTCGGCTCCATCGACGACGCCCTTGTCGAGCGCGCTGTAGACCTCCGTGCCCGCCATTTCGATCGGGATCGCCCCGAAATGCGCGAAGACGTCGGAGAACATGCCCTTCGACATCCTGAGCTTCATGCCCTTGAACTCGGAGGGATGCTCGACCGGCTTCATCAGCGGGAGCGATTCCGCGCCCCAGGTGGTGATGCCGATCGGATAGAGGCCGAACGGCTCGTAGGCCTCCTGCAGGAGCTCCAGGCCGCCGTTTTCGTAGTGATAATCAAGCAGCTGCTGCGTCGTCTGGTAGGCGCCGACGAGGCCGCCCAGGATCGCGAAGCCCGGCTCGCGTCCGGTCCAGTAGGCAGGCGCGTTGTGTTCGCCGTCAAGCACGCCCATCTGCACCGCCTCGAGCGTCTCGGCGGTGCCGACAACCGCGTCGGCCGGCAGGGCGCGGATCTTGATCTGGCCGTTGGTCCGCTTGGCGACATCCTCGGCGAAGCGCTCGAAACTCTGCTGCGTCGCCGTTCCGGCCTGCCACAGGCTCTGGATCGACCAGTTGTAGTCCTGTGCCGCGGCAGGTCCCGCGAGCGGCGCCGCGGCGAACAAAGCGGCGGCCGCGATGGTCTTCAAAGTTTTTGTCATTTCTTTTTTCCTCCACATTCTCAGATTGCGGCCGCCGGGCAGCGCCAAGCGGCCATTGCTTTACCGTTCGGGCCGCACGCAAGGCGGCCCATTTCAGCTTCGCCTCTGTCTCGGGCCCGTCACGCGAGCGGGTTCGGCACCACTTTCTGGCGTTGCTGTCCAAGCCCGGCGATGCCGAGCTCGACCACGTCTCCGGGCTTCAGCCAGACGGGTTCGGGCTTCATGCCCATCCCGACGCCGGGCGGGGTGCCGGTTGCGATCACGTCGCCGGGCAGCAGCGTCATGCAGCGGCTGAGATCGGCGATGAGCGCGGCGACGGGGAAGACCATCTTGTCGGTATTGCCGGTCTGCATGCGCACGCCGTTGACGTCGAGCCACAGGTCGAGCTTGCCCGGATCGGGGATCTCGTCCGGCGTGACCAGCCACGGCCCGATGGGGCCGAAGGTGTCGCAGCCCTTGCCCTTCGCCCATTGCGTCGTCTCCATCTGGAAGGCGCGCTCGGAGACGTCGTTGAGGACGCAATAGCCGGCGATGAAGTCCGCCGCCCGCTCCTCGGACACGTTGCGGGCCGTGCGGCCGATCACGATGCCGAGCTCGACCTCCCAGTCGAGCTTCGTCGAGCCGACGGGCTGTATGGTGTCGTCATTGGGACCGCAGATTGCCGACGGCGCCTTCAGGAAGACGATCGGCCGCTGCGGAAGCGGCATCCCCGCCTCCGCGGCATGATCGGAATAGTTGAGGCCGATGCAGACATATTTGGAGATCCCCTCCCAGGGGACACCGAGCCGGCCGGGCGTCTCGACAACGGGAAAGTCGGTCAGGTCGAGATTGGCGATTTCGTCGAGGAGCCCGCCCTCGAACCGGGAGGAATGGAGATCGCCGACCTTTGCGGAGAGGTCCCGGACCGCTCCGTCGCGGTCGATCGCGCCGACCTTTTCCCTGCCGGGCTCGCCAAATCTCAAAAGTTTCATCGCAGAAATCCTCGTCCTTTCATCACATCAGCCCTTCATCAAATCAGCGTGGAGCCGCCATCGACGACAAGGCCGGCGCCGTTGACGTGACGCGCCTCATCGGACGCCAGGAAGGCGATGGCCGTCGCGACATCCTCCGGACGTGCGACCGGCGCCGCGTTCCCCCGCCGGACGCCGCCCTCGCTCTGGCGCTCGATGTTCTCGATCATGCGTCCCGCGATCGGCCCGGGGAGCACCGCGTTGACGCGCACGCCGCGGCCGCCCACGTCCAGCGCGGCAACCTTCGTCAGTCCAAGGACGGCGTGCTTGCTCGCGACATAGCCCGCGAGCCCGCCGCGTCCGCGGATCGCCGAGGTGGAGGCGACGTTGACGACGCTGCCGTGACCGCGGGCGATCATGTGCGGGAGGATGGCCTGCATGGCGAGGAAGACGCCCTTGACGTTGACGGCCATGACGCGATCGAAAGCGTCCTCCGGATAGGTGACGATCGGCTCGACCGCCCCTTCGATGCCGGCGCTGTTGACCAGGATCGTCACCGCGCCGAGGCTGCCCTCGACCGTGTCGATCGCGGCCGCGAGGGCTTCGGCCTCTGTCACGTCCACTGCCAGCGCAATGCCGCGCCCGCCAGTCGCCTCGATCTCGGAAAGGGTGCGCCGCGCGCCTTCAAGGCTGCTGTCGAGCAGGGCCACCGCGATGCCCTTGCCGGCGAACCGAAGCGCGGTGGCGCGGCCGAGATCGCCGCCCCCGCCGACAACGACCGCTATGGCTGGGACCGCCATGGCTGGGACCGCTATGGCTGGATCGCCTTGCGGCGGCATGATGTCCTCCCGTCGCCGCGTTTGTCCCACGGCCATGAATGTATTTTGCATATCCTGTACGCCAGATGTTGCGCCGTCAAGCCCGAGTCTCTTCGGGTTCCCCTACCGTCTCCATCCTGCCGTTCGGTTCCCCCTGCCCTGTTTCCAAGCGTTTCGGCCACGATCGACCGTGCGAGACCGCAGCTTGACAGGCGGGCTCCAAACGTACTTTACATCCAAAAGACATTCATTATCGAGGCTGGTGACGAGCGCGCATGAATATCGACCGAACCGTCACTGCGGTGGAGGATTTGAGGATCCTGGCGCGCCGCCGCGTGCCGCGCATGTTCTATGACTATGTCGATTCCGGCTCGTGGAGCGAGACGACCTATCGGGCGAACGCGCGCGACATGTCGGATTGGGGTTTCAGGCAGCGTGTCGCGGTGAACATCGAGGGGCGCTCGACCGCCACGACGCTTTTGGGAGAGCCCGCGGCCATGCCGCTCGCCCTCGCGCCTGCGGGCCTTGCGGGGATGCAATGCGCCGACGGAGAGATCCTCGCCGCACGGGCCGCCCTGGCTTTCGGCGTTCCCTTCACCCTGTCGACGATGAGCGTGTGCTCCATCGAGGATGTCGCGGAGGCGACGCGGCGCCCCTTCTGGTTCCA
The DNA here is from genome assembly GCF_020144925.1 of Afifella sp. IM 167. Taxonomy (GTDB): domain Bacteria; phylum Pseudomonadota; class Alphaproteobacteria; order Rhizobiales; family Afifellaceae; genus Afifella. The sequence goes on from NZ_NSLC01000007.1 coordinate 109,306, forward strand.
GCTCTACATGATGAAGGACCGCAAATTCATGGGCGATCTCATCGATCGCGCCAAGGCGGCCGGCTGCTCGGCGCTCGTCCTCACCCTCGACCTGCCGGTCCAGGGGCAGCGCCACAAGGACATCAAGAACGGCCTGTCGACCCCGCCCAAGCTAACCATCGCCAACCTCGTCAACCTCCTGACCAAGCCGCGCTGGTGCTGGGGCATGCTGCGCACCAAAAGGCGCACCTTCGGCAACATCGTTGGTCACGCGCCGGACATACACGACACCAGTTCGATGGCGCTGTGGGTCAGCGAGCAGTTCGACCAGACACTCGACTGGGAAGCGGTCGACTGGGTGAAGGCGCGCTGGGGCGGCAAGCTGATCCTCAAGGGAATCATGGACCCCGAAGACGCGCGCCATGCCGTGAGCGCCGGCGCCGACGCCATCGTCGTATCCAACCATGGCGGCCGCCAGCTCGATGGAGCGCCCGCCAGCATCCATGCTCTGCCCGCCATCATCGACGCCGTCGGCAACGAGACGGAGGTCCATTTCGACAGCGGCGTGCGCTCAGGCCAGGATGTCTTCCGGGCGGTCGCCCTCGGGGCCCGGGGGGCGCATATCGGCCGGGCCTACATGTACGGCCTCGGCGCGCTCGGCGAGGATGGCGTGGCGCGCTGCCTCAGCATCATCAAGAAAGAGCTCGATCTCACCATGGCCCTGTGTGGCGTGCGCAAGGTCGAGGAGATCACGCGCGACACGATCGTCCCGCGCAACTGAGACGCCGAAGAAGGAGGAACGCAATGTTCGGCAATTTCAAGCTTTACCCCAAGAGCGGGGTGAACCCGCACCATTCGCCGGCCTATCCGCTCGAATGGGACTGCACGCTGCGCACCGTCGAGGTGGTGACCCGCGTGGATCCGGCGAAGATCGACGCGATGCTGGAGGGAAGCGGCTTCGAGCGCGTCAATGATCGCGTCGCCTTTCGCTTCATGCTGTCGCCCGGCCATACGCTCTCGCTGCACAAGGGCGCGATGTTCGACCTGATGATCACCGTCGCGGTGCGCTACCAGGATCTTTTCACCCAGACTCACATCTACATGTATTGCAGCGATCCGATCGGCATGGTCGCCGGGCGCGAGCTGTTCGGCTATACCAAGAAGGACTGCACCTACCAGTTCGACGAGGACGCCTTCGGCACGACCCGCGGCTGGGTCAATCGCCGCGGCTTCCAGCTCGCCGAGTTCACCTTCGTGCCGGACGAAACGGCCCCGATCGTGCGTCTGGTCGACGGCGACGAGCAGCCGGGCGGCGAAATCCACGTGCGCCGCCTGCCCCACCCCGAGCGCCCCGAGCCGGCCTATGAGGACGTCGTCTACCGTCTCACCCCGCTCGACTATTCCGCCCCGCTCGCCGGCAAGATCGACCTCAAGCTCTATCCGTCGGAATTCGACCCGATCGCGGACCTCGAGCCCGAGATTCTCGGTGCGCATTTCATGGCATCGCGGGTCTATGCCGGCGGGTTCGAGCTGGAGGATCGCCGCCTTCTGAAGCGTTTGACGCCCTGATCGCGATTGAGGCCGCGCGAGATTGAAAGCAGAGGACGACGGCGCATGAAGGTTCTGGTGTTCGGCGCGGCGGGCTTCGTCGGCCGTCGGCTCGTGGCCGAGCTCACCCGGGCGCAGGTCGCGGTCGTCGGCGCCGATGTGGAAACGGCCAGGGATTCGGTGTCCTCGCCGATCCACGCGATCGATGTGAGCGAGCGCCAGGCCGTCGCTTCCCTCGTCGCCGAGATCCGGCCCGACGTGATCGTGAATCTGGCCTATGCGACCGGCGACGCGCTTGAGGCCGATCTCGATCGCTCGACGCGCATCAACGTCAACGGTCATCTCCACGTTCTCGATGCCGCCCGCGATTGTGGCGTCGCGCGCGTCGTCTATTCGAGCTCGATCGCCGCCTACGGCACGGATCAGTCCGTCTATGGCGATCGCCAAATCACCGAAAGCGATTCCTGCCCGCTCGAGGCGCACGGCACCACCTACGGGGCAATGAAGGCCTTCAACGACTTCATCGCCCGGCGCGTGCGCGCCGAAAGCGCTGTCGAGACATGCGGCGTGCGCCTCAGCATCGTCTTCGGGCCCGGCCGCCGCCACGGCTTCACGGCCTGGACGTCGCACATGCTCGAGCCGGCGCGCGGCGACGCAATCCATATCCCCGTCGCCCCCGACGATCCCATGAGCCTTGTCTCGGCCGCAGATGCCGCCCGCCTTCTTGCGCTTGCGGTACGAAGCCCGACCTCGCTCCCTCCCATCCTCAATTCAGGCGGCTACCGCGTCACGGCACGGGCCCTCGTGGAGGAGATCGCGAAGATCGAGCCGCGTCTCCATTTCCACTTCAGCGAAACGCCTGCGGCACCCATCTTCGTCAACAACGTCTCGGGCGCGCTCGCCGAACATGCCCTTGGCTTTCGGCTCCAGCCTCTCCCAACGGCGCTCAGAGCCGAAATGGCCGGGCAGTGATCCCGGCTACATCCATGACGGGAAGCATATCCCTGGCGAGCTGATCGTTGTTCCCGCCACTTCCGAATATAACTTGCGCCTTTGCTCTTGATTAGTCGCTTCCTGGGACGCCTTCGAGGGCTCCGGAGGCAGTTCGTCGCGCGTTTCGTCGCCCTCGCTCATTTCGCCGCCCCTCGCCTTCAGGGCGAGAAATGCGGATTCCGCCCTTCCAGCGAGCAAACGCGCCTGGCTTTGGGCCTCGCGTGTTGTCGCAGTGCCGATCGGAATGCGGATCGGCGTGGGGCCGAGAACCGGCTCCAGATCACGCGGCACGCGAATCTGGAACCTCCGGCCATCCCGAATTGGGCCGCGGCGGGCGAGATGCATCCTTCGCTCATGGATGCATTGGCGGATATCAAAAACCCGAATCCGCGAAATTCTGCACTTTTATCAATGGCGTGAGGGTGGCGGAGAGGAAGGGAACCTCTCCCAAAACATACCCAAGTCTTTGATGCAGAAGTGGAATTTTTCGCGACTGGGTACACAAACGGGTACATTCTGTCAACAGAATGGGCTTTTTGGGGTGCTCCCGGAGGCCTTTTTGAACGGGGTCGCTTGCCGCCTCAGGCGGCCGATATAGCCCCTGATCGGCACCGCTGAACTCCTGGCCGGGGCGGCACCTCCTCCCCTTCGGAACCCTTCACGGCGTGCCCGTTAACCATGTACGGAATTTCGAGCTCACAACTCAAACGAGTACTGCCAGGGTGGCGGCGCTCTCGATGACGGGAGCGAAATGAGCGGCCACCGGCGCTGCTGGAACAGCACCGATGGCCTGACCACACAAGCAATTGGAGTGCTTGCAATGGCTGATCGCCGTCCTAGCCCGAGATGGGCCTTTCTCGAAATACCCTTGTCGCTCACGCGCTCGTCACAGCGTCCGCCGGCGGCGTCGCCCGGTGCGGCGCGCCTGACGTAGCTTTCCCTTTGATCTGACGATCGGGAAGAGCGGCTGGCCGACGGCTGACGCTCAGCGGATTTTCTCGGACATTGCGGATGCCCCTTCCATCCGTCCGCCTCGGCGGCCGGGACCGGCGGCGGTTGCGCATGTCCGGGTGATCTCCGCTGCGGACACCATCACCCTGTCCGCGGGGGCTTCCGTGTCCCCGGCCCTCGCGGCGCCAGCCGTCTGCTGGCCGCTCTCCCGATCGTCTTCCTTCCACACCGCACTTCAAGGAAGACACCCATGTCGGAAATCATTTCCACCACCGCCAACGAAACTGCAGCGTCCAATGATCTTGCCGAGGAAGCGGCAGCCCGCCCCGAGGCTGAAGCCGCACCGGCCATGGAGGAAGCGGCACCGGCCGCGACCGGCGCTTCCGAAGCCCAGCCGGACGGGGCACCCACCGGCACCGAGGCCGAGGCCGGGAACGAACCGGCAGGCGGGGTTCTCAACCTCAGCGCCGAAGATCTGGTGCCGACCATGTGCTCCGGCGCCGACCTCGGCAGTCTCAGCGTGATCCGCAGGCTGGACGCGATGTCCGGCCCACTCTCGGCACGCTCCGCAGAGAACCTGGTCGGCACTGCCCGTGCTTTCGTCGTGCCGTTCCGCAAGTTCGAAGCGCTGCGCGAATTCGGCGTGAGGTCCGGTGAGGCGGTGACCTACATTCTGGTCGGCCGCAAAGACGGGGAGACGCTCTCCTATGTCGGCGAGACCGCCGACATCATGAGACGCCTGGACCGGCACAAGCACGACAAGCAGAAAGCGTTCGCCGAAATGGTCTTTGTCGTCACCTCGAAGAGCGGCCTGAACTCCAAGGATCTGGCGCGCCACCGGCAGGCGAAGTACGCGGCCCTCATCGCGGCTTCCGGCCGCGCGAAGCTGGTGGGAGCTCCTCCCGAGGCGGCAGAGCTTCCGCCCGTCTTCGCCGCCGTCGCCGATCCGTTACTGGACCAGGAGCGTCCGCTCCTTTGGGACCTCGGCTGCCCCCTGCTGGAGCCCTCACTCCGTCATCCGGCGCTCGGCATCGTCGATGCAGAGGCTGCCGATCCCACCTTCATCTCTCCGGAACAGGCCAAGCGTCCGATGATGGAGCTCGCCTACGCCGATCTCTTCGCGCGCGGGCTTGAGTGCGACAATCTCTTCATCGTGCTTCCGGGCTCCGAAGTCCGCGTTCTCGGCGAGAACGGCAATGAAGAGAGCTCCGTCAGAACCCGCCGGGCGATCCTTGAGAAGCGCGGCGTTCTGACCCCGATCCCCGGCGTGAGCGACCGGCAGCGGCTTAATTCCGCAGTGGCCTTCTGGTCGAAGTCGATCGCGGCTCGCGTGCTCGCAGGCTCGCACGTCCCGAGCAATGTCTGGCGCCCGATCCACCCGTGGAGGTCGCTCGAAGTCGTCGAGTAAGCCGGGCCGAGTCTCAGAACTCCCCAACATTCCACAGCACGAGAACAGAACCGGACCGGCACGCCGGTCCGGCAGGAACAACTCGTCTCGCCTTCCAAGGAAAAGACCAATGCATATCCTCGAACCGCAGGGCTTCACCACCCCGATCGGCCGCGATCTTGAGCGTGCGGAGGGCCTCGTCAACGATCTTCGTGCCTTGCATGAAGGCCGAATTCCGACACCGCAGGACCTCGTCGATGCCCCGATGATCGACAGATGGTCCTTCGTCACCATACCCGCCACGGCGCTCATCGGTCACGTCTTTGGTCATCCGCTTCTCGGCACCCGCGAAGTCCTGACTTCGGCTGTCTGGGTCGCTACGCCCGGACATGGATTCGTCAGGACGCTGTCGCGCTACTACCGCCTCGGCCTCCCGGCCGCGGAGAGGGAGACCGGCTCATGAGCGACGACAAGAAAGAGAAGAAAAGCGCGCTTGCCGACTTCGCGAGGCGTCCCGGTCCTGACGGCGATGACGACGACCCGCCTTCCCCGGTGTGGCCGGATCCAGATCCTGAAGGACGGGAAAGGCGAGAGCGAAGATGGTTCCGGCGCGAGAAAGCCGCGAAGGAACGGCGGCATCTTCCCGACCTCGCCGAGCTGATCTTGGGCATGACCTTCTTCGGCAACGACCTTCCCGCCGACGTCCAGACGTGGGCCGAACGCGTCTACGCACTCATCCCGGAAGACGACCGCGACGATCATCAGGCGCTGCGCGAGCACCTGATCATCCTTACGGTTTCCGCGAGCCTCGACGATCTCACCGATGCGTCCGAAGCCTTCCGACGAGCCGGGAAGCTGAAACGCATCAACGCATCAGAGGCCGCAATGCGGCTCGACTACTATCGCGCCTGCGTTGGCGACCGGCACACGCCATGGCGGATTGCCGGAGAGGCGATCTCGCGCGCGCATGACCGAAAAACGCCGCAGGACCAGGCGCTCGACTATGCGGTCGCCGCGGTCGGCTGGTTGCTCCATGCCGGGCGTTACGAGCCGCTTTCCGCCGACCGGCTCGCCCGGCAGCCGTCCCGGCCGCGATCGAGCTTCCGGGCCGACGCGACCGATCTTGGCCTCGATCTCCTGGAGCGCATTCTCAACGAACGCAAGCGGCGTCTCTACCGGCGCGTGGAGGCCTATTTCAAGCGGCTCTACGAGCCGGACAGGGTCGGCATGTCATCGCCGCCCGATACCGGTGAGGCCGGAGCTGGCGACCTCAAGCCGGGAGATCCGGGCGCCATCGTCTTCCGGGCCGTCGGCAATGTGGAGACCTCGCAGCGCGTGGCGCGGGAGTTCTCCCGCCTCCTGAACAAGAGGCTGCGGCTTGCCCGACGACCGGATCTCACGACCGTCTCAAAAGCTCTCGCCGATGAGTTTCCACATGCCGCGGAAATCATTTCCGCGATCCTTTCCGAGCTCGTCCCTCTCGACATTGTCCGGCTCCGGCCGATCCTTCTGGTCGGCGAGCCCGGCGCGGGGAAGACGCGTTTCGCCGAGCGGCTTTGCGATGCGCTCAGTCTTCCGCACGAGACCTACTCCTGCGGCGGGGTTGCTGATGCCGCGCTCGGCGGAACGGCAAGGCGCTGGATGTCGGCGGAGCCTTCTCTTCCGGTGAGCCTGATCCGTCGTCTCCGGCACGCATCGCCTGGGATCATTCTCGATGAGATCGAGAAAGTGGGCACCGGACGTCACAACGGCAACGCCCTCGATGCCTTGTTGCCTATGCTTGAACCGCTGTCGGCAGCGCACTGGCACGATCCGTACATTCAGTCGCCAGTCGACCTCTCCCATGTGGTCTGGATCGCAACCGCGAACGAGCTCCGAAGCCTTCCGGGGCCGCTGAGAGATCGTTTCCGGGTGTTTCGCTTCCCGGAGCCGGGACCTGAGCATCTCGTTCCCTTGGCGGAACGACTGATGGCGGAGATCATCGTCGAGTGCGGACTGGACCGGCGGTGGGCGATCCCGCTGGATGGCGAGGAGCTGGCGGCGTTGCAGGCGGCGTGGCCCGGCGGCTCCGTCCGCGTCCTTCGGCGGCTGGTAGAGCGGCTCCTCATGGCGCGTGACAGATGGAAGGCGGAAGAGGAAGTGCAGTGACCGGCGTGTCCCACCGGCAGCATGTGCCCCCTGCCGAGGCGGGGTCCACTGGACGGAAGGAGAACGACCGTGCCGACCGGTGAGGCACCAAACGACGCAGCTGCTCTTCCCGGTCGGTTGTCTCCTGTGTTGGGTCGTCGTCGCCTGTTCGGAAATGGCGAACTCGCTGGAGAGGGGCGCGTGACGCCAGCAGGCGGGAAATCCGGAGGGGACCGGCGGGCATCCCTTATCCCGGGAGAAACATCCGAGCTCTTCCCCTGTGCGTCACCGGCTCGGGTCGCATGAGATCGCCACGCGACCTAAGCTGGCGCCATGAGAAAGCCGAAGCCACGCCGCCCGGAGCAGAAGGAAAAGCAGCGCGCCTACCGCGCCCGACAGAAGGCGGACCGGATTCCCTCGCGCGATGACGTCGCCCGCATCGTCCTGCACTGGGCTATCACCGGCGCTCTGGAGCCCGGCCAGGAGAAGCAGCTGACCGGCCTGCGCAATATGGTGATCGAACGCCTTGTCGAGCAGGAATTCTCCGAGGAAGGAGCACGGTGCCGTTTCGACGAGATCGTAGCTCGCTACGAGGACGGCTGGGACTTCCGGCCAAACCCCATCTTCGGCGTGTCATTCACGGGATTCCCGACGACGAACTGCCATGATTCCCCCCATTACTACCTGAAACGGCGTTACCGAGATCTTTGATTCAAGAGGAAACGGCGTTGCAGGACTCCGGTCCCTATTCTCCAGGCGCCATAGTGAATACGCCGCCTCGCCCTGGTGTCCGAGCCCTCCCAGTGGACGGAACTGTATCATTGGCGGGAGGGCGCGGTCTCGGCTCCGAGCGTTGCCCCGAACAGCGCATCAACGTCTCCTTCTGCGACTGGCGGGGCCAGCATGTTGCGAGAGAGATCCCGCTTGCGCTGAAGCAGGCGATCAAGGGTGAGGTCGAAGGAGGCCTCTCCGAAATCAGGATGAACCGCCATCGGGATATGGACCGTAACCGGCAGTTCTTGCCCGATCCGATACACGCGATCATTGCACTGCTCTTCGACAGCCGGGTTCCACCAGCGGCTGAGATGCACAACATGATTGGCGGCGGTGATTGTGAGGCCGACGCCCGCGGCCTTCGGCGAGAGCACCAGAAGATGAAAGCCGGGAGGTTGCTTCTGGAAGCGGTCGACAACAGCCTGCCTTCGGTCACCGGGCGTTGCGCCATTGATGACGGCCGGCTCGGAGGGGAGATCAAATAGGACGGTTGCGGCCGCGGCGAAGGCTGTCTGCACAGCCCGATCTTCCAGGAAGACCAGCGCCTTCTCGTTTTTTTCCTGGATCTTGCGCAGCACGCCGACAGCGTGAGCAAGCCGGGCGGAGCCGGCGATCCACTCCTTCACCGATTCCGGCTCATACGGGTCGACATCATCTGCGCCGGCGGGATGGAGCGAGATTCCTCGGAAGGCGTGCAGTGCCTTCAGCATGGCGCCACGCGTGGTCGGCCCGGTCTTCGCTTCGGCTACCGCTCGCTCGTAAGCCTCCGCCTGACGTTCTGGCATCTCGACGGATCGGCACTCGATTGTCTTCTCGGGAAGCCCGTCAAGGATATCTTCCTTCATCCGTCTCAGCATGATGGCCGGGGCCGGAGGCTTTGGTTGATCCATTCTAGCTTTCAACGCCTGGAGCGCTTCGCCATCGCCCTCGCCGTGCATTTCAGAGAACTGCCGCAGCGGGCCGAGGTAGCCGGGGAAAATCCTGTCCATGATACACCAGAGATCTTCCAGCCGGTTCTCGATCGGCGTGCCGGTCAGCCCAATGACGAAATCAACATTCATCGCCTTGGCGGCATGGGTGTTGATGGTACCGGGCGACTTCACCTTCTGCATCTCGTCAAAGACGCCGATTGAATACGGCACACGGGCGAAAGATAGGTGATTGTCAGCGAGCGTTTCGTACGTGGTCAGAACCCAGTCCGCCTCTGTGAGAAGCTCGTGGTCCAACCTGCTCTTGGAAGCCCCGTCGCCCTCCGCGGGCCGCTTCAGCCGACGAAGGCCTGGTCCGAACGCCTCCACCTTTTCCCCTAGAGCTCCGGGCGAAAGATGTCGTTCAGCCTCAGCCACCCAGTTTCGTAGCAAGGCAGTCGGCGCAACGATCAGGATCGGTCCATTGTTAAGCCTTGCTCGGCGAAGGCGGGCTGCCTGCCTGTTCTCTCTAAACCAGGCAAGAAATGCGAGCGCCTGGAAAGTCTTGCCGAGCCCCATGTCATCGGCCAGAAGCGCGCCGGGCAATCCGCTTTCCCAGGCTTCCACCAGCCATTCAAACCCGCGAAGCTGATGCTCTTTCGGGCGAGAGACCGGACAAAGATCGTCGGGAAATGCCCGCGATTCCAAGACGAGCCGCTTCTGAAGCGCGGCCGAAAAATCGATTGTATCGAAATTCTCTTTGAGATCGAGAACGCTGCGGGTGGCGGGCGAACCAGGCTCTTCGTCATCCTTGGACGAATGAACTTCGGAGCTCAGGTCCTCAGCTTCGGGCAACGACGCGAAGATGCGTTCGATGTCTTCAATCGGATAGCGCTGCCCCTTGAGTTCGACGTCCGATAGTCCGCATTCTCGCGCATGCTCGACCTCGTCTCTTAGCTCCTCGATCTCTTCCGAACTCAGTTCGATCTCGCTCCCGCCGATCTTCGCTGAGAAGCTTTCTGGCAACCATTGCTCACTCTTGCGAGTAAGCCACGGAAACTGAGGCGCTTCCCAGACCTTCAGACCGAGCACCCGCTCAGAGTATTGCTTGGTCTCGACAAAGAGGAGGTGCGAGAGGTCTTCCGCATCTTCAGAGCCGAGCGCCTCGGCAATTGCGGGTCTCGGATTGCGAATAAAGGCGCGTCTCTCTTCCGGATCCGCACGTCTCTTTTCCCGCACAACATCGAGAGCCGTGCGCAAGCCGGGGACGAGGACAAGGAAGGTGTTCCTTTCGAGCACATAGGCAGCGCGGGTATGAGCGCTCCTTGGCCATGCCTGCTCGACGAACCGATCTCGCAAATCTGGTGTCAGGAGGGAAACTGCCTCGGCATCTGGTAATTCCGCAGGCACCTCTCCGCTCGCTTCATCAAGCGGCGCGTCATCTTCCAAAGTCGGCGCCCGATCGCGACCCATCAGGATAGGAACAAAGTCCGGTCCAGCTTCCGTCTCCCGGACATCCAATGCGAAACTTCCAGCTTGGTAGATCGAAAGCGTGCGCAAATAGGCATCTGCCGTGACCTGCTGCCCGGTGATGGCCTTCAAGTCCGCCTCTACAGGCCCCCAGGCTGCGACGCGGCTCTCCGGCGGCTGCCCCGTCGTTGAGTTGAAGCAGTCAATCGCTTCCGCCAAACTGAACAGCTCAGGGGAGAGCCGCCCCTGCTCTTGTCCCCATTGCAGGAAAGCTCCCATACGGGAGGCTCTGAGCGGCCGCTTGTTGGGATCGAGCCATTGGGCCACGATTTGGCTATCCGTACTTTCCACGCGACCATCGAATTTCAAGCTTAAGGAGACCCGCGCGAGACCGGGAAGTCCGACGGCCGCAGCTATGGAAGCCGGGAGCCTCGCACTCGCTGAGTGAGACAGGACAATCCCCTCATCCTGCTCGGTCGCCTGCCCCCGCTCAACACAACCGAGGATGACGCGCGCTGCAGTTCCCGGAGCGCCAGCGATGCCATGCCATTCCGAGACAGGAACGGAGCGGGCACCAAGGATGCCTCCGCTTCTCGCCCGGAATAGCACGCCCCCGTTAGTAATCTGGCTCTCAAAGCGCAATCGCATTACGGGATCCGATACTGAGATTCTCGGATGCGTATTCCCGTCATGCGATATATTTTCTCCGAGACTTTGCGCTGCCAGCTTAGTGTCTCAGGGTGGTGATGCGCTACGGCAAAACGGGGCCCATCGGGCGCATCCGTCACTTCCGAGCCGTGACGCAGCTCATCCGATGAGTAGTTCCTGCGATATAAGCTGGGCATGTCCCGCATGCCTGGATTGCTCCAGATATTGCATCTTCCGTTGTGACTCCATTCAGCCACAATCGCACCACCGATCCGCAAGAGCAGGACCGCGTGGCCCGCTTCCACCTGTCTGCCTGGCGGCGCGTAAAGTGAAGCGAAGGATGTCGTCTTGCCGAAGGCCCTTCTGGCCTCGGCCGCGCCGGACGGTGCGAACGCAACCCATGCCTCCTCGATCAAACCGGCGTCGTAGACAGCCTCCCAGAACGCTCGGCGATACTTCCACATCCGCTCCACCGCGACCCGATCGACCACGTCCAGGAACTGACGAAGGGATTGCTCCGTGAGCCATCCAAGAATGACGGACTTCGCCTCGGGTATCCGGCTCCAGCGGGCCGGATAGAGACGCGGATCGCCGAACAGGCTCAACAACACGTCGAGGTAGCGATCTCGTATTGCCTTGTCCGGCGTTGCCCCGGCAAAGGGCCGAACGAGAGCACCGGCGAAGTCCGGCCCCTGCTCTTCAAAGCGCAGACGCCCGTCCACGATCGCCGCAGCGTGTGCGTGTTCCAGTCGCTCGTCCGGATCAGCTATCGCTCCTTCAGCGAGATGGCGCAAAAGCACCTGCACACAGGCTCTGGCGAAGCCGGACGTCGCATCCAGCGCCCGCAGGCCGGTCGCCTGCAGCACCTCGGTCGGCGAACAACGATCGGCCAGCGCCCGTTTGGCGACGTGCTCCGGTCCGGCGGAAAGGTCAAACAGAGATAATTCCCTGTGCAGCTCATTCCATGGCTGGCCCGCGCGTCCCGCGAGCGCTCCCAAGACCCTCACAACGGTCGAGATGCCCGGCAGCCCAGCATCGAAGCTTGCGAGATAGGACGCTGCGAAACTTCGATAGGCACGAGGTCGCTCGCTCCGGGCGAGAGCCATGAGTAGCTCGTCGAGCACGTCCTTCTCGGTCGCGAGGGCTGGGGAAGTCTCCCAAAGGCACCACGCCGACTCACGTAGCTCGCGAGATGACAGCCCCTCCCCTCCCCGTATCTGGTCAAGGATGTGTGCAGCCACCTCGTCCAGGTCTTTCGCCCGCGGCTGTTCCAGGTAACCCACCCGCTCGCCGAACTGCTTCGAGACCACGGTAACTGAAGGGATCTCTGGGAGACGTAAAGCCGGAGGCCGCGCACCACGGATCTCCCGACAAACGTCGCGGAGGCTTGTCATCGGCCCTCTCCGCTCGCCGCCCGAAGACGGTCGATCTCCGACTTCATGGCCTTCGTAAGCCCGTTGATCTCCCGCAGCCGTTCGCGGTTGTCCGTTTCCATGACGAAGCGGAGATCGATACGGCGATTGAGCGTCCGCGCATCGTGCGTTCGTGACGCATCGATCGGCCGGGTCGACGAATACCCGGAGACGGAGACGACTTCTTCGTCGGCCCGGTTCCTAAGCCTTCGAAGCAGTGGAGCGTCTTCGACGAGAGCGCGGTAGGTATTCACCGCTCGCTCTGTCGAGAGCTGCCAATTGCGTTCGTCAGGGCCTGTTTCGTCAGTGTGTCCCTCGATGAAGAGCGTCTCAAGCATTGCATGAGAATCCGTCTTCCGGCATCCGGTCGCTGCCGCCACATCGGATTCGCAGACGACAAAATCCGGAAGGACTGCCGAGAGGGCTATCGCAATCTTTCGAACGTTTTCTCTCGCAACCGTACCGAGGTTGGAGCTGTCGGACGGGAACTGCACCGCCTGCTCAGTTAGACGTAGAACGCCATGTTGCTCGTCGACGACGACTTCGAGGCCTGCCTGTCGCAGCTCGTCCTGGATTCGATCGAGGAGCTCCTGTCGTCGTTTCTGTGCTTCCTCGATTGCGCTGATCTCCGCATCTACGCGGGCCTGCAGAGCCTCCAGCTTTTCGGCGACTTCCTTAGCGATGCTTACCGCATCTTCTTGGACATCCGTGCGCTGACGCAAATCGAGAGCGAAAACCATGAGCATGATGATGAAGATAAACAACACCCCAATCATCATGTCCGTCATTGAGACGAAATAGTTCTCTCCTTCCTCCGCCGTTCCGCTGTTGAGATCCTCCTCGACCAACATGCCGGATTACTCGGCGGCTTCGCGCATCAAGGCGTTCCGGAGAGCTACCACCGCCTCTGACAATTCGTCCGTATTGTCTCGCAGGTCGGCCAAGGTGGTGTGCAAATGGCTTGCCGCCTTTGCGAGATCCTGGTCGACCTTGGTGCTATACTCCGCCAGCGAGTCTCCCTGTGCGCGTGATTGCTCGTAAATCTTGTTAAGGGCCTGTCCCAGCTCCTGATCGATGGATTGGAAGCGGTTCGCATAGCCAGCCCAAAGCTCTTTCATCTGGGTCAGCACGGCCGCGAGTTCATTGGACATCCTCTCCGCGGCAGCATGTTCGGCCTGGAGCGTTGAAACCGTCGACGCGACGGAGCTGGACATCTCGCGCGCAGCCGATGCCATTGCTTCGCCTGAGCGCGCGAGAGGCGCAGAGGCCGTTCTCACGTCGTCAGCCGTCTGGCTGAACGCATCGGAGATCAAGCGGGTCTTGTCCGTGGCATCGCGGATCGCGCCGCCATGCGCGGAGAAATCATTTCGCGCGGCCTCCATCGTCGTGGCGAAGCGCTCGATCTCAGCATGTATGCGCGCAACCGATTCCCTGATCCCCGCCGCAAGCGCCTGTGCCGCGCCGGAGGCGGCCGTGTGTATCGCACCCGCTGCCTCGTTCTGCACCGCATGCAGGTGCTGCCTGCTCTCCTCCAATTGCCGCGAACTCGCTTCCTGAAATCCTCCCATCTCCGTTCCGAGGTTCGTAATCTGGCTCTCGAGCTTTTCCATCACCCGGCCCATCGCCTCCTCAAGACGCGAAGACGCTCCGACCGCGGAGCGAGCCAGCTCCTCGTCGACCTTCTGGTTGGCCCTTTCGAAGGATTCCTGGAGCGCCCGGACAGTCTCGGCCAACGCAGTCCGATTTGTCTCTGCGCTCGCCTCGAGCCGATGGCCCGCTTCCCCGACCAGTCTGTTGAGATTCTCCGCGGCTTCGCTCATGCGCCGACCGAAGTCTTCGCCTGTCCCGGAAATGCCTCGCTGAGTAGCCGCCAGCGACTCCTGCGCCTGGCGGAGTGTGGAGCTGAGTTCGCGCAGCTCTTCACCCGCGCTTCCTTGGACGCCCTCGGTAAACCGGGCAATGAGCTCCTGGACGCCGCTCTGGCTGTTCTCGGTCAGCCTGCCGACCGCCTGGTCGAGGCTCTGAGTGACCGGCGCCATCGCTGTTGTGAAAGCGCCCTGGATCTGCGGTGAAACCGCCTCGCCCATCCGAGCGAAAAAGTCGGCGCTGTTGATCTGCTTAAGCTCGTCAAGCTGCGCGCCGATACGTTCGTTCATCTGCGAGGAAATGAGCTGCGGTGCGGTATAAAGAAGACGCTCCTCGACCCCCTCGCAGAAAGCACTGAACCCGCTTTCGATCGAGATCTGATAGGCGCGGAAGGCAAAAGAGAGGACGATCGAGGCGCCAAGTCCAGCGATAGAGGTGGCAAATTTGAAGGTGGCGACCTTGAGCAACTCTCGCGTCGCAATCCCCATCGCGTCCGCATCCGGGCTGCTGACCCCTCCCGCTGCGGTGTGCAACGCAAGAACAAGCCCGATGAAAGTGAGAAGCAACCCGGTTCCGACGAAATAGCTCGGAATGCTGCCCATCATCTTGAGGCCGAAAAGGCGTTCCCGGGCAAGAGAGATGTTAAAGAAGGTCTGCGGTCTGACGGTGTTGCGGATCGGCTCGGATGAACCCGGTTCCGGTTTCACCAGCGTCTCGTCAAACTCCTTCCATGCGTGCCTCAGGAGCGGGCTGCGCGACAGGCGCTGATCGATCGTTTCGTACTGATCAGCGAAATCGACCATGCCGCTGGTGCGCATTACCGCCCGCCGGAGGCGTCCAAGCGCCAACCTCAAAGCCACGACATGGAGCAGCAGGAACGCTGTCAGAAGCGCAATCGCGAGAGCCCCGAGGCCAGCGGCTAGCGCGTAAGCAAATTCGGGTTGGCTCACACGTTCGAGATTGCCGTCTATCGCCTCGCGGAAAACTGCAAGAACCAGACTTGCATCGAGCCAAGGCCACCAGGAAGCCAGAAAGACAAGAATGGCGCCGACCACTAGCCAGAAAGCCAGGAAACGGACCCCGCCATTCCAGACAATTGAACCCATGAGCCCCTTCCCCAGCGGCACCTAAACAGATGCCTACTTTTTCAGATCTCGCCGCCCCAAATATCTGTGACCTAGCCCCAATTCGCGGCTAGCGCCCTGCAAGGCTTATCGAACCGCCAAAGCTGCTTCAAGCGGTTGTATCAGGAGAGATCGATACTTCATTGAACGCTCATTCGGATGCAAATCTCAGCCAAGAGGACGCGCCTTCACCTTGCGTCATGCTCTGGGCACTGGACGAAACGGCGTTCCGTTGTCAGCTATGCAGATCTTGCAGGAACTCAGAGGCGGGCTCTGCCGCTGTGACCAGGAGGTTTTCTCGGGCTCTCGTGCAGGCCACGTAAAGAAGATGCCGCTCCGTCGCATAGACCTCAGCCAGAGCGCCTTCGTCCGCGGCTTCCACCATGCGGGCCTCGGAAGGAATGACGCCCTCCTCACATGCCATGACAGCGACCGCCCGGAATTCGAGGCCCTTCACGTCGTGCATGGCGGCCACACGCACGGCGTTTCGATCCTCGCCCTCCCGGCCTGAAATGAGATCGGCAAGCGCTGCGGCGGCCTCGGCCCGTTCAAAGAGCTCTGATGACCGGACGACCAAAGCGATCGCAGAGGGCCCCATGCCCTCGGAAACGCATTGCGAGAGCCACGCGGCGACAGCCTTTTTCTCTCCTTCGATGTCCGGGAAGACGCGCACCACCGGCGTCGGCCCAGAAAAGAGCGACTGCACACCCAGTCGATCGTCCTCAGAACCATCCACCTCGACAAGCATGGAGGGCAGAAGACCTTCTGCCTGCCGCCGGATCTGCTGCGAAGTGCGGTAGTTGACGCGCAGGCTGCGCGAACGGCCGCGCACGTCGACGCCCTCGGAGCGCCATGAAAAGGCGGGCCGGAATATGCGCTGGCCGATATCTCCGGCGAAGAAGAGGCCGTTGGGGCGGTCACCCGCCAGCCTGCCGAGGATGCGCAGTTCAGCAGCCAGGATGTCCTGCGCCTCGTCCACGACAATATAATCGAAAGGGACTTCCGCAGCGGTGATACCGTCCGCCAGAAGCCTGAGCATCTCGGCATAGGTCGTCAGACCGCTGGCGCGCAGGCTTTCTCGCGCGTTCTCGAAGATCGTCCAGAGCGTTTCTCGACGTTCGCCCGCCAGGCGTTTCTTGCGGCCGAGGCGCGGCAAGTCGCGGTAGGTTTCGCGATCCTGGATCTGGCGTCCGTCGACGATCAGCTTCCACTCCTCCAAAAGGAAGCGTTCGTCGACGCTAAGATCGCTCGCCGCCGTAGCCTTCGCCAAGGCCCGGGCAACATCCTCCTCGTCGGCCAGCCGGATCGGACCGACCGTTCTCTCAAACAGCTCCCGGGTCGCAGTCGGGAGATCGGCGACCGTGATGCGCTCGAAAACCGGAGTCTCATCTCCGACGAGCGTCTTGACCTTGAGACGCAGCGCGGTCGCCAGCGCGGAATTGAAGGTGGTCAGGAGAATGCGTGCCGCCGGATTTTCTCGCGCCAGCCTGACAGCGCGGTGAAGCGCCACGACGGTTTTTCCCGTCCCGGCGCTGCCGATCACCCGCGCCGGACCGGCGAAGTTGCGCTCGACGAATTCGCGCTGAGCCGGATGCAGGAAGATCGACCAGGTCTCCCAGGGCGCTTCAAGCGCGCGCCGCAGGTCAGTCTCATCCGTCAGGAGATGGAAGCGGCGCTGCGCGTCCGGATGCGCAAACGGATCGAGCTTTTGCATGAAAGCGACAACCGGCTCGATGCCCACCGCCAGGTTGAGGAGGGCTTCCATCGCTTCAGCCGGAAGATGCTCGGCAAGAGCGAAGATCGTGTCCTCGTCGACTTTGCGAACATCGCCGATCCAGTCCTCCGGAACGCCGCAAAGGAGCAGCGTCGCCTCCGGCGTCTCGGCAAAAAGCTTCGGCTTCGCCGCTTCGCCCGCCACGTAGACGGGGACGACAACCTCTTCCACCCGTTCCCGGATCTCGACGAGCTGGGCCGCGCCCGTCTTCGGGTGCACATCAAGCCGCCGTCGCTCCGCCCAGCGATAGGCGTCGTCGTGATGGCCGACATAGGCAAGAAGCGTGTCCTCGCCTCTCCGATGCAGGACGATGCGGATGTCGTCATTGACCCGCGCGGTCCAGAAGCCCTTGTCGCGCGCGCCATCCACCCGGTGCAAGGAAAGGCCCGGGCGATCGAGGCCCGAATGCAGGTCGAAAGCCGTTTGCTTCACGAGACCTTGTTCTTGCGGCGTCAGCTTCGCGAGCGAGGCCGTGAAGGAATCGGCGATGCGGAGGGTCATGAGCTACGAAGGGGAACCCCCGCTATGACTTCACATTCTTCGCTCGATCCTCGAAGCGCTGACGATGATACGTGAGGTACTTCTTCGTCCCTTCGGGCACATCGATCTGGCTTTCGGGATTTAGCGGCAGGTGCTCGAATTCAACCGCCTTGATTGCCGGAGATATGAGCATTTTCCCGCCATCTTCGAACGAGATGAGGTAGCGGTCGAACAGCGCGTCTAGCGTCGCGCTCAAGAGCAAACCATTGCGCGGGTCGAGCCTCTCTTGGTCGCTCGCGTCACGCCATGGCTTAATGTGAGAGGCGCGAAGGACGTCATCGACCTCGCAGCCAGTCACCGCACACCGGCCTCGCCATAGCTTCCTAAGATCCTCACGGAACTGCCCCTGCCCACGGCGAGCGTCGATCAGTTGTTTCTTTGTCGTCGCGTCGAGCTGTCGGGCGTTGACTACCTCCACATCCGCCTCAACAGAACGTGGCGCGGTGGCCGGGTATGGGAGGAGCTCTTCTATCCGGCTGGCTTGCTCAGCACTGAGGAGTTCCGAGGTCTTGTAGCGTGTGGTGAAGCGGGCTCCCTTGATGGCTCTGCCGTCGACCGGGATCGGTGTCTGCCATGCGAAGAAATCCTCAACCGGGCAAAGCCAAGTGGGAAACCACGGCGCGTCCATTTCGAGCCATTGCTTCCTGAACTGATGCCTATCGTCGTCGTGCAGCTCCTGCACACGCCGTAAAGCCCACGCCTCCTCCCACAGATCCCGAATGAGAGGAACTTCATCCAAAATCGCGCGCCGGGCCTCAAGATCGGAAGATCTCAGCAACGGCTCGCAATTGCGTGCCGTCGACATTATTGCCTGTTTGCCACCCCTCGACGCGTAGAGATGCAAAGTGATGGATGCACCGTCAAATACGGCCTCGGGTCTCGACAGCTGTTCCGTATGAAAGATCTTCATCGGCTTTCCATTCCGCTCGAATACGAGGTCGGGCCGATGGTTCCACTCCTCATGTCCATAGCCGTTCTCAGCCGGGAAACCGGCCATGAAAGGGCCGCCCGATGGGTGCATGTACCCGGCGTCATTCCAAACGATTGGCTTCATTACCGTATGCATTCGAACCTCACGGCAAAATAGCCGACGCAGCGAGAGCAGCGCGAACGCTTGGGAGCCATTCCTTCAGCGACAGACCACTTCCAGAATGCTTCCAAGTTTCAGGACCACTTTCATTTGCGCCGTTCACAATATCACCTGCTGCACTCGGGTTATCAAAGATAAAATCCGAGGCAAAAACGTAGAGCGTTGTATCGGATGGATGCTCCTCCAAAACGCGTCGCCGCACCAGAGCGTCGCGAAGCCGGTGATTTCGGGCCTTGCGGTGTCCGCCGACTTTGAGAGCGGTAGACCCTTCTCGAACCACGAAATGCTTCCCGGAAAGAGACACAGGGTATCCAGTGGCGCGCGCCGCCTTCCTCTCAAGCAGAAACCAGTCGCTCACTCCCTACCCCCTTACCTTCCATTGCCGATCCGCAGTGCCCTGGCCTGCGGCAGCGCCTCTGCATGCTTGACCAGGAGCTGCGCAACCATCGCCTTATCAAAGAATTCGACTCCCGACGGAGCAGCCACGCCATCGCGATGAGAGGCGGCGGCGAGGATTGTGCGCGGCCTGTGCCTCTCCGAGGCCCACTGCGTGTTGAGCTTCAGATCTTCTCCGTCATACGCCCATTTGCACTGGAGAAGCCCGACCACCTCCCCTGACGCGTTGGCTCCCAAGCCGTCCAGGCCGCCATCGCCAGAGCCTCCGACATGCGTCCAGAACTCCTCCGGGTTCTCCAGCTGGAGGAGGGCAACCATCAGATGCTCGAGGGCGTCCGGCGTCACGTCCGTGATCAGTCGCCGCTCTGCTTCGCGTGGATCAGTGGTCCAACTGCGCGGCAGGAAGGCATCGCTTCCAAGGACGTCCCGCATGGTCTTGTGGGGGTCTAAATCGGGATAGCCACGCACGATGCCGTAAGTGGAGCGGCCGAAGAGCGAGCGCCGGATCCATACCGGAACGCGCGGTACGGGGACGGCGCGGAATTTGTCCACCTTCCAGGTCTGCGCGACCTCGCTCGCAATCCAGTACTCGTCCGGATCTTCGCTCTTGTGTTTGCGCCAGATGCTCTCCCAGATGTCGTACCAGGTCGGGTCGTTCACGAGTTCAAAGCCGCCCTCGACGTATCCGCAATAGATGACCCCTTCGGCCGGGCGCGGGACAAGGGCGATCGAACCGGGTTCGATCTGGCTCACGAAATTCCGGTTCTGATTGTACTGGCGAAGGCGGTCGCTCGCGGCATGTTCCGCCGCCCAGGTTGCCTCGTCGCACGTCACGTCGACGATGCAGGATCTCAAACTGTGGCGGTCATAGTGTGCACCCTGCTTGCGCATCGGATAACCGAAGAAAAGACGCTTGCATTCGCGTGCTACACAGACCGCGTCGATCCCGTAGGGCTTGCAACGCGAAAAAAAGACCTTTGGCATTTTTGTCTTTCCCTCGCCCCACCCTAAGATCCTCCGCCGACGTCAGGGTGCTCTATGGATAACGTCAACGCTATAGGCCGAGGGACTTCCTGAATAATTATCTATCCACGAATAGGCGCAGACCAGCCTAACAACACTCGGCGGATTTGCGTTGACCGATAGCCGACTGTCGAACGCGCTAGGTCGGCTATGCGTGAGATAGCTCAGCTCCCTGCGCATTCCGAGCGCACCGCGCACTAAGCTCTTGTCCCCTTTCCTCACCGCCTTGCATTCGGTCGCTAGAACGACTTGGTCGTGCTGAGGTCGACCATCCGCCTGCACCCCTTTGAACACTCCGACGTCGATCTCATGATAGGAGCTTAGATGAGACGCGCCTGACACTGACCCATGCAAGCTCAGTCCCGATTTATCTAGGATTTGCGCGCCAAGCGTTCGGAATTCGACGCTCAAAAATACCTGCCATAGCGCGCCGCTAGATCCCGGCGCGAAAACGTCAAAGTGCGGGCTGCTCTGATCCAATTTGCAGGGTCCGCCAGGGAGAGGGATCGTGCTTCCCGGATGCGAGTATTGGATTGTGTATCCCTTGCCCGCAATTTCCTCTAAGAGTTCCGACAGAATCCAGAGTTCAAACACCTTGCCATCGGCCGTCGAGCCGAGCTTCGAAATCGTTGGGGACGACGTCGCCCCATAGAGATCGAATACACCGACGATGTCGCTTTCAGCCTGATTTTTGTCCACGCCCTTCTCCTAAATTTTAACGGCGGAAGCGGGATGTAGGCACATCAGGGCCCGGTTCGTCGCGAAGTCTTTGAATCAAAAACTCAATTTGGAATAAGACTTCACTGCGATCCGGAAGTTCCTCGGGCAGAAAAACTCGCACGCTATCCCTCCCTTCACCTATTTCTCGTGAGAGGATGATCTCAGCAGCACTCGGCCCCTCCCCGCTACAAGCCTCATGGATCCGTGCGAGCGATTCCTCCACCGTCCCGCGGTGGGTCAGCTTCACATGCACGCGAAAAGCCTCGAGCAGCGCCAGGAGATGCTGGTGCGGCGCAGGCAGCCGGCTTTCATCATCCTCAGAGGAGAAGACGAGGTAGTTCTCGTCAGCGCCAAGCTCGGAAAGCCCATGGCTTGCCATCTGCTCCTTCACGAGCTCGATGAGACCGCGATAGTCATCCTCATCCATCTCAAACCCTCAACACCTTCATCACCTCGTCGCCGAGGTGGTTGATCACCTTGACCGCCACGCGGCCGGTCTTCGGCTTGGGGAAAGGCCGTGAGACGGTGCGCTTCAGGCTCTCCCAGGCCTCCTCGTCGATCTCGCCCTTCAGCGTGTTCTTCAGCGCCTTGTAGGGCACGTCCGCGGCCGGGAAGTAGGCGTGGCGGACGAAGAAGCTCTCCATGTTGTAGTCGGTATCGAGGAACCAGCAGGCGATGTCCTCCGCGTCGGAAGAGACGACCTGGCCCGTCTGCGGCTTGAAGATATCGACGCCCTTCAGGCGCACCTGCAGCTTGCCATCCTCCGTCTCTTCGAGGTCGATGTCGGGCTCGCCGAAGATGACGAAGAGGTTGCCGCCGCCCGCCTTCAGGTCGCCGGCCATGTGCAAGTCGGCGTTCATGCGGGCGCGCAGGATGGGCACGGCGCCGAGATGGCTGATCTCTCCGGCATGGGCGTCGAAATTGAAGGCGCAGGCGACGAGAACGTCGAAACCCGCCTCGCCGGCCTCGCGCGCGGCAGCGACGAGGTCGGCCCGCTGCACCGTGCCGTATTCGGGACCGACGAAGATCGCGGCGCGCTTTTCCCGCTCGCCCTCCTGGTAGCGGCCGTCGGCGGAGATGTACTCGCCCGGCCAGGGCTTCAGCGTGGTGAAGGCGATGCGGTCGGCCCGGTCGCGCTGCTGCACGCCCGCCTTCCTGAGATTTTCGAGGATCGCCTCGTAATAGTTCTCCGCCTCCGTGCTCTCGCGACGGCGCAGCCCCTCGGCGGCCTGGAGGGAATCGATCAGCTCGGAATCCTCGTCGACGCCGACGGAGCGATGGGGCGAGAGGGATTCCACCGTAAAAGGCCCGGCGACGCGGACGCGCTTTTTGTCCTCGTAGGGCTTGTCGTAGAGGAATTCGTGCTCCGCCTTGGCGGCGATTGAGACGTCGATCTCCTTCTGGCGGGCGATCCGTGCTTCCCAGAATTCCTCGAGCGCCCTCTTGGCCTCCGCAGGCCATCCGTCGGGCGCCTCGCGCGGCACCTCCCATTCCATGAAGCCGTTGGCGGGCGCCTCCTCGCCGGAAGGTAGGGTCGCGGTGCCGGAAGCGGCAAAATCGATCGTCTTTCCGGCGCGCCCGCCGGTCTCGACCTTGAACGGCGTCGCAAAACCCTTCAGCGCGGCGTTGAGGCGTTCTCGCGCCGCCTCGACGATCGGCTGCAAGCTATCCCAGATGACGTCAATTTCGTCATTCCGGGCAATGTCCCTGAGGGTGATGTGCGGCACGCGCTCGTAAACGAAGCCCTGACGGATATCGCCATGCGTCTCGCGCGTGGAGGGGGCGGCGCGGGTCACCTCCGCCTCCTTCTTCAGCCCCTCCGGGCTGTCGGCGAGAAGGTAGTAGGGATATTTTGCGCCCATGATACGGGCGCGGGCGAGCGCCAGCGCAACGCGGGAGGTATCGATGGTGATCCAGCGCCGGCCCCATTGCTCAGCGACGGTGGCGGTCGTGCCCGAGCCGCAGGTCGGGTCGAGGACGAGATCGCCGGGGTCGGTCGTCATGAGGAGGCAACGCTCCACGACTTTCGGAAGCGTTTGCACCACATACGTCTTGTCAATGCCGAACCCGGAGATGACGGTGTCCGACCAAGTATTCGAGATGGGATATACGCCGAAGTCGTCAAGGAACCGTATGTATCGGAGCGTTCGACCCATCAGCATAAGCCGCTCTGCATGGAGGAGGCGGCCCATGCCGGTCTCACCGGTTTTCCAGTAACCTCTGTTGGGTCGAATTCGGCTCCCTCTAATCGAGACCGGGAAATCTCCGGGTGGCCTCTGGCTCGTCATGTTGTCATGCGCCCAGAAGCGGAAATTCTTCGGAGGGGCCGCTTTCTCTGCCGGCGTTGCGCTGCGGCGGGTGAAGTCTTCCTGTTGTATCTGGTTGTACTGGGTGCCCCCCGGATCACCCACGCGTTTGATAAAATACGGCTGGTGGTACTTCGTTCGATCGGAATTCTTTCCGTACCAGAGTATGTAGTCGCCGACGTGATTCAGAAAGGCGCCGGTATCACCTGACGTCTTTTCGAAGAAAATCTGGTTGAGGAAATTCTCCTCCCCAAATACCTCATCCATCAGTGCGCGAACCCGGTGCACGTTCTCGTCGCCGATCTGCACGAAGCAAGACCCGCTCTCCGTCAGAAGGTCGCGCGCTACCGTCAGGCGGTCGCGCAGATAGGTGAGGTAGGAGTGGATGCCGTCGCGCCAGGTATCGCGAAACGCTTTCACCTGCTCCGGCTCGCGCGTCAGGTGTTCCAGCTTGCCGTCCTTCACGTCTCGGCTCGTGGTCGACCACTGGAAGTTGGAGTTGAAGCGGATGCCGTAGGGCGGGTCGATATAGATGCACTGCACCTTGCCGCGCAGGCCCTCGCGCTCGGCAAGCGAGGCCATCACCTGCAGCGAATCCCCGAGGATCATCCGGTTCGACCAGTTCTTAGTGTGGCGGTAGAACTCGATCTCCGCCTCCAGGTCCTCGCCGGCGAGGCCGAAATGGTCGAAGAGGCTCGGCCCCTCCCCGTTTGAGCCCGAGCGCGGCCGCCCGTTCGCCGCATGGGCGCGCAGATCCTCGATCAGCGCCTTGGGATGCACCTGCTCCTGCAGATAGACGGGCGGCGCATCGACGACGAGATCGGACCAACCCAGAACATCCTTGCCGCGCCAGACGAGTTGCGGGTCGAGATCGCGGTTGCGCCGCTCATAGGCAACCTTGATCGTCGCGCGATCCTCCGGCTCCAGTACGCTTTCAAGCTCGGCAGGCGGAATGTTGGCGCGCTTGTCGGGATAAGTGATCGTCTCGACGGGGGTTTTCTTCGGTTTGCTCATCCGGCGGGCTCGTTCAGGAAGGTGTAGCGGCGCTGCAGATAGGAGGCCCAGTCTTTCGTCTCCGCATCGGATGCGATGTCAGGCGTCAGGGTGCCGAACAGCTCTTCCGTGGTCCTTTGAAGGAAGTCGTCCGGCCGCACCAAGAGCTGCCGAAATACGGCTAAAGCATCGGCCCCAAAACTCTGTAGCGCGGGCGCCGTGACGCGATGCAGGTCGGTATTGGCGCTTGGAGCGATATGCAGAACTCGCACCCGGGTCGCACCACCCTCTGTTGCGCGCTCCATCCGCCATGCCAGCATTTGCTGGCGAAGAAGCTGATAGAAGGGCTCGTAGAAGAAGTCCTTCACCGACAGGCCGAGATCGTTTTTGATCGGGCCATCCGGGGCAAACGCCTTCTTGCTGTAGCGGGCAAGACGGGTCGGATTTCCGCGCTCGTCCAGCGGGCGCGTGCCGTACCGTTCCGTGTATTTCCACTCGATGAGAAGCGCCTCCGTCGCGCCCGCCTCGTTCTGGAAGCGAACGATGGCGTCGGCGCTTGTCGCGTTCGCGCCGCGGGTCACCGATCCGTTGCGCCATTCGCCGAGATGATCCTGCCGTCCCGTCCATTCGAAGCCGACGAACCACGGCGCGTCCTGGGCGCCCTTTTCGACCTCCAGCATCTTGGGCGGAGATATACCGAGCGCACGACCGATGACCTCGGAGAGAAGCGCCGGGCGCGTCGCCAGAGGCATCAAGAAGTTGAGGCAGGCGACCTGGGAAGAGAGGGCATGGTTGGCGTGCGTGTGCCAGGATATCTTCCGCGGCGGCCCGAAATATTCGACCG
The DNA here is from genome assembly GCF_020144925.1 of Afifella sp. IM 167. Taxonomy (GTDB): domain Bacteria; phylum Pseudomonadota; class Alphaproteobacteria; order Rhizobiales; family Afifellaceae; genus Afifella. The sequence continues at coordinate 134,179 of NZ_NSLC01000007.1, forward strand.
CGCTCGTCCTGATGCATGGGGCAAGGTTGGTCCGCGCGAGATCGCGTCGGAGCTGAACGCCGGACGGCATCAGTTCGGTCGGGGCGAACTCCTGGGCCCAGGCCTCTTTCAGCCTGCGCCTCTCCCGCGTCTTGAACTTCATGCTGCTTCCCTCCCGAGTTCCTTCATGATGAGCGCATCCAGCTCCTCTTTCATGCGGTAGGGATCGCTCATCTCGCCGAAAGCCCATCGGCCGAAGCGGCCGAGCCGCTCCACCGCAGGTATCCAGCGATCGCGCATCGCCGCCGTCTTCAGTGGGACGTCGTGGCCCCGGAACCCCTTCACCTCCAGGACGAGCGTGAGGGGCGTATCGCCGCCGTCGTCGATCCGCAGAAGGAAGTCGGGGCGGTAGCGCCGAGGCTCTCCCCCCGCGAGATACGGCACCTCGAAACCCAGATTGTGGTTCTTGGCATAGGCGAGAACGCGCGGATGATCCTCGATCACCTGGGCGCACTGCCCCTCCCAGTCGGAATCGAGGACGATCCAGTTGATGTGGCTCTTGTCGGGATTGGGGTCGTAGAGATCGGCCTTGGTGACGTTGAAGCTGACGTCCATCGTCGAGCCGGTCGGCGCATAGGGATCGAGGATCGCCCGCACCACCGTCTCGCCCGCCGCACCGACATTGATTGAAGCGGCGATCTGGTCCGTCACCTCGTCGGCGAGCTGCTTGTAGGTCACCTGCCCCCGCACCGTTCCGCCCTTGCAGACGAGGAGGCCCTGATCGAGCCACTGCTTCACCAGCCGCTGGCATTGCGGGAAGAGGTGCAGCTTCGGCTCCTCGTCCGCATCGCGGAGCTTCTCCGTCAGGAGGTGCGTGGCGAGCTTGAAGACGATCTCCGAGGGCCGCATCGCCTTCAGGTAGTCCAGCGTCAGCTTCTCCGGCATACCGACGATGCCCTGCATCGTCACCTCGGTGGCGCCGACCTTGTCGGGATCGAGGATGTAGGGCTCGAGCTTTGAATAATCGGCCGTCAGCCTCTCATCCGGCAGCTCGACGCGGAAGCCTTCAACGCGGGGGAAATCGATCTCCAGATGGTCACGTTCGGGGCTCACGGCCTGAACGTGGATCACTTCCTTCGGCGGCTTGACGGGGGCTGCGATCGCCTGGGCGGAGAAGTTGAGGTCGTCGATGCCCATGATATCGGCGTATTCCACGCCGAACAGCCCGGTCGCCGGATCCACATCGTAGGACAGGCGGCGCAGCGCCCTGCCGATCACCTGTTCGCAGATGAGCTTGGTGGAGAAGGCGCGCAGCCCGAGGATGTGCGTCACGGTGTTGGCGTCCCACCCTTCCGTCAGCATGGAGACGGAGACGACGCAGCGGATCTCGGCGCCGAGCTTCCCTTCCTTGCCGACGGTGTTCAGCACTTCGCGCAGGATGTCTTCATCGGTCAGCGTTCGCGCCGCGTCCGCACCTTCGCGGGCCGCCTTCTCGCGCCGGAACGCGTCAAGCTCGTCCTCGTAGGCATCGCGGAATTTCGGGTCGATCGCCTCGCCGGAATCGATGCGCTGACTGTCGATGAGGAGCGTACGCGGCCGCGCCAGCCGATCCCCCTCGTCGGTGTAGTTGCGGAAGAGCTCCAGCCGTCCCTGGTGGAAGTGGACGTCACCTTCCTTTGTCTCGCGCTCGAAGCCCGCGATGTAGTTCGCCACGGTCTCGGAATTGACCGTGTCGTTGCAGACCACGATGAAGACGGGCGGCACGCCGATCTTCTTGGCGGCCCAGGCGTCGTAGGTCTTGCGGTAGTGGCCGTAGAGTGCCTCAAGCGCCGTCTGCAGCTCGATCGGGATCTTGAGCGGATCGGGTTTGAGCGCACCCCGCCCCTTCTTCGGCATCTTGTCGCGGATCGTTGGCCAAAGGTTACGATAGAGCGGCGTCCGGCCGGAGGCGAGGTTGTCGGCGACGGGCACTCTCGGTAGCTTGACGATGCCGCACTCAATCGCATCCATGAGCGAGAAATCGCTGACGACCCAGGGAAAGAGCGTACCTTCCGGCCAGCCGGAGCCTGCAAGGAAGAAGGGCGTTGCGGAAAGGTCGTAGACGGTGTTCAGCCCGAGCTGGCGCTTGACCCCCTCGATCCCAGAAATCCAAAGCCTAGCCGCCTCTTCATTCTCTTTCGCCTCCGCCTTCTCCTCGGCAGTCAGCTTGGCTGCCTCGCCTTCCGGACGCTGACGGTAGCAATGATGCGCTTCGTCGTTGATGACGATGAGCGGCCCGAGGCCCATGAGCTCCTTCATGACGCGCTGGAGCATCTGACCTTCGGTCTCCTGCGTCTCGACATCCTCGCCGTGACCCTTGAGGGCTTCGCGCGTCCCCTTCGCCAGCTGCACCCGCTCGCGCGGCTTGAAAGAGTGGTAATTGGTGATGACGATCTTCGCCGCGCCCATGTCCTGCATGAGATCGGTCGGAACGAGATCGAGCCTGCGATAGTAGTTGTCGGGCTCGTTCGGCAGGAGAACGCGGAGCCGATCGCGGATGGTGATGCCCGGCGTGATGATCAGGAAGCCGCGGGAAAAATGCTTGGAATTGCGGGCCCTCGCGGCGTTGATCGCCTGCCAGGCGATCAGCATGGCCATGACGGTCGTCTTGCCCGCCCCGGTGGCAAGCTTGAGCGCGACGCGGAAGAGCGCTGGTCCGTCGGCAGCCGTCGCGCTGGCATTCGCCTCTTTCAGCCAGTCGAGATAGCGACGCCCGCGCCGCCCGGATTTCGGCGCGACTTCCGCAAGCCATATCGCCGTCTCGACCGCTTCCAGCTGGCAGAAGAACGGGCGGATCGAGCGGCTCACATCCTCTTGCAGCGCCCGCCAGTGACGAAGCAGACTGGCAGTGACGGGTGTCACCTGCCACTGCTCCGGATTCGGCAGGCGGCGCCATGTCTCGATTTCCTGCCGCAGCTCGTTGATGATGGGTGTCGGGTTGAACTCCTGCTCGTCCGTGGAGAGCCCATGGCCCGTATCGTAGACGAGCTCTCTTTGATCGGCGTTGCGCTTGCGGGGCCCCGGTATGGCAGAAATGAGCTCGGCCTTGCGACGCAACGGAAGGATTACATCCGTCGGTCTTCCCTGCAGATCCAGCTCCCAGTGACGGGAAGGCTCTTCATAGGGTGAATTGAGGATCGGCTCTTCGAAGAATTTCTGCGTCTTTTCTGACATCGCGGACCGAGTCGACAATAGGCAGGGTTTTATTCGTCGTAACGAACGCCAGGCGAGGCAGCAAGGAACGGTTGCGCGGGAGATTGAAAGAGCCGCCGCGGCGGCTGGATGTCGTGTTGAGAGGACAAGACGGGCGCCCGCCGAAGGCTGCCGTCCCCTTGCGCATTCAGAGACGCGTCTGGAGCGAGCGCGAAGCAGCGCCTTCGATCGTTCCTAGGATGCGGCTTTGGTGCGCTTTCTTCGCTTTGCGCGCTTGGGCGCCGGGGGCTCCGGCTGAGGCCAGACGAAGAAGGTCGCCAGCTTCGCTTCGACCGTGAGTGCCCGTTGGCTGTACTCATTGCGAACTTCGACGGTTACTGGCCGCTCCTCGCTGAAGTCGATTCCGCGCACGAGAACATTCGCCGCTCTCCTTTCGGCCACTATCGAAGCGGCGTTGATATCGGCGCACTCACGCCCCTTATGATCGACTTCGAAGGAGGTCTTACGTCTCACATCGAAATAGAACAGCGGCATTTCTTTCCCCCTCCACCTTTGGGCTTCCCGCCCACAAGCGGACCGAACCTGGCAGACGTTCAGCTTCCAAATGATCTGAGTGTATTGTTGGAGTTAGACACGCTGATAGGCCGTTAAACCCGCGCAAAAAGCGCCTCGGTGATGCGAAGTGTCGCAGCATTTCCGATCACTGGGCGGCGGAGACACCTCTTCGCTGCGCCAAGATCGAGGCGACCAAGAATACCAACCGAGGTGCTGACGGATCGCCCAAGGTACGCGGCGAAAGTCACTGCGGAGATCATTTCCGCTTTCCTTCAGTTCCGGCTCACGCCGCTAGAGGTTTGGGCCGTCGTCGAGCCCTTAAGGTCGGGACAACTGCAAAGACTGCGATCTCGTATCTGCGCAGGCGCTTGGAGCCGCACCGGCCGCTGACTCGCTTGAGGCATGCCTAGTCTGCTTTTTGATCCGCGGGAGGCAGACGGCGGGGTTACACATTTAGGAGAGCCCTATCGAGCCACCGCTGAAGTTCATCGAGCAGTGCTAACGCCACGCTCAGTGCTTACGCGACGTTGGTTCTCTTGAGACCCTCGATCAGCATATCGCTTACCCTCTTGGTCGCCTCGGCCTTGGTGACTAGACCGTCCCTGTTTATGTCGAGGCTTCTATTCTGAACGTACCTCGTATTGACCCTCGGGTCGGACGACTTCTGGAACAGGACGCTGCTGTCAGCCTTTCCAACTGCGGCGGGCCACAATACTGCCATATAGACATCCGACAAAGTTTTGATCGCCCTTCCTCTTCGAGAGCGATCAAAGTGCATCTCGACGTAGTCGAGTTGCTCAATTGCACTCATCGTTTCAAGTTTTTCGATCGTTGTTCCCAAATCCTGTGCTGTCAATGGCATGAATTGGATCAATCCTGTTGCGCCGCTGCCTGCCGCATTCTTCTGATCTGGCTTGAATGATCTCCCAGTCTCGAACGCCATCACAGCCATGAGGTGATCTGGATCGCAGTCGAGCCGCGCAGACATGTCGATCACCTTCTGATTGAATTCAGATCCGTGAAGATCCTCGGTCACCTTTCCCCATGCGATCGGTCGGCTGCTCCCGCCTTTTCTGACCCGCCCCGATCGGCGTTCGGGCCTGTAACCCGGGCCACCGCCTGTGGCATTCGCGAAATCGAACTCAGGAAGCGAAATCCCCAGCAGCATCGCCGTCTCGGGGCCCACGATGCCATCATCCGCACTTGGCCCGAAGTGCGTTGTCTGAAACTCGAGTACGGCCCGAAAGGTCTCGATGCCGAAGACTCCGTCGACTTGAAGCGATGAGTTGACAGAAGACCTCAGTGCCTGCTGGAGCTCTTGTACGAGGGGGCCCTCGGACCCGAACCGAAGGATGATCGTCTTCTCCTTGTATTGGTTCGACAGCATCTGGATCATCTCGCGCGCATCGAACAGCACGTATTCGGTGAACGCCTGTCCGCCCGGACCTGGAAGAAACGGCGCGATGAACTTCTTCCAAGGTCCTCTCTCGCTGCCACGCCTCCCTTTGATCACCGTACCGGCTATGGTCTGGCAACCGGCACTGGAGTATTTCGAATCTGGAATCCGGCCGTCGACACCCATACCGAAGGCGCAGTGGATGTTGTCTCCGGCAATGGCGCCGAATTCCCAGCGGTCCTCGCCATCATAGTCCGCATCGTCCGCCGTGCGCTGAAGGGTGACAGGGCAGTTCTGCTGAAGCGCCCAGTGGCCTGCAGAGCCTTCACTGCGCTTGTGCCAGCCCGCCTTGTAGCTTTGGTAGCGGCCACGCCCGAGCTGATTGACGCCCTCGCCGGACTTGCCGATACCCGCGCGCACGAGAGGCCCGTATGGCACGGTCGACCCCGGAAAGACGGATATGCCGCCGCCGGGACGCCACTGGCCGATTGTGCAGTTCATGGTGGTATAGTTCACATCGACGACTTGGATTTCCTGCTCTGGCTTGAAATCCGTTCCGGCGTAGTCGACAGGGCGACACCCTCGAAGCCCGAACACGGTGGCCCCCTCGGCCCAGATCGGAAACTGCGATCGTTTCCACAGCCCAACCAGATGTGCCTCCGAGAAAACAGGGTTGCCGGACGCTGCGGCGCCGGACCCAGCCACTTCGACCGTCGCGAAATAGCGCGGGCCGCGATCAACGACCTCATCGAAGGCGCGCACTTCTTCTTCGGCCGAGTCCGCAACGATTTCTGAAACCATCTGCCTGAGCTCAGCAATTGCAGAACCAACCGTGGCCCGCAGGGGATCCGAGACAGATTGCCTTAAAGCGTCGATTCTCGCCTTGAGGCGACCGACATCCGTGGCCAGGTCGGCCAAGTTGCGGATCGCGATCGTGTCCAAGATGTCGTCGATCTCCTTGGCAATCGCTATCAGCTCTTGCATCTTCTGCTCGTCGCCGACTTCTTTCGCAGCGGCGTAGGGCGCCTCGAGCGCCTCGCGAAGATCAAAAAGCTGTTCTGCAATCTGAGCCTTTGACATGTCTCTTACCCTCCCAGTGAAGAGGCCGTGTCCCTCTTAGTCGGCAGCCTTCACCCCCTCAGCAAGGGCCCGGATCTGCACGGACGCCTCGACGAGCGCAGCCAGATCAGGTGGTGACGCGCCATCCAGAGCGGCAGCGGCCGCGGCGTCCATCGCTTCAAGCGTCTGGTCAAGCAGAACCACCCACCCCGCCAGAAGCTTGCGGTCCTGTTCGAGGTTGGGAAGCTCCGCTGCAGGAACTCCGAGACTGCCGCCGCCAAGTGTCCCTGGCTCGACCCGTGATCGCTGCATCACGAGATACATTTCGTCCGTGCCGTCGCGGATCCTCACCAAGAGCTCCGACATGGCGGGATAAGCCCTCAGCAACTGACGCCGGAATGATGCTCGGAGAGCAAAGGAGGAGGCCGTCTTCAGGACACCCAAGGCTTGACTGATCACCTCTTCGCTGGCCTTGATCGTTGCTTCGCCCCCTGCAGCAAGGATCGCCCTGTCAGCCAAAGGGAGCGAGGCGAGCGCCGTGTTCAGGTTGTTTGTGATCTGGCCGAGTCCGGCCGCGAGCTTTGTCGCCGACGTCCCGTCCGCAAGACCAATCAGGGCAGCATTGTATTCCCTGACAGCCTTGAGGCTTGTGCGGATCGAGAGTGTTAACGGCGGATCGCCCACATTCAGATAGTACGGGGCGTCCTGCGGATCGAACGCCCTTATGTTTGACAGCTGTCGGCCACGGCGCATCACAATCCGCTCGGCCACTGCCAAACGATCCAGAACCTTCTCGCCTTGGACAAATTGTGCGTCGAAGGCCTCGCCATACAGCCGAAACTCGGCGAGACCAGAGGCACATGCCTCAAGTGAGAGCAACAACAGCGCGCCCATTAAACGCAACAGGAGTGTGTAGACGGCCATCGCCCACCTTTCTTTGCGCGGGGCAACCGCTTGTACGCCACGAACCCAAATATGACGGTGCAGCCTCGCGAAAGGGCGTCCGCTCTTCATTTCCGGGCTAGCAAGCAACTCCAAACGCAGTCTCTTAGCCTTGCCGTCGCGTTTTCAACCAGTTCGAGTGCACCCGATCGCTGGAATCCTCCCTCAGTAACTTACGCATCGTTTGATACTTGCTATACCCCAGCATTTTCCCACTTCGGCTCGCATGATGCATTTGTACTATGCGGGCATTTCAGGTGAATGCTATATTCTGCCTCAATCGCTTAGATAGATCCTCGCGTAATGGCTGAGATGAATTCTCAGCGCGGCATGTTGCTGAGGGAAGAGATGAACCGATCTGAGCTGGAAGCCGTACAAAAGCTTTATGAAGCGCATTTCGACCCAAGCAGCTATGCTGCAGCTCTCGAAGTGTTCGGAGATCTATTTCCCGATGTACGGATACTGATTCAGGTCGAAGAGCTTGAGCCCCATCGCTTCTCGCTCGACAGCGTGGCCGTCAACACGGACGAGGATGCCTTTAAGGACTACTCCGCGGTCGCGCACATCAATCCATTCATGGACGCGGTGGCGGCGGTCATGCACACCGACAGGCTCTATCAGAGTGAAGAATTCATCCCTCGAGAACTGGTCCGCAAGACCGAATTCTTCGATGCATACCTCCGGCCTCGGGATCGTATGGATGCCGCTTGCGGCTTCAACATCTTTCGCAAACCAGACTGCATCGCCCTCTTCAGTGCGACAATTCCCGAGCGCTTGAGTGAAGACGACCGCGCGGCTCTGACCGAATCCCTCAATCGGATTCGGCCCTATGTCCAGGAGTCGTTTCGCATGGTGCGCAATCTCATTCAGCGCACGGCGGTGGCACAAGCCAGCTCGATTATCGAATGGATCGGCACTCCAGTGGCAATCTTCGATGCGCAGGAACGGCTGGTAGCTCAGAACAAGAAAGCCGCGGCGATATTCCGGGCAGGAGACGTTCTGCGCCTCTCGCGAGAGGGAAAACTATGCGCCCGACGCGCAGACGCCTCAGGGTTGATTGAAGCGGCGGCAGCGAGCGTCTTGGACGGCGCTCTCCCGATAGGACCGCTGCGCATCGATCGACCCACAAGTGCGCCACTCGTCCTCTACTTTGTTCCGGTCGGAAACTCGCCTGAGCCGAACCCGATCGTCCGCCCATTCTCCGAAGGTCTTCCGGCGTACATGGTCTACGTGATCGATCCCGACGATGTGGATCCCGCGCCCAGCGAAATGCTCGCATCTTCGCTCGGTCTCACGCGCGCCGAGGCGCGCCTGGCCCAGTTGCTCCATGAGGGCCTGACCGTTCGGGAGGCAGCCGAAAGCTCCTCCACGGCCTATGCGACAGCACGAAATCAGCTTTCTTCGATCACCCGCAAACTAAATCTCAGTCGGCAATCGGAGCTTTCCGGTCTTGTCGCTAGAACCATGGCGAAGATCCCGAGATGACACAGCCGTCCCCCAGCACAGAGAATCCATATCTGAAACTTGCCTCGACGATCGGAGGGGCGGCACTTTCGTTTTCGGAGAGCGGAATCTTCTTCATCTTGCTTGGGGCGGTGGTGCTTTGGATCGCCTTCACCACTCACGCGGACCCCGCAACCCACTCAGCTTTTACGTTCGTTTTCGTAGTCCTCGGGGTTGCACTTGTGCTCTACGGCACAGGTACCCAGAGCACAGGCAGATTCGAGGCCCCCCCCGGTCAGCGGTTCGTAGTGCAGGCGTCATTGGCAGGTGGAGCAGGCGTTATTGCACTCCTGCTTGGGTACGGGATGCTTGAAAAATATCCAGAGATACGCGCCGCATTTGCCTCCCAGAGCAACTATGTTGTCGTCCCAATTCGTCCTCGAGACGAGCTGGGAAATGAGATAATTCTTGACGACTTCGCTATTGAAGTTCGGTTTCACGACGAAAATGTACCAGTCTATCGACAAGGTCGAAGCTTCTTAGCGCTCATGCCCGTGCCCAGCACCGCGTTAGATCAGTCTCGATCTATAAAATTTGATGTAGAACTTTACTATATTAAATCGACTCCAAATCCACAAATCGAAGCGCACGTCGAAGGTAGTGATGAAATAACTCTCTCCGATATTAATAATTACTTTCTTGAGCGCGGCTTCGGATTTCGTCGTCTTGAGGAAGAACGAACTATTTCCTTGCCGATTTATAGAACTCACGGCTCCGTCCCAGCTATTCGTAATGCTGATAATCCACCAACCGAAGGCATTGGCGTAAACCGGAATATTGCGCGAAGCCTTGAGCAAATCCGGAATAATCTGTCTACGGAGCATACGATCTCAAATGATCTCTTCTAGCCGCTTTGCTGCAAAACTCTTTATCGTCGCGCTTGTGACGCTCGTGGCCCCCTGGTCGATGGTCAAGCCATCTCAAGGGCAGTCAACCGATCGCTGTGCGGCGATACAGAGATTTACTGAGACTGGCGAGCCAATCCCTGTTGCGGAATTGGGCTCGTCTGAGGAGGTCGTCCCTTGCTTGCTAAGCCAGATACGCGCTCACGCGAGTTTTCTCTTGGCCAAAGATGAAAAGGAGGAAACGCTTGATGCTCAGCGATTCCGAGTGATTACGGGCGCTCTTCGGAACGCAATTTCCGTCAGTTCGAGGAATGCCATTCGAGTGCTGAGAGCCGAAGATGATGTGCTAGATGCTGAGATTTTGGCTCGCGGCGCACGCCATCACGACCGCGGAATCCGGATAAATTCGGCGTTTATACTCGCAAATGTCGTGGACAACAGCACCGCATGCGTTGTTGTGGATTTTGCTTATCTAGACGTCGCGGCGAGCATTTCTGATACCCCGGCGATTAACGGGCGCGCCAATCTTATTAAGATTGCAAGTGTCGTTGCGCCGTGGGCATTTCGGGAGAATTTTCAGGCTCTCGATCAACTCCACGAAAAACTTACGTCAGAAATGAAACTTTATCCCGCCGACGTGCTAAAAAATCTATCGAATACTATAGATTTACTTAATTTACTTCGATTGCGACTGGACTCCCAGGAGAATATAGACAATTCTCCCAAGAACTTCCCGATTCCGCCGAGTATTGGCAGCGGTTGTAGAGCCGAATACAGGTTTCGTAATGAGGAGATCGAGAAGTTATATCGTTCAGATGCCAAAGGCGAATGACCCCGCCGCGAGCGGCAACACGGTCATTCGCGGACGCCTGCAGCTTGAGTTTCCGCAGAAATCATTTCCGCGGGCCCTCCATCTCCTCTTTCCGTCGCCTCAGATACGGACCCAGATCGAGCCCCTCCGGCAGCGGGATGGCTGCAAGAACTGCGATCTCGTCCTCGCGCAGGCGTTTGGAGCCGTAGCGGTCGCCGACGCTCGTCGGGGCGTGGCCGGTCTGCCTGTCGATGGTGCGCGGGTCGACATGGGCGATGCGCATCAGGTCCTTCGAGGTGTGGCGCGATGAATGGAAGACGAGCTCGCGCGGGCGGTGGATGCCCGCCTTCTTCAGGCGGTAATTGACGCGCTTGGAGGCCGTGCTCGGCGGGTCGGCGACGCCGCTGTGCAGCGCCGAGAAGAGCCACTGCCCCTCCTTCTTCTTGCGGGCGTAGTCGAGAAAGCCGACCTCCTCGAACACCGCGTGCAGCGCGAAGATGCGGATGCTGATCTCCGTCTTTGATCGCCCGCAGCCTCTCCCTGCCATCCGGCAGGGGCAGTTCTCTCGTCAGGTTGGCGACCCAGAGCCCCTTCTTCAGCTCGTAGATGTCCGTGCCCTTCAGGTGAACAAGCTCGGCTGGATGCCCTCGTGTCAGCGGACTCGAGAAGCGTCAGCCAGTGTCGTCCGGACGATCCTGCGGTGCGGCAAATGCATGCCAAGGGAACTCTTTCAAGCCACACCGGGCGTAAAGGCTCCGGGCCCCAAAGGAGTGCTGGAAATGATCTCAGCTTTGCGCCCCTTCTCGGTCACTCAGCGTTCTTCGTCAGCATCTGCTCACCGGACATTGGCTCAGGCTGAGCTTAGTTGTAAAACTGATACTCAAGCGTCTACTTCTTCTTCGGCGGTTGCACCCAAACACCCAGTCAGAAGTGCCCGTACAGCGGCCGTGTGATCGCGCTGCGCGCCTGCAAGGTCCAATGTCGCTACAAAGAAGTTCTCTTCCGCCTGCCGCGACGCAATTGCAAACCGCTGGAGGATCGCATTTGGGGGAAGGCCGCCATGGTGCGGATAGAGCAGCATGACATTCGGGCAGTCGTAGAGCCTCCCGTAGGCCATCCCCTGATACACATCTGTCTGGCTGACGCCCTGCTTGGGATCATCGATACGCGGCGTCATGCGCTTCCATTTCGTATCGATGATCAGAACGATCCGGTCGCCTCGCCGAACGATCAGGTCCGGATGCGTGCGGAACCGTCCGATCTCACCCTCGTAGAGACAATGCCGGTGCCCTCCTTGCGAGGAAACACGAAAGCCCGTGCCAGCAAGCGCTCGTGACAGGATCCTCTCGACATACTTCTCGAAGAGCACGTTCATCTCGAAGAGCAGCGCATGCCCGTCGATCGTTCCTGCGCTCGTCTGCTGGTGCCGATCAGAGAGGAAAAGACGGGCCAGTGCGAGAAGATCCTTCCAGCGTCGGTTCGTGCGATCAAGGACAATCCGATCCCACCGAAGCGCGCTCGGCGGAACTTCGGCAACGTCGACGTACACAAAGCTCAGCTCGCGCAGCGCGCGCTGGTTGTCCGGCGCGGCAGCCACGCGCGACAGCTTGGTGACTGCTGCTCGCATGACCTGGTTCAGCGCGATGTCGGGCGACAGGGAGTCGAAACGGCATGCGAGTTTCTGTGGCGAGAGGGCGAGCGTGGAGAATTGCCGCGTTACATTCAGGCGTCCCCTCAAGGCAGGGAGATCGTCTTCATGCTCAAGGTAGTGGCGCGGCATTCCTCGGCGCACGGCGTCCGTGAGCTTCCCGCAGAACAGACGGATCAGGAGTTCGAGCACAGTTTCGTGCTGCCAGCCGAGCTGTGTCATTGCCCCGGCTTCGATCGGCAGATCGTAGGTCACCGCCAGCATGTGGATGAGGCGAGCACGACGGGTCACGTCGGAGACTGCGGTCTCTCCTCCTCCCTCGATCTTCGGAAGAATCTCCAGCTGACAGTCTGGAGCGGCAATGACGCCGACGACGCCACGGGCGCGCAGCCCTTTGCGTCCGTGTTCCAGCACACCCTCGCCGCCGCGGTCGGAAAAGACCGAGGCCCGCGCGACAGCTGCGAGACGGTCTGCCTGCGTCTCTGGGATTTCGGCGTCGTCGGACCCGTAGGCGATGCGCTCCCATTCGCGGATCGTTCGGCGGATCATACCCCCGTCAACTTCCCGTAGTCGAAGCCTTCCTCCTCGGAGCGCACCTCCCAACGGAACCGGGAAACCGCCTCGCCATCCTCGAGGCCCGGAGGCGCCTTCAGGTTCGCACGTTTGAGAAAGCCCCCTGCAATCGGACCTTCGCCCGGCTCCAAATCGCCGAGCACGGCTGCGATCTTGGCCCAGTCCTCGAAGAAGTATTCAGCGAGAAGCGGAATGACCTTGTGGCGCATGACCTCATCGACATCGGCCCGCGACCTGCACGCCATGAAGTAGGCGTGGCCGATCTGATGTTCGCGGTCGTAAAGATATTCGATCCGCTCGTTGATCGTCGCAAGAAGTCGTGGCAGGTCGATGCCGCATTCCTGGGCGGCATTCGCGAGCCGGGATGCATCCGGCATCATCTCCCGAAAAGTGAAACGGCGCCTCAGCGCAGTGTCGAGAAGCGCGATGGAACGGTCGGCCGTGTTCATCGTGCCTAGTATGTGGAGGTTGGACGGCACCCCGAACTCGTCCCCCGAATAGGGCAGTCGGACCCGCAGCGCATTCGGCTGGCTCAGCCGCTTGTCGGCTTCGAGAAGGGTGATCAGTTCGCCGAATACCTTAGAGATGTTCGCCCGGTTGATCTCATCGATGATCAAAGCGAATGAGGTTGGCTCCGTAACGCCATCGGAAATTTGGCTGTTCATGTATCGTTCGAGTGCGGGAATGTTGAGGCCGTCTTTTTGCAGCTGGTAGATCGCTGCCTGAGTAAAGTCCTTCTGGTAGATTTCGCGTACGGGCATTCCGTCATCGTCGTTCCAAAGCCACCGCACCGCACGCCTATGGGTGTATCTTCTCTCACTCCGCGGTTGGTATTCATACTCGCCGACGATCTCCCCGATTGCTCGGAAGAGCTTGTTGCCCTTCGAAATGATCACGATGTCGCCGATCTTGAGGCGATTGCGGAAGATGTCGGTCTGCAGGACCTGCCCAGACTGAGTTGTGACCGGACCTGAAATTCTCCCTTCATTCTGGCAAGTCATTAGAATTTCAGCGATGTCAGCGTACCTCCCATCGCTCCAGTCCAGATCCTCCCAACTCAGGAGCACGTAATTTTCCTGGATCGCTTCATCGAAAAACCGCGCATCTCCCTCCGCGCTCGCCTGCCCGATAGACATCTTGAACACCTGCCGCCCGCCGATCTCGATATTATCACTCCGGGCGGACGCCCCTCCGCTGGTCTCGGCGCGCTTCGCGATCCGTCTGAATATCCCGTGAACCGTCTCTAGCCTGAAACCGGCGGACTCCGACTCCCTGTGCCCTTCCGATCCGGTCACGGGCTGCCGACCTTCGACGAAGTCTTCGTATGACATCGACTGGTGGAAGGTGACGAACTCAATGCGCCCCGCGCTCAGAAGGCTCTGGTAGGTTGCCATGAGTTCCGCGCGATTTTCCGGGACCGGCTCGCCGCACAGTCGCACCGCCTCGGCTGCGGTCATGAAGGTCTTCCCGGTCCCGGGCGGGCCGTAGAGGATGAGGTTGACGGGCGACCTCGACATTGCCTTCTCCATCCCTTCACGTCCGTCGGCGCTCTCTGAGCCAGACGGAACCGTAACGGTCTTATCGCTGGCGATCCAAAGGAAACCCTGGATGTCCAGCCAGTCCTGCGGCTCCCAACGCCACTCGTCGCGCATGATTTCGAAGAGTTCGCTGAAGCCATCGGCAAGTCGGCGGTAGTCGGTCGCCAAATTCGAGTGAGCTCCGACGAACAGTTTTTGGCCCGTCAGCGCTTCCCACGCCTCGTTGATCCGTCTGACCTTAAAAGGGGCCATGGCGCTCGGTCGTACCATCGCCAATGCCGAAGATAGGATGTTGATTTTCTCGCCATAAGTAAGCGAAGCCGCACCATGGGCGCGCAGCGCATCGAGAGCGTCATATGCCGTAGCCAAGGCGATCTCTGGCGGTTCGCTGGATCGCAGCAGCCGACCGATGACGGTGTAAAACTCCGACAAAAGATCCGCCCCGTTCTTGGCGACTGCGTCCTCTGTCTGCCATCTGACCAGAGGGCCGTCCTTCGCGGCGGTCTTCAGGACGTCAAAGACGCGCTTGCCGAGGATCTCGTCCGTTGCATCCTCGGCAAGTATCGAGCGAACCCGATCGATCGCGGCCACCTTGTAAGCTTTCTCGCCCTTGGCCCAGCCGGTGCCCGGTTCGGCGAAAGTTCGAAAGTCAGGGCAAAGGGCGAGAAACCGCGCCCGAAGCCCTTCAAGCGCCCGTCGGCTGAGGCCCCGCCCCCGAAGATCGAAGCGAAACACCGTGGCTGAGCTTTGGTCGGCTCCGATCCGCTCGGGTTCGGCAACCTCTGCCATTTCCTGAAACGTCCGTCCGCCAAGAGCCTGACAAATATTCGGCCATCCCTGATTGAGGCCCAGAGCCTCGCTGACGTCGCGGACGAGCACTTCGACGTGGTCCCGACCTTCCTCACGCGCGGGCTCGATGTAACGCTCCAGGACATATTGCCTTATCCGATCGGCATCCTTCGCGGACCCCGGCGGGTCGCCTGCTAGAAACCGCCCATATTGCCCCAACCAGCTCGCCCAATTGGAGAGCCGGTTGTGGGGATTTTCGGATTCCGGCATCAGGATGCGGTAATCCTGCCCTCCGGCGCGAGCGTCCTCTCGCATTCTTCGCAGACGCTCGCGAAGCGCCTCGAACCCGTCGACCTCCCACGCTTCGTCGAGATCCTGATATGGCATAGCCAGCGCGGAGAGATGCCGTTCGATGGTTCGGATCGCATATGCGCGTGAGTTGCGCCCCGTTTCCGTTTGAGCGCCGCCCTGTTCGAGCCAGATTCGGTAATCGCCTTCCTTCTTCATTGTGCGCTCATTCGGATTTTAACCAGACAGATAGCAACAACCGAGAAATATCAGTTTGAAAGTCCGATACTAGCTATCGGTCTGCGACGTGGGGTCGCCGATTTCTGCCTCCGCCTTGGCCATTCTTTATCGGCCGAAGGCTCACCGACCTTTTCTCGGCCACGGAAGTCATTTCCGCCGCCCCTCCAGCTCCTCTTCCCGCCGCCTCAGATACGGACTCAGATCCAGCCCTTCCGGCAGCGGGATGGCTGCAAGAACTGCGATCTCGTCTTCGCGCAGATGCTTGGAGCCGTAGCGGTCGCCGACGCTCGTCGGGGCGTGGCCGGTCTGCCTGTCGATGGTGCGCGGGTCGACATGGGCGATGCGCATCAGGTCCTTCGAGGTGTGGCGCGATGAATGGAAGACGAGCTCGCGCGGGCGGTGGATGCCCGCCTTCTTCAGGCGGTAATTGACGCGCTTGGAGGCCGTGCTCGGCGGGTCGGCGACGCCGCTGTGCAGCGCCGAGAAGAGCCACTGCCCCTCCTTCTTCCTGCGGGCGTAGTCGAGAAAGCCGACCTCCTCGAGCACCGCGTGCAGCACGAAGATGCGGATGCTGGTCTCCGTCCTGATTGCCCGCCGCCTCTCCCTGCCGTCCGGCAGGAGCAGATTTCTCGTCAGGTCGGCGAGCTAGAGCCCCTTTCTTCAGCTCGTAGATGTGCCTGCCCTGCAGGTAGATGAGCTCGGCGAGCCGCGCCCCGGTCAGCGTGCCGAGAGCGGCAGCCAGCGGTCATCGGGGCGGCCCTCCCCTGCGACGACAGCGAACCAAGGATTGAGCTTCTGGAAGCCGAGAACCGGCTCCAGATCACGCGGCACGCGAATCTGGAACCTCCAGCCAACAATCCCGGATTGGGCCGCGGCGGGCGAGATGCATCGTTCGCTCCTGGGTACATTGGTGGGTACCAAAAACCCGAATCCGCGAAATTCTGCACTTTTATCAATGGCTTAGGGATGGCGGAGAGGAAGGGATTCGAACCCTCGAGACGGGATAAACCGTCTACTCCCTTAGCAGGGGAGCGCCTTCGACCACTCGGCCACCTCTCCACCTCCGGAAATGGCCGGTTTCGCGCCGCGCGTCAACCGGTGGGGCATCTCTTCGCCGCTGCCCCGCAACCGCCGCACAAGTTTCAGGCGGGCGGCGCTGCGGCGGCTCAGCCGGAGGAAGCCGCCTCGGCGGCGCGGGGCGGAATGGCGAAGAAGGCCTGGCGCAGGGCCACGAGGAGGAGGATCGCAAGCCCGATCGCGGTGGAGGTGAATTCGGGCGCCACCATCAGGATCGCCGCCAGGGCGAGCACCCAGCGCTCCACCAGATAGAGCGCGCCGAAGAGCCAGCCGCCGAAGGCCGCCGAAAGGGCGAGAATGCCGATCACCGTGCCGGTGAAGGCGAGCGCGAAGGCGGACCAGGTGAAGCCGTCGGTCACGAGTAGCAGCGAGGGAGAAAAGACGAAGACGAAGGGCACCAGCGCCTTGCCCATGCCGAGCCGGAAGGCGGTGTTGCCCGCCTTGAAGGGATTGGCGTTGGCGATCCCCGCGCCCGCATAGGCAGCGAGCGCCACGGGCGGCGTGATGTCGGCCAGCACCCCATAGTAGAAGACGAAGAAATGGGCGACGAGCGGGGCGATGCCGAGAAGGCCCAGCACCGGCGCGGCGACCGACACCATGATCAGGTAGGTCGCGGTCGTCGGTATGCCGCAGCCCATGACGATGCAGACGATCGCCGTCAGGATCAGCGTGATGAGCAGCGTGAGGGTGGAGACCTCCATGATCGAAAAGGGAATGTAAGGATCGATCAGCTCGGCCCACTGGCCGGCCGTGGAGGTCACCATATAGGCGATCTTGAAGGAGACGCCGGTCAGCGTGACGACGCCGATGATGATGCCGACGGTGGCCGCCGCCGCGCCGACGGCGAGCGCGTATTTGGCGCCGAGCACGAAGGCCTCCACGACGTCCTTCACCGTGATGCGGTTGAGCGGATTGACGAGGCCGATGACGATGCAGGCGGTGATGCCCCAGAAGGCGGCGAGATAGGGCGTATAGCCCTCCATCAGGATGCCGATGAGGATGAAGAGCGGCAGGAGCGTCGGCCAGTCGCGCTTCAGGATGGCGCCGACCCGCGGCAGCTCCTCTCTGGTCAGGCCCCGCAGGCCGAGGCGTTTGGCCTCGAAATGCACCTGGCAGAGAACGCCGAAGAAATGCATCGACGCCGGCACGATCGCGGCGGTGATGATCGTCGTATAGGGCACGCCGAGGAACTCGATCATCAAAAAGGCGGCCGCGCCCATTACCGGCGGGGTGATCTGGCCGCCCGTCGAGGAGGCCGCCTCCACCGCCGCCGCGAAATGGCGCGGATAGCCGATGCGGATCATCGCCGGAATGGTCAGCGCGCCCGTCGTCACGGTGTTGGCGATGGAGGAGCCGGAGATCGAGCCGAGCAGCGCGGAGGAAAAGACGGAGACCTTGGCGGGCCCGCCGGAAAAGCGGCCGGCGAAGGCGGAGGCGAAATCGATGAAGAGCCGGCCAAGGCCGATGCGCGTCGCCAGGACGCCGAACAGGACGAAGTGAAAGACATAGGTGGCGACGACGCCAACCGGCAGGCCGTAAATGCCCTGGCTCGTCAGGTAGAGGTGGTTGACCAGCGTCTTCCAGTCGCTGCCCGGATGGACGAGCACGCCCGGCGCCTGGCGGCCATAGACGGCGTAGGCCATCAAAATGATGGCGATGACCGGCAGCGGCCAGCCCATGGAGCGGCGCGTGGCCTCCAAAAGCACGAGGATCATGATCGTGCCCATGGCGACGTCGATAGGCAGCGGATTGCCGACGCGGAAGGCGAGATCGTCGAAGATGAAGGGCACGTAGAGCGCGGCGACGGCAGCCGCGAGGGCAAACAGCCAGTCGTAGAGCGGCAGCCCGGCAGGCCGCCACAGGCTCGAGGGATAGAGCGTCTCCTGCCCCTTCTTCGTCGCCGAGAAGACGATGAAGATCAGCGACAGAACGAAGGCGAGATGCACGCCCCGGTGGTTCACCTCGCGCAGAAGGCCGAAGCCGGCGGTGTAGTAGTGAAACAGCGACAGGGCGAAGAGCAGCGTCGCCGCCACCATGCCGGCGGCCGGGCGGAGGGGGCGGAAGCGCACCTCCGGATCGAAGCGCTCCTCCAGCTCCTTCACATGGGCCGGGTCGAGTTCCTTCTCTTCCTGCATCGGGCGCTTTCCGGCTCGCGGTCGAAAGGCTTCAAACGAAAGCAGGCGGCGGGAGAGCCGCCGCCTGCGCGATCATTGGCCTGGCCTATTTCATGAGGCCGGCTTCCTTGTAGAATTTCTCGGCGCCCGGATGCAGCGGGATGCCGACGCCGTTGAGAGCCGTGTCGGCGGTGATCACCTTGCCCTTGGCATGGCCGCTATCGAGCAGCTTGCGGGTATTGTCGTTCCACAACGCCTTGGTGATCTCGTAGATCAGCTCCTCGGGCTGGTCGGCGCTCGTCACCCACTGGGCGCCGACGGCAAGCGTCGTCACGTCGGAATCCTGGCCCTCATAGGTGCCGGCGGGGATCGTGTTCTTGGCGAAGAACTCGTAGTCGGAAATCACCTTGCCGGCCGCATCGCCGTCGATCGGCACGACGGTAATGTCGGTGTTGGAAGCCAGCTCCACGATGGCGCCGGCCGGAAAGCCGCCGACGAAGAAGAAGGCGTCCATGGCGCCGTCGCGCATGCGGTCGGCCGCCTGGTTCGGCTTCAGGTATTCCGGCTCGATCGACTTCTCGTCGAGGCCGTAGGCGCCGAGGATGAGGCGGGCATCGACGAGCGTGCCGGAGCCCGGCTCGTCCAGCGAGACGCGCTTGCCCGCAAGGTCGGCGACGGAGGTGATGCCGGAGGCCTTGCTGGCGATCAGATGGATGCTTTCGGGATAGAGGCTGGCGATGGCGCGCAGCTTCTCCACCTTGCCCTTGTCCTCGAAGACGCCCGTGCCGGTCTGCGCCCAATAGGCGACGTCGGACTGAGAGAAGCCCGATTCCACCGCGCCGGAGCCGATGGCGTTGACGTTGGCGACGGAGCCATTGGAAGCGATCGCGGTCGCAACGAGGCCCGGCACGCCGCAGGAGCCGCCCTCCTCGCAGGGGCGCGAGCCCGGCGGGTTGGAGATGGCGTTGGCGATCAGCCCGCCGATCGGGAAATAGGTTCCGGCGGTGCCGCCCGTCGCGATGCGGAAGAACTTCATGTCCTGCGCATGGGAGGTGCCGGAGGTGCCGGCGAGCGCCAGACCCGCCACCGCGATCGCGGCGGCGACCAGCTTCCTGGAGGGGATGAATGTCATTTTCTGTTCCCTTGTTATGAACGCTTGCGGAGGAGGCCGAGCCTTCCGCGGAACGGGCAGCATAGCTTCGACAAAGTGCCCAAGGAAACCGGGTTGTCATGCAAAAGCACCCACGCGCCACCCCGGGCCGGAACGGCCCTGGAGGCGGTAGGCAGGCCCTCGCGCATCGCCTAGGAAGGCGGAAAGGAAAGCCAGCGGGAAGGAAAAGAGGAAAGTGACGACATTCTCCGCCGAGGCCTGGGCGCGCAATGCCGGGCTCTACGACGACATCCGCCTGATGCCCTTCAACGCCGAGCTCGCCGCCGGCACGCTCCGCGAAGACCGCTTCAAGCACTACATCACGCAGGACGCGCATTACCTCACCGGCTTCGGCCGGGCGCTCGCCATCGCCGCGGCGAAGGCGCCGGAGCCGGACCGGATCGTCCAGCTCGCCGCCGCCGCAGAAGAGGCCATCGTGGTGGAACGGGCGCTGCACGGCTCCTTCTTCAAGACCTACGGCATCGGTCCGGAGACCTTTGAGGCGACACCGCTCTCCCCCGCCTGCCACCACTACGTCTCCTTCCTCATGGGGACGGCCTATGCGGCCCCCTACGAGGTGGTGCTCGGCGCGCTCCTGCCCTGCTTCTGGATCTATGCCGAGGTCGGGCGCGACATTCTCGGACGGGCGGCCTCGCCGAACCCCTATTCGGCATGGATCGACACCTATGCGGGCGAGGAATTCCACGAGGCGGTCAGGGGCATGATCGGCGCGACCGACGAGGCGGTGGCGGACGCCTCCCCTTCGCTCGCCGCCCGCGCGCACCAGGCCTTCGACCGGGCGGTTCAGCTGGAATGGATGTTCTGGGACAGCGCCTACCGGCTGGAGAAATGGCCGGTGTGAAGCGCCTCAGGGATTGCGCGCAAAGGCAAGGTGGAGACCGAGCATGACGAGAACGCCGCCGCCGAGCCGTCGCAGGCGCGCGAGCAGCACGGTGGCGCGCAGCCGGCTTGCCATGAAGTGCGAAGCCTCGATCAGCACCATGTCGGTGAGAGTGAACATGGCGTTGGTGAGGAGGCCGAGGACGGAGATTTGTGCCCAGAGGGGCAGCGCCGCGGCAGGGTCCACGAACTGGGGCAGGAAGGCGAGATAGAAGAGGGCCGATTTCGGGTTCAGGGCCTCGGCGAGAATGCTGCCGCGCAGGGCGCGCCGGGCCGTTACCGCCGACGAACGCGCCTGCTCGGCATGGGCGGGGCGAAGAAGATAGCGCAGCCCCATCGCCACAAGGCAGGCTGCGCCGGCGATCTTCATTGCCACGAAGGCCGCCGGAACGGCCTGGAGAAGGGCCGAAACGCCCAGAGCGGCGGCCGCAACATGACCGATGCCGGCGATATGGAAGCCGAGGCAGGAGAGCCAGCCGGCTCGCCGGCCGCCGGCGAGCGTCTGCGCCGCCGCGTAGAGCATCCCCGGTCCCGGCACGCAGGCGAAGACGGCCGAGGCAAGGAAGAAGGGGACCAGGAGATCTGAAGACGGCATGGCGGGCTCCTTTCGTCGCGCACGCCAGTGTCATGCACCGGTGCGCGGGCCCGAGGGCGTCGAATCGACGCCCGTGCCCGGCGCCACGGGCCGTCAGGTGGTGGAGAAGAAGAACCGCGTCAGGTGGAAGAAGATCGGGGCGGCAAAGACGAGCGAATCGATGCGGTCGAGCATGCCGCCATGGCCCTCGATCATCTGGCCCCAATCCTTGACGCCGCGGTCACGCTTGATCGCCGACATGACGAGCCCGCCCGCAAAGCCCATCAGCGTGACGAGAGCGGCCATGACGCCCGCCTCAAGCGGTGTGAAGGGCGTCGCCCACCACAGCGCGGCGCCGAGGAGCGTCGCTGTCCCCGCCCCTCCGAGAAAGCCTTCCCAGGTCTTCGAGGGCGACAGCGCCGGGGCGATCAGGCGTCGGCCGAGGAGCTTGCCGAAGATGTATTGCAGGACGTCGCTCGCCTGCACGACGAGGACGAGAAAGGCGATGAGGAGGAGGTTGCGCCCCTCGTAGCCGGGAATGGTCAGGTTCAGCAGCGCCGGCACGTGCGAGAGGCAGAAGACGCAGATCATCAGCCCCCATTGCACCTGCGCCACCCGGTCCATGTAGCGACGCGTCTCGCCACGCAGCGCGGCGAGGATTGGCAGGAAAAGGAAGGCGTAGACGGGGATGAAGACGGCGTAGATGCCGTATTCGTTCGCCCAGACGAGGCCGTACTGCACCGGCAGGATGACAAAGAAGCTCGCCGCCAGGGCGTAATGGTCGCCGCGGCGGGTCGGCGTCAGGGTCATGAACTCGCGCAGCGCCGTAAAGGAGGCGAAGGCGAAGAGGAGGATGACCGCCCAGTGGCCGAGGGCGAAGGCGAGCGTGATCAGCGCCACCATTACCCACCAGGCCTTGATGCGGTCGTTGAGGTTGTCGATCACCGCATGCGGGCGCTCCCAGCCGGTCCACCATTTGAGCGCGGCGCCGACGAGCGAGGCGAGGACAAGGATCGCCAGGATGCCGCCGGCGATGGCGAAGACGTGGTATTCAGGCGCCATTGCCGTCCGCCTCCCCGTCCCGGTCGCCGCCATCGGGCGCGGCCGCCATCAGCGCGGCGCGGGCGCGGGCGAGAAAGGCCTCCTTCTCCTCGCCTTCGCCGAGCGTCAGCGGCTCGCCGAAAGTGACGGTGCACAGAAGCGGCACAGGCACCACCTCCCCCTTCGGCAGCACCCGGTTGAGGTTGTCGATCCACACCGGCACGCATTCGACCTCGGGCAGCTTGGAGACCAGCCGGAAGATCCCGCTCTTGAACGGCAGAAGCCGCGCCTCGCCGGTGTTGCGCGTGCCTTCGGGAAAGAGGATCAGCGAGGCGCCGCCGGCGAGCGCGTCGGCCATCATCTCGACCGGATGGGGCTCGTCAGGCCTCGGGCTGCGCGAGATCAGCACGGCGCGGAAGACGCGCTCGGCGATGAAGCGGCGTACCGGCGAGGAGAGCCAGTAATCGGCGGCGGCGACGGGGCGCGTCGTCTGGCGGATCGCCGGCGGCAGCACGGCCCAGAGAAGGACGAAGTCGCCGTTGCTGACATGATTGGCGAAATAGATGCGCCGCCGCCGCTCCGGCCCGGTGCCGCGCCATTCGGCCCGCACGCCCGTCGCAAGGCGCGCCAGAAGCACGATCAGCATGGCGGCGAGACCCTCGATCATGCGGCGGGCCTTCCGGCGAAGGCCGCGGCAAGGCCGGCCCGCACGCGGTTGACCACGGTCCAGACGAGGAGCGCGGCGAGGAGGTAAAAGAAAAGCACCGTCCAGCCCGGAAGCGGCAGGCCGAGGCCGATCCAGGCGCCGGCCGCGCCGAAGACGAGGGCGCGGTCGCTCTTGCCCATCGGCCCGTCGTAGCGGCGCGCGCCGCCGAGCGCCTCGGCGAGCACGCCGGCGAACTCCGTCAGGAGGGCGAGGACGACGGTGAGGCCGACGGCGAAGCCGCCGAAGACGGGCAGGATGGCGAAGGGCGCGATCAGGGCCGCATCGGAGACGACGTCGCCGATCTCGTTGAGGAAGGCCCCGAGGCGGCTCTTCTGGCCGTGCTCGCGCGCCAGCATGCCGTCGACGGCGTTGAAGGCCATCCTGAGGGCGAACCATACCGGTAGGAGCAGGAAGGCGATGCGGGCGCCGGCGACCCAGATCAGCGTCCCGACGATGAGCGAGATCGAAGCGGCGGCGAGCGTCACCTGGTTCGCGGTGACGCCGCGCGCGGCGAGCCGGCCGACGAGCGGCCTGAGGCGTGCCTGGAAGGCCGGCTTGAGATCATAGAGCGTCATGCGCCATCGCCGAATCGAGCGGGAGAGCCCCCTTGCGGCGGCGATCCTACCTTCCCGGCGCGCCGGACGCATCCGCTGCAGCGACCGGCAAATGAGCGCGTCACACGCCGGCGGCGGAGAGGAACCTTTCCACCATCGAACGGTAGCCGCTGCCGAAGAGGCGCAGATGCACCAGCGCCGGCCAGAGCTGGTAGATCGGCCGGCGCTCTTCATGTCCCGGCTCGAGCGGCCCATAGGCCTCGAAGAAGGCCTCGCACGGCCCGCCGAAAAGGGTGAGCATGGCGAGGTCGACTTCCGCATGGCCGTAGTACGAAGCCGGATCGACCAGACCCGTCACCTCGCCGCCGGCGGCGACGACGTTGCCGGCCCACATGTCGCCATGCAGGAGCGAAGCGGCGGGCCGGGCCGGCAGCCGGTTCGAAAGATCCGCGGCGAGGCTTTCAAGGCGGCGGGCTAGGCGCGCATCCACATGGCGGACGCTCGTCAGCAGGCGCCGCTCGCCCCAGAAGGCGGGCCAGTCGTCGGCCCAGCCGTTCTCGATGGCGACACGGCCAAAGGCGAAGTCGCGGTGCCAGCCGTAGCGCTCGCCGCGCTCCGCATGCAGGGTTTTCAGCGCCCTTCCCAGACTTGCCGAGGCGCTGTGCGCACCGCCCCCCTCCTCCAGCACCTCCATGACGAGGACGTCGCCGTTCATGGCGATCACCTTCGGCGCGGGCGCGCCGGCGGCGGCGATCGCCTCGAGCATCTCGCCCTCGGCATCGGGAGCCGGGCCGTTCTTGACCATCGCCTCGCGCCCGTCCTCGAGCGCGATATGGACGAGTTCGGAAAGGTCGCCCCCATGGCGGGCGACGATGCGGGCGAGCCGGCCGCGGAGAAGCGCCGCGCCGGCCTCGCCCAGGCCGCTCTTTCCGCTCATCGCGCCCCGGCGATATGGCGCGCCAGGCCGCGCGCCCCGGCCGTCACCTCCGCCCAGGTGACGTCGAAGCCGTCCGCCCCGCCATAATAGGGGTCGGCGATCGCCTCTCCGGCCCGGCCCTCCACATGGTCGAGGAGGAGGCTCAGCTCGGCGGTGCCGTCCTCGGGGCGCATGCGTTGAAGATGGGAAAGGTTGTCGAAGTCGAGCGCCACGATATGGCTGAAGCGGAAAAAATCCTGCCGCTTCACCATGCGCGCCCGGTAATGCGTGATGTCGATACCGTTGCGGCGCGCCACCGCCTGGGCGCGCCGGTCGGGCGGCTCGCCGGCATGCCAGTCGCCGCAGCCGGCGGAATCGACCTCCGCATCGAGCCCAACCCGCTCCGCCTCGGCACGGAAGGCCGCCTCCGCCAGAGGCGAGCGGCAGATATTGCCGAGGCAGACGAAAAGGACAGCCGGCCTGCCGCCCCCGCTCGCGTCGTTGTCCAAGCCGATCTCCCCGCTCTCCGCCCGCATCCCTGAGGCCCGGCAGGGTGCCGGCTCCGCGGCGGGCCTTCAAGCCCGCACGCGGTCGCGTTTGCCCGTTCTAGCTCGCCCGCTTAGTGCGCTGGCCGAAGAGGATCGCCTGCGCATCCTTGTCCTGCGAGAGGTCCATGCGCTTGTCGGCCCCGACATTGATGCCGCGCTCGACCGCCGGGCGCGCGAGCAGCTTTTCGCGCCAGCGCGAGATGTTCGGGAATTCGGCCAGATCGACGCCCTGCCGCTCGGGCGCGCGCGCCCAGGAGAGGATCGCCATGTCGGCGATGGTGTATTCGCCCGCGGCGACGAACTCACGCCCCTCCAGCCGCTTGTCGAGGACGCCGTAGAGGCGGTCGGCCTCGTCCTCGTAGCGCTTGATGGCGTAGGGGATCTTTTCGGGCGCGTAATTGCGGAAATGGTGGTTCTGGCCGAGCATCGGGCCGAAGCCTCCCATCTGCCACATCAGCCAGCTCTCCACCTCGACGCGCTTGCGCTCGTCGGTCGGGTAGAATTTCGCGAATTTGCGCCCGAGATAGAGAAGGATCGCGCCGGATTCGAAGATCGAGATCGGCTCGCCGCCAGGTCCCGCCCGGTCGACGAGCGCCGGCATGCGGTTGTTCGGCGAGATCGCCAGAAAGTCCGGCTGAAACTGTTCGCCCTTGCCGATATTGACGAACTTCACCTCGTAGGGCGCGCCGACCTCTTCCAGAAAGATCGTCACCTTCCAGCCGTTGGGTGTCGGCCAGTAATGGAGCTGGAGGTCGGCTTCGTTCTCGCTCATGGGTCACTCTCTTTTGGTAACGGAATGCGGAATCTAGAGCCGCTTCGGTTACCGGCAAGCGCCCGGCAGCCATGTCCCGGCGAGTGGTCAACCCCGCGCGAAAGCGGCGAAGAAGAAACCGTCGGTCGCGGTGGAAGCGGGTGTCAGCGTCAGGGAGCCCGGCGCCGTCCAGCGCGGCGGGGCGGCTCCCGTCACCTTCTCCCAGAGCGGTGCCGGATCGATGCGGGAGAATTCCGGCTGCGCGGCGGTGAAGGCCGCGGCGCGGTCCTCGTTCTCGGTGGCGAAGAGCGAGCAGGTGACATAGACGAGCCGGCCGCCGGGCTTCACGTACCGCGCCGCCTCGGCGAGAACCGTGTCCTGCTCGCCCATGCGGGCATCGAGCGCGTCCGCGCGCATGCGCCATTTGGCGTCGGGCCGGCGCCGCCACGTGCCGGAGCCGGAGCACGGCGCGTCGACGAGGACGAGGTCCATGCGGCCTTCGAGATCGGCGAGCGCCCCCTCGCCCGGCGCGCGGACCTGGACGTTGCGCGCCTCGGCGCGCTTCAGGCGCTCGTAGATCGGCGCGAGCCGGGAGCGGTTGACGTCGTGGGCAAAGACCTGGCCGCGATTGCCCTGCGCGGCCGAAAGGGCGAGCGTCTTGCCGCCGCCGCCGGCGCACAGATCGAGCATCTGGGCGGCCTCGCCGGCGATCTCGGCACAGGCGGAAGCGGCCATGAGCGCGGCGAGCTGGCTCGCCTCGTCCTGCACCTCGACGCGGCCGCGCCGGTACGCCTCGTCGGCCGTCACGTTGGCGTTGCGGCGGGCACCGGCGACGGCGGCGATGCGAAGGCCGACGGGCGAAAAGCGCGTCGGCGCGACATCGAAGCGCGAGAGCTGGCCGGCCACTTTGTCGCGATCGGTCTTCAGAAGGTTGACGCGAAGGTCGAGCGGAGGCCGCGAGCCGAGGGCCGCCGCCTCCTCCACCCAGGCCTCGCCGAAGGCCGCCTCGAAGGAGGCGGCCGCCCATTGCGGCACGTCGGCGCGCACCCAGTCCGGCGCGCCTTCTTCAGACGCCGATTCAAGTCGCTCACATTCCGATTCACGAATCGCCTCAGGCGCATGCCGGTCTTCGCTGAACATCTGATTCAGCTTTTCGGCCGTCTCGCCCCATTCGAAAACGGCGGTGCCGAGGGCAAGCGCGCGGGGCGTCTCCTCCCCCATCCTGAAGGCGATGGAGGCGCGGCGACGCAGCGCATCGTAGACGAGGTCGCCGACCGCCGACCGGTCGCCGGAGCCGGCATAGCGGTGCGACAGGCCCCAGTCCTTCAGCGCCTCGGAGGCCGGCCGGTGCCGGTCCTCGATCTCGGCGAGCACGTCGATGGCGGCGGCGATCCGTCCGGGAAGGCGCAAGGCGGTTCAGCCCTGTCCGGGATAGTTCGGGCTCTCGCGCGTCAGCTGCACGTCGTGGACGTGGCTTTCGCGCAGACCCGCGCCGGAGATCCTCAAGAACTCCGCCTTGTCGCGGAATTCGGCAAGGTTCTGCGCCCCGACATAGCCCATGGCGGCGCGCAGGCCGCCGGAGAGCTGGTGGAGGACCTGGGCGACGGGCCCCTTGTAGGGCACCTGGCCCTCGACGCCCTCCGGAACGAGCTTCAGCGAATCGCGCACCTCGGCCTGGAAGTAGCGGTCGGCGGAGCCGCGGGCCATGGCCCCGACGGAGCCCATGCCGCGATAGGCTTTGTAGGAGCGCCCCTGGTAGAGATAGACCTCGCCGGGGCTCTCGTCCGTGCCGGCCAGCAGCGAGCCGACCATGGCGACGGAAGCGCCGGCGGCGAGCGCCTTGGCAAGGTCGCCGGAGAACTTGATCCCGCCATCGGCGATCACCGGCGTGTCGTGCCTGTCCGCTTCCTCGACGGTTTCCAGGATCGCCGTCAGCTGCGGCACGCCGACGCCCGCGACGACGCGGGTGGTGCAGATCGAGCCGGGCCCGATGCCGACCTTGATGCAGTCGGCGCCGGCATCGATCAGCGCCTTCGCCCCGTCCTTGGTGGCGACGTTGCCGGCGACGATCTGGGTGGAGTTGGAGAGCTTCTTGATCGCGGTCACGCTTTCCAGGACCCGCGAGGAATGGCCGTGCGCCGTGTCGATGACGATGACGTCGCAGCCGGCGTCGATCAGCCGCTCGGAGCGCTCCAGCCCCGGATCGCCTACATTGGTCGCGGCCGCGACGCGCAGACGCCCCTGCGCATCCTTGGCGGAAGCCGGATGCAGGCGGGCCTTCTCGATGTCCTTCACCGTGATGAGGCCGATGCAGTTGCCTTCGCCGTCGACGACGAGAAGCTTCTCGATCCGGTGCTGGTGCAGGAGGCGCTTGGCTTCCTCCTGGCTGACATTCTCCGTGACGGTGACGAGATCGCGCGTCATCAGCTCGGCCACCGGCTGGTCCGGATTGGAAGCAAAGCGCACGTCGCGGTTGGTCAGGATACCGACGAGACGGCCGATGACGGCGCCGCCCTTGCCGCCCTTTTCCACCACCGGCACGCCGGAAATGTCGTGGGCGCGCATAAGCGCCTTCGCCTGGGCAAGGGTCGCGTCGGGGCCGATCACCAGCGGGTTCACCACCATGCCGGATTCGAACTTCTTCACCTGGCGCACCTCTTCGGCCTGCGCCTCCGGTTCCAGGTTGCGGTGGATGACGCCGAGGCCGCCGGCCTGCGCCATGGCGATGGCCAGGCGCGATTCCGTCACCGTATCCATCGCCGAGGAGATGATCGGCAGGCGCAGCGAGATATCGCGGGTCAGCCGGGTCGTCAGGTCCGTCTCGCCGGGCAGCACGAAGCTGTGGGCGGGACGCAGGAGAACGTCGTCGAAGGTAAGGGCTTCGCGACCTGTCGAAAATTCAATGATGCGTGGCATGCCACCTCCAGAAGGGCCGATGCGCCGGTGCGGGTTGAATCGGCACGAGGTTGACGCGGGTCACTAACATGGGGGTGGCGGCTTGCAAATGGGCGCTGACGGTCCTTTCCCCGATTGCAGGGCTGCCCTGCCTGAGAGACAGGGCCGGCAAGGCCGGATACCCGCCGCCCGGGAACGGGACGGCAGGCGGCGACCCATCACCGACATTCGACGATTTTCGCGATCCGCTCGAAGCGGACTGCAGGAACCGGAAGGCGACAATCAATCCTGCGCGGTCGGGCGCACCACGATGCTGCCGATCTCGACGTCGCCGGGTTGATCGATCGCGAAAGCGATCGCCCTCGCGATTGCGTCCGGCGAAATGGCAATCTCTTCCTTGCGCTTGCGGATCGCCGCCTTGATTTCCGCGTCGGCGATACCGGTATCGGCAAAGGTCGTGTCGATGAAGCCGGGGGACACTTCGGTTACCCGCAGGTTTGGCCCCGATTCCTGCCGCAGCGCTTCGGTCACGGTCCGCAGCGCGTTCTTTGTCGCCGCATAAAGCCCCATCGTCGGCACGATCTTGATGCCGGCTGTCGAGATGACATTGACGAAATGGCCGGTATTTTGACGGCTGAAGACAGGAAGCGCGGCCGCGATGCCGTAGAGCGCGCCCTTCAGGTTGACGTCGATCATGGCGTCCCAGTCTTCAACCTGCAGAGCATCGAAACGTGAGAGCGGCCCGATTCCCGCATTGTTGACCATGACGTCGAGCCGACCGAATCGTTCGCAGGCAAGGCCGACCAGCGCTTCGACGTCCGCCCGCTTGGTGACGTCCGTTGCCCGGTAGACGGCCGTGCCACCCGCATCCTCGATCTCGCTCGCAACCGCTGCGATCTCGGCTTCGCTTCTCGCGCCAAGGACGACATGCGCGCCTCGCTCGGCCAGCTGGATGGCGCTGGCCTTTCCGATGCCGCGCCCGGCCCCCGTTATGGCGACAACCTTGTCCTGAATGGTCATTTGAAGACTCCGTGTTTCGAATACGAAATCTGACCTAGGCGCCGCCTTCTGGACATTCTATGCTCGAACAGCCGTATTTTTATCGCAATACGCCAAGTTCATGCCCGATCCATTTTCCGACGTTCTCAGAGCTCTCGGTACGCGAAGCGTTCGGGGTACGCGTCTCGAAGCATCGGGAGCCTGGTCACTCGCTTTCGATGGGCGATCGCGGCTCAAATTCGTCGCGATCACGCGCGGGCGCTGTTGGCTCCTGCTTCCCGACCATCCTGCGGAAGCTCTGAGCCAGGGCGACGTCTTCCTGCTCAGCGACACGAGCTACACGGTGGCAAGCGATCCGACGATCGAACCGGTCGACGGCATGGCGCTTTACGCCGCGCCGGGCCAGGACGTCGTGCGCCTCGGCGACGGCTCCGACACGGTCATGATGGGCGGCGGCAGCGGCTTTGCGGATGGCTGTGCCGCGTTCGTGCTCGAAGCGCTGCCGCCATTCCTGCGCATCGATTGCACGTCGCCGAACGCCGAAGCCGTCGCGCGGACGCTTGCTTCCCTCCAGGCTGAAATCGGTCATGGAGAGGTGGGCGCATCGCTTGTTGCCGAAAGGCTGGCGGAAATCCTGGTCGTCGAAGCGGTCCGCGCGTATCTCGCAACCATTCCCTCAGACAGCGTGGGCTGGATCGCCGCGCTAGCGGACCCCCGGATCGGCAAGGCCCTGAGAGCGATGCACGGGGACGTCGCGCGCCGCTGGACGGTTCCGATGCTGGCCGCCGAGGCGGGCATGTCGCGCTCGGCCTTCACCGAGCGGTTCGCCAACCGCGTCGGCCGCCCACCGCTCGATTACCTGACGAACTGGCGCATGGTTCTGGCGCAGCGGAAGCTCGACGGGGGCCAGAGCGTTGCAGCCGTCGCCAATGCGGTTGGCTACAACTCCCAGAGTGCTTTCGCGCATGCTTTCAAGCGCACATTTGGCCGAACCCCGCGCGCCAGAAGGTGACGCTCCCTCTTCTGCTGTGCGCAGAGGAGGAGCCAGCCAGATGGGCCGGGAGCGCCCGAACATCGCTTCATCACGCCAGGGCTCGATCCCGGGATGACGACAACAGGGCGGAGCGCCGCCGGAATCTTCGCCTCAGCCCACCTTGAGCGACTTGCAGACGGCACCGGGGACCTGCCGCCAGGACCTGAACCCAACGCCTCGGAGTAGGCGATCCCTTCCAGGTTCCGTTCTCCGATGAGCGCCTCGATCTCCGGCACTCCGGCCCGGCTGATCTGGATAGCCCGCGTCGCGCGGCGGAGGCGCATATCGGGCCTGCTCCCTGGCTGGTATGAAGCGTGCGAAGATCTTGCGTAGCCCACGATATCCCTTCCCAGCAGGACGACACCTTATGCCTCGCAAAGCCTATAATGCCGACGGCGCCGCTGCCGTCGGGCCATATTCCCACGCTGTCGAGGCCAATGGCTTCATCCACCTTTCGGGGCAAACGCCGCTCAACCCCGCGACAGGCAAACTGATCGACGGCGACATCGGCGCACAGACAGAGCAATGCTTCCGCAACCTTTTCGCCGTGTTGGCAGAAAGCGGACTTACCCCCGACGACGTCGTTTCGTGCTCGGTCTATCTGACCGACATGAACGATTTCTCAGCCATGAACGCGGTCTACGAACGCCAGTTCTCGAAACCGTTCCCGGCTCGCACAACCATCGGCGTCGCCGCTTTGCCCTTGGGAGCCAGCGTTGAGATTGGCCTGATCGCTGCCCGCCTTTTGAGGGCATGGCGGCTCCTGCCCGTCGGTCGAGAAGCCCACCGGAGCTGATGGGCCGTTCAGGCGGAAGTCCGCTGTCGAGAAGCAGCACCGGCCGCCGAAACGATTCTGGCGGGCGCATTGCTGCCGCACCGGCCGGAAAGCGGCAAAGGCCAGGCACCCGCCGCCGGGGAACGGGACGGCGGTGGGCGAGCCCATAACCGACGTTCGGTGATTCTCACGATCCGCCTGAGGTGGACGTCAGGAACTGGAAGGCGACAATCAATCCTGCGCGGTTGGACGTCCCACGATGCTGCCAATCTCGTCGTCGCCGGGTTGGTCAATCGCGAAAGCGATTGTCCTCACGATTGCGTCTCGGGCGAGTTTCGCACTTATCGACATCCAAGAGACCAGCTGACCGCGCATAAGGTCCTCCCAACCTCGGTCAGCCTATGGAATCCTTCGCCGCCTTAAGAGAGGAGGGCTTTCGAGGTCTCCGATTGAGTTTTGACCGACCACTGAAGGGTGGACTAATTTAGCGAAAGCGGATAAGACTAGTCCATTGATCGGATTTATGGTCTCAAAAATATGGGATATGAAGTGGGCAGTGAGGCGGACGATATAGCGGTATTGAAGGATGACCTAGTCCATATGGTCCGGTTTGGCGCAGCAGGGGACGTTCGGCAGTTCGGTGCTTCCGCACGCCGTCTAGCGCGCCGCCTCAAACGAAACGGATCCGATTTGGGGGACCAACTGCTCAACATCGTTTCCGAGGGTTCCAGCCAAGCGCCAGCAATGCGGCGCGTGGCACGAGACCTACCTGTGCCATCCATCGACCGCACGGACCTCCTAATAGAGACAACGGACCCGAAAAATGTAGCCCCGTGCCTTCCAAGTCGCCTGCAGGCGCGGATCGATCAGTTGATCCTAGAGCAGCGTCAGCGGCGCAAATTGGAAAAGGCTGGCCTGACTCCGATTAGCACGGGGTTGTTCGTCGGCCCGCCCGGCGTCGGCAAGACCATGACGGCGCATTGGATAGCCAGCGAACTCGGGCGTCCGCTATTCGTCCTCAATCTAGCCGCCGTGGCGAGCTCCCTTTTCGGGCGAACTGGCGCGAACCTTCGCGAAGCGTTGGAGTCTGCGCAGGCGAGACCGAGCGTGTTGCTTCTCGATGAGTTCGACGCAATCGCAAGAGGGCGTGGCGAAGAGGATATCGGAGAGGCCAAACGGATCGTCACCGTCATCCTTCAGCTGATCGACCGTTGGCCCTCCCATTCCGTCCTTTTGGCTGCGACCAACCACGGCGAACTCTTGGACCGCGCCGTGTGGCGACGTTTCCATCTTCAGGTCGACTTTCCTCAGGGCAGTTTGGAGACTGCGCAAGCCACCGCGCGCATGGCGCTGGGCGATGGTGGCGACGGCAAGTTAGCGACGCTGGTCGCCGAACTTATGGACGGCCGCCCGCTCGCTGACGTGGCGAGTGTCGTAATGAATGCTCGTAAGCGCTCCCTACTTTTCGGCGATCCGCTCGATCGCGCCCTCTTAGACTCGATCCGTGAGGCTGGTGGGCGTGGTTCACGCAAGGATGCCCAACGGATCGCGTTATCCCTTTTGGAAAAAGGCCATTCGCAACGGCGCGTAAGCGAGTGGACCGGCGTGTCCAGAGACACATTGCGCAAAAAGAAAAAGGATGACGAAGGTGGCCCAGACCAAATTTCTGATCGGTAACGGGGAAAGCCTCGTCACGAAGGTTACGCAGAACACGGGGTCGGGCGACAAAGCACATCCCTACGAGTTCGCGGATCGCGTCCGAACGCTAACGCCAGTGATCGAAGAGGTTTTGGCGCACGTCGACGAACTCCCCGATGCCGCTTGTCCAGACGATGAGGCGGTAGTCGCCCTTACTCTCCACCCGAGCTATCTTGCACGGTCTTACCATCCATCCAACATGCTTCGAGAACTGGGACTTCGCCAAGTTGGCAGCCGGGAGCAGACTGTTGAGCCACTGAAGTCCGTTCGCAAGACGCCGATCACGAAAACGACCGAACTCTTCATTGCGGGTCCACGTCCGGCACTTCACCATCTTCTTCCCGCGCGTAACAAGAATCCCTCAGATGCTTTCAAGGATGATTTCCGCAAGATCGAGACCGTCCGCGCGCTAGGCCTTGAACGACTGCGCGGCACGAACATGAAGGGGGAGAACATCCCTCTTGAGGTTGTCCTGCATGTCGCAGGCGATGGCGAGGACGGAGAGCGCATCTATTTGGGCTTCGAGGATTGGTGCAACGTAGTTGGCGTCGAGCTACTGAACGATCGGATGATTGGCGGCCTTGCTTTCGTCAATGCGCGCGCAGACCACGACATGCTCGAAGATCTCGTCAAGTTCCCGTTCCTGCGGCTAGCTCGGCGGATGCCGAAACTCTCCTTTCGGCCCGTCTCGCTCCGTGCAGCTGCGATCAACGAGTCGTTCTCGGTCGATATCGAACACATCGCCCCTATGTCGGACCGCGCTCGCGTCGCGATCCTTGATGGAGGTCTCCCCAATGATCATCCCTTCGGCACCCTCGTCGTTGCACGGACGCCTGCCTCGATTGGTGCGCCGCTCCCGGAAGGTCTCCGCCACGGAACGCAAGTTACATCGGCAGCATTGTTCGGGCCGCTGGAGGAAGGCGAGCCATTGATACAGCCTTTCGCACCGATCGATCATTGGCGTGTGGTCGATGATGAAGGCGACGATTTCGAGCTTACACAGACACTCGATCGTATCGTGAATATTCTCGAGAGCGGTGACTACGACGTCGCAAACCTCTCCTTAGGGCCAGACATGGCGCTTGAAGACGATGACGTTCACATATGGACGTCGAGCATGGACGCGATCGCAGCGAAGAACGGCACGACGATCGTGTGCGCGGCAGGAAACAACGGTGACGATGATGCTGCAGCGGGTCATAATCGCGTTCAACCCTGCTCCGATGGCGTTAACGTCATTGCGGTCGGCGCGCTAGACCGTCTCGGCCCCGGGTGGGAGCGTGCGCCGTACAGTGCGGTCGGGCCGGGTCGCTCGCCGGGGCGCGTAAAACCGGATTGTGTCGCTGTTGGCGGAACAGAGATCGACCCTTTTTTTGCAATCTCAGATCATGGGATCGCCAGCGGTACTATGGGAACGAGTTTCGCGGCACCTACGGTCACTCGACTAGCCTCGGGGCTCAAGGCAACATTCGATCGGTTATCTCCAACGGCGATCCGTGCCGTGCTTTTTCATACCGCTCAAGACGAGGGCAAGAGTCGCGACGAAATCGGTTGGGGAAGCGTTCGCCATGACCTCGCCGATATCATCGCGTGCGCAGATGACGAAGCGACTGTGGTGTTTCAGGGAGAACTAGGGCTTCAATCAATGCGCCGCTATCCGATCCCATGCCCCGCTGCGGGATTCACACAACGCGTTGAGTTGTCCGCAACCTTCGTCGTAGCCTCACCAATCGAACCTGAGGACGCGGTTAGCTATACTCAGGTTGGTGCCCAGATCTTTTTTCGTCCAGAAACGGTGTCGGATCCTGGCGTGACTGAACAAGGCCGTCCTCGGTTGCACCCGACAAAGCGCTTTTTCGGCAGCGGAGATCATTTCCAAACTGAGCAGGAACTTCGCGAAGATGCCCATCGATGGGAAGCGGTTAAGCGCCAGACCCGTCGCTTTAACCCCACTACCCTCGCGCGCCCGGTCTTCGACATTCAACATCACGCCCGCTCGCATGGTGGTGTTGGGAAGCGCAGCGCATCGGTACCCTATGCATTGATCGTAACGATCCGGGAAAAAGACAACAATCGTTTGTACAACGACATTCTAGCGGCGCACACATCGCTGCGTGCTATGGTGCCGGGTATCACGGTGCCGGTGACATAATCTTTGCATTCCATTCGAGCGCTCCAGGTTCATTGAAGACTTGGGGCGCTCCTCCGCCCCTCCCCAGCAAACTCGCCGCCCCTACTCCTCCGGCCGGCCTCGAAAACCGGTCGCCAGAAGATACGTCTCCGGGCTGTCGGAGCGGCTTGCCGGCGGCTTGACGTGGATGACCTTCTCGAAGCTGCGCTTCAGGCGGGCAAGCAACGTGTGCTCGGTGCCACCCCGAAAAACCTTGGCGAGGAAGGCGCCGCCGGGGGCGAGCGTCTCCTCGGCAAATTCCGCCGCCGCCTCCACCAGCGCGACGATCCTGAGGTGATCGGTCGGCTTGTGGCCGGTCGTCGGCGCGGCCATGTCGGAAAGGACGAGGTCGGGCTTGTTGCCCCCCAGCGCCTCCTTCAGCGCCTCGGGCGCATCCTCGTCGAGAAAATCCTTCTTGAGGAACACGACGCCCGCCAGCGGATCCATGTCGAGATAGTCGATCGCGACGACGAGGGGGTCGGCATCGGTGGAGCCGGTGCGCCTTGCGCCGATATCCGACCAGCCGCCGGGCGCCGCGCCGAGATCGACGATACGCCTTCCGGGCTTCAGCAGACCGTGCTTCTCGTCGATCTCGATGAGCTTGTAGGCGGCGCGCGAGCGCATGCCCTCCGCCTTGGAGCGGGTGACGTAGGGATCGTTCAGCTGCCGCTCCAGCCAGCGCCGGGAGGAGGCTTTTCGCTTCTTGTGGCTGGTCAGCCGGGCCATGGGCGCCTCCCGGCTTTCGGTGCGGGTGTCATTCGCCCTCCCCCGAGCCTTGGTCGGGCCCTTGCCCGGATCCTTGAGCTCCCGGGGCAGGACGGCGGCCGGAACGGCCGCGGCGCGGATCGTGGCGCGGCTTCAAATGCCCGTCGGCGCGCATCAGCTGCATCAGGATGCCCTCTCTGAGGCCACGGTCGGCGACGCGCAGGCGCGTGCAGGCAAACTCGGTGCGGATCGCCTCGAAGATGGCGCAGCCGGCAAGGACGAGGTCGGCGCGCTCGCGGCCAATGCAGGGATTGGCGATGCGGGCCTCGTAATCCATGCCGCGCAGCTTGAGCATCATCGCCTCGATGTCTGCCTCCTCCATCCACAGCCCGTCGACCGAGCGGCGGTCGTAGCGCGGCAGGTCGAGATAGACGCCGGCGAGCGTCGTCACCGTGCCGGAGGTGCCCAGCAGGTGGAAGCGGCGCTCGCTCACCGCCTTCCGCAGCGCCGGGCGGGCGCGGAAGCGGAAGAACTCGCTGCGGACATCCTCCACCATCGCCTGGAAGACTTCGGGGGTGACGTCGACGCCGCCATGGCGCTCGGCGAGCGTGACGACGCCGACCGGCAGAGAGGCCCAGGCGCGCACCAGGCCGCGATGGCGTCCGCGCCGGCGGTCGAGCCAGACGATCTCGGAGGAGCCGCCGCCGATATCGAAGAGCACGGCGCCTTCCGTGGCCGGGTCGAGAAGCGGCGCGCAGCCGGCGGCGGCGAGATGAGCCTCGGTGCGCCGGTCGATCATCTCCAGGCGCAGGCCGACCTCGTCCTGCACACGTTCCAGGAAATCGCGGCCGTTGCCGGCGCTGCGGCAGGCTTCCGTGGCGATGAGGCGGGTGCGCGCGATCGGCCGGCTTTCCAGCTTCTGCCGGCAGACCTTCAGCGCCTCGACGGCGCGCTGCTGGGCTTCGGAGGAGAGGCCGCCGGTGCGAGAGATGCCCTCGCCCAGGCGGACGATGCGGGAAAAGGAGTCCACGACGCGAAAATGCTCGCCGCGCGGCTCCGCCACCAACAACCTGCAGTTGTTGGTGCCGAGGTCGAGAGCTGCATAGAACGGGCCGCGGCCGTAACCGCCCTGCCCGCCATGGCGGCGCACGCGCCACCTCTGGCCCGACCGACGCTGGCCGGGATCCGCCTCGCCGCCGGCGCGCTCTTGCGGGCGCACGGCCAGCGAGGGCCCTGCCAAAGCGCTGGTGCCCTCCTTCTCAGCGCCTTCCCTCTTCGAGGCGGCGCGGGGGGCCAGCTCCGTCGGACCGGGCGGGAATGCGGCCTTGGCCGCATCCGTGCCCTTGGTCATGACCCGATCTCCTCGCGGGCGCGGCCCTTCGGGCGCCCGCATGCGTTGGCAAAAGATTAGCAGGTGAAGGCAGAAAAGGGAAACGACGAGCGGCACGCTGCCCGGCAGGCCCCCGAAGCGCCCGCGACAGAACGGGCAAGCGGGGCGCGAGGATGGGCCTTGAAAAGCGCCGATCCGCCCTTTAGGTAGACGGCCGTGCCACGGTCGCCATCGGCCGCGCGGCGCCCTTCTTGGGGAATAGTTTAACGGTAGAACAGCGGACTCTGACTCCGTCGGTCCTGGTTCGAATCCAGGTTCCCCAGCCAGTCACCCCTGAGTGACTGATCTTGCAGCGTGATTCTGAGCCAAGCGGCCGATTCACACAGACCTGTCTCACAGAGATGTCTGACCGCTCCCGTCCTCAACCGGAGGACTTCTGAGCGTGGCAATGATCCGGCACGTGCATCGCCGCGACGCCGTAGATCCACGGGGTCAGCGAAAGGCATCCGCATCCAACCGCGCTGCGAAGGAAGGCGGCGACGCGGGCTGCCTCAATGGCTTTGGCACCGCGCCCGGCGCTGCCTCATGCGCGCTCGGGGCGACCAAGCGCACTGTGCCCCCTTGCGCAAGACACGCTTGCAGCAAAAAAATGCGCTCAAGCGCATATGCGCAAGGGCGGGATCGATATGGACGTAAACCTTGTTCTGGCGGCGCTCGCCGAACCGACGCGGCTTGGTGCCATCCGCATCGTCTGGGATGGCGGCGAGCATTGCGTCTGCGAGCTGATGGAGCGGCTGCAGGCCACCCAGTCGCGCATGTCGCGGCATATGGGCGTCCTGAAGGCGGCAGGCCTCGTCACGGACCGGCGCGATGCGCAATGGGTTCGCTACCGGCGCAATCCGGATCTGCCGGAGGAGCTTGCGGCGATCGTCGATGCGGCGGTGGCCGCGGTGGACGGCCGGCCGCGAAAGGCCGCGGCATGAGCGCCTCCGACCTCGCCGAGGCGCCCTCGCCCGCCGAGCGGCGCCCCTCGCCATTCCTCTGGTACGGCGGCACCGCCGCCGCGCTGGCGCTATGGTTTCTCGTCTATCGCGGCCTGAAGCCGGCGGCGGAGCTCGTCACCGGCCTCCTGCCGGTGGCGCGCGAGAGCCGCCTCGGCGAGGCGATCGCCTTCTTCCTCTACGACACGCCGAAAGTGCTGATGCTGCTCTCGCTCATCGTCTTCGCCATGGGCGTGGTGCATTCCTTCTTCTCGGCCGAGAAGACGCGCGCCTTCCTCTCGGGCCGCCGCGAGGGCGCCGGCAACGTCATGGCGGCGGGGCTCGGCATCCTGACCCCCTTCTGCTCCTGCTCGGCAATCCCGCTCTTCATCGGCTTCGTCCAGGCGGGGATTCCGCTCGGCGTCACCTTCTCCTTCCTCATCGCCGCGCCGATGGTGAACGAGGTGGCGCTCGGCCTGTTGTTCGGCCTCGTCGGCTGGCAGGTCGCCCTCCTCTATCTCGCTTTCGGGCTCGGCATTGCCATCGCGTCGGGCTGGCTCATCGGCCGCCTGGGCATGGAATTCTGGCTGCAGGACTGGGTGCGCGAACTCAACGCGACGGGCGGCTGCTGCCGGCCTGCCGAAACGCGACTTACCGGCCCGGAGCGCATCCGCGAGGGGATCGCCTCCATGAAGGAGATCGTCGGGCGGGTCTGGCTCTGGATCCTCGCCGGCATCGCCGTGGGCGCCGGCATCCACGGCTACGTGCCGGCCGAACTGATGGCCCGTGTCATGGGGGCGGAAGCCTGGTGGTCGGTGCCCGCCGCGATCGGCCTCGGCATCCCGATGTATTCTTCGGCCGCCGGCATCATCCCGGTGGTGGAGGCGCTTCTCGACAAGGGCGCGGCGCTCGGCACGACGCTCGCCTTCATGATGTCGGTGCTGGCGCTTTCCCTGCCGGAGATCGTCATCCTGAAGAAGGTGCTGAAGGGCCGGCTCATCGCCCTCTTCGTCGCCATCGTCGGCACCGGCATCCTGGCCGTCGGCTTTCTCTTCAACATCCTGTTCGGCTGAGCCGGAGGAGTTTCCCGACATGAAAGACGTGAAAGTGCTCGGTCCCGGCTGCAAGCGCTGCGAGACGGCCGAGGAAATGGTGCGCGCCGCCGCCGACAGGCTCGGGATCGCCACGCAGATCGAGAAGGTGACGGACTACGCCGAGATCGCCCGCTACGGCGCGGCCTCCACTCCGGGCATCGTCGTTGACGGCAAGCTCGTCCATGCCGGCGGCCTGCCGCGCGAGGAGGCGCTCGAAGCCTGGCTGTCGGCATGAGCGAGATGTGAGATGACGCGGGAGCGGGCGACAGAAAAAGTCCGCGGCGCGAGCGCAAGGAGGACGCCGAAATTCTTTCACGGCGGATCATCAGAGCCCTATATAGCGCGACGACACAGGCGGGGATTGTCTTCGGAGCAAGGCCGCCCATAGAATAGCGAAGATAAAAAGAGCGTCCATCAGGAGACGCTCACCGGGAGGCGCCTGATGCTCACCCGCCGCACTGTGCTGGCGGGCGTCGGTGGCGTGTTCGCCGCTGGCGCAGCGGGCCGTTCGTTCGGGGCGGCCCGGGAACCGTTGCGCTGCGGGCTGACGCCGGTTCTTCTGACCTCCGATCTCGATCTTCTGGAAGCGTTGCGCGTCTACCTTACGGCGGCAACCGGCCGAGACGTCGAGATCGTCACCCGGCGGACCTACCAGGAGATCACCAGTCTGCTCGTCTCGGGGCAACTCGACGCCGCCTGGATCTGCGGCTATCCGTTCGTCGCCTACCGCTCCGAGCTCGACCTCCTCGCCGTCCCCATCTGGCGGGGCAGGCCGCTATACCAGTCCTATCTCATCGCGGCGGCAGACCGGCAGGCGAGATCGATCGACGATCTGGCCGGCGATATTCACGCCTTCTCCGACCCCGATTCCAATTCCGGCTTCCTGGTCACCGCTGCGGAACTCGCAGCGAAGGGCCAGAGGCCGGAGCGCTTTTTCCACCAGACCTTCTTCACGTACGGGCACCGCAACGTGGTGCGTGCCGTCGCTTCCGGCCTTGCCCAGAGCGGCAGCGTAGACGGCTATGTCTTCGAGGTCCTGAAGGAGGTCGAACCCAGCCTCACCCAGGCGATACGGATCGTGCGCGCCTCGGACTGGTATGCCTTTCCGCCGATGGCCAGCCCGGCGCTCGCGCGCGGCTCGGCACGCACGGCGGCACTGCGTCGAGCCCTTCTTGGCGCCCATCGCGATCCCGCCGGACAGAGGCTCCTTGCCGCGCTTCGTCTCGATTCCTTCGCCGAGGAGAACCCTTCGCTCTACGCTCCGATCGCCACGAACATGAACCTCGTGCGGAGCATCGGATGAATCCAGCGCGCGGCGGATGGCTCGGCCGGGCGCCGATCACGGTGAAGGCGCCTGTCGTTGCCGCACTCCTCATGGCGATCGTCGGCGTGGTGGCCTCCGAACGTGTCCTCTCGCGGCTCGTCGCCATCCAGGAACGGCAGATCAACGAACTCACCTCGGCCTATCTCGAAGGACTCGCTTCGCCCCTGACGGAGCCCGTGTTGCGTCGAGATCCCTGGGAGATCTTCAATACGCTCGACCAGGCGCGACATCTCTCCTCCCTGGTGCGGCCTGTGGAGACGGTCGTCAGCGATGCCGAGGGGCACGTGCTTGCAGGTTCCGACCCGCGCGCCCGGCCGATCGGATCGCGGCAGCCCGCTATGGCGGCCCCCGCCGGAGGCGAAGGCAGGATCGCCATCGACGAGGAAGCCGGACGGGCCTTCGTCAGTCGATCCCTCGCGGTGGAGGGAACCGCCATCGGAACGCTCTATTCGGAGTTCGACATTTCCGAACTTCTCGCCGAGCGCCAGGATGCGTTGTGGACCCTCCTTGCCACCAACGCCGGTCTCACCCTCGGCTTCATGTTTCTCGGCTGGTTCGCCGTCAGGCGCATGGTCCGGCCGATGAAGGTTCTTTCCGACCACCTTGCTCAGTCGCCGGAGGGGGGAATCCGGCCGATCTCCCCTCGCCTCTTTCCGCGCTTGGGCAGCGAGGCGGGTCATCTCTTCCGGCGCTTCAATCAGATGGCGGAGGCCGTCAACGAAAATGCGGCGCTCGCAGCCCGGCTCGCCGAAGAGCAGCGCCTTGCCGGCCTCGGCCGGCTGACGAGCGGCATGGCCCACGAGATCAACAATCCCCTGGGCGGACTTCTCAACGCCGTCGATACGCTGCGCCGGCACGGCGACAAGCCGATGGTGCGCACGCGGGCCGTCTCGCTCATCGAACGAGGCCTTTCCGGCATCCGCGACGTGGTGCAGGCCGCGCTCGCCACCTACCGCGAGAAGGACGGCGGCCGACAGCTGTCGCTGCAGGACTTCGAGGATGTGCGCATCCTCCTGCAGCCGGAGTTGCGGCGGCATGCCCAGAACCTCGACTGGCATATCGAGGCGACCAGCCTGCCCTCCCTGCCCGGAAACCCCATCCGTCAGACACTGCTCAATCTTCTTCTCAACGCCAGCGCCGCCAGCGGCGAAGGCGGCAGGCTGTCCTTCCGCGCCACAACGCATCGCGAGGGCGGGCTTTGCCTGGAGGTCGCCGATTCGGGCCCCGGCCTGCCAGCCGCGGGCGCAGCGCTTCTGACCGGCGACGGCGCTTCGGCGATCCTTGGCGACGGCAAGGGTCTCGGCCTGTGGATGGTTCGCCGCCTCGTCGACGAGATCGGGGGAACGATCGAGGTCGGTGGGTCGGATCTGGGCGGCACATCGATCCGTCTGGAGCTGAAGAACGTCGCGATGGAAAGGCACTCCAATGCCGCATGAAATTCCCCGCATCGGGCTCATCGAGGACGATCCGATCATGGGGGAATCGCTGCAGGAGCGACTCTCCCTTGAAGGCTTCGACGTGACATGGTGGAAGGCAGGCGAGGCCGCGCTCAGCGATCGCAGGGTCAAGCTTGCCGAGCTCGGCCTGATGATCTGCGACATCCGCCTGCCCGACATCGGCGGCGAGGAAGTGTTTCGCCGGGCGGCCGAAAGCCCCGGCGCCCCGCCATTTCTCTTCGTCACCGCCCATGCCGATATCGACCAGGCCGTCCGGCTGATGCGGGCCGGAGCGGGCGATTTCGTCACCAAGCCCTTCGCAATGGACGAGTTCCTGTCGCGCATCGCCTCGGCCATGCGGCCCGCGACCGGCACAAGCGAGGCGCCGCATCTTGGTGTCTCGCCGCAGATGCGGCGTATCGAAGAAACACTCCGCCGGCTGGCCGATCAGCGTCTCGCCGTCCTCCTCAGCGGGGAGACGGGCGTCGGCAAGGAAGTGGCGGCACGCTTCCTTCACGCCGTTTCGTCGCGGGCGGCGCACCCCTTCGTGGCGGTCAATTGCGCCGCCATCCCCGCC
Source organism: Afifella sp. IM 167 (assembly GCF_020144925.1). Classification (GTDB taxonomy): domain Bacteria; phylum Pseudomonadota; class Alphaproteobacteria; order Rhizobiales; family Afifellaceae; genus Afifella. The sequence continues at coordinate 176,884 of NZ_NSLC01000007.1, forward strand.
GACCTTCTGGAAAGCGAGATCTTCGGGCACGAGCGCGGCGCCTTCACGGGGGCGGCCTCGCGCCATCTCGGCTATGCGGAGCGGGCAAAGGACGGAACCCTCTTTCTCGACGAGATCGGCGAGCTGCCACTCGCCCTGCAGGCCAAGCTTCTTCGGCTTCTGGAGGAAGGTATTTTCACGCGCGTCGGCGGAGAGACCTCCCTCCCCCTCAAGGCGCGCATTGTTGCCGCCTCCAACGCTGATCTCGCCTCGGCCGTGGAGCGGGGCGCCTTTCGCGAGGACCTCTTCTTCCGGCTGAATGCGCTGTGGGTCGAGCTGCCGCCGCTGCGCGAGCGGATCGAGGACATCCCCTGGCTGATGGAGACGCTCTTCCCGGCCGACCAGGCGATGTCGCGCGGCATCCGTGGCATCGGCAGCCTCGCCGAAGAGGCCGCTCTTGCCCATCCCTGGCCCGGCAATGTGCGCGAGCTGCGCAACCGGCTGCAGCGCGCCGCAGCCCTGGCGGACGGGGAATGGATCATGCCGCGGGACCTGTTCCCCGAGCTCGGCATGCCCGCGCCGGAAGACATGTTTCCCACCCTCGCCGAGGTCCGCGACGCGGCCGAGCGACGCCAGATCGAGCGGGCGCTGGAGGTGACGGAAGGGCAGATCTCCGAAACCTCGCGGATCCTCGGAATTTCCCGCACGACGCTCTGGGAGAAGATGCGCCGGCTCGGCATTCCGGGACGCGACTGACGTTCGGTTTTCCGGACCTTCGGCAGAGCAGCATGTTCGGCTTTCCGAACGCGCTGCGCCCGTCGAGCGAGGATTATTCAGCAAAATCAACACCGGGGTCTCGTGGCACGCTTCGTGCCCCCTCCTCGCCAAGCGCCGGGACGTGCGCAGGCAAAGGAGGAGACAACCATGCGATGCAACAACATGGTCGATATCGGCCGCCGCCAGTTCCTGAGGGGTAGCGCCTTCGCCGTCGCAGGCACCGCCGTGGCGGCGGCCCTGCCCGCAGAGGCCGGGGCGCAGGGAAACGGGCAAGGGCTCGCCCGCATCCAATACCCCTCCAACAGGCTCGCCAACGTCGCGGACCTTGCGGTCAACGAACCCTTCTCCGTCAGTTACCCCGATGCCGATGCGCCCGGCGTCCTCCTGAAGCTCGGCACGCGGGTGCCCGATGGGGCCGGACCCGACGGCGACATCGTCGGCTTCGTCACCGTCTGTCCGCATAAGGGCTTTCCGCTCAGCTACAATTCCGGCGAGCGGGTTCTCTCCTGTCCGGGACACTATTCGCGCTTCGACGTGGAGAAGGGCGGCCAGCAGATCTGGGGCCATGCCACACAGAACCTTCCGCAATACGCGCTGCGGGTGGACGACCAGGGCGACATCTACGCCGATGCCGTCGACGAGCTGATCTACGGCCGTCTTTCCAACGTGCTCTGAGGGAGGATCGAGAATGGCCTACAAGCGCCAGACGGACCGCCTGCCGATCATCCCGGCGGACGCCAAGGTCCACAACGTCACCTGCCATTACTGCATCGTCGGCTGCGGCTATCACGCCTACACCTGGGACGTGAACCGCCAGGGCGGCACGGCGCCGGGCGAGAACGTCTTCGGCGTCGACCTCGCCGCCCAGCAGGGCGCCGAAACGCCGAACTGGTACTCCCCGTCGATGTACAACATCGTCAAGCAGGACGGGCGCGACGTGCACATCGTCGTCAAGCCGGACCCGGCCTGCCAGGTGAATTCCGGCCTCGGTTCCATCCGCGGCGCCCGCATCGCCGAGATGAGCTACTCCCTCCCCCGGCAGACCCAGCAGCAGCGCCTCACCGATCCCATGGTCTGGCGCTACGGCCAGATGCAGCCGACCTCCTGGGAAGATGCCCTCGACCTCGTGGCGCAGGTCACCGCCGCGGTAATCGACGAGATGGGCGAGGACGGCCTCATCGTCTCGGCTGCCGACCATGGCGGCGCCGGCGGCGGCTACGAGTTCACCTGGGGCACGGGCAAGCTCTACTTCGAGGCGATGAAGATCAAGAACATCCGCATCCACAATCGGCCCGCCTACAATTCGGAAGTCCATGCGACCCGCGACATGGGCATCGGCGAGCTCAACAACGCCTACGAGGATGCCGAGCTTGCCGACACCATCGTCGCCGTCGGCACCAACCCTCTCGAAACGCAGACGAACTACTTCCTCAATCACTGGGTGCCGAACCTGCGTGGCTCGACGGTTTCCAAGAAGAACGAGACGATGCCCGGCGAGCCGCATGCCGCCGCCAGGATCATCATCGTCGATCCGCGCCGCACGGCGACCGTCGCCGCCTGCGAGGCCGAGGCGGGCAAGGACAACGTCCTGCATCTGGCGGTCAAGTCGGGAACCGACCTTGCCCTCTTCAACGCGATCTTCACCCATATCGCCGATCAGGGATGGGTCGACCGGGACTTCATCGACGCCTCCACGCTGCGCGAGGGCAAGTCCCGCCCGCCCCTCTACCCGGCGCGCGGCGTTTCGGAATCCAATCCGGGCCACCTGACGAGCTTCGAGGACGCGGTCGAGGGCTGCCGCACCTCCATCCAGGAAGCGGCGGAGATCACCGGTCTCAACCCGGAGGACATCGTCAAGGCGGCGCGCTGGATCGCCGAGCCGAAGGAAGGCGGGGCGCGTCGGCGCACCATGATCGGCTACGAGAAGGGCCTGATCTGGGGCAACGACAACTACCGCACCAACGGCGCCCTGGTGAACATCGCGCTCGCCACCGGCAATATCGGCCGCGAAGGCGGCGGCTGCGTGCGCCTCGGCGGGCATCAGGAAGGCTATGTGCGCCCTTCCGATGCCCATGTCGGGCGGCCCTCCACCTATGTCGACAAGCTTCTGATCGGCGGTGGCGGCGGCGTCCATCACGTCTGGGCCTGCGACCATTACAAGACCACGCTGAACGCTCTGGAGTTCAAGCGCGTCTACAAGCAGCGCACCGACAAGGTGAAGGACGCCATGAACGCCGTTCCCTACGGCGACCGGGAGGCGATGGTCGGCGCCATCATGGAGGCGATCGCCGATGGCGGCCTCTTTGTCGTCGACGTCGACATCGTGCCGACCAAAATCGGCGAGGCCGCCCATGTCGTTCTGCCCGCCGCGACGTCGGGAGAGATCAACCTCACCTCGATGAACGGAGAGAGGCGCATGCGCCTTACCGAGCGCTACATGGACCCGCCCGGCCAGGCGCTCGGCGACGGCATCATCGCAGCGCGCATCGCCAACCATCTGGAGCGCGTCTTCCGCGACAAGGGCAAGGGCGACTACGCCGACCAGTTCAAGGGCTTCGACTGGCAGACCGAGGAAGACGTCTTCATGGACGGCTACCACCGGCATGCCTCAGGCGGCGAGCACGTCACCTACGACCGTTTACGGGCGATGGGCACCAACGGCTTCCAGGAGCCGGCCCAGGGCTACGAGGGCGGCAAGATCGTCGGCACCAAGCGGCTCTACACCGACGGCAGCTTCTCCACCGACGACGGCAAGGCCCGCTTCATGGACGCGCCATGGCGTGGCTTGCAGGCGCCCGGCAAGGATGCGCAGAAGGCGGAGTATCGCTTCCTCGTCAACAACGGGCGCACCAACCATGTCTGGCAGTCCGCCTATCTCGACGTCGACAACGACCTCATCATGGACCGGTGGCCCTATCCCTTCATCGAGATGAACCCGGAGGACATGGGCGAGCTCGGGCTGGACGACGGCGATCTCGTGGAGGTCTACAACGCCTCCGGCTCGACGCAGGCGATGGTCTATCCGACGCCATCGGCCCGGCGCGGCGAGACCTTCATGCTCTTCGCCTATCCGATGGGGGTGCAGGGCAACGTCATCAACGGCGACGGGGTGAACGAGCTGATCATCCCGAACTACAAGCAGACCTGGGCCGACATAAGGAAGATCGCCAGCGCTCCCGAAGGCACGAAGCATCTCACCTTCAAGGACCAGCACTACCGGCTCGGATGACGTAGCGCAGGAGGGCGCCCCGCAGGGCGCCCTTCTTCCCCGATGGTGCAGGAGGCACGAAGCTCGACGCGGGATGGCCGTGTGGCGAGGTCTGCGGTGCGGAGAAACGCAAGCCGCTTCTCAAGGTCGCCGAGATCGCTTCCTTCACCGCAGCCTGCGTCGCTCCGCTCGAAGCAGACGTTCGCTCACCTCATCGCGAATGAGACGGAATGGGTTGGAGGCGGCCCGTCCCCGCTAGAGTAGTGAGATCGCGCAAGCGGGCGTGCGTAGCAGGCCTGCGAGCATAGCGGATCGCCATCATTCCTCCGGTCGCAGGAAGCGGTAGCCCACGCCGGGTTCGTTGAGGATGTAGCGGGGGCTTGCCGGATCGTCGCCGAGCTTTTGCCGTAGACGCCCCACGAAGACGCGCAGGTACTGGACATCTTCCGCATTGGCAGGGCCCCAGACGCTCGTCAGGATTTGGCGATGGGTCAGGATGCGCCCGGCATTGCGCATCAGATAGGCGAGAAGTTCGAATTCCTTCGGCGTCAGCCTGAGCGGCTCGGTCCCGAGCGCCACGCCGTGGCGGGCGAGATCGAGCTTCAGCTCGCCGATGACGATCTCGGCGCTTTCCTCGCCGCCCCTGCGCACCGGACGCAGGAGAACGCGCACCCGCGCGAGAAACTCCGGAATGCCGAAGGGCTTCACCACATAATCGTTCGCCCCGGCGTCGAGGGCGGCGACCTTTTCCTCCTCTCCATCCCGCACGGAGAGAACGAGCACCGGCACGCTCGACCATTCGCGCAGCCGGGCGATGACGTCTTTCCCGTCCATGTCGGGCAGGCCGAGATCGAGGATGACGAGGTCCGGCTCCTTCAAGGCTGCCGTCTGCACGCCCTCGCGACCGTTCTGCGCCTCGATGACCTCGAAGCTATGCGCGCCGAGCGCGACGCGCAGGAACTTGCGGATCTGCGGCTCGTCGTCGACGATCAGGATGCGTGCCGGACCCATGCTAGGCGCCTGCCCTTTCCGGCACTTCGGGGACGAGCGGAAGTTTCACGCTGACGACCGTCCCGCGCCCGCCGGGGCCCGCCCCGATGGCGATCTCACCGCCATGCGCTTCAACGATGCCCTTGCAGATGGCCAGGCCGAGCCCGGTCCCCGCCCGCTGCCCGTCGCCCGCGCGCACCCGGTAGAACATGTCGAACACCCTGGCACGATCCTCCACCGGGATGCCCGGCCCCTCGTCGCGCACCGACAGAACGAGCCGCCCGGCCTCCACGGTGCCGCCGACCGCGATCTCGGTGCCCTCCTCGGCATATTTCGCGGCGTTGTCGAGGAGGTTCGCGATCACCTGTTCCAGGAGCACCGGATCGCCAGCCGCCATCGGCAGATCGCGCGGCAGATCGAAGGCGAGAGCGTGCCCGGCGAGGCGCCGTCGAAGCTGACGGACGGCGCGCCCGACCACTTCGCGCATATCCACCCAGTCGCGGCGGACTTGAAGCGCTCCATAGCCGAGGCGGGTCATGTCGAGGAGATTCTGGATGTAGCGGTTGAGGCGCTCGCCCTCGTCGCGAATGGTTTCGGCCATGGCGGTGCGGCCGGAGGGGCCGAGCGCCGCGTCCGCCTCCAGGAGGCCGGATGCCGCGCCGATGATGGAAACGAGGGGCGTGCGCAGATCGTGGCTGACGGAGGAAAGAAGCGCGGCGCGCAGCCGCTCCGTCTCCGAAAGGAGCCGCGTCTCCTCCATGTCGGCCGCGAGCCGGGTGCGCTCGACCGCGATCGCCACCTGATCGACCAGCGCATCGAGCAGCCGCCGCTCGTCCGGGGCGAGCGGCTGGGTGCGCTCGAAGCTGACGCCGAGAAGGCCTTCTTTGCCGTGCGCGGTCTTCAAGGGCAGGAAGAGCCAGGAGGAGGCGGGCAGCGTGGGCGAGCCCCATCCGGCGACCTCGCCATGCTCCCAGGCCCATTCGGCCGCCCCCCGGTCCTTCGCTTCGAGCTGGTCCTCCGGCGGATAGCCCCCGAGGATCGCCAGCGCCCCGTCCGGGCCCGGCGCAAGGATGAGCGAGGAGCAGCTGAGCGTTGAGGCAACGTGGTGGACGGCGGCCCAGACCACGTCGTCGAGCGAGGCGGCGCTCGCGATCTTGCGGCTGAAATCGTACAGCGCGGCGGTGCGGCGGGCGATGCTGCGCTGGGCCTTCACCTGCGCCCTGAGGCGCGCGGCGAGATTGCCGGTCGCGATCGCCACGGCGAGATAGAGGAAGAGTGTCCTCACCACCGTCTCGCTGTGGACACTCAGGGTATAGTACGGCTCGGTCAGGAAGAAGTTGTAAGCGAGGAAGGAAAGGATGCTCGCATAGATCGACGGCCACAGACCGTAATGCGTGGCGATGGCGATCACCGAAGCGAGATAGAGGAGCGACAGGCTCTCCACCGGCAGCGCCCGGTGCGCCGCCGCGCCGATGAGGCTGCTCGCTGCGACCGCGACCGTCGCCGCGCCATAGGCCTCCGCCTCCCAGCGCGGGAAGAGACGTGGCGCGCGGACCTTGTCGCGGCGCGCCTCCGCCGCATTCGGTGCGATCATCGTCACCTCGAAATCCGTCGCCTCGCGGATGATCTCGTTGGCCACGTTCTCGCGGAAGAAATGGGCCGAAAGGGTGCGCTGGCGCGGCCGTCCGACGACGAGACGGCTGACATTGCGCGAACGGGCGAAGGCCAGAAGTTCGTGCGCGATGCGCGATTCCGCATTCAGCGAGACCACCTCCCCGCCGAGCGTTTCGGCGAGCCTCAATGTCTCTGCGATCCGGTCCTTCGCCGCGTCCGGCAGGTTTTCGGATGCGGGCGTCACGACGTTCACGACGATCCATGGAAAGCGCCCGCGATCGGCGGCGCGCTTGGCCGCCCGCACCAGCGCTGCGGCGACCGGGGATTCGTTGACACAGACGAGGATGCGCTCCTGCGTCGGCCACGGCCCCGGGATGGCGTGGCTGCGCATATGGGCGGTCATCTGCGCATCGACGCGGTCGGCCGCGACGCGCATGGCGAGCTCGCGCAGCGCCGTCAGATTGCCCTTGGAGAAGAAGTTCTGGATGGCGCGGGCGATCTGGTCCTGGACATAGACCTTTCCTTCCCGGAGCCGTTGGATCAGCTCCTCGGGCGGCAGGTCGACGAGCTCGATCTCGTCGGCGAGCTCCACGACGCTGTCGGGCACCGTCTCGCGCACGCGCACGCCGGCGATGCGGGCGACCACGTCGTTGAGGCTTTCCAGATGCTGGATGTTGAGCGTCGTGTAGACGTCGATGCCCGCGCCGATCAGCTCCTCCACGTCCTGCCATCGCTTCGGATGGCGGCTTTCCGGGACGTTGGTGTGCGCAAGCTCGTCAACGAGGACGAGGCTGGGGCGACGCTTCAGCAGCGCGTCGACATCCATCTCCGCGAGATAGCGCCCGTGATAGAGGACGCGCCGCCTCGGGATGGTCTCGAGCCCGGCGGCGAGCCGCTCCGTCTCGGCGCGGCCATGCGTCTCCACGACGCCGACGACGACGTCTAGGCCGGCGTCCCGACGCTCGCGCGCCGCCTCCAGCATGGCGTAGGTCTTGCCCACGCCCGGCGCGGCGCCGAGGAAGATCTTGAGCCGACCCCTCCCCTCCCGCGAAGCTTCCGCGAGGAGGGCATCCGGCTCCGGGCGGTTCTCAGGCTCGATCATCGCGCCGTTCTGCTCGCCCCTTCCGTCACCGGGCCCCGTTATCCCCGGCCGGACGAAGCTCGTCGAGCGCCAGGTTGAGCGCAAGGACATTCACGCGCGCCTCGCCGAAAAGACCGAGGCTGCGTCCCTCGATATGGCGCCTGACCAGGTCGTGCAGCTGCTGCGGGGAAAGATTCCGGGCCTTTGCCACACGCGGCACCTGAAAGAGAGCCGCTTCCGGAGAGATATGCGGATCGAGACCGCTGCCGGAGGTGGTGACGAGATCGATCGGCACCCGTGCGCCCTCTCCTTCCCGGCCAAGCCGCTCGACATCGGCCGTCACCCGCTTCAGGAGGGCGGCGCTGGTCGGGCCGAGATTGCTGCCGCCCGACACACCGCTGTCTACATCCGTCGCGGAGGGGCGCGGGTGGAAATAGCCCGGCCCGGAAAAGCCCTGGGCGACGAGGCGAGAGCCGACGACCTGTCCGTTACGCGCGATGAGGCTGCCCCCGGCCTCGTCCGGAAAGAGCGTCTGAGAAAGACCGGTCATGGCGAGCGGATAGCCAAGGCCGAGGAGCACGGTCATGAGAAGAGAGAGCACGATGGCGGGACGAAGCTGGGAGATCATGGCTTTGCTCAGACGATGGCGATGGAGGTGATGAGAAGGTCGATGGCCTTGATGCCGAGGAAGGGCACGATGAGCCCGCCGAGGCCGTAGACGAGAAGGTTGCGCCGCAGGAGGCTCGCGGCCGTCGCCGGGGCGTAGCGCACGCCCTTCAGGGCGAGCGGAATGAGCGCGACGATGACGAGAGCATTGAAGATCACCGCCGAGAGGATGGCACTCGCCGGGCTCTCCAGCCGCATCACGTTGAGCACGGCGAGCCCGGGATAGGCGGCGACGAAAATCGCCGGCAGGATGGCGAAATACTTCGCCACGTCGTTGGCGATCGAAAAGGTGGTGAGCGAACCGCGGCTGATCAGGAGCTGCTTGCCGACGAGCACGATCTCGATGAGCTTCGTCGGGTCGCTATCGAGGTCGATGAGATTGCCCGCCTCCTTGGCGGCCGAGGTGCCGGAGTTCATGGCAACGCCGACATCGGCCTGGGCGAGAGCCGGCGCATCGTTGGAGCCGTCGCCGCACATGGCGACGAGCTTGCCGCCCGCCTGCTCGGCCCGGATGAGCTCAAGCTTCTTCTCCGGCGTCGCTTCCGCCAGGAAGTCGTCGACGCCTGCTTCGGCCGCGATGGCCGCCGCCGTCAGCGGGTTGTCGCCCGTCACCATCACGGTGCGCACGCCCATGCGCCTGAGCTCGACGAAACGCTCGCGGATGCCGGGCTTCACCACGTCCTTCAGATGCACGACGCCGATCGGCTTGCGGTCGGCGGCGACAACGAGCGGCGTACCGCCGGAGCGGGCGATGCGCTCGATGAGGCGCGAAAGCTCCGGCGTCGCCGTCCGGTCGCACCAGGCGAGGATCGCGTCGCTCGCCCCCTTGCGGAGCTCGCGCCCGTCCTTGAGGTCGGCGCCGGAAATGCGGGTCTGGGCGGTGAAGGGAATGGCGGCGGCGATGCGATCGTCGTGATCGATCTCTCGGCCGAGGCGCTTGCGGGCCAGGTCGACGATCGATTTTCCCTCCGGCGTCTCGTCCGCCACCGAAGCGAGATGGACGAGCTCGGCGAGGTGGCGTTCGTCGGTTCCTGAAAGCGGCAGGAAATCGTCGGCCATACGGTTGCCGAAGGTGATCGTGCCGGTCTTGTCGAGGAGGAGCGTGTCGACGTCGCCCGCCGCCTCCACCGCCCGGCCGGACTTGGCAATGACATTGGCCTTCACCAGCCGGTCCATGCCGGCAATCCCGATCGCCGAGAGAAGGCCTCCGATCGTCGTCGGGATCAGGGTGACGAGAAGCGCAATCAGGAAGGCCACCGGGACTATCGCCCCCGAATAGAGAAGGAAGGGCTCGAGCGTCGCGGTGACGATCAGGAAGATGATGGTCATTCCGGCAAGCAGGATGCCGAGCGCGACCTCGTTCGGCGTCTTCTGCCGTTCCGCCCCCTCCACCAGAGCGATCATGCGGTCGAGAAACGTCTCGCCCGGCTTCGACGTCACCTTCACCTTGAGCCAGTCGGAAACGAGGCGCGTGCCGCCGGTGACGGCGGAGCGGTCGCCGCCCGCCTCGCGGATGACGGGGGCGGATTCGCCGGTGATCGCCGATTCATCGACGGATGCGATGCCTTCGACGATCTCGCCATCCGCCGGAACGATATCTCCCACTTCGACGAGGACGAGATCGCCCGGCTTCAGCGTCTGGCTGGAGACTGTCCGCGTCTCCGCCGCGTCGAGCGAGACGAGGAGCTTTGCGGGCGTTTCCGTCTGCGTCGTGCGCAACGTATCGGCCCGGGCCTTGCCGCGGCCTTCCGCCATCGCCTCGGCAAAGGTGGCGAAATAGACCGTGAACCAGAGCCAGGCCGCAATCTGACCCATCACGGCGACCTCGCCTGCACCCGTCAGGAGGCCGCGGAGGAAAAGGAACGTGGAGAGCGCCGCCGCCACTTCCGTCACGAAGATAACGGGGTTCTTCATCAGATGACGTGGGTCGAGCTTGACGAGGGCGACGCGCAACGCAGGCCCCATCACCTTGGTGTCGAAGAGGGAAATGTCAGGCTTTTTGCGCATCGCGCCTTGCCTTCTGACCGGGAGCTGACGGAGCGGGGCGCTGTGGGCGCTCGGGAGAGCGCCGCGGTTCGCGGAATGCAAAGAAGACGGCATCAGAAGGTCTCCCCGGCGAGCATCGCCGTGTGTTCGGCGATCGGCCCAAGGGCGAGCGCCGGAAAGAAGGTGAGTCCGCCGAGGATGAGGACGACGGCGACGAGAAGCGTGACGAAGAGCGGCCCGTCGGTGGGGAAGGTGCCGGCGGAGGCGGCGAGCTTCTTCTTGGCCGCCAGAGAACCCGCGATCGCCAGCATCGGCACGATGAAGGCATAGCGGCCGAGGAGCATGGCGATGCCGAGGAGCGTGTCGTGGAAGGGCGTGGCGGCCCCGAAGCCGGCAAAGGCGGAGCCGTTGTTGCCCGTCGCCGAGGAATAGGCGTAGAGGATCTCCGAAAGCCCATGGGGGCCCCGGTCCTGGACGGAGGCAAGCGCCATCGGGATCGTCGCGGCGGCTGCGCCGAAGACGAGGACGCCGAACGGCATCACCAGGAAGGCGATGACGGCGAGCTTCACCTCCTTCGCCTCGATCTTGCGGCCGAGATATTCAGGCGTTCTCCCGACCATCAGCCCGGCGAGGAAGACCGTCAGCACGACGAAGGCGAGCATGCCGTAGAAGCCGGAGCCGACGCCGCCGAAGACCACCTCCCCCGTCTGGATGAGCAGCATCGGTGCGAAGGCTCCGAGCGGCGTGAAGCTGTCGTGCATGGAATTGACGGAGCCGTTGGAGGCGGCCGTGGTCGCCGTCGCCCAAAGCGCCGATTCTCCGACGCCGAAGCGGACCTCCTTGCCCTCCATGTTGCCGGAGGCCTGGTCGATGGGGAGGTTCGCGAAGAGCGCGTTGCCTTCGCTTTCCGCCCCGTAGGTCAACGCCAGCGCGGCGAGGAAGAGAATGCCCATCGCCGCGAAGATCGCCACGCCCTGGCGCATGTCGCGTACCAGGCGGCCGAACATGAAGGTGAAGGCGGCCGGGACGAGAAGGATCGCCACCATCTCCGCGAAATTCGATAGCGGCGTCGGATTCTCGTAGGGCACGGCGGAATTGGCGTTGAAGAAGCCGCCGCCATTGGTGCCGAGCTGCTTGATGGCGATCTGCGCCGCCGCTGGTCCCTGCGGAATCGTCTGCCGTGCGCCCTCAAGGGTCGTCGCCTCCACGTAGGAGGAGAGGTTCTGCGGCACGCCCTGCCAGACGAGAAAGAGCGCGAAGAGGACCGATAGCGGCAGAAGCAGGTAGAGCGTTGCCCGGGTGAGATCGACCCAGAAATTGCCGAGGCCGCGTGCCTCTGGTCCTGCTGTATCGCTTCCGGCGAAGCCCCGGATAACAGCCACACCGACGGCGATGCCCGTTGCCGCGGAGACGAAGTTCTGCACCGTCAGACCTGCCATCTGGCTCAGATACGAGAGCGTCGTCTCCCCGCCATAGGCCTGCCAGTTGGTGTTGGTGACGAAACTGACCGCCGTGTTGAAGGCGAGATCGGGAGAGAGGCCGGCGAAGCCCTCGGGGTTGAGAGGCAGGAAGCCCTGCAGGCGCAGCACGGCGTAAAGGATCAGCCAGCCGACGGCGTTGAAGGCGAGAGCGGCGGCGGCATAGCGCGTCCAGTGTTGGCTCGCCTGCGGATCGATGCCACCCGCGCGGTAGACGAGCCGCTCAACCGGGCCGAGGACAGGCGTGAGGATTGTCCGTCCACCCTCGAACAGGCGGGCCATACAGAGCCCGAGCGGCCAGGCCAGCGCCACGACGACGACGCCGTAGACGATGAAGAGCAGGATATCGGAGGACATCGCCGCGCCTCAGAGCTTTTCGGGATTGAGGAGCGCCCAGACGAGATAGGCGAGAAGGGCGAGCGCGACGAGGCCGCCGAGAACGAGATCGAGAACCATCGCTTTAAAGCCTCTCGATGAGGCGGAGCGACAGTGCCGCCGCCGCGAAGAAGCCGAGAGCGAGACCGATAAAGAGGGCGTCGAGCATTTCATCTCCATCACCGGAAGGGTCCCGGAGGATGGGAGCGCAGGGCATAAACGCGCCATTCGCGTTTCGGCCGGATCGCATCAACGAGGCGTAAATGGCGAGGCTGCCGGGCGAAAAGCGACGGAACGCTTGGCTGACGGACGAGGTCGTCCTCAGCTTTGTGGACGATTGGGACGCCTTGTGGAAAACTCGCGCTCCGTCAGCGCAACCGTCCGTACCCGGCGCAACGGGCCGGCAGTCAGGCCGATCCAAAGCCGGGAGAACGCTGGACTCTCGGTCGCCCGAAGGCCCGGACAGCTGCCATCCGCGCTACTTCAGCTTCGCCCTCGGGCGGCTGAAGCGAGAAGACGAAGCCTCGGCGTCAAGATGCACACAATGCATGCCGCTCGGTCTACTATGGGCGCGGCACCTGCCCCAACGGTGATACTTTAGTACCCCTAAAGGACAGGGTCGCGGACCTAGGTCCAACTGCCCCCCTCTAGATGCTCCCGCTAGATTTGGTCGATCGCAAGCACCCAGCCGATCGGAGACAAGCGATGGGAGGTTGCAGATGGCAGCGGCACTGGAGCAGATGTTCAATGCCTTCTTTCTATCGGCCCTTCTGATCTTGTGGCTGCGCGGAGCCGCGCCCGCGCTTGGCCTTGTCGATCGCCCGGACCTGCGAAAGCAGCATGACGGAATCGTGCCGCTCTGCGGCGGGATCGGAATCTTCTTCGGCGCCGGCCTGCCTGCGCTGATGCTGCCGGAGCCGTTGAGGATACACGGCCATGTCCTGCTCGGCCTGGGACTGCTGCTCCTCGTCGGCGCAGCCGACGATCGCTGGTGCCTGCCACCATGGCCGCGCCTGCTCAGCCAAACGCTCGCGGCGGCAATCCTGATCTGGCCGCTCACCGCGGGCCGCGTGGAACTCGGCTTCCCGCCCCCGTCGGCAGTCGAGATGCTGATGCCGCCCATCCTTCTCGTCTTCGCCGTCGGCACGATGAACAGCTTCAACATGATGGACGGGATCGACGGGCTGGCCGGCACCGCCGGGCTCGCCGCGCTGCTGTGGCTGACGCTCATCGCTTCGCATTTCGACCGTGCGGACCTTGTCGCCCAATCGCTCGTCCTCCTTTCCGCCTTGCTCGCTTTCATCGCCTTCAACCTCCGCCATCCCTGGCGCAGCCGCGCCAGTGTCTTTCTGGGAGACGCTGGCAGCGTGACGCTCGGCGGGGCGATTGCGTGGCTGGTAATAGCCTTGGCGACGGGGCCAGAATACGCGGCGCTGCCCGGCCTCCTTTGGGTGGTCGCCCTGCCCTCCGCCGAGACGCTGAGCCTCATCGTGCGCCGTATCCGCCGGGGACGCAGCCCGCTGTTGCCGGATCGCGAGCACCTCCACCACCTGCTGATCGACAACGGCGTCTCTCCCGCCGGCGCGACGGGCCTGATCGCGCTTGCCTCGGCCCTCTGCGGCGGGATCGGCTGGATCGCTATCGTCTCCGGCGCGCCCTCTCCCCTCGTGATGGCCGGTCTTGCGGTACCGATCGCCGCCCATGCCTGGGTGATCAGGCGTCTCAGCCGTCCGCGTGACGTCCTCGCTGCGCTGCCACAGGGCGTCACGACACCCGCGGCCGAGTGAGGCGGGCAGAAGCGATGACCGTCCGCGAACCGCCACTTTCCACTCTCGCCGCCGAGCCTTTAGCGCGCGTCGGAAAGAACGCCTCGGTGCTGATCCTCACGCTCAACGAGGAAGCGAACCTGCCGGCATGCCTGGAGGCGGTGTCCTGGAGCGACGACATCGTCGTGCTCGATTCCTTCAGCACCGACCGCACTGTCGAGATCGCCCGGAAGGCGGGCGCGCGGGTCTTCCAGCGCGAGCACGATTCGGAGCTCGGGCAGCGGAACTACGGCCTCTCCAGCATCCCGTTCAGGAACGAGTGGGTCTACATGCCCGATGCGGATGAGGTCACCACGCCCGAGCTGCGGGAGGAGATCCTTTCCGTCGTGCGCGATCCGGGCCGGCCCGAGGCCGCCTTCCGCGTCCGCTTCAAGGTCATGTTCATGGGCCGGTGGATCAAGCACAGCTCGCTCTATCCGACCTGGGTGGTGCGGCTCGTGCGGCCGCGGCATGTGCGCTTCGAGCGGGCGTTCCACACGGCCTGCTTCGGCGAGGGCCCGGAAGGGCAGCTGAGCTCGCACTTCCTGCACTACAGCTTCAACAAGGGGATGAATGCCTGGTACGAGAAGCACAACCGCTACTCCTGGCACGAGGCGCAGGAAGCGCTGGAGTTCCGGCTCACGCACAGGCCTGATTTTGCCGGGCTTTTCAGCCAGGACCCGCGCCGGCGGCGGCAGGCACTGAAGCGCCTGACCTACTGGATGCCGTTCCGGCCGGCTCTCCGCTTTTTCTACATGTATCTGTTCCGGCTCGGCTTCCTCGACGGCGCCGCCGGCCTGACCTACTGCCGGCTGATCGCCGTCTACGAGCATATGATCGTCGTCAAGATGGCCGAGCTTCGCCGCCGCCAGAAGGGCCTTCCGGTATGACCGACATGTTCGGCTCCTGGCTTGCGGCGGCGGGCGGCCTCGGCCCCCTCCTCGCGACAGGTTTCGCCGCGCAGCTCGTGGCTGCCCTCGCCGCGACCGCCATCCTGGCAAGCCCGGCGATCCTCGGCGTGCCGGAGGGGCCGATCTCCGGGGCGGATGCGCTCGTGATCCTCGGCGGTGACGGGCCGGCCCGCGCCGACAAGGCGATCGACCTGTGGCGCGCCGGCGCAGCACACGCCGTCCTGGTCAGCGGCGACGGGGACTGCCGCTCCATCCGCCAGGCCCTCGTCACGGCCGGCCTGCCCTCGCGCGCCATCACGCTCGAATGCCGCTCCGGCAGCACCTGGGAGAACGCCGCCTTCTCGGCTCCCTTCCTTCAGGCCATGGGAGCCCGCAAGGCGCTCCTCGTCACAAGCTGGTTCCACGAACGCCGGGCGCTGGCGCGGTTTCGCCGCGAAGCCCCCTGCATCGCCTGGCGCGCCGCGAGCACCCCGCCGCCGACATCCATCCTGGAGCTACTGACGGGCCCGTACGCGATCCCGGTGCTCAAGGAATATCCGAAAGTCCTCGCCTATGCCGCGCGAGACTGGTGGCAGACGACTTTCGCCGCGGCGCCGACTCCCGCTCCGGCCTGCCAGCTGCAAGGAGCGAGGCGGTGAACTCGGCCCTGACGGCGCTGCTCGTGCTCCTCACGGCCGCGTTCCTTGCGCAGGGCTTCTATCGCCCCCGCAGGTTCTATGAGTTTCCGTTCCAGGCCGGCGCGATGCTTTTCACCTTCCTGCTTCCGCAGCTGCCCGGCATCCTGGGCGATCCATCCGTTCCAGAGGCCGACTTTACCCGTGCGCTCGGCTTTGCGATCGTCTGCCTGCTCCTCCTGCAGATCGGCTGGACGAGGGGCCAGAAGCCGCTCGGCATCTTCCGCCAGGCATTCGACGAGCGTCGTCTCCTGCAGGCGGCGGGAATCCTCTCCCTCGTTGGAGCCTCGTTCTACTACCGCCTCAGCCACCTTCCCGGCGAACTGGTCGTCGGCGTGCAGGTGACCGGTCTCCCCGTCGTTTATCTCTTCTTCGCGCGGCTGATGACCTACGGGCTCGTGATTGCGTTTCTCTGCTTCGCGCGGCGCCCGTCCTGGCCAGCGGCGATCGTGATCGCTTTCGACCTGTTCTTCTACCTCGAGCGCATCGTCATCACAGGCAAGCGCGCCGAGGCGACCGAGCTCACGATGATCGTGCTGCTTTCCTTGTGGTTCCATCGCGGATGGGTCGTGCCGCGCTGGGTCGTCACGCTCGGGCTCGTTGCCGGGCTGATCGCCACCAGCAGCATGGGCGACTACCGGCAGGTGACGCGCGCCAATGACGGCCCTGTCGCCTCCGAGATCATGGCCATCGACATCTTTGACAACTTCAACACCCTCCTGCGCGACGGAGGCGAAGAGATGCGCAACGCCATCAAGCGCCTCAGCGACAAGAGCCGGGATCTGGAGCTCGACTTCGGCAGCCTGCACTGGAATGCGCTCGTCTTCAATTTCGTCCCGGCGCAGCTCGTCGGTCAGGACGTCAAGAACTCGCTGATGATCAATCTCCCGCCGCCGGCACGCGGCTACGAGCCGCTGACCGGCACAACCGAGATGGGATTTTCCGATGCGTTCCAGTCGTTCTGGTACTTCGGCGCGCTGGAGTTCTTCCTCATCGCCTGGCTGCTCGCGCGTATTTTCGCCTCGGCGCGGGAAGGCTGGGCGAGCGCCCAGATCTTCTACATCCTCAGCATCGTGCCGGCGACGCATGCGATCTCCCATGTCACGAACTGGGTCCTGCAGGTCTGGGTCCATATGACGGTCTTTCTGGTACCCGTCCTGCTCTACGCGGCAGTGAAGCGGCCTGAGGCGCTCCCCTCCGAGCCCGTGCCGGCCGCCGCCCCGTCCTGAAACCTTTGATTGGAGAAGAGCCGATGCATTCCCGCTTTTCCGATCCCGCCAGCCCCCTGCGCGGCGCGGCGCTCCCCAAGCTCGGCGGCCCGACATTTCCGCTTTCGGACCGCCTGAAGCGGCTCGGCTGGTCCCTCTCCTGGCTGCTCCTGGCCCGCTGGACGCCGCCCCAGTTCCTGCCGCTGCGCCGCGCGCTGCTCCGGCTCTACGGCGCGCGTCTCCACCCCACCGCCAACATCCGCTCAAGCGCGAAGATCTGGTGGCCCGCACATCTGGAAATGGGGCCGCATGCTTCGCTCGGCCCCGGCGTCATCTGCTACAACGTCGCGCCTGTCGTGATCGAGGCCGATGCCGACGTCTCCCAGCGCGCCCATCTTTGCACCGCCAGCCACGACATCTCCGATCCGACCTTTCCGCTCGTCTCCTGCCCGATCACGGTGAGGCGGCGGGCCTGGGTGGCGGCCGAGGCATTCGTCGGCCCCGGTGTGGTGGTCGGACGTGGCGCGGTGCTCGCGGCGCGGGCGGTCACGGTTCGCGACCTCGATGACTGGACGGTCTACGCCGGCAATCCCGCCCGCCCGGTGGGCACGCGGCCGGTCCTGGAGGCAGCCCCCGCCGACGCGCAGAGCGCGGCATAGCGAGAGGCGAAACGGCCCGCGATCTCTGCCCAGTCGAAGCGCTCCGCGGCGAGCCGGCGTGCCTGGCCGCCCATTTCGGCGCGTCGGTCGTCCGACATGGAGAAGAGCTGACGCAATCCGCGCTCGATGCCTGCCTCGTCCGCGCCGATCTCGATCGCCGCGCCGGCGGCGAAGCCTTCCGGCAGATTGCATTGGCGCGTCATCAAGACCGGCAGGCCGGCGGCAAATGCCTCCAGAACCGCCATCGGCAGACCCTCGCTGACGGAGGGAAGCACGAAGGCATCGGCGCTTGCATAGGAGGCGGCGCGCGCCGGTCCGTAGGCCGCACCCGCCAGCAGGATGCCGGTCTCTTCGGCGGAGCCGGCGAGTTCGCGCAGCCTGTTCTCATACTCACCGGCGGCCGGCCCGACGATGACGAGACGCCAGGGCGAGCCCGCAGGCCGCGCCCTCGACCAGGCGTGCGCGAGCTCCACCACGCGCTTCTTCGGCGTGATCCGCCCGAGGAAGAGGAGGATGCGCGCGCCCTCACCGAACCGGCGCCGCCAATCCGCCACATCCTGCGACGGGAGGGCTGCGACGCCATTGGGAACGACGAACGTGTCGATGTTCAGGCCGAGCGCGGAGATCGCCGCCCGCTCCGCCTCGCAGAGCGCATGCAGGCAGGCGGCGCCGGCGAGATGCCGGCGCTCGAAGAGCTGCCAGGCGATCCGCTTCTTCCACGCGCTGTTTGCCAGCGCCCAGGGATCGAGCATGCCGTGCGGGCTGACCAGATAGGGGCGCCCGGTTCGCCGCGCCCATTGCCGGACGGCGACAGAGGGATGCATCCACAGCCCGTGAACGTGGACGAGATCGAAGCCGCGTTGCTCCAGCAACCGCGCCAGATCGGGCGCGTAGCCGAAGCTTGCCGGCCCGCGTGCCTCCAGGAGGTGCACGGGCAGCCCGGCGAAGTCGCGTGGGCGCCGATCCGGCTCGCGCAGACTGACAATCTCGACATGAACGCCGCGCTCGGCGCTGAGAGCGAGCGCCAGCGAGCGCACCGCCTCGCTGACGCCGCCGCTCGCTTCGGCGACGGAGCCCAGCAACATGGCGACGCGCAACGAGCCTGTCGGGCGGTGGGGGGCGAGCCCGGCCATGTCAGTGACGGCGGCTGCCCGTTGGGGGCGGTCCGCGCAAGGGTGCCAGCGCCGCTGAAAGCCGCCTTCCATAGCCGAGGAGATCGTGACGGGATGCGGTGCACCGTGCCTGCATCGACATCTCCCGCAGGAGATAGCGATCCCTTCCCAGCGCGGCGATGCAGGCCGTGATCGCGCTCACCTCGTTCGGCCCGACGATGAAGCCGTCGACGCCGTCGCTCACGACCGAGCCTGCATTCGCCGTCGTGATCACCGGGAGGCCGGCCGCGAGCGCCTCATAGGTCACGGTCGCCGACCCCTCGCAGACGGAAGGCAGAAGGAAGACGTCGGCCCAGGCGTAATGCGCCTCGATCTCGGCGCGCGGCACGGCGCCCCGCAGGTCGAGCGCCCCGGCCAGTTCCGTGCGTCTGTCGGGGAGGACGAAGAGCGGTCCAACAAGCCGGAACTCGGCCCGCCCGGCAAGCTCGCGCGCCACGGCAAGGAGCGTCGGCGCCCCTTTGCGCAGGTTGACGGCACCCACCGTCAGCACGCGCACCGGACGGCGAGGGTTTGCAGAGCGCCGTCGCTCCTGAATGCGCCCCTGGACGCCGTAGGGCACGACGACGCATTTGTCGGCGGGGCCGCCCTCCGCGATCACGCCGTCCCGAACGAATTCCGATGGGCAGATCACGAGGTCCGCGGCCTCCCATTCCGCCTTCTCGCGCGCGGCGAAATCGGCCGCCAGCGGGTCGTCCGCGAGACCTTCCTCCCAGCCGGGGAAGCGGGCGTGCTGCTCGGCCACCAGGCGATCGACCATGGCGCGCGGAGCGATGATCTGCTCCACGGCGGTCCAGAGACCGCGCGCCCGCGCCATCTCGACCTGCTCGAGGCATTCGCCGCTGATCCCGTAGAAGCCCCCGGCGCGGCCGAAGCCCCGCCGCACCACCGCTGCCGAGAAGGCCCGGCCCGCTTCGAGCGCGATCGCCGTCTCCGCCTTGTGGGACCGGTCCGCCATCGCCTTCAGGACCGAGCGGAGGCCGACGGTCTCGAAGGTCGTGATGCGACGGGGGTCGATGCCCTCCGGCACCCGACCCGCCAGCCGGCGCAGAGCGGCCGGCAGCGCGCTTTTCGGCATGCGGGCGATGAGCCGCGGCCACCCCCGCACAGCGCAGATGTCGGTGTAGAGGCGCTCCAGCTCGCCCGCGGAATCAAGGATCCGCGCCACCGCATAGTGCATGCGGGCGCCCCGCTGGCTGACGACGACGGTGGGCAGGCTCAGTTCTGTGCTCCCTGATTGACGGCAAAGATCGGCCGGGCCGGCGCTCCGTCGAGGAAGGGGGCGACCGCCTGGACCCAGCGCGACACGCCTCTTTCCCGCGTGAACTCCGCTTCGAAGAGGCGGCGCGCCCGTTTTCCCATCGCGGTGGCGAGTTCCGGATCGTCGCGCAATTGCCGTATGCGGGCGGCGAGCCCGGCGCCGTCGCCTGGCGAGACCGTTTCTCCGCATTCTCCCCGCCGCAGGACGCTCGCCACCTCGTCATCCGAAGCGCCGATAAAGAGTGTCGGCCGGCCCGCGGCGAGAATGCCGTAAAGCTTGCTGGGCACGATGCAGTGCTTCAGCTGCGGCTGCAGCGAGACAAGATGGACGTCCGCAGCCCCGAGGCTGTCGGAGAGCTGCGCACTCGGCTGGAAAGGCCGGAACTCGACATTGTCGAGCTTGCGCGCCTTCACCTCCGCCTTGACGGCGGCGAGCTGGTTGCCGTGGCCGATGAGAAGAAAGCGGATGCCTTCGTCGCCGCGCAGCAGCCCGGCGGCTTCGATCAGCGTGCCGAAGTCGTGCGCGCGGCCGAAATTGCCGGAATAGCCGACGACGAAATCGTCATCGAGCTTCCAGTGCTGTCTCAGCGGGTTGGAGCCGCGCACGACGGTCCGTATCTCCTCG
This sequence comes from Afifella sp. IM 167, assembly GCF_020144925.1. GTDB lineage: Bacteria > Pseudomonadota > Alphaproteobacteria > Rhizobiales > Afifellaceae > Afifella. Next base: position 197,349 of record NZ_NSLC01000007.1, read on the forward strand.
CCGTCCGACCAGTGGTTGACGACCGCGAGGGGTGGCAGCCGCGCAGCATGCGCCTTGAGATAGGTGGCCATGCCGTCGAACGGGCAGATGATGAGATCCGCCTGCCGATGGGCCCAGTCTCGGAACGCCAGAGCGACCGATCCGCCAGGGCCGCGCAGGCCGCGGACACCGAGCCCCGAGGCCACTTCCGGGAAGAGATCCATGATCCAGTCGATCTTCTTCGCGCCCCTCGCCAGGAGCGCCGCCGTGCTGCTCACCGTCAGCAGCGGCGGATCGGTGCAGACGACGCAGACGTCATCCCGACGGGCGTTGAAGAGGAGCCAGCCGGCGAGCGCCGCGTGGAAGCCAAGATAGCCGCCGAGCCTGCCCGCCGTGCTGCCGCCCGAAAGCGGCGCGGGCAAACGGACGATGCGCACGCCCCTCACCGTCTCCTCGCTCGGCAGGCGGCCTTCGTCGCCGTCATAGCGCGAGCGCGAGGTCAGGGCGACGACCTCCATGCCGCTCGACGCGAGCTGGAAGGCGAGACTGGAAACGACCCGGCTTGTCGCCGACTGGTCGGGATAGAAAAACCGGTTCGCGAATATGAGCCTCATGATCGACCGCAATATCCCCCGGGCTCAGGGTTTGCCGCCCGCTACGCGGACGGACCCTGCTTGGTAATTGCATCGATTGTCCCAAGCCGGCGGGCGGTGCTTCAAGGCGGGCATTGGCGGTAGGAACGGGCCCGACCCTCGCCCTTCGCACCGGGCGGCGGAGTCGCCGCCATCCTTTGGGAGTAGCCGCCTCCTCCCGAGGAGGCCTTCGCATCGTGCGATCAGAGCCCGGCTGGTTCGGATTGGGAGGATGCGCCGCCTCCCCGCTTCCTCAAGATAGCGATGCGATCTGCGGACCCCATGCCGGCCCACGCGACGGCCGCTGTTCTGAAGGGGGTTGCTGGTGGAAAGAAGGACCGCGCTCATCTTTGGCGTCACCGGCAAGGACGGCGCCTGTCTGGCCGAGTTGCTGCTGCGAAAGGGCTTTCGCATGCCCGGGCTGAAGCGGCGGTCCTCCCTCATCAACACGCAGCCCCGCGACCGGATTTGCCAGGACACTTTGACCACGATCGAGGCGACCGCGATCGAGGCCGGCCTGCGGACGCTTATGCGGGACACGGGGCGGAACGACTTCCATGGGGCCTGACGCAAACACCTTTGCCCTCGCCGGCAAGCGGATTTGGGTGGCCGGTCATACGGGCCTCGTCGGCAGCGCGCTGATGCGCAGGCTGGCGGAGGAGCCCTGCGAGCTTCTCACGGTTCCGCACTGCGCGCTCGACCTGACGCGACAGGCAGAGACCGAAAGCTGGGTTCGCCGCGCAAGGCCGGATGCGGTGATCCTCGCCGCCGCCCGCGTCGGCGGCATCGTCGCCAATTCGGCCTCGCCGGCGGAGTTCCTCTACGACAACGCCATGATCAACATGAACGTCATCCACGCTTCGTTCGAGGCGGGGGTGGAGAAGCTTCTTTGTCTCGGATCGAGCTGCATCTATCCCCGCGACGCACCGCAGCCGCTTGCGGAGCGCATGCTGCTCACCGGTCCGCTGGAGAAGACCAACGAGGCCTATTCGCTCGCCAAGATCGCCGCCCTGAAACTGGCGGCGGCGTACAACGTCGAGCATGGCTGCAACTTCATCAGCGCGATGCCTTGCAACCTATACGGCCCCAACGACAATTACGATCCCGTGACCTCGCACGTGCTGCCTGCGCTCATCCGCAAGGTGCACGAGGCGCGGTGCACCCGCGCCAGGACGATCACCCTGTGGGGGAGCGGGCGCCCCTTACGCGAATTCATGCATGTGGATGACCTCGCGGATGCCTGCGTCTTCCTGCTCCGGCACCACTCCGACCCCGAGCCGATCAACGTCGGAACGATGCAGGAGATCTCCATCCGCGATCTTGCCGTCCTCATCGCGGAGGTGGTCGGCTGGGAGGGGGAGTTCGTCTTCGACCTCAGCATGCCGGACGGCACGCCGAGGAAAGTGCTGGACACCCGTCGTCTCAACGCGATGGGCTGGCGGCCACGGATCGATCTGAGGACGGGCGTTCGCCAGCTCTATGACGCCTGGCGCGCGAGCGAAGCGGCCCCTGCCCCAGCGCCGCTCCCGGCTGCCCTTGCGAGGCAGATGGCCTCCTGAAGAGCCGGTTTCCGTTATTCGAGAGCTGCCTGCCGGCCTGGCGTTGCGGGCTGGAACTCCACACGCAGGATGTCGCCGGCCTTCATCGCGAGCTGCTCGTTCCCGTCGATCTCGCTGTAGGCGCCGTCATCGCCGGCGCGCAGCACGCTGTACCTGACCCGCCGCTCGATCGCCGCGAGTTGATCGTGGCGGGCCGAGGCGGCGATCTCCGCCATGGAGGCGAGAAGGCTCTGCTGCTTGTCCTTCATGCGCGCCATGTCGAGCTCGGCGCTCTGCACGTTCTCCGCGGCCTCGTTCTCGCGCTTGTCGATGAGCGAGGCCCGTCGCTCGCTTATCGCCTGGCGGTTCTGTTCCGCCCGCGCGAGGAAGCTGCGAAGCTCCAGCGCGTCGCGCTTGGTGGCCGAGAGCTGGCGCTCCGCTGCACGAAGGTTGGAAGCCGGGGTCAGGCCGCGCTCGACGAGCTTGGCGGCCGCCGCCACGTCCTGTTCCAAAAGGCCGATCTCCGCATCGTGCAGCGAGATGCTCTCGGTGATCGATTCGATCTCGCGGGTGAAGCTCTTCTCCTGCTCGACGAGAGCCTGCTGCTCTCTCTCCAGGGATCTGCGGCGGATGTCGAAGACCCGTTTCTCGTCTTCGACGATGGTCTGGTGCAACCGCTCGACCTGCAGATCCTCGCTTTCCTCGAAAGGAAAGGCGAATTCGCTACCGGAGAGCTCCGCTTTCGCGCGCGCCCGGCGCGTCATGAGGGCGAAGACCTGCAAATCGAGGTCGCGGTATTCCTGGCGCAGCTGGATGAGCTGCAGCGAGGCGTCGTTCTCCGGCGTGTCGACGCGCCCGAGCCCACCGGCGAGGGCGATGAGCTCCAGGGAGATCATGCCCGGGCGATAGGGGTAGCTGCCGGGATTGCGCACATCGCCGAGGATGTAGACCGGCGCATGCTCCAGCACCGAGGCCGTGACGGAGACGCCCGGCACCCGTTCCGCGAAGAGCCGGCTCAAGGCTTGCCCGATCTCCGTCATCGTCATGCCGGCGACGGGCGTCGCGCCGATCAGCGGCAGGATGATCGAGCCGTCGCCGCCGATGGTGAAGCGGCCGGAGAGGTTGTCGCCGCCATAGGCTGAGACCTGCAGCACGTCGCCGGGAACCGCGCGGTAAGGGCCTGCCGCCCAGCCCGCAGAGGGCGGCAGGAGCATCGCGGTCACCAGCAGCAATACCGGCAAGGCGGCCCGGATGAAGCGCTTCATGGCTTGTCCTTCATGAATTGAGCGAAGCTTCGACCTGTCCGCCGAAGGACCCGTGTCGATGCTGCCCGTCCCCCGGCGTCCCAGCCGCCCGCGACCTTGCCCAGGCGCCCGAAATTCGGCCCATCGGGATGGCATTGATGATGAGGCCGAGAGGCGTGCGCCCGACGGCCGACAGGCCCGCGAGTGCCGCCAGCGTATCCGCCGGACGATTGCGCTGCGGATGGACAATCAGCACCGAGTGATCGGCCGCTGCCGCAAAATGCAGGGCATCCGAAGCTGAGGCCAGGTCCGGTGTGTCGATCAGCACGACGTCGAAGTGGCGCCTGAGGTCGTCGACGACGGCGAGGAAGCGCTTGCTCTGGAAAAGCAGCTCCGGCGCGACCGCCCCCTGGCGGGCGGGAATGATCCTTGCCTCGGAGAGCGGATCCTTCAGCAGCAGAGCCGTCGGATCGGCCCCCTTCAGGATCTCGTCGAGGAACCGTTGGGGCGCCACACCCAACCGTCTTGCCACGTCGGGGCGGCGCAGGTTCGCATCCACCAGCACCACCGAAAGGCCGGAGACGGCGAGATACCGGGCCGAGGCCAGCGCCGCGGTCGTGATGCCCTCGCGCGAGCCCGCAGCCGTGAAGGCCAAGACGAGCGACCTGGTCTTGGCGCGAAGCGGCGAGAGACCGGCTGCCAGCATGCCGAGGGCGCGCCCCAGCGGGTGGGTGGAATCCTGCGCGGCGTGCGCGGCTTCGGGGCTGTCTATGGCGCGCCACCGCGGCAGCTCGCTCAGCACGGCAAGACCGGTCAGCTTCTGAAACCTCTCGCGTGTTCTCGAAGGCGAGGCCGTGAACTCCTGCGCCACGGCGCCGGCGAGGCCGAAAACGACGCCGAGCGCCAGGCCAAGGGCGAGCCAATTGGACAGGCGGGGGCTGACGCGGGTCGGGTCGCCCTCAGCGGAGGAGATGAGGCGCGCCTCCGGCGTCACCACGCCCTGTTGCTCGATCGCCTGCTTGTACCGCTGCAGATAGCTCTCATAGACGCCGCGGTTGACGTCGGCCTCGCGCTTCAGCTGCGCCAGCTTGACCGTCTGCCGGTCCGCTTTGGCAAGCCGGCTGCGCGCCGCGCTCAGCCCGCCGGCGAGAAGATCGCGCTTCTGGCGGGCGATGGCCGCCTCGTTGTCGAGGCTTTGCACCAGCACGTCTGCGCCCTGGGCGATCTGCCGGTGGAGGTCGGCGATCTCCTGTTGAAGTTGCGGGATCTGCTCGCTCTTGGATGCCCCGCTGGAGGTCAGCGCCGAGAGCTTTCTCTCCGCGCTGGCGAGCTGGCCGAGCAGAGCGGCCATGGTGGTGGAGCGCAGGAATTCGTCGAGAGCGGGAACCTGGTCGCCGGTGCTCAGCCGGCGCGCCGTGTCGAGGCGGGCGACCGCGCCGGCGACGACCGCCTCGGCGCGTGCGAGCTCATCGGTGAGGCGGAGCACTTCCTGTCCGGCGAGACTGGAGCCGTCGACCTCGGACAGCCCCGCCGACTGGCGGAAGGCTTCGACCGCATGCTCCGATTCCTCCACCCGCTGGCGGAGCGCATCGAGCTTGCTGCCCAGCCAGTTGGCGACACGCAGCGTCTCCTGCTGCTGCACCCGGTCCTGGTAGCCGATGTAGCTGTCAGCGAAGGCGTCGGCCACCTGGGCGGCAAACACCGGGTCTTCATCCTGGAACGAGATGTTGATGGTGTAGGAGCGTCCATCGTTGAAGACGTCAAGGTTCTCCAGGAGCCGGCGCGCCTTGCTGGCGGGCTCCGACGCCCCGGCATCCTCCGGCTGATGCTTCTCGCCCCTCAGCAGCGCAGCAAGGACGCCGGACACGCCACCGGGGCGCGCCTCGGCGGGAAACTCCACCCCGGAGGCCTGAAGATTTGCGACCACCCGCAGGGCCATCATCCGGGAGCGGATGATGTCGATCTCGCTGCGCAGCGCGGGACTCTCCTGCGGCAACGGCGAGACCACCGCTTCCGTGGGCAGTGCCTGGATGCGCCTTGAATCCAGGACAAGAACGGATTCGGCGAGATATCTGGGTGGCGAGCCGAGATAGCCCGCAACCCCGAGCGCCAGACCGGCGACCACGGAGAGGAGGACAAGGACCTTGTGGCGTGCGAGGACGCCTGGAAGGGCCGGAATGAGAAAACGATCCTCCCCCGGCCGCGCATCGGAAAGGATCACGACCTTCCCCCATTAAGGCGTTGCTGTGCTCTGCGCCGGCGTTTGCTGCGCCCTAGAAATCCGACTCGTAGTCGGGAGGCAGCAGGTCATTGAGCTTGTAGGCGACTTCCGTGCGGTTGCTCGCCCTCAGCTTGCGCATGATGTTGCGGATATGAACCTTCACCGTGCTTTCCTGCATGTTCAGCTCATAGGCGATCACCTTGTTCGCCTTGCCGCGCCGCAGTGCCATGACCACCTGGGCCTGGCGGTGGGTGAAGATGCCGATCAGCGGGCGTGTCATATCCTCGCCCCGCTCCAGGGCGCGCCCCATCGACAATAGCGCCGTCGCCGGAACGTAGGTGCCCCCTGCCCTCGCCAGCCGCACGGCCTGCACGCAGACCTCGATGCTGACCGAGGACGGTATGTAGCCTTTCGCACCCAGATTGAGGGCGCGGACGACATGCGTGAGGTCCTCGCTCTCGGCGAGCAGCAGAACCGGGATCGGTGCGAAGCGGCGTACCGCGTCCGTGATATCCCTTGCCATGACGGGATCGGTGGGCCTGCGCGCCCCGATACTGAGGATGACCGCCACCGCATCGGCGTGTGACGATCGCTCGCTCTCCCATACCGCCGAACTTTCAATGCCGACGCAGACGAAATGGTCGGCGGCGTCCGAGAGGCTCTTGCAGAGGCACTCGCGGCTGAACAGCCGGGAATCCACCACAATCAGTTTCTGCCTTGCGTTCTCCGCCCTGAATTCTTTCGCTACCGCTTCCAGCGGCATATCCAGGGCATAAATCTCGTGTGGACGAGACAACCTAAGCTGTTCGGTCATACGCTACCCCCGCCTTATTATACTTTTTTGTACTTCAAGACGGCACCTTCGAGTTCTTATGCTCGGAAAGGGTGCTTCTTATGACAGCCGAACTCCAGCCTACCTCTATTACACCGAATAGTTTCGGGTAATTTTAACATTTGTTATAAACTCTATACAAAAATCCATATGCTTAGTTGTAGCTGGTGGCGCCTTGGTTGATCCTTTCGCGGGAAGAGCTACCGCTTTCGGTGGAGGCCCCGTCTTCCGCATCGCCCAAATAGGCCGGATCGAAGCCGATCCGCTCCGCCGCCGCGGCCCGATTGAGGATCTCCACCCGCTGGCGCTTCAGGCTGATCAGGCCCGAAGCGCGCAGCTTGTGGAGGGTGCGGCTCATATGGATCGGCGTAAGCCCCAGCAGGTCCGCGAGTTCGTTCTGCGTCAGTGGAAGGGTGAAGCTGTCGCCCTCGGTAAGGCCCACGAGGCGCAGGCGCGCGTCGACCTCGAGGAGGAAGTCGGCGGTGCGATCGGCAGCGCTGCGCTGTCCAAGGCGGACGATCTGTGCGGTCATGCAGGCCCGACGCCGCACCGCCGCCGCGACGAAGAACTCGGCAATGGACGGGCGCCCTGCGATCGCCTGCGGTAGCCCCTCGGCGGGAGCGACCCAGGCCGAAAAGGCCGTCAGGACGGCAAGCTCTTCGCCGGCAATCTGGGTGCCGATCACGTCGCCCGGGAGGCAGACCTCAATGACCTGCCGCGAACCTCCAGGAAGGTACGTATATACCATCGCCCAGCCGGACTTTATGATGTAAATCTGATTGTCTCTCGCACCTTGATGCTTGACGATCTGTCCTTCACTAAACTCCCGCAAGGAAAATCCTGATTTTCCGACGAGATAATTGCCTATTTTGTCATATGATCTTTCATCCGTGACTTGTCTCGACATCATGAACGACCCAAGGAGCAGCGGCGACTTCGCCTCTTCACGCGCAGGCGTTTTATACCACTATATCTAGGGCGATCGAGAAAGATGACGACGGGGTGACAACTCGCGCACAAGCCGAGGGCAAATCCCGAACTCCCGCATGGGTAGCGTCCCGACTCATGAGAACCGGCGCACGAACGGCAGAGGCCGGTCAGCGGCGCGTCGAGGGGCCGGAGATGGCCGGAATTACTGAGGAGATCGGGATCATGAGCGCGGCCTGCGCCGGGCGTCCCGCGAGGGCTACGCGACCGGTAACGCGCCTCGCCCGGACGAGGGGCGTGCTGCCGAAAATGGCCGTTTCGGCGGCACCATGAAGCCTGCTGTCGCTGGCGGCGACCCACCGCCTACAATCGCCGCCATCAGGCAATCGCCGCTATCAGGCGACCGCACGCCGTGCCAGGCGGGCGCAGGCATCGGCAAGCACGTCCACCACCTGCAGCACCGTCTCGGACGACATCTGCGCCGCCATGGGCAGGAGGATCGCGTGGTCCCTCGCGGCCTCCGATCGCGCCAGTGGATGGCGTTGCGGAAGATCGGCATGCGCTTCTTCGAGATGGATGCACATGATGCCCCGGCGCGTCGCGATGCCGTGGTCAAGCATGTACTGCATGACGTCGCGCTGGCTCAGCGCCGGGTCGAGGCGCACGCAATAGCTCTGCCAGTTCGTTCGCGCCCAGACGGGCTCCTCGGGCGGCGCCAGGCCGTCGATCCCGGCAAGCGCACGGCTATAGGTGGCGGCATGCGCCCGCCGCTGTGCAACGATGCCCGCCAGTCGCTTGAGCTGCTCGCGCCCGATGGCCGCCTGGATGTCCGTCATGCGGTAGTTGAAACCGGGGACGGGATACGCCTCGAACTCGACCTGGTCGCTCGCATGCCGGGCCGTGTCGGAGATCGACATTCCGTGCTGGCGCCACAGGCGAAAGCGCCTGTCCCATTCGGAATTGTCGGTCGTGATCATGCCGCCGTCGCCGATGGCGAGCACCTTGCGCGGATGGAACGAGAAACAGACGATGTCGCCGATCGGCCGCCCGACGGGCTGCCAGCTGCCATCGACCTCGATCTGCGAGCCGATGGCGCAGGCGGCATCCTCGATGACGGCGATCTCGTGCCGGCGCGCGGCCTCAATGACCGCCGCCATGTCGCAGGGCATGCCCATCTGGTGCACGACGAGCAGCGCCCGCGTCGATGGGGTGATGGCGCGCTCCATGGCGATCGGATCGATGTTGAAGCCGTCTTCCTCGATATCGACGAAGACCGGGACGGCACCGCATTGGCGGATGGCGTTGGCGGAGGCGATGAAGGTGTGGCTGACCGTGACGACCTCGTCGCCCGGCCCGACGCCAAGGGCAAGCAGCGCCAGGTGAAGCGCCGTCGTGCAGTTGGACACGGCGCAGGCATGGCGCGCACCGGTGAGCGCCGCGAATTCCGCCTCGAAGGCCGCCACCTGGGGACCCTGGGTGAGCCAGCCGGAACTGACGACGGCGGCGACCGCTGCCGCTTCCTCGGGTCCAAGGAGCGGCTGCGCGATGGGGATCACGATCGCTCCGTCGAGAGCGCCGCCGCCTGCTGCTCGGCCCGCCACCAGGCGGTGAGGTCGCGAAGCCCCTCGGACACGTCGATCGTCGTCTCGAAACCGAGAAGTTCCCGCGCGAGCTCGGTCGAGGCGAGCCGGCGCGGCACGGGATTGACGGCTCGCGCCTCGACATGGACAGGCTTGAGGCCGGGCCGGCCGAGGATGCTGCAGAAAGCCTCCGCCAGAGCCAGAAGCGACGTCTCCTTCCCGCTCCCCACGTTGAGGGCAACGTCCGTCACCGGCGACTTCGCGGCGAGGATGTTGGCGCGGGCCACGTCTGCCACATGCACGAGATCCATCGTCTGCAGCCCATCGCCGAAGATGATCGGCGGCTCCCCCTGCTCGATACGCTCCATCCAGCGCACCATCACCTCGGTGTAGCGGCCATGCAGGTCCATGCGCGGGCCGTAGACGTTGAAGTAGCGGAGCGCGACGCCGTTGAGGCCGTACATGTCGTGGAAGGATCGCAGCAGCCCTTCGCCGAACAGCTTCGCGGCGCCGTAGAGCGTGCGGTTGTCGTAGGGCGGATCGTTCTCGGGCGTGGGGAACGTCTGGGCAAGGCCGTAGATGGAAGCCGAAGAGGCCATCACCACCTTGCCGACCTTCGCCTGCACGCAGAGCCGCAGGAGCCGGTAGGTCGCGTCCGACATCACCTCCATGGCGAGGTCCGGATCCTCCGCGCAATGGGTGATGCGCAGGGCGGCCTGATGGAAGACGATATCGGCGGGCTCCACCAGACGCTGCATAAGGGCGCGGTCGCGGATGTCGCCCCGCACCACCTCCACACGGCCGCTCATCAGCGCCGGCGAAAGGTTCGCGAGCCTTCCGCGGATCATGTTGTCGACGACGACGATCTTACTGCAGCCTTCGGCGAGCAGCGCGTCGACGATGTGCGAGCCGACGAAGCCCGCGCCGCCCGTCACGAGGGCGGAGCTGCCGGCAAGGGAGAAAAGGGCTGTCATGGTGAGCTCCTGTCAGGCCGTCTTCGCCAGCACGCCGGCCGTCAGCATGTTGAGCGTGGCGATGATGCGGGCGACGTCCCGCGTCGCGAGTTCGGGGTAGATGGGCAGGGAGAGCGTTCGCTCCGCCATCGCCTCGCTCGCCGGAAAATCCCCTCGCCGATAGCCGAGATCGGCAAAACTCGGCTGCAGATGGACCGGCACGGGATAATGGATGCCCGTCGCGATGTCCTCCTGCTGAAGCGCCTCGCGCAGCCAATCGCGGTTCGAAGCCTCGACAGCAAAGACGTGGCATGCATGGTCGCGCCCGATCGGCCCCGAGGGCCGGAACAGATCGCCCGACAGACCCGACTGGTAGAGGTCGGCGACGCGGCGGCGTCCCTCGGTCCAGGCGTCGAGGTGCCTGAGCTTCACGCCGAGAGCGGCGCCCTGCAGGGCATCCATGCGATAATTGAAGCCAAGCTTCTCGTGGTGGTACTTGCGCCGCTGGCCCCAGTCGCGCAGCAGGCGCACCTCGGCAGCGAGGTCGTCGCGGTCCGTGACGATCGCTCCGCCTTCCCCGCAGGCGCCGAGGTTCTTGCCGGGATAGAAGCTGAAGCAGCCGATATCGCCGAAAGTCCCGGCACGCCTTCCGTCGCGCTCGGCGCCGTGCGCCTGCGCGGCGTCCTCGATCACGGGCAACCCGTGGCGGCGCGCCAGGTTCAGGATCGGCCCCATATCGGCGAGCCGGCCGTGCAGATGCACCGGCATGATCGCCCGCGTCCGCGGCGTGATGCGCTCCTCGATCCTCGCCGGATCCATGGTCCAGGTCGAGGGGTCGATGTCCACGAAGACCGGCGTCGCGCCCGCATAGCGGATGGCGGCCGCCGTCGCCACGAAGGTCATGGAGACGGTGATGACCTCATCGCCGGGGCCGATGCCGAGCGCCAGGAGTGCGAGATGCAACGCCGAGGTGCCGCTGTTGAGCGCGACCGCATGGCGGGCGCCGCAATAGTCGGCGAAGGCGTGCTCGAAGTGCTCGACGGCGGGTCCCAGCACATAGTTGCCGCTGCGCAGGACCGGCAGGACTGCCGCCTCGATCTCGTCGCCGATCGTCTCGTACTGGGCGCGCAGATCCAGAAACGGGATCATGACGCTTTCCTGAGCTCGTGCATCTCGACCGGCTGGCCGCGCAGTCTCATCGAGTGGGAAGCGGCCGAAAGCATCTCCACCACCCGCAAACCGCTCAAGCCGTCGGACATGGGCGCGGCGCCCGTCTCGATCACCGAGCAGAAGTGCTCCAGCTCCGTCAGGAGCGCCTCCTTGGCGGAGATCACCGGCGCCCACATGTCGCCCACCCGGTAGGAGACGCGCCGCATCTGGACGGCCTCGGGGTCGTCGCTGAGCGTGACGCCGCGATCGTAGACCTTGACCTTCTCGCTCGTCTCCATGTCGTCATAGATGACCATCCGCCGGCTGCCGCCGAGCAGGACCTGCCGCACCTTGATCGGCGCCAGCCAGTTAACGTTGAGATTGGCCATGGAGCCATCCTCATAATAGACGGACAGATGCGCCATGTTCTCGGGCCGGTCGGAAAGGAAGCCCGCGGCCGTCGCGGAGATGGCCATCGGCCGCGACGAGGACAGGAAGTCCAGAATGGCGAAGTCGTGGGCGGCGAGATCCCAGATGACGTTCACGTCGTTCTGGAAGTTGCCGAGATTCACCCGGATGGAATCGTAGTAGTAGAGATCCCCGAGGTGGCCCGTTTCGATCAGACCGTGGATTGCCTGGACGGCGCCCGTATAGACGAAGGTGTGGTCCACCATCAGCACGCGCGAGCGCCTGCGCGCCTCCTCGACGAGCCGCCAGGCCTGCCCGACATCGGCGGTCATCGGCTTCTCGACGAGGACATGCTTGCCGGCCCGCAGAGCCGCCAGCGCGATCTCGAAATGATGGTTCACCGGGGTCGCGACCACGATCGCGTCGATGGCCGGGTCGGCGACGACCTCGCGCCAGTCCGATTGGAGGAGCACCGAAGGGTGCCGTTTTCCCGCACGCCCCAGCGCCTCGGAGGATACGTCGGCGATGGCATGGACCGCGGCGGCGTCCACCTCCATCAGGGCGCGGGCGATATTGGGTCCCCAATAGCCGTAGCCGATCACTCCGAAGCGGATCATGGGTTGAGCCTTTCCGTGAAGGAGCCGAGGTTGGGATCGCGAAGCCGGTTGGGATGCGGGTGCTGCGGATCGTGGTGGCGCACATCGCCGGTGACCCGCGCCGGCACGCCCATGACGATGGCGTAGGGCGGCACGTCGCGCGTGACGACGGCGCCGGCGGCGACGAGGGCCCGCTCGCCCACCGTCACCCCGCAGATGATCGTGGCGTTGGAGCCGATCGAGGCGCCTCGCCGGATGAGCGTCGGCGTGCATTCCCAGTCGCCGTCGGTCTGCATGGAGCCGTCTTCGTTCGTGGCGCGCGGCACCAGGCCGTTGGTGAACATCACCCCGTGCGCCACCATCACCTCGTCCTCGATCTCGACGCCCTCGCAGATGAAGGAATGCGAGGAGACCTTGCATCGGGAGCCGACGATGCTGCCCTTCTGTATCTCGACGAAGGTGCCGATCCGGGTCCCGGCGCCGATCCTGCAGCCGTAGAGGTTCACCAGGCTGGGGTGTGCGACATAGGCATCCGGCGCAATATCGCAGTTCGTGATCGGCATCCTCTCCCCCTGCATGCGTCGTTGTTGGACGCAGTAGAAGAGCGGCGGGCCCCGGAACGAAACCACCCAAATCGGGTGAAGCGCGCCATGGCCCTCCGCCGAAAGAAGGACAGTCGCTGCGCCGGTTGGCCTATCAGGCCGTTTCGCGCCCGATGCCGGGGTTTCGGGCCTGCCGGACAGATCTTGCGCCATCCGCTCAAGGCGGCTCGACGGCCTCGCGATACCGCAAGGAAGGCAGATACGGCGTCGGGCCGGCACAGATCGGAGGTCGGAGGTCAGGCGCGCTACGAAGGCCCGCGAGGCAGGCGAGACTGGGCCGGAAGCCAGCGGATGCGCCCTTCGGCGTCTGCCCTCCGGCGCTCGCAGGCGATATACGTATTCATCTACGCCCAAAGTGGAATGATTTCATTCGATCGCAGGCCGCCTATTCGCCCGGCCGGCGAGGCACCCCTGCAAATGCTTGCTTCGGGCCCTGCCCTGCTTCTCCTAGTATCGCCGTGTTCTCAGGGCCGTTCAGGCCGCGGCGCAGCGTCGGGCGGGAGATCGAGCGATCATGTCGAGCACGCATGCCGCCTTCATGTTCTCCGCGCTCGACAAGTACGTCTCTTTCGGCATCTCCCTCGCCACGACCGCAATCGTCGCCCGACTGCTGACACCGAGCGATGTCGGCCTCTTCGCGATCGTGAGCATCGTCGCGGTCACGGCGGAATCGCTGCGGGACTTCGGCGTCGGCGTCTACATCATCCAACATCCCGACCCCCAGAAGGAAACGCTGCGGACGGCTTTCACGGTCATGGCGCTCGTGGCTCTGCTCCTGGCTGCGGTTCTTCTGGCGCTGGCCGCGCCGATCGCCCGATTTTATTCCGCGCCGGCGCTTGCGCTCGGCATCGCCCTGTCGGTGGGCAGCCTCGCGGCCGGATGCTTTGCCTCGCCCTGCCTGGCGCTTTTGAGGCGGGAGATGGATTTCGCCTCGCTGGCGCTGATCAATGTGAGCGGGGTGGCGGCGAACCTGATCGGCGTGCTGATCTTCCATGCGTTTGGGCTCGGGTTTCTCAGCCTCGTCCTCGGCTCTCTCCTGGCAAGCGTCACGACCGCCTCGCTGGCGGCGATCAAAGTGGGAAAGCCCTGGATCTTCATGCCCTCCCTGCGCGACTGGCGCGGCGTCGCAAGCTTTGGCAGCTTTGCCAGCGCGACCTCGGCGCTTACGACGATCCACACCAGCCTGCCGCAATTGCTGCTCGGGCGGCTTGCCGGCATCGACGTCGCCGGCTTCTTCAATCGCTCCTATCTCCTGTGCCAGATCCCCGACCGCTTCGTCGTCGGGGCCTTCCTGCCGGTGGTCTTCCCCGCCTTCGCCGCCCAGGCGCGGGCCGGCGCCGATCTCAAGGCCCTCTACCTGAAGGCGCTCACGCTTCTGTCGGCGATCCACTGGCCGGCCTTGCTCGTCCTCGCCATCCTGGCGGAGCCGGCGGTGCGGATCGTGCTCGGGCCGCAATGGGACGCCTGCGCCCCCCTCGTGCGGATCATGGCGCTCGCATGGCTCATCATGATGCCGGCGTCGCTGACCTATCCGATCCTGGTCGCATCCGGCCGGATTCGCGACACGGTCACGTCCTGCCTGATTTCCCTGCCGCCCTCGATGCTCGTCATCTTCGCCATGGCGCCCTTCGGAGCTGCGGCACTCGCCTGGAGCATGTTCGCCACCCTCGCCTTCCAGATGGGCGTGGCGTTCGTCTTCATCCGGCGTCAGATCGCATTCGGCTGGATGGAGCTCATCGCCAGCGTCGCAAAGAGCGCGGCCGTTGCGGCGTGCTCCGCCGCCGGCCCCCTCCTCGTTGCAGGCTTTTACGGCTTCACGGCCGAGATCTCCTTCATGGCACTGACGCTTGCCGGCGGCACGGCGTTCGCAGGATGGCTCGCCGGCCTCTCGGCGAGCCGGCATCCCTTGCTTGAGGAGGTGCGCTCCTTCGCATCGTCGCGCAGGCCTTCCCGGCGTGCCGCAGCGGTTTGACCCATCATGGAAAAGGCGAGCCAATGACCCAGAGATCCGTCGCAGAAGAGACCGAATCCCCGTTTCGCGCGGCCGATTCCGGCGAATGCCCTGAACCCCGCCCGGACATCGTCGACCCGTTCGGCTGGTATGACCGGGGCGAGCCCATCCTGGCGCACAACCTTCGCGAGTTCGAAGCGCTTCTGCGCCGGTCACGGGCCGAGTTCGACGCCGGTCATGCGGCCGCAGCTGCGGTCTTCGCGGAGGCTGCTGCCCTGAGCGCCGTTTCAGGCGCCTGCGGGCTTTTTGGCAGCGCCGCGCTCGACGATATCCTCCGGGCCATCGGCGTGCGCTGGGTGGGCGCCGTCGGCAAACCGATCCCGCCCAGCCCCGGTCAGAGGCGGCGTGTGCTGCACGTCGTCACCACGGCGCAAGAGATCGGCGGGATGACGCGCATGATCTGGCGATGGGTCGAGAACGATCGCTCCTCGGTCCACTCGGTCGTCCTCACCGATCAGTACGGACCGGTCCCGCCGAGGCTTCCCGCCACGATCGCATCGCAGGGCGGCAGCTTCACCCAGCTTTCAGGATCATCCTGGCAGTTGATCGCGAAGGCCCGCCAGCTGCGCGACGCCGCGCGATCGGCCGACCTTGTCGTCCTGCATGTGGGAAATCGCGACGTCATTCCGGTGCTGGCCTTCGCCGAAAGCCGGGATCGCCCGGCGCTCGCCTATCTCAATCACGCCGATCATCTGTTCTGGCTCGGGGCTTCCACCTGGGACGCGGTGATCTCGCTTCGGCGATCGGCGTACGAACTCTGCCAGGCCCGCAGGGGCATCGCCCGCGAGCGCAATCTTCTCCTGCCGATCCCGATCGCGCCGCTCGAGCACCAGACGGACCGGGGAACGGCGAAAGCGAAGATCGGCCTTGAACCCGGCCGCCTCGTCCTTCTCTCGGTCGCGCGGAGCCTCAAATACGCAACGATCGGTGAGGTCTCCTTTGCCGACGCCCATGTGCCTTTCCTGAAGGCGTTCCCCGAGGCCACGCTGGTCGTGCTCGGCGCCGGGGACCGGCCCGACTGGTCCGATGCCATGCAGGCGACGGGGGGCCGGATCCTCGCCTTGCCCGAGACCGCTCATACGGCCGATTATTACGACGCTGCAGACATTTACGTCGATTCCTTCCCATTCGTATCGACCACGTCGATGATCGAAGGCGCGCTCAGGGGCGTTCCGGCCGTCACACGCAACCCGTTCTCCCGCC
This sequence comes from Afifella sp. IM 167, assembly GCF_020144925.1. Taxonomy (GTDB): domain Bacteria; phylum Pseudomonadota; class Alphaproteobacteria; order Rhizobiales; family Afifellaceae; genus Afifella. Next base: position 213,224 of record NZ_NSLC01000007.1, read on the forward strand.
AATGTGCGATTTTCGGCTGCGACGTGCCGGGCCTCGATGAGCATATGGTGCGTTGTGCGGATCTGGAATCATACACCGAAGCCCTGTCCCGCCTGGCGCGCGATGCCGCCTTGCGGAACACTTTGGGCGAGACGACACGCCGCTCGCTTCTCAAGATGCACTCTGGACCGGGCTGGAGCGAGAGGCTGACGACGATCTACGAGACGATTTTCTCGCTGCCGGCCGAGGCCCGCTCGCAGGCGCCCTCCCACCCCCTGTTCGCCGAGCTCGACCGCTTCATGCCCTTCATCCACGGCGACGATGGCGATGCCGACAAGGCGCTGATCGCCGTCCTCGATCACTTTGCGCCGCAGGACCGTCTCCGGCTTTGGGGCGAACTCGTCCGGCGCACGCCCCTCAGTGGAACGTCGGTGCGGCAGCTGGCCCGTTGCTGGGTGCCGAAGACATCGCGGCAATGGCTCGCCTCGCGTCTCCGCCCCGCTGTCTCCTGACGATTGGGGCGGTTTATCGGCCCGCCCCGCGCAGGGCGAGCCTGCCACGAGCGCGCATCGTCTCCCGCAGCAGACGCGGGAGACCACCGGGCAGCAGCGTCAGAAGCCGATATGTGATGGCAAGATCGCGCGGGATCAGCGGTTCGAGGCTCTGGGCGCGATCGAGCGCAGCCCGGCGGCCCCGATAGGCCCATTCGTGACGCAGCAAACCGTTTACCGCCGTGCGGTAGCGCGCTTCCGCCACCGCCCGTTCCGCGACGCTCAGGCGGGCACCGCAGGACAGAAGCGCCTCGCGCAGCGTCAGGACGAGGCCGGCGTGGGTATGGCTCGATCGCGTGAGGCTCGACGCCGCGCCCTTGCGATACCAGGCGAGAGCCCGGCTTGAATAGGCGAAGCGGCCGCCGGCCGCGGCGATCTTCAGCCACACGGCATAATCCTCCGCGTAGCGACGATCCTCCGGAAATCCTCCAACGCGTTCGAGCCAGGTCTTCCTCACGGCGACCGTGGAAGTCGGCACGCAGCATCCCGCCGTCATGAGACGGCCGAACGGATTGTCCAGCTCGCGAAACCTTTCGGGCGCGGGCGGCAAGCCATAGCGCGCCAGATAATCGCCCGGCTCGCCCTCGACGATCCAGTTGCCGAAGGTCACGGCGACTTCCGGCTCGGCCCGCATCTGATCGAGCTCCAGGTCGAAACGCCCCGGCAAGACCTTGTCGTCGGCATCGAGAAACAGAACGATCCCGGCCTTCGCAGCGGCGATGCCGGCATTGCGTGCAGCGGAAGGCCCGGTATTTTCCTGTCGGAGGCAGACGACGCCGGGATAGGTCGAGGCAAGCGCAGCCGTCCCGTCCACAGAGCCGTCGTCGACGACGATCACCTCGTAGGGATGGCGGGTGTTCTCGTCGAACACGGAGTCCAGCGCCTCGCCCAGATAGCGGACGGCATTATGCGCCGGGATGACCAGCGAGAAGACCGGCGGCGGCGCGCCCGCTGGCATCACACCCGCTCCAGCCGGGCACGGAGGAAGTTCTTCAGCGGCCTCGGCACGTAGCGGCGGAGACCGGGCCGGAAGCCCGCGGGCATCGCCCATTCGCGGAGCGGCAGCGGGTCGGCGATGGCGGGGCGGTTCGCCATGACGTCGTGGAGGACGGCGGCGTATTCCATTGCCATGCGCTCCAGCGAATAGCGGCCCGCCACATCGCGCCGCGCCCGGCCCGACATGGCCGCGAGCCTTTCGGGATCGTCGATCAGACGCGCGAGGAGGCGCGCGGCCGCCGGCCAGTCGCCAACCGGGAAAAGGAAGCCGTTCTCCCCATCGGAGACGATCCGATCGGTGACACCGCGCAGGCGGGATACGACCGGCACGCAGCCGGTCGCCATGGCTTCGACGAGCGTCAACCCGAAGCCCTCGAAGCGGGACGGCATGATCATCACGTCATGCTGCGCCAGGAGACGCGGAATCCGGCTTGCCGCCACCGCGCCCAGGAGCGCGATGCGCCGATCGCGGGCGCACAGTTCGCGCAGACGCTCAAGGTCCGGACCGTCGCCGGCGACGGTCAGGCTGACGTTCGAAGGCAGGCGCGACATGATCTGCGGGAGCCAGAAGACGCCCTTCGCCGCGTCCTCGATGCGCCCGAGATAAAGCAGCCGCCTCGGCCCGGAGGGCGATCCTTCTCGCTCGGCCGAAGCGAGCGCCGCAATATCGACCGCGTTGGCGATGGCGAAAGTCCGGCCGGGAGCGAAGCCGAAGCGCCCGACGAGATCGTCGCGGCAGCGGGCGGAGACGCCGATCGTCGCGTGCACCCAGTCCTGAAGGCTGCGCGCCGCCGCATAGGTCGCGGGGGTGATGTTGTGCACGATCATCAGCCGCGCCATCCCGGCCGGTAGATAGCGGGCGATGTTCATCTGCACGGGCTCGGCGAGGACGTTGACGAAGACGCCGTCATAGGCCTCGGCCGTCAACATCTCTGCGAGCGCGGCGGCCCGCGCGGCCTCGTCCGCGTCGCCAGGGACCGGCACCAGCCTGCCCGAGCGCAGATCTTCCTCAGAGAACCCATCGCCGGGCCGAACTTCGCGGGCAAAGCCCACCCACTCGACACAGATGCCGTGCGGGGCGAGCCCGGCGCGCAGATGTTTGAAATGCGAATAGGTCCCGCCGAGATGAGGCGCGGCGAAATAGGCCCACTTCACCCTCACCTCCAATCGGCGCTCGTGCCCGGGCGGATTTTACGCCGTCAGGCTAGGTCGGCGCACCTCCGGCAGGGAGGCATCAATATGGGGTATCTTCTGCCTCTCCCGGCACCGCGTCCCCTCTTCCGGCCGATCGCGCTCGCCGCGCCCTCGCACGAAGGGATGCGTTGCCCTCTGAGCCAAATCCGCATGTTCCCACCTGTCGGACGGAGAGCCTAGAGACCCGGCCGCATTCAGGCCGCGTCGCTCGCCCTTTCGTCGCCATGAAGCGAATAGGGCTGGAGCGGCGCGCAGCAGGGCTGCCCGTCGCTGGCGTAGAGGATGCGCTGATCGAGATCGAGCACGATCGCCGCCACGGTGATGACGCGGGCGGGTTCTGCAAGCGCCGGATCGGGGTGGCGGCAAATGGCATTCGGGGCGGAAAAGTGGTCGGACAGCGCCTCGCAAATGACCTCAAGGTCGATCTCGCCGGCATGCCGGCGCAGGAGCCGATCCAGGCGGTGGCCGCGAAACAGCGTATGCGGCCCGAGCCTCTCCATCTCGGAGGAAACACGATCTTCCCGCACGAGATGGTTGCCATGCGCGACGATCCCGTCCTGCGGATAGAGATAGGCGCAGCGGCTCGGCGTCGCCTCGATGTCCATGATCTCGCCATCGGCCTGACCGATCAGGAAATTGGTCGAGCAGGTGCGATCGGTCTCCACGACCGGCTTCAGCGCCTTGTCGTAGGTCCAGGCGTCGAGGACCTCGCGGCAGCGCACATGGAAGGGCTTGCGCATGCCGTTGGCGCCATCCTCGGGCGTCACCAGGCCGTTGACGCACAAACCGATGCCGGCAGCGTTCACACCCATCTTGCAGCCGACGATTCCCGCTTCGGAAAATCCGACGAAGCTCGGCTTGCCGTCCTCGGGCCGCTCCGCCCGCCGTACCCGCTGAATGAGGGTCTGACCCTTGACGCTCTGCAGCCAGTCCCAGTTCTGGCCGAGGATCGTGTGGCCGCTCCGCGTCACTTCCGGGAACAGGCCGAAAGACGTGCAGCCTTCCTGGGGCGGCACGCCGTTCGCCTTGAGCGCCTCGCTGGAGAAGACACGATAGGTGATCTCGTAGCGGGCATTGAGCATTGCGATCTCGGTCTGCGAGTACCCGGAGGCACGCGCGATCGCATTCATTTCCTCGCCGTATTCGGGATTGTCGGAGCAGATGAAGGCGTGCCAGCCCTCGCTTTCCTCCAGCACCTTGGCGCGGCTCGCGCCTCCCGACTGAAAGCGCGCGAGATAGGCGTCGATGTTCCTTGCGATCGCCTCGCGCATGCTGGAGCCATGCTGCTGGCCCCGCTCGCGCGGGTCGCCGCCAAGTTCGAGCACGGGAAGATGGGACATGTGATCACTCCGCCGCGGCGAGAAGTCCGGACGGTCCGCGGCCAACACGCGGGCCAACCCCTGGGAAACTCGCCAGATGTATTGACTGTCAATACAGCCGAATTGTTATAATGAAGGTAGCCAGTCCGCCGAAAGGTGTCAAACCGCGGCCGGGCGGAAGCTTCGATCCGCGGCAATCATGGGGAGCCAGATGCCCGCAGCCAGAAATCCATCCTCGCCCTCCGCAATGCAGCCGGGCGAGGCCGATCCGCGCCTCCTGCTGCAATCGGTCGAGCGCGCTCTGCACGTTCTGGAAATCTTCGGCAGTTCCGGGCCTCCTCTCACGCTCTCGCAAATCGCCGCCCGTGCCGGCATCGACAAGAGCGCCGCCCAGCGCATCGCGCACACCCTGCTGCATCTCGGATACCTTGAGCGCCATCACAGCGGCACCGGCTTCACGCCAGGCCGGCGGGTGCTCGACCGGGCCTTCGACTATCTGATTTCCGATCCGCTCATCGAGCGCGCCACGCCCGTTCTGCTCGAGCTCCGCAAGACCGCCCGCGAGAGGGTCGACCTCAGCCTCTTCGACCATCTGACGATCGTCTACGCCGTGCGCCTGCAGAGCAAGCGCGAGAACTTTCCTGCGACGCTGATCGGCCGCCGGATTCCCACCTTCTGCTCTTCCGGCGGCCGGGCCATGATGGCGCACCTGGAAGACGAGGAGGTGGAGGACATCATTGCCCGCTCGGAGCGAAAGCCGCTGACGCCGAAGACGATCACCGAACCGGGGAAGATCCGCGCCAAGATCGCCGAGGCTCGGCGCGACGGCTACGCGCTGGCCCGCGAGGAAAGTCTGCTCGGCGAGATCGTGCTCGCCACCGCCATCACCGAGGAAGGCCGGCCGGTCGCGGCCATCCATATCGCCGGCTCGCTCGGCGAATGGACGGTGGAGGAATTCACCGGCCGCTTCGGACCGCTCGCCATCGAGGCCGCGCGGGCGCTCCACCGGTGAGAGCCCTTCCAGGCAGGGACTGACGCGATGAACCTGCGCGAGCTCAAGGCGTTTCGGGCGGTCATGACGACCGGATCGATGACCCGCGCGGCCGAGCTCCTGCATGTCACGCAGCCCGCCGTCAGCATGCTCGTCGCCAGCCTGGAGGAGGCGATCGGCTTCAAGCTGTTCGAGCGGAGGCGCGGCCGCGTCATCCCGACGGCCGAGGCCCTGCTCCTCCTCGACGATGCGGAGCGGACCTTCACCTCGCTGACCGACCTGGAACGGCGCGCTGACCAGATCGCGCGGCGCGGCGTCGGCCAGCTCAGGATCGCGTCGATCTATGGGCCGGCCCTGCAAATCCTGCCGACCGCAACGCGGCGCTTCCGGGAGGTCCGTCCCGACGTCGCCGTATCCATCGTCACCAATGAATCGAAACGCGTTCATGAATGGGTGGCGAGCCAGTATTACGATTTCGGCATCGCCGAGACGACCGACCCGAACCCGGCCTTCGAGGTGGAGGTGATCCCGCAGGAGCTCGCCTGCGTGATGCCGCGGGGCCATCCTCTCAGCGGAAAGGAAACGCTGACGCCCGCCGACCTCAGCGGCCTTGCTATGTCGACCATGCCCGGCTGGCACCGCCAGAACCTGGAGCTCGACGCTGCATTCTGCGAGGCGGGCGCGGAGCGCCTCGTGCGCTACGAGGTCGACATGATCGCGACCGTCATCGGTCTTGCCGCGCAAGGCGCGGCGATCGGCTTTGCCGACCCGGTCAACATCACCGCTTGCCGGCATCTCGACTTCGTCGCCCGCCCTTTCCGTCCGGCCCTTCGCTTCGATCTGGCGATCTTCTATCCCGCGGACCGGCCGCGCTCATCCCTCAGCGCCGATTTCATCGGCGTGCTGCGCGACGTCTTTGCCGAAACGCGCCGGAAGAGCGGCCTCTAGGGCCCCTCTAGCCCTTCGCGATGCTGCGGCGCTTCGCCGTCGTCGCTGACAAGGTGGCAGGCGACCTTGCGGCCATTCGCGACGGCGCGGAGCGGCGGCGCCGTCTTGCGGCAGATCTCCTCGGCGAACGGGCAGCGCTCGGCGAAACGACAGGCGTCGGGCGGGTCGATCGGATTGGGCGGGTCGCCGGTCAGGAGAACGCGGCGCTGGCGCGCCTCGGCAAGATTCGCCGAGGGAACGGCCGACATCAGCGCCCAGGTATAGGGGTGCAGCGGCCGGCGGAAGAGATCCACCTGGACGGCGTGCTCCACGATCTGACCCAGATACATCACCGCGATCTCGTCGCAGACATACTGCACCACGCCGAGATCGTGCGAGATGAAGAGGTAGCTGTAGCCGAAGGTCTTCTGCAGGCGGCGCAGGAGATTGAGGGTCTGCGCCTGGATGGCGACGTCGAGCGCCGATACCGGCTCGTCGCAGACGATGATCTCCGGATCGGTGGCGAGCGCCCGCGCGATGCCGATGCGCTGCCGCTGGCCGCCGGAGAACTGGTGCGGAAAGAGGCTCTCCTGTTCCGGGCGAAGCCCGACCGCCGCGAAGAGCTCCGCGACGCGATCCGCCCGTTCCGACCTGTCGTAGACGTCGAGAAGGTCCATCGGCTCGCGCACGATCTGGCCGGCGCGCATGCGCGGATTGAGGGAGGAATAGGGATCCTGGAAGATCACCTGCATCTTGCGCCGGACGAGGCGCAGTTCCTCGCCCTTGAGACCGGCGATTTCGGTGCCCGCAAGCTTGACGCTGCCGGCCGTGATCGGCCCGAGGCGCATGACGGCAAGGGCCGCCGTCGTCTTGCCGGAACCCGATTCACCGACAATGCCCAGCGTGCTGCCGCGCGGCAGCGAGAAGGAGACGTCGTCCACCGCGTGCACCGTCGTGTGCGGGGCAAAGGGATTGGAGCGCCGGTTCTGGAAATGCACGGTGAGGTTGGAGACCTCGAGGATGGGATCCGCACTCACGCCGCCCTCTCCTCCTCCTGCAGCCAGCAGGCCGCGCCATGGTTGGCGGAGACGGGAATGACCGGAGGCATGTCGGCGCAGCGCGCATGGGCGTGCGGGCAGCGCGGGCGGAAAGGACAGCCCTTGCCCAGCTCCGTTACCGGCGGAACGATGCCGGGGATTTCCGGCAGCATCGGCAGCTGCGCCGGCGGATCGCGATCGAGATGCGGCGTGCAGCGGATGAGCCCGCTCGTATAGGGATGGCTCGGTTCCGTCAGGATCGCCTCGACGGGCCCCTCCTCCACCTTCCTGCCGGCATACATGACGAGGACGCGCTGGCAGGTCTCGGCGACGGCGCCCATGTCGTGGGTGATCAGGATGATTGCCGTGCCGGTCGCGTCGCGCAGCTCCTGGAGAAGATCGAAAATCTGCGCCTGGACGGTCACGTCGAGCGCCGTCGTCGGCTCGTCGGCGATCAGCAGGCTCGGCCCGCAGGCCAGCGCGATGGCGATCATGACACGCTGGCGCATGCCGCCCGACAGCTCGTGCGGGTATTGATGCAGCCGCTTTTCCGGCGCCGGGATATGCACCTTGCACAGCATGTCGTAGGCGTGGTCCATCGCCGCCTTCCGGCTCGCCCCGTGATGCAGGCGCACCACCTCGGCGATCTGCTCGCCCACCGTGAAGACCGGATTGAGCGAGGACATCGGCTCCTGGAAGATCATCGCCACGTCGTTGCCGCGCAGCTGCCGCATGCGCCGCCTGGAGGTCTGGAGCAGGTTCTCGCCGTTGAGCTTGATCTCGCCCGCCGGCACGCGGCCGGACGTCTCCTCCACGAGCCCCATGATGGCGAGGGCGGTTGTCGACTTGCCGCAGCCGGATTCGCCGACGATGCCGAGCATCTCGCCCCTGGCGAGATCGAAGCTCAGGCCGTCGACCACGGGAAAGAACCTGCCGCCGATCCGGAACTCGATCGTGAGGCCTTCCACGGAAAGGATCTTGTCCGTCATCGCCGCCTCAGTTTCGGGTTGAAGGCGTCGTTGAGCCCATCGCCCAGCAGGCTGACGCTCAGCACGGTGAAGAAGATGGCGACCCCGGGGATCGAGACGGGCCACCAGGCATCCAGAAAATACTCGCGATTGGCGCCGATCATCAGCCCCCAGGTCATGGTGTTGGGATCGCCGAGCCCCAGGAAGCTGAGGCCCGCCTCGAAGAGGATCGACACGCCGATCGTCAGCGCCGCGGAGATGATCAGCGGCGGCAGGGCATTGGGCAGGATCACCCGCCAGATGAGGCGCCGGTTGCGGGCGCCGGCCGCCCGCGCGGCCTTGACGTAGTCGAGCTGGCGGATGCGCAGGAACTCACCGCGCGTCAGGCGCATCGCGGCCGGCCAGCTGACGATGCCGATCGAGATCGCGATGGTCGGCAGGCTCGGCGAGAAGAGCGTCACCAGCACCATGGCCAGGAGCAGCGGCGGCAACACCTGGAAGAACTCCGTCAGCCGCAGGAGAGCCTGGTCGATCCAGCCGCCGTAAAAGCCGGCCAGCGCGCCGATCGTCACCCCGATGACGACCGTCAGCGCCGCCGCGAAGGCACCGACAAGGAGCGTCGGCCGCGCGCCATGGATGATGCCGGCGAGGATGTCGCGTCCGAGATAGTCGGTGCCGAAGGGTGCCTGCGGCGTGAACTCGTCGAAGGGCGGCGAGAGCGGGGCCGCGACGATCGAATAGGGATCGACCGGATAGAGGAGCGGGCCGATCGCGGCGACGGCGACGATGGTGGCGATCATGGCGATGCCGACCACGGCGGGGCCGTTATGGGCCAGCATGCGCAGCGCTTCGAGGGTCGGGCTGCCGGGTCTGGAGACGGGAGCTGCCGGCGCGCTCATGAGGAAGCCCCCGCCTTGATGCGCGGATCGATGAGGCGATAGGCGAGATCGGTCAAAAGATTGGCGATGACCACGACGAAGGCTGAGAAGAACAGGATGCCCAGAATCGTCGGATAGTCGCGCCTCAGAATGGATTCGAAGGCGAGACGTCCGAGACCCGGCCAGTTGAACACGGTCTCCACCAGAACCGCGCCGGAGAGCAGCTGGCTGAATTGCAGGCCGGCGATCGTCACGACCGGCAGGACGGCGTTTCGCAGGGCATGCTTGTAGACGACGACGGCCTCGGAAAGTCCCTTGGCGCGGGCGGTGCGGATGTAGTCCGCTCCCAGAACGTCGAGCGTGCTGGCGCGGGCGAGCCGGCTGTACTGGGCGACATAGATGATCGAAAGGGTCGCCATCGGCAGGACGAGGTGGTGCAGCACATCGAGCGCCTTCACGCCGAAACCGCCCTCCAGCGTCATCGAATACATGCCGCCGACCGGAAAGAACGACAGATAGGAGGCGAAGAGAAGGAGCAGCATGATGCCGGTCCAGAAGACCGGAGCGGAGAAGCCGACCAGCGCCAGGACGGTGACGAAATGGCTGAGGAAGCCGCGCGGGCGCCGCGCCGAGACGACGCCGAGCGCCGTGCCGATGATGATCGCCAGGAGGAGCGCGCTGATGACCAGCAGCAGCGTGGCCGGCAGCCGCTGCAGGATGAGATCCGTCACCGGCCGGTTGAAGTAGTAGGAATAGCCGAGATCGCCCCCGGCCACCTGCTTGAGATAGAGCCACAGCTGCGTCAGCAGCGGCTGGTCGAGGCCGTAGGATTGCCGGATGGAGGCGACGATCTCTTCGGTGGTGCCGCCCATCTCGCCCGCGATCACCTCGGCCGGATCGCCCGGCGCCATGTGGATCAGCAGGAAATTGAAGACGATGACCGCCAACACGAGGGACAGCGCGTAGACGATCCGCTTGGCGATTTCGAAAAGGCTGCTCATCGCTCTACCGGCTGGGTCTCGGGGGTTGGCGGCGGCCCCGCGGGCCGCCGCGCATCAGTGCGAGAAGCTGGAGGATGCGAGCCTATTGCCCATCCTCGACATAGACCTCGTCCATGGCCTGCATGCCGCCCCAGACCGTCAGCGGCGGGTTCTTCATCCGCTTGTTGTAGACGGCGGTGTAGGGCTCCTCGTTGGTGAAGATCAGCGGAAGGTCCTCCGACAGGATCTTCTGGAACTCCGAATAGGCCTTCTTGCGCGTCTCGACATCCGTCGCGCTCGCCGCCTCGCCGAGAAGCTCATCCACCCGCTTGTTGCAGTAGCCGGCCGTGTTCGTCCAGATCACGTGCTTGATGTTGTCGCACAGGAACAGCCGGTGCACGCCGATGATCGGATCGGGGTAGTCGAAGATGGAGTTCATCGTCGCATCGTAGTCCCAGCTCGCCACGCGGTTCGCCCAAGTGGCGAAGTCGGGCGACGAACGCAGCGTCACGTCGATGCCGATCTTGCCGAGCTGCGGCTTCAGATACTCGGCGACGAGCTTGCCGCTTTCGGGATGGAAGGTCGGATAGTCGAGCGTCATGGAAAAGCGCGTTCCGTTGGCATCCGGCTTGAGCCCGGCTTCGTCGAGGAGCTCGCGCGCCTTGTCGAGATCGACGTCGTACATCACCAGCGCATCGGCGTCGTAGAACGGGCTTGAGCTGTGCAGCGGGCCGTCGAGCCGCGTCGACATGCCGAGATGCAGGGATTTGGTGATGAAGTCCTTGTCGATCGCATGGGCGATCGCCTTGCGCACGCGGATATCGTCGAACGGCTTGTGGCGCAGATTGAACTCAAGATAGTTCGTCGGGCCGATCGCCTCGAAGCCCTTCGTCGTCACCTCGATATTGGGATCGTCCTGCAGCCGCTTGACGTTGCGGGCGTTCATGCCGCTGAAGGGAAAGTAATCCACCTCGCCGGACTGCAGCGCCAAAAGTCGCGCCTGCTGATCCTTCTCCGGAATGATGCGGAAGATGATCCTGTCGAGATTGGGCTGGTCCTTCTTGAAGAAGGATTCGTTGCGCTCCAGCGTGATGTATTCGCCCGTGCGCTCCTCGACGAACTTGAAGGGACCGGAACCGACCGGCTTGCTGTTGGCCGGATGGCTCTTGATGTCCTGGCCGTCGTCATAGACGTGCTTGGGCAGGATGGGCAGGAGAACCGGGGAGAGCGAGGCCATCAGCGAGGGCTGGGCGTATTTCAGCCGGATGACGGCCGTGTGCTCGTCCGGGGTATCGACACCCTCCACCGCGCCGAACATGGCGATGCCGAAAGGATGGTTGTTCTTCACCACGTCGAGCGAGTAGGCGACATCGGCCGAGGTGACCGGCTCGCCGTCGTGAAAGAGGGCATCCTCCCGCAGCTTGAAGGTATAGGTCTTGCCGTCGTCGCTGACTTCCCAGCTCTCGGCCAGGTAGGGCTGCGCCTCGAAATTCTCGTCGAGTTCGATCAGGCCGGCGAAGATCTGCGTGCCGGGAGTACCCGTGGCGTTGCCGGACTGGACCGCCGGATTGAGATGCCGCGGTCCGTCGATGCCGACCGTCAGCGTCCCGCCGCGGTGCTGCGCCGAGGCCGTGCCGGCAAGGCCGACGGCGACCCCCAGCGCAAGGGCCGCCGATATGGCGGCCGAAGCAAATGTCTTGAGCACCATCTGAGTTCTCCTGTCGTGTTCCCCTGCTGCGGCCCTTCAGAGCCCGCATGCATGCCCGCGAAGACGTCCTTCGGCGTCGGCGTCGTAGCGCCTCGGCCTCAGATCCATCGGATGGGTGTTTCTTCCCTCCTGCCTTCTTTGCGCATCGTCTTTCCGTATTGTTCTTCGATACGCTTGAATTGTTATAACTCTAGCCCGCGCCCATCGGCCTGTCAAAGTCCGCGCCGCCCCTTCGGGACGCGCTGACACGGCGTTCAGACATACTTTTCCTGTCGATCTCGCTCGCGCGCCGCAGCGCCTCTTCGGGCCGGATCGCCGTAGCCGCCGCCCCCGGCGCCTTCGAGCAGGATGCGCGTTCCGGCCGGCGGGCTCAGCCCGATGCTCTTGGGCGGCAGAGCGCGTTCTCCGGGGCCCCCGACGTCGAGCGCCGCCCGCGCGGAACTGCTCTCGCCACCCCCGGCGCTCCCCCAGGAGCGGTTGTAGTCGCTCTGCTGCTGGACATAGACGTTGACGTTGAGCCCGTCGCAGAGGAGCTCGTATTCGCGGCGCATGCCGAGGCCGCCACGGAATTCGCCGTCACCGCCCGAAGCGGCCACGAGCTCGGTGCGCAGCACGCGGACAGGGCAGACGAGCTCCATGATCTCCGCCGAAAGGATGGCGCAATTGCTGCCATGGGTATCGATCCCGTCGAGGCCGTCGCCGGCATGCGTGGCGCCGCCGCCGCCGCCCATGATGTCCGTCACGGTGAAGTAGGGAGCCATGCCTTCCGGCCCGCTCCGCTCCGAACGGGTGTCGAAGCCGCCGATCTTCAGGGAGGGGAAGGAGATCTGCGAACCGGCATAGCCCGTCTCGCCGACAAAGGGCCGAAGCGCGATCAGGACGGCCTCGGCCACGGCCTGCTGGGTGAAATGCCGGCTGCCCACGGCCGCCGGCCGGCGCGGATTGAGAATAGTGCCTTCCTCGCAGAGGATTCGGACCGGCCGCGAGCAGCCGCCGTTCTGCGGAATCCCCGGCGACATCGCCGCCTTCACGGCGTAGTTGACCATCGAGATGGTGGAGGAGAACGGACAGTTGAGGCCGTGCGGGCGCTGCGGCGAGGTGCCGGCGAAATCGACCTCGATCGCATCGTCGGTGAGACGGACGCGGCACGCGACCGTCATCGGCTCCGAAGACGCCACGCCGTCCTCGATCCGCACCACCGCGCTGCTTTCACCGTTGGGAAACTGGCGCAGCGCCATGCGCACGTAGTTCTCGCCATAGTCGAGCACGTTCCTCGTCAGCTCGGCGAAACGCTCCGGCCCGTAGCCTTGGACAACGTCGCGCAGGCGCCGCTCGGCCGTGCGGCACCCGGCGATCTGCGCCCTGAGATCGCCGGCGCAGGCTTCCGGATTGCGCACGTTGTTGGCGAGCAGCACGAAGATCTCGTCGACGGGCTTACCCGCCTTGAGAAGCTTCATCGGCGGAAAGATCACCCCTTCGCCGAACACCTCGGTGTTGTCGGGAGCCGTGGTGCACGGCGTCTTGCCGCCGAGATCGACGTGATGGGCGATGGTCGATGTGAGCGCGACCAGATCGCCGCCCACAAAGACCGGGCTGAAGAGCACGATGTCGGGCGTATGCGTGCAGCCCTGGTAGGGGTCGTTGCAGATGATGATGTCGCCCTCCTCCCACGAGGAGATGGGCACCTTGCGGGCGACATGGGCGCAGGCGGTCTCGATGACGCCAAGCTGGGCCGGAATCGTCTCCGCCTGGGCGAGGAGCTCGCCGGCAGGCGTCAGCACCGCACAGGAATAGTCGTACATGTCCCAGATGATGGAAGAGTACGCGGCGCGACGGAGCGCGCTCGACATCTCCTCGGCGATGCCGATCATCCGCTTCTGAAAGACGTCCCTCGCGAGCGCAGCGACAGGATCGGCCGCTACCGGCCCGTCCATCTCAGCCTCTCTTGATGGAGACAAAGCCATACTCGTTCGTCCTCGCGATTTGGTTGGGCAGGACGAGAATCGTCGTGTCTTCCTGCTCGATGATCGCCGGGCCGCTGACTGCGGCGCAGGCCGGCAGATCGGCCTTGCGGTAGATGGCGGCCCTCTGGGGCGCTCCGCCGAGTTCGGTGACGATGTCGCGGTGGCCCCTCGGCCTGACGGCATCGCTCGCGCCCGCATCGAAACGCGCAAATTTCGGTTTTTCGATCCGGCCCGTCGCATCGACGCGCAGATTGACGATTTCCACCGGCCCCTGCGGATCGGCATAGCCGTAAGCCGTTTCGTGAGCCGCGTGGAAACGCGCGGCAAGCGCGGCAAGATCGGCCCCCGTCGGCAAGTCCGCCTCGGAGAAGGCGATGTTGAGCTCGTGGTACTGGCCGACATAGCGCATGTCGGCGGTATGGCCGATCTTCTGATGCTCGGCCGCGATGCCCTCGCGGCCGAGCGAGTCCCGCAGTTCCTGCGTCACCGCGCCGAGCGCTTCGGCGCACATCGCCTCCGTCACCTTGGAGACAGGGTGCAGGAAAGGCACCTGGCGGGAGTGGCGGATATCGGCGAACTGCAGGCCCATCGCCGCGAAGACGCCCGGATGCGGCGGCAGGACGAGCTGGCCGATGCCGATCTCGTCCAGCAGGAAGGGCGCGAAGATGCCCCCTGCCCCGCCGAAGGCGAAGAGCGCGAATTCGTGCGGGTCGTAGCCGCGTTCCAGGGAGAGGCTGCGCACCGCCTCGCTCATGCTGGCAATGCCGATCGCCACCATGCCGAGCGCGGCATCGGCGAGACCGAGGCCGAGCGGGCGCGCGATCTTTTCAGTGACGGCGGCGGCTGCCGCATCCCTGGAGAGGCGCAGCTGCGGATCGGCAAAGGCGGCCGGATCGAGGTATCCGAGGACGAGCGCCGCGTCGGTCAGCGTCGGGTCTTCGCCGCCCCGCCCGTAGCAGGCCGGTCCCGGCGTGGAGCCCGCCGATTGCGGACCGACATGCAGCCCGCCTGCCGGATCGACATGGCCGATCGAGCCGCCGCCCGCCGAAATGGCCGATATCTCCAGCATCGGGATGGAGAGCGGCAGGCCATCGACCAGACGGGAGCGATCGAGGGCGGCACTGTTTTGGCGGATGAGGGCGAGATCGGTCGACGTGCCGCCCATGTCGAAGGTGATGACGTTCTCGAGCGCAAGCAGCCGCGCCGCCTCCAGCGCCCCCAGGACGCCGCCGGCCGGTCCGGAAAGCAGCATGTTGAGCGGATTGTCACGCACCCCTTCAGGCGTCGCCGCTCCGCCGTCGCTGCGCATGTAGACAAGGCGCGCCGCAACGCCCTCGTCGCCGAGCGCTCGCTCCAGGGAGAGTGTGTAGCGCGCTACCGGCGGCCCCACATAGGCGGCAGCCGCCGTCGTGTTGGTGCGCGGGTATTCCTTCATCTGCGGATTGACGTCACTGGCGAGGTAGATCGGCGTGTCGGGCAACGCCGCCCGGAGCCTATCCGCCAGGCGGCGTTCGTGATCGGAGTTGACGAAGCTGAAGATCAGCGAGACGGCCACCGCTTCGGGCTCAAGAGCGGCGGTGGCGGCAACGACACGGTCGATTTCGGCATCGCTCAGCGCAATGACTGTCTTGCCGTAGACGTCGAGACGCTCGCGGACTTCCACGACCTGCGAACGCGGCACGAGCGGCACAGGCTTCTGGGCGGTCAGGCTATAGACCTTCGGGCGGCGCTGATCGCCGATCTCCAGAATGTCGCGAAACCCCTCCGTCACGATCAGCGCGACGCGCGCGCCGGTGCGGGTGAGCCAGGCATTGGTGGCCACCGTCGAGCCGTGAAAGAGGAGCTCGATCTCGCCGAGTCCGATTTCCGCCTTGCGGGCTATCTCGCGGATGCCGCGGATGACCCCTTCACCGCTGCCGGGCGTGGAAGAGACCTTTTCGACCATGAGGCGATCGTTCGCCGCGTCGACCAGAACGAGGTCGGTGAAGGTGCCGCCGACATCGACCGAGAGCCTCATTCGAAAAGTCCCCCTGTCAGCTGCCGCGTGGCGGTTGGGCGATTTTTTTGCATGGCGTCAGGCTAGGCAGAGCGTCGCCATAAGGGAAATCGATCTTTATGATGAAGGCATCAGCCAGCCTGATGCTTGGGCGCAGGCGCTCGCTCCTCGGTGCCCGTATCGTCCCTATCCCAGCCGAATAAGCTGTGATGATCGGTCGATCAGAAACGACGATTTCGGCTTTATTGGTCAGGCGTTTAGCATGACCTCCCGAGCGAGGACCCGTTCTCATGAATTCTTTTCGCGACGCCGATCCGGCAACACCCGTCTGGACCGAGACGACGCCCCCCCCTCTCGCCCTCCCCACCCCTCCAAGGCTCGCTGAGCGCCGATGTCGTGATCGTCGGCGGCGGGTTCTGCGGCCTTTCGGCCGCGCTCCATCTCGCCGAAAAGGGCCGCGAGGTCGTCCTTCTCGAAGCCCGTTTCCCGGGTTGGGGCGCGTCGGGGCGAAACGGCGGCCAGATCGTGCCCGGTTTCCGCTGCGACCCCGACGAAGTCCTGGAAGCCTTCGGCCCCGAGCGCGGCGAGTTGCTGGTGCGCGCGGCGGGCGAGGCCCCTTCCCTGGTCTTTTCGCTTGTCGAACGCCACGACATCGACTGCGACCTGCGGCGCACCGGCTGGATCCATGCCGGGGCCGGCGTGGCCGGTCTGGCGAAGACGCGGCAGCGCGCGGCCCAATGGCAGCGACGCGGCGCTCCGATCGAGCTTCTGGACGAAACGACGTTCCGCGAAAGAACCGGCGCGGAAGGCTATGCCGGGGGCTATCTCGACAGGCGCGGCGGGCGGCTCAACCCGGTCGCCTACCTGCAGGGCCTCGTGCGCGCGGCCGAAGCGGCTGGAGCACGCATCTTCTCCGAGACGCCCGTGCAGCGGGTCAGCGCCAGCGGGCGCGGATGGGAGGCGGCGAGTGCGAACGGCTCCGTCACCGCCCCGCGCCTTCTTCTGTGCACCAACGCCTATAGCGACCGCCTGTGGCCGCGCTTGCGCCGCAGCATCGTCCCCGTTGAAAGCACGGTCATCGCCACGGCGCCGATACCGCCATCCCTGCGGCCGACGATCCTGCCGGAGGGGCAGCCCGTCGCCGACACCCGCAGGCTGATTTCGTGGTTCTGCGTCGACGGCAGCGGGCGGCTCGTCCTCGGCGGGCGCAATTATCGGAAACTCCTGTCCGGAGGCACATGGGCGCTCGATCAGCGGCTGCGCACGATCTTTCCTTCGCTCGCCGAGGTCCCCATCACGCATCGCTGGAGCGGCAAGGTCGCGATCACCCTCGACCATCTGCCCCATATCCACGAGCCGGAACCCGGCGTGCTTGCGGCGCTCGGCTTCAACGGAAGGGGCGTTGCCATGTCGACGCTCCTCGGCCGGACTCTCGCGGCCCGCATCCTCGGCGAGGAGGAGAGCGGCATGCCGCTGGCCACGACCCCGATCCGGGAGGTCCCCCTTCATCCTCTGCGCTTCGCCGGAATCACGGCCGCCGTACAGTTCAAGCGGTTTCGCGACTGGCTCGACTAGCCGCCGGGTGCGGGCACGCCCGGCCCCTCCTCCGCCACGGCAATCATCGCCTCGCCGCCCGCCCCTTTGACGAAAACCCCGATCGCGCGGCCGTCGAACCGGACGCGCACGGCCCTCCTCAAAGACGAGAAGTTCTTTTTACAAACCTCCTCTCGCGAAAAAATATCCGCGCACTCTTTGCGAACCCCTCTTAGGAGATCGGCGTTATCTTATCGTCTGGCACCGGTGATTAACTGCGATTTCAGGGAATTTAACTTGTGTGCTTCCTAGTGGTTTGCGGCGCATTCCACATACGCGAGAAAGATGCTGGCTGGGCCGATATTCAGGTGTCCGGCGGCGGAGGGAGTTCTGAAAGCACAGCGGGACGATGACGTGACGGAAAGCCGAATACTCTATGTGGACGACGAGCCCGATATCCGCGAAGTAGCTGTTCTCTCGCTGAAGCTGGAATCCGCCTTCGAGGTGAAGGCATGCAGTTGCGGCCAGGATGCTCTCCTTATGGCGGAGGAATGGCAGCCGGATCTCGTCCTGCTCGACGTCATGATGCCCGGCATGGACGGCCCGCAGACGCTCGCGGCGCTCCGCGAAAACACGCGCACCGAGGCGATTCCCGTCGTCTTCATCACCGCCCGCACCCAGGCCTACGAGGTCGAACGCTTCATCGAGCTCGGCGCGGCCGGCGTCATCGCCAAGCCGTTCGACCCGATCACGCTAGCAGGAACGGTCCGGCAATACCTGCAGAAGCTGCGCGCCCAACCGGAGTGAAGACTCCGGCGCGCAAGCCGTGACGGCCACGCTTCGCGGCGACCCGGTCTCGGCCGGTCCGCACCCGCACCTGCAAAACCTGTTGTTGGGGAGCGCTGCCGATCGCCGCTTCCTGCACCGGCCAGACCGCCGTCCGGCGGCGCGCCCCAATTCGCTTAGTATGATCATCATACAATCATCTTGACCCGTTTTCGCGCGGCCCTTACTGACGAAGGGGTGAAAACAGGCCGAGGCCGCAGGCCATGGCGTGCGCGTCCCGCGAGGATGGCGGCGTCCCGGCGAGGCGATGAATGCACGCGGAAGGCCTGACCGGCGAAAGGGGGAACGACCAGCAGGCGGCCCAGGCGCAAGAAGAGCCGTCCACGCCGGAAGGCATCGCAGCGCCCGCCCGCACCAGCGAGAGACAAGAACGACAAGTCCAGCAACTGGACCAACCCAGGAAAGGGAGGAAACGTGACCATCACACAAGAGCTCGCCGAGTATCTCGTCGAGAGCCGGCCGGCCGACATCCCCGAGGATGTTCGCCAGGAGGGCCGCCGGGCGCTCGTCAACATCGTCGGCTGCGCGCTTGGCGGCGCGCCCGAGGAAGCGACCGACATCGCCATGCGCACTTTCGCGCCCTTCTCGGGACACGCAAATGCCTTCGTCGTCGGCCGGCGCGAAAGGCTCGATCCGCTGCACGCTGCGCTCATCAACGGCATTTCCAGCCACGTGCACGATTACGACGACACGCTGCCGAAGAACTACATCCACGCCAGCTCGCCCGTCGCCTCGGCGCTGCTGGCCTATGCGGCCTGCAACGAGGTCTCGGGCGAGGATTTCCTCCACGCCTTCATTCTCGGGTTCGAGACCACCTCGCGGGTCGGCAACGCCACCTACCCCGCCCATTACGATGTCGGCTGGCACAGCACCGGAAGCTGCGGCGTCTTCGGCGCGGCTGTCGCGATCGGCAAGCTCCTCGGCCTCGATGTGCGCCAGATGGTCTGGACGATCGGCCTTGCCGCGACACAGGCCGCCGGCATCCGCGAGATGTTCGGCTCCATGGCGAAGGCCCTGCATCCCGGACGCGCCGCGCAGAGCGGCTACGAGGCGGCGCTCCTGGCGCGCAACGGCTTCACCAGCGGTGTCGAAGGGCTCGAAGGGCCACGGGGCTTCGCGGCGGTGCTGGCCGCAAGGAGCGACCTTTCGCGCGTGACCGACGGCCTCGGGGAGGATTTCGACCTCCGCGTCAACACCTACAAGCCGTTTCCCTGCGGCATCGTCAATCACCCCTCGATCGACGCCTGCATCCAGTTGAAAGAGGAGAACGGGCTCGATTCGGAGGCGATCAAAGCCGTCCGGCTCACCGTCGCCCCGCTGGTGATCGACCTTTGCGGCAAGCAGGGCATCTCGACCGGCCTGCAGGGCAAGTTCTCCGTCGTGCACGGCGCCGCCGTCGGCCTGGTACGCGGACGGGCCGGGCTCGACGAATATACCGACGAGACGGTGAACGATCCCGAAGTGAAGCGGGTGCGCGAGGCGACGACCCGGACGGGCGATGCTTCGATCTCCGAGGACGGCGTCCATGTCGAGGTCGAGCTCAAGGACGGCAAGATCCTGACGAAGGCGCTCCAGCATTCCCTCGGCAACCTGGAGCGGCCGATGAGCGACGAGCAGCTGTCGGCGAAGTTTCGCAATCAGGGTGTCCGGGCGTTGCCGGCCGATCAGGTCGAGCAGCTCCTGCAGGCGTGCTGGCGGGTCGACACCCATCAGCGCATGGCCGATGTCATCGCTCAGTCGGTGCCGAAATAGACCGCCGCCGACCGGCATTCTTCATGAAAAAAGCGAGGCGGGAAATTCCCGCCTCGCTGCGTTTCGGGCCCGGCGAACAGTCGGGTCAGTTGGCCTTGTTGGCGTCCTCGCCGACAACCTCGATGAGCTGCTCGTAGGTCTCGCGTTCCTTCTGCATCGTCGCGACAGCGGCTTCATGGCCCTGGAAGGTCATGTCCATGTTGCGCTTGTCGCCGACATTCTGGGCCATCGTTCCGGCGACCGCCGGCTCGAAGGCGGCCGCGATCTTCTCCATCACATCGGCGGGCGTGCCAGCCGGCGCATGCAGCGAGATGTGGGACGTCACGCCGAAGGTGAAGCCGAGATCCTTCATGGAGACGAGGTCCGGAGCGCGCTTCAGCCGCTCATGGGAGGCGGCGAAGAGCGCCTTGGCGTCGCCCGCCGCCACGATGGGGGCCCAAGAACCGCCGGAGAAGGAGAGATCCACATCGCCGGCGAGAACGGCCTGGACGGCACCGCTGCCGCCGCTGACGGGCAGAGGCCGCAGCTCGAAGCCACGCTCCTTGGCGATGTACTGCATAAGGAGGCGATCGATGGCGAGCTGGCTGGCGAAGGTCACCGGCCGGCCTTCCTTCTTGGCGATGGCGACGAGCTCGTCGAGCGTGTTGAAGGGCTTGTCCTTGTTGGCGAAGACCGCGTTCTGGAACGCGCCGAGGATCGCCACATGCTCGAAATCGTCCATGTCGTAGAGCATGTTCTGGACGAGCGGGGCGAGCGTGATGGAAGTCGAGTTGGTGGCGAGCAGCGTGTAGCCGTCGGGCTTTGCCTTCGCCACCTGGGCCGCCGCGACGCCGCCGCCGGCCCCGCCGACATTCTGCACGAGGATCGGCTGGCCGAGCTTTTCGGAGATGATGTCCGTCATGGCGCGAATGGCCGTGTCGGTGCCGCCGCCGGCGGGATAGGCGACGACGACCGTGACGGCATCCTGCGGCCAGTCCTGTGCCATGGCGGGCGCGCCGGCCACGGTCAGGAGCGCGGCCGCGCCCAGGATCGCCGCCGCCATGCGCCGGCGGGGTGTGCGCCTTCTGTCTAGGATTTTCATTCTCGTTCCTCCCTTTCTGGTTCAGGTCTTGGTTTTTTGGCAGTCGGTCAGGTCTGCTGTTCCTTGGCGGAAGGAGAGGTCTCCATCCGCATCGAGCGGGCCCCGGCGATGGCGAAGCGCCAGATCGACAGGCCGGCGAGCACCAGGAACACGATGGCGATCGGGTGAGAGAGCAGAATACGCGGGTCGGAATTCGACAGGATCAGCGACTGGCGGATGGTCAGCTCCGCCATCGGGCCGAGCACGTAGCCGACGACGAAGGTCACGAAGGAGTAGTCGAACTTCTTCATGAAGTAGCCGACGAGGCCGAAGATCAGCATCAGATAGACGCCGAACATGCCGCCGCCTTCCATGTAGGCGCCGACGACGCACAGAAAGACGATCACTGGCAGGATGACGCTCTCTCGCACCCGGATGACCAGGCTGAAGATGCGCTGGCCGAAGAAGCCGACGCCGAGAAGCGCGACCGAGGCGAGGATCATGCCGATATAGATCGAGAAGACGACGTTGCCGCTCTCCTTGAAAAGGAAGGGCCCCGGCGTCAGCCCGTGCATCATGAAGGCACCCATCAGGAGAGCCGTGGAAAGACTGCCCGGCACGCCGATGGCGAAGACGGGGATGAGCGCGGCCGGGACGGTGGCGTTGTCGGCCGATTCGGAGGCGGCGACCCCCTCCGGCGCGCCCTTGCCGAAAGCTTCCGGCGTCTTCGAGGCGCGGCGGACCCAGGTGTAGGAGAGGAACGAGGCGAGCGTCGCCCCGAGCCCCGGCAGGAGGCCGATGAAGGTGCCGACCAGCGATCCCCGCACCACGGAAGGCGTGATCTGCCTGATCTCCCGGAAGCTGAGCGCCCGGTCCGCCTTGGTGCCGGTGTCGTCGGGCGGGCGCGGATAGCGATGGTCGCCCCGCCAGCCCTCGTCGATCTGCACGAGGATTTCCGACAGCGCCAGCGTGCCGATCGCCACGGCGAGCAGCGGCACGCCGTCATAGAGCTGCAGCATGCCGAAGGTGAGGCGCGGCATGCCCGTCTCGATGTCGATGCCGGGGGTGGAAAGAAGCAGGCCGAGGAAGCCGGCGATCATGGCCTTCAGGAAGGAATCGCCGGCGACGGCGGCGATGAAGGTCATGGAAAAGATCAGGATCGAGGCAAGCTCGATCGGGCCGAGGCCGATGGCGAAGCGGGCGATCGGACGGGCAAGCAGAATGAGGACGATGGTGGCGAAGACGTCGCCGGCGACGGAGGCCAGGAGCGCGACCTTGAGCGCCTTCTGCGCCTTGCCGGCCTTGGTCATCGCATAGCCGTCATAGGTGGTGACGACGCTGGAAGGCTCGCCAGGCACGTTGAGCAGGATCGCCGAGACGGCCGCCCCGGCGGCGCCGCCCTTGTTGATCCCGATCAGGAAGGAAAGGGCCGCGGCCGGCGACATGGTGAAGGTGAAAGGCAGGGAGACGGCGATCGCCGTCGTGCGGTTCATGCCTGGCAGCGCGCCGACGATGTAGCCGAGCAGGACGCCGATGACGATATAGGCGATGACGAGAGGAGTAAGGATATCCCCCGCTGCGGCGGTCAGATTCTCAAGCAAGGGCTCGCCTCACGGGACGGGTGTGCCGAGCACGTGCAGGGCAAGCACGTAGATGAAGCCGACCGGCAGCGTCGCCGTCAGGAGAACCCGCAGAGGACTGCGCTCGCCGAGGAAGATCATGAAGGTCCCGATCAGCACCGGGCCGCCGATCAAGATGCCGAACCAGTCGATGACCAGGACGCCGCCGAGGGCGATGGCCGAGGCGAGCAGGAACATCAAAAGCTTCCAGCGCGACAGCGCCACCCGGCGCCGCGCGGCGCTGCGCAGGATGCCGTGGCGCATGCGATAGAGCGACTGCGCCACAAGCCCTGCCGCGCAAACGGTGATGCAGGCGGCAAGCAAGGTCGGAAAGAAAGTCGGCGCAAGGCCGAAATACATGCCATCCACGGTAGTTGCCGGGATGATCACGAAGATCATCAGCAGGCCGATGGCCGTAATGGCCATGCCCCCGATGAGGTCAGCCCTGTCCATGGAGCCACCCTCCCACGCGTTCTCCCTGTCGGGCCTTTGTAACGGCCCTTGCCGGCGTACGATCGACTTGCACCGGTCTTGGGGGCACCGTATAGGACGATAATCGTAAGTCAATACTACAATCATAATGGAGCAGGCATGGGAGGCGACGGAGCCACAAGCGAAGAGCGTGTCGCGATCGTCACGGGGGCGAGCCGGGGCCTCGGCCGGGCGATCGCGCTTGCTTTCGCCGCAAAGGGCGTGCGGCCCGTGGTGACGGCGCGCG
Source organism: Afifella sp. IM 167 (assembly GCF_020144925.1). Lineage (GTDB taxonomy): Bacteria > Pseudomonadota > Alphaproteobacteria > Rhizobiales > Afifellaceae > Afifella. The sequence goes on from NZ_NSLC01000007.1 coordinate 236,240, forward strand.
ACGGCGCGGCGCTGGACGAGGTGGCCGCGGCGGCGCGGAGCGAAGGCGCCCCGGATGCGCTCGCGGTGGCAGCGGACCTTTCCCAGACGGGCGAGCCGCAACGCGTCGTGGAGGCGGCCCTTGCCCGTTTCGGCCGCATCGACATCCTCGTCAACAATGCCGGGGCGACGAAGCGCGGCGACTTCCTCGCCCTGCCGGACGAGGATCATCTGGCGGGTTTCGCCCTGAAATATCACGCCACGGTCCGCTTCTGCCGCAGCGCCTGGCCGCATCTGGCGCGCGCCGGGGGCGCCATCGTCAACATTTCCGGCATCGGGGCGCAGACTCCCGTCGCCGAATTCACCATCGGCGGGCCGGTGAACAGCGCGCTCGTCAACTTCACCAAGGCGATTGCGGCGCGTGGCCTCCACGAGGGCATCCGCATCAACTGCCTGTGCCCCGGCCATATCGAGACGGACCGGCTGACGGACCGCATCCATGCGCTCGGCGAACGGGAAGGCCTGCCGGAAGCAGAAGCGCGCGAGCGTCTTCGCCAGGAATACGGCATCGGCCGCTTCGGCAAGCCGGGCGACATCGCGGCCGCGGTGCTCTTCCTCTGCTCGCAGGAAGCCTCCTACATCCACGGCGCCACGATCGTGGTCGATGGCGGCGCCACCCCGGGGATCTGACCACGTGCCCGGCATGGCATTCGCCAGTTCCGGGCCCGGAAATCCAGACATACGGCGCGGCCGCGAAGAGCCGGATGCCGAGCGAGAGGAAACGAGATGCATGATCCTTCCAGCGCCGAGGCGGAACTTGCCCGGTTCGCCGCCGACCTACAGATCGGCGATATTCCCGGCCCCGTCCTCGACGAGGCGAAGCGCTCGCTCGTCAACATCTTCGCCACGGCGCTCGCGGGAAGCCGCGAGCCGGCCGTGGAGGTGGCGGTCAGGACGCTGCTGCCCTTTTCCTCGCGCGCGGAGGCGAGCCTTGCCGGGCGCAGCGAGCGCGTCGACGCGCCGACGGCCGCCTTCGTCAATGCGATGGGCGCCAACGTCTTCGATTTCGACGACACCCACGAGGCGACGATCATCCATCCCGCCGCGACCGTCTTCGCCAGCCTCTTCGCCCATGCCGAAACGGCCCGCCTGACGGGGGCGCAGGTGCTGAAGGGCTTCGTCATCGGCGGCGAGATCGAATGCCGGATCGGCAACGCGCTGACGCCCTACCATTACGCGCGGGGCTGGCACATCACCTCCACCTGCGGGGTCTTCGGCGCGGCGGCCGGCACAGGCTCCCTGCTCGGCCTGTCGGGCGAGGAGATGCTGGAAGCCTTCAGCGCCGCGGCAGTGCAATCATCGGGCCTGGTGGAAGGCCTCGGGACGATGGCGAAGAGCATCAGCGTCGGCGGCGCGGCCCGCAACGGGCTCCTGTCCGCGCTCCTCGCCCGCGACGGTCTCACCGGCCCGGCGGCGCCTCTCACCGGCGAGCGCGGCTATCTCAAGGTCTATGCCGACGACCCCTCCCCCACGGCCCTGACCGACGGGCTCGGCAGCGAATGGGAGATCGCCAGGAACACCTACAAGCCCTATCCGGTCGGCGTCGTCCTCAATCCGGTCATAGATGCTTGCCTTCTCCTGCGCGAAGAGGATGGGCTGAAGCTCGAGGATATCGAGGCGATGGAGGTGACCGGCCATCCCCTCCTTCGCCAGCGCACCGACCGGGCGGAGGTCGATACCGGCCGCGCGACGCAGGTGAGCGCACAGCATGCGATCGCGATCGTTCTCCTGCGCGGACGCGCGGGCCTTGCCGAGTTCTCCGACGAAGCCGCGGCGGAGACGCTGAAGGCGGGGCGGCCCAAGCTCGCCTTCCACGACGAGCCGGGCCGCGACATCGCCTCGATCGACCTTCTGGTGCGCACCCGCGACGGGCGCGAACTGAAGCGCGAGATCCGCGCGGCACTCGGCTCGGCCCGCAACCCGCTCAGCAATGCGCAGCTGGAGGCAAAGCTTGCCGATGCGGCCCGGCTCGTCGGATTTGCCAGGGATACGCGCCGGCTCGCCGAAGCCATCTGGAACATCGATACGGCCGAGGATGCGGGCGAGATCATGCGGCTTGCCGCGCTCGCATCCTAGGACGCGGCGGCGAAAGCGCGCCGGACACACACTGGAAGAACCATGTTTGCGGAGGAACCATGTTTGCCGACATCCTGAAGGACAGATGCGCCCTCATCACGGGCTCGGCGCAGGGCGGCCTCGGCCATGCGCTCGCCGAAGCCTTCGCCGCGGCGGGGGCGAATATCGTCCTCAACGGCCTCTGCGAGGCGAGCGAAGGGGAAGCCGCCGCGGCGGCTTTGGCTGAAAAGCACGGCGTCGCAGCCGTCTTCGACCCGGCCGATCTCCGCCACGAAGCGGAGATCGGGCGCATGATCGGCGCGGCCTCGGAGCGCTTCGGCGCCGTCGACATCCTCGTCAACAACGCCGTCGTGCGGCACTTCTCGCCGATCGAGGATTTCAGCCCCGGCAACTGGGAGGCCTCCGTCACGGTGAACCTCAACGCCGCCTTCCATGCGGTGCGCCATGCCCTGCCGGGGATGAAGAAACGCGGCTGGGGCCGCATCATCAACCTCTCCTCCTATTACGGCTGGCGCGGCGCGGAGAACCGCATCGACTACGTCACCACCAAGACGGCCCTCATCGGCATGACGCGCGCCATCGCCGTGGAGACCGGGCCGAGCGGCGTCACCTGCAACGCCATCTGCCCCGGCTCCGTGCCGACGCCGGCGATCATGAAGCGCATCGAGGGGCTCGCGCGCGACAAGGGCGAATCCGTCGAGGCGTTGTCGCGCGACTATGCCAGCGCGCGCAGCGCCACGGGGCGCTTCGTGGAGATGGAGCATGTGGGAGCGCTCGCCGTCTTCCTGTGCACCCCGCCTGCGGCCGACATCACGGGCACGGTCCTGCCCATCGACGGTGGCTGGCTCGCGAAATGACGGCTTCTGCGTCACGATATTAATACGACAATAGTACAATTTTACCGTAGTCAGATAGACAGCCGAATTGTCCAAGAGATAGGATGAGGGCAACTTCGTGGTCCGTGCACGCAGCACTTGCGATTCGTGCGCGAGCGCGAGCTGGGACAGACGGGAAAGCCTTTTACCGATGAGCCAAGCCAAGTTGAGCGACGAACAGTTTCTCGTGCCCCGCCCCGCCGCCACGCTTCGGCACGGGGTCACCGAGAGCATTCGTCAGGCGATCGCGGCCGGCCGGTTCGCGCCCGGAGAACGGATGCCGGAGCGCGATTTGTGCGAGATGACCGGCGTCAGCCGCACGCTCGTGCGCGAAGCGCTGCGCCAGCTCGAATCGGAAGGCCTGATCGAGGTCGTGGCGCATCGCGGCCCCATCGTCTCGCAGATCACCGCGGCGCAGGCGCTCGGCGTCTATCAGGTGCGCGAGGTGCTGGAAGGGCTGGCGGCACAGCTTTTCGCCGAGGAAGCCTCCGCAGCCGAGCGCCAGGCGCTGCGCGCCGCCTTCGAGGAGCTGAAATCGGCGAGCGACGTGAGCAGCCGGCTCGCGGCGAAGAACAGGTTCTACGAGGTCCTGATCGGCGGCACCGGCAACGAGGCGCTCGGCAAGTCGCTGCACATGCTCAACTCGCGCGCCATGCTGCTGCGCCGCCGCTCGCTGCAGACGCCCAACCGCTGGCCGAAGAGCCTGCACGAGCTGGAAGCGCTGGTGACCGCGCTCGAAGCCCGATCGGGCGACAAGGCGAGAACCCTCGCCATGGAGCATGTGCGGCGCGCGGCAGCCGCGGCCATGACCACCTTCTCCATGGACAATGCCGAGCCCGCCGCGGCGAAGTGAACCGGCGGCCGGTAGTCCCGCCCGTCCCCTTCCCGGCACGATTCTTCAGGCGATTTCTCCAGCCGGCAGCACCGTCTTGATTGTATGATGGTCATATAATTCCTAGAACCAAGGGAAACGACCGGAGCGCGACAGCCGAAATCTGAGCCCAATGCCCCGAAGCGGGCTCAGACGCCGGGCGAAGAAATGGCGCCAGACGCCGCGTTCCCGCACAGGAGGATGACCGACAATGCCGCTCGAGCCCTATGAGGTCTATGCCGTTCGCTACGCGCACAATCCGCAGCAGATGGCCAGCCACAACTTCATCGGCGGAGACCTGCACGACGGGCCGATGCCGCTCGACTATTTCGTCTGGGCGATCCGCGGCAACGGCCGCACCTTCATCGTCGATACCGGCTTCGACCAGCCGATGAGCGTCAAGCGCGACCGGCAGTTCCTGCGCTCGCCGGCCGAGGGGCTGAAGACGATCGGCATCGACGCGGCCGCGATCGAGGACGTCGTCATCTCCCATCTGCATTACGATCATTGCGGCAATTACGACCTCTTCCCCAGGGCCAGGTTCCATCTGCAGGACATCGAGATGGCCTACGCGACGGGCCGTTGCATGTGCCATGCGGGCCTGCGCATTCCCTTCGAGGAGGAAGACGTCGTCGCCATGGTGCGCAAGGTCTTCGCCGGGCGGGTGAGCTTCCACGACGGCGACGAGGAGCTCGCGCCCGGCATCAGCCTCCATCATGTCGGCGGCCACAGCAAAGGCCTGCAGGTGGTGCGCGTGTGGACGCGCCGCGGCTGGCTCGTGGTCGCCTCCGACGCCAGCCATTTCTACGCCAACATGGAAGAGGGCCGCGCCTTTCCGGTCCTGCACAGCCTTGCCGAGACGCTGGAAGGCTACAACCGCATCTACGGGCTGGCGAGCGAGCCGAGCGCCGTCATCCCGGGACACGACCCGCTGGTCCTCAAGCGCTATCCGGCCGCCGCCCCTGGTCTCGAAGGCGTCGTCGTGCGGCTCGACGCCGACCCGGCAGAATAGAAAAAACGCGCCGCCGCGGCGCCCTTACGCAGCCCGGACGTCATTCTTTCGGCCCCGATGGCGTGAAGCCGCGGCCGAAGTCTGATATCGCCGCATCGATCGTCCGCATCGCCATCGCTTCCCGGAGAATTTCCCCATGCCCGCGCATACGCCCACCATGCTTCTCATCCTAGACGGCTTCGGCTGGAGCGAGAAAGAGGAAGGCAATGCGGTGCGGCAGGCGAAGACGCCCAATTTCGACCGGCTCTACGAGACCTGCCCACACGCCTTCCTGACGACCTGCGGGCCGGCAGTCGGCCTGCCCGAAGGGCAGATGGGAAATTCGGAAGTCGGCCACCTCAACATCGGCGCCGGCCGCGTCGTCATGCAGGAACTGCCGCGCATCGACCATGCGATCAAGACCGGCGACCTCGCCAGCCGGCTCGGAGCGACCGGCCTTGCCGAGCGGCTTCGCGCCAGCGGCGGCGTCTGCCATATCCTCGGGCTCGTCTCGACGGGCGGCGTGCATTCGCATCAGGACCATGCCGCGGCTTTGGCGCGAATTCTCGCCGAAGCGGGCGTGACGTGCCGCCTGCACGCCTTCACCGATGGCCGCGACACCGCCCCCCAGCTTGCCGACGAGTATCTGGCGGATCTGGAAAAGGCGCTGCCGGAGGGCGCGCGGATCGCCACCGTCAGCGGACGCTACTATGCGATGGACCGCGACAAGCGCTGGGACCGCGTGAAACTCGCCTATGACGCGATGGTGCACGGCAAGGGCATCGCCGCCGGCTCGGCGCGCGGGGCGGTGCGCGCGGCGCTGAAGAATGGCGAGACCGACGAGTTCATCACGCCCAGCGTCGTCGGCGACTATTCCGGCATGAAGGACGGCGACGCCCTTGTCTGCTTCAACTTCCGCTCCGACCGGGTGCGCGAGATCCTCGGCGCCCTCTTGCTCAGCGGCTTCGACGGCTTCGAGCGCGGCCGGACAGTCGATTTTGCGGCCGCCGTTGGCATGGTCGCCTATGGCGGCGAGCTGGAAGGGGACATGCAGGTGCTCTTTGAGCCGCAGACGCTTGCGGACGGGCTCAGCGAGACGGTCTCAAAGGCGGGCCGGCGCCAGATGCACATGGCCGAGACCGAAAAATACCCGCACGTGACCTATTTCCTCAACGGCGGCGAGGAAACGCCCTTCGAGGGCGAGGACCGGCTGATGGTCCCCTCCCCCAAGGTCGCGACCTACGACCTCCAGCCGGAAATGTCGGCACCGGAGCTGACCGAAAAGCTGCTCGCTGCCATCGACAGCGACAGCTACGACCTCTTCGTCGTCAACTACGCCAATCCCGACATGGTGGGCCACACCGGAAGCCTTCCGGCGGCGATCACCGCGGTGGAGACGGTCGATCAGGCGCTCGGCCGGATCGAGGCTGCCATTCGCGAGCGCGGCGGCTCGCTCCTCTTCACCGCCGACCACGGCAATTGCGAGACGATGATCGATCCTGAAACGGGCGGCCCGCACACCGCGCATACGCTCAACCCGGTGCCGGTCGTGCTGGTATCGCCGCGGCCGGCGCGCCTGTCGGACGGCAAGCTGGCCGACCTCGCCCCGACGCTGCTCGCCCTGATGGGAATCGAGCAGCCGGCGGCGATGACGGGCGCCTCGCTCGCCGCCTTCGACGACTAGCGCGACGCCGCCTTGCCTGCCACGGTCACGCCGGACCATTCCTCCATCGGCTGAATGATCTGGGTGAGATCGGCGTCGGCTCCGAGCCGCGCGCGGGCGATCTTGATATATTCGCGCACGGAGCTGCCGATCGGCATGGGCACGCCGACGGCGTCGGCCTGCTGCATGCACAGGCGGAGGTCCTTGTCGCTGAGGCCGAGCGCGAAGCCGAAATCGAACGTGCGCGTCAGGACGAATTTCGGAATCTTCGTCAGGCTGGCGCTGTTCTGGCCGCTGCTGACGTTGAACACCTCCACCATGATCTCCGGGTCGAGGCCGGATTTGGTGCCGAGCACCAGCGCCTCCGACGTGGCGGCCAGCGCCGTGACGGAGAGGAGATTGTTGATCACCTTGGTCATCTGGCCCATGCCGGGCTCCGGCCCGACATGGAACGGACGCCCGAGCACCTCGAAGATGGGCTTCAGGCGCTCGAAGGCGGCTTCCTCGCCGGAGGCCATCAGCGCCAGCGTGCCCTTTTCGGCGCCTCCGACCCCGCCGCTCACCGGACAATCGACGACGGTAAAGCCGGCCTCGCCGAGGCCCTTCGCCAGCGCGCGGGCGCCCTCCGGTCCGGTGGTGGAGAGGTCGACGACCGTCTTTCCGGCCGGCGTTTCGGCCGAGGCGATGCCGTTCTTGCCGAAGGCCACCTTGTCGACGATGTCCGGCGTCGGCAGGGAGAGGAACGTGACATCGCTGCGGGCCGCCACATCGGCAGGGCTTTCGCCGGCCGTCGCGCCCGCCTCCTTCAGCCGGCCGATGGCCTCGGCATTCGTGTCGAGGACGGTGACGGCATAGCCGGCCTCCAGGAGCCGGCGGGCCATCGGATCGCCCATCCGGCCGATGCCGATCATTCCGAGCGTGGGTCGTGCCATGCGTTAGTCCTTTCTCTTGTGCTTGTCGGAGACCGCCGGGCCGGGCGCGCGCCTTCGGTGGCGCTATTTCGCCTGTTCGGGCAGCCAGGTGACGATCTCGGGTACGAAGTAGAACAGCACCTGCAGGGCGAGCAGGACGCCGATGAAAGGCAGGACGCCGTAGACGATCTCGCGCAGCGGCACCTTCTCCCCGACCCCCCGCAGGATGAAGAGCACGATGCCGACCGGCGGCGTGACGAGGCCGATCTCGATCATGATGACCAGCGCCACGCCGAACCAGATCGGATCCAGCCCGAGCGAGACGATGATCGGGAAGGTCACCGGCAGGGTCATCAGCATCATGGAGATGGATTCGATGAACATGCCGAGCACGACGTAGATGCCGGCCATGATCAGCATGACCAGCCAGGGTGCGAGATCGGCCGCCTCTACGGCGCTGACGAAGGTGCGCGGGATGCGCAGGAAGTCGAAAACCCAGCTCATGATCGCCGCGCCAACGACGATGAGGAGCAGGAAGGAGGTGACGCGGATCGTCTCCATGGCGATGGCATAGAGCGCGCGCGGGCTCAGCATGCCGCGCAGAAGGCAGATGACGAGCGAGGCCGCCGCGCCGACGCCGCCCGCCTCGGTCGGGGTCGCAACGCCGGCATAGAGCGAGCCGAGCACGACGAGAATGACCACGACGAAAGGCAGGACGGAGAGCGAGCCGCGCAGCTTGTCCTTCAGCGGATACGGCTCGCCCGCCGGCGTCGCCTCCGGGCGCACCAGCGACCAGGCGCCGATGACGGCCATGAAGGCGAGGCTGAGGAGCACGCCCGGCAGGATGCCGGCGAGGAAGAGCTGCGTTACCGGCACGCCGACCGTGGTGCCGTAGATGATCATGGCGATGCTCGGCGGGATCAGGATGCCGAGCGTGGCGCCGGCGGCGACGGCGCCGAAGGTGAGGCGCTCGCTGTAGCCCCGGCGGATCATCTCCGGACAGGCGACCTTGCCCATGGTGGCGGCCGTGGCGAGGCTGGAGCCGGAGACGGCGGCGAAGACGGCCGAGGCGCCGATCGCGGCATGCGCGACGCCGCCAGGCGTGCGGCCGAACCACTTGGTGAGCGCGTCGAACATCTCGCGTGTCACGCCCGAGCGGATGAGCAGCGCGCCCATGAGGACGAACATCGGCACCGCCGTCAGGGTGAAGGTGTTGACGCTGTTCCAGGAGCGCTCGGCGAGAACGGACAGAAGCGGGCTCGGCAGAAGGAAGAGAAGGCCGAGCAGGCCGACGATGCCGAGGGTGAGGCCGACCCTGACGCCGACGGTGAGAAGAATCAGGAGCGTTCCCACCAGAAGGAGGCTGACGAGGAGAAGCGGCGAGCCTTTGGCGAACCAGTAGACGAGGCCCAGGGCGAAGGCGGCCGCGGCGACGGCGAGGAACATGCGCGGCCCGTTGACGAGGAGAACGCCGGCAAGGGCCACGGCGAGAATGGCGATCGCGCCGGCGTCGAGGCGCATGCCGGCATAGCGCGGCGGGTGCACGCCGAACCAGAAGAGCGCCGCCACCAGCGCCAAGAGCAGAAGCGGGCCCAGCACGGCGAAGAGCCGGTGCGGCCGGCTGTGCCGCAGGATGTCGCCGAGAATGGCGAGCGCGAAGGTGACGTAGCCGAGGGTGACCGGGAGCTCGGGAATCCATTGTGGCGTCGACAGCAGGCCCCAGTCGCGCGTGTCGTTGACGAATTCCTCGACGTTGAAGAGCGCCATCTGCCAGCCGGCAATCAGGACGAAGAGCAGCCCGAGCCAGTTGGCGAAGATGTCGACACGCCGCCGCCAGGCGTCGTCGAGCGTGGCGACGAGCAGCTCGACCTGGACATGGTCTCCCCGCTTCTGCGCCTGGGCGAGACCCATGAAGGTCATGCCGACCAGGATGTAGGTGGCGATGTCGCTGCCCCAGTAGGTCGGCTCGTTGAGGACGTAGCGGGAGAAGACCTCGAAGCAGACGATGGAGGTCATCACCAACAGGCCGATGGCGCTCGCAACGCCGGTGACATCGCTGATCAGATCGATGACACGGACGGTCCGGGCAGCAGGCGCACGAGGCCCATGATGCTCCGCCCTCGCCTCCGTCAAACCCATGCTTTCACTCCCGGAATCGTCTTGCCGCACCGGTGGGCCGCGGCAGTTCGGCGTTGCCCGCCGAGATTTCGGGCGGAACCTAGCACCGGCATCTCTTGCCTGCAATGATCACGTATGATTGTATGATTGAATAAGGCGACACGCCTCCGCCAGCCGGCGAGGCGCCCACCGCCCGACAAGACTACGTACACGGGAGGATTTTCCGATCATGCTGGAGAGACTTTTCAACCCAACCGACCGGCATCAGCGGCGCCCGCGCCGCGCTGCCGGCGCGCTCGTCGCCGCGGGCCTTGCGGCCACCTTCGCCCTGTCGCTTCACGCGCCGGCGAAGGCGCAGGATTTCGACCTCACCATGGGCATCCTGCCCTCGCCGAACTCGCTCTATCTGAAGATGATGCAGGAGGTGCCGGAACGCGTGGAGCGCGCCACCGGCGGCAAGGTGAAGGTAACGCTCAACGATTCGCTCGTCGGCGGCACGCAGATCACCGCCGCCGTGCGCGACGGGCGCGTGCCGATGTCCGGCGCGCTGCACACCTATCTCGCCGGCGAGGAGCCCAGGATGGGCATCTTCAACCTGCCCGGCCTGATCAACAACATGGCCGAGTACACCTATCTCTGCGAGGCGTTCTGGTGCGCGGACGTGGAGAAGCTCTGGGAAGAGCAGTGGAATTCCGTCGTTCTCGCCGAGGGCGCCTGGTGCAGCCAGGCCCTCTTCTCCAAGGAGCCGATCCACACGCTGGAGGACTTCAAGGGCAAGAAGCTGAGGGTGCACAACCCGCAGACGGCCGCCCTGATGGAGGCCATCGGCGCCAAGCCCGCGCCGCTGCCGCTATCGGAAGTCGCGCCGGCGCTGGAGCGCGGCGTGATCGACGGCGTCTTCACCTCCACCTGCTACGGCAACGGCCAGGAATACTGGCGCCTCGCCAAGAACGTGCAGAACTGGAAGATCGGCCCGATCACCGGCTGGGTGATCATCATCAACAAAGATGCCTGGGAAGAAATCCCGGAGGATCTCCGCACCGCCATCAAGGCCGAGATGGACGACCTGGAGCATGAGGCGCTCTACAATTTCTACAGCCATGTGAACGAGGCCGTCGACAATATGAAGTCGGAGGGCATCGAGCTCTGGACCGCGCCCCAGTCGGAGGTCGACCGCGTCACCGCGCCGGAATACTCCGAGGCTTCCTATCAGCAGTTCTACGACCGCGCCGAGACGCTGGGCTTCGACGGCAAGGCCTATGTGGCGCATGCGCGCGAGGTTCTCGGAAAGTAAGCACCCCTCTGCCCCGGCGCCCGCGCCGGGGCACCCTCCCGCTGCCCGCGATCCAGGCAGACGCGGCGCGGGCAGACTTCGACACATACGCCGGGTTCGGCGTCAGAGCGATCGCCGCTCGGGCGCCGCCTCCGTCCTGCCCAGACATGCCGGAATAGCCGGCGATCTCGAAAGGTGACTGCACATGGATGAAAAGCTGTTCGAAAAAGGCCTTGCCAAACGCAAGAGCACGCTCGGCGCCGAGTACGTGGAAAACAACCTCGCCTCCGCCGACGATTTCAGCAGGCCCTTTCAGGAAGAGATGACCGCCTGGTGCTGGGGTTTCGGCTGGGGCGACGAAAGCATCGATCCGAAGACCCGCAGCCTGATGAACCTCGCCATGCTCGGCGCCCTCGGGCGCCTGCATGAATGGGAGACGCACTGCCGCGGCGCGCTCAATAATGGCGTCAGCAAGGAGCAGATCCGCGCGGCCATCCATGTCGTCGGCATCTATGCCGGCGTTCCCTGCGCGGTGGAATGCTTCCGCATCGCCCGCAAGGTGCTCGGCGAAAAGGGTCTTCTCTAGCAAGCCCCGCTTCTGGCGAAAGAAGAGCCCTGCCGGAGGTCAAAGCTCCGGCAGGGCCTTTTTTTGAGAGCGAAGGTAGGAAGGAGCCAACGGACCGGCGCCCTCCCCTCCTCAGGCGGCCGCGATACCGGGCGTGAAGGCACCGTAGCCGGGCTCGCCGAGGATCCTGCCATTGTCCATCACGATGCCGCCGCGCACGATGGTGTAGACCGGCATGCCCTTCGCCTTCATCCCTTCCCACGAGGTCATCGCGGCCTTGGAATGCATGTCCTCCTTGCGGAAGACCGTCTCTTTGTGAAGATCGACGATGGTGACGTCGGCGTCCGAGCCGATCTCCAGCGCGCCCTTCTTCGGATAGATGCCGAAGCGCTGCGCCGGCGCGAGGGCGCAGAAGCGCACCACGTCGGAAAGGCTGAGCCTGCCCTCGTTGACGGCGTTGAGGAGGAGCGGGATGAATTCCTGCGCGCCGGTGATACCGAGCGGGACGGAGAAATTGTCCTCCCAGCCATCGGCGATGTCCTCGATCGAATGCGGCGCATGCTCGCCGACGAGGAAGTCGGCGACGCCGTTGCGGACGCTCTCCCAGCCGGCCTCGGGCGCCACGGCCCAGAGATAGGAGGCGGGGCCCACCTTCTCGGCCTGCTCGCGGTTCATGAACAGCGCGGCCGTCTCAAGCTCGGCGGTCACGTCCTGGCCGAGGTCGTGCTTGGCGTGATGGAGAAGCTCGTAGGCGCCGACCGGCATGACGCCGAGATGCAGGACATGCAGGCGCAGGCCGGTCAGGCGCGCATAGTAGAGCGAGCTTGCCAGCCCGGCGACCATGCCGTGGCCGTACATGTAGCCCTTCTCGTAGGCATCCATGTAGTCGGCATTGCTGGTCGCCCCCTTGTCGATGAAATCCCGGAAGGTGAGGCGCTTCACCCATTCGGTGTCGTCGTGATGGACGGAGCCGACGACGCCGGTCTCGGCGATCGCCTCGTAGAGCTCGTAGAGGATGCCGTGATCGAGCACGCCGAGCTCGGTGATGTAGGGATAGACCTCCTTCACGTGGCGCGTGTTGAAGATCTTGATGCCGATGGCGCCGGCCTTGACCAGCTCCGAGCAGGTCTTCGGATAGAGCCCGCCGCCATAGAGCGCGTAGTCGACATGCGCCTTCGGCGCGACCATCGCCTTCTTCTCCTCGAAGGTGTCGAGGGTCGTCGGATGCGGCGTGTTGTTGGTCATGTCGATGCAGAAGGTGATGCCGCCCGCCGCCGCCGCGCGCGTGCCGGTCTCGAAATCCTCCTTGTAGGTGTGGCCCGGCTCGCGGAAATGGCAATGGACGTGCCAGAGGCCGGGCAGGACATGCAGGCCGGTCGCGTCGACCGTCTTCTCTGCCGGCAGTTTCAGGCCGGGCGCGGCGATCGCGGCGACCTTTCCGTCGGAGATGGCGATGGTGCCCGAATAGCTGTCCGTGGCGGTGACGACGGTTCCGTTCTCGATCACAAGGTCAAAAGGCTTCAATTGATCAAGGCCGCGTTCTAGGCGGCCACTCCCATGTAGGCTTCGCGAATTTTCGGATTGTCCCTGAGCTCGCCCGCCTCGCCGCTCATCACGACGCGGCCGGTATCGAGCACGTAGCCGCGGCTGGCGATCTCCAGCGCCAGCTCTACGTCCTGCTCCACGAGGATGATGGTGAGGCCGTCGCTCTCATTGACGTCGAGCAGCGCCTCGGCGAGCCGGTCGACCACGACCGGGGCGAGGCCGAGCGACATCTCGTCGACGAGGAGAAGCTTCGGGCGGGCCATCAAGGCGCGGCCGATGGCGCACATCTGCTGCTGGCCGCCGGAAAGCGTGCCGGCGATCTGGCCGGAACGATCGGCAAGCTCGGGGAAATGCTTCCAGACCCTTTCGAGGTCTTCCTTGACGCGATCGTCGCGGCGGGTGAAGGCGCCGAGCATCAGGTTTTCCAGGATCGACAGACCGGCAAAGAGCCGGCGCCCTTCCGGCACCAGGGCGATGCCCTCCACCACGCGGCGCTCGGCGACGAGGCCGGTAATGTCCTTGCCGGCGAAGGCGACCTTGCCGGAGGTCGGAATGAGAAGACCGGAAACGACGCGCATCAGGCTCGTCTTGCCGGCGCCGTTGGAGCCGACCAGCGCGGTCACCGCCCCTTCCGGCGCCTCAAGGTCGATGTCCCACAGGACCTCGCTCTCGCCATAGGCGGCCGAGACGGATTCAAGTTTCAGGAGCGAGCTCATGCCGCCCCCGCGCTGGCTGCCTGGCGGCGCACGAAGCGCTCGCCAAGATAGGCACTGATCACATGGGGGTCGTTGGTGACCTCCTCCGGCGTGCCGTCGGCGATCTTCTCGCCGAAGCGCAGCACGACGATGCGGTCGCAGACCGCCATGATAGCCTTCATCACATGCTCCACGACGATGATCGAAAGACCGTCCCGGTTGATCTCACGGATCAGGCCGATGATGCGGTCGATCTCGGTATGGTTGAGGCCGGCCATCACCTCGTCGAGGAGGAGAAGGCGCGGCTCGGTGGAGAGCGCACGGGCCATCTCCAGCCGCTTCCTTTCCGAAAGGGTGAGCTGCGAGGGCAGCGCGTCGGCCTTGGCCGTCAACCCGACCTTCTGGAGCGCGTCCACGGCAAGCGCGCGTATCTGCGACTTTCCCCGGTCGCGGGCGCAGAACATCGCCCCGACCTCGACGTTCTGCATCACCGTCAGGTTCTTGAACGGCTGCACCACCTGGAAGGTGCGGGCGACGCCCTTGCGGGCGATGACATGCGGCTTGAGCCCGGTGATCGTCTCGCCCTCGAAGGCGAGGCTGCCCTCTTGCGGACGGATGAGGGCCGAGACGACGTTGAGAAGCGTCGTCTTGCCGGCGCCGTTCGGCCCGATCAGGCCGAGAACCTCGCCCGGCATGAGGTCGAAGCTGGCATTCTTGACCGCCACGACGCCGCCGAAGCGCACCGTCACGTCCCGCACCGACAGGATCGGCTGCACGCTCATGCCTTGGCCCGCCGGAGCTCGCGGGCGGCCGAAAGCCGGGCCGAGGCGCGCGAGATGAGATGGATGATGCCGTTGGGAACGAGGATGACGACGGCGATGAGGAACATGCCGAGAAGAAGATTGTGGATGTGGGTGAACTCGCTCCACACCAGCGTCGCGACGATCTCGAAGACGAAGGCCCCGACGACCGGGCCGATGATCGTGCCCATGCCGCCGAGCAGCATCATGATGTAGGCGCGCATGGAAATGCCGATGTCGAAGGCGCTGCCGACCTCGATGAAGGTGAGCCAGTAGGCCCAGATACCGCCGGCGCAGCCGGTCATCGCGGCACTGATCATCCAGGCGAGGATCTTCGCCTTCACCGTATCGACGCCCATCACCTCGGCGCCGCTCTCGCTGTCGCGCAGGGCCCGCAGCGCGTAGCCGAGGCGGCTGCCGGAAAGGTGCCAGACCACGAGAGTGGCCACCGTCAGCGCACCCAGCATCATGTAGTAGATCATCCGGTAGAGAAGGTCGGGCGGCATGGGGCTGATGGGAAGCGGCAGGCCCATGGCGCCGCCGGTGACGCCGCCGAGATTGAGGATGACCTCGACGAAGGCCATGTTGAGGGCGACGGAAGCGATGGCGAAATAGTGGCCCCGCAGACGCAGGAGCGGCCAGCCGAAGATGCCCGCCACCACCGCCGAGCCGCCGGTCGCCAGGACGATGGCGAGTGCGAGCGGCACCTGCGCATTGAGCGAGACGCCGGCGATATAGGCCCCTACCCCGAAGAAGGCGGCATTGCCGAAGGCGTGGTAGCCGGCGAAGCCCACGATGACGTTGAGCCCCTGCGCGACGATGGCGATCATGAAGACCGTCGTCATGACGCGCAGCCAGTAATTGTCGATCACCGCAGGCAGGATGAGTGCCAGGACGAGAAGGACCGCCGCGGCCGCGAGCTGGTGCTTGGCCTTCATCGCTCAGCTCTCGCCGTAGAAGGGTTTGCCGAAGAGCCCCTGCGGCCTGACGATCAGGATGAGCAGGAACATGGAGAAGGCGACGATCTGCTGGTAGTTCGCGCCGAGATAGGTGGCGGCGAAGGCCTGCACGAGCGCGTAGGCGAAGCCGGCGATGATGACGCCGGCGACGCTGCCGATGCCGCCGAGGACCGTGACGACGAAGACGGCGCCGAGGAAGCTGATGCCGAGAGTGGGCGAGATCGGGAAGATGGTGCTCGCCAGGCAGCCGGCCGCCCCGGCGACGGCGGCCGCGAGACCTGCCGTCAGCCCGTAGGCGCGGTCCGGATAGATGCCCATCAGGCGTGCCGCCTCGCGATCGAGCGCGGTGGCGAGGATCGCCTGGCCCGTGCGCGTGCGGTTGAGAAAGAGATAGCTCGCGATCGCGACGAGGACGGAAAGGATCGCCGCCACCAGCCGCACCCAGGAGATCAGGACGGGGCCGATTTCCAGCGAGCTGCCCGAATAGGCCGTGTGGACCGCCCGCACATCGGAGGAAAAGAACAGGACGAAGAGGTCGATCAGAAAGAGATCGATGCCGAAGGTCACGACCAGCGTCAGAAGCAGACTGGTGTGCATCACCGGGTTCAGGAGGAAGGCCTGCAGGGCGTAGCCGATGACGAAGAGCGCGACCATGGCGAAGGGCATCGCCAGGAAGGGATCGAGGCCGAACCACTGGTTCAGCGCGAAGGCGATATAGGCGCCGACCATGATGTAGGCGCCATGGGCAAGGTTGATGATGCCCATGACGCCCCACACGACCGAAAAGCCGATCGTGGCGATCCCGTAGACGCCCCCAAGCAGAAGGCCGTTGACGATGGTTTGTGCCAGCAAGGTCTCTGTCCGTCTTGAGGGTTTGTCTGCGCGATCGCCGTGTTTGCGGCTACATTTCGCTGCGCGGATAGAGCGCCTTTTCCTGCGCGACCGCGGGCGGGAAGATCACCTTCGGATCGCTCTCGATGAGCTGAGAGACGGCGGCGGTGCCGAGGCTGTTGGTGCCGTCGTCCTCGAACTTGAAGCGGCCGTAGAAGGTCTCCCCCTCCATGGAAAGGAGCGCCTCGCGCACCTTGTCGACGTCCGTGGAACCGGCCTTCTCCAGCGCCATCTGCAGGATGACGCCGGCCGAGGCGCCGCTCGCCGCGTGATAGGTCGGCGCATTGCCGTATTCGGCCTCGAACTCCTTGGCGAAGGTGGCGGAGTCGGTGAAGACCGGATCGGAATAGGTCAGCGTCGACACCCACATGTCGGTGCCCATGATGCCGTTGGCGGAGGGGCCGAGCGCATCGCGGAAGTCCTGGATGCCGATCGACATGGCAAGGCCGACGATCGCCGGGTCGACCTTCAGCTCGCGCATGCTCTTCAGAAGGAGGAGCGTGTCCTGCACGTAGCCGGTGGCGAGGACGACGTCGGGGGCCGCCGACTTGATCTGCGTGGCGACCGAGGCAAGATCGGTCGAGGCCTTGGGATACTTGGCCGTGTAGACGAGCTTGAAGCCCATCTCCTCGGCCTTCTTGGCGGCGCTGTCGCCGACGATGTTCGGGAAGAGGTCGTCAGGCCCGACGACGGCGACGCTCTGCGGCTTGGGGTCCATCTCGGAGGCGAGCTCCAGCACCGGATAGAGGCCGCGATCGGCGAGCGGCGTCTGGGTGAAGATGTACTTGTAGCCACGGCCGTAGAGGCTGTTGGCCGTCGCCATCGGTGCCAGCGTCAGCACCTTGTAGCGCTCCGAGATCACCGCCGTCGCGGTGGCGATGCCGGAGGAATAGGGGCCGAAGATGAAGGACACGTCGTCGGAGGTGATCAGCTTTTCCGTCAGCTGGGCACTCGTCTGGGCCTTCGACTCGTCGTCGTAGGAGACGATCTCGATCTTGTAGGTGTCGTCGCCGATCTTGATGCCGCCGGCCTCGTTCACCTTCTTCTGCCAGAGCTCGTAGCCCTCCACGAGCAGCCGGCCCTCGCGCGACAGCGCGCCGCTCAGACTGACCGCAGCGCCGATCTTCAGGGTCTTTTCCGCCGCTGCCGCCCTATCGGCGGCAGAGCCGAACCCGATCATTCCCAGCGCCACGAGGGCGCCCACCACCTGCTTGAACATCCGGTTCTCCTTAAGCCAATGCCGCTTGTATAAATAGAATATGCAAATCGAACGGTTGTAAAGAGCGCAGGTCGGTCGGAAGTGTCTATTTTATGCCCATGCACGTTTTGTGCCCGGGCCGGACAGCCGGCGGCGGGCCGCCGCATGGCGGCGACCCTCCTGCGTGCAAGAAACAGCAGGCTGGCGAGGTTGCGGATCAGGCCGGGATTGCGTCCGGGCGGGCGTCGGCGAGGCTCGCACGTCCCGCGGCAACGCCGGGCGTGAAACGGCCGAATCCCGGCTCCCCGACCACCTTGCCATCGCGCATCACGACGTTGCCGCGCACGATGGTGAAGACGGCCGAGCCCTTCGCGTGCCTGCCGCGCCAGGTCGTGAAACCGGTCCTGGAGTGCATGTCCTCGTCGGCGAAGACGACCTCGCGGTTGAGGTCGACGATGGTGAAATCGGCGTCCGCTCCGGGCTGGATGACGCCCTTTTGCGGATACATGCCGTAAATACGGGCAGGCGTTTCGGAGCACAGGCGCACCGCCTCCTGCAGGGTCAGGCGGCCGCGGCTGACATTGTCCATCACCATGGCGACGAATTCCTGCACGCCGGTAAGGCCGAGCGGGACGGAGAACATGTCCTGCCAGCCGGGCTCGATCTCGTCGGGGGCATGCGGGGCGTGCTCCAGGACGAGGACGTCGGCGACGCCGTTGCCGATGCTCTTCCAGCCGGCTTCCGGCGAATGGGCGATGAGGCAGGTGCGCGGGCCGGCCTCCATCGCCTGCTCCGGCGACATGATCATGGAGGTGAGCTCCAGCTCGGTCGTCACCTTCTGGCCGAGGTCGAACTTGGCGTGTCGGATCATCTCGAAGGCGCCGGGCGCCATGATGCCGAGATGCAGGACATGCAGGTGAGCGCCGGCGAGCTGCGCGTAGTAGAGCGAGGAGGAAAGGCCGGCGGTCATGCCATGGCCGTACATGTAGCCCTGCTTCAGGCTGTCGACGAAGGCGGCGTAGTCGGTCCGCCCCTTGTCGATGTAGTCGCGGAACGTCAGCCGCTTCACCCATTCGGGGTCGTCATGGTGCACGGCGGCGATGAGGCCGACATCGTGCGTCGCCTCGTAGAGCTCGTAGAGGATGCCGTGGTCGATGACACCGAGCTCGGAGATGTAGGGGAACACCTCCTTGATGTGGCGCGTGTTGAAGATCTTGATGCCGATGGCGCCGGCCTTCGCCAGATCCTCCACCGTGCGCGGATAGAGCCCGCCGCCGTAGAGGGCATAGTCGACATGCGCCTTCGGAGCGACGAGTTCCTTCTTCATCTCGAAGGTCTCGAGCGTCGTCGGATGCGGGTCGTTGTTGGTCATGTCGATGCAGAAGGTGACCCCGCCCGCCGCGGCCGCGCGCGTGCCGCTTTCGAAGTCCTCCTTGTGGGTATGGCCCGGCTCGCGGAAATGGCAGTGGCAGTGCCAGAAGCCCGGCAGGACGTGCAGGCCGCGCGCGTCCACCCTCTCCCTGGCTGCCGGAAACGGCCCGCCGATCTCGACGATCTTGCCGCCGCGCACCGCGACGTCGGCGGCTCTTGCCCCCGCGCTGCCGACCACAACTCCATTCTCCACGACAAGATCGTAGGGCTCGTGCACGGGCATCTCCTTCAATCTGGCCTTGCAGGACCCGACGAGGCGTGCCGGGACGAAAAGAAGTGGAGGCCGGGACCACAGGCGGGCAGACTAGGTCACTTGCTTCGGATACGGCAACTATAATATATACGGTGCATAAAAAATGGATCGAGATTTCGTGGACAAGACGGACGGCCAGCAGAAGCGGCAGCGCGACAAGGGCATCGCCAAGGGCGGGGCGGCCGAGCACGCCTACAACGTCATTCGCGAGGAGATCATCCTGAGGCTGGCGCCCGGCTCCGACCTCGACGACGCGCTCCTCGTCTCCAAGCTCAAGCTGTCGCGCACACCGGTGCGCGAGGCGCTGGCACGGCTCGCGGGCGAGCGGCTGGTGCAGCTCCTGCCCAATCGCGGGGCGCGCGTCGCCCCCATGGGCTGGAACGAGATCCGCGAGCATCTGGAGGCGCTCGATCTCGTCCAGCGCCTCGTTGCGCGCTGGGCGGCGGCGCGCCGCACGGAGGCGCAGCTCGCCGAGATCGAAAGGAGCGAAGCGCGCTTCGAGCAGATCGCGGCCAAGGAAGACGGCGCGGCGATGATCGAGGAGAACTGGCAGTTCCACGGCGTCATCGCGGAAGCCTGCGGCAACTCCATCATCGCGGGGATGTGCAAGCAGATCCTGACGCAGGGCCTGCGCGTCGACCGCGTGGCCATGTTCCACGAATATTTCGGCTCCGACAGCACCTACAAGAACCACATCGCGACGATCATCGAGGACCACCGCAAGATCGTGAAGGCGATCCGCGACCAGGACCTCGACGCGGCGGAGCATTTCGCCCGCCTGCATACTGAGACGGCGCGCCGTCGCTACAGCGAGGCGATCAGCGGCCGGATCGAGCCGCAGATGGAAGTCGCCCTGAACACGACGATGGAGGTCATCTGATCATGTGTGAAGTCTGCGCGATCTTCGGGGCCGGCGAGCACTGGAGCGATTTCGGCCGGCTGCGCAACGAGCGCCTGCCCTTCGGCGACATCCAGCACTACCGGCAGGAGCGCAAACGGCGCATCGCCATGATCAACGAGATCCTCGCCCCGATCGGCCTTGCCTGCGAGGACTGGGACGGCGAGGCGCTGTCGATCAGCGACGCGCAGGGCCGCTTCAAGATCGCCCATACCCTCACCGACCTTTGGCCGGTCATCGAGGAGATGTCGCCGGCGCGGATCGATCCGCTCGGGCCGGGCTTCATCGGCACAGGTCTCGGCGGCACGGATTTCGGCAGGCCCTCCCCCGTCGGGACAGCCTCCCATGGATGAGCGGCTACCCCTCACCATCGTCACCGGCTTCCTCGGCAGCGGGAAGACGACGCTTTTGCAACGCTTCCTGCGCACGCCGCAAGGCGAGCGCACGGCGATCCTGGTCAACGAGTTCGGCGAGGCCGGGCTCGATCACCGCCTGCTGCTGCATGCCGAGGAGCGGCTGGAGCTGATCGACGGCGGCTGCATGTGCTGCGCCCGCCGCGCCGACATCGCCCGTTCGATCCATGAACTGGTGCGGCGGGCAAAGGCGGGCGGCGACGGCGGCATCCAGCATCTCGTCATCGAGACGACGGGGCTCGCCGACCCCGCCCCCATCATCGCCACGATCGGCCGCGACGCCTGGATGAGCGCCAATGTGCGCATCGGCTCCGTCGTCGCCGTGCTCGATGCCGTCACCGGGCTCGACATCGCCGAAAAGCATGTCGAGGCGCGCCGCCAGATCGCCATCGCCGACACCGTCGTCGTCAGCAAGACGGACCTGCGCAAGGCCCATTCGCTCACCGACATTTCGCGCAGCCTGAAGGCGATCGCGCCGGATGCGCGCCTCTTCGACGCCCAGGCGCCGGATTTCGACATCGGCGCCACGCTCGGCGAGGCCGACCATTTCCGCCTCGGCGGGCCTGAAGAATTCGACGAGGCGCATGAGCGCCATGTCGAGGGCTGGCATTCCTTCCTCCTGAAGCTGCCGGAACAGGTAGACTGGCCGACCTTCACGCTCTGGCTCTCCGCCCTCCTGCACGCCCATGGCGACCGGATCCTGCGGGTGAAGGGAATGCTGCGCACCAGCTCGGCGCAGGGGCCGGTGGTGATCCACGGCGTGCAGCATGTCATGCATCCGCCGCATCACCTGCCGGCGGGCGAAAAGCTAGACCAGCCCTTCCTCGTCTTCATCACCAACCAGCTGCGGCGCGAGGCGATCGAGGCGAGCCTCAACGACTTCATGCTGCGCATGCAGCCATTCCAGGAACGCGCTGCCGCATAAGCAAAAACGCCCCGCGAAAGCGGGGCGTTTTCAGTGGCAGAACCAGGACGGCAACCGGCTCTCGCCGCCCGCCGCTACCAGGTGTAGCGGAAGCGGCCCGTGCCCGTATAAGTCCGGGTGTCCTTGGAGAACTCGCCGTCGAAGCGGGCGCTGACCGAGAAGCCGCCGCCGAGGCTCAGCTCGCTGCCGACCGTGACGAGGGCGAGATTGTCCGCCGCCTCGGCGCCGTTGACGACGAAACTCGCGCCCGGGATCGAGGTGAAGGTGGCCACCGCCCGGTTGCTGCTGCGGTTGTCGTGCGCCCAGGCGGCCTTGCCGAAGATGCGCAGCGCGCTGCCGTTGTCGAAGACGAAGCTCTTGGCGATCCAGGAGCCGAGCTCGGTCCTGAAGGAATTCGCGGTGTCGGAGCCGTACGAGGTCGCGAAGGGCGAGCCCAGCGAGGACGTCTCGCTGTAGGACGGCGTCCGGAAGGTCTGCGCCTGCACGGCCGCGTAGGGCGTCAGTTCCACCGGCATCGCGAAGGGCAGACGATAGCCCGCCTCCAGCCGCCCGCCGACGCTCCACGCGTCGTAGTCGGCCGTCAGGATGTCGGTACCGGCGATGGTCAGGATGCGCTTCGTCGACACCGAATAGTGCGAGTAACCCAGCGCAGCCGACAGATACGCCGGGCCGAAGTTGTGCGAGGCGTAGGCGCCCGCCTGGAAGACGTCGCTGTCGCCGCCGCCAAGACCGCCGGAAAGGTTCCAGTCGGTGGCGCCGCCGCCCATGGCGAAGCCGATCACCGTGTCCGGCGCCAGGCGATAGTCGAGGCCGGCCGCAAGGCCGCCCGCCCGCGTGTCGGTATCGTGGCTGCCGACGGCCGCCTTGCCGTCCAGATCGGACTTGCCGCCGTAAAGGCCGGCCCAGACGCTGAAGCGGCGGTTGACAGCGTCCTCGGAGCCGGGCTCGTCCATGACCGCGCCGAAGGCTTCGCTGCCGGCGGGCGGGGGCGTCTCGCCGTAGGCCATCACCGGACCGACACCGGGAACGCGATGCTCGGTCATCGGGCTCAGCATGAAGTTCAGGAACGAGTTGCCGAGGATGAAGGCGCCCTGGCCGGCGCCGGTATTGGCTTCGCCGGTCAGCTGCCCCAGGGAGGTCTGGAGTTGGGCCGGCCTCTGGAAATAGAGCTGGTCGAAGGCCGAGGGAAGCGTGCCGCCGCCATCGGTGAAATTGTCCAGCGCGGAGGCGACGTTGATGACGTTCGTCGGCACACCGCTCGCGGGCAGCAGGCTCCGGAAGGAGTTCGGACCAAGCAGGGCGATGAAGGCGAGATCCCTCAGGAACTCGCTCCATGCGCTCGTCCCAAGGAGCGAGAAATCCGAGCCGTTGTTCTGGAAAACGAAGTTGCCGCCCGCATAGGTATCGTCGTCGCTCAGGGAACCCCAAATGTAGCTGCTGTTGCCACCTTGGGTTGTGGACGATGTCGTGAAGAAGATGACGTATTGCTGGCCCGGCGTCAGGGCGATCGAGCCAGTCGAGACTTCGACCGGCGTGAAGGCGTTCGCACTCGGCGCCGTCATCACCGCGGAGGTGAACAGGGCCGGGCCGACGATGCGTTCGTTGGTGGCGTCCCACTGGTAGACGAAGGCCTGATACTGCGGCGCCGTCCCGGAACTCTTATTGAGATAGAAGGTGAAGCCCGTCAGACGCGCCTCGGTGCTCGTCGCCGTGATCAGCTGGCCGTAGGTCGCCGTATTGGGCACACCCCAACTGCCGATGCTGTTTGTGCCGTCCCAGGCAGAGGTGGTGTCGATCGCCCATGCCGGCGTTCCGAGCGCCGCAGAGAGCGTGGCAAGCGCGACGCCGCATGCGAGAGATTTGCGAGCGATTCGCGCCACCCGGCCGCGCGCACCAAGGCGTCTCTCGGGCGATTTCCGAAGCCAGTTCCCCATTTTTCTCCTCCCGGCGCCCGGGGCGCCAAATCCATTCCGCCTAGTGTGAGGCAAGCTATGGCGGGGGGGAGGAGCACGATCAATCCGAGATCGGAGGCTGCTCTGGAATTGGGATAAGCTGTGACCGATGTGTCACAATATCGCAGCCGAACCGGGGAAGGCCCGTGCAGGGTGATGGCCCCGGCGATCTCGCCGGGTCACCAGGATCATCAGGGTCGAGCCTACGGCACGCGCCGCACGGCGCCCATGGCGGCGCTCGTCGCCATCGCGGCATAGGCCCTGAGCGCCGCCGTCACGCGGCGCTTGCGCGGCTCGGCGGGCTGCCAGCCCTTTTCGTCCTGCACGGAGCGACGGCGCTGGAGCTCCGCCTCGTCGACGAGAAGGTTGATGGAGCGGCCCGGAATATCGATCTCGATCGTGTCGCCCTCTTCCACGAGGCCGATGGCGCCACCTTCCGCCGCTTCCGGCGAGGCATGGCCGATCGACAGACCCGAGGTGCCGCCGGAGAAGCGGCCGTCGGTGACCAGGGCGCATGCCTTGCCGAGGCCCTTCGACTTCAGATAGCTCGTCGGATAGAGCATTTCCTGCATGCCCGGGCCGCCGCGCGGGCCTTCGTAGCGAATCACCACGACGTCGCCTGCCGCGACCTTGTTGGAGAGGATCCCCTGCACGGCCGCGTCCTGGCTCTCGAAGACGCGGGCCGGACCGGAGAACTTCAGGATACTCTCGTCGACGCCGGCCGTCTTCACGATGCAGCCGTCGAGGGCGATGTTGCCCTTCAGCACCGCAAGGCCGCCATCGGCCGAGAAGGGATGCTGCGCGTCGCGGATGACGCCCGCCTCGCGGTCGAGGTCCAGCTCCTTCCAACGGCGGTCCTGGCTGAAGGCCTCCTGGCTCGGCACCCCGCCCGGCGCGGCCCGGTAGAAATCCGTCACCGTCTCGCTGGCGGCCCGGCGCACGTCCCAGCGCTCGATCGCGTCGCCGAGGCTGGTGGCGTGGACGGTCGGAACGTCGCCCTCGATGAGCCCGGCGCGCTCCAGTTCACCGAGGATCGCCATGATCCCGCCGGCGCGATGCACATCTTCTACATGCACATCGTTCTTGGCCGGCGCCACCTTGCACAGGACCGGCACCTTGCGCGACAGGGCGTCGATATCGTCCATGGTGAAGTCGACCTCGCCCTCCTGCGCGGCCGCGAGGATGTGCAGCACCGTGTTGGTGGAACCGCCCATGGCGATGTCGAGCGCCATGGCGTTCCTGAACGCGGCCTTGGTGGCGATCGAGCGCGGCAGCACGCTTTCGTCGTCCTGCTCGTAGTGGCGCTGGGCGAGATCGACGATGAGGTGCCCGGCTTCCACGAAGAGGCGGCGGCGGTCCGCATGGGTCGCGAGCGTCGTGCCGTTGCCGGGCAGCGACAGGCCGAGCGCCTCCGTCAGGCAGTTCATCGAATTGGCAGTGAACATGCCGGAGCACGAGCCGCAGGTCGGACAGGCCGAGCGCTCGATGACCTTGACGTCCTCCTCGCTGACGCGGTCGTCGGCCGCCGCCACCATGGCGTCGATCAGGTCGAGCGCCTGCTCCTTGCCGTCGAGGACGACCTTGCCGGCCTCCATCGGCCCGCCGGAGACGAACACGGTCGGGATGTTGAGGCGCATCGAGGCCATCAGCATGCCCGGGGTGATCTTGTCGCAATTGGAGATGCAGACCATGGCGTCGGCGCAATGCGCATTGACCATGTACTCGACGCTGTCGGCGATGAGCTCGCGCGAGGGCAGCGAATAGAGCATGCCGTCATGGCCCATGGCGATGCCGTCATCGACCGCGATGGTGTTGAATTCCTTGGCGACGCCGCCCGCAGCCTCGATCTCGCGTGCCACCAGCTGGCCGAGATCCTTCAGGTGCACGTGCCCCGGTACGAACTGGGTGAAGGAATTGACGACCGCGATAATCGGCTTGCCGAAATCGCCGTCCTTCATGCCGGTGGCGCGCCAGAGGCCGCGCGCGCCGGCCATGTTTCGTCCGTGGGTGGTGGTGCGTGAGCGATAGGCAGGCATGTTGTGCAATGTTTCCTTCTTGCCTTTGGCCGCGGGGGCAAGAGAGACAGGGTGCCCCAAACGGCGTGGAGCCCCGAAGGGCCCCGCCCCTGCTAATAGGAGCCTCAGGCGCCTACGGCAACGCCCGGGAGGGAATTGAGGCGGTCCGGCCGGCGCTTAGCGGCCATGCGAACCGCCATAGGCGTTCTTCTCCGGCGGCTGCCAGCCGGCCGGCGGCGCCTTCGGCCGGAAGACCTCCACGAGAAGCGGATGACAGGCGGCGACGTCGCTCGAATGCTTCGAGCCGCAATCTCCGCCCGGACAGGCCGAGAGCGCGCCGAGCAGATCGATCTCGGCGAAGAATTCCAGGAAATCGCCCGGCCGGACCGGGCTCGCCTTCATGAAATACTGGCCGGTGTCGCGGGTGAAGCCGGTGCACATGAAGACATTGAGAACGTCGTGGACGAAGGGCTCGGCCTCGGCGAGCGACAGACCGGCCGCATCCGCGTAGGCGCGCGTCAGGTTCGAATGGCAGCAATGATGATAGTCGCCGCCGGCAAGCAGCCGGTTGGTGTAGGGATCGCAGCGCGTGCCGATGACATCGTGGACCGAGCCGCCGAAATCGTCGAAGCCGTACCAGTCGAGCGTGTCTTCGGTGATCGTCGCCATCGGGCGCATCGCCGGAAAGGACGACCAGAGCCTGTCGCCGGTCGAAAGGTGCGTGCCGTGAAGCGCGCGCGTCTTGCCGGAATAGAAGCGCTCGGCGTGGTCGGCGGCATTCCACAGATTGAAATCGCCGACCTGCGGCCCCTCCACCGAGACGATGCGGAAAAAGCTGCCGGCCGGTACCTCGAAGGTTCGCGCCTCCCGCGGCGGCACCGTGACTTCCGCGACTTTCTCCCAGCCTTGCCGGGCGGCGCGGTAGCCGGAAAGGTCCGGCGGCGGAAGCGTCTCGACCGGATAGCAGACGATCGGTGTCACGTGCCGCTTCTCGGCCGCGTCGGCGGGGGCCGCGTGTTCGGGATCCTTCAGCTTCATCGCCTGCTCGTCCTCCAGATGGGATCCCAGGCGTGCCATCTGGGGGAGAAAATGCCAAGGGGCCGGAGCGGACCGGGCGCGATGCGACACGAGGCATGGGCGGCACGGAGCCATCTGCCTTGCCCAGTCCGCCAGCGCCGAACCTTTGTCCCAGCCGGCGAGGTGTCAGGCGAAAGACGGCATCCCGCCCGCGCCTGACAGCGTCTCAGGCCTTCAGGGCCGTGCAAATCCTGGCGATGCGGCTCGCCGCCTCCAGCAGCCGGGCATCGTCGACGGCAAAGCTCAGCCGCACATAGCCCGGTGCGCCGAAAGCCGTGCCGGGAACCATCGCCACCTCGGCCTCTTCCAGGATGACGCGGGTAAAATCGGCATCGGTCGTGATCTGTGTGCCGGCGGGCGACGTCGTGCCGAGGAATTTCTGGCATCCGGCGAGGATGTAGAACGCGCCTTCCGGCGCCTGGCAGGTGAGACCCGCTTCGGCAAGTTTCGGCAGCACCAGATCGCGGCGCCTGCGATAGACGTCGCGGTGACCCTCAAGGTGATCCTGCGGACCTTCGAGCGCCGCCACCGCCCCGGCCTGGCTGATCGAAGAGGCGCAGGAGGTGCTCTGCGACTGCAGCTTGCGCACTTCGCGCATCACCTCGGCCGGGCCGCCGCCATAGCCGAGGCGCCAGCCGGTCATGCAATAGGCCTTGGATACGCCGTTGACGGCGACCGTGCGCTCCAGAAGCCGCGGCTCGACCGCGGCGATCGAATGGAACGAGGTCTTTCCGAAGACGACATGCTCATAGATGTCGTCGCTCAGGATGCCGACATCGGGGTATTCCAGAAGCACATCGGCCAGCGCGCGCAGATCGGCCTCGCCATAGACGGCGCCGGTCGGGTTGCACGGCGAGTTGATGACGAGCCAGCGCGTCCTGTCGGTGATCGCGGCCTTGAGCGTTGCGGCGGAAAGCTTGAAGCCGTCTTCCGCCCGGCACTCGACGACGACGGGCGTGCCCTCCGCGATCCGCACCATGTCGGGATAGGAGACCCAGTGCGGGGCCGGGATGATGACCTCGTCTCCCGCATCGAGCGTCGCCAGAAGCACGTTGAAGATCACCTGCTTGGCGCCGGTCCCGACGACGATCTGGTTGGCGGCGAAGTCGAGCCCGTTCTCTTCCCTGAACTTGCGGATGATGGCGGCCTTCAGCTCCGGCGTGCCGTCGACATTGGTGTAGCGCGTCTTGCCGGCCGCCATTGCCTCGCCGGCCGCACGGATGACGTGTTCGGGCGTATCGAAATCGGGCTCGCCCACCGACAGATTGATGATGTCGCGGCCGGCGGCCTTGAGCTCGCGGGCGCGCGCGGCGGCGGCGCTGCTCGCCGACGGCTGGACGGCTGCCATGCGAGAGGAGATCTTGTTCATGAATTCTCTCTGGAATGCTTGAGGAGGAATGCGGCGAGCTGACGCCTAGCTCTCGTTCGCCTCGCGCCTGTTCTTCTGCCTGCGCGCGAAGACCGGATAGGCGAGCGTCAGCACGATCAGCGCCATGATCGCGTAGGAGAGCGGGCTGGTGAAAAAGATCATCCAGTCGCCGCCCGAAATCTGCAGCGAGCGGCGCAGGTTCGTCTCCAGGATCGGCCCGAGCACCAGCGCGATGACGAGGGGCGCTCCGGGGATGCGCCAGCGCTCCATGAAGTAGCCGAGAACGCCGAAGCCGAGCACCAGCCAGACATCGAAGAGGCTGTTGCGCAGCGCGTAGGAGCCGATGATGCTGAAGACGATGATTGTGGGCCCGAGCACGGCGCTCGGCACCTTGACGACGCGCGCGACCCAGGGCGCCGCAAACAGCCCCAGCGCCGCGAAGGCGAGGTTTGCCAGGAAGAGCGAGAAGATCAGCGTGTAGACGATCTCCGCATGGTCGGTGAACAGCCGTGGACCGGGCACCAGGCCATGGATGGTCAGCCCGCCGATGAAGACGGCGGTGACGGCGTTGCCGGGAATGCCGAGCGTCAGCGCCGGCACCAGCGAGCCGCCGGTGACGGCGTTGTTGGCCGCCTCGGGCGCAGCGACGCCCTCGATCTCGCCCTTGCCGAAGGCTTCCGGCGTCTTGGAGCGCCGGCGCGCCTCGTCGTAGCTGATGAAGGCGGCGACGCTGGTGCCCGCACCCGGCAGGATGCCGATCGCCGAGCCGATGAGGGAGGATTTGAACAGCGTGCGTCCGCAGCGCCGGATGACCGACCAGGCGGGCAGCGTCCGGCCCTTCGTCTTGATCATGTTGCCGGCGCCGATATCGGCCTCGCCCGTGCACAGCGAAATCGCCTGCGAGACGGAGAAGATGCCGATCAGGGCCGGGAGCAGCGGCACGCCCTCGAACAGTTCGTCCTGGCCGAAGGTGAGTCTTGGATAGCCGGTGAAAAGATCGAAGCCGACTGTCGCCAGCAGCAGGCCGAAAGCGGCGCTGATGAAGGCTTTCGTGGGATTGCCGCCCGACACGCCCAGGATCGAGATCATCCCGAAGATGGTCAGATAGACGTATTCCTGCGGCCCGAAGAGGAGCGCCAGGCGCGACAGGGGCGGCGCCACGAAGAGGAGGACGAAGACGGAAAAGACGCCGCCGACGAGGGAGGCGACCAGCGCCATGCCGATGGCCTGCGCCCCCTCCCCTCGCTGCGCCATCGGATAGCCGTCGAAGGTCGTGGCGATGGAGGCGTCGGTGCCAGGCGTGCGCAAAAGAATGGCGGTGATCGAGCCGCCGAAAACCGAGCTCGTATAGATCGCGCCGAGAAGCACCAGCGCGTTCGCCGGATCCATGCCGAAGGTGATGGGGATGCACAGCGCCACGCCCATCGTGGAGGAAAGCCCGGGCAAGGCGCCCACGAACAGCCCCACCACGGTGCCGATCATCAGGACGAGCAGCGTCGAAGGCTCAAAGATGTTGGCGGCTGCCGCGAGGATCGCTTCCATACGCTCAGTCCCGTCGGGCTAAAGGATTAAAGGTAGGCGGCCAGCGGCCCGACTGGCGTCGGGACCGCGAGAAGCAGCGAGAAGATGACGAAGATCAGCACCGTCATGGCAACCGCCACCGCAAGCCCCGTCAGTCGGCTCAGCTCCGAGCGAAGCGCGAAGAAGACCGCCAGATAAAGGAAGGTCGCCGGATAAAATCCGATCCACGGCATCGCCACGGCGAAGACCGCGGTCAGGACCACCACTTCAAGGAGCGGCACCCAGATGCTTTTGGCCTCTTCGGTATCGCTGCCT
Source organism: Afifella sp. IM 167 (assembly GCF_020144925.1). Taxonomy (GTDB): domain Bacteria; phylum Pseudomonadota; class Alphaproteobacteria; order Rhizobiales; family Afifellaceae; genus Afifella. The sequence goes on from NZ_NSLC01000007.1 coordinate 265,878, forward strand.
TCCGGCGCGGCATCGGCGGCCGGCGCGGGTCGGCGCAGGCTTGCCACGAAAAGGACGGCACCGCCGAGAAAGAGCGCAGCGCTCATCAGCAAAGGAAAGAACGCTGCGCCCCGCTTGAGGTCGTAAACGTCCCAGGCGGCGAAGGCTGCGATCGCCATGACGGCGACCGCTACCCATGTATCGCGTTTCATTGCGCCTGAAACCGCCTGAACCTTACTGCCACGGGCTTTCGGCCCAAAGCTTCTTATAGCCCTCATCCTGCTCCTGCATGAAGGCGCGGTACTCGTCGCCCACCAGGACGTCGAGCGGCATGTTGAGCTTCTTCAGATCGGCCTGGAAGTCCGCATCCTCGGTCACCTTCACCATGGCTTCGCGCAGCTTGGAGACCACGTCCTCGTCCATGCCCTTCGGTCCGCCAAGACCGCGCGAGGAGGAAGCGAGGATGTTGTAGCCGAGTTCCTTGCCCGTCGGGGTGTCCGGCAGATCGGCGTTGCGCTTGGAGGCCCACACGACGAGCGGCTTCACCTGGCCGTCCTCGACGAGCTCGACCTGCTCGGACACATTGCCTTCGATCGCATCGATATGGCCGCCGAGAAGCGCTGCCTTGGCTTCCGCGTCGCCGTTGAAGGCAACGAGGTTGAACTCGACATCCGCCTCGTTCTCCAGCTGCAGGACCGCGAGATGGTCGCCGCCGCCGATGCCTTCATGGCTGACGGTGAGCTTCTTCTCCTTGGCCGCCTTGAGGAAATCCTCAAGCGTGGCGTAGTCGGCGGTGCCGGCCACGGCGAGAATGCCCGGATCGGTCACGATGTTGGCGATGTAATCGAAGCTGTCGATGTTGAAGGTCACGTCCGGACGCACGATCGGGCTCGTCAGAATGCCGGAATTGATCCAGCCGATCGTGTAGCCGTCGGGCTTGGCGGCCGCGATGGCGGAGAAGCCGATCTGACCACCGGCGCCCGGCCGGTTCACGACGACCATCGGCTGGCCGAGATACTTCTCGCCGTATTCGGCGATCAGGCGGGCCAGAACGTCGGTGCTGCCGCCGGCGCCGTAGGGCACGATCATCTCGACCGGCTTTTCGGGGTATTCCGCGTAGGAGGGAGACACAAAGATGGCGAGCGAGGAGGCCGCGAAGGCCAAGGCTGCCAGACTGGACTTAAGATGCATGAGAGTTCCTTTTCTCTTGAATAGGCTCAGGGACGACCGCTTTTGCGGATCTTCTTGCGCCGGAGGAGATCGTTGATCACTTCCAGCGGGGCTTGGGCGGCGAGCGCGGCGGCCTGATCGCGCTCGAGTTGCTCGATGTCCTCGACTTCGACGAGAACGACGTCGATGAATTCCTGCGGGATCACCACGACGCCATCGGCATCGGCGACGATATAATCGCCGGGGCAGACGCGCGCGCCGGCGCATTCCACGGGCACATCCACATCAACGAGAACGATGGCGGGCGGGCGGGCCGAGATACCGCGGGTGAAAACCGGGAAATCCATCTCGCGGATGAGCGCCGCGTCGCGGGCAAGCGAGTCAGAAATGAGACCGTTCAGCCCCTGGAAAGAGGCGGCGTGGGCCACGTTCTCGCCCAGGATCCAGGTGTCGGCACAGCCCGTGTCGAGAACCAGAACGCGCCCCTCGGGCGTGCTGCGGATGACGGAATAGATGTTTTCCTTGGCCTTGGTCGCGCCTGTCTTCGGCGTGTACTTGACAGTGCGCGCACGCCCGACCAGCCGGTTGGCTTCGCCGAGCGGCAGGACGCCGTCCATCCAGCCACTCAGGCCGAGACGGACAAGCGCATCGGTCACCGCCCCCGATTCCACACCGCGCAGGCGTTCCAGGATCCGCACTTCCGTCCAGCTGCTTTCCGTCATTTTCGGGTTATCGCCTCTTCACATTGTCACGGGAGCGTCTTTGCTCCTGAATTCCAGCTTAATTTCATCCTGAAATAGCGTACGGCTCACTTGCAAATATCGTCTTCCCATGTTCCGATAACCTGTAGTTATCAGGTAGCTCATGAATTTTCGTCAGCTTGAAGTCTTTCGCGCGGTGATCGAGGCGGGCTCGATGACGGGCGCTGCAGCTTCCCTCAACATCTCTCAGCCGGGCGTGACGAAGACGATCGCAGCCCTGGAAGCGTCGTGCGGCTATCCCCTGTTCACGCGCAGCGCCGGGCGCATCACGCCGACCCCGGAGGCCCGCCAGCTCCATCAGACGATGGAGCGCGTCTTTGTCGGCGTCGACGAGATCAGGCGCGCCTCGTCGAACATCCGCGACCGCGTCGCCGGCCATCTGTCGATTGCCTCGTTCCCGGCGCTTGCCTCGCGGTTTCTGCCGAAGATCCTCTCCGCCTTTCTGCGCGAGCGCCAGGCGGTCAAACTCTCGCTGCAGGGAACCGCCTCGCGGCAGGTGATCCTTGCCGCGGCCGCCCAGCAGATCGATGTCGGCATTTCGATCCTGCAGTCGGACGATGCGGCCATCGAGACGGAGCACCTGCACCGGCTCGAACGCGTCTGCGTCGTGCCGGCCGGACACCGCCTCGCCTCGGCGGAGCGCATCCGTCTCTACGATCTGCGCAACGAGCCGTTCATCTCGCTCGACGCCTTCGATCCGGAGCGTCTCGCCATCGAGAAGATGTTCTCCGATCTTGGCGTCGGGCGGCGCGACCAGATCGAGACACGCCATTCCGACAGCGCCTGCGCTTTCGTCGCCAACGGTCTCGGCACCACCATCGTCGATCCGTTCACGCCGCTCGCTTTCGGCGATGCGGTCGTCTCACGGCCGCTCACACCGCCGGTCTATCTCAATGTGTGGACGCTGTGGCCCCGGCACCGCATCCGCTCCAAGCTCGCCATCGAGTTCGTCCAGACGCTCCGCCGTTCGCTGCAGACGCATGCCTCCGGAAGCATGTGAACGGCTCACCCGCACAGGCCGCGCGCTTCCCGTAGGGCGCCGATCCCGCCGAAATACGCTTTTCAGGTCCGCAATTAACGACGGAAGATCTTTTTCATGAACCACCTGGCTTCAGGAAGCTGCCTGTGCGGCGCCGTCACGTTTCAAATCTCCGGCAGGTTCGAAAGTTTTTTCCTCTGTCACTGTTCGCGGTGCCGCAAGGATACCGGCTCGGCGCATGCCGCTAACCTCTTCTCCATCCAGGCAGAAATCGTCTGGCTGAGGGGAGAGGACAAGGTCCGGACGTTTCAGCTTCCCGGAACGCGACATGCCAAGAGCTTCTGCATGGAATGCGGATCTGCGTTGCCGATGGTCCAGATGCAGGGCGCCTTGCTGATCGTGCCCGCCGGCTCGCTCGACGGACCGATCGATGTACGGCCGAATGCGCATATCTGCTACGGCAGCCGCGCGGAATGGACCGACCGTCTTGCCAGCGCCGAGAAGATCGACGGACTTCCGGCCCAACCTGCGTGAGACGGAAGGCGGCCTGTCAGGCCCCCGATTTCAACAAAGGCCACTCTTCCCGCTTTGCCGTCATCCGCCCCCCTGCTCGGGCGCGGGTTCGACGTGCCGGGGGCCAGCCCCCTAGCGGCTCAACGCACCGGCAGAGCGCCTCGGCGCGGCAGCCTCGTCGGCCTCCCGCTGTCCCCGCAGCCCCGCCTCCAGCTCTTCCACCGTGGCGCGGATCTCCTCCATCAGCGCGATCGCGACCTGCGACAGCTCCTGATAGGCCGACGTCATCACCCAGACGGTCATCGTGACCCGCTGCCGGATCGGCCGGAAGACGACCTCCGGATGCACCGGGTCGAAAGCCGACAGCGAGGCGACGATGGCGACGCCGTAGCCCTCCGCCACCATGGCGCAGGCCGCGTCGGCCATCTGCACCTCCGCCGCCGGATTCATGGCAAGGCCGGCGCGCTGGAAGGCGGCGCTGATGGCGGGATAGGACAGATCCTCCCTGCCCAGCGCCACGAGGCGCTCGTTCTCCAGGCTTTCCAGCGAGATCACCTTTTCGCCCGCAAGCGGATGATCGCGCCGGAGCGCGCAGATCATGGAGACCGTGGCGAAGGGTTCGCAGCGCAAGGCCGGATTGTTGGAAGGCACCAGCGAGATGCCGATATCGGCGGCGCGCGTGATCATGGAATGCTCGACGCTGCGCGAGGTGCGGGTGAAGAGCGAGAGCCGCACCTCCGGCCGCTCGCGCAGGAGCGCGCCGATGCGGCGGGGAATGAGGCGCATGCTGATCGCCGGAAAGGCGACGATCGAGATCTCGCCGCGCTCCAGCTCGCGGATCGCCCGCGCCGCCTCGTGGACGCGCATCAGGCCCTGCTCCAGCTTCGACGTCTCGGCGAAGAGCTGGCGGGCCTCCGGCGTCGGGATCAGCCTGCCCTTGGTCCGGTTGAACAGGGCAAAGCCGCAGGAGAGCTCGAAGGCGTGCAGGAGCTTGGAAACGGCGGGCTGGCTGACGAAAAGCGCCTCGGCGGCCTTCGTCACCGAGCCCGCTTTCATCACCGCGTTGAACGCCTCGAGCTGGCGGATATTGGCCTTTGCCAATGCCTGAATCCCATAACGCTAAGGAATGGCTTGCACATATAATCTCATTTGAAACGCCACGGAAACGCCCATCCAATGCGCATGTCCGAAAAAAGACCAAAGAGGGGTTGGTGCATGAAACCGATTATCTGGGCGCTTGCGGCTGCAAGCTCTCTTCTCGCCATCAGCGTGGCACAGGCGCAGGACAAGACCCTTGTCGTCGGCGGCTATGGCGGCTCCTTCGAGACGCTCATGAAGGAAGTCGTCTTTCCCGAATTCGAGAAAACCCATGACGTGACGATCCAGTTCGTCGCAGGCAATTCGACCGAGAACCTCGCCCGCCTGCAGGCGCAGAAGGGCAACCAGGAGCTCGACGTCGTCATCCTCGACGACGGCCCGATGTACCAGGCCGACGCGCTCGGCTTCTGCGCTCCGATGGCCGGGGCCCCGGTGCTCGACGATGTCTACGACCTCGCCAAGCTCGGCCCGAACTCGATCGGCATCGGCTTCGTCGCCACGGGCTTCACCTACAACACCGCATGGTTCGAGCGCGAAGGCTGGGATCCGCCCTCCAGCTGGGAAGACCTGAAGGACGAGAAGTACAAGGGCCTCCTTTCGATTCCGCCGATCACCAACACCTACGGCCTGCACACGCTCGTCATGATGGCCCGGCTCGCCGGCGGCGGCGAGAAGGACATCGATCCGGGCTTTACGGCGATGGCCGACGACGTGGCTCCGAACGTGCTCGTCTTCGAGCCCTCCTCCGGCAAGATGTCGGAGCTCTTCCAGTCGGAAGAGATCGCTCTTTCCATCTGGGGCTCGGGCCGCACCAAGTCGCTCGCCGATACCGGCTTCCCGGCGAAGTTCGCCTATCCGAAGGAAGGCGCGGTGGCGCTGATGATCGCCGGCTGCCCGGTGGTGGAAAGCAACGTGCCGGAGGTCGCCAACGAGTTCCTGCAGTACCTGCTGACGCCGGAAATCCAGGTGAAGCTCGCCGACGTGATGGGCTCCGGCCCGGTCAACAAGAAGGCCGAGCTGACGGAAGAGCAGGCCTCGTTCCTGCCCTACGGCCCGGATCAGATCAAAAGCCTCATCGCGGTCGACTGGGACACGATCAACCCGGCCCGCGAGGAATGGACCAAGCGTTGGGCGCGCGAGATCGAGCGCTAGGATAGACGTTTCTCCGGGGGGCGCGCGCCCCCCGGAACCTTCCGTCTCAACACGCCCTTCGCACCGAGTTGTCCCGATGCCATTTCTCGAGCTCAGCGGTCTGACCAAGCGCTTCGGCGACGTCACCGCCGTCGACGACTTTTCGCTCGCCGTCGAAAAGGGCGAGTTCGTCTCCCTCCTCGGCCCCTCCGGCTGCGGCAAGACCACCACGCTGCAGATGATCGCCGGCTTCGAGCAGCCGAGTTCCGGCCACATCACGCTGAACGGCCGCCGCCTCGACGAGGTGCCGGCCCGCCAGCGCGGTCTCGGCATCGTCTTCCAGACCTACGCCCTCTTTCCGCATATGACGGTGGAGGAGAACGTCGCCTTCGGCCTGGAAATGCGCGGCATCGGCAGGCAGGACCGGAAGAGGAAGGTCGCGGCTGCCCTCGACCTCGTCCACCTTTCCAATCTTTCGGCGCGCTATCCGCGGGCCATGTCCGGCGGCCAGCGCCAGCGCGTGGCGCTCGCGCGCGCCCTCGTCATCGAGCCGGAGCTCCTCCTCCTCGACGAGCCGCTGTCCAATCTCGACGCCAAGCTGCGCGAGGAGATGCAGCTGGAGCTTCGCCGCATCCAGCAGGAAGCCGGCGTCACCACGCTTCTCGTCACGCACGACCAGAACGAGGCGATGGCTCTTTCCGACCGTGTCGCGGTCATGCATCACGGCCGGCTGATGCAGGAGGAGACGCCCTTCCACGTTTACGAGAACCCGAAATCCTCCTTCATCTCCACCTTCCTCGGCAAGACCAACAGCCTTGCCGCGACGGTCGTGAAGACCGACGAGGCGGGCTCGGTGCTCGCCTGCAACGGCATGGAGCTGAAGGGGCCGGCCGCGCACCACCTTCCGGGCCCGGTCACCCTCTCGCTCCGGCCCGAGCGCATCGAGATCGTGGAAGAGAACGAGGCCGTCCTTTCCGGCACCGTCATAGAGCGCATCTTCCTCGGCGATCAGTGGCTCTTCCGCATCGAGACGCCGCTGGGTCCCCTCCTCGTCGTGCGGCGCAACCGCGGCCTGCGCGAGCCGGAACATGGCGAGGCGGTGCATCTTGCCTGGACGCCCGAGCATCTGCGCGTGCTGCCGGCAGAGGAAGGGGCGGCATGAAGCCCGGATCGCGGGGCAGACCCTGGGCGCTCAGCGCGCCGGCGCTCCTCCTCTTCGTCGTCCTCTTGATGGTGCCGCTGGTGATGACCTTCATCCTCAGCTTCCACAGCTTCTCCTTCTACGGCGGCATCGCGCCGACCTTCTCGCTGGAGAATTATGCCGAGGTCCTCGGCGACAGCTATTTCTACGAGATATTCGGGCGCACCTTCGCCATCGCGCTCGCCACCACCGTCATCTGCGCCGTCGTCGGCCTGCCGCAGGCCTATTTCCTGTCGCGCATGCGCCCCTTCTGGCGTTCCGTGATGATCCTCGTCGTGCTCGGCCCGCTTCTCATCTCGGTCGTGGTGCGCACGCTCGGCTGGGCGATCCTTCTGGGCAACAAGGGCGTCATCAACACGGCGCTGCGCGATATCGGCCTCATCACCTCGCCGATCCGCATGATGTACACCTCCGGCGGCATCGTTCTCGCCCTCGTCCACGTCATGGTGCCGTTCATGATCCTCGCCATCTGGGCGGCGCTGCAGCGCCAGGACCCGGCGACGGAGGCGGCGGCTGAATCGCTCGGCGCGCGGCCCTTCACGATCTTCCGGCGCATCGTGCTGCCGCAGGCGATGCCGGGCGTCCTTTCCGGCTCGCTGATCGTCTTCTCGCTCTCGGCGAGCGCCTTCGCCACCCCGGCCATCCTCGGCGGGCGGCGGGTTAAGGTCGTCTCGACGACCGTCTACGACGAATTCCTCAACACGCTGAACTGGCCGCTCGGCGCCGCCATCGCGATCCTCCTGCTCGTCTCGGTGCTGACCATCATGCTCGCCTGGAACAAGCTGGTGGAGAAACGCTTCGCCGGGGTGTTCGAATGAGGCACAACGGCCCCTTCGCTAAGATCTTCAGCGTCGTCTTCGCCGCCTTCATGCTGGCGCCGCTCGTCGTCGTCATCGGCGTCTCCTTCACGCCGGAAGGCTTTCTGGAGTTCCCGCCCAGCGCCATCTCGCTGCGCTGGTTCCGGGCGATCCTCGACAACCCCGATTTCATCGAGGCGGCCTGGATCAGCCTGAAGCTCGGCGTCGCTTCCGCCACGGTCTCCTCCGTGCTGGCCGTGCCGGCGGCGCTCGCCATCGGGCGCGGCCGCTTTGCCGGCCGCGATGCGCTGCAGGCGCTGTTCCTGTCGCCGCTGACCGTGCCGACCGTCGTCCTCGGCATCGCCTTCCTGCGCTTCCTCACCGTCTTCGGCGCCAACGGCACCTTCGCCGGGCTGATGTTCTGTCACGCCATCATCATCATGCCCTTCATCCTGAGGCTCGTGCTCGCCTCCGTCACCGGCCTCGACCGCTCCACCGAGCAGGCGGCCGTCTCGCTCGGCGCTTCCGACTGGACGGTCTTCCGGAGGGTCACGCTGCCCGCCATCCTGCCCGGCGTGATCGGCGGCTGGGTGCTTGCCTTCATCACCAGCTTCGACGAGCTCACCGTGACGGTGTTCATCGTCAGCCCCACCACAACGACGCTTCCCGTGCGCCTCTTCTCCCACATCACCCAGACCACCGACCCGCTGGTGGCTTCCATCTCCACCGTCGCCATCCTCTTCACGGTCGGGCTCATGTTCCTCGTCGACCGGATCTACGGACTCGACCGGCTCCTCATCGGCGAGGGATCGCGATGACCGCCGACACGATCGTCATCGGCGGCGGCCTCGTCGGCGCCGCGATCGCCTACGGCATTGCCCGCGAGGGCGAGAGCGTCACCGTGCTCGACGAGGGCGACGTCGCCTTCCGCGCCTCGCGCGGCAATTTCGGCCTCGTCTGGGTGCAGTCGAAGGGCCTTTCCATGCCGGAATACGCGCGCTGGACGCGCCGCTCGGCGGATCTGTGGCCGGGCTTTGCCGAGACGCTGTGCGAGGAAACCGGCGTTTCCACCAACTACTACAAGCCGGGCGGCGCCCATATCTGCCTCTCCGAGGAAGAGTTCGAGGAGCAGGCCGGCGTCATCCGCCGCATGAACCAGGTCCATGGCGCGGAGCATTACGGCGGGCAGATCCTGTCGCGCGCCGAGCTCGACGACATCCTGCCGGGCCTCGGCCCCGAGGTCGTCGGCGGCACCTACTCGCCCCATGACGGGCATGCGAGCCCGCTCTACCTGATGCGCGCGCTGCACGCGGCCTTCCTCAAGGCGGGCGGGCAGTACCAGGCGAATGCCCGGGCGCAGGAGATCAACCGCGACGGCGAGGGCTTTGCCGTCACGACGCCCGCCGGCACCTTCAAGGCCGCCAAGATCGTGCTTGCCGCCGGGCTCGGCAACCGCCGGCTCGGCCCGATGGTCGGGCTCGACGTGCCGGTCAATCCGCTGAAGGGCCAGATCCTCGTCACGGAGCGCGCGCGCCCGTTCCTGTCGATGCCGACCCATGTCGTGCGGCAGACGGAGGAAGGCTCCGTCCTGATCGGCGACAGCCACGAGGACGAAGGCTTTGACACGCGCTCCAAGCCCCGCGTCATGGCCGAGATCGCCGCCCGGGCCATCCGCGCCTTCCCGTTCCTGAAGGACCTCAGGGTGGTGCGATCCTGGGCGGCTTTGCGCGTCATGAGCGCCGACGGCTTTCCGATCTACCAGCAATCGGAGCGCCAGCCCGGCGCTTTCGCCATCAACTGTCATTCCGGAGTGACCCTCGCCGGCGCGCATGCGCTGGCTCTGGCGCCGATGATCGTTCGCGGCAGGCTGGAGGAGGAGCTCTCGGCCTTTTCAGTAAGGAGATTCGATGTTCAAGCGCGTTGAGGAGACGGCCGGCACGGCCATCACCTTCAGCTTCGAGGGAAAAGAGCTGACGGCGCGGGCCGGGGATACGGTCGCGGCCGCCCTCCTCGCCGCCGGCGAGCGGAGCTTGCGCGCCAGCGCCGTGAGCGCCAGCCCGCGCGGGCCGTTCTGCCTGATGGGCGTGTGCTTCGACTGCCTGGTGCAGATCGACGGCGTGCCGAACCGGCAGGCCTGCATGGTGGCGGTCAAGGAAGGCATGTCCGTACACCGTCAGGACAGCGAGCCGGAGGCCGTCTCCCTATGAGCACCTACGACGTCGCCATCATCGGCGCCGGCCCGGCCGGCATGGCCGCCGCCATCGAGACGGCAAGGGCCGGCCTTTCCACCATCGTCCTCGACGAGCAGCCCGCGCCGGGCGGGCAGATCTACCGCGCCATCGAGGCGAGCGGCCCCGCCCGCACCCGGATCCTCGGGCCGGACTACGCCGCCGGCCGCAAGCTTGCCGAAGACTTCCGGGCGAGCGGCGCGCATTACGTCGCCGGCGCCACGGTCTGGAACATCGACAGCGAGCTTTCCGTCGATTTCTCGCTCCCGGGCGGGTCGAAGCAGATCCGGGCGGGGTCGATCGTCGTCGCCACCGGCGCGATCGAGCGGCCGACGCCGATGCCGGGCTGGACGCTGCCGGGCGTCACCACCGCGGGCGGCCTGCAGATTCTTTTGAAGGCACAGGGCCTCGTCGGCGACGATGTCGTCTTCGTCGGCTCCGGGCCGCTCTTCTGGCTGATCGCGGCACAGATGGTGGAGGCCGGCGTCAAGCCGAAGGCGATGGTGGAGACCGTGCCGCGCAGCCGCTACCTCGCCGCCCTGAAGCACCTGCCGGCCGCGCTCGGCGCGGCTTCCTATCTGCGCAAGGGCATGGCGATGATCGCCGCGGTGCGCCGGGCGGGCGTTCCGATCCACACCGACGCGAAGGAGATCCGCATCGACGGCTCGGAGCGCGTCGAGGGCGTTTCCTTCACCTCTGGCGGGCGCGAGCACCAGCTCGCCACCACCTCGGTAGCGCTTCATCAGGGGGTGGTGCCGAACCAGCAGGTCACCCGCCTCCTGCGCTGCGAGCATCTGTGGAACGAGAGCCAGCACTGCTTCGTGCCGAAGCTCGACGAGGCCTTCCGCACGACCGTCGCGGGCGTCTACGTCGCCGGCGACGGGGCCGGCATCGGCGGCGCGAAATCGGCGGCGCTGCGCGGCCGGCTCGTCGGGCTCGCCATCGCGGAAAAAGCCGGCAAGGCGGGGCCGGAGGAACGGCGCAAGGTCGCCGAAGAGCTTGCCCGCGAGGCAAAGATCCGGCCGCTGCTGGAAACCCTCTACGCCCCCTCCCCCGAGATCCTTTCCCCGGCCGACGACACCCTCGTCTGCCGCTGCGAAGAGGTGACGGCCGGCGCCATCCGCAAGGCGGTGGATATGGGCGCGCCGGGCCCGAACCAGGTGAAATCCTTCCTGCGCGCCGGCATGGGTCCCTGCCAGGGCCGCATGTGCGGGCTCGCGGTGACGGAGATCATCGCGGCGCGGCGCGGCGAGCCGGTCTCGGCGGTCGACTATTACCGCATCCGCCCGCCGCTGAAGCCCCTCGCCCTTTCCGAGCTTGCGGCGCTGGAGACGGACGAGCCGGTGCCGGCCGACATCCAGGCCGAAGCGGAAGCGGTGCATTGAGGGCGATGCGGTGAGCGAACGGACGGCCGATCTCGTCGTCGTGGGAGGCGGGCTGCACGGCTGCTCGGCGGCGCTCCATGCGGCGATGCGCGGCCTCTCGGTGATCGTCATCGAGAAGGATACGGTCGCGCGCCATGCCTCGGGCGTGAATGCGGGCGGCGTCCGGCGCCTCGGCCGGCACTATGCGGAAGTGCCGATCTCGGTGCGCTCGATGGAGATCTGGCGGCATATCGAGGATCTCGTCGACGACGATTGCGGCTTTCAGCCGGCACCGCAGATCAAGGTGGCCGAGACCGAGGAGGAGCTTGCAACGCTCTCGGCCCGCGCCGCCGAGATGCGCCGGATGGGCTTCAGCCACGAAGTGATCCTGGACCAGGCGGAGCTGCGCCATCATTTGCCCGCCGTCGCCCCGCATTGCGTCGGCGGCCTCGCCAGCCTCGATGACGGCTTCGCCATTCCCTACAACACCACCTTCGCCTTCCAGCGCAAGGCCCGCGAGCTCGGCGTGCGCTTCTTCGAGAACACCCGCGTGACGACCGTGAAACGCGAGAATGGCGCGTGGCGCGTGGAGACCTCCGTCGGCGTCTTTTCGGGCCACTTTCTCCTCAATTGCGCCGGCGCCTGGGCCGGCGAAATCGCCCGCCAGCTCGGCGAGAACGCACCCGTTGAAGCCATCGCACCGATGATGATCGTCACGGCGCGCATGCCGCCCTTCTGCACCGCCGTCGTCGGCGGTTGCGGGCGGCCCCTCTCCTTCAAGCAGATGCAGAACGGCACCGTCGTCATCGGCGGCGGCAGGCGCGGCATCCCCGATCCCGCCACCAACAAGTCGGAGATCCGCTTCTCGCAGCTTCGCCTCAGCGCCGAGGCGGCGATCGGCATCTTCCCGATCATGAAGGGGGCGACGATCGTGCGCTCCTGGGCCGGCATCGAGGGGCGCATGCCCGACGACATTCCGGTGATCGGCCCCTCCTCAAGCGAAGAAAATGCCTTTCACGCTTTCGGCTTTTCGGCGCATGGGTTCCAGATGGGGCCGGGCGTCGGCGCCATCATGGCCGAGCTGATCGCGAACGGACAGACCAACGCGCCGCTTCAGCCCTTCTCCATCACCCGTTTCGCCCATTCCTGAGGCGATTTTTCCAAAGCAGCAAACCAAGCAAGGAACATCCATGATCCAGCGTCACATCCAGACGAAGATCAACCATCGCGTCGTGGAGCATAACGGCGTGCTGTATTTCGGCGGCCTGGTGGCCGACGACAAGAGCCAGGACATGAAGGGCCAGACGGCCCAGATCTGCGCCAAGATCGACGACCTTCTCACCAAGGTGGGCTCGTCGAAGGACAAGCTCCTGACCGCGATGATCTACATCTCCGACTTCTCCCAGAAGGACGGCATGAACGAGGCGTGGCTGGAATGGATGCCGGCCGAGCATCTGCCGACGCGCGCCACCATCGGCGTCGCCGAGCTCGGCCCGAACACGCTCATCGAAGTGGTCGTCTCGGCCGCGAAATAAGTCTCGGGAGGCCGGCTCCGGAGCCTTTCGGGGCCGGCATTTTCCTCTCAGATCGCCTCGCTGCGGCGAAGCTCCACGATCCGCCCTGCCTCAACGCCCCATTCTTCCAGCACCGCGTCGGTATCGGCGCCCGGCCGCGATGGCGGTTCGGGCAAGGCCGTCGGCGTGCCGGAAAAGCGCGGCGCGGGCGCGGGCTGCCTGACGCCGTCCACCTCCACGAAGGTGCCGCGCGCCAGGTTCTGCGGATGGGCCATCGCCTCGTCGAGATCGAGCACGGGCGCGACGCAGGCATCGCAATCGGCAAAAAGCCCGGTCCAGTGATCGCGCGGCTTTTCGGCGAAGATCGCCGCGAGCCTTGCCTTCTGCTCCGGCCAGCGACCCGTCTCCGCCTGCGCGCCCCATTCCTCCGCGTCGAGGCCGAGCCGTTCCAGAAATATCCGGTAGAATTTCGGCTCGATCGCCCCGACCGCGACCGCCCTGCCGTCGGCGCACAGATAGGTGGCGTAGAAATGGGCGCCGCCGTCGAGAAGATTGGCGCCGCGCTCGCTCTTCCAGCCGCCACCCGCCCGGAAGCCGTAGATCATCGAGCCTAGGAGCGCCGCGCCGTCGGTCATCGCCGCGTCGACCACCTGCCCCTTGCCGCTCTCGCGCGCGGCAAGGATGGCCGAGACCATGCCGAAGGCGAGGAGCAGCCCTCCCCCGCCGAAATCGCCGACGAGGTTGAGCGGCACGGCGGGCGGGCGGTCCTTCTCGCCGATGGCGTCGAGGAGGCCCGTGAGGGCGAGGTAATCGATGTCGTGGCCGGCGCGGTCCTTCAGCGGCCCTTCCTGGCCCCAGCCGGTCATGCGGCCGAAGACGAGCCTTTCGTTGCGGGCAAGGCATTCCGCCGGACCGACGCCGAGCCGCTCCATCACGCCCGGTCGGAAGCCTTCGAGGAGACCATCCGCCCTTGCCACGAGATCGAGGAGGAGAGCCTTTCCTTGCGGATTTTTCAGGTCGATGCCGATGGAGCGCCGGCCGCGAGCGAGCACGTCGAACTTCGAATTGACGAAGGGAATGTCGGATGTCGCGTTCCGCGGATGCACGCGCACGACCTCCGCCCCCATGTCGGAAAGCATCATGGCGCAGAAGGGTGCGGGGCCGATGCCGACCATCTCGAGGATCTTCAGGCCCGCGAGTGGCCCTGCCCGGCCGGGCGCATCGCCCCTCATCGCGCACGCCCGATCACGCCATCGACGAATGCGGCGAGATCGCTGCGAAGGACTTGAAGAGGCGCACCTTTTCCGCGCCCTCGCGGCCCGTATCCGACCCAGTCCGCCCGTCCCATGCTCGCTCCCCTTTCGGGTTCACAGCCGGGGCCATGCCGGCCGGCAGGCGTCCCGTCACTGCGCGTGGCCGCCTCCTCGCCCTTGCCGGAGGAAAGCCGGAAACCTCGCTTGACGGCCTTCCGGCTTCTGCCCATCCTCCGCCTCCTCTCTGGCAGGGACCAGCAGAAAAGAGGAACGGCGGGCGCCGCGCAAGCGGCTGGCACCGCCGCATCGGAGGAAGCATGCGCACTGCCAGAAGCCGGGCGGCACACCCTTGACGGCCAGGGCGGGAGAAGGATTCCAGCCGGCTGACAGCGGCCGGCCGCAGCCCACCGGCACGGAGGCGCTCGACTTCGATCCCGGGAGCCTCAAGACTTATCTGGTCGGAACCGGCCTTGCCGGCGAGAGGGCGGCCGCCTCGCTGAAGATTGCGAAGATCGCGGGCGGTCAGTCGAACCCGACCTACCGCGTCGCCGCCGGCGAGAAGGTGTTCATCCTGCGCAAGCCCCCGAGGGGCAACAACCTTCCCGGCGCCCACCAGGTCGACCGCGAATACCGCGTCATGGCCGCGCTCGCCGGCTCCGGCGTGCCGGTGCCGGAGATGATCCGGCTCGAAGAGGACGAGACCTTCCTCGGCACCTCCTTCTACCTGATGGAATGGCTCGACGGCGTCGTGGAACACGACAGCCGGCTGCCGGAGCGCTCCCCCGCCGATCGCGGCGCGATCTATGCCGACAAGGCGAAAGTGCTCGCAAGCCTCCACGGCGCGGACTGGCGCGCGGCCGGGCTGGAGGGCTTCGGCAAGGAAGGCAATTTCTTCTCGCGCCAGATCTACCGCTGGACGAAGCAGTGGGAGGCTTCCAAGACGCGCGAGGATCCGGTGATCGACGAACTCGCCCGCTGGCTGAAGGAGAACAACGCCGAGGACGATACGCTGAGCATCGTCCACGGCGACTACCGCATCGGCAACCTGATGCTCGATCGCCAGGCGCCGCGCATCATCGGCGTCCTCGACTGGGAGCTCTCCACGCTCGGCCATCCCCTCGCCGACCTTGCCCATGCGGTGTCGGTCTGGTTCGTGAAGCCGGAGGAATATGGCGGGCTTTTCGGCTGCGACCTCGAAGCCCTCGGCATTCCGGGCCACCGGGCGTTCGAGGCGGCCTATCTGGAGGCGGCCGGCGCGCCCCGCGGGCTTAGCGCCTTCCACTACGCCTTCGCCCTCTTCCGCTTCGCGGTCATCTTCGAGGGCATCGCCTCGCGCGCCAAAGCCGGCACGGCCGCGAGCGAGAACGCCGAGACCGTCGGGGCGCTCGCCCCCATCCTGGCACGCCGCGCGGCGGACATCCTCGCCGGCGAACTGCCGATCGACTGATTGCGGAGACGAATATGGATTTCGCCTATTCACCCAAGGTGGAGGAGCTGCGGGGCCGCCTCGCCTCGTTCCTGGAACGCGAGGTGGCGCCCCTCAACGGCGCATGGCACGAGGAGGCCGCACAACACCGCTACCCGCTCGCCATCATCGACCGGCTGAAGGCGAAGGCCTACGAGGAGGGTCTTTGGAACCTCTTCCTGCCGGGGCTCGAGGACGACGAACCGGGCACGCGGCTTTCCAACCTCGAATACGCGCCGCTCGCCGAAATGATGGGCCGGTATCCCTGGTGCCCGGAGGTCTTCAACTGCTCGGCGCCGGACACCGGCAACATGGAGGTCCTGCACCTCTTCGCCACGCCCGAGCAGCGCGAGAGGTGGCTGAAGCCGCTGCTGGAAGGCGAGATCCGCTCGATCGTTTCCATCACCGAGCCGGACACCGCCTCCTCCGACCCGACCAACGTGCAGACGCGCATCCAGCGCGAGGGCGACGAATACGTCATCAACGGGCGCAAATGGTTCCAGACCGGAGCCATGCACCCGAACATGGCGTTCTCCCTCGTCTTCGGCGTCTCCGACGAGAATGCCGACCGGCACCGGCGGCACTCCTTCGTCATCGTGCCGGCCGACACGCCCGGCTTCGAGGTGGTTCGCGACGTGCCGATCATGCACCACCATTCGCCCGAGGGGCATTGCGAGGTGGTCTTCCGGAACTGCCGCGTGCCGGCGGCGAACCTCGTCGGAGAGGAAGGCGACGGCTTCAAGATCGCCCAGGCGCGGCTCGGACCGGGGCGCGTGCATCATTGCATGCGCACGATCGGACAGTGCGAGCTGGCGCTGGAGCTGATGTGCGACCGCGCCCTTGCCCGCGAGACCTTCGGCAACAAGCTGGCCGACTATTCCAACATCCAGGACTGGATCGCGCTGTCGCGCATCGAGATCGACCAGGCGCGTCTCCTCGTGCTGCGCACCGCCTGGCTGATGGACGAGGCGGGCAACAAGGCCGCGCGGATCGACGTCTCGGCGATCAAGGTCGTCGCGGCCCGCCTGCAGACGACGGTGCTCGACCGGGCGATCCAGATCTTCGGCGCGGCCGGCCTGACGCCCGACACGCCGCTTTCCTATCTGTGGACCTGGGGCCGGGCCCTGCGCTTCATCGACGGGCCCGACGAGGTGCATCTGAGGGGCATCGCCCGGGCCGAACTGAAGAAGGCGAAGGAAGCGGGCTACCGCAACGCCGAGCAGTTCACCTACCGGCGGGACCGCGTGCCCGCCGGCAGGCCCGAGGCGGCGCCGAAGAGCGCCTGAGGCTAAAGCGAGGCCTTCTTCGGCCGCCCGTCCGGTCTCTTCCCACCGCTATTCGTGGCGCAGGGCCTCGATGGGGTCGAGACGGGCCGCGCGGCGGGCCGGAAAATAGCCGAAGCCGACGCCCACGGCCGCCGAGAACGCGAAGGCGAGCGCCACGATCGAGGAATCGAGGACGAAGGGGAGGTCGAGGGCAAACGAAGCGAGGGCGGACAGGCCGAGCCCGAGCGCGACGCCGATGAAGCCGCCGAGGAGCGAAAGAACCACGGCTTCGACGAGGAACTGCATCAGCACCTGGTTTTCCTGCGCCCCGATGGCGAGGCGGATGCCTATCTCGCGAGTGCGCTCGGTCACCGAGACGAGCATGATGTTCATGATGCCGATGCCGCCGACGAGCAGGCTCACGGCGGCGACGGCGCCGAGGAGCACCGTCATCAACTGGGTGGTCGAGGTCATGGTGGAGACCATTTCGGCCATGTCGTTGACGGAGAAATTGTCCTCCTTGTCGCCCGTGATGCGCCGGCGCTCGCGCATCAGATAGGTCACGTCGCGGCGGACCTTCGCGGTATCGACCCCGTCCGCGGCGGAAAGATAGATCGAGGGCACGTCCGTATTGCCGAGGAAGCGGCGCTGCACGGCGCGGATCGGCATCAGCACGATATCGTCCTGGTCCTGGCCGAAATTGGATTCGCCCTTCTCCTCCAGCAGGCCGATCACCTCGCAGGAAACGCTTCCGAGGCGGATCTTGCGCCCGAGCGGTTCGGAAGAGCCGAAGAGCTCGGTGCGCAGCGTCTGGCCGATGATGCAGACGGCCTTGCCGGAGCGGACCTCCGTGTCGAGGAAGGAGCGGCCTTCGACCAGATCCCAGTCGCGCGCGACGAGGAGGTCGCCCGTCGTGCCGTTGACGGTCGTCGTGTGGTTCTGGTTGCCGTAGATCGCCTTCTCGCTCGAGGTCACGGTCGGCGCCACCGCCCTCAGACCGGAGAGCTGCTCGCGGATCGCATCCACGTCGGACATCGAAAAGCTCGGCGCGTCCTCCTGCTGCGGGCCCTGCCCCTGCCCGGGCCGCAGGAAGAGGAGGTTGGTGCCGAGCGAGGAGATCTGCTCCTGCACCTTCGCCGTCGTGCCGTTGCCGATGGTGACGAGCGCGATCACCGCGCCGACGCCGATGATGACGCCAAGCACGGTGAGGAAGGAGCGCAGCGCATTGCGCATGATCGCCTGGAGCGCCAGCCGGAACGCCGAGAGAAGCATCAGGCTGCCTCGCGGAAGCTGTCGTAGGCGACGTTGCCGTCGACGAAATGGATGGTCCGGGAGGCGTATTCGGCCATGTCCGACTCGTGCGTTACCATGATGACGGTGATGCCTTCGCGGCGATTGAGGCCGGTCAGGAGCTCCATGATCTCCACGCTCCGCGCCGTGTCGAGATTGCCGGTCGGCTCGTCGGCGACGAGCAGCTCGGGACGGGTGACGATGGCCCTGGCAATGGCCACGCGCTGTTGCTGGCCGCCCGAGAGCTGGCCCGGATCGTGGTGTTCCCAGCCCTTCAGGCCGACCAGATCGAGCGCCTCGGCGGCGCGCTCTCGCCGCTCGGCATGCGGCGTGCCGCGATAGATGAGCGGCAGTTCGACGTTCTCCAGCGCCGAAGTGCGGGCCAGCAGGTTGAACCCCTGGAAGACGAAACCGAGGTAATTGCGTCTGAGGATGGCGCGCTGGTCGCGCGTGAGCGCGCCGACATCGACGCCGCGGAAATAGTAATGGCCGGCCGTCGGGGTATCGAGGCAGCCGATGATGTTCATGCTCGTCGACTTTCCCGAGCCGCTCGGACCCATGATGGCAACGAACTCGCCTTCGTCGATGCGAAGATCGACGCCGGCGAGCGCGTGCACGGCCGCTTCCCCCGTGCCGTAAACGCGCTCCACGGAGCGGAAATCGATGAGCGGAGGGCGGAAGAGCGGAACCTCGGACATCGTCACCTCCTATTTCGTCGAGGCCGCGTCGGTGATGACGGCGTCGCCTTCCTTGAGCGAGCCGGAAAGCACCTCGGTCCAGCTCCCGTCGCTCGCGCCGACCTCCACGGCGATCTTTTTCGGCGCGCCGTCCTCCAGAACGTAGATGCTGCGCCCGCCGGTGCCGTCGTCGGCAACCTTCTCCACCTCGGTGCGTGCCGGGGGGTGGGGAATCAGCTTGTCGAGAAAGCTGCCGCTGCTCTCGTCGGCGGCGCTCACGGCGGGCGGCGCGAAGCGCAGGGCCGCATTCGGCACGAGAAGCGCGTCTGCCACGTTCTTCACCGTGATGTCGGCGGTCGCCGTCATGCCCGGGCGCAGAAGCAGCTCGGAATTGTCGAGCTTCAGCACGGCCGTGTAGGTGACGACGTCGTTGACGGTCTCGGAGGCATAGCGGACAACCTCCACCTGCGCCTCGAACCGGCGGTCGCGATAGGCGTCGACGGTGAAGGTCGCTTTCTGGCCGGCGCTGACGGCGCCGACATCGGCCTCGTCGACGGCGACCTCCAGCTGCATGGAGGCGAGATCCTCGGCGATGGTGAAGAGCTCCGGCGCTTCCAGCGAAGCGGCAACCGTCTGGCCCGGATCGATGTCGCGGCTGAGTACGACGCCATTGATCGGCGAGCGGATCGTCGCCTTCTTCAGGCTCGTCTCCTTGGAGCGGAGCTCGGCCTCGGCGACCTGGACGTTGGCCTTGGCGACGGCAAGGCCCGCGATCGCCCGGCGCCACGTCGCCTCGGCCGATTCCTGATCCGACTTGGAGGCGAAGTCCTTCTGGCCGAGCTGCTGGGCGCGCTCCCAGGCCTTTTCGGATTCGGAGAGCGTCGCCTGCGCCTCCTCCACCTGCGCCTTCTTCACGGCGAGGGTGGCGCGGGCGTTCTCGACCGCGGCGTCCAGCGTATCGGTGTCGAGGCTCGCCAGGATCTCGCCGCTCGTCACCTCGTCATTGTAGTCGGCGAAGACCTTTTCCACGGTGCCGGAGAGCTCGCTGGAGACCTCGACCTTGTTGGTCGGCTCCACCGTGCCCGTCGCCGTCACCGTCTCCGTGATCGCGCCGCGCCGCGCGGCCTCGCTCACGTAGCGGACCTCGTCTGCCGACCCGCCCCCTGCGAAGACATACCAGCAGCCGGCAAGAACGACGAGAACGAGAAGGAGGCCGAGGATACGGCCGGCCGAAAAGAAACGCCGGCGGCCTTTCTTTCCGAGGCCAAGCGTCTCGGAGATTTCGGCTTCCGGCACGATCTCCTGATGGACGTTCATGGTGTCGGAATCCCGATCCGCTCGCCCAGCCATGCGATGGCCGTCGAGGAAGTGGAAAGGCTGGCATGGAGGACGTCACGCATGCCGCGCCTGGCATGGGAGATGCCGAGGCTGCGGCCGAGCGCCCCCAGATAGCCGGGCTCGGGTTTCTCGGCCGCATTCTGCGGCGCCGCGGCGTCCAGGGCGAGATTGAGCGGCGGCCCCATTTCGGACCGCGTCTCGCAAGTCGCAACCAGCGTCGGATAGGCGTCGGTGCGGGAGGCGACCTCGCCGGCGATATCGGCCCGGCACTCCGCAACGCTTCGCCACCCCGTATCGAGCGTATCGACGACGAGGCACTGGCTGGCGTCGCAATCGCAGCCAAGCAGCGTCATCAGCACGATGGCGGTTTTCATCTGTCGCCTCCATTGCGGCGCTCGCGCGCCATGCGGATCATCGAAGCGAGCCCTTGCGAGGGCATCGCGCTGAGGATCGCGATCACCACGGAGAGGGCGAGAAGAAGCTGGAGGGCGCCGGGCATCTGGCTGGGTCCCTCAGGTCGGAATTCTCATCGGCCCGCCGAGCGGACGATGGCGGAGACGATCCCGGTGGAGATGGCGACCATCAGGTATTCGTCGCCGTCGCGCACCCAGTGGTAGCCCTTCGGAGGAGCCTTGAGGCCGCGGGCACGGTAATCTTCAACGGTTCGCGCCTTGCCGCGGTAATGTTCGCCGCGATGCCACCGTGCAGCGTTCCGGTCCTTCCCCCGGTTGTCGGCGGGACGGGATGCGGTGGGCGATACCGGCTTCCGGCTCTGCACGGCCCGCTCGCTCGGCCGCGCCTGCTCTGCGGGCTTCTTCTGGCCGGCCCGTTTCTGGTCGGCCCGTTTCTGGTCGGTCCGTGTCCGCGCGTCGGAGTTCGTCCGCCCGGCGCGGTCCCCGGAGGTCTGGCCGGCTTCCTCCCGCTGCTTCAGCCATTGCGGCGTCGCAGCGTCCGATGCCTGCGCGGGCAGCCAGAGGGCCGGCGCAAGCGTCACGGCGGCAGCAAGGGCGAACGTCGCGAGCTTTTTCATCATGTAATCCTTCGTTCCTTCAAAAGGGGCGCCCAGGGGCGATCGCGGGGACGGCACCCCTGGGCGCTTGCAGCCAGTGCGGCTGCTTTCCGCGGCCAACGAGGCCAGGGAAACGGTCAGTCGCCGTCGTGCGGCGGGCGAATATCACCACGCTCCACCCTCTCGCCCTCAAGGTCTGGCGGGGCCGGATGGTCGAAGCGCTCGGCGGGAAATCCGCCGGAGGGTGGGAAAGGCGGTGCGAAGGCGGCGAGCCGCTCAAGCTGTTCGTCGGAGAGTTCCTGCCGCAGTTTCCGGCTCGCCTCCTTGAGGGAGCGCGCCGAGACGGATCTCTCGATCGCCGCATCGGCAATGCCCTCCCCGAAGACCGACGGAGAGCCGTCTTGCGGATGCTTGCCGGGTCTCGGATGAAGCTTGGCGTCCAGCTGCCGGGGCGAAGCTGCGAGTAAATCGAGGAGAGCGTCGGTATAGCCGCGCCAGACATCGAGCTGGTCGGCCCGGATGCCGACATAGGTTTCCGCCGTGGCGAGCCTCTCGGCGATCATCATGCGCGGATCGGGCGGCGGACCGAAGGGGGGCGCAAAGCCCGGTCCGGGCTCCATGGAAGGGTCAGGCCCCTGCGTCTCGGCCATATCCATGCCGTCCCAGGCAGCGTCTTCGTCCGGCGCAACACCGGGGCGAAGGCGCGGGCCCGGATCGTCGTCGGACGCATATTGCGCGGTGAGCCAGGCGAGCTTCCCGGCTTGCGCCGGGGTACGGAGGGCCGCGACCGCGCTTGCGACGCTCGGCGCGTCCGCACGGGGCTGCGCGGCCGCCGCGGGCAGGACGAAGGCTGCCGCCGCCACTGCCGACACCATCCCCGCTCCAACCAACAAGCGCTTCATCGGACCTTCCTTTCGTCCCGCTTTCGTTGGGATGGAAGGTAGGGACGGCTCGTGACCCGATTTCGGTCGCGAGGTTGCCAAGCGTTGCCGGAAGGCATGGATTTGTAACGGAAGGTTTCCTCAGGCCGGGTAGAAATGCTCGGTTACAAGTTTTCGTCCTCCACTTCGGCGCACGGATGTATAGGCCGGGGCGAAAGCGAAGGGAGACGATGAGCGACAGCCCGCATATATTGGTGGTCGACGACGAGCCGGAGATCCGCACGCTGCTCGCGCGCTATCTTTCCGGACAGGGCTTTCGCGTGTCCGTGGCCGGCAACGGGCGCGAATGCGAGGAGCGTATCGCCACCTCCAATCCCGACCTCCTCGTGCTCGACGTGATGCTGCCGGACGGGTCGGGCCTCGATATCTGCCGCCGTCTGCGCGACGAACGCCCCCGCCTGCCGATCATCCTCCTGACGGCGCTGAAGGAAGACGTCGACCGGATCATCGGGCTGGAGATCGGCGCCGACGACTATCTCGGAAAGCCGTTCAATCCGCGCGAGCTGACCGCCCGCATCAAGGCGGTCCTGCGGCGCGCCGGACATGAGGAGCCGGTCGAACCGGAGACGGAACGCTACGAATTCGCCGGCATCACCGTGGAGCCGAAGCTGCGGCGCGTCACCGATGCGGAAGGCGAGGAGATCATCCTGACGGGGGCGGAGTTCGACCTTCTGGCGGTCTTTCTGGAACGTCCGGGACGTCTCCTGTCGCGTGACCAGCTTCTGGACCTGACCACGGGGCGTGAATGGGACCCTGCCGACCGGTCCGTGGACGTCCTGATGAGCCGCATCCGCCGCAAGCTCGGTGAACGGGCGGAGGGAACGCTCTTCCGCACCGTGCGCAACGGCGGCTACCAGATCACCGTGCCGGTCACGGCCGTGCCCACCACGTCATGAACACGCTGCGCAACCGCATCGCGGGCTTCTTCATCCTGGCCATCGTCGCCGTGGTTGCGCTCGCGACGCTCGCGGCCTCCACCGCGCTTCGCAAGCCGGTCCCCGGCAGGATGATGGAACCCATCGCCGCGCAGATCGAGGTCCTCGCCAGGATCGCCTCGCGCAACCGCGACGAGGCCCTGGCGGCCGGCCTCGACATCCGCAAGCAGCCGGCCGAAGGGACCATCGAGCCCGGGCTCTCCGGCTTCCTGGCGAAGGCGCTCGCGGGCAGCGGCGAGGCACGCGATGCGCGCGTCACCAAAACGGAGGACCCTCAGGGCACGACAGCCTCGGTGCGGCTGGAGGACAGCTCGTGGCTCGTCACCCCGCTGCCGGATCCCGGCCCCCCTCCCCGCGGCTGGCAGGTCTTCCTCACCTGGATCGTGCTTATCGCCATCGGCAGCGCGGTCGTCTCGATCTACGCGGCAACGCGGATGACGCGCCCGCTCCGCCTGATCGAGAGCGCTGCTGCCACGATCGGGCCGGACGGTACCCTCTCGCCATTGCCGGAAGAAGGCCCCGCCGAGCTGAAGGCGACGGCCGAGGCGCTCAACCGGCTCTCGACCCGGCTGAGGGCGGCGATGGAGAGCCGAATGCGGCTCGTCGCGGCCGCGGGACACGATCTGCGTACGCCCATGACGCGGATGCGCCTCAGGGCCGAATTCATCGAGGATGAGGAGGAGCGGGCAAAATGGCTCTCCGACCTCGAAGAGCTCGACATGATCGCCGACAGCGCCATCCGGCTCGTGCGCGAGGAGAGCGCCGAGGAGAGCGCCGAGCCGATCGCGCTCGACAGGCTCGTTCGCGAGACGGTCGAGGAGCTTTGCGACCTCGGCCACTCCATCACCGCGACGACGCTCGCGCCGAGCGTGATCGCAGCGCAGCCGATGGCGCTGAAGCGGGCGCTGTGCAACCTCCTCATCAACGCCGCGACCCATGGCGGGGGCGCGGAGGTCGCCGTGCGGCGGGAAGGGGCGGACAGCCTCGTCGTCATCACCGACGAGGGGCCGGGCATCCCGCAGGCGCAGATCGGCCAGGTCTTCGAGCCCTTCTTCCGGGTCGATCCCGCCCGGCGAAAATCCGTTCCCGGTGCCGGCCTCGGGCTGGCGATCGCGCGGGAGATCGTGGAGCGCTTCGGCGGGAGGATCGAGATCGCCAACCGCAGCACCGGGGGCCTCATCCAGATCGCGCGCTTCAAGAGCCTGCCGGAAAATACCCTGGACTCGGCAAGCTAGCCGCGGGAGCGGAACACCCAGAAATTCATCAAGAGGAAGTTGGTCAGCGGGATGGCGATGCAGACCGCGAGGGCGGCGAGCCAGAGCGGCAGGGCGAGCACCTCGTAGATACCGATCGTCAGTCCCTGGGCGATCGCAAGGCCGAGCGCCGACATTGCCGCAAAGCGCAGGACGGGCCGCAGGCCGAGATCCTCGGCGCGGAAGGTGATCTTTCCCTGCGCCAGATAGGAGGCGCCCCATGTGACGGCGAGCGCCACGACGGAGGCAAGGCGCGCGCCGACGCCCGCGCCGTGGAGGGCGAGAACCAGCACGAGATAGAGCGCGGTGACGGCGAGCCCGACGACGATGAAGCGGACGAGGCCGGAAAAGGCCTCATCCTCGCCGAGCGCGCCGCGGGCGATCAGCCGCCGCATCCGGGCGGGCCAGCCGCCTTCGCCTTGCAAGATCCTGCCGGTCCGATGCACACGCCGCTCCGCAGTCGCCAGCGGAGAGCCGCCGGTCGGGCACCTTTGGCGCAAATTGGTAAAGTCCGCGTTGCTGCCCGAGCTACGGCCGACGCAGCAGGTAGGTGTCCATGATCCAGCCACGGCGGGCGCGCTCGCGCTCGATGATGGCGGCGATCTCCTCCGCCTTCTCCCTCAGGGGCCCGGCGACGAGGATTTCTTCCGGCATGCCGAGATAGGCCCCCCACCAGATATGAAGATCGGTGCCCGCGAAGCGGCGGAAGGCGGCCCTGCCGTCGAGCATGACAAGGGCGTTGGTGACATCCTTGAGCGCGGCGGCGGAAAGCTGACGGGCCGTCATGACGCGGATGTCCTCGCCGATGCGGTTGAGCGCAATGCGGTGGCCGGCGGCCAGAAGCTGCAGGCTGGTGATGCCCGGCACGACCTCGAATTCGAATCGGAGCCCCTCTGCCGTCAGCTCATGGAGAATCTCGACCGTGCCGTCGTAGAGCGAGGGATCGCCGACGATGAGGAAGGCCCCGGTGCCGTCGCCGGAAAGCTCCGTCTCGATCATCTCACGGAAGATGCGGCGCCTCTCGCCGCGCCACCATTCGATGCCGGCGCGATAGTCGGGCCCGCCGGAGGGGCGCTCGGGACTGACGGCCGAGACGAGGCGGTAGCCGCCATCGCCGCGCGCGCGCTTCAGCGCCGCCTGGCGGAAGGCGATCAGGTCGGATTTGCCCTCCCCTTCCTTCTCCATCAGGAAGAACACCTCGGCCGCGCGGATCGCTTCGATGGCCTGGAGCGTCATGCCGGACGGATCGCCGGCACCGAGGCCGATGAGGAGAATGCGTTTCAAGTCGTTGTGCCCTGTCGCGTGAGGGGATCGGAGCCGGGCGACCTCTTGCGACGGCCGGCGCCGATCCGTTGTAGGGCGCGTCTCTAGGCTCTCCCGGCGCGGAACGCCACATCGCGGCGTCGGTATGGCGGCGAGCGCTAGCCGCCTCCGCCGGCATTCCGCAGGCCGTTCCGGTCCGCCTTGCTGCACCCCGTGATGCCCGTTAAGTCATTATTCATGATACCTTATCGCGCCGACATCGATGGATTGCGGGCCATCTCCGTTCTCCTCGTGATCTTCTATCACGCGGGAATCGATATCAGAGGTATCCAGCTCTTTCCGGGCGGCTTCATCGGCGTCGACGTGTTTTTCGTCATCTCCGGTTTCCTGATCGGCGGCATCGTGATGAAGCAGGTCGATGCCGGCGACTTCTCGCTCCGGACATTCTACGAGCGCCGGGCGCGCCGCATTCTTCCCACCCTGTTCCTCGTTATTGCCGCCTGCATCCCCTTCGCGTGGATGTACACGTACCCTTCCTCGCTGGAAGATTTCTCAAAAAGTGCCCTCGCGGCAATCTTCTCCGTCTCGAACTTCTATTTTTGGATGAACGGCGGATACGTCGCGGACGATTCCGCCCTGCGGCCGCTGCTGCATACCTGGACGCTCGGCGTGGAGGAGCAGTACTACATCCTCTTTCCGGCGCTGATGCTGCTCGTCGGCGCGCATGACAGGCTGCGCTGGTGGGTGCTCGGCGCCGCCACGGTCGCCTCCCTTCTGCTTGCGGCCTATCTCGGCTCAACCGCGCCATCTGCGGCCTTCTTCATGCTGCCCAGCCGAGCCTGGGAGCTTTTCTGCGGCGCCCTCCTCGCCTGCTGCCCGGTCCGCAAGTCCCGGCGCTTCGACCCGGTGCTGGTGCTCGTCGGCCTGGCGATGATCGTCGGGGCCGGAGGCCAGCTCGACGATGCCACCGCCGCGGCAAAACTCGCGACCGCCATCCCGGTCGCCGGCGCCCTCCTCGTCCTGCGCTTCGCCGGTCCGCACATCGTCTCCAGGCTCCTCGGCTCGCCGCTTCCGGTCGCGATCGGCCTGATCTCCTATTCGCTCTACCTCTGGCACCAGCCGGTCTTCGCCTTCGCGCGGCTGCGCGAGGCCGGCGAGATATCCGACCCCTTCAAGGTCAAGCTGATCGTCCTGAGCTTCGTGCTGTCGGGCTTGTCGTGGTGGCTCGTGGAACGGCCGATCAGGGACCGGCGGCGGGTCGGCACGCGCACGGCGATCACGACGATCGCGGCCAGCAGCCTCGCCCTGTCCGCCGGAATGTTCACCATCGTGCGCTCGGAAGGCTTCCCGTCGCGCCTGCCGCCGGTCCTGCGGTCGGTCGATCGCACCGCGGAGTTCACCGTGCTGGAGCAGGACGGCCGGCAATGCAATCACCGCTGGCCGGCCGATGCCTGCGTCTTCGGCGGCGGCGACGTCGTTCTGGTCGGCGACAGCCATGCGGGCACGCTGGGGCCCGCGCTGGAAGAAACGACGTCCCGCCTCGGCATCGGCTTCATCGACCTCACCTACCAGCAATGCCCCTTCATCAGCGGCTTCCACTTCAGCCCGGAGGAACGCAACTGCCCCGCCGTGAACCGGGAGCGACTGAAGCTGCTGTCGGAGCTTGGTGGCGGGCGCACGGTCATCCTGGCCGCCGCGCCCTGGATCCTCGTGCGGGCAGAGAGGGAAGAGGCAACGACAGGCCCCTCGCTTGCCGCGGCGTTCGAGGCAGATGTCCGCCGGCTTCTCGCCTTGGGGGACAAGGTCGTCGTTGTCGGCCCGCTGCCGGAGATCGGCAGGGACGTGCCCCAGTTCCTGTTGCAGCAGGTCAGCACCGGCCAGGGGCTCGAAGCGATCGAGGAAGGCCTTTGGGCGCCCCGATCATCGCAGGCGGCCGAGCGCGAAGAGATGGTCTGGTCCCTCTACCATCCTGTCGCCGAGCTGCCGAACGTGTCGGTGGTCGACGTCGCCGGCCGCTTCTGCCGCGAGGACGGCATGTGCGTGGTGAACGATCGCGACCACGCCTTCTTCGTCGACAACAATCACCTGACGCATGCCGGGGCCGAGCGCGTGATACCGGCGCTTCTGCCGGCGCTCGTCAGCTCGCTGAACGCGGCCGAGGGCGGCGCCACCCGGGCCGCCTTCAGCCGCCCCAAGAACCGTTAGGAGCGCTCCGCGTATTCCTCCAGATACCAGTCGACGAAGCGCTTGACGCCCTCCGCCACCGGCGTCTGCGGCGTGTAGCCGGTCAGCGCCCGAAGGAGTTCGGGGCGCGCATGGGTGGCGCGCACGTCGCCCTTCTGCATCGGCAGCATCTTCTTCTTCGCCTCGCGGCCGAGCGCCTTTTCGAGCGCCTCGATATAGGCCATCAGGCCGACCGGCTGGGCGCCGCCGATATTGACGACGCGGTAGGGACCGGCGGGCGAAAGGGAATCGTCCGGCGAGACCGGCTCGCCCTTCACCGGCGCGGCCGGGATGAGACGGAAGATCGCCTCCACGAGATCCTCGATATAGGTGAAGTCGCGCTGCATCCGGCCTTCGCCATAGACCTCAATCGGCTCGTCCTTCAGCATCGCCGAACAGAACTTGAAGAGCGCCATGTCGGGCCGGCCCCAGGGACCGTAGACGGTGAAGAAGCGGAGCGCCGTCGTCGGCGTGCCCCAGAGATGGCTGTAGCAATGCGCCATGTTCTCCGTCGCCTTCTTGGTGGCGGCGTAGAGGGTCATCTGGTGGTCGGTCCGGTCGTTCTCGCCGAAGGGCATGTCCTCGTTGGCGCCGTAGACGGAGCTGGTGGAGGCGAGAAGGAAATGCGCCGGCTTGTGGAGGCGCACGCCCTCCATGACATTGAAGGTGCCGACGAGGTTGGCATCGATATAGGCGCGCGGGTTTTCGAGGCTGTAGCGCACGCCGGCCTGGGCGGCGAGATGGACGACGACGTCCGGCTGGCACGCCTCGAAGACCGCGGCGATGGCGTCCGCATCCTCCAGCATCACCTCGTGGGCCGTGAAGCCCTCGAAGGCCGAAAGCACCGCATGGCGCGCATGCTTCAGGGAGACGTCGTAGTAGGGCGTCATGCCGTCGATGCCGGTGACGCGCCAGCCCTCCTCCAGGAGGCGCCGGGCAAGATGAAAGCCGATGAAGCCGGCCGTGCCGGTGATGAGGGCCGTGCGGCTCGTTTCCTGTGCGGACATGCTGTTTCCTGTGTGGAGGCTCACGCTTCTCGCATGTCTGTCCGTCAAAAAGGCGCGCTAGTTCAAGCCTTCCCATTCCAACAATTGCGAAGTGAAAGACCCGTCCTCGGGAAGCTAAAGCGCGGCTGGGTGCGGATGGACGACAGCGAGACGAGCTTAATGCCTGCTGGCAGAGGGGAGCGCAAGATTGCTTTCAGCATCCGATCCCCGCTCTTCCGCCCCCGA
>NZ_NSLC01000008.1 GCF_020144925.1 Afifella sp. IM 167
GGCGGAGGCGGTGGCTGGGGTCCCGGCGGCGGCTGGGGTCCGGGCGGCGGCTGGCACAAGGTGAGCTGCCAGGGCGGCCGGATGCGCCTGCATGCCCACGGCTTCCACAACATCCAGCCGCTCGATTGCGGCGGCAAGTTCTACCGCTACCACGCGACCCGTCACGGCAAGCGCTTCGCGGTCCGCTTCAACGCGTTCTCCGGCCATTACAGCCGCAAGTTCATCGGCATGGCCTTCTGAGCGGATCGATATCCGCCGGAAGCGAGAGCGGCACGGGCTCCCTCCCACCCTGCCCTGTGCCGCTCTCGCGCTTTTTGCTTCTCTCTCCCGCCCGCGAGCGGTCGCGCCTAAGCGCACCCACGCAAAAACACTCGTCAGAAGCCGCAGCCGCGCCTATGTGAAGCGCGATGCTGCGATCCGAGCGCACCCTCGACGAAACCGCCTGCCCGCCGCCCGAGCCCGACGAGAGGTTTCTGGCCCGCGAGGGCTCCGATCCGGTCGAACTGATCGTCTCGCAGGGCCTCGTCGACTATCCCGAGGCACTTGCCTTCATGGACGAGCGCGCCGCCGCGATCCGGGCCGGCACCGCCCGCGAATGCCTCTGGCTGCTTCAGCATCCGCCGCTCTATACGGCCGGCACGAGCGCCGTGGCGGACGATCTCCTCACTCCCGACCGCTTCCCGGTCTTCCGCACCGGTCGCGGAGGCCAGTTCACCTATCACGGGCCCGGCCAGCGGGTTGCCTACGTGCTGCTCGACCTGGAACGCCGGCGGCCGGACATCCGCCGCTATGTGCGCGCGCTCGAAGCCTGGCTGATCCTGACGCTGGCCGCTTTCGGGGTGAAGGGCGAAAGGCGCGAAGGCCGCGTCGGCATCTGGGTGGAAAGGCCCGAAAGGTCCCTGCCCGGCGCCCCCGTCACGGAAGACAAGATCGCCGCCATCGGCGTGCGCGTGCGCCGCTGGGTGACGCTGCACGGCATCGCCCTCAACGTTTCGCCCGAGCTTGAGCATTTTTCCGGGATCGTGCCTTGCGGCATATCCGGGCACGGCGTGACGAGCCTTGCCGATCTCGGCGCGAGCGAAAACCTCGCCGAAGCGGACCGGGCGCTGAGCGAAGCCTTCAGGGCCGTCTTCGGCCCGCTCGGCTCAGAGGCCGGCTCCCCCTGACGGCTGGGCGATGATCGTCCAGGTCTTGGCGCCCTTGCGGATGAAGAGATAGGTCTTGTCCTCGTCGGTTGAGAGGACGCCCTCCGGCTGCATCTGCACGGTGACGGCGATGCGGCTGAGTTCGTCGGGCAGGCCCGGCTCCTTCAGCGTCTCCAGGAAGGCCTGCTGCACGGCCTGGCGCGCCTCGAAGAAGGTGAGCGGCCGGCTCTCCGGTGTCAGCAGCACCTTCACATGCCCTTCCTGCGGATTGCCCTCCGGCAGGAAGCGCAGGCGCACATTGGTCATCTTCTCCATCGGCCGGGCGGTGTATTCGGCCGCGACGGTCTGCGGCCGCTCCCCCACGGCGGCGTAGGCGCCGGCCGCCGTCAGGCTGGCGAGAGCCGCCACGGCGAGCATCAGCCGGCGGCTCGGGCTGCGATACGCGAACATGACGTCACCCCATGATTGCCTTCTGGCTTGCCCGGAAGGCTACCTTAACAAAGGGTTGACGCTCCAATTCGAATTTAAATCGATGTTAACGCGGCGGCCGGGCAATTCGGAAAGGTCCAGTCTCTTCCGGCACATCGCCGAGTATCCTCACCTCGCCCACAGAGGCGAAGCGCGGGCCCGCACGGCAGCGGGCGAGCATGTCGTCGATTCGCTCGGCCGGCCCCGAAAACACGGCCTCGACAGCTCCGTCGGGGCGATTCTTCACCCATCCGGAAAGGCCGAGCCGGCTCGCCTCGGCTTCCGTCCAGGCGCGGAAGCCGACCCCCTGCACGCGGCCGGAGATGAGAACGTGGATGGATTTCGCCGGCACGGATGGCACGAGCGGGCCTACTCGGCCGCAGCCACCGAGAGTTTGCCGCCCTGCTCCAGCCGCACCTCCGCCTCGTGAATCCAGTCGCGCGTGATCGGCACCGCATCGCGCTCGCGCGACAGGATCAGCTGAAAGACCATGTTGGAGCCGTGAACGAAGCCGAGTTCCACCACGGCGAGATAGAACTCCCACATCCGCGCGAAGCGCTCGTCCATGATCTCGACCGCCCGCTCGCGGTTGGCCATGAAGCGATCGAACCAGCACTGGATCGTATAGGCGTAGTGCAGGCGCAGGACCTCGGCGTCGTCCACCCAAAGGCCGCATCTCTCCAGCGAGGCGAAAACCTCCGACATCGCCGGCACATAGCCGCCGGGGAAGATGTATTTGTGCAGGAAGGGCCCGGTCGATCCCGGCGGCGTCATCCGCCCGATCGAATGCAGCATCATGAAGCCGTCCGGCTTCAGCAGCTCGAAGACCTTGCGGAAATAGGCGTCATAGTAGCGATAGCCGACATGCTCGAACATGCCGACGGATACGATGCGGTCGTACTGGCCGGTAATCTCCCGGTAGTCGCTCTCGATGAACGTCACCTTGCCGGAAAGCCCTTCCGCCTCCGCCCAGCGGCGTGCCGCGGCGAGCTGCTCGGTCGCCGGATTGACGCCGGTCACCTCCACATCGAAGGTCTGGGCGAGGAAGATCGCCAGCCCGCCCCAGCCGGAGCCGATATCCAGGACCCTCATGCCCGGCTTCAGGTCCAGCTTGGCGCCGATATGGCGGAGCTTGTTCAGCTGCGCCTGCTCCAGCGTCTCGTTTTCCGGATCCCGCCAATAAGCGCAGGAATACTGCATCCGCTCGTCCAGGAAGAGACGGTAGATGTCTTCCTTGACGTTGTAGTGGTGCTTGGCGTTTTCCTTCGCCTTCCACAGCGGATTGTACTGGTGCCATCGCCGCAGCGCCCGATAGGCGCCGTTGATGACGGTCTGCGCCGGATGCCCGGCGAGGTAGTCGCGATTGACGGAGAAGAGCCCCAGGAAGTCCTTGACGGTCGCTCCTTCCTCGAAGGTCAGCGTCCCATCCATATACCCCTCAGGGGCGAAGAGCTCCGGATTGACGGCAAGCTGCCAGTGCAGCGCCTTGTCGTGCAGACGCATCGTGACGTCCGGGCCAGGAAACTTGCCACCGAAATGATGCTCGCGCCCGTCCGCGTCGATCATCTTCAGATGACCGTTGCGCACGAAGGAGCGCAGGATGCTTTTCAAAAGCCACATGCCCGCCCCACTCCTTTCCTGACGGCAAGCCTATCGCAGCCCGCCGAGCGAGTGGAAGCCCAAAATGGGCGCGGGATTTGAGACGGCTATTCGAATTCCATGAGCACCTGATCGAAGGCGACGATGTCGCCCGGCGCCGAGCATACCTTCTTGATCACGACGTCGCGCTCGGCCCTGAGGACATTCTCCATCTTCATCGCCTCGACGGTGGCGAGCGTCTCGCCCGCCTCGACCTTCTGGCCCTCTTTCACCGGCAGCGAGATGACGATTCCAGGCATCGGGCAGATCAGCCGGTCGAGAAGCTCGCCCGCCTTCTTCTCCGGCATATGGCGCGCCGCCTCGGCGACGGCCGGGCGCATCAGATGGGTCTCGTGCGAGACCCCCCGCCGCTCGATCCGCAGGGCCGCGCCATCATGCGAGACCTGGGCGAAAACGTCCCGCCCGTCGACGACGCCGCGGAAGGTGAGGTCGGCAGGCTGCCATGCGGTGGACACCCGCATCTTCGCGCCCTCGACCACAAGGTCGATCTCGCAGGGCACGCCGGGTCTGCCGGCCGTGACCGCCACATCGACGAACTCGTTGTCGAGGCGCACGCACCAGTCGTTCTGGATGCGCCCCGAATGCGGCTTCAGCCGGCCGGAAAGCCGGTCGAGGCGCTGGCGCTCGATCAGATGGCAGGTCGCGGCGATCGCCACGTAGATCCGCCGGTCTTCCTCGCTCGGCTCGGCGCCGTGGAACCCGTCGGGAAATTCCTCGGCGATGAAAGCGGTCGAGAGCCTTCCCTCCTCCCAGCGCGGATGCGCCATCAGGGCGGCGAGAAACGGGATGTTGTGGCGGATGCCGTGCACGGTGAAGGCGTCGAGCGCGTCGCTCATCGTGGCGATCGCCGCCGAGCGGGCGGCCATCCCCTCGCCTTCCGCGTAGGTGCAGAGCTTGGCGATCATCGGATCGTAAAAGAGGGTGATCTCCGAACCCTCCACGACGCCGGTATCGTTGCGCACCTTGGTGCCGTCGCCGGAAGCATGGGCCGGCGGATGGTAGCGCGACAGACGCCCCGTCGACGGCAGGAAGCTGCGGAAGGGATCCTCCGCATAAAGGCGGCATTCCACCGCCCAGCCCTTCATCACCACCTCTTCCTGGGAAATCGGCAGCTTTTCGCCGGCCGCCACGCGCAGCATCATCTCCACGAGGTCGAGGCCGGTGACGAGCTCGGTGACCGGATGCTCGACCTGCAGGCGGGTGTTCATCTCCAGGAAATAGAAGTTGCGGTGCTGGTCGACGATGAACTCGACCGTGCCGGCGCTACGGTAGCCGACGGCGGCGGCCAGCCGGCAGGCCTGCTCGCCCATCGCCTTGCGCGTCTGTGCATCGAGGAAGGGCGACGGCGCCTCCTCCACGACCTTCTGGTTGCGGCGCTGAATGGAGCATTCGCGCTCGCCCAGCGAGATGACGTTGCCGTGGCCGTCCGCCATCACCTGGATCTCGATATGGCGCGGCTCGACGATGAATTTCTCGATGAAGATGCGCTCGTCGCCGAAAGAGGATTTCGCCTCGCGGCGGGCCGCCTCGAAGCCTTCGCGCACCTCCCGCTCGGTATGGGCGACGCGCATGCCCTTGCCGCCGCCGCCGGCCGAGGCTTTCAGCATCACCGGCAGGCCGATCTCGTTGGAGATCGCCACCGCCTCGTCGGTCGTCTCGATGAGTTCCATATGCCCGGGCACGACATTGACCCCGGCTTCCTTGGCGACCTTCTTGGAGGTGATCTTGTCGCCCATCGCCTCGATCGCGCCGACCGGCGGGCCGATGAAGAC
The DNA here is from genome assembly GCF_020144925.1 of Afifella sp. IM 167. Taxonomy (GTDB): domain Bacteria; phylum Pseudomonadota; class Alphaproteobacteria; order Rhizobiales; family Afifellaceae; genus Afifella. The sequence goes on from NZ_NSLC01000008.1 coordinate 5,045, forward strand.
GATGCCGGCCGCATCGAGCGCGCGGGCGAAATGGGGATTTTCGGAAAGAAAGCCGTAGCCCGGATGCACGGCCTCGGCGCCGGTCTGGCGGCAGGCCTCGACGATCGTTTCGATCTTCAGGTAGCTCTCGCCGGCTGCAGCCGGGCCGATCGCAACCGCCTCGTCCGCCATCTCCACGTGCAGCGCATGGCGGTCGGCTTCCGAGTAGACGGCAACGGTCGCAATGCCCATCCGCTTGGCGGTGCGGATGACGCGACAGGCGATCTCGCCACGGTTGGCAATCAGAATCTTGGAAAACATTCCCGGCCTTGTCCTCCCCGATCAAGCGACCCTCTATGCGGGCGCAAGCATCGTCGCGGCAAGAAAAAATGCGCATTTCCCCGCCCCCGGGCGAAGCGGTCGCATCCCCGCGCGGCGCGCGCACCGCCGCCGGCGCTCTTGCGCCGGCCGGCAAAGGCCTGACAGATTGGCCGCGCAAATCTGGAGGATAATGAATGGACGTTCGCGCCGCCGTGGCTTTCGAGGCCGGCAAGCCGCTTGAGGTCACCACGGTCCAGCTGGAAGGACCGAAGGAGGGCGAGGTGATGGTGGAGGTGAAGGCCACCGGCATCTGCCACACGGACGAGTTCACGCTCTCCGGCGCCGATCCGGAAGGCATCTTTCCCTCCATCCTCGGCCATGAGGGTGCCGGCGTCGTCGTCGAGGTCGGGCCCGGCGTGAAGAGCCTGAAGAAGGGCGACCACGTCATCCCGCTCTATACGCCCGAATGCCGCGAATGCCCGTCCTGCCTGTCGCAGAAGACGAATCTGTGCACCGCGATCCGCTCCACCCAGGGCCAGGGCCTGATGCCGGACGGCACCTCCCGCTTCTCCCTCGATGGCAAGCCGCTGCACCATTACATGGGCACCTCGACCTTCGCGAACTTCACGGTGCTGCCGGAGATCGCCGTCGCCAAGGTCCGCGAGGACGCCCCCTTCGACAAGATCTGCTACATCGGCTGCGGCGTGACGACGGGCATCGGCGCCGTCATCCACACGGCCAAGGTCGAGGAAGGCGCCACGGCGGTCGTCTTCGGCCTCGGCGGCATCGGCCTCAACGTCATCCAGGGCCTGAGGCTCGCCGGCGCCGACATGATCATCGGCGTCGACCTCAACAATTCGAAGAAGGAATGGGGCGAGCGCTTCGGCATGACCCATTTCGTCAATCCGAAGGAGATCGGCGAGGACATCGTGCCCTACCTCGTCAACCTGACGAAGCGCGGGGCCGACCAGATCGGCGGAGCCGACTACACCTTCGACTGCACCGGCAACGTCACCGTCATGCGCCAGGCGCTGGAATGCGCCCATCGCGGCTGGGGACAGTCGGTCGTCATCGGCGTCGCACCGGCCGGCGCGGAAATCTCCACCCGCCCCTTCCAGCTCGTCACCGGCCGCACCTGGAAGGGCACGGCCTTCGGCGGCGCCAGGGGCCGCACCGACGTGCCGAAGATCGTCGAATGGTACATGGACGGGAAGATCGAGATCGACCCGATGATCACCCACACGCTTTCCCTCGACGAGATCAACAAGGGCTTCGACCTGATGCATGCGGGCGAATCGATCCGCTCGGTCGTCGTCTACTGAAGCCGAACCGAAAACGGAGCACCGTTTGAAAACGATATCCACCTGGGCCGCCCATGGCGGCACGCAGGGCGTCTACAGCCATGCCTCCAAGGCGACCGGCACCGAGATGACCTTTGCCGTCTTCGTCCCGCCGCAGGCGAAGGACGGCCCCTGCCCGGTCGTCACTTACCTTTCCGGCCTCACCTGCACGCATGCCAATGTGATGGAAAAGGGAGAGTACCGGCGCGCGGCGGCCGAGCACGGCCTGATCGTCGTCTGCCCGGATACCTCGCCGCGCGGCGAGGACGTGCCGGACGACGATGCCTACGACCTCGGCCAGGGCGCGGGCTTTTATCTCGACGCCGCGCGCGAGCCCTGGTCGAAAAACTACCGGATGGAAAGCTACGTCATGGAGGAGCTGCCTCGACTCCTGCGCGAGCATTTCCCGCTAGACGATTCCAGGGCCTCGATTTTCGGCCATTCGATGGGCGGGCACGGCGCGCTGACCCTGGCGTTGAAATACCCGGATCGCTTCCGCGCCTGTTCGGCCTTTTCGCCGATCGTGGCGCCGGCACAGGTCCCCTGGGGCGAAAAGGCGTTCAGCACCTATCTCGGCGAGGATCGCGCCGAATGGGGCCGGCATGACGCCACGGCGCTGGTGGAGGGCGGCGCGCGCTTCTCCGGCTTTCTGATCGACCAGGGCGAGGCGGACAATTTTCTCGCCGAGCAGCTGCGTCCGAAACTCTTCGAGACGGCCTGCGCGGCGGCGGGCATCCCGCTGACGCTCCGCCGCCATCCGGGCTACGACCATTCCTACTATTTCATCTCGTCCTTCATGGCGGACCACCTCGCCTGGCACGCCGAGCGGCTGAGGTCCTGAAAAGGCCGGCGCCGCCATCGCCTGAAGGCGGCGCCCGCCACACCCTCTAGCGGCAGCCGAGCGCCCGCTCGGCCTGCACGATCGCATTGACGTTGGCGCGCTCGATGCCGCTCATCCGCACGCGGCCCTGGTCGTTCTCCCAGCAATCGGAATTGTCGAAATTCGCCCGCCCGCGCGAGGTGCGGAAGCAATAGCCGTTCTCGTCGAAGATGCGGTTGCGCACGTACCAGAGGTCGTTGCAGCGCATGGAGCGGAGATCCGCCTGCCCGAACCGGTGCTGGTCCGTGCAGCCGAGCCCCTGGAAGCAGTCGGCTTTCGCCGGCTGCGGCAGGCCCACCGCGCAAAGGCCGCCAAGAAGCAGTCCGGCAAGGATCGTGGTGCGCATGTCTCTTCCCCCGTGTTTTTGGCCCGTCCTCCATCCGGCGGGCGATCACCTGGTGCGAAGACAGACCATCCGACACCGAAGGCTGCCCGCAGACCCGATCTGAGCCGCAAATCGCCCGCTTAACAAGTTGAAATCATGGACAATACCGCCGAGATCGCGGTTGTGGCCGTATTGCCACTGACGTCTGGCGCGAATTTTGGTAATTTTTTGCAGGATCTTGCATCAGACAGGTTTCCAGATGCGAACCTTTCACATCGAGATCGTGAAGCCGTCGCACTACGACAAGGACGGCTACGTCATCCAGTGGTGGAAGGCCTGGATCCCTTCCAATTCGATGGCCTGTCTCTTCGCCATCGCCCGCGACTGCTCTGAGCGCCAGGTTCTCGGCGAGGGGGTCGCGATCGAGATCAACGCCTGGGACGAGATGAACGTGCGGCTGCCGCTGCGCAGGATCGCCGAGCGCATCAAGGCGCCCGGCAGTTCCGGCCTCGTCTGCCTCGTGGGCGTGCAGTCGAACCAGTTCCCCCGCGCCATGGCGATCGCCCGCCAGCTGCGCGCCGAAGGCGTCAAGGTCGCGATCGGCGGCTTCCACGTCTCAGGCTGCCTGGCCATGCTGAAGGAGATGCCGGCCGAACTGCAGGAGGCGATCGACCTCGGCGTCACGCTCTTCGCCGGCGAGGCGGAGGAGCATTTCGAGGCCTTCCTGAAGGACGTCGACGCCGGCACCGAGAAGCCCGTCTACAATTACATGGACGACCTGCCGAACCTGCAGGGCGAGACCATCCCCTACCTGCCGCAGCGGCTGGTGAAGCGCTACGACGGCGTCATTTCCTCCTTCGACGCCGGGCGCGGCTGCCCGTTCCAATGCTCCTTCTGCACCATCATCAACGTCCAGGGCAGGAAGAGCCGCTGGCGCGACGCCGACGACATCGAGCGGATCGTCCTGGAAAACCGGGCGCAGGGCATTACCCGCTTCTTCATCACCGACGACAATTTCGCCCGCAACAAGAACTGGGAGCCGATCTTCGACCGGCTGATCAGCCTGCGCGCCCAGGGCTTTGCCGTGAGCTTCCTCATCCAGGTGGATACCCTCGCCCACAAGAGCCCCGGCTTCATCGAGCAGGCGGCGGCCGCCGGCTGCAGCCACGTCTTCATCGGCCTTGAATCGATCAATGCCGACAATCTCGCGGTGATGAAGAAGAACCAGAACCGCATCACCGAATACCGAAAGATGTTCCAGGCCTGGAAGGAGGCCGGCATCATCACCTATGCCGGCTTCATCATGGGCCTGCCGGGCGACACCCCCGAGACCTTGAAGCGCGACATCGAGATCGTGCAGCGGGAGCTGCCGGTCGACCTTCTCGAATTCACCATGCTGACGCCGCTGCCCGGCTCGGAGGACCACAGGAACCTCACCGAGGCCGGCACCTGGATGGATCCCGATCTCAACAAATACGATTTGGAGACGGTGACCGTCGCCCATCCGAAGATGAGCGCGGAACTCTGGCAGAAGACCTATCGCGACATCTGGAACTGGTACTACAGCGACGAGCACGTCGAGCGGATCATGCGCCGCAACGTCGCCTACGGGATCAAGCCGGTGAAGATCTGGCGCTCGGTCCTGCAGATCTACGGCGCCACCAATTTCGAGGGCGTGCATCCCCAGCAATGCGGCTATCTGAGGCGCAAGGACCGCACCCAGCGCCGGCCGGAAATGCCGCGCCTCTCACCGCTCGTCTTCTACCCGCGGCATTGGGCGGAGACGGCGGTGAAGTATGTGCGCTTCGGCCTCTACGCGCTGAAGACCCACAAGATCCGCAAGCGCATCGCCGCCGACCCGGCCTCCAGGTCCTACCGCGACCTCGCCATCACGCCGGTCGTCGACGCCGAAGGCGAGGATCTGGCGATGTTCGCCCTCAACGACAGCGCCCGGGCCGCTGTCGAGAAGGCGAAGCGCCAGGCGGGAGAGCGCAAGCGCCGCGAGGAAGAGGTTGCCGCCGCCGAGGAAGAGGTTCTGACGGCCGCCGAATAGGCGCCCGTCGCGGAAGGCGCATCGCGCCGGCTCGCGGCAAGGATTGCGATCGAAACGGTTGATCCGGCGAATGATCCCGGGCGGGAAGGGTTCGGTGGCCAGCAAGACCTTCAGGGCGATTCTCATCAAGCCGTCGCACTATGACGACGACGGCTACGTCATCCAGTGGGCACGTTCGTCGATTCCCTCCAATTCGCTTGCCGCGCTCTACGGCCTCATCCGCGATTGCGCCGACCGCAGCATCCTCGGCGACGTCGATATCGCGGTCACGCCCTACGACGAGACCAACACTGTCATCCCGTTCCACAAGATCATCCGCGAGATCCGCGCCGCAGACGCCGGCTTCGTCGGCCTCGTCGGCGTGCAATCGAACCAGTTCCCGCGCGCCCTCGACATGACGCGCACCTTCCGCGAGGCCGGCATTCCCGTCATCATCGGCGGCTTTCACGTCTCCGGCTGCCTTGCGATGCTCCCCGAATTGCCGGACGACATCAAGGAAGCCCAGAGCCTCGGCGCCGCCATCTATGCCGGCGAGGCGGAAGGGCGCATGGACGAGATCATCGAAGCGGTCTGGGAGGACCGCCTCAAGCCGCTCTACAACTACATGCACGATCTGCCGGAGATGAGCCGGGCCTCCCTGCCCTTCCTGCCGGCGGATAACGTCTCGCGCACCGCCGGCAGCTATACGAGCTTCGATTCCGGCCGCGGCTGCCCCTTCCAGTGCTCCTTCTGCACCATCATCAACGTGCAGGGGCGCAAATCGCGCTACCGCACGCCCGACGACATCGAGGAGATCATCCGCCGCAACGCCGCTCAGGGCATCAAGCGCTTCTTCATCACCGACGACAATTTCGCCCGCAACAAGAACTGGGAAGCGATCCTCGATCGGATGATCGCGCTGCGCGAAGAGGGTCTGCGCTTCAAGTTCATCCTGCAGGTCGACACGCTCTGCCATCGCCTCGAAGGCTTCATCGAGAAGGCGGCGAAAGCGGGCTGCAACCGCGTGTTCATCGGCCTGGAGAACATCGACCCCGATGCGCTGATGGCTGCCAAGAAGCGGCAGAACAAGATCTGGGAGTATCGCAAGATGCTCCAGGCCTGGAAGGATGCCGGCGTCGTCACCTATGCCGGCTACATCCTCGGCTTTCCGGACGACACGCCGGAAAAGATCCGTCGCAACATGGAGATCCTGAAGAAGGAGCTGCCGCTCGATCTCGTCGAGTTCTTCTTCCTGACCCCGCTTCCGGGTTCGGAGGATCACCAGAAGATGGTGCGCGAGGGCGTCTGGATGGATCCGGACGTCAACAAGTACGACCTCAACCACCGTGTCTCGCACCACCCGAAGATGAGCGACGCCGAATGGGAGGCGATCTACCGCGAATGCTGGGAGGTCTGCTTCGACGAGGCGCATGTCGAACGGGTACTTCGGCGGGGCGCGGCGCGCGGGGTGAAGACGAAGCAGCTCTTTATGGGGCTCGGCGCCTTCTACGGCTCGGTCACCATCGAGAAGGTGCATCCGCTGGAGGCCGGCTTCCTGCGCCGCAAGGTGCGCCGCCAGCGCCGCCGGGGCATGAAGCTGGAAAACCCCCTCCTCTTCTATCCCCGCTATGCCGGCGAAGTTTTCTACAAGAACTACCAGTGGGCGAAGCTCTATCTACGGCTGCGGCGAATCTGGCAGCGCGTCGAGGCCGATCCGGACAAGCTCGCCTACATGGACGAGGCCCTGCGGCCGGTGAGCGAGGACGAGACGACCGAGCTGATGGCGACGTTCGAGGACGCGATTCCGCAGACCCACGGCGCGCCGGTGAAGAAGAAGGATCCCGCCCGGCTGGAAGCGGCGGAGTAGCCGCGCCCTGCCTGGCACGCCGAGCCTCCCGCCTCACGCGGGGGCAGCGTCCAGGACCCTCAGTTCCACCTTCTCCTGCCCGCCCCAGCGGTTGAGCGTCAGCGTGCCGGCGACATGCATCGGCTCGCCGCGACCCTTCAGCAGCGCCTGGCCGAGCGGGCTCTCCGCCTCGCGAAACGCCATCGCCTTGATTCGCCCGCCCGATGCAGAGCGAAGGTCGAGCTTCACATGGCTGGTGCCGACGACATCGGCATAGGCGATCCGGTGCGCCGGCAGCGCGACGACGGGGGAGGCATGGCCGGCGCCATAGGGCCCGCACTTCTCCAGCTCGGCGAAGAGCTCGCGGCTTGCGCCTTCGGCCGTGACGAGCGCGTCGAGCTTCAAAAAATCCTCCGCCAGCGCCTTTTCGACCGCGCCCGCGAGCCGGGCTTCCAGAAACGCCGAAAAATCGGCAAGCCGGCCGCGCTCCACGGTGATGCCGGCCGCCATATGGTGGCCGCCGCCCTTCTTCAGGATGCCCTCCGCGACCGCCGCGCGCACCGCCGCGCCGAGATCGACGCCGGGGATGGAGCGGCCGGAGCCGGTCCCGTCGGCACCGGGCCCGTCGAAGGTCACGGCGAAGGCCGGACGGCCGAAGCGCTCCTTGAGGCGCGCGGCGACGAGGCCGACGACGCCCGGATGCCAGGTCTCGCCGACCGCAAGGACGAGCGGCGGCGTTGCGCCGCGCCGGGCAATGGCCGCCTCCGTGTCAGCCGCGGCCTCCGCCACCGCTTCGGCCTCGATCGCCTGACGCTCGGCATTGAGCCGCTCCAGCGTGGCGGCGATCCGCTCCGCCTCGGCCGCATCGCCGGTCGTCAGGAGGCGCGCCCCGAGTCCCGCCTCGCCGATCCGCCCGCCCGCATTGATGCGCGGCCCGAGGAGAAAACCGCAATGGCCGGTCTCGACCGGCCCGGTAAGCCGCGCCGCCGCGGCAAGCGCGACGAGCCCCGGCCTGCCGCCGTGCCGGAGCGAAATCAGCCCCTTGGCGACGAAGGCGCGGTTGAGCCCGGTGAGCGGGACGACATCGCAGACCGTGCCGAGCGCCACGAGATCGAGCGCGCGCAACAGGTCCGGCGCGGCGCGCCGGTCGCCCCGCCGGCGAAGCTCGCGCAGCAGCGCCACGGAGGTCATGAAGACGAGGCCGACCGCGGCGAGATTCGTCAGCCCCGAAATGTCGTCCTGCCGGTTCGGGTTGACGAGGGCGACCGATGGCGGCAGCTCCGCCCCCATCTGGTGATGGTCGATGACGACCACATCGACGCCGCGCTCCTGCGCACGCTGAAGCGCCTCAAAGCTCGTCGCCCCGCAATCGACGGTGACGATGAGCTGCGCGCCGCCGTCGACGAGACGGTCGATCGCCTCCGGATTCGGTCCGTAGCCTTCGATCAGCCGGTCGGGGATATAGATTTCCGGCGAAAGGCCGAGCCCCGAAAGCGTCTCGAAGAGGAGCGCGGAGGACGTGGCGCCGTCGACATCGTAGTCGCCGAAGATCGCCACCTTCTCGCCGCGCTGGACGGCGTCGGCGAGACGGTCCACCGCCTTGTCCATGTCGCGCAGGCTCGCGGGATCGGGCATGTCGGTCTTGAGCGAGGGGGCGAGGAATGCCGCGGCCCGGTCCTGCGAAATGCCGCGGCCGGCCAGCACCCGCGCCACCGTGTCCGACAGGCCGTGCGCCTGGGAAATCGCGAGCGCCGCGGCCTCTCCGGCCGCATCGAGCCGCATGCGCCAGGGCCGGCCCTTCAGCGAGCGTTCCACCCCGAGCGAGACGGAAGCGTCCTGGCCGCCTGCCAGGCCGGGATTGTGTGATTCGGAGCTGCCCCACATGGGGGGCGATTATGGAGACCGCCATCGACGCCGTCGAGGCAGCCGCGGGAGAAGACCGTCCTCCTCCCCGGCTTTCAGGCCCGCGGGCAAGCTCTATTTGGAGCCGATCACCATGCGGCCGTTGCCCGGAAGCGTCGGGCGGGCATTCATGTCGTAGAGGGCGAGGAAGCGGTCGATGTCGTCCTGGGCGACCTGCATCGGCTCCTTGACGACCATCCAGTCGACGATCTCGCTGCAGGGCGGCGTGGTCAAAGAGCCTTCGTAGCTCCAGTAGTCGAGCGATGACGGTACGAGACCGGCGGCATCGACGTCGCGGAGCGCCATTTCCTGGCCGGCTTCGGCCGGAAAGGCGGCCGCGAGCTGCTTGAAGGCGGCGTTCTCGCCGCCCGGAACGAGAAAGACTCCGAGGACACCGAGCCGGTCGTTCGCCGCGTTCTTGTGAACGAAATGGGCTTCCATCGGGAAGTGCTTGCCGTCGACCGTGTGCTCGCTCGGCGCATGGAAATGGAATTGCAGGAGCTGATAGGTCGCATCGCTGCGCGCAAGCGTGCTGCCCTCCGGCATGTTCACCTGGATCGTATGGCCGTTGTTGACCATGGTGCCGGCCCCATCGCGCCAGGAAAGCTCGATTTCCGGCAGGTTCTTGTCCTCCGCCCCGCTGATGTCGATCGGCGACTGATGCATGCCGGTCCCGCAGGCCTTCGCCTTCTGGTCGATCTCGCCCCAATGCTCGGGCCCGGTCTTGCCGTCGTAGCTCCAGTGAGCCCCTTCTTCGGCCAGCGCGACACCGGCAAGGCCGAGGCAGAGGGCGAGAGCTGCGGAGGAGCGAAGCGCATTCATGCAAGACATCGGAAATCCTTCTGAAGCTGATCCGGCGCGCCGTCGCGGCGCCGAAAGATTTGCGCGCAGAGAACCACTTCCAGATGCAGTTCACGGCCAGCACAAATTGAGCGCGCGCCGCCCTCGAAGGTCAACGCGATTTGATTTCCGATGAGAGGGAGTTGTTGCCGGCGTTAATGAATTAAATTCGCCGCGCAATCCTCAGATTCGCCTGCCGAAGCACTGTCCGGCAGGCCTCTTGTCGTGCGGCGAAAGAAAGGCTCGTCTCCGCGATGAAAGGACCGGCCCGATACGGGGGCCGGTTCTCCTATCTCAGCTCGACGGAAGCACCCGCCCATTCCAGCCGCTTCTTCAATTCCTCGGCCTTTGGCCGCTCGAGGCGCGATCCGATCACTTTCGGCGCATCGCCGACAAGCGCCATCGCCTCACGGACGCTGAGGCCGGCGGCCGCACGGAGCTGCTTGATGACGGCCGGCTTGCTGCGCCCGGCCCTCGTCAGCACCACATCGACCACCTGCGGCGTCGGCGCGACCGCCGGGCCGAGGATGAAGCGCCGGTTGGCGGCGAGCACCGGACGGGCATTGCCCTCGTAGAGCGCGGTGAACTTCGCGATGTCGGCCTCGGCGACCTCGACCGGCTCGGCCATCACCATCCAGTCGACGATCTCGCTGCAGGGCGGCGTCGTCAGGGAGCCTTCGTAGGTCCAGTAATCGCGCTTGTCCGGCAGGAGCCCGCGCGGATCGACCGCTTCGAGCTTCGCCTCCGCGCCCGCCTGCGCGGGAAAGGCTTTCGCCAGTGCGGCAAAGCTCGCGTTCTCCTCACCCGGAACGAGGAAGACGCCGACCACGCCGAGGGCGCCCGTCACCGCATCGCGATGCACGAAATGCGCCTCCATCGGAAACGCTTCGCCGCCGACGAGATGCTCGCTCGGGGCATGGAAGTGGAACTGCAGGAGTTCGTAGCTCGCATCGCCGCGCGCGAGGCGGCTGCCGGCCGAGAGGTTGACCTGGATGGAATGGCCGTTGTTGACGATCGCGCCCGGCCCGCTCTTCCAGTCGAACGCCAGCGCCGGCAGTTCGGCCTCGATGGTGCCCGCGATATCGACCGGCGATTGCTGGCTGCCGGCGGCGCAGGCCTCGTAATCCTCCGAGAGCGCGCCCCAGTTGCCGGGCCCGTTCGGCCCCGAATAGCTCCAATGCGCGCCCTCTTCGGCACAGGCGGCGCCGGCGCCAAGCGCGAAAAATCCTAAAAATGCAAATGTCGTCCGGAAACGCCCCCGTTCCATCTCGACCCCCCGTCTATTCGTGTCTGTCTGCCTGTGTGGCTTCTTCCTCTTCCCTTCCCAGAAGCAAAAAGCCCGGGCGCAGGGCCCGGGCTCGTCGTCGATCAGTCGATGAATTCGAACTTGTCTTCCACGACGTGCCGGGCCCGGACCCAGCGCTGCGTGCCGGTATAGGACCGCGTCACGATCGTATGCGTCATGGCAATGCCCCGCCGGAAGCTGACCCCGTGCAGGAGGTTGCCGTCGGTGACGCCGGTCGCCGCGAAGAGCACGTCGCCGGAAGCCATGTCCTCCTCCGAATAGATGCGGCGCGGATCCTCGATGCCCATGCGCTCGGAGCGCTTGCGCTTCTCGTCGGAATCCAGAATCAGCCGGCCGTACATCTGGCCGCCCATGCAGCGCAGCGCCGCCGAGGCCAGCACGCCCTCCGGCGCGCCGCCCGTGCCGATGTAGAAGTCGATGCCGGTCTGCTCCGGATCGGTCGTATGGATCACGCCGGCGACATCGCCGTCGCCGATGAGGCGGATGGCGGCGCCGGTGGCGCGCACCTCCTCAATGAGCTTCTGATGGCGCGGCCGGTCGAGAATGCAGGCGGTCACATCCCGGTCGCGCACGTCCTTTTCCTTGGCGATGCGCGAAACGATCTCGGCCGGCGGCATGTCGAGCTCGATGAAGCCCTCCGGAAAGCCCGGCCCGATGGCGAGCTTTTCCATGTAGACGTCCGGCGCGTTGAGCAGGCCGCCGCGGCGGGTGATCGCGATCACCGCCAGCGAGTTCGGCAGGTTCTTGGCGCAGATCGTGGTGCCCTCGAGCGGATCGAGCGCGATGTCGACTTCCGGCCCGTCGCCGTTGCCGACCTCTTCGCCGATATAGAGCATCGGCGCCTCATCGCGCTCGCCCTCGCCGATGACGATGCGGCCGCGAATGTCGAGCCGGTTGAGCTCGTTGCGCATGGCGTCGACCGCCGCCTGGTCGGCCGCCTTTTCATCACCGCGCCCGCGCATCTTCGCCGCTGCGACCGCCGCGCGCTCGGTGACGCGCACGAGCTCCAGCGTGAGCACGCGCTCCATTGCGATGACTTCTTCCTCGGCCATGTAGTCTCCTCCCGGCGACGGCCCTGCCGCCCGCCTCTTATAGCGCTTCTATACGTATCATTTGCGGACGGCCGACAATATCGCCGCCGGCCTCGATCGTCCGCAATGCGTCACGCACGTCCTCTTCGGTCGTGTCGTGGGTGATGATGGTGACGTTCCTGAGCTCGTCCGCCTCCCGGCGCGGCGCGGCGCCCGGGGCGCGGTTCCGCTGCACGATGGAATCGAGCGAGATGTTGCGATCCGCCATGCAGCGGGCGATCGCCGCGAAGGCACCGACGCGGTCCGGCACGGTGAGGCGCAGATAGTAGCCGCCGGCATGGCGGCGCATGCGCGCACGCTTGTACGGCTTGAGGCTCGCGACGGGGCGGCCGAAGGGCGGCGCGCGAAAACCGCGCGCACAGTCGACGATGTCGCTGACGACTGCGGAGGCCGTGGCATCGCCGCCCGCGCCCGGACCCGACAGAACGACGGTGCCGACGAAATCGCCTTCCACCGCGACGGCATTGGTGACGCCGCCGATGCGCGCCACGTTGGAATCCTTCGGCAGCATGGTCGGGTGGACGCGCTGCTCGATACCCGTCTCCGTCTCCTGCGCGACACCGAGAAGCTTGATGCGGTAGCCGAGCTCGTCGGCCGCGGAAATGTCCTCCGGCGCGATCGAGGTGATGCCCTCCACGAAGACCGCATCCTTGTCGATCTCCACGCCGAAGGCGAGCGAGGTGAGGACGGCGAGCTTGTGGGCCGTGTCGAGACCTTCCACGTCGAAGGTCGGATCGGGCTCCGCATAGCCGAGCGCCTGAGCGTCGGCGAGGCATTCGGCAAAGGAGATGCCTTCCAGCTCCATCCGCGTGAGGATGTAGTTGCAGGTGCCGTTGAGGATGCCGAAAAGTCGGGAGATGTGGTCGCCGGCGAGCGCCTCGCGCAGCGATTTCACGATCGGGATGCCGCCGCCGACGGCCGCCTCGAAGGCGAGCACCGCGCCGGAAGCTTCCGCCGCCGATGCCATTTCAAGGCCGTGCGAGGCGAGCAGCGCCTTGTTGGCCGTCACCAGCGACTTGCCGCTGTTAAGGGCCGCCATCGCCACCGATCGGGCAATCCCGTCCTCGCCGCCGATGAGCTCGACGACGCAGTCGACATTGCCGGAACGCGCCAGCGCCTCCGCATCACCGAACCATTCCAGTTCGTCGAGCGAAATGCCGCGGTCCTTGTTACGGTTGCGGGCCGAGACGGCGACGACGCGAAGCGGTCGGCCTGCCCTCTCCGTCAGGGATTCCTCGTGCTCGCGAAGAAGCCGGATGACGGACGTGCCGACCGTGCCCAGCCCGGCCAATCCGAGCCTGAGGGGCTGATCCATGATACCTTCCCGGGAAATCTGAAATGCCGTTGTCAGGCTTTCGCCTTGAGAGGGACGACGTTGTGCAACGTTTCCTCGGCCGAGGCAAGGAAGCGCCTGAGGTTGCGCGCAGCCTGGCGGATGCGCTGCTCGTTCTCCACCAGCGCGACGCGCACATAGCCCTCGCCATGCTCGCCGAAGCCGATCCCGGGCGAGACGGCGATATCGGCCCGCTCGATGAGCAGCTTGGAAAAGCCGAGCGAACCGATCTCCCGGAAGATCTCCGGCAGGGGCGCCCAGGCGAACATGGAGGCGGCGGGCGCCGGGATCTCCCAGCCGGCCCGGGCGAAGGATTCCACCATGCAGTCGCGGCGGCTGCGATAGATCCGCCGCATCTCCTCGATCGGCTCCTCCGGCCCGTTGAGCGCCGCGGCAGCCGCCACCTGGATGGGCGTGAAGGCGCCGTAATCGAGATAGGATTTCACCCGCGCCAGCGCGGCAATCAGCCGCTCGTTGCCGACGGCGAAACCCATGCGCCATCCGGGCATCGAAAAGGTCTTCGACAGGGAGGTGAACTCGACCGTCACGTCCATCGCGCCCGGCACCTGCAGGACGGAGGGCGGCGGCTCGCCGTCGAAATAGAGCTCCGAATAGGCAAGGTCGGACAGGATGAAGATGTCGTTGCGGCGCGCGAAAGCGACGACGTCGCGGTAAAAGTCGAGATCGGCGACATGCGCCGTCGGGTTCGACGGATAGCAAAGGATGACCGCGATCGGCTTCGGGATCGAATGGTAGACGGCGCGCTCCAGCGCCTGGAAGAACTCAGGACCGGGCTCGACCGGCACATGGCGGATCGCCCCGCCCGCCATCAGGAAGCCGAAGGCGTGGATCGGGTAGCTTGGATTGGGCACCAGCACCACATCGCCAGGCGCGGTGATCGCCTGCGCCATGTTGGCGAAGCCTTCCTTGGAGCCGAGCGTCGCCACGACATGGCGGTCCGGATCGAGCTTCACGCCGAAGCGGCGCCCGTAATAGGCAGCCTGCGCACGCCTCAGGCCCGGAATTCCCTTGGAGGCGGAATAGCGGTTGGTGCGCGGCTTCTGCACCGTCTCCACCATCTTCTCGATGATGAAAGAGGGCGTCGGCAGATCCGGATTGCCCATGCCGAGATCGATGATGTCGGCGCCGGCGGCCCGCGCCGAGGCCTTGAGCCGGTTCACCTCCTCGAAAACGTAGGGAGGCAGCCTCTTGATCTTGTGGAACTCGTTCATGGCGCTTCTTTCGTCGATCAGGCCCCGGATCCGGGAAGACGGCTTTTCTCACCAGCCGCGCGGCCGCGCAACTATCTCATATTCGCGCTGTTCTGCCGAATTTCCTCGCTCGTCGTCTCGTCATGCGTGCGCATCAGCTTCATGAGCTCCTGCTCGCGGGCGGCGAGTTCGGCGAGCTGGGCGCCGCTGGCGTTCTTGCGGGCCTCGGCGATCGCCCTCAGTTCCTGCGTGATCTCTTCGACGCGCTCCGGCGATTTCGTCGAGACGTTGCTGGGCGGCGTGTTGGTGAAGACGTGCGGGAAGGCGGTCACCTCTTTTTCCCCGGCCGCCGATTTGGCCCGGATCTCGGCAATCGCATTCTCGCGGGCCGCGGCCTTTTCCGGATCGACCGGCTTTTCCTGCGGCACGGGATCGGTCCGCATCGGATGGAAGGCGCTCGATACGCCGGCGCAGGAGCCAAGCACCAGCGCCGCGCAAAGCGGCAAGGCGAGCGAGATCGCGCCGGCGCTGTTGCGGCGAAATGTTGCGAAAGGAATACGGGCGGAAAATTTCAACGCAAATCCTCGTCGGGCAGCAATCGAAGGGTCAGGACACCCGTGCTATAAGGCTCAACGAAGCCGATACGCCAGTTTGTGGGCGGGCGTGAGCTAAATACAGCATTTGTGTCAGGATGGCGGAACTCAAGAACCGGTCGCGTGAAACGCCGGCGAAGTCCAAGGGGAAGAAGCCTGTGAAGGGCAAGTCCGAGGCGGCGACAGAGCCGCTGCGCGGCGAAGCTCCCCTAAGGGCGGAAGCGCCGGTCAAGACCGGCACGCCTTCCACGAAGGCGGGCGCCGACGGGCAATCCGTGCGCGAAAAATCGGGCTCGTCGAAGGCCAATAGCCCCCGCAAGGCGAACAACCCGCGCAAGGCGAGCAAGAAGGCGGCCGCGTCGAAGCCCGCCGGAAAGAGCGAATCGCCCACCCCGCAGGAGACGGCGAAGGCCGAGACGAAGGCGCAGGCGCCGGATCGGCAGGCCGCCAGCGCCGCAGCGACGAAGGAACCACCAAAGGAAGCGCGGCAGGAACCGCAGAAGGACCAGCAGGCGCCAAAGGACACATCCGTGCCGGGGGCGCCGGGCACCGGGGGCAACGCGCCGCACCTGCCCCAGATCGCCTCCGATCCGGAGGCCTTCGCCCGCAACATGGCGCGCGCCTTCGAGGAAGGCGGCAAGGCGCTCGCCGCCTATCTGCGCCCGCGCGAGGAAGGCAGCGCCGGACCCGAAATGCTCGCCGCACAGACGGCCGAGGTGATGAAGACGATCGGCCATATCGGCGAATACTGGATGGCCGATCCGACGCGCACGCTGGAAGCCCAGACGCGGCTGTGGGGCCAATATCTCACCATCTGGAACAACGCGCTGCGCCGCACCGTCGACGATACGCCGCAGGAGGCGCCGGACACGCCCGCCGACAAGAGGTTCTCCGATCCCGAATGGTCGCAGAATCCGATGTTCGACGCCCTGAAGCAGCTCTACCTCGCCACCTCGCGCTGGGCGGATGAACTCGTCGACAAGGCCGAGGGCATCGATCCGCATACGAAGGCGAAGGCGAGCTTCTACGTGAAGCAGATCTCCAACGCATTCGCCCCGACCAACTTCGCCGCGACCAACCCGGCCGTGCTGCGCGCGACAGCCGAATCGAATGCGGAGAACCTGGCGCGCGGCATGCACATGCTGGCGGAGGACATCGAGGCGGGCCACGGGACGCTGCGCCTGCGCCAGACGAAGAACGCCTTCACCGTCGGAGAAAATCTCGCCACCACGCCGGGCAAGGTGATCGCCCAGAACGATATCTGCCAGATCATCCAGTACGAGGCGACGACCGAGAAGGTGCTGAAGCGCCCTCTCCTCATCGTGCCGCCATGGATCAACAAGTACTACATCCTCGATCTCAACGAGGAGAAGAGCTTCATCCGCTGGGCGGTTGCCCAGGGCCACTCGGTCTTCGTCATCTCCTGGATCAACCCGGACGAGCGGCATGCCTCCAAGGGCTTCGACGCCTATATGCAGGAGGGCATCTTCTTCGGCCTCGACGTCATCAAGAAGGCGACGGGCGAAGAGGAGGTCAACGCCATCGGCTATTGCGTCGGCGGCACGCTGCTCGCGGTCGCCCTCGCCTTCCTCGCCCAGTCGCGCAAGAAACCCCCGATCGCCAGCGCCACCTTCTTCGCCGCGCAGGTCGATTTCACCTATGCGGGCGACCTGAAGCTCTTCGCCGACGAGGAGCAGATCGAGACGCTGGAAGAGGACATGGCCCGCCGCGGCTATCTGGAAGGCTCCAAGATGGCGACGGCCTTCAACCTTCTGCGCTCCAACGACCTCATCTGGCCATACGTCATCAACAACTACATGGCCGGCAAGGAGCCGATGCCGTTCGACCTCCTCTACTGGAATTCGGACGCCACGCGCATGCCGGCGGCAAACCACTCCTACTACCTGCGCAACTGCTATCTGGAGAACAACCTGACGGGCGGGCGCATGAAGCTCGCCGGCAAGACGCTCGATCTCGGCAGGGTGATGACGCCGGTCTACAACCTGGCGACGCGCGAGGATCACATCGCCCCGGCGAAATCGGTCTTCCACGGCAGCCAGTATTTCGGCGGGCCGGTGCGATTCGTGCTTTCCGGCTCGGGCCATATCGCCGGCGTCGTCAATCCGCCCTCGCGCGGCAAGTACCAGTACTGGACGGGCAAGGACGCGAGGGGCGACCTCGATGCGTGGATCGGCGAGGCCGAGGAGCACAAGGGCTCCTGGTGGCCGGACTGGCAGTCCTGGATCGAGACCCTCGACGACCGGCGCGTGAAGAAACGGGCCGTCGGCGGCGGGCGGCTCAACGCGCTCGAGGACGCCCCCGGCTCGTATGTGCGCATGAAAAGCTGAGCGGCCGTGCGACATGACACCGAGCGGACGCAATTGTGCCCGCACCTTGCCCATTCCGATTCCCGCCTCATCATGCAGGCGGGCTCCAACCTCGATCGGCCGCTGAGCCGCTCCAGCGTGCAAAGGACAAACATGCTTTCCAATCGTCTCGTCTTCGTGCCGGTGCTGGTCGCCGGGTTGCTCGGACCCGCGGGCATCGCCATGGCGCAGGACGCCTCCGCCGTTTCCGACGCCTTTGCCGCCGCCATGTCGCGCGGCGGCGAGATGGAGGTGAAAATCGGCTCCGCCTCCGGCGGCGGCGATACGGTGACGCTGGGCGAGGTTTCCTTCGTGCCGAAGGACGGGAGCACGCAGACGCGCTTTTCCCAGGTGGAGCTGACCGGCGTCGCGGAGGCGGGCGATGATTTCGCCGCCGACGCGATCACCATGACGGACGGGGCCATGTCCGGCGACACCACCGGCACGATCGGCAAGGTGATGATCGGCGAGGCGAGCTTTCCAAAAAAGGCCGCGCCCGACGAGAAGACCCGCGTCAGCTACCGCCGGATGACCGGCGCCGAGATTTCGCTGACGCCGAAAGAGCGCACCGAGCCGCTGACCATTTCCACCTTCACCATGGATGTCAGCGACATCGTCGACGGCGTGCCGCAGGCCAGCAAGGGCAACGCCGAAGCGGTGACGATCCCGCTCAGCTACTTCCCAGCCGGCGGCAGGATCACCCCCTCCGATCTCGGCTACGAGGAGACGGTGTTCGACGTCACCTGGGAGGGCAGCCGCAATGCGGGCAGCAAGGCGCTCAGCCTCGACGAGGTGTCGCTGACGCTGCGCGACGGCGGCACGCTGACGGCCAAGGGCGACCTCGGCGGCATCGGCGGCGAGGCGGCGGCGACCGATCCGCTCGGCGGCCTCGGCACGATGAGCGTCGCCGACTTCACCCTCGTCTACGAGGACAATTCGCTCGCCGGCCGCGTCCTGGAGCATTTCGCCAAGCAGCAGGGCATGACGCGCGAGCAGTATGTCGATCAGCTCGCCGCCGCCCTGCCCTTCATGCTCGGCTTCCTGCAGAATCCGGAGTTCCAGTCGAAGGCCGCCGCGGCCCTCGGCACCTTCCTGAAGGACCCGCGGAGCCTCACCGTCTCGCTCAAGCCGGAAGCGCCGGTCTCCGGCGGCCAGATCGTGCAGCTCCTGAGCGCCGCGCCACAGACGATCCCGGACGTCCTCAACGCCACGGTCACCGCCAACCAGGCCGAATAGCGCCGCCAGTCCAGCGAGGAGAACCGCCATGCGACGCCTTCACCGCCTGAACCTTCTTCTCGCCATTGCCTGCCTCGTCCCCGGGAGCGCGGTCGCCAGCCCGGCGGGCGAGGATCTCTTTCGCCAGTTCCTCCAGAAGGTCGATGCGCTTCCGCAATGGAGCGCTTCGGCGACGAGCATCATCTCCGAGGAAGACGAGGTGGTCGCCGCCGCCGTGACCTTCCAGCGTGCCGATCCCGCCCTCACCATCACCCTCGACACGCTGCGCATGACGGACCCGGCCGAGCGCCCGGGCGGCGGCTTTTCCGCCGAGGGCCTTGCCATGACGGGCGTGGAGATCGTCACCGAAAGGGCGACGGCGCGCGCGCCCGAGGTAAGCGCGGAAAACCTCTCCCTGCCGGACCTCATCGGCATGGAATTCGACGACCAGCGCCCCTTCGCATCGCTGGGCGCGCTCTATTCGAGGCTTGCAGAGGGCGCCGTCTCGCTCGCCGAAGTGCCGAAGATCGAAATGACCGTGCTGCCACGGGAAGGCGGGCGCACCCACTTCACCTATGAGGGCCTGAAGGTGACCGGCTGGGCCAATGGCTCGGTGCTGCGAAGCGAGGCCGGCCCGATCACCATCGAGACACGGGGCGAAAAGCCGACACGCCTCAGGCTGGCCACGGCCGTCGGCGAGGGCATCGATCTCCTCAGCCTGGCCCAGCTCTTCTCCGACCGGCCCGACAGCGGCGCCCGCCCCTGGCGGAGTGCGGTGAAGAACTTCGCCTATTCCGGCATCAGCGGCACGGGCGAGAACGGCTTCACCTTCTCGGTGGCGGAAATCGCCGGCTCCGAGCTGGCCGTGCGCCCGCCGGCCGAACCCTTCGTGAGGGCGCTCGACGAGCTCTCCGCCCTGCCCAAGGACGGCAAGGCGCGCGCCAAGGCGGAAGACGACCCGCAGGCCGCGACGAAGGCCGTCGGCGCGCTCCTTTCCTCCATCAGGCTCGGCAATTTCCGCATCGGCCGCATCCTCGCCGAAAAGACCGGCGAGGAGGCCGGATCGCTCGAGATCGGTGGCTTTGCGCTTTCCGACCTGTCGCTGGCGAGCCTCGGATCGATGACGCTCTCGGGGCTTTCCGTGCATGCACCCGGCGGCTATGGCGCGCTCGAGGCGTTTCGCCTGGACAAACTGAGCTTCCCCGAACTGTCCGCCGTCACCGAGCTGGTCGGCCTTGGCCTGCCGGAGAGCGGCGAGCCGAGTGCGGAACAGAAAGAGGCGATCGCCGAGCTCGTCCCGCGGCTGGTGCCGAGGCTCGAAAGTTTCTCCATAAAAGGGCTCGCCCTCGGCCAGAGCGAGGCCGGGGCCCTGCGCATCGCTTCGCTGAGCGGCAACATCGACGGCTACAAGGGCATTTTGCCGACCGGGGGAACCAGCGAGATCAGCGGTCTCGTCATCCCCGGCCTCCTCCTGCGCTCCGATCCGAAGGCGGCCGCCTTTTTCGATCGGCTCGGCTACGATCAGATCCGCATCGACATGCAATCAGCCTCCAACTGGCAGGCCGAGAGCGGCCTTTCCCAGAGCGCCTCGACGATGCGCGTCGCCGATGTCGCCGATATGAGCGCTGCCTATGGCCTTGCCGGGGTGACGGAGCAGTGGATAAGGCAGGTCAGCCTTGCCAGCATGGACCAGGAGAACGGCAACCTGAAGAGCATCGGCCTGCTGATGGGCCTGCGCCTGGAGAGCGCCACGCTCTCCATCACCGACCGTTCGATCGTCGACCGGGGCTTTGCCTTCGTCGCCGCCCAGCAGAACCAGCCGGAAGAGGCCTTCAAGGAGCAAACCGTCGCCGCCCTGCCCTTCCTGCTGGCGACCATGGCGCCGCCGGAGGTGGCGAACCTCGTCGCCACGCCGCTGCAGGATTTCCTGAACGGCAAGGGGACGCTGGTGGCGCGCGCCCGACCGGGCGAGCCGATGCGGATCGACGAGATCCTCTTTGCGGCAAAGTCCGATCCGGCCTCGCTGATCGATCTCCTGGGGCTGGAAGTGTCGGTGGTCGGCACGCCGCCGGTGCCGGAGCTCCTGCAGCAAAGGTAGGCGCGCAGGGCGCCAAGGTGCGAGCGGCGCGAAGGTGCGGCCGGCATTGCGGCCGCACCCGAAAAGTCAGTCCTGCGGGGCGGTGACGCGGATGGAGAGCTCGCGCAGCTGCTTCGGCGTCACGGAAGAGGGTGCGCCCATGAGGAGGTCCTCCGCCTGCTGGTTCATCGGGAAGAGCGTCACTTCGCGCAGGTTCTTCGCCCCGACGATGAGCATGATCATGCGGTCGATGCCGGCCGCCATGCCGCCATGCGGGGGCGCGCCGTACTGGAGCGCCCGCAGCATGCCGCCGAACTTCTCCTCCAGCACCTCCTCCGGATAGCCGGCGATCGCGAAGGCCTTCTTCATGATCTCGGCCTTGTGGTTGCGGATGGCGCCGGAGGCGATCTCGTAGCCGTTGCACACGCAATCGTACTGATAGGCGGCGATGGTCAGCGGATCCTTCGTCTCCAGAGCTTCCAGCCCGCCCTGCGGCATGGAGAAGGGGTTGTGCGAGAAGTCGACGCGCTTTTCCTCCTCGTCCCATTCGTACATCGGGAAATCCACGATCCAGGCGAGCTCGAAGCGGTTCTCGTCGACGAGCTTCAGCTCGGCGCCGATCCTGTCGCGCGCCTTGCCGGCGAAATCGGCGAAGACCTTCGGATCGCCCGCGGCGAAGAAGACGGCATCGCCCTCCTTCAGGCCGAGCTGCTGGCGGATACGTTCGGTCCTCTCATGACCGATATTTTTCGCGACTGGCCCCGACGCCTCTTGCGAACCGAAGTACGCCGCCCTCAAGAAATTGGCTTCTCCTTCGTTGCCGTCTTCGATGAGTCGGTCGATCCTCGTCAAAATCTCTCGCGCCTCATCATCTGAAACGTTCCTAAGGGTTTCTGCGCGCTCTAGCTCAATCTTCTCGAAGGCGATCTGAGCACGAACACGCTCTTCCTGATTTTGCGACGTAAGGATCGCGAGGGCGGGTGCAAATCTTTGAAAATAGAGATTCACGGCATTCGCGATAGGATTCTCCGGAGCTTTCTCGCGCCAAAAGATATAGGCAAGGCCCGGCTGGCCGACGCTCTGCGCCCAGGAGTTCATCCGGTCGCAGAAGGCCCTGGAGCCGCCGCCCGGCGCCGGGATCGCCCAGACCTCGGTCTTCGGGTCGCGCTCGATCATGCCGGCGAAGACCTTGAAGCCGGAACCGGCGAAATGGGGCGTCACCGCGCTCATCTCGATCGGGTTTCTGAGGTCGGGCTTGTCGGTGCCGTATTTGCGGATCGCCTCGGCATAGGGAATGCGGGGAAATTCCTGCGTCACGGGGCGCCCGCCCGCGAAAGCCTCGAAGGCGCCGCGCATGACGGGCTCCATCGCGGCGAAGACGTCGTCCTGCGTGACGAAGCTCATCTCGATGTCGAGCTGATAGAACTCGCCGGGCAGCCGGTCGGCGCGCGGATCCTCGTCGCGGAAGCAGGGCGCGATCTGGAAATAGCGGTCGAAGCCCGCCACCATGATGAGCTGCTTGAACTGCTGCGGCGCCTGCGGCAGGGCGTAGAACTTGCCCGGATGAATGCGCGAGGGCACCAGGAAGTCGCGCGCGCCTTCCGGCGAGGAGGCCGTCAGGATCGGCGTCTGGAACTCCGAAAAGCCCTCGCCGCGCATCAATTCGCGCAGCCTCTGGATGACGGCGGCGCGGGTCATGATGTTCTTGTGCAGCGTCTCGCGGCGCAGGTCGAGGAAGCGGTAGCGAAGCCGCGTATCCTCCGGATATTCCGGCTCGCCGAAGACCGGCACCGGCAGCTCCGGCGCTTCCGACAGGACCTCGATCTCCTCGGCGAAGACCTCGATCTCACCCGTCGGCAGGTTCTTGTTGACGGTCTCAGGCGTGCGCGCCTTCACCTTGCCGTCGATGCGGATGCACCATTCGGAGCGCACTTTCTCGGCCGTGGCGAAGGCCGGCGAATCCGGATCGGCGACGATCTGGGTGAGGCCGTAATGGTCTCTGAGGTCGATGAACAGCAGCCCGCCGTGATCGCGCAGGCGGTGCACCCAGCCGGAAAGGCGGACGGTTTCACCGACATCGCTCGCGCGCAGCGCGCCGCAATGATGGGACCGGTAGCGATGCATGGATATCGCTTCTTTCATGTCATGAGGGCAGGAAATTCGGGCCGGAGAAGCACAGAACCGCCGCTTTCTGTCAAGGCCGCGGCAGGCGGCCGGGCCGCCGCAAACCTCGCCGGGCCGCCCGCGCATGGGCACACCGTTCGGCAAGCGCCTCCGATCGCATATAGATGGAGGGTGAGCACGAAACTGATTCTGCCGACCCATTTCAGCCGCCGCGACGGCATCGCCCAGCCGCAGGACGCGACAGACGCGGCGCCATCGTCTATAGAGCCCCGCAAATGAGCAACAAGAACGATTTTGAGGTCATTTCCGACAGCGCCAGGCTCAAGGAAATCTGCCACCGCTTCAAAGGCCATCCGTTCGTCTCGGTCGATACGGAGTTCATCCGCGAGACGACTTTCTGGGCGAAGCTCTGCCTCATCCAGATGGCCAATCCGGAATTCGCCGTCGTCGTCGATCCTCTCGCCGATGGCCTCGACCTCGCGCCATTCTTCGAACTGATGCGCGACGAGAGCATCACCAAGGTCTTCCACGCCGCCCGCCAGGACGTGGAGATCTTCGTCAAGCTCGACGACGTGGTGCCCAAGCCGCTTTTCGACACGCAGGTCGCGGCGATGGTCTGCGGCTATGGCGACCAGATCAGCTACGACCAGCTCGTCAACCGCATCACCGGCGAGCGCATCGACAAATCCTCGCGCTTCACCGACTGGCAGCGCCGCCCGCTCTCCGACAAGCAGCTCCACTACGCCGTCTCCGACGTGACGCATCTGTGCGAGGTCTATCTCTCGCTGAAGGCGAATCTGGAGGAGCAGGGCCGCAGCGACTGGATGGCCGAGGAGCTTGCCGTCCTCAACGACATCGAGACCTATCGCACCCATCCCGAGAATGCCTGGAAGCGGCTGAAGATGCGCGTCAGGAAGCCGCGCCAGCTTGCCGTCATGCAGAAGGTCGCCGCCTGGCGCGAGCAGGAGGCGCAGAACCGCGACATGCCGCGCCAGCGCATCCTGAAGGACGAGGCCGTCTACGAGATCGCCCTGCAGCAGCCCGCCAATGCCGAGCAGATGGGGCGCCTGCGCGCCCTGCCCCGCGGCTTCGAGCGCAGCCAGGCCGCCCAGGCCCTGATCGCCGCCGTCGAGGACGCCATGGCGATGCCGGAGAACGAGCTTCCGCATCTGCCGAAATCCCGCCCCGCGCCGGAACATGCCAGCGCCGCCGCCGAGCTCCTGAAAGTGCTCCTCAAGATGGTCGCCGAGGACAACGGCGTCGCCTCCCGCCTCATCGCCACGGTCGACGAGCTGGAGCGCATCGCCGCCGATGACGAGGCCGACGTGCCGGCCATGCGGGGCTGGCGATACCAGCTCTTCGGCAAGAAGGCGCTGGAGCTGAAACGCGGCGAGACCGCCCTCCTCCTCGGCCGCGGCCGGGTGAAGACCGTTCCCGTGGAAGGTCTGGCAGTCGCCGCCGAATAACGGGGCGGCCTCGGCCGTCCGCCCGCCGGCCGGCGGCTCCCGGCTACGTCCTGCCGCGCGCCTCCATCGGCCGGCAGCCTTATCCGCCCTCTCCCGGGGAGGTGACGCGCGCTCCGGCGAAGCGCTGCACGGCGGAGTGAAATTCCTTATCAAGCTTCGTTTTTGCAAGCGTACGGAGGCACTTATGTGCCTTATCCGGATTGCGCGTTGCATTTTACAGAAATTGTGAAAACATTAATCTGCACGCAAACGTCGAAAAAGATGTGCACATGCTCGGAAGTACTACGCATGGTGTGCAGGACAAGACTTCCTTTCGCGAACCGGCGGAACATGCCTTCGCGTTGGCCGAGATACGTCTTGGATTTCTCGATCTGCCAGAACTCGATCTCGTCAAGCAGGTCGTCCGAAGATATGGCGGGCAGGATCACAGCCGATGGGTCTTTCGCGGCAGGCTGAACGGCGAAGACGTCTACATCAAAGTCTGGAACCGAAGCTATGTCCGGCGCGACAACCTGCGTGACGGCCTGCGCTGCGGCTTCTACGATCAGGCGACGGCACCGGCCCTGCGCGCCCTCGTCACCTCGAACGGCCTCTGCCGCGGCTATGTCACGGCGCGCTGCGAGCCTCGCAGGACGCTGCCGCAGGAATTCTGGGAGCTGATCTGCGCGCGCACGGCGGCGACCGGTCATTTCGCGGTGCAGTTCAGCCCCGGCCACGCCATGCATTTCCGCGGCCGCCGGAGCCTCATCGACCTGGAAGGCATCTACCCGCTGGCACGCCTCGACCTCGTCGCCGGCCACCACAGCGCCTTCGCCTATCGCCCCTACGCCCGCTACGTGACGGAGCTTGCCCATGCCGCGCATTCCGGCATGGGCCGGGCGCCGGCCCTTCCCCCGGTCGAGCCGGCGAGCGCCTGGTCCGAGGCGCCCGTGCAGCGCCTGACGCGCGCCATGGCGCGCCGGCTGGCACCCGCCGCTCCGGCAGAGGAGCCGCGACTGGACCTGATAGAGCCATGAGGCTGGCGAGCGAGGAGAGGTGACAGATGCCGCTGCATGCCGTGCTGAGGGACACGCTGCGCCCCGTCTATGCGCGTAACCACACGCTCAAGACAGCCCTCAAACGCGCTGATTCCGCCGTCGACCTCGTCCGCCACTCGGTCGGCCAGGCCTTCCCCCAGACGATCCGGCCGGACCCGCGCTTCCTCTATCTGACGCTCACCGCCGACTGCAATCTGCGCTGCAAGGGCTGCCATTACGGCCGCGACTTCATGCCGGGCCACGAGCTGGAGCTGGAACTCGTCAAGGGGGCGATCGACGACGCCGCCGAGGCCGGGTTCGAGCGCGTGCGGCTCTACGGCGGCGAGCCGCTCATTCACCGGGACCTGCCCGAAATGGTCTCCTACATCGCCGAGCGCGGCATGGAGATGTGGCTGACGACCAACGGCATCCTGCTCAAGGGCAAGCTCGACCGGCTCTACGAGGCCGGCCTGCGCTACATCTCGCTCGGCTTCTACGGCACCGGCGAGGGCTACAACGCCTACGTCCAGCGTCCCGACCGCTTCCAGAAGGTCGAGGCGAGCGTCGCCTACGCGAGAGAGCGCTACGGCGATTCCATCGGCATGCATCTGGACTGGCTCCTGATGCGCCCGACCTCCACGCTCGCCGCCTTCGACGAGACCTGGGCCTTCGCCGAACGCTACGGGACGCCGATCTACATCAATCTCATCCACTACTCCCTGCCCTACTTCGTCCATGAGAGCGCCGAGCTGCAGTTTCGCGAGGAGGACCGGCCCGCGCTGGAAAGGCTGGTGGAGCACATTCTCGAACGCCGGCAGGAGCGCCCCGATCTCATCGCCAATTCGGAAATCGGGCTGCGTTCGATCCCGGACTGGCTGATCAAGGGGCCGCAGATGCGGGTGCCCTGCTCGGAGTACCGGCTCATCTGGGTCGGGCCCGACGGCACGGTGCAGATGTGCTACGTCACCTTCAAGCTCGGCAACCTGCACGAAAAGCGGCTTTCGCAGATGCTGTTCACACAGGAGCACCGCGACGCCGCGCGCGACGCCTTCGCCCTCAACTGCCCGAACTGCCATTGCAGCTACGACAAGCGGGTGCAGGCGCACGGCCCCTCGCGCCGTCTCTATGCGGGAAGAAGCGGCTGAGGGGCGGCCGCTCCGGCTTTTCTATTCTTCGACGACGATGCGGCTTTCGAGCCCCGCCAGCGCGGCGAGCTGCTTCAGCCGCGTCTCCAGCCGCCCGCCCGCAAGGTCGCCGAGATCCGGCGGCAGGACGAGCTGCAATTCGGAATCCGCGCGCCGGAGCGAGGTGCGCGGCATGACGCCCGGCATGGAGGCGGAGACGAGATAGGCGACGCGGAAGATCGCCGCGAGCGCCCTCGCCCGCTCGCGGTAGCGCGTCGGCACGATCTCCCTCAACCCCGGCCCCAGTTCGTCGTCGGAAAGTCCGGAATGCCGGTAGAAGACGGAAAGGCCGATATAGGCGCGGCCCGGATGGTCGACGCCGACGAAGGCGGCATGGGCGATGATGTTGAGGCTCTGCTCGCCGCGATAATCCGGATGGGCGCGCCAGCCGATATCGGCGAGAAGGCAGGAGGCGGTGCGCAGGCGCGCCTCCTCGGCCGTCTCCTCGATGTCGAGAGCGGCCATCGCCGCCCCCGTCCAGGGGATCAGCTCTTCCGAATGCAGCGGCGAGCGGGCGCGCAGCAGCGCCAGTTCGCGGGCGGCGGCGATGAGCGGATCCTTGGCCTGTTCCTCCTCCGGCAGCTGCGAATAGAGAAACCCTTCCCTGAGGCCGAGAGCGGAGATGACGAGGTTCTTCGGCTTGCCGACGCGCAGGAGCTCCGACAGGACGAGCGCGCCATAGGGGAGCAGCGGCGTGCGCTGCTTGGACACGACCTCGATGGAATCGACCGAGGCGATCGGCCCGCGATAGAGGCTCTTCAGGAAGTCGCGGCTGCGCTCCGCCTCCAGCGTGTAGCCATGCATGACATGCAGCGGATAGCCGGTCTGGCGCATATGCAGCCTGGCAATGGAGCGCCATGTGCCGCCGATGGCGTAGAAGGTGCGGCCTTCCAGCTTCGGCAGGATACCGGATTTTTCCAGGAGCTCGCGGGCAATCTTGCGCGCCACCTTGATGTCGCCGCCGCTATCGTCGCGCAGGCGCAGCCCGCCGAGCGGAAAGGTCTCGCCCTTTCCGACCTTCTTTCCCTTCACATCGGTCAGCTCCAGGCTGCCGCCGCCGAGGTCGCCTGCCACCCCGTCCGCCTCGGCAAAACCGTCGACGACACCGAGGGCGGCGTAATGCGCCTCGTCGGGACCGGTGAGCACGGTGACGTCGCAGCCGCAGATCTCACGCGCCCGTGCGATGAACTTGCCGCCGTTGGAAGCGTCGCGCGTCGCCGCCGTCGCCAGCACGAAAAGATCGGCGACGCCGATCTGCCGCGCCAGCGCGGCAAAGCGCCGGAGCGCGGCGAGAGCCTTGTCGACGGAAGCGTCGGAAAGCCGGCCGGAACTCGCCATCCCCTCGCCGAGGCCGGCGAGGACCTTCTCGTTGAAGAGCGGCGTCGGAGAGCGCGCGAGGCGCTCGTAGACGACGAGGCGGACGGAGTTGGAGCCGATATCGACGACGCCGACAGGGCCGTTTCCGTAGATCCGGCCCCTTGCCTCCGGCTCAGTTGTCGAGGCGGTCGGCAAAGGTGCGCGGCGAATCGGATTTGAGAGATCTTCCACGGCCTGAGAGGCTTGCATTGGTCATGAAATAGCGGTGGGCGTTGAACAGTTCCTCGCCTTCCTCCGGCACGATGCGCTTGGACGTGCCGTCGGAGAGGACCGCCCAGCTCTGCTGGTTGTCCTTCAGATTGGCAACCATGATCTGGTCGAGGATCTGCATATGCACCGTCGGATTGGTGATCGGCACCATGGTTTCCACGCGCCGGTCGAGGTTGCGCGGCATAAGGTCCGCCGAGCCGATATAGAGCAGCGCCTCGTCGGAAGGCAGGCCATGGCCGTTGCCGAAGCAGATGATGCGCGAATGCTCCAGGAAGCGCCCGACGATGGATTTGACGCGGATGTTCTCTGAAAGGCCGGCGATCTCCGGCCTCAGGCAGCAGATGCCGCGGATGACGAGCTCGATCTTCACCCCCGCCTGGCTTGCCCGGTAGAGCGCGTCGATGATCTGCGGATCGACCAGCGAGTTCATCTTCATCCAGATGCGGGCCGGCCTTCCGGCGCCGGCATGGGCGATCTCGGCCTCGATGTGCTCCAGGATGCGATTCCGGAGCGTATAGGGCGACACGGCGAGGCGCTTCACCTCCTGCGGCGGCGCATAGCCGGTGATGAAGTTGAAGACGCGCGCCACGTCGCGCGCGATCGCCGGATCGGCGGTGAAGTAGGACAGGTCGGTGTAAATCTTCGCCGTGATCGGGTGGTAGTTGCCCGTTCCGATATGGACGTAGGAGACAAGGCCGTTCGGCTCGCGCCGCACCACCTGGCTGAGCTTGGCGTGCGTCTTCAGCTCCACGAAGCCGTAGACGACCTGCGCCCCGGCGCGTTCCAGGTCGCGCGCCCAGCGGATATTGGCCTCCTCGTCGAAACGCGCCTTCAG
This sequence comes from Afifella sp. IM 167, assembly GCF_020144925.1. GTDB lineage: Bacteria > Pseudomonadota > Alphaproteobacteria > Rhizobiales > Afifellaceae > Afifella. The sequence continues at coordinate 33,914 of NZ_NSLC01000008.1, forward strand.
TTCGACGAGCGCCGTCACCGACTTGCCGGCCTCCGCCGCCTCCGTCAGCGCCTTGATGATCGGGCTGTCGTTGGAGGTGCGGTAGAGCGTCTGCTTGATGGCCACCACATCCGGGTCGTTCGCCGCCTGGCGCAGGAACTGCACCACGACGTCGAAGGATTCGTAGGGGTGGTGGACGACGATGTCCTTCTGCTGGATGGCGGCGAAGCAATCGCCGCCATGCTCGCGGATACGCTCGGGAAAGCGCGGCGTATAGGGATCGAACTTGAGGTCCGGCCGGGCAATGCCGACGAGCTGCTCCAGGTCCTTGATGCCGAGAAGACCGGGGATGACGTAGACCTCGTCGCTGTCCACGGGCAGCGCCTGCTGCACGACGGTGCGCAGGTTCTCCGGCATCGATTCCTCGACCTCCAGGCGGATGACGACGCCGCGCCGGCGGCGCTTCAGGGCGCGCTCGAAGAGGCGGGCGAGATCCTCCGCCTCTTCCTCAATCTCGATGTCGGAATCGCGGATGACCCGGTAGACGCCCTTGCCGGTCACCTCGTAGCCGGGGAAGAGCCGGTCGATGAACAGGCCCACCGTGTCTTCCAGGCTGATGAAGCGCAGCGGCTCCTCGGAGGAGGCGCGCGGCAGCGGGATGAAGCGGGCGATCGTGTGCGGCATGCGCACGAGCGCGGTCATGCGGCGGCCATGCGCGCGCTCGGCGAGCGACAGCGCCAGGGTGAAGCCGAGATTGGGGATGAAGGGAAACGGATGCGCCGGGTCGATGGCGAGCGGCGTCAGCACCGGAAAGATCGTTTCCATGAAGTGCTCGGCGAGCCAGGTCCGGTCGTCCGTCGTGACCTCGGGGCCGGTGATGATGGAGATGCCTTCCTTGTCGAGCAGCTCCTGCAGGACGAGCCACTGGTGCTGCTGGGCGGCGACGAGCTCGTCCACCTTGCGATCGATCTCGGCGAGCTGTTCGGAAGGCGTCAGCCCGTCGGCGCTGATGGTGGCGATCTTCTCGCGCTCCTGCCCCTTGAGGCCGGCGACGCGCACCATGAAGAACTCGTCGAGATTGTTGGCCGAGATCGACAGAAAGCGCAGCCGCTCGAGCAGCGGGTGGTTCGGATTCTCCGATTCCTCCAGCACCCGCCGGTTGAACTCAAGCCAGGAAATCTCCCGGTTGATGAAACGCTTGGGGCTGGAAAAGAGGTCGCTTTGGGATGCCGGCGACCGCACTTCTTCGGACTCGGGAGCTTCGGGGGCGGTCTGCGTGTCTTCCATCGGCTTTTACGGGCTTCCTTTCGCGTCGAAGGGCAGGTGTGAGCCCAAAGCGTAACACTTCCATGACGGAGCCGGAAGGAGCGCCCCCTGGCGCCTAGTTGCCCGAACGGGCTGCGAGCACGCGCGCGGCGAGCGGGCGGGTGATCCGCCGACCTTCGGAGAGCGAGGCCTCGTCGATGGCCGCGACGAGCGCCTGCGCCTCCGAGAGCGAGCGCTCCATCCGGAGGAGGATGTAGTCGATGACCGGCCGCTCCACGTCGAGCTGGCGGTCTGCGAAGAGCTTGACCAGCACCTGGCGCAGGAGCTGGTCGTCCGGCTCGCCGAGGACGACGGGCACGGCAAGGCGCAGCCGCGAAGCGGCGTCGTTGAGGGAGAGCTTCCAGTCCGAGAGCGGGCTGCGCGAGGTCAGAAGGACGAAGAAGCCCTCCTCCCGCGCCCGGTTGATGAGGTGGAAGAGCTCGCGCTGCGGCACGGCCTCCGCTTCGACGTTCTCGACGAGAACGTTGGCCGGCGCCGGCTCGCGGCGGAAGAGCTCGCCCGCCTCGACCATCTCCGCTTCCGCTTCCTCCGCCCACAGACGGGCGAGATGCGTCTTGCCCGAACCCGGCGGGCCGGAAAGCAGCATCACCGGCCCGGACCATTGCGGCCAGGAGAGCACGATCCCGCTCGCCTGCCGGTTCGCCTCTCCGATCAGGTAGCTGTCGCGGTCGTAGGCAGGTGCGTGGGAGAGCGGAATGGGGATCTGACGACCCTTTCCCATATCAGCCCTCGTCTCCCGGAAGCATCGGCGGCGGCATCGGCGGCTCGCCCGAGCCCAGATAGATGCGGCTTTCGCGGTAGCGCTCCAGCCCGAAGCGCACCAGAACGCCGATCGCCGCCGTCACCGGCACGGCGACGAGCAGGCCGACGAAGCCGAACAGGCTGCCGAAGGCGAACATGGCGAACATCAGCCAGACTGGATGCACGCCCACCGAATGGCCGACGATGCGCGGCTGCAGGAAATTGCCTTCCACCACCTGGCCGGTCACGAAAATGCCCGCCACGACGAGAATCCACGGCCAATGCGGCCAGAACTGCACCAGCGCGACGCCGACGGCGACGACGAAGCCGACGGTCGAGCCGATATAGGGGATGAAGTTGATGATGCCGGCGGCGACGCCGATGAGCAGGCCGAAATTGAGGCCCACCATCGTCAGGCTGATGGCATAAAAGCCGCCGAGCAGCGTGCAGACGAGCCCCTGCCCGCGCAGGAAGCCGGAAAGCGCCTCATCGATCTGGCGGCCGAGGCTGCGGATCGTGTGGGCATGATCGCGCGGCAGATAGCCGTCGACCCGCTTCAGCATCTTGTCCCAGTCCAGCAGCAGATAGAAGGCGACGACCGGCGTGACGACGAAGAGGCTGACGAAGCTGATCACCGCCTGCCCGCCGGCCAGCAGCGAGGAGAGGATGCCCGCGGCCCAGCTCGCCGCGTTCTTGAGGAGCGGCTCCACGTTGAAATTGCCGCTGCTCGGCAGATAGTCGCCGAGCGGCGAGGCGAACACTTCTCCCATGAGCTCGCGCAGCCGCGTGACGAGGGCCGGCAGACGCTCGATGAAATCGCTCGCCTGGCCCACCAGCGGCGGGATGATGGCGACGAGGATCACGACGAAGGCCGCGAGCGCGAAGACGAGGATGGCCAAGGTCGCAAGCAGCCGGTTCATCCCCCGCCTCTCCAGCCAGTCGGCGACCGGATCGAGGAAATAGGCGAGTGCCATGCCGATGAGGAACGGCAGCAGGATGCCGGAAAACAGCCACAGGAACACGATCAGCGCGAGAAGCGCAGCGAGCCAGAAGATCGCCTGACGCTGGGCGGTCATCATCCCTCCTCGCCGCCTGGCGCGCTCAATCGCCCGCCATATGCCGCAGCCACTCGGCGAGATAGGCCCCGGCCGAGCCGACGGTCAAGCCGGCCGTGGTGATGATCATCGGCCAGATCGCGATCGAAAGGGCGTCAAAGCCCGCCCGGTCGGCCAGAACCAGGGCAAGAAGCACGATCTGCGAAGTGGTGTTGAACTTCGATACCCAGAGCGGCTTCATCTCGATCGGGTTGGTCAGCATCCAGGCGAGGATGACCCCGCCGATGATCAGGATGTCGCGCGAGACGACGGCGATGACCAGCCAGGGCGGCAACGCCTCCTTGAAGCCGAGCACGACGAAGAGCGAGACGAGGAGCGCCTTGTCGGCGATCGGATCCAGATAGGCGCCGAGATCGGAGGCCGCGCCGAAGCGCTTGGCGATGAAGCCGTCGACGCCGTCGGAGATGCCGGCGAGCACAAAGACGACCGTCGCGCCCAGCCAGTGTTCTCCGACGATGAGCCAGACGACCAGTGGAACCGAAACGAGCCGCGCGAGCGTGATGAAATTGGGAATAGTCACGAAAAGCTCGGGACAATGGGTGGGAAGCGGCCTCGTCAGGCCCCGGCCGCTTGCAAATTCAACCCGTCGCCCTTACCCGCTTTCGCATCATGGGGGAAGACATCAAGACTCTCAGCTATCGTCAGGCCGGCGTCGATATCGACGCCGGGGCCGCGCTTGTGGAGAAGATCAAGCCGCTCGCCGGGGCGACTTCAAGAAGCGGAGTGATGGGCGGGCTTGGCGGTTTCGGAGCCTTGTTCGACCTGAAGGAGGCCGGCTACCGGGACCCGGTCCTGGTCGCGGCGACGGACGGGGTCGGCACCAAGCTGAAGATCGCCATCGAGAGCGGCCACCATGCGACGGTCGGCATCGACCTTGTGGCAATGTGCGTCAACGACCTCATCGTGCAGGGCGCCGAGCCCCTCTTCTTCCTCGACTACTTCGCCTCCGGAAAGCTGCAGGTGGAGGAAGCCGCGTCCGTCGTCTCCGGCATCGCCGAGGGCTGCCTGCAGGCCGGCTGCGCGCTCGTCGGGGGTGAGACCGCCGAACTGCCGGGCCTCTATGCGGAAAAGGACTACGACCTTGCCGGCTTCGCCGTCGGCGCGGTCGAGCGCGGAATGATCCTGCCGAAGGGCGTGGCGGAAGGCGACGTCCTGATCGGGCTCGCATCGAGCGGCGTGCATTCCAACGGCTTCTCGCTGGTGCGCCGCGTCGCGGAGCGCACCGGCCTTTCCTGGGACGCGCCGGCACCTTTCGGGCCGGAGCGCAGCCTCGCCGAGGCGCTGCTGGAGCCGACGCGCATCTATGTGCGCGCGCTGCTTGCCGCCATGCGCGAGACCGGGGCGGTGAAGGCGCTCGCCCATATCACGGGCGGAGGATTGCCGGAAAACCTGCCGCGCATCCTGCCGGAGGACTGCGCCGCCCGTATCGACCTTGCGGCGATTCCCGCCCTGCCCGTCTTCGCCTGGCTCGCCGGCAACGGACCCGTCGCCGAGGAGGAGATGCTGCGCACCTTCAATTGCGGCGTCGGCATGGTGCTCGTGGCCGCCGAGGCCGACGCCGAGGCGCTGTCGGGCCATCTTGCCGCCGCGGGCGAGACGACCTTCCGCCTCGGGCGGATCGAAAAGCGCGGCGCCGCACCGATCCTCTTCGACGGCAACCTTCGCCTCGCCGGGACCTCGTGAAGACAGCAATCCTCATATCCGGGCGCGGCTCCAACATGCGCGCCCTCGTGGAGGCGGCGAAGGCGCCGGAATTTCCCGCCACGATCGCGCTCGTCATGGCGAACCGCGCCGATGCGGCGGGCCTCGCCTTCGCCGAGGCGGAAGGCATCGCCACGGCGGTCGTGCCGCGCCGCGACTACGACAACGACGAGGCTTTCGAGGCCGCGCTGACGGAGAAGCTGAAGGAGGCCGGCATCGAGCTGATCTGTCTCGCCGGCTTCATGCGCATTCTCTCCGCAAGCTTCGTGGACGCCTGGCGCAACCGGCTGATCAACATCCACCCCTCGCTTCTTCCCGCCTTCCGCGGCCTCAGAACGCATGAGCGGGCGCTCGCCGCAGGCGTGCGCGTCGCCGGCGCCACGGTCCATTATGTGCGGGCGGAGATGGACGACGGGCCGATCATCGTCCAGGGCGCCGTGCCGGTGCTTTCCGGCGACGATGCGGAAAGCCTGGCGGCGCGGGTGCTCGCCATGGAGCACCGCATCTACCCGCAGGCGCTGGCCTGGGTGGCCGGCCGCAAGGCGCGCGTGGTCAACGAAAAGGTCATCATGGAAGGCGTCGACGAGGACGAAACGCCCGACCTCGTCTCGCCGCCGGGGCCGGCCAAGGCCTGACTCAAGTTATCAATCGGAACGCGCAGCCTGCTGGAATCGCAGCGCAATTCGCGCCACGTCAGGCGAGCACGACGCGCGAAATCCGCACCGCATTGTCGTGGAAGGCCGCCCCACCATGCGGGGCGACGCTGTCGGCGCCCGTCAGCGCGTTGATCCCCCGCCCGCCGACATGGGCGCGGTTCGGCCAGATGCCCTCGGCGACGAGCGTGCCGCGGCCCACGACATCCGTCACCCGCACATGCAGCTTCGTGGCGCCGCGCCGGCTTTCAAGGCACGCCAGATCGCCGCTCGACAGGCTGAGCGCCGCCGCGTCTTCCGGATGCACCATCACCTCCGGCCTGCCCTCCTTCTGCTGGCCTGTCGGGGTCTCGGAGAAGGTGGAGTTGAGGAAGGAGCGCGCCGGCGCCGTGACGAGACGGAACGGATAGGTCTCGTCCGCCGCCTCGATCGCGGCCCAGTGGTCCGGAAATTCCGGTAGCTCCTGATGGGGCCCGATCGCCGCCGCATCCGGCGGCCGGTTCGGCCCGACGAAGTCGGACCAGGCCGGCGCGAAGCGGAATTTTCCGTCGGGCCATGCAAAGCCGTCCAGATAATGCGCCTCTTCGAAGGGCGGCTGGCAGTCGATCCAGCGCTCGCGCTCCAGCCGCTCAAGGTCGCCCCAGCCGGAGGCGGCGAGCAGATGGTCGATATGCTCGCGCTCGCTCATGGCAAAGCCCGGATGCTCCGCGCCGAGCCTTGCGGCGAGCCCGCAGATGACGGCGTGGTTGGTGAGGCACCCTTCGGGCGGCTCGACCAGCTTGCCGCCGAACAGAATGTGCTGGTGGCCGCCGCCCTTGTAGACGTCGTCATGCTCCAGGAACATCGTCGCCGGCAGGACGATGTCGGCCATTTCGGCCGTCTCCGTCATGAACTGCTCGTGGACGGCGAGGAAAAGATCCTCCCGGGCAAGCCCGCGCGCCACCTTCTCCTGTTCCGGCGCGACATTGGCCGGGTTGGTGTTCTGCACGAGCATCGCCGTCACCGGCGGGCCGCCCTTGAGGTCGAGCACCTCGCCGGTCAGCACCGCGCCGATGCGCGACTGGTCGAGGAAGCGGACCGAGGGATCGCGCTTGTCGAGCCCGGAAATCATCGACGTATCGAGATGATAGATGGCGCCGTTGTTGTGGAAGGCGCCGCCGCCCTCATGCCGCCAGGCGCCCGTGACGGTGGCGATCGAGGCCGCCGCATGCATGGCCACCGCGCCGTTGCGGCTGCGGGTGAAGCCGTAGCCGAGGCGCAGGAAGGTTTTCGGCGTCTCGCCGATCCAGCGCGCCAGCGTCTCGATCTCGTGGACCGAAAGGCCGGTGATCGCCGCTGCCCATTCCGGCGTCCTGTCGAGGAGGTGGCGAGCGAAATCCTGCGGCCGGTCGGCATAGCGCGAAAGATATTCCCAGTCGGCGTGACCGTCGCGGAAGAGGATGTGCATGACGGCGCAGGCGAGCGCGGCGTCTGTTCCCGGCCGCAAGCGTAGCGCAAGGTCCGCCTGGCGCATCGTGGCGTTGTCGTAGACGTCGACGACGACGATCCGCGCGCCCCGCTGCTTCCTCGCGGCGGTCGCGTGGGTCATGACGTTGATCTGCGTCGCCACCGCGTTGGTGCCCCAGATGACGACGAGATCGGACTTTGCGATCTCGCGCGGGTCCGGGCCGGCGAGCTTTCCGGTGCCGGCGACATAGCCGGTCCAGGCCATGTTGGTGCAGATCGTGTCGTACTGGCCGGAATAGCCCTTCACATGCCGAAGCCGGTTGATACCGTCGCGCTGCACGAGCCCCATCGTGCCGGCGTAGAAATAGGGCCAGACGGTCTCCGGCCCGTGGCGCGCCTCGGCACGGCGGAAGGCTTCGGCGATCTCGTCGAGCGCATCCTCGGCGGAGATCTCCTGAAAGGTCCCCTCGCCCTTGCCCCCTGTGCGCCGCAGCGCCTTCGTCAGCCGCTCCGGATGGGAAAGCCGCTCGGCGTAGCGCGCGACCTTGGCGCAGATCACGCCCGCCGTGTAGTCGTTCTCGGCGCTGCCGCGGACGCGACCGACGCCGCCTTCGGCGGTGAGCTCGACGTCGAGCGCACAGCATGAGGGGCAATCATGCGGGCAGGCGGAATGGCCGATCCGGATCGGCGACATCTCGTTCATGGGGGCCTCCGGCCAGCAACCTCGCCCGCGCCCTGCAACCGGTCAAGGGCGCCCGCGTGCGCTCGTCGTCAGGAAATGGAAGGCCTTGCGGCGTGGCGCACCATCAGCCCGAAGAGAAGAAGCGCCACGGCCTGGTGGGTAATCGCCACATGCAGCGGCACGACGAGAAGGATCGCCGTGATGCCGAGCCCGACCTGGAGAAGGACGAGGAAGAGGAGCGCCCCGATCTCGCGGGTGAGGCGCCCTCCCGCCGACGCCCACAGGGCATAGAGGAGCACCAGCACCGCGAGCACATATCCGCCGATGCGGTGGTCGAACTGCACGGTGGTGATGTTGTCGGTGAAATTGTGCCAGGCCGGCTGCATCGTCATCAGCCCGGCCGGCACGAAGCGCCCGTCCATCAGCGGCCAGGTATTGTAGGTCATGCCCGCATCGTGCCCGGCGACGAGGCCGCCCAGCGCGATCTGGAAAAGCGCGAGCAAGGCAAGGCATATGGCGAAGGTGCGACCCGCCCTGCCCCGCTTCTCGGGCTCGGCCCCGCCCCACCCTGCATGCGTGCCGATCAGGAAAGCGAAGAAGATCGAGGCGAGCGACAGGTGCAGCGCCAGCTTGACCGGCGCAACCGCGATCATGCCGGGCCTGAGGCCCGAGGCGACCATGATCCAGCCGACGAGGCCCTGCAGGCCGAGGAGAAGGCCGCCGGCGAGGAGCCAGAGCCACTGGCCCGCCGAAACGCGCCGCGTCACACCCGCCCAGACGAGCCCGACGATATAGACGAGACCGATGAAGCGGCCGAGCTGGCGGTGGCCCCATTCCCACCAGTAGATGCGCTTGAATTCGCCGAGCGACATGCCGCGGTTGAGCTCGCCATATTGCGGCGTCGCGCGGTAGCGCTCGAACTCGTCCTGCCAGGCGCTCTGCGAAAGCGGCGGAACGGCGCCGACGACCGGCTTCCATTCGGTGATGGAGAGCCCCGAATCCGTCAGCCGCGTCATGCCGCCGACGATCACCATGACGAAGACGAGGAAGGTGAGGACGAGGAGCCAGATCCTGACGCCGTCCGAGCCGAAAAGGCTCCGCCTCGCCCAGATGTCGCGCCCCCGCGCATCCTCCATCGGCTCGTCACCGAAGGGCAGGATGGTGTCGGCGGCCGGCCGCGGGCCGCGGGATTTAAGTTTTGGACGAAACATGGAGGTCAGTCCTGCCGCGCCACGGGCGTCGTGGCAAGCTTTCCCGCCGTTACGCGACAGCGGGCCGCGAGACAAGCCGTTGCATCCGCCCGCCGCTCCTTGTAGCTGCGGGGCATGCGCCAGCGCACCCGCAAGCTCCTCGGCACCCTCATCATCGTCGTCTGGGTGGTCTTCTACAGCCTGACGGCGATGACCATCGCGGCCGCCAAGCTGCCCGGCACCTCCGGGCTGACGCAGCTCGTCTTCTTCGCCGTGGCCGGGCTCGTCTGGGTGCTGCCGGCGATGGCCGTCATCTGGTGGATGGCGCAGCCAGACCGGCGCTGACGCCGATCCTCAACCTCATAGCCTCGCCCGCGCGCCCTCAGGCGGCCTCTTCGGCCCTTTGCGGCTCGGGCGCCTCTTCGTCGGAGCGCTGCAACACGAGCGCGGCGCGCGCGCCCGCATCGATGGCGCTGCGATGCAGCGTCCGGCGCGCCTGCGAATCCGCCTCCGGCGCGCAGACCAGCACCGCCAGGTCCGGCGTCACGAATTCGGCCGGCCAGTCGTCGTAGCGGTCGGCGACGACGACGACGCGGTCGTAGCTGTGGCGCAGCGCGCCGACGACGAGCGACAGGCGCTGCAGCGGCGGATCCTGCTCCATGGAGCCGAGCGGGATGAAGTGAACGCGGCTGTCGCCGTCGAGACGGATGGCGTCGCCGAAGGGCGTCTCGCCGGAAAGAAGGTCGCCGAGACCCGGCCCGCCGTCACGATCGAGCGCCGGGGACGGCTCGACGCCGATATCCATGAGGATGACGCGAAGCCCATCGTTGCGCGCAAGCAGCCGGCTTGCGGCCAGCGCCGCATCGCCGGCGAAGGCGCCGCCGTCGCCGGCAAAGAGCACCGTCTTCACCCCTTCGCTCGCCATCAGCGAGGCAAGGTCGGTCATGCCCGGAATTTCGCGCGCCGCGTCGAGGCTCGGCGTGCCACCGGCGGGCAGAGCCCCGAAGCGCAGCAGCGGCTCGGGCGGCACCTCGCCGGCGGGCGGCACCCGGCCGGCCTCCAGCGGGCGGTAGGCGCGGCCGGTGGAAAATTCGCGGATGACGATGAAGGCCATGGCGATGAACAGCGCGCCGAACATGGCCGCGACGGTCAACATGCCCTTGCGCGGCCAGGACGGGTTGCGCGGCGGGATCGCCCGCGAGATCACCCGGGAATCGGCCGGCAGATAGTTCGATTCGGTCCGCGCCGCCGCCTCGCGGTAGCGGCCGAGGAAGGTTTCCAGAAGATCGCGCTGGGCGGTCGCCTCGCGCTGCAGCGCCCGCAGCCGGATGCTCTTCTCGTTGGAGCTGGCGACGGCCGCCTTCTGCCCGTTGAGCCGCTGGCGGAGCGATTCGACCCGGGCGCCGGCGACCCGCGAGGCCGTCTCCAGCGACTGCAGGATACGCTGCACCTCCACGCGCACCTGCCGGTCGAGATCGGCGAGCTGGCTTTGCAGGGCCTGCAGCTTCGGATGCCCGGGCAGAAGGCTGGCGGAAAGGTCGGCGATCTCCGCCTTGAGCGCCACCTGGCGCTCGCGCAGGCGCTGGACGAGCTGCGAGTTCAGCACCTCCTCGGAGGAATCGAACGAGCCGCCCTCGCGCAGGAGCGTGCGGATGAGCTCGGCGCGCGACTGCGCCTCCGACTGCGCGGCTTCGGCGCGCCCCAGTTCGGCGTTGAGGTCGCTGAGCTGCTGCGTCTGCAGCGTCGTCTCGTCCTGGCCCTGCCCCTTCACGTCGAAGAGCTCGGAGCCGGAGCGATATTCCTCCACCGCCCTTTCCGCCTCGGCGACGCGGTCGCGCAGGCGGGCGATCTCTCCCTGCAGCCATTCGGTGGCGGCGGAGGTCGATTCCATCTTGGCCTCGCCCTGCAGGCTGACGAAGGCATCGGCGATCGCATTGGTGATCTTGGCGGCGAGCTCCGGATCCTTGGAGGTGAATTCCACCACGATCACGCGCGATTTCATCACCGGATAGACGGACAGCCGCTCGTAATAGGTCTCCAGCACGCGCTGGCGGATCGTTGCCTCCACCGGGCTGGAGCGCAGCCCCGTGGCCATCAGGATGGTGTCGATCAGCGAAGGATCGAGCGCCGGGTCGAATTCCGGATTCCGCGTCAGGTCGAACTTGTCGATGACGGTGTTGGCGATGCTGCGCGAGCGCACGACCTCCACCTGGCTGGAGATCGCCGATTCGTCGAGCTGCACGGCGATGTTCTCGCTCGGAGCATCGCGCGGACGCGTCAGCGGCGAATCGCCGGCATCGATCAAGACCCGCGCATCGCCCGTATAGAGCGGCGTGACGGTGGACAGGCCGATATAGGTGAGGATCCCCGCCCCCAGGGCGACAAGCACGAGCAGCCATGCCTTCCGCCAAAGGGCGGCGGCGATGGCCGAGACATCCATTTCCATGGGGCGCTCGTCTGGCATGGTCTGGCGACTCCTCACTTCCTTGCCAGAACCATGCGCGATTTATCGTTAGGAGGCGGTTAACAGACCCGGAACGGCACACATCTTTGAAAGTGCGGTTAGCAGGGAATTAACCATGCAAGGCCATAGTCCCGAAGTCAGTTTCGGGTGCCGCCAGATGAACTTCGTCCGTTTCCTCGCCATCGTCGTGCTCGTGTGCCTGCTCGCCTCGTGCCAGCAGCGCCCGCCGCTTGCGACCGGCTCGCCGACCATCGAGGGACCCTATCGGCTCGACACTGGCGATCAGCTCAGGATCGTCGTCTACGGCCAGAGCGAACTGACCAACATCTATGCCATCGATCAGGCGGGCTATGTCTCCCTGCCTCTCATCGGCGAGGTCGCGGCGCGCGGCGCTTCCACGGCCGAGCTGGAAGGCAGCATCGAGGCGGCGCTCGCCAGCCGCTTCGTGCGCGATCCGGACGTGACGGTGGAGGTCGCCTCCTACCGGCCCTTCTTCATCCTCGGCGAGGTGAACACGCCCGGCCAGTATCCCTACGTTCCGGGCATGACGGTGGAAAATGCGGTCGCGGTCGCCGGCGGGTTCACCCCGCGCGCCAACGAGCGCGTCATGCGGCTTTCCCGTCAGCTCGACGGCGTCCTCTACGAGGGACGGCTTGCGGTGACGGAGCCGATCCGGGCCGGCGACACCGTCTATGTCGGAGAGCGGCTCTTTTAGGTAGCAACCGGGGCGGCTACCTGCCCTCGATCGCCTTGCCCGAGACTTCCGCGCCGGGCCGGATTCCGAGCCGGTCGGCCGTGCCGCCGGGCACTTCCAGCACGTAGCGGGCCGGCTTGCCGGAGGCGATGGTGTCCTCCGAGAAGGGCGTCGTCTCCTTGGCGATCCGGCTCACCTTGTGGTCCGAGCCGATGAAGATCATGTCGAGCGGGATGTAGGTGTTCTTCATCCACATGGTGATCGACCGGTCGGTGCCGAAGTCGAAGAGCATGCCACGATCCGCGGCGAGCGAGCGGCGGTACATCAGCCCGCGCGAGCGCTCCTGCTGGTTGCGGGCGAGCTCCACATGGAAGGTGTGCATGCCCTTGGAGCCGGCGATCTTGAGCGGCTCCATCGGCCCTTCGGCGGCGACGGCCGCCGGGACCAGAAGCATGAAAGCGGCGATCACCAGGGCGGCGAGGCGCGCGGCGGGCGACGCGGGCGTGGTCGAGGTCGGGTGCATGGCGGGACGGCGGGTTGCGGCGGTGATATCGGCCAAGGCTTAGCGCAGGGCTCCTTTCCTGTCAGGCGGAAACGCAGCCTGCGGAAAAGATCAGTGCGTGACCGGGATATGAGCGCCCGAATGTGGCCTGATCTCGGCGGCCATCAGACCTTTGTCGCCCTCGCCATAGCGCACCAGCACCTGCTGGCCCGGCCGCAGCTCGGCCATGCCGTAGCGCCGGAGCGTCTCCATATGCACGAAGATGTCCGGGCAGCCCTCGCCCTCGCTGACGAAGCCGTAGCCGCGCAGCCGGTTGAACCATTTGACGGTGGCGGCGACCAGCGGGCTGGAAGGCGTAACGGTGTTGCGCTGGGAACTGGGCGGCAGGGTCGAGGGATGCGGCGCCTCGCTCTCGTCGATGGACAGGACCCGCAGCGCCTGCAGGCCCTTGTCGCGCATCAGCACCTCGCACACGATGCGAGCGCCCTCATACGCGGCCTGGAAGCCGTCGCGCCTGAGGCATGTCACATGCAGGAGAACATCCGGCAGGCCGTTATCGGGAACGATGAAGCCATATCCCTTGGCGACGTCGAACCACTTGATCCGCCCGACGATCTCCACGACCTCCGCCGCGCTGTCGGGCTGGCTGTCGCCGCCCGGCCCTTCACGGAAATCCGTCTCCGGTTTGAAGCCCATAAGAGCGACCCCATCCTGGCTCCGGCCCGCCGCTTGGTTGCGGTCTTTTGCCGGGAGCGGTCCGCCTGATTCGTGCTCAAGGATAACATCGGGCAAGTGGCCCGCCGCAAGCTCTTTGACTGAAATTCGCGTGTTTCAATGCAGCTCGCCGGCCAGTTGTGGAAAGACTCCGGCCAGTATCGCGCCGATCTCACCCTGCAACGCCAGATTGGCAAATCCGTCGAGATGAGTCGACTCCCGGTTGAGTATGGCGAGGCGGGCGCCCGCGCGCCGGGCGACGACGGGGATTCCGGCGGCCGGCTGCACCTGCAGCGAGGAGCCGAGCACGAGCATCAGGTCGCAGCTCTCGGCGAGATCGAGGGCGCGGCGCATCTCCGCCTCCGGCATCGCCTCGCCGAAGGAGACGATGGCGCTCTTGACGAAGCCGCCGCATTCCTCGCAGCGCGGCGCCCGTTTCTCCGCCTCGATCTGCGCCTCCATCGCATCGAGCTCGTAGCGCCTGCGGCAGGAGATGCAGTGCGCGTAGGTGGCGTTGCCATGCAGCTCCACGAGGCTTTCCGCAGCGAGCCCGCCGCGCACGTGCAGCCCGTCGATGTTCTGGGTGACGACGCCGGCCGAGCGCCCCTCGGCGACGAGATGGGCGAGCGCGACATGGGCGATGTTCGGCTGCGCCTCCCCGTAGACGCGGTTCATCTCGAAGCGCCGGCGCCAGTCCTCCAGCCGCGCCTCCTCACTCACCACGAATTTCTGGAAGGTGATCGGCTCCATGCGAGACCAGATCCCGCCCGGCGAGCGGAAATCGGGAATGCCCGATTCGGTCGAGATGCCGGCGCCGGTGAAGGCGACGATGCGCTGCGAATCGTCGAGAAGCCGGCGCAATTCGTCCGCGCCGCCGTTGCCGCTTTCAAACGCTGCCATAAGCTACCCCGCCTGGCTCCTGGACCAACATGGCTCCGAAGAGGAAAGACATGAAATATCTCCACACCATGGTTCGCATCAGCGACGTCGACCAGTCGCTGGACTTTTATTGCAACAAGCTCGGCCTGGAAGAGGTTCGCCGCATGGACGACGAAAAGGGCCGCTATACGCTGATCTTCCTCGCCGCCCCCGACGACAAGGGCCGCGCCGCCGAAGAGCGCGCTCCGCTCCTGGAGCTCACCTATAACTGGGATCCGGAAGAATATGAGGGCGGGCGCAATTTCGGCCACCTCGCCTTCGCCACGGACGACATCTACGAAACCTGCCAGCGCCTGATGGACAAGGGTGTGACGATCAATCGCCCGCCCCGCGACGGCCGCATGGCCTTCGTGCGCTCGCCCGACGGCATTTCGATCGAGCTCCTGCAGAAGGGCGATGCGCTGGAGAAGGCCGAGCCCTGGGCATCGATGCAGAATACCGGCAGCTGGTAGCACCGGTTGGTGGCCCCTCGCCCCGCCCCTTGCGGCGCGGCGAGACGCCACTCGTGAACAAAGCCCCGGCAGCGCTTGTTTGCCGCCGACGGCATGATTATAAGGCGCCGGCACGCGCCCTTCGTCTAGAGGTCCAGGACGCCGCCCTTTCACGGCGGAAACACGGGTTCGATTCCCGTAGGGCGTACCAATCTTCCCACCATCCTTCGTCACCGCGTGCCGCGCCAGCGCGCCGCGAGGCGCATGTCTCGGCCCGAATCTTCGCACGAAGAACCGGGCCGCCCGCACCGCTGCGCCAAAGCCGTCCAGGCGGCCGCCCAAGCGGCCTCTCGCGCGCGCCGAAAGCGTGACCGAGACCCCTTCGAACCTTCGCGCGACTGTCACACAGGGTGAATAGGTTCGCCTCCGCAAAATACCCCGCGAGGAGGCAACCCGTGCTTCGTAAGACCCTTTTGACAACCCTCGGACTGGCGCTCACTTCCGGTGTCGCCTGCGCCCAGGACAACATCGCACAATCCGGCAGCAGCTGGTTCACCGACGCCCAGGCCGAGTTGCAGGCGCGTATCGACCACCAGCCGAACACCAACCGCGCCAAGAACGTCATCCTGTTCATCGCCGACGGCATGGGCGTGGGCACCAACTACGCCATCCGCCTCTATGCCGGCCAGCAGGAGGGCCAGTACGGCTCCGAGCACGTGCTGCCCTACGAGGCCTATGGCGATTTCCCGAACGTCGCGTTGGTGAAGACCTACAACATCAACGCCCAGACGCCGGATTCGGCCCCGACCGCCGGCTCCATGAACACCGGCGTCAAGCAGGTCTTCAACACGATCAACCTGTCCGACAAGGCCATCCATGACGATTGCGCCTCAGAGGCCGGCAACAAGCTGACGCTCTTCTCCGAGCTGATGTCGGATGCCGGAAAGTCGGTCGGCGTCGTCAGCACCGCCCGCCTGACCCATGCGACCCCTGCTGCGGCCTTTGCCAAGACCGCCAACCGCAACTGGGAGGGCGAGGCGCCGGAGGGCTGCACCGATATCGCCGCCCAGCTCCTGGAGCAGATGAAGGCCGGCGTCGTCGACCTCGCCATGGGTGGCGGCCGCCGCTACTTCCTGCCGGCGGATGCGACCGACGACGAAGGCAAGAAGGGCCGGCGCAAGGATGCGCGCAACCTCATCGACGAGGCCAAGGAAGCCGGCATGCAGTATGCCTGGAACACCGAGACCGCCGGCGGCCTCAACCTCGACGGCGAGACCCCGGTCCTGGCCCTCTTCGAGGACAGCCACATGAAGTACGAGCACGACCGCACGGACGCCGACGAGCCGTCGCTCACCGACATGACGAAGATGGCGATCGACTACCTCTCCAAGAACGAGGACGGCTATTACCTGGAGATCGAATCGGGCCGTGTCGACCACGCCAACCACGACGGCAATGCCTTCCGCACCGTCACGGACGGCGTGGAATTCGCCAGGGCCGTCGCTGCCGCCGCGCAGATGACCAACGCCGAGGACACGCTCATCATCGTCACCGCCGACCACGAGCATTCGATCGCCCTCAACGGCTATTGCGGCCGCGGCTCGCCGATCCTCGGCCTCTGCTACGAAGTGGCGAAGGGCCAGGTCGAGCATGCCGCCGAGCCGGTGCTCGGCGACGACGGCAAGCCCTTCACGGTCATCGGCTTCCTCAACGGCCCGGGCGCCGTCCTGAAGAAGGCCGAGGGCGGCAACGATTATTCCGGCTCACGCCCCGAGCTCACCGAGGAAGAGGCGAGCGACCCGGAATACATCCAGCAGGCGCTGATCCCGATGTCCTCCGAGAGCCATTCCGGCGAGGACGTCGCGGTCTGGGCCCGCGGTCCCTGGGCGCACCTCTTCGACGGCGTCATCGAGCAGAACTACATCTTCCACGTGATGAACCACGCCGCGAACGCCGAATAGGCGCCGCCGAGAGGCCGCAGGCCTCTCCCGACTGACAAGGGAGAGGCTCCGGCGCCGCCGGAGCCTCTTTCCGCAAGGCGCGAGGATTGTCGCAGGCCGTCGGCTCTGACGGCCTGCCACGATCGGCGCCCAGGTTGCCCGCATTGGAAAGGGAAAAGCCATGAACAGGCGGAGCTTTCTCGTTGCGCTCGGAGCGTTGGCCGGCTTCGGCCCATCCCTCCCCGCCGTCGCGGCCGGCGAGCCGCTGCGCATGCGCGACCTCTACAACAAGGACCTCTCCTTCTCCGATCTCGCCCACGAGCTCGAAGGCCAGCGCATCACGATCAAGGGCTTCATGGCTCCGCCCCTGAAGGCCGAATCGCGCTTCTTCGTCCTCACCAAGCGGCCGATGGCCGTCTGCCCCTTCTGCGAGAGCGAGGCGGACTGGCCGGACGACATCATCGCCGTCTACACCCGGCGCATCATCGACGTGGAGCCCTACAACGTGGCGCTCCTTTCGAGCGGCATCCTGAAGCTCGGCTCGTTCAAGGACGAGGATACCGGCTTCGTCAGCCAGGTTCGCATCGTCGAATCCCACTACGAGCGCGCCTGAGCCCGATGGACCTCGCCCTTGCCGTCTCCGGGCTCTCCGTCAGGGGCGACGACGGGCGCGCCATCCTGACCGTCGAGAGCCTGAAGGTCGCTCCGGGCACGGCGGTGGCGATCCGCGGCCCCTCGGGCGCGGGAAAATCGACGCTGCTCTTCGCGCTCGCCGGCCTCGTGCCCGTCGCCGCCGGCTCCATCCGCTGGGGTGGGCACGAGATCTCCGCCATGAGCGAAGACGGGCGCGCCGCCTTCCGCCGCCGCTTCGTCGGCATGGTCTTCCAGGATTTCCTGCTCTTTGAGGAACTTTCGGCGCTCGCCAATGCGAGCCTTGCCGGGGCCTATTCCGGCGCCCGACGCGGGTCGATCCGGGAAGGCGCCGCGGCAATGCTCCAGCGTCTCGGTCTTCCCAGCGATGACGGACGCACGGTCGCGACCTTCTCCGGCGGCGAGCGCCAGCGCGTCGCCGTCGCGCGCGCCCTTGCCGCCGACCCCGCCATCATCCTTGCCGACGAGCCGACGGCCAGCCTCGACCGGGCGGCGGCCGACGCCCTCATCGACGATCTCGTCCGCCTTGCCCGCGAGAGCGGCAAGACGCTTCTGATCGCAAGCCACGACCTTGCGGTGCACGCGCGCATGGACCGGCTCGTCGAGGTGATCGACGGGCGCTTTTGCGGGGACGTCGCCCAACATGCCTGAGGCGCTTTCCGATTTCTGGTACGCGCTTTCGCCGACGGCGCAGGACGCGCTCCTCTTCGCCCTCCTCCTCGCCCCGGCGATCCTGCTCGGCCTCGTCGTCGTCGCCGGCTACCGCCCCTTCGCGCTGGTGCGGGCCATGCTCTGGCGCTTCCGCTGGACAAGCCTCCTCTTCATCCTCCTCATCGCCGTATCGGTCGGCATCGGCGTCGGCCTGATCGCGCAGGAGCGTGGTCTGCGGCAGGGCACCGCCCGCGCCGCCGACAAGTTCGACCTCATCGTCACCGCGCCCGGCAGCGAGGTGACGATGATGCTGGCCGCCGTCTACCTGCAGCCCTCCGACGTGCCGCTTCTTTCCGGCAGGGTTTTCAACGACATCGCCGGCAGCGAGAACGTTTCTCTCGCCGCCCCGATCGCCTTCGGCGACAGCTTCGAGGGCGCGCCCGTGATCGGTACGACCGCCGGCTTCGTCACTCATCTCTCCTCGGGCGCGCTCGCCGAGGGCCGCATGTTCGCCGAACACGAGGAAGCCGTGGCAGGCGCCCGCGTGCCGCTGGCGATCGGCGAGACCTTCACCCCGGCGCATGGGGTGGGACCATCCGCCGAGGAAGACGGCCATCAGGGGCATGTCTACAGGATCGTCGGGCGCATGCCGGCCTCCGGCACCCCCTGGGACCGGGCGATCCTCGTTCCGGTCGAATCGGTCTGGGAAGTGCACGGCCTTGCGAGCGGCCACGCCCCCGGCAGCGAGGCGCGGCTCGGTCCACCTTTCGATGCCGACTATTTCCCCGGTACGCCGGCGATCCTCGTTCATGCCGACCAGCTCTGGGCAAACTACGCGCTCCGCTCCCAATTCACCACCGCCGAGACGATGGCCTTTTTCCCGGGCGCGGTGCTGGCCAGCCTGCATGCGCTTCTCGGCGATGTGCGTCAGGTGATGTCGGTGATGGCCGTCGTCACGCAGGTGCTGGTGACGGCGGGCGTCCTGACCGGCCTCATCATCCTGATGCGCCTCTTTGCCCGGCGGCTGGCGCTGTTGCGCGCTCTCGGCGCGCCGCGCCGCTTCGTCTTCGCCGTCGTCTGGTCCTACGCCGCCTTCCTCATCGGCGCCGGCGCCCTCCTCGGCATCGCCGTCGGCTTCGCCGCGAGCGCGATCATCTCGCGCATCGTCACCGCCCGTACCGACATCCTCATCCGCGCCAGCCTCTCCTGGCCGGAATTCCAGCTGGTGGCGGGTTTCGTCAGCCTCACCGTTCTCCTCGCCCTCGTGCCCGCCTTCCTGACCCTGGCGCGCCCGGTGGTGAAGGACCTTCGCGGATAGAAAGCCCATCCGGGGGACACCGAAAATGCTGAAAGCCGCCCTTTTCGCCCTTCTCGCCGGCGCCGCCACGCTCGCCCTCCCCGCTCCTCCTGTCGTTGCCGACGAGCATGCGCCGGCGCAGGAAGAACCTGGCGACCACAGCCACCACGAGGCCGAGCTCGACGGCGTGCACGCCGTGCATGCCTGGACCCGCGCCACCGATGCCGACACCGCGCTCGTCTTCGTCGACATCGAAAACGGCTCGGACCGCGACGTCGTCCTGGAGGGCGGGGAAAGCGACATCGCCGAAAAGGTCGAGATCGTCGGTTTCGTGCTGAAGGACGGCGCGCCCGCCTGGGAGCCCCTGCCGCAAATGCCGCTGAAGGCGGGGCGGGAACTGAAGCTCGCGCCGAACGGCCTCGCCCTGCGCTTCACCGGCGTGAAGGAGGCGCTCCACGAGGGCGACGAGTTCGAGATGGAGTTCCATTTCGACGTCGGCCATCTCGCCATGCACGTTCAGGTGGAGGCGGCAAACGCCATGCACCACAGCCATGCCGGCCACAAGCACTGAGGAGGGCTCAATCGCCGAGATTGAGCAGCGCGAGAATCTCCTTGCGAAATGCACCGCCATCCCAGTCGGCCGGCCCGGCGATGCGCTTTGCCACATGCCCGTCACCGGCAAGGACGATCGTCGCCGGATAGCCGAGGATGCGGAAGGCGCTTCCGGGATTCCCGCCTCTCACCTGCCAGGCGGTGAGGTGCGTGATGCCGAGCCCCTCCCTGAGGAAGGCCGCGACGCGGTCGTGATCCGCGCGGTCGACCGATATGACGAGGAGGCGCTCCTCCCCGCCCATCCTTGCAAGTTCCTGCGAGAACCGCTCCACCGCCGGCAGCTCGGTGCGGCAGGGGGCGCACCATGTCGCCCAGAAATGCAGGATGACGGGCCCTTCCGGCATCGTCTCGGCCAGCGACAAGGGCTCGCCCTCCCCCGCCGCGACGAGGAGCGAGGACGTGTCGGGGGCCGCCTCCTGCGCTGCGGCCACGCCTGCGACGAGCGTCAGCGCGAGCGTTACCGTTCGCAAGGATCGAAGGAATTTCATGCCGCCACCATCCGGCAAGGATGGGGCGAAGCTATTGCAGATATTTGACGGGCGGGCGAGGCACGCGAAGGCCCTCGCCTATGCGGCTACGGAAGCGCCGGGAGAATCGCTTTCGCGGCAGGCGCCGGGCACCTCGCGCGGATCGACCTTCGACATCATGATCGCCGATTCCATGACGATAAGCGCCCCGACATCGGGCGGCAGCAGCGGCGAGACGAGTGCGATCAGCTGCTGGGCCGCCGTGCCGAGCACGATCGACCAGCGCTTCGGTTCGATCTCGTTACGCTCCAGGACCGACTGCACGGCCCACCAGTGGCTGCGCAGCGCGTCGAGCGGGAACTCCCGGAGCCTTCGCTTGCGCGCCATCGAGGGAATGCCGAACTCCTCGCCGCCGGCGGTGGCGGCGATCTCCCGGAAGAGCGGGCGCAGATCCGGAATGTCGAGGCCCGCCTCGCAGGCCGGCGCGGCGACGAAGCGCCATAGCGAGAGCGTGCCCTTCTCTTCGGAGGCAAGCAGCAGATTGAGCGCCTCGCCGAAATAGTAGCGGCGGCCGTCCTTGCCGGTGAGGACCGCGAGCGCCCTCTCCACCGGGATGCCGGCCGGCTCCAGAACCCCCCGGCGAACCACGATCTGGGTGGAAAAGCCCGCGAGAGCGCCAATGGCGTTGAGCAGCGTTTCGGCATGAATGCCGTGCTCGTCGCGGTAATCGGCAAGAAGATAGCTGAGCACCTCATCCTTCGCAGGATTGGCCTCGAAAGCGCCGTCGCAAGGTCCACGGCCAGCACGTCCGAAAGACATTGCTGGCACCGGGCCATGAGCTTCAGCCTCCAAGTCGCTCATCTGGCTCCAGAACATACCCGCACCCCCAACATGCAACCTGGAGGCGAGAATGTCCGCTTTCGTCTAAGCTTTACTTAATGACGAAGCTTCAAAGCGAGATATCCCCGAATATCCCGGAAAACTTGTCAGACGAAACGGCGCAAGAACAAGAAAACAAAAGAAAAACCAGATCCATACCGAAATGGCGGATCGCAGCGGACAAAAGGTCTCAAACGATGAACGCCGCTTCGTCGGCCGGCTCCTCGAAGAGGCCCGCGATCCGTTGGAGACCCGTCGCAACCCGTTCGCGACTCAACTCCCGCCCGAGGCACAGGCGCACGGCGGGGGGAGCCTTGTCGGGCCAGACCGCGAAGGATTGGCTGCCGCGGATCTTAACGCCCCGGCTGCGCGCCATCGCCTCGAAGCCGGCCGGCGACCAGCGCTTCGGCAGGGTGAGCCAGAGATGAAAGCCGGAGGGAGCGGCCACAAAGGCGTGGCCGGCGAGTATCTCGCGGGCGATCGCCTGGCGCGCCTCGGCCTCCTGCCTCTGCTCCTCATTGAGCCTCTCGGCCGTGCCGTCCTCGATCCAGCGGGTCGCGATCTCCGCCATCAGCGGCGCAGGCATCCAGGTGGAGAGCGCCACCGCGGCCCGGAGCGCCGCCTCAAAGCGCAGCGGCGTGGAGAGGTAACCGACGCGCAGTCCCGGCGAGAGGCTCTTCGATGTGCTCGCGACATAGATCGTGCGCTCCGGCGCAAGGCTAGCCAGCGGCGCCGGCCTTTCTCTCGGCAGGAACCCGAAGACATCGTCTTCCAGGATCGCAAGGTCGTGCGCGGCGGCAAGGCGCGCCACCTCCTCAAGGCGGGCCTCACCCATCGTCGCCGCCGTCGGGGTCTGGAGGACGGGCATCACATAAAGAAGCTTCGCGCCGCTGGCGCGGCATTGCGCGTCGAGCGATGCCGGCCGGATGCCCTGCGCATCCATGCGCAGGGGGAGCACTTCCAGGCCGAGATGGCGGGCCATGGCAAGCACCGGCGCATAGGTCAGCTCTTCCACCAGAATCGTCTGTCCCGGCTTCGTCAGGGCGAGAAGCGCGGCGAAGATGCCATGTTGCGAGCCGCTCGAAAGCACCACCGCCCGTCCGGCCGCAGACAGGCCGAGCGTTTCGATCCAGGCGGCCCCGGCATCCTCGTGCCCGGCGCTGGTGCGGCCGGGCCTCTGATCGAGCAGGACGCCAAGCCCGCGCTCGCGCGCCAGATCCGACAACGTGCGCGCGAGCGCCTTCTCGGCGCTGCCCGGAAGCGGCAGGTTCCAGGAAAGGTCGATCTCGCCGCCGCCGGCGCCGCTTTCTGAAACCTCTCCCAGTTCGGCGGCCGGGCCATCCTTCAACCTGAGCGCGTGCCGGACGAAAGTCCCGCGCCCGACCTCGCCCTCGACGAAGCCGCGCCGGATCGCCTCCGAATAGGCGCGCGTGACGGTGGAGAGAGAGATGCCGAGCCGGTGGGCGATCTCCCGCTGCGGCGGCAGACGCTCGCCCGCCCTGAGCTCGCCGGAGGCGACGGCGCTGCCGATCGCCTCGACAAGATCGAGATAGGCGGGGCCGGGCCGGCCGGCGAGATCGGGGCACCAGATTGTCATGCAGACAATATTCTCATTGCATTGGATTTGTCGTCAATAATATCAGTGCAATCCAGTCGCCGCCGGGGGGTGCGGAGGCGCGGGAGACGACCGATGGCAGCGTCACGGCAAACGGGCATCATCTTTGCCTTCCTCTGTCTCGGCATCCTCGGAGCGATGCCGATCCTCGCCAATCAGCGGCCGGAATCCTCCGATGATCTCGGCTTCGCGATCTGGCTCACATTCTGGCAGATTCTCGCCGGCCTGCCGCTCTTCCTGATCGAGCTGCGCCGTGGCAAACGGGCTTCGAGCGCGCTTTGGCGGCTCCCGTTTCGCGCTTTCCTGATCGCTCTTCTCACCGGCGCGATGTTCGGCATTGCGACGTACATGTACGTGGTCGCGGCGAGAAAGGCCGGCGCGGTCAGCATGGCGATCGCGCTGCAGGCCTATCCCATCTTCGCCATCGTCATGGAGGCCGTCTTCCAGGGCAAGCGCAAGACTGCGACGGAGATCGCCTTCACCCTCGTTCTGCTCGCGGCGCTCTTCTACCTGACGACGGAAGGCACCTTCCGCATCGCCGAGATCTCCTGGTGGTCGGCCTTCGCGCTCGGCATCCCCCTCCTGTGGGCGAGCGCCCACATGCTGCTGCGCGGGGTCCTGACCACGCTGCCGGTGACGCCGAACCAGGTGACGGTCTCGCGCCTTATCCTGTCCGGCATCTGCCTCCTTCTGCTGCAGGCGGCCTTCGGCGAGCCAGGCGCCCTCGGCGAGGCGCTCGTCGATCTCAAGGTCCAGCGCGCGGCCATCGTTCTCGGCCTCGCCTATTACCTGGAATTGCTCCTCTGGTTCCACGCCATGCGCCACATCGACGTGTCGGTGGCGAGCTCCGTTACGGTGCCCGCCCCCGCCGTCACGATGCTCATCACCGTCCTCATCCTCGGCGGGCGTGTCGAGATCTGGCAGATCGCAGCGATGACGGTGATCGTCCTTGCCATGTACGGGCTTCTCCTCGCAGGCCGAAGCCGACCCGCCATTGGAGCACAGTGATAAGGGCCCGAAAGAGCGGCTGCGCCCCGCTTTACTGCGCAACATGAGCTGACGCGGGGCGGGCTTTCACTCTGGCGACACCGCTGCCGATATGCCATGCACGGCCATGAAGACGAGCATCGCCAGCCGCCTGGAAAACACCCCCGCGGAGACCGTCCGCGGCATCGCCATCTTCGTGACGGGGTCGGCGATCATTCCGTCGATGGATGCCGTCTGCAAGCTGCTCATCGTCGAGCATGGCCTGTCGCCGGCGGAGGTTTCCCTCATCCGCCTCGCCCTACAGGGCGTGCTGATCCTGCCGCTGCTGCTGCGCTTTGAGGGCCCGCAGGCCCTGCGCACCCGCCATCTCGGGCTCAACCTCATCCGCGGAGCGCTCCTCGGCATCGCCGGACTCGCCTTTTTCGGGGCCCTGCGCCTGATGCCGCTGGCCGACGCCACCGCCGTCTTCCTCGTCGAGCCGATGATCGTGACGCTCCTTTCCGCGATCTTCCTGAAGGAGACGATCGGCTGGCGGCGCATCACCGCCGTCCTCGTCGGCTTCGCCGGCGCGCTCATCATCATCCGGCCGAGCTACGCCCTCTTCGGCGCCGCCGCGCTGCTGCCCGCCGCCGCCGCGCTCCTGATCGCCGTCTATTTCATCCTGAGCCGCTACGTCTCGCGCAGCACGACGGCTTTCGCCATGCAGGTCTATGCGGCGGTCGGCGGCGTTTCCGTGCTCGCCCTGACGATGATGGTGGGAGACCGGCTCGGCATCGCCGATCTCGCCTTCACCATGCCTGGGGGAACGCTCGTCTGGGTCTTGCTGATCGCCTCTGGCGCCATCGGCACCTTCTGCCACCTGCTCTTCAACCGCGCCTATCAGCTGGCGCCGGCCTCGGTATTGGCGCCTTTCGGCTACATGGAGATCGTCTCCGCGCTCATCCTGGGCCTCGTCGTCTTCGGCGACTTCCCCGACGCGCTCAAATGGCTCGGAATGACGATCGTCGTCGGCTCAGGGCTCTTCATCTATGTTCGCGAGAAACAGCTCGCGCGGGTAACGCCGAAGCCGCCCGCGATGCACTGAGGCCGCTTCGCGCGCGGACGCTGAAGCTGCCACCCCGGGACAACAGGTGGCGGCGCCATCAGGTCTGTGTCATGGACGGCCATGGCCAGCACCTTCCAGAACCGCATCGAGAACACGCCCACAGAGACCCTTCAGGGGATCGGTATTGTGGTGGCGGCCTGCGCGGTGATTCCGGGCCTTGATGCGATCGGCAAGATTCTCGTCACCGAGCATGGCCTTTCCGTGGGCGAAGTCAGTCTCTATCGCTTCGTCCTCCAGGTCGCGCTCACCCTGCCCCTCGGCTTTGCCTTCGAGGGCGCGATGGTGCTGCGCAGCCCACACACCGGCCTCAACCTTCTGCGCGGCGTCTGCCTCGGCGTCACCGGGCTGTGCCTGCTCGGCGGCCTGCGCTTCATGCCGCTCGGCGACACCATCGCCATCTTCCTGATCAATCCGATGATCCTGACGCTGTTCTCGGCCCTCTTCCTGAAGGAGCAGGTCGGGTGGCGGCGCGTGGCCGCCGTGATGGTCGGCTTCGCCGGCGCCCTCGTCATCATCCGGCCGAGTTATGCCGTCTTCGGACCGGCGGCGCTCCTGCCGGCCTTCGCGGCGGCCTTCATCGCGATCTATCTGATCCTGAGCCGGCAGGCCTCGCGCGGCGCCACGCCGATGGCCATGCAATTCTGGGCGGGACTTGGCGCCTCGATCGTCATCCTGGGGGCGATGGGGCTCGGCCATCCCCTGTCCGTCGCCGAGCTAAGCTTTCACATCCCCGAAAGTGCCGTCGCGATCGCGCTCATCCTGACCACGGGCGTCTTCGGCACGGCCGCGCATCTTCTCTTCGTCGCGGCCTACAAGCGCGCGCCGGCCTCCGTGCTGGCCCCGTTCGGCTATGTGGAGATTGTCTCGGCCGTGCTTCTCGGCTTCATCTTGTTCGGCGAACTGCCGGACGCGCCGAAATGGTTCGGCATGGCCGTCATCGTCGGCTCGGGGATCTACATCTTCTGGCGCGAGCAGCGCACCGCGCGCGTAACGCCCCGCACAGATGTCCCTAAGCCGCCTGCGATGCACTGAAGCCGGTCGCACCCGGCACCTGCGAGGGGTCGACCTTCGACATCATCACGGCCGATTCCATGACGACCGAGGCGGCGGTGTCGGGCGCGAGCGCACTCCGCGTCTGCTCGATCAGCGTCCTTGCGGCGAGGGCGACCTCGATCGACCAGCGCGTCGGCGCCGTGCCGGCCCGTTCCAGGATCGCCCGCGTTTCGCTCCATCGCGCCTTGAGCGCATCGAGCGGCAGCTCCCGCAGCCGTCCCTCCCGCGCCATGCTCGGCTCTCCGAAGGCGCCCGTGCCAACCGTTCCCGAGATCCTCTCGAGCAAATCCCCCGGCTCGGGCAGCGTCATCCCCGCCTCGCGCGCCGGACCGGAGACGACCCGCCAGACGGAAAGTTCGCCTTCCTCGCCGCAGGCCAGGACCGTCTCCAGCGGCGTGCCGGAATAGTAGCTGCGCCCGTCGGCGCCGATGGCGATGGTGAAAAGCTTTTCGGACGGCATGCCCGCGGAGGCCGCAAAAGAGCGCACCACCATCTGGGCGGCGAAGCCGGCGAGCGCGCCGGCGCAACTCAGCGCCGTCTCCAGGTGCACGCCGCGCTCGTCGCGGCAGGCGGAAAGGAGATAGCGCAGGATCTCCGCATGCGCCTCCTCTTGCGGCGCGTCGGCGACGGCCCGCGGCACCGGCGGCGGCCCGCGGCGGCGTGCGAGATCGAGCAGCTTCGGCGCCACAAGGCGCGCGGGCGGAAATTCCGCCTCCACCGTCTGGCTCTTGCGCTTCCAGAACATCATGCCCTCCCGACAGTTCGCGGTGGCATGATGAAGACGAGACGCTAAACTTTACTGAATCCGTTCCGGCGAAGAAGGCAAGCCCGTCTGTCCCGGTCTGGCACGGCAGCAGACCTCAAGACCCGCGGATCAAAGCGGGATGTTGTCGTGCTTCTTCCACGGATTGGCGAGCTCCTTGCCGCGCAGCAGCCGGAAGGCGCGCGCCACGCGCTTGCGCGTGGAACGGGGCATGATGACGTCGTCGACATAGCCGCGCTCGGCCGCCACGAAGGGATTGAGGAAATGGTCCTCATAGGCGGCGGCATGCTCGGCGATCTTTTCCGGATCGCCGATATCCTTGCGGAAGATGATCTCCACCGCGCCCTTGGCGCCCATGACGGCGATCTGCGCCGTCGGCCAGGCATAGTTGATGTCGCCCCTCAGATGCTTGGAGGCCATGACGTCGTAGGCGCCGCCGAAGGCTTTTCGGGTGATGACCGTCACCTTCGGCACCGTCGCCTCCGCATAGGCGAAGAGGAGCTTGGCGCCATGCTTGATGAGGCCGCCATATTCCTGCGCCGTGCCCGGCAGGAAGCCCGGCACGTCGACGAAGGTGAGGATCGGGATGGAGAAGCAGTCGCAGAAGCGCACGAAACGCGCCGCCTTGCGCGAGGCGTCGCTGTCGAGGACTCCCGCCAGCACCATCGGCTGGTTGGCGACCACGCCGACCGTGCGCCCCTCGATGCGGCCGAAGCCGGTGACCATGTTCTTGGCGTGGTCTGGCTGGATCTCGAAGAAGGCCGCCTCGTCCACGGTCTTCAGGATCGCCTCGCGGATATCGTAGGGCTTCGTCGCCGAATCCGGCACCAGCGTGTCGAGCGAGACGTCCTGCCGGTCGGCGGGGTCGTAGGCCTCGATCTCCGGCAGCGGCGCCTTGTTGTTGAGCGGCAGGTAGTCGAACAGCCGGCGCATCTCCAGGAGCGTGTCGACATCGTTGTCGAAGGCGCCGTCGGCCACCGACGACTTCACCGAATGCACCGAGGCGCCGCCGAGCTCTTCCGGCGTCACGGTCTCGTTGGTGACGGTCTTCACCACGTCGGGGCCGGTCACGAACATGTAGGAGGTGCCGCGCACCATGAAGATGAAGTCGGTCATCGCCGGCGAATAGACGTCGCCGCCCGCGCAGGGGCCCATGATGACGGAGATCTGCGGGATGACGCCGGAGGCAAGCACGTTGCGCTGAAAAATCTCGGCATAGCCGCCGAGAGCCGCGACGCCCTCCTGGATGCGCGCGCCGCCGGCATCGAACAGGCCGATGATCGGCGTGCCGTTGCGGAGCGCCATGTCCTGCACCTTGCAGATCTTCTCCGCATGGGCTTCCGACAGCGAGCCGCCGAAGACGGTGAAATCCTTGGCGAAGATGTAGACGGGGCGGCCGTTGATCGTGCCCCAGCCGGTGACGACGCCGTCGCCGGAAATCTTCTGCTTTTCCATGCCGAAGGCGGAGGAGCGGTGCTCGACGAACATGTCGAATTCCTCGAAGGAATCCTCGTCGAGCAGGACGGTGATGCGCTCGCGCGCGCTCAGCTTGCCCTTTTCGTGCTGGGCCGCGACGCGCTTCTCGCCGCCGCCGGCCTTGGCGGCCGCCCGCCTTCTCTCAAGCTCCACCAAGACGTCGCGCATCGCGTGCCCCGTTTCCTCCGCAATTGGAAACTGCCTAGCATGGCTTCCAAGAGGTTTGAAACGCCCTTGTCCGGCATCGGCCGGCCTGCGGCCATCCGCGCGCGATGCGCGCGGCCTAGGCGCCCTGCAGCACAAAGACGGAGGCCGAAAACTCCCTCTGGCGTGCCTCCCGGCGGCGCCGTGCCTCAAAGTCCTCGCCCCATCTTGAGATGTTGAAGTCCTCGTCGACATGCGCGGCCGCCCAGGCGGCGTCTCCATCGAGGGCGCCTTCGGCGAGCGCCAGGGCGATGAGCGCCGAGCCCGTCAGCGTCGTCGCGGTATGGAGAGCGGCAAGCTTCAGCGGCTCGTCGACGATGTCGAGCTCGGCCGCGATGGCGGCCAGCGCCGGCTCCGGCTGATCCACCGGCATCACGCCCTCCACCAACGCAAAGCGCGCGCCGAAGCGCCCCTCCGCCCAGACGAGTACCGGGTCCCATGCGGCGCGCTGGCGGGCGACCAGCTCCTCCGGCTCGCCGGCGCGGTAGAAGATGAGGTCGGTGCCGGCATATTCGCCGATCTGGGCGCGCACTGCCTCCATCGCATCGGCGACCCCGTCGATGGCGACATTGGCGAGCCGCGTGAAGGGCATCGTCGCCGGGTCGATATGCTCGCCCTGCGCGTTCCATTCGGCGGCGAGCCGCGCGCCCTGCTCGGGACGCGGCACGGCAAGAGCGCGCCTGGCCGGCGTGCGGGCGGAGCGCCCGTCGAGCCGGAGCTCGAATCCCGATTCCGCCTCAACGGCTTCCGCCGACTTGTAGAATCTCTTTGGCAGGACGGGCTGGGTCAGCCGCTGCGCCTTCAGGATCGGATTGTCCGTGTCCGCAGTTTCGGGCAAAAGCCCCTCCTTGTGTCGTTCCGTGCCCGCCGAGGGGCTTTCGGGTCCAGATAGGCGCCGGCAGTGGCGAGGAAAAGAGGCGAAGGCGCGGGCGGTCAGAGACGCTCGGCAGCCGCCTCGCCGCTCGCTTCCTCGAAACCGAGCACCGCCCAGCTCTGCGCCATGTGCGGCGGCAGCGGCGCGGTGACGTCGATCGTGCCGCCCGAGGGATGCGGCAGGATGATCCGCCTGGCGAGCAGGTGCAGCCGGTTCTGGATGCCGCCCGGCAGCTCCCAGTTCTCCACGTCGAAGTATTTCGGATCGCCGATGATCGGATGGCCGATATGGGCGGCATGGGCGCGCAGCTGGTGCGTGCGCCCGGTCACGGGGCGCATGACGACCCAGGAGAGCCCGCTGCCCGCCTGATCCGCGAGCGCATAATGCGTGAGCGCGTGGTCGGCGCCCTTGTCGCCATGCCGGGCAACGAGCATGCGCTCCGCCTCCTCCCCCTCGCCTCTCGCCAGAAAGGTCGAGATCTTGCCGGAAGAGGGCTTCGGCACGCCCTTCAGCACCGCCCAGTAATATTTGCGGCTGTCGCGGTCCTTGAAGGCCTTTCCGAGGAAGGCGGCGGCGCTTCGCGTGCGGGCCACGACGAGGACGCCCGAGGTCTCGCGGTCGAGCCGGTGCACGAGGCGCGGCTTGCGTCCCTTGCGGTCGCGAAACGCCTCCAGCATTCCGTCGACATGCCGGTTGAGGCCCGAGCCCCCCTGCACGGCGAGGCCGGCCGGCTTGTTGAAGACGTAGACGTCGCTGTCCTCGTAAAGAAGCGCGTCGTTGAGAACATCCGCATCGCGCTTGTCGCGGATGGTGGCGATCGTCTGCGGGCGCGCATCCCCGGTGGCGAGCGGGGGAACGCGCACCTCCTGCCCGATGGCGAGGCGCGTACTGGTCTTCACCCGCGCTCCGTCCACCCGCACCTGCCCGGAGCGCAGGAGCTTCTGCAGATGGCCGAAGCCGAGCCCCGGATAATGCAGCTTGAACCAGCGATCGACGCGCATGCCGGCTTCCTCGCCGTCGACCTTGCGTGTTGCGACTGTGCCCATCGGATCAGCCGAAGCTGCGGCCGAGCGCGAGCCCGGCAACGAGTGCTGCGATGGAAACCGCCACGGACAGGACGGCGTAGAGGATGGCCTTCTCCACCAGCCCGCGCTCCCACAACAGGACGACGTCCAGCGAGAAGGCGGAGAAGGTGGTGAAGCCGCCGAGCACGCCGGTCGCCAGGAACAGGCGCAGATTGCCGCCGCCATGCGTCGCCCGCAGCGCCAGCCAGGCGATCAGCAGCCCCATCATGAAGGAGCCGAGCACGTTGACGATGAGCGTGCCGTGCGGAAAGCCGGAGCCGAAAAGCTTCAGCGCTCCGCCGGAGACGAGATGCCGTCCGGCCGCGCCGATGGCTCCGCCCGCCGCCACGAGAAGAAGATGTGTCATGGGATGTGCGCTTAGAGCGTTTTCGCGGCGAGATGAAGCCCGCTTCGCCGCCGCGGCATCGGTATCACCGACGTGCCATGCCGCCGGCGGCTCGGCACGAAGGAAAAAGGGCGCGGCCTTCGCCGCGCCCTTGTCTCGTTTCTAGGCGGTCGCGGAGGCTTCCTGCGCCGCCGCCTCGGCCTCGTCGAGGGCCTTCTTCTCGCCCCTCAGCCCCTGATAGGTGCAGTAGACCATCAGCACGAGGATGATGGCGAAGGGAAAACCCGTCGCGACGGCCGCCGATTGCAGCGCCGTCAGCCCGCCGCCGAGCAGGAGCGCGATGGCGACGAGACCTTCGAAGCTCGCCCAGAAGACGCGCTGGGCGACGGGAGCGTCCATCTTGCCGCCGGCCGTGATCGTGTCGATGACGAGCGAACCTGAATCCGACGACGTGACGAAGAAGACGATCACCAGGACGATGCCGATGAAGGAGGCGATGGAAGCCAGCGGCAGCTGCTCCAGCACCACGAAGAGCTTCAGCGGCAGGTCGGCCTCGACGGCACCCTGAAAGCCGCTCTGCAGCTGCGAGATCGCCGTGCCGCCGAAGGCCGTCATCCACAGGACGCTGACGACGGTCGGCACGATCAGCACGCTGATCATGAACTCGCGCACCGTGCGGCCGTAGGAGACGCGGGCGATGAACATGCCCACGAACGGCGACCAGGAAATCCACCAGGCCCAGTAGAAGGTCGTCCAGCCCGTGCGGAAGCCGTCATCCTCGCGGCCGATGAAGTTCGACAGTGGAACGATCTTCTCCGCATAGGCGAGCATGTTGGTGAAGAAGCCGGTCAGGATCGCCAGCGTCGGGCCGACGATGATGACGAAGACGAGCAGCAGGAAGGCGAGGACCATGTTGATCTCGCTGATCCGCCGCACGCCCGCGTCGAGGCCCGCCACGACCGAGGTCAGCGCGCAGCCGGTGATTGCCACGATGAGGCCGACCTTCCACGGATCGGTATCGGGGATGCCGAAGATATGGTTGAGGCCCGCCAGCGCCTGCTCCGCCCCGAAACCGAGCGAGGTGGCAAGGCCGAAGAGGGTCGCGAAGACGGCGAGCGTGTCGATGACGTGGCCGAGCCAGCCCCAGACCGCCTCGCCGAAGATCGGATAGAAGGCCGAGCGGACGGTGAGCGGCAGGCCCTTGTTGAAGGAAAAGAGCGCCAGAGCCAGCCCGACCACGGCATAGATCGCCCAGGGATGCAGCCCCCAATGGAAGATCGTGGCGGCCATCGCCAGACTGCGTGCGGCCTCCGGATCGTTGGCGGCGCCCATCAGCGGCGCATCGCCGGAGGTTGCGGCATCGGCGGCGACGGAGGCGCTATAATGCGTCAGAGGCTCCGACACGCCGTAGAACATGAGGCCGATGCCCATGCCGGCGGCGAACAGCATGGCGAACCAGCCCGCATAGTTGAACTCCGGCTTGGCATCCGGCCCGCCGAGGCGAACCTTCCCGAGCGGCGAAAAGATCAGGAACACGGCGAAGATGACGAAGATGTTGCCGACGATCAGGAACAGCCAGTCCAGATTGGAGGTGAGGAAGGGCCTCAGCCAGGTGAAGAAGCTTTCTGCCTGCGCCTGAAACAGAAGGCTGAGCGCGACGAACACGACGATCACGCCGCCGGAGACGAGAAAAACCGGGTTATGAATATCCAGGCCCCACTTCTGGATATTGTCCTGCCCGACCTCGTAATCGGTCTGTATATCTTCTGTTGCGTCGACTGCGTCGACCGTTGGCTCGCTCATATGGCTCCCCGTTGCCTGTTGGACGAATAGCGCGCGCCACGTCGATGACGTGGCGATCCGTCGCATCTATTGGTGAATGTCCGTCGAACTAGCAGTCCCAACGCCAAGGTCAAGGAAGGGTTGCCAGGATTCCGCCACTCTGCCCGTCGCCCGGGCGGACCCGCAAACCGGAAAGGCGGCATCGCCGAAAGGCCGGCGTTCCGGCCCTCAGGAGGAGTCCGATAGCCGCCTCAGGAGGTTAGATCGACTTGTGGGAACCCTCGGGAGCCGCCTCGGGCAGGCTGGAAAATCGCCGCAAACTCGACAGACTCACGGCACATTTTGTCCGACGAGAATGGCGGAAAGACACGCCTGACGCGTATTTTTAGGGAAGACTCGACCTGCTATAGATTCTATTCGCCCTGCGCAGAGCAAGGAAAGAGACTTCCGGCGCCTGCGACGGCTACCTTTCCTTCTTCGCCCGCTCGCGGCGAAGCTTCTCCCAGTGCGCCAGACGCTTTTCGAGCTCCGCCTCGAAGCCGCGCCCGGTCGGCGCATAGAATTCCTGCCGGCCCATGCTTTCGGGAAAATAGTCCTGGCCCGAAAACGCCTCTTCCTCGGCATGGTCGTAGGCGTAGCCGGCCGAATAGCCTTCCGCCTGCATCAGCTTGGTAGGCGCGTTGAGGATGTGCTTGGGCGGCGGCAGGGAGCCGTGCTCCTTGGCGGCGCGCCGGGCGGCCCCGTAGGCTTTGTAGAGCGCGTTCGATTTCGGCGCCGTGGCGAGATAGACGACGGCCTGCGCGATCGCGAGTTCGCCCTCGGGCGTGCCCAGCATGTGAAAGGCGTCCTTGGCCGCATTCGCCTGGACGAGGCCCTGCGGATCGGCAAGGCCGATATCTTCGACCGCCATGCGCACGACGCGGCGGGCGAGATACATCGGGTCCTCGCCGGCATCGAGCATGCGGGCGAGATAATAGAGCGCCGCCTGCGGATCGGAGCCGCGCACCGATTTATGCAGCGCCGAGATCAGGTTGTAGTGCCCGTCCTGGCTCTTGTCGTAGATCGGCGCGCGCCGCTGCAGCACTGCCTGCAGGCGGTTCGCATCGAAAATCTCGTCCTTGCCGGCGGCGCGCCACACTTCCTCGGCGAGCGCCAGAACCGCCCGTCCGTCGCCGTCGGCCATGCGCACGAGCACGCCCCTCGCCTCCTCGTCGAGCGGCAGCTTGTGCCCCTCCGCCTCTTCGGCCCGCTCCACAAGCTTCAGGAGCGCCGCCTGGTCGAGCGGGCGGAAGACCAGCACCGCAGCGCGCGAAAGAAGCGCCGCGTTGAGCTCGAAGGAAGGGTTTTCCGTGGTGGCGCCGACGAGCGTGACGGTACCGTCCTCCATCACCGGCAGGAAGCTGTCCTGCTGGGCGCGGTTGAAGCGATGGATCTCGTCGACGAAGAGGAGCGTGCCCTGCCCCGCCTGACGGCGGGCGCGCGCCTGCTCGAAATGCTTCTTGAGGTCGGCGACGCCGGAGAAGATCGCCGAGAGCTGCTGGAAATGAAGGTCTGTCTCTCGCGCCAAGAGGCGCGCGACCGTCGTCTTGCCCGTCCCCGGCGGGCCCCAGAAGACGAGCGAGCCGAGCGAACGCGTCCGCAGCATGCGCGTCAGCGTGCCTTCCGGGCCCGTCAGATGCGGCTGTCCCACGACCTCGGCGAGGCGCCGGGGCCGGAGGCGGTCCGGGAGCGGTTGCGGCGCGGCCTTTTCCAGCCCCGCCGCGGTGAAGAGATTGTCGGCCATCAGCCCCCGATCATAAGCTGCGAGACACGCCCGCGCCGGTCGATCGTCAGCCGCCAGAGGCGCTGGCGCTCGCCGGTCATCTTGTGAAGGTCGCGCGCCGAGCCGATCCGCCTGCCCTGCACGGCGACGACGACGTCGCCCGGCTGCAGGCCGAGCTGCGCCGCGGGCGAGCGCGGCTCCACATCGGTGACCGCGACGCCTTCCTGGCTGGTCGGCAGGCGGAGCTTTTCGCACAGCCGCGGCGACAGATTGGCGACGGTGGCGCCGGTGAGCGGCGAATAGCCGTCGAGAAGCTGCTCGTCGGCCCGCACCGTTTCCGGTGCCTGCTGCAGGGCAAGAACAAGGTCCCTCTCGCGGCCCTGCCGGATAATCGCCAGCTTCTCGTCCTTGCCGACGCCGCGGATGGCAAGCCGGTATTCCAGCGCTCTCGGGCTCTCGATCTCGCGCCCGCCCGCCGACATGACGAGGTCGCCGGCCTCGAGCCCGGCCTTCTCGGCCGGCGAGCCCTTCTCCACGCTGACGACGAGCGCGCCACGCGGACGGTCGAGGCCGAGCGAGGATGCAATGTCGGGGGTCACCTTCTGGAAGGTCGCGCCGACCCAGGGGCGCACCACTTCGGTGCCGCCGGCGAGCGCCTGCGTCACGACCGATTGCGCCATGTTGGAGGGAATGGCGAAGCCGATGCCGTTGGAGCCGCCCGAGCGTGAGAAGATCGCCGAATTGATGCCGACGAGCCGGCCCTTCACGTCGATCAGCGCGCCGCCGGAATTGCCCGGATTGATGGCCGCGTCGGTCTGGATGAAGAAGGCCATGTCGTTGATGCCGACATCGGTGCGGGCGACCGCCGAGACGATGCCGCTCGTCACCGTCTGGCCGACGCCGAAGGGATTGCCGATGGCCAGGACGAGGTCGCCCACGTCGAGCGCGTCGGAATCGGCAAACTCGATGACCGGGAAATCCTCCTCGCCGCTATCGATCTTGAGCACCGCAAGGTCGCTCTTCTCGTCGCGCAGGAGGATCTTGGCCTCGAATTCGCGCCCGTCCGTCAGCGCCACCTTCACTTCGTCGGCGTCGCGGATGACGTGGTAGTTGGTGAGCACAAGGCCGGAACCGTCGACGATGACGCCGGATCCGAGCGAGGAGCGGGCCCGCTCGCGCGGCACGCCGTAGGGCGAGCCGAAGCGGTCGCCGAAGAAGTGCCGGAAGAAGGGATCGTCCGCGAAGGGCGAGCCGGAACTCTGCACGATCTGCTTGGCGTAGACATTGACGACGGAAGGCGCCGCCTTCTTCACGATCGGGGCGAAGGTGAGCTGGATCTCGCCCTTCGACTGCGGCACTTCCTCGGCGCGCGCGGGGGCGACGGCGCTGCCCTGCCCGGACAGGCTGAGCGCCACCGGCACGCCAATGGCGAGCGGCAGGGCGAGAAGCGCGGCGTAGCGGAGCTTGCGGGAGATGGGGGGCACGGGGGTCTTTCCTCCGGTCTTGTGTTCCGGAAAGGCATGGCGGCGGCAGCAAGGGCGGGACGCCCTCGCCTTCCCGCCAGGAAGAAGCAGCGCAATGGCGAGGATTCTATGGTGCTTCGCCGAACCGAGACAACTAAAAAGCCGGAAAGAAAAAGGGGCCCGGCGGGCCCCTTTGAACGTCTCAGGCAGGATCGGGCGGCTTACGCGGCCTCCGCCTCCTCCGCTTCCATGCGGGCGCGATCGCCCGCGCCACGGGCGCTCTCGTCGCGATCGACGAACTCGATCACGCCAACCGGGGCGCTGTCGCCATAGCGGAAGCCCGCCTTCATGATGCGGGTGTAGCCGCCGTTGCGCTCGCCGTAGCGCGGCCCGATGGTCGCAAACAGCTTCTTGACCATCTCCTCGTCGCGCAGGCGCGACATGGCGATGCGCCGTGCATGCAGGTCGCCGCGCTTGCCGAGCGTCACGAGCTTCTCCACGAAGGGACGCAGCTCCTTGGCTTTCGGCAGGGTCGTGACGATCTGCTCGTGGCGGATGAGCGCCGCTGCCATGTTGGCGAACATCGCCTGGCGATGGCTCGACGTACGGTTCAGCTTGCGGCCGGTTTTCCTGTGGCGCATGGCCTTGTCTCCTCTGCGGACGGCGGCTCCCGCCGCGGTCCATTCAATCGCTCAGTACTGGTCCTCGAAGCGCTTGGCCAGGTCGTCGATATTGTCCGGCGGCCAGTTCGTCACTTCCATGCCGAGATGCAGACCCATGGAAGCCAGCACCTCCTTGATCTCGTTCAGCGACTTGCGGCCGAAGTTCGGGGTGCGCAGCATCTCCGCCTCGGTCTTCTGGATGAGGTCGCCGATATAGACGATGTTGTCGTTCTTCAGGCAGTTCGCCGAGCGGACCGAAAGCTCCAGCTCGTCGACCTTCTTCAGCAGCGCCGGGTTGAAGGCAAGCTCCGGAGTGGTCTCGTGGACCTCTTCCTTCTTCGGCTCGTCGAAGTTGACGAAGATGGAGAGCTGGTCCTGCAGGATGCGCGCGGCATATGCGACTGCATCGTCCGGCGAGAGCGAGCCGTCCGTCTCCAGCGACAGCGTCAGCTTGTCGTAGTCGAGCACCTGGCCCTCACGGGTGTTCTCCACCCGGTAGGAAACCTTCTTGACCGGCGAATAGAGGCTATCGACCGGGATGAGGCCGATCGGCGCGTCTTCCGGGCGGTTGCGGTCGGCCGGGACGTAGCCCTTGCCGATGTCGACGGTCAGCTCCATGCGGATGTCGGCGCCCTCGTCGAGGGTGCAGATCACATGCTCGGGATTGAGGACCTCGATGTCGCCAACGGTCTGGATGTCGCCGGCAACGACGACGCCCGGACCGGACTTGCGCAGGGTCATGCGCTTGGGACCCTCGCCTTCCATCTTGATGGCGACTTCCTTGACGTTGAGGACGATGTCGGTGACGTCCTCACGCACGCCGGCGATGGAGGAAAACTCGTGCAGCACGCCGTCGATCTGCAGGCTGGTGACGGCCGCGCCCTGCAGGGAGGAAAGCAGCACGCGCCGCAACGCGTTGCCGAGCGTCAGGCCGAAGCCACGCTCGAGCGGCTCGGCGACGACCGTCGCAAGACGGCTCGCATCGGAGCCGTGCTTCACCTCAAGCTTGTTCGGCTTGATCAGATCCTGCCAGTTCTTCTGAATGACGTTCACGGGGGCGAACCTTTCGTTTTGGATGACCGGTCGCGAAGCTGAAGCGAGCCCGCGGCGGCGCCGCAGGCTCGCAGGAGCCTGGCTCGGTCAGACGCGGCGCCGTTTCGGCGGGCGGCAGCCGTTGTGCGGGATCGGCGTCACGTCACGGATCGAGGTGATCGTAAAGCCGGCCGCCTGTAGAGCGCGCAGCGCCGACTCGCGTCCGGAGCCGGGCCCGGAGACCTCGACCTCGAGCGTGCGCATGCCGTGTTCCTGCGCCTTCTGGGCGGCGGTTTCGGCAGCGACCTGCGCGGCGTAAGGGGTGGATTTGCGCGAGCCCTTGAAGCCCTGCGCACCGGCCGACGACCAGGAGATCGTGTTCCCCTGCACGTCGGTGATGGTGATCATGGTGTTGTTGAACGTCGAACTCACATGGGCGATGCCCGAAGTGATGTTCTTGCGTTCACGCCGGCGAATGCGGGTGGTGTCCTTAGCCATATTCGTAAAGGCCCCTTACTTTTTCTTGCCGGCGATGGCTTTGGCCGGGCCCTTGCGGGTCCTGGCATTGGTATGCGTGCGCTGACCGCGAACCGGCAGGCCGCGGCGATGCCTCAGGCCGCGGTAGCAGCCGAGATCCATCAGACGCTTGATGTTCATCGCGGCTTCGCGGCGAAGATCGCCTTCCACGATGTAGTCGCGGTCGATCGCCTCGCGAATCAGCAGAATCTCGGAATCGGAGAGTTCGTTCACCCTCCGCGCCATGTCGATATTGGCCTTCTCCACGATCTCTCGGGCCATGGCCGGACCGATACCGTGGATCGCCTGGAGGGCGACGACGACGCGCTTGTTCGTCGGAATGTTGACGCCAGCAATACGTGCCACGCCTGTGCTCCTTCTTGTCTGGCGCTACCCGCGTCTCGCGGAGCGCCCCGTCTTCACCTGTTCGGGACGAAACGCCAAAAAACGACGCCCCAAGCTCAATCAAGCTTCGGCGCCGTTATCCGCACTTCAGGATTGCGCCGGAGATAGTCTTTCAGCGGCCTTTCGTCAACCGCTCCGCCCGAAATACGCAGGCGGGAAACTCAGCCTTTCAGCTCCCCCATCACATCCTCGATCGCCGCGGCGACCTTCTCGGGCGTCGCCATGCCGTCGACCGTCCTCAGCCTGCCCTTGGCGTAGTAGTAGCCAACCAGCGGCGAGGTATCCTTGTAGAACGCGTGCAGTCGGGTTCGCATCGTTTCCGCGTTGTCGTCGGCGCGACGCTTGAACTCGTGCGAGCCGCAGACGTCGCACACGCCTTCCACGGCAGGCTTCTTGTTCGCATCATGGTAGATTTCGCCGCACTTGGCGCAGGTGTAGCGCCCCCCGACGCGTTCCACCAGTGCATCGTCGTCAACGGCGAGAAGAATCACGCCGTCGAGCGGCAATCCCTTCTCCGCCAGAAGCCCCTCGAGCGCGTCGGCCTGCTTCAGCGTGCGCGGAAACCCGTCGAGCACGAAGCCCTTGCGCACGTCGGGCTCGTCAAGGCGTTCGGAGATGATGTTGATCACCACCTCGTCGGGAACGAGCGAGCCCTGATCCATCAGAGCCTTGGCCTGCTTGCCGACCGGCGTTCCGGCAGCGGCGGCATCGCGCAGCATGTCGCCGGTGGAGAGCTGTACGAGACCGTGCTTTTCCACCAGCCTCTGGGCCTGGGTGCCCTTGCCAGCGCCCGGAGGCCCGAGAATGATAAGCCTCATCTGCGACGGCTCCCCCGGAGCTTCGTCTTCTTGACCAGGCCTTCATACTGATGCGCCAGCAGATGCCCCTGCACCTGGGAGACCGTATCCATCGTCACCGACACCACGATCAGAAGCGAGGTGCCGCCGAAGTAGAAGGGAACCGAAAGCTCCGCGATCAGGAATTCCGGCAGCAGGCAGACGATGACCAGATAGGCGGCACCGGCGACCGTGATGCGGGTCAGAACGTAGTCGATGTACTCGGCCGTACGCTGGCCCGGACGGATGCCCGGAATGAAGCCGCCATGCTTCTTCAGCTGGTCGGCGGTGTCCTGCGGATTGAAGACGATCGCCGTGTAGAAGAAGGCGAAGAAGATGATCAGCGCCGCATAGATCGCCATGTGCAGCGGCTGGCCGCGGCCGAGCATCGCCGTCACCTGGGTGAGCCAGGCCGGACCCTGCGCCGCCGAGAAGTTCGCCACCGTGATCGGCAGCAGCAAGAGCGAGGAGGCGAAGATCGGCGGGATGACGCCCGACGTGTTGAGCTTCAGCGGCAGGTGCGAGGTGTCGCCCTGGAACATCCGGTTGCCCATCTGCCGCTTGGGATACTGGATGATGAGGCGGCGCTGCGCCCGCTCCATGAAGACGATGAAGGCGATGACGACGACGGCCAGAATGATCACCGTCAGGATCACCGGCGTCGAAAGCGCGCCCTGGCGCCCGAGCTCCAGCGTTCCGGCGGCGGCCGTCGGCAGGTTCGCCACGATGCCGGAGAAGATGATCAGCGAGATGCCGTTGCCGATGCCCCGCGAGGTGATCTGCTCGCCGAGCCACATCAGGAACACGGTGCCGCCGGTCAGCGTCACCACTGCGGTGAAGCGGAAGAACCAGCCCGGATCGGCGACGATGCCCGAGGACGAGCCTTCCAGCCCGACGGCGATGCCGTAGGACTGCACGGTCGCCAGGACCACCGTCAGATAGCGGGTATACTGGTTGATGATCTTGCGGCCCTGCTCTCCTTCCTTCTTCAGCTGGTCGAGCTGCGGGATCACAGTCGTCATCAGCTGGATGATGATGGAGGCGGAGATGTAGGGCATGATGCCCAGGGCGAAGATCGCCATACGTCCGACGGCACCGCCGGCGAACATGTTGAAGACCCCGAGGATGCCCTGGGACTGCTGCTCGAAGGCCTGCTGAAGGGCCTCGATGTTGATGCCCGGCAGCGGGATGTACGTGCCCAGCCGATAGACGAGCAGCGCGCCGAGGGTGAACCAGATCCTTTTCTTCAGCTCCGTCGCCTTCGAGAAGGCGCCGAAGTTGAGATTGGAGGCGAGCTGTTCGGCGGCGGAGGCCATCAGAACTCCGAAGTGCTGGGTTACGCGTCTTCTTTGGCTTCAGGCGTCTGCGCCGGAGCGCTGACCTTGACCGAGCCGCCGGCCTTCTCGACCGCCTCGATCGCCGAGCGCGAGGCGCCCGCGACATCGATGGTGAGCTTGGCCGTCAGTTCGCCGCCGCCGAGGAGGCGGACGCCGTCCTTCGTGCGACGGATCACGCCGGCTTCCTTCAGCGCGGCGGCGTCGACCGTCTTCTTGGCGTCGAGCTTGCCCGCATCCACGGCCTGCTGCAGCCGGCCGAGATTGACCGTCGTGTAGTCCTTGCGGAAGATATTCGTGAAGCCGCGCTTCGGCAGGCGCCGATGCAGCGGCATCTGGCCACCCTCGAAGCCCTTGATGGCGACGCCCGAGCGCGAGGTCTGGCCTTTCACGCCGCGGCCGCCGGTCTTGCCGAGGCCCGAGCCGATGCCGCGGCCGGGGCGCTTGCGCGCCTTGCCGGAGCCCGGATTGTCGGAAAGTTCATTGAGTTTCATGGGTTAAGCCCTGACTCGGAATCGATTTCTCAGCTCTCTTCGACGACGCGAACGAGATGCTGCACTTTGGCGATCATGCCGCGCGTTGCCGGCGTATCCGGCAGCGTCGAGCGGCGGCGCTGTTTGTTGAGGCCGAGGCCGATCAGCGTCTGGCGCTGGTCGGCGGGCCGGCGCAGAGGGCTGCCCGTCTGCTCAACGGTGACAGTCTTGTCAGCCATTTCTTAGGCTCCCTGCGCTTCGGTGCCGGCCTCCGCCTGACGGCGGGACTGCAGCGTCGAGATCTTGATGCCACGGCGCGCTGCGACGGCCCGGGGGCTGTCCTGACGCTTCAGCGCGTCGAAGGTGGCGCGCACCATGTTGTAGGGGTTCGAGGTGCCGAGCGACTTGGCGACGACATCGTGCACGCCGAGCGTCTCGAAGACCGCGCGCATCGGACCGCCGGCGATGATGCCGGTACCGGCCGGAGCAGCGCGCATCAGCACCCGGCCCGCACCGTGGCGGCCGGCAATGTCGTGATGCAGCGTACGGCCCTCGCGCAGCGGCACGCGGATCATGGTGCGCTTTGCCGCCTCGGTCGCCTTGCGGATCGCCTCCGGCACCTCGCGCGCCTTGCCGTGGCCGAAGCCGACGCGGCCGCGCTGGTCACCGACCACCACGAGCGCGGCGAAGCCGAAGCGACGACCGCCCTTCACCACCTTGGCGACGCGGTTGATGTGCACGAGCTTGTCGACGAATTCGCTGTCGACCTTGTCGTCACGCTCCCTGCGTCCGCCACCGCGATTTGATCGTTCTCTGTGCTGCGCCATGAATTTTTCGTCCGTGTGTCTGCTCGTCTGCCGGGCGTCCCGGCGGGCTCGCTGGCTTTATTGCTTAGAACTGCAGCCCGGCTTCACGCGCGGCATCCGCCAGCGCCTTGATCCGGCCGTGATAGATATAGCTTCCGCGGTCGAACTGCACGTTTTCGACGCCCGCCGCCTTCGCCCTTTCGGCGACCAGGCGGCCGACTTCCGAAGCCGCGTCCCGGTTGGCGCCGGTCTTCAGCTTCTCGCGCAGCTCCTTGTCGAGCGTGGAGGCAGCCGCCACCGTATGCCCGCGCACATCGTCGATGATCTGCGCATAGATGTGCTGCGAGGAGCGGAAGACCGAGAGCCTCGGCCGACCGAACGCCACTTTCCTCAGCGCGCTGCGAACCCGGCCCCTGCGGCGGTCCGTGCGCATGCGCTGGCGCGTATTTGAGATACCCATCGTCCCGCTCCGTTACTTCTTCTTGCCTTCCTTGCGGAAGATGCGTTCCTCGGCGTACTTCACGCCCTTGCCCTTGTAGGGCTCCGGCGGACGCCAGCCGCGAATTTCGGCGGCCACCTGGCCCACCACCTGCTTGTCGATGCCGGAGATGATGATCTCCGTCGGCCTCGGCGTGGCAATCTCGATACCCTCCGGCACGGGGTAGTTCACCTCGTGGCTGTAGCCGAGCGACAGGGAAAGGTTCTTGCCCTGCGCCGCGGCGCGGTAGCCGACGCCGTTGATCTCAAGCCGCCGCTGAAAGCCCTCGCTCACCCCGGTGACGATGTTCTGCACCAAGGTGCGCGACATGCCCCAGGCCGAACGGGCCTCCTTGGACTTGTTGATCGGATCGATCTGGATGCCGTCCTCGCCCATGGCGACCGTCACTTCGTCGACCAGCTCCACGGAAAGCTCGCCCTTCGGGCCCTTCGCCTTCACCGTCTTGCCTTCGACCGAAGCGTTGACCCCGGAGGGGATGACGACCGGCTTTTTGCCAATTCGCGACATGATTTCTGTCTCGCTTCTTCAGGCCGGCCCTAAAAGACCCGGCACAGAACCTCGCCGCCCACATTGTGCTCGCGCGCGTCGTAATCGGCCATCACGCCCTTCGGCGTCGACAGGATCGACACGCCCAGCCCCTTGTGGACGACGGGGATGGATTTCACGGAGGTGTACACCCGGCGGCCCGGCGTGGACACACGCTGAATCTCGCGGATCACCGGCGTGCCCTCGGCATATTTCAGCTCGATCTGCACTTCGGCGGTGCCGTTGGAATGCTCGACTTCCGAATAGCCGCGGATATAGCCTTCGGCCTGGAGCACGTCGAGGACGCGCACCCTCAGCTTGGAGGACGGCGATGAAACCGAGGTCCGCCCGCGGCTCTGCGCGTTGCGGATACGTGTCAGCATATCGCCGAGAGGATCGTTCACAGACATGGTCTTGCCCTTACCAGCTCGACTTCACGAGGCCGGGGATCTTCCCCTCATTGCCCAGATCGCGCAGCGCCACACGGCTCATCTTGAGCTTGCGATAGAAGGCGCGCGGACGACCGGTCACCTCGCAACGGTTGCGCACTCGCGAAGGCGAGGAATTACGCGGAAGCTTGGCGAGCTTCAGCCGCGCGGCGAAGCGCTCCTGGTCCGACAGGCTCTCGTCCGCCGCCAGTGCCTTCAGCGTCTCGCGCTTGGCCGCATACTGCTTCACCAGCTTCATCCGCCGCTGGTTCTTCTCGATCGCGCTCTTTTTCGCCATCTAATAAGCCTCTCTCGTCCCTGCCGCGTCTAGCGGGCTCGCCCGCTACTGCCGGAAGGGGAAGTTGAATGCCTTGAGGAGCGCACGCCCCTCTTCGTCCGTCTGCGCCGTCGTGCAGACGATGATGTCCATACCCCAGATCTGCTCGACCTTGTCGTAGTTCACTTCCGGGAACACGATGTGCTCCTTGATGCCGAGGGCGTAGTTGCCCCGCCCGTCGAAGCTCTTCGGGTCGAGGCCGCGGAAGTCGCGCACGCGCGGCAGGGCGACGTTGATCAGACGGTCGACGAACTCGAACATCCTCTCGCGCCGCAGCGTCACCTTGGTGCCGACGGCCATGCCCTCGCGCAGCTTGAAGGTGGCGATCGACTTGCGTGCCCGGGTGATGACCGGCTTCTGGCCGGCGATCAGCGCCAGATCCTCGGCGGCCGACTGCACCTTCTTGGAATCGCTCACGGCCTCGCCGATGCCCATGTTGAGCACGACCTTGTCCAGCCGCGGCACGACCATGGGATTGGCGTAGCCGAACTCTTCCTTGAGCTTCGGCACGACCTCGTCGCGGTAGAGTGCCCGGAGCCGCGGCTCGTAGGACTCAATGTCGAAAGCGGCCTCAGCCATCGATGGTTTCTCCCGAACGCTTGGAGACGCGGACCTTGCGACCGTCGTCCAGGAAGCGGAAGCCGACACGCGTCGCCTTGCCCGATTCCCGGTCCTCGATCGCCAGGTTGGAAAGATGGATCGGCGCTTCCTTGCGCACGATTCCGCCTTCCTCGCTCGCGGTCTGGCGCTGATGCCGGGTGATCATGTTCACCCCGCGGACCAGCGCCCGGTTGTCTTTCGGCATCACACGGATCACCTCGCCCGACCGGCCTTTATCCTTGCCGGCGAGCACTACGACCCTGTCGCCCTTCTTGATCTTCGCGGCCATCGTCAAAAAACCCTTTTCACAGCACTTCCGGCGCCAGCGAGATGATCTTCATGTGGTTCTTGGCGCGCAACTCGCGCGGAACCGGGCCGAAGATACGCGTGCCGACCGGCTCTTTCTGGTTGTTGACCAGAACGGCCGCATTCTTGTCGAAGCGGATGACGCTTCCGTCCGCCCGACGGATGTCCTTGGCCGTGCGAACCACGACCGCCTTCATCACATCGCCCTTCTTCACGCGACCGCGCGGAATGGCCTCCTTCACGGAAACCACGATGATGTCGCCGACATGGGCATATTTGCGCTTCGAGCCGCCGAGCACCTTGATGCACTGCACGCGGCGCGCGCCGGAATTATCCGCCACATCGAGGTTGGTCTGCATCTGG
Organism: Afifella sp. IM 167; assembly: GCF_020144925.1. Lineage (GTDB taxonomy): Bacteria > Pseudomonadota > Alphaproteobacteria > Rhizobiales > Afifellaceae > Afifella. The sequence continues at coordinate 78,604 of NZ_NSLC01000008.1, forward strand.
ATCATCGCCCGACGTCCTTCTTGTTCTTCGCTTGCCGGAGCCTCAGCCCCGGGCCTCGTCCGTTGCGCCGGCTTCGCTCGGAATATCCTTGCCGAGCGCGAGCCACTTTTTCGATTTCGAGATCGGACGCGTCTCCTGGATGAAGATCACGTCACCGACCTTGAACTGGTTCTCCGGATCGTGCGCCTGGTACTTCTTCGTACGACGCACGGTCTTCTTCAGGAGCGGGTGCGTGAAGCGGCGCTCCACGTCGACGGTGACCGTCTTGTCGGAGCTGTCGCTCACCACCGTCCCCTGCAACACGCGTTTCGGCATCGTTCGCTCCTTAAGCCTTCTTCGCCGAGGCGCGCTTCTGCTGCGCCGCGATCGTCTTGATGCGCGCAATCGTGCGACGGACCTCGCGAACGCGCGCGGTCTTTTCCAGCTGGCCGGTCGCCTGCTGGAAACGCAGATTGAGCTGCTCTTTCTTCAACCGCGCCAGCTCGTCCGTGAGCTCGTCGGCGGTCTTGGTGTTCAATTCGCTCGCCTTCATGGCCTTGTCCCTTACTCGCCGATCCGGGTGACGACACGCGTCTTCACCGGCAGCTTGGCCGCGCCGAGGCGAAGCGCCTCGCGCGCCGTGACCTCGGCAACGCCGTCGATCTCGAACATGATGCGACCCGGATGGACGCGGGCGGCCCAGTATTCCGGCGTGCCCTTGCCCTTACCCATGCGCACTTCCGTCGGCTTGGAAGAAACCGGCAGGTCGGGGAAGATGCGGATCCACACCCGGCCGGCACGCTTCATGTGACGCGTGATGGCGCGGCGGGCCGCCTCGATCTGGCGCGCGGTGATCCGCTCCGGCTCGACGGCCTTCAGGCCGAAAGAGCCGAAATTGAGGTCCGTTCCACCCTTCGCCGTGCCGTGGATGCGGCCCTTATGCGCCTTGCGGAACTTTGTGCGCTTGGGTTGCAGCATTTTCTTCTCTCAATCCTTCGGGTCAGGCCGAGGCGCCGCGACGGGAAGCCTCGGGCCCCTCAAGGAGGCGCTTCTCGGAGGCGAACGGGTCGTGCTCCAGGATCTCGCCCTTGAACACCCAGACTTTGATGCCGATCGTGCCGTAGGCCGTATGGGCCGTGGCCGTGCCGTAATCGATATCGGCGCGCAGCGTATGCAGCGGCACCCGCCCCTCGCGATACCATTCCGCGCGGGCGATCTCGGCGCCGCCGAGGCGGCCGCCGCAGGCGATCCGAATGCCCTGGGCGCCGAGGCGCATCGCCGACTGCACCGAGCGCTTCATGGCGCGCCGAAAGGCGACGCGGCGCTCCAGCTGCTGGGCGATCGACTGCGCGATCAGCGTGGCGTCGATCTCCGGCTTGCGGACTTCCACGATGTTGATGTGGACTTCCGAGTCGGTGAGGCGCGCCACCTTGCGGCGCAGCTTCTCGATGTCGGCGCCCTTCTTGCCGATGACGATGCCCGGCCGGGCAGTATGGATCGTGACGCGGCACTTCTTGTGCGGACGCTCGATCACGATCTTGGAGACCGCGGCCTGCTTCAGGTCGTCCATCAGCGCGGCGCGGATCCGCAGATCCTCGTGCAGCAACGGACCGTATTCCGCGTCATTGGCGAACCAGCGCGAATCCCAGGTCTTGTTGATGCCGAGCCTCAGCCCGATCGGATTGACTTTCTGTCCCATACCTTGCTCCCCGGCGCTTAGGCCGCGTCCTCGACTTCGCGCACGACGATGGTGAGATTTGAAAACGGCTTGGTGATGCGTCCCACCCTGCCGCGTGCCCTGGGCGAGAAACGCTTCATCACCAGCGCCTTGCCCACATGGGCTTCCGCCACGACCAGGCTGTCCACGTCCAGATCGTGATTGTTCTCCGCATTCGCAATGGCGCTTTCCAGGGTCTTTTTCACCTGGAAGGCGATCCGCTTGCGCGAGAAGGTCAGGTCGGCGAGCGCCGACGACACCTTCTTGCCGCGGATAAGGCCGGCGACGAGGTTCAGCTTCTGCGGGGAAACGCGGATCATCCGCGCCACCGCCCTGGCCTCGTTGTCGCCGAGCGCCCGCTCACGCTTGGGCTTGCCCATCGTTACTTCCTCTTCGCCTTCTTGTCCGCCGCATGCCCGTAATAGGTGCGCGTCGGAGCGAATTCGCCGAACTTGTGTCCGATCATGTCCTCGGTCACGAGCACGGGAATGTGCTTGTGACCGTTGTGGACGCCGAAAGTGAGCCCGACGAACTGGGGCAGGATCGTGGAACGACGGCTCCAGATCTTGATCACTTCCTTGCGGCCGGACTCGCGCGCCTTCTCTGACTTCTTGAGAAGGAAGCCGTCGAAGAACGGGCCTTTCCAAACTGAACGTGCCACTTCGCCTAAACTCCTGATGCTCGTTCCCGGCCCGTCACTTCTTACGGGTGTGCCGGGAGCGGACGATGTACTTTTGCGACGCCTTGTTGGAACGCGTGCGCTTGCCCTTGGTCGGCTTGCCCCAAGGCGTGACCGGATGCCGGCCGCCCGAGGTACGCCCTTCACCACCGCCATGCGGATGGTCGATCGGGTTCATTGCAACGCCGCGCACGCTCGGACGACGTCCGAGCCAGCGCGAACGCCCGGCCTTGCCGAGGTTGACGTTGGAATGATCCGGGTTCGAAACCGCACCGACGGTCGCCATGCAGGTGCCGTGGACGAGACGCTGCTCGCCCGAACCGAGACGGATGACCGTGTAGCCCTGGTCGCGGCCGACGATCTGCGCATAAGCACCCGCCGAGCGCGCCATCTGGCCGCCACGGCCCGGCTTCAGCTCCACATTGTGGATGATCGTGCCCACCGGCATGGAGCGCAGCGGCATGGCGTTACCCGGCTTCACGTCGACATTCGACTGGCCGGCGATGATCGTGTCGCCTTCCGCCAGGCGCTGCGGCGCCAGGATGTAGGAAATCTCGCCGTCCTCGTAACGCACGAGGGCGATGAACGCGGAGCGGTTCGGATCGTATTCCAGACGCTCCACCTTGCCGGCCACGTCGAACTTGCGACGCTTGAAGTCGATGATGCGGTAGGCGCGCTTGTGCCCGCCACCACGACGACGCGCGGTCGCCCGGCCGAAATTGTTACGCCCGCCCGACTTCGTCAGACCCTCCGTCAGGCTCTTTTCCGGCTTGCCGGTCCAGAGGCCAGAGCGGTCGACGAGAACCAGCTGGCGCTGGCCCGGCGTACGCGGATTGAAGGTTTTCAAAGCCATGGCTTAAAGACCCGTCGTCACGTCGATCGAGTGACCTTCTTTGAGGGTCACGATCGCTTTTTTGAAATCTTTCTGCCGGCCCTTGATGCCGCGGAAACGCTTCGTCTTGCCCTTGCGGAGCAGCGTGTTCACGCTCTCCACCTTGACCTTGAAGAGCGCCTCGACCGCATCGCGGATCTCCGGCTTCGTCGCGCCGATCGCAACCTTGAAGACAACCTGGTTGTGCTCCGAGGCGAGCGTCGATTTTTCGGTGATCACCGGCGAGACGATCGTGTCGTAGTGCTTGAGGCTGGTCATTTGAACCGCTCCTCCAGCGCCTCGAGCGCGGCCTTCGTCAGGACCAGCGTGTCGCGGCGCAGAATGTCGTAGACGTTGATGCCCTGCACCGGCAGCACGTCGACGCCCTTCAGGTTGCGCGCGGCACGGGCAAAGCCGTCATCCAGCGCGGCACCGTCGACGATCAGCGCGCTCGTCAGGCCGAGCCCGGCGAACTGCACGGCGAGCGCCTTGGTCTTGGCGTCGCCCGCCTTCGCCTCGTCGATGACGATGAGGCTGTCGCTCTTGGCACGCACCGAAAGCGCATGCTTGAGGGCGAGGGCGCGCACCTTCTTCGGCAGGTCGATCGCATGCGAGCGCACGACCGGGCCGAAGGACTTGCCGCCGCCCCGGAACAGGCCAGGCTTCTTGGAGCCGTGGCGGGCGCGGCCGGTGCCCTTCTGGCGGTACATCTTGGCCGTGGTCATGGAGACCTCGCCGCGATCCTTCGCCTTGTGCGTGCCCTGCTGGCGCTTCAGCAGCTGGTAGCGGATCATCCGCTGCAGGATGTCGGTGCGGGGCTCAAGGCCGAAGACCTCGTCCGAGACCGATACCTTGCCAGCCGACTTGCCGGCGAGCGTGGTGACATTGAGTTCCATTATTCCTCGCCCCCTTCGCCCGCAGGCGCTTCGGACGTTGCCTGTGCCTGGGCCGTCTCGGCCGAATTACCGTTCGCCTTGCGCAGAGCCGCAGGAGTCGGCACGCCATCCGGCGCGGACTTCTTGATGGCATCGCGCACCAGCAGCAGGCCGCCCTTGGCACCCGGCACCGCGCCGCGGATCAGGATGAGGCCCCTCTCCGCGTCGGTGCGCACCACCTGCAGGTTCTGCGTGGTGACGCGGGTGTCGCCCATATGGCCGGCCATCTTCTTGTTCTTGAACACCTTGCCCGGATCCTGGCGATTGCCGGTGGAACCGTGCGAGCGGTGCGAAACCGAGACGCCGTGGGTGGCCCTGAGGCCGCCGAAACCATGACGCTTCATGGCGCCGGCGAAGCCCTTGCCGATCGAGGTGCCGGTGACGTCGACATACTGGCCGGGCAGGAAGTGCTCGGCCGTGATCTCGGCGCCCACCTCGATGAGGTTCTCCGGGCTCACACGGAACTCCGCAACCTTGCGCTTGGGCTCCACTTCCGCCTTGGCGAAGTGGCCACGCATGGCCTTGGGCGTATTCTTGGCCTTGGCGAGGCCGACGCCGAGCTGAACGGCCGTATAGCCGTCCTTCTCCGCCGTCCGCTGCGCGACGACCTGGCAATTGTCGAGCCGAAGCACGGTAACCGGCACCTGTTCGCCAGCCTCCGTGTAGACCCGGGTCATGCCGAGCTTTTTTGCGATGACGCCAGAACGCATCCTGGTGTTCCCTTCGTCAGGTATCCGCTAGAGCTTGATCTCGACATCGACGCCAGCGGCGAGGTCGAGCTTCATGAGTGCGTCGACCGTCTGCGGCGTCGGATCGAGAATATCGAGAAGACGCTTGTGCGTGCGGATCTCGAACTGCTCGCGGCTCTTCTTGTCGATGTGCGGCGAGCGGTTCACAGTGAACTTCTCGATCCGGGTCGGCAGCGGGATAGGTCCGCGCACCTGCGCACCGGTCCTCTTGGCCGTCGAGACAATCTCGGCGGTGGAGCTGTCGAGCACACGGTGATCGAAGGCCTTTAGCCGGATACGGATGTTCTGCCCGTTCATTATCTTGCCTCGTCAGAAGCCGGCGCGGACGGGATCGCCCGCGCCAGATCCTTGTTACTCGATGATGGAAGAGACGATACCGGCGCCGACGGTCCTGCCGCCTTCACGGATGGCGAAGCGCAGCTTCTCCTCCATGGCGATCGGCACGATCAGCTCCACCGTCATTTCCACGTTGTCGCCCGGCATCACCATCTCCGTGCCTTCCGGCAGATGCACGACACCCGTGACATCCGTCGTGCGGAAATAGAACTGCGGGCGGTAGTTGGTGAAGAACGGCGTGTGACGGCCACCCTCCTCCTTCGTCAGGATGTAGGCCTCGGCCTTGAACTTCGTGTGCGGCGTCACCGAGCCCGGCTTGCACAGGATCTGCCCGCGCTCCACGCCCTCGCGGTCGATGCCGCGCAGAAGCGCGCCGATATTGTCGCCCGCCTGGCCCGAATCCAGCAGCTTGCGGAACATCTCCACACCCGTCACCACCGTCTTGCGGGTGTCGCGGATGCCGACAATCTCCACTTCCTCGCCGACCTTCACCTGGCCGCGCTCCACGCGTCCCGTCACCACCGTGCCGCGCCCGGAAATCGAGAACACGTCCTCGATCGGCATCAGGAACGGCTGGTCGATCGGGCGCTCCGGCGTCGGGATGTAATCGTCCACGGCCGCCATCAGCGCCCGCACCGAATCCTCGCCCATCGTCTTGTCGCCGTCTTCCAGCGCCACAAGGGCCGAGCCCTTCACCACCGGAATGTCGTCGCCCGGGAACTCGTAGGAGGAAAGCAGCTCGCGAACCTCAAGCTCGACGAGCTCCAGAAGCTCCTCGTCGTCCACCTGGTCGACCTTGTTCATGTAGACGACCAGCGCCGGAACGCCGACCTGACGGGCGAGAAGAATGTGCTCGCGCGTCTGCGGCATCGGGCCGTCCGCGGCCGAAACCACCAGGATCGCGCCGTCCATCTGCGCCGCGCCCGTGATCATGTTCTTCACGTAGTCGGCATGCCCCGGGCAGTCGACATGGGCGTAGTGACGGTTCTCCGTCTCGTACTCCACATGCGCCGTCGAGATCGTGATGCCGCGCGCCTTCTCCTCAGGCGCCGCGTCGATCTGGTCGTAGGCACGATACTCGCCGAAGAACTTCGTGATCGCCGCCGTCAGCGTCGTCTTGCCGTGGTCGACGTGACCGATCGTCCCGATGTTCACATGCGGCTTCGTGCGCGAAAACTTCTCTTTTGCCATCAGCTCTCTCCGTCTGACTTCTCAACCTGTTTCAGTAGAAATCAGGCGTACTTGGATTGAATTTCCTGGGCGACCTGGCTCGGCACCGGCGAGTAATGGTCGAACTGCATCGTGTACTGCGCCCGGCCCTGGCTCATGGAGCGCAGCGTGTTGACGTAGCCGAACATGTTGGCGAGCGGGACCATGGCGTTGATGACGGTGGCGTTGCCACGCATCTCCTGCCCCTGCACCTGGCCACGGCGGGAGTTGAGGTCGCCGATGACCGACCCGGTATATTCGTCCGGCGTCACCACCTCGACCTTCATCACCGGCTCCAGAAGAACCGGCTTCGCCTTCTGGGCACCTTCGCGGAAGGCGGCACGCGCCGCGATCTCGAAGGCCAACACCGAGGAATCGACGTCATGGTAGGCGCCGTCGAGCAGCGTCGCCTTGATGTCGACCATCGGGAAGCCGGCGAGGACACCGTTGCCGAGCACGCTTTCGAGGCCCTTCTGGACGCCCGGAATGTACTCCTTCGGCACGTTGCCGCCGACGATCTTGGAATTGAACGTGAAGCCTTCGCCCGGCTCCTGCGGCTCGAACATGATCTTGACGCGGGCGAACTGGCCCGAACCGCCGGTCTGCTTCTTGTGGGTGTAGTCGATCTCGGCCTGCTGCGTGATCGTCTCGCGATAGGCGACCTGCGGCTGACCGATATTCGCCGCGACCTTGAACTCGCGCTTCATGCGGTCGACCAGAATGTCGAGATGCAGCTCGCCCATGCCGGCGATGATCGTCTGGCCCGATTCCTCGTCCGTCTTCACGCGGAAGGACGGATCCTCCTGTGCCAGGCGGTTGAGGGCGATGCCCATCTTCTCCTGGTCGGCCTTGGAGGCGGGCTCGATGGCGATCTCGATGACCGGCTCGGGGAACTCCATGCGCTCCAGGATGACCGGCTTGTTCGGATCGCAAAGCGTGTCGCCGGTCGTCGTGTCCTTGAGGCCAACGAGAGCGACGATGTCGCCGGCAAAGGCCTCCTTGATGTCTTCACGGTTGTTGGAGTGCATCAGCAGCATGCGGCCGATGCGCTCGCGCTTCTCCTTCACCGTGTTCACCAGCGCAGAACCCGCTTCCAGCTTGCCGGAATAGATGCGCGCGAAGGTGAGCGAACCGACGAACGGGTCGTTCATGATCTTGAAGGCCAGCATCGAAACCGGCTCGTCGTCGGAGGAGATGCGCTTCACCTCCTCGCCGGACTTCGGGTCGATGCCGCGAATGGAAGGAACCTCGATCGGGCTCGGCAGGTAGTCGACGACAGCGTCCAGAAGGAGCTGCACGCCCTTGTTCTTGAAGGCGGAGCCGGCGAGCACCGGGAAGAACTGCACCGCGCAGGTTCCCTTGCGTACGAGCCTGCGGATGGTGTCGTTGTCCGGAGCGTTGCCCTCCAGATAGGCTTCCATCACCTCGTCATCGAGCTCCACGACGGTCTCGATGAGCTTCTCGCGCCACTCCTCGGCCTTCGCCTGAAGCTCGGCCGGGATTTCCACGTCGTCCCACTGGGCGCCGAGGGTCTCGTCGCGCCAGAGGCGGGCATTCATCTCGATGAGATCGACGACGCCCTTGAAGTCGCTTTCCGCGCCGACCGGAAGCTGCAGCACCAGCGGCTGGGCGCCGAGGCGCTCCTCGATCATTTCCACGCAGCGGTAAAAATCGGCGCCGATCTTGTCCATCTTGTTGACGAAGATCATGCGCGGAACTTTGTACTTGTCCGCCTGCCGCCAGACGGTCTCCGTCTGCGGCTCAACGCCCGCATTGGCATCGAGAAGCGCGATGGCGCCGTCGAGCACGCGCAGCGAACGCTCCACCTCAATGGTGAAGTCCACATGGCCCGGCGTGTCGATGATGTTGAGGCGCCGCTTCTTGCCGTCGCGGCCTTCCCAGAAAGTGGTCGTGGCAGCCGAGGTGATCGTGATGCCCCGCTCCTGCTCCTGCTCCATCCAGTCCATGGTGGCAGCGCCCTCATGGACCTCGCCCATCTTGTGGGACTTTCCGGTGTAGAAGAGGATCCGCTCCGTAGTCGTGGTCTTCCCGGCATCGATGTGAGCCATGATGCCGAAGTTGCGGTAGTCCTCGATCTTATAGTCGCGGGGCATAGGTGGTCTCGTCTGTCTGCTGCTACCAGCGGTAATGCGAGAAGGCGCGGTTGGCCTCGGCCATCCGGTGCGTATCCTCGCGCTTCTTCACGGCATTGCCGCGGTTGTTGGCGGCGTCCAGAAGCTCGCCGGAAAGGCGCTCTTCCATGGTCCGCTCGTTACGTCCGCGCGCCGCCGTGATCAGCCAGCGGATGGCGAGGGCCTGACGGCGATCCACGCGCACCTCGACCGGCACCTGATAGGTGGCACCGCCGACACGGCGGGAGCGCACCTCGACATGCGGCATGACGTTGTCCAGCGCCTGGTGGAAAATCGCCACCGGGTCCTGGCGCATGCGGCCCTCCACCGATTCGAGCGCCCCGTAGACGATCGATTCGGCAGCCGATTTCTTGCCGTGATACATCACGGAATTCATGAACTTCGAGATCACCCGGTCCCCGTATTTCGGATCCGGATTGATCTCACGCTTCTCGGCACGCCGGCGTCGCGACATCCCTGTCTCCTTACTTCGGCCGCTTGGCGCCGTACTTCGAACGGCGCTGGCGACGATCTTTGACGCCCTGGGTATCGAGCACGCCGCGCAGCACGTGATAGCGCACGCCCGGCAGATCCTTCACGCGCCCGCCGCGGATCATCACCACGGAGTGCTCCTGAAGGTTGTGCCCTTCGCCCGGGATATAGCCGACGACCTCGTAGCCGTTGGTCAGGCGAACCTTGGCGACCTTACGAAGCGCCGAGTTCGGCTTCTTCGGGGTCGTGGTGTAGACGCGCGTGCAAACGCCGCGCTTCTGCGGATTGGCCTCGAGAGCCGGCACCTTGTTGCGCCGCGGCTTGTCGTGGCGCGGTTTGCGGATGAGCTGGTTGATCGTCGGCATAAAGATCCGGCTTCCCGTTCCTCAAGAATTCCTTGTCGAGCGCGACGAAAATCGCACCGCATCGCCAAACCGGCCGCGGTGCACAGAAACAGAGGATTACGGGTATTCCCCGCAATCATGATCCGACTTCGATCGCATTCAAACCCGGGCAGCGTCTAAACCTTGAAGTCCCGCGCTATGGACGCACGAAACAGGGCTTGGCTTACCGCCTGCCCGCTGGGTTGTCGTCATCTAGACGTGGTGAGGTTTTACGTCAACCCCGCGCGGCGAGGTTTTGTCCCGCGCATGGCCGCAAAAGGCCTAGAAACCCGCGAAGCAGCCATGCGGCGAAGTGACGATAGGCCAGTCGCCACGTCAACCCGCGCCTTTTCCGGTCCCCAAACGAATCTCTCCGCTCAGTCCGAGCGAATCCAGGAACGTCTCGTCGTGGCTCGCGACGATGAAGGCCCCGTCATACGCGCGAAGGGCCGCCTCGAGAACCTCGATCGATTCGATGTCGAGGTGGTTGGTCGGCTCGTCGAGGAGGAGGAGCTGGATCGTGCCCGACGAGAAGACGCAGGCAAGCCCTGCCCTGAGGCGCTCGCCGCCGCTGAGATTCTCCACCCGCTGCAGCGCCGCCTCGCCGCGGAAAGCGAATCGCGCGAGCCCCGCCCTGGCGCCGTTCTCATCAAGCGCCGGCGCAAGGCGCCTGATGTTGGCAAGGACCGTCTCCCCAGGGTCGAGAATCCGCACCCACTGGTCAAGAAGCGCAATCGCACCCTCAAACCGGCGAACATGGCCGGCGGTTGGACGGAGAGCGCCCATGGCGAGCGCGAGCAGGCTGCTCTTGCCCGACCCGTTCGGGCCGCGCAGCGCCAGGCGCGTCGGCCCCCTGACGACAAGCGAGAGCGGTTCGAAGAGTGTGCGCCCGCCCCGCATGAGCGTCACCTCCTCGAAAGCAAGCAGCTCCCGGCTTGCCGCAAGGCCGCTCGGCGGCAGGCGCATTTCCAGCGGGGTGAGAACCTCAACCGCCCGGCGCGCCGCTTCAAGCTCCCCTGCCCGCTCCTCGACAATTCGTTCGCCGAGAAGCCTGTCGCGTGATGCGGTGCGCTCCGATCTCTCCTTGGCCGCGTCGAGCAGCAGCTTGCTGTTGCTGCGCTCGGCGCGCGCCCGGAGCCCGGGCTTTGCGCGCTGCGCCTTGCGTTCGCGCCGCGCCTGAACGTCCCTTTCGCTTCGCGACAGCGCGGCCTTCGCCTGCGCGAGCTCCGCCTCCGCCCCGCGCCGCCTTGCCGCGCGCGCCTCGGCGAACGCGCTCCAGCCCCCACCGAAGGATGTCGCACCGACAGCGCTGAGCTCGACGATGCGATCCATGCCCTCAAGAAGCTCGCGGTCGTGCCCCGCGACCAGAACCCCTCCCCGCCAGCCCGCGACGAGATCGGCGATCACCTGCCGTCCGGAACGGTCGAGATTGTTGGTCGGCTCGTCGAGGAGAAGGAGGTCCGGACTTTCAAGAAGCAGTCGGGCGATCGAGAGGCGGGTCCGCTCGCCGCCACTGAGCGAGGCAAGGGGCAGGCCGAGCGAGAGGCCGCCAAGACCGAGACGCGACATCGTCGCGCCGATACGCTCCTCCAGCCCCCACTCCTCGTCCGCGAGCGTCTCGGCGCCCCAGCCGGCGCGCTGCACCTCGGCGAGGCGCGCGAGCCTGGCTGCCACGCCGAGCGCCTCCGCCAGCGTCACCGAGCCGTCCGGCCAGTCCTGGCGCAGCACGGAAATCCGCCCGAAGCGGGCAACGGTTCCCGCCGCAGGCTCGCGCTCGCCGGCGATGACACCGATCAGTGTCGACTTGCCGGAGCCGTTTCGCCCGACGAGCCCGACGCGCTCGCGCCCAAGGGTCAGGGAAAGATCATGGGCGAGAGGACGCCCGTCAGGGGTGGAGAGAAAGATGTGCCGGATGCTGGCAAGGGCGTGCATGAGAGACCTCGACGCGAAGAGCTGAAGAAAAAATGCTCTGCCGGTCGTTCATCGGTCCCTCCATTGGCCTCGCCTCAGATAGGCACTGTGAGCGCGGGGTGAAAGCCCGCGAGGGTGCGTCCAAGAGAGCCCGCGATGGCGCCCCCAAAAAGAAAAAGGCCGGCGTTGCGCCGGCCTCTTCGTGAAGCTCTGCCGGGCCGCGTTGCGCGGCCGCCTGCCCCTCAGCTCAAATACGGAATGGCCGCCAGCAGCGTGTAGCCGAAGGTCAGTCCGAAAAACAGGATCGTCCGCTTGAAAAGATGTCCAGCCATTTCTTGTTCCGTTGCGTTCCAGTCCCCTCGGCGTCAGTAACGACAGGCCGTGAAAAAGGTTCATCCCCGAGGTGAAAAAATTCGCCGGGGCAGGACGCCGCGGCGAGCAGGCCGCGCTCCTCTACCGCAATCGCCTGCCCTCGCAAGCGATTTTTGCCGTCAGATATGACGAGGAGGTAAACGGCGAAAGACTTCGCTAACCACTGTGCCCGCCCTGCCACAGGGGCCGGTTCGCACGCCCTCGGCCAGCCCTCGAACGGCCACGAAAAAGCCCCGGCCGATGGCCGGGGCTTCGCTTCTTTCAGAAAAGATTTGGAGGCGGCCTACTCGCCGACCTCGACGGTCTCCGTCTCGCTCTCGCCGCTGCCCATATCGACGAGGGCTGCACGCGCAGAGATCTCGGCGCGCTTGCGCTCGTCCTCTGCGATGAGCTCGTCGCGACGGGTCGCGATCTGGCGCAGACGACTGATCGTGCCGCCGGTGCCGGCCGGGATGAGACGTCCGACGATGACGTTCTCCTTGAGGCCTTCCAGCGTATCTATCTTGCCGTTGACAGCCGCGTCCGTGAGCACCCGCGTCGTCTCCTGGAAGGAGGCGGCGGAGATGAAGGAGCGCGTCTGCAGGCTCGCCTTGGTGATGCCGAGAAGGACCGGAACGCCTTGGGCGGGCGTCTTGCCCTCTTCCTGAATGCGGGCGTTGATCGCATCGAATTCGATGCGGTCGATCTGCTCGCCGGAAATCAGGTCCGTCTCGCCCTGCTCGGTGATCTCGACCTTCTGCAGCATCTGCCGGACGATGACCTCGATGTGCTTGTCGTTGATCAGCACGCCCTGCAGCCGGTAGACCTCCTGGATCTCGTTGACGAGGTAGGCGGCAAGCTCTTCCACGCCCTTGATCGCCAGGATGTCGTGCGGTGCCGGAAGCCCGTCGAGAATGAAGTCGCCCTTCTCGATGACGTCGCCTTCCTGAAGATGGAAAGGACGTCCCTTCGGGATCAGGTACTCCACCGGCTCGCCTTCGCCCTCGAGCGGCTCGATGACGATGCGGCGCTTGTTCTTGTAGTCCCGGCCGAAACGCACCATGCCCGCCTGCTCGGCGATGATGGCATGATCCTTCGGACGCCGGGCCTCGAACAGCTCCGCCACCCGCGGCAGACCGCCGGTGATGTCGCGCGTCTTGGCACTCTCCAGCGGGATACGCGCAAGCACGTCGCCCGGGAAGACCTCCTCGCCCGGCTCCACCGAGAGGATGGCGTCGACCGAGAGCTGGTAACGGGCGTCGCCGCCGCGCTCGAGCTTGGCCGGCTTGCCGTCCGCACCGAGCACCACGAGGGCCGGCTTCAGGTTGGCGCCGCGCGGGGTCGCCCGCCAGTCGATGACGACGCGCTTGGTGATGCCCGTCGATTCGTCCGCCGTCTCGGCGACCGAAGCGCCTTCCACCATGTCCTCGAACGATGCCTTGCCGCCGACCTCGGTGACGATCGGGCGGGTATAGGGATCCCATTCGGCGATCCGCTGGCCGCGCTTGATCGCGTCGCCATGGTCGACGAACAGGCGTGCGCCGTAAGGCACACGGTGGCTCGCACGCTCCTTGCCCTTCTCGTCGATGATGGCGACCTGCATGTTGCGGCCCATGGTGACGAGCCGTCCCTCGCGGTTGCGCACGACGGAGCGGTTGGTGACCTGCACCGTGCCCTCGAAGGTCGCCTCGATGAACGACTGGTCGACCACCTGCGCCGTGCCGCCGATATGGAAGGTACGCATGGTGAGCTGCGTGCCCGGCTCGCCGATCGACTGCGCCGCGATGACGCCGACGGCCTCGCCCATGTTGACGGGCGTGCCGCGGGCCAGATCGCGGCCGTAGCACTTGCCGCAGACGCCGTACTTGGTCTCGCAGGTCAGCACCGAGCGGATGAGGACCGACTGCACGCCGGCACCTTCGATGGTGTCGATGTGCCGTTCCTCGATCAGCTCGCCCTTCGGCACGATCACCTCCCCGCTCGCCGGATCGGTGATGTCCTCCGCGGTCGTGCGGCCGAGGATGCGCTGGCCGAGCGTGGCCACGACGGTGCCGGCATCGACGATCGCCTGCATGGTCAGCCCGTTCTCCGAGCCGCAATCCACCTCGGTGATGATGCAATCCTGCGCCACGTCGACGAGGCGGCGGGTCAGATAGCCGGAATTGGCCGTCTTCAGCGCCGTATCGGCGAGGCCCTTACGGGCGCCATGGGTGGAGTTGAAGTACTCCAGGACCGACAGGCCCTCCTTGAAGTTGGAGATGATCGGGCTCTCGATGATCTCGCCGGAAGGCTTGGCCATCAGGCCGCGCATGCCGGCAAGCTGCTTCATCTGCGCAGGCGAGCCGCGGGCGCCCGAATGGCTCATCATGTAGATGGAGTTGATCGGCTTCTGCCGCTTCGTCTCCTTGTCGTACTCGACGGCCTGAATGCCCTTCATCATCTCGTCGGCGACCTTGTCGGTGCACTTGGCCCAGGCGTCGACCACCTTGTTGTACTTCTCGCCCTGGGTGATGAGGCCGTCATTGTACTGCTGCTCGTATTCGGCAGCGAGCTGACGGGTCTCTTCCACGAGCTGGATCTTCGCCTCCGGGATGACCATGTCGTCCTTGCCGAAGGAGATGCCGGCACGGGCCGCATGGCGGAAACCGAGCTGCATGATCCGGTCGCAGAAGATGACCGTCTCCTTCTGCCCCGTATGACGATAGACCGTATCGATCATCCGGCTGATTTCCTTCTTGGTCATCAGCCTGTTGCAGATGTCGAACGGGATCGCCGGGCTCTGCGGGAGGAGCTCGCCGATCAGCATGCGGCCGGGGGTCGTCTCGTAGATCTTCGAGTTCGGCGTGCCGTCCTCGTCGAGCCCCTTGTAGCGGCCCTTGATCTTGGCGTGCATCGTCACCGCGCCGACTTCCAGCGCGTGATGCAGCTCGTTGATGGAGCCGAAGAGCATGCCCTCGCCCGGCTCGTTGTCCTGCATCAGCGACAGGTAGTAGAGGCCGAGGACGATATCCTGCGACGGCACGATGATCGGCTGACCATTGGCCGGATGCAGGATGTTGTTCGTCGACATCATCAGGACGCGCGCCTCAAGCTGCGCCTCCAGCGACAGCGGCACGTGCACGGCCATCTGGTCGCCGTCGAAGTCGGCGTTGAAGGCCGCGCAGACGAGCGGATGCAGCTGGATCGCCTTGCCTTCCACCAGCACCGGCTCGAAGGCCTGGATGCCGAGACGGTGCAGCGTCGGGGCGCGGTTCAGCAGCACCGGATGCTCGCGGATGACCTCGTCGAGGATATCCCAGACTTCCGGCTTTTCCTTCTCCACGAGCTTCTTGGCCTGCTTCACCGTCGCCGAATAGCCCTTGGCGTCGAGCCGCGAATAGATGAACGGCTTGAACAGCTCGAGCGCCATCTTCTTCGGCAGGCCGCACTGGTGCAGCTTCATCTCCGGGCCGACCACGATGACCGAACGGCCGGAATAGTCGACGCGCTTGCCGAGCAGGTTCTGGCGGAAGCGGCCCTGCTTGCCCTTCAGCATGTCGGAGAGCGACTTCAGCGGGCGCTTGTTGGTGCCCGTGATGACGCGGCCGCGGCGGCCGTTGTCGAACAGCGCATCGACGGATTCCTGCAGCATCCGCTTTTCGTTGCGGATGATGATGTCCGGCGCGCGGAGCTCGATCAGCCGCTTCAGGCGGTTGTTGCGGTTGATGACGCGGCGATAAAGGTCGTTGAGGTCTGACGTGGCGAAGCGTCCGCCGTCGAGCGGCACCAGCGGGCGCAGATCGGGCGGGATCACCGGCACGACGGTCATGACCATCCATTCCGGGCGGTTGCCGGAAGCCATGAAGGCCTCGATGACCTTGAGCCGCTTGGCGAGCTTCTTCGGCTTCAGCTCGGTCGTCGCCTCGGCGATCTCCTGGCGCAGACGCACGGCCTCGCTCTCAAGGTCGATCGCCATCAGCAGCTCGCGCACGGCCTCCGCGCCGATCATCGCGGTGAAGCTGTCGGCGCCGTACTGGTCCTGCGCCTCCAGGAACTCGTCCTCCGACAGGAGCTGTCTCTCCTGCAGCGGCGTGATGCCCGGCTCGATGACGATGTAGTTCTCGAAGTAGAGGACCCGCTCGATGTCCTTCAGCGTCATGTCGAGCATGAGGCCGATGCGGGACGGCAGCGACTTCAGGAACCAGATATGGGCGACGGGAGCGGCAAGCTCGATATGGCCCATGCGCTCGCGCCGAACCCGCGCGAGCGTGACTTCCACGCCGCACTTCTCGCAGATGATGCCCTTGTACTTCATCCGCTTGTACTTGCCGCACAGGCACTCGTAGTCCTTGATCGGACCGAAGATGCGGGCGCAGAAAAGCCCGTCCCGCTCCGGCTTGAACGTGCGGTAGTTGATGGTCTCCGGCTTCTTGATCTCGCCGAAGGACCAGGAGAGGATCTTTTCCGGGCTCGCCAGCGAGATGCGGATCTGATCGAAGGTCTGCTGCTGGGCCTGGGGGCTGAAGATGTTCATGACCTCTTGGTTCATAGGGTCATTCTCCTTGCCATGGTTGCGGGCGCCGGGGGGCGACGCCGCGCCGCGCGGAGCGCGGCAGGGTTAAGCCGGTCGTCGATGAGGGATGCCGCACTATTCTGCGGCATCCTTGTTGTAGCTCTGCGGCAGGGCGCGAGCCTTTTCGGAATCCTCCAGATCGACGCTGAGGCCGAGGGAGCGCATTTCCTTGACGAGCACGTTGAAGCTCTCCGGGATGCCCGCCTCGAAGGTGTCGTCGCCTCTGACGATCGCCTCGTAGACCTTGGTGCGGCCCGCGACGTCGTCCGATTTCACCGTCAGCATCTCCTGTAAGGTATAGGCCGCGCCGTAAGCTTCCAGTGCCCAGACCTCCATTTCGCCGAAACGCTGGCCGCCGAACTGGGCCTTGCCGCCCAGCGGCTGCTGGGTGACGAGCGAGTACGGGCCGATCGAACGAGCGTGGATCTTGTCGTCGACGAGATGGTGGAGCTTCAGCATGTAGATGTAGCCCACCGTGACGTTGCGGTCGAACGCTTCGCCGGTCTTGCCGTCGAAAAGCTGCGCCTGGCCGGACCGGTTGAGGCCCGCCTTCTCCAGCAATTCGTCGATATCGGCTTCCTTGGCGCCGTCGAAGACCGGGGTCGCGATCGGCACGCCCGTCCTCAGCTGCTCGCCGAGGCGCACGACCGAATCGTCGTCGAAGGACGAGATCTTCTCGTTCTTGTCGTTGTCGTCGTAGAGGCTCGAAAGCTCCTCGCGCAGCGGCTTGAGGTCGGCGTCCCTGCGGTAGAGGTCGACGAGCTCGCCCACCTTCTTGCCGAGATTGGCGCAGGCCCAGCCGAGATGCGTCTCCAGGATCTGCCCGACATTCATCCGGCTCGGCACGCCGAGCGGATTGAGGACGATGTCGGCATGCGTGCCGTCGGCCAGGAACGGCATGTCCTCGATCGGCACGATCTTGGACACGACGCCCTTGTTGCCGTGGCGGCCGGCCATCTTGTCGCCGGGCTGGATCTTGCGCTTCACCGCGACGAAGACCTTGACCATCTTCATGACGCCGGGAGGCAGCTCGTCGCCGCGCTGCAGCTTCTCCACCTTGTCGATGAAGCGGCTCTCGAGGCGCTTGCGGCTCTCGTCGTACTGCGCCTTCAGGCCCTCGATGTCCTGCATCTTCTTGTCGTCGGAGACGGCAAACAGCCACCACTGAGAGCGCGGATACTCCGCCATCGCCGCATCGGTGATCTCGGCGCCCTTCTTGAAGCCCTTCGGCCCGGCAGCACCCGCCTCGCCGCGCAGCATGTCGGCCAGACGGCCGTAGATGTTGCGGTCGAGGATCGACTGCTCGTCGTCGCGGTCCTTGGCCAGACGCTCGATCTCCTCGCGCTCGATCGCCATGGCGCGCTCGTCCTTCTCCACGCCGTGGCGGTTGAAGACGCGCACTTCCACGACCGTGCCGTAGGCGCCCGGGGGCATGCGGAGCGAGGTGTCGCGCACGTCGGAGGCCTTCTCGCCGAAGATGGCGCGCAGGAGCTTCTCCTCCGGCGTCATCGGGCTCTCGCCCTTCGGCGTGATCTTGCCGACGAGAATGTCGCTCGGCTGCACTTCCGCGCCGATATAGACGATGCCCGCCTCGTCGAGGTTGCGAAGCGCTTCTTCCGAGACGTTCGGAATGTCGCGCGTGATCTCTTCCGGCCCGAGCTTGGTGTCGCGCGCCATGACCTCGAACTCCTCGATATGGATCGAGGTGAAGACGTCGTCGCGCACGATGCGCTCGGAAAGGAGGATGGAATCCTCGAAGTTGTAGCCGTTCCACGGCATGAACGCGACGAGCACGTTGCGGCCGAGCGCCAGGTCGCCGACATCCGTCGACGGACCGTCGGCAATCACCTCGCCCTTGCCCACCTGCTCGCCGACGCGCACCAGCGGACGCTGCGTGATGCAGGTGTTCTGGTTGGAGCGCTGGAACTTCTGCAGCCGGTAGATATCGACGCCGGACTTGGAGGAATCGATCTCGTCCGTCGCACGGATGACGATACGCGTGGCATCCACCTGATCGACGACGCCGGTGCGCCGCGCGGTGATCGCAGCGCCCGAATCGCGCGCCACGATCGGCTCCATGCCGGTGCCGACAAGCGGCGCCTCGGCGCGCACCAGCGGCACGGCCTGACGCTGCATGTTGGAGCCCATCAGGGCCCGGTTTGCGTCATCGTTTTCCAGGAACGGGATCAGCGCCGCGGCGACCGAAACGAGCTGCTTCGGCGACACGTCCATGAGGTCGACCTTCTCGCGCGAGACCATCGACACGTCGCCGCCATGGCGGCAGGTGACGAGCTCGTTGGCGAAGCGCCCCTGCTCGTCGAGCTGGGCGTTAGCCTGCGCGACTGTGTACTTCGCCTCTTCCATGGCCGAGAGGTAGACCACCTCGTCGGTCACGTG
This sequence comes from Afifella sp. IM 167, assembly GCF_020144925.1. Classification (GTDB taxonomy): domain Bacteria; phylum Pseudomonadota; class Alphaproteobacteria; order Rhizobiales; family Afifellaceae; genus Afifella. The sequence continues at coordinate 97,297 of NZ_NSLC01000008.1, forward strand.
CCCGTCGACGATCCGCCGGTACGGGCTCTCGATGAAGCCGTACTTGTTGACGCGCGCGAAGGTTGCGAGCGAGTTGATCAGGCCGATATTCGGGCCTTCCGGCGTCTCGATCGGGCAGATGCGGCCGTAATGCGTCGGATGCACGTCGCGGACCTCGAAGCCCGCCCGCTCGCGGGTGAGACCGCCCGGGCCGAGCGCCGACAGGCGCCGCTTGTGGGTGATCTCCGACAGCGGGTTGGTCTGGTCCATGAACTGCGATAGCTGCGAGGAACCGAAGAACTCGCGCACCGCGGCGGCAGCCGGCTTGGCGTTGATCAGGTCCTGCGGCATCACCGTGTCGATTTCCACCGACGACATGCGCTCCTTGATGGCGCGCTCCATGCGCAGCAGACCGATGCGGTACTGGTTCTCCATCAGCTCGCCGACCGAGCGCACGCGCCGGTTGCCGAGATTGTCGATGTCGTCGATCTCGCCGCGGCCGTCCCTGAGGTCGAGCAGCGTGCGGATGACGGCGAGGATGTCCTCGCGGCGCAGGATGCGCACCGTGTCTTCGGCCTGGAGGTCAAGACGCATGTTCATCTTCACGCGGCCGACGGCCGAAAGGTCGTAGCGCTCCGAATCGAAGAACAGCGACTGGAACATCGCCTCGGCAGTCTCGATCGTCGGCGGCTCGCCCGGACGCATGACGCGGTAGATGTCGAAGAGCGCATCCTCGCGGCCCTCGTTCTTGTCGGCCGCCAGCGTGTTGCGCATGTAGGCGCCGACATTGACGTGGTCGATCTCCAGGATCGGCAGCTCGTCGCGACCGAGCTCGGCCGCCTGCTGCAGCATCTTCTCGGAGATCTCCTCGCCGGCCTCCGCGTAGATCTCGCCGGTGTCGAAGTTGACGATGTCCTCGGCGAGATAGCGGCCGATGAGCTGCTCGTGCGAGACGGCGAGCGCCTTCACGCCCTTCTCGGCGAGCTGCTTGGCCAGGCGCGCGGTGATCTTCTTGCCGGCCTCGACCACGACTTCGCCGCTGTCGGCGTCGACGTAATCCTCGCCGGCCTTGGTGCCGCGCAGCTTCTCGGCGTCGAACGGCATGACCCAGCCATCGCCCTTCCGCGTCGCGGTGATCCGCTCGTAGAAGGTCGACAGGATCTCCTCGCCGTCCATGCCGAGCGCCATCAGGAGCGAGGTGACCGGGATCTTGCGGCGACGGTCGATGCGCGCATGCACGATGTCCTTGGCGTCGAACTCGATGTCGAGCCAGGAGCCGCGATACGGAATGATGCGGGCGGCGAAGAGCAGCTTGCCGGAAGAATGCGTCTTGCCCTTGTCATGGTCGAAGAAGACGCCCGGCGAGCGGTGCATCTGCGAGACGATGACGCGTTCGGTGCCGTTGATGATGAAGGTGCCGTTATCCGTCATGAGCGGCATGTCGCCCATGTAGACGTCCTGCTCCTTGATGTCCTTGACGGACTTGGCGCCGGTATCCTCGTCGATGTCGAAGACGATGAGGCGTAGCGTCACCTTCAGCGGCGCGGCATAGGTCATGTCGCGCTGGCGGCATTCCTCCGTGTCGTACTTCGGCGGCTCGAACTCGTAGCGGACGAACTCCAGCATGGCCGATCCGGAGAAATCCGTGATCGGAAAGACCGACTTGAAGACGGCCTGCAAGCCTTCGTCGCCGCGACCGCCCTTGGGCTCTTCCACCATCAGAAACTGATCGTAGGAGGATTTCTGAACCTCGATCAGGTTCGGCATCTCGGCGGCTTCGGTGATGTGGCCGAAGAACTTGCGGATGCGGCGGCGGCCTGAAAAGCTGGCGGTCGATACGGCAGTAGTGGCCATGGATATCCTCGTCCTCGCTCGCAACGGATGAGACGGAGCCGGGGAGCTCGCTCATCCTTTATGTCCCGAATGGCTGTCTGGAACGTCGTCCTCGTGAGACGACCTTCGAGAAAGCCGCAAGGGCGGCCCCGAAAAACGGGACCGCCCGGTTCAATCAGCGCAAGAATGTTTCCCCGCGCAAATCGGATCCTTACTTCAGCTCGACGGAGGCGCCTGCTTCCTCGAGCTTCTTCTTGATCTCTTCGGCCTCGGCCTTGGCGACGCCTTCCTTCACCGGCTTCGGCGCGCCCTCGACGAGATCCTTCGCCTCCTTCAGTCCGAGGCCGGTCACGGCGCGGACTTCCTTGATGACGTTGATCTTCTTGTCGCCGGCGGCGGTCAGCACGACGTCGAAGGAATCTTTCTCCTCCTCGGCCGCGGCCTCGCCGGCGCCGCCACCAGCGGCGGCCGCCATGGCCACCGGAGCGGCGGCGGAAACGCCCCACTTCTCTTCCAGCATCTTGGAAAGCTCGGCAGCCTCCAGGACGGTGAGGTTGGACAACTCGTCCACAATCTTCGCAAGATCAGCCATTTTGTCTCTTCCTAGTCGGTTCGAACCTGATTGATGTCTTCAAGGTCGGTCTCAGGCCGCCTCGTCCTTTTTCGCATAAGCTCCGAAGACCCGGGCCAGCTGGCTTGCGGGCGCCTGCACGACGCCGGCAATGCGCGTGGCCGGCGTGTTGATCATGCCGACCAGCTTGGCACGCAGTTCATCCAGCGACGGAAGCTTGGCGAGTGCCTCCACTCCGTCCTTGTCCAGGTTGGTTGCGCCCATGGCGCCGCCGAGAATGACGAACTTGTCCTTCGCCTTGGCGAAGTCGGCGGCGACCTTGGGGGCTGCGACGGGATCATCCGAATAGGCGATGACCGTCGGGCCCTGGAACAGATCGCTGATATGCTCGGCGTCCGTATCCTTCAGAGCAAGCTTGACGAGGCGGTTCTTGACCACCTTGAGGCTGCCTCCCGCATCCTTCATGCGGACCCGCAGGTCCGTCATGTCGGCGACGGTCAGGCCGGAATAGTGGGCGACCACGACAACGCCGGCGTCCGAAAACACCCCGTTGAGCGCGGCGACCATTTCGCTCTTTTCGGCTCTATCCACTGCCTCTTCCTCATCTGCCTCCCGGCCGGATGGCGTGGGAGACGGCTTCGCTTCTGTCGCCCCTTGCGGCCGAAGCCGCTTCGGGACGACGGTGAACGCCTGTCCCCCAGGCCCTCCCACAGGGAAGGCTCGGGCCCCGGAAAGCCGGGGGCTGAGGTTCGAACCGGACCTGCCCGGCATGCCGGGCGAATTCGGTTCCTCACCGTCTCATGCAGGCCCTTTGCGCAAGGCGCGGGCTTAAGAGGACCAGATCCTCGCCTGCAATCTCGGACAGGTCGGCCGCCGTTGCATGGCGGCCTTTCCGGCCGGATCGCTCCGGCCGAAATTCCTTTGCTTCAGCTCGCCGAAAGCGAGCCGAGATCGACTTTCACGCCGGTTCCCTGGGTGGAGGCGACCGTCACGCGCTTCAGGTACGAGCCCTTAGCGCCGGTCGGCTTGGCCCGGTTCACCGCATCGGTGAAGGCGCGCAGGTTCTCGATCAGTGCTTCCTCGCTGAAGGAGGCCTTGCCGATGCCGGCATGGATGATGCCGGCCTTCTCCACACGGAACTCCACGGAGCCACCCTTGGCATCCTTCACCGCCTTGGAGACGTCCATCGTCACCGTGCCGACCTTCGGGTTCGGCATCATGCCGCGCGGGCCGAGAATCTTGCCCAGGCGTCCGACGAGCGGCATCATGTCGGGTGTGGCGATCACCCGATCGAAGTTTATTTGGCCATTCTGGACCTGTTCGACAAGGTCCTCCGCGCCAACCACGTCGGCGCCGGCCTTCTGGGCCTCGTCCGCCTTCTCGCCGCGGGCGAAGACGGCCACGCGCACCGTGCGGCCCGTGCCGTTCGGCAGCGAGACGACGCCGCGGACCATCTGGTCGGCGTGGCGCGGATCGACGCCGAGATTCATCGCCACCTCGACGGTCTCGTCGAACTTGGCCTTGGCCCGCTCCTTGACGAGGCGGATCGCCTCGTCGGCGGGATAGAGCTTCATCCGCTCGACGCCCTCGCGGATTTCCTTCAAGCGCTTTCCGACTTTGGCCATGACGTTACCCCACCACCTCAAGGCCCATGGAGCGGGCGGAGCCCTCCACCATGCGCATCGCGGCCTCGACGCTCGCAGCGTTGAGGTCCTTCATCTTCTGCTCGGCGATCTCCTTCACCTGGGAGCGCGTGACCTGTCCGGCCGAATCGCGACCCGGGGCCTTGGAGCCCTTCTGCAGCTTGGCGGCCTTCTTCAGGAAGAAGGACACCGGCGGCGTCTTCATCGCGAAGGTGAAGGACTTGTCGGCGAAGATGGTGATCACCACCGGCACCGGGGCGCCCTTTTCCATCTCCTGCGAAGCGGCGTTGAAGTCCTTGCAGAACTGCATGATGTTGAGACCGCGCTGACCCAGCGCCGGCCCGATCGGCGGGGACGGATTGGCCGCGCCCGCCGGCACCTGAAGCTTCAGGTAGCCCGTAATTTTCTTTGCCATCTCTCACTCCGTTTCTGCCGCCCTGCGGCTCACCCGCAGGCGGCTCGGCGCGTTCCGTGGTGCGGCTTTGCGAACGATGTGGCGCATCGTTCCGGCCTTCCACGCGTTTAGGCGGAAGGGCGCGCGGCCTTTCCGCCTGTTCGGGAAGCCGTCGGCTTCCTCCACTTCCGGGTCAGAGCTTCTCGACCTGCCCGTATTCCAGTTCGACGGGCGTGGCCCGTCCGAAAATCGACACCGCAACCTTGAGCCGGGCGCGGCCTTCGTCGACCTCTTCCACATTGCCCTCGAAGGAGGCGAAGGGGCCGTCGGCGACGCGGATGCGCTCGCCGATCTCGAAATTGACCGACGGCTTCGGCCGATCGACGCCTTCCTGGACCTGCGCCATGATGCGCTCGGCCTCCGAATCGGGAATCGGCACCGGGCGGTTGTCGGCACCGAGGAAGCCGGTGACCTTGGGTGTGTTCTTGATCAGATGGAATGCCTCGTCGGTCATGTCCATCTTCACCAAAACGTAACCCGGAAAGAACTTGCGCTCCGCGTCCACCTTGCGGCCGCGACGCACTTCCACCACCTTCTCCTTCGGAACGAGGATTTCCTCGATCAGGTGATCGAGGCCGGCGGCAGCCGCCTTTTCACGGATCGCCTCCGCCACCTTGTTCTCGAAGTTCGAGTAGGCGTGGACGATATACCAGCGTTTCGCCATCAATCTCTGCCTTGCGGGGGCCGCCGCCTTGACGCGCTCAACCGGCTGCGCCGAGCAGGAAGCTGACACCCCAGCTCATGATCTGATCGGCGACGAAGAAAAAGATCGCCGCCAGGAACACCATCACGAAGACCATGACGGTCGTTATGAGGGTTTCGCGGCGGGTCGGCCAGGTAACCTTGCCGACCTCGGTGCGTACCTGTTGTAAGAATTGAAAAGGGTTGGTTTTCGCCATGCCGCCGAATTGGAAGACGCGCGATCTCCGGACCGCGCGCCTTCGGACCTTCTAGTTAGTCAGTTTCCACCACCGACGCAAGCCCTCTCGGCCTTTTCGTCGTTGCCGCCGGCACAAGCCGGTAAATTGGCAGGGGCGGAGGGATTCGAACCCCCGACCACCGGTTTTGGAGACCGGTGCTCTACCAGCTGAGCTACACCCCTATGTAGTCGACCGCGCTTTAGCGGCGCCCCGGCCCCACTGCAAGCTCAATGTGGCCGCGCCCTGGCCGGTCGGCTCTGTCGTCCGGCCTCGCAAGGCCGCCGCGCCGCCTTTCGGTCGCCGCGTCAGAAAAACGGCCGGCGCCCCCTCAAGGAGCGCCGGCCGCATGAACGTCTTACTCGATGATGGAAGAGACGATACCGGCGCCGACGGTCCTGCCGCCTTCACGGATGGCGAAGCGCAGCTTCTCCTCCATGGCGATCGGCACGATCAGCTCCACCGTCATTTCCACGTTGTCGCCCGGCATCACCATTTCCGTGCCTTCCGGCAGATGCACGACACCCGTGACATCCGTCGTGCGGAAATAGAACTGCGGGCGGTAGTTGGTGAAGAACGGCGTGTGACGGCCACCCTCCTCCTTCGTCAGAATGTAGGCCTCGGCCTTGAACTTCGTGTGCGGCGTCACCGAGCCCGGCTTGCACAGGATCTGCCCGCGCTCCACGCCCTCGCGGTCGATGCCGCGCAGAAGCGCGCCGATATTGTCGCCCGCCTGGCCCGAATCCAGCAGCTTGCGGAACATCTCCACACCCGTCACCACCGTCTTGCGGGTGTCGCGGATGCCGACAATCTCCACTTCCTCGCCGACCTTCACCTGGCCGCGCTCCACGCGTCCCGTCACCACCGTGCCGCGCCCGGAAATCGAGAACACGTCCTCGATCGGCATCAGGAACGGCTGGTCGATCGGGCGCTCCGGCGTCGGGATGTAATCGTCCACGGCCGCCATCAGCGCCCGCACCGAATCCTCGCCCATCGTCTTGTCGCCGTCTTCCAGCGCCACAAGGGCCGAGCCCTTCACCACCGGAATGTCGTCGCCCGGGAACTCGTAGGAGGAAAGCAGCTCGCGAACCTCAAGCTCGACGAGCTCCAGAAGCTCCTCGTCGTCCACCTGGTCGACCTTGTTCATGTAGACGACCAGCGCCGGAACGCCGACCTGACGGGCGAGAAGAATATGCTCGCGCGTCTGCGGCATCGGACCGTCCGCGGCCGAAACCACCAGGATCGCGCCGTCCATCTGCGCCGCGCCCGTGATCATGTTCTTCACGTAGTCGGCATGCCCCGGGCAGTCGACATGGGCGTAGTGACGGTTCTCCGTCTCGTACTCCACATGCGCCGTCGAGATCGTGATGCCGCGCGCCTTCTCCTCAGGCGCCGCGTCGATCTGGTCGTAGGCACGATACTCGCCGAAGAACTTCGTGATCGCCGCCGTCAGCGTCGTCTTGCCGTGGTCGACGTGACCGATCGTCCCGATGTTCACATGCGGCTTCGTGCGCGAAAACTTCTCTTTTGCCATTTCGCTCTTCCAAGGATGAGTTCGACGGAATTTCGGCGGGGGTACTACGCTGCAAAGCCGCCCTGTGCAAGGCCCGCCGCGTCACATCCCTTCCGGCAGGCAGGCAGATAGCGATGCCCGCGAGCCGGGACAAGCGCCCAGCCGGGTTTTGTCGTGATGGGGCGGGACGAAGGTGCTGGAGCGGGTAGCGGGAATCGAACCCGCATATTCAGCTTGGAAGGCTGCTGCTCTACCATTGAGCTATACCCGCGCCGCACGCCGGGCCGCTGGTGGAGGGGGTTGGATTCGAACCAACGTAGGCATAGCCAACGGGTTTACAGCCCGTCCCCTTTAGCCACTCGGGCACCCCTCCAGGATGCGGCCGGCGAAGCGGATGGCAGGCAGGCCGCGCAAGCGGCCGGTGCCTCCAGTGGCGGGCTATATGCAGACGGTGCCCCGCAGTGTCAACGCCCCGCCACGCGCAACACGGGCCGGAGCGGGGGAAGATTGCAACGCCCGGCCACCAGTGCCAAAGAGCCCGATCATGTCAGAGCATCCACCCAGGAAGGGCCGGCGCCGCCCCGGCCCGCAGCAGCGCCCCGGCCAGCACCGCGGACGCCCCTCCCCCCGCCGTTCCGGCCCACCGGCCGGCGGGGCCGAGGGACAGTCCGTCATCTACGGTTTCCACAGCGTCGCGGAGGCGCTGAAGAATCCGGCCCGCCGCGCCCACAGGCTGCTGGCGACGGCCAACGCGCTCCACCGACTCGCCGAGATGGTGCCGGGCCACGACTGGCCCGAACCCGTCCTCGTCAAGGAGATCGACAGGATGCTCGGCGCCGACGCCGTGCATCAGGGTGTCGCGCTCCTGTGCGAGCCCCTGCCCGAGCCGGAGCTCGAGGACGTTGCCGGCGCCGCGCTCATCGTCGCGCTTGACCAGGTCACCGATCCCCACAATGTCGGCGCCGTGCTGCGCTCTGCCGCAGCCTTCGGCGCGAGCGCCCTTCTCGTCACCGCGCGCCATTCGCCGCCGGAAACGGGGGTTCTGGCCAAATCCGCCTCGGGCGCGCTGGAGCATGTGGCGCTGGTGCGTGTGCGCAACCTGTCGAAAGCACTGGAGGAACTGCGCGAGGCGGATCACCATCTCGTCGGCCTCGACGGCGAGGCCTCGGAGAGCCTCGGCGAGAACGCCCTGCCGGAACGCCTCGTCCTCGTCCTCGGCGCGGAGGGCAAGGGCCTCAGGGAGAAGACGAAAGAGACCTGCGACCGGCTGGTGCGCCTTCCGACGCGCCCGCCGATCGCAAGCCTCAATGTCTCCAATGCTGCGGCAATCGCGCTCTACGAGGCGAGCCGCAGCAGATCTTCAGGCAGCTCTGCGAGAGGCTGAGCGCCTAGCGGCAGAGCTGGCGCGGCCCGTGATAGGGCTGGAAGGTGCCCGAGCCGGGATCGAAGCTGCGATACCTGGAGGCGCAATAGGCATACCAGTCCGGCGTCCAGGGGGCCGGACGGCCGGCATAGACAGGCGCCGGGGCGTAGACGACGGGCGGCGGCGGGGGAGCCGCGTAGACGACCGGCTCTTCGTAGTAATAGCCCGTGCGCGGGTTATAGTAGTAAGGCGAGCCGTTGTAATAGTGCACCCGCGGCCGGCTGGCGGCGGCAAGTGCCCCGAGGCCGATGGCGCCCGCGGCGATACCGACGGCGAAGGCGGCGTGACGGCCATCCCTCGCCTGGACCGGGGTCGAAAGCGTCGTCGCCGAGGCGGCAATGCCGACCGCCAGGGCAAGGCCGGTAAGAAGGGTTCGCTTCAACATTTCTTCCTCCAAACATATCGCCGCGACTCAAGGGCCGCACGCGAGCCGGTCTCTTTCCACCCCACGCCCCATGCTACAGGCTCACCTTGCGTCATGCCATCGCGAAACTGCGCGTTACTGCGCAAATCGCTAACGCAAAGGTCATGCAGCACCGATGGCGCCTCTGCTCAGCAGGAACAGAAGCGCTTCCGGCCGGGCTTGTAGAAATAGTAGCCGGTACGGGGATTGAAGGTCTTGAAGCGCGAGCAGCGCTGATACCAGGCCTGCGTCCAGGGACGACAGACGCCGGCATAGACTGGGGCCGAACGATAGTAGCGCGGCTGCGCAAAGGTATTGCCGAGTGCGAAGCCGAGCCCGAGGCCGAGAGCGCCGGCCGTGAAGCCGCCGTCATAGCGATGCTGGCGGTAGTAGCGGCGACGATCGTAGCGATCGCTGCGGTAGTAGCGAGGGCTCCGGTAGTAGCGCCGATCGCGGTAATTGTAGCTGCGATAGCGGGGGCCCGAACCGTCGAATCGTGTGCCCGGTCCGTAGGTGCGGGCGCCGGGGGGAGGATAGGGTACAGCCCCTGAGGAGCCCGGCAGGTATTCGCCGACCTCGATGATCGGGGCGGTGGACATGGCCTCCGTATTGCCGGGAAGGCGCGGCATTTCGGCGAAAGCCGGGAACGAGCTCGCCGCGAAGGCGAAGCTGAGGACAACCGAGAGGGCTGCTCTTCGGGCCATGGAATCTCTCCTGTTAAGCCGGTTTCAGAAACCGAACCCCCCTCTGGCGCGGCTTCTCCTGCAACGTAACCCCCGGGAGACCCAATCGTTCCTTAACGCAGATTAACCCTGGCGGCCGGCACACGTCGAAACGCTCACGCCGGGCCTCAGATCCGCCGTGCGGGCGCGACCGGATCGAATAGCGGAAAGAGCACGAGGCCGGCGACGAAACCGCCGATATGCGCCTGCCAGGCGATCTGTCCCTCCGCGCCCGGGACGAGGCCACTCTGGAGCCCGAACAGAAGATTGATGGCGAACCAGATCCCGATGAAGAAGGCGGAATACGGATTGAGAAGGCTCGCCTTCAACCCCGGATCGGGCACGAAGAAGCCTTCCTCCCTGCCGCGTCCGCCCGCGAGCGGACCGCCGGGCACGAAGGCGAAGCGCGCCACGGCGGCCGTCAGGCCCGAGACGGATGCCGAAGCGCCGATCACCAGCGTCTGGTCGGCCGGCATCGCAAGATACTGCGCGGCGGCACCGGCGACCGCTGTCACCGCGAAGAAACCGAGGAAGCGTGCCGAACCGAAGCGGCGCGCCACGGCGCTGCCGAACGCCACCATCCACATGACGTTGACGCCGACATGCATCCAGTCGGCGTGCAGGAAGGCGTAGGTGAGCGGCGTCCAGATCATGGCGCCCTCGCCCCCTGGCAGCGAGGCGGCTACTTCGCCGTAGCGCGCCGGGATGAAGCCGAACGTCATCAGCAACCCGACGTCGCTCGCATAGGGAAGGAAGCCTCGCACAAGCTGAATGGCGAAGAGTGCCCCCGACAACCAGACGATTGTCGCAGGCAGATTGAACATGCGCTCGCGCTGATCCATCGGTTTCCTGGTCTGGACGGGTCATCCGGCTGTCCCGAGCCGGCCTGTCCATCGTGAGTGAAGGCGGGTCCGCCGACATAGGCGCCGGAGGGCTTGCCATCAAGCGCTCCTCGTTCGGCGCTAGTATCGGGCTGGCTGGCGAGGTCCGTTTTCTTTCCGGCCTCTCGCCGGCTCACGTCTGGCCGAATGCTTACACACGGTTAACTCGCCGCGTGCTAGCGTTCGTCCAGCGAAGGACACATTTGAACTCATGTCAGCCGCGATGCCAGCCGAACGGCCCGAAATTGACGACGCCTCCAACCGGCGCGAGCACGAACGCGTCGAGGTCAGTCTCCTCGGGCGCTGCATGCTTGCCGACACGCGCGAACATCCCTGCGAGCTGCGCAACATTTCCGCCGGTGGCGCCGCCATCATAAGCCCGGTCAAGGGCGAGGTGGGCGAGCGGATCATCATCTATGCCGACGAGATCGGCCGGATCGAGGGCGTCATCACACGCCATACCGCCGACGGCTTTGCCATCACCATCACCGCCTCGGCGCGCAAGCGCGAGAAACTCGCCAACACGCTGACTTGGCTCAACCGCCGCAACCTGCAGCACCTGAACGAGGGGCGCCGCGCCCCGCGTCATGTCCCGCTCAAGAGCGATGCGCGTGTCGTCCTGCCGGACGGCAGCGAGGCCGATTGCAAGATCATCGACATGTCGAAGACGGGCGCCGCGCTCGCCATGACGACGCGCCCGCCGATCGGCTCGCGCATCACGCTGGGCAAGCTGGGCGGACGCGTGGTCCGCCATTTCAATGACGGCATCGCCATCGAGTTCATGCGCATTATGTCCCAGGAAGAAATCGAGCGTATCCTGGAGCAGGACTACTTCCCCGAATTGTCTGAAGGCGACAAGGCGCGCGGAAGCGATCAGGGCCGCGGCGACCCTCTGGCCTGAGCGCCGACCCCCGGGCGAGCGCCCTCCTCCTCGCCGATCTCTCAATATCCCGAATTCTCAAATCCCGCGGAATGTTAAGTCTTCGCGAAGAGCCTTTGGCGCGCGCCGTCCTATTCCGCCTTTGCGTAAACAAGCTCTTGCAGGGCACCGGAAAACCCGAACGGTCCACTTAGCGCTGCTCTAATTTGCACCTGCTAGTCTTCCCGCAATTGGGGAGACGAATACATGCAGTGGGACAAGATAGGGGCGGCTGCGATCGGCATCTGTATGATCGCGCTCGCGCCGGCAGCGGCACAGGGATCGCAAAGGGCGGTGACCGTCAGCCTGGGCCATGGCTCGGAACGGTCCGAGCCGATGATGCGCACCGGGAGCTGGGCTTCCCAGCCGGTGGGGCATCGCGACTTCTGCCGCAACTTTCCGGCCGAATGCCAGGCACGGGGAAGCCTGCAGCCCGCGCGTCTGACGCAGGGGCTGTGGGACCAGCTGACCTCGGTCAACGATGAGGTCAACCGGCAAGTCCAGCCGGTCACCGACAAGGAATATTATGGCACCGAGGAGGTCTGGACCCTTCCGGACAGCTATGGCGACTGCGAGGACTACGTCCTGTTGAAGCGCAAGCGCCTGGTCGATCTCGGCTGGTCGACCGCCGATACGCTCGTCGCCGTCGTCTTCGACGAGGTCGGCGCCGGCCATGCGGTGCTCGTCGTGCGCACCGACAGGGGCGACTTCGTTCTCGACAACAAGGTGGATGCGATCCGCCTCTGGAGCGACACGGGATACCGCTACGTCAAGCGGCAGGACGTCTCCAATCCGATGCGCTGGGTGGCCATCGACGATACGCGCTGGCAGATGAACGGCCCGACGGCCGGGATTCGCTGACGCCACGGGACGGCCCGGTCGCGTCCCCACTCTCCCCGTCCCAGACCGGGCCTAGGGGCCGGCTTCCTTACCGAGGCCGGCCCTTCACTTGTCGCCGACCCGCCCTTCAGATCTCGCCGAAGAGCTCGCGAAAGCGCGCCGCGTTCGCCACATAATTGGCCGCCGAGCCGAGAAGCTTTTCCTTGGCCTCCGGCTCCAGCGTCCGCACGACCTTGCCGGGCGAGCCCATCACCAGCGAAAAATCGGGAATCTCCTTGCCCTCGGTGACGAGGGCCCCTGCCCCGATCAGGCAGAAGCGGCCGATCTTCGCGCGGTTGAGGATGATCGCGCCCATGCCGACGAGCGAGCCGTCGCCGATCGTGCAGCCGTGCAGGATCGCCCGGTGGCCGATCGTGCAATCCTCCCCCACCGTGCAGGGGCAACCCGGATCGGTATGCGCGACGGACAGATCCTGGAAGTTGGAGCGCGCGCCGAGCGTGATCGGCTCGTTGTCGCCGCGCAGCACGGCACCGAACCAGACCCCGGCATCTTCGCCGAGACGCACGTCTCCGATGACGCTCGCATTCGGCGCGATGAAGTAGCGCCCCGCCTCAGGCAGCGAAGGACGGCGCTCGCCAAGACGATAAAGGCTCATTGCGGGATGAAGAGGATGACGCTGAGGAAGAGCGTTCCGGCGCAGGCGCTCCACAGGCCGCAGACGGTGACCCCGAAGATCACCGGCACGAGCTGGGCATTGCGCGCCGCGAAGGCCTCGCGGACCCGCCGCGCCACGATGAAGGGCCCGGCCGCGACGCACAGGAGCACGGATACCGAAAGCGCCCGCCAGGTGAAGTCGCTGATGCGGAAATCGGCCGGCTCGGACGTCACCCACTGGTAGAAGCTTGCTACCGCCCCGGCAGCCGCGAACCCCGTCACCGCGCAGAACGCAAGAACCTCCAACTCAGACACGACGCCACCCGTTTACGCTTCCTTAACCCTTACGCGACGTTAAACGCGCGAAGGTCCGGACACAAGACGGGCGGCGGGCACCATGCACCCTCCGCTGCAAGCGTCGTTAATTCCAAAAATGGTTATGGGGATGCCGGCCCGGCCGGCTGCGGCAGGACGGCCGCCCCTCGGGGCGGCGCGTCGCTGCTCAGGCGGTCAGGTCGAAATCGAGGATCGCCATGGAGAAATTGTAGGAGAGGTCTTCGTCCTCATCATCGCGGAAGATGATGCCGACGAACTCCTCGCCGACGAAGACCTCGGCCGAGTCGTCCTTGCGCGGACGCGCCTTGACGGTGATCGTCTCGGTGCCGAACAGGCGGCGCAAATAGGCCTGCAGCTTCTTAAGTTCGTCGATGCTCACGTGTCTTCCCTAGGCTGATTGGAGCCCCTCCTCGCATAACGAGGCGCCGATCTCAACCGCGGCTGAGCCGGCCTTTCGGAGCCTTTGGAGCGCGCGCGGGCTCAGAGCTCGCCGTTCTCGGCGGCGTCGCGCAACAGCTGGTCCATCGTCCGCGAAGGTTCGCCGCGCCCCGCTTCGCCGACCACCCGTGCCGGCACGCCGGCGACGGTCGTCATCGGGGGAACGGGCTTCAGCACGACCGAGCCCGCCGCCACGCGCGAGCATTGCCCGATCTCGATATTGCCGAGCACCTTGGCGCCGGCGCCGATCAGCACGCCATGGCGGATCTTCGGATGCCGGTCGCCGCAATCCTTGCCGGTACCACCCAGCGTCACGTTCTGGAGGATCGAGACGTCGTCCTCGATGACGGCCGTCATGCCGACGACGATGCCGGTCGCATGGTCGATGAAGATCCCCCGCCCCATCGGCACGGCGGGATGGATGTCGACCTGGAAGACCTCCGACACGCGGCTCTGCAGGTAGAGCCCGAAATCCTTGTGGCCGCGCTCCCACATCCAGTGCCCGAGCCGCTGCGCCTGGATGGCATGAAAGCCCTTGAAGTAGAGCACCGGCTCGATGAAGCGCTCGCAGGCCGGATCGCGGTCGTAGACGGCGACGAGGTCGATCCGCAGCGTCTCGCAAAGATCCGGCCGGTCGGCGTACATCTCCGCGAAGGCGCGCACCAGCTGGCCGCCCGGCAGGCTGGAATGGCGCAGCCTCTCCGAGACGCGATAGGCGACGGCCTCCTCGAGGCTCTTGTGGTTGAGGATGGAGGAATAGATGAAACCGGCCAGCGCCGGCTCGCGCTCGACCACGTCCTCGGCTTCGCGGCGAAGCTGGGTCCAGACCGGATCGAGGGCTTCCGGACCCGGCGCTGCAAGGCTCTGCTCGCCAACCATGGCTCATCCCTTCTTCAGGCGCGCGCGCTCGCGCGCGAGCATATCGAGCTTATTATGTGGTGCGCGGCCCAGGTTCGGCTAGGGCCGATCGCGGCGCTCCCGCCGCCTGCGCCGGCCCGCCCGTCATAAGGGCACGCTGCAAAAAGTCGATGACGGCCTCGGCGAAGATGTCGTTGCGGTCGCCCGCCACCATATGCCCGGCGCCGGACACGTCGACCACCTGCGCATGCGGAGCGAGAGCGAGAAGCTCGTCGACATGTTCCGGTTCCACCAGTTCGGAGCGCGCGCCGCGCACGAGCAGGAGCGGCGCCGAAAGCCCGCGCACCCCGGCCGCAAGGCGCTCCTCCACCGGCTCGGCGCCGACCGGGCGCGGACCGTCCAGAAAGCGCGGGTCCCAGTGCCAGTGATAGCGTCCGTCCTCGCGCAGCCTCAGATTCTTCTTCAGCCCCGCGAGCGATTTCGGCCGCTTGCGATGCGGCAGGTAGCGCGCCACCGCCTCGCCCGCCTCCTCGACCGACGCAAAGCCCTTGCCGCTGCGCTCACGCATGAAGCCCTGCACGCGCGAGACGCCCTCCGGCTTCAGCCGGGGCGTGACGTCGACGAGGACAAGGCCGGCGAAGGGTGGCTCTCGCCCCTCCCCGGCTTCCTCCGCAGTCCCCTGCCCGGCCATCTCCGCGGCCAGCATCGCGGCGATACCGCCGAGCGAGGCGCCGACGACGAAGGGCGGCGCGCCGGTCTCCTCTCTCAGCCTGCCGGCAACCCTGAGAAGATCGGCCGCGTAATCGGAAAAGGCATAATGGCCGTTCGCGTCCCAGGCGCTGTCGCCATGCCCGCGCTGATCGAGCGAGATGGCGATAAAACCCGCCGCACCGAGGCGCTGGGCCGCCCCCTGCCAGGCATGCCGCGTCTGGCCGCCGCCATGCAGGAAGATCGCCACCGGCCCGCTCTCGCCGTAGCGGTCGCCGACGAGGCGAATGCCGCCTTCGCCCGCGAAGACGACCTCAGCCACGGGCGAGCCGCCCCAGAAATTCCAGGACGGCCTTCTTGTGCACCTTGTCGCCCACCGCGCGCATGTGGTCGCGCCGGGGGATGAGGGCGAGCTCGGCGCCGGGAATGGCTGCGGCGAGCTTCTGCGGATCGCCGGCGACCTCGTCCTCCTCGCCGACCGCGATGAGGACCGGCATCGACAGGCCGTTGAGATCCTCGCCCGTGAGGTTGGCGCGCCCGGCCTCCATGCAGGCCGCGAGCGCCAGCAGGTCGCCGCCCGTCTGCCCGGCGAAGGTGCGGAAGCCCTGCGCCACCGGATCGGTGACATCGGCGTCGCTCTCGGCCCTGAGCGCGTCGGCGACGGCGCCGGCTTTGGGAAAACCCTTGATGAGCTGGTCGCCCAGCCCGCCGATGATCAGCGCCGAGACACGCTCCGGCGCCATCACGGCGAGATGCGCGGCGATGCGTCCGCCGAGCGAGTAGCCCATCGTGACGACCGCGCCGAGCCCGAGATGATCGAGGAGCTCGCCCTGGTCGCGCGCCAGCCTCTCGATGCCGTAGGAAGCGGTGTCGTGCGGCTTGCCGCTGTCGCCATGGCCGCGCAGGTCCGGGGCGATGATGCGATACCCCGCCTCCGTCAGCGCGCTCGTCCAGGAGGTGGAGAACCAGTTGACGCGTGCATTGGAAGCAAAGCCGTGGACAAGAAGGATCGGGCGTCCCTCGCCCTCCTCGCGCCAGGCGATTCGCACGCCGTCGGAAGCGTCAAAGGCCGGCACGGATCGATATCGATGTGAGCATGGCTCCCGCTGTAGCCGCTCGGGAGGGACCCGGTCAACGGAGGCCGGCGGTGGCAGATTCGGGATTGCCCTACGACGTTCGGTGCCTATGCTGCGGCCCGAAGCAATCAGACTGGGATAAGTGAAGACATGGCCGACAGCGTGGTGCCGCATTTCCACAACACGGATGGCGTTCCGGCGGTCAAGATCGGGGCGCGCGAGTTCATGTGCATCGGCGCGCTGCCGCCTTTCGATCATCCGCATGTCTTCCTCGACATGGGCGACGAGGCCGAGATCGTCTGCCCCTATTGCTCGACCCTCTACAAGCACGACAAGTCTCTGAAGCCGGCGGAGGCGCGCCCTCCGCAGGCCGTCTTCCGCAACTGACCTTCGCACCCCGATGCAAGTCGCCGTCGTCGGCGCCGGCATTGCCGGCCTGACAGTCGCGCTCGCCCTGGCGAGGGCGGATTTCGACGTGACGATTTATGAAAAGGCCGAGCGCCTCGAAGAAGTCGGCGCCGGTATCCAGCTCTCCCCCAACGCCTCCCGGCTTCTCATCGAGATGGGGCTGGAATCCGCCATCCGCACCGTCGCCTTCGCGCCGCAATGCCTGCGCATCGGCGACGGACGCACATTGAAGAGCCTGGCGCGGCTGCCGCTCGGCTCCTGGGCCGAGAGCCGCTACGGCGCGCCCTATCTCCTCATTCACCGGGCCGATCTCCAGGACATCCTGAAGGCCGCCGTCCTCGCCGAGCCGAAGGCAACGCTCCGTCTGAAGGCGCCGGTCGCCGAGATCGCGGAAAGCCCTGGCGGAATCCGCTTTCAGGTGGGAGAGAATCTCGCCGAGACCGGCGAGGCCGACCTGCTGATCGGGGCGGACGGCCTGCGTTCCATCGTGCGCCGCAAGCTTCTGCGTGGGCCCGAGGTGAAGCCGTCGCGGCACGTTGCCTGGCGCGCCACGATGCCGATCGACGAGGCGCCGAAATGGGTCGCCCGGGACGGGACGGGACTATGGATGGGCTCCGGCTGGCATCTCGTCCACTATCCGGTCCGCCGCGGCACGCGTCTCAACATCGTTGCCATCGAAGAGCCGCCTGACCGCGCCCTCGGCCCGGCTCTCCCCCATGCGGCACGCCCGCTTCGGGCACTCCTGAACGAGGTCGCCGACCGCACGCCGTGGCTTCCCTGGACATTGAGCACGGTCGATCCGGCTGGCCCCTGGTCGAGCGAGCGCGTCGCGCTTATCGGCGATGCAGCCCACGCCATGTTGCCGACGGCCGCGCAGGGCGGTGCCATGGCCATCGAGGACGCCGTCGCCATGGCAAGGCTGCTTGCTGGCCCCGGCACGCTCGCGGCCAGGTTGAAGCTCTACGAGGATGAACGGCGCCAGCGGATCCGCTCCGTCGTCTCAATGGCCGAGAACAATCTTGCCGTGTACGACCTGCGCCGGCCGACCTCGGATCTGCGCAACACCGCGCTTGCCATGCTTCCCGGCGCACTCCTCATGCGCCGACAGGACTGGCTTTATTCTTTCAACGGCTAAGCAATTGCATCGCGGCTGAGCCCATCTGCCTGGAACTGAGGGCACAGGTTCACGTTGTCGGTTCGTAACGGCCGCGCGGCCTGCTTCTCCCAAAGACGACCGCGCGGCCTCAGAGCATCCGAGATGCAAGGAGATACATAACATGATCCGCAAGTTGATGGCGAGTACTGCTATCGCCGCACTTCTCACCACCGGCGCGCTCGCGCAGTCGCAGCCGACCACGGAAACCCAGGCGCAGACCAACGTCGACGTGAAGACCCAGCAGGGTTCGAACGAGGCGCTGGCTTCCGATTGGATGGGCAAGACCGTCTATTCTTCGGCCGCGCAGGACGCCAAGGAGATCGGCGATATCAACGACCTTCTCCTCGACGAAAAGGGTGACGTAACGGCTGCCATCGTGGGCGTCGGGGGCTTCCTCGGCATCGGCGAGCACACCGTGGCCATTCCTTACGACCAGTTCGAGGTCACCCAGGATCAGAACGGCGACCCGCGTCTCGTTCTCAACACCACGGAAGAGGCGCTGAAGAACGCGCCGGAGTTCGAGCGTCAGGAAGGCCAGCGCACTTTCGCCGACATGCGCGAGAATGGCGGCAACAACGCCGAGAACACCTCGATGGCGGCGAACGATTCCGCCAAGCAGGACGCCGACAAGATGACCGACAGCAAGATGGCTGACGGTCAGAAGGCGATGCCGGCCAACGTGGCGTTCGTCGAGTACAGCCAGGACCAGAATCGCGTCAGCGAGTGGATGGGCCGCGAGGTTTATTCCTCCACCGCCACGCCGGCCTCCGAGCAGATGAACTCGACCACGACGATGGCCAAGGACAACGCCACAGAGGGCACGACCCAGAATGGCGCCACGACCGGTCAGCAGGCGAGCGGCACCGCCACAAACGCCGAAGTCGCTGCCGACACTCAGCAGAGCGTCGGTGAAGTGGACGACGTCATCCTTTCCGATGCTGGTCAGGTCGAATCGATTGTGATCGATGTCGGCGGCTTCCTCGGCGTCGGCGAGAAGGCGGTTGCCATCCCGTACGACCAGATCGAGCTCACCAGGGTGCCGGATGAGGACGAGCCGCGCCTCACCATCGCCATGACCCGCCAGCAGCTCGAGCAGGCGCAGCCGTTCGATGCCTCGGCCTACCGCCCGGACAACCTCGCCAGCACCGAGCAGGCGACGGGTGCCGAGAATACGGGTGGCACCGACATGGCGATGACCGGCGAGAAGAAGCCGGCGACCCAGACGGGCGACATGAGCGACCAGAAGGCCGAAGGTACGCAGATGGCGACCTCTGAGCAGAACGGCGCCATGAAGGACGGCTCGGCCACGATGCGGACGGCTTCCGCGAAGGCGAACGGCACGAGTGCCGACAACCTTCTCGGCTCCACCGTCTACGGCAGCAACGACGAGAGCGTCGGCGAGATCGGTGACGTCATCGTCTCGCAGAAGGGCGACGTCGAGGCCGTCATCATCGATGTCGGTGGCTTCCTCGGCATCGGCGAGAAGCCGGTAGCGGTCGAGTACGACACGCTCAACGTCCAGAAGAACACCGATGGCGAGACGCGTTATTCGATCTCCGCCACGGAAGATCAGCTGGACAAGGCCCCGGCCTACGAAGAGACCCAGTAAGCCTCTCTTCCGAGCCTGAAGACAACGAAGCCCGCCGGAAATTCCGGCGGGCTTTTTCGTATGCCCATTTCATGTATCGGGAAGTTCAGAGCGGCAGGCCGACATAGCTCTCGGCAAGTGCGGCACGAGCCGCTTCGGACCGGACGAGATAGGCGAGCTCCGCTTCCTGCAGCCTGCGACCGAAGCGTCCCCTTTCGGGAAACAGATGCAGGAGCGAGGTCATCCACCAGGAAAAGCGCTCCGCCTGCCAGATCCGCCGCAATGCCCGCTCCGAATAGGCATCGATGCCGCTCTCCGTTCCCTTTCGGAAATATTCGATCATCCCTTCCGCCAGATAGAAGACGTCGCCGATAGCAAGGTTGAGCCCTTTCGCCCCGGTAGGAGGCACGATATGGGCCGCGTCGCCGGCGAGGAACAGGCGGCCGAAACGCATCGGCTCGGCGACGAAGGAGCGAAGCGGCGCGACGCTCTTCTCGATCGATGGACCAGTCACCAGGCTTTCCGCCATCTCCGGGTCGAGCCGCAGCTTCAGCTCCTCCCAGAAGCGCTCGTCCGACCAGTGGCTGGCATCCTCGTCGGGCCCGCACTGGATGTAATAGCGGCTGCGCGTCGGCGAACGCATCGAACAGAGCGCGAAGCCGCGTTCGTGGCAGATATAGACGAGCTCGTCGGAAACGGGCGGCGTGTCGCTGAGAAGGCCGAGCCATCCGGCCGGATAGATCCGCTCGGCGAGGAACATGGCCTCCTCCGGCACGCTCTGCCGGCAGACGCCGTGGAAACCGTCACAACCGGCGATGAAGTCGGCCTGGAAGACAGTCTCCTCCCCACCCTTGCGATAGGTAATCTCCGGCTGCCCGGTCTCGAAGCCGGAAATCGCCACATCCTCCGCTTCGTAGACCGTCGGCGCGCCATCCGCCTCGCTCCGGTCCATCAGATCCTGGGTGATTTCCGTCTGGCCGTAGACGAGAACAGCCTTGCCACCGGTCAGGGCGGAGAGATCGATGCGGTGCCGCTCGCCGAAATGGGCAATGTCGAAGCCATGATGGACGAGGCCCTCGCGGCGCATCCGCTCGCCCACCCCGGCTTCGTCCAGGATGCGCGCCGAACCTTCTTCCAGGACGCCGGCGCGGATGCGCGAGAGGACGTATTCCTTCGATTTGCGCTCGACGATGACGTTGTCGATGCCCGCCTGCGTCAAGAGCCGCCCGAGAAGCAGGCCGGCCGGCCCCGATCCGATGATGGCGACCTGCGTGCGCTCGCCCCGCTTCATGAGACGCGCCGCAATGGGAGCGTCGCGGGCCCTGCGTCATCGGCGTGAAAGATGAAGGCGCTGCAGGATGGCCGGTGCCCTGTGCGCGCCATTTCCGCCAGGCTCGCTTGCCCGGCTTCCAGGACGTGCCTGGAAGGATTTTCCCCCATCCCGATCCTCCCCCGTCCGTCCCGACGGCCCCCCGCCTTTGGGATTACTCTAAATCGGAGCCTATCAGCGCTTTCTGCGCCCGCCTAGAGACCGGCGTCGGCTGGTGCGGGCGGCGGGGCTCGAACCCGCATGACCTTTCGGTCGAGGGATTTTAAGTCCCTTGCGTCTGCCAGTTTCGCCACGCCCGCGCCGTCTGGATGCCTAGCCTCGTCGCGGCGGACGGGCAAGGCAAGCCGCGCCGCGAGGGTTGGAGGGTGCCGCACCGCCGCCCTTCCCCGCTCTTCGCCTCAGCCGCTCACCATCTCCAGAAGGCCGGATCGAGCAGCACGAGCACGGTGAAGAGCTCCAGCCGCCCGAGCACCATGGCGAAGGTGAGCGCGATCTTGGCACCGTCCGGAAGCGTCGAGAAATTGCCGGCCGGACCGACGATTTCGCCGAGCCCCGGGCCGACATTGCCGACGGCCGTCACGGCCGCGGAGATGGCGGTGACGAAATCGAGGCCGAGCGCGGCGAGGATCATGGTGATGATCACCGTCGTGCCGACATAGAGCGTCAGGAAGGCGAGCACGGAGGGCGGCACGTCCTCGGGGATGCGCCGGCCGGCATAGCGCAACGGCTCCACCCGAGAGGGATGGGCTAGCCTGCGGATCTGCCGGCGGATGATCTCCCACAGGATGACGAAGCGGTAGATCTTGATGCCGCCCGCCGTCGAGCCGGTGCAGCCGCCCACATACATGAGGACGAAGAAGAGCCCGACGGAGAAGGTGCCCAGCAGCGTGTAGTCGAGCGAAGCGTAGCCCGTCGTCGTCACCACGGAGACGACGTTGAAGACGGAATGGCGAAGCGCCTCGTTGAAGGTGAAGCTGCTCGTCAGCGTGATCTGCACGGCAAGGACGAAGGAGACGATACCGAGAAGGCCAACGAGGGCACGCACCTGCGGGTCGCGCACGATGCCCATCGGCCGGCCGCGCAGGGCACCGATATAGATGACGAAGGGCATGGCGCCGGCCAGCATGAAGATGCTGCCGGTCCACAGAAGCGTCGGATTGTCGCCCCAGAAGCCGAAAGAGGCGTCGTGCGTGGAAAAGCCGCCCGTCGAGAGCGTCGTCATGGCGTGGCAGATGGCATCGAAGAGCGTCATGCCGCCGGCGGCATAGGCGAGCGCGCAGAGCGCCGTCAGCCCCATGTAGATGCCGCCGATCCAGGCCGCGAGGTCGAAGCTCTTGGCCAGCACCTTTTCGGAGCGGTCGGAGCTTTCGGCATGGAAGAGCTGCATGCCGCCGACCTTCAGGAACGGCAGCATGATGATCGCCATGACAATGATGCCGACGCCGCCGATCCATTGCAGCAGCGAGCGCCACAGATGGATGCCCGGCGGCAGCTGGTCGAGGCCGACGAGCACCGTCGAGCCCGTCGTCGTCATGCCGGAGACCGTCTCGAAGAAGGCGTCGGCATAGCCGACCTCGAGGCCGAGGAAGGGCAGCGCCGCAAAGCCGGGCAGCACGAACCAGAGGATCGTCGTCAGCACGAAGGCCTGCTTGACGTTGAGGCCGACCGGCTCCTCCTCCCGCCCGGCGATGGCGAAGACGGCGCCGCAGAGCGAGGTGATGATCCCCGAAAGCGCGAACACCATCCAGTCGGGATTGCCGGCGGAAAGGTCCACCAGCGCCGGCAGCGCCATGACGAAGCCGAGCGCGACCAGCAGGAAGCCGGTGATCGAAAGGATCGGCTGGTAGTGGATCAAGCTGGCCTGTCCCGACTGGGCTCAGCCCGAACCGCCCGAGATGGGCGGCTGGAACGAAAGACCGAGATCCCAGGGGAAGTAGATCCAGGTGTCCTGCGACACCTCCGTCACGAACGTGTCGACCAGCGGCCTTCCCTTCGGCTTGGCGTAGACGGTGGCGAAATGCGCATCCGGCAGCATCTCGCGCACGATAGTCGCGGTCTTGCCGGTATCGACGAGGTCGTCGACGATGAGCACGCCCTTGCCGCCGCCCCCGCCGATGCCGAGGACGGCATCGCTGACGGGCTTCAGCACCTCAAGGCCGCCCTGCGTCTTGTACTGGTGGTAGGAGGCGACGCAGACCGTCTCGATCAGCCGCACTTCCAGTTCGCGGCAGACGATGGCCGCCGGCACGAGGCCCCCGCGGGTGATGCACACGATCGCCTCGAAAGGCCCGGCGCTCGCCAGCCGCCAGGCAAGGGCGCGCGCATCGCGGTGGAACTGGTCCCAGGAGACCGGGAAGGCCTTGTCTTGCATCATCGTGGCCGCCGTCTTTGAGGTATCGGCTGTCTGTCGGGCATAGGGTGAGGCCTCTTAGCCGCTTTGCAGTCGGCTTTCCACGTCACAAAGCGCCTTTTTCAACGCCTCCTTCTTGCGCGATCTCAGCACGATGCGCGTCGTGTAGCGCTTTCCGTCATGATAGGGATAGGAGCCCATGCGCACCTCGGGATGCGCCGCCTGCAGCTCCGTCAGCCAGTCGGCGATCTCGCCCTCGCCGCGATGCGCCTCAACGGTTTCCGACATCATCTTCACGCCGCTCGGCAAGGACGGCGCCAGCGCGTCAAGCATCGCCTGCATGATCGACGGCACGCCGGCCATCACATGCACGTTGCCGATGGAAAAGCCGGGCGCGCCGGAAACGACGTTGGCGATGAGGCTCGCCCCTTCCGGCGTGCGCGCCATCCTCAGCCGCGCCTCGTTGAGCTCCCAGCCGCGCGCGGCGGCCCGCTCGCGCAGGATCTCGACCGCTTCGGGATGATGGATGAGCTTGACGCCGAAGGCGGCCGCGACCGCATCCGCCGTGATGTCGTCATGCGTCGGGCCGATGCCGCCCGAGGTGAAAACGAGATCGTATTCGCCCGACAGCGCCTTCACCGCGCCGACGATCTGCGCCTTGCGGTCGCCGACGATGCGCACTTCCTCAAGGTCGATGCCGAGATCGGTGAGGTAGTCGGCGAGAAAGCCGATATTCTTGTCCTTGGTGCGACCGGAGAGAATCTCGTCCCCGATCACCAGCATTGCCGCCCTTGCGGGCGTCCTGTCTTCCCCGGCTGCGTCCATCTCACACCTGTGCCGCCTGGAAAGCGCCGCTGCAAGCCCGAATATCGACAGGCGGGCGCCGCCGCGGCTTCGTGCGCTTAAGGCGGGGATGGTTCGCCGCAGGATCGCCTAGGGGATGAAAACGGGGCAAGCGGCGGGGCCGGCATCGGCGGTGGCGCCCTTCGCCCCGCCGTCATGCCGAAAAATTCGCCCCAAGGTCGCCCGAACCGAAACATCGATCCGGTTCGGGCCTTTCTGTGTCATTCGGTACGTGCGTAGGCGGCCGCGAGCTCTTTCGCCACCCGTTGCTGGTAGGCCGTGAAATCGTAATCGCGGTTCCAGGAATCGACGACGTCTTCCGCCGCTTCCGGCTCGGGCTGAAAGCCGAGATCGTCGGCGACGATTTTGCGCCACTTGTCCATCAGCGCCATGAACTGGTCGATGGCTTCCTGGGGATCCGTCACGCCCGCGGGTGCGCTTTCGGCCATGCCGGCCGTCACCTGCTCTTGGTGCTTGCGCAGGGCTGCGATCATGTCCTCGGAAGCATCGAGCGGCTTGACCTTGCCACTTCGGATCGCTTCGCCGAACGCCACGGTTCCCGCCAGCGTCTGCTCGGCGTCGACCTCCAGGAAGCGGGTATAGGCATCCACCAGGATGCGCTGCGCAACCTCGGGAAGGGCTTCCCATTTGTCCTTGTTGATCAGCGTCAGGGTTGCCATCCAGCCGGAAAGCGGCACGCGCACCCAGTAATGCTCGCCACTGATCCCTGTCAGCGAAAATGAATTGTAGCCCCAGGGATAGAGGATCACACAGTCGAGGATCCCACGGCTGTAGGCCTCGTACACCTCGGTGATCACGATCGGCACCGGCGTCATGCCGAGGGCCGTGACCTCCTCGGCAAAGGCCTGGTTGGGGCTGCGCACACGCTTGCCCTTGGCCTCTTCCAGGTTCGAGACCGGCTTGTTGCACATCAGGTCGTAGGCGGCGCCTCCGGATGCGCCAAGGATATGCAGCCCGTGCTCGCTGTATTCGCGGCGCACGTCGTCGTTGAGGATGTGGAATTCGCTGTTCGCGCCGCCCGCCACGAGCTTGCCGTAGGGCTGGCCGGCGGGAAACTGGTTCGACAGATCGTTCAGCCAGTTCGTCACCGGAAAGTCGGCCGGCGTGTAGACGGGAAGAGCCGTCGCCATGTCGGCGAGGCCCGATGCCACGCCGTTCGGCGCTTCCATGGTGGGCATCAGCGAGCTGCTCCAGAAGATCTGGATCTGAATCTTGCCCTTGGAGGCCTTGGAGACATAGTCGGCGAAAGCGGCCGTCTGCGGGCTTTGCACCGATGAGGTGAACTCCGAATAGGTCAGCTGGATATTGTCGAGCTGGTCCACCCCCTCATAGGTCGGAATTTCCGCGGCCGACCCGCTTTCCTGGGCAACAACCGGCTGGCTGAGCGCAAGGCCGAACGCAACCGCGCCGGCCAGCAAGGCCCCTTCCAGGAAAGTGTGTACTGGCTTGTGCAATGGACTTCCTCCTCTTCTTTTTGGCACCGCCGCGGGACGCGCGGTGATTTCACCTCTGGCGGGGCGGAACGGTCGAAGGACGGCTCGGTGCGCCAGCTTGTTCTCGCCTCAGGAGCTTGAAGGTGCCCTGGGCGCTGCAGACCGTTTCTCCGCCCGCGATCAGCAGACCGCGCGCAAAGCTCATGCTGCGGGTTTGCCGTGTGACCTCGCAGCGGGAGTAGAGGAACGCTCCGATCTCGACACCGCCGAGAAAATGCAGGTCGAGATGGATCGTCGCCTGGTCCGACAAGGTGAGTGGGCTCGCCGATCCGGCGTTTCGCGCTTCAAGCGCGGCAAGCGCCAGCCCCTGATCCGCAAGAGTGGCAATGAGGGCGCCATGCATGCGCGCAAAGCCGTTGTCGTGTCGGGGCTCGCACAGGATGCCGAGGTCGGTTTTTCCGTCCGCGCTCCGCTCCCATAGCGTTCCGATCGACTGCATGAAGGCGTTCGACGGCCGGACGGTCCAGCCGTCGGATGCGGGGTCATAGGCCATCGCCGGTCGCGTCCAGAGATAGGATCTCGCGCGCCTCCGCTGGGGTCGCCACGGAAAATCCGATCGATTCGATGACCTGCCTGCCCCGCTCGACCAGGGGCGCATTGCCCTTGGCGAGCTCGCCTTTCGACAGAAAGAGGTTGTCTTCCAGCCCGACCCGGCAATGGCCGCCCAGGATCGCCGACAGCGCCACCATCGGCATTTGTGTCCGGCCGATCCCGAAGGCCGACCACACCGCGCCGGGCGGGAGCATGGAACGCATGAGCAGCAGAGCCTCGGCGGTCGCTGGCGCTCCCCCGGGGACACCGAGGCAGAACTGGAAGAAGGGCGGCTGGGGGAAGTCGCCACTGCCGAGCAGACGCAGCGCCAGCTCCAGCTGGCCGATGTCGAACAGCTCCAGTTCCGGCTTGGTGCCCGCTTCGACGATCAGCTGGGCCATCATCCTCAAATGCGTCGGCGTGTTGACGATCGCCTTCTCACCGAAATTCATGGTGGCGACGTCCAGGGTGCAGACCTCTGGCTTCAGCAGGCTGACATGCTGGGTTCGCACGGCGGGATGCTTGACG
The DNA here is from genome assembly GCF_020144925.1 of Afifella sp. IM 167. GTDB lineage: Bacteria > Pseudomonadota > Alphaproteobacteria > Rhizobiales > Afifellaceae > Afifella. The sequence goes on from NZ_NSLC01000008.1 coordinate 123,713, forward strand.
ACGGTCTCCGCCGGCTGCCCCTCTTGAACGGAAGGCAGGTAGTCGGCGCCCATCCCGGTCGTCAGATTGATAATGACATCAACATTCGACATCCGGATGCGCTCGACGACGTCGGCGTAATATTCGGTCTTCATCTCCGGGGCGCCGGTTTCCGGATCGCGCACGTGAATATGTACGCACGAGGCGCCCGCATGCGCCGCCGAGATGCACTCGTTGGCGATCTGTTCGGGCGTGACCGGGACGTACCGACTGTTCTTTGTCATCGGTGTCCCGCCCGTAACGGCGCAGGTCAGAATAATCCTTCGCATATGTGCCCCTCCCCGGCCCCAGGCTTGTCGTTGGACGCTCGAACGCGCCATTCCCCGGATTCCAGCCCGGCGCGCCCACCTGTTCCGGCGGGCTTCGGACACCGGAAAAGTCCCGCCGGGTCAGTCCTCACGCTTCCATGCCGGCACCCTATTGTCAACAATTGACATAATACACGACGCATTTTCACGTCGCCCGTGCGCATGCCTCAGAGCGGATGGAAAAGGCGTCAGGCCAACGGCGCGGACATCGCTCGGCCGCGGGTGGTCCATTCGGGCGCGTTCGAAGGGTTGTTCCGGCGCCTGCCCTGTCAGGCCTTGGACAAGCGCGGCAGCCAGTTCACGATTTCCGGGAAGAAGATGAGAACGAGGAGGATGATCAGCTGGGTCGCCACGAACCAGCCCGTTCCTCCGAAGACCTCTCCGAGAGTGATCGGCCGGGCGTCTCCCAGCACATCCCTGCCGTTGATCAGTTTGTGCACCAGATAGGAAAGGATGCCGACGGGCGGCGTGACGATGGCCAGTTCCCCCATGGCAACGGCGAAGATGCCGTACCAGAGCAGATCGATGTCGAGTGCGTGCAGCGTCGGGGTGAATATCGGGATGGTCAGCAGCATGATCGCGAGCGGGTCCATGAACATGCCGAGCACCAGGTAGAAGACCATCACCGCGATCAGGAATTCCACCCTCCCAAGCCCCAGCGAGTCGATGAAGCCGGACATCGCAAACGGGAGTCCGCTCAGGGCCAGAAAGCGGTTCAGAAGGGTCACGCCGACGATCAGGATCAGGATCGAGCCCAGCGCCGAAGCGGTATCCATGAGGGCGTGTCCGATCTGGCCGAACGCCCGTCTGCCGGAAAATATGAAGGCGATGCCGATCGCCGCCCCTGCCGCGTAGGCGCCCGTTTCTGTCGCGGTGAACACGCCCGTGAACAGGCCGCCGATGACGACGAGGATCAGGAACGGCACCGGCCAGACCTGCCCGAGGAGGCTGAAGCGCTCCGCCCAGGGAACGACCGTCGCCGAGCGCGGTGCAAGCCGGGGATTCACCGCCACCCGCAAGACGATCATCGTCGCATATGCGCAGGCCGTCATGACGCCCGGCACGACGGCGGCGATCAGCAGAGGCCCGACAGGAACCTGCGCCACGCCGGCATAGATGACGAGCAGGATGCTTGGCGGGATGAGCTGGCCGAGCGTCCCGGCCATGATCACGACCCCCGCCGCCAGGCCCCGGTCATAGCCCGATTTGAGCATTTCAGGCACGGCGATGCGCCCGAGAGCGAAGGATATGCCCAATGTGGAGCCGCTCGCCGCGGCAAGGCCGGCGCCGGCGAAATTCGTCGCCACGGCAAGGCCGCCCGGCAGCCAGTTCAGCCATGCCCGCGCCGCCGCGAACACGCGGTCCGTCACGCCGGACCGCCACAAGATGATGCCCATGAGGATGAACATCGGCAGCACCGAGTAGCTCCAGTTCGCCGCGGAGTGGAACGGCAGGTTCTCGAAGGCGGAGATGACCGCCGGCACTCCGACAAGCGCGAACAGGCCGAACCCTCCGGCCATCGCCATGGCGATGGCGATCGGCATGCCGAGGGCCATGCAGACTAGCATGACTCCGACGCCGCCCATGCCGCGTATCTCGCGCGCGACCCCGGAGGAAAGCGTCACATAGACGGCTACGGCCAGAAGCACGACAAGCAGCGGCAGGATCAGGCTGCGCAGCCCGGACCCGCCCCCTTCGGAGTGCAGGACCTCGCTCATCTCATCGCCGGCCGCCCGCCGCAGTTCCTCCTCTTCGCTCATCGGCCCGGCCCCGCCGTTCGGCCGCGCAGGTCCTCGATGAGATTCGCGGTCAGCTGCAGGGCGAACAGCAGCATGCCCAGCGGCACCGCAAAACGCGTCGGCCAGATCGGTATCGTGACCGAGCCCATGGCGATCTCGCCGCGCGCCATCTGTTCGAGGGCGTAGAGCCAGCCGCACCAGCCGATTATCAGCACCACAGCCAGCGTCGCCACCCGCGCCATGATGATGGAGACCCTGCGGTGCCGTGCTGGCATCAGTTCGGTGAGGAGCGAGAGATCGACATGCTCCCGCCGGCGCTGGGTCAGCGCGAGCGCGGGAAACGTGATCAGCACCATCCACCAGTACGAGACGATCTCGATCGTCGCCGGCAGCGGCGCGTTCGCGAGATAGCGCATGGCGACGTCGACGATGACATGCGCCATGAGAATGAAGGTCGCCGCCGCGGAGATGAGCCCGCCACCCTGGACCGCCTTGGCGAGCGCCCGGTCGAATGGCCCCTGCCTGACGGCCGTCTTTGCGGCCTCTTCTTCTGGCATCTTCATTCCACCTCAGAGCCGGCGCACGTCTTGGCCCTTGTCATGTCAGCCAGAGCGCGATCCCGGGAAAGGCGAGCAGCAGCCCCAGGATGACGAACTCCGCCACCAGGAATGGCAGCACGCCGGTGAACCCGTCCTTGATGTCCTGCTTGGCGGATCCGCAGGCCACGAAGACGTTGAGGCCGAGTGGCGGCGAGACCAGCCCGATTTCCGCGGTCTTGATCATGATCACGCCCCACCAGATCGGGTCGTAGCCGAGGCCCACCATGAGCGGCGCCGTGATCGGTGCCGTCAGAATGATGATGGCGACCTGGTCCATGATCATGCCGAGCAGCAGATAGACGCCGACCACCATCAGCAGCACGACAGTCGGCGACACGCCGCTCGCCGCGATCATGTTGAGCATGTTGTCGGTGATCTTCGTGAAGGAGATGAAGTAACCGAACAGGTGCGCGCCGAAGATGATCGTGACGATCAGCGTCGTCGTGCGCAGCGTGTTGCCGATCGCCGCGACGAAGCCGGTCTGGTTCATCCGGCCGGTGGCGAAGGATATGATCAGCGCGCCGAAGGCGCCGATGGCGGAGATTTCCGTGGGCGTGGCGAGCCCGCTGTAGAGGCCGCCGATCACGACCGCCAGGAGGATGCCCATCGGCCATACGCGCCCGTTGCCGGCGGCGACGGCCAGTTCCGCCTCCATCTCCGGCTTCGGGCCGAGCTGCGGCTTCACCATCAGGACGATGGTGATGGTCACGATGTAGCCCGCCGCGGTCAGCAGACCCGGCGTAATGCCGGCGATGAACAGCTTGCCGATCGAGTTCTCGGTCATCACGCCGTAGAGGACGAAGGAGACCGAGGGCGGGATCATGATCGCCAGCGTTCCCGACATCGCGATCGTGCCGAGCGCGAAGGACGCCGCATAGCCGGCCCGCTGCATGACGGGAAAGGCGGCGCGCGTGATGGAGGCGGCCGAGGCCGTGCTGCTGCCCGACGCCGAGGCAAGCACGGCGCCGGCCATGACGCAGGCGATCGCCATGCCGCCCTTGATCCGGTGCATCAGCCGATTGCAGGCGATCAAGAGATCCTGCGCCACGCCGCCCGAACCGAGCAGTTCGGCCATCAGCACGAACATCGGGATGGTCAGGATGACATACGAACTCGCCGTGCCGTGGACCACCTTGGCCATCAGCGCCAGGACCGACCCGGAGGGCACGAGCATCAGCAGGCTGAACACGCCCGCCAGGCCGAGCGCGAAGCCGACCGGAAGCGAGAGCGCGATCAGGACGAGCAGGATGAGCGTGCCGACAAGAAAAACCATGACGCTCAGACCGCCAGATCTTCGGCATGCTCGTGTTCCCTGTCGAGCTCGGCGCCGGGCGCGAGCGTCAGCAGGACGAGACGCAGCGCCATGACGCCGCAACCGACGGGAACGCAGATCCAGGAGAGGTACACCGGCAGTTCCATGACGCCGATACGCATCTCGCCGCTCGCAAAGACCTTCAGGAACTGCACCCCGGAGGTCCAGGCAAGCACGCCGGCATAGCCGGCGCAGACCAGGATGCCGGCCCGCGCGACCGTGGAACCGAGCACGGATGGCAGGGCGGCAACGAGCGCCGTGATGCGGATGTATCCGCCCGTCCTGAACCCCCACGGCATGGCCAGCAGGAGAAGGGCGACGAGGAGGTAGTCCTCGGTCAGCGTGTACTGAAAGACCAGAGGCGCGTTGAAGGCGTAGCGCATCACGGAATCGACGACCACCAGCATCATCACGCCGAGAAGGATGACGCCCGCCACGAGCGCCAGCGTCAGTTCCACAGCACGCAGCACCCTGTCGGCCGGCACCCAGAGCTTTTGGAAACTTTGCGCGAGACTGTTCGCCATGCCGGCAACTGCCCATGTGAAGGCCGGCATTTGCCGGCCGATTGCTGCGCCGAGGTCAACTCACATCGCCTGCGCGAGAACGGGCGGCCTGCACCGCGCCGGCATAAATACCGGTTCCGGCGATGGCCGCCCGAAACCGCGCAACCAGCTATTTGCCGGCTGCGGCGACGAACGAATCGTAGGCTTCCTTGCCCGGAAGGCCCCGCTTCTCCAGGCGGTCGATGTAGTCGGCATTGACCTCTTGGAGCTTGGCGTCGATCGCCTTGAGCTCTTCGTCGGAATATTCGAACACGTCGATCCCGAGCCCGGCGAATTCATCCGCCAGTTCCCCGTTCTCCCGGTCCAGCTTCGCGGCGAGATCGGCTTCGGCCTTGTGGCCGCAATCGCGGAAGATCGTGCGGTTTTCCTCCGACAGCCCGTCCCAGGTTTCCTGGCTGATGCCGATGAAGCCGCCGCCGGAGCCGAACGACGCGTTCCGGCTGACGGATTTGACCAGTTCCTGGATGCTGTAGGACTTGCCGCTCGCCAGGGCGAAGATGGTGGAATCCACCGTGCCCCTCTGCATGGCGACGTAAAGGTCGCCAGCGGGCATTTCGACAGGCGCCGCGCCCAGCGTCTCGACAGTGAAGGTCATCGCGCCCCCGGCCGTGCGGATCTTGTGCCCGGCGAACTTCTCCAGCGTGTCGATCGGCTCGCCGACCGTCATCACCTGGTAGGGCGGCAGGGCGACGATCACCAGCGGAATGAAGTGATTGGACGCGACCTCCTTGGCGACGGGCCCGTCGCCGTCGAAGACCTTGCGGAAGGTCTGCAGCAATGAGGTCGCGCTGTCGCCGAGACCCGGCAGTACGGTGATGGCCGACAGGGGAAGCTTGCTCGCCTCGTTGCTCGGGGCAATGTAGGCGACCTGCGCCAGCCCGGATTCCAGCGAGTCGATCGAGTTCTTCACCGAGGCGATCTGGCCGCCCGGCATATAGTTGAAGTCGATGCTGTCGCCCGCCCGCTCCTGCACGCAGGCCATCCATGGCTCAAAGCCGCTCTTGGAGATGTAATGCGCCGGCGAAAGACCGTTCGATACGACGAGCGTCTCGGCGCTGCCGGCCGTGGCCGTCGAGCCCAGGATCGCCAGGCTGAGCAGCAGCCGGCTCGAAATTCTCTTCATTATGAAATCCTCCCATTGATTGTTGGCCCGAAGGCGTATGCGTCGATGTCACAATGTTGACATTTAACCTTCGAAAAATAAGCACCCTTGACGCGACATTGTCAACATCCACCGTCGCGCATCCTCGTGTGAATCAGACGGTTTCCGACAGACGCCTCGATGCCCCCTCCCCGGGGGATCGCACGCCTGCCGATTGCGGGCGCAATGACACTCGGAGACGCCGCGCAGCAGGCAGCCGCCATGCCGGACAGAGAGGTAATCCCTTCCCGAAACGCGGGATTTTTGATCCGATCGCGCCGCCATATTGTCGACATTCAACTTACGCTAAATCACTCACCGGCCATGGACGCCCGGCTGAGCGGGCGCGAATTGGAGGCCCACCCCCTCCCCAGCGCCGGGACGATGGGCTAGGTTCGGGCAAACAGAGACGATCGAATCCATGCAGAGTTCCATGTCCGGCCTCCATGAGCGGGCCGCCATCAAGACCTATACCGAGGAAGACTTCGAGGGCATGCGCCGCGCCGGCCGCCTCGTCGCCACCTGCCTCGACGAGCTGAGCGCCATGGTCGAGCCGGGTGTCACCACCCAGGCGATCGACGATTTCGTCTACGATTTCGCCGTGAAGCACGATTCCGTGCCGGCGACGCTCAACTATCGCGGCTACCGCAAGTCGACCTGCACCTCCATCAACCACGTCGTCTGCCACGGCATCCCGAACGAAAAGCCGCTGAAGGAAGGCGACATCGTCAATATCGACGTGACGCTGATCCTCGACGGCTGGCACGGCGACTCCAGCCGCATGTTCGCCGTCGGCGACGTCAAGCGCGCCGCCGAGCGGTTGCTGGAAGTCACCTATGAATGCCTGATGCGCGGCATCGCGGCGGTGAAGCCGGGCGCCCATCTCGGCGATATCGGCCACGCCATCCAGTCCTATGCCGAGGCGGAGCGCTGCTCCGTCGTGCGCGATTTCTGCGGCCACGGCGTCGGCCTCGCCTTCCACGAGCCGCCCAACATCCTGCATTACGGCCATGCGGGCGAAGGCCTGCGGATCGAGCCCGGCATGATCTTCACCATCGAGCCGATGATCAATCTCGGCCGCCCGCATGTGAAGCTCCTCGGCGACGGCTGGACGGCCGTGACGCGCGACCGCTCGCTCTCGGCGCAGTACGAGCACACGATCGGCGTCACCGAGACGGGCGTGGAGGTCTTCACCCTGTCGCCGGCCGGGATCGGCCAGCCCTGAGGTCCGCGACATGGCCGGCGAGCTTGAGGACGCGGGCGGCGCCCCGGCCCATTATCACGGCCATCGCGACCGGCTGAGGGCGCGCTTTCGCGAGGCGGGCGCCGAGGCGCTCGCCGATTATGAGCTTCTCGAACTCGCCCTCTTCTCCGCCCTTCCCCGCCGCGACACCAAGCCGATCGCCAAGGCTCTCCTGAAGCGCTTCGGCTCGCTTTCCGAAGTGCTGGCCGCCGCGCCGGAGCGCATGAAGGAGGTGGAGGGCGTCGGCGAGGCCGTCATCCTGCAGCTGAAGCTCCTGCGCGCCTTCGCCGAGCGCCTCGGCCGCGACGCGGTGCGCGGCCGGCCCCTGCTCGCCTCATGGACGGCGCTTCTCGATTACTGCCGCACCGTGATGGCCTTCGAGGAGCGCGAACAGTTCCGCATCCTCTTCCTCGACAAGAAGAACGGCCTCATCGCCGACGAGGTGCAGCAGACCGGCACGGTCGACCACACGCCGGTCTATCCGCGCGAGGTGATGCGAAGGGCGCTGGAACTCTCGGCCACCGCCATCATCCTCGTCCACAACCACCCCTCGGGCGACCCGGCGCCGTCCCGCGCCGATATCCAGATGACCAAAACCCTCGTCGATGTCGGCAAGCCCCTCGGCGTCACGGTGCACGACCACATCATCATCGCCCGCGACGGCCATGCGAGTTTTCGGGGCATGGGGCTGATGTAGGGAACCGACCTGCGATGCCGCGAGGCTCCAGAGCTTTCCTAGAACCCCGTCTGCGGCCTGACCCTGCTGCCGTCCGTAAAGCGCGAAAATCGAAAATCCGAGGGATCGGCCGAGGTCGGCCGCCCCGCGACGATTTCGGCCATCAGCCGTCCGGCGCCGGGGCCGATGCCGAAGCCGTGGCCGGAAAAGCCGGTGGCGATATGAAAGCCCGGGATCTGCTCGACGGCCGAGATCACCGGGATCGCATCGGGCGTCACGTCGATCATCCCGCCCCATCTCTGCGCCACCCTGGCGTCCTTCAGCGCCGGAAACGCCTGCTTCAGGGCCGCCAGAGCCCCGTCGGCATGGTCGGCGGGTTTCGGATCGAGGACGCGCCGGTATTCGAAGGGGCTCGGCGCGTCGAGCGGCCAGCGGCGCGGCGTCGACGCCTCCTCGAAGAAACGGGGTGACAGACGGAAGCGGAGCGCCCGCCAGTCGGAGGCGAGCGCCGGCAGGAAGGCAAGGCCGAGCCGAAAACTGTCCGGCACGATGTCGACGACGTTGCGCCCGCCCGCGGCGACCGTGTAGCCGCCGTCCTGGCGCCGCCGCACGCCGAAATCCTCGCACCAGATGGCCGGCTCCGGCCCGTTTCCGAGCTGCCCGTTCTCGATTGGCCCGTTCTCGATTGGATCGGTGCGCAGGACGCTCGAAAGAACCTTCAGCTGCGGCAGGTCGAGGCCGGCATTGCCGGCGAAAAGCCGCGACCAGGCGCCGCCCGCCAGCACCACGGCGTCGCAGGCGATCCGCCCCCGCTCCGTAACGACCCCGCTGACGCGGCCGGCGCTCGTCTCGATGCCGCGCACGGCGCATTCGGTGAAGATCTTCGTGCCGCGCGCGCGGGCCGCCTCAGCGATGGCCGGGGTCGCCTTCTGCGGCTCCGCCCGCCCGTCGATCGGCGTCCAGGCGGCGCCCCGCAGCTTCATGCGGTGGCCGGGAAGAAGCGCGTCGAGCTCGGCACCCTCCACCATCCGGCTCTCGATCTGGAAGGGCGTTAAGTGCTCCCTCCAGCGGTCGTATTCGGCAAAGGTCTTCTCGTCCCTGGCGGCAAAGAGGATGCCGGTCTGCCGGTAGCCGAGGTCGCGGCCGGTCTTCTCCTGAAGCGTCGGCCAGATGCGCAGCGCCTCGGCCATCAGGGCGATCTCGCGCGGATCGCGATGCGTGATGCGCACCCAGCCCCAGTTGCGCGAGGATTGTTCGTGCCCGATGCCACCCTTCTCACAGAGCGCCACGGCAAGTCCCATCTCGGCAAGTTCGAGCGCCGTGGAGGCGCCCACGATGCCGCCGCCGATGACGACGACATCGACCTTCGGCGGCAAATCCTCATCCCCGTGGACGGGGACGACGCGCGGTCCGGGCATGGATGGTTCCTCAAGCTGGAGGGAGGCGATCTGGCGGGTGCGGCTATTTCCGGCTCCGACGATGGCGATGTCAATCGCGGCGCGGGCCGAGAGCGCGAGCCGAGAGATTGCCTCGGCCGCGCATGAGCGGATAAGCCGGCGCCGGGCACGCCCCGCAAATGCTATTGTCGCCGCGCACCCGACCCCGCAACTTGCCGCCCGAACCCGCCTTGTCCCGTCGAGACAATTCCCCTTCTGCCTCCGCCCCTCTTTGCGCATCCGATATCGCGCGCCGCGCCCCGGCCGCCGTGGTCTTTCTGAGGCAAAGCGGCGCGCGCGCCGGCCGGCCGCTGGCGGCGGTCACGGCCTCGGCGGAGGCGCTCGCCCTCCTCGCCTTCGCGGCGCGGCGCCTGCCCGCGCCCTTCTTTCCGGTCGACCCTTCCCTGCCGGCAGAAACCATCGCCGCTCTCTGCGATCGGGCGGGCATCGATCTCGTGATCGGCGACGCGCCGCGGCCGGGGATGCGGAACGTTGCGGCCGGCGAGCTTCTCGCGGCCTCGAAGGCAAGCAAGGGCGATCCTTGCCTGCGGCCGGGCTCCCCTTTCTGGGAGCCCTCCGGTGACATCGCCCTCCTCGTCGCGACCAGCGGCAGCACCGGGCAGCCGAAGGCGGTGATGCTCACGGCCGCAAACCTCGTCGCGGCGGCGGAAGCCGGCGCGGCGGTGGCACCGCTTCGAAGCGGCGATATCTGGCTCGCCTGCCTGCCGCTCTTTCATATCGGCGGCTTCTCGATCATCGTGCGCACGAGCCTTGCCGGCGCCGGGGCGCGCATCCACGAAAGGTTCGATGCCGGGCGCATCCTCGCCGATCTCCGCGAAAATCCGGTCACGCATCTCTCGCTCGTGCCGGCGATGCTCGGCCGCCTGCTCGACGCCGAGGATGCGCCGGCCCCGAAATCTCTCCGCCATGTGCTCGTCGGCGGCGCGGCCCTGTCGCCGGAGCTTGCCGAACGCGCGGCCGCGCGCGGCTGGCCGGTCCAGCCGACCTACGGGATGAGCGAGACGGCCTCGCAGATCGCCACCCTGCCTTCCCTGCCCCGGCCCTGGCGCGCCGGCTTCGTCGGCCGGCCGCTCCCGGGCACCGAAGTGGCGCTCGACGCGGCGGGGCGGCTGAAGGTGCGCGGGCCGAACGTCATGGCGGGCTATGCCGATGCCGCGCTCACGCCCGGCGACGGTCTTGAAGAGGGCTGGTTCACCAGCGCCGACCTCGCCGAAATCGACGCCGATGGTGCGATCACTATTCTCGGCCGGGCCGACGACGTCATCGTCACCGGCGGCAAGAAGGTGATGCCGCAGGCCGTGGAAGAGCTTCTTGCAGGTGCGCCGGGCGTCGCCGCCCTCGCCGTCGCCGGCCGGCCGGACCCGGTCTGGGGCGCCATCGTCACGGCGGTCTATTCGGGCACCGCCGTCGAGGCGGAGCTGCTTGCCTGGTGCCGCGCCAATATCGAGGGCGCGGCCCGGCCGCGCGCCGCGATCCGGGTGGAAAGCCTGCCGCTGCTGGCAAACGGCAAGCCCGACCGTTCAGCCCTGAAGCGCCTTGCCGCCGGGAAGGTTGTCGAAGGGAACGAGACCGAGGCCGGGCCCCGCCGGTAGGAGAAGCCGGCCCGCCCCGATCTGCGGCGCCTCCGCCACGTCCTCGGCGAGCCAGGAAAGCGTGTCGAAGCCATGCGCCAGCCCTCCGCCTCCGGTGAGCGCCGCGGCAAGATGCGCGGCGGCCATGACGCCGAGCGCGGAATCGACCACCGAGGTCAGCACCAGCTCCACGCCGGCCGCGCCCGCCTTTTCCGCCAGCTCCAGCGTGCGGCGCATCCCGCCGATCCGCGCCGGCTTGACGACAAGACGGCGCACCGCGCCAGCGGAAAGCAGAGCATCGACGCCGAGAAGGGGCAGCGACTCGTCTGCCGCCAGGGGAAAGGCGATCCCGGCCTGTAGGGCCGCCAGCCCCTCGGGCGTCGGATCGGCGAGCGGCTCCTCCACCCCGTCGACGCAAAGCCCGTCCATGCCGGAGATCGCATCCAGAAAGCGGTGCGCAAGGTCCGGCGGAAAGGCGCGGTTGGCGTCGAAGCGGAGGGCGAGCCTGTCGCCCGCCGCCTCGGCGAGACTTTGAATCACGGCAAGCTCTTCCTCGAGCGGCGCGACGCCCACCTTGATCTTGCCGACCGCAAAACCCGCCTCGACCGCCCTGAGCGCGCGCGCCTCACAACCCCCGTCGGGGCGTCCGAGCGCGGCGTTGACGGCCACCGACGAAACCGCTTCGGGTGAGAGATACCGGCAGAGCGGCTTGCCCGCCTGCCGCGCCGCAAGGTCCGTGAGCGCCGTCTCGATCGCCCAGCGCGCCTGCGGGTCGGTAATGTTTGCAAGCCCCGGGCCGAGAGCCTCGGCAACCTCCATGCCCGGCATCGCCCGGACCGCCTCGGCAAGGGCCGCGAAGACGGCCGCGTGCCCCGCCTCGCCCGAGCTCGGCAGCGGCGCGGCGTCGCCGTATCCGGTCAGCCCTTCGCCATGGAGCGCGACGAGCATGCCGCGCCGCTCCGAAAGCACCGTCCGTGCCGCCGTCCAGGGCCGCTTCAGCCTGAGGCGGTAGGGGCGAAGCTCGGCCCGCTCGATCCGCATGTCTCGGGTGTCAGGGCCGCGGCGGGAAGCGCGAAAAGTCCGGAGCGCGCTTCTCGTTGAAGGCGTTGCGCCCCTCCTGCCCCTCGTCGCTCATGTAGAAGAGCGCCGTCGCGTTGCCGGCGAGTTCCTGCACGCCCGAAAGCCCGTCCGTATCGGCGTTGAAGCCGGCCTTGAGGACGCGCAGCGCCGTCGGCGAAAGCCGCAGCATCTCGCGGCACCACGTCACCGTCTCCTCTTCCAGCTTCGCCAGCGGAACGACGGTGTTGACCATGCCCATCTGAAGCGCCTGCTCGGCATCGTACTGCCGGCAGAGGAACCAGATCTCCTTCGCCTTCTTCAGCCCGACCGTGCGCGCCATCAACCCGGCGCCGAGGCCGGCGTCGAAGGAGCCGACGCGCGGTCCCGTCTGGCCGAAGCGGGCATTGTCGGCGGCGATCGTCAGGTCGCAGACGAGCTGCAGCACGTTGCCGCCGCCGATCGCATAGCCGGCCACCATGGCGACGACCGGTTTCGGCAGCGTGCGGATCATGCGCTGCAGGTCGAGCGCGTTGAGGTGGTTGACGCCCTTCTCGTCCTTGTAGCCGCCATCCTCGCCGCGCACCTTCTGGTCGCCGCCGGCGCAGAAGGCATCCGGCCCGGCGCCCGTCAGGATGATCACGCCGACCTCCTTGTCGAGGCGCGCCAGATGCAGCGCCGTCATGATCTCTTCCAGCGTCTCCGGCCGGAAGGCGTTGCGCACATGCGGGCGGTTGATGGTGATCTTGGCGATCCCCTCGGCCTTGTCGAAGAGGATGTCGGAAAAATCCTGTCCGGGCACCGCCTGCCAGGCGATCGTCTCTTGGCTCATGTCTGTCTTTCCTTTGGAAGGGCGGAGAAGAAGCGGCGGAAGCGGGCAAGGCTCGCCCGCCGATCGATGGGAACGCGGATAACGGAGGCGCCGGGCCGGGCAAGCGCCGCGATGACGGCGGCGACGGCGGCCGGCGTCGTATCCGCCGTTTCGGCATGAAGGCCGAAGGCGCGGGCCGCTGCGACGGGATCGAGCGCCTGCGGCGTCAGCCAGCCCGCCGTGAATTCCGGCAGGCCCGCCTGCGCCAGATGGTCGAAGATGCCGCCGCCGCCATTGTCGAGGACGAGGATGGCGAGCGGCAGGTCACGGCCGAGCGCGAGCGCGCCGAGATCGTGCTGGAAGGCAAGGTCGCCCACCACGGCGACCGCCGGGCCTTCCACCGCCGCAATGCCGAAAGCGGTGGACACGTTGCCATCGATCCCGCTGACGCCGCGGGAGCCGAAGAGGCGAAGCGGCACGGCGCCGCGCCCCCCAAACCAGTCAGCAGCACGAACGGCGAGGGAATTGCCGAGAAAGACGGGCGTTTCCGCCGGCAGGGCCCGCATCAGCGTTAGCACCACGGACCCTTCGAAGGGCTCCGGATCGGCCGACACGGTCTCGGCCGTTTCCGCGGCAAGGGCGTCGAGCGAAAGAATCTCCTTGATCCATTCGGCCGGACCCGGCGTCACGTTCAGCCCCGAGCAGAGCGCGGCCGCGTCCGCCTCGACGACATGGCTCGCCGTGCCGGCCGGATCGGAAAGGCGCGGCGAGGCCGAGACGACGATCTGCGGCCTTCCGCGTGCGGCTTCAAAAAGCGTGAGGAGAGCCTTCGAGACCGGAGTGCCACCGAAGCGCAGGATCCAGTCGGGCACGGGGGCCACGCGCACCACCTGATCGGGATGGGCGAGAATGCGATGCTCGTCGTGGCCGCTCCGCAGACCGGATAGGATGTCGGCATGGACCGGCGCATCGAGCCGGCGCGCCAGGTCGCAGATGGCCGCGCGAGCCTCTTCTCCCAGCGCTTCCGAACCGCACACGATCGCGCCCCTGCCCTCGCGGAGAATCCTCGCGATCGCCTCGACGGATTCTGGCTGAGGGATCTTCTGCGAGGAAAGCCGCAACGGACCGGAATGCAAAGCGGTGTCCGCCCGCATTTCGCGGCCCGGCACCAGCGGCTCGCGGAACGGCACGTTGACATGCACCGGGCCGGCAAGCGGGCGTAGGCTCGCTTCGACGAGCCTTGCGGCAAGCGGCGCGAACCAAGCCGTCTCCTCTTCCGCCGGCGGCAATTGGACGAAGCTGCGCACATGCCCGCCGAAGAGCCCAGCCTGCTCCATCGTCTGGTTGGCGCCGCGATTTTGCAGCTCCGGTGGCCGGTCGGCGGAAAGGAGGAGGAGCGGCACGCGCGCCATGTCGGCTTCCACCACCGCCGGCATCCAGTTGGCAATCGCCGACCCGGATGTCGCGACAAGCGCCACGGGCACGCCCGATGCCTTCGCCATGCCGAGGGCGAAGAAGCCGGCCGAACGCTCGTCGAGCACCATGCGAAGCTCGAGGTCAGGATTCCGGAAGGCGGCGAGCGTCAGCGGCGTGGAGCGCGAGCCCGGCGAGGCGACGACCTGGCGCAGGCCCGCCGCCGCGAGCGCGCCGAGAAGGGCCTCTGCCCAGGCAAAATTTACTTCCGCCTGCGCGCTCATTTCGCCTCCAGGAAATCGAGCATGGTGGCGAGCTTCATCTCCGTCTCCGCCCATTCGGCGTCCGGATCGGATTCGGCCATGATGCCGGCGCCGGCCCACAGGCTCGCCTGCCGGCCATCCAGATAGGCGCCCCGCAGGACGACGGCCGCCTCTCCGTCGCCCTTGCGGTCGATCCAGCCGGCGACGCCCGAATAAAGGCCGTCGCGGGCCTCGCCGAGAGCCTTGAGCCAGTCGAGGGCCGCCTGGCGCGGAAAGCCGGAAACGGCCGGCGTCGGATGGAGCCGCTCCACCACGTCGAGGAGGCCGACCTCCGGCTTCAGCTGGCCGGCAAGCGGCGTCCACAGATGCGTGACGCGGGCAAGATGCATGAGCTCCGGCGCTTCCGGCCGTTCGACGCTGTCGCAGAGATCGCCGAGCGCGGCGGCGATCGCGTCGACCACGATCCGGTGCTCGCGCCTTTCCTTGGCGGAGGCGACGAGGGCGGCATCCGCCGCTTCGTCCTCCGGAGCGATCCCGGCGTGGCGGGTCGTGCCGGCGAGCGCGTCGCTGGCCATCCGCCGGTCGGCCTTCGCCGCAAGCCGTTCCGGGCTCGCCGCCACCACGAAGCCGCCACGATACGGGAACGAAAAGATGTTCGAGCCGGCATGCGCCTCTGCCAGACGATCGGCGAGCACCAGCGGATCGACCGCCTCGGCAAGGGAGAGCTCCAACCGTCGGGCAAGCACCGCCTTGTCGAAGCGGCCGGCTCGGATGGCCGCCGTCGTTCGCTCCACACGCTCGCGCCAGATATCCATCTCCGGCTCGGCAAGCCGGCTTTCGAAGGATGCGGCCGCGTTGGCGGGCGCGCCCGAAAGCATGGCGGCGGCAAGCTCCAGCCATTCGCGCGCGATGTCGGAAAGCGCCTGCCCGTCGAAGCGCGCCGTCAGCACGGCGCCCGCCTCCCCGCCCTCACGGCGGAAAAGTACGCTGGGCACCACGAAGGAGGTCGACTGTCGTTCCGTCGCCGGCGGCAGGGTGAAGAAGGCGAGCGGCACGGCCTGCCGTGCATTGCCGATGATGCGCCAGGCGCTGCGCGGCCCGCAAAGATCGTCAAGCTGCTCGCGGTCGCCGCGAAGAGCCTCGCCGGCGGCGTAAAGGGCAAGCTCCCTTGCCGGGGCAATCCATCGATACGCCCCTCGGGGTCGAGGAGCGGAGGCGAGAGCATCGGCAGGAAGCGCCACGCAAAGGCTCGCGACGCTCCCGCGCGGCACGCCGGCGAGCTTCTCGCTCGCCGCCGCGATCGCCCGTTCCAGGAGACCGGGAAGGCTGCGCAGATCCGCGTTCAACGTGCTGCCCTTTCGGCCGGAGACGGCCGCATCCCATCGGCCGCGCGTCGGCGCGCAAGGCCTGTCATCGGGCTTGGAGAAAAGACGTGGCGCATGAAGATGCCGGTCGGGCCCTCTGTCCTGGCAGGATGTAACGCTTTGCCCGCTAACATGGAAAGCGCCTTGCAGGTTTTGCAGAGTTGCCACCGACGCCCCGGCCGTCGCAACCGGGGCGATACGCATTTTCTAGCGTTGCAGACGCAAGAACTACGCGCGGACGGGCAATATCCGCGGCGAAGCCGTCACCCCGTTGCGGCAGCGTCCGATCCGGTGCGCGTAAAAGCCGCGGCCGGACAGTGACCCGCGTTGCATACCGACGGAGCCGAATTTCATGCAGGATCATGAAAGGATAGAGAGACGTGGACGCTGCACAGACAGGCCCGCTAGACCGAGGGGACCACAATGGACGACAGCCTCAAAGAATGCCTCGCAGCTTTCAATCGAAAAGAAAGGTACTGGTTGTTTCGGGCCGCCACTTTTGGTTTCTCAAAAACATCAAATCTTCATAAAGACTTCAGGACAGAACTCAACAATCATCTTTCAATAAAGATTCCTAAAGACGCGTGGTGGGCAATCGATTACCATATCGACTGGCTCTTCGCCGCCCTGGTACTTTACCTTCGAAAAGGCAACGTGAGCAGCGCGCCCTTCTACAATCCGAAAACACACGAAGACAAAAAGGCAATTCGAGGCAGCAACGAAGATTTTGACCTCATTATAGCATTCAAAAAGACAATTATACTTGTCGAGGCAAAAGGCCTTATGAGCTGGTCAAATGAGCAACTCCAAAGAAAATGTTCACGACTGAAAGAATGGGAAAAATTCAGTGAATCTGTATTCTTAGAAGACAATTCAAAATTACATCTTCCATCGATATATATCGTCCTGACGTCTCCAAGAGAATCATCTCGCGTCAAGAAATGCTCGTGGCCACAATACGTGCAGCCGACCAAGAGCGACAAGAGATTTCTGACATTGCACCTCCCGGGCGCACCTAAAGAATTTCTTGCCCCAGAGCGCTGCATGATTTCACCAGATATCAAACCAAGCAAAAAGGGCACACACTGGCGTTTCAAGCGGATCTACGTTCCAAAAACTGAAATACCCACGCACAACTCGGAACTCACCTCGAACGAAACCTCTGAAGCACATAATGAGCCCTAGCCCGCCAGCCCCTCCAAGATCGGGCAGTCGGGGCGCGCATCGCCGTGGCAGGCATCGACCAGCGCGGAGAGCGTCGCGCGCATCTGCTCAAGCTCGCCGATCTTGCGGTCGATCTCCTCGATATGGCCCCGCGCGATCGCCTTGACGTCGGCGCTCGCCCGGCAGCGGTCGCCGTAGAGGGAGAGGAGCTGGCGGCAATCCTCGATGGAAAAGCCCAGCGAGCGCGCCCGGGCGAGAAAGCGCAGGCTGTGGATGTGGCTGCCCGAATAGTCCCGGTAGTTGTTGCCCCGCCTGTCGGGCTGCAGCAGGCCGATCTCCTCGTAGTAGCGGATCGTCTTGGGCGGCAGCCCGCTCGCCTCTGCGGCGTCACCGATATTCATCGCCTGCGCTCCCTGAGCCTTTCCGCCAATAAAGGTTCCAGCAACTGGAAGTTCAAGCTCAGATGCAGGTGATGAGGACGCGCGTGCCGGGCGCGAGCTTTTCAAGTTGGGCGAGATCGCCAGCGGCATCGGCCCAGAGATTGGCGGGTTCGAAGCCCGAGGACCCATCCTCCCCGGAAGCGTTGGGAGGGCCGAATGCGATGGCGACCATCCTCGCCTCCGGCCGGTAGGCGATCTCGCCTGGTCGGGGAGCATCGCGCGCTTCCGCTTCGAGCCCCACGGAAACGGGCACAGGAAACAGAACCGCCCCATCCGAGGTCGCGATCGTCGCCTCCATCGGAAGGATGGCGTCGATGGCATCGGCCGTCGGGGTGTCGCGGAGCGTCGCGTCGAGCGTGACGCCCTCGAAGGTGAAGCGAACCTGCCGCAACTCGCTCTCCCGGGATGGACGCGACGCCAGCCCGCGGCGCCGCTCCGGGAATCTAATGCAACCGTCCCTCGAAATTTGCCAGCCTTACTTCCGTAGGGCGAAGCAGGCGCTCGTGCGCGATCTCGACCGAATGGATCGCAGCCTCGATCTCGCGCCGCCAGAAATCGAGGAAGCGCTCCAGCCGGGGATGCTCCGGCGCGACGTCGTAGAACTGCCAGACGAAGCTCTGGATCAGACTGGGACGATCAGGAAGGTAGTAGAGAACATTGGCGGTCGTCAGACCGTAGCCGGCAAGCTGCCGACCGAAATCGCCGTCATGGGCGGGTTCACTGCGATGCATGCCTCTCCTCCATGTTGAGGAGGTGCAATGATTGCGTCGAACAGGTTAAATGTCTATCCCGCCCAAAGTCGAAAAGATCAGCCGGAGCAATAGCTTGGCAGCATCTACCTGGGAGTGCTGCCAGCCGCGTCCTCCCGGTCGCCCTTCGGCGCAAGCCCCTCGGGCACGCCGTCTTCCTCCAGATCGTCGGGAAACTCCTCCAACTGGATGGAGGAGATATAGGCGAGGATGTCGTCGATATCGCCAAGCGGCCAGTGAAATTCCGGCATTTCCGGGTGGCCGGTGACGATCCCCTCCGCCAGCGCCTCCCAGAGCGTGTCGACCGGATAGCGCCGCGACAGTTCGCGAAAGGCCGGCGCGGGCGGCATCGGGCTCACCCCCTCCGCTCCGACGGCATGGCAGCGCGCGCAATTCTCCTCCGCCAGCCTGCGCCCGTGCACGAGATCCTGCCCGGCGGCGAGCGAGGGAAGAAGAAAAGACGCTGCGATCGCGATTCGAAGGCCTGCCATGGCCCGCGATTCTCGCCGCTTTCGCGCGCGGCGCCATGACCGGGATCAATCGGACGCCATCGGGGAAATCGTCAGCGACACCCGGAATTTCTGGCTGGAAAAATTCCAGAATGGTTGCGCCGACCGGACAAATCGTGCATCACTTCGTCATATTCGTTTTTACGAATTTAATATGCGGTGACGAGCCTCCCCCACCTCGAGAGGGGGCAGGTGGCGGGTCGGTCACAAGGCCGACCGGCCCGCCGAAAGAAGAAAAAGGAGAGGAAGCGAGATGCAGATGGCAGGCCCCCGACCCTTCTGGCACCCGCTCGCCGCGGGCGCCGCGCTCGGCGGCGCGCTTCTCCTCACCTTCCTGATCACCGGTCACGGCCTCGGCGCCTCGGGCTTTTTCACCCGCCTCGCGGCCTGGGCATCCGACCGAGCGATGCCGGCATGGGCGGAGGCGAACAGCTATTTCGGCCCGTTCCTGCGCGCCAATCCCCTCGCCTCCTGGATCTCCTGGGAAATCGTCGGCGTGGTGATCGGCGCGGCGGCGGGCGCCCTCACTTCGGGCCGGTTCCGCGCCATGACGGAGCGCGGCCCGCGCGCGACGGCCGGATCGCGGTTCGTCTACGCCTTCATCGGCGGCGCGCTGACCGGCTTCGGCGCACGGCTCGCCCGCGGCTGCACCTCGGGCCTCGGGCTTTCGGGCGGAGCGACGCTCGCTGTCGCAGGCTTCCTCTTCCTCCTCACCTTCTTCCTCGCGGGCTTTCTCGTCAGCCTCGCCATGCGCAAGGAGTGGGTCTGATGCTTCCCCTTTACGACAACGCTCCCGCGGCGGGCCTGCTGGCCGGCATCCTCTTCGGCTACGCGCTCGAGGGTGCCGGTTTCGGCAGCCCCCGCAAGCTGACAGCGCAGTTCCGCCTGACCGATTTTGCTGTGATCAAGGTCATGTTCACCGCCGTCATCGTCTGCGCCGTCGGGCTTTGGCTCGCCGGACTTGCCGGCATTCTCAAGCCGGACGGTGTCTTCGTACCAACCGTCTATCTCTGGGCGATCGCCGCCGGCGGCCTCTTCATCGGCGCGGGCTTTGCGATCGGCGGCTACTGCCCCGGCACCTCGGCCGTGGGGTTTGCATCCGGTCGCTGGGACGCGCTCGTCTTCATCCTGGGCATGGTCGCCGGCACGACCATCTTCGCCGCCTTCTTCACGCAGCTGGAAGCCTTCTATCTCGCCGGCAAGGGGCCGAACGGGCAAACGATGATGGACCTTACCGGCCTGCCGGAATGGGCGATCCTCGCCATCATGGCGGGTGCCGCCTTCGGCCTCTTCCGCCTGGGCAATTTCTTCGAAAGGAAGCTCGGCGGGCCCCTCACGGCGGCCGAGATCCTTGAAAGCCGAAACGAAATTTCGACACGAGAACCGGCCCCGCCGCTCGGCGAACAGGCCGTCAGCAAGGGAGTCTGACATGAAGCACGGGACGATGAAGAAGCGGACATCACTCCTGGCGGCGATTCCGGCCGCCGCGCTCGGTCTTTCCGGCAGCGTGGCGCTCGAGCATGCCGTTCCGCGCCTCTCGCTGGTCGCCGCCGCGCACGCTCAGATGAACCCCTGCGCTCCGGCCGCCAACCCCTGCGCGCCGGCGAATCCCTGTGCGCCGGCAAATCCCTGCGCGCCCGCGGCCGCGCCCGCCGCCATGGCCAATCCCTGCGCCCCGGGCGCCAGCCCATGCGCACCCGCGGCCTCCGCTGATGCCATGGGCGCCACCACGGGCGATGCCGCCAATCCCTTCGACGTGACGCAGAAAGGCTGGGTGCAGGCGCCCTATGGCGACGTGATGCCGAACCTCGTGAAGAATTACCTGCGCGCCGCGCCCTATATCGGCACGGGCGGCGTCGTCTCGCCGGATGCCTTCGGCGAGCTGAAGAAGCTTGGCTTCGTCACGGTCGTCAACCTGAACACGGACGAGGAAGGTGCGCCGGCGGAGATGAAGGCGGCCGAGGGAGCGGGCCTCAAATACGTCCAGGTCGCGGTCGCGACCGAGGCGCCGACCGACGAGCAGATCGACGAGATCGGCGCCCTCGTCACCGATCCGTCGAATTACCCGCTCCTCATCCATTGCGAATCCTCCAACCGCGTCGGCGCGGCCTGGGCCCTCTACCGGGCGAAGAACGGCGTGCCGCCGATGATTGCCATTCAGGAAGGCCGCACCGTCGGCCTCAAGCCTTCCCGCGAGGGTGCTGTGCGCGAGCGGCTCGGACTAAATCCCCTCTGAGCCGCCGAACTGGACGGCGGCGCTTCGGCGCCGCCGCCTTTTTTGCAAGGAGAGATGCCGATGACGGGCCCGGATCTCAGAAGCCTTCCGCAGCACCAGCTGGAAGCCATGCACGACGCGGCCGCGCGCGTCCTGAAATGCCAGGCGCGCCTTACGGCCCGCAATTCCTCGCCGGTCGCGGAGGCGCTGAAGGATGCCGGCAAGTTCGAGGAATGGGGCCACTACCCGCCTGGGGATGTGGAGGACGCGACGACCGGCAGCCTCTTCTATTATCACGCGCATGCCGCCGATGAGCGGGCGGAAGGCGAGCACGGCCATTTCCACATCTTCGTGCGCCCGCCGCGCCTTGGCCTCTCGCCGGAACCGGACGCCCGCTACGAAGGCGCCGACCCGCACGCGCCGGAGGCGCGGATCGCCCATCTGGTGGCGCTTTCGATGGATGCGCATGGCCGGCCGATGCGTCTCTTCGCGACCAACCGCTGGGTGAGCGACGAGACCTGGTATCCGGGAAAGACGGTCGCCGGCCTCGTGAGCCGCTTCGCCGTCGGAAAGGCCGGGCCCTCCGCCGAGCTCAACGCCTGGCTGACGGCGATGGTGTGTCTATTCCAACCGCAGATCGCGGGGCTTCTCGAAGAGCGCGACCGGGTCCTCGCCAGGGCCGCCGGGAGCCGGCCGCTGGATGCCGGCACGATCCTGGAGGACCGCGCGCTGCAGAACCTCTGCGAGACGCCGATCGACCTTCTCGTGCAGATCCGGGCGGTGGAGGAAGCGCTCGGCATCGAGGGTGCCTCGGCCGCGGCCTGAGCCTCAGATCTCCTCGATCCTTCCGCCTGCCGCGGCGAGCGCTTCCGGCGTGTCGACGTCGAGGCGCGCCGCCTCGCCGAGTTCCACCTCGGCGACATCCTCGCCATGCTGGCCGATGACATGGCGTCCGCCGGTATCCCCGCTCGCCTGCATCAGCTCGGGAAAATAGCGCCGCGCCCACAGCACCGGATTGCCGCGCTTGCCGGAGGCCGTGGCGAGCACGATCCCCCGGCCCTCGCCCGGCGCGAAAGCCTCCATCATGGCGTCGAGCGCCTCCGATGTGAGGTTCGGCATGTCGGCGAGCACGATCAGCGCGCCCGCCGCATCCTCCGGCAGCGCACGCAGACCGGTCTTCAGCGAACCGGCGAGCCCACTCTCGTAGTCCGGGTTGTGCACGAAGCTGACGGCAAGGCCGGAAAGCGACGCCTCGATCTCCGCGCGCATATGTCCGGTGACGACGACGACCTCCGAGGCGGCGCTGTCGAGCACCACCTCCGCCGTGCGCCGCACCAGAGGTGTCTCGCCGAAGCGGGCGAGCAGCTTGTTTGGTCCGCCCATGCGGCGCGAGCGGCCGGCGGCTAAAAGGATGGCGACGACATCGCCCCCGCCTTCCTCCGGCAGGCGCGGCTGCGGGCGCGAGACGATCTCCATCAAGAGCCCGCCGACGCCCATGGCCGAAATGTCTTCCGGCGTCACTTCAAGGCCGGCGAGGAAGCGATTCAGCACCCAGTCGAATCCGTTTTCCTTGGGGCTTCTTGCGCAGCCCGGTGCGCCGATCACCGCTCGCCCGCCGATCTCGCCGACGAGGAGGAGATTGCCGGGATCGACCGGCATGCCGAAATGCAAGACCCGGCCGCCCGCCTGGCGGATCGCCGCCGGGATGACATCGGCCTCGTCGGTGATCGCCGAGGCGCCGAAGGCGATGAGGAGGTCGGCGGTCTCCGCGGCCCCGGCGAGCGCCTGCGCCAGCGGGCCGCTTTGATGCGGCACGCGTGTTTCGCCGGCAAGGCTCGCCCCCGCCTTCTCCAGCCGCTGCTCCAGGATCTTTCTGGTCTTGTCGAGAACCTTCGCCTTCGTGCCGGCAAGCTCCGTGGCGACCAGCGCGACGCGCAGCGGCCGATAGGGCGCAAGGGAAAGCGCTGGCCCGGCCGCAGCGAGAAGGCGTTCGGCCTCGGCGACGACCTTCTCCGGCAGCGCGAAGGGAATGATCTTCACCGTCGCCAGCATGCGGCCGGCTTCGGCCGAGGCGAAAGGGGGAAGCGTCGCCACCGTGAGGCCGGGATCGATGCGGTTCACCCGGTCGACGAGGTTGCGATCGACGAGGAAGAGCCCGGCTTTCTCTGCAAAGAGGTTCGCGCGGCCGGTAAAGGGCGCCTCCACGGTGACGGCCGGGCCGGCGATGGCGCGCGCCACGCGCTCGGCCGCCTCGTCCTCATGCACGTCGGAGGCTTCGAGCCGCGCCGCCACGACGCTCTCGATACCCTCCCCAAGAAGCGCAGAAACGTCCTTGCCGGAGAGCCTTCGCCCCTTCTTGAACGCGATGTCGCCCTGCTTCACCGAATGGGCGAGGATCGCCCCCTCTGCTTCCGCAACGGGTGTCTCGCCGAACCTCAAGCGGCCCCGCTTTCGCCCGCCGGCGCCTTGCGCAGCGCCGCGATCAGCTCGGCAAGCACGGCGACGGCGATCTCGGCCGGCGAGGCGGCGCCGATATCGAGGCCGATCGGCGCGTGGATGCGCTTCAGCGCGTCCGCGCCAACGCCCGCGCCGCTCAGCCGCTCGATACGCCCGGCATGCGTCTTCCGGCTGCCGAGAGCGCCGACATAGAAGGAACCGGCTTCGAGCGCGGCCGTCAGCGGCACGTCGTCGATCTTCGGGTCGTGGGTGAGCGCGGCAAGCGCCGTATAGGCATCGAGCGGGCGCGTCTTCAGCACCTCCTCCGGCCATTCGGCGATGAGTTCCACATCCGGAAAGCGCTCGGGGGTCGCGAAGGCGGTGCGCGGATCGATGATCGTCGCGTCGAGGCCGGCCATCCGCGCCATGGGGGCGAGCGCCTGGCTGATATGGACGGCGCCGATCATCACCAGCCAGGCCGGCGGCACCGACACCGTGAGAAAGGTCCTTCCATCCTCCAGCATGCCCGAGCGGCCGGAGCGGAAGCGCCTGGCGAGTTCCTCGGCAAGCGGGTCGTGCGCCGCCTCCGCCTTCTTCACCAGCCGCGTATGGCCGTCGATCGTGTCCGTGACGAGGATCGCCGCGCGGCGCGCGGCGCGCTCCGCGTTGAGCCCGGAGAGGATCGCAGCATCCATTATTCCACCGGCTCCACGAAAACGCGGATCTTGCCGCCGCAGGAGAGCCCGACCCGCCAGGCCGTCTCGTCGGCCACGCCGAATTCCAGCATCTTCGCCTGATGCGCGCCGATCACTTCCAGCGCCTCGCCGACGACCGCGCCCTCCACGCAACCGCCGGAGACGGAGCCCTCGAAATTGCCCTCCCCGTCGATGACGAGATGGCTGCCGACCGGCCTCGGCGCCGAGCCCCAGGTCTCCACCACGGTGGCGAGCGCCACCTCGCGCCCCTCCTTGCGCCATGCTTCGGCGGTGGCGAGCGTGTCTTTCTCAAAGAGCTTTTCCATCGTCCCCTCCTAGGCGGCCGCCTTCATGGGAGCCTTTCCCGGCTCCGAAAGCGCCGCCACCAGATCCTCGATCGCCTCCAGCGAATGCACCGGCCTGAACTCGTCGACATGCGGCAGGATCGCCTTGATGCCGCGCGCCCGCGGCGCGAATTCGTCAAAGCGCAAAAGCGGGTTCAGCCAGATCAGCCGCCGGCAGGAGCGCGAAAGCCGGGCCGCCTCTGCCGCAAGGTCGCCGCCTTCGTCGCGCTCAAGACCGTCGGTGATGAGGAGCACCGTCGCTCCCTGTCCGAGCACGCGCCGCGACCAGTGAAGGTTGAAGCCGTGCAGCGCATCGGCAATGCGCGTCCCGCCGGACCAGTCCATCACGGCATCCGAGCAGCCGGCAAGCGCCTCGTCGGGATCCTTCCACCGCAACTGCCGCGTCACGTTGGTGAGCCGTGTGCCGAAGACGAAGCTGAAGACCTTCCGCCGCGCCGAGAGCGCATGCAGGAAGTGCAGCATCACGCGCGAATATTCGCTCATCGAACCGGAAATGTCGGCAAGCGCCACGATGGGCGGCTCGACAAGGCGCCGCGAGCGCATCTGTGGCAGGATGAGCTGGCCGCCGGAGCGCATCGAGGCCCGCACCGTGCGCCGCGGATCGACCTTTCCGCGCGAGGAAGGGACGAGCCGGCGCATCTTCAGCCGGTCATCGGGAAGCCGAAGCGCCACGATGGCGCGCATCGCCTCGGCGATCTCGCTGGCCGACATCTGGGCGAAATCCTTGCGCCGCAGGATCTCCTGTTCGGCGACGGTCATGCGCGCGTCGATCTCGATCTCCGGCACGACCTCCTCTTCGCGGCGGTCTTTCAGGCCCGACATCGCCTCCTCGACCCGCGAGGCGCCGGCCTTCGGCTTCTCCTTTTCGGAGGGCCGCGGCGGGGCGACGGGCGACAGGAGCTCCAGCATCTTCTCGATCAGTCCGCGCTCGCGCCAGAAGAGCTCGAACGCCTCATGAAAGACCGGTCGGTCGGCCCGCTTCTTCACGAAAACACAGTGGAGCGTCCAATAGAAATCGGCGCGCGAACCGATACCGGCAACCTCGACCGCCTTCAGCGCGTCGACCACCGTCGCCGGCCCCACCGCGATCCCGGCACGGCGCAGCGCCCGGGCAAAGAAGACGATATTGTCGGCGACCTTGCCGCCGCCCGCCTGTCCGTTTTCGCTCCGGAGCACGCCCTACTCCGCCGCCGCCAGCTCCGCGCGCGCTTCCTCCAGCAGCTTCTTGGAGACGCTGCCCTGGATGCGGGCGATGTCGTCCTGGTATTTGAGGAGAACGCCCAGCGTGTCAGAGATGGTTTCCGGATCGAGCGCCACCATGTCGAGCTCCGTCAGCGCACTCGCCCAGTCGAGCGTCTCGGCGACGCCCGGCTTCTTGAAGAGGTCCTCCTGCCTGAGGCGTTGCACGAAGCCGACGACGTCCCTGGCGAGCCGCTCCCGCACGCCCGGCAGGCGTCGGCTCACGATCTGCAATTCGCGCTCGGCATCCGGATAGTCGACCCAGTGATAGAGGCAGCGCCGCTTCAGCGCGTCGTGGATCTCGCGGGTCCGGTTGGTCGTGACGATGACGATCGGCGGCTCGGCCGCGCGGATCGTGCCGATCTCCGGGATCGTGACCTGATTGTCGGATAGGACTTCCAGAAGGAACGCCTCGAAGGCTTCGTCGGCCCGGTCGAGTTCGTCGATGAGGAAGATCGGCGCGCCGGCAAGGTCCGGCTCCAGCGCCTGCAGGATCGGCCGCTTGATGAGGAAGCGCTCGGAGAAGACGTCCTCCGTCAGCGAGCGCCGCTCCGTGTCGCCCGCAGCTTCGGCAAGGCGAATCTCCACCATCTGCGCCGTGTAGTTCCACTCGTAGACGGCGCTGGAAACGTCGAGCCCCTCATAGCATTGCAGGCGGATGAGCTTCCGCCCCAGCGTCTGCGACAGGACCTTGGCGATCTCCGTCTTGCCGACGCCCGCCTCGCCTTCCAGGAAGAGCGGCCTTCCCATCTTCAGCGACAGAAAGAGCACGGTGGCGAGGGCCCGATCGGCCACATAGCCGGCCTCGCCCAGAAGCGTCAGGGTTTCGTCGATGGATTGGGGCAATCGGCTCTTGGACATCGCGCGATACGGTAGCTTTGCGAAACGTATATAGGCGGAACCGCATCCTCGCCAAACATATTGCGGAGGACAAAAACCGCTCCTCCGCCAGCCGGGGACAAGCAACCTTTGCTCAGCTTTCTGACACAGCATTACCGGACCTTTGGAACGAACAGGGCGTGGGTGTTCGCCACCTCCAAGCTCATGAAGGTCGGCTATGCTTCGGCCAAGCCCCTCGACAGCGGCCGGAAAGCCGCATTGAAGCGGATCGGACAGACGCTCACCCAGGTCATCGGCACTCCGGCAATCGTCAATTCGCTGGCGGGAGAGACGAAAAAGCCCGCCGGCCGTGCCCGTAGCGCGGCGCGCTTCATTCAGGATGTGGCCAGGGAGGTGGCCGAAACCGCTGCGAAGAAGGAGTCTCGACAACCCGCCTTGCAGGCTTGACCGGGAAGAATCCGTTCTCCACTGACAATGCATCGGACAGGAAAGAGCAACTGGACACACCCAGGCAATGAATGACGAACCGGCGGACGAGCGGCCTCTTCTGGCTTCCGTCTTCTCCTCGCAGGAAATGCGCGCCCTCTTTGCCGACCGCGCCGTCCTGCAGGCGATGCTCGACGTCGAAGCGGCACTCGCCCGGGCCGAGGAGAAAGCCGGCATCATCCCTTCCGGAGCGGCGGACTCAATTTCTCGAGCCTGCGACGCAAGTCTCTACGATCTTTCCGAGATCGGCCGCGCCGCCGGCCTTGCGGGCAATGTCGCCATCCCCCTCGTCAAGGCGCTGACGGCGAAAGTGGACGGCCCCGGCAAGGGTTATGTCCATTGGGGCGCGACCAGCCAGGACGTCATCGACACCGCCTTCATGCTGCTCGCCGGGCGGGCGCTGCGCATCCTCCTCAAGGACCTTGCCAATGGCATGAGCGCGGCTTCCGCCCTCGCCGAAAGGCACCGTGGCACCGTCATGGCCGGGCGCACCTGGCTGCAGCAGGCCCTGCCGATCCCCTTCGGCCTGAAGGCCGCCATCTGGCTCTCCGGTCTCACCGCCGCCTTCCGCGAGCTGGCGCGCCTGCGCGAAGACGGCCTCGCCATCCAGTTCGCCGGCGCCGCCGGCACGCTCGCCTCGCTTGGCGACAGGGGGCCTGCGGTGCGCGCCACGCTCGCCACAGAGCTCGGCCTTCCCGATCCCGGCATCTCCTGGCACGCCGAGAGAAGCCGCATCCTTGACCTCGGCGCCGGCCTTGCCGGGCTCTCGGGCTCGCTCGCCAAGATCGCCATCGATGTGCAGCTCATGATGCAGAGCGAGATCGGCGAAGCCTTCGAGCCCGCCGCGCCCGGCAAGGGCGGCTCCTCGACCATGCCGCAGAAGCGCAATCCGGTCGGCTCGGCGGCCATCCGCGCCAACCACCGCCGCATCTGCGGCCTTCTCGCCACGCTGGCGATGGCGATGGAGGGCGAACACGAGCGCAGCCCTGGCGCCTGGCCCTCCGAGTGGGAAACGCTCCGTGATGTTTTCCTGGCGACGGGCGGCAGCCTCGAAAAGGGCGTCGACATCGTCTCCGGACTCGAGATCGACGCCGATGCGATGCGGCGCAATCTTCAGGCCTCCGGCGGCTTCCTGATGGCCGAAAGCCTGATGATGCGCATGGCCGGCAAGCTCGGCCGCGGCGAGGCTCACCATCTGGTGGCGGAGGTCGCGCGCACCGCGATGGACGATGGGCGGAGCCTCAGGGAGGCGGCCCTCGAAGACGCGAGGATCGGCGGGGTGCTTTCGGCCGAAGAGGTCGAGGCGGCCCTTCGTCCCGAAAGCTATCTTGGATCGAGCCACGACATGATCGACAGGGCGGTGCAGGATGCCCGCGCCGCCCGGGAGGAAACCCATGCCCTATTGTGAGACCAGCGACGGCCAGAAGATCTGGTGGGAGGCGGAAGGCTCGCCCGAAAACCCTCCCCTCGTCTTCTCCAACTCACTCGGCACCAACCTGGCCATGTGGGACGGACAGATCGACGAGGCGGCCGAGAGCTTCCGCGTCATCCGCTACGACCAGCGCGGCCATGGCCGTTCCTCCGCGCCTTCCGGCGAATACGCGCTGGAGCGGCTCGGCCGCGACGCGATCGAGCTGCTCGACTGCCTCGGCATCGTCAAGACGCGCTTCTGCGGCCTTTCCATGGGCGGAATGACGGCGATGTGGCTCCTCCTCCACCATCCGGAGCGCCTTGAGCGGGTCGCGCTGTGCAACACCTCCGCCCACATGCCGACGGCGGAGATGTGGAACGGGCGCATCCGCAACTGCACGGAGAACGGCATGGGCGCCATGGTGGCCGGCGTGACGGAGCGCTGGTTCACGCCTGCCTTCCGCAAGGAAAATCCGGAGGAGGTGGAGCGCATCGCCTCGCAGATTCGCGCCACCGAGGCGGCCGGCTATGCCGGCTGCTGCGCCGCCATCCGCGACATGGACCTGCGCGCCGATCTGAAGAAGATCGAGGCGCCCGTCCTCGTCGTCATCGGCGATTCGGACCCGGCGACGCCGCCCGAGCAGGGCGAACTGATCGCCGACAACATCCCCGGGGCGAAGAAGGAGGTGCTGCACGCCGCGCACCTTTCCAACGTCGAGGAGCCGCAGGGCTTCAATTCCGCCGTCCTCAACTTCCTGCGCTGACGGGCGATCCATGACCGACACCCCCGATCAGAAGACCCCCGACCAGAAAACTTACGATGCCGGCATGAAGGTCCGCCGCGCCGTCCTCGGCGAGGCGCATGTGGAACGGGCGGAGGCGGCGAAGAACCCTTTCAACCGCGAATTCCAGGACCTCATCACCCGCTATGCCTGGGGCGAAATCTGGACCCGGCCAGGCCTGGAGCGCAAGACGCGGTCGGCCATGGTGCTGACGGCGATGATCGCGCTCGGCCACTGGGAGGAATTCGCCATGCATGTGCGCGCCGCCAAGAACAACGGCCTCTCCGACGACGAGATCAAGGAAGTGATTCTGCAGGCTGCGATCTATTGCGGCGTGCCGGCGGCGAACCATGCCTTCAAGCTCGCCGCCTCGGTGTTGGACGAGCTCGACGCGGCGAAATAGCGCTTTCTTGCGCTGCAACGGCCTATGGCCCATCGGCAACACAGGCGCGTGAACCGCCCCCGCCGGGTGGAGGAAGATTGACGTTGTGGCTGGCCGGGCGGTAGCACCGCAGACGAGTTTCTGAAAAAGCTGGAGTTCTCCATGCGTGGTTTCGGACTGGCTGCCATCGGCGCCGTCGCAATATCCGGTCAGCTTCTGGCCGTTCCGGCCTTCGCCGCTGACCTTCCCGAATACGCCCAGCCGCCCGCACCGATCATGACGCCGGAGCCGGTCTCCGAGTGGGAGGGCTTCTATACGGGCCTCCATTTCGGCTGGTCCGCCGACACGATCGACGGCCAGAGCGGCGGCGTGCCCTACTCCATGAGCGACAATTCCGGTTTCTCCGGCGGCGGCATCCGCGGCTACAACTGGCTCTTCGGCAACATCCTCCTGGGCCTTGAGGGTGACATCGTCATCCACGAGACCAAGACGACCAACGCGCCCGCCAATGTCGGCACCGACTTCATCTGGGATGCCGGCGCCTATGCCCGCATCGGCTATCTCTGGGGCCGCTTCCTGCCCTACGCCATGGTCGGCGCCCGCATGGCCGAGATCCACGCCCATACGCTGACCCCGACCCTCATCCAGGGCGACGTCGCGCATCATTACGGCTGGTCGGTCGGCCTCGGCGTCGAGGCGGCGGTCTTCTATCCGATCCGCCTGCGCGCCGAATATCTCTACACCAACTACGGCGCCGAGAATTACAACTTCGGCGGCACGACCACCAAGATCGATCCGGAAGCGCATCAGGTGCGCGCCGCGGTGATCTTCGCCCTCGGCAGCGGCTTCGACGACTATCCCAAGACCTTCCTCGACGCCCCGGGCAACAACTGGTCGGGCTTCTATGGCGGCGCCATGCTCGGCGCGGCCTTCCTCAACGACGACACGACCATCACCGGCGTCGGCTCGGGCACGGCCGACGGCACCAGCGTCGGCGGCAGCATGTTCCTCGGCGCCAACGCCGAATGGGGCAGCCTCGTCGGCGGTATCGACATGGACCTCGGCCTGCGCCAGGGCGACCAGGGCGCCACCATCGCCGGCACCAAGGTGACGAAGGAACCCATGTGGGATGCCCATGTGCGCGCCCGCATCGGCTACGATGCCGGTCGCTTCCTGCCCTTCGTGGCCGGCGGCTTCGCCATCACCCAGGTGCATTTCACGCAGGCCGGCACGACGACGATCAACGTCGAGCCCGCCAAGGGCTGGACGGTCGGCGGCGGCGTCGATGTCGCCTTCACCGACCACATTTTCGGCCGCGTCGAATATCTCCACGACGAGTTCCAGGAGGTCTCGAACGCGCTGCCCGTGGGCACCACCTCCTTCGAGCCCTCCGTCGATACGATCCGCGCCGGCCTCGCCGTCCGCCTCCCCTGATCGTCTGACAGACTGATCGTCGCACCTATTCGAGAGGCACCGGCACCCCGCCGGTGCCTCTTTGCTTTGCGTGCCTTTTGCCGCGGCATGCCTCCGCCATCGGGCGTATTGTGCGCCGTCAAACGGCTTGCTAAACGGTTGAGGTCTTTCATCATCGCCTCCTGCACAGAGGCGGTCGGGATCATGGCAATAGCGCGCGAGCGCCGGCGGGGGATCGTCAAGAGAACGATGGAGTATTTCGTTCAGCAGCTGATCAACGGGGTAACGCTCGGTTCGATCTACGGCCTCATCGCCATCGGCTATACGATGGTCTACGGCATCATTGGCATGATCAATTTCGCCCATGGAGACATCTTCATGGTCGGCTCGTTCATCGCGCTCACCGTCTTCATGATCATGCTGGCGCTCGGGGTCACGGCCCTGCCGCTCATCCTTCTCATCGTCCTCATCGTGGCGATGATCTTCACCTCCGCCTGGGGCTGGACGGTGGAGCGCATCGCCTACCGGCCGCTGCGCGGCTCCTTCCGCCTGGCGCCGCTGATCACCGCCATCGGCATGTCGATCGTGCTGCAGAACTTCGTGCAACTCACCCAGGGCGCGCGCGTCAAGCCGCTGCCGCCGCAGATCCAGGGCGGCATCACGCTGATGCAGGGCAACACCGACACCGGCGCCATCGTCGTGCAGCTCTCCTACATGCAGATCATCATCATCGCGACGACCGTGGTCCTGATGGCGGCCTTCTCCACGCTGATCGCCAAGACCGAGCTCGGCCGCGCCCAGCGCGCCTGCGAGCAGGACGCCAAGATGGCCTCTCTCCTCGGCGTCAACGTCGACCGCACGATCTCGCTCACCTTCGTCATGGGCGCCGCGCTCGCCGCCGTCGCCGGCGTGATGTTCCTGCTCTATTATGGCGTGATCGACTTCTACATCGGCTTCGTCGCCGGCGTGAAAGCCTTCACCGCGGCCGTCCTCGGCGGCATCGGCTCGCTTCCGGGCGCCATGCTCGGCGGGCTCGCCATCGGCCTCATCGAGACCTTCTGGTCGGGCTATTTCAGCGTCGAGTACAAGGACGTCGCCGCCTTCTCGATCCTGGCGATCACCCTGATTTTCCTGCCCTCCGGGCTGCTCGGCAAGCCGGAAGTCGAGAAGGTCTGAGATGTCCGACATCAACCAGGCAGGCAGCGCCGAAGAGCACCAGGCGCCGGGCGCCTTGGTGGAATGGGAACAGCGGGTAGCCGGCTACGGCGGCGAGCCGCCCTTCGTGGAGGAGCCCGAATACGGCTCGCCCATCGTCCTCGCCCTCAAGGACGCCGCCATCGCGGCCGGCATCGCCGCGGCCCTCTTCCTCTTCTTCATCGGCTTTCGCACCGACATCAATCTCGGCGGCCTGGAGCTGACGACCCGCTGGCAGGCCTTCGGCATCTCCATCGTCGCAGTCTTCGTCGGACGCCTCGCCTTCCGCATGCTCTTCTGGGGCTCGCGTCAGAAGGGCGGTCGCTCGCTCGCCACCCGGGCGATCGAGAGCCGCAAGGGCACGCCGCTCTCGGAGCATTTCGCCCGCCATTCCGGCAAGGTCGGGGCCTTCGCGCTCGCCGCGGCGATCGTCTACCCGATCGTAATCCTGTGGGCCTTCCCGCTGAAGGACAAGCAGTTCATCGATCTCGGCATTCTGGTCCTCACCTACATCATGCTCGGCTGGGGCCTGAACATCGTCGTCGGCCTCGCAGGCCTGCTCGACCTCGGCTACGTCGCCTTCTACGCGGTCGGCGCCTATTCCTTCGCACTCTTTGCCCAGTATTTCGATGTCGGCTTCTGGTTCGCGCTGCCCGTGGCGGGCCTCCTCGCTGCCTGCTGGGGCATCATTCTCGGCTTTCCGGTGCTGCGCCTGCGCGGCGACTATCTGGCGATCGTCACGCTCGCCTTCGGCGAGATCATCCGCATCGTCCTGCTCAACTGGTACACCTTCACAGGCGGGCCGGACGGCATCTCCGGCATTCCGGACCCGACCTTCTTCGGCCTCGCCTTCGCCCGCGGCGATGACAACCTGCCCGGCCTGCTCGGCCTCAAATACGATTCCGCCTACAAGCAGGCCTACTTTTTCTACATCATCCTGCTCCTGGCGATGATCACCAACTTCGTCACCATGCGGCTCAGAAAGCTGCCGCTCGGCCGGGCATGGGAGGCGCTGCGCGAGGACGAGATCGCCTGCCGCTCGCTCGGCATCAACACGACCAACACCAAGCTCACCGCCTTCGCCATCGGCGCCATGTTCGGCGGCTTCGCGGGCTCCTTCTTCGCCACGCGACAGGGCTTCATCTCGCCGGAAAGCTTCACCTTCATGGAATCGGCGCTTATCCTCGCCATCGTCGTCCTTGGCGGCCTCGGCTCGCAGATGGGCGTCGTCATCGCCTCCATCGTGATGATCGGCGGCTTTGAGCTCTTCCGCGACCTTGCCGAGTACCGCATGCTGATCTTCGGCCTGTTGATGGTGATCATCATGGTCTGGCGCCCGCGCGGCCTCATCGCCACGCGCGATCCCTCCGCCATCCTCAAGCAGCGACAATCGATCTCGGCCGACATGGTCGCGCAGGGCGAGGGCCACTGATGTCGCCCGCCTCCGCCAAGCCCGCCGCGCCGAGCCCGACCCCCGCCGATGCCACCCATCGCTGGGAGGTCGATCCGGTCCTCACGGTCGAGCACCTGACGATGCGCTTCGGCGGCCTCGTCGCCGTCGACGACCTCTCCTTCAATGTCGGGCGCGGCGACATCACCGCCCTGATCGGCCCGAACGGCGCCGGCAAGACGACGGTCTTCAATTGCGTCACCGGCTTCTACAAGCCGACCGAGGGGCGCATCGTGATGCGCCACGGCAGGGATGGCGGCGACGAGGCCGTCCGCAAGCTGACGGAGAGCGGCGAGCCCTGGGCGAGGACCGATGCCGGCGGCATCTTCCTCTTAGAGCGCATGCCGGACTTTCGCATCTCCAAGGAGGCCAAGGTCGCCCGCACCTTCCAGAACATCCGCCTGTTCAGCGGCATGACCGTGCTGGAGAACCTCCTCATCGCCCAGCACAACGTGCTGATGGCGGCCTCCGGCTTCACCATCGGCGGCATCTTCAACCTGCCGGGCTTTCGCGCCGCGCGCCAGGCGGCCATTGACAAGGCCGTCTACTGGCTGGAGCACACCCGTCTCATCGACCAGGCGGACATCCCGGCGGGCGGCCTGCCCTACGGCGCCCAGCGGCGGCTCGAGATTGCCCGTGCCATGTGCACCGAGCCGCACCTTCTGTGCCTCGACGAGCCCGCAGCCGGCCTCAATCCGCGCGAGACGAGCGAACTCAACGAACTCCTGGAATTCATCCGCACCGAGGAAGGCACCTCCGTGCTCCTCATCGAGCATGACATGGGCGTGGTGATGGAAATCTCCGACCATGTCGTGGTGCTCGACTACGGCGAGAAGATCTCCGACGGCTCGGCCGAACGCGTGCGCAACGATCCTTCCGTCATTGCCGCCTATCTCGGCGTCGAAGACGAGGAGGTCGCGGAGGCCGAGGCCGAGGCGGCGGCCGCCGCGGCCCGTGCCGCCAAAGCGCCGGCCGAAGAGAGCGGGGACCGGCCATGACCGACAAGATGCCGCTTCTCTACATGCAGGGCGTGGAGACCTATTACGGCAACATCATCGCGCTGCGAGGCGTCGATGTGGCCGTCTTCGAGGGCGAGATCGTCACGCTGATCGGGGCGAATGGCGCCGGCAAGTCGACGCTGATGATGACCATCTGCGGCAATCCGCAGGCGCGCAGCGGCCAGATCGTCTACGACGGCGAGGACATCACCCACCTGCCGACGCACGAGATCATGTCGCGCTCCATCGCGCAGTCGCCGGAAGGCCGGCGGATCTTCCCGCGCATGACGGTGATGGAGAACCTCCAGATGGGGGCGATGCTCACCGACGGCGCGAGCTTCGACAGGGATCTGGAGCGGGTCTTCGACCTCTTCCCGCGCCTCAAGGAGCGCCAGCACCAGCGCGGCGGCACGCTTTCGGGCGGCGAGCAGCAGATGCTGGCCATCGCCCGCGCCCTGATGAGCAAGCCCCGGCTTCTGTTGCTCGACGAGCCCTCGCTCGGCCTGGCGCCGATGGTGGTGAAGCAGATCTTCCAGGTCATCCACGACCTCAATCGCGACGAGGGGCTCACCGTGTTCCTGGTCGAGCAGAACGCCTTCCACGCATTGCGCCTTGCCCATCGCGGCTACGTCATGGTCAACGGCAAGATCACCATGACGGGGACCGGAGCCGAGCTTCTCGCCCGCCCCGAAGTCCGCGCCGCCTATCTCGAAGGCGGCCGTCACGAGGCTGCTGAATGAACATGATCTGGGAAGTTTCGTGGGTCGAGTTCGTCCTGGTCACCGTCGTGCTCGCCGGCATGGCGGCTTTCATGACGGGACGTGCCGTCGCCATCACCTGGGGCTCCTGGCTGCGCCTTGCGATCTATATCGCGCTCCTGTCGCTCGCCACCCGCTTCATCCATTACGGCCTTTTCGGCGGCACCTTCCTGCTGCCGCCGTCGAGCTTCCCGGTTGGCATTCACTACTATCTGGTCGACTACGTGGTGCTCATCGCCATCGCGGCCCTTGGCCGGCAGATGACGCGCGCCCGCCAGATGGGCGAACAGTACAGTTTCATCTACGACCGCGCCGGCCCGCTCGGCTGGAAGCGCAAGGCCTAGCCATTGGTAGGGATGCTCGGCAAAGGGCATATCCAACGCGGCCGAAATGGTCTTAGATGACGATGAATTGAGGGGGAACCTCGATACCCGCCGGCGCCCGGGATCATGAGATGATGGCGCCGCTCAAGACATAAGGGAGAGTCCGTTGAAGAAAGCATTCTTGGCAGGTGTCGCGATGAGCTTCGCCATGACCAGTGCGGCGTGGGCGGATATCACGATCGCGACGGCTGGTCCCATGACCGGTCAGTACGCCTCTTTCGGCGAGCAGATGAGGACCGGCGCCGAGCAGGCGGTGGCCGACATCAACGAGGCCGGCGGCGTCCTGGGCGAAAAGCTCGTTCTGGAAGTGGGCGACGATGCCTGCGATCCGAAGCAGGCCGTTGCCGTGGCCAACCAGATGGCCGGCAAGGGCGTCGTCTTCATGGCCGGGCATTTCTGCTCCGGTTCCTCGATCCCGGCCTCTGCCGTCTATGCCGAGGAAGGCATCGTGCAGATCTCGCCGGCTTCCACCAACCCGAAGTTCACTGACGAGCGTCCGAACCCGGATGGCGGCACCTACCGCGTCTGCGGCCGTGACGACCAGCAGGGCGAGGTCGCCGGCCAGTTCATCGCCAAGAACTATCCTGACACCAAGGTTGCCATCATCCACGACAAGACCGCCTACGGTAAGGGCCTTGCCGACGAGACCATGGCGGCGATGGAAGCGGCCGGCAAGAAGGCCGACATGTACGAGGCCTATACGGCTGGCGAGAAGGACTACACCGCCCTCGTCTCCAAGCTGAAGCAGGAGGGCATCGGCGTCCTCTATGTCGGCGGCTACCATACCGAGGCCGGCCTGATGGCCCGCCAGATGAAGGATCAGGGCATGGACGTGCAGCTGATCTCCGGTGATGCCCTCGTCACCGACGAGTACTGGGCGATCACCGGCGATGCCGGCGAAGGCACGCTGATGACCTTCTCCCCGGATCCGCGCAAGAGCGAGGCGGCTGCCCCGATCGTGAAGAAGCTGGAAGATGCCGGCAAGCCGACCGAGGGCTACGTCATGTACACCTACGCCGCCATCCAGGCCTGGGCGCAGGCTGCCGAGAAGGCCGGCTCCGCCGAATATGACGCGGTCAACGAGGCGCTGAACACCGGCACCTTCGACACGGTCCTCGGCGAGCTCTCCTTCGACGACAAGGGCGACGTCACCCTGCCGGGCTACGTCTTCTATGAGTGGAAGGACGGCAAGTACGACTATCTGAACGCCGAGAAGTGATCGGCTGAGAAGTTAGGGCCCGCAAGGGCCGGAAAGCCCCGGCGGCATCCCCGCCGGGGCTTTTCTTTTGCAGGGCAGCGAAACGCGGCACGTTCATTCCTTTGGCCTCGCTCCCCGGAAAGGCAGCCCGGCCACGCGCCGATCGTCAGATCTGCGCGGCGATCGCGGCCTTGTCGATGATCGACAGGACGCTCGCGATCCTGCCCTCTCTG
Source organism: Afifella sp. IM 167 (assembly GCF_020144925.1). GTDB lineage: Bacteria > Pseudomonadota > Alphaproteobacteria > Rhizobiales > Afifellaceae > Afifella. Next base: position 160,607 of record NZ_NSLC01000008.1, read on the forward strand.
AATTCGTAGAAGACATTCTCCTCGAAACGCACCCGTCTCCCATTGACCGGCACACCGAAGAGCACGCCGACCGGCGTGCAGTCGAATGCGAGGCGGCTGGCGACATGCGGCGGATCGCAGACGAGAAGCTCGATATGGAAGCGAAGGTCCGGGATCGCCCGAAAGTCGCCTTCCAGCATCGACCGGTAACCGGCGAGCCCAACCCTCTCGCCGTTGTAGCGCACCTCCTCGCCGACATAGCGGCCGAGCTCGTCCCAGTCCTGGCGGTTGAGGCAGGCGATGTAGCCGCGATAGGCCGCCACAAGCTCATCCCTCTCCATCGCTTTCCCCGTCACATCGTCCCATCGCGACCCTAGCAGCGCGGCGCGGCCACGCAACGCGGCTCGCGCCGCAGCAAGGGTGACGCTCCCCTCCACCCGGCATCGCTTTAAGGAGGCTTTTCTTTTTGGCCTTTGCCGGCTTTGATCCCGGCCATGCGACAAGCCCCCCCTTCCTCCGCCGAACCCATGCCCGCCGGCCTCGAGATCGGCCATGCCGACGATGCGGCGCTCAAATCCGGCGTCACCGTCATCCTGCCCGAGGCCCCGGCGGTCATGAGCGCCCATGTCGCCGGCGGCGCGCCGGGAACGCGCGAGACCGAGCTCTCCCGTCCCGAAGCCACGGTGCCGGCTGTCGACGCCGTGGTGCTCTCCGGCGGCTCCGCCTTCGGCCTTGCCGCCGCCGACGGCGTCATGCGCTTTCTCGCCGAGAAGGGCCGCGGCTTCGCCGTCGCCGGCTTCACGGTACCGATCGTGCCGGCGGCGATCCTCTTCGACCTCGCCAATGGCGGCGACAAGGCGTTCCTGCCCGCTCCCGGCCGCCCCGGCGCGGAAAACCCCTACCCTGCCCTCGCCCGCCGCGCCTGCGAGGCCGCGAGCCCGGCCACCCGCGACGGCACGCTCGGCGCCGGCGCCGGCGCGACCACGGCCAACCTCAAGGGCGGCTTCGGCCATGCCGGCGCAAGACTCTCCAGCGGCGCCACGCTCGCCGCTTTCGTCGCCGTCAACGCCGTCGGCCGCGTCACCCTCGGCGCCGGACCGCATTTCCGCGCCGCCCCTTTTGAGCGGGGAAACGAGTTCGGCGGCCTCGGCTTCCCCGAAAAAATGCCGGCGGATGCGGCAGAACCGGTCACCAAGCTTTCCCCCGCGCCGGGCGGCAACACCACCGTCGCAGTCGTCGCCACGGACCTCGCCCTCACCAAGGCCGAGGCCAAGCGCCTCGCCATCGCCGCCCATGACGGGCTGGCGCTTGCCATCTATCCCGCCCACACGCCCCTCGACGGCGACACGGTCTTCGCCCTTTCCACGGGAAAGGTTGAGGCGGCGGAGGCCGAGAGGCTCGCCCTCCTCACCGAGGCATGCGCCGCCGCCGCCGCCACGCTCGCCCGAGCCATCGCCCGCGCCGTTCATGCCGCCACCCCCGCCCCGGGCGATACGAAGCCGACATGGGGGCAGCTCTTCGATACCGATTGAGCCGGATGGCCCGGCGGGGCTAGTTTTCGGCTGAAGGAAAAATCGATGATTCAGCGCCCGCAGGACACAGAGCTCGATCCCGGCGAGATTCGCATCCTGCGGATCATGCAGCGCGACGCCTCGCTCTCCGTCGCCGAGATCGCCCGCGAGGCGGGGATGAGCCAGACGCCGGCCTGGCGGCGCATCAAGCGGCTGAAGGAGGCCGGCATCATCCGCGCCGTTGTGGCGCTGGTGGAGCGCGACGCCGTCGGCCTCGATTTCGTCGCCTACGCCTTCGTCAAGCTCGGCGTGCCGAGCCGGCAGAACATGGAAAAGTTCGATCGCCTCGTAAATTCCTGGCCGGAGGTGCTGGTCTGCGAGCGCGTCACCGGCGCGGTCGACTATCTGTTGAAGATCGTCACCAACGACATCCACACCTACGACTGGTTCCTGCGCTCCAAGCTCCTCGACAACGACCTCGTCACCGACGTCCAGTCGCGCATCGTCGTCGCCACGGTGAAGGACACGCCGTCATTGCCGATCCGCGAGGCGTGAGATGGGGGCGGAGCCGCTGACCGGGGCGCCCGCCGCGCGGCATCGACGCTGCCTCTGCGAACGCCAGCCTCATTGCCCCCTCCGCCCTCGCCCTCTAAACAGCGGGCGAGAAGGAGCCCGCCCGAAAAATGATTCCGCGTTACGCCCGCCCCGAGATGGTGGCGATCTGGTCGCCCGAAACGAAATTCCGCATCTGGTTCGAGATCGAGGCGCATGCCCTCTCCGCCATGGCCGAGATGGGCCGCGTCCCGAAGGAGGCCGCGAAGACCGTCTGGGAAAAGGGCGGCGCCGCCACCTTCGACGTGGAGCGCATCGACGCCATCGAGCGGGAGGTGAAGCACGACGTCATCGCCTTCCTCACCCATCTCGCCGAGATCGTCGGGCCGGAGGCGCGCTTCGTCCATCAGGGCATGACCTCGTCGGATGTCCTCGACACCTGCCTTTCGGTGCAACTCGCCCGCGCCGCCGACATCCTGCTCGCCGATCTCGACCGGCTGCTCGAGGCGCTGAAGGCCCGCGCCTACGAGCACAAGATGACGCCGACCATCGGACGCTCGCATGGCATCCATGCCGAGCCGACCACCTTCGGCGTCAAGCTCGCCAGCGCCTATGCCGAATTCGCCCGGGGCCGCGAGCGGCTTGTGGCGGCCCGCGAAGAGATCGCCACCTGCGCCATCTCCGGCGCCGTCGGCACCTTTGCCAACATCGACCCGAAGGTGGAGGAATACGTCGCCGAGAAGATGGGCCTGACGCCGGAGCCCGTCTCCACGCAGGTGATCCCGCGCGACCGGCACGCCGCCTTCTTCGCAGCGCTGGCCATCATCGCCTCCTCCATGGAGCGGCTGGCGACCGAGGTCCGCCATCTGCAGCGCACCGAGGTGCTGGAGGCCGAGGAATATTTCTCGCCCGGCCAGAAGGGCTCCTCCGCGATGCCGCACAAGCGCAATCCGGTCCTTTCGGAAAACATCACCGGCCTTGCCCGCATGGTGCGATCCTATGCGCTGCCGGCGATGGAGAACGTCGCCCTCTGGCACGAGCGCGACATCTCCCATTCCTCCGTCGAGCGCATGATCGGCCCGGACGCCACGGTGACGCTCGATTTCGCCCTCGCCCGCCTCGCCGGCCTCGTCGAAAAGCTCGTCGTCTATCCCGAGAGGATGAGGGGCAATCTCGACAGGCTCTCGGGCCTCCACAATTCGCAGCGCATCATGCTGGCGCTGACCCAGGCCGGCGCCTCGCGCGAGGATGCCTACAGGCTCGTCCAGAGCCACGCCATGAAGACCTGGGAGCGCGGCGCCGACTTCCTGTCGGAGTTGAAGGCCGACCCGGAAGTGACTCAGAAGATTCCCGCTTCCGAGCTCGAGGCGATGTTCGACCTCGACTATCACCTGAAGCATGTCGACACGATCTTCGACCGCGTCTTCGGGGCCGCCTGACCTGCCGCGATGAAAGCGCGCGAAGCCGACATCCTCATCCATCCGGGCCTTTTCGGCGGCGCGCCGGGCAACTGGTACAACCGCTGGACCGCCCGGCTGGCGACGGCCGAGACGATCGAGCAGGACTTTTCCAATCCCGACCTGGAGATGTGGACGGCGAACGTCCTCGCCGCCGTGCATCTGGCAAAGCGCCCCGTCGTCCTCATCGGCCATTCCGCGGGCGCGCTGACGCTGGTCCATGCCGCCCGCCATCTCGCCGACGGCCCGGTCAAGGCCGCCTTCCTCGTCGCCCCTCCCGATTTCGAGAACGGCGCCGCATCGCTCGCGGGCGCACAAAACTTCCTGCCGGTGCCGCGCGATCCGCTGCCCTTCCCCTCCATCCTCGTCGCCAGCCGCGACGATCCCTACTGCGATGTCGCCGTCGCCGAGGACTGGGCGAACGCCTGGGGCTCCCTCTTCATCGATGCCGGCAATTCAGGCCATCTCAACGACGATTCCGGCCATGGGCCCTGGCCGGAAGGGCTGATGGTCTTCGCCCGGATGATGAGCCGGCTCTAGCCTCGGTTCTTTAGACGTCTATATAAATGTTGGAAAAACAACGGCTTAGCGTCACACACCTGTAGCTGGCCTCTCCTAATCGGAAATCGGCGACCCTTGCTCGCGTCGCGCCCGCGGCGTGCAGCGCTCCCTTTCTGATCCGGTCGCCGGAGGGACAGTGAGCGATGACGGCAGAAGCTGAAGCGAGCGGGCCCGCCCCGCAAACCTCACCCGAGGCATCCGACGGACTTTCCTGGCTGAGCATCGTCTTCGGGGCGCTGCTGCTTGCCGTGACCGCGTATTTTCTCTTCTGGGCGCAGGGATACACCGAAGGCCATCGCAACGTCGCCCTCGTCCTGGCGACGGTGTTTGGCGTCTTCATGGCTTTCAATATAGGCGGCAACGATGTCGCCAATTCCTTCGGCACCAGCGTCGGGGCCGGTACCCTGACGATACGCCAGGCGCTCGCCATCGCCGCGATCTTCGAGGTTTCCGGCGCCGTGATCGCCGGCGGCGCGGTCACCGACACCATCCGCGGCGGCATCGTCGATCTCGGACAGATCGATATCGCTCCGGCCGACTTCGTCTACATCATGATGTCGGCGCTGATCGCGGCGGCACTTTGGCTGCTCTTTGCCACGAGCCGCGGCTATCCGGTCTCCACCACCCATTCGATCGTCGGCGCCATCGTCGGCAGCTCCATCGCGCTCGGCATCCTGATGGACAGCACCGACACCGCCTATTCCCTTGTTCAGTGGAGAAAGGTCGGCGAGATCGTCATTTCCTGGGTGCTGTCGCCTCTTCTCGGCGGGGCTGTAGCCTACCTTCTCTTCTGGCAGATCAAGAAGCGCATCCTCACCTACAACGACGCCGCCGCGGCCGAACTCGACCGGATCCGTGAGGCGAAGGTCCGCCACAACAAGGCGCACAAGGCGGCCTTCGAGCGTCTCTCGGAAATCCAGCAGATCTCCTACACCCACGCCATGACGCGCGACATGCAGATCCTCAACGACAGCGATTTCAGGCCGGAGGATCTGGAGACCGACTACTACCGGGGTCTGCAACGCATCGAGAGCGAGCGCGAAAGCATCCGCCCGCACCGTGCGCTGGAAAAGCTCGTGCCTCCCATCGCCGCCGCCGCGGCGGTCGTCATTGCGGGCGTGCTTCTCCTCAAGGGGCTGGGGCACATGGAGCTCGGCCTCAGCCTCGTTCAGGATATCCTTATCGTCACGATGGCGGGCGGTGCCGTCTGGATGGCGGTGTTCGTCTTCGCCAAGCTCCTGAAATCGCAGCCGCTCGGCCGCGCCACCTTCCTGCTCTTCAGCTGGATGCAGGTCTTCACCGCAGCAGGCTTCGCCTTCAGCCACGGCTCCAACGATATCGCCAACGCCATCGGTCCCTTCGCGGCGATCCTTGACGTCCTGAGGACGGGCAATGTCGGCCAGGACGCACCGGTGCCGGCGCTTGCCATGATCACCTTCGGCGTCGCCCTGGTCGCCGGCCTGTGGTTCATCGGCAAGCATGTCATCCGCACCGTCGGGCACAACCTGACGCGCATGCATCCGGCCTCCGGCTTTTCCGCCGAGCTTTCCGCATCCGCCGTCGTCCTGCTCGCCTCCATCCTCGGCCTGCCGGTCTCCAGCACGCACATCCTGATCGGGGCCGTGCTCGGTATCGGCCTCGTGAACCGCAGCACCAACTGGAAGCTGATGCGCCCGATCGCCTTCGCCTGGATCGTCACACTGCCCGCAGCGGCCGCGCTCTCGGCGGCCGCGTTCCTCGCGCTGCGCGTGATGCTCTGAAATCCGTCTCCGGGGTCGGCGGCGCGGGGCGCCGCCGGCTACTTCTTCGCCAGTGCCAGGAAAGTCGCGGCGCCTGCGGCAAGGCAGGCCGTGTCCGGCGCGGTGGCAACGAGGTTGAAGCCCATTTCGTGATAGCGCCTGCCGAAGGACGGGTCGGCGGCAAAGACGGCGGAGAGTTTTCCGGACTTTTGCGCCCGCACGGCAATGCTCTCGATCGCGCCCATCATGTCTTCCAGCGTCGGGTCGACGTCCGCGCCGCCGCTCCAGGCGATCGAGAAGTCCGCCGGTCCGACGAACACGCCGTCGATGCCGTCGACGGCGAGGATATCGTCGAGGAGGGCAAGCGCCTCGCGCGTCTCGATCATGGCGAAGGAGAGAGTTCCGCGATTGGCGGAAGAGAGATAGGCGCCCGATTCGCTGGCGCCGGAGAGCTCGATCGCCCGTCCCGGCCCCCAGGAGCGCTGGCCGATGGGCGGGAACTTCATCGCCGCGGCAAACGCCCTCGCATCCGCAAGACTGTTCACCATCGGCGCGATCACCGCCTCGGCGCCCATGTCGAGCGCCCGGCTCGCCATGTCGAAGCGGCCCACCGGCACGCGCACGATCGCCGGCCGGCCCGAAAGCGCGATGCCGCCGATGCACCGCTGCACGCTCTCCGTCGAATGGAAGCCGTGCTGCATGTCGAGCGTCACGGCATCGAAGCCGGAACGCCCGAGCATTTCGGAGATCATCGGATCGGTGAGGCCGGACCAGGCCGATACGAGCTTCTCGCCGGCCCGCAGCCGCTCCGCCAGCGTTGGCGCCGCTGCCATGGGAGGTCCGCCTAGCGGCTCGACTCGATCTGCTCGGCAGCTTCGATGAGAAGCCGGCGCATGGCGCCGCGGATCTCTTCCTCGGGAACGGGCACGCCCGCCGCGTCGAGGTCGCCCTTCACTTTGACGAAGACGTCGTTGTCGCCCGGCTCGGCGAAATCGGAACGCACGACCTCCTTGGCATAGGCCTCGGCCTCCTCGCCGCTCTTGCCGAGCTTTTCGGCCGCCCACATGCCGAGCAGCCGGTTGCGCCGCGCCATCGCCTTGAACTTCAGTTCCTCGTCATGCGCGAACTTGTTCTCGTAGGCGTTTTCACGATCATCGAATGTGGTCATCGCCGCTTCCCATCCCTGACCTTGTCTCAGTTGGCCGATGTGTTAGCCGCACAAAGGCGGCTCTGCAATGCGCCAGGCCACGCCTTTGCCACCGCTTTGCGGGCTCGCTGATAACATCTCGTTGTGCTGGTGTCCGCTTTCAGCTAGGTTCCGCGCGACCAAGGACGGTTCGCCGTTTCGGAGCCGAAGACCCGTCCCTAACTTCTCATCATCATGATTGTCAGACTAAATCCCATGAACCGTCGCCGTCGTATTTATGAAGGCAAGGCCAAGATCCTCTACGAGGGTCCCGAGCCTGGAACCCTGGTGCAGCACTTCAAGGACGACGCGACCGCGTTCAACAAGAAGAAGCACCAGATCGTTGACGGCAAGGGGGTGCTGAACAACCGCATCTCCGAGTACATCTTCAGCAATCTCAACGACATGGGCATCCCGACCCATTTCATCCGGCGGCTCAATATGCGCGAGCAGCTGATCCGCGAGGTGGAGATCATTCCGCTCGAGGTGGTGGTTCGGAACGTTGCCGCCGGCTCCCTGTCGGAGCGGCTCGGCATCGACGAGGGCACGCCCCTGCCCCGCTCCATCATCGAGTTCTATTACAAGAACGACGAGCTCGGCGATCCGATGGTCTCCGAGGAGCACATCACCGCCTTCGGCTGGGCGAATCCCCAGGAGATGGACGACATCATGTCGCTCGCGATTCGCGTGAACGACTTCCTGTGCGGCCTCTTCCTCGGCGTCGGCATCCGCCTCGTCGACTTCAAGATGGAATGCGGCCGTCTCTACGAGAACGACATGGTTCGGATCGTCGTCGCCGACGAGATCTCCCCCGATTCCTGCCGTCTGTGGGACATGACGTCCAACGAGAAGCTCGACAAGGACCGTTTCCGCCGCGACATGGGCGGCCTCCTGGAGGCCTATCAGGAAGTCGCGCGCCGTCTCGGTCTCCTCAATTCCAACGAGCGCGTCACCGGCACGGGGCCGGTTCTCGTTCAGTAGCGCTCGCTTCCGATAGCGGAAGCATATGTTGATCAAGCGGCGTGCGGGCTCGCCCCGCCGCCGCTTTTTTGCTTCAAGGGGCCCGATTGGATCGCCGGAGCCCAACAGCCCGGCCAGCCCGCCCGGAGACAAGACATGAAAGCCCGCATCTTCGTCACCCTGAAGGAAGGCGTCCTCGATCCGCAGGGCCAGGCGATCGAAGGGGCCCTTTCCGCCCTCGGCTTTTCCGGCGTCGGGGCCGTGCGCCAGGGCAAGGTCTTCGATGTGGAGCTTGAAGAGACCGGCGAGCCCGCCGAGGCACGGCTGAAGGCGATGTGCGAGACGCTGCTCGCCAACACCGTGATCGAGGATTACCGCATCGAGATGGGCTGATGGCCGGACTGCTCCCGGAATACGTGGCGCTCCTCGAAAAGCTGCCACCCCTTCTGGAGGAGCTGACGCGCCGCGAGTTGCGCCCGATCACGGACCGCGCTTCCTTTCCCACCGAGCCGGGCGTCTATGTCATCTTCGAGGATGGCATGCCGCTCTACACCGGCCGAACGCGGAACATCCGCCAGCGGATTTCCAATCACACGGCTGGCCGTCCCGAATCCTCGGCCTTTGCCTTTCGCCTGGCGCGCGAAGCGACAGGCAGGGTCAAGGCGACCTACAAGCCCACGGGATCACGCAAGGCCTTGATGGAGACGGAGGACTTTCGTGCTGCATTCGCCGAGGCCACCATGCGTGTACGCGCGATGTCGGCGAAATGCGTGGAAGTGCCCGACATCCTCATCCAGCATCTGTTCGAGGTCTACGCGGCGACCGCGCTGAAGACGCCCTACAACGACTTCGCGACCCACTAAGCCGCCGGCGCGCCACAGCAAGGCCAGAATGGGCTGAGATGGCTTGTGCGAGCGAGAATTTCGCCGATTCGCCATAGGCCGCCATGTCCTGCCTTAAGCTCTACGAGCCGCTGAACACGCTGAAGCCGGTCGCCGAGAACGTCTGGATCGTCGACGGTCCGGAAATCTCCATGCGCTACGTCGTCGGCTCCCTGCCCTTCACCACGCGCATGACGGTGTTGAGGCTTTCCGATGGCGGCCTCGTCCTGCATTCGCCGACGCCGCTGACGGAAAAGCTCGCCGCCGACATCTCGGCCCTCGGCGAAGTGCGCACCCTGCTCGCCCCCAACAAGCTGCATTACTGGTGGATCGGCGACTGGAAGGCGCGCTTTCCCGATGCCACGGCCTATGCCGCGCCGGGCGTCGGCGAGGCGGCGAAGAAGCGCTTTACAGGCTTCGAGGCGGAGATCACCACCGCCCCGCTCGAATGGGGCCGGGAGATCGCCTGCCTGCCGCTCGTCGGCGGCTTCATGACCGAGCTGGAGCTCTTCCATCGCCCGTCGAAGACGCTCGTCCTCACCGACACGATCGAGAACTTCGAGCCCGGGCGCGTCACCTGCAGCCATATGCGCTTTCTGATGCGCGTTGGCGGCGTCACCGACCCGGACGGCTCGATGCCGCGCGACCTCCGCTTTACCTTCATCGGGCGCAAGGAAGCGGCACGCATCGCGGCGAAAGAAATGCTGGCATGGTCGCCCGAGCGGGTTCTTCTCGCCCATGGCCGATGCTATCTGAAGAACGGAGAGGCCGAGCTTGCCCGCGCCCTCCGCTGGCTCATCTGACAGACCGGATTTCGATGCACGCAGCCATCATCCAGTTCCCCGGCACCAATCGCGAAAGCGATATGGCCGCCGCCCTTCGTCTGGCCACCGGCCGCGAGCCGAAGATGGTCTGGCACGCCGAGACGAGCCTGCCTTCCGGCATCGACCTCGTGGTCCTGCCCGGCGGCTTCTCCTATGGCGACTATCTGCGCGCCGGAGCCATCGCCGCCCATTCGCCGGTGATGCGCGAGGTGGCGAAGGCCGCCGAGGCGGGCACGCTGGTGCTGGGGGTATGCAACGGCTTTCAGGCGCTGTGCGAGGCAAACCTCCTGCCGGGCGCGCTGATGCGCAACGCCTCGCTGAAATTCGTCTGCCGGGAGGTGAAGCTGGAGGTCGTCTCGGCCGACACGCCCTTCACCCGCCTCTACGGCGAGGGCGAGGTCATCCGCACGCCCGTCGCCCATGCCGACGGCAACTATTTCGCCGATCAGGCAAGCCTCGACCGCCTCGAAGGCGAGAACCAGGTGATCTTCCGCTATGCCGAGGGCACCAGCCCGAACGGCTCGCAGCGCGACATCGCCGGCATCTGCAATGCCCGCCGCAACGTTCTGGGCATGATGCCGCATCCGGAGGATTTTACCGAGGAGGCGCATGGCTGCCTGGATGGTCTGCGCCTCTTCAAGGGCCTTGCCCAGGCGCTCGAGGTGGCCGCTTGAAGCGACGCTCACTCGCCGCCGCCGCGGCCGCCGCGCTCCTCGCTGCCTGCTCTTCAGGCGCGAAGGACTATCTCAGCTATTCCGCCGGCTCCGAGCCGCATGCCGTCGCCAGCCGCATCGCCGATGCGATGCGCCAGTGCTGGTTCGCCGGCGACGCGGCCTTTTCCGGCTTCATCTACGCGCCGGAGATCAATTCCTATTCCGGCCGGCCGCGCATCCTCATCCTGAGGAAGGGCGAGCCCGGCGGCCTGCCGCAGCTCGTCGTCGGCGCCGAGGCGGACGGGCGCGGCAGCGAGGTGAAGCTGTTCGGTCCCCTCCTCGCCACGGCCTCCGGCCCGCGCATCCGCGCCGATATCGCCCGCTGGTCGGCCGGCAATACGACCTGCGGCGCTTGATTCGATTTCCGAACAAGGCGCCGCAAGCGATTCGATTGATTCCGCTTTCTCCGTTTCGCTGATCCTCTCAATGAAGAACGATCAGTCCCAGAAGGGCCGGATTCCTTCCCGGTAGGCATCGGCGCGCGAGATGCCGATATCCTTCAGCTGCGAGTCGGACAGGGCCATCAGGGCACGCCGCGTGCGCCGGCGCTCCGCCATCTTCTCGATCCGCACGAGTACCGCCTGGAGCGTGAAGCGCCCGCGCAGGCGAGCGACGGGGGAGGACAGGCTGGCGTCGGAACGTATTGTATCTATTGAACCCATGATGCGACCCTCAATTGACCCTCAATTGATCGAGAAACACAAATATTGACTCCGTCAAAAGGTGCAATATAGATAATTGTCACCATGACAAGTTGGATCCCCGATCTCTCCTCCGGCTCCGGTCCGCTCTATGTGCGGCTCGCCGACCGGATCGAGCATGACATTGACGCCGGCCGGCTATCCGCCGGCACGCGTCTTCCGCCCCAGCGCAACCTCGCCTTCGACATCGGCGTCACCATCGGCACGGTAAGCCGCGCCTATGCGCTGGCGCGCGAGCGTGGCCTCGTCTCCGGCGAGGTGGGCCGCGGCACCTACATCCTTGCCGAGCGCCAGGCGGACGCGCAGGCAAGTCCGCCGCATCTGCGGGTCTCCTCCGGCCACGCCCCGGAACCGCGGGAAGGCGTCCTGCGCTTCGACACGACCGCCGCGCCGGAAATCGGCATCGGGCCGATCGTGGAGCGGCTGACCGTGGAGATCTGCCGCGAGCATCCGCAAGAGGTCGCGACCTATATCCGCTCCCTGCCGACGCACTGGCTGGAAGCCGGACAAAGATGGCTCGCGCGCAACGGCTGGGAGCCGGAGCCCCATGACGTCGTCCCCACGCTCGGCGTCCACGCCGCCATCATGTCGGTGATCGCCGCCGTCACAGCCACGGGCGACCGCATCCTCTTCGAGCCCCTCACCTATGCCTCGGTCGCCCGCAGCACGGCCCTTTTCGGCCGCCGCCCGACCGCCGTCGCGGCCGACAGCGAAGGGCCGCTGCCGGAGGATCTGGAGCGCGTCTGCGCCCAGCAGCACCCGAAACTTCTCTTCATCATGCCGGCGCCGCAGAACCCGACGCTGGCGATGATGGGCCGCCAGCGCCGTCACGACATTGCCGAGGTCGCGCGCCGCCATCAGCTCTTCATCATCGAGGATTCGATTTACGGGGTGATGGTCGAGGACGATCTTCCCACGATCGCATCGATGGTCCCCGAACTCGTCTTCCATGTCGGCGGCCTGTCGAAGGCCGTTTCGGCGGGGCTGCGCGGCGGCTGGGTCGCCTGCCCGCCGGGCTACGCCAGCCGCATCAATACGGCCCACAAGATGCTGACGGGGGGCAAGCCGTTCCTGACGGCGGAGACGGTCGCCCGCCTCGTCAATTCCGGCGCGGCCTTCGAGCTGATGCAGCGCACGCGCGCCGATGTCGCCGCCCGCGTCTCCCTTGCCCGAAAGACCTTCGAGGGCTGCGACGTGCAGCTTCACGACGCCGTGCCCTTCCTCTGGCTGAACCTGCCGGAACCCTGGCTCTCCGGCACCTTCAAGGCCGCGGCCGCGGCCGAGAACATCGCCATCGACGAGGAGGACGAGTTCAAGCCGGCCCGTTCCGACATCGCCTTCCACGGCGTGCGCCTCGGCATCACCACCGAGCCCAGCCGGGAGCTCGTCGGGGCAGGTTTTCGCACCCTTCGCCAGCTTCTCGACCAGGGCCCGGCGGCCTACGACAGCTACAATTGAGGCGCTTCGCCGGCCCGCCGCATGCATTGGGTGCCTGCAATGGCTGCGGGCGGGGGATTTCTGCCGCGAGGCGGTATGTCCGGAGCCCTTCTTTCGCTATGACGCGGGCTGCGGCGCGTCGCGCCGGACCTGAAGGCATATCCCGGGCATTTCCATGGAACGACCGAACGAGCTTCCGATCACCCCCGAGCTTGTCGCCGCGCACGGTCTGAAGCCGGACGAATACGAGCGCATCCTGAAGCTGATCGGCCGCGAGCCGAGCCTCACGGAGCTCGGCATCTTCTCGGCCATGTGGAACGAGCACTGTTCCTACAAGAGCTCGAAGAAGTGGCTGAAGACGCTGCCGACCACGGGTCCGCAGGTCGTCTGCGGCCCGGGCGAGAATGCCGGCGTCGTCGATATCGGCGATGGCCTCGTCGCCGTCTTCAAGATGGAGAGCCACAACCACCCCTCCTACATCGAGCCCTACCAGGGCGCGGCGACGGGCGTCGGCGGCATCCTGCGCGACGTCTTCACGATGGGCGCGCGCCCGGTGGCGGCGATGAACGCGCTGCGCTTCGGCGCGCCCGAGCATGAAAAGACCCGCCACGTCGTCTCCGGCGTCGTCGCCGGCGTCGGCGGCTACGGCAATTCCTTCGGCGTGCCGACCGTCGGCGGCGAGGTGAATTTTCATCCGCGCTACAACGGCAACTGCCTCGTCAACGCCTTCGCGCTCGGCATCGCGCGCGCCGACGCGATCTTCTATTCCAAGGCCGAGGGCGTCGGCCTGCCTGTCGTCTATCTCGGCGCCAAGACGGGCCGCGACGGCGTCGGCGGCGCCACCATGGCTTCCGCGGAATTCGGCGAAGAGACGCAGTCCAAGCGCCCGACCGTCCAGGTCGGCGACCCCTTCACCGAAAAGCGCCTGCTGGAAGCCTGCCTGGAACTGATGGCGACCGGCGCCGTCGTCGCGATCCAGGATATGGGCGCGGCCGGCCTCACCTGCTCGGCGGTGGAGATGGGCGCCAGGGGCGATCTCGGCATCGCCCTCGATCTCGACCTTGTGCCGGTGCGCGAGCGCGCCATGACGGCTTACGAGATGATGCTGTCGGAAAGCCAGGAGCGCATGCTGATGGTGCTCCGCCCCGACCGGCGCGAGGCCGCCGAGGCGGTCTTCCGCAAATGGGGCCTCGATTTCGCCGAGGTGGGCGTCACCACCGACGACCTTCGCTTCCGCGTCTCGCGCCATGGCGATGAAGTGGCGAACCTGCCGATCAAGGATCTGGGCGACGAGGCGCCGGAATACGACCGGCCCTGGGTGGCGCCAGAGCCCCCCGCCCCGCTCGACATGGAAAGCGTGCCGCAGCAGATCGACCTTGCCGAGGCTCTGGTGAAGCTCATCGGCTCGCCGGACCTATGCTCCAGGCGCTGGGTCTGGGAGCAGTACGATCACCTCGTGCAGGGCAACACCGTCGTGCGCCCCGGCGGCGATGCCGCCCTCATCCGCATCGACCGCGCCTTCAACCCCGCCGGCGACAAGGCGCTCGCCCTCTCCTCCGACGTGACGCCCCGCTACGTGGAGGCCGATCCCTTCGAGGGCGGCAAGCAGGCGGTCGCCGAGTGCTGGCGCAACATCACCGCCGTCGGCGCGACCCCGCTCGCCGTCACCGACAACCTCAATTTCGGCAATCCGGAAAAGCCGGAGATCATGGGCACCTTCGTCAAGGCGCTCGAAGGCATCGGCGAAGCCTGCCGCGCCCTCGCCTTCCCGATCGTCTCCGGCAATGTCTCGCTCTACAACGAGACCTCCGGCCAGGCGATCCTGCCGACCCCGGCGATCGCCGGCATCGGCCTGATGGCCGACTGGAAGAAGGCCGCCACCATCGCCTTCAAGGCCGAAGGCGAGGCGATCCTCCTCATCGGCGGCGACCCGAAGCAATGGGGCGCCCATCTCGGCCAGTCGGTCTATCTGCGCGAAATGTTTTCCCGCGAGGAAGGCGCGCCGCCGCCGGTCGACCTGCAGCGCGAGAAGCGCCACGGCAGCTTCGTGCGCGACCTCATCGCCGAAGGCCGCGTGAGCGCCTGCCACGACCTTTCCGACGGCGGCCTAGCCATAGCGCTCGCGGAGATGGCGATGGCGGGCGGCCTCGGTGCCGACATCGCGCCGCCGCCGGGCCGCGCCGATGCCGCGCTCTTCGGCGAGGATCAGGCGCGCTACGTGGTGACGGCCACGGTGGAGGACGCCGAGACGATCCTGCTGGAAGCCAAGGCCGCGGGAATTCCCGCCGCCCCGCTCGGCACGGTGGCCGGCACCAGCCTTGATTTCGACAAATGCGGCTCCGTCTCGCTGGAGGCCCTGAAGCAGGCGCACGAAGCCTGGTTTCCCGACTATATGGGCGCCGAATAGGCTGAAATGCCTCGGCTTATCCCAGAGGGCCGATTGACCTTTCCGGGGCGATTGCCCACATTCGCGCGATGCGGCAAGGGAGCTGATGGATGGCGATGCAGGCGGGCGAGATCGAGCGGCTGATACGCGAGGCCTTTCCCGATGCCAGGATCAGCATCCGCGATCTTGCCGGCGACGGGGACCATTTTGCCGCCGAGGTCGTCTCGGAGAGCTTTCGCGGGAAATCCCGCGTGCAGCAGCATCAAATGGTCTATGAGGCCCTGAAGGGAGACATGGGCGGCAAGCTGCATGCCCTTGCCCTTCAGACGTCCATCCCGGAATGAATTCGAACGCCATGCGGCACGCCCGCATGTGAGCGGAGGACGAGCGAAATGTCAGCCATCAACGAGTGGATAGACGGCCAGGTGAAGGGCAGCGACGTGGTGCTCTTCATGAAGGGCACCCCCACCTTTCCCCAGTGCGGCTTTTCCGGCCAGACCGTGCAGATCCTCGATTACCTGGGCGTTGCCTATCAGGGCATCAACGTCCTGGATTCCGACGAACTGCGCCAGGGCATCAAGGACTACGCCAACTGGCCGACCATCCCGCAGCTCTACGTCAAGGGAGAGTTCGTCGGCGGCGCCGACATCGTCCGCGAGATGTTCCAGGCCGGCGAGCTGCAGACGCTGCTTGAGGAAAAGGGCGTCGCCAAAGCGGCCTGACGCATCGCGAATGATTCATGGCCGGCAGCTCGCGGGCTGCCGGCGCAGGGCGCCGCCGCGCTTGCCGGGCAGATCGCCTTGCGCGCTCTGGCTTGATGCCGGCCCCGCCGCGCTCTAAGACCCCTTCTCCGGTTTCTTTCCAGTCCACCGATCCCGAACGGGCGAGCCTGTTCGCGGGAGGGGTTTTCCATGTCGTCGTCTGAACCTGCCGCACGCAAGGGCTCCCTGCCCTATGTCGAATTCGTCACGCTGGCCGCCTCCATGATGGCGCTCAACGCGCTGGCGATCGACATCATCCTGCCGGCGCTCGACGACATTGCCACCGGCCTGGACATCGTCGATCAGAACAGCCGCCAGTTCGTCGTCACCGCCTTCGTCATCGGCTTCGGCATCGCGCAGCTCGCCTTCGGCCCGCTTTCCGATCGCTTCGGCCGAAAGCCCATCCTTCTCGTCGGCCTCGTCATCTATGCCGTCGGCGGCACGGCGGCCGCCCTTGCCCAGGATTTCCAGTGGCTTCTGGCCTTCCGGATGATCCAGGGAATGGGTGCGGCGGCAACCCGCGTCGTCGCCATCTCCGTGGTGCGCGACGCCTTCGGCGGGCGCCAGATGGCCTCCATCATGTCGCTCGTCATGATGGTGTTCATGGCCGTGCCCATCATCGCGCCGACGCTCGGCCAGGGCATTCTCTTCGTCGCGAGCTGGCACTGGATCTTTCTGGCGACCGCGATCTTCGCCACCATCGTTTTCATCTGGGCCGGCCTGCGCCTGCCGGAAACGCTGGCGGATGAAAATCGCCGCCCGCTCAACGCCCGCAAGGTGATCGAGGCCTTCCGCATCGTCCTGACGAACCGTCAGGCCTTCGGCTACGCCTTTGCCACGGCGCTGATCTTCGGCGGCCTCTTTTCCTTCCTGAACTCCTCGCAGCAGATCTACGAGGAGATCTTCGGGCTCGGCGCCTGGTTCCCGATCGCCTTTTCCGGCAGCGCCGTTCTCATCGGGGGTGCGGCCTTCACCAATTCGCGCCTGGTCGGCCGTTTCGGCATGCGCCGTCTCTCCCACAGCGCCCTGATCGCCTTTTGCACGCTGAGCGCCCTCATGTCGCTCGCCTCGCTCCTATCGGACGGGCCTCTGCCTTTCTGGGCTTTCTTCGCGCTCGTCTCCGCGACCTTCTGCTGCTTCGGCTTCGTCGGCACGAACTTCAACGCCCTCGCCATGGAGCCGCTCGGCCATGTCGCGGGCACGGCCTCCTCGGTGCTGGGCTTCATGCAGACTTTCGGCGGCGGCTTCTTCGGCGGCATCGTCGGCTATCTCTATAACGGCACCATCCTGCCCTTCGCCTGCGGCCTCACGATCCTGTCGGTGCTGGCGATCTCCACCGTCCTCGTGGCCGAAGGGGGCGTTCTCTTCCGCCAGCGTCACACGCGGCCGAAATCGTAGAGTTCGGGATCATGAAGATGCGAGGGGCGCACGGTGGAGAGCGCCCTGAGCATGTTCGCCTTGGTGCCGGGCCGCTCGCGCTCCCAGTCTGAGATCAGCGCCTTGACGCGCGCCCGTTCCAGCCCGTCCTGCGAGCCGCAGAGATTGCAGGGGATGATCGGGAAGGCGAGCGCCTGCGCGAGCTTCTCAAGGTCGGCCTCGGCCGAGCGGATCAGCGGGCGCAGGACATCGAGGTCGCCCGCGTCGTTCCTGAGCTTCGGCGGCATGGACGACAGCCGCCCGCCGAAGAGCATGTTCATGACGAAGGTCTCCAGCGCATCCTCGCGATGATGGCCGAGGACGATGGCAGAGCACCCCTCCTCCCGCGCGATCCGGTAGAGATGGCCGCGCCTCAGCCGTGAGCAGAGCGCGCAGAGCGTATCGCCCGGCGCCGTCTTCTCCATCACCAGACGATAGGTGTCGCGGCGCTCGATCCGGTGCGGGATCGAATGGCGCGCGAAGAATGCCGGCAGGATCTCCTGCGGAAAGCCGGGCTGCGCCTGGTCGAGATTGCAGGCAAGGAGATCGACCGGCAAAAGCCCGCGCCACTGCAGGTCGAGAAGGACGGCGAGCAGCCCGTAGGAATCCTTGCCGCCCGACAGGCAGACGAGCCAGCGCGCGCCCGGCTCCACCATGTCGTAGGCGGAAAGCGTCTCGCGCACTTCCCTTAAGAGCCGCTTCCGCAGCTTCTTGAAGGACACGCTGGAGGGCGCGCCGGCAAAGAGGGGGTGGACGCCGCTCTCGGCCGGAGCCTCCGCCGTGGGGCTCTCTTCGTCGGTCGGTGCGGCTGCAAGGTCTTCCATGGCCAAGCAATGCCCGAGAGCCGCCCTCGCCTCAAGGCCGGGCTTCGCCCACAAACGAAAAGGGCCGCCCGAAGGCGGCCCTGAAATCCGTTTTGCGGTAAGATCCGCCTACTGGCGCGAGTAGAACTCGACCACCAGGTTCGGCTCCATCTGCACCGGATAGGGAACCTCCGAAAAGGCCGGGATCCGGGTCAGCGTCGCCGTCAGCTTGTTGTGGTCGGCGTCGACATAGTCCGGCACGTCGCGCTCGGCGAGATCGGTCGCTTCCAGCACCACGGCGAGCTGCTTGGAGCGGTTGCGCACTTCCACGACGTCGCCCGGCTTGCAGCGGTAGCTGGGAATGTTGACCTTCTGGCCGTTGACGCGGACATGGCCGTGATTGACGAACTGGCGGGCGGCGAAGACCGTCGGCACGAACTTCGCGCGATAGACGATGGCGTCGAGGCGCCGCTCCAGAAGGCCGATCAGGTTCTCCGAGGTGTCGCCCTTCAGGCGCGCGGCCTCGTCATAGATCTTGCGGAACTGCTTTTCGCGGATCTCGCCGTAATAGCCCTTCAGCTTCTGCTTGGCCCGCAGCTGCACGCCGAAGTCGGAAAGCTTCTGCTTGCGGCGCTGTCCATGCTGGCCCGGGCCGTATTCGCGCTTGTTGACAGGGCTCTTCGGGCGGCCCCACACATTCTCGCCCATGCGGCGATCGAGTTTGTACTTCGAATTCTGGCGCTTGCTCATGACGCGGTTGTCCTTACCGTTTCGTGTGTCGAAACGCGCCCTCCTCTGCCGCTCCGCCTGGAGCGACTGACAGGGGTTCGGCGAAGCGCTCGCCGAAATTCCGTCCCATCGATGAAATGGTTGGAAAAACCCCACGGGTGCGGGTCCCGCGCAACGCGTGCGCCGGGGCCGCCGCTGATCTATGGGTTTTCGCCCCCCCTGTCAAATCCCTGAGATCTCAAATGCCTGAAATCGAGGCGCGGCATTCATTGCCCCGTCATCCTCCCGTCAAGCGGGTGAAAAGGAACGCGGCTCATCTCTCCCGGCCCGCTTTGGGCGACCACAGGAAAGAGGCCCCCATGAACCGCAAGATGCTTCTTGCCGCGACCGCCGCGGCAGCGCTTCTCACCCATTCCGCCAGCGCCGAGGAAAAGGTGTTTCCGGCAAAGCTCGTAAGCCATGCCGTCCTGCCGGCCGCGACCTTCATCGCCCCGCCGAAGGATGCGCCGGCCTCGCTCGCCGTCTCGGCGAAGTTCACCGGCCCCGGCAATGCCCGCGCCGAGGAGCCCGGTTCCGTTCCGGGCAAGGACGGCATCCGCGAGACCGGCCTTTCCATGCCCTTCGACGGCCAGCCGGTGCAGGGCTTTTCCGGCATCAGGAAGATGGAAGACGGCACCTTCTGGTCGCTTTCCGACAACGGCTTCGGCGCCAAGATGAACTCCGCCGACGCCGCCCTGATGATCCATCATCTTTCCTTCGACTGGGACGCCAACAAGGTGGACCGGATGGAGACCGTCTTCCTCTCCGACCCGAACAGGGTCGCGCATTTCCCGATCGTCAACGAGGGCACCGAGAGCCGCTACCTGACGGGCGCGGATTTCGACGTGGAATCGATCCAGCCGGTCGAGGACGGCTTCTGGATCGGCGAGGAATTCGGCCCCTATCTGCTGAAGTTCAACAAGGAAGGCGAGCTTGAGAAGCTGGTCGCGACGAAGATCGGCGACATGGATGTGATGTCGCCGGACAATCCCTCCCTGCAGCTGCCGCGCCTTCCGACCGGCGAGATGCCCGCCTTCAACCTCAAGCGCTCCGGCGGTTACGAGGGCATGGCGAGTTCGCCCGACAAGTCGAAGCTTTACGCGCTTCTGGAAGGCCCCGTCTTCACGGACGGCAAGCCTGAGCAGGTGGACGGCCACGATGCGCTGCGCATCCTCGAGTTCGATGCGAAGAAGGGCGAATGGACGGGGCGCTCCTGGCTCTATCCGCTGGCCGAAGGCGGCGCCGCCATCGGCGACTACAACATGATCGACGCCACGACCGGCCTCGTCATCGAGCGCGACAACGGCGAGGGCACGGCCGCTTCGGCCTGCGCGAATCCGGACGAGCCCAAGGCCGACTGCTTTCCTTCCCCCTCGAAGGTGAAGCGCATCTACAAGATCGAGCTGACCGACGAGAATGAAGGCGGGCCGGTGCGCAAGATCGGCTACATCGACCTCCTGAAGATCGCCGACACCGAAGGCAAAAAGGTCCAGGGCGGCGGCGAGGGCTTCTACGACATGCCCTTCGTCACCATCGAGAATGTCGATGTCGTCGACGACACGCACATCGTCGTCGGCAACGACAACAACCTGCCCTTCTCGGCCGGCCGGGCGCTCGACAAGGCGGACGACAACGAATTCGTCCTCCTGGAGGTCGGCGATTTCCTGAAGGCCGAATAGTCCGGTGGGGCGCGGCGCATAGGCGGCGCCGCGCCTCTCCTCTGCCTCACGGTCGTCGTTGCCGGACGCGACCCGGCATGAGGCTCTGCCGCTAGCCCTCGCCGAAGCTGAGGCCGTGCCCGGAAAACAGCCTTTCCAGCGCATCGCCCGGTTCACCGCCCGAGGTGAGAAAGGCCCTACCCCCGCCGCTCGTCGCCGCCCGGCCCTCCAGCACGGAAGCGAGCCGCCGCGCGATCGCTGGCGCCGGATCGATGAAGCTGACCGGCCAGGGCGCGAGCTCGGCGAAAACCTCCTGAAGGAACGGATAATGCGTGCAGGCGAGCACGACGATGTCCGTGCGCCTTCCCTCGATCTCGGCAAAGCACGGCGCGATCTGTTCGGCGATCAGCGCCCGGTCGATCGCCTCGCCGCGCAGATGCCGTTCGGCGAGGCGGGCAAGGTCCGGCGCGCCGACGAGGCGCACATGGACGAGGCTGGCAAAGCGCCGGATCAGCTCGCGCGTATAGTCCCGCCGCATCGTGCCCGGTGTGGCGAGGACGGCGATGACGCCCGTCTCGGTCTCCGCCGCCGCCGGCTTGATCGCCGGCACCGTGGCGACGAAGGGGATATCGAAGCGCTCGCGCAGCGCCGGCAGCACCAGCGTGGAGGCCGTGTTGCAGGCGATCACCACCGCGGCCGGCCGCACATCGGCAATGAGGCGGCCCATCAATTCCACGATATGCGCCTTCAGGGCCCCCTCCTCCCAGTCGCCATAGGGAAAGGCGGCATCGTCGGCGACGTAGAGGAGCGAGGCGGAAGGCAGCTCGGCGCGGATGGCGCGCACGACGGAGAGCCCGCCGATGCCGGAATCGAAGACGAGGACCGGCCCCGCGTCAGCCGTCATCGCCCTCGTCCGGCCGCGCCTTGCGCCCCTGGAAGGCGGAAAGGACACCGCGCAGCGCGCGGATTTCCATTGTCGTGAAGCCCGGCCGCTGCAGGATGGCGCGCAGGTTGCGGATGAGGACCGGCTTCTTTTCCGGCGTCCTGAAATACCCGGTCGGCTCCAGGGCGCTCTCCAGATGCTCCATCAGCCCGACGAGTTCGGCCTTCGGCGCCGGCGTCGTATCGTTCACCGGAATGGCGAACCGGGTCGGCAGCTCGCCCTCCGCCAGCCCCGCCTGCAGCCATTCATAGCTCATCAGGAGAGCCGACTGCGCGATGTTGAGGGAGGCGAAACGCGGATTGACCGGGAAAGTGACGATGGCGTCGGCATAGCCGATCTCCTCGTTGGTGAGCCCCCAGCGCTCGCGCCCGAAGAGGATGCCGGCTGCCTGTCCCTCGCCCTGCCGGTTGCGGATTTCCCTGACCGCCTCGCGCGGCCCGAAGACGGCTTTGGGAATTTCGCGAGAGCGCGCCGTCGTCGCCAGAACGAAATTGAGGTCGCCGACGGCCGAAGCGAGATCGGAAAAAACACGCACTGCCTCGATGACGTGATCGGCGCTCGAGGCGGCCGCGCGCGCCTTCTCGTTCGGCCATCCGTCCCGCGGCGTGACGAGGCGAAGATCGGCAAGGCCGAAATTTGCCATAGCCCTTGCAACCATTCCGATATTTTCGCCGAGCTGCGGCTCCACGAGAACGATCGCGGGACCATTCTCGGCCGTCTCCGGCGCCCCCGCCCTCGCCTCGCCGGGCGTCCCGCTGGCGCTCACGAGGCCCTCCCCTGACCGAGGAAAGTGGCACGAAACCGCGCAGAACCGCGGAACTTTGTCGCCGAGCGCGGATTGACACCGCGAAGCGCCGCCCGGCGCGAACAATACGAGGGAATCATGCGGAACATCATCTATATCATCGGCCTCATCGTCGTCGTCGTGGCAGTCCTGTCGCTTCTCGGCCTCGCCTGAGTCACGCCGCTTGCCGCCCGGTGGCGGCAGGCGAAGAACACCCCGGAATCGGAACGCACCCCATGCGCAATATCATCTATCTCGTCGGCCTGGTGGTCGTCGTCGTCGTCATTTTGAAGCTCGCCGGCATCATCTGACCTTACGGTGCCCGCGGCCCGGCGGCCGTCCGCTTCGGGCAACATGCCGCATAGCTGCTACTTGACGCCCTCTGCCGTGTTTGCGCGGCAGGGGGCGTTTGCTATACGGCCCGAGACCCAAGTTGCGGATCGGCGCCTCGCGTCCTCGCCGCAAGCCGAAATGACGAGAAAGACAGGATAGTCCATGGCGAAGATCAAGGTGGCAAACCCCGTCGTCGAGCTCGACGGCGACGAGATGACCCGCATCATCTGGCATTACATCAAAGACAAGCTGATCCACCCCTATCTCGACATCGATCTTCGCTACTACGACCTCTCGATCGAGAACCGCGACGCCACCGACGATCAGGTGACCGTCGATGCGGCCGAGGCCATCAAGGAGCACGGTGTCGGCGTCAAATGCGCCACCATCACGCCCGACGAGGCGCGTGTGGAGGAGTTCGGCCTCAAGAAGATGTGGCGCTCGCCGAACGGCACCATCCGCAACATTCTCGGCGGCGTCGTCTTCCGCGAGCCGATCATCTGCTCCAACGTCCCGCGCCTCGTGCCGGGCTGGACCAAGCCGATCGTCATCGGCCGCCACGCTTTCGGCGACCAGTACAAGGCGACGGATTTCGTCGTGCCGGGCGCCGGCAAGCTGACCATGCGCTGGGAAGCCAAGGACGGCTCCGAGGTCAAGGAATACGAGGTCTTCGATTTTCCGGGCGGCGGCGTCGCCATGGGCATGTACAACCTCGACGGCTCGATCCGCGATTTCGCCCGCGCTTCCTTCAACTACGGCCTGATGCGCGGCTATTCGGTCTACCTCTCCACCAAGAACACCATCCTCAAGGCCTATGACGGACGCTTCAAGGATCTCTTCCAGGAGATCTACGAGGCCGAGTTCCAGAAAGAGTTCGAGGCCCGCCAGATCACCTACGAGCACCGCCTGATCGACGACATGGTCGCCGCGGCGATGAAATGGTCGGGCGGCTTCATCTGGGCGGCGAAGAACTACGACGGCGACGTGCAGTCCGACACCGTCGCCCAAGGCTTCGGCTCGCTTGGCCTGATGACCTCCGTGCTGATGACGCCGGACGGCAACACGGTCGAGGCGGAGGCCGCCCACGGCACCGTGACCCGCCATTTCCGCCTGCACCAGCAGGGCCGCGAGACCTCCACCAACTCAACGGCCTCCATCTTCGCCTGGAGCCGAGGCCTCGCCCACCGCGCCAAGCTGGACGACAACAAGGAACTGAAGCACTTCGCCGAGATGCTGGAAAAGACCGTGGTCAACACGATCGAATCGGGCGCCATGACGAAGGACCTCGCCCTGCTCGTCGGCCCGGATCAGCCCTGGCTCTCCACCACGGGCTTCCTCGACAAGATCGACGCCAACCTGCAGAAGGCGATGGGCTGAGGCCCGCGGCTTTTTCGAAGATCTGCAAAGGGCGGCCCGCGGGCCGCCCTTTTTCGTGAGGCTTGCGGCTCAGCCCTTGAGGGTGCTGCGGGAAACGATCCGCCGCCCCTCCGCATCGGGCAGGAAGGCGGCCAGGAAGCCGAGCGCCGGCAGGAAGGCGCAGACGCGATAGACGAATTCGATGCTGGTGAAGTCGGCGAGCGCGCCGACCAGGGCCGCCCCGATGCCGCCGAGGCCGAAGGCAAGGCCGAAGAACATGCCCGACACCATGCCGACCCGGCCGGGCATCAGTTCCTGCGCATAGACGACGATCGCCGAAAAGGCCGAGGAAAGAATGACGCCGATCACCACGCTGAGCGCGACCGTCGCCGTGAGCCCGACATAGGGGAGCACGAGGGTGAAGGGCAGCACGCCCGCGATCGAGCCCCAGATCACCGCCTTGCGCCCGATCCGGTCGCCGACCGGCCCACCGATCAGCGTTCCCGCCGCCACCGCCCCGAGGAAGATGAAGAGATAAAGCTGGGCGCTCGCCTGCGGCAGGGCGAAGCGGTCCATCAGATAGAAGACGTAGTAGCTGGTGAAGCTCGCCATGTAGAAGAACTTGGAGAGAATCAGGCCGAAGAGGACGAAAAGCGCCAGCCGCACCTGGCGCGGGCTGAGCGCGCTCGCCGCGTCCCTCGTCCGCGAGCCGCCGGTCCGCAGGCGTCCGTGGCGCTTGTACCAGCTGCCGAGCCCCGTCAGCACGGCGATGCCGCAAAGCGCCAGGAGACCGAACCAGGCAAGGCTCGCCTGCCCGCGCGGCAGCACGAAGAAGGCGACGAGAAGCGGGCCGAGCGACGAGCCGACATTGCCGCCGACCTGGAAGATCGACTGCGCCAGGCCATGCGCGCCTCCGGAGGCGAGACGCGCCAGGCGCGAGGATTCCGGGTGGAAGATCGACGAACCGATGCCCAGCAGCGCGCTGCCGATCAACAGCTGGCCGTAGCTGGAGGCATAGGCGAGCGCCATCAGGCCGAGAAGCGAGGCCGTCATGCCGAAGGGCAGCGAGAAGGGCTGCGGACGCTTGTCGGTGTAGAGGCCGACCATCGGCTGCAGGAGCGAGGCAGTCACCTGATAGGTGAGCGTCATCAGGCCGATCTGCGAGAAGCTGAGGCCGAAGCCGGACTTGAAGATCGGGTAGGAGGCGATCGCCAGCGACTGCAGGGTATCGTTCAGGAGGTGGCAGAGGCTCGCCGCGCCGAGAACCGCAAAGGCCGTGGTCTCGTTTCCGGAGCGCTGAATGCCCATCGTCGTCATGTATCGTCCTCGCCCGCTTCGGGAGGCATCTCAAAACCCGGATCGACGGCGGCCCGCCACCGCATTAGGGTCATCGTCTTACGAGATCGGGCCAGGAACGCCGCATGGCCGCAAAACATCCGCCGCTTCTTGCATTCCAGGACGACGTGCCCCGTCCCGTCGTGGCGCGCGGCAGGGCCTATCCCGACGGCTGGGTGGTTGCCGCCCACAATCATCGCCGTGGCCAGCTCCTCTGCGGCTCCAACGGCGTCGTTCAGCTCGTCACCGCCGATGGCACCTGGATGATGCCGCCGGAGCGCGGCATGTGGATCCCGCCGGGCATCGTGCACGAGGTCACCATGCTCGGCCCGGTGAAGATGCAGAGCCTTTATTTCGCGCCGGACGCGCTCGCCGGGATGCCCGCCCACATCCATGTCGTCGCCATCTCGCCCTTGATGCGCGTGCTTCTGGAGGAGGCGATCGCCCTTCCCCACGAATACGAGCTGGAGGGACGCGACGGCGCCCTCATGCGCCTTCTGGAACACGAGGTGCAGCGCCTGCCCCCGCTGCCGCTCTCGCTGCCCTTTCCGGCCCATGCCGCGCTCGCCCGGCTCTGCCGGGCCTTCGCGCTCAGCCCGACGCCGCACAGCTCCATCGACGACTGGAGCGGTGTGCTCAACCTGTCGCGCCGCACCTTCACGCGCCTCTTCCGGCGCGAAACGGGCCTCACCTTCGTCGCCTGGCGCCAGCAGGCCTGCCTGATGGCGGCCCTGCCCCGCCTTGCCGCCGGCGAAACGGTGACGAGCGTCGCGATCGATCTCGGCTACGACAATCCCGCCGCCTTCTCGACCATGTTCCGCAAGGCGCTAGGCGTCTCTCCCCGCGACTATCTCGAGCGCGATACTTAGGCCCCTGCGGGTCGGGGTGGCACCTGTCGCTTCGTTCGCCGCGGCTTCTGTCGCCATCGGTTCCTTCGCCCATCACATCCTTCTTTGTGCCAGCGCAAAGGGCGCCCTCCTTCCGCCGGATAGGCTCGCGCGAAAGAGCAGAGGCAGGGCCGATGGCACATATCGCAACAGGAACGGGCAAGACCGCAACGGGCGGGCACGGGGATGTGGCGCTTGCCAGCGCCGCGACGGAGGGCGCACCGCGGCCGGACCGGTCGGAACCGCGCCGCAGCCGCAACGCCGGTCGGACGGACCGCGACGGGCGCGGCCGCAGGCTCGGCGTTCCGCCCATCCTCTCCTACGGCTTCCGCCCCTTCTTCTTCGCCGGGGCCACCTACGCGGCGCTCGCCATCCCGGCCTGGCTCGCCGTCTTCCTCGGCTACTTCTCGCCCTCCGGTCCCTTTGCGGGCAGCGCCTGGCACGCACACGAGATGCTCTTCGGCTATCTCGGCGCCGTCGTCGCCGGCTTCATCCTGACGGCCGTGCCGAACTGGACGGGGCGCCTGCCGCTGAGCGGCGCGCCGCTCGCCGGCCTCGTCTTCCTCTGGCTGACCGGCCGGCTCGCCGCATCCTTCCTCGCCGATCCCCTCGCGGCCGCCCTGCTCGACCTCGCCTTTCCCGCCGCGCTCGCCGCCGCCGTCTGGCGCGAGGTCATCGCCGGCAGGAACATCAAGAACGCCCCGGTCGCGGCGATGCTCTCCCTCTTCGCCCTCGCCAATCTCCTGCATCACGGCGAGGCCGCCGGCCTGGTGCCCGACGGCTATGCGATCCGTCTTGCCCTCGCCGTCGCCGCCACGCTCATCGCCCTCATCGGCGGGCGGGTCACGCCGAGCTTCACGCGCAACTTCCTCGCCAGGAAGGGAGCGCCCCTGCCCGCGCCCTTTTCGCGCCTCGACGGCCTGGCGCTCGCCGCGACCGGCCTCTCGCTCCTCGCCTGGGTCCTCTTCCCGCTCACGACGGCAACCGGCGCCGCGCTCGCACTCGCGGGCCTCCTTCTCGGTCTGCGCCTGTCGCGCTGGAGGGGCGCGAGCGTCATGCGCGAGCCGATCGTCCTCGTCCTCCATGCCGGCTATCTCTGGCTCGCCGTCTCGCTCCTCCTCCTCGGCGTCTCGGTCCTTTCCGGGGGCGCGCTACCCGAAACGGCGGCGTTGCATGCCCTGACGGCCGGCGCGGTCGGCACGATGACGCTCGCGGTGATGACGCGGGCGAGCCTCGGCCATACCGGCCGCGCCATCGTTGCCGGCACCGCGACGCGCGCGATCTACCTTCTCGTCGGCGCTGGAGCGCTTCTTCGCCTCGCCGCGCCGCTCCTGCCCGCCCTCTACCTCACCCTCGTCGTGGCAGGCGGTCTCCTCTGGGCCGGCGCCTTCGCGCTCTTTGCCCTCCGCTATGGCCCGATCCTGTTTTCGTCGCGTCTCGGTAAGGGCACGATGACGGGCCCGCCCGCCCCTTGAGACGGCGGCGCCTCTTGTCCATGATCCGGCCCGAAATCGCTGAAAGAAAAGCAAAACCGGGCGGGAGACGAAGTGCCGGGCCTCGACAGATCGCTGATTGCCGGCCTTGACGCCTTCGAGGGACTGGGACCGCGCGAGCTCGACCATATCCTCGCCGGCGCAAGGTCCGCGCGCTATGCCAGGGACGCCGCCATCTTCGAGGAAGGGGCCGAGGCGACGACCTTCTTCTTTCTTCTCGACGGGCATGTCCGCGTCGTGCGCACCACGCCGGACGGCCAGCAGGTCATCGCCCGCTACATCGATGCGGGCGAACTCTTCGGCATCGCCGCCGCCATCGGCCGGAACACCTATCCGGCCAGCGCAATTGCCGCCGTCGATTGTGTGGCGCTCGTCTGGCCGACCGGCCTTTGGGCCGATCTTTCCAGCCGCTTCCCCATCTTTGCCGGCAACGCCCACAAGACCGTCGGCAAGCGGCTTCTGGAAACCCAGTCGCGCATGATGGAACTAGCCACACAGCAGGTCGAGCAGCGCGTCGCCCATGCGCTCCTGCGCCTCGTGCGCCAGTCCGGCCGCAAGGTGGAGGAAGGCATCGAGATCGACTTTCCGATCAGCCGCCAGGACATCGCCGAGATGACCGGCACGACGCTGCATACGGTGAGCCGCCTCTTGAGCGGCTGGGAAAGCGAGGGGCTGGTGCGCAGCGGTCGCCAGAAGGTGACGGTCACCGATCCGCACGGCCTGCTTCTGGTAGCCGACGGGCACCGGCGGAAGTAGGCGGGCATGCCGCGATCGCCTCGGCAAGGTCGGCGAGAACCGCCGCCGCCTCGTGGCCGTGCGCGGCACAGGCCTCGGCGATGGTGTGAAAGCCGCCGATCGGGCAGCCGATGCACAGCATCCGCCAGCGGATCATCACGGCGAGCGCCGCCGGATGGGCGCGCATCAGCGCGTCGACGGTCGTTTCCGGATCGGGCAGCGCGAGACTGCCGGGCCCGAGACTGCCGGCACCGAGACTTCCAGAACGTTGGGACACGGGGCGCCTTCTCCAACCTGCCGGCGGCAGAAGGCCCGCCGGATCGCTCTGGAGTATGGCGTCTTCCCGCCGGCCCTTCCTTGTGCCGGCGCAAAGAGCCGGCAACGCGCCCGAAGCTCAGGCGGCGAGCTCTTCCACCCGCGAGGTGATGGCGGCAAGCGCCGCCTCGGCGCGGCTGCCATCCGGTCCGCCCGCCTGCGCCATGTCGGGCCGGCCGCCGCCGCCCTTGCCGCCGAGAACCTCCGAGCCGAGACGCACGAGGTCGATGGCGTTGAACTTTTCGGTGAGGTCGGACGTCACGCCGACCGCCAGCCCCGCCTTGCCGTCGGCAACGCCGACGATGGCGACGATACCGGAGCCGAGCGTCTGCTTGCCCTCGTCGACGAGGCCGCGCAGATCCTTGAGCGCCACGCCCTCCACCATGCGGGCCATCACCTTGAAGGCGCCGATCTCCAGGACCGGCTCCGCGCCGCCCTTGCCGCCGCCCATGGCGAGCTGCTTTTTCGCCTCGGTGAGCTCGCGCTCCAGGCGCCGCCGCTCCTCCACGAGACCTTCCACGCGCTCCACCAGCTCCTCCGGACGCACCTTCAGCCGCCCGGCAAGCTCCTTCACGCGCCTGTCCTGCTCGGCGAGATAGCGCCGCGCAGCCTCTCCGGTCAGCGCTTCCAAGCGCCGCACGCCGGCCGCGACCGCGCTCTCGCCGACCACCTTCACGAGGCCGATCTCGCCGGTGGCCCGCACATGCGTGCCGCCGCAAAGTTCGACCGAATAGTCCCGCGTCTCGCCGTCCTCGCCGGGCTCGGAGCCCATCGAAACGACGCGCACCTCGTCGCCGTACTTCTCGCCGAAGAGCGCCATCGCCCCGGCCTTGATCGCCGCGTCGCGGTCCATCAGCCGCGTCGAAACCGGCGCATCCTGCAGGATGACGGCGTTCGCCCGGTCCTCCACGAGACGCACCTCGTCCTCGCCGACGGGCTTGGGATGGGAAAAGTCGAAGCGCAGCCGGTCGGGCGCGACCAGCGAGCCCTTCTGCGCCACATGCAGGCCGAGCGTGTCGCGCAGCGCCTTGTGCAACAGATGCGTTGCCGAATGATTGGCCCGCACGCTGGTGCGGCGGCCGCTGTCGACCTCCATGCGCACGGCCACGGAGGGCGAAAGGCTCCCCTCCACCATTTCGCCGAGATGGACGAAGAGCCCGTCGGCCTTCTTCTGCGTGTCGGAAACGCGGAAAACGCCCCCATCCTCCGAGCGGATGGTGCCGGTATCGCCGACCTGGCCGCCAGATTCGCCATAGAACGGCGTCTGGTTGACGATGACCGCGCCGCTCTCGCCGGCGGAGAGCGTTTCCGCCTTCTGCCCCTCGCGCACCAGCGCCAGCACCGCCGCCTCGGCGCTTTCCGTCGTATAGCCGAGGAACTCCGTTGCTCCGTGCTCTTCCTTGAGCGCCAGATAGACCTCCTCGGTCGCCGCCTCGCCCGAGCCCGCCCAACTCGCCCGCGCCTCTTCGCGCTGGCGCTCCATCGCGTCGGTGAAGCCGGCGAGATCCACGCCGATGCCGCGCGCTTTCAGCGCGTCCTGCGTCAGGTCGAGCGGAAAGCCATAGGTGTCGTAGAGCTTGAAGGCGGTCTCGCCGTCGAGCATGTCGCCCTGGTGGAGCGAGCCCGTCGCATCCTCCAGGAGCGACAGACCGCGCGACAGCGTGCGCTGGAAGCGGCTCTCCTCAAGCCGGATCGTCTCGGTGATCAGCGCCTCGGCGCGGATGAGCTCCGGATAGGCCTGCCCCATTTCGCGGATCAGCACGGGAACAAGGCCGTAGATCACCGGCTCGCTCGCGCCGAGAAGATGCGCATGCCGCATCGCCCGGCGCATGATGCGCCGAAGCACGTAGCCGCGCCCGTCATTGGAGGGCAGCACGCCGTCGGCAATGAGGAAACTCGTCGCGCGCAGATGGTCGGCGATCACCCGGTGGCTCGCCCGGTTCTGCGGCGTCGCCTTGGCGCGCGTGGCCCCCTCCACCGCCTCGATCAGATGCCGGAAAAGGTCGATGTCGTAATTATCGTGCACGCCCTGCAGCACGGCGGCGATGCGCTCCAGCCCCATGCCGGTATCGATCGAGGGCCGCGGCAGATCGTGGCGTTCGCCGCCGGCCACCTGCTCGAACTGCATGAAGACGAGATTCCAGATCTCGATGAACCGGTCGCCGTCCTCGTTGAAGGAGCCCGGAGGCCCGCCGGGAATGTCCGCCCCGTGGTCGTAGAAGATCTCCGAGCACGGCCCGCAAGGGCCCGTATCGCCCATCTGCCAGAAATTGTCGGACGTGCCGATGCGGATCACCTTGTCTTCCGCAAGCCCGGCGATCTTGCGCCAGAGCGAGAAGGCTTCCTCGTCCTCGGCATAGACGGTGACGAGGAGCCGCTCCTTGTCGAGGCCGAACTCCTCGGTGACGAGCTTCCAGGCAAGCTCGATCGCCATCTCCTTGAAATAGTCGCCGAAGGAGAAATTGCCGAGCATCTCGAAGAAGGTGTGATGCCGCGCCGTATAGCCGACATTGTCGAGATCGTTGTGCTTGCCGCCGGCGCGCACGCATTTCTGCGAGGTGACGGCGCGCGGCGAACTCGGCTTGGCCCGGCCGGTGAAATAGTCCTTGAAGGGGACCATGCCGGCATTGGTGAACATCAGCGTCGGATCGTTGCGCGGCACGAGCGGTCCGGAGGGCCGGATGGCATGCCCGTGCCGGCCGAAATACTCCAGAAACTGGGTTCTGATGTCGTTGACGCTGACCATGTCCGATACCGAAGGGAGAAACGGGAAAAAGGCGAGCGGTATCTAGACCGCCCGCCACTTGCCTGTCTAGGCGAGAGAACCGCCGCATGCGAGCGACGGAAATCAGCCTCCCGGCAACCCCATCGCCACCGTGCCGAAAGCCTCCCGGCCCTCTGCGGCAGTCCGGACGGCGCCGCCCGGCGCGGGCCCTTCAGCCCGCGTCTCAGGCGCGCAGGCTCTCGTCCTCGTCCTCGTCTGCCTCCGGCCCGGAATCGAGGAGCTCGGCGGCGATCAGGCCGGCATTCTGCCGGATGGCGCTCTCGATGGTGGCAGCCACGTCCTTGTTCTCTTTCAGGAAGGTCTTGGCGTTCTCACGCCCCTGGCCGAGCCTCTGGCTGTCGTAGGAGAACCAGGAGCCGGATTTCTCCACGATGCCGGCCTTGACCCCGAGATCGAGAAGTTCGCCGGTCTTGGAGATGCCCTCGCCGTACATGATGTCGAACTCCACCTCCTTGAAGGGAGGGGCGAGCTTGTTCTTCACCACCTTGACCCGGGTCTGGTTGCCGGTGACCTCGTCGCGATCCTTGATGGCGCCGATGCGGCGGATATCGAGGCGAACCGAGGCGTAGAACTTCAGCGCATTGCCGCCCGTCGTCGTCTCCGGCGAGCCGAACATGACGCCGATCTTCATGCGGATCTGGTTGATGAAGATCACCATCGTATGCGAGCGCGAGATGGAGGCGGTAAGCTTCCGGAGCGCCTGGCTCATCAGCCGCGCCTGCATGCCGGGAAGCGAATCGCCCATCTCGCCTTCCAGCTCCGCGCGCGGCGTCAGCGCCGCCACCGAATCGACGACGAGAACGTCGATGGCGCCGGAGCGCACCAGCGTGTCGGCGATCTCCAGCGCCTGCTCGCCCGCATCCGGCTGGGAGATGAGAAGGTCGTCGAGATTGACGCCGAGTTTGCGCGCATAGATCGGATCGAGCGCATGCTCGGCATCGATGAAGCCGCAGATGCCGCCCTTCTTCTGCGCTTCGGCGATGGTATGGAGCGCCAGCGTCGTCTTGCCGGAAGATTCCGGCCCGTAGATTTCCACGACGCGCCCACGCGGCAGGCCACCCACGCCGAGCGCGATGTCCAGCCCGAGTGAGCCCGTCGGGATGGTGGCGATCTCGACCACCTGCCCTTCCTGGCCGAGCCGCATGATCGAGCCCTTGCCGAAAGCGCGTTCAATCTGGCTGACGGCGGCGTCCAATGCCTTGGAACGATCCATCGATTCTTTGCCTCCTTCGACGACGCGCAGTGGATTCGCCATCGGACTATCCTCCAAAGTCGAGCGGAAAACCACCCGCCCCTCTGTCCTTTGCGTACCTATTTTGTTCTTGTCCGTCAACCTTAAATATTTTCGTTTTGTTCTCCTGCCGCCGGCCCCAGCCGGCAGGTCAGCCTGAGGCCAGAGAGAAGTCTCCGACGCCCTCTTCACCCACCGCCAGAAGCCCGGTGGCGACGTCGAAATAGGCCGCGTGGAGGGCAAGCTCTCCCGCCTCTTCGCGCCCCGCCACGAACGGGAAGGTTCTGAGGTTGTCGAGCGTCTGCAGGATCGAGGCCTGCTCCAGGCGCTCGAGATATTCCTCGGCCGGAATGCTGTGGCGCGCGGCGACCCGCTCGGTCGCCGGCGCGATCAGCGACATCCACTTGCCGATGAAGTCGCCCGGCGAAAGTGGCTGCTCCTGCTCGGCGAAGGCGCGAATGCCGCCGCAGCGCGCATGGCCGAGGACGACGATGTGCTTCACTTTGAGCGCCTGGACGGCGAACTCGATGGCCGAGGAAACACCGTGCTGGGAAGACGAGGGCGAATAGGGCGGCACCAGGTTGGCGACGTTGCGCACCACGAAGAGTTCGCCCGGGCTCGCATCGAAGATCACCTCCGGCGAGACGCGCGAATCGCAGCATCCGATCACCATGATCTCCGGGCTCTGGCCAATCTCGGCGAGCTCGCGGAAGCGGCTCTGCTCGGTGGGAAGCCGGCTGTCGCGAAAGGCGCGGTAGCCTTCCAGAAGCCGCTTCGGAAACGCCATCTTCGACAATCACTTAACTCCTGTCACACGAAGCCCGGCCGCCCGGCCTCAGCTCTCCAGCGCCTTCTTCACCGCCATCGCCAGATCCTTGAGCGAGAAGGGCTTGGGAAGGAAATGGAAGTTCTCCGTGTCCGGCAGGTGGCGCGCAAAGGCGTCCTCGGCATAGCCGGAAACGAAGATGATCTTCAGCTCCGGATTGGTGCGCCGAAGCTCCTTCAGAAGCGTCGGCCCGTCCATCTCCGGCATGACGACGTCGGAGACGACGAGGTCGATCGCCTCCCCGCTCTCGGCCATGATGTCGAGCGCCTCGCGGCCCGAAGCCGCTTCGTGCACCTGATAGCCGCGGGCCTTGAGCGCCCGCGCCGCGAAGGCGCGCACCGCCTCCTCGTCCTCCACCAGCAGGATGCCGGCGCTGCCGGTCAGATCCGTCGGCTCGGCCTTGGGCTTGGCCTCGGCCTCTTCCGCCGCCTCCGGCTCGTGGCGCGGCAACAGCACGGAGAAGGTCGAGCCCTTTCCCGGCGCGCTGTCGACGTAGATGAAGCCGCCGGTCTGCTTGACGATGCCATAGACCGTGGAAAGGCCGAGCCCCGTTCCCTTGCCGATGTCCTTGGTGGAGAAGAAGGGCTCGAACATCTTCTCCATCACCTCCGGCGACATGCCGGTTCCCGTGTCGGAGATCTTGATCAGCACATATTCGCCGGGTCGGAAGCCATCCTCGCGGAAATCGGCGCTCTCCGCCTCGCTCATATTGGAGGTCTTGATGGTCAGCTTGCCGCCGTCGGGCATGGCGTCGCGCGCATTGACCGCCAGATTGACGACGACCTGCTCCAGTTGGTTGACGTCCGCCTTCACCGGCCAGAGCCCCGGCTGATGCTCCACGGCCAGCTCCACCTTCTCGCCCAGCAGCCTGTCGAGCAGGTTGGCGATTTCCGAAAGCAGTTCGTCGAGCCGGATGACGCGCGGCTGCAGCGTCTGGCGCCGCGAGAAGGCGAGAAGCTGGCGCACCAGGTTCGCGGCCCTGTTGGCGTTCTGCTTGATGTTCATGATGTCCTGGAACGCCGGATCCGAGGGCCGGTGGTTCGACAGGAGAAGGTCGGAATAGCCGATGATGGCGGTCAGCACGTTGTTGAAATCGTGCGCGATGCCGCCGGCCAGCTGGCCGACGGCCTGCATCTTCTGGCTCTGCGCGAACTGCGCCTCCAGCGCGCGCTGCTCGGTCGTCTCCAGCGCATAGACGATGGCCGCGTCCTCGCCCGGCTCGCCTTCCAGGATCGGGCTGACGAAGAAGCGGGCGCTTCTTTCCTCGTTCTCGCCGAACTGCGCGTCGACGGGCGCGATGTCGCCGCGCCGGCTGATCGCGGCGTTGACGGCAGCGTTGAGCGGGGCCCGCCCGGAAGCGTCCACGACGCTGGCGAGTTCGATGCGCCGACCGGCATCGCTGCCGCGGAAGAGCTTCAGGAAGCGCGCATTGGAGAGGTTGATCATCCCCTCCCGGTCGACGGAAGCGATCGCCATCGGCGTGTTGTTGAAGAAGCGGATGAAGCGCCGCTCGGCCGCCTGCCCCGCATCGGCCTCGCCCGCCGTCACTTCCAGGACGAGCGTGCGCGAGGCGCCGAGCCTGCCGTCGGCGGAGACCGGCACTCGGTGCAGAAGGCGCACCGGCTTGCGCGTGCCGTTGGCGCGGGCGAGATCGACTTCGAGGACTTCCGTGCCCGTCTCTCCCCGGGCGCTCGCCGCCTCCAGCAGCGAAGCGCTCTCGCTGGTCAGGAAGTCGCTGATGTTGGAGCCGCCCGGCTCGAACTCGGCCAGGTCGATGCCGAGCCATTCGGCGAGCGTGGCGTTGAGATAGCGGATGCGCCCGTCCGGCTGCATGGAAAAGAAGCCGGCCGGCGCATGGTCGAGATAGTCGATCGCGTTCTGCAGCTCCTGGAAGATGTTCTCCTGGTGCTCGCGTTCGCGCGTGATGTCGGAGATCAGCCACAGGACGAGTTCGGGTTCGGCCGGGATCGGGTTCACCTTCACCCGGTACCACCGCGCCCCCTCGCTGCGCCCGCCGACGCCGCCCGGCATGCGAATCTCCTCGGCCGCCCGGCGCCCCTTCTCGGCCGCGCTCGCCAGCCGGTAGATCGCCTCCGAAGCGTCGGGACTCTCGGCGAAGAGCCGCTCGACCGAAGGCAGGTCAACATCGCCATCGCCGGCGAGTTTCAGATAGGCGGCGTTGCCGCGCAGCGGTCCGGCGGAGCGGTTGCAGATCACTGCGCCCTCCCCGATCGCCTCGAAGATTTCTTCGGAAAGCGCCGGCGCGCGCGAGGCGGCGGCTTTCGCGCGGGCAAAGCGGATGAAGCCGCCCGCGGCGAGGAAAAGGCACATGACGCCGACGGCCGAGAGCACGCCGAGACAGATGAGCACCACCGCCTCCGCCCATTGCGGCGGCACGAAAAGATAGGAGCCGGCGGCCGCCACGAGGCCGACCGACAGGACGATGATACGGCTCATGCTGTCGCGGCGGGCGCGTGCTTCCGCCCGTCTCGTCTGCTTGTCTTCTATCGGTTCGCTGGTCACGGCCATGAATGTCGAGATTAGCCGATTCGGATCGCGGCGCGGCGAGGCGCGAAGCGATGATTGCGCACGCTGCGCAACGCCGGGCAAAAGCCCCGCGCGCTGGCCCGCGCTCTGGTTTGAATTGACCGGATATTCACGCTATTCTCACCCGCCGGCCGCGTGGGTTGAGTGTAGCGTAATATAAGGAGGCGTCCATGCGCGGTTTTCCCGGGTTGTCGGAAGGCGGCCTGTCGTTTGCGATCGTCCTGGCGCTTCTCGTCGTCCTGGCGGTCTTCGTCGGATATGTGTGGCTCTCGCGGCGTTCGCCGTCGCGGGTGCGCGCCGCATCCGGCTCGCGCAACACCCGCCTCCAGGTCATGGAAATCCATACCGTCGACCAGAAGCGACGGCTTCTATTGGTGCGGCGCGACCAGGTCGAGCATCTCGTCATGATCGGCGGGCCGACGGATATCGTGGTGGAATCGCATATCGTCCGTGGCCGGCCGGGCCAGACGCAGCCGCCTCCGCGGCGGGTCGCGCCGATGCCGGCGGCTCCCGCTGCGCCCGCCGCGGCACAGGCGCCGATGCCGGCGCGTGCCGCCGCCTCCGTCCACGCGCTGGAGCCGCGTGAGGATCGCCGGGGTTCCGCGATGCATTCGGATGGCGAGCGCAAGGCGGCGACCGACACCAGCGCCTTCGCGCCTCTGCCCGCAGGGCCCTTCCCGCTCGAGAAGTCTCCCGCCGCGCCGGCCGTTTCCGGCATGGCGACGCCGGCCGCGAACCCGGCCAACCCTCCGAGCCCTTCCGAGCCGTCGCGCTTCGGCGAGCCCCCGCGCGCGCTGAAGACGCCGCAGGCGGAGGCGCAGCCCGCCGAAGAGCCGGCCGAGAGCGACTTTGCCGAAGAAGAGCCGTCCGAAAAGACGGCGGCAACGACACGAGAGCCCCTTCGCGACGTGCTCTCATCCGAAGCGGAGCCCCCCGCAGAGGCGACCGCCGACAAGCAGATTTCGGAAAGCCCTACCGGGGAAGATCAAGCCGAGGGCGCGCCGCGCGCCGAAGCAGCCGCCGGCGAAATTGCCGGGCGAACGGACGCTCCCGCGCGCGAGGAGAGCCCGCTCGAACGGGCCTTCGCCACCCGCTTCGCCGCCGAGATGGCGCAGAGGGAGCCACCGCAGACCGAATCCCCGAAGGCCGAATCCCCGAAGGCCGAAGCGCCCCCGCCTGAGAGCCCGAAGTCAGAAACCCCGCGGACGGAAACCTCCTGGGCGAACCCAGAGCCGTCCACCCCCGAGCCCGCGAACAGGTCCGCCGACCGCATGGCCGCCGAAGGCGCCTATGCCAGCGACGGCGCCCCGGATGCGCCCGAGGGCCCGGCTTCCGCCGAGACCGAAACCCGTGAGACGGAAGGCGGCGTCGGCCGCGTCCTCTCCGGCCTTTTCCGTCCGAAGCGCGAGACCCCAGCCGCGCCGGCCGAGGCGCCGGCGCGCGAGGTGGCCATTGCGCTGGAAAACCGTCCGGCCGGTCCTGCGAGCCTCGCCGCCGCGGCCAGGAGACAGCCGGAAAATGGCCCGGCGCCGGCAGAGGCAGAGCCGGCAGACGAAGAGCCGGCCGATCCAGCCCCCGTCACCGCCGCCAGGCCCGCCACCAGCTATTTCCTCTCCGCCCGCAAGGTGACCAAAGATTCGCTGCAGGACACCTCCGATCCGATCGGCGACTTGTCCCTGGAGGACGAGATCGGCGCCGCCATCGGCCTCGGTCGCCCCGCCCCCATCCAGGGGAAGGCGCCGGGCAAGGCGCCCGAAATTGCCGCGCCCGCTCCGGTCACTTTTGCCGGCGGCGCCGATCCGAGCGCCCTTTCCGTCCCCCCTGCCCTCAACGAGGACGGCCCGAAGGCCGACAGGACGGCCGGGCCTGCCGCCCGCCCGGAACCCTCCTTCGACGCGCCCGCCCCCACCGGGGAGGAGGATCACGGCACGCAGCAGGATGAGCCGCGCAAGGCGCTCGCCAGGATCGATACGGAGGAGAGCATCATCACTTTCGAGCCGAAGCGGCGCGATGTCGGCCATGACGAGGAAGACCTCGAGGACGAGATGACCCGCCTCCTCGGCGAGCTGACGGGCGACCTGAAGCGCCGCTAGCTCCCGGCCGCCGGGAGGGCTCCGGAACGGACGAAAAAAACGCCGCCGGTTGCCCGGCGGCGTTTGTGTTTGTCCTTCGCTGCCCAGACATCGCTGCCCGGATCTTGCGGGCAGACCGGGCTCAATCGTCCCGGTAGACCCGCTCGCGGCGCTCGTGCCGCTCCTGCGCCTCCACCGAGAGCGTCGCGATCGGCCGGGCGTCGAGACGCTTCAGGCTGATCGGCTCGCCCGTCTCTTCGCAGAAGCCGTAGCTTCCGTCCTCGATCCGCCGCAGCGCGGCGTCGATCTTGGAGATCAGCTTGCGCTGTCTGTCGCGGGCTCTGAGTTCGATTGAACGATCGGTTTCGGAGGAGGCCCGGTCTGCGAGATCCGGGTGATTCTGGTTTTCGCGTTGAAGCGCCTGCAGGGTATCCCGGCTTTCCGCCAGGATCTCTTGCTTCCACGCGAGCAGCTTGTTGCGGAAGTATTCCCGCTGGCGTTCATTCATGAACGGCTCGTCTTCGCTTGGCGAATAAAGGCTCTCGGCCACCAACTCCATCGGCGTCATCCCAGTGCCGCCCTCTCTTCTGCGGTTGCCCTATACGGGCACGCGGGCCGGCGCGCAAGCGCCGGATTATGAAGCTTTTGTTGTGTGGACGCAGCGGCCTATAGGGCTAACCTAGCGTTAAGGACAAGCGGTGCATTCTATACGAATGCGTAAGAGCGTTAACGGTCGCCCCCAGCCTTCCGCAGCTTTGGCGGCCATGATCGAGGCGGAAAAGCTGATCGTCGAGGCGATCGCACGCGAACGGGCGGCGCTGCGCGCCGGCCAGAAATTTGCCGCTGCGGCCTATCACACGCAGCTGCGCACCGCCGCCGGCATTTATCTCGCCTCGCTGAAAAACGCCCGCGACAGCCTGGCGTCCGCGACGGACCCGGATCGTCTGGCGGCGGACATGGAACGGCGGCGGCGCACCTTCGCCGATCTGCTGCGCGTGGAGCTTGCCGCCCTCGCCTCCTCCAGGATTCTCTACGCCGAGAGAATGCGCATGGCGGCCGAGCGGAAAGATGCCTCCATGCCCCCGCGCCCGGCCAATTCTCCCGCCGCCTTCAGGACGCGCGCCGCCTAGGCCGCCTCCAGATCCCGGCGGCCGATGGCCTCAAGCTCGAACGGCGTCGTCTGGTAGATCTCGTTGATCCAGTTGCCGAACAGAAGATGCGCATGGCTGCGCCAACCGTTCACCGGCGGCGCGGCCGGGTCGTCCCCCCGGAAATAGTTGGCCGGAAGCGGCCCCGCGCCGTCGCGCAGGTATTCCTGCCGCAGCGTGTCGGTGTCGTATTCCAGGTGGTTGAACATGTACAAGGCGCCGCGCGCGGGGTCGTTGACGAGGCAGAGCCCCGTCTCCTCGCTTTCGACCAGCACCGTGAGGCCGCGCCCTGCGAGATCCTCGCGCCGAACCTCCGTCCATCGCGACACGGGGATGGCGAAGTCGTCCGAGAAGCCGCGCAGATAGGGCGAGGCCGGATCGAGGCTGCGGTGCCGGAACACCCCGAAGGCCTTCTGCTCGAGCGCGTGCTTGGGCACGCCGTGGAAATGATAGAGGGCAGCCTGCGCCGCCCAGCAGATCATCAGGGAGCGATGCACATGCGTCTGCGTCCAGTCGAAGATCTGCCGCAGCTCGTCCCAGTAGTCCACGGCCTCGAAGGCAAGCCTCTCCACCGGCGCGCCGGTCACGACAAAGCCGTCGAAGCGCTCGCCGCACACGTCGCTCCACGGCCGGTAGAAGGCGGCCATGTGATCGGCCGAGGCGTTGCGCGCCACATGCTCGCTCATGCGCACCAGCGTCAGCTCGATCTGCAGCGGCGTCGCGCCGAGAAGCCGCGCCAGCTGCGCTTCCGTGTGGATCTTGTTCGGCATGAGGTTGAGCAGGCCGATCCTCAGGGGCCGGATGTCCTGGCGAACGGCATCGGCCTCGCTCATCACCACGAGCCCTTCCGCTTCGAGGATGCGGCGGGCGGGCAGATGGTCTGGAATCTTGATGGGCACTTCGCGTCGGTCCTTCGTGACAGGATCGACGCGGGTGGCTTCATCCGTTTGGTTGCCGGCTGGCCACATCCTCCTTGCGGAGCGCCACCTTGCCCGGATTGGCAGGTTGGCGTTGGGCGTCGACCCAACTCGTGATGCAGGCGCCTTCATAAGGGAGAGCGGCCGGCTCGGCAATCTCCGCCGGTGGCACGAAGGGTCGCGGCGGCGCGGCCGGGGCTCGTCTGGCGCGTTTATCCCTTGGGGGAAGCTTGTGCAGCGGGGTGAAACGCCCTAGCCCGCGCTCGCCGCCTCCTCCAGCCGCCGGTCCTCGCGCTGCATGCGCCAATAGAGAAACTGGGTCGCCGCCCGCCCGAAAATGTTCCGTCCGCCGATGGTGCGGTCGATGAAGGCCGGCAGGTACGGCTCGAACAGCCGGAACGTGTCGTCGCCCGCCGCGATCGCCGCGGCGATCAGGTTGCCGCCGGCGGCCGTCTGGGCTAGCCCGTGGCCGCCGAAGGCCGTCACGCCCCAGATGCCGGCATCGCGCCGGCCCGAAAGCAGGCCGATGATCGGCATCGCCGAGCGCTGGTAGCCCATGAGGCCGCCCCAGGCGTATTCCACCGCAAAATCGCCGAGCTGCGGGTAGATGGCCAGAATGTCTTTCTTCAGCATCGCCGCGAGTTCGGCCGGCTCCTCGCGCGCCGTGGTGATGCGCCCGCCCCAGAGGAGCCGGCGTTCCTCGCCCGTCCCGACGATGCGGTAATAGTCGCTCGCCCGGCGCGTATCGCCGATGCAGCCGGCGAAGTGGATCGCCGCGTCGAGCTTGTCGCCGAGCGGCGCGGAGGTCACGACATAGGTGGCGACGGGCAGCACCGCCCGCTCGATCGGCGGATAGACGCCCGATTGCGTCGCACTGCCGGCGAGCACGACATGGCGCGCCGAAACGGAGCCGCGCCCGCTTTGCACCCGCCAGCCGGAGCCTGACTTCTCAAGGCCCGTCGCGGCGCTCGCCTCGAACACCTGCGCCCCGCTCGCGGCCGCCGCTTCCGCCAGCGCGCGCGCATAGGCGAGCGGGTCGATATGGTAAGGTTCGGGGTCGTGAAGCGCGCCGAAATAGCGCTCCGTGCGCAACGTCTCGCGCACCGCCTCGCGCGGCCAGATCTGATAGGTCACGCCGTAATCGCGCTGCATGCGTTCGGCGCGCTCGGCAAGCTCGCGGTCGGCCTTGTGGCGCACCACCTTCAGCCAGCCGCGCCCGCCGATCACCTCCGGCATGCCGAACTCGGCGAGACGCTCCTGCACGAACCTGCCGCCGGCGCGCGACAGGGCGAAGAGCTTCTGCGCCGTCGGCAGGCCGAGCTTTTCCTCCACCTTGAAGATCGACTGCGCATAGCCCGGCGAGACGAAGCCGCCATTGCGGCCCGAGGCGCCCCAGCCGACGCGGTTCGCCTCCAGGAGCGCTACGCTCCGTCCCGCCCGCGCCAGCAGAAAGGCGGCGGTGAGGCCCGCGAGCCCGCCGCCGACGACAGCGGTTTCGACTTCGCATTCCCCCGCGAGCACGGGATAGACCCTGCCCTCGCCGGTGGCGGCGTAATAGCTCGGCGCATGCGGCTCGGCGGCCATTCGAACGGTCCTTTCTGCCTTGCTCGCCGCCCCTCTAGCCCTGCCGGCGGAAGTCCGCAAATGCACCATGTGCGACCAAGCGCGTCGGAGCGGCCGGCGAGACTGCGAGTTCGCCCTTCATTCGCCGGGCCGGCCTTGTTGTGGCCGGATTGCCGTGTCGCCTTTTCGCCTATCTAATGGATGAAAGGGGAGTTCCGACCACATGGCGAGAGCCCTCAGGGAAGGCATCGACACGCTCGAGCTCACCACCAAGGTGACGCTCGCCGTCCTGGCGCTCGCCTCCGGCGTCTACACCTATCTTGGCGTGCGCGGCCTCCTCGACGGGTCGGCGGCGATCGTCTTCTTCGGCGCCATCATCTATTCGGCCGCCGTTTCCGTCGGCATCTACGCCTTCTGGTCCTACCTGATGAAGTTCATGCCGCATGTGCGCGACCGGCGCGCCCAGCGCGGCCTGCTGGCGGCGATGCTGATCGGCTCGATCATGATCGTCGCCATGTCCTCGTGGCTGAATGCGGCCGCCCTCGCCGGCTCGGCGGCGCTGGAGCAGCATCTCGCCAACACGCTGGAAGGTTACGCGCAGGATCTCGACGGCGCCCACAACAATGCGCTCGCCGCCCAGTCGCTCCTGCCCGACATCCAGATGGCGTCCGATCGCTTTGCCCGCCTTGCCGACCAGGAGCGGGAATCGGGCGCCCTCACCGGCACCTCCGGCTCCGGCACCGTCGTCCAGCTCCTCAACCAGATGTCCGGGCAGCTACGCGGCCTCGGCGAGGAAGTGGCCGCCTCGCGCGAGCGGGTGAAAAGCCTCTTCGAGCAGGGCGGCGAGCACCTCGCCAATATGCGCCGCCTCGTCTCCGCCTCCGGCCCGATCGATCCGCGCGCCGATTCCTTTGCCGAAGAGGCCGTCTCGCTGGCCGGCGTCGTCGCCTCGCTGCAGCAGACTTCCATCGCCCCGGCGGTGAAGCGCGCCGCCGAGGATCTTTCCATGAGCTTCATCGCTCCGGTCGCCGACGGGGCCGACGCCGATCTCCGCCAGCGCCAGGACCTCGTCGTCGGCAACGTCGCCGAGGCGGTGAAGGCGCAATCGGCCGCCCTTTCGGCCGCCGCCGACGACATTCTGGCGCGCGAGCCGGTGCGCCCCGCCCGCTTCGTGCCGCTCTCCACGCCCGAGGCGGTGCTCCGTTACGCACGCGACTTCCTGCCCTCATGGGCGGGCGCCATCTCCATCGATCTGATGCCGGCCGTGCTCGTCCTCATCCTCGTCGCAGTGCACGGCGCCATCCGCCACCACGAGGATCCGGACATCGACGAGAACGCCATGACGGCCGGCGACATGCTGGCGGCGATGCGGCTTTACGAGCGCATGCGCGAGGCCGATCCCGTTCGCCGGGCCGAGGTCGCAAGAGAGGCCGGCGCGGAACCGGATGCGCCGGAGACACCGGCAGAGGAGCAGCGGCCGCCCGAGCCACACCCGAATGAGCCCTTACGGAGCGAGCCGCGCAACATCACGCCGCTGACGCCGAAAGGCCCGCACGGCCATGCCGCATCCTGAGGCGGAAGCGCTGCCGGGCGACGCGGCCGACGGCTATGGGCAAAGGCCGGGCCTGACGGCACGCCTCAAGGCCCTGCCCGAAGGCTCTATTCTCCGCCTCGCCTTTTACGGCCTCATCGGCCTGACCGTCATGAT
The DNA here is from genome assembly GCF_020144925.1 of Afifella sp. IM 167. Taxonomy (GTDB): domain Bacteria; phylum Pseudomonadota; class Alphaproteobacteria; order Rhizobiales; family Afifellaceae; genus Afifella. The sequence goes on from NZ_NSLC01000008.1 coordinate 203,878, forward strand.
GGTCGGCTTCGACCTTTATGCGATCGTCGAGGAGCGCCGCACCGATCCCTTCGCCAGCCCTGCCCGCGCCCCCGTGACGATGTCGCGCCCGGCGCCCGGCGATCAGGTGCGGCCCTATTTGCCGATGACGCGGCCCGTCGCCCCCGGCGCCCGGGAAACGCCCTCCGGCGTACCCTACCCGCGCAAGAGTTTCCAGGAAGCCGAGCCGATGCGCTTCCAGCCGGTCGGCGAGGACAGGCTGCTCCTTCAAGGCACCATCGTTCCGGGCACGGCGGGCGAATTCGAACGCTACCTCGCCGATCATCCGCTGAAGGAAGGCGCCGAACTTCTCCTGCATTCGCCGGGCGGCTCCGTCGCCGACGCCATCGCCATGGCGCGCAAGACGCGCGAGCTTGGCCTCCACACCCGCGTCGCCGCCGACGGCTACTGCGCCTCCTCCTGCCCCCTCCTCTTCGCCGGCGGGGTGGAGCGCCATGCGGACGAGACGGCATGGATCGGCGTTCACCAGATCTATGCGCTCAAGGGTTCGCTCGGCACGCTGGCCGACGGCATGGACCAGGCCCAGCGCGTCTCGGCCGAGGCGCAGGAGCTTCTCGTCGATTTCGGCGTCGATCCGCGCGTCTGGATCCGGGCCATGCAGACGCCGAAGGACCGCCTCTACCTCTTCACGCCGGAAGAGCTTGCCGAATACGATCTCGTCACCGGCCCGAAGGAAGGCGACAAGAAAGAGCCGAAGGCCTCGTGAGCGCGTGTTCCGCGCGACATGAAGGCCGCGCGCGCGCAAGGTGCTTGCTCCCTTCTTTACCTTTCGTCTAAGCGGGATCGATGCCGACCCTCCTCCTCCTGCGCCATGCCAAGTCGGACTGGCACTCCGGTGCCAAGACCGATTTCGAGCGCCCGCTCAACGAGCGCGGACGCGAGGCGGCCCGCCTGATGGGCCGCTTCATGGCCGAGGCCGGCTATGAGCCCGATCTCGTCCTGTGCTCGCCCTCGCAGCGCACACGCGAGACGCTCGGCCTCGTCGGCGAGAGCATCCCGCTGCCCGTCGACCGCCGCTATGCGGACGCTCTCTACCAGGACGCCGACGACGACTACCTGAAGATCCTGCGCGCCGAAGGCGGCGGCTCGCTCTGCTGCCTCGTCATCGGTCACAACCCGATGATCTACGAGACGGCGCTCGCCCTTGCCGGCTCGGGCGACAAGGAGGAGCTGGCCCGCCTCAACGCCAAATATCCGAGCGGCACGCTGGCGGCCGTCGAATTCGACGGGAGCTGGAGCGATCTCTCCGGGGGCGGCGCCCGTCTCGAGCGCTATGTGAGGCCGGCCGACCTGGCGTCCTGAGGCCGCACTTTGCGCCAGCGCCTGCTTCTGCCCATATTGGGACGGAAACAAAGAATCGCGCCGCAATCCAGGCACCCCATTTGGCCTCCATCATCTCCCTTGCAGACGAAGCCCGGATCGCCTTCGACAACATCCTCGAAGGCGTCCTCGGCAATTCCTCGACGCTGCGGCTCGGCGTGACCGGCCTGTCGCGCGCCGGCAAGACCGTCTTCATCACCGCCCTCGTCCACAACCTCATCCATGGCGGGCGTCTGCCGCTCTTCGACGCCCATGCCTCCGGCCGTCTCGCCGGCGCCAGGCTGCAGCCGCAGCCCGACGATGCGGTGCCGCGCTTCGACTACGAGGCGCATGTGAAGAACCTCGTCGACAAGCGTGTCTGGCCGCGCTCCACCCGCCGCATCAGCGAGCTGCGCGTCACGCTCGAATACGAATCGGCGAGCGGCTGGAAACGCACCTTCGGCCCCGGCCGGCTCGACCTCGACATCGTCGACTATCCGGGCGAATGGCTGCTCGACCTCGCCCTCCTCGGAAAATCCTACGCCGAATGGTCGGCCGAGGCGGTCGCCATGTCGCGCGAGCCGCACCGCATGGGCCTTGCCGCCGAATGGCACGCCGCGCTGGCGCGCGTCGATCCCGGCGCCGAGGAGGACGAGACCACGGCGCGCGAGCTTGCCGCCGCCTTCACCGCCTATCTGCGGGCCGCCCGCGCCGACGAGCACGCCCTTTCCATGCTGCCGCCCGGCCGCTTCCTGATGCCCGGCGACCTGGAAGGCTCGCCCGCCCTCACCTTCTCCCCCCTCGATCTGGAGCCCGGCGCTGAGCCGGAGCCCGGCAGCCTCGCGGCGATGATGGCGCGGCGCTACGAGAGCTACCGCACGCATGTCGTCAAACCCTTCTTCCGCGAGCATTTCGCCCGCCTCGACCGGCAGATCGTCCTCGTCGACATGCTGGCGGCGCTGAATGCCGGCCCGGCCGCCCTGCGCGACCTCGAACAGGCGCTCGCCGACGTGCTCGCCTGCTTCCGCCCCGGCCGTTCCAACTGGCTGACCTCGATCCTGCAGCGGCGCATCGACAAGATCCTCTTCGCCGCCACCAAGGCCGACCACGTGCACCGTTCCGACCACGACAACCTCGCCGCCCTTCTCGCCCGCCTCACCGACAAGGCGGCCAAGCGTGCCTCCTTCGCCGGCGCGGAAGTGCGCGTCATGCCGCTGGCGGCGGTCCGTGCCACGCGCGAAGTCACCGTCACGCGCGACGGGCGCAGCCTTCCCGCCATCGCCGGCGTGCCGCTCGAAGGCGAGAAGGTCGCCGGCGAGGTCTATGACGGCGCGAGCGAAATCGCCCTTTTTCCCGGAGACTTGCCGGCCGATCCGGAATCGATCTTTGAACCGCCGCTCTTTGCCGGCCGCATGGCCGGCGCGGCCGAGGAGGTCGCCACGCAGGAGAGTCTGGCGCTCCGCTATCTGCGCTTCCGCCCGCCGAAAATCGAACGCACGGAGACCGGCATTAAGCTTTCCTTGCCGCATATCCGCTTGGATCAGGCCCTCGAATTCCTTGTCGGAGACCGGCTGCAATGAGCCCCGCCGCCGAAAGACGCGCGCCGGAAGCCTTCCGCCTCGACGAGCCGGGGGCCGCCGAGATCGAAGAGGACATCCTCGCCGATCTGGATCCGGTCGAGGAGGATGCCGAGCGCGCCGTCAGCACCATCGTGGAGCCGAAGAAACGCGGCATCCGCTGGGGCCGCATCGCCGCCGCGGGCGGCGGCGGGCTCCTCTCCCTCGCCGTCGGGATCGCCGTCGACGACCTCATCCGCAGCCTCTTTCAGCGCGCCGACTGGCTCGGCTGGCTCGGCCTCGGGCTTTTGGCGCTCTTCCTCACCGCGCTTCTGGCCATCGTCGGGCGCGAGCTCATCGCGCTTGCCCGTCTCAAGGCCGTCGCCCGGCTGCGCCTTGCCGCCGACGCGGCCTATGCCGCCAACGACCGCGAAAAGGCCCGCCGCGTCGCCCAGGATCTGGTGCGCCAGTACCAGGGCCGGCCCGACACGGCGCAGGGAAGGCGCCAGCTCAAGCAGAATCTCGGTGCCGTCATGGACGGCGCGGATCTCATTCGCCTTGCCGAGCGCGACCTCGTCCTGCCGCTCGACCGCCGCGCCAAGGCCGCGATCTCCAGCGCCGCCAGGCGGGTATCGGTCGTCACCGCGGTCAGCCCGCGCGCCCTGATCGACGTCGCCTACGTGCTCGTCGCCTGCCTCGGCCTCATCCGCAAGATCGCCACGATCTATGGCGGCCGGCCGGGCTTCTTCGGCCTCGTGCGCCTCACCGGCGCCGTCGTCAGCCACCTTGCCGTGACCGGCACCATCGCTATCGGGGACACCCTCCTCCAGCAGGTGGTCGGCCACGGCCTCGCCGCCCGGCTCTCCGCCCGTTTCGGCGAGGGCGTGGTCAACGGCCTGATGACGGCGCGGATCGGACTTTCCGCGCTCGATGTCTGCCGCCCGGTCCCCTTCGTTGCCCAGGCCCGCCCCCGGCTGAAGGACATCGCCGGCGATCTCGTCTCCTTCAGCACCGGCCGGCGGGACACTGTGACGCCGGCGACGCAAAATGGTGCTAGGGTTAACGAATGATTGGCATTTGACTCCTATCGTCTGAGCAGTTCCGGCCGTTGCCGCCGTCCTCTGGAGCCGCCCATGCGTCGTATCTTGCTTGCCGCCGCCCTGGCCATCACCGCGCCTGCCATCGTGCCTTCGAAGGCGGCGGCGGTCGATGACGACGCCGCCCTCTTCATGGAGCGCTTCGGCGGCGAATGGCGCGGCTCGGGACGTCTGCTCGTCGGTCCAGAAAGCGGCCTGCGCTTCCATTGCGCGCTCGCCGGAGACCCGTCCCGCAGCCAGATGGCCTTCGGCATGACGGGCCGCTGCTGGACCGGCTCGCTCTCCGCCCCGGTCTATGCCCGGCTCCGCTATAGCTCTGATCAGAAACAGTTTTTCGGCTCCTTCATGGATGGCGCCGAGGGTGACGGCGCCAATATCGTCGGCGAGCGCTCCGGCGAGGGCTTCATGCTGAAGCTCGTCCGCGGCGAATTGCAGGGCCGCCTTGCCGCCGAGCCGGCAGGGCCCGGCAAGATGACGGTGACGCTCTCGCTCTACGATCCGGGCTCCGGGCGCACGCTGCCCGTCGCGGCGATGGGCTTTGCCCGGCCCGATGCCGACGCCCTGCCGATCTACGACCCGACCGTCACGGGATCGATCGAGCGGACCGGCGAGCGCTAGGCGAGAGAGAACCCGGCCGCGTAAGCGGCGACGGTCGGAGGCGCCGATCCCCCCGACCGCCGTTTGTCTTTGCGGAATCTTCACGACCCTCTGTGAGGCTGGCGCGGACTCGCTCTGGAGATCCGATGCCGACCGCGCCTTCCGCGACCGTCTTTGACGAGCCTGGCCATTCGAGAGCCGCCCATGCCGCGAGCGCCGCCAGCCCGGCGCTGACGGGCGAGATCGTGCGTGGCGCGGCGGCCTTTGCCGCTCTCGCTGCCGAATGGGAGCGTCTGGCCGCGAGGGCGGCGAACGGCGTCTTCCAGACCCCCTCCTTCCTGTCGATCTGGGCACGGCACTTCACCGCCGACAAGCCCGAGCGCTTCTGGTGCGTGACCGTGCGCATGCGCGGCGAGCTCTGCCTCGTCTGGCCGATCGAGATCTGCCGCTGCGGGCCGATCCCGGTCCGCATCGCCTCCAATGCCGGCGCGCCGATCTCCCAGTACGACGAGATCCTGATCGCGCCGAAAGGCGATCCGCTCGCTCTCTTCGCCGCGGCGCTGGAAACGCTCCGGGCGGCCGGCGTCGATCTTCTCACCGTCGAGCGCGTGCGCGCCGATTCGGCCCTTGCCGCCGCCCTGCCCGCCTTCGCCCGCCGGCTCGGCGAGCCGGACGCCGCGCCCTTCACCGTCACCGATCCGGAAGGCCTCAAGGCCTTCCTCGCCTCCAGGAAGTCCAAGCTCCGCAAGGAGAGTAACCGCCGCCGCAACGCCCTTGCCGCCATCGGCGAGCTGGAGCTCGTGATGCCGGAAGATCCGGCGACCACACGCCTGTGGCTTGAGGAAACGCTGGAGTTGAAGCGCGACTGGCTGAAGGACAAGGGCATGGTGAGCCGCGCCTTCCTCGACCGGCGCACCCATGACTGTCTGGAGAGTTTCGCCGGCGAGCTCGGCGGGAGCGGCGGGGCGGTCCGGCTTCTGGCCCCGCGCCTCACGGTCGGCGGTCGTTTCGCCGCCCAGGAGATCGCCTTCCTGCACAACGGCGCCTACCACCTCTTCCTGCGCGCCTTCTCGCCGGAATTCGCCGCGCACGGCCCCGGCAACGTCCTGACGGAGATGGTGCTCGCCTGGTGCGCCGAAGAAGGCATCCTGCGTTACGACATGCTGCCCCCGCGCTTCCGCAACAAGCGCGAATGGCAGAGCGGCGAGGTCGAGGTCGCCGACTACGCCATGCCGTTGACGGCAACCGGCAGGCTCTATCAGGGCATCGTCGTCGACACGCTGAAACCGGCGATCCGCAACCTCTATTATGCCCTGCCGCAGGGCATGCGATCCTTCCTCGCCGGGCGCACGCTCCGCCTCTAGAGCGCGGCTCCGAAGCACATCTTCAAATTTCTATGCGCCGGGCATCGGCTCGTATAGGAAGACGCGCCATGCCGCGTCCGAGCCTTTCCATTTCCGCCGCCACCGGGTGGCGAACGCCCGCCATCATGCTGATGATCATGGCGGCCGCGATGCAGATCGCCTTCGCCAGTTGGTGGACGCTGATCAAGAACTTCGCGGTCGAAGGCATCGGCCTGACGGGCCGCGAGATCGGCTTTCAGGAATCGATCCGCGAAATCCCGGGCTTCCTGTCGTTCCTGGCGATCTACGTGCTCTTCGTCATGCGCGAGCAGACGCTGGCGCTGGTCTCTCTGGCGCTTCTGGGCATCGGCGTCGCCATAACCGGCTGGTTCCCGAGCGCCTGGGGCCTCTACGCCACGACGCTGCTGATGTCGCTCGGCTTCCACTACTACGAGACGATGAACCAGAGCCTTGCGCTGCAATGGTTGCCGCGCGCCGAGGCGCCCCGCATCATGGGCCGCATCCTCGCTGTCGCCGGCGTTGCCCAGCTCGTCGCCTACGGCCTCATCGCCATCGGATGGAAGACCTTCGAGCTCTCCTTCACCGCCGTCTTCATGATCGCCGGCGGCACGACGCTCGCCATCGTCCTCTTTCTCGTCTTCGCCTTTCCGGACTTCCGGGAAGAGACGCCGCAGCTGAAGAAGCTCGTCCTGCGCCGCCGCTACTGGCTCTACTACGCGCTGACCTTCCTCGCCGGCGCCCGCCGGCAGATCTTCACCGTCTTCGCCGGTCTGATGATGGTGCAGAAATTCGGCTACGAGGTCGGCGACATCGCCCTCCTCTTCCTGATCAACTGCGCTTTCAACATGCTCTTTGCGCCGAAGATCGGCGCCATGATCGTCCGCTTCGGCGAGCGCGCCGCGCTGACGGTGGAGTATATCGGCCTGATCGGCGTCTTCCTCGCTTACGCCTTCGTGGAAAATCCCTGGCTGGCGGCGAGCCTTTACGTTGTCGACCATGCCTTCTTCGCCATGGCGATCGCCCTCAAGACCTACTTCCAGAAGATCGCCGCGCCGGCCGATATCGCGCCCTCGGCGGGCGTCGCCTTCACCATCAACCACATCGCCGCCGTCGGCATTCCCGCTTCCTTCGGCTTCATCTGGCTGGTCTCGCCCTCGGCCGTCTTTCTCATCGGCGCGGCTATGGCGACCACATCGCTCATCCTCGTGCGGCTGATCCCGCGCCATCCCGATGAGGGGGTGGAAGTCGTCTGGAAATCCCGCCCGGGCCTGGCTCCAGCGGAGTAACTTCCCGCCTCGCCTACACTTTCTTTTTCGTCCGACAATTCTATCCGATATCCCGACGATTTCTTTCAGAAACCGCAGGCTCGCGCGTTAATCCTGTCGCTTTACCAACGTCCCGACAATTTTACGCAAGTCGTCCGATTGGCCGTAAACCTTTCGGTAATGATTGCGGGGGTCTGGACGATGAAACGGATATCTCTTGCTGTCGCGGCCGCTTTTCTGGTGGGGCCGGCATTGGCCGGCTTCATGGCCTGGCAGGACCACAGGCTGGAGACGAACTGCAAGGTGGCGATGGATGGCTGCCTGAAGAAGATGCGCGTCCGCGGGCTCCTGTGGGAGAGCCTCGGCATCGAGGCGCGCGCCGCGCGCTGGTACCGCCGCGGCATCGCCGAGCATGATCCGGCGGCAATGTTCCATCTGGCCGCCCTGAGGGAGGCGCAGGCCTGGGAGCGGCTCGAGATGAGCCCGCGCGACTGGATCCTGCGCCAGCGCAAAGGCTCGGCGATCTCCGGCGGTCTGAAAGAGAAGGTGCGCCGCGAGGGCGAGGAGGCGATCGCCTGGTATCGCCGTTCGGCGGAGGCGGGCTTCGCCCCGGCCATGAATAATATCGGCGAGGCCTATCTCGGCGGCTTCGGCGTCGTCGCGGACGAAGGCGAGGCCTATCGCTGGAAACTGAACGCGGCCAAGGCCGGCAACCCGGTCGGCGCCTTCTATCTCGCATTCGCCACCGGCGCTTCGGTGAAGGGGTCAGCCGGCGGGGACGACAGGCAGCGCTGGAGCGAGCTCAGGGCGACGGCGGCGGATGGGCGCGATCTCGCCGAGCCGACGCTGAGCCGCACGAAGAACATCGGTGCGCCGCTCTCCTGGCGCTCGCGCCAGGCTCTGCGCATGGCGGCCGAGAACGGCACCTCCGCCATGACGGCGATCGGCGCCGGCCTGCCGGCGCTGGCGCCCGCCTTCCTGCCGGGCCTCACCTCGGGGGAGCCGAATGCGGCCGACCGCAAGTTCGAGGGCATGGAGGTCGTTGGCGTCCTGCCGCCGGTCGCCAGGGCGCAATAAAAAAAGCCGGGCATTTGCCCGGCTTCGGATCGAAGAAGGGCCGGGCCGAACAGCTCCGGCCTTTCTCGTTTTCAGCGCGCCGCAACCTTGGCGCGGCGCGGCTGGCGCAGGCGGGAGAAGAAGCTGGCGACGGTCTCCACGTCGCGGCGCACGAGCTCCATCGGCGAAAGCCCGTCACGGATGCCCTCTGCATTGGCGAAGGCCGGATCGATCTCGAAGGACAGGCGCTGGCGCATTTCTCTCTCCCGTTTGCGGCAATGCCGCGTTCCATGGAGAGAGGTTTAGGGGGCGGCGCCTTCGCCCGATGTGCCCGATTGCACGCAGCGAAACGGGCCGCTCCGAAGAGGCGGCCCGTCGCTGATCGGCTATGCCCGGTTGCGGCTCAGATGACGCCGAGCTTCTTCTGCAGCTTCGAGGAGGAGGTCGTGTACTGGAAGACGATGCGCTCGTTCGGGGCGACATGGTGCTTGGCCGCCTGCGCCATCAGCGCGGCCTCGTGGAAGCCGGAGAGGATGAGCTTCAGCTTGCCCGGATAGGTGTTGATGTCGCCGATGGCGAAGATGCCCGGCTCGGACGACTGGAACTTCGCCGTATCGACCGGGATCAGGTTCTCATCGAGGTTGAGCCCCCATTCGGCGACGGGGCCGAGCTTCATGGTGAGCCCGAAGAACGGCAGCATGCGCGTGCAGGGGATTTCGATCTCCCCCTCCGGCGTCTTCAGCGTCGCCGCCTCCAGCTGGCCGTTCGAGCCCTTCAGCCCCGTCACCTGTCCCTGCTGGAAGACGAGCTCGTTCTTTTCCTGCAGCGCGAACATCTTGTTGACGGAGTCCGGCGCGGCGCGGAACTCCGGCCGGCGATGCACCAGCGTCATCGACTTCGCCAGCGGCTGCAGGTTGAGCGTCCAGTCGAGCGCCGAATCGCCGCCGCCGACGACGAGCAGCTCGTGGTCTCGGAAATCCTCCATCCGGCGCACCGAATAGAAGACCGAAGTGCCCTCGTATTCCTCGATGCCCGGGATCGGCGGGCGCTTCGGCTGGAAGGAGCCGCCGCCCGCGGCGATCACCAGAACCTTGCACTTGAAGGTCGTGCCGGCGTCGGTGCGCACGCGGAAGCCTTCTTCGCCGAGGCGCTCCAACTCCGTCACCATCTCGCCGAAATGGAATTCCGGGTTGAAGGGAGCGATCTGCTCCATGAGCTTGTCGACGAGGCCCTGGGCAGAGATCTCCGGCCAGCCGGGAATGTCGTAGATCGGCTTTTCCGGATAGAGTTCGGCGCACTGCCCGCCCGGCCGGTCGAGGATGTCGACCAGATGGCATTTGAGGTCCAGAAGGCCGAGTTCGAAAACGGCGAACAGCCCGACCGGTCCGGCGCCGATGATGACGACGTCGGTCTCGAAAAGCGGCTCAGTCATGCTTGACGCTCCGGAATGGTGACGAGGAGCCCGTCGAGCTCGTCACGTACTCTGATCTGGCAGGACAGTCGCGACGTCGGGCGCACGTCGTAGGCGAAGTCGAGCATGTCCTCTTCCATCGGCTCCGGCGAGCCGGTGCGTTCGAACCAATCCTCGTCGACATAGACGTGGCAGGTGGCGCAGGCGCAGGCGCCGCCGCATTCGGCCTCGATACCGGAAAGTCCCTCTTTCAGGGCCGCTTCCATGACAGTCGAGCCGTTTTCGGCCTCCACCTCGTGGCGGGTGCCGTCCTGAGCGATGAAGGTAATCTTGGGCATGTCCGATCCGTGTTGCGAGGCACGGGTTTAGGCACGCTCCCGGCTATGTCAAGCATGGCTCTGGCGCAACGCGCCTAAGTCGCAGTCAACGGCCCAAAAGATGGGCGATGACCTCCTCCACGGCCATGCCGAGGTCGCTGAGGTCGCCCTCCGGCCTCGCCGCTTCCGCCTGCGCGTCGCTCGCGGCGAGGGCGAGACGCTCTGCCCCGACATTGCGGGCAAGTCCTTTCAGCGCATGCACCCGCTCGGCCCGCTTTACCGGATCCTTCGCCTCGTGCACCTGGCGCAGCAGCCTTTCCGCCTCGGCGACGAAGAGCGAAAGAATCTCGCGCTGCAACTCTGCGTCGCCCATGGTCTGGCGCGCCAGATGGGCTTCGTTGAGGATGAGTGCTTTCCCGTCTGCCGACATCACCCGCCCGCCCCTCGCCGCTTCGCGTCATCCCGCCAAAAGGCGGCCATGCCTTCCCAATACGGCGCACGCTTGTTGTTTCAGATTGAGACGCGCTCGCAGCCCATTCATATTATTCGCAATTCGCCCCGGCCGAAAATGCGCACGAAGCAATTGCCGCTTCTCACAGCGTTACAGAAATATTAGGATACCACAGCCAGTTTGAATGGGGAGGACGCAGCCGCCCTTGCGCGGCGCGGCTGCGTATGAAGTATCGGGCGGCGGCGATCCGATGTGATCGAGGTGTAAGGTAGGGGCGCCTGACGAATGAACCCCGCATTCGTCGTCCTCGCTTGTCGGCCACAAAAAGGCCGGCACGGCATCCGTTATAGTCGTTGCGTACGGACCGGAGCGTAGTGTCATGGGTAAAATTCCGAAGGCTGAATCGACCGAGGCGGCGCTGTCTGCCGTGGAGGAGGCTCTGCGCATCGATTTCGGGGCGGCCACGCGCGGCTCGGCATCGAACGCAGCCTCCGGCGCCAGCGCGCCCGCCAGGAAGGTGACGCCGGCTCCCGCAACCAGGCAGAGCCAGCCGCAGCCGAACGGGCGCGACAGGAAGGCCGAGCCCGAGCGCCCGCGCAACGGCGACCGCAAGGCCCGCCGCGCCGCCAACGACGATGTCCGCTCCATCGGCAACCTTCTCTATGCCCTGCAGCGCCGTCCCTCCTACGCTCCCTTCTGGACCGCCTTCCTCCTCTCCGCCGTCTGGGGCGGCCTCGGCGCGGCCTTCGGCCTTGGCCTGTGGCGCGGCGAGATCACCTCCATCCGCTCGATGGACCAGCTCAGCCAGGCGCCGCATCTCGTGGCGCTGGCCGTCGCCATCGTCGTGCCGGTCCTGCTCTTCTGGGTCATGGCGCTGATGATCTGGCGCTCGCAGGAAATGCGCATCGTCTCGCGCACCATGACGGAAGTGGCCCTGCGCCTCGCCGAGCCGGAGAACATCGCCAAGGAATCGATCGTCACCGTCGGCCAGGCCATCCGCCGCGAAGTCGCCTCCATGGGCGACGGCATCGAGCGCGCCCTTGCCCGCGCCAGCGAGCTGGAAGTCCTCGTGCAGAACGAGGTCGCCTCGCTGGAGCGCTCCTATACCGACAACGAGATGCGCATCCGCCGGCTGATCGACGAGCTCGTCTCCGAGCGCGAGGCGATCCTGCAGAACGCCGACCGCATCAAGGCGGCGATGGGCGGCGCCCACGAGACGCTGACCTCCGATCTCGCCAAGACCAGCGACCAGATCCTGTCCACCGCCGACGAGGCGGCCCGGCGCATCGCCGACCTCCTCTCCGAGCGCACCAGCTCCGTCACCATCGATCTCGGCGAGGCCGGCGAGAAGCTCGTCTCGGCCCTGTCGGACCGTACCGACAACCTCATCGAGCGCCTCGACCAGACCAGCGAGCGCCTGACGAGCGCGCTCGATTATCGCTCCGGCGATCTCGTCGACAACCTCAACCGCAGCCATACGCAGGCGGCCGAGAGCTTCACCGAGCGCGGCAACGAGCTCCTGGAGCGTATCCGCGACGCACAGGACCGCCTCAACCACACGCTCACCGAGCGCTCCTCCTCGCTGCTGGAAAACCTCGGCAGCTCCGCCCAGCGCATCGAGAACGCCATCATCGTCGAAGGCCCTGCCCTCGCCGATCGCATCGCCACCCAGAGCACCGACATCGCCGGCCGGCTCACCGGCACGGCCGAGGAGCTTTCGGAACGCTTCGCCACCCAGGGCGAGGAATTCACCCGCCGCGTCACCGGCAGCTCCGAGCAGCTCTCCGCGCGCCTTTCCGTGCATGGCGAGGAATACGCCCGCCGCATCACCGATGCCGGCGAAGACATTTCCGGGCGTCTTTCCTCCAATGGCGAGGAATATTCCCGGCGCATCACCGCGGCCGCGGATGACCTGTCCGAGCGCATTTCCGCGCGCGGCGAGGATATCGCCGTCCGCCTGACCGCCAGCGCTGACGACGTCTCCGACCGGCTTGCCTCGCGCAGCGAGGAATTCGCCGAGCGCATCACCTCCTCCACCGGCGATGCCTCCGACCGCCTCTTGTCCCGCGGCGAGGAATTTGCCGAGCGCATCGTCTCGACGGCCGGCGACGCTTCCGACCGGCTGCGCGAGCGCGGCGAGGAGATCGCCGAGGCGATCACCGCGAAGTCGGAAGAATCCGGCAACCGCATCGAGCGCGCCACCGATATCGTCACCAACGTGCTCGACACCCGCGCGCGCAAGGTCATCGAACAACTCGGCGAGAGCGGCCGCTCCGTCACCACGGCGATGCACGAGGAGATCGCGGTCGTCACCGAGCGTCTCAACGAGGCGGAGAAGAACTTCTCCTCCACCGGCGAGCGCTTCACCCTCAGCCTCGACGATCAGGTCGGGCGCGTGGAGGCGAGCTTCGGCGAGAGCGCGAAGCGCGTCTCCGATCTCTTTGGCGAGCGCAGCGAGGCTCTCGGCGAGCTCATCGACAGCCGCATCTCCGACATGGGCGCGACGCTCGACGGCCGCCTCGGCGGCTTCGATACGCGCATCAGGGAGAGCGCCGAGAACGTCGCCATCCGCCTGGCCAGTTCCGCCGAGACCATCGAGAGCGCCGTCTCCAGCCGCCTGTCGGGCTTTGAGACGCGCGTCACCGCCCGCATTGGCGAGGTCACCGAGCAGTTCGGCACCCGCGCCGAAGGCCTGACGGAGACGCTCGACGACCGTCTCGGCCGCATCAACACGGCGCTCGACACCCGCGCCCGCCAGATCAGCGAGACGCTGATTGCCCGCACCCGCGAGATCTCGGCCGCCTTCGCCGACGGCCAGAATGAGATGTCGACGAGCCTGGAAGGCCGCCTCAGCGAGCTCGGCGAGACCCTCACCTCCAAGACCCAGGAGCTGACGGAATCGATCGCCGGACGCATGATCGAGGTGAACCATGGCTTCGGCGAGCGGCTGATCTCCGTCGAGCACAGCTTCTCCACCCGCGCCAACGCCCTGCAGACAGCCCTCGACACGACGAGCGACGCGCTCAACGACAAGACCGAGGCGCTCAATTCCATGCTGGCGGCCCGCCAGAACGAGCTCGCCTCGCTCATCGACAGCCGCTCCTCCACCCTCATGGACGCGATAGAGACCCGCGGTCGCTTCGTCATCGAGGGCATGGAAACCCAGGGCCAGCAGTTCCTGGAAAACGTCAGCGGCCAGACCCAGTCGCTGGTGGAAGGCCTCGACAGCCGCGCTCGCGACATCACCGAAGGCCTCGACCAGCGGAGCACCGGTCTCATCGGCGCTCTCGACGAGCATCGCCAGAACCTCTTCTCCGAGTTCGACCAGCGTCGTTCCGGCATTGCTGGCGATTTCGACCGGCGGCGCACGGGGCTCATCGGCGATCTCGACGAGCACCGCCAGAGCCTCTTCTCCGAGCTCGACGAGCGTCGTTCCGGCTTCACCGGCGACTTCGACGAGCGGCGCGCGGGCCTCATCGGCGATCTCGACGAGCAGCGCCAGAGCCTCTTCTCCGAGCTCGACGAGCGTCGTTCCGGCTTCACCGGCGACTTCGACGAGCGGCGCACGGGCCTCGTCGGCGATCTCGACGAGCACCGCCGGAGCCTCTTCTCCGAGCTCGACCGTCAGCGTCAGGACCTGTTCGAGGGCTGGGACGAGCGCAGCCGCACCACGGCCGATACGATCCGCGCCACGAGCGAGGACTCCATCGGCCGGCTGGACGAGAGCGCCCATGCGCTCCTCTCCACGCTCAACACCCATTCCCACAACATCGTGGAAGCCGTTACCGGCACGAACGACCGCTTCCGCAGCGACATCAACGAACTGCTCGGGCGGCTCGAGGAGACCAACCAGCAGCTCGGCTCGGTTCTCGCCTCCTCCGGCGAGCAGCTTTCCACCATGGAAAGCAACCTGGCGCATCAGGCCGACAGTCTCCGCAACGCCCTGGAAGCGGCGGCGGGCGAGACCTCGACCTCGACCTCCATCCTGTCCGACCAGATCAAGACGCTGCGCGACGTCTCCACCCATGTCCTGCGCGACATCACGGCGATTGCCACGCAGTTCGACAACCAGTCGGACTCCCTCGCCCAGGCGGCCCGCCAGCTCGACGAGGCGAACCGCACGATGGAAGGCGCCGTCAGCGGCGGCAGCGAGGCGCTGGAAGCGATCGCGGCCGGTCTGACGAACCAGGCGACGTCGGTGGAGGAGCAGCTGACGCGCCTCACCGGCATGCTCTCCGACACGCTCGGATCCGCCGAGGAGCGCATCAACTCCGTCGCCGACGCGCTTTCGGCCCGCGCCTCCTTCTCCGCCCGCTCCGCCACGGAAGAGCTGGAAGAGAGCCTCGGCTCGGCCGAGGAGCGCATCGCGGCGATCACCCAGTCCCTGTCGTCCCGCACCTGGGAATCCACCCGCGGCGCGACCGAGGAGCTGGAGGCGAGCCTTGCCGCCGCCGAGGAGCGCATTGCTCAGGTCGCCGGCTCGCTGACCAGCCGCACCGCCGATTCGGCCCGTGCGGCGACCGAGGAGCTCGCCCAGAGCCTCAACGCGGCCGAGGAGCGCATCACGCAGATCGCCGAGACCCTGTCCTCCCGCACCTCGCAGTCGGCCCATAGCGCCGCCGAGGAGCTGGAAGGCACCCTCAGCGCCGCCGAGGAGCGCGTCGCCCAGATCGCCCAGGCGCTCGGACGCCGTGCCGAGGAGGCCGCGCGCTCTGCGATCAGCCAGTTCGAGACGATGCGCCTTGCCGCCATCGCCGAGGGACAGCGTGCCGTCGAAAGCGTCGAACAGGCCCGCGCCGAGTTGATGGAGCGTCTGAGTTCCGTTTCCTCCGGGTCCGACGAGAAGGTGCGCGAGGCCAATGCGCGCCTGATGGCCGAGATCACGGAGGCCGTGGAAGGCGCCACCGAGCGCTTCTCCGCCACCGCCGAGAAGATGCGCCATGCCGCCCGCGACATGCAGCGCGAGTTGCAGGAGGCCCGCCAGGATCTGGAAAAGGGTGTGCGTGAAATGCCCGAGGAGGCGCGCCACGCTTCCGAATCGATGCGCCGCGCCATCACCGAGCAGATCGAGGCGATCTCCGCCCTCACCGACATCGTCTCGCGCCGCGAGGCGACGACGGGCGGCTTCGCCGCAAGGAGCGCGCCGGCGCAGCGCGAGGTGGCCGTTGAGCCGCGCCGTGCCGCGGCGGTCCAGGAGCAGCCGGCACCGGTCGAGCGCACGCTGCCGCGCGCCGCGAACCTTGAGACCCCAGCTCAAGCGCCGGCCCAGCCGGAGCCCCGTGCCCGCGAGATCGAGCGCGCACCGGCCCCGGCCCGCACCTCCGGCCAGTCCCAGCC
>NZ_NSLC01000009.1 GCF_020144925.1 Afifella sp. IM 167
GGGCTGGTTCATTTCGGCTCCTTGACAGCCACTAACATACTACCATACTAGTTGCCAAGCGAACGAGAACGGCTGCTAAGGCCGCCGCTTCACAGGGAGGAAAAAAGAATGCGTCACTGGCTGACAAGAACAATCCTGGCGACCGCTGCTGCCGTCTCCTTCGGCGGCATGGCGATGGCCGCCGACTATACGCTCAGCGTCAACACCGCGCTGACCACCGACGACCCGCTCTACAAGGGGCTCGAAGCGTTCCGCGAAAATGTCGCCGAGCGGACGGGCGGCGCGCTGGAGGTGAAGCTCTTTCCCTCCTCGCAGCTCGGCAAGGACGAAGACGTGCTGGAGCAGGCGAAGGCCGGCGCTCCGGTCGCCGTCGTCGTCGATGGCGGACGTCTTGCCGTCTATGTGGAGGAGCTCGGCGTCCTCGGCGCGCCCTTCCTGGCGAGCGGCTATGACGGCATGCGCAAGGTCGTCACCTCGCCGCTTTTCGAGGAATGGGTGACCAAGCTGCACGATACAGGCGGCCTGCAGATTCTCTCCTTCAACTGGTGGCAGGGCGAGCGTCATCTCCTGACCAACAAGCCGATCGAAAAGCCCGCCGACCTCAACGGCATCCGCATGCGCACCCCGGGCGCGCCGGTCTGGATGGAGACCATCCGCGCCATGGGCGCCACGCCGACCCCGATGGGCTGGACGGAGGTCTATTCCGCCCTCCAGCAGAAGGTGATCGACGGCGCCGAGGCGCAGGATCCGGCCACCTACGGCGCCAAGCTCTACGAGGTGATCTCCAACATCACCAAGACGGGTCACATCAACCTCATCACCGGCCTCGTCACCTCCGGACAGTGGTTCGATTCGCTGCCTGAGGAATACCGCACGGCGCTGCGCGAAGAGGCGCTCAAGGCCGGCGACATTGCCTCCTACGGCACGCGCGACGCGCTCGCCGAGATCGAGAAGAAGATGGAGGCCGAAGGCGTCACCATCTCCGAGATCGACGTGACGCCGTTCCGCGAGGCGACGGCTCCGGTCTACGACAAGCTCGGTTACGGCGACCTGCGCGACAAGCTCAGGGCGATCGCCGCACAATAGGCCGCTCCCGCATGAGAGCGAGACAGGCGGCGGCCGGCTTGTTCCCACCGGCCGCCGTCGCCCATACTGGCGGGCGGACAGGCGTTTCTGCGATGATGGGCGTTGTAGCCAGGATCGAGCTTGCCATCGGCATCCTCCTGCTCGCGGCGACGACGCTTCTCGTCTTCGCCGCGGCGATTGCGCGCTTTCTCGGCCATCCGATCATCTGGTCGGTGGATCTCGCCCAGCTCCTCTTCATCTGGCTGTGTTTCGTCGGCGCCAACCGGGCGCTGCGCGCCCGCGCCCATCTCGGCGTCGATCTTCTCGTGCGCCGGCTGCCGCCGATGGTGCGCCTCGTCATCGAGATCGCGCTCGCCCTCCTCGTCGTCGGCTTTCTTGTCCTGCTCGCCGTCGAAGGTACCAGGCTGACGCTGCTCAACAGCCAGCGCCTCTTCGGAGATTCCGGCATTCCCTATGCCTGGGTGACGATGGCCGTCCCGGTCGGCTGCGTCATCCTCGCGCTGACGACCCTTGGAAACATCGCCGAGGCGGTGCGGCGTTATTCCGAGCGCAAGGTGCTCGTCTTCTCGCGCATCGCCCAGAACGGGCCGCAGATTGAACCGGAAGGGGAGGCGCCGCTGTGATCCTCGTCGGCATCCTCTTTGCCGTCCTGTTGCTCCTCGGTCTGCCGGTCGCCTTCGCCATCGGCCTTCCGGGCTTCTACTGGTTCATGCAGTCCGACATCATGCCGATGTCGATCGGCGTGCAGAAGATCGCCTCGGTCTCGCAGAGCTTCCCGCTTCTGGCCGTGCCGTTCTTCGTGCTCGCCGGCCATCTCATGAACGAGAGCGGCATCACCGAGCGGCTCTTCGTCTTCTCCCGCGCCACCGTCGGCTGGATCGCCGGCGGGCTCGCCCATGTGGCGATCGTCCTGTCGACGCTGATGGGCGGCGTTTCCGGCTCGGCGGTCGCCGACGCCGCGATGGAGGCGCGCATCCTCGGCCCCACCATGATCGCCGAGGGCTATTCGCGCGGCTACACCGCCTCCGTCATCGCCGTCGGTTCGCTGATCACGGCGACCATTCCGCCGAGCCTCGGCCTCATCCTCTACGGCTATGTCGGCGGCGTCTCCATTGGCCAGCTCTTCCTCGCCGGGATCGTGCCGGGCCTCCTCATGATGACGGTGCTGATGGTGACGGCATGGGCCATCGCCAAGCGCCGCGGCTACCGCTCCGACGCCGCCGAGCCGCCGAGCTTCGGCCGCGTGCTGACCGCGCTCTGGTCGGCCAAATGGGCGATCGCCTTTCCGGTGCTCCTCGTCGTCACCATCCGCGGCGGCCTCTTCACGCCCTCCGAGGTCGGCGCCATGGCGGTGGTCTACGCCATTGTCGTCGGTTTTCTCTTCCACCGCGACCTCACCGTCCGCAAGGTGCTGAAGGCCTTCGAGGATGCCGTCAGCGACATCGGCATGATCATGCTCATCATCCTGATGTCGGGCATGATCGGCTACGCCATCATCTTCGAGCAGCTGCCGCAGGATATCGCCGCCTCGATGATGGCGCTCTCCTCGCAGCCCTACGTGATCTTCGGCCTCATCCTGCTCATGCTCTTCATCGCCGGGCTCTTCGTGGAGAGCACGGTGCTCGTCCTTCTCCTGACGCCCATCTTCGTGCCGATCGTCACCCGCCTCGGCATCGATCCGGTGCATTTCGGCGTCCTGATGATGATCATCGTCACCCTCGGCTCCATGACGCCGCCGGTGGGCGTGGCGATGTACACGGTGTGCAGCCTGATCGATTGCGACGTCGGCGAATACGTCGTGGAATCCGTTCCCTTCGTGCTCGCCGTCCTGGCTCTCGTCATCGCCCTGATCTTCCTGCCGGGCGTCGTCCTCTTCATCCCGCACGCGGTTTTCTGACGCCTGCCGGGCGCGCGCCTCTCGGTTGCGTGGCGGCGCGGAGCGGCCATAATGGCGCGGCCAGACAAGGGGCGTTCGGCAAGCGATGGCAGACGCACAGGGCGGCAAGAGCCCGGCTTTCCGTGCCGAGGGCCTGGCCAAGGTCTACGGCACGGGGGAGGCGGCCGTGCATGCGCTCAGGGGCGTCGACCTTGAGATCGGCACCGGCGAGCTCGTCTTCATCCTCGGCACCTCCGGCTCGGGAAAATCGACGCTGGTCAACATTCTCGGCGGCCTGGATCGGGCGAGCTCCGGCCGGGTGCGTTTCCACGATCTCGACCTGACGGGCGCCTCCGATCGCGCGCTGACGCTCTACCGGCGCAACTCCGTCGGCTTCATCTTCCAGATGTACAATCTGATGCCGAGCCTGACCGCGCGTGAGAACGTGGCGCTGGTGACGGAGATCGCCGCCGACGCCATGAAGCCGGAGGACGCGCTCGCCGTCGTCGGCCTCCAGGAGCGTCTCGACCATTTTCCGGCGCAGATGTCGGGCGGCGAGCAGCAGCGCGTCGCCATCGCACGGGCTATCGCCAAGCGTCCGGAGGTCCTCCTCTGCGACGAGCCGACCGGCGCCCTCGACAGTCAGACCGGCATTCGCGTCCTGGAAGCGATCGAGAAGGTCAATGTGGACCTGTCGACGACCGTGGTCGTCATCTCGCACAACGCCGAGATGGCCGCGATCGGCGACCGCACCTTGTTCATGACCGACGGGCGCATCGTCAACGAGACCCGCAACGAGACCCGCCGCGCGCCGGCGAGCCTGGCCTGGTAGGGGGTGGCCGTGCTGCGCATCCTCGACCGGAAGTTCCTGCGCGATGTCTGGCGGCTGAAGTCGCAATACGCCGCCATCTCCCTCGTTCTGGCCTGCGGCGTGGCCATGACCGTCATGGCTTTCGGTGCGCTGAGCGCGCTCAGGGAAGCCCGGCAGGCCTACTATGCCGAGACTCGTTTTGCCGAGATCTTCGTCACCCTTCGCCGTGCTCCGGTCCGCGTCACCCGCCCGCTGGCGGCCATCGACGGCGTCGCGGCCGTCGATCCGCGCATCGTGGAATCCGGTCTCGTCGACGTGCCGGGACGGGTGCGGCCGGCGAGCGGGCGGCTCATTTCCCTGCCGCGACCGAATGGGCTTAACCGCCTGCAGCTGACGGAAGGGCGCTTGCCGGAGCGCCAGCGCGGCAACGAGGCGGTGGCGCTCGAAAGCTTCCTCTCCGCCAACGATCTGAAGCTCGGCACGACGCTCTCGGTTCTCGTCCGCGGCCGTCTCCTCGACCTCACCATCGTCGGCGCGGCACGCTCGCCGGAATACGTGCTGGCCTCCACGCCCGGCAGTCTCGTGCCGGATTCCGCCTCCTTCGCCGTCCTCTGGCTGGACGGGAAGGTTCTCGCCGCCGCCAGCGACCTCAAGGACAGTTTCAACAGCGTCGCTCTTTCGCTGACCTCCGGGGCCGATCCGCATCAGGTTCTTGCCGATGTGCGGCGCGAGCTTGCCCCCTATGGCGTGGTCGATGCGATCGGGCGCGCCGATCAGCCCTCGCATGCCTATCTGGAGGCGGAATTCACCCAGCTTGCGACCATCGGCCTGATGCTGCCGCCGATCTTCCTGCTCGTGGCCGGCTTTCTCGTGCAGTCGGTCCTGTCGCGCCAGTTCGAGACGGAGCGCACCCAGATCGGGCTCATGAAGGCCTTCGGTTTCACCGCCTGGGAGGTCGGGGCGCATTATGCGCGCCATGCCGCCGCCACGGGCGGGCTCGGGCTTGTCGCCGGCATCGCCTTCGGCCTCTGGCTCGCCGACGCCATCATGGGGCTCTACGCCGAGTTCTACCGCCTGCCGAACGTCGAGTTCGCCATCTCCTGGCCGGCAATCGGCGGCGCCGCGCTCGCCGTGGCCGTCACGGTCGCCATCGGCGTGTGGCGCCCGCTGGCGCGCACCATTGCCATTCCGCCCGCCGTCGCCATGTCGCCGCCCGCCCCTGCAGTCTACCGGCGCGGTATCTTCGACCTCTTCGGCCTGACGGGCGCGCTCGACGCGCTCTCGCAGATCGTTCTGAGGACGCTGGCGCGCTGGCCGCTGCGCGCCGCCATGACGAGCTTCGGCCTGTCGCTTGCTCTCGCATCGCTCGTCTCCACCGTCTTCATCTTCGATTCCCTCGACCTCATCATCGCGCGCGCCTTCTACGAGGCGAACCGCTGGCAGATGAGCGTCACGCTCGCCGAACCCGTGCCGATGCGCGCTCTCACGCCCATCACCGGCGCGCCGGGGGTGATCGCAGCCGAGGGCTCGCGCAACGTCGCCGCCGAGGTGAGCGCCGGCGCGCGTTCCAAGCGCGTCGGCCTGATGGGGCTGAAGCCCGGCGCGCGCTTCGTCCAGGCGACCTATCCGGACGGCACGCCGATCTCCATTCCGCGGGAAGGGGTCATCCTCTCCGAAGGTCTCGCCCGCCGGCTCGGCGTCGGCGCCGGCGACGATGTCCGCATCGCCGTGCTGGAGCGCCGCCGGCCGGTCGTCATGGCTAAGGTCGTCGCGCTCAGCGAGGAGATGACCGGCTTCACCGTGATGATGAGCGTGGATGCCCTCAACCGGATGATGGGCGAGCCGCCACTCGTCTCCACGCTCAATCTCCTCGTCGCCGAGGACGGGCGCGCCGGCCTTTACGGCCTCCTCAAGCGCACGCCGCTGGTCGTTGGGGTGGATAACCGCGATGCCGTGGTGAAGGCTTTCGAGGATCAGCTCGCCAAGGGGCTCCTGACCTCGATGATCTTCTATATCGGCTTTGCCGCGGCGATCGCCTTCGGCGTCGCCTACAACACCGCGCGCATCGCGCTTTCGGAGCGCAGCCGGGATCTTGCCGGCCTTCGCGTCCTCGGCTTCACCGCCGGCGAAACGGCCTATGTGCTTCTCGCCGAGCTCGGGCTGCTGACGCTCTTTTCCCTGCCGCTGGGCGCCTTTCTCGGCTATTGGGGCGCGGCCTATTTCGCCTCGGCCTTCTCGACCGAGTTCTACACCATGCCGCTCGTCGTCTCCGCGCGCACCTACGGCATTTCGGTGGCCGTCGTCGTGGCGACCGTGACGTTGTCGGCCCTTGTGGTCGCCTGGCGGATTCGCCAACTCGACCTCGTCGGTGTCCTGAAGACGCGGGAGTGAGGATGCGCAAGAGCCGTCTCAAATGGATCATCGCTCTCCTGGTCCTTGCGGGCCTGGCGGCTTGGCTTTTCTGGGCCTTCCGGCCGCGTCCGGTCGAGGTGGAGCTTTCGACGATCGGTCGCGGCACGGTGAAGGTCGAGGTCGTCGACGAGGGCAAGGCGCGCTACCGCGACGTCTACGCGATGACGGCGCCGGCACGCGGCCATCTGCAGCGCATCGAGCTGGAGGTCGGCGACGAGGTCGTCGCCGGCGAGACCGTCGTCGCCCGCATCGTGCCGTCGACGCCAGAGCTTCTCGACGTCAGAAGCCGCCAGGAGCAGGAGGCGAAGGTGCGCGCAGCCGAGGCCGCGATCTCGGCCGCCAAGGCGGAGGAGGAGCGTGCCCGCGCCGTGGCCGAGAACGCCAGGCGCGGTTTCGACCGTCAGGAGCGGCTTGCCCTCCGGGGCGCCGCCTCCGAGAGCGAGCTCGACGCCGCCCAGCGCGAGATGCGCGCCAGCGAGGCCGCGCTCGCCGCCGCGATTGCCGCCGTCTCGGTCCGCGAGGCGGAGCTGCGCGCTGCGCAGACGCTTCTGGAAGAGGTTTTCGAGCCGGCGGCCGGCGGCAACGCCGTCACGTCGGCGCCCCCGCCCGTCCTTTCGCTGCGCGCGCCGGTTTCCGGCATCGTCCTGCAGATTCCCGAAAAGAGCAGCCGGCCGGTCAATCCGGGCGACGCCATCCTCGATATCGGCGACCCAGGCCGGCTCGAGGTCGTGGCAGACTTCCTCTCGCAGGATGCCGTGCGCATCGAGCCGGGCGACAAGGTCTTAATCATCGACTGGGGCATGCCGGAACCGCTTCCGGGACGCGTGCGCCGCGTGGAGCCCTTTGCGCGCACGGAGGTCTCCGCCCTCGGCATCGAGGAGCAGCGCGCCAACGTGCTCATCGATCCGGCCGGCGATGCCGAGGGCTGGCGCCGCCTCGGACACGGCTACGAGGTGCGGGCAAGCATCACCGTGGAGGAGCGCGCCGATGTGCTGACCGTGCCGCTGGGCGCGCTCTTCCGCAAGGATGGCGCCTGGGCCGTCTACCGGCTGGCCGAAGGCTCCGCGCATCTTGCGGGGGTCACGCTCGGCGCGCTCGGAGAGACGGCCGCGGAGGTCAGGGCGGGGCTCGCCGAGGGCGACCGGGTCATCCTCTTTCCCTCCAACGCGGTGGGCGAGGGCGTGGCGGTCGCCGAGGCGCGGTCCGACGAGAATTCCTAGCTCCGGGGCGGCTTTGCCGCACCCGCCAATCGTCGCGCTGGCGCGGCGGCCCCTCGGACTGTCATCTTCCATGCATAATGTGTCATGAACGGTGGAAGACGGATTGATCGGAGAATGTCATGAAGATTGCGGTTCTCGGAGGTGACGGCTTTATCGGCTGGCCCACGGTCCTGCATTTGTCGAAGGCTGGCCACGAGGTTCACATCGTCGACAATTTGAGCCGCCGCTGGATCGACACAGAACTCGGCGTGCAGTCGCTGACGCCGATGGATTCGATTCAGGAGCGCTGCCGCGTCTGGCGCGAACTGACTGGCATCAACCTGCGCTTTCACCTCATCGACGTTGCCAAGGAATACGAGCGCCTAAAGCACTGGCTCGCCGAGGAGCGGCCGGCGGCGATCATCCATTTCGCCGAGCAGCGCGCCGCGCCCTATTCGATGAAGTCGGATCGCCACAAGACCTACACGGTCGACAACAACATCTCCGCCACCCACAACATCCTCAACGCCATGGTGAGCGTCGATCTCGATGCGCATCTCGTCCATCTCGGCACGATGGGCGTCTACGGCTACGGCACGGTGCGCGCGCAGATCCCGGAGGGCTACCTGCCGGTGAAGATCAAGGCGGAGACGGGCGAGTGGGAGGATCGCGAGATTCTCTATCCGGCCAATCCGGGCTCGGTCTACCACATGACCAAGTGCCTCGATCAGCTCATCTTCCAGTTCTATGCCAAGAACGACGGGTTGAGGATCACCGACCTCCACCAAGGCATCGTCTGGGGCACCAACACGGCCGAGACGAGGATGCACGAGCAGCTGGTCAACCGTTTCGACTATGACGGCGACTACGGCACGGTGCTCAATCGCTTCCTCATCCAGGCGGCGGTCGGCTACCCGCTCACCGTCCACGGCACCGGCGGCCAGACCCGCGCCTTCATCCACATCCAGGATTCGGTGCGCTGCATCGAGATCGCTCTCAAGAACGCTCCCAAGTCGGGCGAGCGCGTGAGGATCTTCAACCAGGCGACGGAAACGCACCGCGTGCGCGATCTCGCCGAGCTGGTCGCGAAGATGACCGGCGCGAAGATCGCCAACCTGCCGAACCCGCGCAAGGAGGCCGACGAGAACGAGCTCTCCGTCTGCAACGAGCAGTTCCTGGCACTCGGCCTCGACCCGATCCGGCTGGAGGAGGGGCTCCTCTCGGAGGTGATCGATGTGGCGCGCAAATACGCCTACCGCATCGACAAGACGCGCATTCCCTGCGTCTCCGGCTGGACGAAGGAGCGCAACGCCGCGATCAACGCCCATCCGGGCTCGCCCAAGCTGACCGCGATCTCGTAAGCGCCTCATGGCAGAGGCCGCCTATGCGACGCTGGTCGCCAACGCCGACTATCTGATTGGCGCGCGGGCTCTCGCCCGCTCGCTGCGGCTGACCGGATCGGCAGCACCGCTCCTCGTGCTGGCGCCGGCGGGCCTTGTCGGCCTCGACGCGCTGGAGGCCGATGGCGCGCGCATCGTTCCGGTCGAGCCGCCCGACGTCTCCGAGGCTTTTCGCGAGCGCCACAGCCGCGACAGGCAGCATGCGGCGGCGCCTTTCACCAAGGGCGGGAAGCCGGCCTTCCATGACCCGCTGATGAACTTCGCCAAGCTCCGCATCTGGGAGCTGGAGGAATACGAGCGCATCGTCTTCGTCGATGCCGACGCGATATTTCTCAGGAACTGTGACAGGCTCTTCGCCTATCCTGAATTCTCCGCCGCGCCGAACGTCTACGACGCTCTCGACGGTTTCCACCGGCTGAATTCCGGCGTCTTCGTTGCAAGGCCCGACAGGCGCACCTACCAGGAAATGCTCGCCGCGCTCGATGCGCCGGAGGCTTTCTGGCCACGCACCGACCAGACCTTCCTGCAGGCGCATTTTCCCGACTGGCACGGCCTGCCTTACACCTACAACGTCCTGCAATACGTCTATTTTCGCCTGCCCGAGCTCTGGCACTGGCCGGCGCTGAAGATCCTTCACTACCAGTATGAAAAGCCCTGGCAGGAGGACCATCCGAAGCGCGCCGAACTCGGACCCCTCATCGATCTCTGGTGGGCGGTCCTCGACGGAAAACCGCTTCCCGAAAGCCTGGACAGCCCGCACGGCAAGGCATGAGCGAAGCCCCGCTCGTTCTCGTCACCGGCGGCACCGGCTATGTCGGCCAGCTCGTCGCCCGCCACCTCGCCGGCGCCGGCTACCGCATTCGCCTCGCCTCGCGCAGCCGGCCGCCGGAGGGCCGCTTCGCCTTCGCCGAAGACTGGATGCCTTTCGATCTCGACCCGCAGGCCGATTTCTCGGGCGCGCTTTCCGGCGTCACCCATCTCGTCCACGCTGCTTTCCTGCACGTGCCCGGCCGCTATCGGGGCGGGGAGGGGGACGACCTTGCCGGCTTCCGGCGCGCCAATGTTGACGGCTCGCTCGCCTTCTTCGCGGCGGCGAAGCGGGCGGGCGTGGCGCGGGCCGTCTTCCTGTCGAGCCGCGCCGTCTACGGTCGCCAGCCGGGACCGCTCGAGGAAGACACGCCTGCCGATCCCGATACCGAATACGGCCGGGCCAAGCTGGAGGTGGAAGAAGCGCTTGCTACCATGTCCGCCCCGCTTCTGCATGCGGGTGCGCCGCTCTCGCCGCTCGCTGCCGATGCGAGCCCGCTCGCCGCCCCCGCCGTTTCGCTGCCGGAAAAAGACGCTACCCCCGGCTTTGCCGGCGCCTCGCTGCGCGTCACCGGCGTCTACGGCCTCGTCGAGCCGCTTCAGCGCACGAAATGGTTCAGCCTTGCGTCCGAAATCCTTGATGGGACTCTGGAAGTCGCGCCCCGCGCCGCAACCGAGGTGCATGGCGAGGATGTCGGCGCGGCCGTCCGCATCCTGATGGAATCGGATCGTGCGGCACTTGCGCCAAGGTCCTTCAATTGTTCCGATCTTCTCCTCACCAACGCCGAGATCGTCCGGGCGCTTCGGGATGCGCTCGACATTGCCGGCCCGGTGCCGGAGGAAGGCGGGAAGGAAAACGTTGCGGCCATGCGCTGCGACCGCCTCCACGCGCTCGGCTGGCGGCCTGGAAGCCGGGCCCTGTTCGAGCGCACGGTTGCGGAGCTGGCGGCGCGGAGCGGGGAAAGCCGCATCCACTGAGGCATCGCCGCCGTTGAATATGAGCGGTCGCTGCACTAACCCGGGGAAGTTGCGCCTTGGGCGCCGGGGAGCACATACGGCATGACGAAACCGCCATTCCGCGAGCATTCGCAGCGCGAGATGCTGATCCGGGAGCTGCATGCGCGCCCATCCGAGCCGCTGAAGGCGCCGCTGCGTGTCTCGCAGTTCGCCGCGCTTTCCGGCGAACAGTCGCTGGATGCCGACCGCGAGCATCTGGCCAGGCTCTGCGCCCGGCTTGGTGGCGGCGCTCCGCCCGAAGGCGCCAAGCACCATACGGCCGATCTCGGCGGCCTCACCGTCAAATGGGAGCGCCACACCGAATTCTGTTCCTACACCTTCTTCCGCCGCGCCCATTTTTCCGATCCCTTCGCCGATACGGTGGTGGAGGAGCTGCCGGACGACTGGCTCGCCGAGGTCCCGGGCGAGATCCTCTCGGCCGTGCATCTGGCGATCGTGCCGGCCGACGTGGAGATGCCCTCGGCGGAGGAAATCTCGCTCCGCCATTTCAACGGCAATCCGCTGATCGGAAACGTGGTGGCCGGCGGCAAGGCGCTGGTCTGGGCCGATTTCCGCCTGCACTCGGACCATTTCACCCGCATCCTCATCCAGGACAAGGGCCTCGACCAGCCGCATGCCGGGCGCACCGTGCAGCGTCTGGTGGAGCTCAACACCTACCGCGCGCTCGCCCTTCTCGCTCTGCCGATCGCCCAGGAGGTGACGCCGAAGCTGCGCGCCGTCGACGAGGCGCTCGCCGACATTTCCACGCGCATGGCCGACAGGTCGGACAAGACGAGCGACGCCGAGCTCCTGGGTCGCCTGTCGCAGCTTTCCGCCGAAATCGAGAGCATCGCGGCGCGCACCTCCTACCGCTTCGGCGCGTCCAACGCCTATTACAGTCTGGTGCAGCAGCGGCTTGTCGATCTCCGCCTGGAGCGGCTGGGCGAGGTGCTGACCATCGACGGCTTCCTGGAGCGGCGCATGGGGCCGGCCATGGCCACCTGCGAATCGACCCATGACCGCCAGGAAGTGCTGGCTCAGCGCGCCTCGCGCGTCGGCTCCCTCCTGCGCGCCCGCGTCGAGGTCGGGCTGGAGGAACAGAACAGCCGCCTGCTCAATTCCATGAACAGGCGCGCCAAGATGCAGCTGAAGCTGCAGCAGACGGTCGAGGGCCTGTCGGTGGTGGCGATCAGCTACTATGCCGTCGGCTTGGTCGGCTATCTCGTCAAGGCGGCCGAAACCGCCGGCGCGCCGATCAATGTCGGCCTCGCGACCGGCATTGCCGTGCCCTTCGTCCTCCTCCTCGTCTGGTTCGGCGTGCGCAAGCTGCGCGAAGAGGTGGTGGGGGAGGACGGGGAGTGAGCCCGCAAGGTGGCGCGTCCCTCCGTTAGCAGCTTCTTCGCCATGATCGCCTAAACCGCTGGCCCGGCCCGGTCCTGGCCGGAAAATGGCTCCGCCGTCGAACGGAGGAGCGTGGATGGGCGAGGTTGTTCGCCTCCGGCCGGGCATGCGTGGCAGGCCCGCGCGCAAGGTCGGGCAGCCGCGGCGTCGCAGGGCAGTGACCCCGCAGGCGCCGAGAGCGCGTCGGCCGGCGCCCACCAGACGCCGCGCACCCTTCTGGCTGCCGCTCGCTGTACTCCTTGTCGCCAGCGGTCTCGGCGTTTTGGCGTTTGATTTCTGGCCGGCTCCCACGGGCATAGCCGTGAGCCGGGATTTTGCCGTCTGTCGCGGCCGGGGCCAGCCGACCTGCGTCGTCGATGGCGACACGATCCGTTACCGCGGCGAGCGCATCCGCCTTCTCGACATAGACACGCCGGAGATCTTTAGCCCGCAATGCGCGAGCGAGAGAGAGTGGGGAAGGCGGGCGATGTACAGGCTCGTGGAACTTCTCAACCAGGGATCGTTCGAGATCGTCGCCGGTTTTGGCAATGACCGCGACGTCTACGGCCGCCAGCTTCGTCGTCTCGTCCGCAACGGGAATTCCCTTGGTGACATGCTGGTGGAGGAAGGCCTCGCGCGACGCTGGACCGGCATGCGCGGCGGCTGGTGCGGCTGAGACCTGCAGGCCTCCGCTCGGCTCATTGCCGATGCCCGCAAAGGCTGGGCGAGTTCGCGAAGAAATCGCCATGAAAGGGCAGGGTCGCCTTCACCCAGCCGGCCGGCGGCGAGGACGCAGGGAAGAAGGAGCCGGTGCTGCGGGCGGCCGTGCGCTCGGGGGAGAATCATTGGCTGATGTTCGTCGGCCGTGTTCTTGAAGGGGGCTGATGGGCCTCTATCTGATCTACGATTCCGGCACCAAGCTGATTGCCGCCGAGCATCCGACGATCGGGCCCGTCCGCCTGTTCGGGCAGGAGATCTGGCTCGGCTGGCTGATGATGGCCGCGCTCGCCTATTCTGTGGTCCCGCCCGTCATCCTCGGGCGACTGAAGCAGCCTGTCGCCCAGAAGCTGCAGGACAAGGTGCTGCATACCGATGCCCTGATGCAGAAGGCCGACTGGATGACGGGCCTTGCCGCCATTGCCGGCATCACCGGCTTGGGCTTCGGCCTCTGGTGGGCAGATTCGGCCGCCGCCATGCTAATTGCCTTCGACATCGTTCATGACGGATTCCGCGCCTCGCGCGTCGCCATGGCCGAGCTCGCCGACGGCGCGCCGAGGGAGCTGGAGAGCCCGGCTCTCGCCGCTGAGGCGAAGCGGCTGAGGGACAGCCTCGCCGAACGCTTTCCCGGCGCCGATATCAGGCTTCGCGAGACCGGCCGCTACATGGTCGCCGAAGTGCACGGCGCCAGGGCACCGGAAAACGACGTCGATCCAAAGGATTACTGGCCGGGAGATCCCGAGCGCGCCTGGCGCCTGGCGGGGCTTTCATTCGCGCCCTGACGGGAGCCCAGGGCGGGCGATGGGAGCCGCGCAACGGAGATTAGCGCCGCCTCAGGCGTCCTCCCGCTGGAGCACGAAGAAATAGGGATCGGGCGAGCCTTCGATCTGCATCATCCCGAGAAGGCGGCCGTCATCGCTCTGGCGGAAATGGTCGATGATCGGCTGGTTCTCGTAGACCATCGCGGCGCTCTCCACGCCCTCGAAGGATCGGCGCTCAAGATGCGCGGCAGGCCGCTCTGTCTTCAGATGCGCGATGGCGCGGCGAAAGAGAAACGCCGCAGCCCCGCTCTTTGCCAGTCCCGGCATTTTGAGCACCAGGCCGAGGGGGAGTTTCTTCGGGTCGATCGCGACGACGCCGCCGCTGCCGTCCCGGAAGAGGAGGGGATGCGCGCTGCCATCGGCGCAAAAGCGCTTTCCGTACCAGCCGCAGGTGCCGAGCAGGCCGTCGAGCGGATGACCGGTCGAGATTTCCTTGCCGCGCCATGTGCCGGCCATCGCCGCCGCGTCGACGGCTGGCAGGGAGCGGAACCAGGAAAGCGCCTCTTCGCTCGACATCGCCTGCCGGGCGTCTTTGATGTCGCGGACGGTGCTGAGCGTGTCCGCCGTCTCGCTTTCGCCGGAGATGACGCTGAACGAGCCGTCGGTCTCCATCACCACGGCCTCCACGGAGGAGCGCCGCGAAATCCCCTGCGCGCGGATCGCGGCGAGAACCTCCTCCGGCGTCACCCGTTCCTTGCGCAGGCTCGCCGTCATGTAGCGCCCCCGGAAGAAGAGGAGGGTCGGCTCCGCCTTGACGATGTCCTGGAAAGCTTTCGAGCGGACCGAGGCGAAGGCGACCATCCATTGCAGGGCGCAAAGAAGCGCCAGCGCCAGAAACCCCTCCGACAGCGAGACGCTCTCCGACAGGAGGAGGCTTGCGAGGATGGAGCCGAAGGCGACGGTGACGATAAAGTCGAAGGCGTTCATCTTGGAAAGGGTGCGCTTGCCGGTGATGCGCAAAAGCACGACGAGCCCGCCATAGCCGAGCGTGCCGACCACGATCAGCCGAAAAAGGTCGTCCCAGCCATCGAAGAACATCGCCGCTCCTTGCATCGCCGGCGCTCTCGCCGCGATCGCGTTCGCAAGAGCAACAGCCCGCGGCCCAGCCGGTTCCCTGCTGTCGGCCTGGCCACCGAACGGTGCCGCGTCGCGGCCGCGGCCGAGCCCGGCGGCCGACGATCCCCGCTGTTCATGTCGCGGTGATCGAGGCATTCTGGAACGATGAAAGAGACACCGCTCAAGGCCGCCGGCGCGGAAGAAGCGCATGGCCGCAACCTCTGAAGGCACCCATTCCGAACCCGTGCTGAAGAAGGAAGTCTGTGTCTTCGGCGGCACGGGCTTTCTCGGCCAGCGGATCGTGTCCCATCTTCTTGCGCTCGGCTGCGGCGTGCGGGTCGTCTCGCGCCACCCCCACGAACCGACGAGGCCGCATGTCGCTGCGGTGAAGGCCGATATACGCGATCCGGCTTCCCTCGCCGGCGCGCTTGTCGGGGCCGATGCGCTGGTGAACGCCGTCAGCCTCTATGCCGAAACGCCGGATCTGAGCTTTGCCGATGTGCATGTCACCGGTGCCGCCGCCCTGGCACGCGCCGCCAGCGAAAGCCGTATTGCGCAATTCGTCCAGCTTTCCGGCATCGGCGCCAACCCGGATTCCGATTCAGCCTATATCCGCGCCCGCGGCGAGGGCGAGGCGGCCGTCAGATGGGAAAAGCCGAACGCCGTCATCGTTCGGCCCTCGGTGATGTTCGGGCCGGAGGACGGCTTCCTGGAAACGCTCCAGCGCATCATCCGCCTTTCGCCGGTCCTGCCGCTCTTCGGCTCCGGCGACGCGCTTCTCCAGCCGGTCTATGTGGAGAACGTCGCCGAGGCGATCGCCCGCATCCTGACATGCGACGATCATCACAAGCTCTACGAGTTCGGCGGTCCGAGGATCTACACCTACCGCGAGATCGTCGAGACCATCGCAAGGGTGCGCGCACGCCGCCTGCCGCTCCTCCTGCCGACGCCTTTTGCGGTCTGGCGGGCGGCCGCGCGCGCCGGCTCCACGCTCGGCCTGCGCGCCGTTTCCACCACCGAGATCGAACTGATGGAGCGGGACAACGTCGCGAGCGATCTGCCGGGCCTGGCCGAACTCGGCGTCACGCCCACCTCCATCGAGACGTTTCTCTACGAGAACTGATGTGCGTCCCCGCAAGAAAAGCGCCCGCCGCTTGCGCGGCGGGCGAGGCTGTGCCGGCGCGGGGGGACGCCGACGAAGAGCGGCCGCGCTTCTCAGGCGGCCGGCATCGGGTGATGGATGCAGATGTTCTTCAGCTGCTGGTAGGAGGCGAGGGCCTCCAGCCCTTTCTCGCGGCCGAAGCCGGAGAGCTTGTAGCCGCCGAAGGGAAATTCCACGTCGAGCCCGACGGCGAAGGAGTTGATCCAGATCTGGCCGGCCCTCAGCCGCTCGCCGAGGGAAAGCGCGGCGTTGATGTTGGTCGTGTGCACGCCGGCGACGAGCCCGAAAGGCGAATCGTTGGCGATGCGCACGGCATCTTCCGGTCCGTCGAACGGGATCACCGTCAGCGCCGGTCCGAAGATCTCCTCGCGCGCGATCCGGCTCTCGTTGCCGGCGCCGACGACGAGGGCAGGGCGCACGAAGGCGCCCTCGGCATAGCGCGCATCGCTCGGCGTCTCGGCGCCGAGGAGAAGTTCGCCTTCCTTGCCGGCGAGTTCGTAGTAGCGCTCCACCTCATCGCGGTGCCCGGCATTGATGAGAGGGCCCATGCCGGGATCCTCGATGCCCGGGCCGATCGTGATCTCGCTGATGTGGCGGTGCAGGCGCGCCACGACCTCGTCGTGCACGGAGCGCTCCACGAGGAGCCGTGTGCCGGCGTTGCAGACCTGGCCGCAATGGGTGAGGAAGCCGCCGGCGATCACCGGCAGCACCTTGTCCATATCCGCATCGGCGAAGAGGATCTGCGGCGATTTTCCGCCCAGTTCCATGGCGCAGGGAATGGCGTGCGAGGCGGCGGCGACCATGACGCGCTCGCCGGTCGGCACGGAGCCGGTGAAGGTGATCTGGTCGACGCCCCTATGCCGCGCGAGGAGGTCGCCCGCCACCGATCCGCGGCCGTTGACGAGGTTGACGAGACCGCTCGGCAGACCCGCTTCCTGGCAGGCCTTGACGAATTCCCATGCCGTGACGGGCGTGTCCGTCGCCGGCTTGATGATGACCGCGCAGCCGGCCGCCAGCGCCGGGGCGACGCCGCGCGCGATCAGCTGGAAAGGGTAGTTCCAGGGAATGATGTGCAGGCTGACGCCGATCGGCTCCTTCACCGTCCAGTCGGACCAGTCCGGGCCGAGCGGGATGGAGCTGCCGTGCATCTTGTCGACATGGCCGCCGTAGAACTCGAAGAAGCGGGCGGCGCAATCGACCTCCCAATAGGCGTCGCGCAACGGCTTGCCGCTGTCGGCGACTTCCTTGCGCGCGATTTCCTCGCGCCGGCTCATGATGACCTCGCCGATCTTCATGAGGATGCGGCCGCGCTCGAAGGGGCGCATCTTGCGCCAGGGGCCCTCGTCGAAGGCCGTCCGGGCCGCCTTGACCGCGAGATCGACCTCGCGCTCGCCGCCGCGGGCGAATTCGGCGATCGTCTTGCCTGTCGCCGGATCGAGGCTCTGACCGACGCCGTCGCTGCCCTCGGTGATGGTCTCCTCGCCGCAGACGATGGGGATGATTTCGTTGGCCAAGCTGTTCTCCCTGATGGGCGCACACGGGTCCGGAAAAGCCTCCGGGCGAGCGCCATTGCAGTACCTGTGCAAGTGTGTATACAATCATGCCTAGATTGTCGACATCATTTGATGGAATCGCCGGCCTGATGCCAGGCGGCGAAGGAAGGGTGGCCTGTGCGAGGATCGACGTGGAGCTAGGAATTGGAGGCAGGCGGGCCCTTGTGACCGCTGCGTCGAGAGGGCTGGGCAAGGCTTCCGCTCTCGCGCTTGCAGGCGAGGGCGCAAGGCTGGCCGTTGCGGGGCGCGATATGGCCGTGCTCGGCGAACTCGTCGAGGAGTTGAAGGCCGCGGGCGCCGAGGAAGCGCTTGCCGTCCATATGGACCTTGCCGATCGCGAGACGCTGAAGCCGGCCGCCGAAAAGGCCGCTGCCGAACTCGGCGGTATCGACATCTTCGTCGGCAATTGCGGCGGCCCGCCCTCCGGCCCGTTCCTTTCCATCTCCCGCGAGACCTGGGAGGAGGCGATCTCCTCGATCTTCCTGTCGATGGTCGACCTGTCGCATGCCGTCATCCCGCATATGCGGACCGGAAGGTGGGGGCGGATCGTTTTCGTCACCACGGTCGGCGTGAAGATCGTCCAGCCGAACATGGTGCTTTCCGATTCCATCCGCCTTGCGACCGTCGGCCTTGCGAAGTCGCTTTCCCACGAATTCGCCGGCGAGGGCATCGTCGTGAACTGCCTCTGTCCGGGTCCCTTCGCGACGGACCGGATGGAGGACCTCATCACCGCCAGCATGGCGCGTGACGGGCTCGACCGGGCCGCGGCCGAGGCGCTCTGGCTGGACGAGGTTCCGGTCGGGCGTTTCGGAGATCCGGCCGATTTCGGGGCGATGGTGGCGCTGCTCTCTTCCGAGCGCGCCGGCTTCGTCACCGGTACCGCCATCGCGCTCGACGGAGGCAAAAGCCGTGCCTATTGACCTTTCTGCCATTTCCGGCCGCCGGCCGACCGGCGGCGACGCCATCGTCGCCTGGCTGAAGAGCGCCGGCGTCGAGCATCTCTTCTCCGTCTCCGGCGGCCCGATCAATTCGGTCTACCGCGCCTGCGCGGAGATGGACCTGCCGCTCGTTCACACCCGCCACGAGGCCGCCGCCTGCTTCATGGCCGAGGCCGCCTCGCGCGTCACCGGCAAGGCCGGCGCGGCCATCGTCACGCTCGGCCCGGGCGTCACCAACACGGTGACGCCGGCCATGGTGGCGAAGATGGCCGGCACGCCGCTCCTCATCATCGGCGCCCAGGCGGGCACGGGCAGCCTCGATCGCGGGGCGGGCATGTCCTACGACGTGCTTCCGGCGATGGCCGCGGTGACCAAATGGTCGGCGCGCGTCATCGATGCGGCCCGCCTTCCCGAATATCTCGACATGGCCTGGCGCCACATATGGGCGGGCCGGCCGGGCCCGGTCTTCCTGGAGGTGCCGACGGATATTCTCTCGGCCGCTGTGGAGGCGGGCCTGCTGCAGGCTCTTCCCGACGCGCCGCCGACGGCTTCCGCGCCAGGCCTTTCTGGCGCGGACGGCGAGGCGATCGCGAAGGCCTTTTGCGAGGCGAAGCGGCCGCTGCTCCTCCTCGGCGACGAAGTCTTCTGGCACCTGCCGGAGCGCGCCCTTGAAGCCATCGAGCGCCACCATCTTCCCTTCGCCACGATGCGTCTCGCCAGAGGCGTCGTCGACGAGCGTCATCCGCTTTGGGCAGGGCCCGGCTACGCGCCCTGCAACCCCACTTTGCGCCGCGCGCTGGGCGAGGCCGATTGTATTCTCCTCCTCGGCCACCATTTCGAGTTCGACCTGGAGTTCGGCAAAGGCCTCGGCGAAGGCACCAAGGTGATCCAGTCGAGCGCGGATGCCGAGCTTCTCCACCGCAGCCGCCGCGCCGACATCGCGGCCAACGCATCGGCTCGTGACGTGCTCGCGATGCTGGCCGAACTTCCGGCCCTTGCGGCGGACAAGGCGTGGGTGGACGGGGTCACGGCCGGATGGGCCGCCGAGCGCGATGCGCAGGCGGGCGAGGGCGGCAACGACGGCATGCATCCGGTCGCCGCGGTCGATGCCGTCTGCGACGGTGCGCCCGACAACGCCATCTTCGTCTCCTCGCACGGCAACGTCGATTTCTGGGCGGATGCGCGCCTCAGGTTTTCGGCATCCGGCAGATATCTGAGGGCAGGCCAGTCCGGCTCCCTCGGCGCCGAAGTGCCTTATGGCGTCGGCGCCAGCTTCGCCGATCCACAGGCACCGGCCATCGTCTTCGTCGGCGACGGCGGTGTCGGCTATCACGTGACGGAGCTCGACACGGCCGAACGGCATGGGCGCAACGTCATCATCGTGGTGCTTGACGACCAGCTATGGGGCGCGATCGCGCTGCCCCAGCGCCAGAGCTTCGGCGAAACCTATGCGATGGACCTGCCGCGCCGCGACTGGGCGAAGGTAGCTGAAGGCCTCGGCGCCACTGGCGTCTTCTGCGCCGATCCGGCCTCGCTGCGCTCGGCCATCGCCGAGGCGGCCGAAAGGGGCGGTCCGACGCTCATCCATGTGCCGGTGAGAAGCGTGATCAGCCCTTACATGGCCTACATTTCGTGACGTTTCGAGAAGAGGGATTTGCCTGATGCAGATATGGAAAAATGGCGATGCGACAGGCGTGACGCCGCCCAATCACTTCGGCGGTCTCAACGTCCTCGATATCGTTCCCTTCGCCGGCAACAAGTTCTCCGTGCAGGTCTCCAAGGCCCCCAAGGGCGGCGGCGGCGAGATGCATCATCACGATCACTGGTCGCAGGTCTTCTACGTCGTCGAAGGCCAGCTGACCTTCGAGACCGGCAAGGAAGCCTTCACCCTGACGAAGGGACAGGCGGTCCTCTTCGAGCCGGGTGATCCGCACTACACGATCAATAACGGTGAGGAAGAGAGCACCACTCTTGTCATCACCGTCGACGAGAAATAGCCGGATGGCGACCAGCTTTTCCCAGACCGAGGCCTCGACCGGCGGGGAGGGCCAATATAGACAGGCACTCATGGCCCAGGCCGAGACCGCGACAAAGCCAGACATGGAACCGGATGCGCAAAAGCCGTCTTCGGCCTATCTCGTGCGCGTCCTGGAAGACGACATCCTCAACAACGTGCTGAAGCCCGGCGATCGGCTCGACGAGCAGACGCTCGCCCGCCGCTTCAGCGTGTCGAGGACGCCGGTTCGCGAGGCTCTGCGCCAGCTTGCCTCCTCGGGCCTTCTGGAGATCCGCCGCAACCATGGTGCGACGGTCAAGCGCGTCACGGTCGCCGAGCTGATCGAGATGTTCCAGGTCATGGCCGAGTTCGAGGGCCTTTCCGCCCGGCTGTGCGCGCGCCGCGCCCTGCCGGAGGAAATCGCCGAGATGCGCCGCTTCAACGAGGAATGCGACGCTCTGGCGAAGGCCGCGGACCATTATGGCTTCTACGCGGCCAACAACCGCATGCACGAGGTCATCTACGCCGCTTCCGGCAACAACTTCCTCGCCGAGGAAAGCCGCAAGCTCCGCAACCGCATCAACGTCTACCGCCGGCACATCACCTTCCAGCCGCGGCGGATGCAGAATTCGGTCTTGGAGCATGCGCGCATCATCGATGCGATCGAGGATGGCAACGAGGAAGCGGCCCACCGGCTGATGCGCGAGCATGTCGATCTGCTCGCCGGCTCGGCGGCGGACGTCGTCCAGGCGCTCGAGACCCGCAACCGCAAATAGCCGCCTCGCTGCCGCCTTCGGGCGTTGCCGAGACCGCTCCGCCTCCGGCCGGACGGCCGTGGCCCCACATTCAAGAATGACCCCCGATCAACCTGCCGACAGGTGAGTCCCGTGACCAATCTTCTCCCCCGCCAAGTCCTCGATCAGGCGGTCCATGACCGCTCGCTGGCGCGTTTTGCAAAGGTCGGCATCCGCCTGCCGCTGATCGCCGAGCTTGCCGAGCCCGCAAAGATCCCCGCCGACATCTCCGAGGCGCTCGCCGGGGTCGACCCGGATTCCCCCGATCCGCTGAACCTCTTCCGCGTGCATTGGCACAACACCGACGACCGCCGCGCTCTCGCCGACGTGCCGGCCCATATCGTCCTGCCGTCGGAGCTGACCGGCGTGAAGGCGAAGATCATTGTCGCGCTCGGCGACCGCTTTCCGATGATCGGCGCCCACAAGGTGCTGGCCGCCTATGGCTGCCTGGTGCCGCGCCTCGTCTCCGGCCAGATCGACCTTGAAGCCCAGCGCGCCGTCTGGCCCTCCACCGGCAATTACTGCCGCGGGGGCGTCGCCATCGCCCGCATCCTCGGCTGCCGCTCCGTCGCCATCCTGCCGGAAGGCATGAGCCGCGAGCGCTTCGCCTGGCTGGAGAAGTGGACGTCCTCGCCCGACGACATCATGCGCACGCCCGGCACGGAGAGTAATGTCAAGGAGATCTATGACGCCTGCAACGCGCTGGCGAAGGATCCGAAGAACCTCATCCTCAACCAGTTCTCCGAGTTCGGGAACTACATCGTCCATCGCGCCGTCACCGGCCGCGCGCTTGAAAAGGCCTTCAACAGCGTGAAGGGCGAGGGCGCCCTGAAGGCGCGTGCCTTCGTCTGCGCCTCCGGCTCGGCCGGCACGCTCGGCGCCGGCGACCATCTGAAGGCGGCCCTTGGCGCCGAGATCGCCGTGGTGGAAGCGACGGAATGCCCGACGCTGCTGCGCAACGGCTATGGCGAGCACAACATCCAGGGCATCGGCGACAAGCACGTTCCCTTGATTCACAATGTCTTCAATACCGACTATGTCATTGGCGTTTCTGACGAAAGCTCCGACCGGCTCAACCTTCTCTTCGCCTCCGGGGAGGGCCGGGACTACCTTGCGAACCGCCGCGGCATCGCGCCGGAGCTGATCGAAAGCCTGAAGCATCTCGGCCTTTCCGGCATCGCCAATGTCGTCGCCTCCATCAAGCTCGCGAAGTACCTCGACCTCGGCGAGGAGGACGCGCTGCTGACCGTCGCGACGGACGGCGCGGCCATGTACGAGACGGAGGGCGAAAAGACGCTGGAGGAGGATTTCGGCGGCCGCTTCGATGCCGTTTCGGCGGGCGAGGTGTTCGGCGAGCACCTTCTTGGCGCCGGCACCGGCGACCTTCTGGAACTGACGCGCCCGGAGCGCGAGCGCATCTTCAACCTCGGCTACTACACCTGGGTGGAGCAGCAGGGCATCGCGCTTTCCGAGTTCGACCAGCGCCGCAGCCAGGCCTTCTGGGACGGCCTCATGGACCTCGTGCCGGCCTGGGACGCGATGATCGCCGACTTCAACAGGGAGGCCGGCACGCTCTGAGCCGGCTCACGCCTGGCCGCTCGCGTTCCTGCCGCTTTCCAGGAGCGAGCGGTCGAAGACGCCGCCCGGCTCGAAACCCTCGTTGAGGAAGTCCGCAAAGGCGCGCACGGCCGGGCGCATCGTCTGACGGCGCAGATAAAGGCTCATTACCTGCACGGGCGGCAGCGTTTCGGCGATCGGATGCGCCATCACCTTGCTGCCGTCATAGGTGATGGAGGTGCCCGGCAGCGCGTTGTGGATCGTATAGCCGTGGCCGTGGCCGACGAGGCCGCGGATGAGTTCGTAGGATTTCAGCCGATAGGCGATCCGCGGCATGATCTTCGAGCTGGCGAAGAGGCCGAAGAAGTAGTCGCGCGAATGCGGCAGGTCGAGGAGGATGAAGGGCTCGTTCGCGACCTCCTTCAGGCTGATCGATTTCTTCCCGGCGAGCGGATGGTCCGCCCCCAGCAGGATGTAGGGGGGCAGGTCCGTGAGCCGCTCTCCGGTGATCTCCTGGGGCAGGGCGTAGGTATAGGCGATGGCGATCTCGGCGCGGCCCGACAGCAGCCAGTCGATGATGTCCTGCTGGTTGCCTTCCTCCATGCGCACCGTGATGCCGGGCTGCCGCTTGGCGAAATCGGCCAGGAGGCGCGGCATGTAGCGGGTCGCGAGCGTGGCGAAGCAGCCGACGGTGATCTCGCCCGCCACCGAGGAGCCGAGCGTGGCGACGCTCGTCTCGAAATCCTGGGCATGCTTGATGAGAAGCCGCGCCTCGTGGACGAATTGGCTGCCGGCCACGGTCGGCGTCACGCCGCGCGCATGGTGGCGCACGAAGAGCTGCGTTCCGAGGTTCGCCTCCGCTTCCGCGATGGCGGCCGAGATCGCCGGCTGCGAGACGTTGAGTTGGCGCGCCGCACCCGTCACGCTGGCGGCGTCGGCCGTGGCGACGACATAGGTGAGCGACCGCAGCGAGAAGGGCATCGGAAAACCTTATGCAAAAGGCCGAAAAAAACTATTTTGCCGATGCACTCCGCTGCGTCAACCTGAAGCGGGTTGTCCATCCAAGAGCAGCCCGGTCCAAGGGAACGGCATCGGATTGGAGATGCCGCGATACAGGAGAAAACTCCGATCGCGGCGCTCCCGGGAAAGATCTCGGCAGCGGCAACGCTGCGTCCACACGCCTCACAAAGAGCAGGGGAACAGCAATGCAATTCAACAAGCTCAAGCTTGCGGCGGTAACCGCCGTCGCCATTCTCGCCGGTGTCACGGCAGGACAGGCGCAGACCAGCCTGAAACTGGCGGTCGAGACGACGCCGGGCGATCCGCTGAACGTCATGCTGACGGCGTTCAAGAACGACCTGGCGGAAAAGGCCGCGGACGATCTCGATATCGAGTTCTTCGAGGCCGGCGCGATGGGCGACGAGGGCGCCCTGATGGAGATGATCCGCGCCAATCAGGTGCAGGTCGTGCCGCTCGGCTCCGATATCGTCCAGCTCGACGACAAGTTCGCGGTCTTCGACGCACCCTTCCTCTTCTCCGACAAGGAATCGGCCCGCAAGGCGCTCGACGGTGAGCTCGGCGACATGCTCGCCGCTTCCCTGCGCGAAGAGGCCGGCCTGCAGGTGCTGGCCTTCGGCGAGCTCGGTTTCCGTGCCATCAGCAACAACGTGCGCCCGATCGAGACGCCGGAAGACCTGAACGGCCTGAAGCTCCGCACGCCGGGCAGCGAGACGCGCATCCTCGCCTTCAAGACGCTGGGCGCGGCGCCGACCCCGATGAACCTCGGCGAAGTCTACGTCGCGCTCCGCCAGGGCGTGCTCGACGGTCAGGAAAATCCTCTCTCCGTCGTCAAGGAATTCTCGCTCTTCGAGGTGCAGAAATACATCTCGCTCACCAACCACGTCTATTCGCCGATCACCCTGGCGATGAACGCCGAAGCCTGGGACAGCCTCGACAAGGAGACCCAGGAGAAGGTGCTCGCCGCGGCCGAGGCCGGCGCGCAGAAGACGCGCGAGCTTTCCGACGAGAGCGATGCCAACCTCGTTGGCGAGTTCGAGGCGGCCGGCGTGAAGGTGAACAAGCCCGAGATCGCACCCTTCAGGGAAGCGGCCGCGCCGGTCCATGCCGCGATCGCCAAGATCGTCGGCGAGGACTTCATGACGAAGGCCAAGGAAGCGGCCGAATAGAGCCGAAGGGAAGCTCGATGTCCTTGTCTCGTGATGCCCGTCCCGCCTTCCGATACGACGGAAACGGTGAACGGGCCCGGATAGGCCTGATCTTCATGGCCTCCTCCATCGTCATGGAATCGGAGATGTGGGCGATGGCGGCCGAAGGCGTCGCCATCCACACGACGCGCATCAAGCTTCCGAAGGTCACGGTGGAAGGGATCGAGGAGATGATGAACGCTCCCGAATTGGAGAGCGCGGCGCGTCTTCTCGGTTCCGCCCCCATCGATGTCCTGTGCTTCGGAGGCACGAGCGCCTCGTTCCTCCACGGCACGGCCTACGATCATGCGCTCATTGAGAAGCTGAAGTCCTGGGCTCCCGGCCCGAAGGTGACGACGGCTTCCACGGCGACCCTGGCGGGCCTGAAGAAGGTGGGGGCGGGACCTGTCGCCCTCGCCACCCCCTATGTCGACGGTGTCCATGAAAGGGCGGTGCGCTTTCTCGAAGAGAACGGCCACCCGGTCGTGGCCGGTCGCAACCTCGGCATCGATTCCGATCAGGCCCTCGCCGAGGTGCCTCTCGACGACGTCTTCGACCTCGTCTGCTCGGTCGACCGGCCGGAGGCGAGCGCGATCTTCATCTCCTGCACGAACTTCTGGTCCGTCGGAGCGATCGAGGCTTTGGAGGCCGAGCTCGGCAAGCCCGTCGTCTCGGCCGTGCAGGCCTCGTTCTGGCATGCGCTCGATATCCTCGATGTCGACGGCGCGCGTCCGGGCTACGGCAGGCTTGTCGATTCCAGGGCCGCGAAGGGCGCCGACGCGCCATGATGGGCGCCAATCCGGGCAGCAGGCTCGACACTTCCGCTGAGGCGGGAAGGGCGGACCGCGCCATTGCGCGAGTCAATTACGGCCTCGAATGGATGGCGGTCTTCCTTCTCGGCCTCCTGGTCGTGCTCGTCTTCGCCAACGCGATGGGGCGCTATCTCTTCACCTATCCGCTTCCATGGACGGAGGAGATCGTCCTTATCCTGCTCGTGTGGATCGGCGGCACCGGCGTCCTTCTCGCCGCCCTGCGTGGCTCGCTCATCTGTTGCGACATGGTGACGGAGCGCCTGGGAGCCCGGCCCGCAAGGATCGTCGCGGTCCTGGCATCGCTGATCGGCTCGGGCGTGATGGCGTATTTCGCCTGGCTTACCTTCCAGTACATCCAGCTCTTTGGCGGGGATCTCTCGCCGATGCTCGGCCTGCCGAAATGGATCGCCATGGCCGGCCTTCTCTTCGCCACCGCCGGCCTTTCGGTGACCCTCATCATGCCTGTCTTCAGGCGATAGGAGACGACGATGCTGGAACTTGCCCTCGCCACCATCGTCGCCCTCTGCTTCCTGGCGTTGATCGGCATGCCGGTCATCATCGCCATGGCGACCGCCGTGGCGATCTTCGTCCTCTTCTCCGGCGGCTGGCAGCTCGCCCTGCCGCAGCAGACGCTGTCCGGCCTTTCCGACTACATCCTCATCACGCTGCCGCTCTTCATCTTCGCCGGCGGCATCATGAACCATTCCGGCATCGCCGACCGGCTCTTCGCCTTTGCGGCAGCCGCCGTCGGCTGGATGCGCGGCGGGCTCGCCCATGTGAACATCGCCGTCAGCCTTCTCTTCGGCGGCATGATCGGCACCTCGGTCGCCGATCTTGCCGGCACGGGCTCCATCATCATCCCGAAGATGAAGGAGAACGGCTATCCCGGCCCGCTCGCGGCCGCGCTGACGGCGACGTCCTCCGGCATCGGCGTCCTGGTGCCGCCGAGCTCGCCGATGATCCTCTATTCGGCGGTGACCGGCACCTCGCTCGGCGCGCTTTTCCTCGCCGGCATCGTACCGGGCATCCTGATGGCGATCGCGCTGATGCTCGTCATTTCCGTCATGGCGCGGCGCAAGGGCTGGAAGCCGATGCAGGGCTTTGCCTGGCTGCGCCTCGTCAGGACCGGCCGGGACGCGATCCTGCCGATGGGCCTTCCAGGCCTCATCATCGGCGGCCTCGTCTTCGGCTTCTTCACCCCATCCGAGGCCGGCGCCTTCGCCGTCGTCTACGCGCTTTTCCTCTCTTCGGTCGTCTACCGCTCGCTGACCTTCGCCGGACTGCGCACCGTGATGGTGCAGTCGGTCATGCTGACGGGCGAGGTGCTGCTGGTCGTCGGCTTTTCCGTGGCGCTCGGCTGGGCGCTGTCGCAGGCGCGGGTGCCGATCGCGCTCGCCGATCTTCTTGCCACGCTCTTTCCCTTCGAGACGAGCATTCCCCAGACGCTGGTGCTTCTGCTGCTGGCGCTGATTGCCGGCATGATCCTCGATCCGCTCATCCCGATGATCATGCCGGTGCTTCTTCCCTCGCTGCTGATGGCCGACATCGACCTCATCCATTTCGGCGTCCTCATCGTCGTCACCGTGGTCATCGGCCAGATCACTCCGCCGGTCGCGCTGGCATTGCTGGTGGCGGCGAAGATCGGCCGCGAGGAGGTGATCGCCGTGGTGCGTGCCAACACGCCCTTCCTGATCGCCCTCGTGGCGCTTCTCATCGTCCTGGTGGTGTTCCCCGGCCTGTCGACATGGCTGCCGCACCATCTCCTGTGATGAAGCCGCAAGAAACATGGGCCGTCCGGCCGAGGCCTGGCTTCGGCCCGTGCCGCCGGACTGCCATCTGGAACCCAAGGGAGAGAGCTGAATGTCGAGCGGGCTAGTTCAGATGCGCGAGGCGCAGGACGAGGAAAGCGGCCTCGGCGCGCTGGTCTTCTACAGC
Source organism: Afifella sp. IM 167 (assembly GCF_020144925.1). Lineage (GTDB taxonomy): Bacteria > Pseudomonadota > Alphaproteobacteria > Rhizobiales > Afifellaceae > Afifella. Next base: position 27,513 of record NZ_NSLC01000009.1, read on the forward strand.
GAGTTCGACGATCCCGCCGAATGGGCCGACGCGCTTCGCGCCTACCTGCCGGAACTCGACATCCGCGTCTGGCCCGAAGTGGGCGAAGTTTCCGAGATCCACTACGCTCTCGTCTGGCGCCCGCCTTCCGGCTTCTTCGAGCCCTTCGAGGCGCTGAAGCTCGTCGTCAATCTCGGCGCCGGCGTCGATTCGCTCACCGGCCGGCCGGATCTGCCGGACCTTCCCATCTCGCGATTGTCGGATGCCGGCATGGTCGCGATGATGCGCAGCTACATCCTCTTCGCCGTGACCCGCTACGCGCGCGACATCCCGGAGTTCGAGGCGGCCAAGCGCCTCGGCGAGTGGCGCTACATCCATCCGCGCCCGCTCTCCTCGACGAAGGTCGGCATCCTCGGCCTCGGCATTCTCGGCTCGGCCGCGGCCGAGGCCCTCGCCTGGCTCGGTTACGACGTGCGGGGCTTCGACCGGCGCGAGAAGAGCCTCAAGGGCGTCACGAGTTTCCACCGCGAGGAGGATTTCGGCGCCTTCCTGGGCGAACTCGACATTCTGGTGAACATGCTGCCGCTGACGCCGGACACGCGCAGCCGGATCGGCCCTGACGTCTTCTCGGCCCTGCCGCAGGGGGCGAAGTTCATCAATGCCTCGCGCGGCGAGGTGGTCGACGAGCCGGCGCTCCTCGAGGCGCTTTCCTCCGGCCATCTCGGAGGCGCCACGCTCGACGTCTTCTGGCAGGAGCCGCTGCCGAAGGATCATCCCTTCTGGGCGATGGAGAATGTCTTCATCACCCCGCATCTGGCCTCCATCACCGTGCCGCAGGATGCCGCGCGCGACGTGGCCGAGAGCATCCGCCGCGTCCATGGCGGCGAGAGGCCCTTGCACGAGGTCAATCCGAAACTCGGCTACTGAGCCCGGGGCCGGGCAGGGTGCCCGGCGCCTATTCGCCTTCGCGGATCGCGGTGGCGAGCCGCCAGATCTCGTTGCCGTTGAGAGGCGTCTTCAGGACGCTGATACCGAGCGCGTCGGCCACGGCGTTGGCGATGGCCGCCGCCGGTCCGATGGCGCCGCCCTCGCCGAGGCCCTTGGCGCCGAGCGGCGTGCGCGGCGTCGGCGTCTCGATGTGGTGCACCTCGATGTTCGGGATCTCGGTGGCGAGCGGCATCAGATAGTCGGCGAAGCTCGTCGACAGCGGCTGGCATTCCTCGTCGTAGATGAAATGCTCCAGCATCGCCGAGCCGATGCCCTGCACGATGCCGCCGCGCACCTGCCCGTCGACGATGAGCGGATTGAGGATGGTGCCGCAATCCTCCACGGCGAGGAAGCGGCGAAGCTTCATCTTGCCGGTCTTGATGTCGATCTCCACCACCGCCGCGTGCAGCGCGTTCGCATAGGTGCCGTCGGCCGAGCCGTCGAGGCTGTAGGCGGCTTCAAGGCCCGGGATCATGCCCTCGGGCAGTTGGTCGACATTGCGTAGCGCGATGCGGCAGAGCTTCCGGATTTCGATGAAGCGATCCTCCGCGCCGTCCACCTGCGCCTTGCCGCCGTAAAGGACGATTTTCTCCTTGTCGGTCTGCAGGAGATGGCCGGCGATGGCGCGCAGCTTCTCGGCGAGGATCTTCGACGCCTCGTGCACGGCGCCGCCGCCGAGCGGGCCGCCGCGGCTGCCCCAGGTGCCGACCGAATAGGGTGTCGTCAGCGTGTCGCCCTGGCGCACATAGACGTTGGAAGGGTCGACGCCGAGCACATCGGCGGCGACCTGCGCCATCACCGTTTCGTGGCCCTGGCCGTGGTTCTGCAGGCCGACATCGACGATCACCTCGCCATCCGGCTCCATCTCCACGCGCGCGGCGATATAGCCGGTCTCGATCGGCACGCGCCGGCGCGTGAAATCGGGCGTGCCGTGCGCACCCTGCTCGATGAAGAGAGCGCAGCCGACGCCGATGCGCGTGTCGGACGAGGCCTTCGAGCGCGCCGCTTCCGCGATGTCGGCGGCAAGGAGATCGCGCGCCTTTTCAAGGGATTCGGCGTAGGAGCCCGGATCGTAGGTGAAGCCCAGCACGTTCTTGTAGGGAAAGTCGCGGATGACGTTCTTCAGCCGGATCTCGAAGGGATCCATGCCGAGCTCGGCCGCGATCTCGTCCATCAGCCTCTCCAGCGAGAAGACCGCCGAGGGTCTTGCGACGCCGCGATAGGTGCCGAGCGGGCATTTGTTGGTGGCGAGTGCCCGGAATGTGGCCTCGTAGGCCTGAAAGTCGTAGGGCCCCGGCATGACCTTCGCCGCCATCCCCGGATCGCCGGCCGCGGTGAAGGGGTAGGTGGAATAGGCTCCGACATCGACGCTGATATCGGCCTTGAGGCCGAGCAGGCGTCCCTCGGCCGAGACATAGGCCTCGAGCGTGTGCTCGTGGTCGCGCGCATGGATGGAGGCCATCATGTGCTCGCGCCGGTCCTCGATCCATTTCACCGGCCGCCCGGTCTTCATGGCGAGCCAGGGCACGAGCACCTCTTCGACGAAGACCTGTCCCTTGACGCCGAAGCCGCCGCCGACATCGGGCGCGACGACGCGCACCCGGCTTTCCGGCAGGCCGAGCTCCTCGCAGATATAGGTTCTGACCAGATGCGGGATCTGGGTGGAGGTCCACACCGTCAGGACGCGGCTCGCCTGGTCGTATTCGGCGACGACGCCGCGGCATTCCATCGGCACGCCCGTCTGGCGCTGGTTGTAGAAGGTGCGGCGGATGACATGCGCCGCCTCGGCCTTCGCCGCATCGAGGTCTCCGCCCTTCATCTGCCGCTCGATGAAGATGTTGCCCTTCCAGTTGTCGAAAATGGCGGGCATTTCCGGATCGCGCGCCTGCGCCATCGTGCCGACCACGGTGAGCGGGTCGTAATCGATGAAGACGAGCTCGGCCGCGTCCTCCGCATCGTAGGGATCGTCGGCGAGGACCGCGGCGACCGGCTCCCCGACGAAGCGGACCTTGTCTTCCGCCAGCACCGGCTGCTCGGAGAACTGCATCTCCGGAAAATCCTGATGGGCCGTCACCGCGATGCCGGCCGTGTCCTTGCCGGTGAAGACGATCGTCGGATAGGCGAGATCGGCGAGACCGTCCGTGTCGATCTCCAGGATCTTCGCATGGGCGTACTGCGCCCGCACGAAGGAAAGGTGCAGCATGTTCGGCAGTCGGATGTCGTCGATGTAGCGCGCCGTGCCGGAAAGCAGGCGCGTATCCTCCACGCGCTGGACGCGCGCGCCGACATGTCTCGGACGGTCAGCCTGCATGGTTCGCTCCCCCGCTCGCGGCCATCTGGTCGCCGATCGCCTTGCGCACCGCCGCGACGATGCCGTGATAGCCGGTGCAGCGGCAGATATTGCCGCTCATCGCTTCGCGGATCTCCTCGTCCTCCGGCATGCGCGCCTCTTCCACCATGCGCGAGACGAAGGGCACGAGGGTCATGATGTAGCCCGGCGTGCAGTAGCCGCATTGCAGCCCGTGCTCGCTGCGGAAGGCTTCCTGGAGGAGATGCTCCGCGCGTACGCCTCCGATGGACTCCACGGTGCGGATGGAGGCGCCGTCGCACTGCACGGCAAAAGTCAGGCAGGAAAGGCGCGGCACGCCCTCGATATGCACCGTGCAGCAGCCGCAGGCGCCCTGGGCGCAGCCGATATGGACGCCCGAAAGCCCGAATTCCTGCCGCAGCACATCGGCAAGCAGCCGGCGCGGCTCGACGCTCAGCCGGCGCCGGACGCCGTTCACCTCAAGTTCGATCTCTTGCATGGCTATTCCTGTCCTGCCTCGAGCGCCCGCTGGCAGGCCTTCTCCACGGCCCGGCTGGTCAGCTCGGCCGCCAGGCTGCGGCGATATTCGCTCGAGGCGACGTTGTCGCTGATGGGGTCGATGCCTTCGGCGAAGGCGCGCCCGGCGGCCCTGGCCTCGCAAGCGGAGAGCGGCTTGCCGGAAAGCGCCTCCTCGGCGGGGATGGCGCGGATCGGCTGGAGCTCGACGCCGGTTGCAACGATGCGGGCACCGGTGATGGAGCCGCCAGAGAACGTAATCTGCGCCCCGACCGAGACGGTGGCGAAGTCGCTGCGGCGCTCCGAGATCTCCATGAACGCGCCGGCGGAATGCGCCGGGGGGAGGGGGAACTCGACAGCGACGACCATCTCGCCTGCCTCCAGCGCCGTCATGTAGGCGCCGAGGAAGAAGTCGTCTGCGGCGATGCGTCGCTCCCCGTTCGCCGAGCGGGCGATGATCGTCGCGCCGTAGAGCATGGCGACGGCGGGCAGCTCGGCGGAGGGATCGGCATGGGCGATGCTGCCGCCGATCGTGCCGCGGCTGCGGATCGTCGGATGTCCGATCCACTGCACCGCGTCGTGGAAGGCGGCGAAGCGCTCGCCGATCACCTTCTCCTTCAGGTAGCGCTCGTGGCGAACCAGCGCGCCGACGCGCAGGACGTCGCCCTCCACCTCGATGAAATCCAGCGGCAGGCCGTTGATGTCGACCAGATGGGCGGGGCGCGCCAGCCTGAGATTCATCATCGGCACGAGGCTTTGCCCGCCGCCGAGGGGCCGGCCTTCCTCGCCGAATTCGGCAAGCAGCGCCAGGGCATGATCCAGGCTCTCGGCCCGGTGATACTCGAACGGGGTTGGCCTCATCACTCTTCCGTTTCTGAAAGGCAGGGCGCGGGCGTCGGCCCGCTTCGGACCGGCCCGAATGCCGTGACACAAATCCGCTAGCACGGAGCGCCACGATGCAGGAAACGTATCCTCGTCTTGTATGCAATGTCAAAAAGATTGTAGACAAGATGGAGGTCGAGCAATAGCCTGCATCACTGCTGGGCGTGGCGAGTGTTTGTGCATTTGCCCGTCTGGTGCAGTGTCGAACGCGGCTGGGAAACCGCGAACGCGGAGGTTCACAGGATGAGCATTCACAGGAATTTCGGCAGGACGGGCGCGGTGCTGGCGGCGCTCGGTATCGCGACTTTTGCAACCGGCGCCATGGCCGAGGATTCGGTCACGCTGCGCATGGTCGGCGCTTGGGCGCCGAGCGTGTCTCCCTATGCGGAGGTCGGCACCAAGTTCGCCGAGTTCGTCAACGAGAACTCGGGCGGCAAGATCACCATCAACTATGTCGGCGCCGACGATGTGGTGCCGACCTTCGACCAGCCGGAAGCGCTGGTGAACGGCGTCTTCGACGTCTGGTACGGCGCGCCGAACTACTGGGCCGGCATCATCCCGGGCGGCTATGTCACCGAGCTTTCCACCGAGCTCGTTCCCGATGGCGGCCCCGGCTCTGACATCTACGGCTACATGATCGACATGTATGCCAAGCACGGCGTGCGCTATCTCGGCCATGCCGCCGGCGACATCGGCGTCGGCTCGCACTTCCTGCTCTCCCAGAAGGAGGTCAAGGGCCTCGACGACCTGAAGGGCATGAAGCTGCGCGTGCCGCCGCTGACCCGCTACTTCGTCCATGCGGCCGGCGCCGAATCCGTCACGCTGCCGCCGAGCGAGGTCTTCCTCGCCATGGATCGCGGCACGGTCAACGGCTTCACCTGGCCGGTCGCCGACGGCTTCACCAACTACGGCTGGCAGACCGTTACCAAGTACATGGTCGACGAACCGATGTACCGCAGCGGCACCGGCATCGACATGAACCTCGACAAGTGGAACGAGCTGACCGAGGACCAGCAGAAGATCCTGCTCGACGCCGTCGCCAAGACGCAGGAATGGACCCGCGGCCGCTTCGCCGAGGCCCAGGACGAGCAGGAAAAGAAGATGCTCGAGGCCGGCATGCAGAAGCTGGAGCTTTCCGACGAGGAGGCCGCGCGCTGGACGAAGCTCGCCCAGGACTCGCTCTGGGAATATCTCGCCACCGTCATGTCCGAGGACGAACTTTCCGGCGCCAAGAAGCTGCTTGCGAGCAAGTAGCTCCGGCGTCTCGCCAGCCTTCAATGCTCACAAAGAGGGGATATAACCATGAGCAATCGAAAGACGAACTTTGCACTGGGAGCGGCGCTCTGCGCCGCCCTCATTGCCACGACCTCCGCCGGCTCGGCGCTTGCCGACGAGATCAAGCTGAGGATGGTCGGCGCCTGGGCGCCCGAATTCTCGCCCTCCGCCGATGTCGGCCACAACTTCATGAAGAACGTGAACCGCATCGGCGAGGGCAAGGTCCGCATCGACTATATCGGTGCCGCCGATGTGGTGCCGACCTTCGACCAGCCCGAAGCGCTGGTGAATGGCGTCTTCGACGTCTGGTACGGCGCGCCCAACTACTGGGCGGGCGTGGTCCCGGCCGGCGACATCACCGAGCTCTCGCCCTTCGATACGCCCGATAACGGGCCGGGCTCCGAGCTTTACGATTTCATGGTCGATCTCTACGCGGCGAAGGGCGTTCGCTATGTCGGCCACGCGGCTGGCCTGCCCGGCATCGGCGCGCACTACATCTCCTCGCAGAAGAAAGTGGAGAGCCTGGACGACCTCAAGGGCATGAAGCTGCGCGTGGCACCGCTGACGCGCCATTTCGCCCAGGCCGCCGGCGCCGAGCCGATCACTCTGCCGCCGAGCGAGATCTATCTCGCCATGGACCGTGGCACGGTGGACGGCTTCACCTGGCCGGTCGCCGATGCCTTCACCCGCTACAAGTGGCAGCAGGTGTCGAAGTACCTGATCGACCAGCCGATGTACCGCAGCGGCGTCAGCGTCAACATCAACCAGTCTGTCTGGGACGAGCTGCCGGATGACGTGAAGCAGATCATGCTCGACGCCATGGCCGAGACCCAGGAATGGACGCGCGGCTGGTTCCAGAAGAACCTCGACGAACAGATCGCCGGGATGAAGGAAGCCGGTATGGAGGTCCTTCCGATCTCCTCGGAAGTGTCCGAGGCCTGGACGAGCCTCGCCGAGGAATCGCTCTGGGACTACTACGAATCCGTCATGGATCCGGAGACCTTCGCCCAGGCGGAAAAGCTGCTCGAGCGCGGCAGCTGACGGGTTTCACCTGAGCATCCGGTGAGAAGGACATGACGAAACTCGGCCGCAATCTCGATCGCCTGCTGGGCTTCTTCGCCGCCATCGCCGGGGTGCTGCTGGTGGTGATGATGCTCGCGACCGTCGTGAAGGTCGCGATGCGGGCCGCGCTCAACCAGGGCATCCTCGGCATCGACCAGATCAGCGGGACGATGATGGTCTACATCACCTTTCTCGCCGCTGCCTGGGTGCTGCGCAAGGAAGAGCACGTTTCGGTCGAGATATTCGTCTCCTGGCTGCGGCCGGCCTACGGCCGGTGGCTGCAGGTGGCAAGCTCCCTCATCGGGGCCGCCGCCTGCCTCTCCCTTGCCTATTTCTCGACGAAAGCGGTGCTTCTCTCCCTGCATCGCGGCATCGTCGTCGCGGCCGAGCTGGAGATACCGCGTGCCATCAATCTCGGTGTCATCCCGCTCGGCTGCTTCATTCTCGGCATCGAGTTCCTGCGTCGGGCGGTCCGTTTCTATACGGGCCATAATCCCGTCCACCATCCCGAAGATCTGAGGATCTGAGCGCCATGGACCTGGAATGGTGGGGCTACCTGATAGCCTTCTTCTCCGCGCTCGCGGTGCTGATGCTGACCGGCCTGCCGGTCGCCATCGCCTTCCTGATCGTCAACATGATCGGGGCCTACATGCTCTGGGGCGGGCTTTCCGGCTTCAACCAGCTGGTTCTGAGCATCGACAGCTCGATCTCGACCTTCATCCTCGTGCCCGTGCCGATGTTCATCCTCATGGGCGCGATCATGTTCCATTCCGGTATCGCCAACCGGATGATCGGCGTCCTCGACCAGTGGCTGGGCTTCATCGCCGGCCGGCTGGCGGTTCTGGCGATCGGGGCAGGGGCGATGCTCGGCACGCTGACCGGCGTCGCCATGGGCTCGGTCGCCATGCTCGGCTCCACGCTCGCCCCGGAGATGGAAAAGCGCGGCTACGCCAAGGCGATGTCGCTCGGCCCGATCCTGGCAAGCGGCGGGCTCGCCATCCTCATCCCGCCCTCGACGCTCGCCATCGTGGTCGCGAGCCTCGGCGGCTTCTCCGTCGCAAAAATCCTCATCGGCATCATCGTGCCGGGCCTGCTGCTGGCGGCCATGCACATCGGCTATATCGTCATCAGGGTGACGCTCAATCCCGACCTGGCGCCGCCCTACGAGACGGAGCGGGTGCCGTTCGGCCGGCGCGTGAAGGACCTGTTGCTCTATCTCGTGCCGCCCGTCTCCATCGTGGTGATGGTGATCATCCTCATCTTCTTCGGCATCGCCACGCCCACCGAGGCGGCGGCCATCGGCACCTTCCTGACCTTCGTTCTGACGGCCCTCTACGGCAAGCTGAACTGGCAGCTCCTGCGTGTCGGCGTCGGTCAGGCGACCCAGCTTTCCGTGATGATCCTCTTCATCCTCACGGGCTCCGCCGGCTTCAGCCAGCTTCTTTCCTTCTCGGGCGCGACGTCGCAGATCACCCAGCTCGCCACCGACCTGCCGGTGCATCCGATCGTGCTTCTGATCCTGATGCAGCTGATCGTCGTCTTCCTCGGCATGTTCATCGAGCAGACCTCGATCGTGCTCGTCACGATCCCGATCTTCCTGCCGATCGTGAAGCAGATGGGCTGGGACCCGACCTGGTTCGGCATCATCATGATGGTGAACCTGGAGATGGCGACCATCACGCCGCCCTTCGGCCTGTCGCTCTTCGTCATGAAGGGGGTGGCCCCGCCCGATACCAAGATGACGGACATCTACGCGGCGGCCCTGCCGTTCATCTGCATCAACATCCTTCTGATGGGCCTGATGATCGCCATGCCGGCGCTCGTCCTGTGGCTGCCGGACTTCATGCCGTGAGCCGCAGCCTGTCGCCGGAGCCGATCCCCACCACACCCAAACTTCTTTGGAGGAAGCCGTGAGCACCAGCCGCCAGGAGATCCTGGACAAGATCGACCAGAGCCGCGAGGAGGCCGTCGAATTCCTGCGCGAGATGATTTCGATCCCGAGCGTCACCGGCGACGAGGCGGCCATCCAGGCCTACCTTTCGGATTACCTGAACAAGGTCGGGCTTGATGTCGACATGTGGGAGACGGACTGGGAGGAGCTGAAGAAGCATCCCGGCTACCGCCCGGTCGAGCGCGGCTACGAGGGCCGGCCCAACATCGTCGCCACGCTGAAGGGCGAAGGCGGCGGCAAGTCCCTTCTCCTCAACGGCCACACCGATGTCATCCCGGTCGGCAACGGCGAGGGCTGGAGCGTCGGCCCCTGGTCGGCCGAGATCCGCGACGGGCGCATCTACGGCCGCGGCTCCGCCGACATGAAGAGCGGCGTCGCCAGCCACATCCTCGCGGTGAAGTTTCTGAAGGAGCTAGGCGTCAAGCTGAAGGGCGACGTGCTCATCGACATCGTCATCGACGAGGAGGTCTCCGGCCACGGCACCCTCGACACGGTGGCGCGCGGCTACAAGGCCGATGCCGGCATCTCCGGCGAGACCAGCGACCTCGCCGTGCAGCCGGCCTGCATCGGCCGCATCTGGTTCGAGATCGCCATCAACGGCAAGCCGGCCGGCGTGCAGCAGCGCTACAAGGGCATCAGCGCCATCGAGCTCGGCTACAAGATCGTCAAGGCCGTGCAGGAGCTGGAGGACAGGCGCGTCGCCACCGTCACCCATCCGCTCTATCCGAACGCGCTCGATTCGCTCCCCTGCCTCGTCGGCAGCTTTCAGGCCGGCGCCTATCCGAGCGCCTTCCCGGCGACGGCGCTCCTGAAGGGCTCGATCGGCACGGTGCCGGGCGAGGACCATGAGGGCGTCAAGCAGAGCCTCGTCGATCATATCGCAGAGGTCGCCTCGAAGGACGAATGGATGAAGGACCATCCGCCGGTCGTGCGCTTCGTCGGCTACGACGCGGAGGCCTCCGAGATCGCGACCGACCATCCGATCGTCGATCTCGTTTCGCGCAACTTCAGGGAAGTCGCCGGGCGGGATCCGGAAATCAGCGGCCGCCAGGGTGCTGCCGATACGCGCTTCCTCAACAAATACGCCGATACGCCGACCGTCATCTTCGGCCCCGGATCGACGGCCGTGATGCATTCCGACGACGAGTACGTCTCGATCGACGACTACATCACCGCCATCAAGGTGATGGCCCTGTCGATCTACGACTGGTGCGGCCCCTCCGACTGAGGGGCGAGCAAAGCCGGCGCCCGTCCGCCTCGCATCGCGGGATTTTTCGGGCGGGCCGCCGACCCCATTCCAACAGCCACGCAGAACATTTCCATGCCACAGATCAATCAGGAGTTCCTTGTCGCCCATCCGCGGCGCGCCGTCTGGGAGCGCTTCCAGGATCTTCCGGAGGTGGTGCGCTGCCTGCCCGGGGCAACGCTCACCGAGCAGACGAGCCCGACCTCGGCCAAGGGAGTCATGACCGTCAAGCTCGGCCCCGTGCGTGCCAGCTTCGCCGGCGAGGCCGATATCGAGGCCGACGAGGAGAGCTGGACCGGCACGATCGACGGCAAGGGCATGGACAAGAGCCATGCCTCGCGGGCGAAGGCGAAAGTCGTCTATGTCCTTGAGGAAGCCGACGAGGGCGCCGGCACGGTGGTGAAGGTCACCGTCGACTATACGCTCTCCGGCTCGCTCGCCCAGTTCGCCCGCGGCGGCGTCGTCGATGCCATCGCCGATCAGATCACCGAGGATTTCACCCGCAATCTGGAGAGCGAGCTCAACGCGACGCCGGCCGCCGGCGCTGGTGCGGCCGCTCCCGCTGCGAGCGGTGAGGAGGGAGCCGCGTCTTCGCCTTCCGCGTCCGCGCCCCGGCCTTCTGCGCCAATGTCGCCCGCGCCGCCGAGGCAGAGTGCGCCGGCAGGTGAGCTCAACGCCCTGACCCTCATCTGGCGCGTCTTCGTCAAGAAGCTGAAGGCGCTCTTCGGCCGCTAGGCGCCGTCTTCCGAATGCGCGCAAAAAGAAAGCCCCGCCGGCCAGCTGGCGGGGCTTTCAAGTCTGGGTCGCCCCTGAGGTTCCCCCAAAGGGCGGCCCTCTTCGGCTGTCAGCCGCCGAAGCGCAGTGTGGCCGCCAGCTTCACGCTCATGCCCGGCTCGTAGACGACGGAGGTCGTGGTCGCGTTGAGCGGGTTGGCGTAGCGCACGTCGAAGAGGTTCTCGGCGCGGAAGGAGGCGCTGAAGTTCTCGTTGACGTCGTACTGCGCGAAGGCGTTCACCAGCGTGTAGTCCTTGGCGAAGGTGGCCGCGTCGGGGGCGACGTAGTGCTCCACCTCGCCGCCGAAGCTGAGCCGCTCGTCGAGCAGGCGGAAGCCGAGATGACCGCCGAACTTGGAGGAGGGCAGGGTGGTGATATCCTCCCGCACGCCGTCGGCGACGCGGTAGCCTTCGGTGAAGGAGACGTTGGCGCCGCCGAAGACCCAGCCGGCATCGTAGGTTCCCTCGAACTCCCATCCCCACAGCTTTGCCTTGGCGAAGTTCTGATACTGGTAGCAGATCGGCGCATAGCTCCCGGTGGCGAAGAGGTCGGCGCGCAGCGGACAGCCGCTCGTCGGATCGAAGGGCGAGAGCGTCTGCCCGTCGATGAAGTCCTCGACGTTGTTGCGGTAGTAGGCGGCCTTGAGGCGCAGCCGGTCGTCGGCGCGGAAGAGCCCGTCCCGCTTGTAGTTGACGCCGATCTCCCAGGTCTTGCCGACTTCCGGCTGAAGGTCCGGGTTCGGCAGGAACGGGAAGACGACGCCGGCCGGATGCAGGCCGCTGATCAGCGTCTCGCTCGTGGAGGGCGAGCGGTACCCCTCCGCATAGGTGCCGTAGACCTGAAGGCCTCCGAACGCCTCGCCCGAGAAGGGCGACAGCCCGAGCGTCAGGCGCGGCGAGACCCGGTCGCCGGAGCTCTTGGTATTGGTGCCCTCCAGCTCGTAGCTGTCGTAGCGCAGCGCTCCGATCGCCTCGAACCAGCCGATGTCCACCTTCTCCTGAACATAGGCGCCCCAGGTCTCGCGCGTGCCCGAGGGGGTGTAGAAGTCGCTGCCGCCGATCGGGCTCGACGTATCGACCTCGTCGCGCAGCCAGTCGCCGCCATAGGTCAGCTCGTGCTCGGCGATCCCCGTCGCAAAGCGAGAGGTGTTCCAGACGTCGATGCCGTAGGTATCGAGGTCGTAATTGGTCTTCGAGCCCGCGGGGATCGTCACCGGCCGGCCGGTCGACGGATTGAACTGCGAGACGTTCGCCCGGTAGGTCTGCTCCAGCCGCGCCATGTTGAGCGAGGTGTTGAGGTGGAGGTCGAGCCAGCTCTTTTCCTCGTCCGTGACGTGGTAGCGGCCGGTGAAGGTGTTCTGCTGCAGGTCGAGGTCGGAATTGCCCGACTGTTCGCTCCAGTCGTCGTCGGTACCGATCCAGCCGAGCTTCACCTCGCTGTTCTCGGTCGGGCGGATCGAGGTCTTCAGCATGCCGCTGAGGATGTCGAAATCGCTGTTGCGGACGGTATCGCCGGCGCCGTCCTCATAGGCGCCGTAGTCGCGCCAGACGACGTTGCCGAGAACGTCGATCCTGTCGTTGATCCGGTAGGCGCCGACGGCGCTCGTCGTCCAGCCGCTGCCGTTGGATTCGTACTGGCCCGTCACGGCGAGCGCGTAGGTCTCCCATTCGCGCAGGAAGTCGCGCGCATCCTTGGTCTCGAACATGACGACGCCGCCGATGGCGCCGGAGCCATAGGTGTTGGCCACGGGCCCCCGGATCACCTCCGCCTGCTTCAGCAGCAGCGGATCGACCCAGAAGACGCTCTGCGTACCGTGGCCGGAGCGCTGGAAATTCTGCCGCGCCCCGTCGACGATCACCTGCACGCGGCCGAAATCCTGCAGGCCGCGGATATTGATGGAGGAGTTGGTGCGCTTGGCGTCGGCCTGGATGCTGACGCCCGGTACGTCGTTGAAGAGACCGAGCGGCGTCGTCGCCATCTTGCGCGCGATTTCCTCTTCGTCGACGACGCTGACGGAGGCCATGCTCTCGTTCTCCGTCTCGCCGGTACGGCTGATGACGGAGATCGGGTCGAGGAGAACCGCTGCGTCGCTGGCCGGTGCGGCCTCCGCCCCCACGGCCGCTTCCACCGGCGCCTCCTGCGCTCCGGCCGCGGGCGCAAGCGCGATCACGGCAGCCCCCATGAGCAGCGCGCGGAGAAGGCCTTTGCGGGCCGCACTCCCGCTCGTTCCAGCCCCCGCATGCAGTACGCTGTGACTTCCCCGCATGACCCCAGTCCTTCCTTGTTGCGGCCTCACAAAAAGATGACGCCAAATTTCATATTTTGCTGGAGGTATAAAACCTGATATTTGGCGTCAACATTTTACGGACGGGATCGAGATCCGTGAGGAAAGCGTTGCACAATTGCATCAGTTCAGATGAGCGGCTGGCCGGGAAGGCTGGCGGGAAGGCGCATGGGGCCATCGGCAGGGGCAGGGTCGGCGAGTTGCTGATGGCCTTCCTGGTCGCGGCGATCCTGGCGCCGGGCACGACGTCGGCAGCCGAAAGGCTCCCCGATGAGGGCAAGCTCGTCGCCATCGGCGGTTCGGTGACGGAGATCGTTTATGCCCTCGGCGAGGAGGACCGCCTCGTCGCGCGCGACACGACGAGCACCTGGCCGGAGGCCGCGAAGGCGCTGCCCGATATCGGCTACATGCGCCAGCTCTCCCCCGAAGGCGTCCTCTCGGTCGGGCCGGACGGCATCCTCTCGATCGAAGGCAGCGGCCCGCCGGAGACGATGGCGGTGCTCGAATCCTCCGGCGTGCCGCTGGTCACCATCCCGGAAGGCTACAGCGCCGAAGGCGTGGTCCGGAAGATCGAGAAGGTCGGCGAGGCGCTCGGGGCGCAGGAGAGGGCAGCAAAGCTCGCCGGCTCTGTGAAGGCCGAGATGGAGAGGCTCGCAAGGACCGTCTCCGGCGTGAATGACCGCAAGCGCGTCCTCTTCATCCTCTCCGTCCAGGGCGGCAAGGTGCTTGCGGCGGGCACCGACACGGCCGCCGACGCCATCATCCGCCTTGCCGGCGGCGTCAATGCCGTGACGGGCTATTCCGGCTACAAGGCGCTCACTGACGAAGCACTGATCGAGGCGGCGCCCGACGCTATCCTGATGATGGATCGGGGCGAGGCGGACGGGCACGCGGCGGCCGGGATCCTTCAAAGTCCGGCCCTGAAGGCGACGCCGGCGGGCGAGGCGGGGAACCTCATCCGCATGGACGGGCTCTATCTCCTCGGATTCGGTCCGCGCACGCCCGATGCGGCCCGCGAGCTTTTCGCCGCGCTCTATGGCGAGAGCGCCCTCCACTGAGGCAAAGGGAGCGCCGGAAGATGTCCCTCGACAGTTTTGCCGCCCCCGCCAGCTTCGGCCGCCGGCACATCGAAGGCGACCGCTCCCTTTGGGCAAGGGTGGCGCTGGTCGCCCTCCTGGCAGCGTTCGTCCTGACCTTCTTCTTCAGCCTGACGGCGGGCGCCTCCGACGTCTCGCCGCTGCCGCTCCTGCGGGAGCTTTTCTTCTCCGGCGGGGAGGGGGTGAGCGCGCGCGACAGGCTGATCATCGGCGAAATCCGCCTGCCGCGGGCGATCCTGGGAAGCCTGGTCGGTGCTTCGCTCGCCGTCTCCGGCGCCGTCATGCAGGGCCTTTTCCGCAACCCGCTCGCCGATCCCGGCCTTGTCGGCGTCTCGGCGGGCGCCGGCCTCGGGGCGATTTCCGTCATCGTTCTCGGCACGACGGTGCTCGGCCCCTTTCTGGCTCTCTTCGGCATCTTCACCCTGCCGCTCGCCGCCTTTTTCGGCGGCCTCGTCTCCACCTTCATCCTCTACCGGGTGGCGACGCGGCGCGGGCAGACCTCGATCGCCACGATGCTGCTTGCCGGCATCGCTCTCGGCGCGCTCGCCGGGGCGCTGTCCGGCATCCTCGTCTTCCTTGCCGACGATGCGCAGCTGCGCGATCTCACCTTCTGGGGCCTGGGCTCGCTCGCCGGGGCGACCTGGACGAAGATCGCCGCCGCCGGCCCCATCATCCTCCTCGCCCTTCTGGCCGCGCCCTTCCTCGCCCGCGCGCTCAACGCCCTCTCGCTTGGCGAGGCGACGGCCCACCATCTCGGCATTCCCGTCCAGCGCATGAAGCTGATCGCCATCGTCTCGGTCGCCGGCGCCACGGGCGCCTCGGTCGCCGTCTCCGGCGGCATCGGCTTCGTCGGCATCGTCGTGCCGCATCTGCTGCGCCTGGTGATCGGGCCGGACAACCGCTACCTCATCCCGGCCTCGGCGCTTTTGGGCGCGGTGATGCTGCTTCTCGCCGACGCCGTCAGCCGCACCATCGTCGCCCCGGCGGAGTTTCCCATCGGCATCGTCACGGCCGCCGTCGGCGCCCCCTTCTTTCTCTGGATCCTGCTTCGCCGGCGCGGCGTGCTTGACCTGTGAGGCCGTCATGATCGAGGTGGAAAACCTGACGGTGAAGCTCGGCGGGCGCGTCATCCTGTCGGACATTTCTTTTGCCGCACGCGCCGGCGAACTGACGGCGATCGTCGGACCGAACGGATCGGGCAAGACGACGCTGCTGCGCGCCGTCTGCGGCGAGATCGCCTCGACGGGCGCGATCCGCCTCAATGGCCGCGACATGCGCCGTCAGAAGCCTTGGGAGCTTGCCGAGACGCGGGGCGTCCTGCCGCAGAAGACGGCGCTTTCCTTTCCCTTCACGGTGCTGGAGATCGTCCGGCTGGGCCTTGCCGGCGGCTGGTCGCGTCTGCCGAGGGCCGAGGCCGAAAGGCTGCCGCTGGAGGCGCTCCGCCGGGTCGATCTCGCAGGCTTTGCCGGCCGCTTCTACCAGGAGCTTTCGGGCGGCGAGCAGCAGCGCGTGCAGCTCGCCCGCGTTCTCTGTCAGGTCTGGACGCCCGTTCTCGACGGCGTGCCCCGCTGGCTGTTCCTCGACGAGCCGGTCTCCTCGCTCGATATCCGCCACCAGCTCGCCATCATGGAGCTCGCCGCCGATTTCGCCTGCGGCGGCGGCGGGGTGGTCACGGTCCTCCACGACCTCAATCTGGCGGCCATGTTTGCCGAGAAGATCGTGATGATGCGTCAGGGAAAAGCACATGCCGCCGGACGGCCGGAGGATGTGCTGACCGACGATCTCCTTGCCGAGGTGTTCGAGTGCCGTCTCGGCGTCGGCGCGGTGCCACAGGCGGGAGCGCCTTTCGTGCTGCCGCAATCGGCGCGAAACGTCCGCGCGGCCCGCGCATGAACCGGAATCGCTTTGTGCGCATTGGCCCGCAAGCGATTCACCCACAAGGCGAAAGGCCGGTTCGCTGCCCGAGCTCTAGCCGGCAGCTTCTTCGCTGAGGAGCGCCTGATAACGCTCGCGCAGCACGCTCTTCTTCACCTTGCCGGTGGAGGTGTACTCCAGCTCTTCGACCACGACGATCGCATCGGGAAGCCAGAGCTTGGGCACCCGCTCTTGCAGGAAGGCGCGGAGCGCGTTCTCGTCCAGCCTCTCGCCCTCCCGCGGAACGACCACCATGATCGGGCGCTCCATCCAGCGCGGATGCGGCACGCCCACGACGGCTGCTTCCGAAACGGTGGGAAACGAGATCGCCGCGTTTTCCAGATCGATGGAGCTGATCCACTCGCCGCCGGATTTGATGACGTCCTTGATCCGATCGGCGATGCGCAGCTGCCCGTCTTCGCTCAGTGCGGCGACATCGCCGGTGTTGAGCCAGCCGTCCGGGTCGCACAGAACGACGTCGTCGCGGCCGAGATAAGAGGTCGCGACCCAGCTTCCCCGCACCTGGAGCTGGCCGCGCGTTGCGCCGTCGCGCGGCAGCGGCTCGCCGGCATCGTCGACGATGCGGATGCGTGTGCCGAAGGTCGGCCGGCCCTGCGGCGCCGCTTTCCAGGCCTCCGATTCCACGTCCGTCCCGGTGGCGCGCATCGTTGCGGCATGGGTGGTCTCCGTCATCCCCCAGACCTGCAGCGTCCTGACGCCGAAATCCTGCGCCATGACGCGGATCAGTTCCGGCGGCGGCGCCGATCCGCCGGCCACGACCCGGTTGAGCCGGCCGAGATCCTGGCCGGTGCGCCGGCAATGCTCCAGCACGCCGAGCCAGATGGTGGGCACCCCGGTCGCCACCGTCACGCCGCCCTCCGTGATCATCCGATGGACGCTCGGTCCGTCGAAGCTGCGGCCGGGCAGGACGAGGCCGGCGCCCGCCATCGGCGCGAGATAGGGCGCGGCCCAGGCGTTGCAGTGGCAGATCGGGGCCATCGCCAGCACGGTGTCGTCATGACCGATGCCCCAGTAGTTTGGCGCCGCGATCGAAA
Organism: Afifella sp. IM 167; assembly: GCF_020144925.1. Classification (GTDB taxonomy): domain Bacteria; phylum Pseudomonadota; class Alphaproteobacteria; order Rhizobiales; family Afifellaceae; genus Afifella. Next base: position 44,843 of record NZ_NSLC01000009.1, read on the forward strand.
CCGCCGAGAGATAAGTGCCGCGATGCGAATAGAGGACGCCCTTCGGATCGCCGGACGTGCCGGAGGTAAAGCACAGCGTTGAGGCTGCCCGTTCGTCGAAGCTCGGCCATTCGAAGGCCTCGTCACCCTCCGCGATCAGCTCTTCGTAGCCGATGACACGGGCAATGCCGGGCAACGGTTCGGGCTGGCCCTCCGCCATCACGACGACCGTCTCGAGGTTCGTCAGATGCGGGCGCATCTCGGCGATCTGCGGCAGCGAGGCCGGATCGGAAAAGAGCATGCGCTCGCCGGCGACATTGACCGTATAGGCGATTTGTTCGGCCGCGAGGCGCGCATTGGCGGTGTGGAGGACGGCTCCGATGCCCGGCGCGGCGTAGAAGAGCTCGACATGACGGTGATCGTTGCCGCCGAGCGAGCCGACTACGCTGCCTTCGCCGAGGCCGTGCTTGCGCAGCGCCGAGGCAAGCCGGCGCGAACGCCCTTCGAGCGCTGCGTAATCGTAGCGCAATATCCCCTCAGGGCTCCACGAGATGACGGGAACGCGGCCGAAATTCTCGGCCGCGAACTGAAGGATCCGGCTGAGGAGAAGCGGCTCGTATTGAACCAAACCATGCATGGCTGATCAGTCTCGCGTTCAATCGAAGGTGCCACAAGCCATGACGTCCTCCGCGCTGGCTGTGGGCATCGATATGGCATGTGCTCGACCGATCATGTCAAGCATTTCCGAATATATATCGGCTTGTGTCGGGAGGGTAGGAGGGCACGCCATCCGATGGTGCATCGGCACAAAAAGCATGGAAATCAGAGAAAAGATGGCAGGCCGCCTGTGCACGGCGCATTGCATCTCATGATGCGGATGGGGATTTAAAAACCAAAATTTACTCGAAAAAAAACGTCACGCACATTGACCCGTCGCGCCTTCGCTGCGTAAGGAAAAGGTCTCCCGAAAGCCGCATGCGGAGCGTTGCGTCTGCCCATACGGCGAAGAGGAGACGGAGCGTAGCGCGCCGAACCCGGTCGCCCGCTCGCGATAAGAATACAAGGGAGAGAAGCGCGATGAGACAGAAATTAGGTGCCGTTGGCGTAGCCGCGATCGTGCTCACCGGCGCGATGGCGAGTTTCGCCCAGGCGCAGGACACGGTGAAGATCGGTATCCTGGGCGATCAGTCCTCGGCCTATTCCGCCATCGGCGGGGAGGGCTCGGTGATCGCCGCCCAGATGGCGGCGGAGGATGCCGGCGACGTGCTCGGCCATCCGGTGGAAGTCGTCTCCGCCGATCACCAGAACAAGGCCGATATCGGCTCGGCGATCGCCCGGCGCTGGTACGAGGAGGACGGCGTCGACCTGATCACGGACCTCGCCGGCTCTTCGGTCGCGCTGTCGGTGATCGAGCTGGCCCGCAACGAGAAGAAGATCGCCATCACCACGGCTGCCTCTTCCGACATCACCGGCCCGAACTGCTCGCCCTATGCCGCGCAATGGGTCTACGACACCTATGCGCTCGGCAAGGCGCTCGGCACCTCGGTGACCGAAGCCGGCGGCAAGAAGTGGTTCTTCATCACCGTCGACTATTCCTTCGGCCACGCGCTGGAACGCGATGCCACGACCTTCCTGGAGAAGGCCGGCGGCGAGGTCGCGGGCAGCGTGCGCGTGCCCTTCAATACTTCCGATTTCTCCTCCTTCCTCCTGCAGGCGCAGGCCTCCGGCGCCGATATCGTGGCTCTGGCCAATACCGGCGCCGACATGGTGAACGCGCTGAAGCAGGGCATCGAATTCGGCCTGCAGAACAGCGGCCAGTCCTTCGTCGGCCTCAACGTCTTCCTGACCGACGTGAAGGCCCTCGGGCTGGACAACGCCCAGGGGCTCGACCTCGTCGCGCCCTTCTATTGGGATCAGGACGATGACACGCGGGCCTGGTCGGCGCGCTTCGAGAAGAAGCTCGGACGCAAGCCCACCTACATCCAGGCCGGTGTCTACAGCGCCGTCAGCCACTACCTGAAGGCGGTCAAGGCGGCCGGGACCACCGACGCCGACAAGGTGATGGAGGAGATGCGGGATCTGCCGATCAACGACTTCATGACCGACAATGGAAAGCTGCGCATCGATGGCCGCGTGGTGCGCGACATGTATGTCTACGAGGTGAAGTCCCCGGCCGAATCGAAGGGCGACTGGGACTTCTACAAGCTCGTCTCACGCCTGCCGGCCGAAGAGGCCGTGCGCCCGCTCGACGAAGGCAACTGCCCCCTCGTGAAGGCCGGCAACTGACGCGGGCTTTTGATGGATCTGCCGCAGCGTTGCTGCGGTGTATGCGGGCCGGAGCAGACGCTCCGGCCCGCATGCGTTCTGGCAGGGGCGCTTTGGCGGCAGCCTTAAGGAGAGGGACGCCCAGGCGCCCCGCTGGCCGCGGCTATTTGCCGGCCGCTTCCTCGTCGAAGGCGGAGCGGGCGACGCGGAAGGAATCGACGGCGGCCGGCACGCCGCAATAGATCGCCACCTGCAGGAAGACTTCGCGGATTTCCTCCTTGGTGACGCCGTTCCTGAGCGCGCCGCGCACATGCATCTTGAGTTCGTGCGGCCGGTTCAGCGCGCTGATCATCGCAAGGTTCAGCATCGAGCGTATCTTCTTCGGCAGCTCCTCGCGGCCCCACACGGCGCCCCAGCAATATTCGGTGACCAGCTCCTGCATGGGCAGGTTGAAGTCGTCGGCGCTGGCGATCGATTTTTCCACGAACTCGGCGCCGAGCACCGATTTGCGGATTTCCAGCCCACGTTCAAAGGTTTTCTGGTCCATGCTTCATTCCTTCCGGGGAGGGTGTTGCGGCGCCGATGACGCCAAAGATCATCCGGCCGCCTCGGCCGCCGGACGGGCAAAGGGCGTCGGACGGGCTTGGCGCCACGCCCGGCGCGATCTCACGAATGGCGCTCGCGGATTTCGACGCCGGCCCAGTCCTCGACGACCTTGACCATGGATGTGAAGTCGGAATCGGGGCCGTATTTGCGGTTGGTGATGGCGAGCATCTGGCGCACCAGCGATCCGGCGATCATGGGCACGCCCATGGCCTCGGCCTCGTCGACGCACAGGCGCACATCCTTGTAGGAGAGGGCGGTGGCGAAGCCGAAGTCGAAGGTGCCCGGCAGCACGGCCTTGGGGAACTTGTCCTGCGTCGCCGAATTGCGGCCGGTGCTGACATTGATGATGTCGAGCATCACCTTCGGATCGATGCCGGCCTTGACGCCCATGGCGAGCGCCTCAGCGCTGAGGGCGATGGCGGCCGCGGCCAGCATGTTGTTGGCGAGCTTGACGACCTGGCCGAGGCCGGGCTCCTCGCCGACGAAGAAGACCTTGCCGAAGGTTTTGGCGATCGGCTCCACCTCATCGAAGGTCGCCTGCGGGCAGGAGACCATCAGGGCGAGCGTGCCGTTGGTGGCGCCGGCGATGCCGCCGGAGACGGGGCAGTCGACCCATTGCATGTTCTTCGCCGCCAGCCCTTCGGCGACCCGCTTGGCCGTGCCGGGGCCGGTGGTGGAGACGTCGAGCAGGATACGCGCCTTGGAGCCGGAGGAGACGCCGTCCTCGCCGAGCGCCACGCGCTCCAGGATGTCGGGCGTCGGCAGGCTGGTGAGGACGATCTCCGCCTGGTCGGCCACCTCGCGCGGCGAGGCGGCCTTCGTCGCGCCGAGGGCGAGGAGGGGCTCCAGCGCCGCCTCGTTCTTGTCGAAGACGACGAGCTCATAGCCCGCATCGATCAGGCGCTTCGACATCGGCCCGCCCATGCGGCCGATGCCCACAAAACCGAAAATACGCGTCACGTTCTTTTTGTCCTCTTCGATGTCTTGGCCGGTGTCCTGGCTGTCGGGCGCGGCAGGCCTAAGGGTCACGTCTCCTGCAAGGGGCGGCCCCGAAGCGCTCCAGCACGGCGGCGAGGGCCGCCGTCTTTTGGGTTTCAGTGCTTGGGGCGCCAGCGCAGGAGATATCTCTCCAGCCGGATGATGCCCATGTCGATGGCGAGGACGAGGGTGCTCGTCACGATGAGGCCGGCGAACACGCCCGTGGTGTTGAACAGACCCTGGGCCTGCGCCACGAGGTAGCCCATGCCGTGGGTGGAGCCCATGTATTCGCCGATGACCGCGCCGATGAGGGCAAAGCCGATCGAGACATGCAGGCTCGACAGGATCCATGACATCGCCGACGGCATGTAGACGTAGCGCATCAGCTGGCGGTCGCTCGCCTGCAGCATGCGGGCGTTGTTGAGGATGACGTTGTCGACCTCGCGCACGCCCTGCAGCGTGTTGAAGAAGACGACGAAGAAGGTGAGGGAGATGCCCAGCGCGACCTTGGAGGTCAGGCCGAGACCGAACCAGATCAGGAAGATCGGCGCGAGGATGACGCGCGGCAGGGCGTTGAGGATGCGGATATAGGGATCCAGCACCGCGCATAAGAGGTCGATGCGGGCGAGAGCCACGCCGAAGATGATGCCGAGGATCGTACCGATCACGAAGGAGAGAAAGGCCTCCAGCAGCGTCGTGCCGAGATGCAGCCAGATGAAACCGGTCGCGAACCACTTGTAGATGAGGGCGGCGATGTCGGTCGGCTTGCTGAAGAAGAATTCGTCGATATAGCCGAGGCGGGCGCCGAATTCCCACACCAGCACGATGAACACAAAGGTGAAGATCTGCAGGGCGAGGATGACCCAGCGGCTCGTATGCTTGCGCGTCGAGCTGATCGCGATGCCGCGGTCGGCGGCCACTCTATCGAGACTCATCGTAAGACCGTTTCACTTCGTCGCGAAGGTCCGCCCATATCTGCTGATAGAGGCGGGTGAACTTCGGATCCATGCGGATCTCGATCACATCGCGCGGCCGTTCCAGGTCGACGTCGTAGACGCCTTTCAGGTGTGCCGGTCCCGCGGACAGGACGACCACCTTGTCGGCGAGCGCGATGGCTTCCTCCAGGTCGTGGGTGATGAACAGAACCGTCTTGCGGTTCTCCAGCCACAGACTGAGAAGCTCGTTTTCCATGTTCTGGCGCGTCTGGATGTCCAGCGCGCTGAAGGGCTCGTCCATCAGCAGGATGCGCGGATCGACGATCCAGCTCTGGGCGATGGCGACGCGTTTGCGCATGCCGCCGGAGAGCTGGTACGGGAAGCGGTCCTCGAAGCCGGCAAGGCCGACGCGGGCGATCCACTTCTCCGCCTCGTCCGTCGCCTCGGCATAACCGACGCCGCGGAAGGTGAGGCCGAGCCGCACATTCTCCAGCACCGTGCGCCAGGGCAGGAGGGCATCCTGCTGGAAGAGATAGGCGGCGTGCTTGTTGATGCCCTGCAGCGGCTCGTTGAAGATCAGCACGTTGCCCTTCGGCGGCACGAGCAGTCCCGCCGCCACGTTGAGAAGGGTCGACTTTCCGCAGCCCGAGGGTCCGACGACGGCGACGAAGCTGCCGTCGTCGATATCGAGGGTGATGTCTTCCACGACCGTGTGGATGTCGCCTGCAGGCGTCGCGAAACGCACCGTCAGGTCCTGGAAGTGGATCGCCGACTCCGTCGGCGATCCGTTCGTCTCGGGCATGGCTCGCACCCCGTGAGCCGCAGCCGCAGCTGTCGTCTGCACTATTGGGTTCCCAGCTCTTTGTTCGCCGCGTCGGCGAATTCGTTGGTGTAGGTGTTCGCCAGGTCGACGTCCGCCGAAGCCAGTTCGGGCACCGATTCCTTCAGCAGCTCGAACGGGTGCTCGGCTGCCTCGGGCTCGATGCGGCCGGTCTCGGAGAAGATCTGCTGCATGTTGTTGATGATCTGCAGATACTGCTCGGGGTTCTCGCCGACGATGTCCGCAGGCATCGTGTCGACCCACTCCTGCGTCGTGTGGCTGTGCATCCAGCGCAGCGTCATCACCATCGCCTTGGCAAGGCGCCGGGCCTCCTCCTGGTGGGAATCGATCCATTCGGCGCGGGCGTAGAGCGAGGCCGCCGGATACTCGCCGCCGAACAGCTCCTTGGTGCCTTCCTCGGTGCGCGTGTCGGCGAGGATGCGGAACCGGTCCGGATCCTTCATCTGCAGCGGCGTGATGGAGGGCTCGCCGTTGACGACGGCGGCGACCTGGCCCTGCTCGGCCGCGGCGATGGTGGAGGCGGGCCCGCCCACGGCGACGATGGAGACGGAATTCTCGTCGACGCCATCCTTGCGCAGGATGTATTTCAGGAGGAAGTCGGTGGCCGAGCCGGGGCTCGTCACGCCGACGCTCTTGCCGGCGAGATCCTTGACCGTCTTCACCTCGTCAAAGGAGGGCGGGGCGACATAGAGCGCCATGCCCGGCAGCTTGGTGGTGAGCACGATCGCTCTCACGTCCTTGCCCTTGGAGGCGAAGGTGATCGTGTGCTCGTAGTAGCCCGAGGCGACGTCGATGGAGCCGCCGATCAGCGCGGTGGCGACGAGCGAGCCGCCGTTGATGCTGACGAGTTCGGCGTCGAGGCCGGCCTTTTCGAACATGCCGAGTTCGCGGGCGAGGATGATCGGCATGTACGGCACGAAATGAAAGCCGGCGACGCCGATATTCACCTTCAGCTTGTCCTGTGCCACGGCCGGCGCCGACAGGGTCGTGGCGGCGAGAAGTCCGAGACCCGCCGCCGCACAGAAGAGGCGTCGCGTCACCATTCTTACCTTTGATCGAGCCATTCTTATTCCTCCCTTGATCGTTTTTTTTGCTCCCTGCGGAGCGTTCGGGCTGGCCTGAAGCCGGGCCGTCGTCGGGGGCTCTGCCGCCTGCCTAGATCGCGGCTGCGATGGCGTCCCCCATCTCGCTGGTGCCGACGCGCTTGTCGCCCGGCCTGGCGATATCGGCGGTGCGATAGCCCTGCGCGAGGGCCGCACCGACTGCCTTCTCGATGCGCTCGGCGCCTTGCGGGCAGTCGAGCGAAAGCCGAAGCATCATGGCCGCCGACAGGATGGTGGCGACGGGATTGGCGATGTTCTGTCCGGCGATGTCGGGAGCCGATCCGTGGATGGGCTCGTAAAGGCCCTTCTTGGTGCCGCCGATCGAGGCGGAGGGGATCATGCCGATCGAGCCCGAGAGCATGGAGGCCACGTCGGAAAGGATGTCGCCGAACAGGTTCGGCGTCAGCATCACGTCGAAGCGGGTCGGCTCGCGCACCAGCATCATGGCGGCGGCGTCGACATACATGTGCGTGAGTTCCACCTGCGGATATTCGCGCGCGACCTTCTCGACCGTCTCGCGCCAGAGCTGCATGGCCTCCAGCACATTGGCCTTGTCGACGGAGCAGACGCGGCGCTTGCGCGTCATCGCCGTCCTGAAGGCGACGTGGGCGATGCGCTCCACCTCGGATTCGGCGTAGACCATCGTGTTGTAGCCGACGCGCTCGTTGTCCTTGGTGCAGATGCCGCGCGGCTGGCCGAAATAGAGGTCGCCCGTCAGTTCGCGGACGATGACGAGGTCGAGGCCCTCGATGATTTCCGCCCGCAGTGGCGAAGCGTCCTTGAGTTCGGAAAAGACCGATGCGGGCCGGATATTGGCGAAGAGCTCCAGATCCTTCCGCAGCCGCAAGAGACCCTGCCCGGGGCGCTTCGCCCCAAGGTGCTCGTATTCGAAGCCGCCCACCGAGCCGAAGAGAATGGCATCGCACCACGCGGCGAGTTCCTGGCTCTCCGGCGGCAGCGGATCGCCCGTCGCGTCATAGGCTGCCGCACCCACCAGGCCTTCGCGCATCTCCATGGAGATGCCGTGCGGCTCCAGCGCCTTGAGCACCTTGACGGCTTGGGCGACGATCTCCGGCCCGATGCCGTCTCCGGCCATCACAGCGACTTTCATTGTATTGCTTTTCCGTACCACCCTAGACGCTGCGAAGCGTATTCTGGGCGGAGGAAAACTGTCAACCAAAATCCCGATATTAATTCGAGTTTTTGCTAGGAAGGCGCGGTTTTCCGAGAGTTAGTCGTCATAAAATCGAAGCAATATCGTAGCTTGTCATTGACACCGGGGCCGTCCGGGTGTGGGCTGGCGAGGATGGGATTCAAGCCGCGCGAAAAGCCCTTGAAAGGCGCGTATGGCGGCGGGGAGGAGCCTTCGAATGGGTGCGACGATCATCGAGAAAATCCTGGCCCGAACCTCGGGCGCAGCCGTCGTGGGGCCGGGCGAGATCGCCGTGTGCCGGCCCGATATCGTCGTCCAGCTCGACATGCCCTTTTACGTCGACGGCTTCTGGTACAGGCCGAAGAAGGTCTACGATCCGGACAGGATCGCCATCATCTTCGATCATGGCATGCCGGCCCCCACGATCAAGGAAGCCTCCGGCATGGCGGAGGGCCGGCGCTTTGCCAGGGAATTCGGGTTGAAGCACGTCTATGATTTCGGCCGGCACGGCATCTCGCATGTGGTGGCTGCGGAGAAGGGGCTCGCCCGCCCCGGCGAGCTCCTGGTGAACTGCGATTCCCACAGCTGCGCCGCCGGTGCGCTCAATTGCGCCGCGCGCGGCGCCGGCCCGCTGGATGCGCTGCAGGCGATGACGCAGGGGCTCGTCTGGTATCCGGTGACGCCCACGATCCGCTACGAATTCACAGGCGCGCTCGCGCCCACTGTCAGCGGCAAGGATGTCTTCTTCCATATCGCCCAGGTCTATGGCGGCCACAGCAATATGAGTGTGGAGTTTGGCGGCCCGGGGCTCGCCGCTCTCGCCATGAACGAGCGACGCACGATCGCGACGATGTGCGCCGAGATCGGCGCGGAATTCGCGCTCTTCGAATACGACGCCATCACAGCGGAATATCTGGAAGGCCGTATCGACCGGCCGGCGGAGCCGGTGGCGCCCGATGCCGACGCCGAATACGCCGATCGGCGCGTGATCGACCTTGCAGAGGTGGAGCCTTACGTGATGCTCCCGCATGCCGTGCCCAACAACGGCGTGCCGATCTCGCGCTTCGACCGGGAGGTGGCGATCGATCAGGCCTTCATCGGCTCCTGCGCCAACGGGCAGATCGAGGATATCCGGATCGCCGCGGGCATCGTGGCCGGCAGGCAGGTGGCGCCGGGCGTCCGCCTCATCGTGACGCCGGGTTCGCAGGACATTTACCTGCAGGCCGTTCGCGAGGGGCTGGTGGAGACGCTGACGGTGGCCGGGGCCGTCGTCACCAATTCCACCTGTGGCGCCTGCCTCGGCTACCACATGGGCGTTCTCGCGCCGGGCGAAGTCTGCCTGACGGCGAGCACCCGCAACTTCAAGGGCCGCATGGGAAGCTCGCAGGCCGAGATCTACATGGGCTCGCCGGCCACGGTCGCCGCCTCGGCGATCGCAGGGGTGATCACCGATCCGCGCGGCTCCATCGCCGGCACGGCCTGACAGGAAAGGACGAGGGTATGGATCTCGTGCGCGAAGGCCGGGTGTGGAAATTCGGCGACCAGATCAACACCGACCTGATGCTGCCGGGCTCCGCCTTTCGGCTGCCGAAGGAGGAGCAGCACATGCTCTGCTTCGAGGCGATCCGGCCGGGCTGGGTGAAGGAAGTTCGCGAGGGCGACATCCTGATCGGCGGGCGGAATTTCGGCCTCGGCTCGGGCCGGCCGGTCGGCGCCGTGCTCCACACTTGCGGCATCCGGGCGGTCCTCGCGGAATCGATCAACGGCCTGTGCCTGCGCAACTGCATCAATGTCAGCCTGCCGGCGATGAACTGCCCGGGCGTGTCGGCGCTGTTTGAGGAGGGTGACACGGCCCGTATCGACTTTCGCCGCGGCCGGGTGGAGAACCTGACGCGCGGCGGCGAGATCGATGCGATGCCGCTTCCGGGCATCCTCGTGGACATCGTTCAGGCGGGCGGCATCGTGGAGATGCTCATCGCGCAGGGCTTCATCGAGTCCGAGCCGTTCCTGGCAGCCCGCAGCTGAGGGCGCCCCGCCGCTTCGGATGCGCCTAACGCCTATTCCGCCGCCTGCAGTTCCGGCTCTCCGGCACGCAGCCTTTCCAGAAGCCCGGCGCGCCGGGCCGCGGCTTTTTCCATCGCCGCCGCCTTGATCGGTCCGAAGCCTCGGATTTCCTGAGGCAGGCCGGCGAGATCGACGGCAAGCGCATGGTTCTGCGGGGTGAGGCGGTCCGCGATCTCGCCCACGTCCTGCTCGAAATCCTCCACCAGTCGCCTCTCGGCGCGTCGCTCCTCGGTCCGGCCGAAAGGATCCAGCGGCGTGCCGCGCAGCCATTTCATCCGCGCCATCGTGCTGAGCACCGGCAGGATCCAGCCGCCGAAGCTCATCTTGCGCGGCAGGCCCGTCGCCGGGTCCGTGCGCGCCAGGATCGGCGGCGACATCAGGATGCGCATGCTCTTCGTCTCGCCGAGCTGGGCGCGCAGGTCTCGGGCGAAGGCGCCGTCGGTGTAGAGCCGCGCCACTTCGTATTCGTCCTTGTAGGCCATGGCCTTGAGCGCCGAGCGGGCGACGGCCTCGGCAAGCCCGCTGCGGCCGGGCGCAAGCCGGGCTTCCGCCTCGCGTGCCTTTTCCACCAGCCTGCGATAGCGCGCGCCATAGGCTCGGTTCTGGTAGGCCGTGAGCTCCGCGACGCCCATCTCGACGTAATCGTCGAGCGAGCGCGGCGTCTCTTGCGAAGCGCTGTTCAGGATCGAGCTGGCAAGGCCCGGATCGGCCGCCAGCGCCCGGCCCCAGGCGAAGGCGCGCTTGTTCATCGCCACCGCCGTGCCGTTGAGCTCGATGGCCCGCTCCATGGCAGCCGCGCCGACGGGCAGGAGGCCTTGCTGGCACGCATAGCCGAGCATCAGCATGTTGGTGGCGATCGCGTCGCCCATCAGCCGCGTGGAGAGCTCCGCGGCGGCGATCTCGCGGATCGCCTGCGTGCCACCGGCGGCCCGTTCGATCCGCGAGCGCAGCATCGGCTCCTGGAAGTCCAAAAGGGGATTGCGGGTGAACTCGCCGACCGGCGCGATATCGGCGTTGAGCACGATGGCCGAATGGTTCGCCTGGATGCGGCTCAGCATCTCCGGTGCGGCGGTGAACACCATGTCGGCGGCGATGACGAGGTCGGCCCCGGCTGCCGGGATGCGGGCCGCGCCGATCTCCTCGGCATTGCGCGCCACGGTGATGTGGCTGGAGACCGCGCCGCCCTTCTGCGCCATGCCGGTGAGGTCCAGCGCGCTCGCCGCCTTGCCCTCCAGATGGGCGGCCATGGCGAGGAGGGCGCTCGCGGTGACGACGCCGGTGCCGCCGATGCCGGAAATGAGGACGCGGCGGGGCGCCTCGACGGTCATGACCTCGGCCGCCGGCACCTCCGGCGGGGCGCGGTCGGGCACGTTGGCGGCCAGATTGCCGCCGGCCACGGTGACGAAGCTCGGGCAGAAGCCCTTCAGGCAGGAATAATCCTTGTTGCAGGCGCTCTGGTTGATGCGGCGCTTGCGTCCGAACGGTGTTTGGACCGGCTCCACCGCGATGCAGTTGGATTTCACCGAGCAGTCGCCGCAGCCCTCGCAGACGCGCTCGTTGATGACGACGCGCAGGTCCGGGTCTTCCATCGTGCCGCGCTTGCGCCGGCGCCGCTTCTCCGCCGCGCAGGTCTGGTCGTAGATGAGGATGGAGACGCCCTCCGTCTCCCGCAGTTCCTTCTGCACCCGCTCCAGGTCGTCGCGATGCTCCACCCTGGTCTGCGGGGCGAGCCCCTCGCGCGATGTGTAGCGTTCCGGCTCGTCGGTGACGACGACGATGGCCGAGGCGCCCTCCGCGTCCACCTGCCGGGTGATCATCGGAACGGAAAGTGGCCCGTCGAAGGACTGTCCGCCGGTCATCGCGACCGCATCGTTGAAGAGCACCTTGAAGGTGATGTTGGTCCTGGCGGCGATGGCGGCCCGGATCGGCATGATGCCGGAATGGAAATAGGTGCCGTCGCCCATATTGGTGAAGACGTGCTTCTGGTCGGTGAAGGGCGTCTGGCCGACCCAGGAGGAGCCTTCGCCGCCCATCACCGTCAGCCCGTCGGTTCTGCGGTCCATCCACTGGGCAAGGCTGTGGCAGCCGATGCCGGCGATCACGCGGCTGCCGTCCGGCACCTGCGTCGAGGTGTTGTGCGGACAGCCCGGGCAGTAGAAGGGGATTCGGGAGACCGGCGCGGGCGCCTGCGGCGCCTGCGGTTCGCTCAGCCTCTCCAGCCGCGCCCGGATGCGCTCCGCGGCTGGCGTGTCGAGCAGGCCGCGCCCGATGATCGCGGCGAGGAGCTGCGGCGTCGTCTCGCCGTCGCGCGGCACCAGGATGGAGCCGTCGGTGTCCTGCTTTCCGACGATCTGCGGCCGCTCGCCGGCCGGCCGGTTGTAGAGAAGGTCCTTGAGCTGCTGCTCGATGACGGGCCGCTTCTCCTCCACCACGAGGAGCCTTTCGTGACCGGCGGCGAAGCCGGCCGCGCCTTCCGGCTCGAGCGGAAAGGGCATCGCCACCTTGTAGAGCGACAGGCCGAGCTCGGCGGCGTCCCCAGGCGACAGGCCGAGGAGGCGCAGCGCCTCGAAGACGTCGAGATAGGCCTTGCCGGACGCCATGATGCCGAAGCGGGGCCGGGCGGCCTTGAAGATCGTCTTGTCGAGCCCGTTCGCTCGCGCAAAGGCACGCGCGGCGTCGATCTTTACGCGCACCAGGCGGGTTTCCTGCTCCAGGAACGGGTCGGGCGTGCGGATATGGATTCCTTCCGGCGCCGGCGGCGTCACGAAGTGCGGCAGCCGCGCCAGGTCGAACGTGGCGGTTGCGTCGGCGATCTCCGGCAGGATCTTGAGCGCTGTCCAGCAGGCGGAATGGCGCGACATCGCCCAGCCGGCGAGCGCATATTCCACCACCTCCGGGACGCTCGCGGGAAAGAGGAGCGGCATCTGCAGGTCGGTGCAGGTGACCTCGCAATTGTGCGGCTGGCTGGAAGACTTCGCCAAGTGATCGTCGCCCATCACGGCGAGTGCGCCGCTGAAGGGGGCGCTTCCGGCCGCATTGGCGTGGCGCAGGACGTCGATGGAGCGGTCGACGCCGGCGCCCTTGCCGTACCACAGGCCGAAGACGCCGTCGTACCGGCCGCCTTCGTAGAGATTGACCTGCTGGCTGCCCCAGACGGCCATCGCCGCGAGCTCTTCGTTGACGCCCGGCTGGAAGCGGATGTGGTGCTCCGTGAGCAGCGTTTCCTGGCGCTCGAATTCCCGGTCGAGGCCTCCGATCGGTGAGCCGCGGTAGCCGCAGGCAAATCCCGCCGTGTTGAGGCCGGCCGCCGCATCACGGCGGCGCTGCTCGAGCATCGCCCGCACCAGGGCATGGATGCCGGACAGGAGCACGGTTCCCTCCGAAGCCTCGAAGCGGTCGGCGAGGGATACGTCGCGCAAGATGGCGGTCATGAAGTCTCCAGGCATTGGACCTTCCCGGTGGGCCGCTCCCGGACGCGGCGTTTGCGCCGTTGGCCGCGGGCGGCGCCGACAGGGATGGCGCAGCCTATCAAATCGCGCGGCTCCACCCTGTCAATTGAAATCGAGAAAAGTTTGGGTTTGGTGGAGCATCGTATATCGAATGCGGAACCAAGGAAACAAGAGTCGATAAAATATCGGATATGAGTTGACGCTGGTGCGAAGGCGCCGATAGGCTTGCAAGGTCACGAGCGGTGGCTGATGCCGCCGGGGGAGGGCGCGATGAGGAAGACAAGACAGACTGGCCCGCGCCATGTGCGGCTGCGGCAGGCACGCATTTCATGTCGTCCCTGACGGCGGCGCGGCCCGAGGCGGAAGAGCTTCTCCAGCGCGTCGACGACGCCGCCATTCGCAAGACCACGCGATGCGGCGACGACGCCGTCATGGTCTGGCGCAAATGGGGTGAGGGCCGGCCCGTCGTTCTCCTGCACGGCGGGTCCGGAAGCTGGACGCACTGGATCCGGACCATCCCGTTTCTGGCGCGGCGCCGGTCCGTCTGGGTGCCCGACATGCCGGGTTTCGGCGATTCCGATCTGCCGGAAGACGTCGTCGATGCCGATAGCGTGGCACCTCACGTGTGCAATGGGATCTCCGAGGTGCTTGACGACCGGAGTTTCGACCTCGTCGGATTTTCGTTTGGCGGGCTGGTTGCGGGTCTCATCGCAGCCGAGGCGCCGGTGAACCTCGATCGCCTCGTCTTCGTCAGCGTTGCCGGCTTCGGCATCATCGAAAAGTCGCCGCAGCTCAAATCCCTGCGCAACGTCACCGATCCGCAGGAACGGGAGGACGTCCTGCGCTTCAATCTGAACGCGCTGATGCTGTCCGATCCCGCGGCGGCGGACGATCTGGCGCTCCTCATCCAGCAGAAGAACATCCCGCGCGACCGGGTGCGGGGCCGCAGCCAGGTCATGCAGCCGATCCTGCCGCGTCTGGCGGGCCGCTGGACGTGCCCGGCCTATGGCATCTGGGGGCGCGAGGACGCTCTCTACCGCACCGATATCGCCGCCCTGCAGAAGGCGGCTTCGACGCTTGGCCTTGCCGGCGAGACCTATCTGGAGGGCGCGGGACACTGGATCCAGTACGAGCGGCCGCAGGCCTTCAATGCCGTCCTCGATAGCTATCTGAACGCGACGGTCTAGGGCCGGGCCATGATGCGCGGCGCCTCGAAGACTTCGGCCCTGCCGCTGCACGATGTGAAGGTGCTGGAGCTTGGCCACATCGTCTCCGGCCCGACGGCGGGGCAGATCCTTGCCGATCTCGGCGCGGAGGTGATCAAGGTCGAGCCCTTGTCGGGCGATCAGGCGCGCCAGATGCCCGGCCCGACGGCCGCCATGTTCGGCTTCCTCAATCGCAACAAGCAAAGCATAGCCCTCGATCTGAAGGGCGGCGGCAAGGCGGTCTTCCTGCGCCTCGCGCGCGATGCCGATATCGTCGTCGACAATTTCGCCTACGGCGCTGCCGAGCGGCTTGGCATCGGCTATGAGCGGCTGGTCGGCACCAATCGCGGCCTCATCTGGCTGTCGATCAAGGGCTTCTTGCCGGGGCCGCTGCAGGAACTGCCAATGCTTGACGAACTCGCCCAGATGATGGGCGGGCTCGCCTATATGACCGGCCCGCCGGGCAGGCCGATGCGCGCCGGAGCATCCGTCATCGATGTGGGTGCCGCGACTTATGGCGTGATAGCGGTGCTGGCGGCGCTCCGGGCGCGCGATGCGGAGGACGGCGAGGGGCAGTACATCACCGCCGGACTCTTCGAGACCTCGGTCTATTGGGTCGGCCAGTGGATGGCGGCCGCACAGTACAGCGGCGAGACGTCGGTTCCGATCTCGGAGATTCAGCAGGGCACCCGCATGGGTTGGGGCGTCTACCGTCTGTTCGCCGCTGCCGACGGCCAGGAGATCTTCATCGGCATCGTCTCCAATGCGCATTTCGAGCGCTTCTGTGAGGCTTTCGGCCTGCAGGAGCTCCTTTCCGACGAGCGCTTCCACGATAACGCCGCGAGGGCTGCCGCGCGGCCCGTGCTCAACGAAAGGATCGAGGGGGTGATCGGCGCAATGGATTCCGCCGAAGTGCTCGGCCGACTGGAGGCGGCGAAAGTGCCCTTTGCGCCGTTGCGGCGGCCGGACGAGCTTGCCGCCGAGCGCCAGCTTGCCGAGAGCGGCCAGCTGGTCGAGGCCGAGTTTCCCGGCGCCAGGACCGGACGTGTGCCGAAACTGCCATTTCGCGCCAGCGGCTTCGACATGACGAGCCGCAGCCCGGCTCCGTCCCTGGGTGCCGATTCCAGGCGAATCCTCGCCGCGTCCGGCTATGGCGCGGAAGAGATTGAGCGGCTGATCGCCGAAGGCGCCGTCGGTGTCCCGGAGGAGGGCGCGCGATGACGGCTGCCGAAACGGGGCGCTCGCTTGCCAGCTATCTGGGTGAACTGAAGCCTCTGATGGGCGCCGGCGCGCCCGAAGTGGAAGCGACCCATCCGGTGGAGGCAAGCGAGGTTCGCCGCTTCATTCAGGCGTCGATGGACGATCCCGCCCGCTACTGCGACGAGGACGGGACGCTCCGTTTCGCCCCGCCTGCCTTTCCCATGCACATGTTCCGTCGCGGGCTCGACGAGGCCGATCCCCTGGAGGCGATGACGGATGCCGGGTTCGACGGGCTGCGGCGTTCGTTCCGCCCGGGCCTGCCGGCGATCGACTTTCCCTTCAGCCGGCTGCTCAACGGCGGCTATGCCTATTCCTTCTTCCGTCTCGTGCGCATCGGCGAAAGGGTGCGGCGTGCGAGCAGTTACCGCGATATCTATCATCGCGAGGGCCGCTCCGGCGGCAGCCTCTTCCTCCTCATTGCGGACGCCTATGCGACGGCCGACGGCGAGCCGCTCCTCGAAACCGTCGAGACGGTGATCATGCGATGAGCGAGGAGCCGCAGCGTGTCTTCGAGGACGTTTCCGTCGGCGACGCACTCGCCGATCTCGTCAAGGGGCCTCTCAGTCCCGCCCACCTGATGCGTTGGTCGTCGGCCATCGAGAACTGGCACCGCATCCACTACGACCGGCCCTACGCCATCGAGCACGACAGGCTTCCGGATATCCTCGTAAGCGGATCGTGGAAGCAGCACGTGCTCCTGCAGCTCCTTTCGCGCTGGGCAGGGAAGGGGGGCTGGGCCTGGCAGGTCCGCCTTCAGTTTCGTGCCATGAACGTGCCGGGCGAGGTGCTGACCGCCTGGGGCCGTGTTGCCGGCCTCCAACGTGCCGGCGCCTTCGGTCTCGCCGATCTTGAGATCGGCATCCGCAACGAGGCGGGTGCGGAGAGCACCCCGGGTTCGGCCCGGGTCCTTCTGCCCGTGCGCGGCGGGCCGCCTGTGCCGCGCCCCTTCACGCCGGATGTCGTGCCGCGGGCGCTGCGCTGAGGCCAGGGCGGATGGCCGCCGGCAAGCAATAAATCCGATAAAAATTTGGTTTATAAGAGCAGTTTCAGGATTTTCCGGAGCCGCAGGCAATCCAAAACTCGAAATATTATCGAGAGTTCATTGACAGTCCGGACGCCATTCGGATAATCGCCGGGAACCAATCGGTCGAGCCTGGCGGCTGCGTCGGGCGGCGGCTGCAACGCGATAAAGAGAAGAGGCAGGCATGGCGGTAACGTTCGAAGGCCGGGTGGCGGTCATCACCGGGGCAGGCGCGGGACTGGGGCGTTCGCACGCCCTTCTCCTGGCGCGGCGCGGTGCAAAGGTCGTGGTCAACGATCTCGGCGGCGCCGTCGACGGTACCGGCAATTCCACCAGCGCTGCGGACAGCGTCGTGGAAGAGATCCGCAAGGCCGGCGGCGAGGCCGTTGCCAATTACGACAGCGTCTCCGATCCGGCGGGCGCCGAGCGTATCGTCGGCACGGCAATCGATACCTTCGGCCGCCTCGACGTCCTCATCAACAATGCCGGCATCCTGCGCGACAAGACCTTCGCCAAGATGCCGCTGGAGGATTTCCGCACCGTCTGCGACGTGCATTTCCTCGGCTCGGTCTACTGCACTTCCTTCGCCTGGCCGCATATGCGCGAGAACAATTACGGCCGTGTCGTCATGACGAGTTCGGGTGCCGGCCTCTACGGCAATTTCGGCCAGTCCAACTACGGTGCGGCGAAGATGGGCGTCGTCGGCCTGATGAACGTCATCAAGCTCGAGGGTGCGCGCTACAACATCCGCGTCAACACGGTGGCGCCGATCGCTGCCACGCGCATGACCGAGGCGCTTATGCCCAAGCATGCGCTGCCGCATCTGAAGTCGGAATACGTCTCCTCCGCCGCCGCTTTTCTGGCGAGCGAGGCCTGCGATTTCTCCGGCCATATCATCAGCGCCGGCGCGGGCTATTTCGCCCGCGCGCAGATGATGGAATCGGAGGGCGCGTTCCTGGAAGGCGAGGCGGCCGGCGATCCCGATGCCGTCGCTGCCGCCTATGACAGGATCGGCGACCTCTCCACGGCGAGGGCCTTCGAATCTGCCGAAGACTACGTCAGCCAGGCGCTCGATCGCTTCAAGGAGCCGGCCGAGAGCGGGGCCGCATAATGGATACCGAGGCGGCGCACTTCCACGCCGAGATCCGCGACGGCACCGCCTGGGCGGTCTTCAACCGCCCGCGCTCCCTCAACGCCTTCTCCTTCCAGATGCGCGAGGAGATCATCCGCTTCCTGGGCGAGGTGGAGCACGATCCGAAGGTGCGCTGCGTCGTGCTCAGCGGCGCCGGCGACCATTTCATGGCCGGCGGAGACGTGAAGAGCTTCACCGAGCAGTTCGATCAGTCGCCGGCCGAGCGTCGCGCCCATTTCGAGGCGGCGTGCCATGCCATGCATCCCATCATCTACCGGTTGCGGCGCTTGCCGAAACCGGTCGTCGCCAGCGTGCGCGGCGCCTGTGCCGGCCTCGGCCTCAGCCTGGTGCTTGCCTCAGATCTCGCCATCGCCGCGGAGAAGGCCTTCTTCACGCTCGCCTACGCGCGGATCGGCACGACGCCGGATGGCGGAGCTTCCTATTTTCTTCCGCGCACGGTCGGCATGAAGCGGGCCATGGAGATCGCACTCCTGAGCGACCGTTTCGATGCGCAGAAGGCGCTTCAGTTCGGCATCCTCAATTGGGTGGTGCCGGATGCGGATCTGGAGAAGGAAACCATCGCCCTTGCCGGGCGGCTGTCGAGGAGCGCGCCGCATGCCGTCGCCCGCACCAAGGCGCTCCTTGCCGATGCGCTCTCGCGCGATCTGGAAGCTCATCTGCAGGCCGAGGCGGTCAGCTTCGGCGCCTGCGCGGCGACCAGCGAGATGGCGGAGGGCGTCGCCGCCTTCCTGGAAAAGCGCGATCCGCAATTTTCCCGCGGTTGAGCCGTCCGCGCGATAGCATGGCGCGCGCGTCTTTCACCAAGCTAGTCAAGGGACCATGATGCCCAGCAAGAACGTTGTTTCGGAGATCGCAGGCTCCGTCTGGAAGATCGAAAAGAAGGCCGGCGATACGGTCGAGGCCGAAGAGACGATCGTCATCCTGGAATCCATGAAGATGGAAATTCCGATCGCCTCGCCGATCGCAGGCAAGGTCGCCTCCCTGGCGGTGACGGAAGGCGACATGGTGGATGTCGACCAGCTCATCGCCGTGGTGGAGGGCTGAGCTCCGTTTCGGCTTCGGCCGCACAAAAGAAGATGTGGGAGGATATGTAGGCAGATGAGCTGGCAGCCCGAGATTGACGAGCTGAGACGGCGCGAAGAGCTCGCCCGCCGTATGGGCGGGCCCGAAAAGGTCAAGCGTCAGCACGATGGCGGCAAGCTCACCGTCCGCGAGCGCATCGACAGGCTCCTCGACAAGGGCAGCTTTCACGAGGTCGGCGCCATCGCCGGCAAGGCGACCTACGATGACGAAGGCGCCCTGACGGACTTCCTGCCGGCGAATTTCGTCATGGGTCGGGGCCGGATCGAGGGTAGGCCGGTGGTTGTCGGCGGCGATGATTTCACCGTGCGCGGTGGCGCTGGCGACGCGGCGATCGGCAGCAAGCAGGTTTACGCCGAGCAGATGGCGAACGAGCTGCGCCTGCCGCTGGTGCGTCTCATCGACGGGACCGGCGGCGGCGGTTCGGTCAAGTCGCTGGAGATCGACCAGCGCACCTATGTGCCAGCCAACCAGGGCTGGGACTGGGTGACGGACAATCTCGGCAAGGTGCCTGTGGTTGGCCTCGGCCTCGGCTCCGTCGCGGGCCTCGGCTCGGCGCGTCTCGTCACCAGCCATTATTCGCTGATGGTGCGCGAGATCTCCCACATGTTCATCGCCGGCCCGCCGCTGGTGGCGCGGCTCGGCCAGAACCTCACCAAGGAAGAACTCGGCGGCAGCGACATCCATGCGCGCGCCGGCGCCGTGGACGATGTCGTCGACAGCGAGGAGGAAGCCTTCGAGCGCACCCGCGCCTTCCTCTCCTATCTGCCGTCCAACGTCTTCGAGCTGCCGCCGCGCGCGGCCTGCGAGGACGATGTCGACCGGCGCGAGGAATGGCTGATCGAGGCCGTGCCGCGCGACCGGCGCAAGGTCTACGACATGCGCAAGGTCATCGCGGCGGTGGTCGATACGGGCTCCTTCTTCGAGATGGGCCGCAAATACGGCGGGCCGGTCATCACCGGTCTCTGCCGCCTCGATGGCTGGCCGGTGGCGATCCTCGGCAGCGATCCGCGCTTTTACGGCGGCGGCTGGACGGCGGATGCCGCGATCAAGGTCACCCGCTTCATCGATCTGGCCAACACCTTCCATCTCCCGGTGGTCAATCTGAGCGATGTGCCGGGCTTCCTGATCGGCAAGCAGGCGGAGGTGGACGGCACCATCCGCCATGGCGCCCGCGCGCTGGCCGCGCTCTATCAGGCGAGGGTGCCGTGGTGCACGGTGATCACCCGCCGCTCCTTCGGCGTCGCTGGCGCCGCGCACGGCAACCATGTGCGTCTGCATTACCGCTATGCCTGGCCCTCCGCCGACTGGGGCTCTCTGCCGATCGAGGGCGGCATCGAGGCCGCCTACCGTTCCGAGCTTGCCGCCGCGGAGGATCCGAAAGCCCTGCACGCGGAGATCGAGGAGCGGCTCAACCGCTACCGCTCGCCCTTCCGCACGGCCGAGGCCTTCCTTGCCGAGGAGATCATCGATCCGCGCGATACGCGCCCGCTCCTGTGCGAATTCGCCAATCTCGCGGCGCCCCTGCGCGAGCCGGGCATGACCGGCTTCGCCATGCGGCCCTGATCCGGGGTCGGACACTCAAAAAACGAGGTTTGTTCGAATTATTTCCTCCCGTTGACATGCGCGTGTGGGCAAAAATAACCTGATAAAAATTCGAGTTATGAGGGTGGCGAAGGCCGCTCCGACATTTTGAAAGGATGAGCATGGCTCCCCCGACCCCTTCACCCGATGCCCCGGGTGTCAAATTCCAGGCCTTCCTCGCCGAGGGCAGCTTCAGCCTGCAGGTCTGCGACGGCTGCGGCACGCAGATCTTCTTCCCGCGCACCCTCTGCCCGTCCTGCGGGTCGAGGGCGCTCACCTGGAAGAAGGCTTCCGGCGAGGGGACCGTCTATTCCACGACGACGGTGCGCCAGAAGCCGGAACGTGGCGGCGACTACAATGTCTCCATCGTCGAGCTTGCCGAGGGCGCGCGGATGATGAGCCGCGTGGAAGGGGTCGAGCCCGCTGCCGTCACCATCGGCATGGCGGTGACGGCCGTCATCGCCACCGACGACGCGGGTCCGCTCGTTGTCTTCAGGCCGGCCGAGGGAGGCGGCGCATGAGCGCGAGCGATCTGCGCTGCAAGGCCGCCTTCGTCGGGGCCGGGCTCGCCGGCATGGGCCTGGCGCCGGGCTACACGCATCTCGACATTCTCGGCGAGGCCGTCGCCGCGGCGCTGGAAGACGCCGGCATCGACAAGAGCGAGGTCGATGGTCTGTTCACCGCCAATATGGACAACATCCTGCCGACGCTCGTCGTCGGCGAGTATCTCGGCATTCGTCCGAAGGTTGCCCTCGGCACCAATACGGGCGGCAATTCCTTCGTCGATCACGCGCTCTGGGCGGCGATGGCGCTGGAGCAGGGGCTCTGCAATGTGGCCGTCATCTGCTACGGCAGCGTCGCCCGCACCGGCGGCAGCGCCGCTCCCGACCAGCCGCCCTACGAAATGCGCTACAGGCCGCGCGAGCCGATCTCCTCCTATGCCTTCGCGGCGGCGCGGCACATGCACGAATACGGCACGACCCGCGAGGATCTCGCCTCCGTCGCCGTCTCGGCCCGCAAATGGGCGGCGAAGAACCCGCTCGCCTTTGCCCGCGATCCGCTGAGTGTGGAGGACGTGCTGGCGAGCCGGATGATCTCCGATCCCCTCAGCCTTCTCGATTGCTGCCTCGTCACCGATGGCGCCGGTGCCGTCGTGATGGTGCGGGCCGACCGCGCCAGGGATGCCAGGCAGAGCCCGGTCTATCTTCTCGGCTGCGCCACGGCGCAGACGCATCGCCAGATCAGCCAGATGCCGGATCTTACCGTCACGCCGGCCGCCGAATCCGGCCCGCGCGCCTTCCAGATGGCGGGCCTGAAGCCCGCCGATGTGGACGTCCTTCAGCTCTACGACGCCTTCACCATCAACGTGCTCCTCTTCCTGGAGGATCTCGGCTTCTGCAAGAAGGGTGAGGCCGGGGCGCTGGTCGCCGGCGGAGCGATCGCGCCGGGCGGCGACCTGCCGGTCAACACCAATGGCGGCGGGCTCGCCTGCGTGCATCCGGGCATGTACGGCATCTTCACCCTCGTGGAGGGCATTACGCAGCTGCGCGGCGCCGGCGGCGAGCGTCAGGTGGAGGGCGCCGAAGTGGCGCTCTGCCACGGCAATGGCGGGCTTCTGTCCTGTCAGACGACGGCGCTCCTGGGCGCTGCCTCCGTCCTCTGAGGAAGCCCGAGCGAGGTCCTGCCGTGAAAAAGATCCTGATTGCCAATCGCGGCGAGATCGCCTGCCGGATCATTCGCTCGGCCCGGGCGATGGGCATCGCCACGGTTGCCGTCTATTCCGAGGCGGACGCCTCCGCTCTGCATGTGGAAATGGCCGACGAGGCCTACGCGATCGGCCCGGCGCGGGCGGCCGAAAGCTATCTCGTCATCGCCGGGCTCCTCGATGCGGCGCGCGAAAGCGGCGCCGACGCGGTGCATCCGGGCTATGGCTTTCTCGCCGAGAGCGCGGATTTCGCCGAGGCGGTGGCCGAGGCTGGGCTTATATGGATCGGTCCGGACGCGGCATGCATCCGCGCCATGGGCGACAAGCAGCGTGCCCGCAGCATCGCCGTTGAGGCTGGTGTCCCGGTTCTGCCCGGCAGCCGGCGCTTCACCCGTGCCGCCCCCGAGGGGCTGAAAGAAGCCGCCGAGGAGATCGGCTACCCGCTCCTCATCAAGGCGGCGGGCGGCGGCGGCGGCATCGGCATGCAGCGCGTCGATAGTCCTGACGAGCTGGTGCGCAAGGCCGCCTCCACCCAGACCATGGCGGAGAAGGTCTTCGGCGACGATGCCATCTACCTGGAGCGTCTGGTGGAAAGCCCGCGCCATGTCGAGGTTCAGGTGTTCGGCTTCGGCGATGGCGGCGGCGTGCATCTTTTCGACCGGGACTGCTCGGTGCAGCGGCGCTACCAGAAGATCATAGAGGAGGCGCCGGCCCCTAATGTCCCCGAGGCGGTGCGGCAGCGCATGTACGAGGCTGCGCTCGCCCTGGTACGCCAGGTTCGCTACCGCAGTCTCGGAACGGTGGAATTTCTCTACGACCAGGAAAACCAGGCGCCGTATTTCCTGGAGATGAATACGCGCATCCAGGTGGAGCATCCGGTGACGGAAATGATCACCGGCAAGGATCTCGTCGCCTGGCAGATCGAGGAGGCGCGGGGCGAGGGGCCGCGCCCGGCACAGGCGGAAATCCAACGCAACGGCGTCGCCATCGAGGCGAGGCTCTACGCGGAGCGGCCGGAAAAGAACTTCATGCCCTCACCGGGAAGGATCGAGCGCCTGGAGATTCCCGAAGCCGAGCATCTGCGCGTCGATTGCGGCATGCGGAGCGGCGATACCATGACTCCCTATTACGATCCGATGGTGGCCAAGATCGCGGTGTGGGGGGAGGACCGCTCCAGCGCGCTCGAGCGCCTGAACGGCGTGCTCCGCCAGACGGTGGTGGAGGGCATCCATTCCAATCGCGAGTTTCTCGCCGGCATCTGCCGGAACGCGAACTTCCGCGCCGGACGCTTCTCCACCCGTTTCGTGGAGGATCTGCGCGCCGAGAGCCTGAAGGCCGCCGTCTGAGAAGCCCTCAGGACGCGGCGCTCGCCTTCTTGCGTGCGGTGCGTCGTGGCCGGCGGGCGACGGGCGGTTCGGGCGGATTGTCCAGCAGCGTCATCATCCGCTCGACCATGGGATGGGCGGCAGCGACGAGATCGCGCGGGCGGCGATAGAGCAGCCACGTGATGATGAGCTGCGAGATGGCGCCGATCAGGATCGTCGCCGTCTGGTATGGGCTCGGATCCTCCGGCCATTCCCCGCGTTCTGCGCCTTCGCGGATCAACGCCACGACGATACGGCCGTAATCGTCGAGGATGGCGCGCACGCGCGATTCCCGCACGAGCACGCTCGGCCATATCTCCAGATAGAGCACCTGCGCCCAGTCCGGGTTGCGGCGCGCGAAGTCGGTGGTGAGCCAGAGAAAATGGGCGAGCCTTTCGCGCGAGGTTTCCATTTCCCGTGCCTGACGGGAGAATTCCTGGAAAAACTCGCTCTGCCGGGCGATCGGCACGGCATAGGCGAGCTCGGCCTTGCCTTTGAAGTAGTCGTAGAGCGAGGGCAGGGGGACGCCGGCCTCGGCGGCGATGTCGGCGACGCGCGCCTTCACCAGGCCGTCGCGCGCGAAGACGCGCACCGCGGCATCGAGGATCTCGGCGCTGCGCTGGCGGCTGCGATCCTGTTTCAGAACCCGCTCTTCGTCGTGCTGACGTGTGGCAGCCTCCTCGATCAGGTGCTCCCAGGGCTGCATCTCACTCATGATAATCCTCGAAGATCTCTCGGCTCTGACATCGCATCACGGCATGTGAGGCGATCCGGGGGAGGATGGCCACCCCTGCGAAAGGCGAGCGCTGACGGCATATGCCAGGCCGCCGGAAACGCCCGGTCAATCCCACCGAACTCATGGATTTGGGGAACATGCGAGGTCGCGCGCATTCTCCAGATCCGCCAGTGAGGAGAGCTTTTTCCATAGCTCGCCAGCGAACGCAAAGTCTGTTGCGTCGCAGCAGTCATCGAATTTTTCTCGGGCTGCCTTCGGCTCGAGAGGCCGCTGCGCATGCCCGCTCGCGAAGCGGATCTCCCCGCTGTCGAGGGTGCGCCCGTCGCGCAACCGGATCCAGGCGCGGTCGGCGTAGGAGAAGGCCGGTTCGACCGGGCACTGGGTGTTGGCGATTCGGACCTCGACCCGCCGCATGACATCCTGCACCTCCGCTCTGGCGACGAAGCTGTCGGTCAGCTCGCGCAGTGAAACATTCCGTGCGATCAGACAGGAGGCAACGGCAAATTGTAAGCTGAATTTTGCTTCAAGCGCGGTTTGCGGCTGGCCGTTGCGCAGGATCGCCGCCTGCGTCGGGCCGATTTCGGCGGTGACCCGCTCCACCGCCGAGGCGTCGAGGTCGTTGTCGCGGATCATCTCCAGCATGACGTCGATGACGCGATGGGTGGCGTAGCAGATCGGATATTTCTTGAAGGAGAGCCCTCCCTCCAGGATGGCGAGCTCCTTGCCGAAGCTTGCCGGCACCGGGCCGAGATCGACCTCTCCTTTCGGCGAAAGCGCGGCCAGAAGGCCCGCCGGGTGCTCCAGCGCATCCTCTGCCGCCGTCAGGCCGCCGATCGCCAGCCGCGTGGCGGTGACGGCCGAGGAGGCGGCGTGGCCGGCGTGGACCGGCTTCGTCATGGTGCCGAAATTGGCCGCGATGCCGCTTGCAAGGCTTGCCGCGATCGCAACCGCATTCGCCGCGACCTTCTCGTCGCAGCCGTTCAGTGCCGCGACCGCCGCCGTCGCACCGATCATCCCGAGCGTCGAGGTCGGGTGCCAGCCTTTCTGGTGATAGGGCGCGGGATCGCGCCGCGACAGCTCGGCCCAGGCCTCGTAGCCGACCAGATAGGCGCGGATGAGCGCTGCTCCCGAACAGCCGAGACGCTCGCCCTCGGCCAGAAGGGGAGGGACGAGGACGGTGCTTGGATGGGCGATCAGACCGACATCGTCATAGTCGAGCGCATGGGCGGCCGCCCCGTTGATCAGGGCGGCGGCCTGGGAGGAGGCGCGCGCGCCGGTGAAGAGCACGCTCGCTGTGCCGTTGTCCCCCTCGCGCTCCAGTTCCAGCGCCTTGACGATGTCGACCAGCGGCTCGTTGCGGCCCGCCAGGATGCAGGCGACGAGATCGGTGAAGCCGGCGGAAACGGTTTTCGAGGCGGCATCGGGGATCGGCTCGTCGAAGCCGTGCGCCGCCAGTCGGCCGATAGCTCTGGTCAGGTTCAGGGGAGCTGGGGTCATTGTCGTGAAACTCGATAAATAAGCGAGAAAAAGAGCGGAATGGTTCATCCATGCGAGTCTCGCAGGCGAAATGACAGTGACCCTTGGCGGCACGACTTGCAAGGAAAAGTAGCTGTTTCGCCAGAGGTGGCATGGGTGCGCACGGAGCTCCGATCGCCGGCGGTGTAGATGTGCGTTCAATCGAAAACCGAAAAATATTCGACAAATATCTTGACCGGTTCGAGGCCGACTTTTAGGTTTTGCAGCGAGGAAACGAACGAGTGAGTGAGGCCGGTGGCAGGATATTTCCGCCCCCAGAAGGGTGCCCCCGGGCACGCCGCGGCGAAGGCCGCCGCGCATGTCTGATTTCCGCGAGCGCGCCGTGCTCTGGCCGAAGGGGCGCTTCTTCGAGGATTTCGAGCCGGGCGACCGCTTTGAGCACCATTGGGGCCGCACCATCAACGAGGGCGACAACGCGCTCTTCACCGCGACGACGCTGCATTTCAACCCGCGCTACTTCAACGCCGAATACGCCCGTGCCGAAGGCCATCCGGGCGTCGTCGCATGTCCGATGCTCGTCTTCGCCATCGTCTTCGGGCTTTCGGTGGAGGACCTGTCCGAGAGCGGCGGCGCCTTCCTCGGCGTCGAGGACCTGACTTTCCAGCGGCCGGTCTATCCGGGCGAAACGCTCACTGCCCGCTCGGTCGTGCTGGAGCGGCGTCCCTCGTCCTCGCGGCCGGAGCTCGGCATCGTCAGCTGGCGCACCGAGGGCTTCAATCAGAATGCCGAGCGCGTGATCGAATTCACCCGAACGAACCTGGTGGGTCGTCGCGCGGCGGGGGAGGAGAAATAAGCATGGACATGATGACAGACCAGCGCCGGATGATCCGCGAAACGGCGCGCGATTTTGCCCGGCGGGAGATCCTGCCGGTCGCCAAGAAGCTCGATCCCATCGAAGGCGACATTCCGATGGAGCTGCGCGAGAAGATCGCCGAACTCGGCTTCTTCGGGATCATCGTGCCGGAGGAATACGGCGGCATGGGCCTTGGCTCCTACGAGCATTGCATGGTGACGGAAGAATTCGCCCGCGCCTGGATGTCGGTGGGTTCCATCATCGCCCATGGCAGCGCCATGGCCTGCTCGGTCGGGCTCAACGACGAGCAGAAGCAATACTACCTGCCGCGCATTGCCCGCGGAGAGCTGATCGGGGCCGGCTCCTTCTCCGAGCCCGGCGTCGGCTCCGACCTCGCCAGCCTCCAGTGCCGCGCCGAGAAGGACGGCGACAGCTGGGTCATCACCGGCAACAAATACTGGTGCACCTTCGCCGATGGAGCCGATTTCATCATCCTCCTTGCCCGCACCTCCAAGGATCCCGACCCGACGAAGAAGCATCGCGGCATCTCGGCCTTCCTCATCGACAAGGAGCGCGGCAAGCTGCCGGAAGGCTGCAGCGGCAACCCGATCCCGAAGATCGGTTATTTCGGCTGGAAGACCTGGGAGCTGTCCTTCGACGGCACGCGTGTGCCGGCCCACAAGATGATCGGCGAGCCGGGGGAGGGCTTCTACCGCATCCTGCACGGCATGGAGCGCCTGCGTGCCCAGACGGCCGCCCGCGCCATCGGCGTCGCCCGCGGCGCGCTCGAGGACGCCACCGAATACATGCACGAGCGCAAGCAGTTCGGCCATCCTCTGGCCGATTTCCAGGCCCTGCGCTTCAAGCTCGCCGAGATGGCGGTCAATCTGGAGGCCGCCCGCCAGCTCGTCTATTCGGTATGCGAGAAGATCGACGCCAATGTGCGTGCCGATCTGGAATCCTCGATGGCGAAGTATTTCGCTTCCGAGATGGCCGAGCGCGTCACCAGCGAGGCCCTCCAGATCCACGGCGGTGCCGGCTACACCAAGCTGCACTCCGTCGAGCGATATTGGCGCGACGCGCGCCTCACCAAGATCTTCGAGGGCACCTCGGAGATCCAGCTGCGCGTCATCTCCGATCATCTCCTCGGAAAGTCGGCGTCGTGAACCACCGCGCGCTCACGGGCAGCGACAACTATTTCGAGGATTTCACACCCGGAATGGTTGTCCGCCACGCCCGCGGCAAGACCGTGGAAGCGGCCGAGCACGTGCTCTTGACCAACCTCGTCATGAACACCGCGCACGGCCATTTCAACGAACACGCCATGCAGGGCGGGCTCTTCGGCCAGCGCATGGCGTTCGGCGGCTACACCGCCTCGCTCGTCATCGGCCTCGCTTCGCAGGACACGGCGGAAAATGCCGTCGAGGAGCTCGGCCTCGACGGCATCCGTTTCCCGACGCCCGTTTTCGCCGGCGATACGCTCTATGCCTATACCGAGGTGCTGGAGACGGGCGCCGCCGGGCGCGAGGATGCGGGCGTCGTCACCTTCCGGCACTGGGGCGTGAACCAGGACGATAAGATCGTCTTTGAGGGCAGGCGCCGCGCCCTCATCAAGAGGCGTCCGCAGAGCCGGCCATGACGACCCCCACGGGACCTCTTGCCGGCGTGCGCATCGTCGACCTGACGCAGATGCTCGCGGGCCCGTTTTGCACCATGCTCCTCGCAGATCAGGGGGCGGAGATCATCAAGATCGAGCCGATCGGCGGCGAATACATCCGTTTCGGCGCGCCGTTCCGCCCCGACGACACGATGCGCGTCTTCACCGGCTATTTCGCCAGCATCAACCGCAACAAGAAGAGCATCGCCATCGACCTGAAGAAGCCGGAGGGCCGCGAGCTGGTGCTGCGGCTTTGCCGCGAGGCCGATGCCCTGGTGGAGAATTACCGCGTCGGCGTCATGGACCGGCTTGGGCTTTCCTACGAGACGCTGCGTGAGGTCAATCCGCGCCTCGTCTACGCCTCCATACGCGGCTTCGGCGATCCGAGAACGGGCCGCAGCCCGCATGTCGAATGGACGGCCTACGACGTCGTGGCGCAGGCCATGGGCGGAGTCATGGGCATCAACGGCGCCGAGGCCGGCCGCCCCCTGAAGGTCGGGCCCGGCATCGGCGATACGGTTCCCGGCACGATGGCGGCCTTCGGCGTCGTCTGCGCCATCCTGCAGGCGCGCCAGAGCGGCAAGGGCCAGTATGTCGACGTCGCCATGGTCGATGCCATCCTGTCGGTCTGCGAGCGCATTGTCGCGCAATACTCCGTCACCGGCGTGGTGCCGCGGCCGGAAGGCAACCGCCATCCGATGTTCGCCCCCTTCGGCATGCTGCCGGCGAAGGATGGCTGGATCACCGTCGCCGGCCACACCGACCGGCTCTGGGGCATCCTGTGCACGCAGCTGGACCGGCCCGAGCTCATCACCGATCCGCGCAGCGCCACGCGCGAGGCGAGGGTGGAGAACCAGGCCTTCGTCTACGACGAGATCGGCCGCACGACAGGCGCCATGACCAAGCACGAGCTTGCCGCGCGCCTCGGCGGCAGGCTGCCCTTCGGCACGGTCAACGACGTCG
Source organism: Afifella sp. IM 167 (assembly GCF_020144925.1). GTDB lineage: Bacteria > Pseudomonadota > Alphaproteobacteria > Rhizobiales > Afifellaceae > Afifella. The sequence continues at coordinate 74,273 of NZ_NSLC01000009.1, forward strand.
AAGACATCCTGGACGACGATCATTTCCGCACGCGCGAGATGATCGTCGATGTCGAGCATCCGGGCTGCGCCGCGCCGCTGCAGATCGCCGGCAATGCCATCCGCATGACGGAGACGCCGGGTGGCGTGCGAAGCCGCGCGCCCATGCTCGGCGAGCACACCGACGACATCCTGGCCGGCATCGGCTGCTCGCCGGAAGAGATCGCGGCGCTGCGCCAGGGCCAGACCGTCGAATAGATGAACGGGAGATGAGATGACCTATCAGCGTCCGCGCCGGTTGCGCCGCGTGCAGCTGGCCACCCCGGCCAGCAGCGAGAAGATGATGGCCAAGGCCGCCACCAGCGCCGCCGACCATGTCTTCCTGGACCTTGAGGATGCCGTGGCGCCGAGCGCCAAGGCGAAGGCGCGCGGAATGGCCGTCGAGGCCCTGCGCAACCTCGACTGGGGCACGAAGACGCGATGCGTGCGCATCAACGACCTGACGACCAGATACGCCTATGAGGACATCATCGAGGTGGTGACGGGGGCGCGCGAGCATCTCGACACGATCATGATCCCGAAGGTCATCACCGCCTGCGACGTGCGCTTCGTGGCGACGCTCCTCAACCAGATCGAGATGAATATCGGCCTGGAGAAGAAGATCGGCATCGAGCTCCTGATCGAGGAAGCGGCGGGGCTGCAGAACGTCGTGGAGATCTGCCAGTCCGATCCGCGGCTGGAATGCGTGATCTTCGGGCTCGGCGACTATTCGGCGAGCCAGGGCGTCGGCATCCGCTCCGGGGGCGACCACGATTACCCGGGTGACCTCTGGCACTATCCGCGTTTCAAGCTCGCCATGGCTGCGCGTGCCGCGGGCATCGATCCGGTCGATGGGCCCTACGGCAATTATGGCAACGAGGCGGTCTACCGCGAGGAAGCGCGGCGGGCGGCCATCATCGGTTGCGTCGGCAAATGGGCGATCCATCCCTCGCAGATCCAGCCCGCGCTCGACGTCTTCACGCCGGCGCAGGAGGATGTCGATTTCGCCCGCAAGATGGCGCGCGAATACGCCAGGGCCGAAGCGGAGGGTCTCGGCGCCGTCAGCGTCGACGGCGTCATGGTGGACGTCGCCACGGTTCGCATGCTGCAGAACACGCTCGACAAGGCCGAACTGATCGGGATGTAGGCCGGAGGACGGCCGCAGACCGCTCCCGCCCGCCTCGCGCCGCAACCCGGCCCCAAGACCCAGACCCCAGACCCAGACCCAGACCCAGACCCAGACAAGGATGAGTCATGCCCGCCCGGACGATTGAAAGCCTCGCCGATTTCGCCGCGCTCGTCGGCGAGGAGGTCGCTGTGAGCGACTGGTTCGAGGTGAGCCAGGAGCGCATCGACCTGTTCGCCCGCGCTACCGAGGATTTTCAGTGGATCCATGTCGATCCGAAGCGCGCAGCGGCGGACTCGCCCTATGGCGGCACCATCGCGCACGGCTTCATGACGCTTTCCCTGCTCGCACCGCTCTTCGAGGATGCGGTGAAGATCGAGGAGGAAGGCATGGGCATCAATTACGGCCTGAACCGGGTGCGCTTCACCGCGCCCGTTCCCTCCGGCGCGCGCGTGCGCGGCCGCTTCAAGCTGACGGAGGCGCGTGACCTCGCGCCCGGCGTTCAGCTCGCCTGGGACGTGACGGTCGAGGTGGAGGGCGGCGAGCGCCCGGCCTGCGTCGTCGAGTGGATCACCCGCCGCTACCCTTGAGGATCGAGCCGGCAAAAGCGGGCCGGTCTCAGAACGTACTGCCGCCTTCGCCGACGATGGTGAAGGGGGCCCAATAGGCCGGGTGGCGCTCGCGCGGTGAGGCGGCGGGATCGTCGAGAACGGAGAGCATCGCGCGCCGGAGGGCCTCGGCGCGGCCGATCGCTGGGTCGTCGCCCTGAGCGGCGAGGGCGGTCGTGGTGAGCCTCGCGGCGGCGTCGGAATAGACCGGCCAGGAGGAGACGAGAAGGCTGCGGGCGCCGGCATAGAAGAAGGCGCTGGCAAGGCCGGAGAGGCCTTCTTCGTCGCCTTCGTCGCGCCCGGCCGCCGTGTTGCAGGCCGAAAGGATCACCCAGTCGGCGCCGAGCTTCAGACCGGCGATCTCGCTCGCCGTGAGGAGCCCGTCATCGGTGAGGCTCGCGTGCTCGGGCGGCGTCAGGACGAGGGCGGCCTCGTGCTGGCCGACCTCGTCGCCGAGAAGCCCGTGCGTGGCGAAGGAGACGGTGCGGAAGCGGGCGAGCGCGCCCGCCTCGCTCATTGTCTTGAGGCGCGTCTCGGTCGCCTCGCGTCCAAGCAGCAGCTCGGCCTGGCGGTTCTGGCCGAGGCGGTCGGCGATCGTCTGAAGCTCGCAGCGCGTGTCGGGAAGGGCGGCGAGACGGCGCAGCCGGTCGGGATCGGCGAGGCCGCTCGGGCCAGACGAGCCGAGCGACCTTTCGTCGGGCGGGGCGGCCGAGCGGCGCTGCGCGAGATCGGTCGTGGCGCAGGCGACCGGCCCCTGCCGCCGCGCCCTGTCGCCGATGGCCGGATCGCCCACCCCGAGAAACGCGAGGCCGCCGGGATCAGGCCGCGCATCGGAGCCCCGCAGCGTGCGCAGGGTGGAGGCGGCCGGCAGCACGCTCACGGCATGTTCGCGGATGATCCAGTCGACCGCGTCGCTTTTGCCGGCGCCGGGGCGGACGAGAAGGTTGAGGGGCAGGCCGACGAGCGTCTGGTCCGGCACGACGAGCCAGTGCCGCTTGCTGGCGATCTCGGCCTCGACCGGCGCGAAGGTCGCCTGATAGACGCGCTCCGCGAGTGCGGTGTCGAAGGCGGGCACGCCGGAAGGGGCGGCATCGGCCTCGGCGGCGACGTTCATGCTGCCGCGCGAGGCGACGGCGATCGGCTCCCGGCCGCAGCCTCTGTCGGTCAGCGCCGCCGCGCAGCGGAGCGCATGGACGGCTTCGCCGAGCTCCGCATCGACGGCGATGGGCTTCGCCACGACGCTCTCGCTGGTGACGGCGACGACGACGCTGCCGGTGGTGCCGGGAAGGGCGCGGCTCAGATCGGAGGTGGCGAAGAGGATGAGCGCCTCGTCGGGGCCGAGAAGCGCCTGCGCCTCGCCGAGCGAAAGCGGCGCGGGCTCCGAAAGGGCGGCATAGCGGGGGAAGCGCTCGGCGATCGCGCGCCTGAGGTCGGCGCTCTCCGCTTCGAGATCGGCGATTTCCTGGCGCAGGCGGGCGCGCCGGTTTGCTCCTTCCTCGGCGGCGGCTTCCTCGGCGGCGGGGCCCGTTGCGGCGAAGCTCGCGGCGAGCTCTCCGCGCGCGGCGCCGAGCGCGGCGAGCGCATCCTGGTAGCGGCGGACGGCGTCGGCGAGGGCGTCGTCGCCGGTCGTCTCCCGCGCGGCCCAGCGTGCGCCGGCCGCCACGACGGCGCGGGAGGCGGAGAGCTGCTTGATGCCCTGCGCCGCCGCGAAGGCTTCGGCGAGGAGCGCGGTTCGTTCGGCATCGTCGTTGCCCTCACTGGCATTCTCGGCGGCGCGCATGGCGGCATAGACATGGAACGGCAGATGCGAGGTGCTGCCCGGCAGGTCGCGCCGGTCCGGTGCCGAGAGAAGCGCGGTGGCCTGGCGGAGATCCGCCAGCGCCTCGGCATAGGACGGCTTCTCTGCCGTCTCGCGCGCGCCTTCGTCGCGCACCAGTTCCAGGACCCCGTTGAGCGCGAGAAGCGAGCCATAGGTGAAGCCGTCCTCACCACCATCCTTCGCTTCGTCGCCGAAGGCCTGCAGCGCCTCCTGGATCGCCTGATCCGCTTCGTCGAGGCGGTCGAGCCGGATGAGAAGCGCGGCCATGGAAGCGAGATCCTGCGCGAGCTCCGGATGCTCGGCCGGCAGCGTTGCGCGGTCGAGCGCCACCACGCGGCGCTGCAGCTCAAGCGCTTCCTCGCGCCGGTTGAGGAAGCCGAGCGTCGTCGCGAGATTGCTCATCTGCGCCATGCGGCGGGGATCGTTTTCCGGCGCCTGCGCGGTGGAGATGGCGAGGGCGCGCCGCAGCAGGCCTTCGGCCTCGGCGTAGCGCTTCTGCTCGACGCGCAGAGAGGCGACGTTGCCGAGGATGCGGGAAAATTCGAGGTCGGCGACGCCGCGCGCTTCTTCCGCTTGCAGGACGCGTGCGAAGAGCGCGTCGGCCTCCTCGAGCCGGCCGAGTTCCCGGGAGAGCGAGGCGAGATCGCCGAGCGCGTCGATCGCGGCGGGCTCGCCGACGCCCATCGCCTCTTCGAGGTTCGCCTGCGCGCTCTCCACGAGCCGCAGGGCTTCCTCCGTGGCGGCCGTCGAGCCGAGCTTGCGCAGAGCGCTGGCGCGATTGATGCGCAAGGTCGCGATCTGCAGCGCGTCCCCGCCGTCATAGGCGGCGAGCGCGGTTTTGAGGATTTCGGCCGCCTCCTCGGGGCGACCGAGCTCGGTGAGCGCGACGGCGACGTTGTTGCGCGAGGCCGCGACTTCACGGTCGCCGGGCGGCAGAATTTCCTGCTTGGCCTCGGCGACTTTCCGCAGGAGGGGCAGCACCGCTTCGACCTCGCCCGGGGATTGGGGACGGGACTGGCGGATGAGGAGGAGCCGCTCGATGTCGGCGAGCGTGGCGAGCGCGGCCTCCGGCGGCAGGTCGGCGCGATCCGCGATGATGCTGTCGAGGAGAGGTTCGAGCTCCGCCTCGTCGACCTTGCGGCCGAGACCGGCCGACAGGGCGTCGAGCGTGGTGGTGCGCGCCTCCTCGGTGCGCCCGGTTGTCCACAGCACCTTGGCGAGATTGCCGAGGGTCTTGGCGCGGTCGCGGATGGATTGCTCGGGGTTGGTCTGGTCCGGGACGGTCGCCTCTTGAAGCGCGGCGAGGGCCTGCCGATAGCGCTCCTCGGCGTCGCCGTAGCGGCCCATGCGGTCGTAGACACGGCCGAGATCGTTCAGGATCTCGGCGTGCTGGCGCGGCGCCGACGGCGCGCTGTCCGCATGCGCCTGCAGCGCGCCGCGGAGCAGCCTCTCGGCGGCGGCAAGGTCGTTCGTCTCGATCTTCAGACGGCCGAGCCGCGCCCGCAGCAGGGGATCGGGATGGCCCTCTGCCTCCGCCTTGGCGAGCGCGTCGCGGAGATAGGGCTCGGCCTCCCTGTAGCGGCCCTGGGCGAAGAGGAGTTCGCCCGCCATGGTCCGGGCAAAATCGGCTGAACCGCCGCTTTCGGAGCCGCGGTCGAAAATCTCGACGGCCGCGCGGAAATGGGCGATCGCGTCGTCCGGGCGGCCGTCTCGGAAAGCGGCCATGCCGGCGCGGGTCATGGTCTCGGCGATTTCGGGATCGTCGGCCGGCAACAGCGCCTGCTGCAATCGAAGCGCATGGGCAAGGAGCGCGCCGGCCTCCGCCCAGCGCTCCGCCTCGCCGAGATCGGTCGCGATCTGCCGCGCCTGCAGCGCGACCGTCGGTCCGAGCGCGCGCAATTGCTCCACCGGCCGTTCGAAGAGCCGAAGCGACCATTCCTGCGCCTTGTCCAGTTCGCCTGCGTTGAAGTGGAGATTGGCGACGGCGAGCGCCTGGCCGACATAGGCCGGCTGCTCGGGCGAGACGTTCCGCAGCGCGGCATCCGCCTCCTCGACGCGGCCCTGGTTGGTGAGGAGGAGGACGAGATGCGCGCGCGCCGTCTCGAACGGTTCGCCGGTGGTACCGGCCGCCTCCCAGAGCGCGATGGCGCGGCGGGTGAGGGCCACGGCGTTCTCCGGCTGAGCGAGGACGGCGTAGTGAAAGAGCGTGTAGGCGACCTCGGGCGCGCGCGTGCCGAGCGCATTGGCGTCGATCTCCGCCAGCCGGTCGATGCGCGTTCCGAGCCTCGCCAGCCCCTCCTGGCCGAGGACGCGCAGGAGCGTCGTCACGTTGACGAAGGCCTGGATCGTGCGCGGATCGTCCGGCCCGTGGAGTTGTCGGCGCAGAAGAAGGGCGCGCTCGGCGACCTCCGTCGCGCGCGGAAAATCCTGAGCCACCGCGAGCGCGCCGATCAGATCGTCGAGTGCCTCGGCGAGGCTTTCGTCGTCGGCAGCGCCCGCGACGGCGCGCTCGGCCGTTGCCAGATCCGGCGGGGCGTCCTGCGCTCTTGCGAAATCATCCGGAGCGGGCCCGAAAATCGCCACGGCGAGGAGGAGGGCGAACGAGGCTCGCCTCCAGGCTTGGGCGTGCCGGTGCCGGGGAGGCCTCATCTCAGGTGGCCCCATGGTGTCGCCGGGAGCGAGAGATCGATCAAGGGCGGGCCGATCCCACATTGGGAGCCGGTGCGTCCTGCCCGAGGGCGACGCGACGCGGCAGGACTTTCCAGGACATCTCCTCGACCCAGACGCTTTCCGGCGTGAGCCCGCCGAAGGCGCCGCGGGTCCGGCCGGCCTTGCTGACGGACTCGATCAGGTCGGAGAAGGCGCGGTTGCCGGCGCTCCGCGTCGCGCCGCGCGTGCAGGTCTCGACCAGGCCTTCGAGGTTGATCTGATCGGCGTTCTGCTTCGCCTCCGAAACGAGCACGAAGAGGCGCTCGTCGCCTGCGGAATAGTCCGGACAGTCCGAGCAGAGCGTGAGTGGCTCGCCGAGCCGTGTCGGGCGGGCCGTGCCCTCGACCCGCTCGTGATGGGCCCAGACGCAGAAATGGGAATCGATGTAGATCCGATTGACGTCGCGCGAGCCGGAGACGGCGCCCTTGACGGCGATGTCGAGCCGGTCGCACTGCTTGAGGGGCGCGCCGCCCGCGAGCGGTCGCGGCTCGGCGTAATTGCGGCACTCCGAAGCGAGGTTTCGGGGCGGGCCTTCCGGCGACAGGGCGTCCCGGTCGCTCTCTTCGACATTGACCGAAATCTCGACCGGATTCTGGTTGAGCGGCGAGCCCGTTTCCGCGATCGCCGCCATCGTGGCGGCCAGACGCTCGGCCAGCGCGATGCGGGTGAGAATGGGCAGGAGATCGCCGTCCTCCGGCTTCCATGCAAGGCCGATCGGCTCTTCGCCGACGCTGATCGCCCGGCCGAACCAGAGCTGCCCCGTGTCCCGGCCGACCGCCACGTCGTAATCCGCCGAGCCGATCTCGATGCGGCCGGTGCCGCGGGCGTTGAAGCGTTCGACCGCGTCTTTCAGGGCGGCCTCCAGCTTTTCGTCCGCCGCGCCGGGAGCCGATCCGAGGTCGGTGATCGGCGACAGGCGCAGGACGCTGTCGATCGGCACGGCGACGACCCGCGCATAGCGGGCATCGGAGGGGAGTTCGCCGGCGCGTGGGCAGAGCGATCCGGGCTCGGCCTCGCAATCCTCGGCGACCGGGCGGACATAGGAGGAGAGCGGCTCGATCCCGTCGATCTGGGCGTAGCCGATCCCCTCGCCGGGCACCGTCGTCGCGTCGGGGACGAGCTCGAGCACCGTGCCTTCGCTGAGGCCATGGACACTGCCGGCCGAAAGGAGGTCGCGATCGATCTCGAACTGCCGAATCCCGACGCTGGCGCTGCCCCCAAGCACCGTCGCATCGATCAGCGTTCCTTCCCAGAACGGCGTCTGCAGCCGGGCGGCGCCCGGCACGCTCTCGTCGTTCATGTCCGCCATCACCGCCTGGAAGAGCTGGCGATAGCTGATGGCGCCGGCCTCGCGCAGGCGGGAGGCGAGTTTGGCCGTGAACAGGCCGAACCAGCTCGGCGCGCCGCTCGATCCTTCCGGCGCGAAATCGACCTCACGCGCCACTTCCGACGATTGCGCGGCATAGAACGCGACGAGGCCGCCTTCCGGCTCGTCCTCGCCCGTCACCTCCGCGGCGAGGTCGCCTTCGGCCGATGCGGGGCGTGCCGGCCGTGCCTCGATGCCGAGGAGGGCGGGATCGACATAGCGATCGCGGGTCGCCGTGGATGCGGCGCGCAGGCCCGTGCCGGAATGGCAGGAATCCATCACGAACCAGACGTCGGCGCCTTTGCGGCGAATGTCGTCGACCGCTTCGCCGATCTCGTCGTCGACGAGGGCGTTGGGGATGACGCCCGAGCCCGGCTCGGCCCGTTTCACATCGGCCGGCAGGAAGAGCTCGTCATAGCCATCCGCCTCGTCGCCGTTCTGGTCGGGCTGGCGGGTGCCGTGACCGCTCATATGGATGATGACGAGGTCGCCGGACGTCGCGCGGCTCTGAAGGTCTGCGAAGGCGCCGAGGATGGCTTCGCGCGTCGGGCGCGTTCCGCCCTCCACCTTGTCCGCCAGGATGGTGACATCGCGGATGTCGTGTGCGCCGAGCGCGTCGCGCAGCAGGCGCACGTCGTTCGGCGGGCCTTCGAGATCGGCAAGGCCTATGGCATCGTCGTAATTAGAGACGCCGACGAGGAGCGCCATCGTCGAGGCCCGGGCTTGGCCACCCGCCGCAAAGGCCAGTGAAATCGCGGCAAAAAGAACGGCGGCAAGACGCATCGTCGTGGACTTTGACTCAAAATATCCCTGCGTCAGGTTGGCACAGCTCTCCTTGTGCAGCAATCTGTCGGCCCCTTCAGCGGCCGTTGCTTGAGGCTGCGCCGGGGTGGAGGAAGGAACGTCGGGCCGTGTCGGCCCGCGGGGATGGCTTCATGGTTGATCGCACGATGCTCTCCGTCTTGACCGCTTCACGCGGCTTCGTCGCACTCGTTGCCCTGCTCTCCGTGCTCGCCTGCGGACAGATGGCGCGCGCGGAAACCAGCCCCTTGCTGGCAAGCGAAATACTGGCGCTGGCCACCACCGATCCGGCAGCCGCGCTCGCCCGGGTTGATGCGGAGATCGCCGAGGCCGCGGCCGAGACGCCGCCGGATATTGTGAGGCTGCGCGACCTTTACCGGCTGAAGGCGGATCTCCTCCATGCGCAGGGCCGCCTGGCGGAGGCCGCGCGCGTGCTCCTGGAGCTTGCGGGCAGTGCCCAGGCGGGCCAGGAGTCGTCAGGCGGCGATCCGATTGCCATTCTCCACGAGGCCGGCGAGCTTCTCGCAAGGGCAGGGGATCAGCGGGCCGCGGAGCGGGTCTACCGCGCGGCGCTGGAAGAGGAGGCGGAGGCCGGCATGCCCGTCGAAGTGCGCCGGCGCACGCTCGCCCGGCTGGCGGAGATCGCCGAGGAGCGCGGCGACAGCGAGGCCGCATCGGCCTACCGCCAGAACGCGGCCGAACTCGCCGAACGTCAGCCCGTGCCGACGCGCGGGGCGGGCGAGGAGGCGGAAGCCGAGAGCGTCGATATCTATTACGCGACCGACCGCGCGCCGACGCACGATCCCTATCCGGGGCGCTTTTACGGCCATGACCGGGGCAAGCTCGAATATGGCGTCGCGACGGTCACCATTCCCAGGAACCATGTTCCAGGCCGCATCGAGGCGCCGTCGATCCTCAGCTTCGAGGTGACGCCGTCGCCGGCGCGCCACATCATCCTTGTCTCCGTCAAGCCGATGGCCGGCGACGACGTCTTCGCCCGCATGCGCGCCCACCTTGAGAAAAGCGATACGGACGACGCCTTCGTCTTCGTCCATGGCTACAATGTCAGCTTCGAGGACGCGGCCAAGCGCACCGCGCAGCTCGCCTACGACATGGGCTTCAACGGCCTTCCGATCCTTTATTCCTGGCCTTCGCGCGCCTCGACCATCGCCTATATGGCCGACGCGGCCGTGGTGCGGTTCAGCGGGCGCCGGTTGTGGCATTTTCTGGAGGATGTGGTGGCGCGCTCCGGCGCCAAGCGGATCCATCTGATCGCCCATTCGATGGGCAACCGCGCCATGACCGACGCGCTGGAACTCATGGCCCTGAAAAGGGGAGGCGGGGATATGCCCGTCTTCGACCAGATCATCTTCGCCGCGCCCGATGTCGATGCCGGGCTCTTTGCCGAAATGGCGACGACGATCCGTCCGCTCGGCAGGCGCCTGACGCTCTACGCGTCCAACGAGGACTGGGCGCTCGCCGTCTCGCGCAAGCTGCACGGCGACGCCCCGCGCGCGGGGCAGGGCGGCGAGAACATCCTCGCCACGCCGGTGGTCGACAGCGTGGACATGTCGCTTCTGGGCGAGGACATGCTGAAGCACGGCTATTTCGCCGACGATTCCTCCGCGCTCGTCGATCTCGTCTCCCTGTTCTGGCAGAATCCGGACCCGGCGCAGCGTTGCGGGCTGGAGCTGCGCGAAAGCAGCGAGCAGAAGGTGCGGGTCTGGGATTACCAGCCGAGCGCCTGCGACGGCGCTACGGTCCTGCCGCTGGTCGCGCGCCTGCGTCACGCCAAGATTGGCACGGTCGAAGGGGTGAAGCGCACGGTCGCCACTCTTCTCCACGACCGTTCGCTCGCCGCCCGTATCGAGCCGCTCGTGGAAAGGCTCGTCTCAAAGCCGTGAGGCTTCCTGCGGCTTAAGCGAGGATGCGCGCCGTCACGCGCCCCGGGCGTCGATCGGCCAGACCTCCGAGAGCCGTTCGCCCTCGAACACGTACAGATGGTCGTAGAGGTTGATCGTCGGGTCGCAATGGGGAACGACGAGTTCGACGAGGCTTCCGGGCGCGAGCGAGGCGCCTTCGGGAAGGGTGATGCGGCCATGCTCGTCGCTGGTGGCCGCATAGGCCGAGCCCTCGGGCGCCCCGCGCGCGATGAGCGGCGGAATCCCGTATTTTGATACCAGGCGCTTCTCGCCGGCATCCGCTGTGGCGAGGCCCGGATGGTTTGCGCTCGTCACCGACGTAGCGACGAAAACGCTCGGCGCGAACATCGGCGCGCCGCTGCCGTCGGGATCGACGGCGGCGTATTCGGTATCCATGACCGCGTAGCTGCCGCACTGCATCTCGGTGTAGAGGCCGCCGGCGAGTTCCGGCAGGACGGCGCCCGTGCTGCCGCCCGTTATCCGGGCGGGGGTATATCGAGCCTCGCTCTCGAGTGCCGCCAGCACAGCCGAAATGCGCGAGGCCGCCTCGGCCGCCCCGGCCTTACGCTCTTCGAATGCCCATGTGTGGGAGAGATGACCCGCATAAGCCTGCAGCCCGGCCGGCTCCACGCCCTCGCATTCCTGGAGACGGCGGGCGAGAAGAACGGCCTCCGCCGGTCCGGCAACGCCGGCGCGCTTGCGGCCCATGTCGAGATCGACGAGAAGTGGCACGACAACGCCGAGCCGCCGGGCCTCGAAGGCGATTCTCTCCGCGACATCGGGATGGTCGACCACGCAGGCGAGGCGTGCGCCGCCCGCACGAACCCGAACCACCCGGGCGATGGCCTGCTCGCTGGCGAAGGTGGATGTCAGCAGAATGTCGTTGATGCCGGCGTTGGCAAAGACCTCCGCTTCGCCCGGCGTCGCCGCACAGATCCCTGCCGCGCCCGCGGCGATCTGCCGGGCAGCGAGGGACGAGCATTTGTGCGCCTTGGCGTGAGGCCTGAGCGCCACCCCATGCTGGTCGCAGAGGCGTTGCATCCCGGCGATGTTCCGGTCGAGCGCGGCAAGGTCGACGATGAGCGACGGCGTCAGCAGCCGTTGCCGCGCGTCGCTCCTGCCGATCAGATGGGCGTTCGCGCTTGGCTTCACCTCTCGCCGACCTCCTCGCCGCGATAGCCGTAGACCGTCTTGGCGTGGTCGAGGCTCATCTTGCCTTCGGCGAGATCGCGCGCGATGACGGCCCGCTCGCGCCGTTCCGGCGAGCCGTAGCCGCCGGCTGCCGCCATCTCGGCGCTGAGCACGTCATCCCTGCCGAGCGTGCGGATGAACTTGGACGGCAGCGCCTCTTCCCGGTCGGAACCGGGATTGAGGGTGAGTTTGCCGCCTTTGCCCGGCCCGCCGCCATAGAGGCCCCAGGGCTGGGAGGTATATCGGTCGGAGCGGACCTGCACCCTGACGCCGTCGGTCAGGAAGCGATAGTCGCGCACGATGCCGAGCGCGCCGCGAAACTCTCCGGAACCGCCGGTGTCCGGCAGGAACCCATAGCGCTCCACCCGGATAGGATTCTCGCTCTCGATGAGCTCGATCGGCACATTGGCGAGGTTCCCGATGCAATAGGGGCCGGCGTCCTGGCCGTCCTGGTCGGGGCCGCCGCCGAGACCGGTGTTGTTGTGGAACTCCAGGTGCAGGAACGAGCGGCCTGTCTCCGTGCGGCCGGAGGCGGCAAGAGCGAACTCCGAGCCGCCGGCGCAGGCCGGCATCCGGCCGGGCAGGAGCTTGGCGAGAGCACCGAGGACGATGGAGCGCAGGCGAAAGCCGATCTGCCCGCGCGAGCCGACGGCGGCGGGGAATTCGACGGAGATGAACGTCCCCTTCGGCGCCGTCACGGTGATCGGCCGATACAGCCCGGCATTGTTGGGAATCTCCGCGGCGAGAACCGTGCGCAGCGCCGCATAGGTGCAGGAGACTGCGAACTCCCAGTTGCAGTGGACCGCGCCGCCGGTGTCGTCCTGGGTGCCGGTGAAATCGCAGACGATCTCGTCGCCCTTCTTGGTCAGCTTCAGATGCAGGTGGATCGGGCCGTGGCCGGCGCCGTCGTCGTCGTTCCATTCGTCGAACTCCACCTCGCCGTCGGGAAGCTCGGAGATCGAGTTGCGCGTCAGCTCTTCGGCATAGTCGACGAGATCCACAAGATAGGCGCCAAACGTCGCCGAGGTCATCTGGCGGGCGATTTTCTCCACCTCGCGCGCGGCCTCGTCGAGGGCGGCGAGCTGGGCATGAAGGTCGCCCATGACCCGCTCCGGGATGCGGGTATTCGCCTCGATGATGCGAAAGACGGCATCGCTGGCCTGGCCGCTTTCGCGCATCTTCACCGGCGGCAGCCGCAGCCCCTCCTCGAAGATTTCCTGGCTGTCGGCGGCGTTTCCGCCCGGCACACGGCCGCCCAGATCGGTGTGGTGCAGGACCAGCACGACGAAGGCCACCCGCTTTCCGTCCACGAAAACGGGCTTGAAGGTGAAGATGTCGTTGAGGTGCGAGCAGCCGGAATAGGGGTCGTTGGAGGCGAGCACGTCGCCTTCGCGGATGTCGTCCCCGAAATAGTCCAGGCAGCCTTTCAGCGCCGGCATGACGACGCCGAGATGGACCGGAACGGCGAGCCCCTGGGCGGCGAGGTTGCCGTCGCCGTCGCATATGGCTGCGGAGAAATCCATGGAGTTCTTCACGTTCGCCGTGCGCGCGGTGCGCGTCACCATGACGAGCGCATTGTCGGCGATGGTGACGAGAGCGTTCTTCAACAGCTCGCGCCGGATCGGGCTGATCTGGCTCATTGTGCGGCCTCCCCGGTACGCGTGAGGTGGATGTTGTTCCAGTGGTCCAGTTTCGCCTCCCAGCCCGGCCGGATGACGCAGGTGGTGTCGTATTCCTCGACGATCAGCGGTCCGGCGCGCGGCGCGTCTTTCATCTCCGCGCGGGTGATGACCGGCGTGTCGCACCAGCCGTGCTCGAGGCCGAAATAGGCCTTGCGGCCGCTCGCGCCGAGGCTGCGCTCGTTGCCGCGGCGGCACTGCTCGGGCATCCGCGGGGCGTCCGGAATGCCGCGGCAGACGGCCTTCACCGCCACGAACTGCAGGGGTTCGCCCTTCGATGCGTAGCCGAAGGTGCGGTGATGCTGGTCGTGGAAGGAGGTGATGAGTTCGCCCATTGCCGCTTCGTCTGCCGCAAGGCCGGCGAGCGTCACCGTGAGCGGCGCGGTCTGGCCGACATATTTCATGTCAATGTCGATGCGCATGTCCTGCCGGTCGGGGGCGAAGCCCTGGCCGTCGAGAAGCTTGCGGCCCTGCGCGACCAGGCCGTCGATCGCCTGCTGCAGGGCGTGCCGGTCGGTCTCGTCGAACCGGTGGTAGAAGGCCGTGACCAGCTGGTGCTCGACATCGGCGAAAAGCATGCCGAGCGCCGAATAAAGCCCGGCGACGGGCGGCATCACCACCCGGCCCACCCCTGCTTCCTCGGCAAGCGAACAGGCGTGCACGGGCCCGTTGCCGCCGATCGCCATCATGGCGAACTGGGAGGGGTCGCGGCCTTTCTCCGAAGTCACGCCGCGCAGGGCGCGCAGCATGGTGGCGTTGGCGATCAGATGGACCCCGTAGGCTGCCTCGGTCTCCTCGACTGAGAGTTCGCCGGAAAGCTTCGCGAAGGCCGCCTTCACGGCGGCGCTGTCGAGCGAGAGCTCGCCGGAGACGAGCGCTTCCGGATTGAGATAGCCCAGCATCAGATTGGCGTCGGTGACCGTCGGCTGCGTGCCGCCGCGACCATAGGCGATCGGGCCGGGTTCCGAACCGGCGCTGCGCGGGCCGACGGTGATGCCGCCGGCACTGTCGACGGCGGCGAGGCTGCCGCCGCCGGCGCCCACTTCGGCGATGTCGATGGTCGGCACCTGCACCGGATAGCCGGCGCCGCGCACCATGCGCGCTCCGAGCACGGGCTCGCCGCCGACCTCTGTCTCCGGCGAAACGGTGTAGACGCCGTTTTCCGTCAGCGTCGCCTTGGCGGTCGTCCCGCCCATGTCGAAGACCAGCATGTCGCCAAGGCCGAGATATTGCGCGAGCCTGGCTCCGCCAAGCACGCCGGCGGCCGGGCCGCTCTCGATGATGGTGATCGGCTGGTCCTTGACGAGCCTGCCCGGCGCGATGCCGCCCGAGGACTGCATGATCATCAGCGGCGCGGTGATCCCGATCGCATCCAGGCGCCCCTTCAACGCCTCGATATAGCGCGTGACGATCGGCCGGAGGTAGGCGTTCACCACGGCGGTCGACGTGCGTTCGTATTCGCCGATCTGCGGGACGAGGTCCGACGACGCCGTGACCATGATGTCCGGCATCCGCTCGCGGAAGAACGCTGCCAGGCGCTGCTCGTGGGCGGCGTTGACGTGGGAGTTGATGAGGGTGATGGCGACGGCTTCGACGCCGGCCGCCTCGAAGGCGGCGGCAATCGCCTCAAGCTCGCTCTCATCGAGCGGGGCGACGATCGCGCCGTCGGCGCCGATGCGCTCGCTCACCTCGAAGCGCAGATCGCGCGGCACCAGGGGATCCGGCTTGCGGTAGGTGATGTCGTAGAGGCGGGGGGTGCGAAAACGGGCGATCTCCAGCACGTCGCGGAAGCCGCGCGTGGTGACGAGCCCGACCTTGGCGCCCTTGCGCTCGATGATCGTGTTGGTGGCGACCGTGGTGGCGTGGACGAACTCGCGGACCTGCTCGGGCGCGACGTCGAGCTCCTGGAAGAGCGCCCGCGTTCCGACCTCGATCGCTTCGGAATAGTCCTTCGGCGTGGAGAGGATCTTCTTGGAGAAGATCTGCCCGTCGTCGCCGATCATGACGATGTCGGTAAAGGTGCCCCCGATGTCGACGCCGAGGCGAAAACGCTGCTTGGTCATGATGCTTTGCGTGTCATCCCTGTTGGAGCGAGAAGGGTTTTCAGCCATCCGCGCGCGCCGCGCGAAACGCGGCGACGACGTCGCGGATGTCGTCGGCGCCTTCGATGGCCAGGATGGTCTCGGCGAGCCGGTCGCTCGTCGCCCGGTCGGCCCCGAAGCCCCAGGCCAGGCAGTCGGCGAACTTGTCGGAGATTTCCTCCGGTGACATGGGCTGGTCGGGCGCGCCCTTCATGGTCTGGGTGCTCTTGGAGACGGTGCGGCCGTCCTTCAGCACGATCTCGATGGCGGCCGGCGCTATCGCCGTGGCCTCGATGGTGCCGGGCACCACCACCTCGAAACGGCTTGCGAGCGCGCTCTCCGGCGCCCGCACCCGCTCGGCCGTGTAGGTGGCAAGCCCGACGCGCCCGTCGGTCAGTGCCGCGGCGAGGCCGTAGCAGGCGTTGAACTGGGCATGCACCACCGGGTTGGCGTGATCGGGAACGAACGGCGCACCGACGATATCGGCATTGACCGCGCCCAGCGTGATGGTGGCGGAGGCGATGTCGTCCGGGCGGATGCCCTCTTCGTAAAGCTCCAGGCCGAGCTGGATCGTGGAATGCACGCAGCGGCAGCAGGGATAGGGCTTCATGGAGACGTCGAGCAGGTGCCAGCGGCTGCCGATCCTCTCGCGCAGGATATCGGGCGTCACCTCGCCGCGCTCGTAGAGGGCGAACAGGCCGGCCTTGCCTTCCAGGAAGCGGGTAGGACCGGTCACGCCGGTTTCGGCTAGGCGGGCGGCGAGGACGCCGTTGCGGGCGGCAAAACCGGGCCCCATGCGCTTGGCGAGCGCGCCGTCGGCAATGAACTGGGTGGTGCCGCTCATCTGGGTGAAGGCGAGGCCCATGGCATGCGCCATTCGCTCCCCGTCGAGGCCGAAGATGCGCCCGGCGGTCAGGGCGGCGGCGATCGATCCGAGCGCCGTCGTCGGATGCCAGCCCTTGCCGAGGCTATTGTAGCAGGCAAGGCCGAGGCGGCAGAATAGTTCAACGCCGCAGGCAACCGCGGTCACGAAGCTGCGGCCATCGACGCCCCCCTTTGCCTCGCTGGCGGCGAGGGCGGCCGGCAGGACCACGCAGAAAGCGTGGATGCGGGCGGGATCGTGCTGGTCGTCGAAGTCCAGCGCGTGCGCGGCAGCGCCATTGAGCATGGCAGCGATCGACGGGCCGCGGCCGGCCTCGTCCAGCAGGACCGTCGTGCGCCCCTCCGGTTCGAAGCCCGCGGTCGCGCGGTTCATTTCGGCGATCCCGGGCGCCCGCGCCGCCCCGGCGATCACGCCGAACGTGTCCAGCAGGAACCGGCCGACGGTGTCGCGCACCGGGGCGGGGAAATCGTCGGCGCCGAGGTCCGCGAATCGTCGGGCGACTTCCGCGCCGATGTTCATCCATTCATCGCCGGGCGCTTCGTCGGGCATGGCCACTTTCTGTCGGTTCATGAAGTCTCGTCTCGCCGTTCCGGCCGTGTTTTGTGGCGGCATATGCGTGGACAGGTGCGCGTCCAGCTGACTATGCTTCTCCGTCAACTGGCGGCGGCGATGCCCAGCCTCCGCTTCGGGTGGCTATAATGCCTAGTTGTATAGTCATTTCAAGTGGAGGAGAAACCCCGTGCCGTCCGCCAGCGCTTTTCCCCCGCTCTACGTCCAGATCCGCGACTACATCCGCAATGGCATCGAATCGGGCGAGTTCGGTTCGGGTGAGCGCCTTCCCTCGGAGAAGGAGCTGTCCGGGCGCTTCAAGACCACGCGGGCGACGGTGGCGCGCGCCCTCCAGGAACTGGTCTTCGAGGGATTGGTGCAGCGGCGGGCCGGAAGCGGCACCTTCGTTCTTCAGCCCGATCTCACCATCCCGTTCGAGACGACGCGCATCCGCTCCTTCGACGAGCAGGTCGCGGCGAGCGGAGAACGGATCTCCTACCGCCTCCTCAGTTTCGGCGAGGCGAATGATTCCAAGGCGATAGCTGCGCTTTCCGAGCCCGCGGGTTCGATCTACCTTCTCGAGCGCCTGCGTCTCGCCAATGCCGTTCCGCTGAGCCTTGAGCGCCGCTTCATTCCCGCCGACATCGGCGACCAGCTGACCGTCAGCGCTTTGAATACCCTCTCGATCCACCGCATCCTGGAAGAGCTGGTGCAACAGCCCGTCGCCGCGATCGAGGGCGTCATCCGGGTCGGCTCCGCCGGGGCGACGCTGAGCGAGCTGCTGAAAGTCCAGCAGGGAGCGCCCCTGCTCATTCGCGACTACACGCTGCGGAATGCGGAGGGGAGGGCGCTTGTCTTCGGCGAGTCCTTCTACAGGGAGCAGTTCCGCATCCCCTACCAGGTGCGCCAGGACGATTGATTTGGTCGCGATGGAGTCAACTTGACTAGTTGACTAGTCTCTTTATTCTCCCCGGTGGTCGCGTGCCGCACTTGGTGCACGACGTGGAGAAGAGCCGCGGTGCGAATGCGCGCGGCGACACCGATCACCCGGGCTCGGCGCGGGTGGCCGCCAAAAAAAGGGGAACCTGTTACATGTTTGGTGCATCTTTCGTCAGGAGCTGCCTCGGTGCGACCCTGGTCGCTGGCTTGGCCTTCGCCGCCTCATCCCATGCGAGCGCGCAGGACTGGCCGACCGACCCGGTTCAGATCATCGTCTCCTATTCCGCCGGCGGCGGAACCGATCGCCAGGCCCGGCTTCTCGCCGAGCCTTTGCAGGAGATTCTCGGCGTGCCGGTCACGGTCCAGAACCTTCCCGGCGGTGGCGGTCAGGTGGCCGCGATGGCCGTTCTGCGCGAGCCTGCTGACGCGCCGGTTCTGCTGGCGACCAATGAGCCCGACCTCACCATGGGCCCGCTTCTCAACAAGGCACCCTTTTCGCGCGACGACCTCAAGGTGATCGTGGTCGACGTCACCGATCCGCGCATTCTTCTGGTCACCAAGGACAGCCCGTACAAGACCTTCGAGGATTTCGTGAAGGCGGCGAAGGAGCATCCCGGCGATCTGACGATCTCCGCCGCCCAGGGCGGCGCCCAGGAAATGTTCGCGCAATGGCTGGTCAAGTCGCTGGATCTCGATGTCCGCATCGTCGGCTATGGCGGCGGCAGCGATGCGGCGAATGCCATGCTCGGCGGGCACGTCACCGCCGCGCTCGGCGACGATTTCTCCCGCATGAACATCCGCAGCGAATCCCGCGCTCTGCTGATCGCATCTGATGGGCCGAGCCCCCGCTGGCCCGAGGCCGAGGTCATGAAGGACGTCCTGCCGAAATATGGCGCCGATGTCCCGACGCCGGACTTCCTCGCCCGCTTCGGCATCTACGCTGTCCAGACGGCCATGAAGAACGAGCATCCGGACCACTACAAGACGCTGCAGGACGCCATTCTGAAGGCGATGAATTCCGACAGCTACCTTGCGGCCGTGGAGAAGGCGGGACTCGACGATCTGTCCAAGCGCGCAGCCGGAGAGAAATTCCAGTCCTCGTTCGACGCCACCGCCAGGACGGTCAAAAGCATCGCGGAGTAGGCCCATGCCTGCAGGGCTTCACGGCGGCGCCGCTCGATGCCATCGGAAGTCCTGCAGCCTGAAAGCTCTCGGCAAAGGAAGCGAAGGGGCGGAGGCGCATCGGCGCATCCGCCCGCCGCAATCGGGATTGAGGACATGACCAAGAGATTCCCCCTCGGCGAACTGGTCGTGCCGACGGCGATGCTGATCTTCGTCGTCGCCTATTGGCGACAGGCCTACGGGCTCAGCTTCGAGGCCAGGCTTTTTCCCACGGCGCTGACCCTCGCCTTACTCGCCCTGATCGCCGCGATCTTCCTCAAGCTCTTCCGGCAACGGCTTGCGGAGGAGCCGACGGATGAGGCCGCGGCGGTTGAAGGCGAGGCCGACACGGCACCGCAGCCGGTCTTCACGCTCGCACGCATTGCGGTGGTTCTCGTGCCGGCGATCCTCCTCTGCGCCTGGAACTTCCTCGGCGGTATTGTCTTCACCGCCCTAACGACCCTTGCGGTCGCCTTCGCCCTCGGCGAGCGGCGCCTGTCGCTCTTGATCCTCCTGCCGGTCGGCACGGCGCTCGGCCTGCATCTGATCTTCTGGGTCGTTCTCCACGCCCGCATCCCTCACGGCCTCGCGGCCGGCCTTTTCGGCTGAGCGCGACATGGAATTCCTCACCCACCTTTCCGACGGCTTCGAGGCTGCCTTCACCCTGCACGCGGCCGCCTTCGTGCTCCTCGGCACGCTGCTCGGCATCATCGTGGGGGCGACCCCGGGCCTCTCCTCCGGCATGGCCGTGGCGGTCCTGCTTCCGCTCACCTTCACGATGGATTCGCTGACGGGGCTCATCTTCCTGACCTCCGTCTACGTCGCGGTGACCTACGGAGGCGCGATCACCGCGATCATGCTCAACACCCCGGGCGCGCCGGAGAATGCCGCAACGGCACTCGACGGCCATGCGCTGACGCGGCTCGGCCAGTCGGGTCGTGCGCTTGGCGTTGCCATCGCCGCCTCGGCCCTGGGCGGCCTGCTCTCCTATTTCCTGATGCTGTTCGGCATCGCCTCGATCGCCCAGGTGGCGCTGACCTTCGGTCCGACCGAGATATTCCTGATCGCACTCAGCGGGGTCATGGTGCTGGGGGCGGTCGGGACGGGCTCGCCGGCAAAGATCCTCGCTTCCGGCATGTTCGGCCTTCTGATCGGCACCATCGGCATCGTGCCGACCGGGGAATGGCGTGCCACCTTCAGCGAGCCCTTTCTGGCCGACGGCGTCCAGATCGTGCCGGTTCTGATCGGCATGTTCGTCGTTGCGGAGCTGCTCATGCTCGCCGGGCGCAGCACGGTCGTGGACTCCGACATCGACGTCAATCGCAGCATGGGCGCCATCTTCGCAGGCTTCGGCGAAGCCCTGCGCATGCCGTGGACGCTCCTGCGCTCCTCCATGATCGGCATGGGTGTCGGGTTGATTCCCGCCGCCGGCGCGACCCTGGCGGCCTTTTCCTCCTATTCGGTCGCGCGCCGCATGTCGCGCCAGCCCGAGACCTACGGCAAGGGCTCCACGGAGGCGATCGTCGCTGCGGAATCGGCCAACAACGCCTGCTCGGGCGGCGCGCTGACGGTCTCTCTCGTGCTCGGCGTGCCGGGCAGCGTGACCACCGCCGTCATTCTTGGCGCCCTGACCATGCAGGGGCTGCAGCCCGGTCCGATGATGGTCGTTCAGCAGCCGACCCTGGTGTACGGGCTGATCATCGCCGCGATCCTTTCGCAGCCGGCCATGGTGCTGTTCGCCGCCCTGGCCGGCCACGCAATGTCGCGCGCGCTCACTGTCTCGACGCGCGTTCTCGTGCCGGTCCTCCTGATCCTGTCGATCTACGGCACCTTTGCGTTGCGCAACGCCATGTTCGACGTCTGGATGATGCTGGGCTTCGGCGTGCTCGGCTATTTCATGAAGCGCTACGATTATTCGCCCGCCGCTCTCGTCATGGGGGTGATGCTCGCTTCCATCACCGACGCCGAGCTGATCCGCACCATGCAGATCTTTGGGCACGACTGGTATCTTGCGTTCTTCCAGCGCCCAGTCTCGCTCGCAATCATCGTCATCCTGGTCGGCAGCCTCCTCCGGGCGGCCTACGGAAACCGGCGACGCCGGGCGAGCGAGGCGGAAGGGGCGCCCTCGTAGCGCCGGAAGGGCGGGATTGGAGCGGCCGCCCGCCTGTGGCTGGCGCGATCGCGTGCGAAGCAAGGAACCATCACCCATGCGCATCGGCATCGATGTCGGCGGCACGTTCACGGACGTCGTGGCGACGACTTCCGAGCGAGGGCTCGTCTTCGTCAAAACGAGCTCGACGCCCGATGATCCCTCCAGGGGGGTGATCGAGGGGCTGCACCTGCTCGCCGCCGAGCTTGGCCTCTCCTTCGAGGCGCTACTGCAAGACCTTGAGATGCTCGTACACGGAACGACGGTGGCGACGAACATCCTCGTCGAGCGCAACGGCGCCAGGGTAGGGCTCCTGACGACCGCGGGGTTTGGCGACCTGCTCGTCATGCGTGAGGGCACGAAGGCGCGGCGCTACTCCCTGCGCGATCCGTTCCCGGAACCGCTCGTTGCGAAGGAACTGCGCAAGGAGGTGAGGGAGCGGCTGCGGGCGGACGGCAGCGTGGAGACCGCCCTCGACCTGGAGGATCTGGATCGCGCAATCGCCGAGCTGAAAGACGCCGGCGTCGATGCCGTCGCCATCTGCTTCCTGCACGCGCACCGCAATTCCGGGCACGAGCGGCTCGCCCTGGAGCGGATCGAACAGTCCGGATGGCCCGTCTACGTCTCCATGGCAAGCGAGCTTCTGGCCAAGGAAGGCGAGTATGACCGGCTGTCGACGGCCGTGGTCAACGCCTATGTCGGGCCGGGTTTTAGCCGATATCTCCGCCGCCTGTCGGATCGGCTCGCCGCGGACGGGGCCACGGCGCCGATCCTCGTCATGCAGTCGAATGGCGGTGTCTTGCCGATCGCGGAGGCTGGAAGGCGCGCCGTGGGCGCCGTGACGAGCGGGCCGGCCGGCGGCGCTCGTGCGGCGGCTCTGTTCGCGCGCTCGATGAACCTGGAAAACGTGGTCAGCTACGACACCGGGGGCACCAGCAGCGATGTCTGCGTGGTCGAAGGCCATGTGCCGATCGAGAGCCCGTCGAAGACGATGTCCGACCTGAAGATCGCGGTGAGTGCCATCGAGATCAATCCGGTCGGCCTTGGCGGAGGCAGCATCGCCTGCCTCGATCCCGCCGGCATTCTGACCATCGGACCGCAAAGCGCCGGCGCCACCCCCGGGCCCGCCGCCTTCGGGCGCGGCGGCAACCGGGCGACGCTGACCGATGCGAACGTCGTGCTCGGCTGCATTGCTCCGGGTTCCTTTCTCGGCGGCCGGCTGAAGATCGCGCCGGCGCTCGCCCACGCCGCGATCGAGCGCGAGATTGCCGCCCCTTTGCAGATCGGCGTGGAGGAGGCGGCCTTTGCCATCCAGCAACTCGCCGTCTCGAAAATCTCCGAGGGTATCCGGCTCGCCACCGTCCGGCGCGGGGCCGATCCGCGCGATTTCGCTCTCATGTGTTTCGGCGGTGCCGGCGGCCTCCACGCCGACGCCGTCGCGCGCGAGCTGGAAATTCCCAAGGCGATCGTGCCGCGTCAGGCATCCGTCCTCTCGGCGCTCGGCTTTCTCGCCACGGAGGTTCGGCACGACTTCAGCCGCAGCCTCGGCAGGCCCCTGGACAGGATCTCGCCCGGGGGCCTCCGTGAGATTTTCGGCGAGCTCGTCAACGAGGGCCGCGAAGCGCTGCTCCGGGACGGTTTTTCGGGCGAGCGGCAGGTGATGCGGCTGACCGTCGAATGTCGCTATCGTCGCCAGGTGGACAGCATCGACGTTCCGCTCACGCAGGAGGAGCTGGAGGGGGACGGGCCGGCACTGCTGCAGGAGCGGTTCACCGACCTTTACCGCGGGCTCTTTCACCACTCCCATGATGAGCCCGGCTTCATCGACAGCTGCCGGCTCGCCGCTCTCGGCCGGATTCCGGCGCTCACGCTGCCGGTGGTCGAAACCTCTTCCGCCGTGCCCTACGGATCGCGACGGCTCTATCTCGATGAATGGATCGACTGCCCCGCCTACTGGTTCGACGACCTCGGCTCGGGCGCCGTCTTCGAGGGGCCGGGCCTGGTCGATTCCGACTCCACGACCGTCCTCGTCCTGCCGGGCAGCCGCGCCACCGTCGAGCCGAACGGCAGCCTCGTCATAACCCGTGGAGGTGTTTGAGCCATGGCCATCCCGAGCCCGGCGGACGACGTCGATCCGCTGACCCTCGCCGTCGTCCAGCACAAGCTCCGCGCCATCGCCGAGGAGATGGTCGAGACCATGGCGCGTACCTGTTTTTCGCCGATCCTCAACCAGAGCCGGGATTTCTCTAGCGTTGTGATGGACGGGCAGGCGAGAACCCTGGCCCAGGCGGAGCGGGTGCCGATCCACATGGGCGCGATGCCCTTCGCGATCGAAAAGATGGCGGCGGCATTCGAGGGCAGCCTGCGGCCCGGCGACATGCTCATTGCCAACGACCCCTATGCCGGCGGCAGCCATCTTCCCGATGTCACCATGGCCATGCCGGTCTTTGACGGCGGCGCGGTCCGGTTCTGGGTGGGGCTCAGAGCCCACCAGGGCGACATCGGCGGGATCTCGCCCGGCAGCTACAGCCCGGCCGCCACCGAGATCTGGCACGAAGGGCTGCGCATACCTCCGATGAAGCTGATCGAGGAGGGCGCGTTGCGCGCCGATCTCCTCCAGCTCCTCGCGCTCAACTCGCGCAAGGGCGACGACCTGAAGGGCGATATCCAGGCCCAGATCGCCGCGGTTCGCAGCGGGGCGGAGCGCGTGGCGGGCCTGATCGCACGCTATGGCGCGGAGGCGTCGGCGCGCTGCGCGGCGGCGGTGCTCGATTCGGGCGAAGCGCATATGCTGCGGTTCCTGCGCGCTTGCCGGCCGGGGCACTATGCGGGAATCAGCCATCTGGAGGGGGAGGGGGACGAGCCGCTGATCCCGATCTCGGCGAGCATCGATCTGTCGCCAGAGAGAATAATCGTCGACCTGCGCGATTGTCCGGACCAGATGGCGAGCTTCCTCAACAGCCCCATCGCCAACACCCGCGCCGCCGTCATCGTGGCGCTGCTGTATCTCAGCGACGATGAGGGCATGCTGAACGACGGGGCGACACGGCCGCTGGAAATCCTGACGCGGCCGGGATCGATCGTCGATCCGCGTGAGCCCGGTCCCGTCGCCGCCTGCACCTCGCTGACCGCAAGCGCCATCATCGAAGCCGTGCTGAAGGCGATGGCCGATGCCTGTCCGCAGGCCGCCATCGCCGGCTTCGCCCGGCGCTTTCGCTTCGCCCTCGCCGGCGCGCATGCCGGCGGAGAGCCGTTTATCTGGCACTTCTTCTTCAACCGCGGCGGGGCCGGTGCCAATGCCAGCCACGAAGGCTGGCCCAATCTCGGCGGCATCCACAATCCGGGGGGAACCCCGTCACCGAGCATAGAGCGCACGGAGGCTTCCTATCCGCTCGTGGTCGAGGAATATGCCTTGCGTGAAGGCTCGGGCGGCGCCGGACGGCGACGTGGTGGGGAGGGCGGTGTCATTCGTATCCGTTACGAGGGTGAAGGCGGCGCGACCATTGCGACGAGCGGTGACGGCGTTCGCGTGCCGCCCTACGGTCTGGCTGGCGGTGCTGACGGGCAGGGCCACGCCTATTGGATCGAAAGGGCGGATGGCAGCCGCATCCCGCTCGGACCGCGCGAGAGCGGCGCCGAGCTTGGGCCGGGCGACCGGATCGTCTGCCATGCGGCCGGCGGTGGCGGTTACGGAAGTCCCGAATAGATAGCCGGATCCGGAGAGGATCGATCCTCCGGCCGAAAATGTCCGGTCGCCGGGGACGAGGGCACCTGTAGCCATCGACGGAGCGGAAAGCTGCCGTTCTGGATCCACCCCTCCAGGCCCTTCAGCCCCGTTCTCGGAGAAACAGGCAGCGGACATCCAAAAAAAGGCTGAAACTCGCGGGCTCTGCCCCGGCCATATCGATGGCAGGCGGGCGGCGTTTATCCCCTCCTCGCGTCCGGAGCGCGCGTCTCGGTCCTGAGCACCATCTCGAACAGCGCACCGCCGCTTCTCGAGGGACGATAGCGCAGCCGCCCGCCATGCGCTTCCACGATCGCGCGCACGACCGACAGCCCGAGCCCGTTGCCGCCCGGCTCCCCGGATCGAGCCTGATCGCCGCGGACGAAGGGATCGAAGACGCGCCTCGCCATCTCGGGCGTGAGGCCCGGCCCCTCGTCGGCGACACCCAGCACCGTCTCGCCGCCGCTTTTCCCAAGAGAGATCGTGATCGCACCCCGGTTGGCATAGCGCCGCGCATTGGTGACGAGCGCCAGAAGAGCCTGCCGGATGCGCGTCGCATCGGCCAGCACGACGACATCGGAAAGCTCGAGTGCGAGGGAAAAACCCTGGGCCTTCAGGTCGGGCGCCAGGAGCTCGGCCATCTGCCCGATCTCCTGCGACAGACAGACCGGTTCGATGTGCAGGTCCAGATGCCCGCTATCGGCGAGCGTCACCGTGCGCAGATCCTCCACCAGCCTTGCCAGGCTGTCCACCTGGAGGACCAGACCCCGGAGCGCGCGCTCGTCCGGTTCGAACACGCCGTCGATCATGCCCTGCAGGCGACCCTTCAGGACGGTGAGCGGCGTGCGCAGCTCGTGCGCGATCGTGGCGTTCCAGAGTGCCATGTCGGCGGCCATGTCCTCCAGGCGCTGCGCCATGGTGTTGAAGTCGTCGATCAATCCGGCGGTCTCCCCCAGCGAGCGATCGCCGGGCGGAACCCGCGCCGACAGGTCGCCGCCCGCGATGCGCCGGGCGCTCTGGGCGAGCGTTTCCAGGGGCTCCAGAATGCGGCGCGCGAGGCGCAGGGCGACGAAGGCCGCAATCGGCAGGGCGACGAGGATGGCGGCCCCCAGGATCGCGAGATCCGTTGCCGTGAGCCACTCGCCCTGCGTGTCGAGCCGTGGATAGAAGGCGATGATCGCCGTGTAGGCGAGATAGGTGCCGAAGAAGACGAGCAGCCCCGCCACCACGGTGATGGCGGACATGGCGATGAGGATCTGGCGGCTCAGGCCGGCGCGCAGCTTCATGGCATCAGGTCGTCAGGCGATAGCCGACGCCGCGCACGCCGGGCAGGAGGCCGACCGCGCCAGCCTGCTCCAGCTTCCGCCGCAGCTTGCTGAGGTGGCTGTCCACCGTCCGGTCGAGCGCGTCCGAGCCCGGCAGGCAGGCATCCACCAGTTCGCTCCGGGTAAAAACCTTGGTCGGGTTTCGCGCCATGTGGGCGAGGATCCGGAACTCGGTCAGCGTCAGCGGAAGAGACGCCGTGCCGAAACTCGCCTGATATGCGTCGAGATCGATCGAGAGCTCGCCGACGCGCAGCACGCCCGCGGCGCTGGCCAGCCCCGATCGGCGGAGAACCGCCTTCGCCCGCGCTACCACCTCGATCGGGTTGAATGGCTTCACGACGTAGTCGTCCGCACCGATGCGCAGCCCCTGAAGGCGGTCGATATCCTGGTCGAGCGCCGTGATCATGATGGCGGGCGTGTTGCCCCGGCGGCGCAGCTCCGCCAGCACCTCCCATCCGTCGAGACGCGGCATGGTGACGTCAAGAAGCACGAGATCTGGCTTCAGTGCCAGATGGAGGTCGAGCGCGGTGCGCCCGTCGCGTGCGCCCACCGTGCGGAACCCTTCGCGCACGAGATAGGCGTCGAGAATGGCCGCGATCTCGTCGTCGTCCTCGGCGATCAGAACCAGGGCTGTCATGGCCGGCGTTCTCCTCGTCCACTGGATGCCACCTCGCTCGCCGCGCGTCGAGCGGTCGCCGCACGTCTCCACGAAACCGCAACACAGGCTCCACGGTGCGCCAACGGTGGGGATCGATAGAGACCGCGTCGCGCCCCGGCGACGATGCCATTGTCATGGAAACCAAAAAATGCCGCCTCTGCGCCGCTTCTCCATCCCAGCCCTCCTGGCCGCTGCCCTGCTGCTCGGTGCCTGCACGCGGGGCGAGAGCGAGGCGGCATCGCCGGAACCACCGGCTGAAGCCGCCCGCGTCGCTGTGCTCACGGTCCAGCCGCGCCGGGTGGTCGTCACCGACGAGCTGCCGGGGCGTGTCTCGGCCCTGCGCACGGCCGAGATCCGCCCGCAGGTCGGCGGCATCGTCCAGAAAGTCCTCTTCACCGAAGGCTCGGAGGTGGCGGCCGACCAGCCGCTCTTCCAGATCGACCCCGCGCCGTTCGCCGCCGACGTTGAGGCGGCGACCGCGGCGCTGGCCCGGGCGAAGGCGGATCTTCTCAACGCGGACGCCAAGCACAACCGGATAAAGGCGCTCGCGGACGCCCGAACCGCGAGCGCCGCAGCGCTGGGAGATGCGACGGCCGAGCTGGCGCGGGCACGCGCAAATGTCGCCGAGGCGCGGGCCAACCTGACCCGCCGCAAGCTGGAACTGGGTTACGCGACCGTCCGCAGTCCGATCGCGGGACGCATTGGCCAGGCCCTCGTCACCGAGGGGGGCCTTGCTTCCGTCGGCGCATCGACCGCCCTCGCCGTCGTCCAGCAGATGGACCGCGTCTACCTCGACGTCCGCCAGCCCTCAATGCGCCGGGAGCTGCTGGAGGAAATGCTCGAAAGGGGCAGCAGCGAGGAGGCCGGCGCTCTTCCGGTCGACATTCTGACGATCACGGGCAGGCCCTACGACTTCCAGGGCAGGATCCTCTTCTCCGAGAGCACGGTGGATCCCGGAACGGGCAGCATTGCCATGCGTGTCGAGGTGCCCAACCCTTCCCGCCAGTTGCTGCCCGGCATGTATCTGCGCGCCAGGGTGCCGAGCGCCATCTATGCGAATGCGTTGACGGTGCCGCAGGAAGCCGTGCTCCGCGATCCGTCCGGACGGGCCCAACTCGCCGTGATCGGGAACGACAATACCGCCAGCCGCCGCGACGTCGAACTCGGGCCGCTGGTGGACCGCCAGTATGTGATCCTCTCCGGCCTGAAGCCCGGCGAGACCGTGGTCGTGCGGGGTCAGGATCGCACGGAGGCCGGCGGGCCGCTGGAGCTTGTTCCCTACCGGCCTTCCTCACCCCAGACCAAGGCCTGAGGAGACCGCCCATGCCTCAGTTCTTCATCGAGCGCCCGGTCTTTGCCTGGGTTATCGCGATTTTCATCGTGCTGGCCGGCATCGCCGCGATCCCGCAGCTTCCGGTCTCGCGGTTTCCCGTGATCGCGCCGCCGAGCATCAGCATATTCGCCAGCTACACCGGCGCCAGCCCGCGGACGGTCAACGACAGCGTCACGGCGCCGATCGAGCGCGAACTGACGGCGGTCAAGAACGTCCTCTACTTCGAGTCCTCCTCCGACTCCTCCGGCAGTGCCAACATTACCGTCACCTTCAAGCCCGGCACCGACCCGGAGCTCGCCCAGATCGATGTGCAAAACCGCCTGAAATCCATCGAGCCGCGCCTGCCCGAGCCTGTCCGCCGCGCGGGCCTGTCCGTAGAAGGCGTCACGTCGGGCTTCCTGATGATCGTGTCCCTGCGCTCCGATGGGGGCGAGACCGATCCGCTGGCGCTGGAAGACTATCTCGTGCGCCGCCTGGCGCTGGAGCTCAAGCAGGTGCCTGGCGTCGGCCGCGTCCAGTCCTTCGGCTCGGAGGCGGCGATGCGCATCTGGATCGATCCCGCCAGGCTCGTCTCCTATTCGATCTCGACGGCCGAGATCGTCCAGGCCATCCAGACGCAGAACGTCCAGGTGGCGCCGGGGCGGCTCGGCGAGGCGCCGGCGGTTCCCGGCCAGGCTGTCAGCGTCCCGCTCACGCTCAGCGGCCAGCTGGAGACGCCGGAGGAATTCGCCGCCATCGTCCTGCGGTCGCAGCCCGACGGCTCGACGCTGACGCTCGGGGACGTCGCCCGCATCGAGGTCGGCCCGCAGACCATGGGCTTTTCCATCTTCGACGGCGGCAAGCCGGCGACCGCCGCCGCCATCCAGCTCGCGCCCGGCGCCAACGCCGTCAGCACGTCGGAAGCGGTGCGCGCGCGCCTGGCCGAACTGCAGCCTTCGATGCCCACGGGCGTCACCTACGCCGTGTCCTACGACACCGCGCCCTTCGTGAAGCTCTCGATCGTCAAGGTCGTGCAGACGCTCGCCGAGGCCATGGTCCTGGTGTTCCTGATCATGCTGCTGTTCCTCCAGAGCATCCGCTACACGCTGATCCCGGCGATCGTCGCGCCGATCGCGCTCCTCGGCACCTTCGCCGTGATGTGGGCCATCGGTTACTCGATCAATGCGCTGACGATGTTCGGCATGGTGCTGGCCATCGGCATCATCGTGGACGATGCGATCGTCGTCGTGGAAAACGTCGAACGGCTCATGGCGAGCGAGGGCCTGTCGCCGCGCGAGGCGACGCGCCGCGCCATGCGGGAGATCACGGGCGCGGTCATCGGCATCACCCTGGTGCTGACGGCGGTGTGCCTGCCGATGGGCCTTGCCGGCGGTTCCGTCGGCGCGATCTACCGCCAGTTCACGGTTTCGCTGGCGGTCTCGATCCTGTTCTCGGCTTTCCTGGCACTCAGCCTGACGCCCGCGCTCTGCGCCACGATCCTCAAGCCGGTCGTCCCCCATCATGAGAGGAAGGGTTTCTTCGCCGGGTTCAACCGGGGCTTCGACAGGCTGACGGGACGGTACACCGCATGGGTCGGCTGGCTGGTGAAGCGGGTCGGCCGTGTCATGCTGGTCTATGGCGTCCTCGTCGGCGCGCTGGTGCTGGGCTACCGCGCGCTGCCGACCGCTTTCGTGCCGGACGAGGACCAGGGAACGTTCATGACCTCCTTCACCCTGCCGGCCGACGCCACCGCCGAGCGGACGCAGGCTCTCGTCGAGCTCTTCGACAGGCACGCCGCGACACGCCCCGACATCGCCAACAATCTCTCCGTCATGGGCTTCGGGTTTTCCGGATCGGGCGCGAATGCGGCGATGGCCTTCACCACGCTCCGGGACTGGGATGAAAGGAGCGGCAGCACCGACGCCGAAATCGCGGCGGCCGAACGGGCGATGCGGCAGGCGACGGAAGGGGAGATCCTCATCATGAAACCGCCGGCCATCGAGGAATTGGGCACAACGTCTGGCATCGCCATGCGCCTCGTCGACCGCGCCGGGCGCGACGCGGCGGCGCTGCGCGATGCGGCGGAAAAGCTCGTCGCTCTCGCGGGGCAGAGCAAGCTCCTGCGGAATGTGCGCGTGGACGGCCTTCCCAGCGGGCCAAGCGTGAACCTTCGCGTCGACCGGCAGAAGGCCGGCGCCCTGGGGGTCTCCTTCACCGCCGTCAGCGACCTGCTCGCCTCCACCATGAGTTCGACCTACGTCAACGACTTTCCGCGCGCGGGTAGTCTCCAGCAGGTGATCCTGCAGGCGCAGGCGAAAGACCGCATGCAGGTCGAGGATGTCCTGAAGCTGCAGGTGCGCAACGACAAGGGTGGCATGGTCGCCCTTTACGAGATGGTCACGCCGGAATGGTCCGTCAGCCCGCTCCAGCTCAATCGCTACAACGGATACCCCTCGCTCAGCATCTCGGGAGACGCCGCGCCCGGCGTGTCGAGCGGCGATGCGATGAACGAGATCGAGCGGATCGCCAAGGGGCTTGCCGGCGGCTTCGCCGTCGAATGGACGGGCCAGTCCCTCCAGGAACGCCAATCCGGCGCGCAGGCGCCGCTTCTGATGGCGCTCTCCTTCGTCGTCGTCTTTCTTGTGCTCGCCGCCCTCTACGAGAGCTGGGCGATCCCGCTTTCGGTCATGCTGGTCGTGCCGCTCGGGATCCTGGGCGCGGTCGTCGCGGTGCATCTGCGTGGCTTTGAGAACGACGTGTTCTTCAAGGTCGGCCTGATCACCCTGATCGGCCTTTCGGCCAAGAACGCGGTGCTGATCGTGGAATTCGCCCGCAAGCTGCACGAGGAGGGAAGCTCGCTTGCCGAGGCGGCCGTCGAGGCAGCCCGTTTGCGGCTGCGCCCCATCGTCATGACCTCGCTCGCCTTCACGCTCGGCATCGTGCCGCTGGTTATCGCCAGGGGACCAAGCTCGGAGACGCAGAACGCCCTCGGCACCGGTCTCTTCGGAGGCATGATCTCGGCCACCGTCCTCGCCGTCCTCTTCGTGCCGGTCTTTTTCGCGCTCGTGATGCGGTTTGCCGAGCGCCGGGCGAGGGGTCCGGTCGAAGCGAGTCCCCCGGCGCCGGCCGGACCATGATCTGCAAGACCATCGCGTTCGCGGCCCACACCAAACGCTCGTCCGCGAACTCTGCTGCTGCTTCGTTCCGAGTGGAAAGACAGGCGCCGCGCGGATTGGAAATATTGTTATCGTAAGTGAAAGTCCAATTCGCCAAAAGATGCCGTTCCCGGCCGTGAAATGCACCTATTCGGTGCTTTACAGCTTTGATGGCGCTCACCATCCGGGCCGGTTCCGGACAGCTACTAGAACCATCTCGTTCGGATTGAGCCGATCCGAACGAAGAAGGCATTGCTCAGCGTATTGAATTCGGGGCCATTTCTGATCGATCGGGAGATTCCACTGGATCGGAAATGGCTTTGCGCAGCGCCCGATCGACGCTTCGGCGATGGCTGGACCCGGTCGGCTCGCGCTCGGGCGGTGCCGGTTTAGCGCAGCCAGCTCCAAGATGCGCTTGCCTCAATTTTCTGCATATCCGTCATAAATTTGTGCATGAGAAACTCTTTCTCTGTTCGGAAAATTTGATATCGTTTGGGGATCGTAGCAGAGAAGAGCCAGTCGGGAGATCGAATATGCGCGCGATCGTTTCATCGGCAGGTGCGCTTTGTATCGGCGCACTGCTTTCCACGACGCCTGTATTGGCGGCGGACGTGGTCAAATGGGACCTTTCCACCGAGTACGGACCGACGTCGCTGCCCGGCCGTGCAGACGCCTACTTCGCCGATCGCGTGAAAGAGCTGTCGGACGGGCAGATGGAGATCACAGTCCACTATAGTGGTGCCCTCGGCTTCAAGGCCAACGACCACTACACGGCGGTCGAAGACGGCGCGCTGCAGCTCGCCGACACGCCGTTCAACCGCATGAACGGCATCTATCCCATCTTCGAGATGCAATCGCTGCCGTTCCTGCAGTCCACGCTGGACGAGGCCAAGGCGCTCGATGACGTGATGCGGCCCTTCTACAACAGCAAGATGCGGCAGAACGATCAGTTCATTCTCTTCACCGCGCCGTGGACCCCGCAGGGCTTCTGGGCGAAGCAGAACGTCGAATCGGTCGACGACCTGAAGGAACTGAGGGTTCGCGTGGTCGATCTCGCCGCCGCCCAGACGCTGAAGCGTGCGGGTGCGGATGCCATTCAGCTGAGCTGGGCAGACACGCTGCCGGCCCTTTCCACCGGCTCTATCAACGGCGTGCTGACCTCCGACGATGGCGGCCTTTCGGCCAAGTTTCCGGAAGCGGGTCTGACCAGCTTTTCCGCCGTCGGCTTCACGGTGGGCGTGGACATGGTGCACGTGAACGCGGATGCCTTCTCCGATCTCTCCGAGGAACTGCAGGTCGTGCTCCTGACCGCTGCCGCGGAGGCGCAGGACTACGGCTGGTCGAACGCCAAGGAAACCGTGGCCGGCAACGTCGCCAAGATGCGCGAACTCGGCGTTGATGTGGTGGAGGAGGTCTCACCGGAGTTCAAGGCCGCACTGAAAGAGGCCTCCCAGCCGGCGATCGATGACTGGAAGGAGCGCTTCGGACCGCAGGCCGACATGGTCCTCGACCTCTACGAGAAGAAGGCATCGGGCCTGTGAAACCGGGTGTCTTTTGATTAACCGCGCGGTCTTGCTCTTTCGGCGCGGCGTCAGCCTTCTTTCCCTGGTCAGTGCGTGTCTGGCGGCGATGGGCGTGTTGCTCATCGCCGGCTTTATTCTCCTCGAGATCACGCTGCGGACGTTCTTCGCAACCTCGACCTTCATGATGAACGAGGTCGTGGGCTATCTGGTGGCCGCGATCGGTTTCCTGGCGCTCGGTCACACGTTCGAGCGAGGGGATGTCCTGCGGGTGAACCTGTTGCTGCAGCCGCTCGCCCGCTGGCCGCTCGCCCGCATTCTTCTCGAGATTCTGCTCGTGCTCGCCACGCTCGCCGTGACCGCATTTCTGATCCGCTACTTCTTCGTCAACGTCGAACGACAGTTCACGCGCGGATACACCAGCGGGACGATGTCGAACATGCCGCAATGGATTCCGACGGGGGTGATGCTGATCGGCCTGGCGGTCTTCTGGCTCCAGGTTTTCGCTTACGGACTGGGCATCGGTCTGCGCCAGATTGCGCCCGACTCCGATCCCCATGCTGAGAGTGGCATTCAATAGTGTCTGCGGCGGCGACAGAGCGCCGCGGGAGCGCCGGTATTGGAAATATTCGATAGTTCCGCCTTCATCATCCTCTTGATGTTCGTGCTGCTCGGCAGCGGAGCCTGGCTGTTCTCGGCCTTTCTGCTCGTCAGCACGCTCGGCCTGCTCTTCGTGGTCGACATGAACCCGGCCCGGATCGGTGCGATCATGTCCCAGGTGATGTGGCGCAGCGCGTCCTCCTGGGAGCTTTCGGCCATTCCGCTCTTCATTCTGATGGGCGAGCTGATCTTCCACACCGATATCGCTCGCCGGCTGTTTCGCGGGCTGTCGCCCTGGGTTGAGCGTCTGCCCGGGCGTCTGCTGCACGCGAATGTGGGCGGCTGCACCATCTTTGCCGCGATCAGCGGTTCGAGCGTGGCGACGGCGGCGACGATCGGGAAGATCACCATCGGCGAGCTCGACGAGCGCGGCTACGACCGCGACCTGTCGCTGGGCTCGCTGGCCGGGGCCGGGACCTTCGGCCTGATGATTCCGCCATCGATCAACATGATCATCTACGGCGTGATCGCGGAGGTCTCGGTCGCCAAGATGTTCGCGGCCGGCGTCTTTCCCGGTCTGCTGCTGGCGGTGCTCTACAGCGGCTACATCGTGGTGCGCTGCTGGTTCGATCCGTCGAAGGCGCCACCCGCAAAAAGGGCCTCCTGGGGAGACCGGCTGCGGGGCCTCGTCGATCTCGCCCCGGTAATGCTGCTCGTGTTCATCGTTCTCGGCACCATCTACACCGGGATTGCGACGCCGTCGGAATCGGCGGTGATGGGACTTGCCGCCACCATCGTGCTGGCGCTCGTGGGTCGTCAGCTTACCTTCGCCGTCTTTGTCCAGGCGCTGATGAGCACCGTGCGGACGTCGGCGATGATCCTCACCTTGATGACCGCTGCGAGCTTCATGTCGGCGGCGATGGGCTACATGCACGTGCCGCAGGACGTCGCCGCGGCCATCGGCTCCCTCGACATTTCGCCGCTGCAGCTCGTCTTGCTGCTGGCGGTCTTCTACATCGTGCTCGGCTGCTTCCTGGACGGCATCTCCATCATGCTGATGAGCCTGCCGATCGTTCTGCCGCTCGTGACGGCCGCCGGCTACGATCCGATCTGGTTCGGGGTCTTTCTCATCGTGGTGACGGAGCTCGGGCTGATCACGCCGCCGATCGGCTTCAATCTCTTCGTGCTCCAGGGGCTGACCCGGCTGAGCCTCGGGCGTCTTGCCAGGGCGGCCTTCCCGTTCTTCCTGCTGACCTGCCTGGCCGGCGCCATCCTGGTGGCGTTCCCCGAGCTGGTGCTCTGGCTACCGCGCGTGCTGTTCTAGAGCCTTGGGGAAATCCGGCTTCCGCGAAGAAGTTGCCGGGGGGCGAGGATGCGGATCCCCTGGGGCAGGATGATGCGCTGGGATGGAAAGCCGCGGCCCCATTCCTCGTCCCTTCGGTCGGGGGATCGATCGGGACGTCACATACGAAAACAAATGTCATTCTAGAAATTAATCTTGCATCTAGAATGGCTGCGATTGGTCGCTCGGATGGGGAAAAATCTCTGAGAAAATGTGATGTTTCGGCTAGATAGCGGGCCAGAATGGCGGGCTAGGCTGCCAATCTGAATTTCACATAAATCGGCAATGTTTCGCATAGGAAATTCCCGGTGGAGTCCGACATCTTTTCTGCTATCACCCGCCCATGACGGTCGATTTCAGTGACGAGTGGTTCCAGTCTCCCAGCCGGCGGTCGGTGATCGCCTCCGAAGCGATGGTCATCGGAGCGACGCCCCAGGCGACGTTCGCCGGATATGACGTCCTGCGCGCCGGCGGGAACGCCGTCGACGCGGCGATTGCGGCGATCGCCGTCACCAGCGTGGTCGAAGCTTCCCAGTGCGGGCTCGGCGGGGACTGTTTCGCGTTCGTGGCGCGGCCAGGTGAGGCGCCGCTCGCCTACAACGGCTCCGGGCGCGCGCCGAAGGGGCTTTCGGCGGAGCGGTTGCTGGCGGCGGGCACGGCGGAGATCGCGCGAACGAGCCCCCATGCCGTCACCGTTCCCGGGGCGGTTGAAGCCTGGTGCCGGCTTCACGCAGACTTCGGCGCGGTCGATCTCGAACGGCTTTTCGCGCCTGCGATCGCGTATGCCGAAAACGGCTACGTCGTGCAGCGGCGAGTGGCCCAAGACTGGGCCAAGGGCGCGTCTCTGCTGGCCACACAGGAAAACGCTGCGCGGTTCTATCTGCGGCCCGACGGAACGTCTCCCGTGGCCGGCAGCCTTCACCATCTGCCGGGCCTCGCGACCGCCTTTCGCGACATCGCCGCAAACGGAGCCGACGGCTTCTACCGGGGACGCGTCGCGGAGGACATCGTCACCTATCTGAGGGCGCTCGGCGGCTTTCACGAATCGGCCGATTTCGCGGACCATCGCGGCCAGTATGTCGAGCCGATCTCAAGGGACTTTCGCGGCCACCAGGTCTATGAGTGTCCGCCGAACGGGCAGGGCGTCGCGGCACTGATCATCCTCGGGCTCTTGGAACGGCTTCTGGGCTCGGACACGCTGGACAGCGCCCAAGGCATCCATCTGCTGGCGGAGGCGAGCAAGATCGCCTTTGCGGTGCGTGACGAACTGGTGGCCGATCCGGACGTCGCGCCGATGGACGTCGAAAGGTGGCTTTCCCAGGAGACAATCGCGGAGCTTGCGACCAAAATCGACCGCGCCCATGCCGGCACGCGACCGACCCTCGCTCAGATGATGCCGGCGCACGAAGACACGAGCTACGTCACCGTCGTCGATCGCGACGGGCTCGCCGTCAGTCTGATCTCCTCGATCTTCTCGGATTTCGGCAGCACGCTGGTGGAACCGCGCAGCGGCATCCTGCTGCAAAACCGCGGGGCCGGGTTCAAGGTCGCGCCCGGCCATCCGAACTGTGTCGCGCCAGGCAAGCGGCCGCTCCACACCATCATCCCGGGCATGGTGATGAAGGATGGCCGGCCGAGCCTCTCCTTCGGCGTTGTGGGCGGCCACTATCAGCCTGTCGGCCACGCCATGGTGCTGCACGCAATGCTTACCGAGGGGCTCGATCCGCAGGAAGCGCTGAACCGGCCGCGCAGCCTCTGCCAGACCGGGCCGCTGGAGCTGGAGACGACCAATTCGCCTGAGCTCGCTCGCGAACTCGAAAGGCTCGGACATCGCATCGTGCGGCCGGCACACCCTTTGGGGGGCGGCCACGTCATCCAGATCGACCACGAAAGGGGCGTGCTCGTCGGAGCCAGCGACCCGCGCCGGGACGGCGTCGTCGCCGGCTTCTGAGCGGCTGCTCGCAAGTGGGGCTCCGGCCAGCCGCTTGTTCGGGGTAGCGCTCGTCGCCCGAGGCACCGACCCACTAGGGATCGACGATGACCCGGTCTCCGCGCAACCTGCGCTCGGCCGTCGATGTTCGCCGCGTCAATCGAACAGCTTGAGGCGATCGGGTGCGCGCGCGGCGGCCCATTCCGAAACGTCGTCACTCGTCACGACCCCGCGCACGCCGGCGGCGATGCCGGACGCGATCAGCGGGGCGAGTTTGAAGCCGTGCCCGGAACAGGCGCTGACAGCCCATCCGCGTGCCCCCAGGGCCGCGACCTTGAACGCCTCGTCCGGCGTCACGGTGTAGAAGCAGGCCTTCGGGTCGATGATCGTGTAGGCGTCCATGTCGCGATAGGCGCGCACAAGTGCATCCCAGACCGGTGCGATGTCGTCCGCCGTCGCGGCGCGATCCTCGTCCGGGTCGCCGGTCAGCGAGAAACGATGATCGCCGATTTTGAGACGCGTTCCCCGGCGCGGCGGCAGCGCGTAGAGGCCTGCATCCTTCTCGCGCACGACGATGACGGGCGCGGTGCGCCAGGCCCTGGCCATGTCGGGGGGAGGGGCGAGATAGAGGACAGCCTGACGTGACGGCGTCACGCTTCCTGCGAATTGGGGAACCAGGCGGCCGATCCAGGCACCGGCCGCGACCACCACGGTATCGCCGGAAAAATGTCCGCCGGCGGTCGTGACGACGCCGCGCTCCGGGTCGACCTCGTGGACCTTGGTGTGGGCGTGGAAGCGCACGCCGAGCTCGCTGAGGTGGACGACGAGGTCGGTGAGGATGCGGACCGGAAACAGCAGGCCGGAGCCGCCGACGAACACGGCGCGCTCGATGCCGTCGGGCTCCAGCATCGGGAATCGGGCCGCAAGCTGATCGCGCGGGAGATCCTTGAACTCAACGCCGAGCTCGTCGAGCTGGGCCTTCGTGGAATCGTACCAGCCGTCCTCATGGCGCAGGACGTAGACCCCGCCAGTCGGCTCGTAGTGGCTGACACCGAGATCTGCCCACATGGAATCCCACGCCTTGAAGGCCTGCGGCATGAGCCGAGCGTATCCTCCGAGCTTGCCGTAAGCGTGGCGGTTGATGCGGTGCTCGTCGTGGGACGAACTGACTGGATTGGGGATCGGTCCCTGGTCGAAGACCTCGACGGAAATCCCCTGTCGGGCGAGCGCCCAGGCAAGGCTGAGGCCCATGATGCCCGCCCCGATGATCAGGACTTTTTCCGGGCCTTCGGCCGGGCTGGACGTCTTTGCAGGATCGCTCATCAATCGTTGCCGTAATGCTCTGCCATGAAGGTGGGGCTGAATTTTTCCGAGCTGATATCCTCGGTGCGCTTCTCGCGGGAGCGTCGCTCGGGCGGGCCGTAGCCGCCGGCACCGGCCGTCTCTACGATGAGCGCCTGGTCCGGTGTGATCGGCGTCAGGCCGGGCTTCGTCGGCATGTCGCAGACGGTGCCGTCGGCCTTTCGGAGCTTGAAGCCGCCGGTGCCGCCCGATGCGCCGCCGAAGACACCCCATGGTGGGGTGAGGAAACGCTCGCCTTGCCCGGTGAACGTGGTGGTGTGGTCGACGGGCCGGATCACGCGGCGCAGGCCGAGGCCGCCGCGATGGGTGCCGGCTCCGCCGGAATCGGGCACGAAGCCGTAGGATTCCACGAGCAGAGGATACTCCGTCTCGATCGCCTCGACCGGCAGGTTCGAGGTGTTGATGAGATGCACCTGCACCCCGTCCTTGCCGTCCTTGGTGGCGCGGCCACCGAAGCCGCCGCCGACCGTCTCGAGATAGACGTAGCTTCGCCCGGTCTCGCCGTCGGTACCGGAGAAGATGACGGCGGTGTTCGCTCCGTTGGCGGCGCCGACGGCACGCTCGGGCAGAGCCGGAGCGAGGGCGCCGAGCACGACGTCGATGACGCGCTGGCAGGTATTCGCCCGGCCGGCGACGGCGGCGGGGAAGGCGGCGTTCAGAATGGAGCCAGCTGGCGCGTCGATCTCGATCGCGTCGAGCATGCCCTGGTTGCTCGGCACGTCGGGATCGAGCAGGGCACGGACCGCGTAGACGATCGACGACTGCAGCGCCCGGAAGGGGACGTTGATGTTGCCGAGCACGGCCGGCGACGAGCCGGCGAAGTCGCAGCGGATGCGGCCGCCAAGGGCAGGGTCGCCGACGGTGATCTCGACGGCGATGGGCATCGCCGCCGCGCCGAAGCCGTCGTCGTCCATGACGTCTTCGAAGCGGTAGGCGCCGGGAGCGACGTTGGCGATCGCCTTCAGCATCCGGGCGTGGGTTCGCTCGATGAGCTGGTCGAAGGCGGTGGCGAGGTGTCCCCGTCCGTGGGTCGCCGCAAGCTCCTTGATGCGCCGTTCGCCGAGTTTACAGGCGGCGATCTGCGCATAATAGTCGCCGCGCCGCTCGTCCGGCACGCGGGCGTTCAGGAGCAGAAGGTCGAAGATGTCTGCGACCACCTCACCCTGGTTGAACAGGCGCACCGGTGGGATGCGCAGCCCTTCCTGGTAGATCTCCGTCATGCCGCCGGACATCGATCCCGGCGCCATGCCTCCAATGTCGGCATGATGGGCGATATTGCACATGAAGCAGAGCAGCTCGCCGTCGACGAATACCGGCATGGAGAGGGCCACATCCGGCAGATGGGAGCCGTCGGCGGTGTAGGGGTCGTTGGAGACGAAGATGTCGCCGGGCCGGAAGGCATCGAGGTCGTACTTGCGCAGCAGCGCTCCGGTCAGACCCAGCATGGAGCTGAGATGGATCGGCTGCGAGCGCTCGCAGAGCGAGATCATCCGGCCCGCCGGATCGATCAGGGCGGTGGAGTGGTCGTTGCGCTCCTTGATGTTCGTGGAAAACGCGCTCTTCATCAGCGCGATGTAGGTTTCGTCCGTCACCGAGCGCAGGCCGCTCAGGATGACCTCCAGCGTGATGGGGTCGAGCTCCGGCGGCTGGCTCATGCACTCACCTCGATCAGGAGATTGTGGCGGGCATCGACCGAGGCGACATCCTTCGGAAACACGACGACCGTGGTGTCGAGCTGTTCGATGATCGCCGGTCCCTCGATGCGATGGCCGTATGCGAGCTTGGCGCGGTCGTAGATCGCCGTCTCGACAGCACCGGAGCGGTCGAACCAGACCGGCCGGGACGCGATCGGCGTCGGTGTGGCCGCCGTGTCCGATGCGGCCTGTGCCGGCTCCATGTCGCGATGGTGCCTGCCTGAGGCGGCGATCCGAACGCTGGTGATCTCGATCGGCGCGCCGGGATTGTGGAAGCCGTAGGCCTCGTCATGAGCGGCCGAGAAGGCCTCTTCGAGGGCGGCGGGATCATCGTCGCCTTTGCCCGAGAAAGGCACGGCGAGTTCGAAGTTCTGGCCGAGATAGCGCATCTCCAGGCGGGTCTCGGTATGGGCGTCGCCGGGCTCGACCTCTTGCGCGCTGAACCACTCCTCCGCTTGCATCCGCAACTCGGCGAGCACCGGTGCCAGCGCCGCGGCGAGCGCGTCGTTGAGGGGCAGGTGGACGGTCCGCACGAAATGTTCCAGCTGGTCGGCGACGATCAGGCCCTGGGCGCACAAGAGGCCCGGATGGCGCGGCACCATGATCCTGCGAATGCCGAGCGCACGTGCCACGGACGCGGCATGAAGCGGCCCCGCGCCGCCATAGGCGATCAGGGTGAAGTCGCGCGGGTCGTGGCCGCGCTCGACGGAGATGGCGCGGATGCCGCGCACCATGTTGGCAACGGCGATATCGATGATGCCGAGCGCGGCCCATTCCTGCGAAAGGCCGGTCTCTTTGGCGAGTTCGGCGATGACGGCCGCTGCGGCGTCCACCTGCATCGGCATGCTGCCGCTCAGGAGGCCGTCGGCGGACAGGCGCCCGAGAAACAGGTTGGCGTCGCTCACGGTCGGTTTTGTGCCGCCGCGTCCGTAGCAGGCCGGGCCAGGGACGGCCCCGGCGCTTCGCGGTCCGACCTTGACCAGGCCATCGGTATCGACCCAGGCGATCGAGCCGCCGCCGGCGCCGATCGCATCGATATCGACCGAGGGCATGCGCACCGGATAGCCTTCGACCCAGCGCTCGTGGATGGTGCTGGCGGAAAAGCCGCGCAGGAGCGCCACGTCCGAACTAGTCCCGCCGATGTCGAGGGTAATCGCATTCGGCTCACCGATCTGCCGGGCGAGATGGACCGCTCCTGCAACGCCCGCGGCAGGTCCCGACAGCGCCGTGCGGATCGGGAAGGTGCGGGCGCGGCCAGCGGAAATCAGTCCGCCGCTCGACTGGTTGATGCCGAGAGGAACCGGCCCGACGGTCTCCTCGATGCCGTCTTCCAGCCGGGTGAGATAGGTGTGCATGATCGGCTGCAGATAGGCGTTGAGCACGGTGGTGGAGAGGCGTTCATACTCGCGGAACTCCGGCCTGACTTCGCAGGAGAGCGAGATCTCCACCTCCGGCATGGCACGGCGAAGAGCCTCGCCGAGCCTTAGTTCGTGCGCGTCCGTAAGGTAGGAAAACAGCAGGCACACCGCGACCGCATCCGGCTCGGCCGCGGCCACTTGGGCGACGACCCGGGCAATCTCGGCGTCTTCGAGCGCTTGCACGATGCGCCCGCCGCGCGTCACCCGCTCGGCGACCTCGAAGCGAAGATGGCGGGGGACGATGGGCGGCGGGTTGTCTTTCTGCAGATCGTAGATGCTCGGTCGGACCTGCCGGCCGATCTCCAGGAGATCGCGAAACCCCTCCGTCGTGATCAGGGCAACCCGGCAGGGCCGCTTCTCGATCAGGGCATTGGTCGCGACCGTGGTGCCGTGGGCGATGCGGCCGATGTCGCGCGGATGCAGGCCGGTCGCCGCGCACAGCTCGCCGATGCCGGCGAGAATGGCTTCCGCCGGATTGGCGGGCGTCGAGGGCCGCTTGTGGTAGTGGGTGAGGCCGGTCGAGGGCTCATAGGCGCACACGTCGGTGAAGGTGCCGCCGACATCGATGCCAAGGGTCCAGCTCACGGGGCTCACGTCCTGGTTGCCGCGTTGGGCGAGGGGTGCCCGCCAGCCACTGCCTGTCTCATCGCGCGTCGATGTCTCCGAGCTCGGCCAACGTCGGATAGCCCTTTCCGGTCAGATCGCGTGCCAGCAGCGCCTCGACGCTCTTGCGGTCGACGGGCCCTTCGGTCGCGATCACCAGGATCCGGCTGTCCGGGCCGAGCTTCATGGCCTCGCGTGCTGCCGGATCGGCGCACGCCGCCATCAGGCCCGCCATCCCGGCAACGCCGGAATCCCCGATCTCCATCGGCGGATCGCCGAAAGCGCCTGCCGTGATTGCCTGCATCGACCAGATCGCCATCTCGTCGGGGATGGTCATGAAGAAATCCGTTCCCTGGGCTAGCACGGGCCATGCCAGGGTGGAGACCTCGCCGACCGAAAGGCCGCTCATGATCGTGTCCAGGTCGCCTTCGGCCACGACGGGCCGACCGGCCACGGCGGACTTGTAGAGGCAGTCCGCCTTGTCGGGCTCGGTGACGACGAAGATGGGAGACACGGGCGAATTGTCCTTCTCGCGCAGGAGCCCGCAGATCGAGGCGGCGAGCCCGCCGCATCCGGCCTGGATGAAGACATGGGTCGGCTCGAAGGTCGGATGGCACTGCTCCTCGATCTCGATGATCATGGTGCCGTAGCCCGCCATCACCCAGAGGGGGGCGACGTCCATCTGGGGAGCCGTATCGGGAATGAGGAGCCAGCCGTTCTGCTTGGCCAATTGGGCAGCGGTCTGGGTAGAATCGTCGTAGGTGCCATCGATCCGCATCACCTCGGCCCCCTGAGCCTCGATCAGCTGCTGCCGGGTGGTGGAGACGCCGGCGTGAAGGAGGACGACGCACCGGCAGCCGGCCTGACGTGCGCCCCAGGCGACCGACAGGCCATGGTTGCCGTCCGATGCCGTGGCGACGGTGATCGAAGAGAGCGGGCGACTGACGGGCAGGGCGGCTTCGGCGTGAAGGGCTCTGGAGACCGCATAGGCTCCGCCAAGCGCCTTGAAGCTGCCCACGGAGAACCGGTCTCCTTCGTATTTGCAGCGAATGCTCGACAGGCCGCATGCCGCGGCGAGACCGGGAAGGTCGAGCAGGGGCGTGGGCCGATAGTCGTTCCAACCCGAAATCTCGCCGAACGCCTCCTCCGCTGCTGCGCGGCTGATATAGCGCTTCAACGCGCCATAGGGCGCGTCCTTCATGCGTAAGCTATTGGATACGAAGTGAATTTCCGGTCGCGGGATGGACATGATACCCCGGGCTCTTTCCAATACGCTAAATTTATGGCCGATTTTTCCGATATGCAATATGAGAAGGGGAGTTTCAAGCGCTTTGCGAAATCGGTCCGCTGTCCGATTTTGTCGCGGTCGGTCTATTTAACCGATTGAATCTAAATATTGAAAATTCATATTCGGTCCTGGTCGTTGCCGGCGTCAAGGCGCAGAGACCGTGATCCGCACATGTTTCGTCCGGTAAACGTCTTTCGAGAGAAGGCAGATTCCTTTATGATCAAGAACTAGATCGGGGATACCGCATGAAGACTAGGGACACGCCGGTGGCGGCGAAGAACGACGATTCGGCAAGCCGGCTCGGTCGGCGCCTGCGCGCATGGCGCACGGGGCGGGGCCTGACTTTGGCGGCCGTCAGCCAGAAGACGGGCGTTGCGAGCTCCTCGCTCTCCAAGATCGAGAACGAGCAGGTGTCGGTCTCCTATCACACGCTCAAGCGCATCTGCGACGGCCTCGACATGCCGATCGAAGACATCATCAATCCTGAGCACAAGAAGTTCGCTCCGGGGCGGCGCTCGATTACCCGCGCTCCCGACGGGTCCGAGTTCGGCTCGCGGCAGTACATCTACCGGGCCCATGCGACGGACATGTCCAAGAAGGAGATGATCCCGCTGGAGATGGTCGTTCTCGCCCGCGCTTCCGAAGATTTCGAGGACTGGAATAAGCACGAGGGTGAAGAGTTTGTGTATGTTCTTTCCGGTGCGATCGATGTCCTCACCGAGTTCTATGCGCCGACGCGGTTGACGGCTGGAGAGAGCCTGTATTTCGACAGCTCCATGGGGCATATGTATATCTCGGTCAGCGATGAGGATGCGCGAATTCTGTCGATTTGTTACGATCCGCGCGCCCATATGCA
Organism: Afifella sp. IM 167; assembly: GCF_020144925.1. GTDB lineage: Bacteria > Pseudomonadota > Alphaproteobacteria > Rhizobiales > Afifellaceae > Afifella. The sequence continues at coordinate 118,060 of NZ_NSLC01000009.1, forward strand.
GCGGGATATCTCGGATTTCTTTCGCGCCGGCCGGCTGGACGTGCGCCCTTTGGCCAATGAGTCCGTGTAGCGCGGCGAAACGAGCTGCGGGCCGGTATCGTGCGTGGATCGCCCGCCAGGCACCCGAATCGATTGCCGGGGTTGATCCGCTCGAACGCCGTCGTGCGGCGAGCGCCGTGAGCCGGTCGAGGGTAGGGTGCCGCCAAGCCATCCGATGACACCGGTTGGGCAGGAAGCGCCAACAGGCGTGCCGCCTGGTCGAGCGCGTGTTCGGCGACGCCGCCCAGGCCGATTGACTCCATAAGTTTCACGACGTCACTGGGCGCGGTCGGACGCCGGCACCGGCGTGGCGGTCTTCTCAGCGCTCGGGATGCGGTTCGCCGAACTCGGGCCAGGCGCCCGGTCGAAGCGAGCCCGGCACCGGCCGAACCATGACTTGCACGCCCCACGCCCGCCTAATTCCCGGTACACACGCCACGCTCGTTCGCGAACTCTGCCTCTGCTGCCCCTCCCGGAGACCTTCGATGACTGCCAATCCAAGCGACGGCCACATCAGCCTCGACGTTGCCACGGAGGCCGATCTTCCGCGTTTCCGCAAGGATCTCAGGGACGCCTTCACGATCGCCGTCGTGGAAACGTTCGGATCGGAGGGCGAGGCGCCGATACCGTCCGACGAGGATGTCACCGCCTCCATGGAGGCGCCGAACGCCGTGGTTCACCGCATCCTCGAAGACGGACGATGGGTCGGCGGGGCCATCGTCACGATCGACGCCCAGACGAAGCACAACGCACTCGACCTCTTTTATGTGCATGCCGACGAACTTGGCCGCGGCATCGGCCGCAAGGCCTGGGCCGCGATCGAGGCGCGCTATCCCGATACCGAGCTCTGGACGACCCACACGCCGTATTTCGAAAAGCGCAACATCCACTTCTACGTCAATGTCTGCGGATTCCACATCGTCGAGTACCACCACGCCCGTCACCCGGACCCCAACCATCCGACCGAGGAGAACTTCCCGGACGAGGGTGGCATGTTCCGCTTCGAGAAGCGCTTCTGACCCGGAGCGTGCCGCGCAACGTCGGCTTCAGCGGCTTTTCGCCTTCGAAGCTGGCGGACAGCTTTCCACCCGGCCAGCCATCGCAATGACCTCTGCGGTCCCGCGCAAGTCCGGGTCGTGCCGCCTGTGGCTCGCCCTCGGGTAATCGCAGAACGCTCGCACAGGCGCCTCTCCTCCGGGTCGCTTGTCCTTGCTGCTGCAAAGGTCCGATTTGGGACGACTGACCTGCGTTTCAGGCCGGGACGTCGGTGCCGGTAGGGCGTGATGGCATAGAGGGAGCTTGTCGGTCGCGCGAGGGTGGTAGCGGAGGAGGGACTCGAACCCCCGACACGCGGATTATGATTCCGCTGCTCTAACCAGCTGAGCTACTCCGCCAACCGGGCGGGCCTGGCTTCCGCAGAAGGGGCCGCCTCAAGGGCGCGGGGCGCATCGAAGCGCCCGCGAACCGGCGTGGGATATACGGTCGGGGGCCTTCCCCGTCAAGCGAGGCGGATGGCGCGCGCCCGCGCCCCGGGCCGATCTGTCTCATCCGGCCCTGCGCGCCGCCGCGAGGCCCTCGGCGCGGGCATGGAAGGCCTCCACCGAGCGGGCGAAGAACTGGCGCACCAGCGCCTCCTTGAAGCCCCCCAGAAAGCCGGGTGCGAGGATGAAGTCGACCTGCATCTTCACCCGCGTGCGCGCCGGCCCGAGAGGCTCGAAGTTCCATTCGTGGCGGAGCTCGCGAAAGGGCTTTTCCCGCGAGCGGATGAGAAGATGCCTCGGCCGGTCGAAATGCGCGTAGCTGAGAAAGCGGACGGTAAAGCCGGGAAGCCCGACCTCCTGCATCACCGCGAGGTCGTCCCCGCGCCGCTCCACGATCTGTGCGCCGACGAAGCCGGGCAGGAACTGTGGATAGCTCTCCACATCCGCCACCATGTCGAAGACGGCCTCGCAGGCAAGTTCGACGCAGGTGTCGGAATCGAGATGGCCGGCCATGGCTCAGGCCCGCGCGGCGGCGCGGCAGGGCGCCGTGGCGGCGGCCGGCAGGGCAGGGGCTACGAGGCGCCTCGCGGCGTCCGGGCGTCGGTTCCCCGGGCGTCGGTTCCCCGTGCGTCGGTTCCCCGGGCGTCGGTTCCCCGTGCGTCGGTTCAAAGGCATCGGTGTCGTCCCGGCAGCGCCCAGGCGGCGCCGGGCTAGTCGGCCGAGGCTTGCACGCGCGAAAGGTGCTCGGCAAGGCGGGCGGCGTCCTGCGGCTCCGCGGCCGCGCTTTCGGCCGGCGCGTGGCCGATATCCTGATGGCAGGTGATGCAGGTGACGCCGGCCTGCTCGGCCTGCGGATGGGTGGCCTTCGCCGCTTCCGTCTGCTTGTCGAACGCCATGGCCGCGAAGGAGTGGCAGTTGCGGCAGGTCGCCGAATCGCTCGCCGTGAGCTGGTCGATCACGCGCTGCGACAGCTCGGCGCGCTGTGCTTCGTAGGCCTCGCGCGTGGAGAGCTTGCCGGTGAGATGACCCCACACGTCGCGCGCGCCGGCGCTCGCCTTGCCGAGAAGCAGGTCGTACCAAGGATGCTCGTCGACATGGCAGGCGATGCAGGGAACGCGCACGCCCACCGGGTTGGAGAAGTGGACCTGTTTTTCATAGGTCTCCTGCGGCCAGCTCATCTCGTGGCAGGCGACGCAGAATTCGTTGGTGCCGGTCCGCTGCACCACTTCGGTGGTGACGCCGGCTGCGGCAAGCCCGAGGACGCCGCCCAGCACCAGCACTCCGATCCATGCCCCACGTCCCATCGCATCCTCGCTTCGTGCCGCGGGCGGCGAGGCGCCCCCCGCATCGCCCTGTCTCGAAGGATAGGTATGGAGGAAAGGGGGGTGCCGGAAGTGCGGCGGCCGGTCGCCCTCTGCGGCGCGGCCGTGCTCAGTCCGCCTGCAGGAAGGCGTGCAGCGCCTCGATTTCAGGCGCCGTCAGCTTCTCCACCATGCCGCCGGTCGGCTGGTGCTCGGCGATATGCGTCTTGAAGGCATCGAGGTTGAGCGCCGCCATCTCTTCCTTCTTCGGCGCCAGCGTGCCGTGGCACATGGCGCATTTCGTCTTGAAGGTCGCTGCGGGGTCGAAGGCGTCCTGGGCGAGGGCGGAGGAAGCGGTGAGGAGCCCTGTGGCGAGGGCTGCTGCAACAATCGGGCGGCTGGAATGGCGCATCGTCTCTCTCTCGGGCCGTGGGCGCTTTTGCGCGGCCAGATATGGCGGCCGGCGAGAGGGTGATCAAGCGCGGCGGCGATGCGACCAATCCGCGCCTGATCTTTCCGTTTGCGTTAGATGCGGCCCATCAGGAGCAGGATGATGAGGATGACGAGAATGACGCCGACGATGCCCGACGGCCCGTAGCCCCAGCCACGGCTGTAGGGCCAGGTCGGCACCGCGCCGATGAGAATGAGGATGAGAATGATGAGGAGTATGGTTCCGACCGACATGCCGGGGTCCTTTCTTGGTTTCTCGGCTTCGATAGTCAGCCGCCTTCACAAGAACACCTCTTTCTTTGGCGGGGTTCCGCCTTTCCCGGCCTCTCTGCGGCTTCGGGGCGCAAAAAGACCTTAGGCGGCTTCATTTCTCGGCGGCCGTGAAGACCCCGTCCCAGTCGGGTGGAGGCGGCTCGGCACGGAAGCCGCAAAGCCGCGCCTCGTAGACGTCGAGGAGGCCGCAAAGCCTGTCCGGCGCGAGGGTGCGGAGCCGCGAAAGGGCGGCGAGCGCGGGCTCGGTCTGGGCGCGGGCATAAAGAGCGAGCATCTCCGCCTGCACCGCCTTCAGCGCCTCATAGCGGGCGGGCTCTTCAATGTCGGTCTCGTCGAGAATGGTGAAGAGCTGCAGCGGCTGCGCCCGCCCGACCACGCGCACCCGGTCGACGGGCAGGAGCATCATCCCTTCCGCCCCGGCCGCCGTCTCTTCGGAGAGGATGAGGGGCAGGGCGAACTGCTTGCAAAGCCCCTCCAGCCGCGCCGCGATGTTCACCGCATCCCCGATGGCCGAATAGTTGAAGCGGGTGCGCGAACCGAGATTGCCGACGCAGCAGTCACCGGTGTTGAGCCCGATGCCGATCTCGATCCGCCGCCCGCCCTTCGCCCCACTCTCTGCCCCACTCTCTGCCCCATTCTCTGCATTGAGCGCTTCGAGGCGCTGCAGCATCGCAAGCGCCGCCACGCAGGCCCGCCGGCGGTGCTCGGCGACGTCGAGCGGAGCGTTCCAGAAAGCCATGATGGCGTCGCCGATATACTTGTCGACCGTCGCATCCTCGGCCAGCAGGATATCGGTCATCGGCGTCAGGAAGTCGTTGAGGAGCTTCGTCAGCGCCTGGGGGTCGAGGCCTTCCGAAAGACTGGTGAAGCCGCGTATATCGGAAAACAGGATGGTCAGCTCGCGTGTCTCGCCGCCGAGCGCCAGCCGCTCCGGCTCGTCGGCCAGCCGCTGCACCAGCGCCGGCGCGAGGTAGCGCGAGAAGGCCGCCTTGACGAACAGCCGCTCGCGCTCCGTCACGATCAGCAGGACGGCGGTCGCGGCGACATGCGTGGCGCCGACGGAGGCTGCCGGCAGGATCGGATCGATGAGGAGCCGGTAATCGGCAAAGGCGAACCAGGAAATGCCCCCGATGAGAGCGGCCACGAGCAGCGTCACGAGCGCTCCGATGGAGGGGGCGACATAGGGGACGAGGAAAAGCACGAAGAGAGAAAGGGTGATGGCGAGGACGAACTCGGCCCCCGGCGCCCAGTCCGGCCTGGCCAGGTAGGTCTGTCCGAGAATCTGGTCGATCGCCTCGGCATGGACGAAGACGCCGGGAACGCCGCTGGCGAGCGGCGTGGCCACGAGGTCGCGCAGGCCGACGGCGCTGGTGCCGACGAGGACGATGCGCCCCTCGATGGCGTCCTGAAGCCCGTCTTCGCCCGCATTGGCGTTGATCACGGAGGCGGCCGGCAGCCGCGCCTCCGGGCCGGCGCCGGAATAGTAGAGGAAGAGGCCGCCCTCCGGCCCGGTCGGCACGTCGAAGGCGCCTACCTTGAGCGCGGTCATCGCCGGCTCGCCGGTTTCGGCTTCGCCGCTCGCGCCGGTGGAGCGGATGACGAGGCTGCCCGCGCCCTGCGCGACGCGCAGCGCTTCCACCGCGAGCAGCGGATAAAGCGCCCCGCCGGAAGCTTCGACCACCGGCACGCGCCGCACCACCCCGTCCGCCGCCGGCGGGAAGGAAAAGAAGCCGATCCCGCTCGCTGCCCGGTCGAATTCGGCAAGGTTGGCGAGCGCCCCGCCGACGGGGCGAAGATAGCTGCGTGGGTCGGTGCCGCCGAAGGCGAAGCCGGCCTTGGGGGCAGGGGGGCTGCCGCTGCTCTCCTGCGAGAAGACGAGGCCCGTCACCACCGGGTTGCGGCCGATCGCGGCCGCAAAGCTCCGGTCGTTGTCGAAACCCTCCATGCTCTCCGGCAATTCCACGCTCCCCCCGGCCTTGCGCAGGGCCGCGACGGCGTTCTCCAGCGAGGTGCGGTCCGGCTCGGGAAAGACGATGTCGAAGGCGATCGCGGCCGCCCCGGCCGCGCCGAGATTGTCCACCAGCCGGGCGAGCAGGCTGCGCGGCCAGGGCCATTGGCCGAGCGCGGCGATCGAGGCCTCGTCGATATCGACAATGACGACCGGGGCGCCGGCGCTCTGGCGCGGCTTCAGCCATTGGTAGCTGTCGAAGACGAGGGAACGCAGCCGTTCCATCGGACCGGCGCCGGCCGTGCCGAGCGCGATCACGATCGACATGGCGAGAAATCCCGCCGCCCAGATGGCGGCAAGTCGACGGCGCTGCCTGATCTTCCGTCTGCGTGCCATTTCCGTCACAGACTTTCAGAAACGTTAATTTTTCGGCACCCGGGGCGCTAACGACCCTAGCCTTTGCGTCCCTAAAACGCGAACTTCTCCAAACTACAACAACGATATGCGCAGCGAGGGGTGATGTTCGGGGTGAGGCGTACTCTGCGCGATGCAATCTTGCTGGGAAGCTGTCTTTTTTCCGCCGCCGCGATGGCACAGGGCGAGGTTCCTGTCGGGAAGGCGAACCTCGTCTCCTACGAGGACCTCCTCGCCAACCCCGATGATCTTGCCCTCAACTACGCCTATGCCCGCCAGCAGGCGGAGAGCGGTCAGCTGGAGCAGGCGGCCGGAGCGCTGGAGCGGCTGCTCCTTCTCCAGCCGAACTGGGACGAGCTGCGGCTCTTCTATGCTGTCGTCCTTTACCGGCTCGACGACCTGAAGGGCGCCGAGCGCGAGCTGCTCATCTTGCAGGAAAGGCCGCTCGGCGCCGGCGCCGCGAACGAGGTCGCCCGCTATCTCGCTCTGGTGCGCGCCGGTGATCGCTCGACCCGCCTGACCGGCTCCGTCTCGGTCGGCGGCAGCATCGACAGCAATCCCTCCTTTGCCTCCTCCGCCGATACCGGCTTCACCGCCGGCACGCTGGTGCCGCTGACGGCGAAGGAGCGCGTCGACGGCGCCTTCAACGCCGCCATCGACATGCGGCTGGAGCACGTCCTTGCCAATGGGCGCGGCGACCTCCTCTTCGTGGAGGGCAGCGGCTGGCTGAACGAGCAGTTCGATGTGGGCGAGGCGAGCTTCGTCACCGGTCACGGCAGGGCGGGGGCCACCTTCCATTTCCGCGATCTCGCGGTCACGCCCTCCGCGCGCTTCGGCGCCTATGCGCTTGATGGGGAGCTGTTCTACACCGAATACGGCCCCTCTCTCGCGGCGACCTACCGCATCAATCCGCACCTGAACGCTTTCGCCGAGTTCGCCGCCCTGTGGCAGGATTACGACCGCACCTCCTACAGCACGGTCGGCAGCGCCCGCGATGGCTGGCTCCTCAAGGGCGGCGGCGGGCTGACCGGGCGTCCCGTCCCGTGGCTGACCGTGACCGGCGATGCGTATCTCTTGAACAAGAACGCCTCCAGCGGCAGCTACAGCTACGACGGCGTCGAGCTGCATGCCCGCGATCTCATCCTGCTCGGCAAGGGTCAGTATGTGACGGCCGATGTCTGGTACTGGCGCATCGTCTACGACCGGCCCGATACGGCCGTGCTGCCGGGCGTCACCCGCGAGGACGATCGCTACCGCGCCCGTCTTGCCTATGGCCTGCCGCTTTCCACCATCGCCGAGGCGGCTGGCGGCACGTTGCCGGACGCGATCGGTCAGGTGAATCTCCAGGTCGGCGGAGAATATTATCTGCAGCAATCGAACATTTCCAATTACGACGGCGACAACTGGTCCGGGGACGTGCTTGTGACCAAGCGCTTCGCCTTTTGAGCGCGGGAGCTGCCGATGCCGAATGAACCGATCGATCCGCCGAAGACCCTGAGGGCGCTGGCTCTGGCCCTGGCGATTGGAGCGAGCCCGCTCGCGCTCGCCACCAGCCCGGCCATGGCCGCCGCCAGGATCGGCACGAGCGCGGCCGTCACGGGCGACGTCTATGTCCGTGGCGGCGCCTCCGGCCAGGAGCGCCAGGCGCAGGTGCGCGAGACGATCTTCCTTGAGGATCGGGTGCGCACCAAGCAGGAGAGCGCCCTGCAGATCCTTCTCGTCGACCGGTCGATCTTCACGGTCGGCGCGAACTGCGACATGACCATCGACCGCTTCGTCTACGATCCCGATAGCGGGGCAGGCGAGATGAGCGCGCGCGTCGTCAAGGGCGCCTTCCGCTTCATGAGCGGGCGGATCGGCGGCAACAATCCGACGAACGTCAACATCGCCACGCCGTCGGCGACGATCGGCATCCGCGGCACCTTCATCGAATCCATCATCGGCGTGGATGCCCGCGCCATCGCCGATGCGCTCGGGCTTGAGAGCCCGCCGGGCGCCAGCCCCTCCGGCGCCGCCTTCTACATCCTCCGCGGGCCGGGCCAGGGCCACAACACCTTCAACAATACCGGCATCATGGAGATCTCCAACTCCGCCGGTTCGCAGACCGTGATGACGGCGAACTTCGCCGTCTATGTGCCCGGGCCGGGCTATCCGCCGTCGGCGCCCTTTCCGGTCACCCAGCAGCTTCTCGACTATCTGAGCTTCCACCTCCGCTCCACGCCGAACGGGCCGCCGGTCAACCCGCTGAACCTGGATGGTAGCGGCAGCCAGCAGAGCGGCCAGTCGCTGTTCAACCAGCCGACGCCCGGGCCGGGCAGCGAGCAGTACAACTTCAACAGCGGCCACACGGATAACCATCTGCCGCCGCCTTTCCGATATGGCGGAGGTTTCCGGCCGCAGCCTTTCTGAGATGCGGGGCAGGGAGGTATCCCGAACCGTTTTGCCCCCGGCCCAAATCCACGGCCTGAACCGCCAGGTCCCAGAGGGGAGTTCGATGCGACGCCGCGCGCTCCTGTGCGCCGAAGCCGGAGCCGGGCTCGGCCATCTCACGAAGCTTCTGAGGCTCGGCGAGCTTCTGCTGAAGGACGGCTGGACGGTGCGCATCGTCGGTCCGGGGGCCGGTGGCTTTCCGGGTGAGGCCGCGGCGGGCATCGTCTTTTCCGAGGGCGAGCGCTGGGGCCATGCGCTGGGCGCGCCGCCGCAGCGAACGGGTTCCTCCGCCTCGCTCGGCGATACGCTCGCCGATCTCGGCTTCCGCGACCCGCAGGCGATCCGAGACCAGATCACCTACTGGCATCTTCGCTTCGCCGATTTCGTCCCGGACCTCGTGGTCACCGATTATGCGCCGGGCGCCGTGCTTGCCGCGCGCGACCGCATCCCCGCGCTCGTCGCCGGAAGCGGCTTCACCGTGCCGCCGGCCACGATGGCGCATTTTCCTCCCCTGCACGAGCTGTCGCCGGTGCGCGAAAGCGAGGAAGCGCTCTGTCAGACGGTCAATGCCGTCCTCGCGGAGGGTGGTGTGCGGCCGATCGGGTGCCTTCCCGAAGTCTTTGCGGGTGAGGCCCAGAACGTCTTCACCTATCCTCTCCTCGATCCCTATCGCGGCGTCAGGGACGAACCTGTTCTCGGCGCTCTCGCGGCCGAGACGATGCGCCCGCAGGCGGCGGACCCCGAAGCGGTGGGTGAGGAGGTCTTCGTCTACTTTCAGGCCGGCGAACGCCAGGATCGCCTCCTGCGCCTCGTCGCGGCGCTTCGCCGCCTTCGGCTGCCGGTCCGCGCCTATCTTCCCGGCGCGCCGCCGGCCTATCTCGACTGGCTGGCCGCCTCCGGCGCCGTCATCGAACCGCGCCCCGTCCCGCTGGCGCGGATCGTTCGCTCGCGCCTCCTCGTCCATCATGGCTCGCATGGCTTCGCCGCCCTCGGCCTCGCCGCCGGCCTTCCCCAGGCGACGTTCGGCTGGGACATCGAGAAGAACCTCAACGGCAAGGCGGTCGAGAAGGCCGGCGCCGGCCTCGATCGCCATATCGACCATGTCTGCGACGAAGAGGTCGAGGCCGTGATGCATGAGGTGCTGGAGGGGGCGCATTTTGCCGATGCCGCGCGCGCGCTCTCGGCCGAGCTTTCTGTGTTCTCCGGCGGCCGCGCCGAAGCGGTGTTTCTTCACACGGCGCGCCGCCTCGCCGGCCTTCCCGTCAGCTGATGGTCTTTTTCAGCGCCACCTTGGTGCGGTGCGCCGGTTCGATCTTCTCGGCCGGGCCGCGGTGATAGTCGCGTTGCCATTTTTTCCCGGCCGCTTCCGATTCCGGCGAGTGCAGATCGGCGTTGAAGGATCTGCGGGCCGCCGCCCAGGCGCGGTGGGCCCGGATGAGCTCTTCGTCTTCCTCGATGGCGCACCGCCTGGGCTGGAACTCTTCGATCATGCCCCGCCGGATGGGGAAGAAAGCGCAGATCGGCTCATCCTTCTCGAAGAACACCGTCGCGCCCGGCTTGGTGAAGCGCCAGTTCATGGTGAAGGTGGCGCTCGTCCAGTCGGTTTCCACGATTCCTGTGAGCGGCTGGATGTCCGCCTTAGGCCGGTTGGTCGGGCCGGCGACCCACAGGTCGTAGCCGGGTGGCGTGCGGATGAGGACGGGCAGGCTGAAGGTGAGGATGCCGTGGCCGAAATGGCTGAGGGCCGGCTGCCGGCGCGGGTCGCCGTACTCGATCTGGATCGCCTCCACCTCCGGGCCGCCGTCCCACGTCGCCGAGAAGAGGGCGGGATTGGCGATCTCCCAGGAATGCGCATTGGCGATCGTGAGCGGCAGGCAACGATAGGCGAAGCGGTCGCTTGTGGCGTCCATCCATTCCCTCTCCGAAGGGGAGGGCCGGATGACGATGTCGCTGTCGTCGATGACGAAGAAGTCGAGAAAAAGCTCGCTCATGGGGCCCTGTGGGAAGCCTCGGCGCACGATAGGCGAGTGGACGGCTTCTGTCAGCGGCCGGCATCGAAGGAAACGGGCCTGCATTCGGGTTCGCTGCCGGCAGCGGGCTTGTAATTGTGTGCGTCAGGCGCGATCAGTCTGGGCAGCGAAGGCCGTGTCGGCCGTAACGGAGGAATTGCATGCGCGAGATCGGACATTTCATCGGCGGGCGCGAGGTGCCGGGAAGGAGCGGACGGACCGCGGATATCTTCCTGCCGATGACGGGCGAAGTGCAGGCGAAGGTGGCTCTTGCCTCCAAGGGCGAGGTTCGCGAGGCGGTCGAGAATGCCAGGCAGGCTCAGCCGGCCTGGGCCGCGCAGAACCCGCAGAAGCGCGCCCGCGTCCTGATGAAGTTTCTCGAGCTCGCCCATAAGGAATACGATTCTCTCGCCGAGCTCCTGGCGCGCGAGCACGGCAAGACCGTTCCCGATGCGCGCGGCGACATCCAGCGTGGCCTGGAAGTGGTGGAGTTCGCCTGCGGCATCCCCCACCTGATGAAGGGCGAGTTCTCCGAGAGCGCGGGCCCCGGCATCGACATGTATTCCATGCGCCAGCCGCTCGGCGTCGTCGCCGGCATCACGCCGTTCAATTTCCCGGCCATGATCCCGATGTGGAAGTTCGCCCCGGCGATCGCCTGCGGCAACGCCTTCATCCTCAAGCCGTCCGAGCGCGATCCCGGCGTGCCGATGCGCCTCGCCGAGCTGCTGGTCGAGGCCGGCCTGCCGGCCGGCATCCTCAACGTCGTCAACGGCGACAAGGAAGCGGTCGACGCCATCCTCGACGACGAGGACATCAAGGCGGTCGGCTTCGTCGGCTCCTCGGCGATCGCCGAGTACATCTATTCCAAGGGCTGCGCGGCCGGAAAGCGCGTCCAGTGCTTCGGCGGCGCCAAGAACCACATGATCATCATGCCCGATGCCGATATGGATCAGGTGGTCGATGCGCTGATCGGCGCGGGCTACGGCTCTGCCGGCGAGCGGTGCATGGCGATTTCGGTTGCCGTGCCGGTGGGCGAGGAGACGGCCGACCGGCTCGTCGAGAAGCTCGTCCCGCGCGTGGAAAGCCTGAAGATCGGCCCCTCGACGGACCCCGATGCCGATTTCGGTCCGCTGGTGACCGCCGAGGCGGTGAAGAAGGTGCGCTCCTATGTCGATCTCGGCGTCGAAGAGGGCGCCGAGCTCCTCGTCGACGGGCGCGACTTCAGCCTGCAGGGCTACGAGAACGGCTTCTACATGGGCGGCTGCCTGTTCGACCGGGTGACCGACGAGATGCGCATCTACAAGGAGGAGATCTTCGGACCGGTCCTCTCCGTCGTCCGCGCCAGGGACTACAAGGAGGCGCTCGACCTGCCGACGAAGCACGAATACGGCAACGGCGTCGCCATCTTCACGCGCGACGGCGATGCGGCCCGCGACTTCGCCTCCAAGGTGGAGGTCGGCATGGTCGGCATCAACGTGCCGATCCCGGTGCCGCTCGCCTACCACACCTTCGGCGGCTGGAAGCGCTCCGGCTTCGGCGACCTCAACCAGCACGGGCCGGATTCGATCCGCTTCTACACGAAGACCAAGACCGTCACCTCGCGCTGGCCCTCCGGCGTCAAAGACGGCGCGGAATTCGTCCTTCCGACGATGCGCTAGTGGTCTGACTCGAGGCGCCGGCGCGAATGAGGTCGGCGCCTTTCTCGGCAATCATGATCGTCGCCGCGTTCGTGTTGCCGCTCACGATCGTCGGCATGATCGACGCGTCGCAGACGCGCAGGCCGTCAAGGCCCTTCACGCGAAGGTCCGGGCCGACCACCGCTTCGTCGTCCGTGCCCATGCGGCAGGTACTGGTGTAGTGCCAGCAGGTGCTTGCGACATCGCGAGCTTCGGCGACGATCTCTTCGCGGGTCCCGAACGCCCCTCGCAGCCCGGCGCGCACCTCATCGAAGACTTTGTGGTTGGCAACTTCGCGGCAAAACTCAACGATCTCGACGCTACGGTCGAGGTCATCCGGGTCGTCGAAGTAGTTCGGATCGATGGCGGGCCGGTCGAAGGGGCTGCCGGTCGCCAGCTTCACCGTGCCCTCGCTGCGGGGGCGGCAGACGTAGCCCCAGATCGATAGCCCCGGCGGCATGTCACGGAACCGCTCTGCGCTCGTTGCTGCGCAGAAGAGTTGCGCGCTCGAATATTCGTCGGACTCGCGTAGGCGCGCAAAGGCGCCAGCCTCGATCTGCATCGTCGACAGGGGGCCGGTGCGGTGCTTCTCGAACATCTCCTTCGCCGTGTCGGGATCCGGCATGGCCTTCCCGAGCCCCATCGCCTCGGGGTCCTTGACCATGATCTCGATGGAGGGCCGGGCGAGGTGGTCGCGCAAGTGCCGCCCCACGCCAGTGAGGTCATGGACCGGCGCGATGCCGTGGGCGGCTATCTCGTCTGCGGGGCCGATTCCGGACAGCAGAAGGATGTGGGGCGAGCCAATCGCGCCCGCCGCGAGGATCACCTCGGCGTCGGCCATCGTGCGCTTGGCAGTTCGCCCGACGGCGTAGTCGACGCCGGTTACGCGCCCCTTGTCGACGACGAGGCCCGTCACGTGCGCAAAGCTTTCGACTGTCAGGTTCGGCCGGTCGAGCGCGGGTTCAAGGAAGCCGTTCGCCGTGGTGAAGCGCACACCGTTCAAGAGCGTGCCCTGGTGATATCCGCAGCCTTCTTGCCGGGCGCCGTTGAGATCGAGATTTCGCGGCACGCCGAGATCCTCCAGCGCCTCGAAATACATCTCGTGCAAAGGGTGGCGGCCGTTGTACTCTCCAACGTGCAGAGGGCCCTCTCGTCCATGCCATTCGTCGTCATGGATCGCGTTGCACTCTGATTTGCGAAAGAAGGGCAAGACGTCGTCGTAGCCCCAGCCCGTGCAGCCCAGTTGGGCCCAGTGGTCGTAGTCGCCACGATTGCCGCGGACGTAGGCCGACCAGTTGATTGTGCCCGATCCGCCAATGCATTTGCCGCGGTTGAGCAGAATGCGTCGTCCGTTCAGATGTCGCTGCGGCTCCGACCGGAAGGCCCAGTCGAGCTCGGTATCCCAGAAGAACTTGGCGGCTCCCGGCGCAGCGATGAGCGGGGCTTTGGCTGCGCCTCCGGCTTCGAGGAGAAGAACGCGGCAGGTCTCGTCCTCGGACAGGCGAGCGGCCAGCACGCAACCGGCTGACCCGGCGCCAACGATGACGATGTCGAAGTGGCTGGGTTCCATTATCCCCATCCGCTCGGATTGGCTCGGCCGAATAGTAGCATTGCCTCGGCAATTATGCACCGACCCGGAGGCGCGCTTGGGGCCGAAAGCGGTACGAAGGTCGGCTTCGTCCGCACAGCCATCGCCGTGCTCGCCGCGGCGAGTGTCTGGTCTCCGCCCAAAGTCGCGCCATCTACGCACCGAATGTCAACTTCAGGGAGCGTCGGCGCGCGCAACGACCAGCACGCTTGCCTCAGAGCTGGAAGCCCTCGGTTCTGCGCCGCGATGATGGCATCAGGATCGGCCCGTCAGGCCTCCTGCTTTTGGTCTCGCTGGCCTTCGCCCTGCTGCGGGCTCGGGGGGGCTGGCTCGGGCGCCGGGGTCGCGAGCTGGAATTCCGGCGCCGCGGCGGGGTCGTAGGCCTCGTATTCCTCCAGCCGCGCGAAGGCGTCTCTGAGCGCCTCCGACCAGGCGTGGGAAAGCTTGCGGAAGTAGGGGTCGTCGACGTCGATCCGGCGCTGCTCGCCGATCTCCAGCGTATCCTTGCGGTAGATGAGAAGGTCGATCGGCAGGCCGACCGAGAGGTTGGAGCGCAGCGTCGAATCGAAGGAGATGAGCACGAGCTTGGCCGCCTCGCCCATGCGCATGGGCGACACCGTCACGCGGTCGAGGATCGGCTTGCCGTATTTGTGCTCGCCGATCTGGAAGTAGGGCGTGTCCTTCGTCGCCTCGATGAAGTTGCCTTCCTGGTAGATCTGGAAGAGGCGGTGCACGTCGCCCCCGATCTGGCCGCCGAAGATGAAGGAGGAGACGAACAGCGAAGGATTCGCCTGCACCGCCTCGTCTTCCTCGTGCAGCACCTCGCGCACGGTCTGGCCGACGAGCCGGGCGGCCTGGAACATCGTCTCCACGGTCATCAGCGAGGGCAGGCCCGTCTCCGAGACCGTATGCAGGCGCTCGTTGAGTAGCGAGACGACCGCCTGCGTCAGCGACAGGTTGCCGGCCGAAAGCAGCACCAGGACGCGGTCGCCCTTGCGCTCCCACACATGCATCTTGTTGAAGACGGAGACGTTGTCGACGCCGGCATTGGTGCGGGTATCGGACGCGAAGACGATGCCGCGGTCGAGCCTCAGCCCCACGCAATATGTCATGATGATCTTCCCCGCGGCGTGAATCGTCCGCAGCCGTTATTGCTGCTGTTGTTCGACAACGACGTCAACGGACAAAGTTTCCGCGCCCGCGAAGCGGTGCAGGCCGACAATGGGTGCGGCGCCTCCGGCGTCCAGCCCGCAGGCGAGCCGCACGTAATTGTCCGCCGGGCAGACGCCGTTGGCCACGTCGAAGCCGACCCAGCCGAGATCGGGCAGGAAGGCTTCCGCCCAGGCGTGGTGGGCGACCGCCGCCTGCTCGTCTTCCAGATGCAGGTATCCGGTCACGTAGCGGGCCGGGATGCCGATGGAGCGGGCGGCCGCGCAAAAGATATGGCTGTAGTCCTGGCAGACGCCGAGGCCTTCCGCGAAGGCCTCGGCGGCGTTGGTGCCGGAATGCGTGGAATCGGTGTCGAAGGTCATGTGCTCGTAGATCGCGCCCATCAGGTCATGTAGGACGGCGAGCCTTTCCTCGCCGCCGATCGAGCGGGCGATCTTGCGGATGGCCGGCGAGGCCTCGGTCGACGTCGTGGAGCGCAGGAACACCGAGGGATTGGCGACCTCTTCGGGACGGCCGACGATGCCGCCCATGTTCTTCGTCTCGACATAGCCTTCGGCGACGATCGTCAGCACGTTTTCCGGCTGCGCCTGGGTGACGAGATGGGTGAGATTGCCGAAGCCGTCCGTGAAGCTCGACGCGCTTTCGATCCCCGGCGCCTCGATACGCCATTCCTCGACGGTCTGCGAGGCGTTGTCGCGCGCCGTCAGGCGCAGGCGCTGGATCGCATACCGGCCGGCGCTGGCGTAGTGATATTGCGTCGTGTGGCGGATCTTGAGGCGCATGCCGCTCATGCCGTCGGATTGAAGTAGAAGTCGGACGCAAGGCCGGTCGTGACGCGGTTGTTGCGGTCGATGAAGTCGGTCAGGAATTCGTGCAGGCCGTTCTGGAAGATCGCGCCCATGTCGCTGTGCTTCAAAAGCCGGTGCGTGGAGCGGATCAGCTCGGCCGTGGGGCGCTCCTCGCCGTAGATCTCCGTGATCCCCTCCGCCGTGACGTTGAGCCAGTCGTAGCAGAAGCGCAGCGAGCGCGGCATCTCCGGCCGGAGGATGACGAATTCCGCGATCCGCCAGGGCTTGTAGTCCTCGTGGAAGACGTGGCGGTAGGAGCGGTGCGCCGACACCGCCCGCAGGATCGTCTCCCACTGATAATTGTCGATCGGCCCGCCGACCGACTGATGGTCCGGCAGGAGCACGTAATACTTCACGTCGAGGATGCGGGCGGTGTTGTCGGCGCGCTCCATGAAGGCGCCGAACTGGCAGAAATAATAGCCTTCGTCGCGCAGGATCGTGCCGAGCAGCGCGCCGCGGAACTGGGCCGTGCGCTCGCGGATCCAGTCCAGGAAATCGGGAAGCCGGGCATTGGTCATCTGGTGCGGCGAGACCGCCTGCATGCCCATCCAGGTATCGTTGAGCGTTTCCCACATGTCGCGCGTCAGCTTGGTGCGCACGATGCGGGCATTGGTGCGCGCGGCGGTCAGCGAGGAGCGCACGGAGGAATGGTTGCGCTCGTCGAAGAGCAGATAGTTGATGGCGCTCTCGCCCGTCACCTCGTCATAGGCGTCCTTGTAGCCGTCGATGACGCCGGCGCTCTGCAGGGTGGAGAGCCATTCCTCCTTGTGGCCGCCGCCGATGCTCGGCGTCAGCGAGATGCGGAAGCCGGCCTCGCACAGCCGGGCGATATTCTCCGCGCGCTCGATGTAGCGCGACATCCAGAAGAGACTCGATGCGACCCGCCCCAGCATCTTCAGACCGTGGGCGGGCTGGTCGGGGAGGGGCAACGATTCCGGATCGCCATACCCCCGGGCCGGGCGCTGGCTCCCTCGGATAGCGCGGCGTCTCTCTTTGCCATGTCAGCCGTCATTGGTTTGTCCCTTGTCGGTTCATGGCCTAATCCGTCAGCACCCAGGTGTCCTTCGTGCCGCCGCCTTGCGAGGAATTGACGACGAGGGAGCCCTTCTTCAGCGCCACGCGCGTCAGGCCGCCGGCGACGAGCCGCACGCGGTCGGAAACGAGGCTGTAGGGCCTCAGATCGACATGCCGCGGCGCCACCCCCGTCTTGGTGAAGGCCGGGCAGGCCGAAAGCGCCAGCGTCGGCTGGGCAATGTAGTTGCGCGGGCGCGCCTTCAGGACCTTGCGGAACTGCTCGATCTGCTTCTTGGAGGAGGTCGGGCCGACGAGCATGCCGTAGCCGCCCGAGCCGTGCACTTCCTTCACCACCAGCTCCGGCAGGTGATCGAGCACATAGGAAAGCGCTTCCGGCTCCGAGCAGCGCCAGGTCGGCACGTTCTTCAGGATCGGCTTCTCGCCCGTATAGAACTCCACGATGTCCGGCACCCACGAATAGATCGCCTTGTCGTCGGCGATGCCGGCGCCGGGAGCGTTGACGATGGTCACCCGCCCGGCACGGTAAAGGTCCATCAGGCCCGGCACGCCGAGCGCCGAATCCGGTCGGAAGGTGAGGGGGTCGAGGAAGTCGTCGTCGATGCGCCGGTAAAGCACGTGCACGCGCCGCGGCCCGCGCGTCGTGCGCATGTAGAGGGCCCCGTCGGAGACGAACAGATCCTGCCCCTCCAGAAGCTCCGCGCCCATCTGGTCGGCGAGGAAGGAGTGCTCGAAATAGGCCGAGTTGTGGATGCCGGGGGTCAGCACACCGATGGACGTTTCCTCCGGCGCCACCGGCGAGACCGCCTCGAGCGTCTGGCGCAGGAGTTCCGGGTAATGCTGCACCGGGGCGACGCAATGGGCGGCGAAGAGCTCGGGGAAGAGATGCAGCATCGCTTCCCGGTTCTCCAGCATGTAGGAGACGCCGGAGGGCGTTCTGAGATTGTCTTCCAGCACGAAGAAGTCGTCTTCGCCGGTCCGCACGAGATCCGTGCCGATGATGTGGCTGAAAATGCCGAGAGGCGGCCGGTGCCCGATCATCTCCGGGCAATAGGCCTCGTTCATCAGGATCACGTCGGCCGGGATGCGGCCCGCACGGATGATTTCCTGCCGGTGATAGATGTCGAGCAGGAAGGCGTTGAGCGCGCGCACGCGCTGCTCGATCCCGCGTTCCAAGAGGCGCCATTCGCGCGCCGAGATCAGGCGGGGAATGAGATCGAAGGGAATGAGCCGCTCGATCGTGTCGACCGAGGCGAGGGCCTTCTTGTCGGCATAGACCGGGAAGGTAATCCCGAGCCGGCGGAAAATCGACTCCGCCTCCGCCCGCTTGCGCTTCAGCTCGCGCGCTGGCTGCTCCTCGAGCCACTTGCACAATGTAGCGTAGTGCGCCCGCGGCGAGCCGTCGGGCTCGAGCATTTCATTGAAGGGGTTCTCGCGCGAGGAGCGCTCTCGGATTGGTGGTTCCATGTTCTGTTGTACAGGCTAGCCAAAGCCTCTGGTGAGGTCACGCATAAAAAGTGAGCCGAATTAAAGGAAAGGTGCCGCATACAGGTGCGGTTCCCCGCCGCGGTCACCGATGAGCCACCTTCGATGTCGCGAGGAAATGCGGCGATCTTAACGATAGGTCAAAGTTGAGAATGTTTATGACTTGGGCCGCCAAGCCAAATGTGGCTAAGTTGCGGCTAATGCGGCAAAGCTGTGGATAAGACTGGGGATTTTGGAATGAAAACCATGCGTATCTGGGCATTCTGTCTCGCCGCCGCGCTTTCGCTTGCCGCTTTCGGAAGCGTCGCCGAGGCCGGTATTACGGCTCGCATCGATCTGTCCGCACAGAAGATGCGGGTCTATTCCAACGGCAAGCTCGCCTATACATGGACCGTCTCCACCGCACGGAGCGGCTATCGCACGCCGACCGGGACCTACCGTCCCCAGCGCATGCACAAGATGTGGTATTCGCGCAAATACGACATGTCGCCGATGCCGCACTCGATCTTCTTCCGCGGCGGCTACGCCATTCATGGCACCAACGCCGTGAAGAATCTCGGCCGTCCCGCATCGCATGGCTGCGTGCGCCTGCATCCCTCGAACGCCCGCACGCTCTACAACCTTGTCAAGCAGAGCGGGCCGAGCAATACGCGCATCATCATCACGCGCTGAAGGCTGGCGGGGCCTGTGAGCCCCGCTCTCCTGCGGCGCCGGGCGCAGGAGGGATACAGCCGATGTCGTCGCTTTTCGTCGTCCGGGCAGGGGCTGAGGACGCCTCCGCGCCTCCGCTCGTTCTCCTGCACGGTTTCGGCGGCTCCCACCGAACCTTTGACGAGGTTGTCGCCGCGCTCGGCCGGGCGCGGCCGATCCTCCTCTACGATCTGCCGGGCCATGGCCGCTCGCTCGGCTTTCCCGGCACCGGCCATGCCGTCACCGCCGCCCGCGCCATCGCCGCAGATCTTGCTGGGCGCGCTCCGCAAGGCTTTCATCTTGTCGGCCATTCCATGGGCGGCGCGGCCGCCGCGCTGGTCGCGCTGAAGGCGCCGGAGGCGGCCCGTTCGCTGACGCTGCTTGCGCCGGGCGGGTTCGGCCCGGAGATCAATTATCGCCTGCTGGAGCGCTACGCCGCCGCCACGGAAGCGGAGGAGCTGCGCATGCTGATGGAGCAGTTCTTCGGCTGGCGCATCCCGGTGCCGCAGACGATGATCGCCCGGATCGCCGAAGAAAGACGGGTGCCCGGCCAGCGCGAGGCGCTGATGGAGATCGGCGCGACGCTGTCGCAGGACGGCCGCCAGAAGATGCTGCCGATCGCCGCGATCGGAGATCTCGCCCGTCCGGTGAAGGTCGTCTGGGGCACGCAGGACCGCGTCCTGCCGACCCGCCAGGCGCACAAGCTTCCGGGGCGGATCGCCGTCCATGTCTTTGAGGAGATCGGCCACATGCTGCCGCACGAGGAGCCGGCCGGAATGGCCGGCCTCATTTTGGAGAATGCGCGCTAGTCGACGCGCAGGACCTCGGCGCCCGCGGCCTTCTTCAGTTCCTCCGGCCTGACGCAGAAGACGGCGTTCGGCGCCCCGGCCGCTGCCCAGACCTCGTCGAAGGCCAGAAGGTCCTCGTCGATATAGGTGGAGATGGTCCGCGTCGCGCCGATCGGGGCGACGCCGCCGATGGCAAATCCCGTCAGTTCGCGTACCTGCCTGGGGTCGACCCGCTCCAGATGCTCGCCGAGATGGGCGGCGATCTTCTTCTCGTCGACCCGGTTCTTGCCGGAGACCAGGAGCAGCACCGGCTCGCCGCTTTCCGCCTTCTTGAAGATCAGCGACTTGACGATCTGGGCGACTGACGTGCCGCAGGCCTTCGCCGCATCCTCCGCAGTGCGGGTCGTATCGGGCATGCGCCGGATCTCGATCGATATGCCGGCCGCCCGTGCCGCCGCCTCGACGCGGTCGGTGCTTCTCTCCTTTGCCGCCATTTCCATTTCCTTTCCCATTGATTAACCATAGATAGCCGTGGACACAGGATGTCGTATGCCTGCTCGCCCGGGGCAATTCTGCTAGCTTCGCGGGCGTTGGGGCGAAAGGGGATCGAACATGAACACGGTGCCGGGGGCAGGAGCTACCGTGCGCAGCCTTCAGGATCGGATCCGTGACGCCCGGATCCGCGAATCGGACCGCATGGACGGCATCGTCGATCTGCGCGAGACGGAACGCACGCGCCTGGAACTCCTCGTGGAGGAGATGGCCGGCGTCATCGAGGAGCTGCCCGAGCGCGACCGCGACCGGTTTCTTCTCGCCATCCTGCCGGGCGATCCGCCGCGCTACTGGGTCGATGCGACGAGCTTCGTCATGATGGCGCGCGACAAGCGCACCTACCGTTTTCTTCAGGATACGCTGAACGGCCGCATCGTTCTCGGCGAGACCGGCGATGCCGCCTCCATGGCCGACAAGGTCACCAGCCACATCGCCGACCGCGTGGTGGAGCGCGAGCGTGCGCTCGCCGCCGACGCGGCCGAGACGGCCCGGCAGAATCGCATCGCCGATTCCAGGAAGGTCGATACCCACGCCCGCAAGAGCCTTTCCGGCTTCTGGGTGATGATGGCCTTCATCTTCGGCGTCCTGTGCGGCGCCCTGGCGCTTCTCGCCTACGCCTGGTTCAGGGTTTCCTGACATCGAAGTTGAGGCTGAGCGCCTCCTGCACGCGGCCCTTCTCGTCGAAGCAGCGATGGCGCACGGTGAGCCGCCACGCCGAACCGCGATCGTCGATGTCGTGGAGGGCGTAGCCGCCTGATTTCGGCCCGGCGGCGGGGCCGCTCGACCCGGCGGGCACGCCGATCACCGGAATGGCGCCCTTCGGGCCGCGGACTGCCGTCACCGAGCGGATGTGGTCGTGGCCGTGCAGGATCAGCTCCGCCCCGTGCCGGGCGACGGCGCGGCGCAGCCGGTGTCCGTCGGTCAGCCGCCGCAGCGTGCGCCGCGGATCGATCAGTTTCGGAGGATGATGGATGAGTATGACGCGGAAGAGGCCTTCCTCTCCGGCCTCGGCAAGCAGCTTTTCCAGCCTTTCGGTCTGCCGGCGGCCGATCCGGCCTGTCGCCATGAAGGGTGCCGAGGCGACGGCGGAGGAGAGCCCGATCAGCGCCACCCCGTCCTTGCGTCGCATGAAGGGAAAGATCGCCGGGCCGACGAACTCCGCCTGGCTGTCGTTCGACATCCAGGGGGCCCACAGCCGCCGGTAGCGGTGATGCGCGCGCGGCACATAGGCATCGTGGTTGCCCGGAATGGCCGTCACCATCGCCGGCGGGCCGAGCGCCTCCAGCCACAGCCGGGCATTCTCGAATTCGTCGCGCAGCGCAAGATTCGTGAGGTCGCCGGTGACGGCGATATGGTTCGGCTCGGCCGCCTGCAGGTCGGCCGTCAGAAGCTCGAGGCTGCCGGTCGTCATCGCGCCGCGCCGGTTCTGGTGCCAGTTGGCGTAGCCGATGATACGCTTGGAGATGAGCTCGCGCAGCCGGGGCTGCGGCACCGCCGGCAGGTGCACGTCCGAAATGTGTCCGAGGCGGAACATGGGGCTTCGCCGATCCTTTCGTGTTGCCGCGAGGATAGCCGGTGCCGTTAAGGTGCGTCGACCACAGGAGTTCTGTCATGGCGGGCGCTTCCACACGCCTCAATCCCCTGCAACGCCTTATGCAGCGCTCGCTGCTCGCCGCAAGCCGCCTGAGGCGCGGCATGACGCTCGGCGTGCGCGCCGCCCTGATCGCGGAGGGAAGGATCCTCCTCGTGCGGCACACATACGTCCCGGGCTGGTATCTGCCGGGGGGAGGGGTGGAGGCCGGCGAGACGACGCTGCAGGCCGTCACGCGCGAAATCCGCGAGGAGACGGGCTCCGAGCTCTCCGGCGAGCCGGAGCTCTTCGGCATCTACCGCAATTTCCGCGCCCATCCGAACGACCATGTCGTTCTCTATGTCTGCCGAGATTTCCGCCGGCTCGAGATCGACCCCACGGGCATGGAGATCGCCGAGATCGGCGACTTTGCCCTCGGCGCTCTGCCGGAGGATGCCACGCCCTCCACCCGCGCCCGCATCGCCGAGATCGGCGGGCAGGCGGCGCGGACGGAGGATTGGTAGAACCGCTTCAGCCCTTGGGGATGCCCACGCCGGGCAGGCGGTCGCGGTTGTGCGGGGAATCGAGCACCAGCAGCGGCCCGAGCGGCACGATCCGCGTCGGATTGATGTTGGCGTGGCTGTAATAGTAGTGCCGCTTGATGTGGCTGAAGTTGACCGTCTCCTTCACCCCGTGGATCTGGTAGAGGTCGCGCAGGTACCCCGACAGGTTCGAATAGTCGGAGATGCGCCGCTTGTTGCACTTGAAGTGGCTGAAATAGACGGCGTCGAAGCGCACCAGTGTCGTGAAGAGCCGCCAGTCGGCCTCCGTCAGCCGGTCGCCGACGAGGAAACGCTGGTCGTCCAGCCGCTGATCGAGCTCGTCGAGAACGTTGAAGAGCGCCTTGTAGTTCTCCTCGTAGACGGCCTGCTTGGTGGCGAAGCCTGCCTTGTAGACGCCGTTG
This sequence comes from Afifella sp. IM 167, assembly GCF_020144925.1. Classification (GTDB taxonomy): domain Bacteria; phylum Pseudomonadota; class Alphaproteobacteria; order Rhizobiales; family Afifellaceae; genus Afifella. The sequence continues at coordinate 140,768 of NZ_NSLC01000009.1, forward strand.
TTGACGTTCTCGTAGACGAGCGCGTTCACCTCGTCTATCGCCTCGCGCTCCCCCTCCGGATAGAAGTCGAACTCGGCCTTGCCGCCGATTCCGTCGAAGGCGGAATTGAACATGCGGATGATTTCGGCCGATTCGTTGGAGACGATCGTCTCCTTCTCCTTGTCCCAGAGGACAGGCACGGTCACCCGTCCCGTATAGTCCGGCTTGGCCTTCAGGTAGATCTCGTAAAGACGGCGCAGCTCGTAGAGATGGTCCGGATGCTCGTCGTCGAAGATCCACCCTTCCGACAGCATCAGCGGGCTCACTACAGAAAGGCCGATCATGTCGGTCAGCCCTTTCAGCCGGCGGAAGATGAGGGTGCGGTGCGCCCAGGGGCAGGCAAGGGAAACATAGAGATGGTAGCGCCCCGGCTCGGCCTTGAAGCCGCCTTCGCCAGACGGGCCAGGCGAGCCGTCGGCCGTCACCCAGTTGCGGAAGGAGGTCTGCTCGCGCTCGAATCTCCCGCCGGTCTTCTCGGTGTCGTACCACTGATCCTGCCAGACGCCGTCGACCAACAAACCCATGAAGCTTCTCCCCATCCCCGCCTCGCGGCCCTACCTGCCTCTTAACGAAGGCGCGGCACCTCGACCAGAACGATCTCGGCACTTTCTGCATCGCCTGCATGCGCGATGACGAGTTCGGCCTCCTCGCGGATGGCCGCGCCGTCGCCGGCCTGCAGCTCCTTGCCGTTGACCGTGACGGAGCCTGCGGCCGCCACGAGATAGATGTAGCGGCCCTCCTGGGGCGTGTGCCGCAGGGATTGGCCCGGCGTCAGCGTCGCGCCGTAGAGCGTCGCGTCCTGGCGGATCGGAAGGGCGCCTTCCTCGCAGTTACCGGAGGCGAGGGGAACGAGCTGGCCGGCACGCTCCGCCTTCGGGAAGGAGGCGCTTGCCCAGCGCGGCTCTCCGCCCTTGGCGGTCGGCAGGATCCAGATCTGGAAGAGCTGCGTCTCCTCGTTCTCGAAGTTCCACTCCTCATGCGCGATGCCGGTTCCCGCGCTCATCACCTGCACGTCGCCGGCCGCCGTGCGCCCTTCGTTGCCGAGATGGTCGCGATGGGTGATGGCGCCTTTGCGCACATAGGTGATGATTTCCATGTCGCGGTGGGGATGGCGGTCGAATCCCCCTTTCGGCGCGATCGTGTCGTCGTTCCAGACCCTGAGCGCGCCCCAATGGATGCGCGCCGGATCGTGGTACTCGGCGAAGGAGAAATGGTGCCTGGTGCTCAGCCAGCCATGGTCGGCGGCGCCGAGGCTGGAAAAGGGACGAATGTCGATCATCTTGCCCTCCAAGGGAAAAGCTCGGCCACAGGTAGGCCGGCCCATGGGCGCCGCAAGCGCCGGGCGCCCCGCAAGGGCGGTGAAAGGACTGTTCGCGCATCGCGCAGCTTCGGGAAAGATTGCGGCACCGGAAGGGCTGTGATAGAGGCGCGCCCCATGGAACCAAGGATCTCTATTGCGCGTCTCCGACGAGGCATGCCCCGCTGCTGAGCGGCGGTGTCGCTGCCGTGCGCCGAAGGCTGCGGCCGGTCTTTTCGAAGTTCCAGGATTCCCCAAAATGTCCGACATCCTCATCCGGCCGGAAGCGCCGGAGGACGAGCCGACCATCTCCGCTCTGATCGCCGCCGCCTTCGGCCCGGGCGCCTATGCGCGCGCCGCCTTCCGCGTGCGCGAGCAGGCCCCGCATGCCCCCGAGCTCTCCTTCGTTGCTCTGCTGGATGGCGCGATCGCGGCTTCGGTACGCCTGACGCCGGTGACGGTCGGTGCGGACGCGGGCTTTCTCCTGGGGCCGCTGGTGGTCGATCCGCCGCTGAAGAGCCGCGGTTACGGCAAGGCGCTGGTGCGCCATGCGCTCCTGGAGGCGCGAAAGATCGGCATCCGTTTCGTCATCCTGGTGGGCGATGCGCCCTATTACGGCCCGCTCGGCTTCGTGCCGCTGCCGCCGGGCCGGGTGAGGATGCCGGGCCCGTGCGATCCGAAGCGGCTGCTCGTCGCCGAGCTGGAGGAAGGCGTCGGCGCAAGCCTCTCCGGTATGGTCGCCGGCAGGCTCCGCTGAGCGGCGGGCAATAAAGCCGGCAGGCTCCGCTGAGCGGCGGCAATAAAAAAGGGGCGCGGCGCGCCCCTTTCCGCCTCGCTTTACGAGCGCCGGCGCTCAGTCGTCGTCCACCTCTTCGGCGGCGGAGGAGACCTGGCGGGAGATGTAGAGCTGCATGCCGAGCATCTCCATCAGGTCCTGCTGCTCCTCGACGAAATCGACGTGCTCTTCCTCGTCGGAAAGGATGGTCATGAAGAGGTTGGAGGTGCCGATGTCGCCGGCGTCCTGGCACTCGCGGGCGGCCTTGCTGTAATACTCGATCGCCTCTTCCTCCATCTCCAGCTGGGTCTGGAAGATGTGCTTGACGTCCTTCGGCTGGTCGATCTTGTCGAGGGTATGGACGTCCGGCTTGCCTTCCAGGAAGAGCAGGCGCGTCAGGAAGATGTTGGCGTGCTCGCGCTCCTCGTCGATCTCCTCGCGCATGCGCTTGGCGAGCCGGTCGACGCCCCAGTCGTCGAGCTTGCGCTCCTGCAGAAGGTAGGTGTTGACCGTCGTCAGCTCCATCGTCAGGGCGCGCTGGAGATGCTTCAGTGAAATATCGGGGGCTTTCATGGAATATCCTCTTGGGTGTCGGTGAAGGCCGCGCAAAAAAGCGGCGCATGACATTCGCAATTTAGGATGTGACCGTGGTCCATCCAGTGCTTTTGGGAAAACCGCGACGCTATGAGGCAGTTCCGGGCTTCTGCCGGCCTGCGAGCTAGCGTCCTTCGCGCCACCAGAGAGCCGCGAAGGCGCCGATCATGAGCGCAAGGCCGAGAAGCCCGCCGAACAGCGGCAGCCGGTCGACGCTCTTGAGGATGGTCGCGTCGGAGCGCTTGAAGCCGATCCAGCCGGAGCCGGCCGCAGCCGCCCGGCGCGAGACCGCGGCGATGCGCGGGATCGAGCCGCCATTCTCGGCAAGTCGCACCACCGCCCCGCCGCTCGACTGCGCCACCGGGGCGAGACGCTCCGTGGTGCTCGTCACTTCGCGGAACTCGACCGGATCGGCGGTGCCGATATGGGCAAGCGTCGTCAGCTTGCCGTCGCTCACCTTGTAAAGGCCGAGATCGGCGTTCTCGATCTTGCCGCGCCACAGGCCGGGCTCGGCCCGCTCCATCGGCACGTCTTCCGTCTCGCCGTTCGGCCCGGTCGCCGTCACGGCGGGCGGATTGTCGGAGAGCGTCTGCCGCTCCACCGTCAGGCTGCTGCCCTCGGCCTCGGCGCTCAGAGCTTCTTCCTCCAGCTCCGGCTCGCCCATCAGCCAGTGCACGATGCGCCGCAGAAGCGCGCCATGCGGCCCGCCGCCTTCAAAGCCGCGGGCCCACAGCCAGGCATGGTCGGAAAGGAGCATGGCGATACGCCCGCGATCCTCGTGCGAGAGGACGAGGAGGGGCCGCCCCTTCGCGCCCTGCAGCGGCACGTCGCCCCGGATGACCTCGGTATCGACGAGGCGGAACCAGCGGCTCCAGTCGGGCGGGTCGGAGGCGGCGCCGGGCAGGTCCCGAGTAACGGGATGCTTCGTGCCGAGTTCGGTGACGCTCGGCCGGTAGGGCTCCTCCAGCACCTCGCCCGTCGGTTCGGCCGGGAGGACGGAGCCGAGCGGCGTGCGGTAGAGGCTCGCCGGCGTCGAATAGTCGGGCCCGGCGGCGATCAGCACCGCGCCGCCGTCGCGCACATAGCGGGCGATGTTGTCGAAGTAGAGGATCGGCAGCACGCCGCGGCGCTGGTAGCGGTCGAAGATGATGAGGTCGAATTCGTCGATCTTCTCGGAGAACAGCTCGCGCGTCGGAAAGGCGATCAGCGACAGCTCGTGGATCGGCGTGCCGTCCTGCTTTTCCGGCGGTCGCAGGATGGTGAAGTGGACGAGGTCCACGGCGGCGTCGGCCTTCAGCACGTTGCGCCAGGTGCGCTCGCCCGCATGCGGCTCGCCGGAGACGAGGAGGACGCGCAGATGCTCGCGCACCACGTCGATCTCGGCGACGGCGACGTTGTTGTCGGTGGTGATCTCCCCCTCGGCCGGCTCCACCTCCAGTTCCACGATGGTGCGGCCGGCATGGTCGATCGGCAGGTCGATCGTCTCGCTCTCGCCGGCGCCGGCCATGTCGGTGGCGACCTCGCGCCCGTCGATCCTGAGCGTGACCCTGAGGCGCTGGCCCGGGGCGAGCCTGTCGTCGAGGACGCGGTAGGTGAGGCTCTGATTCTCGCCCAGGATCGCAAAGCGCGGCGCCTTGTCGAGGACGATGCGGCGGTCGTATTCGTCCTCCTCACCGGTAATGAGGGCGTGAAGCGGCGCGCCGAGGCCGAGGCTCGCCGGATCCGAGGGCGTGTCGTGGACGATGCCGTCGGTGACCATCACGGCGCCCCCGAGGCGGTCGGGCGGAACATCGTCGAGGGCTTCCGAGAGTGCCCCGAAGAGGGCGGTACCCGTGTCGTCCGGCGCATCGCCCACGCGCACTTCGCGCAACTCGAAGCCGGACAGAGCGGCGATGCGCTGTTTCAGCGCCGCGACGGCGCTTTCGGTCTGCGCGCGCCGCTCGCCGATTCCCTGGCTGCCGCTCTCGTCGACGACGAGGGCGACGACGGCAGGCAAGGGATCGCGCTCCTCGCGTTGCAGCACCGGATTGACCAGTGCGACGACGAGAAGCGCGGCCGCGAGCAGCCGCAGCCACGCACCGGGCAGGCGCCGGAAGAGGGCGTAAAGGCCGAGGAGGGCGAGCAGCCCTCCCAGCCCGGCGATCATCCACCAGGCGATGAGGGGTTCGAAGTCGACGGCGAAACGGGTCACTGGCCAAGCCGCTCCAGAAGGGCAGGGATGTGGACCTGGTCGGCCTTGTAGTTACCGGTGAGCGTGTACATGACGATGTTGACGCCGGCCCGGAAGGCAAGCTCGCGCTGGCGCGGATCGGCCGGCACGGTCGGATAGAGGAACTGGTTGTCGGCCGAGATCGCCCAGGCGGCTGCAAGGTCGTTGCCGGTGATCATGATCGGCGACACGCCGTCGCCGCCGCGCGCCGGCCGGCCGCTCTCCGTCGGCTGGTCGGAGAGCGCCTCCACCCAGAGTTCCGAGCCGTCCCAGCGGCCGGGAAACTGGCCGAGGAGATAGAAGGCCTTGGTGAGCACATGGTCCGGCGGCACGGGTTCCAGCGGCGGCACGTCGATCTCGCCGAGAAGCCGGCGAAGCGCCTGCGTCTCCGGCGTCGCGGTGACGGCCGAGCTCGGCATCGGGTCGCCGGCGTCGCGCGTGTCGAAGAGGATGGTGCCGCCGTTCTTCATGTAGGCGTCGACCTTGGACATCACCGCCGCGTCCGGCGGCTCCGCTTCGGCGCTGATCGGCCAGTAGATGAGGGCGTAGAAGGACAGCTCGTCGCTCGCAAGGTCGAGGCCGACCGGATCGCCGGGCTCCAGCGCCGTGCGTGTGGAGAGGTATTCCGTAAGGCCCCTGAGGCCGGCCCGGCTCGTCTCGTCCACCAGGTCGTCGCCGGTGACGACATAGGCAAGGCGGGTGGAGAGCGTGCCGGCCAGCGCCTCGTCGGCCGAGACTTCCTGCGCGGAGGCGGTGTGCGGCGTGGCGATGACGAGGGCGGCCAGCACGATGAGGCCCGCCGTCACGGTCCGGCGCGGCACGAGCCGTCCGGAAAGGGCGAGCGCGGCGATGGCGTCGAGTGCGGCGAGGAGGGCGGCGGCCGCCAGCAGCCATGGCCAGAGCGGCTCGGCGCGCTGCGGCGCCAGTGAGCCGACGCGCCCGCCCCAGGCGAGCGAGGCAGGGCGGAGCGGGGTGAGGTCGGTCTCCTCGTCGACGGCGTTGAGGGCGCGCACGTCCCCGCCGCGCTCATACAGGCCGGGAGGCGTCATCGCGCTCGGCAGAGAGTTCGCGATGTCGGCCACCAGCGAGGCTTCCGGTCCTGGCGGGCGCAGCCTGCCGTAGCCGTCGAGCATCGAGGCCGGACGCCAGGGGGCGGTTCGCGTCGACGCGGCCTGCGCCGCGGCCGTCGCGGCTGTGCCGCGGCTCTCGCTCTGGAGCCGCACGGCGGCCTGCGAGGTATCGACGACGGCGCGCAGCATGTCGACAAAGGCGCCGGCGATCGGCAGGTTCGACCAGCGCGGATCGGCCGTGACGTGGAAGAGGATGATGCGGCCGCCGCCGCGTTCCGTGGCGGTGATGAGCGGCGTGCCGTCGCGAAGCTCGGCCCAGGTCTCGGCTTCGTTCAGCGACCCCGGTTCGGCGAGGATCTGCCGCTGGATGCGCACATCCTGCGGGATATCTATGCCGCGAAAGGGGCTCTCGGGCGAGAGCCGGCCGATCGGCTGCGGCTCGTCCCAGGAGAGCGAGCCGCCGAGCGAGCGCTCGCCCTCGCGCAGCCGCACGGGCAGGAGCTCCGGATCGCTCGCGGCGATGTTGGCGCTGGCAAATCGCAAGAGCGTGCCGCCGGCCGAGATCCATGTCTTCAGCCGCTCCACCGTCTCCGGCGGCAGGTTGCCGGTCTGGGTGAGGACGAGGACGGAGATGCCGGCGTCGAGAAGCTGGTCGATCGCCTCCGGCACCGTTTCCGCGCTCGCCTCCCGGATGTCGGTATAGGGCGAGAGGGCGCGCTCCACATAGGTGAGCGGCGCGAGGAGCGGCTGCGCGGCACCGCCGCCTTCGCCGGAGATGAGGCCGACGGATTTGCGCCGCCAGCGCCCGTCGAGAAGCTGCACGGCACCGGCACTCCGCTCGCCATCGATGGCGAAGCGGGCGATCTCGTTGCGCATCTCGGTCGGCAGGGAGACGGTGACCTTGGTGTCGCCATTGGCCGAAAGGCTGGCCGGCATCTCCACCATCCTGCGGCCTTCCGAATCGAAGCCGGCGATCGTCACGTCCAGCGCCGGGCCGACCCGCGAGACGGTGATCTCGGCGTTGTCGGCGGCATTGTGCGGCGGGCGCAGCACCGAGAGCGCGGCCGAGGAGGCGATCATCAAGGGATCGTCGTCGATCCGCGCGAGCGTTTCGGCGAAGGCGGCCGCGTCGCCGCCGTCGAGCGGACCCGCGATCCATGCGACCTCCGTCGAGCCGGCGGGAAAGAGCTCGGCGAGCCGGCCGCGCAGGGCGCCGCGGTCGGCGGGATAGGGATGCGGCTCGATGGCGGCGAGCCGCCTTGAGGCTTCCGCCGCGGTGCCGGCGGCGATGTCGGCATTCGCCTCGCCCGCCGTCGCGGCGAGCGCCACCGGCCGGTCGGCGCGGCCGGCCTCGTCGATCAGCCGGGCCGCCACTTCGCGCCGCGTCTCGAAATCGGGCGCCGTGTCCCAGCCATTGTCGAGAAGGACGAGGAGGGGTCCCTGGCGCGGCGCGGCGAGATTCTCCTGCGGGCGCAGGACCGGCTCGGCCAGCGCGACGACGATCAGCGCGGCGAGCAGAAGACGCAGTGCCGTCAGCCACCAGGGCGTGCGGCGCGGTGTGGTGTTCTCCGCCTGCAGGCCGAGCAGGATGCGCGTCGGCGGAAAAATCTGTCGGACCGGCCGCGGCGGCGTCATCCGCATGATCAGCCACAGGATCGGCAGCACGGCGAGGCCGGCGAGCATCCAGGGGGAGAGGAAGGCGAGGTTGGAGATCATGCCGTCAGCCGCGGCTCGACGGGCGCCGTCAGGCTCGATTGCAGCGCCAGGAGGCCTTCCGAAGCCGGTCTGTCGGTATGGTGCACGCAGAAGGAATAGCCGGCGCGCTGCGCCATCTTGGCGATCTCGGCCCGGTGCGCCTGAAGCCGCTCCTGATAGCGCTCCCTTAAAAGGTCGGCCCGCTCGGCGAGCCATATCGAGCCGGTCTCCGGATCCTCGAATTCCAGCCGCCCGTCATAGGGAAAGCTCTCCTCGGCGGGGTCGAACACCTGCAGGAGATGCAGCCGCAGTGCCCGCTCGCCGGCCCTGGCGAGGCGCTCGCGGATCGTTTCGGTATCGGCAAGGAAATCGGAGACGATGACGACCTCCGAAAAGCGCCGTGCCGCGGTAAGGTCCGGCCATTCGCCGTCCGCCGGCGCGCGCAGCAGCGCCTGTGCAAAACGCTCCGGCAGGTCGCGCCCGGGGCGCGCCGGCATCAGGCCCGGCACGCCGACGCGCTCTCCGCCTCTTCCCAGAAGCTCGGCCAGCGCCAGCACGAGAATGAGGGCGCGCTCGCGCTTTTCCTGCTCGGCGAGCCGGGAACGGAAATGCATGGAGGGCGAAAGATCCGGCCACAGCCAGACGGTCTGCAGCGCCTCCCATTCGCGCTCGCGCACGAACAGGTGATGGTCGCGGGCCGAGCGGCGCCAGTCGATGCGCTTAGCCGGTTCGCCCATCTGGTAGGAGCGGAATTGCCAGAAGGTTTCGCCCGCGCCGGGGCGGCGGCGTCCGTGGAAGCCGAACATAGCGTTCGCCGCCACCCTGTGCGCCGCGACCAGAAGATCGGGCAAGCGCGAGGCGAGCCGCCTGGATTCGGCGATGTCGTCGTGGCGAACGGGGGTAGCGTCAGCTGCCATCCGTGTCAGAGCACCTCGCTCTGGGCGCTGCGGATGACGTCCTGCACCGTCGTGCCTTCCGCCCTGGCGGCGAAGGTCACCGCCATGCGGTGCTGCAGGATCGGCATCGCAAGCGCGTCGACGTCGTCGAGGGAAGGCGCGAGCCGGCCGTCGAGGAGCGCCCTGGCGCGCACCGTCAGCATCAGTGCCTGGCTGGCGCGCGGGCCGGGGCCCCAGGAGAGCTTTTCGGCAAGCGCGGTGTCGCTTTCGCCCGGGCGCACCGAGCGCACGAGCTTCAAAATCGCTTCCACGACGCTCTCGCCGACGGGCATCCTGCGCACCAGCGCCTGGATGCGCGTCAGGCGTTCCGCGTCGAGGACGGTCTCCGTCTCCGCATCGCGCGCGCCGGTCGTCTCCATCAGCATGCGCCGCTCGGCCTCGATGCCCGGATAGGCGATGTCGATCTGCATCAGGAAGCGGTCGAGCTGCGCCTCGGGCAGGGGATAGGTGCCCTCCTGCTCCAGCGGGTTCTGCGTGGCGAGCACATGGAAGGGCTGCGGCAGGTCGTGGCGCTGGCCCGCGATCGTCACATGCTGCTCCTGCATCGCCTGCAGCAGCGCGGACTGGGTGCGCGGGCTGGCGCGGTTGATCTCGTCGGCCATCAGAAGCTGGGCGAAGATCGGGCCGCGGATGAAGCGGAAGGCGCGCCGGCCTTCGCCGCTCTCCTCCAGCACCTCCGCGCCGAGGATGTCGGAAGGCATGAGGTCCGGGGTGAACTGGATGCGCCTTGCTTCAAGGCCGAGAACGGTGCCGAGCGTTTCCACGAGCTTCGTCTTGGCAAGGCCCGGCACGCCGACGACCAGGCCGTGGCCGCCGGAAAGGAGGGTGGTCAGCGCGCGTTCCACCACGACGTCCTGGCCGTAGATGACGCGGCCGACGGCCGCGCGCACCCGCCCGAGAAGATCGACAGCCTCCTCCGCCTCGCGGACGATTTCTTCCGGGTTCGTCTCCGGCTGCACGATTGCGCTCATTCCGCCTCGCCCTTGCCTGTCACGTTGTCTGACCTGTCTTTGGCACCTGCTGCGCCGTGCTTCGTTTTCACCGCAGCCCGCTTCGTTTTCACGGCAGATTGTGTCATGCCGGGGGCGTTGCAGCATTCACTTTCTCATGAGGGAAATGGGCTCCAGGCCGTCGATGGAAAGGGAGATGACGACAAATCCGAAGCTGCCGGCGAGCCTCGCCGCCCTGATGAAGCGGGCCGAGGAAGGTGCTCCCGCAAGGCCCGTGGAGAAATGGAATCCGCCGCATTGCGGGCGGATCGACATGCGTATCGCCGCCGATGGCACCTGGTTCTACATGGGAACGCCGATCGGCCGGCCGGCGCTCGTTAAGCTCTTCGCCTCGGTGCTGCGGCGCGAGGAGGACGGCGAATTCGTCCTCGTCACGCCGGTGGAAAAGATCGGCATCGCCGTCGACGACGCGCCCTTTCTCGCCGTCGAGATGGCGGCGGAAGGCGAGGGCGAGGGGCGTCGAATCACTTTCCGCACCAATGCCGACGATCTGGTCGTCGCCGACCGGGATCATCCTCTGCGCTTCGAGGTCGAGGACGGCACGCTCGGCCTCAAGCCCTATCTGCGCGTGCGCGGCCGTCTCGACGCGCTCCTCACCCGCGCGCTGACGCACGATCTGATCGGGCTTGCCGAGGAGCGGGAGGGCCGGCTCGGTGTCGTCTCGGGCGGCGCCTTCTTCGCGCTGCCGCAGATCGGCGAGGAAAGCTCCGGCGCATGAGGCAGGATGTATACACCGCCGCCGATTTCCGGCGCCGGGCGGAGCGGGCCTTCCAGGCGGAGGCCCATTCGCCGCGCGAATTCGGCGATCACAGCTTCAACCCGGAGCTTGTCGAGCATTTCAGGCGCGTCAAGCGGCGCGACGCGGCCGTGCTGGTGCCGGTGGTCGATCGCCCGGATGGGGCCATGGTCATCCTCACCCAGCGCACCGAGAACCTCTCCAGCCACGCCGGCCAGATCGCCTTTCCCGGCGGCAAGGTGGATGCGGGCGAGAGCGCCGAGGAGGCCGCGCTGCGCGAGGCGGAGGAAGAGATCGGCCTGCCGCGCTCGGCCGTCGAGGTCGTCCTGCGGGCCCCCGACTATCTGACGGGCTCGGGCTTTCGCATTTCGCCGATCCTCGCCGTTGTAGAGCCGGATGTGCGCCTCACCCTCAATCCGCATGAGGTCGCCGACGCCTTCGAGACGCCGCTCGCCTTCCTGATGGACCGGGCGAACCATCGCCAGAACAGCCGGGTCTGGCAGGGGATGCGGCGCAACTTCTTCGAGATGCCCTGGGAGGATCGCTACATCTGGGGCGTCACGGCCGGCATCGTGAAGATGCTCGCCGACGAGCTTTATGGAGATACGCCTTGAGCCTGCCGAGCCTTGCCGGCCATACCTTCCTGGACGATCCCGCGCTGAAGGCGGTGCTCGCGGCGCTGGGCGGCGGGAACGAGACGCGCATCGTCGGCGGCACGGTGCGCAACGCCCTCCTCGGCGATCCGGTCAGCGACGTTGATCTCGCCACCATCCACCATCCGCAGGAGGTCATGGCGAGGGCCGATGCGGCCGGGCTGAAGCCGGTCGCGACGGGGATCGAGCACGGCACCATCACCGTCGTTGCGCATGGAAAACCCTTCGAGGTGACCACCTTGCGCGCCGATGTGGAGACGGATGGCAGGCATGCCGTCGTGCGCTTCACCGAGGACTGGGCCGAGGATGCGGCGCGGCGCGACTTCACCCTGAACGCACTTTATTGCGACGGCGAGGGCCATGTCTTCGACCCGCACGGCGGCTACGCCGATCTCGCCGCGCGGGTGATCCGCTTCGTCGGCGATCCGGAGGAGCGCATCCGCGAGGATTATCTGAGAATCCTGCGCTTCTTCCGCTTCTTCGCCTGGTACGGATCGGGCCGCCCGGATGCGGATGGGCTGAAGGCCTGCGCGCGGCTCAAGGCGGGCATCGCGACGCTGTCGGCCGAGCGCGTCTGGTCGGAGCTGAAGCGGCTGCTTGCCGCGCCCGATCCCTCGCGCGCGCTCCTTTGGATGCGCACCACCGCTGTCCTCGCCAAGGCGCTGCCGGAATGCTGGGGCATCGACGCCATCCACCGCACCGTGGTCGCCGAGGAAGCGGAGGGTCTCGCGCCCGATCCGCTGACGCGGCTGATGGCGATCATACCGCCGCATCATGCGCGCATCGACCAGCTCGCCACCCGCCTTCGCCTGTCGCGCAGGGAGGCCGAACGCCTGCGCGCCTGGGCCGATGCGCCGGATGCCGATCCGTCGCTCTCGCCAGAGGCGCTCTCAAAGCTTCTTTATGAATGGGGGAGCGAGCCGGTATGCGACCGGTTGCTCCTGGCTCTTGCCCGCGCGCGAGAGGAGGAGAACGCGGAGAAGGCGACCGCGCTGAAGCGCCAGCTGGAGACTGCCCGGGCCTATGAAAGGCCGGCTTTCCCGCTCTCCGGCAAGGATCTGATCGAGGCCGGCCACAAGGAAGGGCCCGCCCTAGGCAGGCTTCTGGCGGAGATCGAGGGACGCTGGGTCGATTCGGGCTTCGCCCTGCCGCGCGAGGAACTTCTCGCCCTCGCGACAAAGGCCAGCGACTAGAGGCCCGCGACTGAGGCGGGAGCCGGCGGGCATGTCGCTCCGCCGGCCGTTCGGACTACGGAAAATCCGCGCCCTTATTCGTCGTGGATCTTGGCCTTCACCTTTTCCACCATCTTCGGCGTCATCTGGATGTCCGGATGCGCCGAGCGCACATGCTCGGAGACCTTCGAGAGGAGATCGGCCTCGGTTTCGGCGCGGGCCTTGTACTCGCAGCCGGGAACGAGCTCGCCGCAGGTGATCGTCTTCATGATTTCCTCCTTCGACTGTGGACGTGGTCCATAGCCAATGTGAGCGCTCGGCCGAAGGTTTCAATCGCCAATCGGGCTTCTGTGGCCGCTTGTCGCCATGGATCGGCCGCGCCCGAAGCAGAAGAATGCACGTTTCGGTTGTATTAAAGCTTTACCTCGGCCTTGAACGCGCCAATACTTGGCGGGGCAGTTGGGCGGTTGTGGCTCGGAGGATGAAGTGAGCAACAATTACACTGGCCTGCGCCGACTTCGCCGCAAGGACAGGCAAGCCGCCACGCGCTGCGCGGCCCGTCTTCTGAAGATGCGCAAGAGCCTCGCGCCCCTGCGTCAGCGCCGGCGCGACAGCGCGCTGCTCCTGGCGACCTGGAACATCCGCGATTTCGATTCCAACCATTTCGGCTACGGCCCGCGCCTGCCGGAGACCTTCTACTACATCGCCGAAATCATCTCCTGCTTCGACCTCGTGGCCATTCAGGAGGTCAATCGCGACCTCGGTCCGCTGCGCAAGGTGATGGAGATCCTCGGCCGCGAATGGGACTACATCGCCACCGACACGACCGAGGGGCCGGGCGGCAACGGCGAGCGCATGGCCTTCGTCTACAACACCGAAAAGGTCTGGTTCCGCAGGATCGCCGGCGAGGTGGTGCTGCCGGAGGGCCAGCTCGTGGTCAGCCGCAGCCGGGTGAAGAGCGACGACGCCGAGCCCGACATGACCGCCACCGAGGAAAAGGCGGTGAAGAAGGAATTCAGGGAAGTGAAGCAGCAGTTTGCCCGCACGCCCTTCCTCGTCGCCTTCCAGTCCGGCTGGTTTAGGTTCAGCCTGTGCACCGTGCACATCTATTTCGGCGCTGACAGCGGCGAGAAGCTCAAGCGCCGCATCGAGGAGATCCGCCGGCTGGTGAAGTTCTTCGCCGCCCGCCAGGACCAGCAGAACCGGCGCGAGCTCGACGCACGCGGAAACCCCGAGAACTACATCCTCCTTGGCGACTTCAACGTGAAGAGCCCGGAGCACGAGACCATGCAGGCGCTGAAAAGCGAGGGCTTCGTGGTGCCGGAAGCCATCGACGGCGAGGCGGTGCGCAAGAAGGGCGATCACTTCTACGACCAGATCGCCACGCGCGTGAAGGACGACCGCTTCAAGGTGACGGCGGGCGGCATCGTCGACATGTATTCCGACGTCTTCCGCAACAACGCCGAGGACAAGGCGCTCTACAAGCACCTCCTGCCGGCGGCCGACCCGGAGAAGAACGAGAAGTACAAGGCAAAGACCTTCGACGCGCTCTACAAGAAGTGGCGGACCTGGCAGATGTCCGACCACAGCCCGCTCTGGATCGAGATCGAGACCGACTTCGCCGACCAGTATCTTGAGGAGATCGCCGGTTAGGCCCGTTCTGCCCGCCCGCCTAGGGCCACTTCACCACGGGCGGCATGGAGGAAAGGATCGAGGCGATGTTGCCGCCGGTCTTCAGGCCGAAGATCGTGCCGCGGTCGTAGAGGAGGTTGAATTCCACATAGCGCCCGCGCCGTTCCAGCTGCTCGTCGCGATCCGCCTCGCTGTAGACGCCGGCGAAGTTGCGGGCGACGAGGCGGGGATAGACGTCGAGAAAATGCCTGCCCACCTCCTGCACGAAAGCGAGGTCGCGTTCGAAGCCTTCCTCGCTGCCGTCGCCGCTATTGAGGTAGTCGAAGAAGATGCCGCCGATGCCGCGCGCCTCGCCGCGATGCGGCAAAAAGAAATAGTCGTCGCACCAGCTTTTGAGGTGCGCGTAGTCGACGCTCTCATGGCAATCGCAGGCGCCCGCCATCGCCGCGTGGAATTCCTGGGTGTCCGGGTCCTCCTGCACGCGCCGCCGGTCGAGGACGGGGGTGAGATCGGCGCCGCCGCCGAACCATTGCCGGCTCGTCACCACCATGCGCGTGTTCATGTGCACGGCCGGGGCGTGCGGGTTCTTCAAATGCCCGATCAGCGAGATGCCCGAGGCCCAGAAGCGCGGATCCTCCGTGGCCCCGGGAATCTGCGCGCGAAATTCGGGCGCGAACTCGCCGAAGACGGTGGAGGTGTGCACGCCCACCTTCTCGAAGACGCGGCCCTTCATCATCGCCATGACGCCGCCCCCGCCGGGCGCGCCGGAATGATCCTTGCGCTCCCAGGGCGTCTTCTCGAAGCGGCCGGCCGCCTCCTCGCCATGCGGCGCGTCGCCTGGCAGGAGATCCTCCAGCTTCTCGAAGGCGGCGCAGATCTCGCCTTGCAGCGTCTCGAACCAGGCGCGCGCCCGCGCCTTCTTGCCTTCGATATCCGCCGGCGGCGACATCGCTTCGAGGTTCGGGCGGTAGAGATGATTGTTGCGGCTCATGCACCGCGATTAACGGATGGGCCGTTCTGCGGCAATATGAGCGCAACCCGAGCGGGGCCGGCCGAGTTGCTGAGGCCGGGAGTATGTTGCCCCGCACCCGGACTTTGCACCGATTAGGAGATTGCCATGAGCCAGACGCACCCGGCCGTCGCGCCGCGCGACCAGCCCGAGCTTCGTTCCACGCTGTCGCAGAACTGGGGCTGGATCGTCGGCTTCGGCCTCGTGGCCCTTGTCGGCGGCTTCCTGGCGCTCGTCGCCATCGTCACCGCCACGGTGGCGAGCGTCTATCTCATCGGCGTGATGATGTTCGTCTCCGGCATCGCCGAGATCGCGCAGGGCCTGCAATCGCGGCGCTGGTCGCGCTTCTTCCTCTGGGTGCTTCTGGGCGCGCTCTATGTCGTCGCGGCCGTCGCGGTCTTCATCGCGCCGATCTTCGCGGCGGTGGTACTGACCTGGGTCCTCGGCGTCGTCCTCGTCGCGGCGGGTCTGGTGCGCCTCATGCTGGCCCTTTCCATGCGCTCGCAGTCGCTCTGGGGCTGGGTGCTGGTCTCCGCGCTGCTGACGCTTCTCATCGGCGTCATCATCCTCATCGGCTGGCCCGCCTCCAGCCTCTGGGCGCTCGGCATCTTCCTCGCGGTCGACCTGATCGTCATCGGCACGGCCTGGGTGGCGATGGGCATGTCGCTCAGGAAGGCGCGCTGAGGCGCGCCGACTCCCACTCTCCTGCACGCCGCGCTATAATCTCCGAAGGCGGCTTCGCGTGAGGGTTGGGCGCCATGAGGGAAGGTTTTCGCAGGAAGGGGAGGGCGGGCGATCCGGCCGGCCTCGATCTGTGGCGGCGCGAGACCTTCGTGCTGCCGCGCGGCAAGGCGCGCGAGCGGGCGCGCGAATTCCTCAAGCGTTTTCCGAAGGCCGCCTATCAGAGCGAGGTGGAAAGCTGGCGCGAGCTGGAGACCGGCGAGATCGAATTCACCATGCGCCGGCTTCCGACAGCCGATTGAGCTAGCCGGGCCCGGGCAAGCCGCCTGTCTGCCGCAGCGCTTCGAAGAGCGCGATCGAGGCGGCATTCGCCACGTTGAGCGAGCGCGTCTCGCGCCGGATCGGCAGGCGCACGAGCGCATCGGCCCCCTCGCGCACGCCGTCCGGCAGGCCGGCCGATTCGCGCCCCAGAAGCAGGATGTCGCCGTCGCGGAAGGCGAAGCCGGGCAGGGTGGCGATGCCCCGGGAGGAGAGGGCGACGAGACGCCGTCCTGCGGCGATCCGCCAGCTCTCGAAGGCGGAAAAATCCGCATGCTCGCTCAGCGCGGCGATCTGCAGGTAGTCCATGCCGGCGCGCTTCAGGTTGCGGTCGCTGAGCGCGAATCCCGCCGGATGGATGATGTGCACCGCCGCCCCGAGGCAGGCGCCGAGCCTCAGGATCGCCCCGGCGTTCTGGGCGATGTCGGGCTGATAGAGGGCAAGGTCGATCATCGGCTCACTTTCGCGCATTCAGCCGGCGCATCTTCTCGCCGGTGCATGAAGGGGCCATATAGGCCGCCATGTTCTCCTTCTTCGAGCGGCTCGTAGATCCCTTCCGGGAAGCGCCCGGCGCACCGCCGCAGGGCACCTTCGCCTTCATCCGGCACTATGTCCGCCAGCTCGGCTGGCCGCTCGGCGCGCTGCTTTTCACCGGCCTCGGCGTGGCTGTCACCGACGCGCTCATCTTCGCCTTCATCGGGCGGCTGGTGGATATGCTCTCCAAGGCCAACCCGGCGACCTTTTGGGCCGACCACGGCGCCGTGGTGGCGGGGATGGGCTTCGTCGTGCTCGTCCTGCGCCCGGCTTTCATGATCCTCAACGGCCTCCTCAGCGAGCAGACCATCTCGCCGAACTTCGCCAACATGGTCCGCTGGCAGAACTACCGCTACGTGCTCCGGCAGAGCTTTTCCTTCTTCTCCAACGATTTCGCCGGCCGCATCGCCAACAAGGTGATGCAGACGGGCATCTCTCTGTCGGAGTTCGTCACCGGCCTGGTGGAGACCTTCTGGTTCGTCGCGGTTTTTTCCGTCTCCGCGCTCTTCCTCCTGGCGGAGGCGGACTGGCGGCTGATGCTGCCCGCCGCTCTCTGGCTCATCGGCTATGTCGTGCTCGCCTCGCTGATGATCCCGAAGATCCGCGCCGCCTCCAAGCTCGTCTCCGACCAGCGTTCGATCGTCAACGGGCGCATCGTCGACAGCTACACCAACATCCAGACGGTGAAGCTCTTCGCCGAGGATGACGGCGAGGAGGCGTTCGTCGGCTCGGCGCTTTCCACCTTCGTGGCGCGGCTCTACCGGCTGACGCGGCGCATCACCACGATTCGCATCGTCCTGTCGCTTCTCAACGCCGCCATGGTCGCCGCGATCACCGCGGTGGCGCTTCTTCTCTGGCAGGGAGGGGCGATCACCGTCGGTGCCATCGCGACCGGGCTCGCGCTTGCCATGCGCCTGTCGAACATGTCCGGCTGGGTGATGTTTCAGCTCTCATCCCTGTTCCGCAATCTCGGCGTCGTGCAGGACGGGCTGGAGACGGTGTCGCGCAGCTACGAGGTGACGGATGCGCCCGCCGCGCCCGATCTCGCCGTCGGGGGAGGGGAGATTCGCTTCGAGAACGTCACCTTCCACTACGGCCGGCCCTCCGGCGTCATCGAGAACCTTTCCCTGACGGTGCGGCCGGGCGAGAGGATCGGCCTCGTCGGTGTCTCCGGCGCCGGCAAGTCGACGCTGGTGAGCCTCCTCTTGCGCTTCTACGACCTCGAAGGCGGGCGCATCCTGATCGACGGCCAGGACATCTCTTCCGTCACGCAGCGCTCGCTGCGCAGCGCCATTGGCGTCGTCACCCAGGATACCTCCCTCCTGCATCGCTCCGTGCGCGACAACATCGTCTACGGCCGCCCCGACGCGGATGAGGAAGCCTTCCGCGAGGCGGCCCGCGCCGCCGAGGCGGAGGACTTCATCGGCGCTCTCGCCGACAGCCGCGGCCGGCACGGCTACGAGGCGCATGTGGGCGAGCGCGGCGTCAAGCTCTCCGGCGGACAGCGTCAGCGGATCGCCATTGCCCGCGTCCTGTTGAAGGACGCCCCGATTCTCGTCCTCGACGAGGCGACCTCCTCGCTCGATTCGGAGGTCGAGGCGGTGATCCAGGAGAATCTGGAGCGCCTCATGGAAGCAAAGACTGTGATTGCGATCGCTCACCGGCTGTCAACCATCGCGGCAATGGACCGGCTGGTGGTGCTGGAGCGCGGGCGCATCGTGGAAAGCGGCACCCATCAGGCTCTCATCGCCCGCGGCGGCGTCTATTCGCGACTCTGGAGCCGCCAGTCCGGCGGATTTCTGGCCGATCTGGAAACGGCTTAGGCGAAAGCGCGCCGACCGCCTGCAAGGGCGCAAACCGTCGCGCGCGACATTCTGCCCGAGCGGCGAAGCATCACTGGACACCCCTCGGCCGGGATGACAAAAGGCTCAAGGGGCGATAGAAGGCCGCGCTTGCGCAGCGCCGGAGGGTGTGGAATCAAGCGTGGCCGGTGGAACGGTACCTGCCGCGCCTCTTTCCCGCCGCCTGTGGCCGTCCGACCTTTGAGGGTAGATTCGTGTCTTACACATATCCGACCACTGTTCCCGAATCCGCCAGCGATCCCGATCCTTCCGATCCGCATTACCAGCCGTCCCGTCGCGATTTCTTCGTGATCGCAACGGGCGCTTTCGCGGCCGTCGGCGCGGTCGCGTTCGTCTGGCCGTTTGTTGACCAGATGAACCCGGATGCTTCGGCTCTGGCGCTCGCTTCGATCGAGGTCGACGTCTCGGCGATGGAGCCGGGCCAGTCGATCACCGTCGTGTGGCGCGGCAAGCCGGTCTTCATCCGCTATCGCACCGACGAGGAAATCGCCGCTGCCAAGGACACCCAGCTCTCCGAGCTGAAGGATCCGGTCGCGCGCAACGACAACCTCGAGGCGGGTGCGCCCGCTACCGACGAGAACCGCGCCGCCGCCGGTCACGAGGCCTTCCTCGTCATGGTGGGCATCTGCACCCATCTCGGCTGCGTGCCGCTGGGCGAGGCGGGCGACTACAACGGCTGGTTCTGCCCGTGCCACGGCTCGGTTTACGACACCGCCGGCCGTATCCGTCATGGCCCGGCGCCGGAGAATCTCCTTGTTCCGCCGCTGACCTTCGCGGACGACACCACCATCAAGATCGGCTGACGGCCGGAGCGAGTAAATGCAAGGCACATCCGAATACACGCCGCGGACCGGCATCGAACGCTGGATCGACAAACGCATGCCGCTGCCGCGGCTGATGTACGATTCCTTCGTCTCCTACCCGATCCCGCGCAACCTCAACTACGCCTACGCCTTCGGCGGGATCCTGAGCGTCATGCTCATTTCGCAGATCCTGACCGGCGTCGTGCTGGCCATGCACTATGCGGCCAACAGCGAAATCGCCTTCACGTCGGTCGAGCACATCATGCGCGACGTGAACTACGGCTGGCTGCTGCGCTACCTGCACATGAACGGCTCCTCGATGTTCTTCCTCGCGGTGTACGTTCATATCTTCCGCGGCCTCTACTACGGCTCCTACAAGTCGCCGCGCGAGATCCAGTGGCTCCTGGGCGTGGTTCTCTTCCTCCTGATGATGGCGACGGCCTTCATGGGCTACGTCCTTCCCTGGGGGCAGATGAGCTTCTGGGCGGCTACCGTCATCACCAACCTGTTCTCCGCCATCCCGCTCGTCGGCGATGCGATCAGGACCTGGCTCTGGGGCGGCTTCTCGGTCGGCGATCCGACGCTGAACCGCTTCTTCTCTCTGCATTATCTGCTGCCGTTCATGATCGCCGGCGTGGTCATCCTCCACGTCTGGGCCTTCCATGTGACCGGCCAGACCAACCCGACGGGCGTGGAGCCGAAGTCCCGCCGCGACGTCGTTCCCTTCACGCCGCATGCGACGATGAAGGACGCCGTGGCGCTGGTGGCCTTCTTCCTCGTCTTCGCCTGGTTCGTCTTCTACATGCCGAACTATCTCGGCCACCCGGACAACTACGTGGAGGCCAACCCGCTGGTGACGCCGCCGCACATCGTGCCGGAATGGTACTTCCTGCCGTTCTACGCGATCCTGCGCGCGATCCCGTCCAAGCTGGGAGGCGTCATCGCCCTCGGCCTTTCGGTGGTGGTCCTCTTCCTGGTGCCCTGGCTGGATACCTCCAAGGTGCTTTCCGCGGCCTACCGCCCGCTCTACCGGATCTTCTTCTGGGTCTTCGTGGTGGTGTGCATCGGCCTCGGCTACATCGGCGCCATGCCGCCGGAGGGTGGCTACATCATCGCCGGCCAGCTCCTGACGGCCTACTACTTCATCCACTTCTTCATCATCCTGCCGCTGCTCGGCTTCATCGAGACGCCGAAACCGCGGCCCGCTTCCATCACGGAGGCGGTGCTGGGAAGACCCGACGAGCCGGGTGAGCCCGCCACGCCAGCCGGCGCGACGGCCATGCCCGAGCGTCGTGGCTGATGCGAGACGGGAAGCGAACGAGACCATGAAAAACATGCTCAAGCTCATCACGCAGCTTTCCGCTGCCGGCGCACTCGTCCTCGCCAGCTTCGCGATGGCTTCCGCGGCCGAAGAGGCCCTGCCGCACTTTCCGCTGAAGGAGCCCGAGGAGGTCGACTGGAGCTTTTCCGGCCCATTCGGCACCTACGACCAGCAGCAGCTGCAGCGCGGCTTCCAGGTCTACAGGGAAATCTGCTCGGCCTGCCATTCGCTGAACCTGGTGCCGTTCCGTGCGCTCGGCTGGGAAGGCGGTCCGCATTTCTCCGAGGAAGAGGTGAAGGCGCTTGCCGCCGAGTACACGGTGACAGACGGGCCGGACGACACCGGCGAGATGTTCGAGCGCCCCGGCGCGCCCTACGACTATTTCCCGGCGCCGTTCCCGAATGCCAAGGCCGCGGCCTACGCCAATGGCGGCGCCGCCCCGCCGGACCTGTCGGTGATCGCCCAGGGCCGCGGTGTGGAGCGTGGCTTTCCGACCTTCATCACGGACATCTTCACCACCTACCAGGAGGGCGGTCCCGACTATATCCACGCCCTTCTGACCGGTTACGAGGATCCGCCTGAGGGCGAGGACGTGCGGCCGGGTCAGTACTACAACCCGCACTACGCCTATGCTGCGGCGCTGGCGATGCCTCCCCCCCTGTTCGACGACGCGATCACCTACGCGCAGAACGAGGACGAGGATCCCAACAACGACGTGCCGCAGACCGTCGACCAGTATTCCAAGGACGTCGCCGCTTTCCTGATGTGGGCCGCCGAGCCGCACATGGAGGCCCGCAAGTCGATGGGCTTCACGGTGCTCGCCTTCCTGCTGATCCTGACGGCGTTGACCTACTACACCAAGCGCCGCGTCTGGTCCGACGTCGAGCACTGAGCCCGAACGGACCGATCCGACCTTCCAAGGCCGCGGCTTGCCCGCGGCCTTTTCTTTGGCGAAGCTGCCTTTCCCGCCATCCGGCTTTCTTCTGAAGAAGGGCAGGCTCCGATGTCCGCATCCCTCAGCCTCGTGCGGCGCCGCGCCCCTTGGCGTTCCGCCCTTGCGCTCCTCGCTCTCGTCTGCGCTTTCACGGGCGCGCTGTCTCCGTCTGGGGCCATGGCAGGGCAGGGCGCCACGGTGCTTACCGTCACGGGCGCGGTCGGGGCCTCCAACCGCCCACCCTTCGAGGCTTTCCGCGACGCGCTCTTCGCCGCCCAGGACCAGCATTTCGACAAGGCCTATGCCTTCGACAGGGACATGCTGGCCGCGCTGCCGCAGGAGAGCGTGCGCGCCGAGATCGAGGGCTGGCCGAAGGCCGTGGAGCTGAAAGGCCCGAGCCTTGCTTCGGTGCTGCGGAAGGCCGGCGTTGGGGAGAGCGCGGAACTCACCCTCTTTGCTCTCGACGGCTACAATGTCGCTCTCGCAGGCGAGGACCGCGCCCGCTATAAGTGGATCCTGGCAATCGAGGCCGGGGGCGAGCCCCTCGCGCTCGGGGGACGGGGACCTTCATGGCTCGTGCGCGACACGGGCGGCTCTGCCGCGACGGCGGACGCCGAAAGCCCCATGGTCTGGGCGCTCTATCACATCAAGGCGGAGTAAGATGGCAAGCCTGATCGAGACGCTGGAAAGCGCCATTCGCACGATTCCGGATTATCCCAAGCCCGGCATCGAGTTTCGCGACATCACCACGCTTCTCGGCAATGCGCGCGCCTTCCGCCGCGCCGTCGACGAGCTGGTGCAGCCCTGGGCGGGTTCCAAGGTCGACAAGGTGGCCGGGGTCGAGGCGCGCGGCTTCATCCTCGGCGGCGCCGTCGCGCACCAGCTTTCGGCCGGCTTCGTACCGATCCGCAAGAAGGGCAAGCTGCCCCACGATACGGTGCGCATCGCCTACAGTTTGGAATACGGCCTCGACGAGATGGAGATCCACAAGGACGCCATCCTCCCGGGTGAGCGCGTCATCCTCGTCGATGATCTGATCGCCACGGGCGGCACCGCCGAGGCGGCCGTCCGCCTGATGCAGCAGATCGGCGCGGACGTCGCCGCCGCCGTCTTCGTCATCGACCTGCCCGATCTCGGCGGAGCCGCCAAGCTCGAAGAGCTCGGCGTCCCGGTCCGCACGCTGGTCAGCTTCGCCGGCGACTGAGCGCCGCGATGGCTCGCTCCGGGCCAGCCGAGGCCTCCTGACGTCTCAGCCTGCCGGCGCCGTCGCGGCGCGCAGCCTGTCCACCTTCTTGCCGGCGACGAGGCGCCGGATCTCGAAGAGGATATGTCCTGTCTGGTCGCCGCGCGGTAGCGGCTGTGGCAGCGGCTCCGGCGCCGGTCCCCATTTGACGTCCTTCCAGCGCGCATAGAGCAGCGCATCGAGCGGGTTGCGCGCCAGGATGTCCCGGGCGATTTCCTGCGGCACGTCGGCGACGGTGAGGGCGCCTGGCCGGTTCGAGACGTTCTCGTCGGTGACGGCCATCTCGCCGATACCGAGGTTGCGGGAGATCACGTTCAGCATCTCGTTGGTGTGCTCCAGGCCGGCGACGAACCAGAACTCCCGCAGGAGCCTTTCCACCTCCGCGAAGCGGCGGGCCGAATCGAAGCTCAGCAGCCGCGGATAGCCGAAGCCGACATAGCGCGTGAGGATGAAGCGGCACACGATGTCGCGCGGAAAGGAGCGGTAGACCATCGAAAAGGGCGCCGTGCCCTTGCCGCGCAGATCGGCCAGCTTGTTGCGGAAATTGTAGTAGGAGACCGCCAGCGAGAGCGGATCGCGGATGAGCACACATTCGCGGATATCGCGCGCCGGAAAGAGCGAGGCGACGTTGCGCGACAGCGAATGCCCGCCGATGAAGTCGAGCCGGTCGAGCTCCTTCGGCATCTTCTTCATGTCGGTATAGCCGCCGCCGAGATCGCGCAGGAACGAGCGCCGGCGCGGCGGATAGAGGAGCCGCTCCTTCATGTAGCGGTCGAAATGGCCCTCCACCGTGCTGCCGGCGCATTTCGGCACGTGACAGAAGAGGTAGAGCGGCCGGCCGGGATCTCCCGGGTCGTGCGGACCGCTCATCAGCCGGCCTCGGGCGCCCGCCGCCGCACGAACACCTTGCCGGTGAAGCTGTAGACCAGCTCTCCGTCCTGGTTGTGCGCCTCGTTGTGCAGGATCACGAGCCCCCAACCGGGCATGGAGCGCAGGTCGCGTTTTTCGCGAACCTCCGACACATAGGTGAGCGTATCGCCCGCATGCACCGGCTTGCGCCAACGCATGTCCTCGAAGCCGGGGGAGGGGCCGGCATGGTCGGCGCGCCCGCCTTCGGCTTCGGCGAGGCGCTGGTGCTCCTTGTCGAAGGCGACATAGAGCTTCATGAAGGCGGCGGCCGTGTGCCAGCCGGATGCGATCATCCGGCCGAAAGGGCTCGCCGAGCCGCCCGCCTCGCTGGTGTGGAAGGGCTGCGGATCGAAGGCCTTGGCGAAGCGGATGATCTCCTCGGCGCTGAAACGGTGCGAGCCGAGCTCCGAGCGGTCGCCGATCGCGATGTCCTCGAAGGCCTTCATGTCGCGCTCGTTTGGCGGCAGCGGAAAGCGATCGGGTTCAGCATCCTCAGAACCGGCTCGCCGGCGCCGTTCCAGACCTCGTGGCGGAAGCGGACGGTGCCGAAGCCGGGGCGGCTGCGCGAGGCCTTCACCTCCAGGACCTCCGACACGCCGGAAAGCACGTCGCCGGGCCTGACCGGCCTCAGCCAGCGCGTCTCGTCGACGCCGCCGGCGCCGGCGGCGTCCGTGTCGTGGAGCCAGCCGTCACACATCATGCGCATGAAGATCGCCGTCGTATGCCAGCCGGAGGCGGCGAGCCCGCCGAGCATGGAGCGGGAGGCGGCCGCCTCGTCGAGATGGAAGGGCTGCGGGTCGAACTCGGCGGCAAAGGCGATGATCGCCTCGCGGGTCACCTCGTAGGTGGCGAGCGGCAGCTTTTCGCCGGGCTGAAAGTCCTCGAAATAGCGCATCGCGCTTTCTAGGCCCGGCAATGCCGGCTTGTCGAGAATCTCAGGCGTTGAACTTGAAGAGCAGGACATCGCCGTCTTCCACGACGTATTCCTTGCCCTCGTCGCGCGCCTTGCCGGCCTCTTTGGCGGCGTTCTCGCCGCCGAGGGAGACGAAGTCCTCGTACTTGATCGTCTGGGCGCGGATGAAGCCGCGCTCGAAGTCGGAATGGATGGTGCCGGCCGCCTGCGGGGCCTTGGAGCCCTTGCGGATCGTCCAGGCGCGCGCCTCCTTCGGTCCGGCGGTGAAGAAGGTGATGAGGTCGAGCAGCTCGTAGCCGGCCCGGATCAGCCGGTCGAGGCCGGGCTCTTCGAGGCCGAGCGTCGATAGGAACTCCGCCTGCTCTTCCGCGTCGAGCTGGGCGATCTCCGCCTCGATGGCGGCCGAGATGACGACGCAGGCCGCGCCTTCCGCTTTCGCCTTTTCCTCCACGCGCCTGGAATGCGCGTTGCCGTCCTTCGCCTCTTCCTCCGAGACGTTGCAGACATAGAGCACGGGCTTGGAGGTCAGCAGGCCGAGCGTGCGCAGGATGGCGCGCTCTTCCGGCGAAAGGCCGGCGCGGATCGTGCGCACCATCTGGCCTTCCTGCAGGGCGGCGAGCGCCTTCTCCATCACGGGCAGGAAGGCGAGTGCCTCCTTGTCCTTTGCCGTCGCCTTCTTGCGCATGGCGACGACGCGGCGCTCCAGGCTGTCGAGGTCGGAGAGCATCAGCTCCGTCTCGAC
This sequence comes from Afifella sp. IM 167, assembly GCF_020144925.1. Classification (GTDB taxonomy): domain Bacteria; phylum Pseudomonadota; class Alphaproteobacteria; order Rhizobiales; family Afifellaceae; genus Afifella. The sequence goes on from NZ_NSLC01000009.1 coordinate 165,875, forward strand.
CGTCTCGGCGTCGGCGATCGGGTCGATGCGGCCCTCCACATGGGTCACGTCCCCGTCCTCGAAGCAGCGCAGCACATGCGCGACCGCGTCCACCTCGCGGATATTGCCGAGGAACTGGTTGCCGAGGCCCTCGCCCTTGGAGGCGCCGCGCACCAGGCCGGCGATGTCGACGAAGGAAAGCCGCGTCGGCACGATCTGCGCCGACTTGGTGATCTCGGCGATCGTCTTCAGGCGCGGATCGGGAACGGCGACTTCACCCGTGTTCGGCTCGATTGTGCAGAAGGGATAGTTCGCCGCCTGCGCGGCCGCGGTCTTGGTCAGCGCGTTGAAGAGCGTCGACTTGCCGACGTTCGGAAGGCCGACGATGCCGCATTTGAAACCCATGGAAATGCCCGTTCAGGAAAGGAAAAAAGAATCTGCGTTGAGGAGGTTACGAGCCGCGGCCGAAGAGGCGCTTGAGCCCGTCGGCGAGCGCGCCGGGATGGCGGCCCTCCGGGCCCGTCCCGGAGGAGGGCGGGCGTTTCGGAGGGGGAGGCGGCTCCTCCTGGGATGCGGTCGCCAGATGCACGCGGTTCATGAAGTTCGCCTCGTCGCCGGCCGCCAGCAGGGCGACATTGTCGGCGACCGCGTCGAGCAGAGGCTCGCGCCAGGAGCGTTCCTCCTGCGAGAAATCGTGCAGCACCCAGCCGTTGACGAGCTCCTTGGAGCCCGGATGGCCGATGCCGAGGCGCATGCGCCGGTAGTTCTTGCCGATATGCTGGTCGAGCGAGCGCAGCCCGTTATGGCCGCCATGCCCGCCGCCCTTCTTCAGCCTGACCTTGCCGGGGGCAAGGTCGAGGTCGTCGTGGATGACGAGGATGTCCTCGGGCGTCAGCTTGTAGAAGCGCATCGCCTCGCCGACGGACTGGCCGGAATGGTTCATGAAGGTCGCCGGCTTGAGGACGGCGGCCTTCTCCCCTTCGAGCTGGCCTTCCGCGAGCTCGCCCTGGAAGCGGGCCCGCCAGTTGGAGAAGCGGTGACGGCGGTGGATCTGATCCACCGCCATGAAGCCGATATTGTGCCGGTGATTGGCGTAGCGGCGGCCGGGATTTCCGAGACCGACGATGAGGAGCATACGAAGTCTCCCTTTCTGGCCAGGCACCCGCAGGGGCGGGGAGACTACTCCTCGCCTTTTTCGCCTTCGCTCTCGTCGCCTTCGCTCTCCTCGCCCTCGGCCTCTTCGGCCTCGCTCTCCTCGTCTTCCTCCGCTTCCTCGCTGACGAGGGCGGCCGGGGCGGCGATGGTGGCGATGGTGAAGTCGCGATCGCTGATCGTCGGCGTCACGCCTTCCGGCAGGGCGATGTTGGAGATGTGGATGCTGTCTCCGATGTCGAGGCCGGCAAGGTCGGCGACGAGCTGATCGGGAATGGCATCGGCCGGAACGTGGACCTCGACCGTGTGGCGAACGACGTTGAGGACGCCGCCGCGCTCCAGGCCGGTCGATTCCTCTTCGTTGATGAAGTGCACCGGCAGCTCCAGCGTCAGCTGGGTGTTCTTCGACACGCGCAGGAAATCGACATGCATCAGGAAGTCGCGCACCGGGTCGAGCTGGAAGTCCTTCGGGATGACCCGGATCTTCTGCCCGTCGACGTTGATGGTCGCCACGGTGGTCAAGAAGCCGCCTGCGTGCAGCTTCAGGTTCACTTCCTTGTAATTCAGCGCGATCGGCATGGCGGACTTCTTGTCGCCATAGATAACGGCAGGGACCTTGCCCTCACGGCGCACGCTGCGTGCGGCCCCCTTGCCGCTCCGCTCGCGCACCTCTGCCTTGAGCTCGTATGACTGGCTCATTGGTGCACTCCTGTTTGTCGTAAAGAGAAAGAGCCGCATCTGCGGCCCCTCTTGCGCGCGGCCTCCAAGGGTGCCGTCGCGCGTGGCGCCTTATAGGGCAGGAGCCGGCGCAACGCAATTGGCGCGCTCGGCTCACAAAAGGACGTAGCCGAGCGCGGCCGCGCAGGCCACCACGGCCCAGGCCGGCAGGCGTGCGAACCGCAGCGCCGCGAAGGCGGCGAGCGCGATCACGGCGGCGCCGGCGGAGGTGATGCCGGAGGTGATGACGGGGTCCCAGAGCGCCGCCGCGAGGATGCCGACCACCGCCGCGTTGACGCCGGCAAGCGCCTTGCGGGCCCGCGGCGCATGCTGCAGCTCGCGCCAGAAGGGAAGGGCGGCGAGGAGGAGGAGGGCGCCCGGCAGGAAGATCGCAGCGAGCGCGACGAAGGCCCCGCCGAGACTGCCGAGCGAAGTTGGCGCCAGGGCGCCGAGATAGGCCGAGAAGGCAAAGAGCGGGCCGGGCAGCGCCTGCGCCGCCCCGTAGCCGGCGAGGAAGGCGTCGCGGCCGACGAGCCCCGGATCGACGATCTCCGTCTCCAAGAGCGGCAGGACGACATGGCCCCCGCCGAAGACGAGTGAGCCGGCATGGTAGAAATGCGCCGCAAGCCCGAGCCCGCCGCCATCGCCCCGCAAGGCAAAAGCGGCGAAAAGCAGCGCGAGGAAGAGGGCGAAGGCGGCCACCCCGAGCCGCCTTGTGACCGGGGTGTCGATGGCCGCTTCCGCCCCGCGCCCCTCGACCGCCGCGTGCTGCACCAGGAACGGGCCGGCGATGGCGCCAAGCGCGATGACGCCGAGCTGCGTCCAGGGCGTCGGGAAGGCGAGCACCAGCGCGGCCCCGACGACGGCGATGGCGATGCGGGGAAGGTCGGGCGTCAGGCTTTTCGCCATGCCGATGAGGGCGAGCGCCACGACCGCGACGGCGGCCGCCTTGAGGCCGGAGATCCAGCCGGAGCCGAGAACGGGCGAGAGATAGCCGTAGGCCTCGGCGAAGCCATACATCAGCACCGCTGAGGGTAGCGTGAAGCCGATGAAGGCGGCGAGCATGCCGGCGTAGCCGGCGCGCATCAGGCCGATCGCCATCCCCACCTGGCTGGAGGCCGGGCCCGGCAGGAACTGGCAGAGCGCGATGAGGTCGGCATAGGCCGCGTCGCTCAGCCATTTGCGGCTGTCGACGAAGGCCTCGCGATAATAGCCGAGATGGGCGACGGGGCCCCCGAAGGAGGTGAGGCCCCTGATCAGGAAGACGAAGAACACCTCGAGGGGGTTACCGTCTCTCGCCGCCGCTTCGTCCCGCATCCGCTCCGCCTCGTCACCCTTTCTCTCGGTATCCCATCTGCATGACGGGAGCTTCAAGGCGGGCGCGGTTTTGGGCGGCGGCCGGAACGCGCTTGACATTCCAGCTACTGGAAGGACGACACGGGCGAAGGCGCGCAATCCAGCCGCCACCGAATGTCGCCGCCGGGAAGCTCTCGCAAGGGGCGGGCCCTGCCGGCGCGAAGGAGAAGCCGATGAGCAGGTTCGCGGTTCTCGCGCTCGCCGTTGGAGGGCTGTCTTTTGCCTCTCTTGCCGCCGCAGACGGAATGCACGGTCAGGGCCAGATGATGCACGACGAGGGTGCAATGATGCACGACCAGAGCGGGATGCACGACGAAAGCGGGATGCACGCCGCCGAATCCGGCCACGGTCATGAGGCGGAGACGCCGTATGGCGTGCCGGGCACCGTCGGTGCCAAGGGCCGACGCATCGAGATCGTGCTCTCCGAAAACGATCAGGGCATGTTCTACGCACCGGACCATGTCGAGGTGGCGCGGGGGAGTGAGGTCCGCTTCGATCTCCGCAACGAGGGCGTCCTGGAGCATGAATTCGTCATCGGCACGGCCGAAACGAACCGGCATCACGCACAGGAGATGGAAGCCGATCCCGACATGACGCACGCAGATCCGAACGCCGCCAGGCTCCAGCCGGGCGGGACGAAGACGCTCGCCTGGCGCTTCACCGAGCCGGGAACCTTCGAATATGCCTGCCTCATCCCCGGCCATCGCGAGGCCGGGATGCTCGGACGTATCGTGGTGAAGTGAGGGGGACGGTCCGACCGAAGACGGCGGGGCTCAGTCGAACAGGCTGGAGACGGACTTTTCCAGTGCCGTGCGGTTGATCGCCTCGCCAAGAAGGGCGGCGATGGAGACGACGCGGATATTGTGGGCGCCGGTGACGGCGCTGGTCGGCTCGATGGAATCGGTGATCACCAGTTCCTTCATCTGCGAGGCGGTGATGCGCGCCACCGCGCCGCCGGAAAGCACGCCGTGGGTGATGTAGGCCGTCACCGAGGTGGCGCCCTTGGCGAGCAGCGCATCGGCGGCGTTGCACAGCGTGCCGCCGGAATCGACGATGTCGTCGACGAGGATGCAGTCGCGGCCCTTCACGTCGCCGATGATGTTCATGACTTCCGATTCGCCCGGCCGCTCGCGGCGCTTGTCGACGATGGCGAGCGGCGCGTCGATGCGCTTGGCGATGGCCCTTGCGCGCACCACGCCGCCCACATCGGGCGATACGACCATGACGTTGTCGAGCTCGTAATGCTCCTTGACGTCGCGCGTGAAGACCGGCGCGGAATAGAGGTTGTCCGTCGGGATGTCGAAGAAGCCCTGGATCTGCCCGGCATGCAGGTCGAGCGTCAGCACGCGGTCGGCGCCGGCATGGGCGATCAGGTTGGCGACGAGCTTGGCCGAGATCGGCGTGCGCGCCGCCGGTTTGCGGTCCTGGCGGGCATAGCCGTAATAGGGGATCACCGCGGTAATGCGGCGCGCCGAGGCGCGGCGCAGCGCGTCGATGATGATGAGGAGTTCCATCAGGTTGTCGTTCGCCGGGAAACTGGTCGACTGGACCGCGAAGACATCCTCGCCGCGCACATTCTCCTGGATCTCGACGAAAATTTCCTGGTCGGCAAAACGCCTTACGGCGCATTTGGCGAGTTCGATGTCGAGATAGGAGGCGATCTGCTGGGCGAGGCTTCGGTTGGAATTGCCGGCGACGATCTTCATCGGCTGGAAGCCCCTTCAGACAACTTGGCGACCCTTTTGGCTGGGCCGTACAACGCCGCGGCGGACGAATGCCGCAGCGACAGGCTTGGCGTATAGCGAACTCTGTGCGCCGATCAACCGGAAGAAAGCCATGCGGCAAGCTTGTCGAGCGTTTCGGAGGAAAGGCTCGCAAGCGCAGCGTCGTCGACCACGCTCCAGGCGTCGGACGCGCTCGCCCCAACCTTGATCTTTCCGCTGATGCGGTTGAGGCGCTTCAGGTCCGGCGAAAGGACGTCCCAGACATAGACGAGAAGCGTGCCCCCGTCGTCGTCGACGGCCGAGAGGTAGCCCTTGAGCGTATAGCTCGAGCCGCGCTCGCGGAAATCGGCGAGGTTCATGCCGCGCGCGGCCGCGTCGCGCGCCACGATGACGGCGAGCCGGTCGGCGACCTGCTGCGGCGGGCCGGTGAGAGGCGCGAAGGCGATTTTGGTCTCGCCCGCCACCATCCGTGTCGCGCCCGTCCCCGATCCGGCGGGCTTGAGCCCCGGCGTGCAGGCGGCGAGCGTGAGCGCGAGGAAAGCGGCGAGGATGGCGGGAAGGAGGGAACGCATGATGTCAGCTCGTTGGAGAGGGGCGTCTTAGCGGCAGGCCGGCGCAAAATCCACCACGGCCGGCCCGGTTCCTGTCACTCGTCTGGCGCATGGCTCAGGCGAGCGAGATCGCCGACAGGAGCCGGCCGTAATCCGGCTCGCCGCGATGCGTCGCCCGGCGATAGGAGAAGAAGAGCTCTTCCTCGGCATAGGTGCAAAGGTCGAGATTGACGGCCAGCCCGACCCCCGCCGCCTGAAGCCGCGCCACGATGAAAGCCGGCAGATCGAACATGGAATGCCCCTCGCGCTTCGATGGCGCGAAGAAGCGGGCGCTGCCTGGCGCCTCCTTGTCGAAGCGTTCGACGAATTCGGCCCCGACCTCGTAGTTCTTTGCCGAGATCGTCGGGCCGAGGACGGCGGTGATCGCCTCCCGCCTGGCGCCGAGCGCCTCCATGGCGGCGAGCGTCGATTCCAGAACGCCCGTCAGCGCGCCCTTCCAGCCGGCATGGGCGGCGCCGACGACCCGCGCCTGCGGATCGGCGAAGAGGATTGGCCCGCAATCGGCGGTGCCGATCCCGATGACGATGCCGGGCCGGTCGGTCGCCAGCGCGTCGCCGCGCGGTCCCTTGCCGGGCGCCCAGGCCTCGGTCACGGCGAAGCAGTCGGCGCTGTGCACCTGGTGGGGCGTGGCGAGCGCCTCGTCCGGCGCTCCGAGATGCCGGCAGGCGCGGGCGCGGTTCTCCAGCACGGCCTCGCGCCGATCCTCCGAGCCGAGGCCTGTATTGAGGCTGGCGTAGATGCCGTCCGAAACGCCGCCTTCGCGGGTGAAGAAGGCGTGGCGGATGCCGGAGAGCGCCAGCGCCTCGGCCGTGATGGGAACGGGTGCCATGGCGCTGGTAGAGGCCGCGGGCGGCCGCCCGTCAAGGGACGTGTCCCGGCTCATGCGCTCACGATCCTTCATGAAAGGGCGGCGGCTGGAGGCCGGGCGGCGTCACGGCCAGCACCTTGAAGAGCGTGCCCATCTCGTCGGGAGAGGCGAGGCGGATGACGTCGCTGCGCAGCGCCGCCTGCTCCGCCTCGCTGCGGCCGAAGCCGAGCCGTTCGGCGCGTTCGCCAAGGCCGAGGCGCAGAAGAAACTCGCCCTGGCACATCGGCCCGTGCACGGCAGCCCCGCCCGCTTCGGCTGCGTCCGCGAGCGCGGCGAAATCCACATGGGCGGTAAGGTCGACCTCGCCCGGATCCTTGAGGGGGTCGGCGTAACGGTGGTGCGAGACCGCCTGCAGCGTGTCGCCGAAGCCGGTTTCGGCATGGCCGTAATCGACGATGAGCGCCGCCCCGCCATTCCGGGCAATGCGGCTCGAAAGCGCGTCCATCACGGGCAGGGCGGCCGGACGCTCTTCGAAGACGTCGCCATGGGCGGCGCCCTCCGGGGCCCTTTCCGGCCGGCCGGGGCCGAAGCCGAAGGTGAAGTCGCCCGCAGCGTCGAGGCCGATCATCCGCTCCGCCCAGCTGCCGTCCTGGCGGACGAACTGGCGCACGGGCAGGGCGTCGAAGAATTCGTTGGCTATGAGATAGAAAGGTCCGTCCGGCACGCTCGCAAGGCTCTCGTGCCAGTCCTTGGGGCAGGAAAAGGGCGCGAGCGCCGCCTCCTGCGCCTTCCGGAGCGCCGTGCCGGTCTCGACCATGTGGACGCTGACGGCGGCGCTGAAATCCGCATCGAGCTTGGCGACGCGCAAGATGTCGGCCATCAGCGTGCCGCGGCCAGGTCCGAGCTCGACGAGGTTGAGGCGCTTGGGCGAGCCCTGCTGCTGCCAAAGGTCGATCAGCCATGCGCCGACGATCTCGCCGAACATCTGGCTGACCTCGGGCGCGGTGATGAAATCGCCCGCCGCGCCGATCGGCTCGCCGCTGCGATAATAGCCGCGCTCGGGATCGGCGAGGCAATGCGCCATCCAGGCGGCGATGTTCATCGGCCCATTGGTGCGGATGATTGTCTTCAGCGTTCCGGCGAGCCCGCTCTGTGTCTCGTTGACCGCGTCCATCGTCACGCTCCCTGTCCTTCATCCTGTCCTTCATCGCGCCTGCGGTGCGCCAGCGCCCAGAAGACGCCGCCGAGGCCGATCAGAATCATCGGGACGGAAAGAATCATGCCCATGGTCAGGAAGGAAGCGATGAAGCCCAGCTGCGGGTCCGGCTGGCGGAAGAATTCGGCGAAGATGCGGAAGCAGCCGTAAAGGGCGAGGAACGTGCCGCCGGTGAGGCCGGGCATGCGCAGGCTCCGGAAGTGGTGGGTGAGGAGGCGCAGGATGAGGAACATGAGCAGCCCCTCCAGCGCGGCTTCATAGAGCTGGCTCGGATGGCGCGGCAGCGGCCCGCCATTGGGAAAGACCATCGCCCAGGGAACATAGGCGATGCGCCCGTAGAGTTCGCCGTTGATGAAGTTGGCAAGACGCCCGAAGAAAAGGCCGAACGGCACGGCGGCGGCGATGACGTCGAAGAGCGACAAGGCGTTGAAGCCGCGCTTCAGCGAAAAGGCGATCATCGCGACGACGATGCCGGTAAGCCCGCCATGGAACGACATGCCGCCTTCCCACAGGCGCAGGAAAGCCATCGGATCGTCGATATAGTGGCCCGGCTCGTAGAACATCGCATAGCCGAGCCGCCCGCCGAGAATGATGCCGAGCGTGCCCCAAAGGACGAAATCGTCGAGGTCGACGATGCTGATCGGCGCGCTGCCGCCCTGCCAAAGCCGGCCGTTGCGCACCAGCCGGCGCGCATACCACCAGCCGATCAGGATGCCGACGAAATACGCGAGCCCGTACCAGCGGACCTCCACGGGACCGACCGACAGGGCGACCGGGTCGATCTGCGGGAAGGGCAGGACTAGAAGGTTCATGGAGCCTTGGCCGGTGGTTGGAGGAGCTCTTGGCGGGCGGCGGACCCTTGCTCCGGATCGAAGGCAGGGTCAACCGCAGCTTGGTGGCGACTTTGTGGGCGCCGCCCTCCGGCCGCCCGAAGAGGCCTTTGCCGTCCCCGCGACCGAAGCTGCGCTTGCGGGTGCATGGCGCTTGCTTATATCAGGAATCGGAAAAGGGCCGCCGCGCGTCGCCCAGATGACAATCCGCCGGCCACCGGAAGGGACCCCCATGACGCAGACCAACAACCGCCTGATGGACGAATTCGCCAAGCTGATGACGGACGCGGCGGGTGTCGCGCAGGGTGTGCGCCGCGAGGCGGAGACGGCGGTGCGCTCGCAGCTGGAGCGTTTCATGTCGGAGCTCGACATGGTGCAGCGCGAGGAATTCGACATCGTCCGCGACATGGCGCTGAAGGCGCGCGCCGAGAACGAGGCGCTCGAGCAGCGAATCGCGGCGCTCGAGGCGCGCCTTGCCGCCGACGAGGATCGCCCCGTATCGGGCGACTGAGCCCCGCCGCACGCACAGTTTCCCCTTACGAGAGCTGCCGGCGCGTCTCTGCGCCGGCCTTCGCGCGCCGGTTACACGACTGGCCCGTCACGGCTTTTTGGCGCGTTCGGCGAGAGCCGTGGAAAACCGGACACTTGCCTCTCGCCGGCTTTCGCCGCCCCCCTCCTGTTATATATTTGGAATCGAAAGAGATTCGCGGCGTCATGAAAACGACATCCGCGAACCTAACGCTCAGCTCGTAAGGAGTTGCCGATTCTTAACAGGACCAATTCACCGTCACTGCCTAGCAACCCCGAGAGATACGAGGGCTATTCATGAGCCTGCTCGATTTTCCGACCGCAGCTGCAGAAGGCCTCGTCGATCTGGTGGAACAGATCGCCACGAGCCGCGACTGGACCTTCGACCGTTCCGGTGAGGACGAGATCACCGTCTCCCTTACCGGCAGTTTTTGCGACTACAACATTTCCATCTCCTGGATGGGGGAGCTGGAAGCGCTTCATCTTGCGGCCGCCTTCGACTTCCGCGTCACGGACCGGCGCAAGACCGAGGTCATGCGTCTGCTCGCCCTCATCAATGAGCAGCTCTGGATCGGCCATTTCGATCTCTGGCAGGCCGAGGGCGTCATCATGTACCGCAGCGCGCTGCTTCTCTCCGACGGTGCGGAAGTGAATTCCGCGCAGCTGGAAGGCATGGTGAGCGCAGCCGTCGAGGCCTGCGAGCGTTACTATCAGGCGTTCCAGTTCGTCATGTGGGCGGGCAAGTCGCCGGAGGAATCGCTCGCCCAGGTGCTCTTCGAAACGCTCGGCGAGGCGTAGGATGAGCCTCGCTGAAACGGGCGGCCTCGTCCTCGTCGGGGCGGGCCGGATGGGCGGAGCCATGCTGGATGCCTGGCTCGATGCTGGCCTTCCCGGCGAAAAGGTCTCCGTCTTCGATCCGGGCCTGCCCGGCGAGCGGCGCGCCGAGCTTCAAGATCGGGGCGTCGTCTTTGCAGAGAAGGCCACCGATCTTGCCGAGGCGCCCCGCGTCGTCGTGATCGCGGTCAAGCCGCAGCAGATGGACACCGTCCTGCCGGCGCTCGCCGGCCTTGCCGGCTCCGGCACGCTGTTTCTCTCCGTCGCCGCGGGCATCCGCCTCGAGCGGCTCGGCCGGGGGCTCGGGGCTTCCGCGCCCATCGTGCGCGTCATGCCCAATACGCCGAGCCAGGTTGGCGCCGGCATGGCGGTCGCGGTCGGCAATGCGTCCGTGACGGACGAGGATCGCGCCCTTGTCGAGGAGATGATGCTGGCGACCGGCGAAATCGCCTGGGCCGAGGATGAGGGCCTGATGGACGCCGTCACGGCGCTCTCCGGTTCCGGCCCCGCCTATGTCTTCCATCTCGTGGAGGCGATGGCCGCCGCCGGCGAATCGGCCGGCTTGCCGCCGGAGCTTGCCGCCCGGCTTGCCCGCCAGACCGTCATCGGCGGCGGGGCGCTTCTGGCTGCGAGCCAGCTCTCCGCCTCGAAGCTGCGCGAGAACGTCACCTCGCCGGGCGGCACCACGCAGGCCGCATTGGAAGTGCTGATGGGCGAGGGCGGCATGCCCGACCTCTTGCGCCGGGCCGTGGCGGCGGCGAAGAAGCGCTCCGAGGAGCTCGGCTGAGCGCCTGCGGGCGCGGATTCGGCGCCTTGCCGGCTATTGCCGGCCCGAATGCGCACCTATCTATGGGCCCGAAGGAGCACCGTGATGGCCACAGCCAAGACCCGAGAGAAGATCATCGACGCCGCCCTCAAGCTCGCCGCCGAGCGAGACTGGGAGAACGTCGCCCTTGCCGATATCGCCGAGGCGGCCGGCGTTTCGCTGACCCAGTTGCGCGAGGCCTATGACGGGCGCGCCGATATCCTCGCCGACTTCATGCGCCGCACCGACCGCGCCGTGCTGGAAGCGATCGATCCCGACATGGCCGAGGAGAGCATGCGCGAGCGGCTCTTCGACATTCTCTTCTCGCGACTGGAGATCCTGACGCCCCATAAGGCGGCGATCGCAGGTATCGGCCACGCGGCGCGGCGCGATCCGCTCTTTGCCGCCGAGCTCAACCGCCAGCTGGTCAACTCCATGGCCTGGATGCTGAACGCGGCGGGCATCCGCGTCGCCGGTCCCTCGGGGCTGGTGCGGGCGCAGGGCCTTGCGTTCATCTTCGCGCGCGTCATGCGCACCTGGCTGAAGGACGAGGATCCCGGCCTTGCGCGCACCATGGCCGCGCTCGACAAGGAGCTGCGCGGCGGCGAGCGTGCTGTCATCCGTCTCGACCGGCTGGCGAGCTTCCTGCCGGGAAGGCGGCGCGCCCGCTCAAGGCACGACGCGCATCAGGCCCCGCCTCCCGGACGGGAAGAGGGTCCGCGTGCGGCCGGGGTCTATGGCCCCAATGACTGAGACGCCGCAGATTTCCTTCGACGATTTCCTGAAGGTCGACATCCGCGTCGGGCAGGTGGTAGAGGCCGCGCCCTTTCCCGAGGCGCGCAAGCCGGCGATCCGGCTCGTCATCGATTTCGGCGAAAAGATCGGCACGAAGACATCCTCCGCCCAGATCACCCGGCATTACCAGCCGGAAGAGCTCGTCGGCCGGCGGGTGCTCGCCGTCGTCAACTTCCCGCCCCGCCAGATCGGCCCGATGATGTCGGAGGTGCTGACGCTCGGCGTCCCGGACGAGGCGGGGGAGGTGGTGCTCCTGCGCCCGGATCTCGACGTCCCGATCGGCGGACGGCTGTTCTAGAAAGCTGCTGGCTACGCCGGGATCGTCACGATCGCCCTCAGCCCGCCGAGCGGGCTGTCGGCGAGCGCGATGTCGCCGCCATGGCTGCGAGCGATGTCGCGGGCGATGGCGAGACCGAGGCCCGTGCCGGCGACATCGACGTTGCGCGCATCGTCCAGCCGGTAGAAGGGGCGGAAGACCGCCTCCTTGTCCTCGTCGCGGATGCCCGGGCCGTCATCGTCGATGGTGATCTCCAGGATCCCACTGTGGTGCACGGCTCTCATCTCCACCCGGTCGGCGTATTTGGCGGCGTTGGTGAGAAGGTTCGACAGGCACCGCATGAGCGCAGTCGGCCGCACCCGGATCTCCGGCTCCCCGGAAAAGCTGAGCAGGACCTCGTCGCCATTGCGGCGCGTGTTCTCCGCTAGCGCTTCCAGCAGAGAGGGCAGGTCGACTTCCTCCGTCTCCTCGCCGGTGTCGCCGCGCGCGAAGGCGAGATAATCCTCCAGCATCAGGCTCATTTCGGCGATGTCGGTGCGCATCGCCCGCGTCTCCTCGCTGTCGGGCAAAAGTTCGAGCTCCAGGCGGAAGCGCGTCAGGATGGTTCTGAGATCGTGCGAGACGCCCGACAGCATCGTCGTGCGCTGCTCGATCTGCCGCTCGATGCGCTCGCGCATGTCGAGGAAGGCCTGGCTGGCCTGGCGCACCTCGCGCGCCCCGCGCGGCCGGAAGTTGTCCACCGGACGGCCCTTGCCGAAACTGTCGGCGGCATTGGCGAGCGCCACGATCGGCCGGATCTGGTTCCTGAGGAACAGGAGCGCGATGGCCAGAAGGATGAGCGCGCTGCCGACCATCCAGACGAGGAAGATATGCGAGTTGGAGGCATAGGCCCGCCGGCGCGGGGCGAAGACGCGCAGCGTGCCGTCATCGAGCTTGATGCGGATTTCGACAAGGTCCGAATTGCCCACCGTGTCGATCCAGAACGGCCGGCGGATCTGGGTGGTGATCTTTTCCGACAGCGTGCGGTCGAGCAGCGAGAAGAACGGCTTCGGCGCCGGCGGGGGCAGGGGCCCCGCGGGCAAGATCGACACTGTCAGCCCGAAAGTGTCGGCCGAAAGTCGCGTCACGTCCTGAAAATTCGGCTCGTGCGGGTAGCGCTCGATGACGGCGATGATCGCCGCGATGTCGGAAACGAGCGCGGCCGACAGGCGCTCGGTGACGAGCGCCCAGTGCCGCTCCATGAAGACGTAGGCGACGATCGCCTGCAGGATGACGATCGGCGTGACGACGATCAGGATGGAGCGTGCGAAGAGGCCCTTCGGCATGCGCCGCATCAGCTGATCGCTGAGCCCGAAGAGCGGCCGGATGCGCTTCAGCCGCCGGCGGAGGCGTCGCATCTGCGGGCTGGAGACGAAGCCGCGCAGCTCGCCGCCCCGCCTGCGGAGCGATGAAACGGCGCCATTCGCCCACTTTGGGAGCTTCGGCTCCGCCATTCGGATCCGTCAGTCGACCAGGAGCCGGTAGCCGATGCCTCTGACGGTCTGCAGGTGCACGGGATTGGAGGGATCGGCTTCGATCTTGCGCCTCAGCCGGTTGACCTGCACGTCCACGGTCCGCTCCCCGCTGGCATCGGAGGCCGAGAGAAGCTCGTGGCGCGGCACCGTCTCGCCCGGCCGGCGGGCGAAGGCTGTCAGCATCTCGCGCTCGCGGTCGGTGAGGCGCACGGGATCGACGCCGCGCTTCAGTTCGGCGCGCTCCAGCTGGAAGGTGAAGGGCCCGAAGCGCACGAATTCCATCTCGCGCACCGGCGGCGGCGAGCCCCGCTTCAGGATGTTGCTGATCCGAAGCAGCAGCTCGCGCGGCTCGAACGGCTTGGCGAGATAATCGTCCGCGCCGATCTCCAGGCCGCGGACGCGCGATTCGGCCTCCGAGCGCGCCGTCAGCATCAGGATCGGCACGTCGTCGGTCTTTCTGAGACTCGCGACGAGCTCCATGCCGTTCTCGCCCGGCATCATGACGTCGACGACGAGGAGGTCGAAGGACATGCCGGCCAGATGGCGCCGCGCTTCCGCGGCGGAAGAAGCGACGGTGACGCGATAGCCGCCGGTCTTCAGGAAGCGCGACAGGAGCGAGCGGATACGGCTGTCGTCGTCGATGACGAGCAGGTGCGGAGCATCGTCCGGCAGGCTCGCCGGTCCGATCTCGGCGGCAAGGTTCATGGCCTCGGCCTTTCGTTTTCGTAGACCCGCCCGGCGACGTCCTCCCGCTCGGTCTCGTTGACCATGGCGAGGAGGAAGCCGGCGACCTGCCGGCGCGCCTCCAGGCTGAGCCCGGCCAGTGCGTCATTGATCCGGCGAGATTGTGGCTCGCGCAGGCGGGCGGCGAGTTCGCCCCCCTGGGCGGTGGTGAAGAGGAGCCGCTCGCGCCGGTCGAGCGCGCCGGGCTGCTGCTCCACGAAGCCGCTGTCGATCAGCTGCTTGAGGACGCGGCCGAGGCTCTGCTTGGTGATCTTCAGGATCTCCAGGAGGTCGGCGACGCGCATGCCCGGATGCCGGTCGACGAAATGCAGCACCCGGTGGTGCGCCCGGCCGAAGCCGAAATCGGCGAGGATCGCGTCCGGATCGGAAATGAAGTCGCGATAGGCGAAGAAGAGCAGCTCGATGATATCGTCGGCCTCGCTGCCGCTCGCGGGTACGGGCTCGGCGTCTTGCGCCTGCGCCCGCTCCCGTGCTGCGGTGACGCGGCCACGCGGATGGGAAATTATGTCAGCCATATTGACATATTTTTCGGCGATAGTTACGCAAGCTGGTCGGTTCGGGTATGGGTCTCAGTGCGAGGCTTGAGGCTCGCGACACAAGCGCTCCGTTGCCGCCCAAGACCTTACAAGATGCTCGGCCGAAAGCAATCGCAGCGCAACGGGCAGGAGATGAACATGGCAGGCGTTCCCTTCGACAAGATGACAGGCAAGATCTGGTTCAACGGCGAATTCGTCGATTGGGCCGAGGCGAAGGTGCACGTACTGACCCACGGCCTGCACTACGGCAGCTCGGTCTTCGAGGGCGAGCGGGCTTATGGCGGTGTCATCTTCAAGAGCCGGGCGCATACCGAGCGCCTGCACGAATCGGCGCGGGTCCTTGATTTCAAGCTTCCCTATTCGGTCGACGAGATCGAGGAGGCCAAGCGCGAGCTTCTGAAGATCAACGGCTTCAGCGACGCCTACCTGCGTCCGGTCGCATGGCGCGGCAGCGAGATGATGGGCGTCTCGGCCCAGAAGAACCGCATCAATGTGGCCATCGCAGCCTGGCAGTGGCCTTCCTATTTCGATCCGGAGGAGCGGCTGAAGGGCATCCGCCTCGACATCGCCGCCTATCGCCGGCCCGATCCGGCGACCGCACCGGTGAAGTCGAAGGCGGCCGGGCTCTACATGATCTGCACCATCTCCAAGCATGCGGCCGAGGCCAAGGGCTACGCCGATGCGATGATGCTGGATTGGCAGGGCCGGGTGGCGGAATGCACGGGCGCCAACATCTTCTTCGTCAAGGACGGCGTCATCCACACGCCGATCGCCGACTGCTTCCTGGATGGCATCACCCGGCGCACGGCGATCGACCTCGCCCGCGCCCGCGGCTACGAAGTGGTCGAGCGGCGCATCATGCCGGAGGAGATGGAGGGCTTTTCGGAGTGCTTCATCACCGGCACGGCGGCGGAAGTGACCCCGGTCTCCGAGATCGGGCCCTACCGTTTCACGCCGGGCGAGATCTGCGAGACGATGTTCAAGGATTATCTCATCGCCGTCATGCCGGCGAGCGAGGCGCCGGAGAAGATGGCCGCTTCCGGCTGAACCCGCGCTTCACGTCGAGAAAATAGGGAAGGGCGCTTCGGCGCCCTTTTTCATTTCCGCCGGTGCTTCGCCGGGGTCGCTTCCCGCTCGTGCCTTGTGAGGTAGAGAGCCCCACCCGCCAGTATCAAAGCCGCTGCGGGCATCATCAGGAGCGCGATGTAGCTCATGATCGTCATGGCTTCATCCCTTTGAGAACTAGCCTTCCTGAATAATTTAGTGCCCCCGCCACGGCGAAGCAAACGAAGCTGATGACGAGGACCGGCGCGCTAGAACCTCCTGCCTCGCTTTTATACAGCTCGGAAACAATCGGAGCGAGACCGCCGCCGCGAAGGTCGCGATGGAAAGGCCGTTGATCCAGGTCGCCGTCAGCTTGATCTGCTCGTTCCCGATCATTCCGAGCTCTCCCCGTTCTCCCACCTCTCCGCCGCCGCGTCGTCGCTCTCCTTCGCTTCGACCCAGCCACCTTCGGTGCCGTCGATGCGCTCTTCCTTCTTCCAGAAGGGCGCCCGGGTCTTCAGATAATCCATCAGGAAGGAAGCGGCCTCGAAGGCGGCCTGCCGGTGGCGCGCTGCGGCGACGACGAGCACGATCTTTTCGCCCGGCAGGATGCGCCCGTGCCGGTGGATGGCGGTGATGCCGGAAAGCTCCCAGCGCCTTGCGGCCTCCTCGGCGATGCGGGTGATTTCGGCCTCCGCCATGCCGGGATAGTGCTCCAGCGTCAGCGCCTTCAGCGTTCCGCCCTCGTCGCGGCACCAGCCGGTGAAGGCGACGCTCGCGCCGACATCCCTGCGCCCTTCGGTGAGGAGGGCGGTTTCCGATTCGGTGTCAAAGACTTCGGCCTGGATGCGGATTCGGATTGTCGGCGACATGAATCGATGTCTTAGCGCCTGCGGCCAGCTCCCGCCACAGCCGACCGTTTCGGCTCGGCCGCCCGTCATCCGAGGCTAGAGGGCGGCTCGGCCGCCCGTCATGGGGGGGCCCTCAGAGCGGCCCCGGCCGCTCGTCATGGAAGAGCGAAGCGCGGCTTTAGCCGCCTGTCATGGGAGGCCAAAGGGCGGCTTCAGCCGCCCGTCATCGGGGGAAAGAACGCGATCTCCCGCGCCCCTTCGATCGGCGCGTCGTGCTCCACATGCTCGTGGTCGCGGGCGGTGCGGATCACCTCCGGGACCTCGAAGGCCGCCGCATAGCCTTCGTCGCGCCTCGCGAGCCAGGCGATCAGCTCGCCGATGGTCGTCACCCCGGCAGGCGGCTCGACGGTTTCTTCGGCGGTGCCGACACGCTCGCGCACCCAGGCGAAATAGCGAAGGTCGAGGCTCATGGGGCGGCTCACTCGGCGACGAGGTGCTTCAGGCCGGCGCGGAAATAGTCGTAGCCCGTATAGAGCGTGACGATCGCCGCGACCCAGAAGAAGGCAAGGCCGGTGTTGATGATGAAGCCGCTCTTGGCGCCCTGCAGGGCGGGGGCGATGAGCAGCGCGGCGATGGCGACGAGCTGCAGCGTCGTCTTCCATTTGGCGAGCTTCGTCACCGGCACGCTGACCCTGAGATCGGCGAGGAACTCCCGCAGCCCCGAGACCAGCATCTCGCGCATCAGGATGATGATGCCCGCCCAGATCGACCAGCCGGCCAGCATCCCGTCGGCGACGAGGATGAGGATCGAGACCGCGACGAGAAGCTTGTCGGCGATCGGATCGAGCATGCGCCCGAGCGCCGATTGCTGCTCCCAGATGCGGGCCAGATAGCCGTCGAAATAGTCGGTGATGGAGGCAATGACGAAGATCGTGAAGGCGATCCACGGTCCGGCATTGCCCGGGATGAAAAAGGTCGCGCCAACGAGCGGAGCCGCAGCGATGCGCCCGAAGGTCAGCATGTTCGGTATCGTCAGCGCCTGAAGTTGGGGGCTTCGCGCCGCCTCGTGCGCTTCCATGCTCATGCCTCAGCTTGATCCGTGGGGGTGAGATAAGTCAACTCTCAGCGTAGCAAACCCGCGTGACGCTGGGATCAAGTTCCGGCGCCGCCCTGTTCCGCGCGAGAGCGGCCTTTCGCCTCAGCCAGCATGCTCGTGGAAATGGTCGTAGATCGCCTCCGCCATCTGCTCGGAGATGCCTTCGACATCCATCAGGTCGTCGATGCCGGCCCGGCTGACCGCCTTGGCGGTACCGAAATGGCGCAGGAGCGCGCGCTTGCGCGAGGGGCCGATGCCGTCGATCTCGTCCAGCGGGTTGGCGGCCATCGCCTTCTTGCGCCGCACCCGGTGCGAGCCGATGGCGAAACGATGCGCCTCGTCGCGCAGCCTTTCGATGAAATAAAGGACCGCGTCGCGGTGCGGCAGCATGAAGGGCGGCCGCCCCGGCATGTGAAAGCTTTCCCGGCCGGCCTCGCGGTCGCGCCCCTTGGCGATGGAGACGATCGGCTGGTCGGCTATGCCGAGCTCTTCCAGCACCGCCATGGCGGCCGTCAGCTGGCCCTTGCCGCCGTCGATGACGACGAGGTCGGGCCAGGCGGGCAGGGTGTCGGACGGGCCGCCGTCCTCCGCGTTTTCATCGCCGCCCTCGCGGACAGGGCGCGGCCCGGCCTCCTTGACGAGGCGCGAGAAGCGGCGCGTCAGCACCTCGCGCATCATGCCGAAATCGTCTCCCGGCGTGATGTCTTCGGAGCGGATGTTGAACTTGCGGTAATGCGGCTTGGAAAAACCCTCCGGGCCGGCAACGATCATGCCGCCGACGGCGTTGCTGCCCATGATGTGGCTGTTGTCGTAGACCTCGATGCGCTGGGGCGGCCGCTCCAGCCCGAAAGCCTCGGCAAGCGCCGCCAGGAGGCGCGTCTGGCTGGAGGTCTCGGCGAGCTTTCGCCCGAGCGCTTCGCGCGCATTGGTGAGGGCGTGCTCCACGAGCTCGTGCTTCTCGCCCCTGTGCGGCACGTGGACGGCGACCTTGCGCCCGGCGCGCTCCGACAGAGCTTCGGCGAGCAGCCCGCGCTCCTCGAATTCCTCCGAGACGAGGACGAGCTTCGGCACCGGCTTGTCGTCGTAGAACTGCGCCAGGAAGGCCGAAAGCACCTCCGCCGGCTCCATGCTCTTGTCGGCCTTCGGGAAATAGGCGCGGTTGCCCCAGTTCTGCCCGGTGCGGAAGAAGAAGACCTGCACGCAGGCCATGCCGCCTTCCTGGTGGATGGCGAAGACGTCGGCTTCCTCCACCGACTGCGGATTGACGCCCTGATGCGACTGGATGTGGGAAAGTGCCGCCAGCCTGTCGCGGTAGACGGCCGCCTGCTCGAAGTCGAAGCTGGACGAGGCCCGCTCCATCTCCTGGGCGAGTTCGGCGCGCACGGACTTGCTCTTGCCGGAAAGGAAGGCTTCGGCCTCCTCCACCAGTTTGCCGTAGGCGGCAAGGTCGATCTCGCCAGTGCACGGCGCCGAGCAGCGCTTGATCTGGTAGAGCAGGCACGGGCGCGTGCGGCTGTCGTAGACGGAATCGGAGCAGGAGCGGATGAGGAACGCCTTCTGCAGGGCGTTGATCGTCCGCCCGACGGCGCCGGCCGAGGCGAAGGGACCGAAATACTCGCCCTTTCGCTTGCGCGCACCGCGGTGCTTCAGGATCATCGGCGCCTCGTGGTCGCGCGTGATCAGGATGTAGGGAAACGACTTGTCGTCCCGCAGAAGCACGTTGAAGCGCGGGCGCAGGCGCTTGATGAGATTGGCTTCCAGCAGCAGCGCCTCGGTCTCCGTGCGGGTGCGCACGAAATCCATCGTCGCCGTTGCCCGGATCATCCGCGCGATGCGGTTGTTCTGGCCGCCGAGCCGCGTGTAGGAGACGACGCGCTTCTTCAGGCTGCGGGCCTTGCCGACATAGAGCACCTGGCCGTCGCCATTGATCATCCGGTAGACGCCGGGCGCGTTCGGCAGCGTCTTCACTGCGGCCGAGATCACCTCCGCGCCGGGCTCGGTCGGCGGGAGCTCCTCGAAGGTGATGCCCGAAAGGGGCGGGGCAGCCGGGCGCGGCGCTTCGCCTTCCGCCTCGCCGGAGGTCTCCGCCGTCTCCGGCAGCAGACCCGCCTCGTCGCTTTCGCTGATTCCGTCGTTCATGATCGTGTCGAAGATAGGCGCTCGCGGCCGCTTGCGCACCCTTCCGCGCAAGCTTCCCTCAACGGGTAGGGCGCCTCAGCGCCCGCCGTCCGCCTTGCCGCCGCCCTCGATATGGCCGCCGAACTCCGAGCGCAGGGCCGAGAGGAGCTTTTCGCCGAAGGTGCTTTCGCGGCGCGAGCGGTAGCGCGCAAAAAGGGCCGCGGCGATCGTCGCGGCCGAAACCTCCTCCTCGATCGCCGCTTCGAGCGTCCAGCGGGCCTCGCCCGAATCGGCGACATGCCCCCGGAACGCTTCCAGCGAAGCGTCCTTGGCGAGCGCCGATGCGGCGAGGTCGAGAAGCCAGGAGCGGATGACGGAGCCGCGCCGCCACACTTCGGAGATGTCGGCGCAGTCGAGTTCGTAGCGCTCGGCTTCCGCCCGCGCGGCGGAATCGGCGTTGCGCAGGATGTCGAAACCCTCCGCATAGGCCTGCATCAGGCCATATTCGATGCCGTTGTGGATCATCTTGACGAAATGGCCGGAGCCCGACGGTCCGCAATGCATGTAGCCCTGGGCGGGACGGGGGTCGCGGCCGTTGCGCCCGGCCGTCTCCGGAAGGCCGGCAAGGCCCGGCGCCAGCGTCGCGAAGATCGGGTCGAGCCTTTCGACCTCCGGCTTCGGCCCGCCGATCATCAGGCAGAAGCCTTCGTGCTCGCCCCAGACGCCGCCGGATACGCCGATATCGAGGAAGGCGATGCCGTGCTCGCCGAGCATGGCGGTGCGCTCGATGTCTTCCTTGTAGTAGGAATTGCCGCCGTCGATGACGCAGTCGCCCTTTTCCAGAATCCCGGCGAGGGCGGCGATCGTCGAGGAAGTCGGCTCGCCATGCGGCAGCATCACCCAGACATTGCGGGGGGCGGCAAGGTTTGAAAGGTCTTCCAGGCTGGCCAGCGGCTGCGCCCCCTGCGCGGCGAGCTCCTCGATCCTTTCGGCATTGCGGTCGTAGACGTGGAGCGTGTGGCCGGCGGCCATCAGGCGTTTGGCAAGGCCTGTGCCCATCCGCCCGATGCCGATCATCGCAAGGTCCATGTGGCTCTCCTTTGAGGTTGTCCTGCGGCCGCCGATTGGCTCAGCCGCGCACCAGGTGCTGGCCGCTGTCGAGGGCGATGAGCTGGCCCGTCACCGAACCCGCCTGCCAAAGATAGCGGATGGTGCGGCCGAAATCGGCAAGGTCGACGGACCGTTTCAGCAGCGTGCCCTCGACCTCTTCCTGAAATCCGTCTTCGCCCTCATGCGAATTCGGCAAAGTGGGGCCGGGGCCGATGGCGTTGACGCGGATCCGCGGGGCGAGGGCCTGCGCCAGCGTCTGCGTCGCCGTCCACAGCGCCGATTTCGACAGCGTGTAGGAGATCATCTCGCCGCTGGGATGCAGCACGCGCTGGTCGATGACGTTGACGATCAGCCCTTCGCCTTGCGCGGCACGTGCACCGGCGAAATGCCGGGCGAGGAAGAGCGGTGCGCGCAGGTTCACCGCGAACTGCTTTTCCCAGGTCTGCGGATCGAGCGTCTCCGGCGTATCGGCGAGGAAGACGGCGGCATTGTTGACGAGAAGGCTGACCGGCCCGAGCGCCTCGCGTGCCTGCCCGAGAAGGCCTTCCACTTCGGCGAGTTCGCCAAGGTCGGCGACGACGACGGCGGCCTCGCCGCCATCGGCACGGATTTCCTGCGCCAGGGCGTCGGCTTCCTGCCGCGAGGCGCGGCAATGGATCGCCACTCGCCAGCCATGCGCGGCAAGATCCTTTGAGATGGCGCGCCCGATCCGCTTTGCCCCGCCCGTGATCAGCGCCGTCCGAGGGCTCTCCGGTGCCATCCTTGTCTCTCTCAGATCGAAGGCAGCGCGACGGTGCCCCAGATGAGGCCGCCATAGATGAGGACGAGGGCGAAGCCGGCGAGGCGCCCGATGGGCAGGCGCAGGCCGAGGAAGGGAATCAGCACCAGCGCGGCGGCGAGCATCGCCCAGAGCTCGTAGTGCAGGAAGTCCGGCGGCACGGTGAGAGGCACGGCGGTCGCCGTCAGGCCCAGAATGAAGAGGATGTTGAAGACGTTGGAGCCGATGGCGTTGCCGAGCGTCATGGCGCTCTGGCCGCGCCATGCCGACATCAGCCCGGCGGCGAGCTCCGGCAGGGAGGTGCCCACGGCGACGATGGTGACGCCGATCACCGTCTCCGAAAGGCCGAGCAGCTGGGCCATCTGGATGGCGTTGTCGACGACGAGCTTGGCCGCGAAGGGCAGGGCGAGGATGCCGCCGATGGAGAAGACGATGGCGAGCGGCACCGAAAGGCTCACTTCGGGGATGTCGAGCGCCTCGCGGTCCCGCCGTGCCCGCCGCGTCGCCTGGAACTGCATGACGAAGAACATCAGGAAGAAGAAGAGCAGGACGAGCCCGTCGAGGCGCGTCAGCCGGCCGTCGAGGCACTGCACGATGAACAGCACCGTCGCCGCCAGCATGACGGCGAAGTTCCGCTTCGCCCCGGTGGCTTGCACTGAGGTGGCGCAGATCAGCGAGGGCAGGCCGAGGACGAGGAGGATGTTGGCGATGTTGGAGCCGACGACGTTGCCGATGGCGATGCCGCCGGAGCCGGCAAGGCCCGCCTGCAGCGACACGACGAGCTCCGGCGCGGACGTGCCGAAGGCGACGACGGTGAGGCCGATGACCAGCGGTGGTACATGCAGGCGCTCGGCGAGCGCCACGCAGCCGCGCACCAGAATGTCGGCTGCGATCATCAGGAGCACGAGCCCGACGATCAGGAAGAAAAAACTTAGCATCGGCAGGGGTAATCCGTTAGCGGCGGCACGCCCGGCATATAGGCTGTGCCGGGCCGGTCAACAGCCCCGTCCGTTGCCGGCCTTCACTCTTTTTCCGCCGCGCCGGCCGGCGCGCCCTTCAGCCTGGCGTCGAGGAGCGTGCGGATGCGCCGGCGCTTGGCCGCCGCCACCTCATGGGCGTAGCGCGCGCCCACCAGCCCGCCCGTCCAGTGGCGCCGCGCCAGGAAGAATTTGGCGAATTGCATCGGATACTCGGTCGTGAGCCGCAGGCCGAGCACCAGCGGCGAGCGGCGCTGCGCCTTCTCGATCGTCTGCAGGTCCGAATAGCCGGAGAGCTTCCTGCCGATATGGTCGAAGGAGCGGAAGGAATGGTGCCAGACGACGCCGTCCAGCGTCGCGCTCGGCGCCCCGCCATCCATCACCCGGTCGTCCGTGAGGCTCGGCGAATAGCGGCCCGCTCGCCGGTCGTAGAGGCGCACGGGGGCGACATAATCGGCCCAGAAGCGCGGCTGGCTCTGGCCCGGATAGACCGTGACGATGCGCATCCGGTAGAATCGCAGCGGCGGCTCGCCGTTCTCGAACAGCGCGCTGATCGCGGCCACGAGCTGCGGCTGCGCCACCTCGTCGGCGTCGAGGTTCAGCACCCAGTCGTGCCGGCAGGCCTCCTCCGCGAAGCGCTTCTGCGGCCCGAAGCCTTCGAAGTCGTGATGGATGACGCGCGCCCCGAGCCGCTCGGCGAGCTCCTGCGTGCCGTCGTTCGAGCCGCCGTCGACCACGACGATATCGTCGGAAAGGCCGCGCACGGCCGCCAGCGTGGCGCCGATGCGGTCGGCCTCGTTGCGGGTGATGATGAAGATGGAGATCGGGATGGGCACGGTCGGGCTTATAGACGAGGTCGGCTGTGTGAGAAATCGCACATCGCGCGGGTGACGGGCATCCTAGGAGAGGGCATCGGCGGAGGAAGGGCGTGTAACGTCCAGTTACGCGTCAACATGGAAACGTCCTGTTTTCACCCTTTTTTCCGCCAAGGGCGATCACAATCTCCCTTTACTGAAAATTTGGAACCCAGACGCGCCGAGCGCGTTATGGCATTCGGAGAAGTGGAGGTACCCGTGCAAAAACCCCTGGTTCTTGCCGCAGCATTCAGCATCCTGGCCGCCCCGGCTTTCGCAGCCGATCTCGGTTCGGCCGAGCCGATCCCGACTCCGGGCCCCATGGTGACGTCGACCGGTCCCGTGACGGACTGGTCCGGCTTCTATCTTGGCACCATGCTCGGCTATTCGGCCGGCGACAGCGAGACGAGCGGGCCTGATCCCGACGTGGACGGTGTCGATGGCGGCGTCTATGCCGGCTATCAGCGCCAGTTCAACAATTTCGTTGTCGGCCTCGAAGGCGACGCGCTTCTTTCCGGCGTCGAAGGCTCCACCGGCGGCCTCAAGGTCGAGCAGAACTGGTCGGGCTCCCTGCGTGCCCGCGCCGGCATCGCCCTCGATCAGTTCCTCCTTTACACGACGGGCGGTGTGGCCCTCAGCGACATCGAAGCGACCTCGGGCGGCGTGAAGGATTCCAACACCCATTGGGGTTGGACGGCCGGTGTCGGCGCCGAAGCGCTCGTGGCGCAGAACGTCACGGCGGGCGTCGAGTACCGCTACACCGATTACGAGGACAAGACTTTCAGCCTCGGCACGCCGACCAATGCGGATCTGAGCACCCATTCGATCCGCGCGCGCGTCGGCTACAAGTTCTAGCCTCTCGCACGCAGCTTCAGAATACGGAAAGGCCCGGCGCTCGCGCCGGGCCTTTTCTTTGCGGCTCTCCTCCGTGGCCCTTGTGGGAGCCACGGCTATGACTTGTGTTCGTAGATGACCGGCCATGCGTCCGGCAGCCGCCCGTTGCAATCCTCTTCGGCGATGTAGCGGTCGAGCCGGTAGGCGTAATCGAGGAAGGTGAATTCGGCGCTGGAGCCGCAATCGCCGAGGCCGCGCCCCTTGGCGAAGGCCGAAAGATGCGTCCCCTCGAGCGAGACGTTGAACAGAAGGTCGGTGCCGCTCCAGCCGTAGGCCTTCGACCATTCGGGGAAGTAGAGCGTGCGCGCCCCGCCGATCTCGCCCGTCTCGCGCAGATACAGCCGGTAGGTGATGTTGTAGGCGCCCACCGTGCAAGGAATGGCGTAGACGATCGCCGTCTCGCTCACCTTGGCGATCTGCACCGGAATGTCCTTCATCAGCTCCGTGTCGGGGGCTTCGCAGGCGCTGCTGGCGATATGCAGCCCGCGCACCGCTTCGGGCACCCCCGAGGCCTCGATGGAAGCTTCCTTGGCCTTCTTGCTTGTTGCCTCGGGCCGCGCTTGCGCGAGTTCGTCCGGCACGATGGCGCGCCGCTCGGCGCCGACGATGCCCATCCGTTCCTCGATCCACAGGAGCGCGGCCGAAAGGCCGGAAAGCGAGAAGAGCTGGCGCCGCGGCTCGCCGGTCACGTCGATATATTCCAGGACGAGCTGCGAGCCCTTCAGCATCGCCTCGGTGAGGCGGGCGCGAAGCGGCGCGTCGGCCGAGACGAAGCTGCGCCCCTCGGCGCCGGTCAGCACCCAGCCCGTATGCGCCGCGAGCACGGTCTTCTCCCCGTCGACGAGCAGCGTCAGCGGCCGGTCCGGATCGGGCAGGGGATCGGAAAAGTCGAGGCGGATGTAAAAGCCGTCCGCGCCGTCGGCCCTGTCGAGCCCGAGCCGCGTCGAAGGCCCGCCGGTTTCGGCCAGGCACCCGGCATCCGGCTGGCATTCCGCCTGCCAGTCGCGAAAGGCCTTGCCGTCCGCGGCAAGGCCGGGTGTGGTGGAAAGAAGAAGCGCGGCGAGAGCGGCGGCGAGCCCCGCCCGGGCCGCCCCTTCGCGGGGCGCCAAAGCGGGCATGCGGGTCCTAGCGCAGTGTGCGGCAGTCGGCATCGTAGATGCGCCAGGGGTCGAGCCCGAGCACGCAGAAATCGATGCC
Organism: Afifella sp. IM 167; assembly: GCF_020144925.1. Lineage (GTDB taxonomy): Bacteria > Pseudomonadota > Alphaproteobacteria > Rhizobiales > Afifellaceae > Afifella. Next base: position 191,220 of record NZ_NSLC01000009.1, read on the forward strand.
GCTGCCCATGGAGGCAAAGCCCATGCCTTCCTCCACGATGTAGTAGACGTGGCGGCTCATGCCGTTGGTCATCACCGCCTCGGCGGCGCAATGATCGTGCAGGACGCGCGCCGGAGCCGTGCCGGCGACGTAGCGGTGCTTCGGGTTGATGAGCGTGTCGATGACGAAGCCGCGATGCCAGGTGTTGCGTTCCGCCCAGGCGAAGCGCTCCTTGATGCGGTTGAGCACCCACGGCTTCTCGCAGACCGTCGGCTCCGCCGGCCGCGCATCGGCGTAGACGGCGGGATCGTAGTAGAGGTCGGCGGCCGAGGCCGGAGCCGCGATCGAAGAAAGGGCGATCGCCCCGCCGATAAGGCCAAAAAGAAGCCGCGCCCACATGATCGTCTCACCTTCGCATAGGCTTGTCCTGCACGACCATGCGCGGCCGGGCCGGCCAAATCAAGCGCCTGACGCATGCCGGCTGCCACCTGTTGCAGTCTTGTCAAACCTTTCGGTGGCTGAGACGATCTGTGTCAATTCGTTGAAGCGCTCGGGAGCGCTAGAAAGCGCTCTGTCGAACGCCCAAAAGAGAAGGAAGGAGGCGACGCGATGAGTGGCAACAACGCGGGACATGAGAGGCGCACCGGACCGAGATGCATCGCCATCGTCGGTCCGTTCGCGAGCGGCAAGACGAGCCTCCTGGAAGAGATTCTCTATCGCACCGGCGCTGTCGAGAAGCCCGGCTCCGTCGCTGCCCGCAACACCGTCGGCGATGCCTCTGCGGAGGCGCGCGAGCATGCCATGAGCGTCGAGCTCAACTGCGCCAACACCGAATTCATGGGCGAGCCCTACTGCTTCATCGACTGCCCTGGCTCGGTCGAGTTCGGCTACGAGGCCGACCCGGTTCTCGCCTGCGTCGACGCGGCGATCGTGGTCGCCGAGCCGGACGAGAAGAAGATCCCCGCCCTGCAGGTGGTGATGAAGCATCTGGAGGAGCGCGAGATCCCGCGGCTCCTCTTCTTCAACAAGGTCGACAAGGCGCCCGGCAATGTGCGCGACGCGCTGGAGATGCTCCAGCCGGTCTCCAAGGTTCCGCTCGTCCTGCGCCAGATGCCGATCTGGCAGGACGGCATCGCCGTCGGCTTCATCGATCTCGCCCTCGACCGGGCCTTCCTGTATCGCGAGCACGCGCCGAGCGAGGTGGTGGATGTCGCCGAGATGGACCGCCTCAATTCGGAGGAGGCGCGCTTCACCATGCTGGAATCGCTCGCCGATCATGACGACGAGCTGATGGAGCAGCTTCTGGAGGATATCGAGCCGCCGCGCGACGAGGTCTTCGCCGATCTCGTCAAGGAGATGCGGGCCGGCGAGATCGTCCCGGTCTTCCTCGGTTCGGCGGCCAACGGAAACGGCATCATGCGTCTTCTCAAAGCGCTGCGCCACGAAGCCCCGGACATCACCGACACGCAGGCGCGCCTCGGCATCGATCCTTCCGGCGGCACGGTCGCGCAGGTCGTCAAGACGATCCACACCAGCCACGGCGGCAAGCTTTCGCTCGCCCGCATTCTCTCCGGCAAGGTCGAGGACGCGGCGGAGCTGGAAAGCGCCTCCGGCGCTTCCAAAGTCTCCGGCATTTACGCGCTGATGGGCCAGAAGACCTCCAAGCGCGGCCCGGCGCTGGCCGGCGAGACCGCCGCCCTCGGCAAGCTGGAGGCGGTGAAGACCGGCGACACGCTCGTTGCCAAGGGCGCGGCCGCGCCGCGGATCATGGTGCCGAAGCCGCCCCAGCAGGTGCTGCAGAAGGTGGTGCAGCCCACCGAGCGCAAGGATGAGGTGAAGCTCTCCGCCGCGCTCGCCAAGCTGGTGGAGGAGGATCCCTCGCTCTTCGTCCTGCATCGCCAGGATACGGGCGAGACGCTGGTCGGCGGCCAGGGCGAGATGCATCTGCGCGTCGCGCTCGAACGCCTTGCCGGCAAGAACGGCCTTGCCATCGAGACCTCGGTGGCGACCGTTCCCTATTGCGAGACGATCAAGGGCAGCGTCAGCCAGCGCGGCCGGCACAAGAAGCAGTCCGGCGGCCACGGCCAGTTCGGCGACGTGATGCTGGATATCCAGCCGATGCCGCGCGGCGAGGGCTTCGTCTTCGCCGAAAAGATCTCCGGCGGCGTCGTGCCGAAGCAGTATTTTTCGGCGGTCGAGGCGGGCGCCAGGGAAGCGCTGCAGAACGGCCCGCTCGGCGGCTTCCCGGTCGTCGATGTCGGGGTGACGCTGACGGACGGCTCCTACCACACGGTCGATTCCTCCGAGCAGGCCTTCAAGATGGCCGCGATCCTCGCCATGCGCGAGGGGCTGCCGCAGTGCCAGCCCGTGCTCCTGGAGCCGGTGATGAAGGTCGAGATCGCCGTGCCGAGCGAGGCCACGCCGAAGGTGAACGCCATTGTCTCCGGCCGCCGCGGCCAGTTGATGGGCTTCGACGCCCGGGCGGGCTGGGACGGATGGGATGTGGTGGAGGCGATGCTGCCGGAAGCGGAGATTGCCGACCTCATCATCGAGCTGCGCTCCGCGACGCAGGGCGTCGGCTCCTTCACCTTCGCCTTCGATCATCTCGCCGAGGTGCACGGGCGCCTGGCCGAGGACATCCTCAAGGCGGCGCACAAGGAAGCGGCCTGACCGCAGGGCAGACTGCCCTGACGGGCAGGCTCGCCGATACGAGGCGATGCCCGGCGCGAGCCGGGCAGGCGAGGGGCTTTCGGCAGGGAAGGCGGGCGGGAGGTCTGTCCGCCTGAGCGCTCAGTAGTGCCAGCGCCTCGCATTGGCGATGAGGAAGTCGCGGAAGACGGCGACGCGCGCGGAATTCCGGAGCTCTTCGGGATAGACGAAATAGGTGTCGAAGGCCGGCACCTCGGCTTCCGGAAGAACCGCGACGAGGCCCGATTCCTCGTTCACCAGATAGTCTGGCAGCATGGCGATGCCGACGCCGCGTTCCACCGCCCGGCGGATGGCGACGACGTTGTTGATCGACATCATCGGGGTGCGCGGCTCGGCCGATTCCCGTCCCTGCGTGACGAGCCGGTTCATTTCCTTCAGGTAGCCCGGCGCGTTGTCGCCGTAGACAATGATCCGATGGCTGTCGAGTTCGCCGATCGTCTTCGGCTGGCCGAAGCGCTTCAGATATTCCGGCGATGCGTAGACGTGGAAATGCACCGTGAAGAGCTTGCGCTGGATGAGGTCGGGCTGGGTCGGGGCCCGCAGCCGGATGGCGACGTCCGCCTGGCGCATGGCGAGGTCGAGCTCGTCGTCGTCGAGCAGGACCTGCAGGTTGATCTGCGGATAAAGGTCGATGAACTCGTTCAGCCGTGTGGCAAGCCATGTCGAGCCGAGGCCAACGGTCGTCGTCACGCGCAGCGGGCCGCTTGGCTGGCCCTTTGAGTCGGCGAGTTCGGCGCGCGTCTGCTCCAGCTTGACGAGAACGTCGCGGGCCGTGCGCATGAGCAACTCGCCCTGTTCCGTCAGGATCAGCCCGCGGGCGTGACGGTGGAAGAGGGGAACCCCGAGTTCAGCTTCCAGGGCGCTCACCTGCCGGCTGACCGCCGACTGGCTCATGTTGAGCGTGTCTCCCGCATGCGTGAACGAGCCGGCATCGGCTGCCGCATGGAAGATACGCAGCTTGTCCCAATCCATCTGAACTCCCCTCCAGGACCGGCACGGTCCGGAAGCTGGCCTTTTTGGGCCTTTTGTTTTGTGCGACGCCGGCCTTATTCGGCCGCTTCCCTCGCCGCTTCAATACCGTAGAGGAACTTTTCTGCCTCCAGGGCGGCCATGCAGCCCTGGCCGGCAGCCGTCACCGCCTGCCGGAAGACATCGTCCGTCACGTCGCCCGCGGCGTAGACGCCGGGTATCTCAGTGGCGGTCGAATCCGGCGCTGTCCACAGATAGCCGTTCGGCTTCACCTTCAATTGATCCTTGAACAGCTCGACCGCCGGCGCGTGGCCGATGGCGATGAAGATGCCGTCCACCGCGACCTCGCTGATTTCGCCGCTGCGCACGTTGCGGATCTTCGCGCCCGTCACGGAGGGCGGAAAGCCGCTCTGTCCGACGACCTCCTCCAGCACGCTGTCCCACATGACGGCGACGTTTTCGCGGGCGAGGAGCCGCTCCTGCAGGATGCGCTCGCTGCGCAGCGCGTCGCGGCGGTGGACGAGGGTCACCTTGCTGGCGAGATGCGAGAGGTAAAGCGCCTCCTCCACGGCGGAATTGCCGCCGCCGATCACCAGCACTTCCTTGCCCTTGTAGAAGAAGCCGTCGCAGGTGGCGCAGGCGGAGACGCCGAAACCCTTGAAGCGCTCCTCGGAAGGCAGGCCGAGCCAGCGTGCCTTCGCCCCGGTCGCGATGACGATCGCGTCGGCCGTCCAGATGTCGCCGCCGTCCAGTTTCAGGCGGAAGGGCCGGTTCTTCAGATCGACCTCCACCACCACGTCGCTGACGAGGCGCGTGCCGACATTCTCGGCCTGGCTGCGCATCTGCTCCATCAGCCACGGCCCCTGGATGGGATCGGCGAAGCCCGGATAGTTCTCCACGTCCGTGGTGATGGTGAGCTGGCCGCCGGGCTCCATGCCGGCGATGAGGACGGGCTCCAGCATGGCCCGCGCGGCATAGATGGCGGCGGTATAACCGGCCGGGCCCGAACCGATGATGACGAGCCTGGCGTGCTTGGCCTCTGGCATGGTCGCACCCCTGCGAATTTTGAGCACTGAGATAGGCGGCGATGCCCGAAAGGGCAAGCAATGAGCCGGCTCCGTCACCAGCTTTCGCCCGCCGGGCTCCGCCTTGACGCTAAGCTTGGCGCCAAGTCTGGCGTGGCGGGCCTGCCACAGACAAGCGCCCGGCGCATCCCGGGGGGCGCGGCATGATTGCGCAGCCGCCCATTGACGTGGCAATGAGGCCTTTCGTTCAATGAGAGAGTGCCGCCGCGCATCGGTCGACGGCCGTGAAGGGGTGGCCCATGCCCGGTCTGACGGAAGCTACGAAGAATTCTATCCGCGAATCGGTGCGGGCTGCCGACATGCGCTCCGAGCCCTATCCCCACGCCATTCTGGAAAACCTCCTGCCGCAGGAGGTCTACCGGGACCTGAAGGATCTCGATCTGCCGGTCGTCGAACTGGCAGGCGTCTCCGGCACGCGCGAGGTGCATAACGGCGAGCGCAGCTATATCGCCGCCGACAATCTCGGCCGCAACGCCGCCTGCCGCGCCATCGCCGAGGCCTTTCAGGATCCGGAAACCGTCTCTCTCCTGCAGGAGCATTTCGGCACCGATCTCGCCGGCACCTATCTGAGGATGGAATACGCCCAGGACGTCGACGGCTTCTGGCTGCAGCCGCATACCGATATCGGCGTCAAGAAGTTCACGCTCCTCCTCTATATGTCGGACGATCCGAGCCATGCCGATCTCGGCACGGACATCTATGCAGACAAGGAGACCCATGTCGGCAGCTCGCCCTTCAGGCCGAACGGGGCGATGGTCTTCGTTCCCGCCGACAACACCTGGCACGGCTTCGAGAAGCGGCCGATCCGGGGCGTGCGCCGCTCCATCATCGTCAATTACGTGACCAGCGACTGGCGCGCCCGCGAGCAGCTTGCCTTCCCGCAGCAGCCGGTGCTCGAAGGCGCGGCGGCCTGACGCTGGAGGTCTGGCGCTGGGGGCCTAGCGCTGCAGAAGGCGCCGGCGCACGAGCTCCGCCACTTCCGGCGTCGCATCCACCGGCTCGCCGCTTCCGGTAAAGAAGAGGTCGAGCCCCTCCGGCCCGGTCACCGAGACGAGTCCGCGCCGGCCGAGATTGTCGACGAAGGCGTCGTGCCGCTTCGACTTGCCGTTCATCGGCAAGAGGTTGATGGCGCGGCCGGTCGCCAGCGCCTCCGACACCATGGAAACCGAATCGGCCGTCACCACCAGCCGGTCGGCGAGCGCCAGGATGCCGAAATAGGGGTTCTCGCCGCTCCCGTCCCACTGCCAGTACCAGGGCTCCCCGGCGAAGGCGGCCGAGAGCCTTTCGGTCACCCGCGCCTCGGTGCGCCGCGAGGGCGTCACCACGATGCGCGCGCCGGTGATCTCGTGCACCTTGGCGATCATCGTCTCGAGCCGCGAGAGCAGCGCCTCGCTCATCCAGTAATGCTTGGTCGGCCCGCCGAGCACGAAGCCGACGAGTCTCTCCGCCCCCCCGCGCAGCCTCTCGCGCCACGCCTCCGCCGCTTCGGCGAGCTTTTCCGGTGTCACCCGATGCAGCGCCGTGTCGACCGAGACGACGTTGTCACCGCTCATGGCGTCGTGGCGCATGGCGATGACGAGATCGAAATGCTTCGTCGGCGTCTGCGGGTTCTGGATATGCACCGTCTTCGTGGCGCCCCCGGAAGCGCGCCGGATGCCGATCGAGAGCGCCGTCGAGCGCCGGCCGCAGGAGATGATCAGTTCCGGGAAGGGCCGCTCCAGCCGATCGCCCTCGGGGGCGAGGCCGGCGAGCGGGGCAGGGCACAGATGCCCCGGCAGCATCGACCAGGGCTTGCGCAGCGTCACCGCTTTTTCCTGGAAGTCGACGCCGAGCCTTTCGGCCAGTCCGATCGCCTGGCTGCGCATGCCGGCTTCGCCGGTCGTCAGGACCCAGCAGGTCGGTCGGGATGATTCGCTCATGGGAGGGCGCTTTCACGGGTCGCGCGGGCGCGCTGGCCAGCTGTTCCGGTAGCATGCGAGGCGAGGGGGGCAAAGGCCGTGTCCGGCGACTTTCGGCCGCTTTTGCGCCAGCTCTGCCGCGCAATTGAGCGGCGCTGCCTAGCGGCCGGGCAATTGCATACCTGACATGCAGAGTCGTTGATTGCCTCGCCGGGTCGTTCTGGCGATATACGAACAGCTGACGAGCTCTTGGGTCGCTTTTCCCGGTGACCTTGGAGAGGCAGCTGTTCCCCTCTTGGACGGCCGGTCGCCTGACCGGCTCCAAACTCTCCTGCGAGCCCTGGTAATCTCCGGGGCTCGCTTTTTTTTGTGCCTGCCGCCGGGCTTCGGGCGCATGCAGGCCCGTTCCGCGTGACAAAGGGCGCCGGTACGGAGTAGAACCGGCGTGCTATCCCGACTCCCTCGGGAGGCCCAGGAAAATGTTAGTGGAAATGGCTGTCGATCTCTCTCTCGATCCCGCGACTCTGCGGATTTTCGCCGAAAAGGCACGCGCCATCAGCGCCGACGTCCAGGGCGACTACGAGGATGGTACGGAGCACGAGATCGACCTCGATGCCGAGGGCATGCACGAGAGCCATCATCATGACGCTCTCGCTGAGGAAGAGGCCGACGACCAGACCGAGGAAGAGCTGCGCGAGCTGATCGACGATCTCAATGTCGATGAGGCCGCCGACCTCGTGGCGATCGTCTGGATCGGCCGCGGCGACTACAGCGCCGACGATTGGGACGAAGCGCGCACGGAGGCCCGTTCGCGCGCCGCCGGCAAGACCTCTGCCTATCTTCTGGGCATGCCTCTTCTCGCCGATCACATCGAAGCCGGGCTCGACACGCTCGATTTGTAGCTGTCTCGCGCGCCTGCCGGCCATTATCGGCGGAGCGCCCCGTTCCCAAACGCTCGATAGCCTTCACCAGCGGCGGTAAAGCTGCAGCAGGATCGTGGCGTTGCGGCTGTCCAGCCGCGGGTCGCTGACCGAGCCGATCAGCGTCATGCCGTCGACGATCCGCTGCTCGGCCTGCAGCGTGTTGTGCCAGGTGAAGTCGCTGTTGGTCATGCTCGAACGGGCGAGCAGGGCGGTGCCGGTGCCCCGCAGGTCGAGGCGGAGCGACGGGCTCGTCTCCAGCGTGCGCACCGCCTCGCGCCCGAGCCCCGTCTGGTTGAGCGCGTAGCTCAGCTGCATGGAGGCGTTGACGAGGCTGCCCAGCGTCTTCTCCTCGCGGATGCGCGCGGCGATGCGGTAGCTGTCGGTCTCCGGCACCACATTGCCCTCGACCCAGGCCTTGTCCCACGCCCAGTCGAGATCGGAGAGCGGACCGGGAATGCCGAGGCTGTACCAGAGCGCGTCCACCGGCCGGTTGCCCCATTGCCAGATACGCGTGTCGATGCCGAGGCCCGGCGATCCGGCCGTGCCGAGATCCATGCCGAGCCGCCCCTCGATCGGACCCGGCACCTGCGTTCCGAGAGAATAGACCGCGGAGCCGTCGGAATTGTGCGCCCGCCCGAGGATCAGCCAGTGCCGGTCCCCGGCCGCTGCGCTGCCGGGAAGGGCGCGGGAAAGACAGGCGATCGTGAGCGCGGCGCATGCCGCGCGGGCCGTGATTCGCAAGGGCTCCGGCTCCAGTCGTTCAAGGCGCTGGCGCGAATGACCCCCGGACGAATCCTCCGTCGGATGGTTGTTGGGCGAAGAGTTTAGGAAGCTCTGTGGCGAAAGAAAGAGTCACGTCCTGCTTGTGCTCCGCGCGCTCCGATTGAGCCTCGGCGGGCGCGGCGGATGCTTCGCGCTCCGCCGCGCACCCGGCTGTGCCGGCCTCCTGTCATTCCTGGCAGCAGGAAGCCGATCGGCCCTTTCCGCGCCGCCGCCATCGGTCCATATAGGGAACATGGCAGCGGACAGGCGGACACCTCCGAAACGGCGCGACGGCGCCGGCGAGGACACATACCAGCAGCACGAAAACGAGCCCGAAGGATTCGGCGAAGCGCCGCAGCCGAATCTGGAGGGCGTGCCGGTCGAAAAGGCCTTCGCCGGCTCCGTCTCGGCCTGGGCGGAGGCCATCTCCCGCGAGGCGGAGGCCGAGGGCGCCCCCGAGGCCCTCTCGCCCGAAGCGAGGGAGGAAGTCGAAACGCGCATCCGCGCCCGCAAGCCGGGCGATCGCGGCGGCCTTGCCTATGATCGCTCGCTTCCCGCCGCCGAAAAACCGCGGGACGGCGCCTCCAGATTGGGGCCCGGCAAGAGCTCCGGCTGGGAGACCGACCAGTCGCTGCCGCTGCGCCCAGACGGCAAGGCGGAAAAGCCCGCGGCGAAAAAGGCGAAGGCAAAGCGCGGTAAGAAGCAAACGGAAAAGCCGGCGAAGGCGGGTCCCCTCCGGACGGCGCGGGGCACCTCCATGGGCGGCAAGGGCACGGCCAAGGAGCGCGCCGGCGCCGGCCTCAATCCCGTTCCCGGCCTCGATATCTCGCTGGAGGAGGCCGAAACTCTCTCCAGCTCCTCCGTCACCGCCACGGTCGAGGCGCTGTCCTCGCTGATCGAGAAGGGCCGGCCGGAATTTCGCGACGGCACCTGGGTGCCGCATCGCCCGCCGCGCCCGGAAAAGTCCGAAGGCGGCGTGCCGCTGGAGATCGTCTCCGATTTCGAGCCGAAGGGCGACCAGCCGCAGGCGATCGCCGAGCTCGTCGAGGGCATCAGCGAGGCGGGGGAGGCGACGCAGGTGCTGCTCGGCGTCACCGGCTCCGGCAAGACCTTCACCATGGCCAAGGTAATCGAGGCGACGCAGCGCCCGGCGCTGATCCTTGCCCCGAACAAGACGCTGGCGGCCCAGCTCTACGGCGAGTTCAAGGCCTTCTTCCCCGAGAACGCGGTCGAGTATTTCGTCTCCTATTACGACTATTACCAGCCGGAGGCCTACGTCCCGCGCACGGACACCTATATCGAGAAGGAATCCTCCATCAACGAGCAGATCGACCGCATGCGCCATTCGGCGACGCGCGCTCTGCTCGAGCGCGACGACGTCATCATCGTCGCCTCGGTCTCCTGCATCTACGGTATCGGCTCGGTGGAGACCTACACGGCGATGACCTTCGCCATGGAGGTGGGCGAGCGGCTCGACCAGCGCCAGCTCATCGCCGATCTGGTGGCGCTGCAGTACAAGCGCTCCGACTCCAATTTCGTCCGCGGCACCTTTCGCGTGCGCGGCGATACGGTCGAGATCTTTCCGGCCCATCTGGAAGATCGCGGCTGGCGCGTCTCGCTCTTCGGCGACGAGATCGAATCGATCTCCGAATTCGATCCGCTCACCGGCAAGAAATCGGGCGAACTGCGCGCCGTAAAGGTCTACGCTAACTCGCACTATGTGACTCCGAAGCCGACTCTGCAGCAGGCCGTGAAGGGTATCCGCCAGGAGCTCAGATGGCGCCTGGACGAGCTGGAAAAGGCCGGGCGGCTTCTGGAGGCGCAGCGGCTGGAGCAGCGCACGCGCTTCGACCTGGAGATGATCGAGGCGACCGGCGCCTGCGCCGGCATCGAGAACTATTCGCGCTATCTCACCGGCCGCAAGCCCGGCGAGCCGCCGCCGACGCTCTTCGAGTACCTGCCCGACAACGCCCTCGTCTTCATCGACGAAAGCCACGTCACGATCCCGCAGATCGGCGCCATGTATCGCGGCGACTTCCGCCGCAAGGCGACGCTCGCCGAATACGGTTTCCGGCTGCCCTCATGCATGGACAACCGGCCGCTGCGCTTCGAGGAATGGGACGCCATGCGCCCGCCCAGCGTCTGCGTCTCGGCCACGCCCGGCGGCTGGGAGCTGAACGAGACCGGCGGCGTCTTCACCGAGCAGGTCATTCGCCCGACCGGCCTCATCGACCCGCCGGTGGAGATCCGCCCGGCGACGAGCCAGGTCGACGACCTCCTCGGCGAGGTCAAGGAAGTGGCCGCGGCCGGCTACCGCTCGCTGGTGACGGTGCTCACCAAGCGCATGGCCGAGGACCTCACCGAGTACCTGCATGAGCATGGCGTGCGCGTGCGCTACATGCATTCCGACATCGACACGCTGGAGCGCATCGAGATCATCCGCGACCTGCGGCTCGGCGCCTTCGACGTGCTGGTCGGCATCAACCTCTTGCGCGAGGGCCTCGACATTCCCGAATGCGCCCTTGTCGCCATCCTCGACGCCGACAAGGAAGGCTTCCTGCGCTCCGAGACCTCGCTGGTGCAGACCATCGGCCGCGCCGCGCGCAACCTCGACGGCAAGGTCGTGCTTTATGCCGACCGCATCACCGGCTCCATGGAACGGGCGATGGCCGAGACCGACCGGCGCCGCGAGAAGCAGCTGGAATACAACGCCGCGAACGGCATCACGCCGGAATCGGTGAAGGCGAAGATCTCCGACATTCTCGATTCCGTCTACGAGCGCGACCATGTCCGCGTCGGCATCGGCGGCGGCGGCCCCGGTGGCAAAGGCAAGGGCTTCGCCGAGGACGAGGGCGCGCTCGTCGGCCACAATCTGCGCGCCCATATCGACGCCATGAGCAAGCGCATGCTGGAGGCGGCGGCCAATCTGGAATTCGAGGAGGCGGCGCGCCTGCGCGACGAGATCAAGCGGCTGGAAGAGACCGAGCTCGCCGTCATGGACGACCCGCTCGCCCGCAACACCGGCATCGAGAACACCCGCCAGTCACGGAAGGATGCCGCCGGCGGCTCGCGCATCCGAAAGAACACGCTCGACGAGATGACCGTCGGGCGCACCGAAAAGCCGATGGGTGGTGCTCCGCCCAGGAAGCGGCGCTAGCCGGAAAAAGCCTTGCGCCCGCCAAGGGATTGCGAAAGCGCCTTGCCAATTTCCGCGATGCCCGCATTGCGGTCGTCGAGGGAAGCAACCGTCTCCGTCAGGTAGATCGCCGCGACGATCGGCTTTCGGTCCGTCGAAGGCCAGAGGATGGCGATGTCGTTCGTCGTGCCGTGGCCGCCGCCTCCCGTCTTGTCTCCTACCTGCCAGTCGCTCGGGACGCCGGCGCGCAGCTTGGCGTCGCCGGTCTTGTTGGCGAGCATCCAGTCGCGGAGCTGCTTTCGCGAGGCTTCCGAGAGGCTCTCGCGGGCAAGGAGCACCTGCAGGTCATGGGCGATGGCCTGCGGACTGGTGGTGTCGCGCGGATCGCCGGGAGAGGCCTCGTTGAGTGCGGTCTCGAAGCGGTCGAGCCGCGTGGTGGTGTCGCCGATGGAGCGTGCGAAGGCGGTCACGGCGGCCGGACCTCCAAGGCTCTGCAGGATGAGATTCGCGGCGGTGTTGTCGCTTCGTGTCATCGCTGCCTCGCAGAGCGCGCCGAGCGTCATGCCGGCGCCGTCGGCATGCGCTTCCGTCACGGGCGAGTAGGTCACGAGGTCCTCGTCGGTGAAGGCGATCTGGCGCGCAAGGTCCTCTTCGCCGGCATCCACGCTGGCAAGCACGGCGCCGCATGCCAGGAACTTGAAGGTGCTGCACATGGCGAAGCGCTCCTCGGCGCGCCGCATCCACTTCCGGTCGCTTTCCAAGTCGTGGATGAAGGCGCCGAGCCGCGCGCCGAGACGGGTCTCCACCTCCGCCAGTTTGCGCGAGAACGCGTCTGCTTCGTCGGCTGCCGCGTGGCCGAAACCGGGCAGGCACAGGCCGGCGAGGCTGGCGGCGATGAGGGCGGTGACGCTGCGGCGCGTCGGCATCGGATCCATGCGTCTTTCTCCGGACGGGGTGAGGGCCGCCGGCTAGCTGCGTCGCATGGCCGGATCATGGCGTGTGGGCGCGCCGGGGCGGTACTTCCGCCCCAAAGCTTGCCGCGGGGCGCCCGGCACCCCACATCTTCTGGTACATCATGCTGATCCGATCCCCCAAAACGGCTATTGCAGTCCTCGCTCTTGCGCTGACGCTGCCTTTTGCCGGCACGGCCTCCGCCGACCAGCGGCGGCCGTCCATCCCGCGCGTGGAGGTGCCCAACCTTCGCACCCCAGACCCGTTGAACAACCGCTATGACCGCACGCGCCAGCAGCGTCAGCAGGTCGAGCCGCGCGTCTTCGCGCCTCCCGGCTGCTCCGGCAATCTGACGGCGCAGCAGCGGGCCAATTGCCGGGCCAAATACCAGTACCGCAACGAGAACTGAGCGCCGGAAAAGGCGTTTTTCGGGTTGCCACCGAAGGGGCGGGAGAGGAATCTCTTTAGCTTCCCGAGGAGTATTCTCGTGTCTTCCAACCATCCAAGAACCGGCCCTGGCCGGATCCGCGTCGGCATCGGCGGCTGGACCTTCGAGCCCTGGCGCGGGGCCTTCTATCCCGACAAGCTGCCGAAGACGCGCGAGCTGGAATACGCCGCGTCGAAGCTGACCGCGATCGAGATCAACGGCACCTTCTATCGCGGACAGAGCCCCAAGAGCTTCGCCAAATGGCGCGACGAGACGCCCGCGGATTTCGTCTTCTCGCTGAAGGGCCACCGCGCCATCGCCATGAAGAAGAAGCTCTCGGAGACCGGCGAGAGCCTTGAATGGTTCACCGGCGGCGGCATCGCCGAGCTGAAGGAAAAGCTCGGCCCGATCCTCTGGCAGTTCCATCCCAGCCGACAGTTCGACGCCAAGGACATCGCCGCGTTCCTGAAGCTGCTGCCGCGCGAGGTGGAAGGTTTTCCGCTCCGCCACGCGCTCGAGGTGCGCCATGAGAGCTTCCTGTGCGAGGCATTCGTCGATCTTGCGAGGCAGCACAATGCCGCGATCGTCCTGGCCGATTCGGACGAATATCCCGAACTTGCCGAGCCGACGGCCGATTTCGCCTATCTGCGTCTGATGCGCAGCCAGGAAGACGAGGAGACGGGCTATCCCCCCGCCGATCTCGGCCGTTGGGCCGGGCGGGCGCGAATCCTCGCCGAAGGCGGCGTTCCCGACGACCTTGCCCGGCTTGAGGGGGCCGGCGCCGAAAAGGCCGCTGCCCGCGATGTCTTCGCCTTCTTCATCGCCGGCGCCAAGGTCCGAAATCCGGCCGCCGCCCAGAGCCTGATCGCGCGCCTGAAGGACTGAACGGCCGGGCAGGGGGCCTTTTCCGGGAATGGGGACTTTGCCGAGAATCCGGTCGCCGCTCGGCAACGCCTCGTCTATGCTTCGCCGGCAACACAAGCGGAGACGTGCATGACCGGGATCCCGGAAACCTACGGCAAGGCCAAGGACCGGCGGAAGAAGGCTCCCGTCAAGCGCGTGCAGCTCTCTGCCGAGCAGCGCCAGGCCTATGAAGACGCCATGCGCGAGCACGACCGGCGCGAGCGCGAGCACAGCCAGTATCTGCCCGACGACGTCCGCACCCGGCGCTGAGGGGCCTCTCCGGACCTGATCCGGCGATCCGTTCCGCGGGCGCCAGAGCGGGCCGAAGCGGCGATGGCATGCATCCAGAGCGCGGCCTTGGGCACAACGACAGGCGGTCTTCGACCGCGCTTTCACCGGAAAATTCCTCGATCCGCCCCTGTGGCGCGGTGCGACGCGATGGCGCTAAGCTTCACCCACGAGCCGGCCCGTCGAAGGGTCGCAGGAGGAGAACCGCATGAACCATCGTCTCGCCGTCCCGCGCCTTGCCGCGGCCCTCGCCTTCGCCGCCCTGTCGGCTCTGCCGCAAGCCGCCCGCGCCGAGGAGCCGTCCGATCTGTGGAAGGCCTATAACGACCTCTTCAAATCGGCGAAGTACATCGACCTCACCCATGCCTTCGAGCCGCAGCAGGCGGTCTGGCCGGGCTTCGGCAACGCCACCTTCAAGCCCGCCGTGGCCGGCAAGGACATCGAGGGCTACGTCAAGAAGGGCGAGGAATTCACCTACGAGAAGCACGGCTTCGTCGCCACCGCCTACGACATCCCGACCGACCAGTACGGCACGCAGCTCGATCCGCCGGCGCATTGGGAGCCGATGGGCGCGACCATCTCCGACATTCCCGCGACCTACGCCGTGCGTCCGCTGGTGGTGATCTCCATCGTCGAGCAGGTGAAGCAGGACGAGGGCTACCACCTGCAGGTCGCCGACATCGAGGACTGGGAGGCCGAGCACGGCACCATCCCGGAAGGCTCCGTCGTCATGGTGCGCTCCGACTGGTCGAAGAAGTGGGACGACATCGAGGCCTTCGGCGCGCCAAAATTTCCGGGCGTCTCGCTGGCCGCGCTGAAGTTCCTGCACAACGAGCGCCACATCCTCTTCCACGGCCACGAGCCGCTCGACACCGATACGACGCCGACGCTGGAGGGCGAGTACTGGCTGATGCACAACCATTTCGCCCAGGCCGAGGGCGTCGCCAATCTCGACAAGGTGCCCGAAGCGGGCGCGCTCGTCGCGATCGGCTTTGCCAAGCCGCTCGGCGGCACAGGCGGCTATGCGCGCTACGTGGCGATCGCGCCTTCGGACTGGCAGTACGGCGTTTCGATCGACGAAATGCCCGGCTCTCCGCTGCCGATGCAGGAAAGTCCCCTCAAGCGCGACGCAAACGGCGTCATGCGCCCCACCGAAAAAAAGTAATCCCCGGCGACAAGGCCGGAGGAACCCATGCAACGCTCCGGCCTTGTTGGGCGTTTGCGAGATAAAACCACCTGAAAGGAAACCCGGATGAGGCGTGTGACGGCTACTTTGAAGTTTGGCCTCTTGAGCATCGGTCTCACACTTGCGACCGCAACAGCCGCCTCCGCGGCTTCTGCCCCGCCTCCGGCCGGGATCGCCGCGCCGCCTCTCATTCTCGCCCATGGCTGCCATGCCGATGTCCGCAGCGGTTTCGTGCCGGAATTCGGCGGCCGCGCCCGGCACTACCATCGGGGGCCGAATTGCCGCCCCGTGGTGGCCGAGGAACGGCGTCGCGACGGCCCCCCTCCCGGGTTTCGCCGGGACGGGCGGCGCGATGGGCGCGACTTCCGGGGCGGGCCGCCCCGCCGGGATGGCCCGCCGCCGCCCCGCCGGCGCAACTGCGTGAGGGTCGGCCCGGTCGAGGTCTGCGAATAGGCCGCACCTCAGGCGCGAGCAGGCCCTTCGCCAATTCGGGAAACGGTGAGGGAACAAAAAACGGGCGGCGCCAGCGCCGCCCGTTTTTTGTTCCCTCACCGCCGCTCCGGCATCCGTGCGGCATCTTCTCGCTCCACCGCCTTTCCGGGCGCTTGCTAGTCTGGCGCCGCGAAAGAAGGGTAGGGCGATGCGAAGCATTTGGGTTCTCGCCGGCGCGGCCTGCCTCGGATTTCTGACGGGGCCTTGTGGCGCCGCGGCGGTCCAGGCGCTCTCTCCGGTCCCGGCAGAGGCCGTGCCGCTTCTCCTTGCCCATGGCTGCCACCGCTCGATCCAGTATGGCGAGGTGGCAGAATGGGGCGAGGAGCTCTGGCATTTCCACGACACGGAGTGCGGTCCGCTGCGCGCCAGCGAGCAGAAGCCGCCGCCGACCGCTGGCGGCCCGGGCGAGCCGCCGCCGCCCGCACCCCCGGGCATCCGGCCTCAGATGAAGATCGATCCGAAAGCTCTGAAGGCCGCGCCTCGCTCCTGAGCCCTCAGCCGGCGAGCTTCTCCTTCAGGAACGCGATCGTCCGCTCCCAGGCGAGTCGGGCCGCCTTCTCGTCGTAGCGGGCGGCCGACGTGTCGTTGTGGAAGGCGTGGTTGACGCCGTCATAGACATGGATCTCGTGGGCCACGCCTGCCTTCTCCAACGCTTCCTCATAGGCGGGCAGACCGGCGTTGATGCGCTCGTCGAGGCCGGCATAGTGCAGCAGCAGCGCCGCCCGGATCTTTCCGACTTCGGACGAATCGGGCGTGCGGCCGTAGAAGGCGACGCCGGCCGAAAGGTCTTCGCCGGCATGGATCGCTACCTGGTTGACGAGGCCGCCGCCCCAGCAGAAGCCGATCGCGCCGACGCGGCCGTTCCCGTCCGGCCGCTCCTTCAGATAGTCGACCGTCGCGACGGCGTTGGCGACGGTCGCCGCCGCATCGAGTTCGCCGATCATCTGTCGTGCCTTGTCCTCGTCCGGCGGCGTGCCGCCCGCAGGCGAAAGGAAATCGGGGGCGAGCGCCACGAAGCCGGCAAGCGCCGTGCGCCGAGCGACATCCTCGATATGGGCGTTGAGGCCGCGATTTTCGTGGATCACCATGACGGTTGGCGTGCGCGCGCCGCCGCCGCGCGGCAGCGCGAGGTAGCCGGACATTTCGGTTCCGTCCGCGCCTTCGAAGGTGATGCGCTCCGCTTTCACCCTTTCATCGTCCGGCGCCACCATCGCCGCGCCCGCTCTGTCGGCGGCGATCAGCGGCGCGATCGCCGCGGCGGCGGAGGCCGAGCCCGCCAGCGCCGTCAGCCGGCGCATGAAGTCGCGGCGGTCGTAGGTGAGGTGGGTGTATTCGTCGTAGAGCCGGATCATCTCCTGCGAGATCTCAGGGCGTTTGGGCATGGGTTCCTCCCGTCGTCGGACGCAGGGAAAGCTAGGCCCGGCCCCGCCGGCTGGAAGGCGCGTTGACGCGCAGTTGATCTTGCGGGTCCCGCTTGCCTCTCCGGCCTGCCCGTCCTAGCTCTGGCGAATGGTCGTCCGTCCGCCGCGCATTCTCGCCCCGAAGAGGATCGAATCCCCGCTCGACGCCCTCCATCACGAAATGCTGGAGGAGAAGGCCGGGGCGCTTTCGCGCATGGTCCGGCGCTTCGAGGAAGCGCTCCAGGAATGGCGCCGTCTCGCCGAGGTCGGCGAGGGAAGCGACGACGCCATCCGACAGGCCGCGCTTGACAGGGCGGCCGAGGCGCTCTGGGCGCTGATCGTGCAGCGCGATGTACTCGGCCTGCCGGGCACGGAGCGCCTGCTGCGCGAATACGACGTGCCACCTGTGCTGCGGGCAAGGCTCGGCATCGTCCAGCCGGGCGGTCGCCGGCGCTGACGGGGCCCGTTTCGCCCCATCGGAGCCGCGCCCGCCGCGCAGGGCATTTCGCCGCCCGTCTTGTTATCTCCGCACTTTGGCGTCATACGTTTCATGTGGCGCGTTTCGATGGTTGGATGGCGCGCCACCGACGACCGGTTAAGTCGGCCGCAGAGCGCCCCAAAAAAGGCGCCGCAGGTGGCCAGAACGTCTTTCCCGACTGCTTCGAAGGACCGTGCATATGCCCGGCCTGAATCCGACGACACGGGAAAGGACATATCCCATGAGCCAGACCGGAACGGTCAAGTTTTTCGACGCCACTCGCGGCTTCGGTTTCATCGCGCCCGAAGACGGGAGCAAGGACGTCTTCGTGCATATCTCCGCCGTTGAGCGCTCGGGCCTGTCGGCTCTTGCCGAGGGCGACCGCGTCACGTTCGAGCTGCAGCCGGACCCGCGTGGCCGCGGCCCGCAGGCAGTCAATCTGCAGATGGCCTGACGCGGGCGGGCTTCGGCCTGCCTCAAGAATCGGAAAAGCCGCCGGCATCGCCGGCGGCTTTTCTGTATTGGCGCACCAAACGCGGCTTCAGCGCACGACCAGCACCGAGCAGGGGCTGTGCAGCACCACATTGGCCGCGTTGGAGCCCATCACATAGTCTCCGAGACTGGGATTGTGCGAGGCCATCACCACAAGGTCGATCGCCTCCTGCAGGATGGCCGCGCGGATGCCGCGAGCGACCGTGCCGAGCCGGTGAACGGCGCGGCTTTGGATATCGGGCGGGATGCGCCGCCGCCGGAAAGCCTCCACCGCCGGAACGTGGTGCTGCGGAAACTGCTCGAAATCGGCTTCCATCTCCGGAAAGACGCTGAGGACGACGAGTTCCGCCCCGAAATGGCGCGCGAGGTCGATCGCCATGTCGACCGACTTCTCCCAACTCGCCACATGATCGAGATCGATCGGCAGTAAGATCCGCTTCGCCATCGTCGCGCTTCCTCTTCGGGCCGTTTCTCTCACCGATGGAGGTACGGCGCCGTTCCCTTCCCATTGATGGAAGTCGGCGAAGCATGTGCCTTGATCGCCGTCAAGCACGCACCGGGCGAGGGGCGTGCCGGATGCGGTCCGCTGAAGGGGAGGAGGCGAGGGGAGCGCCCCGGTCTGCAGGCCGCCTTCGTTCAGCCGCCATTCAGCCTATCATCGCTAGTTCTTCTTCCCGAAGACGCCGGATCCCGGCGAAAGCCCAGGAAGTCAGCCATGTCCCTTTTTTCCTCAGCAACACCGAAGGCCATTGCAGCCACGCTCGCGATGGCGGTCGTGGCGACCTCCCTGCCGAGCACGGCCTCCGCAGACCATTGGCGCCACCGCGGCTATTACGGCCATCACCATCGCGGAGGCGATGGCGGAGCGGCTCTGGCCGCCGGTGTCGTCGGCCTTGCCGCCGGCGCCATCCTCGGCTCGGCGCTCGCCCCGGCGCCGGCCTATGCCGCCCCGCCGCCGCGTGCCTATTACGCCCCGCCGCCGCGGGTTTACTATGCGCCGCCGCCTCGCGCCTACTACGCGCCGCGCCCGGTCTACGTCGCTCCGCCCCCTGTCTACGCGGCGCCGCAGCCGGTTTATCGCGCTTCCGGTGATCCTCTGGTCGTCTATGGCGGGTCCGTCGGCGGTCCGCAGCCCTGGACGCCGGAATGGTACCTCTACTGCGAATCCAAGTATCGCTCCTTCGATCCGGACAGCGGCACCTTCCAGCCCTATAACGGACCTCGCCAGCTCTGCCGCTGAAGGGTTCCCTTGCAGTTGATCATAGTTTTGTGAAAGTAACGGCCATCCTTCGGGGTGGCCGTTTTCCGATGTGGCGCGTTGATCCATATGACGCGCTGCCAAGACATCGCCGCATTGCAGCGGGCATTTCCCGAAAATGCCCCATTTGCTGCCAACCCTTCGCCGTCTTTGGGCAGGAAAGGCCGACCTGCCAACGACGGCAAAGGGGAAAATCTGAAAATGCAGCACACGGCGAAGCTCTTCGCCGCGGCAATGCTTGCCGTGGTCAGCGCCACCCTCGTTCAACCCGGCTCCGCCGGAGCTCAGACAGGCCACGCCTCCTGGTATGCGCTCACATCGCGCACCGCCTCCGGAGAAAGGTGCAATCCCAACGCCATGACGGCGGCGCACCGCTCGCTACCCTTCGGGACCAAGGTCAGGGTCACCAACCTGCACAATGGACGTGCCGCCGTCGTGCGGATCAACGACCGCGGCCCCTTCGTGCGGGGCCGTATCATCGACGTCACCCGGGCCGCCGCGCAGAAGCTCGGTTTTCGAGGAAGGGGCACTGCCCGCGTCAAGGTCGAGGTCCTCAAATAGCTTGGCTTTTCTGGCATCGCCAAGACCATCGACGATTCACCTCTTGCGGATTTGTCGGTTCTGCGCATAGATTGTCTGAGGGGGTCTGCATGAGGCGTCCCCTTAAGGATGGTTGAGGGCCAGCGGACCGATCCCGGCTTTCCATGTTACTCCAAGTAAAGACCGCGCGCTTGCCCGCGTCGGCTGGTGGCTGCCAGCCGGCGGTTTTTGTATTCCAAGGGACCTGATGAAATGACGGAAAATGGCGGTCGCGGCGATCACGACGACGACGAGTTTGGTGAACGCCCCGAGAGGGATCGCACGCGCCGTCCGCGGCGTGGCGGTGCTAGAGAGTTCGGCGGCGAGTATGGCGCGGATGTGACGCCTCCCCCCTTCGGCGGGGGAGAGCGCGATGAAGGCGGCTATCGCGGTGGCGGCGGTGGCGGCGGCTATCGCGGCGGCGGCGACCGCGAAGGCGGTGG
>NZ_NSLC01000010.1 GCF_020144925.1 Afifella sp. IM 167
CTCCGGCGGCAGCGGGGGCGGCTTCGGCGGGGGCGGCTTTTCCGGCGGCGGCGGCTCCTTCGGCGGCGGCGGCTCCTCGGGCAGCTGGTAGGGAAAACGGACAAGATGGCGGTACTCACCAAAGCCGAGCATGACGAGGTCGCCGAAGCGATCCGCACCGCCGAACGGAGGACGGCCGGCGAGATCTTCGCCGTCGCGGCCGCGGCGAGCGACAGCTACCGCTTCATCCCGCTGATGTGGGCGGCGCTGGCGACGCTCCTCGCCGGCATTACCGCCTCCTTCCTCTATCCCGTGCTGGAAGGCTTCATCGCCGCTCCGCAGGCCGGCGAATGGCTGGCGCAGGCGCCGGAGGTCTTCGGGCCGGGCCTCGACGCGCGCACCGTGGCGGCGGCCGAGATCGTCCTCTTCATCGTGCTGGCGATCCTCGCCTCGCTCGGGCCGATCCGTCCGCTTCTGGTGCCCGGCTTCATCCGCCGCCAGCGCGCCGAGCGGCACGCCATGCAGCAATTCCTCGCCCACAACCTTCATGGCACGGACGGGCGCACCGGCATCCTGATCTTCGTCTCGCTCGCCGAACGCTACGCGGCGGTGATCGCCGACGAGGGCATCAACGAAAAGGTGGGCCAGGCGGTCTGGGACGGCCTCATCGAGAAGCTGACCGAGGACATCCGCGCCGGCAACCTCGGCCCCGGCCTCGTCAGCGCGATTGCAGGCTGCGGCGAGATCCTCGCCGAGCACGTGCCGGCCGGCACGCGCAACCCGAACGAATTGCCGGACAAGCTCGTCGAGGTGTGAGGCGCCCTCCGTTCAGGCCCGCCTCTCTCACCTCGCCTGCGAATGGTACTCCCGGTTCGGCCGCATGTCGGTCGCCGAAGCGACGCGGTTCGACATGTTGAAGAAGGCGGCGACGGCCGCGATGTCCCAGATGTCCCGCTCCGAGAAGCCGGCATCGCGCAGCGCCTGCCGGTCCTCCTCCTCGATCGCCTCCGGCTGCTCCGTCAGGAGCACGGCGAAGTCGAGCATCGCCTTCTGACGCTCCGAAAGCTCGGCCGCGCGGTAGTTCATCACCATCATCTCGCCGAGCTCCGGATCGCCCGAAAGCGTCCGCACCGCCGCCCCATGCGCCGTCAGGCAGTAGTAGCAATGGTTCACGCTGGAGACGGCGACGGCGATCATTTCCCGCTCCAGCTTGGAGAGCCCGCTCTCGCCGAGCATCAGGTCGTTGTAGAAATCGGTGAACGCCCGCAGCTTCTTCTCGTCGAAGGCGTAGGCCTTGAGAACGTTCGGCACGAGACCGAGCTTTTCCTCGCATTTGGCGAAATAGGCCTGCGTCGCCTCGCTCAGCGGATCGGCCACGCCAAGCCCCAGCGCCGTCACGCGTTCGTTTGAAGTCTCTGTCATTGGTTTGCCTCCCGTCGCCTTGTGGCTTCCAGCGCCTACATGTGATGTTGCACGCGCCAATGAGACAAGTCCCGGCAAGCCGGGCGGAAGCGAGGAAAGATGCCGGACCGGTACGAACCGGAGAAGAAGAAGCGAATCGCCGCGGCGAAGAAACTCCTCAGCAAGGCCGACGATCCCCGGACACTGCAGCAGTTCGCTGAAATATTCTTCGCCCATTCGGCGGGCGAGGACATCGCCCTTTATCCGCCCGAGAACCTCGCCGGCATGGTGGAGGCGGCCTTCGCGTACATCGCCGAGCGCGACCCGCAGGTGCCCAAGGTCACGCTGCGCGACATCGAGGCGGCCGACGAGCGAGGCCGCGCCGTCACGGCGATCGATATCGTCGGCAAGAACCGGCCCTTCATCTTCGATTCGGTCATCGGCGAGATCCAGGCCGCCGGCCAGCCGATCCGCCTCGTCCTGCATCCGATCTTCGAGGTGGAGCGTGACGAGAACGGCAGGCTCGTCCATTTCGCCGCCGGCACGGAATCGAAGAAGAAGGCCGAGCGGGAAAGCTACCTGCATATCGAGATCGCCAAGCTTCCCGACGAGGAGGCCAGGAGCGCGCTGGAAGCCTCGCTGAAGAGCCTCCTGCAGGAAGTGCGCGTCTCCACCGAGGACTGGCGGGCGATGCGCAACCGCCTCCGGATGGCGATCCGCGACTACCGCAAGGACCCGCCGCAGCTCGACGAGGACGAGCTTGAGGAGGCGATCGCGCTCCTGGAATGGCTGGAGGACGACAACTTCACCTTCCTCGGCATGCGCGAGCTTTCCTACGACGCGAGCGCCGGCGAAAGCGTCGAGGCCGGCGATGGCGAGGGGCTCGGCCTCCTGCGCGATCCGAACGTGAAGATCCTGCGCCGCGGCGGCGAGCTCGTCACCATGACCCCGCAGATCCGCGAGTTTCTCCTCAGCCCCGAGCCGCTGATCATCATCAAGGCGAACGTCATCAGCCGCGTCCACCGGCGCGACTACATGGATTATATCGGCGTCAAGATCTTCGACGAGGCGAACCGCGTCACCGGCGAACTGCGCGTCGTGGGCCTCTTCACGGCGACCGCCTTCACCCGCTCCGTCACCTCCATCCCCTTCATCCGCCGCAAGGCCGAGCGCATCGTCGACCGCGCCGGCTTCGATCCTCTCAGCCATTCCGGCAAGACGCTCCTCAACATCCTAGAGAGCTTCCCGCGCACCGAGCTCTTCCAGGCCGATGTCGATACGCTCTTCGACCAGGCGATGGCGATCCTGCACCTGCAGGAGCGCCCGCGCATCCGCGCCCTCATCCGCGCGGACCGATACGGCCGCTTCGTCTCCGTCCTCGTCTACGTGCCGCGCGAACGCTATTCCTCCGAGGTTCGCGAGGAGGTCGGCAAGGCGCTCGCCGAGATGTTCTCCGCCCGCGTTTCCGCCGCCTTCCCCTCCTT
The DNA here is from genome assembly GCF_020144925.1 of Afifella sp. IM 167. Classification (GTDB taxonomy): domain Bacteria; phylum Pseudomonadota; class Alphaproteobacteria; order Rhizobiales; family Afifellaceae; genus Afifella. The sequence goes on from NZ_NSLC01000010.1 coordinate 2,865, forward strand.
CCCGGAGGGCCATCTCGCCCGCGTCCATTTCATCATCGGCCGCAACCCCGCCCCGGAAGAAGAGAACTTCCTCCAGGGCGACCCGACGCAGGCCGAGGTCGAAGCGCGCATCCGGGCGATCACCCGCACCTTCGAGGATGACCTGCGCGAAACGCTCGCCAACGCGTTTCCCGAGGAAAACGGCCTCTTCGGCGAGTACCGCGAGGCTTTTGGACGCGAATACCGCGCCGCCCACACCGCGGACGACGCCATCGAGGACATCCGTATCGGTCGCGCCCTATCGGGCCAGTCGATGATCGCCGCGCATTTCAGCACCCGTTCCTTCGGCGGGCTGGAGCGCACCATGCTGCGCTTCCATCACCTGGAAACCCCGATTCCCCTGTCGCGCCGCGTGCCCCTCCTGGAAAATCTCGGCTTCGCCGTCGTCAACGAGCGGACCTATCTCATGCGGCCGGCAACCGCGCCGGCCGTCTATATTCACGACATGACGCTTGCCCCGAAGGGCACGGGCGGCACCGCCATCGACGCGGCCGCGCCGCGGCTGGAAGAGGCGATCCGCGCCATCTGGGCCGGGCGGGCCGATAATGACGGCTTCAACGCCCTGGTGCTCGAGGCGGGAATCTCCTGGCGGGAAGCGGCGCTTCTGCGCACCATCGGGCGCTATCTGCGCCAGACGCAGCTGCCCTATTCGCTCGACTACATCTGGCACACGCTCGGCCGCAACGGCGAGATCGCCTCGCTCCTCGTGGCCCGCTTCACCGCCCGTTTCGATCCCGCGCAGAAAGGCCGCAAGAAGGCCGAGGAAGAGGCGGACGAGAAGCTCGCCAAGGCACTCGACACCGTTGCCAGCCTCGACGACGACACCATTCTTCGGGCCTACAGGTCCGTCATCGTCGCCACCAAGCGCACCGACTACTACATGGCCGACGAGGACGGTCTGCCGCCGATCGCCATCACGCTGAAACTGAAGCCGCGCGACCTTCCTTTCCTCGCCCCGCCCCGTCCCTTCCGCGAGATCTTCGTGCATTCGCCGCAGGTGGAGGGCGTGCATATGCGCTTCGGCCCGGTCGCGCGCGGCGGGCTGAGATGGTCCGACCGGCCGCAGGATTTCCGTGTCGAGGTTCTCGGCCTCGTCAAGGCGCAGCAGGTGAAGAACGCCGTCATCGTGCCGGTCGGCGCCAAGGGCGGCTTCTTCCCGCGCCTGCTGCCGCCCGAAGGCAGCCGCGAGGAAATCTTCGAGGCCGGCAAGAGCGCCTATGTCGCCTTCGTCGACCGGCTGCTTTCCGTCACCGACGACATCGAGGGCGACGATATCGTCCCGCCGGCGGCCGTGGTGCGCCATGACGAGGACGATCCCTATCTCGTCGTCGCCGCCGACAAGGGCACCGCGACCTTCTCCGATACCGCCAACGCCGTTTCCGAGGCGCACGGTTTCTGGCTCGGCGACGCCTTCGCCTCGGGCGGCTCGGCCGGCTACGATCACAAGGTGATGGGCATCACCGCCCGCGGCGCCTGGGAGGCGGTGGAACGCCATTTCCGCGAGATGGACGTCGACATCCAGAAGGAGCCCTTCACCGTCGCCGGCGTCGGCGACATGTCGGGTGACGTGTTCGGCAACGGCATGCTTCTTTCAAGGCAGATCCGCCTTCTCGCCGCCTTCGACCATCGCGACATCTTCATCGACCCGGATCCCGACGCCGAGACGAGCTACGAGGAACGCCGGCGCCTCTTCGAGCTCGGCCGCTCCTCCTGGAAGGACTACGACACGAGTCTCGTCTCCAGGGGCGGGGGCGTCTTCTCGCGCCACGACAAATCGGTGCCGATCTCGCCGGAAATCGCCTCCCTCCTCGGCCTTTCAGGCAGTTCCGCCCGGCCGAACGAGGTGATCAGGGCGATCCTGAAGATGCAGGTGGACCTTCTGTGGTTCGGCGGCATCGGCACCTATGTGCGTGCCCCCAACGAAAGCGACGCGGAGGTCGGCGACAAGACCAACGACGCCATCCGCGTCACCTCCGCCGAACTCGAGGCGAGGGTCATCGGCGAGGGCGCCAACCTTGCCGTCACCTCGCGCGGCCGCGTCGCCTACGCGCTCGCGGGCGGGCGCTGCAATTCCGATGCGATCGACAATTCCGGCGGGGTCAATTCCTCCGACCTTGAGGTCAACATCAAGATCGCCTTCGCCCCGGCGCTGCGCTCCGGCCGGATCGAGCTTGCGGCCCGCAACACCCTCCTGGCCGACATGACCGGCGAGGTCGCCGAGCTGGTCCTGCGCAACAACTACCAGCAGACGCTGGCGATCAGCCTGGAAAGTCTGCGCGGCCTCGACAACCTCGCCAACCAGGCGCGGCTGATGAGCGAGCTGGAGGCGGACGGCTATCTCGACCGCGAGGTCGAGTACCTGCCGGACAATGCGCGCCTTTCCGAACGCGCCGCGCAGGGCGAACCGCTGACCCGCCCGGAGATCGGCATCCTGCTTTCCTATGCCAAGATCGCCCTCTTCGACGACCTCGTGGCGAGCAACCTGCCGGACGACGACTATCTCGCCCACGAGCTCGTGCGCTACTTCCCCGAAAAGATGCAGGCGCCATTCGCCGAGGAGATCGCCATGCATCGGCTGCGCCGCGAGATCATCGCGACCCAGCTCGCCAATTCGCTCATCAACCGCGGCGGCCCGACCGTTCTGGTGCGCCTGCGCGACCGGACCGGCGCCTCGGCCGCCGAGGTCACGCGCGCCTATACGGCCGTGCGCGACGCCTTCTCGATGCGCGAGCTTCACGAGGATATCGACGCGCTCGACAACCGGATCCCCGGCCAGCTGCAGCTGGAGCTCTACCTGAAGGTCCAGGACGTCCTCATCGACCGCGTCGGCTGGTTCCTGAGGAACGTCGACCTGTCCGGCGGCATCGCCGCCGTGGTCGAGCATTACCGCGCCACCCTCGCCGAGCTGCGCAAGCTGTTGCCGGGGCTCCTGCCAGAATTTGCCGCCCATGCCGTCGCCGAGCACGAAGCGGAGCTGACCGAGGCAGGCGTGCCGAAGGAAACCGCCGCCGAACTCGCGCTTCTGCCGGAGGTGGCTAACGCCATCGATATCGCGCTCGTCGCCGAGCATTGCGCCTGCAAGCTGAAGGCGGCCGCCGCGGCCTATTACGAGATCGCCGAGCGTTTCTCGTTCTCGCGGCTGGAAGCCATGATTCTCGCCGTGGAGAGCTCGGACTATTACGAGCTTCTGGCCGTGGAGAAGGCCCGCGACAGTCTCGCCGCGGCGCACCGCGCCCTCGCCGCCGATCTTTTGGCCACATCCGGGAAGGGGCGCCCGGATGTCGCGGCCTGGGAAAAGGCCAACGGCAACCGGGTCGGCGCCACGGCGGCGCGCGTCGGCTCGATCCTGGCCGACGGGCGCGCCACGACCGCCAAGGCGACCGTCGCGGCAAGCCTTCTCGTCGAACTCGCCGAGCAGCAGGCCGTCAGATCGCGTTCCGAAAGCGCCTTAGTGGCGGAAATGGCGAAGGCCGGTTAGCACCATCGCAAGGCCGGCCTCGTCGGCCGCCGCGATCACTTCCTCGTCGCGCAGCGAGCCGCCCGGCTGGATGACCGCGGTGGCGCCCGCCTCGGCGGCCGCCATCAGCCCGTCGGCGAAGGGGAAGAAGGCGTCGGAAGCGACGACGGAGCCTTCCGTCAGCGCCGTTTCCTCGCCCGCATGGCGCGCCGCCTCCGCCGCCTTCCAGGCCGCGATCCGGGCCGAATCGACGCGGCTCATCTGCCCGGCGCCGATACCGACCGTCGCGCCGCCCTTGGCGTAGACGATGGCGTTCGATTTCACGTGCTTGGCGATGCGGAAGGCGAAGAGGAGGTCGGCGAGCTCCTCGGGGCTCGGCGCGCGCTTGGTCGCGACTTTCAGGTCCGCCTCGGTCACCTGCGCACCGTCCGCCTCCTGCACCAGCAGTCCCCCGGCGATGGAGCGCATCACGATGCCGCCCGCCGGGCGCATCTCGCCGGTGAGGAGCAGGCGAAGATTGGGCTTGGCCGCGAAGATCTTCATGGCCTCCTCGTCGGCCTCGGGCGCGATCACGACCTCGGTGAAGAGAGCCGTGATGGCCTTCGCCGCCTCCGCGTCGAGGGCACGGTTGGCCGCCACCACGCCGCCATAGGCGGAAACGGGATCGCAGCGCAGCGCCTTTTTGTGCGCCTCCGCCAGCGAGGCGCCGATGGCGACGCCGCAGGGATTGGCGTGCTTGATGATGGCGACGGCCGGCTCGGACGGGTCGAGGTCGGCAATGAGCTGGTAGGCGGCATCGGCATCGCCGAGATTGTTGAAGGAGAGCGGCTTGCCGTTGGCAAGGCGCGCGCTCGCCGCCCCGGGCGCCTCGCCCGCGGTGCGGTAGAGCGCTGCCTTCTGATGCGGGTTCTCGCCGTAGCGCAGCTCCGCGGCGCGGCTCGCCGAGACCGTCAGCCGCTCCGGAAATCTCTCGCCCGCCTCGCCGGCGAACCAGCCGGAGATCGCCGCGTCATAGGCGGCCGTGCGGGCGAATGCCTTGCCGGCCAGCTCCGTGCGCAGCGGCTTTTCCACCCCGCCGGCGGCAATCGCCTCGGCGACCCGGGTGTAGTCGGCCGGATCGGTGACAACCACGACGAAGGCGGCGTTCTTCGCCGCGGCGCGGATCATCGCCGGCCCGCCGATGTCGATGTTCTCGATGATTTCCAGCGGATCGTCGCTCTTCGCGACCGTCGCCTCGAACGGATAAAGGTTGATGGCGACGAGATCGATCGGCCGGATGCCGTGCGCCTCCATCGCCTTCACGTGCTCGGGCGCGTCGCGCACGGCAAGGATGCCGCCATGTACGGACGGATGCAGCGTCTTCACGCGCCCGTCCATGATTTCCGGAAAGCCCGTCACCTCGGACACGTCGGTGACGGAAAGCCCCGCCTCCTTCAGCGCCTTGGCCGTACCGCCGGTGGAAAGAAGCTCCACGCCTGCGCCGGCGAGCGCCCTGGCGAAATCGACGGCGCCCGTCTTGTCGGAAAGCGAGATCAGCGCGCGTTTGACGGCGACCTTCGCCGGTCCGGAAGAGCCTTTATGGGGGGAAGCCGACATCGAATGCCTCGGCGGTCTGGAATGGAAGGAGGAAAGAACGCCTCTTACCGCCTCAGGCGAGACGCGCAAGCCTCCATTCGACCGCAGGCCGGTCTCCGACCTCGTCGCTGAGGACGATCTGCAGGCTGCGGCTGGAGCCGCGCGAGGGCGAAAAGATGGTGCTTTCCTCGATCGCCAGCGGCGCATCGGCCGTGAAGCGCCAGTGCTCGCCATCGGCGAGGACGAGGTCGATATGGCCGGCCTGCGCTTCCTCGGCGAATTCGGCGCTCACGCCCGCCTCCAGATGGAAGCGGATGTCGAAGGGCGTGCGCGCCGGGCCGTCCCCCTCGAAGGCGTCGCGTCCGGCGAGCGACAGCCCGTCGCCGGCGAGGACCAGATGGCGCCGGTGCAGGAAGCCGAGCGTCTTCATGTAGCCGTCATGGGTGAGCTCGAGCCGGATCGTGCCGTCCGATTCGGTGCGGCGCTGGCGCTCCACCTTCTTCGGCCCGGCCATCAGCAGGACGCGGTCGCCCTCCGGCTCCAGATGGCTGGAGGAGGTGTCGGCGAGCGTCGCCGTGGAATGCGCCGCCGTCAGCCGTGCCGCCCGGCGCAGCGCCTCGTAGCGGGCCTGCGGCGCGCCGCAATTGATGATCAGCCGGTGGCTTCCATGGGAAAACTCGAAGGCGAGCGTGCCGGCATGCGCCTCGGCGCTGTAGGCGAGCGGCGGCGGCGTGCCGGATTCCACGATGACGACGGCGGCCCCGGCCTCCAGCCGCTCGAAGCCGGAATAGGGCGCCGAGGCGACCGGCTTGCCGAGCGCCTCGTCATAGGCGAGCACGGTGGAGAGCTGGTCGCGCGCCCCGGCCGAGGCGCCGTTGAACTGCGCGAAGGCCCCGTCGGCGTGGCGGAAGAAGCGCAGCATCGGCATGGCCCGGTCGATGGCGCCGAGAAGCGCCTCCGGAGGGTTCTGGCCGCGCGCCACGATGGTCTGGCGGAGCGGCAACAGGTCGAGGAGCGCCTCCAGGATCGCGGCGGGGCTCCGCGAGACATGTCCGCCATCGGGAAGGAACTGCGCGCTGACCTCCTGGCCGACGCGCTCCAGGCCGCGCCGGGAGAGCCGCTCCTGGCGCGACATGCACAGCCCGGCCATGGCGAGCGCGATCGCCACCTGCATCCGTTTCAGCCCCGGCTCGGCCGCGAGGTAGGATTTCTTCAGGAAGGTCCCGTGCCGCAAGAGAGAGCGCACGAAGGCGCGGTAGAGGTCGTGATCGGCCCCTTCCAGGATGAGGTTCGACTGCGACAGGAAGGAGATGAGCCGCCGCGCCGCCACTTCCGGCCGCCAGGCGATGGCGCCGTGCTTGCGCTCGCCCGCCAGCCAGTCGCCGACGATGGCGCGCGCATTGGAGCGGGCGACCGGCGTCGCCGCGGCCTTGAGGTGCCGCAGCCAGCCGAAGCCGTGCAGCGCCGCTTCCCAGTCCTCGCTCGGCGGCACGACCTCGAAGGGCGAGCGGCCTTCCGTCTCGACCGACTGGCCGGCAAAGACGAAGCGACCGGAATAGATCTCCTCGGCGATGGTCGGGTCGGCGGTCCGGAGGTCAGGCGGAGCAATCAGCAATTGCGAGCGGCCGCCACCCCCCGCCCAGGCGGGAAGCCCTACCAGCGTTGTCAGGCGAAGCCGGCGTCCCACGCGCTCGGCACGCGAGAGATTCAATCGCCATCTATCGCCCGGCGCGATCTGTGCCATCTTGCTGGCGCTATAGCGCTTTTTGATTCGTGGCAAGCTGCACCGCGCCTCGGCGGGCAGTAGCTGCACGGTTTTTCGGCAATCAGCCCGCTCGGCGCCACCGCGCGGCGAAGAAACCGTCCATTCCGGCAGCCCCCGCCTCGCCTTCGCCGAGCGGCATTCCAGGCAGGCTGCGGAAGTAGCCCTCCGGCGTGATGAAGGCGGCGAGAGCGGGAAACTCGCCGGCCGTCAGCGGCAGGAATTCAACGTCGCCGCGCCCGGCCGTGAAGGCGGCGGCCTGCCGCTCGCCCTCCTCCGGTTCCAGCGAGCAGGTGGCATAGACGAGGATCCCTCCGGGCTTCAGCCAGCCCGCGACCCTTTCCAGCATCTTCGCCTGCAGCAGGGCGAGCGAGGCGATCTCTTCGGGCGCCTTCGTCCAGACGAGGTCGGGATGGCGCCGCGCCGTCCCGGTCGCCGTGCACGGCGCATCGAGAAGAATGGCATCGAAGGGCTCGGCCGGCGTGAAGGAGAGGATGTCGGCCTCGGCGAGTTCGGCGGAAAGGCGCAGGCGCGAAAGGTTGCCGGCGAGCCGCCTGACGCGCGAGCGGGATTTCTCCACCGCCGTCACATGCGCGCCGGAGGCGGCAAGCTGGGCGGTCTTGCCGCCCGGCGCGGCACAGAGATCGGCGACGCGCCTGCCCGCCACCTCGCCGAGAAGCTGGGCCGGCACCGCCGCCGCGGCGTCCTGCACCCACCAAAGGCCCTCGTTGTAGCCGGCGAGCGTGGAGACGGCGGGCCGCCGCGCCAGCCGCACCGAACCCGTCGCCAGCACGCTGCCGCCGAGAAGGGCCGCCACCTCGGCGGGATCGCCCCGCACCGAAAGGTCGAGCGGCGGCGTCTCGGCATGCGCCGCGAAGATCGCCTCGGCCCGCGCCGCGCCCCAGTTTTCCAGCCAGCGCGTGCGCAGCCAGCCCGGCGCGTTCTCTTCGGGCTCTGCACCGGCGAGGACCTCGGAGCGCTCGCGCGCGATCCGCCGCAGCACCGAATTCACCAGCCCCTTGGTGCGCCCGGTGCGCCGGTCGCGCCCGGCAGCCGTGACGGCGAGGTTGATCGCCGCATGGTCGGGCACGTCGAGATAGAGGATTTGCGCCGCGCCGAGATGGAGAAGCGCCGAAAGCCGGTGCGCCGCCGCGTCGAGCGGCCGCTCCAGGCGCCGGGTGATCGCCATCTCGATCTCGCCGCGATGGCGCAGCGCCGTATCGAGCATCGCCCGCACCAGCGCCTTGTCCTGCGCCGAAAGCGCCTTGAAGCCGGGCAGCGCGCTCGCCTCGTCGAGAAGCGCCGGCAGCGGGACGCGGTCGCGGATCACCTTGATCAGGATCGCGAGCGCCGCCTCGCGCGCGGCAAGGCCCGGTGGCCCCGGCTGCGCCTTTCCGCCGGCCGGCCTGCCGCCTCCGGCACCTGCCCTCGCGATACCCGGCCGGCCCTTTCCCGAATGGAGGCTCTTGGCGTTGCGCCCCCCACTTCCTCTTGCCTGGGCGCCGCGCGCCTCGTCTTCGCTCACAATATCAGATGGCTCCCTGGCGGGCTCAGCCCCACGGCCCGGCGCGGCGGCGCGATCGGCCCGCCGATCCCCAGGGGCCGGCAGACGGCTCGCTGCGCATCGGCGTTTCGCGGGAAATCCGCGGCCCCTCCGAAATGCCGCCCTGGCGGGCCATTTCTTCGAGCGCCGCGATGCGGTTCTCCGTCGCCGGATGGGTGGAGAAGAGGCTGTCCATGCGCTCGCCGTTGAGGGGGTTGATGATGAAGAGATGCGCCGTCGCGGGATTGTGCTCCGCGCTGGCCATGGGCTGGCGCTTCGCGCCGCCGGCGATCTTCGCAAGCGCGGAGGCGAGCCACAAGGGGTTGCCGGCGATCGCGGCACCATCGCGGTCGGCAGAGTATTCGCGGGTACGCGAGATCGCCATCTGCACCAGCATCGCGGCGAAGGGCGCCGTCAGCGCCGCCAGAAGCACCCCGGCGAAGCCGAAGGGCGAGTTGTTGTTGCGCGAGCCACCGAAGAAGAGGGCGAAATTGCCGAGCATGGAGATGGCGCCGGCGAGCGTCGCCGTGATCGTCATGGTCAGCGTGTCGCGGTTCTTCACATGGGCGAGTTCGTGCGCCATGACGCCCGACGCCTCCTCGTAGGAGAGCGTGCGCAGGAGGCCGGTGGTCGCCGCGACGGCGGCATTCTCCGGGTTGCGGCCCGTCGCAAAGGCGTTCGGCTGATCGCTTTCGATCAGATAGGTCTTCGGCATCGGCAGGTTCGCCCGGGCCGCGAGGTCGCGCACCATGCGGTGGAATTCCGGCGCCGAGCGCTCGTCCACCTCATGCGCGTTGTGCATCCGAAGCACGAGCTTGTCCGCGTTCCAGTAGGAGAAGAGATTCATGCCGGCGGCAACGAGGAAGGCGATCATGGCGCCGCCGGATCCGCCGATCAGGTAGCCGACACCCATGAAGATCGCCGTCAGCGCGGCGAGAAGCATGGCGGTCTTCATCATGTTCATCGTCTTGGGCTCCACCAAAGAAGGGCCTATGTCGGGGCATATTTTGGGTGCGGTGAACGCCGCTGCAATGACAAGTGCGCGTGAAGAGGCGCAAGGAGGCATGATGGCGAACGAAGCTGACGCCGCTCCGGCCGTGTCCGAGGCGGATGGGGCCGGGCTTTCGGCGTCCGAAACCCGTCGCAGGAAGATCGCCGAGGCGGCCGAGCGCGCCCTCGCCGAGGCGAGGGAGAGAAAGGCGGCGGAAGCGGCCGGAGAAGGCGAGGCTCGCCCGGAGGAATTCGACGGCCCGTCCGGCCCCGAACCGGCCCGCTACGGCGACTGGGAGAGGAAAGGCAAGGCCGTCGATTTCTGAGGCCGCTTGTTACGCTGGCGGGCTGCGCCGGAAGCGCTTCCCAGGGGCCAACAGTGGCGCTAGTATAGGAATATGTTCCTCATTCGCGCGATTCGCGCCGCTCCGCTCTGTCTCCTCGCCGGCCTGCTTTCAGGCGGAGCGAATGCGGCCGAGCTGCCCGGTCCCTATCGGGCAGAGGTGGAGCGCGTCGTCGACGGCGATACTTTGGCCGTGCGGGCACGCATCTGGCTCGGACAGGACGTGGAGGTGCTGGTTCGCCTTCGCGGCATCGATGCCCCGGAGCTGAGGGCCCGCTGTGCGGCCGAGCGCGAGATGGCCGAAGCGGCCAGGGCCGCCCTCGCGCGCCTTGTGGGAGAGGCCGGCGTGACGATCTCCATGATCGAGGAAGACAAGTATGGCGGGCGTGTCGTCGCCGACGTCGCCCGCGCCGACGGAGAGAACCTTTCGGCCCTGCTGCGCGCCTCCGGTCACGCCCGCGCCTATGCGGGCGGTCCCAGGAAACCCTGGTGCGGGGAGAGCGCTTCCCTGCGCAAGTGACCTACGGCAGGACCACGACGGGTGTTCCGACCCGCACGCGCTCGAAGAGGTCGACGACGTCCTGGTTGTACATGCGGATGCAGCCATAGGAGACGTAGCCGCCGACCGAATTCGGCCGGTTGGTGCCGTGGATGGCGTATTCGCCGCGGGCGAGCGTCATGGCGCGCGGTCCGAGCGGGTTGCGCGGGCCCGGCGGAATGAGGTCCGGCAGGCTCGGGATGTCGCGCTTGACCTGCGCCGGTGGCGTGAAGGTCGGATCGACGACCTTGCGGGTAATGCGCGTGCGGCCCTGCCATTGCTTGCCGCGCCGTCCGACGCCCACCGGATAGCGCATGGCCTTGCCGCCCCGCATGACGAGATAGAGCCGCCTCTCGCCCGTCTTCACGACGATCGTGCCTGGCCGGTAGCTGTCGGTGAAGCGCACCGTCTCGCGCGCCTCTGCCTGGCTTGCGCCGGCGGCGAGCACCAAAGCAAAGCCCATCGCGACCACCGCGCCGAAAGCGCGCTGTATCCTTTTTTGCATGGGAATCCCCCGAAGGTGCCGTTCTTCGGGAGAATATGCCGCGCCTGTCGCCGCGGCGGCAGCGGATCCTGCGGACTTGGTTTAGAGTTTAAGTAAATCGGCCCGGCGATGGCGGCTCGCACCGACGGGCGCCACAACCCGCTGCGAAGACCGGCGGAAACGAAAAGGGCGGGCCATGGCCCGCCCGTTCCGCCTCAAAATCGCAAAGAGCCTATGCGGGCCGGTTCTGCCGATGCTCGACGAGGTCGTCGACGACGGCGGGCTCGGCCAGCGTCGAGGTATCGCCGAGATTGGAGAAATCGTCCTCGGCGATCTTCCTCAGGATGCGGCGCATGATCTTGCCCGAGCGCGTCTTGGGAAGGCCGGGGGAGAACTGGATGAGATCCGGCGAGGCGATCGGCCCGATCTCGTTGCGCACCCAGTCGCGCAGCTCTTTCTTCAGTTCGTCCGTCGCCTCCTCGCCCGACATCAGCGTGACGTAGCAATAGATGCCCTGTCCCTTGATGTTGTGCGGATAGCCGACCACGGCGGCCTCGGAGACCTTCGGATGCGCCACCAGCGCCGATTCCACTTCGGCCGTTCCCATGCGGTGGCCGGAGACGTTGATGACGTCGTCGACGCGGCCGGTGATCCAGTAATAGCCGTCCGCGTCGCGCCGGCAGCCGTCGCCGGTGAAGTACATGCCCCGGTAGGTGGCGAAGTAGGTCTGCACGAAGCGCTCATGGTCGCCGTAGACCGTGCGCATCTGGCCGGGCCAGGAATCGAGGATGACGAGATTGCCCTCCGTCGCGCCCTCCAGGATGTTGCCCTCCGCATCGACCAGCGCCGGCTGCACGCCGAAGAAGGGCTTCGTCGCCGAACCCGGCTTCTGGTCGATGGCGCCCGGCAGCGGCGTGATCAGGATGCCGCCCGTTTCCGTCTGCCACCAGGTATCGACGATCGGGCAGCGCTCCTCGCCGACGACCTTGTAGTACCATTCCCAGGCTTCCGGATTGATCGGCTCGCCGACCGTGCCGAGGAGCCGCAGCGATTTGCGCGAGGTCTTCGTCACCGCCTCGTCGCCGGCGCCCATCAGCGCGCGGATCGCCGTCGGCGCGGTGTAGAAGATGTTGACGCCGTGCTTGTCGCAGACCTCCCAGAAGCGCGAGCCCGAGGGATAGTTCGGCACGCCCTCGAACATCAGCGTCGTGGCGCCGTTCGCCAGCGGTCCGTAGACGATGTAGGAATGGCCCGTCACCCAGCCGACATCGGCCGTGCACCAGTAGATGTCGCCGTCATGGTAGTCGAAGACGTACTGGTGGGTGATCGATGTATAGACGCAGTAGCCGCCGGTCGTGTGCAGCACGCCCTTCGGCTTGCCGGTCGAGCCGGAGGTGTAGAGGATGAAGAGCGGATCCTCCGCGTTCATCTCCTCGGCCGGACAGTCGGCGGAGACCTTCTCCACCTCCTCGTGGTACCAGAGGTCGCGCCCCTCCTGCATCTCAACCTCGCCGCCCGTGCGCTTTACGACGAGGACGTTGCGCACCGAGGCGCCGTCCTTTTCGGCGCGCACGATCGCCTTGTCGGTATTGGCCTTCAGCGGAATCTTGCGCCCGCCGCGCACGCCCTCATCGGCCGTGACGACGAAGTCGGAGCGGCAATCCTCGATGCGGTTGGCGAGCGAATCCGGCGAGAAGCCGCCGAAGACCACGGAATGGACGGCGCCGATGCGGGCGCAGGCGAGCATCGCATAGGCCGCCTCCGGGATCATCGGCATGTAGATCGTCACCCGGTCGCCCTTCTTGACGCCATGCGCCTTCATCACGTTGGCGAGCCGGCAGACATGCTCGTGCAGCTGCCGGTAGGTGATCTTCTTGTCCTCGCTCGGCTCGTCGCCCTCCCAGATGATGGCCACCTGGTCGGCCCGGTCGGCAAGGTGCCGGTCGATGCAGTTGACCGAGGCGTTGAGCGTGCCGTCCTCGAACCATTTGATCGAGACGTTGTGGTAATCGTAGGAGGTGTTCTTCACCCGGGTGTAGGGCTTCATCCAGTCGATGCGCGCGCCGTGCTCGCGCCAGAAGCCTTCCGGATCGTTCACCGAGCTGGCGTACATCTCCTCGTACTTCGCCTTGTCGATGAAGGCGCGCTCGGCCCATTCCTTGCTTACGGGATGCAGTTTTCCGTCCGACATTGAAAGCCTCCCCATATGTCGTTGGCGGGGTCTTCCCGACCCTTGTCTATTGCCGCGCATTATGCCGAGAGCGGCGCGCCTGTCCATGCCGCCCACCTCGCACTTTCGGCCAAGCAGGGCGCGGCGGGGAGCCGATGCGGGTGCTTTGCCGGCTCAGTGGCGGGCCTTCACGCCCCCAGGGCGCCGAGCACGAATCCCTGCACGAGAAGGACCGCGAGCCAGTGGCCGGCATCGATGAGGGTGAGCGCGGCCTTCTTGCCGGCGAAGGCATAGTTCACCGTCACCGTGGTCGCGATGAAGCCGGCCCAGAGGATCGCGCCGGAGATGACGCCGTTCTTCATCGTCGCCTGGCCGGGCCCCAGATGGCCGATGGCGCCGGCGAGCACGAAGGCCATGACGAGAAGCGCCAGGAAGGAAATGAGAAAGGGCGCGGCGGCGGCAAGGCCCTGCCGCTTCGGCATTTCCTCCTTCGAGCCCCAGCCCTGGGCCGCCATCCAGGGACGCGCCAGCGCCATGTACCAGACGGCCCCGACCAGCCAGCCGGCGACGGCCGCGGCCGGAATGGCGAGATAGTTCATGGCTCCGAAATTCATCTTGCGCCTTTCAATCTCCAGGCGCCGCCTCAGGCCCCGAAGATGCCGATGATGAAACCCTGCAGGAGGACGACGCCGAGCCAGTGGCCCGCATCGATGAAGGTCAGCGTCCAGGGCATGATCTGGTAGCGGTGGTTGACCACCAGCGGCACCAGGATGAAGCCCGACCAGACGAAGAAGCCGGAAACGAGGCCGGTTAGGATCGAGACCTGGCCGAGATGGCCGATAAGGCCGGCGAGCATCCAGGCCATGAAGGTCTCGCCGGTGAGCGAGACGAGGAGCGGCGTGCGGTCGACGTTCTCCTCGCCGTGCTCGACCTTGACCTGGACGAGCCCCGTGGCCGCGGTAAACGGCTTGGCGAGCACCGCATAGTAGATGGCGCCGAAACCGAAGGCGGCGAAGCCGGCGACGATCACCGCGATATAGTTGATGCCGGCGAAGGCCATCTGGCTTCCTTTCCTACTCCAGTTCGCGCCGCAACAGCGCCGCCCCTTCGGCGAGGGCGCGCAGCTTGCCCGACGCCACCGCGCGCGGCAGGGGCGCCATGCCGCAATTGGTGCAGGGATAAAGCCGCTCGGCGTCGGTGAAGGCAAGGGCGGCCTTCAGCGTCATGGCGACCACTTCCGGGCTCTCCACCTCGTGGCTGGCGACGTCGATCGCCCCGACGAGGAGTTCCTTGTCGCAAAGGAGCTTCAGGAGCGAGAGCGGCACCCGCGAATTGGCGCATTCGAGCGAGACCTGACCGATCGCGGAGGCGTTGAGCGCCGGGAAGATCGCCTCGTACTGCCGCCATTCGGGGCCGAGCCCCTCTTTCCACAGGATGTTCGCCTCGATCCCGTACGTAGCAGATATGCACGGCCGTCTTGGCCGAAAGCCCCGCCGCCGCCCGCTCCAGCGCCGCGACCCCCCATTCGCGCACATCGTCGGGGAAGACGTTGAAGGCCGGCTCGTCGAACTGGATGACGTCGACGCCGGCTTCGGCGAGGTCGCGGGCCTCCGCGTTGAGGAGATCGGCGAAGGCCATCGCCATGTCGGCCCGGCGTCCGTAATGGCCGTCGGCGATCGTGTCGCAGATGGTCATCGGCCCGGGCAGGGTGAACTTCAGCTCGCGTCCGGTATGGGCGCGGCAGAAGGCCGCCTCTTCGAGATGCACGGGGCGCGGCCGCACGACCGGCGCCGTCACGGTCGGCACCTCCACCTCGTAGCGCCCGGCGCGGATGCCCATCTTCGTCTTCCGCTGCCAGTCGATGCCTTCGATCTTCTCCAGGAAACCGTGGACGAAATGGCTGCGGAACTGCTCGCCGTCGCTGACGATGGCGATCCCCGCATCCTCCTGCTCCTTCAGCCAGAGGAGCGCGGCGTCGCGCTTGGCAGATTCCAGCTCGGCGCCGGCATAGCGCCATTGCGGCCAGAGCTTTTCCGGCTCGGCGAGCCAGAAGGGTTTCGGCAGGCTTCCCGCCAGGGTGGGTTTGAGGAGCAACGAAAGGACCCCGCGGTGCCTCGGCGGGCCCCCTGCGGAACCGCCTTCATCAAGTCCGGCCACTATGGGCAAAAGCGGCCGCCTGCGACAATGCCCGGTTCCTGCCCGCAGCGCGAGGAGACTGCGCGCTGTCCGCCAGGCCCCTGCGGCACGAAAGCGATCAGCCGGCCTTCACTTCGTTCGGATCGATGCCGCCGAGCGCGCAGATGGTCTGGAATTCGTTCCAGCTCACGGGCTGAACGGAAAGCCTTGAGTTCTTCACCAGAACCATTTCGTCGAGACGCCCGTCGGCCTTGATGTCGTCGAGCGTGACCGGATTTTTGAGCGGCGCCACCGCCTTGATGTCGACGCACTCCCACTTGCCGGTCCCGTCGGTGGAATCGGGGTGGGCCTCCGCGACGATCTCCACGACGCCGACCACCGCCTTGCCCTCGTTGGAATGGTAGAAGAAGCCGCGCTCGCCCTTTTTCATCGCGCGCATGAAGTTGCGCGCCTGATAGTTGCGCACCCCGTCCCATTCCTGTCCGCCGGCGCCCTTCTTCACCTGGTCGTCCCACGACCATTTGTGCGGCTCCGACTTGAACAGCCAGTATCCCATCTCTCCCCCTTTTGGCCGAGGCCGTGCCCTAGCCGGTTTCCTGCTTGAGCGGCCGTGAAACGAGCGCGCCGATCGCCTCGTCGAGTGTCAGCTTTCCGGCAAGCACGGCCGCGACGCCGGTGGTGATCGGCATGTCGACGCCATGGCGCCTCGCCAGCGCGGCGGCGATCTCCGCCGTATAGGCGCCTTCGGCGAGCGGCTTGCCGGGCTCCGTCAGTTCGGCGACCGACTTTCCTTCGGCCAGCGCGATGCCGAAGCTGGTATTGCGCGACTGGCTGCTCATCGCCGTCAGCATCAGGTCGCCAAGTCCGGAAAGCCCCATGAAGGTTTCCGGCCGCGCGCCCATCTTCGCCCCGAGCCGGCTCATCTCGGCAAGCCCCCTTGTGACGAGCGCGGCCCGCGCGCTCTCGCCGAGCCTGCGCCCTTCCACGATCCCGGCGGCGATGGCGACGACGTTCTTCAGGGCCCCGCCGAGCTCCGCCCCGACGACATCGTCGCTCGCATAGCCGCGGAAGCTCTCCGAGGAGAGCGCGGCGGCGACCTGTTCGGCAAGCGCGATATCGGCTGCCGCGATGGTGACGGCCGTCGGCAGGCCGCGCGCGATCTCGGCCGCGTAGCCCGGCCCCGAAAGCGCGGCGACGGCATGGGCGGGCGCCGCGGCGGCGACGATCTCGTTCTGCAGGGCGCCGCTCTCCTGCTCGATCCCCTTGGCACAGGCGACGAGGACCGAATCGGCCGAAAGATGCGGCCCGATGGTGGAAAGCAGCGAGCGCGTCGCCTGCGCCGGCACGGCGAGCAGCACCATCTCCGCCTCGGCGAGCGGCGCCATCTCGGCGGTGATGCGGATCCCTTCCGGAAGCTTCGGCCCGGGCAGGAAGAACGTATTTTCGCGGCGCGCGGCAATTTTCTGCGCAATCTCGGCGTCGATGTTCCAGAGACTCACCTCGTTGCCGGCCCGGTGGGCAACGAGCGCCAGCGCCGTGCCGAAGGCCCCGGCCCCGGCGACGGCGACCTTGCGGCCCGCCCCCATCAGACCCGGGCTCCGAGCCGGCCGGAACCGAGCATCGGCTCGGCGGCGGCATCGAGGGGCCAGCGCGGCCGCGCCACGACATCCGCAGATACGTCGTTCGCGGCAAGATGCATCAGACCCGCAAAGGCGATCATCGCCGCATTGTCGGTGCACAAGGACGGCGGCGGCGCAACAAAAGGCACGCCCGCTTTATCCGCCTGTTGCTGCAGCGCGGCGCGGATCGCGCCATTGGCGGCAACGCCGCCGGCAGCGACGAGCGCGGTAAAGTCGCCCTCTGCAAGGGCATGCGACGTGCGCTCTGCGACGATCTCCGCCACCGCGGCCTGGAAGGAGGCACAGAGATCCGCGATATCGCGGTCCGAAAGCGGGGCGATCGCCTCGGCCCGCAGCCGCAGCGCGGTCTTGAGGCCCGAAAAGGAAAAGTCGGAGCCCGGCGTGCCGGCAAGCGGGCGCGGCAGGGCGAAGCGCTCCGGATCGCCGCCCGCGGCCGCCTTCTCCACTTCCGGCCCGCCCGGATAGCCGAGGCCGAGGAGCTTTGCGACCTTGTCGAAGGCCTCGCCCAGCGCATCGTCGATGGTGGAGCCGATCCGCCGGTAATCCGAAAAGCCTGCGACGCCGACGAGCTGCGTGTGCCCGCCGGAGACCAGAAGCAGGAGATAGGGGAACGCCACCCCGTCGGTCAGCACCGGCGTCAGGGCGTGGCCTTCGAGGTGATTGACGCCGATGAGCGGCACCCCGCTCGCCGCCGAAAGGGCGCGCGCCGTCGTCACCCCGACGAGAAGGCAGCCGATGAGCCCCGGCCCCGCCGTCACGGCGATGCCGTCGAGATCGGCAAGCTCCAGCCCCGCCTCGTCGAGCGCCGCCGCGACGATGCCGTCGAGTGCTTCCACATGCGCGCGCGCAGCGATCTCCGGCACCACGCCACCGAAGGCGCGGTGTTCCTCGACCTGGCTCAAAACGACGCTGGAGCGAATCGCCCTGCTGCCATCCGCCTGCCGGGAGACGAGGGCGGCCGCGGTTTCGTCGCAGCTCGTTTCGATGCCGAGCACGGTGAGCGTGGCCGGTGTGCCGACCCGGTCCATTGCACTTGTCCCGTAGGCTGGTTAGACCGCACGGCTGTAGCATCGGGCAGGCAGAACGGGCAATGGAACAGCTCAGGATCGGCACACGCGGCAGCGACCTCGCGCTCTGGCAGGCGCATGCCACACGCGACGCGCTCGTGGCCTCCGGCATGGACGAGGCGGCGATCGAGATCGTCGTCATCAAGACCTCCGGCGACCGCATCCAGAACCGCGCGCTTCTGGAAGCGGGCGGCAAGGGCCTTTTCACCAAGGAGATCGAGGAAGCCCTTCTCGACGGCTCCATCGATATCGCCGTGCATTCGGCCAAGGACATGCCGACGCGCCTGCCGGACGGGCTGACGCTGGCCGCCTATCTGCCGCGCGCCGATATCCGCGACGCGCTGATCTCGCGCCATGGCGGCGGCCTCGACCAGCTGCCGGAAGGAGCGACTTTCGGCACCGCCTCGCTCCGCCGCGAGGCGATGCTGCGCCGCGTGCGCCCCGATCTCAACATCACGCTGCTGCGCGGCAACCTGCCGACGCGTATCAAGCGGGTGGAGGAAGGCGAGCTCGACGCGACCCTCCTTGCCTATGCCGGCATGCGCCGGCTCGGCGTCGACGGCCATGCGACGGCCCTCCTTGATCCCATCGAGTTCCCGCCCGCCTGCGGCCAGGGCGCCGTGGTCATCGAGTGCCGCGAGGGCGACGCGGAGACCCGCGAGACGCTGGCGAAGATCGACCATGCCGAGACCGGCTTCGCCGTTGCCTGCGAGCGCGCCTTCCTCGACACGCTCGACGGTTCCTGCCGCACGCCGATCGCCGGCTGGGCGCAGGTGAAGGAGGGTTCGCTCTCCTTCCGCGGCCTGCTGCTCTCGCCGGATGGCGACGAGGTGGTCGAAGGCACCGGCTCCGGCACCCAGGACGACGCCGAGGAAGTCGGCCGTCATGTCGGCAGCGACGTGCGGGGACGCACCTCCGCCGCGCTTCTTGCCCGGCTCGGTATCGGCTGAAGGCGGATGGCGCGCCTTCTCGTCACCCGGCCCGATCCCGACGCGACCCGCACGGCGCGTTCCCTGCGGATGCGCGGCCACGACGTGCTCGTCTCGCCCGCGATCCGCATCGAGCCGATCGACGCCCACCTTCCCGAAGACGGGCTGCAGGCGGTGCTGGTGACCAGCGCCAATGCGGTTCGGGCCCTGCAGGTGCATGGCGAGCTTCAGAGCCTGCAGCATCTGCCCCTCTACGCCGTCGGCGACCGCACGGCGGCCGAGGCCCACCATCTGGGGTTTGCCTCCGTCGACAGCGCCCATGGCAATGCCGCCGATCTCGCCGAGCTCATCCGCGAGCGCGTGGCGCCTTCCGACGGCCCTCTCCTCTACCTCGCCGCGGACCGCCGCGCCGGCCATCTGGAGGACGAACTCGCCGCTGCGGGATTCTCGGTGATCCTCAAGGAGATCTACCGCTCCACTCCGGCCGAGACCCTCACGCCGGAGGCGAAGGCCGCCCTCGCCGACGGCGAGGAGATCGGAATTCTCGTCTATTCCGCCGAGAGCGCCGCCGCCTTCGCCAGGGCCGTGGAAGCGGCCGGGCTTCGCCCGCTGAAGAAGTCGGCTACCTACTTCTGCCTTTCCGAGCAGATGGCAGGCCCCTTGCGAAACCTGGGTGAGGGCCCGATTCTGGTAGCGAATCGTCCCAACGAAGCTTCGCTCTTTGAGCTGATCGAGGGCCGCCGTTAATCTTGCGACGGATGGACCGCCATTCCGGGCAGGCCGTTTCGCCGCCGGCCGCGTTGGGGCATAAGAGGGCAAACTGGTCGTTGCGGCCCGAATTCGGTGCGGGAGGGTTATTTGGTCAAGGAACCTGAGGACAGGCGCGGTGCCGGCTCGCCGGACAGGCGCAGGCCCGTGACGCTCGACCTGAAGGCCGAGGAAGTGAAGAAGGCCGAGGCCGCCGGGGAACAGCCGGGCGACCAGCACGTTTCCGAGGAGCCGATGAAGAAGGGCGCTGCGAGCGCCGCCCCGCATGCGGGGGACGCAAGGGCGGCCGACAAGGCCGCAGCACCCGACAAGGCGCAGGAGGAAGACGCGGTGAAGAAGGGCACTTCGAGCCGCGGCGGCGACGCGGGCAGCGCCGGCAAGACGGCGGCCGACGCGAAAGCTTCCCCCGAAAAGATGTCTGCCGGCACGACTTCCCCCACCGGCCCGAAAGCGGGAGAGGCTCCGACAGCCTCCGCCGCCGAACTGAACAGGAAGGCCGAGAGCGCAAAGCCCGGCGCTTCGGGTCCGGCAGGCCCCGCCGACAAGGCTCCCGAAAAGAAAAAGGAAAGCGAGCGCCCCATCGCCGCCTCCAGCGACAAGACGCCTCCGCCGCGCCCCCAGGGCGCCGGCGCCCCCGGAAAGAGCGGCCCGGGCTTCGTGCCGCTCCTCGGCGCGGGCCTTCTTGGCGCCGTCATCGCCCTCGGCGGCGCCTACGGCCTCGGCCTGATCGGCCCCGGCGGCATGCCCGGCACGGGCGGCAGTGACGAGGCGCGCATCGC
The DNA here is from genome assembly GCF_020144925.1 of Afifella sp. IM 167. GTDB lineage: Bacteria > Pseudomonadota > Alphaproteobacteria > Rhizobiales > Afifellaceae > Afifella. The sequence continues at coordinate 23,085 of NZ_NSLC01000010.1, forward strand.
CTCGCTCGAAGAACAGCTCAAGGCCCAGACCGATTCGCTGAGCTCGGCCGAAAACGACATGCGCCAGCGTCTGGACGCGATGGAGAACCAGGTATCCGGCGGCGGCTCTTCCGATCTGCGTCAGGAGATCAACCGGCTGGAGGCTTCCATCGCCTCGCTCTCCGAGGGCGGCGCTTCCGGCGGGACCGGTTCTTCCGCCGCTCTGGAGGAAGTGCGCGCGCGCCTCAGCGACCTGGAGAACGCCGTCGCCTCCGGCACCGCGCCGGGCGGCGGCGGAAGCGATGTGGATGAGCGGCTCCAGAGCCTTTCGCAGGAAGTGGAAGCCTTGAAATCGGCCCCCTCGAGCGCTTCCGCCGAGACGCAGGACGAGCTTTCGACGATCTCCTCGCGGCTGGAGGACGTCGCCGGCCGCGTTTCCACCATGGAAGGCGCCGAGCCGGTCGACATCGCGCCGCTGCAGGAGAAGATCGTCGCCAATGAGAGCGCGATTGCACAGCTTCAGAGCAACGTTGCGGCGGCCGCGACCGCCGAAAATCTGGCTGCGCTGAAAAATTCCGTTGAAGCGCTGAGCGCGCGCATCGACGAGGTCGCCACGGCGAGCGAGCGTGCCGCCGCGCTCGCCCCGGGCGTCGCGGGCCAGGCGCTGACGGCGGCGCTGGAATCCGGCCGGCCCTACGAGGCCGAGCTCCGGACCGCGGCCTCCTTCGGCATCGAGGCGCCGGATGCGCTTGAGGCTTTCGCCGGGAGCGGCCTTCCCTCCCGCGCCGCGCTGGTTGCCGAGTTTCGCGACATCGCTCCGAAGCTGACCCAGGAGGCCAACGCGCCGGCCCCGGATGCAAGCCTGGTCGACCGCCTCAAGGCGAGCGCCCTCAACCTTGTGGAGGTCCGCCCGGCCGGGCCGCGCGCGGGCGACGACGCCGTCTCCGTCACATCCCGTATCGAGGCGGCGCTCCGCTCCGGCGATTTCGACAGGGCGCTTTCCGAATGGAAGAGCCTGCCCGAGGCTTCCCGGCAGGCTTCCGCCGAATGGGGCAGCAAGCTGGAGGCACGCGTTGCAGGCGAGGAACTGGCCGCGCGGCTGCGCAATGAATCGCTGACCCGCCTCGACGCCGCGGGCTGAGGACCATCATGATCCGCTTTCTCCTTCTCATCGCCGCCCTCTTCGCCGTCGTCCTCGGCTTCTCCTGGCTGAAGGACGCGCCCGGCGAGGTGACGGTGATCTTCGCCGGCACGGCCTACACGATCGGCCTCGCCCGCGCGGTTCTGGCGGCGCTCATCCTCCTGTTCGCCGCGCTCGTCGTCGTCGGGCTGATCGTCTTCCTTCTGCGTCTGCCCATGAAGGCGCGGCTTTCCTGGCGCCAGCGCCGCGAGAAGCGCTACCGCGAGGCGGTCTCCACCGGCCTCCTCGCCATCGCCGCCGGCGACATTTCCACCGCCGAGCGCGCCACCCATGAATTGTCGCGCCGCGGCGACGATCCGCTGACCCTTCTCCTTAAGGCGCAGACGGCGCAGCTGAAGGGCGACCACGCCGCCGCGCGCAATGCCTTCCAGGCGATGCTGGAGCACGAGCCGACGCGCATCGTCGGCCTGCGCGGCCTCTTCATCGAGGCGGCCCGCGAGGGCGAGCACGAGGCCGCCCGCGCCTATGCCGAACAGGCGCGCGACCTTTCCGCCTCCACGCCCTGGGCCTCGCGCGCGCTCCTGCGCTACCAGGCGGCCGAAGGCGAATGGGGCGGAGCGCTGAAGACGCTGTCGCGCTATGCCGAAACCAAGGCGATCGACCGCAAGAGCGCCCGGCGCCTGCGCGCGGTCATCCTCACCGCCGAAGCGCTCGGGCGCGAGGACGCCGAGCCGGAGAAGGCCAAGGAAGCCGCCATCGAGGCGCACGGGCTGGAGCCGGGTCTCGTCCCGGCGGCCGTCGTCGCCGGAAGGCTTCTTGCCCGTCTCGGCGATATCCGCCGCGCCTCCAAGATCCTGGAGACCACCTGGAAGGCGAATCCGCATCCGGAAATCGCCGATGCCTATGCGCATGTGCGCCCCGGCGATTCGGCCAGAGATCGCTTCCAGCGCATCGAAACCTTGATGAAAATGCGCCCGAACGAGGATGCCGCCCGCCTCGTCATGGCCCGCGCCGCCATCAACGCCCGCGACTGGAGCCTTGCCCGCGAGGCGCTGACGCCGGTGGTGAAGACGCGCCCGACGCAGAACGCCCTCCTTCTCATGGCCGAGATCGAGGAAGGCGAGCACGGCAATCGCGGCCGCATGCGCGAATGGCTGTCGCGCGCCGTGCATGCGCCGCGCGATCCGGTCTGGACGGCCGACGGCGTCGTTCTGGAGGAATGGTCGCCGATCTCGCCGGTCACCGGCCGCCTCGACGCGGTCGAATGGCGCGTCCCGGTGGAAGAGCCGGAAAGCCGCCGGATGATCGATATCGACGAGGATAGCTTCAAGCCGCTGGAGCTTGCGGCGGTGACGGGCGAAGCCGCAAGGCCGGATACGGCGGCAAGGCACGGCGATCCGGTGACGCCGGCGCCGGGCGCGTCGCCCGCTTCGCCGCCATCCGATGCCGGCAGCGCCGGGCGGCAGGCCGCGGGCGCCCCCACCTCGTCCGGCCACCCATCCCCTGCTCCGAAAGGCTCTGACCCCAAGGCCCCGGCTTCCAAAACCGAAGCGACCGTGGCCGCGGCTGCAACGGAACCGAAAAGCCCGCCTGAAACGGCTGCCGCAAAGCCCGCGAGCCAGAAGGCAGAAGGCACGAAATCCGCCCCCGCCCCGGCACCGGCGGCAACCGCTGCCGGCCCCGCCGAGCGGCCGGCTCCGCCGCCGCCCACGCCTCCGGCCGAAGAGCGCGACGAGCTGGCGGCGCGCAACGCGCTGGGCGATTCGGACGACGAAGAGGACGAGCACCCGAAGCTGAACGGCTCGGAGAGCCATATGCGTCCGCCGGACGATCCGGGGCCCGAGGAAGGCGACGAGGAAGACAAGAAAAGCCGCTTCCGCCTCTTCTGACCGGTTTGTTCGCGGGCTTTCGTCTGGCTTGCGGGACGCGACCGAAAGCGCACTCGCCAAGCTTGCCGGCACCGGCCGATTTCGCTAAGAGGTGCGCGCCTTCCGGCGCCGCCACCGCTTCGGCGGCACGGCCGGGTGGCCGGAAGCTTCGGCAGTCGCTAGGATTGCCCGGAAAGCCGCATTAGCTCAGTTGGTAGAGCACCTCATTCGTAATGAGGGGGTCGCTGGTTCGAGTCCGGCATGCGGCACCATTCCCGACGGCAGCGCGACGCCGCTCTCTCAAGCCTCCACAATCTTTCAAACACCCCGCCCGCGGGATCTCCGCCGCGTCATCGAAGGCCGATCGCCCGCTCAGGCGGTGCCGCCTTCCTTGGCCGGATCGCGCCGCGGTGCATTGCGCGCGCTCGTCAGCACGAGGACGTTGCCGGCGAGGATGAAGGCGATGCCCGCGAGGATGGGTCCGGTCAGCGCCAGATCCTCGAAGAGGACGGAAAGAAGGATCGCCACGACCGGCACCAGCGCCAGCGTATAGGCCGCGATCGCCGGGCCGACGCGCCGCACAAGGCTGAAATACATGAAGAAGGTGAGGCAGGAGGCGACGATCGCCAGATAGAGGAGATCGGCGAAATAGAGCGGCGACAGGCTGACGAAGAAGCGTTCGCCGTTGAGCGCTGCGAGCGCCAGCGCGAAAAGCCCGCCCGTCCCGGCGCCCCAGCCGATGAGGGCGGCGGTCGCGATGCCGGCATTCTGGTTGCGCGTCGCCGCCACCGTCCCCGCGCCCGTGCAGGTGGCGGCCGATGCGGCCCAGGCAAAGCCCGACAATGTCGCCGGATCGGCCTGGAGCGCCATGAGCTGTGGCGCGACCACGACGACGAGCCCTCCGATGCCGCACAGGATGCCGGCGATCATGCGCCCGGAGAGCTGCGTGCCGAGGAAGGCGCGGCCGATGAGGGCGGCAAAGAGTGTCGAGGTGGAGAGGATGAGCGCCGCAACGCCGCTCGGGATCGTCGTCGTCGCCCGGTAGAAGGAAATGAAGGCGAGGGCGAAGAAGAGGACGCCCTGCAGCGCGACGAAGGGCCGATCGCGCCCGCGCACTTTCATCGGCGTGCCGGCCGCCAGGCAGAAGCAGAACATGAAGAGACTGACCGCGAGCATCCGGTAGCCGACGGAGACCTCGATCTCGCCGTAGCCGGCCTGATGGCCCGTGACGATGGCGCTCGATCCCCACAGGATCGCCGCCCCGGCAAGCAGCAGGAAATTGACCAGCCTTGCGCCCCTCGTTTCCGGCCTCCGGGATCGGGGCCTGCCGGGCGACATGCATGGCGCGTGCCGGAGCGGGCATGCGATCTCGCCCGCGACGATATCACCCGCGCCGGGCGAGGTTCTCCCGGTAAAGTTCCCGCAAGGGCCGCATCCCGAGCGTCTGCACGCCGGCCGCCTCCAGCCACTCGGCCATCCGCCCCTCGCCGAGGAGGCGGTATTCGTCGGTGCGGAAATGCGCCCTGGGCGGCACGATCGTCTCGATGTCGCCCGGCGCGTTCGGATGCAGCGCGACGAAGGTGAGGCCTTCCGGCAGTTCCTCGACCAGCCTGCGATAGGCGGCCTCGCTGTCGGCGCTCGCCACCCCCGGTGTCATGTCGAAATCGTCGACGAGGGGCACGCCCTGCTCTTCCAGCCGTTCCGCCGCCGCCGACCAGATGGGCAGCACCTCGTCAGGCTCGTATTTCAGCACCCGCGCATAGCTCTCCGCCCGCTTCGGCAACAGGACGGGCAGGCGATATTCCTCGCCGAGCCGGAAATAGATCTCCGCGAGCCGCGGATGCAGCGCCGCGCCCATATGCGTGTCGATATGCGTGGCATCGATGTCGAAGGCGCGCGCCCGCTCGATCTGGGCGCGCATCTCCGCCTCGGCCGCCTCGGGCTCCACCTTCTCGCCGAGCGCCGCCACCGTGCGGTGGAAATAGCCTTCCTCGTCGACGAGGCCGGAAGCCCTGCCGGCGCGCGTCAGCGGCCCCCAGCGATAGCCCGCCCATTCGCTGGTCAGCGTCAGGTGGATGCCGAGGTCGAGGCTGTCGTCGCGATAGGCGAGCCGGGCCATTTCGGGAAACCACGGGCAGGGCACCATGACGGAGCCCGAGGTGAGCGCGCCGGCCTTCGAAAGTTCCACGAAGGCGGTGTTGGCGCCGTGGCACATGCCGGCATCGTCCTCGTGCAGGATCGCCGCCCGGCGGGCGGGATCGAGGCCGAGCCGGCGCAGGATTTCCGCGCGTTCCATCAGACCTCGCCCCTGGCGTAGGAGCGGCCGGGCTTGGAGCGCAGTCTCGTGACCGTCTCCGCCCGCGCCGCCTGCAGGCGCACCGGCGGCAGGCCGGCGAGAATGAGGAGCGCGTCGTCGAGCACCATTTCGCCGATCCGCAGGAAGACCTCGCGCACCCCGCCCGCCCGGTGCGAGGAGAGAAGGAGATGCGGGTGGCCGCGCACCGGATCGCCGGCCGGCACCGGCTCGACCGGAAAGACGTCGGTGGCCGCCCTGAACCGCCCGCCCCGCGTCGCCTCGAGAAAGGCGTCCCAGTCGACGATATCGGCGCGCGACAGGAGCACGAAGGCCGCATCGTCCGGGACGAGGGAAAACTCCCGCGCCCCGATCATGCCGCGGTTTTCCTCCGTCACGCCGGCCAGCACGAAAGTGACCCTGGAGCGCGACAGCACCTCATCGAGGCTCGCCGGCACGAGCCCGAAATCGGTGAGGTACCCTTCCGGCAGCCAGGGATCGAAGACGCGGATCGTCGGCCGGAACGGCTGCAGGAGAGGCAGGAGCGCCTGCCCCAGATTGCCGAAGCCGACGAAGCCCATATCGGCGCCGGAGAGAAGGAAGGCACCTTGATTGCCGGAAAGCCCGTAGCCTTCCTTGCCCTTCCGGAAGTCGTTGTCGGCGCGGGTGATGCCGCGCGCAAGATCGATGGCGAAGCCGAGCCCCATCTCCGCCACGGGCCTCGCAAAGGCCGGCGCGATGGCCAGCACCTTGATCCCCCGCGCAAAGCAGCCGGCATAGTCGATGTTGGGCAGGAAGTTGCCTTCCACGTTGATGACGCCGCGAAGTTTCCCCGCGCGGGCAAGCCGCTCGGCCGGCAGCGCGCTTTGTCCGATGACGAGCGCGGCCTCGCCGATATGTTTGTCGACAAGCGCCTCCGGCATGCGCTCGCCCTCATGCGAGACGATGCGCGTTCGGGCGGCGAGCTTCTCCCAGGTGTCGTCCCGGAAGATCAGCTCGCGCGAGCGCGGAAAGGGATCGAAGATGACGAGGGGGCGCTCGTCCTCACTCATGGCGCGGACCTTCTCATCTCGCCCGGCTCACGTGGTGCCGTCGAGCCGGAGCGGCGTGTGGAGATTGACGTTCTCGCCCTTGAAATAGAGCCGCACCTCGAGCGGCCCGGCATGGCCGGCGCCCTCCTTGGAGGCCTCCAGGAAAAGATGGTGCAGGTCGTGTCCGGTAAAGGTGAAGCGCCCATCGGCATCGGTGAGCGTCTCGCCGCGCGGGCGCGCCACGAGGAGCGTGCGTTCGGTCAGCTTGACCGTCGCGCCTTCCACCGGCGCGCCGGAAGCGGAGACCACCTCGCCCCGGATGATGCCGTCGTCGTTGAGAACGACCCAGACATTCCAGGCGAGGATGGCGAGCGCGATGCCGCCGAAGGTGTAGACGAAGCGGTTCTTCAGCCAGCCCATCCTCTCACCCCTTCGTCGCGCCCGAAGTGAGGCCGGTGATGAACTCCTTCTGGGCGAGCAGGAAGATGATGAGGCCGGGCACCAGCACCATGACGCAGAAGGCGTAGAGCGCGCCGGTCGTGTCCTCGACGACGGAAAGGAAGCGGGCAAGGCCGAGCGGCAGCGTCTGCATCTGCGCGTCGCGCACGATGACGAGCGGCCACAGGAACGAGTTCCACGACCAGATGAAGGAGAGGATCACGTTGGTGGCGATCGCCGGCTTGGTCAGCGGCAGGATGATGCGGAAGACGATCATCCAGTCCGGCACGCCGTCGATCCTGGCCGCGTCGATCAGCGATTTCGGGATCGCCTCGAAGGCCGCCTTGAAGACGAAGATGCACACGATGGTGGAGGCGAGCGGCAGGGCCATGCCGACATAGGAATTGAGCAGGCCCATCTCCGAGGTGATGAGATAGGCCGGGATGATGGTCACCTGGAAGGGGATCATCATGCAGGAGAGGAAGAGCAGGATCGTCGCGCCCTTGCCCGGAAAGTCGCGCGTCAGGGCGTAGCCGGCCATGGCGTTGAGGACGACATTGGCGACGACGACGATGACCGAGACGATGATCGAGTTGAAGAGGTAGCGCAGGAACGGGATCGCGTACCACACATCGACGTAATAGAAGATGTGCGGGCTCTCCGGCAGGAGCGACGGCGGGAAGGTGAAGATGTTCTCGCCCGTCAGGCTCGTCTTCAGCACCCAGTAGAAGGGCACCAGCATCGCCGCCGAGGCGATGGAAAGGGCCAGATGGATCGGCCAGTGCGGATAGCGGCTCATGGTCAGCCTCCGGTCTTGACCGCGCCGGCCTCGCCGCCTGCGAGGCGGTTGGCGAGGAAGGCGAGCGCCAGGAAGAGCAGGAAATTCACCACCGTGATCGCCGCCGCATAGTCGAATTTCGAAAGGCGGAAGGCGATCGAGTAGATGTAGGTGATGAGAAGGTCCGTCGCGTGCCCCGGCCCGCCCCCCGTCATCACGAAGATGAGGTCGAAGGCGGTGAAGGAATTGATGATCCCGACGACGAAGCAGAGGAAGAGCGAGGGCCGGATGAGCGGCAGCGTGATCCGCCGGAAGCGCTGCAGCGCGTTCGCCCCGTCGATCGCCGCCGCCTCGTAAAGGCTCGGCGGGATGCTCTGCAGCCCCGTCAAGAGGATGATCATGTAAAAGCCGATCACCTGCCAGATCGAGGCGAGGATCACCGAGGGCAGCGCCCAGTCGAAGCTCTCCAGGAAGGGAATGCCCCTGTCGATGATGCCGAGCTCGATGAGGACGTAGTTGATCAGCCCGACATTCTCGTTGAACAGCCACTGCCAGATGATGCCGACGGCCACGGTCATCACCGGATAGGACATGAAGAAGATCGTCCGGTAGACGTTGCGCCCGCGGATATTGGTGTCGACGAGGAGCGCCACGGCGAGCGCGAAGACGATGCCGACCGGGGCGGAGGCCATGAAGATCAGCGTGTTCCACAGCGTCTGCCAGAAGGCGTCGTCGTAGAACAGCATCTCCTCGTAATGGTAGAGGCCGGCGAATTCGGCCGGCTTGTAGGGCGACCAGAACTGGAAGGAGAGCACCGCGTTCCAGATCAGCGGCACGATCCGGTAGATCGCGAAGATCGCCAGCGAAGGGGCGAGGAAAAGCCAGATCAGCGCCAGATCCCGGCTGCGCTTGCGCGAGCCGGGAATGAGGCCGGCAAGGCCGCGCCGGCGCCCTTCGAGCGCCGGTGCGTTGTCTGCCCCGCCAGCCATGGATCAGCGCCGCTGCAGGATGCGGTTGACCTTGCGCTCGGCCTCGCTCAGCGCGTCCTCGGCGCTCTTTTCGCCGAGCAAGGCCGCCTGCAGCTCCGGATAGAAGGCGTCCTTGATCGCCGCATCCTGGGCGAAGGGCCAGTTGCCGGTCAGCTTGTCGAGATCCTGCAGCTGCGTCTCCAGGATCGGCACGACGGCCGGCAGGTTCTCCTTGAAGTAGCCCATCAGCTTCTCGTTGACCTGCATGTCGCCGGTCAGGTTGTTGGTGCCGGTGCCCATGGCGTAGGCGCCGTCGCCGCTGGTGGCGATCTTCATGAAGTCCCATGCCTCCTCGGGCCACTTGCTGCCTTCCGAAAGAACGAGGGAATGCGAGTTCGGCGTCGACCAGCCGCCCGGCATGTTCATGGCGCCGACGCTTTCGTCGTTCACCCAGTCCGCCTTGCTCTTGAACCAGAGGAAGGCCGGGGCATGGGCGTGCAGCATGCCGACATTGCCGGCAGCGAAGGCGCCGTTCGGCTCCACCCAGCGTCCGGTCCAGGAGATCTTGTTGATGACGCCCTTTTCGGTGAGGTCGGCGAGGCGCTTGACGAGGGCCACGGCCTCCGGCGTGTTGAAGGCCGCCTTGCCGTCGTCGCCGACGAACTCCACGCCGTTCATGGCGAAGAGCGGCCAGTAGAGCCAGTCGAAGTTCAGCGTCATGAAGCCGGTATTCTCGCCGCCGGTCATCTTCTCGGCATCGGCCATGATCTCGTCGAAGCTTGTCGGATCCTCGGTGATCCCGGCTTCCTTCATCATGTTGCGATTGAGGAAGAGCAGCGTCTTGGAGATGTAGAGCGGCACGCCGTAATGGTGGCCCTCGTACTTCCAGTTATCGAGGATCTGCGGGTTGATGCGGTCCGTGTAGTCCTTGTCGCGCTCCAGATACGGGTCGAGGTTCTTCAGCCCGCCCTGCGAGGCGTATTGCAGCCACAGGCCGCCCTGCACGTCGACGATGTCCGGCGGCGTGCCGGCGACGACCTGTGTCTGGTAGAAGGTCGGCAGCTCCGTGCCCTTCATGTCGATGCGCTCGACCTCGAAGTCCGGATGGACCTTCTTGAAGGCGGCGACCCATTTGTCGAAGCCTTCCGTGAAGTAGGGGATGTTCCAGGTCATCACGGTGATCTTCTTCTCCTGGGCGCTGGCGCTGCCCGGGTGAAGCGTCATCGCGAGCGTGGCTGCACCGGCAGCCAAGGCGATTGCGAGCTTTCTCATCACGTTCCTCCCTTTGAGGCGGGCTTTTTCCGCCCGCTTGCGCCCGGCGCTGCCTGCGACGACGACCGGGGATCCCTAAAATCTCAGCGGCACCTCCCGCCCTTCCGCCAGCGACTGCTCGGCGGCGAGACAGACGAGGATGCGCTTGCGCGCCTCCTCGCCGGAGACCATCGGCCGGCCGGCCTTGAAGGCGTCGATGACGAGGCGCAGTTCCTCGTCGAGCTCGAAGAGCTCGCCGGAAGCGCCCAGTTCCACGATCTCGGCCTTCTCCGCGCCGGCCCGCTTGACCTTCAGCTCGAAGCTCGGCTCCCGGGTGCGGTCCTCCGCCCCCGACCACCAGGTGCGGATCGCGCCTTCGGTGCCGACCACCTCCATGACGTGATGATGTTCGAAGGCGGCGAGCGACTGGCTGATCACGGCATATTGGCCGCCCGGCCAGTGCATGACGGTGGTGAAGTTGTCGGCCATGGAGGCGCCGCCGCCATCGGGGCGCGGGCGCGAATTGCCGAAGGCGACGAGCCGGTCCGGATCGCCGAGCTCGGCGAAGTACCACATGACGCTGTCGAAGAAGTGGACGGGCTCTTCCAGGATCCAGGAGCCGACGCGCTCCCGGTCGTAGCGCCAGCCGCCCGAGCCCTGGCGGTAGGGAAAGCGCGACAGGCTCACCATCGCGTAGAGAGGGGAGCCGATGGCGCCTTCCTCGATCAGCGTCCGGATTCGCCCCCACTGGGTGGAGAGGCGGAATTCGTGCCCGATCGTCAGCACCTTGCCTGACGCCATGGCGGCGGCGTTGAGGCGGTCGCAGGCGGCGACGGAAAGCGCCATCGGCTTTTCCAGGAGAACGTGCTTGCCGGCATTGAGCGCGGCGACGCCGATCTCCTCATGGAGATGGTTCGGCACCACGATGTCGACGGCCTCGATGGAGGCGTCGGCAAGGAGCGCGCCGATATCGCGGTGGACGGGAATGTCGGGAAAGCGCTCGCGCGCGGCCTTTTCCGTCGCCTCGCTCTGGCAGGCGATGGCGGCGAGTTCGGCGCCGGGCGCCTTCACGATCGCCTCGGCGTGATGCTTGCCCCAGAGGCCGTAGCCTATTAGCCCAAACTGCAAGACGGGCCCCTCCCTCATATGATCTTGATGCGGCTTCTTTGTAACCGCTTACCAAGATTAGACCCCGCAAATGGCCGGCCTGTCAATCGGCAACCTTCATCCCGCCGGATCGCGCTCCCGCGTCTCGGCGGGATTTTTCACGCCCAAAGGGGACGCCTCCGACGGGACCGGGCCGGTCGAGCCGCGCAGGATGAGTTTCACCTCCACCTCGGTCGCATGCGCCACCGGCTTGCCTTCCAGACTGTCGATCAGGTGGTCCGCGGCAAGCTCGCCGATCTCGCGTGCCGGCAGCGCCATGGTGGTGAGGCCGGGCGGCATCTGGGCCGCCAGGTCGAGATCGTCGAAGCCCGCGATGGAGATGTCGCGCGGCACGTCGAGGCCCTGCGCCTGCGCCTCGATCAGGGCGCCGATGGCGATCACGTCGTTGCCGCAGATCACCGCCGTCGGCCGCGGCTGCCGCGCCAGCAGCGTGCGCAGGCCGAGCCGCCCCTCCCCGATCCTGTAGGGCCGCTCGACGACGAGGTCCGGCGGCAGCGGAAGCCCGCGCGCCGCCAGCGCCGCGCGCACGCCGGCAAGGCGCCCACCCGCACGGTCGTTGCCGGCCACCGGGCCGGCGATCATGCCGACGGTTTTATGTCCAAGATCAAGGAGATGGTCGGTCAGGCGCCGCGCCGCCACACTGTTGTCGAAGCCGATATTCGGCTGTGCCGCCGCTGGGTCATAGACACTGGTATTGACGACCGCGATGCCCCGCTTCTCCAGCAGTTCGTAGATCGCGGGATCGTGCTCCCCACCCTCCAGCATCAGCCCGTCGATGCCGACCTCCACCAGGCTACGGCATTGCTGCAGCTCGATCGAAAGGTCGTATTGCGACAGCGCCAGGACGAGGCTGTAGCCTCTTTCGCGGCAGCGCATCTGCAGCGCCGCGATCTTGTCGGCGCGGCGGGCATTGTCGACCGTCGGGATGATCGCACCGATGGCATGCGCGCGCCGCAGGGAAAGCGCCCGCGCCGCGCCGTGGCGGATATAGCCGAGGCTCCGGACGGCGTTTTCCACCTTGAGGCGCATTTCGGCGCTGACCCGCGACGGCTCGTTGAGCGCGCGCGACACCGTGGCGATCGACACGCCCGCGAGCTGCGCCACCTCGCGCATTCCGGCCGGCCGCCATTCGCCCTCTGCGGGCGCCGACGGGCTTTCGCCGGGATGGGTGGGCTCGGTCGTCATTGCGTCTCGACGGCAGCAAATACGGATGCTAGTTTGTAAGCGGTTTCACGCAAAAACTGCAACCAAAACCTGCGTGAGGCCAGCCCGGCAGTCCTGGGGAGGAGCTTTTGGCCGAGGTCAGTCTGCGTCGCGTAACGAAGCGTTTTGGCGAGGTCGAGGTCGTGCATGGCATCGATCTCGACGTGCCCGATCACGAATTCCTGGTGCTGGTCGGCCCGTCGGGCTGCGGCAAGAGCACGCTGCTGCGCATGATCGCCGGATTGGAGGACGTCTCCTCCGGCGAGATCGTCATCGGCGGCCAGGTGGTCAACGAGCTGGCGCCGAAGAACCGCGACATCGCCATGGTCTTCCAGGACTATGCGCTCTACCCGCATCTCAACGTCTACCGGAACATGTCTTTCGGGCTGGAGATGCGCCGCATGCCGAAGGACGAGATCCGCCAGCGCGTCGAGCGCGCCGCCGGCATTCTCGACCTCGCCCCTCTCCTGGAGCGCCGCCCCGCCCAGCTTTCCGGCGGCCAGCGCCAGCGCGTCGCCATGGGAAGGGCGATCGTGCGCGATCCGAAGGTCTTCCTCTTCGACGAGCCGCTTTCCAATCTCGACGCCAAGCTGCGCGCCGACATGCGCACCGAGATCAAGAAGCTTCATCAGGAGCTGAGGACCACCGTCGTCTATGTCACCCACGACCAGGTCGAGGCGATGACGCTCGCCGAGCGCATCGTCGTCATGCGCTCCGGCCATGTGGAGCAGATCGGCTCGCCCGACGAGGTCTACAACCGCCCGGCGAACCTCTTCGTCGCCGGCTTCATCGGCGCCCCGCGCATGAACCGCATTCCCTGCCATCCGGCGGAGGGCGGCGCCCCGGCGATCCGGATCGCCGACGGGCCCGTCCTGCCGCTTTCGCAAGGCGCCGCCGGCAATCTCGGCCCGCCGGAAAAGAAGCTCGTCCTCGGCCTTCGTCCGGAGGCCTTCACGCTCGCCGATGGCGAGGCCGCCGGAAGGATCGACGTCACCGTCCGCTTCGTGGAGCCCCTCGGCTCCGACACGCTCGCTTTCTTCACCTTGGGTGGGGCGGAGGTGATCGCCCGCCTGCCGCCCTTGCCGCATCTTCGCGAGGGCAGCCAAATCTCCCTCGCGGTCGAGCCCGGCAAGATGTTCCTCTTCGACGCCGAGACGGAAAGGCGCATCGATGCTCTGGCCTAGCCTGAAGACCGGCAGCCGCGCCAATCCGCTTGCCATCCCGCCCGACGCGGTCGGGCGCGGCTCGCCGATCGGCTTCGAGGTGGTGCCGGACGACGCCGCGCTCATCTCCCGCTTCGCCGCCGACATGATGGGCGAATACCGGGCCGCCAAGGCAGCCGGCCGCGACAGGGTCGTCTTCATCGTTCCGGTCGGCCCGGTCGGCCAGTATCCGCTCTGGGCGGCCGCCTGCAACGAGACCGGCACCAGCCTTTCCGACCTCGTCCTCGTCAACATGGACGAGTACCTGACGGAGGACGGCAGCGACTTCATCCCCCTCTCCGACCCCCTCTCCTTCCGCGCCCATATGCAGCGCGAGTTCTTCTCCCTGCTCGATCCGGCGCTCTCCCCGCCAGAAGAGGCGCGGATCTTTCCCGATCCGAGGCGCCCCGAGGCGACGACCGAGCTGATCGACCGGCTTGGCGGCGTCGACGCCTGCTTCGGCGGCGTCGGCATCACCGGCCACCTTGCCTTCAACGACCCGCCGGAGCCCGGCGACGAAACGGGCCTGGAGGAATTCGCCGCCCTGCCCACCCGCATCGTGCGGCTGTCGCGCGAGACGCGGGTCAACAACGCCATCACCGCCGCCCGCGGCAGCATCGACCGCGTTCCCGAGCTGGCCGTCACGGTCGGCATGCGCGAGATCCTCGGCGCCCGCCGCGTGCGCCTCTACATGAACCGGCCCTGGCAATGCGCGATCGTCCGCAAGCTGCTGCACGGCCCCGTGACGGCCGCCGTCCCCGCCTCGCTGCTGCAGCGCCACCCCGATGCGCGCGTCACCGCGCTCGACCTCGTGACGGCGCTGCCCGAGCCGGAGCTGCGCTAGCAAAGACGATGGAGGAAGGACAAAAACGCATGGCAGGCGAGATCTTCGGCACGACGGAAGAAGGCGAGGAGGTGCGCCGGATCGCCATCTCCGGCGGCGGGCTGACGGCGCATATCCTCACCTGGGGCGCCGTCATCCAGGATCTCCGCCTTGCGGGCCACGCCCCGCCTCTCGTCCTCGGCTTCGAGAGCTTTGCGGATTATCCCGCGCATTCCCCGCATTTCGGCGCGCTGGCCGGCCCGACCGCCAACCGCATCGCGGATGCGCGCTTTGCCATCGACGGCACGGCCTATCAGCTCGACCGCAACTTCCTCGGCCGCCACAACCTGCATGGCGGCTCGGCCGCCTTCGGCAAGCGCAACTGGCAGGTCGCCGATGCCGGCGCCGATTTCGTCACGCTTGTCGTCGTCTCGCCCGATGGCGAGGCCGGCTATCCCGGCCGGCTTGAGACCTTCTGCACCTATCGGCTGGCCGCGGATGGCGCACTGCGCGTCGAACTCCGGGCGACGACCGACCGGCCGACGCTCTGCAACCTCGCCCAGCACAGCTATTTCAATCTCGATGACGGGGGCGCGACGCCGATCCTCGATCACCGGCTGGAGATCGAGGCCGGGACCTTCCTGCCCGTCACCGACGAGCTGATCCCGACGGGCAAGATCCTGCCCGTTGCCGGCACGGTCCTCGATTTTCGAAAAGCGCGCCCGATCCGCTGCGAGGAAGGCGGCGAACAGGTGATCTACGACCACAATTTCTGTCTGGCAGAAGCGCGCGGCCCCCTCCGCCGCGTCGCCACCGTCACGGCCGCGCGCTCGGGCCTGCGGCTCGACGTCGCCACCACCGAGCCCGGCATCCAGTTCTACGCCGGCCACAAGGTGAAGCCGCCCGTTCCGGGGCTCGAAGGCATCCGCTACGCGCCCTGGTCGGGCCTGTGCCTGGAGCCCCAGATCTGGCCGGACGCGATCAACCATGAGGGCTTTCCCTCGCCGATCCTGCGCCCCGGCGAGACCTACGATCAGATATCGGAATTCCGCTTTGCCAGGGGCTGAGCGCAGGAAAGGCGGCGCAGCATGAGCGCGCGTCTCCTCTGCCTGGGCGTCGCCGTCGAGGACTACGTCTTCGCGCTGCCGGAAATGCCGAAAAAACCGCACAAATACCGCGCCACGGATTTCACCACGATCGGCGGCGGCATCGCCGCCAACGCCGCCGTCGCCATTTCCCGCCTGGGCGGTACGGCCTTCCTGGCGACCCGCCTTGGCGAGGACGCGCTCGGCGCCTCCATCGTCGCCGAGCTTGAAGCCGAGGGCGTCGATTGCCGTCTTGCCCGCCGCTTTGCCGGTTGCCGCTCTTCCCTGTCGATGGTGCTCGTCGACGCCACCGGCGAGCGCATGATCGTCAATTATCGCGATCCCGGCCTGCCGGAGGAGACGGACTGGCTGCCCGAACCGGCCGAGCTCGGCCTTGCCGGAATTCTCGTCGATACGCGCTGGACGGGCGGCGCCGCGACGATGCTGCGCCGCGCCCGCGCCGCCGGCCTGCCTGGCGTGCTCGACGTGGAGCCGCCGGTGGCGCCCGCCACAGAGGCCATGGCGGCGGCGACGCATCTCGCCTTCTCGCGCGACGGCCTCGCCGAATGGGCGGGCACTGAAGAGATCGAGGAAGGCCTCGCCGTGGCGGCAGAAAGGACCGACGCCTTCCTTTGCGTCACCGACGGCGCCGACGGCACCTTCTTCCGCAAGGGGGCGGAGAGCGGCCACGTCCCGGCCTTCGAGGTCGAGGTCGTCGACACGCTCGCCGCCGGCGACGTCTGGCACGGCGCCTTTGCGCTCGCCCTCGCCGAGGGCCGCGACGAGGTGGCCGCCCTTCGCTTCGCCTCGGCGGCCGCCGCCATCAAATGCACCGGATTCGGCGGCCGGGCCGCCATTCCCGACCGACCGCAAGTGGAGTCCTTTCTGATGGAGCATGCCGCATGAACCTCTCTGCCGGGAAATTCCGCGGCCTTGCCCGCCTCGCCGACGCCTCCGGCCGCTTCAAGATGGTGGCCGTCGACCAGCGCCCGCCCATCGAGGGCCCGATCTGCAAGGCCCTTCAGCGGGACACGGCGCCCTGGGAGGACGTCGCCCGCTTCAAGGCCATGCTGGTTCGCGAGCTGCAGGAGGCCGCTTCCGCGCTCCTGCTCGACCCGCACTACGCCTACCCGGCCGCGATCGGCCATCTCGACCCGCGGCTCGGCC
Source organism: Afifella sp. IM 167 (assembly GCF_020144925.1). Lineage (GTDB taxonomy): Bacteria > Pseudomonadota > Alphaproteobacteria > Rhizobiales > Afifellaceae > Afifella. The sequence goes on from NZ_NSLC01000010.1 coordinate 39,479, forward strand.
TCATCATGACCCTGGAGGATTCCGCCTTCGAGGAAACGGCGGAGGGCCGCTATTCGCGGGAGATCGGCGACTGGTCGGTGGAGAAGATCAAGCGCGCCGGGGGCGACGCGGTGAAGGTGCTCGCCTGGTTCCGCCCGGATGCCGGCCGCGACGTCAACGCCCACCAGCGCGACTTCGTCAAGCGCATCGGCGCCGAATGCGACCGGCTCGATATTCCCTTCGTGCTGGAGCTCCTCGTCTATCCTCTCGCGCACGACAGGGAGAAGACGCAGGAATACGTCGAGATGCGATCGAAGCGTGCCGCCGACGTGCTCCGCTCGGTGGAGATCTTTGCCGCGCCGGAATACGGCGTCGACCTCTTCAAGCTGGAAAGCCCCATTCCCGCCGCCGAGGTGCCGGGCATCGGCGGGCCGGACTGGCGCGACGCCCAGTCGCTCTTCGACGAACTCGGCCGCCTCGCCGGCCGCCCCTGGGTCATGCTCTCGGCCGGCTCCAGCATGGCGGAATTCCGCCGGATCCTCGGCCATGCCTACCGCGCCGGGGCTTCGGGCTACCTCGCCGGCCGGGCGATCTGGGCCGATGCCTTCCGCGCTTTTCCGGACTGGGAGGCGATCGAGATGGGTCTGCGCCGGGAGGCGCTCGACTATATGGCCGAAATCAACCGCCTCACGGACGGCGAAGCCCATCCCTGGCGCGAGCATCACGCCTATGGCGCCGCCGGGCCTGGCCTTGCCCATCCGGACGCCAGCTTCCGCACCCATTATGCCGGCTTTGGAGAACGATGATGGCGCGCGTCGGCATTCTTCCCCTCGGCCGCCCGAATTTCGACGTCGCCTTCGCCGAGGAGCTCGCCGAAAAGGCCTGGCGGCTTCTCGATGCGAGCGGCCACGAGATCGTCGGCCCGCGCGGGCTTCTCTTCGACGCGGCCGCCGCCGAGAAGGCGCTCGAGACCCTGTCGGGCGATCCGCTCGATCTCGTCCTCCTCCTGCAATTCACCTTCACCGACGCTTCCATGACGGTGAAGATCGCCGAGGCGCTCCCCGCCCCGCTCGCCATCTGGGCTTTCCCCGAACCGCGCACCGGCGGGCGGCTCCGCCTCAATTCCTTCTGCGGCCTCAATCTCGCCGGCCATGCGCTCGGCCTTGCCGGGCGGCCTTTCGGCTATCTCTACGCCGCGCCCGACGCGCCCGGCATTGCGGCCTCGCTTGCCGAGCTTCTCGCCGGCGGGCGCCGGGCGGAGTCGGTGCCGACCGGGAGGGCTGCCGCCGGCGCCGGCACGCGGGCCGCCGAGATCGTGGCGCATCTGCGCGGTGCCCGCATCGGCCGCATCGGCGAGCATCCGGCCGGCTTCGACACCTGCGCCTACGACGACAGGCGCCTTGCGGACCTTGCCGGAATCTCGGTGGAGCCGATCGAGCTTGACGCTTTCTTCGATCTCGGCCGCGCCGCTTCGCCCGGCGCTCTCGCCGATGCGCGCTCCCTCGCCGCTTCCGCGCTGACGGGTCTCGATGGCATCGACCAGGCGGAGCTGGAGCGCTCGCTGCGCCTCAAGAGCGCCTTCGAGGAGCTGCGCGAGAAGGGCGGCTACTCCGCCTTCGCCATACGCTGCTGGCCGGAGACCTTCACAGAATATGGCGGCGCCGTCTGCGGCCCGGTCGCCATGATGGGCGAAAAGCGCGTGCCCTGCGCCTGCGAGGCCGACGTCTACGGCGCCATCACCTCGCTCATCATGCAGGAGGCGGCCGGCGCGCCGGCCTTCCTCGTCGACCTTGTCGATGTCGACGTGGAGGACGGCACCTCGGTCGTCTGGCATTGCGGCCAGGCCCCTGTCTCCATGCACGATCCGGAATTCCAGCCGCGCGCGGCGATCCATTCCAATCGCAGGATGCCGCTCCTCTACGAGTTTCCCTTGAAGCCCGGCCGCATCACCCTGGCCCGGGTCAGCCAGGCGCAAGGGGAGGAAAAGCTCGTCATCGCCGGCGCCGAGATGGTGCGCGCGCCGCTGCCCTTCTCCGGCACCTCGGGGACGATGCGCACCGACGCGCCGGCGGAAACGCTGCTGAAGACGGTCATGGGTGCCGGGCTGGAGCACCATATGGCGCTCGTCTACGGCGATGTGCGCGAAACGCTGCGGGGCGTCGCGGACGTCCTCGGCCTGCCGGTGCTGGAGATCTCCTAGAGCGCTAGGTGTCACCGGGCGGACGGGGCCGCCGGTAAAGCCCCACCGTCACCGGGCGCACGCGCCCGCGTATGGCGACCTCGCGCGTCTCGTCGGGCCGATGCGCCGCCGCCTGCTCCGCATCGGCGGCGGCAAGCAGCTCGGCCGAAACCACGATTGCGGCGCCCGCCTCCTTGGCGACCTCCATCAGCCGGCTGGCGAGGTTGACGCTGTCGCCGGTCGTGGTGATGTGCTCGTGCGTTTCCGAGCCGAGGCGCGACAGGATGACGGGCCCGAAATGCGCCCCGAGGCGCACATCGACATCGCGGCTTGCCCCCTCCGTCTGACGGATCCACGCCCGCACGCCGTCAAGGAGCGCGAAGGTGGCGGCGAAAGCGCGGGCCCCGTCATCCGCGCGCCGGTCGAGAACCCCGAAGACGATCATCGCCCCGTCGCCCATGAAGGAAAGGACGATGCCGTCATGGGCGACCGTCTCTCTCTCCACCAGAGCGTGGAAGTCCTTCAGGAAATCCCGCGTCCGGCCCGGCCCGAGCTGCTCGCTGAGCCGCGTGAAACCGGAAAGGTCCAGAAAGAGGATGCCGACCTCGCGCTCCACCGGCTCGCGCAGGAAGGAAGGATCGCGCTCGATACGCTCGGCGAGCACCGGCGATTGCAGGCGGCGGAGTTCCCGCTGCGCCCGGCCGAGCATGCGGGCCTGATGGCGCTCGTGGAACTGCCTTGCCAGCATCACGGCCCCGACGGGCGGCACCACCGCGGCGATGGGCAGCGCGGCGCTCAACCAGATCCCGTTGCCGAAGAGAAACGTGATGCCGGCGAGCCAGCCGAAGGTGGCGAGGAGCGCGAGGGGAATGCCCGCGCTCGGCGGCAGAAGCGAGACGGCAAGGACGCTGCCGGCAGCGAGTGCGGCGGCGGCGGCGAGATCGATGCGCCGCACGGTCATGTCGCGCACCAGCGAATCGCCGGAAAGGAGGTTGCCGATGCCGGTCGCCAGCACCTCGACGCCCGGCGTCACCGGATCGAAGGGCGTGCCGAACGTGTCCCCCACCGCCGTCGCCGTCACGCCGAGGACGGCGAGCCGGCCCTTCAGCTCGGCCGGGCTCTGGCGGCCGGAAAGGATGTCGGCGGCGCTGGCGGTGCGGATCGTTCCGGCCGGCCCGTAAAAGCGAATCGGCAGATGCGCGCCGAGATCGAGCCGGATCGTGCGCTCGCCGAGAGAAACCCTGCCCGCGGCGAGTGCCGCGTCGAAACCCGAATAGAGCGATGCGGCGCGCAGGGTGAAGGAGGCTGCCGGGCCCTTTGAGGTGAGGAAGACCATCGGCAGATGCCGCGGCGTGCCGGAAGGGTCGGTGGAAATGTTGACGAGGCCGGTGGCAGCCGCTTGCTGCAACCCGGCGAGCGGCCAGAGCTCCTCCGTGCTCTGCGGCACGGCGCCTGCCCGCGCCTCGCCCGGGCCGAAGCGGGCCGCCGCCGCGATGACGGCGGGAAGGCCCGAAAGCGCCTCGGCCAGCGAGCGGTCGTCGGCGCCGTCGCTCGGATCGAGGAAGAGGATGTCGATGGCGACCGCCCGCGCGCCCGCCGCCTGGAGCGCCCGAAGGATCTCGGCGATGCGCCCGCGTTTGAGAGGATAGCCGCCTTCGGCCGTCACCGTCCGGTCGTCGATGGCGACGATGACGATCTCCTCCGGCGCCGGCCGCGGCCCGATGAGGGTGAGGCGGAGATCGGCGAGCGGCGCTTCCAGCCGGTCGAGGAGGCTGCGCTCGCCGGCAAGATGCGGCGCGCCGATCAGAAAGGTCCAGCCGATCGCGGCAAGCGCGGCGACGAGGGCGGCCCAGACCGGCAGGCGCGTGCGCGCGCCCCTGCGCGCCATCAGCGTCCCGTTCGCGCCTCCCCGCGCGCCATCAGCGCCCGAAGCGGGCAAGAAGGGCGTCGACCCTTCCCTGTCCCCAGGTCTTCACCTCGAGCGGCTCGCCGGGCTTCACGTCGACGCCTTCGCCGGCTGCAAGCTGCACGTCGTCCGTGCTGTCGCGGCGGGCGACGCCGACCACGCCTTCGGAGACGAAGACGGCGGTCGATTCCGCCGCCACGTCGACGGCATAGACCGTGCCGCGCACCGAGGCGATCGCATGCGGGGTAAGGACCTGGAACTCGCCGCGCCCGGGGGCGATGTCGATGAGGACGGCCTTGCTGCCGACCTCGATCGCCGCCGGCTGCGGCCCGCCGCCCCCGGCGAGCGCGGCAAGACCGGTGCCCTCCTCGGCCTCGATGGTGAGACCGCCCTCGCAGCGATAGATCACGCGCGGCGGGTTGGCCGCCTCCTCCGCCGTGCAGCCCGCCAGCTCCTGCGCCTGGGCGCCGGACGAGAGCGCCGCGAAGCACAGGGCGAGGAGAATCAGGAGTTTTGTCGACATCTCAGTTCCTTTCGAATCTCATGAGGCGCCGGGGCCGGCGATCTTTCGGAGCGCTTCCTCATCCTTGACGGTGAGCCGCTTGCGCCCGAGAGCGAGCCAACCCGCTTCCTTCCATTCCTGCAACTGGCGATTGACTGTTTCGCGCGTCACGCCCGTCAGCGCGGCCAGTTCCTCCTGCGAGACGGTGAGTTCGGCGCCGTAATCCTGCGACAGCGCCACGATGCGGCGGGCAAGCCGCGCTGCGAGCGGCAGGAAGGCGCGCGCTTCCATCTGCTCGCTGACGGAGCGAAGCCGCGCGCACAGGAGCTCGATCACCTGGATGGCGATGGAAGGCTCGCGGTCGAGAAGCTCGATGAAGCCCCGGCGCGGCACGAAGAAGAGCTCGGTGGGCTCGGCCGCTACGGCATCGGCGGTGCGCTCCTGCCCGTCGAGCAGCGCGATCTCGCCGAAGACGTCGCCCGAGCCGAGAACGTTCAGCGTCAGCCTCTGGCCGATATCGTCGGTCACGCCGATGGTGATCTGCCCGCGCCGGATCGCATAAAGGCCGTCGCCCGGATCGCCCTTGAAGAAGAGCGCCTCGCCGCTTGCGAGCCGTCGCTGCACGCAGATGCCCGCGATCTTCTTCAGCGCCGCGGGGGGCAGCGCCGCAAAGAACGGATTGACCGCCAGCACGCGCTCCAGGCTGTCCGTCGTCATCTCCTGGGCTTTCCCCAAAGACGCCTCCAGTTCGTCGAATCCGGCCGGTCCCCGTACGAGCGTGAGGCGCCTCACAGAAGCTTTTTGCCCCATCGCCGATACCGCCGCCTGGCAAATCGCCGGCAATCGTGAGACCCACCATGACAGAATTTCGCGACAACCTCCCGCAACTCTCAGGCGAACTCTTCCTGACCGATGCGGGCCTTGAGACCTGGCTCGTCTTCCAACGCGGCGTCGAGCTCCGCCACTTTGCTGCCTTCGAGCTCCTGGCGACCTCGGGCGGGCGGCAGCTCCTGCGCGAGTACTACCTGCCCTTCCTCAACATGGCCGCGCGCGAGGGCGCCGGTTTCGTGCTGGAAACGCCGACCTGGCGGGCGAGCCCCGACTGGGGCGACAAGCTCGGCTATTCCGGCGCCGAGATCGCGCTCATCAACCGCCAGTCCGTGCGCTTCATGGCGGAGATCGCCTATTGCGTGCCGGGCGCGGCACGAACGGTGCTGAGCGGCAATATCGGCCCGCGCGGCGACGGGTACGTTGCCAGCCTCTCCATGACGGCAGCGGAGGCGGAGGATTATCACGCGCTGCAGATCGGCGCCTTCGCCACCTCCGGCTCCGACATGGTCTCGGCGATCACCATGACCAACGTGCCGGAGGCGATCGGCATCGCCCGCGCCGCCGGCAAGGCGCGGATGCCTCTCGTTCTCTCCTTCACCGTGGAGACGGACGGCCGCCTGCCGGACGGCCAGCCGCTCGGCGAGGCGATCCTGGCCACAGATGCCGCAGCCGCCACCCGCCCGGCCTACTACATGGTGAACTGCGCCCATCCGGAGCATTTCGCCCATGTGCTGGAAACCGGCGACGGCTGGCGCGAGCGTATCCGGGGCGTGCGCGCCAATGCCTCGCGCCTCAGCCACGCCGAACTCGACGAGGCGGAGACGCTGGACGAGGGCAATCCTGCCGAGCTCGGCGAGCTCTACCGCGGCCTGCGGCGGCTCTTGCCGAACCTTTCGGTCCTCGGCGGCTGCTGCGGCACCGACCACCGACACGTGGAGGCGATCTTCGGCGCCTGCCGCGCGGCGGCCTGAAGACATCTTCCCACGGGGAGATGCGGCGGGAGGGGCGGCGCTAGAGCGCCGCCCTTTTCGTATGCGGTAACGGCGGCAACGCCCGCCGGGCGGCTTCCTCAAAGAATATGAGCAACTTCAGATGCTTTCCGAACGTTGCAGGAGCGTCATTGGCAAGGCGCTTGCAGGTGCCCTAGCTTGAGGGCGAGGACGAACGGACAGGCCCGATGCTCGACAAATTGAAGAATCTCTTCGGCACGCTCGGCGGCGCGAGCGGAATGCCGACCTACACGGACGACGACAAGCGCCTCGCCTTCGCCGCGCTGCTCGTCCACTGCGTCTCCGTCGACGGTGTCTCCGGCAGCGCCGAGCGCGCCAAGGTTCGCGCCATCCTGCAGACCGAATACGCCCTCACCGGCGCCGATCTGGAGGAGCTCATCTCGGCGGCCGAGCGCGTCGATGCGGAGGCGATCGACCTCTACCGCTTCACCTCCGTGCTGAAACGCGAGATGACCATCGAGGAGCGGATCCGTGCGGTGGAAAGGCTGTGGGAGATCGTTTATGTCGACGGCGAAGTGCATGAATTCGAGGACAACCTCGTCTGGCGCGTCGCCGAGCTTTTGGGCGTCGACCGGAACGCGCGCATCGCGCTCAAGCATTCCGTGGCCGACCGTCAGGACGGCGCAGGAGAAAACTGAGCCGAAATGAACAGTTTGAGCATCAACGGCAAGGGCATGAACGGTAGCCACGCCGGGCTGACCGGACCGGCCGGCCGGCCGGTCCTGATCGTTCTCCATCAGGAGACGTCGAGCCCCGGAAAGCTCGGCCAGCTTCTGCGCGCCAAGGGCTATCCGCTCGACATCCGGCGTCCGCGCTTTGGCGATCCCCTGCCGGAATCGATGGACGAGCATTCCGGTGCCATCATCTTCGGCGGGCCGATGAGCGCCAACGACACGGACGATTTCGTTCGGCGCGAGATCGACTGGATCGGCGTGCCTCTCGCTGAAAAAGCCCCCTTTCTGGGCATCTGCCTCGGCGCGCAGATGCTGGTGAAGCATCTCGGCGGGCAGGTGACGAGCCATTGCGAGGGCTGCGCCGAGATCGGCTTCTACCGCCTCTCGCCGACGATCGAGGGCAAGGAGCTGATCGACTGGCCGACCCATGTCTATCAGTGGCACCGGGAAGGCTTCGACCTGCCGGACGGCGCGACGCTGCTTGCCCGCGGCGAATTGTTCCAGAACCAGGCTTTTTCCTACGGACCTGCCGCTTTCGGCGTCCAGTTCCATTCCGAGCTCACCTACGCCATGGCATGCCGCTGGACGGTGCGCGGGGCCGAGCGCATGAAGCTGCCGGGCGCGCGCCCGCGCACCGAGCACATGGCGAGCTGGTTCCGCTACGATCCGCCCGTGCGGCGGTGGCTCGACACCTTCCTGGATCGCTGGATCGAGAGCGACGGACGCGGAGCTCAGGGAGCCGGAAAAAGCGTCTCTTCAAGCCAGGCGAGGATCGCCTCCAGCTGAGCCGCCTGCGGGCCGGAAGGCGGCGCCGGGCGCCTCACCAGAACGACGGGAATCTTCAGCCGGCGCGCCGCTTCAATCTTGGCGCTCGCCCGCCCGCCGGAATCCTTCGAGACGATCCATTCGATCCGGTGCTCGGCAAGGAGCGCCATCTCTTTCTCCGGATCGGTGGGGGGCCTTCCGAGGATCACCTCGCCGCGCGGCATCTCTTCGCCGGCAACCGGCGGCTCGATCATGCGCACGAGGCACCACAGATCCTTCCGTCCGGCAAAGGCGCGGGCTTCGCGCCGGCCGGCGGCAAGGAAGACGCGCGCCCCCTCCGGGATCGCCGCCGCCGCCTCCGTCATATCGGCGACTTCGATGAAGTGATCGCCGGGCAGGCGCTCAAAGCCGGGACGCACCAGCTTGATGCGCGGCACGCCGGCCCGCTCGGCCGCCTCGGCGGCATGGCGCGCGATCTGGCCGGCAAAGGGATGCGTGGCGTCGATCAGCGCATCGTAGCCCTCCGTGCTCAACGTCTGGGCAAGCCCGTCCGGGCCGCCGAAGCCGCCGCGCCGGACATGACCTGAGACGTTCGGCAGGCGCGTCAGACCGGCGAGCGAGGTGACGGTGTCGAGGCGGGCATCGCCGGCGAGCCTGGCGGCCAGTTCGCCGGCTTCCGCCGTTCCCCCGAGTATCATCACCTTCGGCATGCCCGTCTCCGCCGCAAATCCCAGCCGCTCTATAGCCCTCTCTCCGTCCCCGACCAACGGCCGCTTCTGCCACCTTGTCTTGTGGCGCGCGCCTTGCCAGAAGGAAGCCATGGAAGAAGTCCGCCCCGCCCCCTTTCCCGGCCTACCCGTGTTCGAGCCAGGCTCCGTCTGGCTCGTGGGCGCGGGTCCGGGCGATCCCGGCCTGATGACGCTGCATGCGGTGAACGCTCTCGCCCAGGCCGATCACGTCGTCTACGACGCGCTGGTCGACCCTTCGGTGCTGGAATATGCGCGGGCGGGCGCGGTCGTCGAATATGCCGGCAAGCGGGGCGGCAAGCCCTCGCCCAAGCAGCGCGACATTTCCCTGAAGCTCGTCGAACTTGCCCGCGCCGGCTCCCGCGTCTGCCGGCTGAAGGGCGGCGATCCGCTGATCTTCGGGCGCGGCGGCGAGGAAGCGCTGACGCTGGTCGCCCACAACGTGCCCTTTCGCATCGTGCCGGGCGTCACGGCCGGCGTCGGGGGCCTTGCCTATGCGGGCATTCCCTCCACCCACCGCGACATCAACCACGCCGTCACCTTCCTGACGGGCCATGACCAGACCGGGCTGACGCCCTCCTCGATCGACTGGCAGGCGCTGGCCAGGGGCTCCCCGGTCATCGTCATGTATATGGCGATCAAGCATTTGGAAAAGATCGCCGGCGAGTTGCTCGCCGCCGGACGCGGACCGGAGGAGCCGGTCGCCGTCGTCTCGGAAGCGACGACGAGCCGCCAGCGGGTTCTGGAGACGAGCCTCGGGCGCGCCGCCGCCGATTGCGCCGCCGCGGGCATGGAGCCGCCGGCCCTCGTCGTCCTCGGCGAGGTGGTGCGCCTTCGGCAGGGGCTGGACTGGCTCGGGGCGCTTTCGGGGCGCAGGCTCGACCCCGACCCGCTCGGCCGCGAGACGCCGGCCACCGGCAGGACCGCTTGACGGGAAAGCCCCGCGCCATCCTCATCGCCGGCGCCTCGAGCCATTCCGGCAAGACGGTGCTGACGGCGGGGCTGATCGCCGCCCTCAGGCAACGCGGCCTGAACGTACGGGCGGCGAAATGCGGCCCGGATTACATCGATCCGAAATTCCTCGATGCGGCGAGCGGCGCGCCGGTCATCAACCTCGATACTTTCGCCATGTCGCCGGAGCGGCTGGGGGCGCTCGCCGCGAGCCAGGCGGCCGGCGCCGACCTTCTCGTCGTCGAGGGCGTCATGGGCCTGTACGACGGCGGCGCGGGCGGGCTCGGCTCGACTGCCTCGCTCGCGCGCATTCTCGGCCTGCCGGTAGTTCTCGTCGTCGCCACCGATGGCATGTCCCAGTCCGCCGGGGCGGTGGCCGAGGGCTTTACGCGCCTCGCCGACGGATTTGCCATCGCCGGCGCCATCGTCAACCGCACCGGCTCGGAGCGTCACACCGCCCTGATCCGCGAGGGATTTTCGCGCTCTTCCGTGCCGCTTATCGGCCTCGTTCCGCGGCAAAATGCGCTGGCGCTCCCCTCCCGCCATCTCGGCCTCGTCCAGGCGGAAGAGCAGGGCGGTCTTGCCGAGGTGATAGCCCGGGCCGCCGGGCTGATGGAGGCCCATACGGACCTCGACGCGATCTGCGAGGCGGCCGCGCCGCTCGCCGGGGCGGATCCGCTTTCCGGTCTGCCCCCGCTCGGTCAGAGGATTGCCGTCGCCGACGACGTCGCCTTCCGCTTCGCCTATCCGCACGCGCTCGCCGACTGGCGGGCGGCCGGCGCCGCGATTTCCTTCTTTTCGCCGCTGGCCGACGAGGCGCCGGCAGGCGATGCCGACGCAATCTTTCTTCCCGGCGGCTATCCGGAGCTGCATGCCGGAAAGCTGGCGGCTTCTTCCGCCTTCCGCTCCGGCCTTGCCGCATCGGCGGGGCGCGGCGCGCTGGTCTACGGCGAATGCGGAGGCTTCATGGCCCTCGGCGAAGCGCTCATCGACGCCGAGGGCGTCTCACACGAGATGGCCGGGCTCTTGCCGCTCGTCACATCCTTCCGCGAGAGGAAGCTCCACCTCGGCTATCGGCGCCTTCGCCCCCTCTCCGACAAGCCCTATCCCGGCCCGCTCGCGGCACATGAATTCCATTACGCCTCGATCGTCCGTGAGGGCGACGCCGACCGGCTCTTTGCGGCCGAGGACGCCTTCGGCGACCGGCTCGCCGAGGCCGGTCTCCGGCGGGCCAACGTCTTGGGCTCCTTCCTCCACGTCATCGACCCGCTCGGCCCCTGACAACCCCGCCCCCCGAGCCTTTCCACACCGCCCCAAAGCCTTGATCTGGATCAAATGGGCCCTTCCGAGGGCATTCCATAGTCGTGGAAAACCGTCGCAGCGGCAAAACGGCCAGGATCGTTGGGAGGAACGAATGGGCAAGCTGGGCCTTGCAGCAGGAGCCGCGCATGCGCCGTCGCTGCTGCGTCTGGGACGGGAGGGGCCGCTGAAAAGCTGCCGGGAACAGGCCATTTCGTCGGAGATCGAGCGCGGCCGCCGGACGGCCGGGCCAATCTGCGCGATATTCCCAAGCGCCGGCAGCCGCCAGGTCAATCCGGGATTCGGCGTGTGACCCGCAGGCCCAGGCAGAAGAAGGTTTCAGCCATTCCCGGCCCGCTTCGCCCGCTTGGGCCTGAGGACGTGCACGTGCGCCGCATCGTAGAGGGCGCTGTCGCGGAAATCCTCCATGCCAATCGCCCGCCCGACGAAAATGAGGACGGTGCGGGTGAGCTTGGCTTCGCGCACCGCCGCGCGAAGCCCCGCAAGGTCCGTGCGAAGAAACGCCTCGTCCGGCCAGCTGACGCGGTAGGCGACGACGACGGGACAATCCGCTCCTAGGATCGGCATCAGCTCGCGCTCGATGGCGAGAAGATTACGCGCCGAAAGATGGATGGCGAGCGTCGCCCCGGTCCTGGCGAAGGCCGAAAGACTTTCGCCCTCCGGCATCTTGGAGGATTTCATCGCCGTGCGGGTGATGATGACGGATTGCGCCACCTCCGGGATCGTCAGCTCCTGGCCGAGCGCGGCGGCCGCCGCCGCGAAAGCCGGCACGCCCGGCGTCACGTCGTAGGAAATGCCGAGCGCCTTCAGCCGTCGGATCTGTTCCGCGATCGCGCCATAGAGCGAAGGATCGCCTGAATGGACGCGGGCAACATCCTTCCCGGCGCGGCAGGCCTCTTCCATCAGCGCGACGATCTCGTCCAGCGCCATCGGCGCCGTGTCCTTGACGAGCGCGCCCTCGGGCGCCGCCGCCACCACCGCTTCCGGCACCAGCGAACCGGCATAGAGGCAGACGGGGCAGCTTTCGATGAGCTTCAGCCCGCGCACCGTGATGAGGTCGGGCGCGCCGGGGCCGGCGCCGATGAAATGAACCTTGCCGGTCGTCTCGCTCATAGCGCGTCTTCCCTGGCTTTTTCCGGCGTTTGCTTGCGGTCGTAGCCGCGCGGCGTGAAGAGGAAGTCCCGTCCGCCGGCCCGGAACGTTCGGCTCTGCGAGGAGCCGACGACGACGAGGCTCATCATGTCGACCTCGTCGATGGAGAGTTCGGCAAGGGTCGTCAGCTTCAGATGCTCGTCCTCCCGCCCCAAGAGGCGCGCGATGAGGACCGGCGTTTCGCCCGGCCGGCAGGTCAGAAGAATGTCCCGCGCATCGGCGAGCTGGTGCCGGCGCTTCTGCGAGACCGGATTGTAGAAGGCGACGACGAAGTCGCCCTCGGCCGCCGCCCCCACCCGCTGGAGGATCGTTTCCCAGGGCGTCAGCAGATCGGAGAGCGAAATGAGACAGAAATCGTGGCCGAAGGGGGCGCCGATCCGTGCCGAAGCGGCCTGAAACGCCGAGATGCCCGGCGCCACGACCATCTCCGCGCGTCTTGCCGGAGAATTGTCGGGCTCTGCCTCGAGGAGCTCCATGACGAGGCTGGCCATGGCGTAGATGCCCGGATCGCCGGAACAGACGAGAGCGACCTTCCTGCCCTCTCCGGCAAGCTTCAGCGCCGCGGCGCACCGCTCGCGCTCCGCCCCGAGGGTGGAATCGATCCGCTCGCGGGCGCCGATCAACGAGTCGATAAGGTCGAGATAGTACTTATAGCCGATAATAGAGTCGGAATCGTCAATCAGCTGGGCGGCCTCCGGCGTCCGCCAGGCGGCCGTTCCTGGTCCGATCCCCACGATGGCAAGCCGTCCGCGGCCCCGGCCGATGGCGCTCGCATCGATCGGGTCGAGCGCTTCGGCGATGGCGCAGGTCGCCCGCGCGCTCTTTTTCTTGGCGACGACGAGCATGCCCTCCGCTCCGGCGGCGGCCAGCGCCGCGGCCTCGGCGACGCCATGCGCGCCGACCTCGCGGAACACCGTCTCCGACGGATTTTCAAGGCGCGGCGTCTCTTCCTCCAGCCGCGCGGCATCGAAGAAGCGGGCCGGCACGCCGAGCTTTTCCGCCGCCGCGAGGATCGCCGCCTCGTCGGCCTTGAGGTCGATGGAGACGAGTGCCGCGACGGCAAGCGGCGATAGCCCGGCCTCGCCGAGCGTCTCCTCGACAAGCCGGAGAACCTCTTCGGGCGCCGCATCACGTTCGCAGCCGACACCGACGGCAAGCGATTTCGGGTGATAGACGAGCGTCTGGCCGTCGCCCTTTCTGTCCTCGCTGGTCGCCACGAGCCGGATCGCGGCGTCGGCGCCGCGCGGCAACTCGCTCGTCTCGATCCATGGAAGCCTGCCCTCAAGCTCCAGCCTTGCGCCGGCGAGGCAGGCCGACATCGCCCCCTTGGCGTCTTCGGGGTTGGCCAGCACATATCCCTCCGGCGGCTCGTCGAGGGCGATGCCGAAGCGGGTGTCGCCCGCCGTCGTCACGGCCGCAAAGCCCGACAGGTGGCCGGCGATCAGCCGGGCCAGCGCGTTGGCGCCATGATGCCCGCCGAGAAGCGGCACCACCGCACGCCCGTCCTCCGAAAGCGCGATGACCGGCGGCTCGGCGCGCTTGTCGGCCAGCAGCGGGGCGAGAAAGCGGATGAGGATACCCGCGGCGCAGACCCCGACGATCGGCCGCCCGGTCGAAAAGAGGCTGCGGCAATGCGCTCCCACATCCTCGAAGGCGAGGTTCGCGGGCCCGGCCCCGGCCTCCACGACCTTCTTCAGCGCGTGGACTTCGCCCCCGGCCACCGCGCGCGCCCTCTGCGCGGTGGCAAGGCCCGTGGCGGTGAGGGCGAGGAAGACGGGTTTCATGGCGCGGCCTTCGCGACGAGGATCATGGAAAAGTAGGGCGCTTCATCTTCGGCAAGCTCGGCGAGCGGCACCACCCTCTCTTCCGGCAGGCTGGCATGCGCCACATAGACGGCCTCCTCCGTGCGCCCGAGGGCGGCGATGATGGCCTTGAGGCGGGAAAGGTGCCGACCGACCTTGAGGATGGCGGCCGCCTCGCAGGCGTTAAGGCGCGCGGTGAGTGCCTCGTCGTCCAGCGTTGCCGGAAAGACGCTGAGCCCCGCGGTGCGCCGCGTCAGCGGCCGGCCGGCCGCGGCGGCGACGGCCGTCAGCGAAGAAACGCCGGGCACGACCTCGCAGGCGAACCGGCCCGCGAGCCGGTCATGCAGATACATGAAGGTGCCGTAGAAAAAGGGATCGCCCTCACACAGGACAGCGACGCCGCGGCCGGCCTCCAGATGCGCCCCGATCGCCTCGGCCGCCCGGTCATAGGGTTCGGCCGGCACCGCGCCCGGCCGCATGGCGATGCGGATGGCGATCTCCCTCGTGCCGGAGGCGATATGCGCGGCGGCGATACGCCGGGCGAAGCTCTCACCCGAATCCGGCGCCGGATAGGCGACGACCGGGGCCGCCGCGATGAGCCGCGCCGCCTTCAGCGTGACGAGCTCCGGATCGCCCGGTCCGACGCCGATGCCGTAAAGCGTTCCCGTCATGGCCTATTCGCCCTTCTTCCAGACCCGCCCTTTTTCCAAACCCATTGCGTCACGGGCATCGCCGGGCGCCAGCCGCGATAGGCGCCGATCTTCTCCGCCCGGGCGACGGCAAGGCGGGTCAGCTCCCCGCCATGGGCCGCCGAAGCGGCGAGGAGCACCTCCTCGCTTTCCAGCGTCACCGCATGGGCAACGAGCCGCCCGCCGGGTTTCAGCGCGGCGGCGGCGGCCTCCAGCGTTTGAGGCGTGACACCGCCACCGACGAAGACCGCGTCCGGCTCCGGCAGGCCCGCCAGGCCCGCCGGCGCCTCGCCATGGCGAAGGTCGAGCTCCGGCACGCCGAGATTTTCCGCATTGCGCGCCGCCATCGCCCGTCTTTCGGGCCGGGGTTCGAGCGCAATCGCCCGCGCATGCGGCGCGGCGCGCATGAACTCGATGGCCACGGAGCCGGCCCCGGCGCCGATATCCCACAGGAGCGCACCCGGATGCGGCTCGAGCCTGGCGATCGCCAGCGCCCGGCATTCCCGCTTCGTCATCTTGCCGTCGTGCTCGAAGGCCTCGTCCGGCAGGCCGGCCGTGCGCGGCAGCCAGGCGGCACCCGGCCCGGCGACGCATTCGATGGCCAGCGTGTTGAAATCGGCGACCTCACCACTCCAGGCCTCGGCGGAACCCTCCAGCCGCGCTTCCTTCTCCCCGCCCATATGCGAGAGCGCGGTGATGCGGCTCTCGCCGAAGCCGCGCTCGCTGAGGAAGGCGGCGACCGCCGCCGGCGTCGACGCGTCATGCGAGAGGACGAGGATCCTGGCGTCCGGATAAAGGGCGAGGGCCAGCTTTTCGAGCGGGCGGCCATGCAGCGTCACCATCTCCGCCCTGTCGAGCGGCCAGGCAAGCCGCGAGGCGGCGAGCGAGAAGGCGGAAAGGCCCGGAATGATCGTCATCTCCTCCGGGGCGAAGGAGCGCGCCAGCGTCGTGCCGATGCCGAAGAGCATCGGATCCCCCGTGGCGAGGATCGCGACCTCCCGCCCACGATAGTCAGTCAGGCGACTCACAAGTTCCGAGAGCGGGCTCGGCCAGACAATCCGCTCGCGACCATCTTCCGGCAGCATCGCCAGATGCCGCTCGCCGCCGACCAGAACCTCCGCGGCTTCGACGAGCGCGCGCGCCGCCGGCGAAAGGCCGGAAAGGCCGTCCTCGCCGAGACCGATCACCGAAAGCCAGAGCCTCATGCCGCTTCCTCGCCGATGAGGAGCGCGTTGAGGGCGGCGGCCGCCATGGCGCTGCCCCCTCGCCGGCCGCGCAGGGCGACGAAGGGAATGGCAAAGGAGTTGGCGATCAGCGCCGCCTTCGATTCCGCCGCGCCGACAAATCCGACCGGAAAGCCGAGGACGAGCGCCGGGCGCAGCGCCGGATCCTCGGCAAGCTCCAGGAGATGGAAGAGCGCCGTCGGCGCGTTGCCGATGACGGCGATCGCGCCGCCGAGCTTTTCTTTCAGCGCCGAGAAGCCGGCGGCCGAGCGGGTCGTGCCGAGGCGCTTGGCGAGAACGGCGACATCCGGCTGACTGACCGCCACCTCGATCTCGTTGCCGGCGGCAAGGTGCTTTCTCGCAATACCCGCCGCCACCATGGCGACGTCGCAGAGGATGGGCGCGCCG
Organism: Afifella sp. IM 167; assembly: GCF_020144925.1. Classification (GTDB taxonomy): domain Bacteria; phylum Pseudomonadota; class Alphaproteobacteria; order Rhizobiales; family Afifellaceae; genus Afifella. The sequence continues at coordinate 55,616 of NZ_NSLC01000010.1, forward strand.
GCGGCAAGGGCCGTGCGGGCCTTCGCTCCCGCCCCCTCCGACCAGGCAAGGTCGCCCACGAGATCCGGCATGCCGCCCGAATGCACGACGCGCTTGGCGAGCGCCTTCAGATCGGCCGGCACCGCCGCAAGATCGCACTCCGCCTCGATGATGGCGAAGGAGCGCCGGGTGATCTCGGCGCCGTCGCGCAGATATTCCATCGCCGCCTCAATGCCGCTTCATCGAGCGTGGTCCGAGCGGATGGTCCGCATGCGGATAGGGATGGTGGTGATGATCATGCCCGCCGTGGTGCCCGTGGTCATGCCCGGCGTCATGCTTGTGGTCATGGCCATGCGAATGGCTGTGCCCGTGATCATGATCGTGATGATGCGCGTGGCCATGGTCGTCGTGATGATGGTCGTGACCGTGGTGGTGCTCGCCGCCGGCATGGGTATGCGCCGCGTCCTGGCAGCGTCCGTTGCAGCTGCCGTCCGCGTTGCACAGATCGCAGCCCGACCCGACGCCCTCCACGTGATGGTGGTGGCTTTCCTGCGGCAGTCCGATCTCCGCCTCGAAGCCCAGGATCTGCTCCCGGTACTTGCACATCTGGCAGTTCATCAAATTGGCGCCGTTGAGGATCTCGTTGGCCCGGTCGGCCAGCGTCGCGATCACCTGCGGATGGTCGTTGAGATAGCTCGCCTTGATGAATTCTATCTCGGGATGGCGCTCGGCCACGGCGTCCATCCCCATGTAGATGCGGCTGACGAGAACCCCGGTGAAGAGGAAATAGGGGAAGACGACGATGCGCTTGTAGCCGAGCCTTGCCGCGTGTTCGAGGCCGGGCTCCACCAGCGGAAAGGTGACGCCGGAATAGGCCGTTTCGGCCCAGCCGAAGCCGAAGCCTTCCCACAGCATCCGGGTGATCTTGGAGACGTTGGAATTGGCATCGGGATCGGAGGCGCCGCGCCCGACGACGACGAGAAGCGTCTCGTGCAGCGGCACGTCGGACGGCGCTGCGGCGAGCGCCTCGGAGATGCGCGCCGAGGCCGCCTTGATCATGCGCGGATCGACGCCGAGATCGCGGCCGTAATCGATCGGAACGCCCCGCTCAGCCTGATAGGTGTTGAGGACGGAGGGAATGTCGTTCTTGGCATGGCCCGCCGCAAACAGCATGCCGGGCACGGCGAGGATCCGGTTGCAGCCGGCTTCGATCAGCTTGTCGAGGCCTGTGCGGATGACCGGCTCGGCGAATTCCAGATAGCCGTATTCGACCGGCCATTCGGGGAAGAGCTTGCGCGCCGCCTCGGCAAGGCGGGCGAATTCGGCGACGGCGGCGCGGTTGCGGCTGCCGTGACCGCAGATCATCAGCCCGATCTTCTCTTTGCCGGAATTTTCGTGTGGCGGCGCGGAAAGGGACATGGGTGGGGCCTCGCTTTGACACATAAGGGAAGCCCGCCCGCCAGCGGAACGCTGCAGGTCGCTCGGACGGCCCCGGCCTTGGCTCCCGGATGGGGTCAGCCGCACCGGGATCGCTTTCAGCCCCTTGGCGGGGCGACCATCCCTAACCCCCGGCTGTAGAGAGCGGGCTCGCCCGCGTCAATCGCAGCCGGCGCCCCGGCAGAGCGCGCCTTGTCTCACCCTGCTGGCTCTGCTCTCCTGCCGTCCGGGAGCCACGCCATGCTGAAATTCTCTGCCAATCTCGGTCTCTTGTGGGCGGAATTGCCGCTGCCGGAACGCATCCGTGCGGCCAAGGAAGCCGGCTTCGACGCGGTCGAGCTGCATTTTCCCTACGAGGAGAGCCGCGAGGCGCTGAAGGCGGCTCTTGCCGAAACCGGGCTGCCGCTGCTGGGCATCAACACGCGCCCGGGCCGCGCGGGCGAATTCGGCCTCTCGGCCCTGCCCGGGCGCGGAGCGGAGGCGCGCGCGGCGATCGACGAGGCGGTGGAATGGGCCGCCGATCTCGGCGGGCGGGCCGTGCATGTGATGGCCGGCGTGCCGAGCCACGAAATGCCGGTGCGGCGCTGCCGTGAGGCCTTTGCGCGGCTTCTCGCCTACGCCGCCGGGCGATGCGGCGAGAAGGGCCTGACGGCCGTGATCGAGCCGATCAACACGCGCGACGTGCCGGGCTATTTCCTCTCCACCAGCGCCATCGCCGAGCGTTTCCTCGACATGGTGGCGTCCGAGCATCTGAAGATGCAGTTCGACTGCTACCACGCCCAGATCATGGAAGGCGACGTCACCCGGCGGATCGAACGCCTGATGCCGAAGATCGGCCATATCCAGGTCGCGGCCGTGCCTTCACGCGCCGAGCCGGACGAGGGCGAGCTTTCCTACGAGCGGCTGCTGCCGGCGATCGAGGCCGCCGGCTATAAGGGCTATATCGGCGCGGAGTACCGGCCGCGCGGCAAGGTCGAGGCCGGCCTTTCCTGGCTCGCCGCCTACCGGGCCAGCTGCCGGTAGCGTTCCACGAGGCCGGCGGTCGAGCCGTCGAGGCCATCGCCCGCCTCGCCGTCGCGGATGACCGGGAGCAATTTGCCGGCGAGTTCCTTGCCGAGCTCGACGCCCCACTGGTCGAAGGAATTGACGTCCCAGATCGCCCCCATGACGAAGACGCGGTGCTCGTAGAGGGCAATCAGCAGCCCGAGCGTTTCCGGATCGAGCCGCCGGTAGAGGAGCGTGTTCGAAGGCCGGTCGCCGGGAAACACCTTGTGCGGCGCGAGCCGGTTGATCTCGCCCTCGCCCATGCCCTTTTCCTTCAGCTCCGCGCGCACCTCCGCCTCGCTCTTGCCGAAGGCGAGCGCCTGCGACTGGGCGAGGCAATTGGCCAGAAGCTTGGCGTGATGGTCGCCCATCTCCTCGGCCGGCACGGCGGCGGCGAGGAAATCGACCGGGATGATCTCCGTGCCCTGGTGGATCAGTTGGAAGAAGGCGTGCTGGCCGTTGGTGCCGGGCTCGCCCCAGACGACCGGTCCGGTCTCGTAGTCGACCGCCCTGCCTCCCCGCGTCACCCGCTTGCCGTTCGATTCCATGTCGAGCTGCTGCAGATGCGCGGCAAAGCGGTTGAGCCGCTGGTCGTAGGCGATGACGGCCTGCGTGGCGTAGCCGCAGACATTGCGGTGCCAGATGCCGATGAGGCCCATCAGGACGGGAAGGTTCTGGCCGAGCGGGGCGGAGCGGAAATGCTCGTCCATCTTCCGCGCCCCGGCGAGGAAGCGCTTGAAGTTGGCAAAGCCGACGGAGATGGCGAGCGGCAGGCCGATCGCCGACCAGACGGAATAGCGCCCGCCGACCCAGTCCCAGAAGCCGAAGACGCGCTCCTCGTCTATGCCGAATTCCGCGACCTTCTTGAGGTTCGTGGAGAGCGCGGCGAAATGCGCCGGCACCGCCTCCTCGCCGAGCTGGTCGACCAGCCATTTGCGCGCCGAGGCGGCGTTGGTCATCGTCTCCAGCGTCGTGAAGGTCTTGGAGGCGATGAGGAAGAGCGTCCGTTCCGGATCGAGCTCCCGGAGCGTGTCGTGGATGTGCGCCCCGTCGACATTGGAGACGAAATGCACTCTCGGCCCGCCGTCGCGATAGGGCGCCAGCGCCGCCACCGCCATGGCCGGCCCGAGATCGGAGCCGCCGATGCCGATATTGACGACGTCGGTGAAAGCCTTGCCGCCGGAACCGGCGAGCTTGCCGGAGCGCACGCCCTCGGCGAAAGCGCCGACCCGCTCCAGCACGTCGTGCACGCCGAGCGTCACGTCGACGCCGCCGACCTCGATCCCCGCATTTTCGGGCGCGCGGAGCGCCGTATGCAGCACGGCGCGCTTTTCGGTGATGTTGATCGCCTCGCCGGAGAACATGCTCTGGCGAAGCCCTTCGACATCCGCGGCGCGGGCGAGCTGGGTGAGGAGCTCCACCGTCTCGGCGGTAAGAAGGTTCTTCGAATAGTCGAGCGTGACGTCATCGAGGGAGACGGAGAAACGGGAAAAGCGCTCCGGATCCTCGGCGAAGAGGTCGGAAAGATGCGTGTCCTTCAGCCCCTCGTGATGGGCCTTGAGGGCTTCGAGCGCGGTCTTGGCGGCTGCTTTCATGGTTTCAGGCCGCCTTTCCGAGCGCGCTGGCCTCGCGCGCCAGGGTTTCGATCCTCGCCCAGTCGCCTGCGGCGATCGCATCTTGCGGGGCAAGCCAGGAGCCCCCGACCGTGAAGACGTTGGCAAGCGAGAGATAGGCCCCCGCATTGGCCGGCGAGACGCCGCCCGTCGGGCAGAAGCGGATCTCCGGCAGCGGCGCGCCAAGCGCCTTCAGATAGGCGACACCCCCCGCGGCCTCGGCCGGGAAGAACTTTTGCAGATGGTAGCCGGCCTCCACCAGCGACATCGCCTCGGAAGCGGAGGAAGCGCCCGGAAGCCCCGGCAGCACGCAGTATTTCGCCGCTTCCTTGAGGAGCGGGCTCATGCCCGGCGAAACCCAGAAGCGGGCGCCGGCACGCTCCGCCCGGGTGAGGTGGTCGGGCGCGAGCACCGTGCCGACGCCGACCGCGACCTCCTCGACCTCCTCGGCGATCCGCCGCACCGCCTCGAAGGCGGCCTCCGTCCTCAGCGTCACCTCGATGGCCTTGATGCCGCCGGCATGGAGTGCGCGGGCGAGCGGCACCGCCGCCTCGGCGTCATCGAGCACGATGACGGGCAGGACGGGCGACCCGTCCAGAATGACTTCCAGTTCTTCGGTCTTGTCCATTTCTCTCTCGGTCGGGGATTTTCGTTCTTGTCGAGATAGGTCGATATCGCGCGCCGCCGATGCGCCCTTACGCCGCCTCGGCCGGCGCGCTCAGGACGGTGACGCCGGCGCCCTCCTCGGCGGGGCCGGCCATGGCGCGGAAGGCCGAAAAGAGCTCGCGGCCCATGCCGAACTGGTTGGCGGAGAGGTCGCCCTTGACCGGCTCGCGCGCCGCCCATTCCGCCTCGTCGACGAGCGCGGCGAGCGTGCCGGCCTTGGCATCGACGCGCAGGATGTCGCCCGTGCGGACCCTGGCGATCGGGCCGCCGGAGACGGCCTCCGGCGTCACGTGGATCGCCGCCGGCACCTTGCCGGAGGCGCCGGACATGCGCCCGTCCGTGACCAGCGCCACGGCAAAGCCGCGATCCTGTAGAACGCCGAGCTGCGGGGTGAGCTTGTGGAGCTCCGGCATGCCGTTGGCGCGCGGGCCCTGGAAGCGGACGACGGCGACGAAGTCGCGTTCGAGCTCGCCGGCCTTGAAGGCGGCCAGAAGCTCTTCCTGCGTGGAAAAGACGATCGCCGGCGCCTCCACCACATGCCGCTCCGGCTTCACCGCCGAGATCTTGATGACGGCGCGGCCGAGATTGCCGGTGAGAAGCTTCAGCCCGCCGCTCGCCTGAAAGGGATTGGAGGCGGGGCGCAGCACGTTCTCGTCGAGGCTTTTCTCCGGCGCCTCGCGCCAGTCCGCCTCGCCCTGCGCCCCCAGCACCGCTTCGCGCCTGTAGCTCTGAAGCCCCCCGCCGGCGACGGTGCGCACATCCTCGTGCAAGAGACCGTTGTCGAGCAGCGAGCCGATCAGAAAGCCCATGCCGCCCGCGGCGTGGAAATGGTTCACGTCCGAAAGCCCGTTCGGATAGACGCGGGCGATCAGCGGCACGACCTCCGAGAGCCGGGCGAAATCGTCCCAGGTGACATGGATGCCCGCCGCCCGCGCGATCGCGACGATGTGGAGCGTGTGGTTGGTCGAGCCGCCGGTGGCATGCAGGCCGACGATGCCGTTGACGATCGCCTTTTCGTCGATGACCTCGCCGACGGGCGTGTATTCGTTGCCGAGCGCGGTGATGGCGAGCGCCCGTTTGGCCGCCGCTCGTGTCAGCGCGTCTCGCAGCGGCGTGTTCGGGTTGACGAAGGAGGCGCCCGGCAGGTGCAGGCCCATGATCTCCATCAGCATCTGGTTGGAATTGGCCGTGCCGTAGAAGGTGCAGGTGCCCGGCCCGTGATAGGATTTGGATTCCGCCTCCAGAAGCCCCGCCCGGTCGATCTTGCCCTCCGCATAGAGCTGGCGGATGCGCGCCTTCTCGTCGTTGGGCAGGCCCGAGGGCATCGGCCCGGCCGGGATGAAGACGGCCGGCAGATGGCCGAAGGCGAGCGCGCCGATCATCAGGCCCGGCACGATCTTGTCGCAGATGCCGAGGAAGACCGCCGCGTCGAACATGTTGTGCGACAGCGCCACGCCCGCCGACATGGCGATGACCTCGCGCGAGAAGAGCGACAGGTCCATGCCCGGCTGGCCCTGGGTGACGCCGTCGCACATCGCCGGCACGCCGCCCGCGACCTGGGCGACGCCGCCCGCCTCCTGCGCCGCCTTGCGGATCACGTCGGGGAAGCGCTCGTAGGGCTGGTGGGCGGAGAGCATGTCGTTATAGGCGGTGACGATGCCGAGATTGGGCACCGTATCGCCGGCAAGCGCGGCCTTGTCGGCCCCGCCGCAGGCGGCAAAGCCATGGGCAAGGTTTCCGCAGGACAGCGTGCCCCGGCGCGGGCCAGCGTCGCACGCGGTGGCGATGCGCGCGAGATAGGCCTCGCGGCCGGCCTTCGAGCGCTCGGCGATGGCGGCGGTCACGGCGGCGATTTCGGATCGGACGGACATCAGGCCTCCTGCCCTCAAGGGGCGGTATAGATGTCGAGGGGGACTTCGCTCTGCCGCAGGATAGCGCGGATCGGCATTTCTTCGACCGGCCCCTCGCCGAGAGCGGCCTCCAGAACGGTGAGCTTGTCCTCTCCCTCCACATGCAGGATCAGCGAACGGGTCTTCAGGAGCGGGGTCAGCGTGAAGGTGATGCGCGGCTCGCCGGCCGCCTCGGCCCGCATCGGCAGGAGCGGCATGTCGGTGACGGGGTCGATGGCGGCCGAAAGGTTGTCGCCGCCGGGAAACCAGGAAGCCGTGTGCCCGTCGCCGCCCATGCCGAGGACGACGCTGGCGAAGGGAAGAAGCACGGTCTCCACATGCAGGATGGCCGCGCCCACCCCGTCCTCGGGCGTCGGCGCGCCCGTATAGAGCGGCACGAAACGCGCTGCCGCCGCCTTGGCGCGCAAAAGATGCTCGCGGGCGAGCCGCGCATTGGAGCGCTCGTGATCGGCCGGCACCCAACGCTCGTCGACGAGCGTTATGGTGACATGCTCCCAGTCGAGATCGCGCAGGGCAAGCTTTTCGAAGAAGAGCTTCGGGGTGGAGCCGCCGGAAACGGCAAGCGAGGCCTGCCCATCATCGTCGATGGCTCCCGAAAGCTCTTCGGCGACGCGGTCCGCAAGAGCCTCGGCAACGGCTTCGCGGCCGGAATGATCGTGCCGATGGATGGTCATCGAATCGTGTCCTCGTGCCAGGTGCGCCCGTCCCGCTCGATCAGCGCGATCGCGGCGGAGGGTCCCCAGGTCCCGGCCGTATAGGCCGCCGGCGCCGAGCCGTCCTTGTCCCAGGCCTCGCGGATCGGATCGATCCATGCCCAGGCCGCCTCGACCTCGTCGCGGCGCATGAACAGGGTCTGGTTGCCGCGAATGACGTCGAGCAGCAGCCGCTCGTAGGCGTCGGGATAGCGCTCCTCGAAGGATTCGGCAAAGCTCATGTCGAGCGGCACATAGTTGAGGCGCATGCCGCCGGGCCCCGGATCCTTGATCATGATCCACTGCTTCACGCCCTCATCCGGCTGCAGGCGCAGGACGAGCCGGTTCTGCGAGATGACGCCGGAATCGCGCGGGAAGATCGAATGCGGGATGGCGCGGAAGGTGATGACGATCTCCGAGACGCGCTCGGCAAGGCGCTTGCCGGTCCTCAGATAGAAGGGCACCCCGGCCCAGCGCCAGTTGGCCACTTCCGCCTTGAGGGCGACGAAGGTCTCCGTGCGGCTCTTACCGGAGGCAAGCTCCTCCACATAGCCCGGCACCGCGCCGCCGTCGGAGGCGCCGGCGCGGTATTGCCCGCGCACCGTCAGCCGCTCGTAATTGTCCTCGTCGATCGGCTTCAGCGCCCGGATGACCTTCAGCTTCTCGTCGCGCACCGAATTGGCGTCGAAGACGTCGGGCGGCTCCATGGCGACGAGGCACAGAAGCTGCGTGAGGTGGTTCTGCATCATGTCGCGAAGGGCGCCGGACGTGTCGTAATACTCGCCGCGCGACCCGACGCCGAGCGTCTCCGCCACGGTGATCTGCACATGGTCGATATGGGCGGAATTCCAGAGCGGCTCGAACAGCGTGTTGGCGAAGCGCAGCGCCATCAGGTTCTGCACGGTCTCCTTGCCGAGATAGTGGTCGATGCGGAAGATCTGGCTTTCCGAGAAGGCCGTCGCCACCGCATCGTTCACTTCCCTGGCCGAGGCGAGGTCGCGCCCCACCGGCTTTTCGATGACGACGCGGGAATTCTCCGTGACGAGACAATGGCGGCCGAGCCGCCGGCAGATATCGTCGAAGAGGTCTGGGCCCACGGCGAGGTAGAAAGCGCGGACGCGCTCGTTGCTGTCCCCGAGCTCGTTGCAGAGCTCGTCCCACCCCTCGTCGGCTTTCGCATCGAGCGAGCGGTAGGAGAGCATCTGCAGAAATTTCTGCATGACCTCGGCAGAGCCCGCATCCGGCTGGACGAACTCCCTCAGAGCCTCCTCGGTCATCGCCCGATACTCGTCGTCGGTCATCTTGCGGCGCGAGACGGCGACGATGCGGCTCTCTTCCGGGATCTGCCCGTCGAGCATGCGGTGATAGAGGGCCGGAAGCAGCTTGCGGCGGGCGAGATCGCCCGTGCCTCCGAAGACGACGTAGTCGAAGGGCTCGACCGGTATGACGCGATAGGTCATGAAGAAATGCCTTGGGAAGAAAGGATGAGTGAATGGACAGCGCTCATGGCAGGCTCGATTCCGGCGACGCGGTGATGCGGGCTCGGCATAGGATGGACACCTGTGGTGAAAGGGCAATGAAGGCAAGCGGCGCGGCGATCGCGGCCGAGAGCCTCGGCAAGGTGTTCCCGGACGGGCTGGAGACGCTGCGCGATATCTCGCTTCGCGTGGAGCCCGGAGAATTCGTCGCCCTGCTCGGCCCGTCGGGTTGCGGGAAGACGACGCTCCTGCGCCTCGTGGCGGGCCTGGAAGCCCCGACGGCGGGCCGGCTGAGCGTCGACCACGCGGCCTCGGGCGGGGCGCCGGAAATCGGCTATGTCTTCCAGACGCCGACCCTGATGCCCTGGGCAAGCCTTGCCGAGAATATCCGCCTGCCGCTGACGCTCCGCCATGTGCCGCGGCGCGAGGCGGACCGTTCCGTCGCCGAGGCGCTGGAAAGGGTCGGGCTTGCCGATTTTGCCAAGACGCTGCCCTCCCGTCTTTCCGGCGGCATGGCGATGCGCGCCTCGCTGGCGCGCGCCCTCGTCACCCGGCCCGATCTCCTGCTTCTCGACGAGCCCTTCGCCGCGCTCGACGAGATGACGCGCTTCCGCCTCGGCGAGGAGCTTTCGGCGCTGCAGGCCGAGCTTGGCTTCACGGTGCTGTTCGTGACGCACTCGGTCTACGAGGCGGCTTTCCTCGCCGCCCGCGTCCTGGTCTTCTCCTCGCGTCCGGGCAGGATCGTCGGCGAGGCTGAAAACGCCGCGCCGATGCCGCGCCAGCCGGAGCATCGCAGCGAGGCTGCCTTTCAGACGGTTGTGGAAGAGTTGCGCCGGCTCCTGTCGGAAGGAAGCGCATCTTCTTCCCCCTCGAGACCGGCGCCGCAGAACATGTCGTAGACGACCTCGATGATGCGACGCGCCTTGCCGGAAGTGATGCTGTAGTAGATAGCCTTGCCGTCCCGCCTGGTGGCGACGAGGCCTTCCAGCCTCAGCCTTGCCAGCTGCTGCGAGACCGTCGGCTGGCGCAGCGCCAGAAGGTTCTCCAGCTCGGTCACGGACTTTTCACCCTCCGCGAGGTGACAGAGGATCATCAACCGGCTCTCATGCGAGAGCGCCTTGAGGAAATCGCTTGCCGCCTTGGCCTTGTCGGCCATGCGCGGCAGTTCGGACTCGTCAAGGACATCGTCTTGTGCAATCCGGGTGGCAGGCGGCATGTGTTTTTCGCTCGCTCAGGCTCAGTGATCGGGCTGGCCGCGTCCAAATGCGACAGAGCGGCACCTCGGCAGGTCAATGCGTTACGCCCACAAATACACTATCTTGTCCGTCTTTAGAACGTCTTCAACGTTCGGCTAGGGACCAATAACCCGGGGGCGCGTCGGGGGCGGCGCGCAGATGCCGGGAGAGGAGAGACCGTGCTCGACATCACCTGGATCGGCGCCTTCATCGGTGGGCTGCTGTCCTTCGTTTCGCCCTGCGTTCTGCCCATCGTACCGGCCTCGCTCTGCTTCATCGCCGGCGTCTCGCTGGAAGAGCTTTCGGGCGAGGGCAAGGTGCCGCCCGGGCTGACGCAAAAGGTCTTCGCCGCCGCCCTCGCCTTCGTTCTCGGCTTCACCACCGTCTTCGTGCTTCTCGGTATGACGGCCTCCGGCATCGGCCAGCTTCTCGCCCAGTACAAGAACTGGCTCGCCATCGCCGCGGGCATCGTCATCATCGGCTTCGGCCTGCACTTCCTCGGCGTCTTCCGCATCGGCCTGTTCTACCGCGAGGCCCGCTTCCAGGTGCGCGACAAGCCTCCCGGCCTCCTCGGCGCCTATCTTATCGGCCTTGCCTTCGCCTTCGGCTGGACTCCCTGTGTCGGCCCGGCCCTCGGTACCATCCTGGCGCTTGCCGGCCGCGAGGGCTCGGCGCCGGAGGGCGCGCTCCTCCTCTTCATCTACGGGATGGGGATGGGCCTGCCCTTCCTGCTGGCCGCCGCCTTCGCCGGACCGTTCCTCAAATGGGCCTCCGGCTTCCGCCGCCACATGGGCACGGTGGAAAAGGCGATGGGCGGCCTCCTCGTCCTGACCGGCATCCTGTTTCTGACCGGCGACATGGCGAGCCTTTCCTACTGGCTTCTGGAGACGTTCCCGACGCTGCAGGCCGTCGGCTGAACGAATGCCCTACGGGGCCGTGTCGCATTCGCGGCGGGGCACGATGGCACCGCGGTGCATGATCACGTGCCGGGCGAGCGCATCGCCGCGTGCGACCGCCTCCTCAGGGGAGAGGCCGGCGATGCGGGCGGCAAGATAGGCGGCGTTGAAGCTATCTCCCGCCGCTGTCGTGTCGACCGGCGCGACGCGCTCAGGCAGATCGATCGTCCTCGCGCAGCCATCGGCCCACAGGACGATCTCGCCGCCGCCATTCTTCATCACGACCTCTTCCGCCCCGTATCCGGCGAGCCGGCCAGCGACATCGTCCCCCTCGCCGAGGCCCCAGAGGAGACGCTCGTCGTCGCCGGAGGGAAGCAGCAGCGAAGCGAGCGGCAGAAAGCGGCGATAGACTTCGCGCGCGCGCTCGATGTCGCCACCCCAGAGCGCGGGCCGGAAATTGCCGTCGAACGCGATCTTCGTGCCGGCCGCCCGGGCCGCTTCCAGTGCGTCATGGAAGCAGGAAAGGCCGGTATCGGAATAGATGCCGAGGGTGATACCGGAGAAATAGACCCATTCGGCCGAGGCCATCGCCTCGACCACCCTTTCGGCGCCATCGAGTTCGAAAAGCTGGCGCGCCGGTGCGTTCTGGCGCCAGTAAAAGAAGCGTCGCTCGCCCGCCGCATCGATGTCGATGGCGTAAAGGCCCGGCAGGCGGCCCGGGACGGTGAGGACCGCGTCGGTCGCCACGCCCTCGGCGCGGGCAAGATCGAGGATCGCTTCGGAGAACGGATCACCCTCGCCGAGCGCCGTGGCATAGCCGGCCGCGACCCCTTCGCGCGCGAGGTAGACGGCGGTGTTGAAGGTGTCGCCGCCATAACGCAGGCCGCAGCCGCCGCCCGCCTCCTTCAACAGCTCCACCATGCACTCGCCGATCGCAAGAACGCTGCCGCCCATGCCTTCCTCCGCCTTTTGCGCCCGCCTTCTACATGGAATCCGGCAGGTAGCGCCAGGAAACCAGGGCCGCGAGGAGCGTGAAGAGGGCGAGCGCGATGAACACGGCATCGAGGCCGAAGAAGCCGAGGATGACCGCGTAGACCGCGGGCGGCAGCAGCTCGGAGAGTTCGAGATTCGTGCGATAGACGGAGGTCATCTGCGCCCGCTCGTAGGAATGCACCGCGCGCAGGAACGGTGCATTGCCGACAGCGTCGAGCCCGACGGCGAAGAGCGCGCCGGACAGGAGAAAGAAGGCGGCGAACCAGGGGCTTGCGACCCCGAAAAGGCCGGCCGCCATCGCCGCCGCGAAGATGCCGAGGAAACAGAGGGGAACGACGCGCCGCACGCCGAGCCTGGCGCCGAGGCGGCCCCAGGCGAGCGCGCTGAACAGGAGCATGTTGGCGGCCGAGACGACGAGGCCGCCGGCGAGCTTTCCCTCGCCCGTCGCCACCATCAGGATCGGCGCATAGATGTAGAGCGTGTTCCAGTAGCAGGAGCGCGTAAAGGCGATGAACCAGGCGAGCCGCAGGCGCGGCTGGCGGATGAACGAGCCGATATTGGCGACGGGGTTCGCCGGCTTGATCCGGCCCGGCACGATCGCCTTGTTGTCGGAGAGGCGAAAGAACCAGAAGGTGGCAAGCAGCACGGCCGCGCAGGCCGCCGACCACAGATAGGGGGCGGCGACGCCGTAGCGCGTGTAGAGGAAGACGCCGAAGCCGGGACCGAGCGACCAGGAGAGCGTCGCCGCCGCCATCCTCAGCGATTCCGATCGCACCACGTCCTGCTTTCGGATGAAATCCATGATGTAGAGGTTGAGCGTCACGGCGAGCGAGCTCGCCCCGAAGACGCGCAGGAACATGCCGGCCGCCTGGCCCTCGATCGTGTAGGCCGCGAAGGCTGCGCAGGCACCGATGAGCGACAGCGCGCCGAGCGTATAGACACGCCGGCGGGCGATCTTCTGCACCAGGACCGGGATCATCAGCGTCGCACCCAGCGAGGCGATGCCGACGAGCGTGTAGAGAAGCGAGACGGCCTGTTCGTCCTTGAGGAGGTCGTAGGCCTCTATCGGGATGACGCTGGTGATGGAGGCGCGCGACAGCGATTCGATCGCGAACAGGATGGCGAAGGCGCGCGCGCCCGGTTCCCGTACCGCCGTCCGCAGCCAGATCGGCTGGCGCACGCTCATCGCCATGTGATGAAGGCTCCGACCGGCCGCCAAACGCGGCCGCTAGCCATTCGCTCTAGTCAGTTTCCGTTGCGGATTGAAGCGCTTCGAGCGCCCGTCTCGTCGCTTTTTTGCGCCGCCTGGCGTTCCGGCGGAGCCCGGTCCGATCAGTCGAAATCGGCCGGATCAGTCGAAATTCGGGGCGAGGCGCACGGTCAGGCCGTCAAGTTCCTCCGACATCAGGATCTGGCAGGACAGGCGGGAATTGTCTTCCACCGCGAAGGCTTCGTCGAGCCGGTCGACCTCCTCCTCGTGCGGAGGATGGATCTTCTCCTGCCATTCCGGCTCCACGTAGACATGGCAGGTGGCGCAGGCGCAGGCCCCGCCGCATTCGGCTTTGATCGGCAGCCCCCAGTCGCGGATGATCTCCATCACCCGCCACCCGGGGAGCGCTTCCAGCGCGTGCATCGCGCCGGCTTCGTCAATCACATTGATCTTCATGATGTCCCGTCAGGCCTTTTCGGCGTTCTTGATGGCCGGCCGGCGCGCCCAGGAGCGTCCCGCCACCGGGGCTTCCTCGCCCTGCGCCGGCTGGTAGTAGAGGTCGATCGAGGGCATCTCGCCCTTTGCGAGAGAGCCGAGCGTCGGCTGGTGGCCGATGAGAAAGGCATCGAAGCCGCAGCGCAGCATCAGCGGGATCTGGTCGAGGATGACGTCGCCCACCGCCCGGATCTCGCCGGCAAAGCCGTGCCTCCTGCGCAGGATCTCCGCCTTGGAAAAGGAGCGCCCGTCCGAAAAGCGGGGAAAATCGAGCGCGATCAGCTCCAGCCCGGCCAGATGCGGCACGAGGAGGTCGATCGCCTCGCCGGCGCCGAGCAGCGCCCCCACCGGGGCGAGCCGGGCCTCCGCCGCGATTTCCTCGAGCCGGGCCGCGGGCACGATCACTTTCTCCTCGGCGGGGATAGCCTCCTCCGCCGTCACGATCCGCCATTCGTCCGCGGCAAAGCCGGCGCGGCGCCACAGGCGCGTATTCTCGCTCATCTCGTCTCTTCCGTGATTGCGTTGCCCGGCCTCACAGGCCGAGATGGATGCCGCATTCGGTCTTGTCGCGCCCGCGCCAGCGCCCGGCGCGCTCGTCCTCGCCCGGTCTCACCTGCGAGGTGCAGGGCATGCAGCCGATCGAGGCATAGCCCTCTTTCACCAGCGGATTGCGGGGCAGGTCGAAGCGCGCCGCATAGGCGGCGATTTCCTCCCGCCCCCAATTGGCGAGCGGGTTGATCTTGAGGCGCGTGCCGTCCGCTTCGAAGGCCGGAATATGCGCCCGCGTCGCGCTCTGATGGCGCTTGCGGCCGTTGATCCAGGCCGGGAAGGGCAAGAGAGCCCGCTTCAGCGGCTCGGTCTTGCGCAACCGGCAGCAATGGTCCGGATCGGCCGAAAACAGCATGCCGTTCCCGTCTTCGGCCGAAAGCGCCGCCGCATCGGGCCGGATGAGGCGCACGTCAGTGAGCGCGAACGCTTCCGTCAGCGTTTCGCGGTAGCGGTGCGTCGCGGCGAAATGCTTGCCCGTATCGATGAAGAGGATCGGCACGTTGGGGTCGATCCCGGCGAGCATGTGCAGCCAGACGGCCGATTCCGCCCCGAAGCTCGTCACCGCCGCGATCTCGTCCGGCCCGTACCGGTCGAGCGCCGCCGCGAGGATTTTCTGCGGGCTTTCGCTGCCGAAGCGCGCCTCCAGCGCCGCCGCCCTGCCGGCCACCTCCGGATCCGTCCCCTCAGGAAGCGCCATAGAGCGCCTCCTTGAAAGGCTCCTGGCCCAGCCGGCGATAGGCCGAAAGGAAGTTCTCCTCCCGATCCAGTCGCAGATCGAGGTAACGGTCGACCAGCGTCTCGACGGCATCCACCACCTCCTCGGAGGAGAACCCCCTGCCGATGATCTCGCCGATCGAGGTGTTTTCGTCGCCCGAGCCACCGAGGGTGATCTGGTAAAACTCCTGGCCTTTCTTCTCCACGCCGAGGATGCCGATATGGCCGACATGGTGGTGGCCGCAGGCGTTGATGCAACCAGAAATCTTGATCTTCAACTCGCCGATTTGCCGCTGCCGCTCCGGATCGCCGAAGCGATTGGAGAGCCCCTGGGCGATCGGAATCGAGCGCGCATTGGCGAGCGCGCAATAGTCGAGCCCCGGGCAGGCGATGATATCGGTGATGAGGCCGGCATTGCCGTCGGCGAGCCCGATCTCCACCAGAGCCGCATAGACCGCCGCGAGATCGTCGAGCGCCACATGCGGCAGGATGAGGTTCTGCTCGTGGCTGACGCGCAGCTCGTCATGGCCCCATTTCTCGGCGATCTCCGCGATCGCATCCATCTGCTCGGCCGAAGCGTCGCCCGGAACGCCACCGATCGGCTTCAGCGAAATGGTGACGGAGGCATGGCCGGGCACCTTGTGGGCTTCCACGTTCCGCTCCACCCAGGCCGCGAAGACCGGATTTTCGCCGCGCGCCCTGTCGAAGCCCTCAGAACGCGCCGGCCGTTCCGCCAGGCCCGGCAGCGCGAAATAGCCGGCGATCTTGCGGATGTCCTCGTCGGGCAGCTTCAGCTCGCTCTCTTTGAGCGCCTCGAATTCGCGTTCGATCTCGGCCTTCAGCTCTTCCGTTCCCGTCTCGTGGACGAGGATCTTGATGCGCGCCTTGTACTTGTTGTCCCGCCTTCCGGAGAGATTGTAGACCCTCAGGATCGCCGTGACGTAGGAGAGGAGGTCCTCCTCGGGCAGGAACTCGCGCACCTTCTTGGCGATCATCGGCGTGCGGCCCTGGCCGCCACCGATCCAGACGGCAAAGCCGAGCACGCCGTTCTCGTCGCGCTTCACCTGCAGGCCGATATCGTGGGTCTGGATCGCCGCCCGGTCGCGGGCGGAGCCGGTCACCGCGATCTTGAACTTGCGCGGCAGGAAGGAAAATTCCGGGTGGATCGACGACCACTGGCGCAGGATCTCCGCATAGGGCCTCGGATCGGCGACCTCGTCCGCCGCCGCCCCGGCGAGATGGTCGGCCGTGACGTTGCGGATGCAATTGCCCGATGTCTGGATGGCATGCATCTCAACCTTGGCGAGGTCGGCCAGAAGATCGGGAATGTCGACGAGGCGCGGCCAGTTGTACTGGATGTTCTGGCGCGTGGTGAAATGTCCGTAGCCGCGATCGTATGTGCGCGCCACATGGGCGAGCATGCGCATCTGCCGGCCGGAGAGCGTGCCGTAGGGGATGGCGACCCGCAGCATATAGGCGTGGAGCTGCAGGTAGACGCCGTTCATCAGCCGAAGCGGCTTGAACTCGTCCTCCGAGAGCTCGCCGGCCAGCCGGCGCGCCACCTGGCCGCGGAACTGCTCCAGGCGGGCTTCCACGAAGCTCTGGTCGAATTCGTCGTAGCGGTACATGAAATATCCTGCGGGGTTCTGCCGGCTCAGGCGGCGCGCGGAAGGCGGCTCGCCTGTTTGCCGAGATCGGTACGGATGGTGGGGCCGAGGGCGCGGATGCGCTCGCGAAGCCGCACGGGCACGACGCCCTCCGGCCCGGTGGTCACGTCGATCGGGTCGGGATCCACCACGAGCCCGGCCGCGACGGCCCTCGCTCCCGCCTCGATGGCGGCATCGGCCTCTTGCGGCTGAAAGAGACGAGCCTCCTCGATCGCCTCGACCCAGGCGCCGCCATGGCCGAGCCAGACGACCTCGCCGTCGGACAGGCGGTTGGCGGCGAGAACTTTCGGATACTGCAGCTTGGCGCTCATGCGGCGAGCCTTTCGGAAACGGTCTTTTCGGAAACGTGAAGCGGTTCGGCCTCGGCAAGGGAGGCGGCGGCCACCGCCTCGCCGATGACGACGAGGGTCGGGCCGGTGATGTCGCTGCGATGCTCGAGCGCGGGCAGGTCGGCGAGCGTGCCGACGAACATGCGCTTGTCGGCGCGGCTTGCATTCTCCACCACCGCGACGGGCGTGTCGGCGGCAAGCCCGGCTTCCACAAGCCGCCCGGCAACGCCGGCGGCGACGGAGCGGCCCATATAGACCGACAGCGTCAGCCCGCCAGCGGCGAGCCGCGCCCAGTCGGGAAGCGTCTCGCCCTTCATGTCGTGGCCCGTGGTGAAGACGAGAGACGAGGCGGTACCGCGCAACGTCAGCGGCAGCTGCAGGTCGGCGGCCGCCGCCAGCCCGGCCGTCACGCCCGGCACGACCTCATGGGCAATGCCGGCGGCCCTCAGAGCGGCGAGTTCCTCGCCGGCGCGGCCGAAGACCATCGGATCGCCGGCCTTGAGCCGCACCACCTTCTTGCCTTCCCGCGCGGCAGCGACGAGGAGGCGGTTGATCTCGTCCTGGCTCTTGGAATGGCAGCCCTTGCGCTTGCCGACGGCGACGCGCTCCGCATCGCGCCGGCCCTGCGAGACGACCGCCTGCGGCACCAGCGCGTCGTAAAAGACGATGTCCGCCTCCTGCAGATGCCGCTGGGCGCGCAGCGTCAGGAGGTCCTCCGCCCCGGGGCCTGCACCGACGAGAGCGACGAAGCCCTCGGCCGGACGGGACGCCTTCTCGATCAGCCTTTCGGCTTCGGCCGCGGCCCGCCGGCGGTCGCCGGAAAAGAACAGCGCGGCAGCGGTGCTGTCGAAGAAGCTCGCCCAGAATCTGCGGCGATCCTCGCCATTGCCGAGCGCCTCGCGCACCCTGGCGCGAAGCCCGTCGGCAAACGCGATGAAGCTGCCATAGTCGCCCGGCAGCATCGCTTCGAGCCTTGCGCGAAGGCGCCGGGCGATGATCGGAGCGGCGCCCGTCGTGGTGATCGCGATCGCAAGCGGCGCCCGGTTGACGAGGGCGGGGGTGTAGAAGTCACACAGATCCGGCCGATCAACCGCATTTGCCGGCACACCGCGAGCGCGGGCAGCCTCGACGACGGCGCGGTCCTGCTCCTCCTCGCCGGTAGCGGCGAAGACGAGGACGGCGCCCTCAAGGTCGTCGGCCTCGAAAGCACGCGCGGCCAGCCGGGCGCCCGTCGCCGCGATCGCCTCGGTCAGGGAGATTTCGACCTCTTCGGCGACCACGAGGATCTCCGCCGAACTCTCGCCGACGAGGCGCACCTTGGCCGCGGCCTCTTCGCCGCCACCGACCACGAGCACGCGCCGGCCGGCAACCTTGTGAAAGGCGGGAAAGACATCGAGCCTGGACGGGCCGTTTCGCATGGCAGCTTCTCACGGAATAGAATGTCATTCCATGAAAGGCCGATCCGGCCCTGATTGTAAGAAAGGAACGCGCCTTTGCGGGGCCATAGAGAGAATTAATTACTCTCAAACGATCCGGGAATGAAAGCCCTTCGCGCCTGCGAAATGGCCCGGCGTTGCCCGTCTCTCAGTATTCGTGCTCGACCGCGATGCCGAGGGCGGAATCGCCCTCCGCGCCGAGCTCGCCACGCGCCTTCACACCCTTGATGATGTCGAGGTCGATGGTAACGCGGGAGGATTGGGCATCCGTGCCGCTCTGCACGCCGAGATAGATGTTGTCGTTGATGTAGCGGCCGGCCTGCACGGCGGCATTGCCTTCCGAATCCGTGACGACATCGAGGTCGTCGAGCCCGGTCGCAGCCCTGAGTCGATCGAAGATTCCCGCACCGCCGCCAACGCCGCCGAGCTCGGCCGCCGCAGCCGCCAGCCGCGCCACCTGTAGCGGAGAGAGGTCGGCAATCGAGCGGCCGAAGAGAAGCTGCGCGAGCACTTCGTCCTGCGGCAGCTGCGGCACGGAGGAGAAGCTGACGCTCGGATCGGACGCCCGGCCCGAGATGGTGATGGTGACCGTGATGTCGCCGCTGTCGGTGGAGGCGGTGAAGTCGAGATACGGGTCGAGATCGCCGATGAAGTTGAGCTCGCCGCTATCGATGGTGATGCGCTGGGTCAGCACGTCGAGCCGGCCACGGATGAGCTGGAAGCCGCCCGAAGCGACGACGTTGTCGGCAGGTCCGGAAAGCCGCAGCCTGCCGCCGAGCTCGGCGTCGAGTCCGCGGCCCCGCACGAAGATGCGTGCCGGCGCATCGATGACGAGGTCGAGCTTGACGCCGCCGCCGCCCGAGCCGTCGTCGGGGCGCGAGCGCGGACGCGCCATGTGCACCGTCCGCAGGATGGCGGCGGTCGCATGGATATGTTCGACGTCGAGGGCCAGCGCCCCGCCCGGTAGCGTTTCCGGCACGGTGACGTCGACGCGATTGATGCGCACCTGGCCGCCGATGGTCGGCCCGGCCGAAATGCTGCCGGTGATGTCGAGATCGGCGTTGAAGCGAGCCGTCAGAAGGGTTCCGTCGGCGTAGCGCCCATCGACGATGTTGAGCTTGATGCTGATCGGCATGGCGCCGGAAAGCCCGACCGTCCCGGAGCCGGAGAGCCGGCCGGAAGGTGCGAAGTTCGCATTGAGGTTCTGGATCGACACCTGATCACCGTCGAAGCGGGCCGTCAGCGCCATGTTGCGCAGGACGATGCCGCTGTCTGGATCGGTCACCGCCCCGTCGGAGGTGGAAACGGTGCCGGAGATGCGCGGATTGGAGGGCGTGCCGCCCACGGCTAGATCGATGCGGGCCGTGCCGGAAACCGCGGTGCCGCGTTCGGCGAGCTGCACGTTGGCAAGAGCAAGAGGCGCCGTGCCGTTGATCCTGAGGTCGAGGCTCTGCCCGCCGGTGACGCGCGCCGTGCCGGTGATGGAAAGGTCGAGCGTGCCGTTGCCGATCGAGCCGCGCTGCAGCTGCACGAGACCGTTGTCGTAGCTGCCGGCGGCCGCGATGGTCAGCGCGCCGAGGCCCGCATCCCGCGTTTGCTGCACCGAGGCGCCCTGCCAGCGAAGATCGAAAGTCGCCCGCGGCGCCGCAAGGCTGCCGGAGGCCTTGGCGCTGCCGGTGATGGAGCCCTGCGCCCCGAGATCGGGCTTCACCGCGTTGATGGCGGCGGCCGGCAGCGAGACGATGTTGGCGGTGACGTCGAGGTTGCCCCCGCCGGAGACCGGAATGGTGCCGCGCGCCTCGACCCTCTCGCCGCGCCCGCCGGTGATGGTCGCATTGAGATCGACCTTCCCGTCCGCATAGTTGCCCTTGGCGGCGATATCGAAAGGTCCGGCATTTGCCTGCCGCAGCGGGGCGGCGTTCGCCCCGCGCCAGGTGACGTCGAAGACCGGCTCGGGCGCGGCGGATGTCCCTGAGACGGAAACCTTGCCGGAAAGGGTGCCGGCCAGGGCAAGGTCGGGCGCGAAGGCATTCGCCACCGCCGCATTGACCTTGTCGAGAACGATCTGGAGATCGAGCCGGTCGCCGGCCGAGCCATCAACCACGAGGCTGCCGCCACCCGCATCGAGGCGCAGCCTGTCGAAGGTGGCGCCGCCGTTCACCACCTGGATGGTGGTCGGCTCAGCAAGGGCGGCGCGCACCCCCTGGTGCGAGAAGGTGAGCCTGTCGAGGCCGACGGCGAAACCGCCCTGCACCGGCGCGAGATTGCCGGCCAGCGAGGCGTCACCCTCGGCCATGTCGGCCGAGACGGTAAAGGCGGTCGCTTCCCCGCTCCGCTGCGCCTTGCCGTCGATCGTGCGGATATCGAAGCCGGCGGCGTCGACCCCGCGGAAGGCGAAGGTGCCGTCGAGAGAGGGCGTGCCGAAAAGGTCGCCGCCGGTAAGGTCGATGCGGCCGTTGTCGATGCGCGCCTGCTCCACGCGCAGCCCGTCGATCGTGCCCTTGACGCTTGCCCCCTGGCGGTTGTTCTCGCTCGAGAGCGAGATATCGAGATCGACGGCACCCTGCGCCTCGGTCAGGAAGAGCGGTGCGATCTGCGCGATGTTCGGGGCCTGGAGCGAAAGCTCGCCCTCGAAAAGCCCGTTCGCGAGCATGGCGAGCGCGCCGGAAAGCTCGGCCGCGCCGGCGGTGAGGGAAAGGTCCTCAAGTCGCTTCGCGCCTGCCTCGCCGGGCTCCAGTCGGCCGGAGCCTTCGATCGGCACGCCGCCGAGATTGCCGGCGAGCGAGAAGCTGCCGGAAACGGCGCTGCCGAGCGTGCCGGAAAAGCGCGCCTGCGCACCCGTCAGCTGCTTTTCCATCAGGACCAGCCGCTCGCCCGTCACCACGGCCTCGATCTTCGGCTCTTGCGGTGTGCCGGAAAGGTCGGCACGAGCGGTGACGGAGCCGCGGGCACGATCTGTGGCCCGCGAAAGGTCGTCGATGGTCGCCCGGACGGCGAGATCGACGGCGCTTTGCGAATAGGAACCGTCGGCGCTGGCCTGGAGCGCGTCCGAATTCACCACAAGGTCGCGGAAGGTGAGCCCGCCCTCGCCGTCGCGGGCGACGCCGCCGGTGACCCGGGTCGTCCCCACGAGCAGGGCATCGAGGGGTGCCGTGCCGCTTTCCAGTTCCGCGCCGTTGGCATCGACCGTGAGGTCGAAGCCGTAGGTCTTGAGGTCCACGCTGCCATCGGCCGAAAGATCGAGCGAGCCGGCGAGATCGCGGCCGGCAAGTCCGGAGAAGCGCCCGAGATTGCCGATTTCAGCCGTCAGTTTGCCGAGCAGGGAGCGCGCCGAAGCCGCGCCCGTATAGCTGGCGTTGACGTCTCCGGCGACGATCCGGCTCTCCTCGATGCGCACGGGGCTGGCCGATTGCCAGTTGCCGCTGGCGCTCGCGGTGATCTCCGGCCCGAGCGCCTGCGCGAGGTCCGGATTGGCAGGCCGCACGCCCTGCGCATTCGCGGTCATTGAAAAAGTGGCCGAGCGCGCCGCGGCGTCGGAGAGGTTGGCCGCGTTACCGGAGCCGGAAAGGGTGAGACGCTGAAGCTCGATCTCCGCATGATCGAGCGCCTGGGCGTCGAGCTCTACCTGCCAGGCCTGACGGCCTTCGCCGTCGCTTTCTGCCAGGGAGGCGTTCAGTGTGAAGAGGCCGATCGAAGCATCGGCGTTGAAGCCGGGAAGCGGCAGGGCGCCCGTCCCGCCCTCGTTGAGGGAAAGCGCGATATCGCCGCGCTCGGGAAAGAGGTCGCTCGCCAGTTCCATCTGCGCCGAGAGCTTCACCCGGTCGCTGGCGATCCGGGCCTGGCGCAGCGAGACGGAGCCATCGTCGCGGCGCAGGAGATCGAGAGCGATCTCGCTTTCGCCCGATAGCAGCGTTGCCCCGTCGCCGGAGGCAAGGGCGGCGAGCGAGCCCGACAGATTGGCCGCGATGTGGTAGGCGGCGTCTTCACGGCGCACCGTCGCCTTGCCGCCGAGGCGCGATTCCTCGCCCGTCTTCAGCGCGATATCGGCGGCAAAATCGGCAAGCGGCCCGTCACCGTCGATGGTGAGGTTGATCGGCGGACCGCCCGGCACGTTGAGGGCGGTCGCCACGAGGCCCCCGGCCGGCTCGTCGAGATGGGCTTCCAGCCTGAGTTCGTTGTTGTCCGGAACGAGACGGAAATCGAGGGAGATATCGCCCGGGCGATCCTGCCGCTGGATGTTGAGCGCGGCGAGCGTCTGGTCTCCGTCGTAGCTGAAGGAGCCCTGGAGCGACAGATCCGCTTCCTCGCCGATCACCGGCTGGCCGAGATGGATTTTCGGGATCGCCATCTCGGCGATCTTCACCTGGATCGGCAGGGAGAAGCTGATTGGCTCGCCGCTGGCGCTGTCGCTATCCGGCCCCGGATTGGGCCGGCGCATCACTTCCAGCGAGCCGGCGCGCATGCTGTCGATGTCGAGCCGCCCGCGCAGCAACGCCGAGCGCGTCCAGTTGAGCGAGAGATTCTCCGCCCTCAGCCACGGCCCCGCCTCGTCGGAGATGGTCAGCGAGGCGATGGACGGATTGGAGGAGAGGACGCCGTTGATCGCGCCGACGGAGATCTGCCGGTTCGGAGTGGAGAGCCGGTTCTCCAGAAAGTTCTGGAGCCAGGATCTATCCTCGTCGTTCGAGCTCGACTGGGCATGCGCCAGCCCGACGACCGCAACGCCGGTCGCAAGGAGTGGGACGACGAAAAGAGCTGTCCTGCGGCGCATCAGAAGGCCTGTCCTATGCCGACATAGAAGGCGAAGTCCGAATCGTCCGGCCCCGGATCGAGCGGCATGGCGACGTCGAGCCGGATCGGCCCGAGCGAGGTGTAGTAGCGAAGGCCGAGCCCGACGCCGATCTTGATATCGTCGCCGAAATCGGGGATCGCGTTCGCACCGACCGTGCCGACATCGACGAAGGGTACGAGCCCGATCGAATCGGTGACGCGCGCGCGCAGTTCCAGCGAGCCTTCGATCAGCGACTTGCCGCCCGTCGTTTTCCCGTTCGGCAGATCGATGCCAACCGTCTGGTAGGAATAGCCGCGGATCGAGCCGCCGCCGCCGGCAAGGAAGCGCCGGCTGGCCGGGATTGCCGAAAGCGAAGGCCCGGCGACGGAGCCGACCGCCGCCCGCGCCGCGATGACGAAACGGCCGTCGCGATCGAAGGCGTAATAGGTGGCGAGGTCCGCGCGGCCGCGCAACGCGATCGTGCTGTCGTAGAATTCGTAGAAGGGCTCGGCCTCCAGCTGCGCGTGGATGCCCTCATGCGCATCCAGCTTGTTGTCGCGGCTGTCGTAGTCGAGATCGGTCGGCAGGGCGGCGAGGAGATACTGGTTGACGCCGAGCGCGTCGTCGATGCGCGAGCGCTCCACCAAGACGGCGCTTGAGAGCTTCAGGTCCTCGGTGAAGCGGTGGGTGAGCCCGATCCGCCCCGAAATGCTCTTTTCCTCGTAGGTGTCCACTTCCTCCCGCTTGGCCTCCACGCGCGCCGTCAGGTCGGTATCGGGCGTGAACACGCCCGGCCGCGTGAAGGTGGTGGCGAAGAGGTAGCTGAAATCCTCGTATTCGGTGGAGTTGACGCCGCTGACATTGCCTTCGATGCGCAGTCTTTCGGCATGGCCGAAGAGGTTGCGGTGGACCCAGTAGGCGCCGACCTCCGCTCCGTCGATGGTGGAGTATTTCGCCTCCGCGCCGATCAGGCGGCGCTTGCGCTCGGCGACGTGGACGCCGATCGGCAGGAGCCCGTCAGCGCCGACCGCCTCCGCCTCGCTGACCGTCACTGAGCGAAAGACCTCAAGCCGCCTGAGCCGCTCGCGGGCGCGCTTGAGAACGTCGGGATCGTACTCCTCGCCCACGGGCACGCCCGTCATGTAGCCGACATAGCCCGCATCCATGCGCTTGGTGCCTTCGACCGTCACCGCGCCGAAGGAGGCATAGGGGCCGGTATCGACGTTGAGATCGACATCGACGGTGCGGTTGGCGTGATCGGCGACGATTTCCCGCGTGACGGAGGTCTTGGGATAGCCGAACTCGCGCCAGGCCGAGATGAGGCTTCCCTCGCTCTTCAGGATGATGCCGGAGCGGGCGGGCTGACCGTTGACGAGGCCGAGGTCCTCCGGCGTGTCGAGGCGGCGTGTTTCGCGGGTGTTGTAGTCCGGCAGGTTGGAGATGCGGACCGCGCCGAAGACGTAGGCAGGACCGGGATCGACCGTGAGCGCGACGGGCACGTCTGCGGGAAGCGTGTCTCCCGCGCCGAGCGCATCGAGGGGCCGGCCGTTCACGGAAATCGTGATGACGCCGCCATAGCGCGCCTGGCTGTAGAGCGCCGTCAGGATGCGGGCATAGTCGCCGCGGGCGCGGGCAAGCAGCCCCGCCGTACCGGAGGCCGGCTTTTCGCGGTCGCGGTAGAGCGCCGAGGCGCTCTTGACGGAATCCTCGACGTCGCCGTCCTCGCCCTTCACCGTCAGATCGAGCGTGTAGGTCTGCGGCTCGATCACCTGGTCCGAAAGGTCGTCTTCCTTTTCGCCCCACAAATGGTAGCCGAAGAGGGAGAAGGCGTCTGCCGGCTGGCTCATCGGCAGGCAGAGGAGAAAGGCGGCCATCGCAAGATGCGAGACGCGGCTGCGCCAGCACGGCGGGCAGGATCTGCCGGCCGCGCCCAGCGGGCGCTTCTCATCCCGTCCCGTCTCCTGCACGATGCGTTTTACTCCAGACATGTTCGCGCGTTGCACAGGCAACTTATCCGATAGCCCGGGAGCGGGACAGCCGCACACGGGACGACCCATTCCGGGTGTTGCGGATGGGTCGCACTTGCTTCGCTGGCAATCCGAGTCCCGCGCCATTGGCGCGCCCCAATGACTCCCCAATATCCTTAACATTGTGGAAACTTTGACGATTCCGCTTCTGTCACACGATCGTGACCCGCGGCGGCGACCATCGAAGGGCGCGCTTGCCTCGCCTGGTCTGGCATCCCATATGCATCTCCAAGGACGCCGGAGGCCGCAAGGAGCCGGGGTTCACGCAAGCATCGCTTCGTAGGAAGGATGCGGCCGGGCTCAGCCCCGGCACGTCAAAGGAGTTAAAGATGGCCAATTGCGAGGCTCTGAAGCCCCCCTCCACCGGCCCGCTTGCCCAGCTGGGAGGCGGGGAGATCGCCTATATCCGCCCGGTGAAGTCCGACGACGTCCCGAGCCTTTTCCCGTCCGCCCCCGCCCTCGCGCCCGGGCTGGAATTGTGGGCCCTCCTGACCGCGGACGGCACGCCCATCCTCCTCACCGATTCACGAGCTGCCGCTCTCGCCAATGCGCGCGAGAACGATCTCGAGCCGCTCAGCGTCCACTGACAGCCGGCAGAAACGGACTTTTCGAAAGGTAAGACGCGCGGCTTGAGCCCCTGGCTCAGGCGGCGCTCTGCGAAGAGCCGCGGTCGACGAGAAGCGCATAGAGCGCATCCGGATCCGTGGTGGCGCGCAGCTTTGCCGCGATCTGCTGATCGCGCAGCACCCGGGCGATGCGGGCCAGTGCCTTGAGGTGATCGGCCCCCGCCCCTTCCGGAGCCAGCAGCAGAAAAACGAGATCGACCGGCTGTTCGTCGAGCGATTCGAAATCGACCGGCTTCGACAGCCGGGCGAACACGCCGGTGATCTCGTTGATGGAGCGCGGCTTGCCGTGCGGAATCGCGACCCCCTGCCCCACCCCGGTCGAGCCGAGGCGTTCGCGCTGCAGGATCGTGTCGAACAGTTCGCGCTCCGACAGCCCCGTCAGCTTCGACGCCTTGCCGCACAGGTCCTGAATGACCTGTTTCTTGCTCACGGCCTTCAGGTTCGGCACGATGGCGTTGGGCTTCAGGAGATCGCTAAGGTCCATGATGGGTCCATAAAGCGCTGGGTGAGCGTCGGGCGTCTGGCCCGGCCGTCACGATTAGCCGTTCGCCTCTTCGGACGAATCGCTGAGAGCCGGGTCAATCCAGCCGAAATGCCCGTCGGGCCGCCGGTAGACGACATTGACCCCGCCATGGGAATGGTTGCGGAACACGATGACCGGCGCGTCCGTCATATCCAGGGCAAGGACGGCGGAGCTGACGGTCATGCGCTTGATCTCCGTAGTGGTCTCCGCGACGATCGCCGGAGCGTATTCGTCGCCGATCTCCTCTTCCTCGTGCGGCGGCGCGATCACGAAGGCCGCGGCCTCCGCAGCCGCCTGCTTCGGGCTCACATGCCGCTTGTGGTCCTTGAGCCGCCGCTTGTAGCGGCGCAGGCGCTTTTCGAGGCGTTCCGCCGCCTCGTCGAAGCTGCCATTGGCGTCCGGATTGGTCGCGCCGGCTTCCAGCACCACGCCCGTATCGAGATGAACGGCGCATTCTGTGTGGAAGTTCCGGGCGTTCTTGCACACCGTGACGTGGCCGGAATAGCCGCCGTCGAAATATTTGGTAACCGCCCCTTCGACGGTCGCCTCGATCCGGGATCGAAGCGCTTCGCCGATATCGACGTTCTTGCCGGATATCTTCAATGCCATCGCTGTTTCTGGTCCATTTGGGGGCGTCTGGCCCCATGCAAATCAAGCGTCGGCAGGGCGGATTCTTGGAGCACTACGCGCCTGCGCCGAGCGAGTCAATTAAAGGCGGTGTGCGGCCTTGCCGCCACCGCGACGAAAGGGCGCCGGATCGCGGCCCTCAGGCCGGGATGATCCAGCGCCGCACGTCGTGCAGGTCGGATATCCGCTTTTGCGCCGATGCGTGGCGGTGGAAATCTCCTCCGGCCGCCTCGAGCTCTTCCTCCGCCTCGCGCAGATGCGCCTCGATGAGGTCGGCATTGACCTCCGTCTCGGGCACCGCCTCATCGGCGAGGATCGTCAGGCTCTCCGGCGTCGTGTCGGCAAAACCCCCGCGCACGTAGAAGCGCTCGGTTTCGCCGCCGGATTTCGTCACTTCCACCATTCCGGGCTTCAGCGTCGTCATGAACGGCGCATGCTGCCTCAGGACCGTGAACTGGCCTTCCTGGCCGGGCACCACGACCTGATCGGCCTCCTCGGAAACGAGGAGCGCCGTCGGTGTGACGAGCTCGAAACGGAAAGGATCAGCCATTCATGCCTCCGCCGGTTGGGCGCTGGGTTACGCCGCCTCGGCGAGCTTCTGCGCCTTCTCCTGCGCCTCTTCGATGGTACCGACCATGTAGAAGGCGCTTTCCGGCAGATCGTCGTAGTCGCCGGCCACGAGGCCCTTGAAGCCCTTGATGGTGTCGGCGAGGTCGACGAGCTTGCCTGGGGTGTTGGTGAACACCTCGGCGACGAAGAAGGGCTGCGACAGGAAGCGCTCGATCTTGCGGGCGCGGGCCACCGTCAGCTTGTCCTCTTCGGAAAGCTCATCCATGCCGAGAATGGCGATGATGTCCTGAAGCGACTTGTAGCGCTGCAGCATCTCCTGGACGGAACGGGCAACTTCGTAATGCTCCTCGCCGACGATACGCGGGTCGAGCATGCGCGAGGTGGAATCCAGCGGATCGACCGCCGGGTAGATGCCCTTCTCGGAGATGGCGCGGTTGAGCACCGTCGTCGCATCCAGATGCGCGAAGGAGGTCGCCGGCGCCGGGTCGGTCAGATCGTCCGCGGGCACGTAGATGGCCTGCACCGAGGTGATCGAGCCCTTGGTGGTCGTGGTGATGCGCTCCTGCATGGCGCCCATATCGGTGGCGAGCGTCGGCTGATAGCCCACCGCCGAGGGGATGCGGCCGAGAAGCGCCGACACCTCGGAACCCGCCTGCGTGAAGCGGAAGATGTTGTCGACGAAGAACAGCACGTCCTGGCCCTGGTCGCGGAAATACTCGGCGACGGTGAGGCCCGTCAGGCCGACGCGGGCGCGCGCTCCGGGAGGCTCGTTCATCTGGCCGTAGACGAGAGCGCATTTGGAGCCCTCGGCCGAGCCGTCCTTGTGCGGGTCCTTGTTCACGCCCGATTCGATCATCTCGTGATAGAGATCGTTGCCCTCGCGGGTGCGCTCGCCGACGCCGGCGAAGACCGAATAGCCGCCATGGGCCTTGGCGACGTTGTTGATCAGCTCCTGGATGAGCACCGTCTTGCCGACGCCGGCGCCGCCGAACAGGCCGATCTTGCCGCCCCTCGCATAAGGCGCGAGCAGGTCGATGACCTTGATGCCGGTGACCAGAATCTCCGATTCCGTCGACTGTTCCATGTAGGACGGCGCATCCTGGTGGATGCCGCGGGTTTCGGCGGTCTTGATCTCGCCGGCCTGGTCGATCGGCTCGCCGATCACATTCATGATGCGCCCGAGCGTCTCGTCGCCCACCGGCACCGTGATGGCCCGCCCCGTATCGACGACTTCCTGGCCGCGTGCCAGACCTTCCGTGAGGTCCATGGCGATCGCGCGCACGGTGCTCTCGCCGAGATGCTGCGCCACTTCCAGGACAAGCCGGTTGCCGTGGTTGTCCACCTCGAGGGCGTTCAGGATCCCCGGCAGCGCGCCGTCGAACTCCACGTCCACGACGGCGCCCATCACCTGTGCGACGCGTCCGATGTTCTTCTCAGCCATGCCTTCATCCTCATCCTGTCCCGGCGCGGCTGGCCGCGTTCCGGGGCTGGTATTTAACTTAGGCCCTTGCCGGGGCCTTTAAAGCGATTCCGCGCCCGAGATGATCTCGATGAGCTCGGTGGTGATCTGCGCCTGCCGCTGGCGGTTGTAGGAGAGCGACAGCCGGTCGATCATGTCGCCTGCATTGCGTGTGGCGTTGTCCATGGCGCTCATCCGAGCGCCCTGCTCGGAAGCCGCGTTTTCCAGAAGTGCCCGGAAGACCTGGACCGCGAGATTGCGCGGCAAGAGGTCGGCCAGGATCTCTTCCTCGCTCGGCTCGTACTCGTAGTGATACGAGGCCGCGTGCTCGCCGTCGTCTTCCTCGGCGATCTCCACCGGGATGACGCGCTGGGCGACTGGCACCTGCGAGATCACCGATTCGAAGCGCGCATAGTAGATCGTCGCAACATCGAAGGCGCCCTCGTCGAAGAGGGTGAGCAGCTTTTCCGCCACGCCCTGCGCCTGCTCGAAGGCGATATTGCGAACGCCGCGGAAATCCATGCGCTCGCCGATCTCCTTCTCGAACTCGCGCCGGAGCATGTCGTTGCCCTTCTTGCCGACGAGGAAGAGCTTGACGGTCTTGCCCTCGCCGATTAGCCGGCGGGCGTCGAGACGCGCCTTGCGCACGATCGAGGCGTTGAAGGCGCCCGCAAGGCCGCGCTCGGCGGTAAAGACGACGAGCATGTGCACGTCGTCCTTGCCGGTGCCGGCGAGGAGTTCGGGCGCCGTTTCCTTGCCGGCCACGGAGGCCGCGATATTGGCAAGGACCTTGTCCATGCGTTCCGCATAGGGACGGGCCGCGATCGCCGCCTCCTGCGCACGACGCAGCTTCGCCGCGGCCACCATCTGCATGGCCTTGGTGATCTTCTGCGTCGCCTTGACGGAGGCGATACGGTTGCGAAGGTCTTTCAGGCTCGCCATGAGCCGCTACTCCCCGGGCTTACGCTGCGAAATTCTTCGCGAGCTTGTCGAGGATCGAGGTCAGCTTCTCGCGGATGTCGTCCGTAAGCTGCTGCTCCGTGCGGATCTGGTCGAGAACCTCCTGATTCTCGCTGCGCATCATGGTCAGGATCGCATCCTCGAAGGCGCGCACCTCGGATACCTTGATCTTATCGAGATAGCCGTTGACGCCGGCGAAGATGACGACGACCTGCTCTTCCGTCTTCAGCGGCGAGAACTGCGGCTGCTTCAGGAGTTCCGTCAGGCGTGCGCCGCGATCGAGGAGACGCTGCGTGGCACGGTCGAGGTCCGAGCCGAACTGCGCGAAGGCCGCCATTTCGCGGTACTGCGCCAGCTCGCCCTTGATCGAGCCCGCCACCTGCTTCATCGCCTTGATCTGCGCCGCCGAACCGACGCGCGACACCGACAGGCCGACATTCACCGCCGGACGGACGCCCTGGTAGAAGAGGTCCGTCTCCAGGAAGATCTGGCCATCGGTAATGGAGATGACGTTGGTCGGGATGTAGGCCGACACGTCGTTCGCCTGCGTCTCGATCACCGGCAGGGCCGTCAGCGAGCCCGCACCGTAATCGTCGTTCATCTTGGCCGCGCGCTCCAGGAGGCGCGAATGCAGGTAGAAGACGTCGCCCGGATAGGCCTCGCGTCCCGGCGGACGACGCAGGAGAAGCGACATCTGGCGGTAGGCCACGGCCTGCTTGGACAGATCGTCGTACGAGATCAGCGCATGCATGCCGTTGTCGCGGAAGAACTCGCCCATGGCGCAGCCGGAGAACGGTGCCAGGAACTGCATCGGCGCCGGATCGGAAGCCGTCGCCGCGACGATGATGGAATATTCCAGCGCGCCGTGCTCCTCGAGAGTCTTGGCGAACTGGGCAACCGTGGAGCGCTTCTGGCCGACCGCGACGTAGATGCAATAGAGAATGCGGTTCTCGTCCTTGCGGTCCCAGGCGGGCTTCTGGTTGAGGATGGTGTCGAGGATGATCGCGGACTTGCCGGTCTGGCGGTCGCCGATGATCAGCTCGCGCTGGCCGCGGCCGATCGGGATCAGCGCGTCGATCGCCTTCAGGCCCGTCGACATCGGCTCGTGCACCGACTTGCGCGGAATGATGCCCGGCGCCTTGACGTCGACGCGGCGCTTCTCGTCGCTCTCGATCGGGCCCTTGCCGTCGATCGGGTTGCCGAGGGCATCGACGACGCGGCCCAGCAGGCCCTTGCCGACCGGCACTTCCACGATGGCGCCGGTGCGCTTGACCGTGCTGCCTTCCTTGATCTCGCGGTCGGAGCCGAAGATGACGACGCCGACATTGTCCTCTTCGAGGTTCAGCGCCATGCCCCGCACGCCGCCGTCGAACTCGACCATCTCGCCGGCCTGGACCTTGTCGAGGCCCCATACGCGGGCGATGCCGTCACCGACCGACAGGACCTGGCCGACCTCAGTGACCTCGGCTTCCTTGCCGAAATTCTTGATCTGCTCCTTCAGGATCGAGGAGATCTCCGCGGCCCGAATATCCATCAGCTGGCCTCTTTAAGACGTGATTTCATCATGTTGAGCTTCGTCCTCAGCGACGTGTCGATCATCTGCGAGCCGAGCTTGACGACGAGCCCGCCGAGAACCGCCGGATCGACCTTGAGGTCGAGCGAGGCGTCCTTGCCGAGGCGCTCCTTCAGAGCCGCCTTGAGCGCGTCCTTCTGCCCGTCGCTGAGGGCATGGGCCGAGGTCACCTCGGCCGTGACCTCGCCGCGCTGTTCGGCCGCCATCCGCTTGAACGCGCGAATGACGCCCGGCAGCGTGAAGAGCCGGCGATTGCCGGCGAGAACGCCGGCGAAATTGGCTGCAAGTCCGGTGATCCCCGCCTTGTCGGCGATGGCTGCGATGGCGCGCGCCTGATCGTCGGCGGAAATGACGGGGCTTTCCACGAGACGCCGGAAATCGGCGCTTTCCGCCAGGATTTCGGCGAAGCGATCGAGTTCGGCTTCCACCTCTTCGGTTGCCGATTCTTCGACCGCCAGCTCGAAGAGAGCTGTCGCATAGCGTTCAGCCACACCGGATACGGGGGAGGAGGAATCCGCCACGCCTGTCCTATCTCTATTGAGCTCCGGATTGTCGGCCCGGAAGCAGGTGGGTTCAAACGACCGCGAGGGGCTCGCCAAGGAGCCCCCTCTGCCAAGCCGGGGCCCCTCTAGCACAGGGTCTTGGGGGGTGCAACACGGGCTGCGACCGGAAAAAGGCGGAGATTTGCAACCGGGGGAACGCTCCGGTCGACGCCGCCTCGTCTGCGCGCCGTCGCCACCCCAGAGATCGCGGGCGTTATCTCGCCGTTAACCGAACTTTTTAACTTCCGGTTTTACCTTTCGCCCGGGCTTCGGTTTGGGTTCGAAGGGGCGAGAAGAACGATGCTGGGGATGCAGAAAACGGCGGCGGGCGCGCTTTTGGCGGGGCTCGTCATCCTCGCGGGCGGAACGGCTTCCGCCCAGGACTGGAACGCGGCGGAGGACATCGGGCCGCTCAACCAGCCTTTTAGCTGGGTGCTCGGAGCGCGCTACTGGTACGCCATGGGAGAGACGGGCAAGGATCTCTTCACCTCCACAGGCGCGCCGCTGGTCTCGCGTCTCACCTATGACAACCTCGACAGCCATGTCGGCGAGCTCTTCGGCGAAGTCACCAACGAAGGCTTCTTCAGCAAGGCGAATGTCGGCCTCGGCGCGGTGCTGCGCGGATCGCTGCAGGACGAGGATTTCCCGCCGTACATCAACCCCTATTCCAGCACGGACTCCAGCCAGGACGACGGCGGCCTCACCTACGCCACCATCGACGGCGGCGGCTGGCTCTGGGAAAAGCCAGAATTCCGAATCGGCGCCTTCGCCGGCTATTCCTGGGTCCGCAACAAGGTGCAGGCCTATGGCTGCACGCAGGTGGCCGGCAATCCCTCCATATGCGCCAGCGGCCAGGTCGCGCCTGCAACACTGGTCATCTCGCAGGAGAACGACTGGCATTCGGTCCGGCTCGGCCTCAAGGCCGATGCCGTCGTCGCCGACCGCTGGATGGTGAGCGCGGAAGGCGCCGTTCTCCCCTACGTCTATCTTGACGGCGCCGATACGCATCACCTGCGCCCCGATATCGGCGGCGCGATTCCGGAGACCGGCGCGGGCTGGGGCTATCAGCTTGAGGGCATGGTGAACTTCCGCGTCACGGAAAGCTTCATGATCGGCCTCGGCGGCCGTTACTGGCACATGCAAACGGAAGGCGACGCGCATTTCGGCGATGTCGTCGCCGGGGCGGGCGACCAGGACGAGGACTGGTCGCTCGAGGTCTTCGGCGTCACGGCGCAGGCGGCGATCGCCTTCTAGCCGTCACGCGCGCCTTAAAGGAATGCCTGCGGATCGACGTCCACCGAGACGCGGATGCTGCCGCGCGGCTTCGGCCCGGCCGCGAGCCAGGCCCTCAGATAATCGTGCAATATCGCCGAAGTCGGCGCGCGCAGGAGAAGGCGGAAGCGGTAGCGGCCGCGGATGAGCGCGAGCGGCGCCTCGGCCGGGCCGAGGAGCTCAAGCCCCTTCTGGCGCGGCGCCCCGCGGGCGAGAGCGCGGGCATATTCCTGCGCCGCCGCCCTTTCCTCGCCGCTGACGAGGATGCCGGCAAGCCGCGAGAACGGCGGCAGCCCGCCCCTCTTCCGGCTGTCGATCTCCGCCCGGTAGAAAGACTCCGGATCGCCGGCGGCAAGCGCGGCGATGACCGGATGCTGCGGCTGCCAGGTCTGCAGGAAGGCGCGGCTCGCCTGGCCGGCGCGCCCGGCGCGTCCCGCCACCTGGGTGAGGAGTTGAAAGGTCCGCTCGGCTGCGCGCGGATCGCCCTGGGCAAGGCCGAGATCGGAATCGATCACCCCGACGAGCGTGAGGCTCGGAAAATTGTGCCCCTTGGCAACGAGCTGCGTGCCGATGACGATATCGGCCTCACCCCGCTCCACCGCCGCCAGTTCCAGCCTGAGGCGCGCCACCCCGCCAGACAGGTCGCTGGAAAGGACGAGACTGCGCGCATCGGGAAAATGCGCTTCCACCTCCTCCTGCAGGCGCTCCACGCCCGGTCCGCAGGCGACGAGGCTGTCCTCGGCGCCGCAGGACGGGCAGGCTTCCGGCCGCCTCTCCTCGTGGCCGCAATGGTGACAGGCGAGCACGCCGCGGAAGCGATGCTCCACCAGCCAGGTCGAGCAGTTCGGACAGGTGAAGCGGTGCCCGCAGGTCCGACAGAGCGTCAGGGGCGCGTAACCGCGCCGGTTGAGGAAGAGGAGACTCTGATGGCCCTCGGCGAGGTTCTGCCGGACCGCATCAATGAGCGGCGGCGACAGTGACTGGCCGCGCGCCGGGGGCGCGGCCTTGAGGTCGACGATTTCGATCGCCGGCGGCGTGCCGCCGCCGAAGCGCTCGGCAAGGCGGATATGCCGATAGCGCCCGCGCTCGGCGTTGACGCGGCTTTCCACCGAGGGCGTCGCCGAGGAGAGCACCACCGGAAATCCGGCGAGATGGCCGTAGGCGACCGCCATGTCCCTTGCGTGGTAGATGACGCCCTCCTCCTGCTTGTAGGCGCCGTCATGTTCTTCGTCGGCGATGATGAGGCCGAGCTCGCGAAAGGGCAGGAAGAGCGCCGAGCGCGCCCCGATGACGGCGCGCACCGAGCCATCGGCCACCCCCCGCCAGACCCTTTCGCGCTGGCGCGGGGGCATGTCGGAATGCCACTCGGCCGGCGGCGCGCCGAAGCGGGAGGAAAAGCGCTCCAGAGCCGCGGCGGTCAGCGCGATCTCCGGCATCAGGATGAGGACCTGCCGCCCGGCGGAGATCGCCTGCGCGGCGGCCTCGAAGAACACCTCCGTCTTGCCGGCCCCCGTCACCCCTTCCACCAGCGCCACGGCGAATCGGTCGTCCCGCACCATCTGGCGAAGCGTCTCGGCCGCCTCCGCCTGCGAGCCGGAAAGGCCGGGCGGCCGGAAGTCCGGTTTCGGCTCTCCCGTCACCGGCCGGCGCGGCAGCCACACTTCTTCCAGAACGCCCTGCTTGACGAGCCCGTCGACCACGCCCGGCGAGACGCCGGCCTGGCCGGCAAGGCCGCTCTTCGACCAGGCGAGCCCGTCGCCGGCAAGTTCCAGCACCCGCCCGCGGGCAGGCGTCATCCGTTCCGGCACAGTCCCGGTGACCCGAAAGGCCTGAACCGGCTTTTCCGGCTCCAGCGCCGCCGGCACGCGCAGGACCATGCGCAGGACCATGCCCGGCGGCGAAAGGGTGTAATCGGCGATGAAGTCGATGAGCCTCAAAAGCGCCGCCGGCAGCGGTGCCGCGCCCAGCACCTCGCCGACCGGCTTCAGCCGGGAGCGGGCGACCGGCTTCTTTTCGCCGGCGTCTTCCTTCTCGGGCCAGACGACACCGAGCACGTTGCGCGCCCCAAGAGGCACGACGACGACACTCCCCGCACAAAGCGGCCGGTCGGCGAGATAGGTGTAGGCCCGCTCCAGCGCATAGGGCAGGAGAACGCTCACCTCGTGCTCGTCGTTTGGAAGAAGTTCCTGCTGGGCCACGGGGATTGAATGCTCCGGCGCCGGATCGACCGGCAGATAGGGAATCGCGCGCGAGACTAGCCGCTCGCGCGCCGGCATACCAAGCGGCGGCGCGCTCAAGAAATCTGTCGCCCGGGCCAATGCCAGGTTGAACGGAAAGCCTCGCGAAGGCCGGGGAACACTTGGCGAAGTGCCGGGTTGCCTTCCGACATCGACATGCCAGAGCTTTCTCTCCCCCTTGCGATCGGCCTCTTCATCGCGGCCGCATCCGTCATCGCTTTCATCGGCACGAAGCTGACGGGCACAGCGGACATGCTCGCCGACCGCACCGGTCTCGGCGAGGCGATGGCCGGTGCGGTCCTTCTGGGCGCCAGCACCTCGGCCGCCGGCGTCGTCACCTCCGTCACCGCCGCCTCGGGCGGCGACATCGACCTAGCCTATTCCAATTCGCTGGGCGGCATCGCCGCGCAGACGGCCTTCCTCGCCTGCGCCGACATCGCCTACCGGCGGGCGAATCTCGAGCATGCCGCGGCAGAAGCCTCCAATCTCTCCCAGTCGACACTCCTGATCCTGCTTCTGGCGATCCCGCTGATTGCCGGCGCCGCCCCGCCGATCACCTTCTTCGGCGTGCATCCGGCGAGCCTCGTCCTCGTTCTGGTCTATGTGGCGGGCGTAAAGCTGAGCAAGCTGGACCGCGAGGCGCCGATGTGGCAGCCCCGCGATACCACCGAGACACGCCACGACGTGCCGGAGGAGGACAACGAGAACGCCTCCGCCACGCGGCTCGTGCTCGCCTTTTCCGCCATGGTCGTGGTCGTCGGCATCGCCGGCTACGTCGTCGCCGAGACCGGCATGACCATCGCGCGCGAAACCGGCATCGCCGGCAGCGTCGTGGGCGCCCTCCTGACGGCGACCGTCACCTCGCTGCCGGAGCTCGTGACCACGCTCGCCGCCATCCGGCGCGGGGCGCTGCAACTCGCCGTTGGCGGCATCATCGGCGGCAACACCTTCGACGTTCTCTTCCTCTCCGCCTCCGACGTCGCCTACCGCGACGGCTCCATCTACAACGCCATCGGCCCGGATTCCCGCTTCTGGGCGCTGGTCGGCATTGCCATGACCGCCGTGCTTCTTCTCGGTCTCATCCGGCGCGAGCGCTCCGGCATCGGCAATGTCGGGTTTGAGACCGCCGGCATCCTCTCCATCTATCTGGGTGCGGTCGCCATCGCGGCCTTCGCCTTTTGAGGCCCCCTTGCGCGCGAAGCCCGTCATGCCTTCATTCCGGCCAGCGAACGCTCTAGACAGGGCAACGAGTTAAAAGCACGCCGGCACCGGCCGGCCACAGGAAAAGGCAGAAGCCATGAAATTCTTCGT
Source organism: Afifella sp. IM 167 (assembly GCF_020144925.1). Taxonomy (GTDB): domain Bacteria; phylum Pseudomonadota; class Alphaproteobacteria; order Rhizobiales; family Afifellaceae; genus Afifella. The sequence goes on from NZ_NSLC01000010.1 coordinate 92,457, forward strand.
CGACACCGCCGATGTAGCCGAGATCGGGGAGCTTGCCGCCGCGGGCCTTCTCGACGGCGTCACCACCAATCCTTCCCTCATCATGAAGTCGGGGCGCGGAATCCTGGAGGTGATCGCGGAGATCTGCGAGATCATCGACGGGCCGGTCTCCGCCGAGGTGGCGGCGACGGATTACGACACCATGCTGAAGGAAGGCCACAAGCTCGCTGAAATCGCCGAGAACGTGGCGATCAAGGTGCCGCTCACCTGGGACGGGCTGAAGGCCTGCCGCACCTTCGCCGACGAGGGCCGCATGGTGAACGTCACGCTCTGCTTCACGGCGAACCAGGCGCTGCTGGCGGCCAAGGCCGGCGCGACCTTCATCTCGCCCTTCATTGGCCGGCTCGACGATATCGGCCTCAACGGCATGGATCTGATCGAGGAGATCCGCCAGATCTACGACAACTATCCGATGCTCGAGACGGAGATCCTCGCCGCCTCCATCCGCACACCGAACCATGTGAAGGAAGCCGCCCTCGCCGGCGCCGACGTGGTCACCGTGCCGCCTTCGGTGCTGAAGGGCATCATCGACCATCCGCTGACGGATAAGGGCCTTTCGGCCTTCCTGGCAGACTGGAAGAAGACCGGCCAGTCGATCCTCTGAGCGGTGGGGCGGGATGGCCCTTGAGGCTTGCTTAACCATGGCGGCGCATCCTCTCTGACATGCCGACCGAGCCGCCCTTCCTGCTGATCGCACGACCCGACCTCGCCGGGCTCGCCGGCGAGTGGCTGGAGTACCTCAAAGGCGAGCGGCGGCTGGCGGCCAAGACGCTCGAAGCCTACCAGCGCGATTTCTCGCAGCTCTGCACCTTCCTCACGGGCCATCTCGGCAGCGCGCCTTCGCTGAAGGAATTCGCCACGCTCGCCCCTTCCGATATCCGTGCCTTCCTCGCCTCGCGCAGGGCGGGCGGGGCCGGATCGAGGACGCTGGCACGCCAGCTCGCCGCCTGTCGCTCCTTCGCCCGCTTTCTCGCCCGCCGCGGCCACGACGCGCCCTCCGCTTTCCAGGCGGTGCGCACGCCGAAGCTCGACAAAGGTGTGCCGAAAGCGCTGACGGTCACGGATTCGCTGGCGCTTGCCGAGGAGGCGGACAGCCTTGCCGAAGAGCCCTGGATCGCCGCGCGCGACCGGGCCGTGCTGCTTCTTCTCTACGGCTCGGGGCTGCGCATTTCCGAAGCGCTTGCCGTCACCCGCGCCGACGCGCCGGTGGGAGGGCGCGACACGCTCCGCATCACCGGCAAGGGCGGAAAGACGCGCATCGTGCCGGTCCTGCCGGTGGTCTCAGAGGCGATCTCCGGCTACCTCGCGCTCTGCCCGTTCTCCCTGGCGCCCGGCGAGCCGCTCTTTCGCGGCGCAAGAGGCGGACCGCTGTCGCCCCGCATCATCCAGAAGGTGATGGAGCGCCTGCGTTCGGCGATGGGCCTGGAGCCGAGCGTGACGCCGCATGCGCTGCGCCATTCCTTCGCCACGCATCTGCTGGGCAATGGCGGCGACCTGAGGACCATCCAGGAACTCCTGGGCCATGCGAGCCTCTCCACGACGCAGAGCTACACCCATGTCGACGCGGCGCGGCTCCTCGACGTCTATCGCAGCGCCCATCCCCGCGCGGCAGGCGGCGGCTAAGACGCCGAAGCTGCGATCACACTTGCGTCATGGCGCGCAAATGGGCGCCCCCTCACCTTCCCCTTCGTCAGGTGCGGCCCTATCCTCCAGGATAGCGGCGGAGTTTAGCGCTCCGTCCTGCGGAGAGAGACCGAGAGGAGACAGCCATGCGGAAGATTGTTGTCGGCCTGGCCGGGATTTCGGCGGCCCTTTTCCTGACCGGCGCGGCGAGCGCCGGATGCGCCTTTCACAACCAGCAGGTCATGGCCTCGGCGGCCCCGGTAAAGGAAACCGTCGCCATGTCGACCCATGACGAGGCGACGCCGGCGACCCGTCCGGCGGAGGAAAAGACCGCTGCGGCGGAAAAAACCTGCATCGGAAAAGATTCTTGCCCTGAGGCGGGAACCAAGTAGCGACTGGCCCGTTATCGGCATACTCCAGTCTAGGTTGCCAAGGGCAATCTGAAAAATTTACGCCGGCCTCAGGCCGGCGTTTTTTTATGTCCGACAGCAAGATAGGCTGGTCCGGCCGGCCGCCGGCGCTTGGGTACCCGCGCCGCCCGCGCGCTTTGGGGCGTGCTTATCCGGCTCAGAATTGTGCTACGTTTCTTCCATTCGCCCTCCGTGACCGGGGAGGGAAAGAAAAACAAGGAGAGACCATGCTTCGTTTTGGGGATGCATCGCGCCTGACGGCATATGGGGTATTCGCCGGGCTAGTGCTTTTCGCCACGCCCGCACTGGCCATCGACTTCGGCGACGATGCGAGCAGATGGTCGAAGGACGGGGAATGCGACGACCCCCGCTTTTCCGGCCCTGGCATGACGGCAACGCCGCTCTTGAACGACGACATCCTTCACGATGCCACCGACTGCAAGCAGGCCTACGATGCCGGCCGCATCGTCTTCGGCAAGGAGGAGCCCAAGCCTCAGAACCAGCGGGTCGATTTCGGTGACGACGACGGCCGCTGGTCGAAAGACGGCGAATGCGACGACCCGCGCTTCGAAGGCCCGGGCATGACGGATACGCCGCTCCTCGACGCCGACATCCGCCACGACGCCACCGATTGCCGGCAGGCCTACGAGGCCGGACGCCTGAACCTGCGCTAGCGCGCTCACCGCTTCAGAAATAAAGAGCGCCGGAAGCCTCCGGCGCTCTTTTTCGTTCCGGCCAGCGCTCCGGGCTCAGATGTGGATGGGCTTGAACCAGGCGGCCATCGCGGCCTCGCGCACGGCTTCCGACATCGTCGGATGGGCGTGGCAGGTGCGGGCAAGATCCTCCGCCGCGCCGGAGAACTCCATCAGCACCGCCGCTTCGTGGATCATCTCGCCGGCCCCGTGCCCGACGATATGGACGCCGAGCACCCGATCCGTCTTCTCGTCGGCGAGAACCTTGACGAATCCGTCCGTGGCGTTCATCGCCCGCGCCCTTCCGTTCGCCGAGAACGGGAACTTGCCGACGCGGTAGGCAATTCCGGCTTCCTTCAGATCCTCTTCCGAGCGGCCGACCACCGCGATCTCCGGATCGGTATAGAGGACGCTCGGGATGACGCCGTAATTCACATGCCCCTTCTGGCCGGCGAGGATCTCGGCCAGCGCGCTGCCCTCGTCCTCGGCCTTGTGCGCGAGCATCGGGCCGGCAATGACATCGCCGATCGCATAGATTCCATCGACGCTCGTCTTGAAGCCCTCGTCGGTCTTCACCCGGCCGCGCTCGTCTGTCTCCACGCCGGCCTCCTCGAGCCCGAGCCCTTCCGTATAGGGCCGCCGGCCGATCGCAACGAGCACGATGTCGGCGTCGAACGTATCGGCATCGCCGCCCGAGACCGGCTCGACGCTGACCCGAAGCCCCTTCTTTTCCGAGCGCACGCCCGTCACCTTGGTCGAAAGGCGGAAATCGAGCCCCTGCTTCTTCAAAATGCGCTGCGTCTGCTTGGCGACCTCGCCATCCATGCCGGGCAGGATGCGGTCGAGGAATTCCACCACCGTCACCTGCGAACCGAGGCGCCGCCAGACAGAGCCGAGTTCGAGCCCGATGATGCCGGCGCCGACGACGAGAAGCTTTTCCGGCACCTTTTCCAGCGACAGCGCGCCGGTGGAGGAGACGACCTTCTTCTCGTCGACCGTAACGCCCGGTAGGGGCGCGGAATCGGATCCCGTGGCGATGACGATCGCCTTCGTCTCCAGCACCTGGCTCTCGCCCTTGTCAGCGCTGACCTCGACCTTGCCGGGCCCGAGGATCCGGCCGGTGCCCTCGAAGCCGTCGATCTTGTTCTTCTTGAAGAGATAGGCGACGCCCTCGACGTTCGACTTCACCGTCTTGTCCTTGTGGGCGAGCATCCCCGAAAGGTCGAGCTCCGGCTCCACCTTGATGCCGAGATCGGCAAAGCCGTGGCCGGCATGTTCGAACATCTCCGAGGCGTAGAGCAGCGCCTTGGAGGGGATGCAGCCGACATTGAGGCAGGTGCCGCCATAGGTCGCCCGCTTCTCCACCACCGCCGTCTTGAGGCCGAGCTGGGCCGCGCGGATGGCGCAGACATAGCCGCCGGGTCCGGAGCCGATGACGATGAGGTCGTAGGTGTCGGGCATGTCGGCTCGTTATCTCCGTCTGTTTTTCGTTTGCGTGCGAAAGGTAGTCATTAGCGGCGGGCGATCAACGCTCGGCAAAGGCAAGCCTCAGCCCGAAGCCGGCGAAGGCAAGCGCCGTCGCCCGGCGCATCCAGGCCATCGCTCGCGCGCTCTCGATCACCTTCTGGCGCACCAGCGCGGCGAAGACGCCATAGAAGACGAAGACGACGAAGGTCATCGCCATGAAGACGCCGGAGAGCGCCAGGAGCTGGAGGCTGGTGCCGCCCTCGGCCGGCACGAATTGCGGCAGGAAGGCGACGAAGAAGATCGACAGCTTCGGATTGAGAAAGTTGATGAGGATGCCGGTGCGCACGATCTCGCGCGCCTTGCGCTCGGCCCGCGCTGCCGGCGTCAGCGCCAGCGGCCCGGCATTCCGCAGCGTCGTCACCGCGAGATAGAGGAGATAGGCGACGCCGAGATATTTGAGCGCCGCAAAGAGCGTGGCGCTCGCATGCAGGAGCGCCGCGAGCCCGAGGATCGAAGCGGCGAGATGCGGCACGATGCCGAGCGTGCAGGCAAACGCCGCGATGAGGCCGGCACGCCGCCCGCCCGTCAGTCCCGCCGCGATGGTGTAGACGACGCCCGTCCCGGGAACGAGGACGATGAGGAGGCTCGTCAGCAGGAATTCGATGCTCATTGCGGCTCCCGTCTCTTCACCCGGCCAGCCCGCGCCCGCCACGCAGCCTATGTGAGCAGCGCCCAGGCCATCAGGAGGAGGCCGCCCGTCGCGATCGCCCAGACGATACTCCTGATATAGGGAATCCCGGCAAGATAAAGCGGCAGATAAAGGACGCGGCCCCAGAACCACAGATGCGCGCCGACGGCGCCGAGACCGCCGGTCTGGCCGGTGACGGCAAGCGCCACGGCAAGGCCGACGAAGGCGGCGTAGGTTTCCAGGAAATTCTTCAGCGCACGCGCCGAGCGCCCGGCCATCAGGCCGTCGGCCTTCGGCCCGCCGTCGCGGGCGCTGGCGTTCCATTCCAGCCCCGTCTCGCGCGTCATCGTCCCGGACTGGACGAGGATGTGCACGACGAGAAGGACGACGCTCCAGCCGAGAAGCACGAGCTCGGTGGAAAGGGGGGCCGATTCCATCGGTTTCGTTCCCCTCCTAGAGGTCGAGGACGAGCCGCTGCGGATCCTCGATCGCTTCCTTGATGCGCAAGAGGAAGGTCACCGCCTCCTGCCCGTCGACGATCCGGTGGTCGTAGGAAAGCGCCAGATACATCATCGGGCGGATGACGATCTGGCCGTTCTTCACCACCGGCCGCTCCTCAATGCGGTGCATGCCGAGGATGCCCGATTGCGGGGCGTTGAGGATCGGCGTCGACATCAGCGAGCCGTAGACACCGCCATTGGAGATGGTGAAGGTGCCGCCCTGCATGTCGTCGAGCGTCAGCGCGCCGTCGCGGGCCCGCTTGCCGAGCTCGTTGATCTTCTTTTCGATGTCGGCGATCGACATGTCCTGCGCGTCGCGCACGACGGGCACGACCAGGCCCTTGTCGGTGCCGACGGCGACGCCGACATGGTAATAGTTCTTGTAGACGAGCTCGTTGCCGTCGACCTCGGCATTCACCGCCGGGATCTCCTTCAGCGCGTGCACCGCCGCCTTGACGAAGAAGCCCATGAAGCCGAGCCGCACCCCGTGCTTCTTCTCGAAGAGGTCGCGGTAGCTCTTCCTCAGTTCCATCACCGCGCCCATGTCGACGTCGTTGAACGTCGTCAGCATGGCGGCGGTGTCCTGCGCCTCCTTCAGGCGCCGGGCGATGGTCTGGCGCAGGCGGGTCATCTTCACCCGCACTTCGCGGCCCCCATCCTCTTCCGGCGATGGCGCGCGGGGCGCGGAGGGCTTGGCCTCTTCGCTCTTCCTGCCGCCGCCCTCAAGGGCCTTCAGGACGTCTTCCTTCAGGACCTGGCCTTCCTTGCCGGAGCCGTCGATATCGGCATCCGCAAGGCTCTTTTCCTTCATCATCTTGGCGGCGGAGGGCGCCGGCGGGCGCTTGTCGCCGGAAGGCTCTTCGGTCTTGGCTTCGTCCTTTGCGGGAGCGGCCTTGGCCGGCGCGTCTTCGCCTTTCGCCTCGCCCGCTTTCGCGCCATCGGCTTTGGCGCCGACGCGGATGCGGCCGAGCACCTCGCCCACCTGCACCGTCTCGCCCTGCTTCTTCAGGATCTCGACGAGCACGCCCTTGGCCTGCGAAGGGATTTCCTGCGCCGCCTTGTCGGTCTCCAGCTCCACCAGCGCTTCGTCCATGGCGACTTCCTCGCCCTCGGACTTGAACCATTCGCCGACATCGGCCTCCGTCACCGACTCGCCGGCGGCCGGAACGACGATATCGACGAGCTCGCCGCCTTCATCGCCGCTATCGGACTTGTCCGCCTTCGCCTTGCCGTCGCTCTTCGCCGGTTCGGCCTTTTCGCTTTTCTTGGCCTCGGCGGGTTTGGAAGCCGGCTTTGCCGCGGCCTTGCCGCCGCCCTCGCCGCCCCCCTCGCCAATTGAGCCGAGGAGCGCGCCGACACCCACGGTCTCGCCTTCCTTCACGACGATCGACGCCAGCTCTCCATCCGCCGGCGCCGGCACCTCGAGCGTGACCTTGTCGGTCTCCAGCTCCACCAGCGGCTCGTCGCGGCTGACGCTCTCGCCTTCCTTCTTGAACCACTGGCCGACGGTCGCCTCGGTGACCGATTCCCCCAGCGTCGGAACCTTGATGTCGGTTGTCATGAAATGTCCCGCTCGATCGGCGCCGTGACGGCGCCCCTTCTATTGAATGTTGTCAGTCGCCGAGCGCCCCTTCCAGGAAGGCGGCCCGCTGCTCCAGATGCCGGGACATGAGGCCCGTCGCCGTTGCGGCGGAAGGTTGCCGGCCCGCATAGCGCGGCTTCTTCTGGCTCGACCCGATCGTATGCAGGATCTTCGTCAGCCGCGGCTTCACGAAGGTCCATCCACCCATGTTCTTCGGCTCTTCCTGGCACCAGACCAGTTCGGCCCCTTCGAAGCGCTGCAGCTGCTTGGTCAGCGCCGTCATCGGGAAGGGATAGAACTGCTCCAGCCGCAGGAGATAGATGTCGTCGATGCCGCGCTCGGCGCGTTCCTCGAACAGGTCGTAATAGACCTTGCCGGCCGAGACGACCACCCGGCGGATTTCCTTGTCGGGCTTCAGCGTCGGCCCATCGCCGTTGCGCACCGCATTCCCCGCATCCGCATCGTCGAAGAGAATCCGGTGGAAGGAGGAATCCTGGTCGAATTCGGAAAGCTTCGACACCGCCATCTTGTGCCTGAGGAGGCTCTTCGGCGTCATCAGGATCAAGGGCTTGCGGAAGTTGCGGTGCAGTTGACGGCGCAGGATATGGTAGTAATTGGCCGGCGTCGTGCAGTTGGCCACCTGCATGTTGTCTTCCGCGCACATCTGCAGGAAGCGCTCCAGCCGGGCGGAGGAATGCTCCGGCCCCTGGCCCTCATAGCCGTGCGGCAACAGGCAGACGAGGCCGGACATGCGCAGCCACTTGCGCTCGCCCGATGAGACGAACTGGTCGAAGATGACCTGCGCGCCGTTGGCGAAGTCGCCGAACTGCGCCTCCCAGAGGGTCAGACCTTTCGGCTCGGCAAGCGAGTAGCCGTATTCGAAGCCGAGCACCGCCTCTTCGGAGAGCATCGAATTGACGACCTCGAAATGCTCCTGCTCCATGCCGAGATTGTTGAGCGGCGTGTAGCGCTCCTCGGTCTCCTGATCGTAGAGCACCGTGTGGCGCTGCGAGAAGGTCCCGCGCTCCACGTCCTGGCCGGAAAGGCGCACCTTGTGGCCTTCCGAGAGGAGGGTGCCGAAGGCGAGCGCTTCGCCCATCGCCCAGTCGATTCCCTCGCCCGTCTCCAGCATCTGGCGGCGGTTGTCGAGGAAGCGGCGGATGGTGCGGTGAAGCTTGAAATCCTCCGGCGCCGTCGTGAGCGCGGCCCCGATCTGCTTCAGCCGGTCGAGGCGCATGCCGGTACGACCGACCCGGCGCTCGTCCGTCGCCTTGGCGGTCGTCAGCCCCGACCAGGCGCCGTCGAGCCAGTCGGCCTTGTTCGGGCGATAGGCCTGGCCGACCTCGAACTCCTCGTCGAGCTGGGCGCGCCATTCGGCTTTGCGCTCCTCGATCTGCTCCTCGCTGACGAGCCCCTCCTCGACCAGCTTCTTGCCGTAGATCGACAGGGTCGTCGGGTGCTTGCGGATCTCCCGGTACATGAGCGGCTGGGTGAAGCTCGGCTCGTCGCCCTCGTTGTGGCCGAAGCGCCGGTAGCAGAACATGTCGATGACGACCGGCTTCTTGAAGCGCTGGCGAAACTCCGTCGCCACCTTCGCCGCGAAGACCACCGCTTCCGGATCGTCGCCGTTCACATGGAAGATCGGCGCCTCGATCATCTTGGCGACGTCGGAGGGATACGGCGAGGAGCGCGAAAAGCGCGGATTGGTGGTGAAGCCGATCTGGTTGTTGATGATGAAGTGGATGGAGCCGCCCGTGCGGTGCCCGCGAAGGCCGGAAAGGCCGAAGCATTCGGCGACGACGCCCTGGCCGGCGAAGGCCGCGTCGCCATGCAGCAGCAGCGGCAGCACGGAGGTGCGCTCGCGCACGCCTTCCGAATTCACGTCTTCCCAATGGTCCTGCTTGGCGCGCGACTTGCCGAGCACGACGGGATCGACGATCTCCAGATGCGAGGGGTTCGCCGTCAGCGACAGATGGACGTTGTTGCCGTCGAAGGCGCGGTCGGAAGAGGCGCCGAGATGATATTTGACGTCGCCGGTGCCTTCCACGTCGTCCGGCTGCGCCGAGCCGCCCTTGAATTCATGGAAGATGACGTGAAGCGGCTTGCCCATGACGAGGCCGAGCACGTTGAGGCGGCCGCGATGGGCCATGCCGAGGGCGATTTCCCGGAGGCCAAGGGCGCCACCGCGCTTGATGATCTGTTCGAGCGCCGGGATCAGCGCTTCCGAGCCGTCGAGGCCGAAGCGCTTGGTGCCGGTATATTTGAGGTCGAGGAACTTCTCGAAGCCTTCCGCCTCGATCAGCTTGTTGAGGATCGCCTTCTTGCCCTCATTGGTGAAGGTGATCTCCTTGTCCGGCCCCTCGATGCGCTCCTGGATCCAGCCCTTCTCGTCCGGCTCGGAAATATGCATGAACTCCACGCCGAGGGTGGAGCAGTAGGTGCGCCGGAGGATTTCCAGCATCTCGGGGATGGTGCCAAATTCCAGGCCGAGCACATGGTCGAGGAAGATCGGACGCTCGTAATCGGCCTCCGAGAAACCGTACGACGAAGGATGCAGCTCCTCGTGGTCGCGCCGCGCCGCGATGCCGAGCGGATCGAGATTGGCGTGCAGATGCCCGCGCATGCGATAGGCGCGGATCATCATCAGGGCGCGCACGGAATCGCGCGTCGCCTGCAGCACTTCCGGCTCGGAGAGGTCCACGCCGGCGCCCTGCGCCTTGCCGCGCACCTTCGTCTCGATATGGCGCTCGACGCTCTGCCAGTTGCCGTCGAGGGCGGAGACGAGCTCGCCGTTGGCGACGATCGGCCAGTCGCTGCGCTGCCAGGGCGCGCCGCGCGCCTCGGCCATCACATCGGCCTTGTCATCCTTCAGCTGACGGAAGAAATCCTGCCAGCCGGCGCCAAGCGAGGACGGATTTTCCTGATAGCGCGCATAGAGCTGCTCCAGATATTCCGCGTTGCCGCCATAAAGGAAGGAAGATTGCCTGAGGGCCTCGTTAGAGACTTGCCGTGCCATTGTGCCTCGCGGGCTTCGCCTGCCCGCGCCTTTCCCGGTTCGCCCGCCGCTCCCCTGCCGCGACGGCGTGCCGCAATGCTACTGCCCCGTTTGCAAACGCGGAGTTAGTGCAATTGCTGCCCGTCGCCAACCGAGAATCGCTCTAGCGAGCCGGAAATTGTGCCGCCGGCCGGTTCGGCAGGCGGCTTGCTCGGGCAATGGTCAAGAAGGTGCAAACGCCCCCGGTCCGCCATTCAGCCCTTGAGGACCTCGGTGAGCGTGTCGCCGAGCTTGGCGGGCGAGGGGGAGACGGTGATGCCGGCCGCTTCCATGGCCGCGATCTTGTCTTCCGCGCCGCCCTTGCCGCCGGAGATGACGGCGCCGGCATGGCCCATGGTGCGTCCCGGAGGCGCCGTGCGGCCGGCGATGAAGCCGACGGTCGGCTTCCAGCGGCCCTTCTTCTTCTCGTCGGCGAGGAACTGCGCCGCGTCCTCCTCGGCCGAACCGCCGATCTCGCCGATCATGATGATCGATTCCGTCGCCTCGTCGGCGAGGAACATCTCCAGGACGTCGATGAACTCCGTGCCCTTCACCGGATCGCCGCCGATGCCGACGGCCGTCGTCTGGCCGAGCCCGGCATTCGTCGTCTGGAAGACCGCCTCGTAGGTGAGCGTGCCGGAGCGCGACAGGATGCCGACGGAGCCCTTCTTGAAGATCGAGCCCGGCATGATGCCGATCTTGCACTCTTCCGGCGTCAGCACGCCCGGGCAGTTGGGGCCGATGAGGCGCGAGGACGACTTGTCGAGCTTGGCCTTCACCTTGACCATATCGAGGACGGGAATGCCCTCGGTGATGCAGACGATGAGCGGGATCTCCGCGTCGATCGCTTCCTCGATGGCGGCCGCGGCGCCCGCCGGCGGCACGTAGATGACGGAGGCGTTCGCGCCGGTCTTCTCCTTCGCCTCGGCGACGGAGGCGTAGATCGGCAGCTCGGCGAGGCCTTCGACCCCCGCCTCCCAGGTCGTGCCGCCCTTCTTCGGGTGGACGCCGGCGACCATGCGCGTGCCGTAATAAGCGAGCGCCTGCTCGGTATGGAAGGTGCCGGTCTTGCCGGTCAGGCCCTGGACGATGACCTTGGTGTTCTTGTCGACGAGAATGGACATGAAGTTTCGACCCGTTTGTCTCTGGCGCGCCTTTAGGGCGCGTTCGCGCGACCGGCTTACTTGCCGACCGCCGCGACGATCTTCTGCGCCGCATCGTCGAGATCGTCGGCGGCGATGACGTTGAGCCCGCTCTCGTTGATCACCTTCTTGCCGATCTCGACATTGGTGCCTTCGAGGCGGACGACGAGCGGCACCTTGAGGCCGACTTCCTTGACCGCTGCCACCACGCCTTCCGCGATCACGTCGCAGCGCATGATGCCGCCGAAGATGTTGATCAGGATGCCTTCGACGTTCGGATCCGAGGTGATGATCTTGAACGCCGCCGTCACCTTCTCCTTCGAGGCGCCGCCACCGACATCTAGGAAGTTCGCCGGCTCCGCGCCGTAGAGCTTGATGATGTCCATCGTCGCCATGGCAAGGCCCGCGCCGTTGACCATGCAGCCGATATTGCCGGTGAGCGCGACATAGGAGAGGTCGTACTTGGAGGCTTCGATCTCCTTTTCGTCCTCTTCCGTGATGTCGCGCAGTTCCGCGATATCGGGATGGCGGAAGAGGGCGTTGTTGTCGAAGGAGACCTTGGCGTCGAGGACGCGGATATGCCCGTCCTTCATGACGATGAGCGGGTTGATCTCAAGGAGGCTCATGTCCTTGGCGAAGAAGGCCTCGTAGAGGACCTTGGCAAGCCCGGCCATTTCCTCGCGCGCCGCGCCTTCCAGCGCCAGCGCGTCGGCGAGCTTTGCCGTATCCGCCTCGGTGACTCCCGTCTCGGGGTCGATCGGCAGGGTGAGGATCTTGTCGGGCGTCTCCTCGGCGACGGTCTCGATATCCATGCCGCCTTCGGTGGAAACGACGAAGGCGACGCGCCCGGTGCTGCGGTCGACGAGCAGCGAGCAATAGAGCTCGCGGGCAATGTCCGCCCCGTCCTCGATATAGAGGCGGTTGACCACCTTGCCGGCCTTGCCCGTCTGCTTGGTGACGAGCGTGTGGCCGAGCATCTCCTTGGCGTTGGCGAGCACCTCCTCGGGGCTCTTGGCGAGGCGCACGCCGCCCTTGGCCCCTTCGCCGAGCTCCTTGAAGCGGCCCTTGCCGCGGCCGCCGGCATGGATCTGGCTTTTCACCACATAGAGCGGGCCGGGCAGCTTCGTTGCCGCAGCCTCCGCTTCGTCGGCCGAGGTGATCATCACCCCGGACGCGACCGGCGCGCCGAACTCTTTGAGGACCGCTTTCGCCTGATATTCATGGATGTTCATGCCGGCTGCCCCCTATGGCTTACGAGTTCAGTGCCGGCTGGATTTTCCGGCAGGCCTCCACGAGGCCCTGCACGGCGCCGACCGACTTCTCGAACTGGCTCTGCTCGCCGCGATCGAGCGAGATCTCCACGATCCGCTCCACGCCGCCGGCGCCGATGACGGTCGGCACGCCGACATACATGTCGGAGACGCCGTATTCGCCCGAGAGCATCGCCGCGCAGGGAAGGACGCGCTTCTTGTCCTTGAGGTAGGCCTCCGCCATGGCGATCGCAGAAGCCGCCGGGGCATAGAAGGCCGAGCCGGTCTTCAGAAGGCTGACGATCTCCGCGCCGCCGTCGCGGGTGCGCTGCAGGATCGATTCAAGCCGTTCCTGCGTCGTCCAGCCCATCTTGACGAGATCGGGAAGCGGGATGCCGGCAACGGTGGAGTAGCGCGTCAGCGGCACCATCGTGTCGCCGTGGCCGCCGAGCACGAAGGCCGTCACGTCTTCGACGGAGACCTTGAACTCGTCGGCGAGGAAGTAGCGGAAGCGCGAGGAATCGAGCACGCCGGCCATGCCGACGATCTTTGCCGGCGGCAGGCCGGAGAACTTCTGCAGCGCCCAGACCATGGCGTCGAGCGGGTTGGTGATGCAGATGACGAAGGCGTCGGGGGCGAATTTCTTGATGCCCGCGCCGACCTGCTCCATGACCTTGAGGTTGATCTCCAGGAGATCGTCGCGGCTCATGCCCGGCTTGCGCGGCACGCCGGCCGTCACGATGACGACGTCGGCGCCCTCGATGGCCTCGTAGGACTGCGCGCCGGTGAGCCTGGAATCGAAGCCGTCGACCGGCGAGGATTCGGCAATGTCGAGAGCCTTGCCGTCGGGGATTCCTTCCTGGATATCGAAGAGGACGACGTCACCAAGCTCCTTGAGGCCGACGAGATGGGCGAGCGTGCCGCCGATCTGCCCGGCACCGATCAGCGCAATCTTGTTGCGGGCCATGAGCTACCTTCCGTTGCGATGGAAATGAGGATGAAACATCCCTTGCGGGTGCGGCGGCGATAGCGCGAATGGGGGGCGGAGGCAAGCGGCTGGCGGGCGTTGCCGCCGGTTCGCCGGCTCAGTTCCCGGCCTTGGCCACGGCCGGCCGCTCCTCCCGCCGCGCCGCTTCCGGCCAGTCGTCGGAGCGCATCTCGGCAAGCCGCGAGGCGGTGCGCACGAACTCCATCGCCTCCGCGCCGCTCGTCCCGGAAAACAGCGCTTCCGGCTCCGCCTCGGCAGAGGCCATCAGGCGGATGCGCTTGTCGTAGAGCGTGTCGACGAGGTTGATGAAGCGCTTCGCCTCGTTGCGTCGCTCCGACCCCAGCACCGGGATGCCGGAGACGATGAAGGTATGGAAGCGCGAGGCGAGCTTCAGATAGTCGGCGCTGCCGAGCGGACGCTCGCAGAGCTCGGAGAAGGTGAAGCGAGCCACGCCCTCCGCCGCCTCCGGCACCTCGATCTGGCGCCCGCGCAGCGCGATCTCCTGACGTTCGCCCTTTTCCCGGCCCGTCAGGCGCACGAAATGGGCCGCCAGCACTTCCTCTGCCTTCGGGCCGGGAGGGACCACATAGAGCGGATGCGTGCGCTCACGATCCTGGCGGAAATCGCGCGCCGCATCGAGATGGAAGATTTCGGCGTTTTCCTTGATGAGATCGATGAACGGCAGGAAGAGCGCCCGGTTCAGTCCGCCGGCATAGAGTTCGTCCGGCGCGACGTTCGAGGTGGCGACCAGCGTCAGTCCCGAAGCGAAGAGCTTTTCAAACAGGCGCCCGAGGATCATCGCATCGGCGATATCGGTCACGGCGAATTCGTCGAAGCACAGGAGACGCGTCTCCTGCGCGATCTCTTCGGCCACCGGCTTGATCGGGTCGTCGCCGTCGACTTCGCCGGCCTTCAGCCGCTTGCGGAAGAGGGCGATCCGCTCCTGCACGTCCTGCATGAAATCGTTGAAATGCGCTCGGCGCTTGCGCGCGTTCGGCGCCAGCTCGAAGAAGATGTCCATGAGCATCGTCTTGCCGCGCCCGACCGGGCCGTGGATGTAAAGGCCGGGAACGGTCTGGGGCGCGCCGGAGCGCGAGAAGAGCCAGCCGAGCGAGGAGCGCTTCGAGCGGGTGCGCGCCTCGCAAAGCGCCGTGAGCAGCGCATCCAGGCGCTCTGCGAGCTCTTTTTGACCGGGATCGGCGGTGATGCCGCCCTCTGCGGCAAGTTCGCCATAGCGGCGCGAAACGGGATTCTTCATCGGGCGAGCGGCCCGCTTGTCGGGGTCGCAGCGCTGAAGTGCCCCTCGCTTCCCCGAAGTATCAGGCGCGCGGTTCCAGCTTGCTGGTATCGACCGGCACCTCTTCCCAGTCCTGGCCCGCTGCGACGATGCAGGTGGAGCCGGAGGTCTTGGTGACGACGATGGTCCAGGTGCCGCGCTCGGAGACGAAGAGCTGCATGATGCGCTCCCCGCGCACGATGCCGAGCGCCTTCGGCAATTCCTTGTATTCCTGGGCGAGGATCTCGACCATCTTCCCGTGCTCGGCGCATTGGGGCACCGAAAGGCGGGTGCTGGCAGCCTCCGCGCTGCCGCAAAAGGCGAGGGATGCGGCCATGACGGCCACAGCTCCAAGCCCGGTGAGAAGGCTTCCGACATGCTGGTCGGTTGGCTGACTCATCTTCCCCTCCATGCGCTGGCGCATGCCCGGCGATGACCACCCGACAGGCCGTCATCGGATTGCAATGAAGGGTAAGAGATTTGCGCAAGTTATTGAACTAGAACGAAGGTCGGCCGAAAAGGAAAGCCGGCTATGGCACATTTGTGCAACACGCGATGGCGCCAAATCAGGCTAGCGCGTGACCGAAATTGCGGCACCACTTTCCGTTTGCCCGTTAAACTGCGTCTTCGAGCTTGAATAAAGTCGCGCCACTGTCGAGCCCGACTGGTCGAGAAGGCTGACCTGATTGCCGGTCAGATTCCACGCCGAGACGTTCTGCAGGGCAGCGGAGCCGCAGCC
Organism: Afifella sp. IM 167; assembly: GCF_020144925.1. Lineage (GTDB taxonomy): Bacteria > Pseudomonadota > Alphaproteobacteria > Rhizobiales > Afifellaceae > Afifella. The sequence continues at coordinate 107,887 of NZ_NSLC01000010.1, forward strand.
GCGCGTCGAGGCGCGATAGCCGCCCGACCAGGAAGTGAGCGACATGAAGAGCTGGCAGCGGTCGTTGCCGGAGGCGACGGTCCAGCCGCCGAGAAGGTCGGTCCGCCCGATCGACTCGCCGCCGGAAGGCGGAGGCGCCGACGCGACCTGCGTATCGCCGCCGATGGGCGAGGTGCCTGGCGCGCCGGGGCTCGTCGAATAGGGACCCTGGTTTCCCGCCATCGTCGGGTCGGCGGGAAGGCCGCCGGGAGGCGGCAGGTCGCTCTGCGTGACCGTACCGACGGGCGCGGAAGGCAGGGGTTGAGGCGGCGGCGTGTAGCGCGGCTCGCTATTGCCGAAATAGGCGGACTGGCAGGCCGACAGGCCGCCGGCCAGGAGAAGGGCGGTAAGAAAGGCGCGCCCGGGGAGAGGGCGCGGGGCGCTCGGCATAACGTGTCCCTCGTGTGAGCTTGCAACACGGACCGGGCCAATTGTCCCGGATCGGAGGTTCGACTTGACCCGACTTCTGGCACGTCCTAGGCGGTTTGTCACGAAGGGCGGCGCATGGCGGTATCTGAACTGAGCTGGATGCAGAGGGCGCGCCAGCGCGCGCTGAGATCGGCTGTTCGCCAGCGTCGCGGACACATCGTCGACCAGCTCATCGCCGAGCGCGGGATCAAGCTCGTCGCCAATCCTTTCTGGCCCCTCTACAAGCCCTTCCTCTACCGCATTCTGCGCTATCGCGAGGCGGTCGAGATGGCCGATAGGCTGGGCGCCCTCTCCGGCGTCGACGGGATGGACTATATCAGTGACCTCCTTTCGCTGAACCTTCAGATCAGCGGCGCCGAACGCATCCCCCGCGAGGGCGGCTTCATCATCGCGGCGAACCACCCGACCGGCATCGCCGATGGCGTCGCCGTCTACCAGGCGCTGAAGCCCGTGCGCGGCGACGTCTCCATCTTCACCAACCGCGACGCCGTGCGCATCAACGAGCGACTCGTCGAATACCTGATCCCGGTCGAGTGGCGCGTGGAACACCGCAGCCTCACCAAGACGCGCGAGACGCTGCGTCTTTCCTCGCGCGCCTTCGCCGATCGGCGCGCGATCGTCCTCTTTCCCGCCGGCCGCATCGCCTATTGGCGCAACCGCAGGCTCAACGAACGCCCGTGGCAGACATCGGCCGTCTCGCTGGCGCAGAAGCACAAGGTTCCGGTGCTTCCCTGCCGCGTCACGGCGCGCAACTCCTGGCTCTTCTATCTCTTCGGCAACCAGGGGCTGACGGAGCTGCGGGACATGACCGTCTTCCACGAACTTCTCAACAAGCGCGGCAAGACCTTCAAGATCGAGTTCGGCCCTCTTATCTCTCACGAGGAGTTGCAGGGTAACGCGGCCCAGCTGACGGAAAGCCTGCAGCGCTACTGCGTCCAGACGCTTGCAGACGATCCCGATATCCCGTTTACGGCAGGAGCCGAGGCAACATGAGCACCACCGAGAACATCAACGGCATTCCCTTCGATCTCTTGTCCCCGCAGGAGGTGCGCAAGGCACTCGACGCGCATGAGATTGTCCTCATCGACGTCCGCACACCCGCCGAATTCGCCTTCGAGCGCATCCCCGGGGCCCTGCTCGCGCCCATGTCGGAGCTCGACGTGATCAGCCTGCCCGATCAGACGGGCAAGCGCGTCGTCTTCCATTGCGGGACGGGCAAACGATCGGAGGCGGCCAGCCGCCAGGCCGTCGCGGCCGGCTTCGACAAGGTCGCCCATATGGTCGGCGGCCTTTCGGCCTGGAAACAGGCGAACCTGCCGCTGATCACCACCGACTTCTCCTCCGGCCAGCCCAAGCGCGTCGGCCAGTAGGGCAATCCGAGCCCGCGCCGCTGCGGCCGCGCCGCCATCACCATGCGTCACGAGAGGGTGAGAGGCCTTTTTTGGCCTTTCACCGCGCCCCACCTTGAGGGAAGCTCGCAAGGTGGAGGAATTTGGAAATGCTCTCTCGTCGACAGGTTTTGTTGGGTGGCGCAGGCGTCGTCGCCGTCGCCGCCGGTTCGGCCGGCGCTCTGAGCATCTTCGGACGCGCCGATGCCGCTTCGGGTGCGTTCCCGATCGAGATGACCCGCGAGGAATGGAAAGCCAAGCTGTCCCCCCGGCAGTTTGCCGTTCTGCGCGATGCCGACACCGAGCGCGCCTTCACCTCCCCGCTCAACGATGAGCACCGCGCGGGCACCTTTCATTGTGCCGGATGCGACAACGCCCTTTATTCCTCCGAGGCAAAATTCGATTCCGGCACGGGCTGGCCGAGCTTCTACAAGCCGATTGAAGAGGGGGCGGTGAAGAATTCCACCGACTACAAGCTCGTCTATCCCCGCACCGAGGAGCACTGCGCCGATTGCGGCGGCCATCTCGGCCACGTCTTCGACGACGGCCCGCCGCCGACCGGAAAGCGCCACTGCATCAACGGAGTGGCCCTCGTTTTCCGTCCCCAAGGCGGCGGCGAACCCGTGCTTGGCTGATCGACCAACGCCTCAGTCGTGCGACTGACTTTCCCGGAATTCCGCGATACTTGCGGGCGCTCCCAGTCGGGCGCCTGAGAGCAAGGCCGACATCATCGCCTTACTCCGGGCGATGACAAACGGCCTCGATGTTGTTGCCGTCCGGATCGAGGACGAACGCGCCGTAATAGTTCGGATGATAGTGGGGACGGATCCCCGGAGCGCCATTGTCACGGCCCCCGGCCGCCATGGCCGCATCGTAAAAGGCGTCGACCGCCCTTCTGTCGGCCGCGGCGAAGGCGACGTGAAGATGCCCGCTCGCACTCGCGCCCGGCACCGGACTCACCCAGAAGAACGGCTTTCCGGCCCTGCCGTAGCCGACCCCTTCGTAGCTGCCGCTTTCTTCTTTCGTCACCTCCATCACCACCTCCATGCCGAGGGCGGCGAGGGCCTTGTCATAGAAGGCGCGCGAACGGCCATAGTCCGACGCCGAAAAGCCGATGTGATCGATCATGCGAGAGCCTCCAGATGCCATTTTCAACCTCGCCGCGGCCGCGTTGCCCGCCAGCATCGGGCGTCCGGCCAGGCGCGCCGGCGGATCTTCTCTAGCACTGAAAAAGTAGGAGCGGTTGCGACGAAAATCCCGCGGCAAGCCCGGCCTTCCGCGGCTTTGCGAATCACTTAGCCGGCGCGTCCCGGCCTGTTCCGAGCCCCATGCACACCGCCACATGGCCGGTTTTCGGCCGTCCCCGCGAACTTTCTTTGACCGCATCAGAGACACGATAGTCGGGTGCGCCCGTCTGACCTTTTGACCCGCGAACGCTTGGGGGCATAGAATGACCCATTTCCGCCGCCTTCCTTTTGTCTACTGGCGCGGATGGGGCGACTCTGAGTGCCGCAGATGGATGTCAGTATAATTAGGATTTCTACTTAGTATTAAGCCTTTTTTAACGGTCATTACCTTATCGTTAACCACGTGTGGGTAGAGTCAATAGAGTAGGAACGGGTGTCCCCAGGATTCTTGACAAGCAAGAACGCCGGGTGTCTGAGACGAGCACTGTGAACGCTTGCCGGCGCCTTCAAGAAGGATGACTCAAATGACCGTGGCATTGATCGGTGCGGCCGCCTCGCTGATCTCCGTGATTCTTTTTACAGTTCTTGCTTTTGGCGGCCTCTATCAGCTTGGTCTTCTGCGCGAGCAGATGCGCGCGACGCGCGATGACGAGAAAAAGCGTGCCAGCCTTGGCGTCTGCGACCGCTTCGACAGCGATCCGCTCCTCGAGAAGGCGGCCGACGCCCTCTCCAACTACGCCCTCTCCAATGGCCGCCGGGCGGAAACCGGCATCTACCGGGACATTGCCGTCCTTATGAAGTTCTTCGACACGATGGCGATTGGCATTCGCCAGGACCTCTATGTCGAGGAAATACTTGCCCACCATATGCGCGACGACGTGCGCCGGGTGGTCGAGGTCTATCGTACCGCCTGCACCGCCCGCTTCCGTGCCGAGAAGGACTACGCCGCGGTCATCGAGCTCGATCGCCGCTGGCAGGCCGGAGAGGCGGCACCTGTGCGGCAGGACTGGTTCCGCGCCGAGCGCGTCTCGACCCGTCCTCAGCTCGTTGCGGCCGCGCGCCGCGCCGGCGAACCGCTATTTGCCAGGATCGAAGAACGTCAGCCGCTCCTCAAGGGGGCGCCCATGAATGGGGGAACTCTCATGACTGAACCCAACGCCGCGCGGACCGGGCCAGCCCCCGCCTCCCACGGCTATGCTTTCCGGAACGGGAGCCAGCCGGCGACGAATGGCGCATTCCGTCCGGCAGCGAGGCCGGCGGAGACGAAGGCATCCGAACCGCCGAGGACATCGAGCTGGCTCTTCCCGGCGCCCGCCCCGACGAAAGCGGCTGCGGCACCCGTGACGAGCACACCGGGGAACGGCAAGAGCTGGCTCTATCCCGCGCCGAAGAGCGCCGAGGCGCCACGGCCGGCCGCGCCGGCGGCGACGCCGGAGCCGCGCACCAGCTGGCTTTACCGCGCCGCGCCCAAGCCCGTCCCGGCGCAGGAGCCCTCGCAGGAGCAGGCACCCGCAACCACTTCCAGCTGGCTTTTCCGCAAGGCGCCGGCCGCGCCTCAATCGGCACCCCCTTCCGCAAAGGCCGAGAAGAGCCAGCCGGAGACGAGCTGGGTCTACCGCCTGGTCGCGGAGCCCGCCGAAGAGAAGAAGACGTCGGGTCTCTCCTCCTGGCTCCAGTTCCTCCGCCCGGCTGCGGCGCCCGCGCCGACCGAGCCTAGGAAGGAGCAGCATTCCGCCCAGAACTCCGCCCCGAACTCCGCCCCGAACTCCGCAACGGCCGAGACGAGCTGGCTTTACCGCCAGCGCGCCCCCGAGGCCGCGGCTTCCACCGCCAACTCCGCTGCCGCCGCTGCGGGTTGGCTCTATCGCAAGGCGAGCGACGCCGTCGCTTCCGCCGCCCACCCCATCATCGAGCACCGCGAGAACGACGAGATGTCACCGGCTTCAGGACCTGCCGCCTTCCTCGGCTGTCTTTTCTCCACTGGCAACACTGCCACCTCCCACAACGCCATCGAGGCTGAGCCTGCGCGCGCTCCCGAACCGGAAGCTCCGGTGGGGCCCGAGCCGACCGAGGGTGCCGCCCGCGCCGCTGCCTTCGTGAAGAAGCTCTTCGCCAAGCCCGAGACCGGCACGGACGCCGCCAAGGCGCCGGCGCCGCGCCCCGCGGCGGCCGCCGCCCGCCCCGCCGGCTCCAGCTGGATCTACGGCGGCGCGACCGCGCAGGCACAGGCGGCCGCCGCGGCGCCAAAGCCGGCGACGAAGCCCGCCGCCCAGCCGTCTTCCGGCTACTTCTACCGCGCCGCCGCGCCCCAGCCCCAGCCCCAGCAGCAGCCGAAGCCGACCGCAGCCGCCAGGCCGTTGAGCGCCGGATCGAGCTGGGTCTTCCGCGGCCAGCAGGCATTGGCCGCACAGGCATCCGAAAAGGCCGCCGCCGCTCCGGCGCGCACCGAGGCGCCGGCCCGTTCGTGGCTTTTCCCGGCGGCCACCGCTCCGGCGAAATCCGCATCCAAGGTCGAGACCCCCAAAGCCGCAGCCACGCAGCCCGAAGCGCCGAAGGCCGCGGCGCCGGCCGCCCCGAAAGCGAGCTGGCTCTATCGCAGCGCTGCGCCGGCAAAGCCTGCGGCTCCCGCGCCGAAGGCGCCCGAGAAAGCACCTGAAAAGCCCGCCGCGCCGCAGCAGAGCTGGCTCTACAGGGCCGCTCCGGCAGCCCCTGCCAAGCCGGCCGAGCCGAAGGCTGCCGCTCCCGCCACGCCGAAGGCGACCGAAAAGCCCGTGACGCAGTCGAGCTGGCTCTTCCGCGCAGAACCCGCCGCCCCGGCGAAAGCTGCCGCGCCTGCTCCGAAGACCGAGGCGAAGCCGGCCGAAAAGCCGGCCGCAGGGCCCGCCGCGACCCAGTCGACCTGGCTCTTCCGCGCGGCTCCGGCCGTTCCGGCGAAGCCGGCACCGAAGACGGCAGCACCCAAGGCTGCCGCACCGAAAGCCGCCGCACCGAAGGTGGCCGAGAAACCGGCTGCGCCGGCCAGCCGGGCCGAGGCGCCCGCAAGCTGGCTCTTCCGTCCCAACGGGGCCGCCAACGGCCACACCAACGGCGTCTCCACCACCGGTCCGGCGGCCCCGAAACCGCAGCAGCCGCACTCCAACGGCGAGATCAAGCGGCCGCAGGCGCCCACCGGGATCTTCATGCGGCCTTCCCCGCAGACGAACGGGGCGGCCGTGAACGGAGCCTCCAAGAATGGCGCTTCCATGAACGGCACCAGGTCGAACGGCCATGCCCTGAACGGGCATAACGGCATCGCCCATCACGCTTCAGGCATGAACGGAGCCCGGGCCAACGGCCACGCCATGAATGGGACCCACGTCAACGGCACGAGCTGGCTCTTCCCGGCCCTTCCCGCCTCGGCGGCAAAGAAGCAGGAAGCACAGCCGGAAGAGAAGGCCCCTGCCGCTCCCGCCCCCTCCAGCTGGCTCTACCGCCAGCCGCTCGCCCGCTAGGGGACAACGAAAAAAGGCGCGCCGGAAGGACCGGCGCGCCTCTTCAAAGAGCCGGGATATACCGGCGAACGTTCTAGCGCTCGCGCCGCTTTGAAGCCGGCGAGGCCGGCAAGCGAGGAGAGCAGGCTGACGGGCGCTAGACGCGCCGCTCCACCATCTTCTTCTTGATCTCGGCGATGGCCTTGGCGGGGTTCAGCCCCTTCGGGCAGACCTGCACGCAATTGAGAATGGTGTGGCAGCGATAGAGCCGGAACGGGTCTTCCAGCTGGTCGAGCCGTTCGCCGGTGCGTTCGTCGCGGGAATCGGCGATCCAGCGCCAGGCCTGAAGGAGAGCCGCCGGGCCGAGATACCGCTCCGGGTTCCACCAGTAGCTGGGGCAGGCCGTCGTGCAGCAGGCACACAGGATGCACTCGTAATAGCCGTCGAGCCTTTCGCGGTCTTCGCGGCTCTGCCGCCATTCCTTCTCGGGCATCGGCGAGACCGTCTGCAGCCAGGGCTCGATCAGCGCGTGCTGGGCGTAGAAGCGCGTGAGATCCGGCACGAGATCCTTCACCACCGGCATGTGCGGCAGCGGATAGACCTTCACCGCGCCCTTCACCTCGTCCCAGCCCTTGATGCAGGCGAGCGTGTTGGAGCCGTCGATGTTCATGGCGCAGGAGCCGCAGATGCCCTCGCGGCAGGAGCGGCGGAGCGTGAGCGTCGGATCGACCTTGTTCTTGATCCACAAGAGCGCGTCGAGGACCATCGGCCCGCAATCGTCGATATCGACCCAGTAGGTGTCGAGGCGCGGATTTTCCTCATCGTCCGGATCCCAGCGATAGATGCGGAATTCCTTCAGATGCTGGGAATCGGGCTTCGGCCAGGACTTGCCCTGGTGAACGACGGAATTCTTCGGAAGAGTAACCTGGACCATCTCGATTTCGTCTGCTGGAAAGTGACGGGTGGGCTTGGCCTAACCTGTGCTGCAAATGCGAAGGCGTCAACGTCTGAGGGCCGCCATGCCGTTCCGTAAGCGCGTTCCGGCGCCGCAGCTTGCCCGCCGATCTCTTGCGCCGGCGCGCGCTTGCGCGCAAGAGAGCGCCACGTGAACGAGGCCGGAGTAGTCGTCGGACCATGAATGATCAAGCGGGAAGCGCCGCCGCCCTTCGCATGCGCACGGGCGGCCAGATTCTGATCGACCAGCTGCTTGCGCAGGGCGTCAAGGCGATAAGCTGCGTGCCGGGCGAAAGCTACCTCGCCGCGCTCGATGCACTCCACGGCTCGAAAATCGACGTCGTCACATGCCGCAACGAGGGCGGCGCCGCGATGATGGCGGAGGCCGTCGGCAAGCTGACCGGGCGGCCCGGCATCTGCTTCGTCACCCGCGGGCCTGGCGCCACCAATGCCGCACACGGCGTCCACATCGCCGCACATGATTCGACCCCCATGATCCTCCTCATCGGCCAGGTGGAGCGCGCCATGCGCCATCGCGAGGCCTTCCAGGAGATCGACTACGGCCAGATGTTCGGCGACGTCGCCAAATGGGTCGTCGAGGTGAACGAAGCGAGCCGCCTGCCGGAATTCCTTGCCCGTGCCTTCCGCATCGCCATGCAGGGCAGGCCGGGGCCGGTGGTCATGTCGCTGCCGGAGGACATGCTGGTCGAGAAAGCCGCCGTCGCCGACGCGCCCTATGTCGAGCCGGCCGACAGCGCGCCTTCGCCCGCCGATCTTTCCCGTTTCGCCGGGCTCCTGGCCGAGGCGCGCCGGCCGATCGCGATTCTGGGTGGCTCGCGCTGGAGCGAGAAGGCCTCGGCCGATTTCGCCGCCTTTGCCGAGAGGACCGGGCTACCGGTCGCGACCTCGTTTCGCCGCGCCCATCTCTTTCCCGCCGAGCATCCGAACTATGCCGGCGATCTCGGCATCGGCCCGAACCCGAAGCTCTTCGAGCGGGTGAAGGAGGCCGATCTCATCCTTCTCCTCGGCGGACGGCTCGCGGAGATGCCTTCCGGCGGCTACACGCTCCTCGACGTGCCAACGCCGCGCCAGAGGCTCGTGCACGTTCACCCAGGCGCGGAGGAGCTCGGCCGGGTCTATCAGCCGGCATTGGCCATCCAGGCGAGCCCCACGGCCTTCGTGGAGGCGCTTGCGGGCACCGCGCTCAATGTCGGCCCGGCGGCCCAGCAGGCCGGCGCCACGCATCAGGAGTATCTCGATTTTTCCGGCACGCCGCTGAAGGTGCCCGGCGCCTTCCAGTACGCCGAGGCGATGGTGTGGCTGCGCGAGCGGCTGGGCCCCGACGCCATCATCTGCAACGGCGCCGGCAACTATGCTGCCTGGATCCACCGCTTCTACCGCTTCCGCCGGTTTGCGACGCAGCTCGCCCCGGTCTCCGGCTCCATGGGCTACGGCGTGCCCGCGGCGGTCATGGCCAAGCGCCTCTATCCGGAGCGGAACGTGGTCGCTTTCGCCGGCGACGGCTGCTTCCTGATGAACGGCCAGGAATTCGCCACCGCGGTCCAGCACGGCATCGCCGTCATCGTCGTCGTCGTCGACAATTCCATGTACGGCACCATCCGCATGCATCAGGAGAGCCGTTATCCAGACCGGGTCTCGGCAACGGACCTTTCCAACCCCGATTTCGCCGCCCTGGCCCGGGCCTATGGCGGCCATGGCGAGACGGTGGAGACCACCGAGGAGTTCGCGCACGCCTTCGAACGCGCCCTCGCCGCGAAGAAGGCCGCGATCATCCATTGCAGGCTCGATCCGGAAGCCATCACGCCGGCCAAAACGCTCACCCAGCTGCGCGCCAGCAAGGTGTCCAACTGATATATAAGCATTTGCAGAGATAGGGAAATTTGGGCGTCGAAGGCCGAGACGGGAGAATCAGTGGCTGAGCTGAGTTTCAATCGGGACCTTGAAGGCGAGGCCGGCGAAGTCGTCCGCCTTTCGCCGTTCATTCGCAGGGTCCTGGCGCCCAATCCGAGCCCCTTCACCTTCCGGGGCACCTGCACCTACATCGTCGGCAGCGGCAAGGTCGCCATCATCGATCCCGGCCCGGCCGACGAGGCGCACCTTCGCGCGCTGCGCGATGCCGTCGGGCAGGAGACGGTCTCGCATATCGTCCTCACCCATACGCACCGCGACCATTTTCCGCTCGCCATTCCGCTCGCCGAGGCGACGGGGGCGCCGATCGTCGGCTGTCCGAAACCGCGCGCCGTGCTCGCGCCACCGGTCGGTGCAGCGCCCCTGCCGGCCTACGAGCCGGACCGGATTCTCGCCGATGGCGAGCGGCTTGAAGGCGAGGGTTTCACGCTGACCGCCGTCGCGACCCCCGGCCATGCCTCCAACCACCTCTGCTTCGCGCTCGCCGAGGAACCCGGCACCCTCTTTTCCGGCGATCATGTCATGGCATGGTCGACCTCTGTGGTGATCCCGCCCGACGGCGATATGTCGGAGTATCTCGCCTCGCTACGCCTGCTGCTGGAACGCGACGACACGATCTACTGGCCGGGGCACGGTGGGCCGGTGCGCGAGCCGAAGCGCTTCGTGCGCGCCCTCCTGCAGCATCGGCGCCAGCGCGAGGCCGCCATCCTGAAGGCGCTCGGCTTGACGCCCCGCTCCATCGACGAGATCGTCTCCGAGATCTATCGGAAGCTTCCCCCGGCGCTCTTCGAGCCGGCAGCGCAGTCGACACTGGCGCATCTGCAGGCGCTGGTGCGGCGAGGCGAGGTGTCGGTGGAGGACGGCGAACCGTTGCGGGGTGCCCGCTACCGGCTGAGCTAAGGCCGAGGCCGCCACCTCCCGCTAATCGGCAAGCGCCTGGAGGGCGAGGCCGGCCGCAACCCTGCCGAAAAAAGCCACCCGAGATAAAGCACAAAACGGGCGGGCGGACGGCGCGGAGCAAGGAGATATCTTGAGATCTATCGAAATTACAGAACGGCGAGCGCTCCTTGAGGCGCCCGCGGCGGTCCCTCTCCGATCGTTGGCTTCGTTCTGCTTGCGGCACTCCGCCCGGCAGGTCTGAGCTTTTGGGCTACGTCCGGGCAGGAAGATGCCGGAAGGCCCATTCGTTGTAGCCTTCCGTGCCGCGATACCAGGGGGTCGCATCATCCGGCGTCTCGCCGTGGTTCCAGCGCGTCGCATGCCCTACGCCAGCCGCTTCCAGGATGAAGAGCCGCCTGCGCCGGTCCTGATGGATGTCCTGCCAGAGCGCCTGACTGTCCCATTTCTGGCGAGCCTGCCCGGCGAAACGGTTCACGACTTCAGCGTATTCCGGATCGGCCGCCAGGTTCCTGCGCTCGTCGGGGTCGGCCTCGATCTCGAAGAGCAGCGGCGGGTCGACTTCCGAATGAAGATACTTGAACCGGCCCTGCCGGATCATGAGGATCGGAGCCGGCGTCGCCTCGGCGAGGTATTCGGCGTAGACCGCCCGATCCTGGGAAAGTTGCGCGTCGTCCAGGTACGGCGTCAGATCGATACCGTCGAGCGGCTCCACCGGGCTCGTCCAGCCGGCCCCCTCGGCAAGGCCCATGAAGGTGGGCAGAAGATCGACGAGCGAGGCGAGGCCGTTGACGCGCTTCGGCGATTTCCCCGGGGCCGCGATGAGCAGAGGCACCCGAACCGATGGCTCGAAGAAGTGCTTCTTGAACCACATGCCGCGCTCGCCGAGCATCTCGCCGTGGTCGGAGGTGAACACAATCGCCGTGTTCTCGGCAAGGCCCGCCTCTTCCAGCGCGAAGAGCAGCTGACCGAGCTTGTCGTCGATATAGCTGATTGAGCCGTAATAGGCGCGCCGCGCGCGGCGGATATCCTCGGCCGCGAACTCCACGCCGAGCAGCGCGAAACTTTCCAGAAGCCGCAGCGAATGCGCGTCCTGTTCTTCGGGATCGAGCGCCGCCGTGCGCGGCATCGGAATCTCGGCGTCTTCGTAAAGCTCCCAGTATTCCGGCCGGCAGAGATAAGGATCGTGCGGATGGGTCCACGACACCTGCAGGAAGAACGGCCGATCGTCTTCCTCGTCGCGGGCCACTTCGTAAAAATACTGCTGCGCCTCGAAGGTGACGCGGTCATCGTAATCCATCTGGACGGTCCGGCCGGCGACACCCGACACCGTCACGGCCCTTGTATCGTTGGTCTCGCGCTTGGAAAGCCCGCTCTCCCTCGGCACCCAGGAATAGTCCGCCGGATAGACGTCGGGCGTCAGGCGGCGCTCGAAGCCGTGGAACTGATCGGGGCCGATGAAGTGCATCTTGCCGGAAAGCGCGGTCTTGTAGCCGGCGCGACGCAGATAATGCGCATATGTCGGCACCGACGCGCGCATATCGGCGGCGTTGTCATAGGCCCCGATGCTGGAGCAGAGCTGCCCGGTCGCCATCGAAAACCGCGACGGCGCGCAGAGAGGAAAGTTGCAATAGGCGCGCTCGAACACGGCGCCGCGCGCGGCGAGCCGGTCCAGATTGGGCGCATGGCAGATTTTGTCGCCGTAAGCGCGCAGCGACTCCGCCATGAGCTGGTCGACCTGGACGAAGAGAATGTTGAGTCTGTCGTTCATTGGGTTGTCCTTCAGGCCTCCTTGGGCCTGATCCTCGACGGGCGCAGCCTGCGACGCCACGAAACGAATGTGCGTTGAGGCCACGCCTTTTTGCTCTTGAATGCTCCCGCTCCACCCTGAGGGCGGCCGGCCTCAATCGCGCGCCGCCTCCCGCGCCGCTTCCAGCCATTCGTCAAAGGTCTCGCGGTGGTAGGCGACCCAGGCCCTCGCCTGGTTGAGAAGGTCGGAGTCGCTGTCGGCGCCGTTGTAGATCGCGAGCTGTGCCGCGTTCACGTCGTTCAGCGGGATCTTGACGTGCTCGAAGAAGGTCGCGGCGGCCGGATTGTTCTCGTAGAATTCGCGGTTGGCGAGAATGTAGACGTCGTTCACGGCGAAGCCTGGGTTGAAGCCGTTCTCCTGTTCGGTGTCGGCGTCGGGATCGTTCGGCATCGCGGAAAAGGGCACGCTGAGCTGCGTCGTATCCTCGCCGGGCACCAGGATGTCGCCGACCCAGTTCGGCGACCATGTGTAGTAGAGGATCGGCTCGCCGTTCCGGTAGCGCGCCACGGTGTCGGCAATGATGGCGGAATAGCTTCCCTGGTCGTGCTCGACCGTGTCGCGCAGACCGAACGCATCGAGCTGATGCTCGATCACCGCCTCGCAGCCCCAGCCGGGATTGCAGCCGGCAAGGTTGGCTAGGCCGTCGCCATCGGTGTCGAAGAGGGCGGCGATCTTCGGATCGGTGAGCTGCGCCAGGTTGGTGATGCCGTATTTGTCGGCCGTTGCCTTGTCGACGTAATAGCCCTGCCCCGCGTTGCTCGTGATCGGCCCGGCGCGCACCATCGTCTTCTCGCCACCGGCCTTTTCGTAGAAGGCGTCGTGGAGGGGCTTCCAGTTGTTGGCCGTGTAATCCGCGTCGCCCTGACCGACGGCAAGGTGCAGGACAGGAAAGTCGGCCTCGCGCATCTCGGCGACCTCGTAGCCAAGCTCCTCAAGTCCCAGGTTGACGACCTGATGCCATAGCCAGGAATTCATCGGCGGCGACTTGATCGGCTGAACGGTCACGCCATTGCCCGGCATCTCCTGAGCCAAGCCGCTCGATGCCATAAGGACGCCGACCGCGATCGTACCGACACTTGCAAGGGAACGAAGCGCGAGAGGACGAAGCATGAAGATCTCTTTGGGTTGTTGTCTGAAAAGCTGTTTGGAACGGATATAGAGGTTGGGCTCCAGCCCCTTCCAGTTGCCAATTGCGTAGCGCTGCGTTAACCGCTGCTTTATGGCAACAAGCCGAAAATACGCCCATCTCCTCAGACATCTCGTCGTTTTCGAGACGGCATGCCGTACGAAAAACTTCTCGCGAGCCGGCGAGGTACTGGGCATTTCGCGCGTTGCGGTGAGCCGTCAGATTGCCGAGCTGGAAGCCCATCTCGACACACGCCTCTTCACGCGGGCGCATCGCAGCGTCCATCCCACGCGCGCCGGGGTCGAACTGGCCTCATTCGTGGAGCCGGCGCTTGCCTCAATCACGGAGGGGCTGGAAAAAATCCGCCATCCGAAATCTGCGCGCCGCCTGCGGGTCACGACGACGGCAGCTTTTGCAACGCTCTGGCTGATGCCCCGGCTTGTCGGCTTTTCGGCCGAGCACCCGTCCATCGAGATCGATCTAGCGGTCTCCGACCGCTATCTGGATCTCGATGCCGACGAGATCGACATTGCGATCCGCTACGGACCGCATGCGCCAACCGGAGCGGTCCCGCTCGCGCGCGAAATGATCGTGCCCGTCTGGAGCCCGAGCTACGAGCCGCGCACCCCGCTGACGCGGCCGGAGGACCTGCTTTCAGAGCGCCTGCTTCAACTCAGCGGCCGCTACCGGCCGGAAGCGCGATGGGATCACTGGTTCGCAACGCGCGGCCTCGACTTTCCCGGCGCAACGCTCAGCACACAGGTCGACAGCTACATCACCATGCTGCACGCGGCACTGGAGGGGCAAGGCATCGCGCTCGCGGGCAACCCCTTGATCGACACCCATCTGGCGGAAGGCCGCCTTCTCACCATGCAAGGCGCCGAGCCGCTTGCGCGCGACATCTACTGGCTCGTCATAGGCAACGCCCACCACGCGGGCGCTTCCGCCTTCGCATCCTGGATCGCGGCCTTCTTCTCGGCGGAGAATCCTCTCGCCGCGGCGTCCGTGCACGCCGAAAGCCACCGGGCATAGGAGGGGCGGGCTCCCCTGGGAGCGCCCGCCTTCCTCATGAGCCTCGCGGCGGCGCTCTTCGAAACGGCGGCGCAATCGACCCTCGCCCACATGATCGACCTCGTCTCCCGGGGCGAGATCGAGAGCGACACGGGAGAGGCGGCGCGCGCCGCTCGCTGCACGAGGTGCTAGGGGGCGCAACTGCGGCGCGGGCACTCCGCCCTTCCTCGCCGCAGGCGCGAAGCCGCCACAAAAGCTCTGCCGTTTGCGTCACCATTCCGCCGCATAGCCCCCTTAGCCGGCTTCCTAGGTTCTGCGTCATCGGAAGACCCATGGCAGAGATTTCCCGCCGCGCCGCGCTTGTCGGCGCGGGCGCCCTCGCCCTCAGCCCCCTCGGCCGCGGCCCGCTCGCGGCATCCCTGCGCCAGGCGGACGGCGGGATCGTTTACGGTGCGCCGGAGGCGTTTTCCTTCCATCGTCTGAAGGAGACGGCGCGAGACCTCGCGCGCCGGCCATGGAAAGCCGCCAGCTCCCCAGCGGATTCGATCCTGCAAGAGATCGACTACGACGCCTATTTCCGCATCGTCTTTCGCACCGACCATACGATCTGGGCCGATGGTGACGAGGGCGCCCCGATCCAGTTCTTTCATCTCGGCCGCTATCAACGTGAACCCGTCTCCATCTCGATCGTACACGACGGCGCCGCCCGCGAGGTTCTCTACCGCCAGGCCTATTTCGACATTCCCGACGGCCACGTCGCCCGCCGCCTCCCGCAGGATATCGGCTTTGCCGGCTTTCGCGTCATGGGCGAGCAATTGAAATGGGACTGGCTCTCCTTTCTTGGCGCCTCCTATTTCCGCTCTCCGGGCAGCGGCCGGCAATACGGGCTTTCCGCACGCGGCGTCGCCATCGATACGGGGCTTGCGCGCGGCGAGGAGTTCCCGCGCTTTACGCGCTTCTTCCTTCAAGCCGTTCCGGGCGAGCGCGGCCGCCTCATCGTTTACGCGCTCCTGGAGGGCCCGAGCCTGACGGGTGCCTATCGCTTCGACTGCACAAGGCCCGGCGGCGTCGTCATGGAGACCGCGACGGAACTCTACCCGCGCAAGGCGATCGAGCGGCTCGGCATCGCCCCGCTCACCTCCATGTTCTGGTATTCGCAGAAGGACCGACGCCACGCGACCGACTGGCGCCCGGAAATCCACGATTCCGATGGGCTCGCCATCTGGACAGGCAGCGACGAGCGCATCTGGCGCCCGCTCAACAATCCGCCGGCGATCATGACCAACAGCTTCGCCGACGAGAACCCGAAGGGCTTCGGTCTTCTCCAGCGCGACCGCAACTTCGACCATTATCAGGACGACAACGTCTTCTATCACCGCCGCCCCTCGCTCTGGGTGGAGCCACGGGGTGAATGGGGGCGCGGCGCCGTGCAGCTCGTCGAGATCCCGACCAACGACGAGACCCATGACAACATCGTCGCCTACTGGGTGCCGGAGGAACGCCCCCGGCCGGGCCGGGCGATCCGGCTCGCCTACCGGCTCCACTGGAATGCCGGCGAGCCCTATCCGAGCGGCGCCGGGCGCGTCGTAGACACCTTTCTGGGTGCCGGCGGCATTCCCGGCCAGAACCGTCCGAGGGACGCGCATCAGTTCGTCGTCGACTTCGCCGGCGGCGAGCTTGCCCGTTTCGCGGCGCAGGACGGCGTGACGCCCGTCGTCAGTGCCTCGCGCGGCCGCATCGGGCGGGCGGGCGCCTATCCTGTCGTCGGCCGGCCCGGTCTCTTCCGTGCCGCCTTCGAACTTCACGCCGCGGGCCGTGAGCCGGTCGATCTCCGCCTCTATCTGAAGCACGCAGAGGAGGCGCTGACGGAGACCTGGATCTATCAGTTCTTTGCCGAGGATGACCGGCTCGCAAGCCGGGGCTGACGCGCGGCCGGAACGCCTATTCCTGCCAGAACCATTTGGCGCATTCGCGCCGCCGCTCGGCCTCCTCGATGCCGATATCGGCGAGGCGAAAGGATGGTAGCTCGGCCAGCTGGCGGCGTTCGCGCGACCTTCGGATCCACAGACCAATGGAGACGACGAGGCCTAGGCGTTTGTGCGTTGCTGTGATGACATGACTGTGCATGTCTTTCAAAAACCCCTTCATACGGGGGCATTCAAACGATAAGATCGCGCGCGTTATGTGCATTTATCTCACATGAAGCGAAACCTGCCCTCGCTCAATGCTCTGCGCGCTTTCGAGGCGGCGGGCCGCCATGGCCGCATGTCGCTCGCCGCCGAAGAGCTCTGCGTGACGCACGGCGCCGTCTCTCGCCAGGTGCAGCAATTGGAGGATGCGCTCGGCGTCGCGCTCTTCGAGGGGCCGAAGAATTCTCCACGCCTGACGGAAGCCGGGCGAAGCCTCCTGCCCGGACTCACAGCCGCCTTCGACCAGCTTGACGCCTCCGTGCGACGCATCGCCGAGACGCGTTCCAGCGTCCTCGATCTCGCCGCCAGCGGCACCCTGGCGATGCGCTGGCTGATCCCGCGCCTGCACGCCTTTCAGGAGCGCCACCCCGAAGTGGAGGTGCGACTGACGGCCTGCGACAGCGACGACCAGTTCGCCCGCATCGACTACGACGTCGCGATCCGCGTCGGCGCGGGCCCCTGGCCGGAGGGAATGGATGTGGGCGAGCTCTTTGCGGAGCGGACCGGGCCGGTACTGTCGCCTTCCCTCGCCCGGCTCCTGCCGCGCGACATCGCCGGCCTGCCCATGCTGCACACCCGCACGCGCCCGCACGCCTGGCGCCAGTGGGCGGACGCCTCCGGGCACCGCAATCCGGCAGGCGACATGGAGAAGGCGCCGGCGGCCTCGGTCTATCAGCGCTTCTACTACATGCTGGAGGCGGCAACGGCCGGCCTCGGCGTCGCCATCGGGCCCTGGCAGCTCGTCGCCGACGACGTGCGCGCCGGCCGGCTGCTCGCTCCTTTCGGCTTCGCGCCGAGCGGCAACGCCTATGTCGCCCTCTCGCGCCCGCGCCCACCGGCAAAGGTAAAGCTCCTCCTCGAATGGCTCTTCGAGGAAGCAAGGCGCTTCGAGGAGGAGACACCGGCGGAAGCCGGCGACTGAGCGCCGCCGACCTCCCGTTTCACATGCCGCAGATGCGGCGTCACGCCTTGGCAGGCACGCGATAGGTCCCCTGCCGCTCCAGCATCCAGCCCGGATATTCGGCCGGCAGGCGGCTCGCCTCGTCGAGCGTGTTCAGCTCGGCTTCGGAGAGCTTCACATCAACGGCGCCGAGATTGTCCTCCAGCTGGTCGACGCGCTTGGCGCCGATGATGACGCTCGTCACGGCCTCCTGGTGCAGGAGCCAGGCGAGCGCGATCTGCGCCACGCTCACGCCGTGCTCTTCGGCGATCGGCCGCATGGCGTCGAGAACGGTCCAGCCGCGTTCCTTCTCCACCGGCGGGAAGTCGAAACTGGCGCGTCGCCCGTCTCCGGATTTCTCATCCTCGCGGCTGTACTTGCCCGAAAGCAAGCCGCCGGCGAGCGGGCTCCACACCATCAGCCCGACCCCTTCCGACTTCAGCATCGGCACGATCTCGCGCTCCAGGTCGCGGCCGGCGAGCGTGTAGTAGGCCTGCAGCGATACCGGGCGCGCGAGGTTCTTGCGCTCGGAGATACCGGTCGCCTTCGCCACCTGCCAGGCCGCCCAGTTGGAAAGGCCGATGTAGCGGACATGGCCGTGGCGCACGAGCGTGTCGAGCGCTTCCAGCGTTTCCTCGATCGGCGTCGCCACGTCGAAGCCGTGGATCTGGTAAAGGTCGATATGGTCGAGCTGCAGCCGCTTCAGGCTCTTCTGGACCTCGCCGAGGATGTGGTAGCGCGAGGCGCCGGTGGCGTTCGGGCCTTCGCCGACGCGGCCGAAGACCTTGGTGGCCACGACCACTTCGTCGCGGGGAATGCCGAGGTTCTTCAGCGCCTTTCCGGTGATCTCCTCCGACAGGCCCTCGGCATAGACATTCGCCGTGTCGATGAAATTGACGCCAGCCTCGAAAGCCCGTTTCACCAGCGCCTCGGACTCCTCCTGGGTGAGAGCGCCGATATTGCGCCAGATGCCTTGGCCGCCACCGAAGGTCATGGTGCCGAGGCAGAGTTCGGAGACGAGCAGGCCGGTACGGCCGAGTGGGTTGTATTGCATGAGATGATCCTTGGTCTCGGATGGTCGCCCTTTCGGGGCTTTGCGAAGGGCCCGAAAGGGGTGGAGGGCTTTCCGGCATGGGTCGGACTTCCCTCTCCTCGGTAATCGTCCCGGCGGGCGGCTCAGAAAGGCCAGCTGCGCCGGATGCTCCCCAGATGGAGCGCGCCCGCTCTGCAGACGACCGAGATGCTGCCCGGTTCTTGCACGATCCTCGCAACGCCCCAGATTCGCCTTGGCTGGGCCTGCGGTCTGCCCCCATCCTTCGGCCGCGACAGGAGACCCTCCCAATGCACATACCCGCACTCGGCGAGATCGGCGACCTCATCCAGCGCCACTGCGAGGGAGAGCGCTGCGACACGCCGATCGCCCGGCTTAGCCTCATCCGCTCCGATGCACCGACAAGCCCTTCCCCGGGAACCTACAAGCCGGTCGTGTGCCTCGTCGCACAGGGCGCGAAGCGGGTGATGCTGGGCGAAAGGCTCTTCCGTTATGGCGCCGGCGATTACCTGATCGTCTCGGTCGATCTGCCCGTTGTCGGCGAGATCTGTCAGGCGAGCCGCGAGGAGCCCTACCTCGCCCTGGCGATCAGTCTCGAAACCAGGCTCCTCGCCTCCATGCTTCTGGAATTGGGAGAAGCCCAGGAAGAAGCTCCGGTCACACCCGGCTTTTCCGTCAGCGCGGTAACGGCGGAGCTTGCCGACTCGCTCCTTCGCCTGATGCGGCTGCTCGACCGGCCGGAAGACATCGCCATGCTCGCGCCGCTGGTCGAGCGGGAGATCCTGTACCGGCTCTTGAAGAGTCCGCAGGGCGCCACCATTCGCCAGATCGCGCTGGCCGACAGCCGTCTCAGCCAGGTCAGCCGCGCCATCGCCTGGATCAAGGAGCACTACGACCACCCGCTGAAAATCGAGGACATGGCGGAGGTCGCCGGCATGAGCCCTTCCTCTTTCCATCGCCATTTCAAGGCGGTGACCGCAATGAGCCCGCTCAATTTCCAAAAGCAGATCCGCCTGCAGAAGGCGCGCCACATCCTTCTGACCGAGCGCGCCAATGCCGGCAGCGTCGGCTTCGCCGTCGGCTACGGCAGCCCCTCGCAGTTCAGCCGCGAATACGCCCGGTTGTTCGGCGCGCCCCCGGCGCGCGATGCAGCCCGGCTGCGCGGCGTTCCGGTCGCGGAGGCCGGGCTCGGCGAGACAGCCTAGGCACCCAACGGGCGCGCAACCGGGCGTGCCGGCCTCTCCGCGTCGGCCCGCTCTCAGGACGCCAGAGCGACCTTCCCACCGCCTTCCGGCGGCCGGCTCAGGGACGTTAACGGCATGTTGAGATCGCAACGGATATTGTCGCGATATCTGCAAGAAGTGCGAGAGTTTTGTCGATGGAAGAGCGACGCCTGGCCGAGCGTTATCCGGCAGCCGTGCAGGCGGCGATCGTCTCGCCGAACCTTTTCGCGCGGATTCTGATCCGCGACATCAGCACAAGCGGCGCTCGCATCGAGTTCCTGCGCTCGGTTGCTCTTCCCGAGACTTTCCGCCTGCGCATTCCCAATTGCGAGACGCTGCCCGCCCATGTCGTCTGGCAGGAAGGAACCCTGGCGGGCATCTGCTTCTCCAGGACGATACGCGAGACGACGGTCCTCAGCCTCGCCCAGGGGCCTCACGCCGCCGCGCTGCACCACTCGCCGGGCTGGGCCTAGAGATCCGTGACAGCAGGCAAGACGGCGCGGCCGGCAAAGCCGGCGCAGCGTCGTCTCGAAAGCTGTTCTGGAAGAGAAACTGGAGCGGGCGATGGGATTCGAACCCACGACCCCAACCTTGGCAAGGTTGTGCTCTACCCCTGAGCTACACCCGCATCCGTAAGGCTCCGCTGCCGGAGCGGTCGCCTATATGGCGCAACCGATGGCCCATTGCAACACCCGATGAGAGGCTGCCCGCAAACCGGTTCCGGCAAGGCTTGCAGGCAGCTCCAAAGAAGGTGGCGATCGCCGCCATTCTCCTCGCCTTGTGCCCGCCCGTCCCCTTCTTTAGAGCCGGCTGCAGCGAGACGGGCGATCGACGGATATTGCCCCCGACAGGAAAGGCTGACCGATGGCCAAGGGCCGCGCGGAACTGATGGCGTTTCTGGATGGTCTCGGCATCGAGACGCAGACCGTGGAGCATCCCCCGCTCTTCACCGTCGCCGAATCGCAGGACCTGCGCGGCGAGCTGCCGGGCGGACACACGAAGAACCTCTTTCTGAAGGACAAGAAGGGTGCCGTCTTCCTCGTCGTCGCCGAAGAGGAGGCCGCGATCGACATGAAGACGCTGCACAAGCGCATCGGCTCGGCCCGCCTTTCCTTCGGCAAGCCGGAGCTCCTCTTCGAGCTGCTCGGCGTGGTGCCGGGCTCCGTCACCCCCTTTGCGATCATCAACGACGAAGCGGGTGCCGTCGCCGTCATTCTCGACGAGCCGCTCCTTTCCCACGAGCAGCTGAACTTCCACCCGCTCGAAAACACCGCCACGACGCGGATTGCCCGCGCCGATCTCCTCGCCTTCCTGAAGGCCGCCGGCCACGCGCCGCAGGTGCTGGCCGTCTCCGGCGAAGATGCCTGAGAAATTTCGCTTCAGGACGGCGCGAGCAGAGGACCTCGTCGCCCTCAACCGCCTGACCCAGTCCTCCGCCGCATATGACGGCGCCTATCGCGCCATCCTCCAGGGCTACGAGATCACAGCGCGGCAGCTTGACGCCGGGCTCTTCGTCCTTGCCGAGCAGGATGGAGAGATCCTCGGCTATTATGGCCTCAAAAGCCGCCCGGAGCCGGAGCTCGATCTCTTCTTCGTCGCCGACGGCGCGCAAGGGTCGGGTCTCGGCCGCCGCCTCTTCGCCCACATGTGCGACAAGGCCACCGCCGAGGGTTTCAGAAGCATCAGGATCGTCTCCCATCCCCCGGCACTGCGCTTCTACGAGAAGATGGGCGCGCGCCGCGTCGGCACGGAGGCACCGCGCGGGCGCATCGCCTGGGAGCGGCCGATCCTGACGCTGCATCTTTCGGGCCGGCAGGCCGCGTCCCGCCCGGTGCGTGACACGCGGGGGCAGGACGAGACCTGACCCGATTGCTTTCCGCACGGCCTTCGCCACATAAGGCGACGAGCACAAGACAGCCGAAAGCAAGCGGCCGAAAGCAAACGAAGGAAGCCGATCATGAGCGAGCAGGGATTCATCCTCGGCGGACAGGCAAGACCCGCCGGATCGGGCGGCGGCGAGGCGCCGTCCGGTGCCTCCGACCTGATCAAGGAGACGACCACCCAGGATTTCCGCGCCGACGTCCTGGAAACCTCGCGCACCGTGCCCGTTCTCGTCGATTTCTGGGCGCCCTGGTGCGGGCCCTGCAAGCAGCTCACTCCGATCCTGGAAGCGGCCGTGCGCAAGGCAGGTGGCAAGGTGCGCCTGGTCAAGATGAACATCGACGACCATCCGCAGATCCCCGGCCAGCTCGGCATCCGCTCCATCCCCGCCGTCATCGCCTTCCAGAACGGCCAGCCGCTCGACGGCTTCATGGGCGCCGTGCCGGAAAGCCAGGTGATGGCCTTTATCGAGCGGGTCGCGGGCCCGGTCGGCCCCTCATCGGCCGAGGCGAAGGTGGAGGCGGGCGAAACGGAGCTTGCCGCCCGCAACCCCGCGGGTGCCGCGGGCCTGTTTGCCGAGGCACTGGCGGAGGAGCCGGAAAACGCCGCGGCGCTTGCTGGTCTGGTGCGCTGCGAGATCAGCCAGAACAACCTGCCGACGGCCCGTGCCCTCCTGGAGCGTGCCCCGGCCTCGATCGAGAACCACGAGGCGGTGGCCGCCGCCCGCGCGGCGCTCGAACTAGCCGAACAGTCCGCCGATCTCGGCGATCCGAACGAGCTGCATCGCCGGCTCGAGGTGGACCCAGCCGACCATCAGGCGCGCTTCGACCTCGCGCTCATCCTCAATGCCCGGGGCGATCGCGCCGGCGCCGCCAGCCAGCTCATCGAGATCGTCCGGCGCGAGCGCGAATGGAACGAAGAGGCCGCCCGCAAGCAGCTTTTGCAGTTCTTCGAGGCATGGGGTCCGAAAGAACCTGCGACTGCGAAGTTTCGTCAGCGCTTGTCGTCGCTTCTTTTCGCCTAGTTCTCTAGGAGGACAAAGCACTTGAAGAGGTATCCCGCATGGCCATCCAGGCCGGCAATCGCTGTTACACAGGACCCGCCGATCTGCCCAGGCGCATGCCGATATTCCCTCTTTCCGGCGCGCTGCTTCTTCCCGGCGGCCAGCTTCCGCTGAATATCTTCGAACCGCGCTACATCGCCATGATCGACGATGCGCTCCGCGGCGACCGGCTGGTCGGGATGATTCAGCCCTGCCTCGGAGACGAGCACGACTGCCTGACCGCCTCGCTCTGCCGCGTCGGCTGCGCGGGCCGGCTCACCCAGGTCGCCGAGACCGGAGACGGGCGCTACCTCATCACCCTGACGGGCGTCGCGCGCTTTTGCATTCGCAACGAATTGCCGATGCACTCCGGATATCGCCATGGCGAGGTGTGCTTCGAGGAGTTCCTGGAGGATTTCGAGCCGCGCCAGGGCGAGGAGGAGATCGACCGTCCGGCTCTGGTGAAGGCGTTCCGTACCTATCTGAGCGCGCACGACTTGGAGGCGGATTGGGAGAGCGTCGACCGTGCTTCCAATGTCGGGCTCCTGACGGCGCTCTGCATGATGAGCCCCTGGGGTCCGGCCGAGAAGCAGGCACTTCTGGAAGCGCCCGACCACAAGAGCCGGGCCGAGACATTGATCGCCATCGCGGAGCTCTCTCTCGCCGGGGGAGATGGCGAAAGCCCGGTCCATTAGGCAGGCTTGCCGCGGCGTGTGACAGGAGGACGCAGAGGTGGAGAAGGAAACAGCGGCGCCCGAAAGCGGCGCCGGGGAAACAAAGCCGAGGCGCGTCGATCCGAAGCTGCTTGAGCTTCTCGTCTGCCCGGTGACGCGCACGGCGCTCCAATACGACCGCCAGCGCCAGGAACTGGTCAGCCGCGCCGCACGCCTCGCTTATCCGATCCGCGACGGCATTCCGATTCTGCTTGAAGAAGAGGCCCGGCCTCTGGAAGATTGATCCGGGGTGCGGGGGCATGGACACGGAAAGCGGCACGGCGACGAAGCGGGGCGCAGAGGCCCGCGAAAGGCTCGTGAACGCGGCTGCCGATCTCTTCTGGCGGCAGGGCTTTTCCGCCACCTCGCTCGCCGAGATCGGGATCGCCGCCGGCATCCCTCTCGGCAACATCTATTATTACTTCCGCTCCAAGGCCGCGCTCGCCGACGCCGTGGCCGCCATGATGGAAGAGCAGATGCAGGCCGCGCTCACCGAGCTCGCCGCCTTCTATGCCGATCCGCGGGAACGGCTGCTTGCCCTCGTCGAACTCCTGGAAGGCTCGGTCTCGATCCGGGCCGTGCAGGGCTGCCCGATCCGAAGGGCCGCGGCCGATTTCCGCATCCCGGCTCCGGACGCTTCGGCCCGGGCGGGCAAGGTCCTGGCCGATATGGAGACCTGGCTGGCGACGCAGCTCGGCGCCGCGGGCCTTTCGCAGGAAGAGGCGCAAAACCGGGCCACCGAAGCGCTGGCGCTCTGGCAGGGCGGCATCGCTCTCGCCGAATCGCGCCAGGAAGAAGGCCCGCTCCTGGAGGCGCTCACCGCCATGCGAAGACGGCTTTCAGCCCCCCCCTCAGACGCGCTTCCGGTTTGAGCGCGCCGCGATTTGGTTCGCGCGCGAGAGCGTTCCGGTTCCGAACGAAGCGGATGACGGCGCAGATCGTTCGTCCCGGCAAACATGCGGCCTGAATCGACGCGGCACATCCCGCCGCGTGGCGGGAGGCTCCCTTCGCGGATGGCCTAAAGCGCTTCGCCGCGCATCAGCCGGGGCAGCTCGCCGCCAAGCCCCGCCGCCTCCTTGATGAAGTTGCGCTTCAGCCTCGGCAAGCGGTCGACAACGCCGAGACCGACGCTGCGCACCGCCCGCAACACGCCGTTCTCCTTGGAGAAGAAACGATTGAGCAGATCGGTAGTGACGCCCATCTGGAAGGTGTCGAAACGCCGCCACCTTTCATAGGGCTTCAATGTCTCGATATGGCCGATGTCGAGGCCGATCCGGTTCGCCCCGACTACAATCTCGGCGAGCGCCGCCGCGTCGCGGAAACCGAGATTGAGGCCCTGTCCGGCGATCGGATGGATGCCGTGCGCCGCATCCCCGAGAAGCGCGAAGCGCGGCCGCACGAATTCGCGCACCAGCGTCAGGCCGAGCGGATAGCCCTGGCGCGGCCCGTCGAGCGTGATCGCCCCCAGATGGTGGCCGAAGCGGCGCTCCAGCTCCAGCTGGAAGACGAACTCGTCTTCCGCCAGCAGCTTCTTCGCCTCCTCCTCGCGCTCCGTCCAGACGAGCGAGGAACGGTTGCCGGTGAGCGGCAGGATGGCAAAGGGCCCGGAGGGCAGGAAATGCTCCATCGCGACACCGTTATGCGGCCGCTCATGGGCGACATTGACGACGATCGCCATCTGTTTGTAGCGCCAGGAAACGGTATGGATGCCGGCCTTGGAGCGCAGGCCCGAGCGCACCCCGTCCGCCGCCACCAGGAGCTTCGCCTCGATCTTTCCGCCCGAGCCGAGATCGATCGCTACGGAGCCCGGCCCGACCGAAAAGTCGGCGACCGTCTCCGGCGCCAGAATTTTCACCCCGGCCTTTTCCGCGGCCTCTTTCAGCGCCGGGCCGAGCGCGCCGTTCGGCACCATGTAGGCAAAGGGCTCGCCGTCGGAGAGCGGCTCCTCGAAGGTGAGGAAGACCGGCCGCACGGCATCGCCCGTATCGCTGTCGGTGATTTCCATCCCGCGCACGGGCTGGGCCTCGGCGGCGATCTTCGGCCACACGCCGAGGGTTGAAAGCATGCGCTTGGCGGCGGCCGCGATGGCGGAGGCGCGCTGGTCGTTTGCCCCGCCGGAGGGCTTCGCCGCGTCGATCACCATGACGTCGAGGCCGGGAGCGCCGCTCTTGATCGCGAGCGCCGCCGTCATGCCGGCCGAGCCACCGCCTGCGATCACCACATCCGCCCGCTTCGTCTTCGCCATTCCGTCTTCCTTCCTGTGGGTCGCGTACCCGCTCCCCGCTCATTCCTCGTCCGGCCGATCCGGCGTCGGAGACCGCGCTTGACTTCGCGCCTTCGCCCGACAACGTTTCCCGCCTTCATCGGCTCCATTGCGACGGGGAGCCGCCCCGGCGTCCCTCCGACGGCCGGCGCCCGCTTACGACCGCGCCCCAGGATCTGCAACATGACGAACGGCATCGCCAGCCTCCTTGATATTCTCGACCTTGAGACTCTGGAGCACAACCTCTTCCGCGGCCGCAGTCCGCAGGTCGGCTGGCAGCGCGTCTTCGGCGGCCAGGTCATCGGCCAGGCGCTGGTCGCGGCGACCCGCACCGTGCCGCTCGACCGGCATGCCCATTCGCTGCACGGGTATTTCCTGCGCCCCGGCGACCCCTCCGTGCCAATCATCTACGAGGTCGACCGCATCCGCGACGGATCGAGCTTCCTCACCCGGCGGGTGATCGCCGTCCAGCACGGCGAGGCGATCTTCTCCATGTCCGCGTCCTTCCAGAAGGAAGAGGACGGCTTCGACCACCAGACGACGATGCCCGACGTGCCGGCGCCGGAAGAGCTGATGAGCGAGGCGGAGTTCAAGCAGCTCGTCATGGCGAGCAAGGCTCCCGAAGCCGTCAAGGCCTACTGGCGGCGCGAGCGGCCGATCGAGTTCCGGCCCGTCGACCTGGAGCACTACATCTCCCGCAAGGCCCTGCCGCCGGAGCAGATGGTCTGGTTCCGCGCCACCGGCGCCGTTCCTTCAGATGGGGCGCTGCAGAAATGCATGCTCGCCTACGCTTCCGACATGACGCTTCTCGATACCGCGCTCTTTCCGCACGGCCGTTCCGTCTTTTCGCAGGATATGCAGGTAGCGAGCCTCGACCACGCCATGTGGTTCCTGCGCCCCTTCGATACGACCGAATGGATGCTCTATGCGCAGGAGAGCCCTTCCGCCTCGCATGCGCGGGGCCTCTCGCGCGGCAACGTCTACAGCCGCGACGGGCGCCTCGTCGCCTCTGTCGCGCAGGAAGGCCTGATGCGACCCCGGCCTCTCCCCAGGTGATCGATTTCTAGGCAAATCACTGCCTAAGCCCATTTGCTGGGCAGAAATTCGGAGCGCGAGCCGGGCCATCCTTGCCCCGCGCAGGAACATTTTCTTTCGAAATCAAAGAAACTTGGGAGCGCCGCGCCGGATGGCACAGCGCTTGATTAGCCATGCCCGTTGAGGCGGCAGCCTTCAGCGGTGCCCACAAGGTGACCGCCCCTGTCGTCCGGATAGGGAGATGATGACAGAGATGAGACTGATCGTTGCGATCATCAAGCCGTTCAAGCTCGATGAAGTTCGCGAAGCCCTCACCAATCTCGGCGTGCAGGGCCTCACCGTCACGGAAGTGAAGGGCTATGGCCGACAGAAGGGCCATACGGAGATTTATCGCGGCGCCGAATATGCCGTGAGCTTCCTTCCCAAGCTGAAGATCGAGGTGGCCGTCGAGGCCGCGGCCGCCGAACGGGTCGTGGAAGCGATCGCTCGCGCCGCCAAGAGCGGCCAGATCGGCGACGGCAAGATCTTCGTCGTCAATGTCGAGCACGCCGTGCGCATCCGCACGGGCGAAGTGGACAAGGAAGCCCTCTGAGTTCGGGGGTAGGAGAGGACTGTCGAATGAATATCTCAAAGCTTCTGAAGGGGGTGGGGCTTTTCGGGGCGATTGCCCTTCTCGCCCAGCCGGCGCTGGCCCAGGACGCCGCGCCCACGCTCGACACCGGCGACACGGCCTGGATGCTGACATCCACCGCGCTCGTCCTGATGATGACCATTCCGGGCCTCGCGCTCTTCTATGGCGGCATGGTGCGCAAGAAGAACGTGCTGGCGACGGCGATGCAGAGCTTCGCTATCTGCTGCCTCGTCACGGTCATCTGGATGGTGTGCGGCTACTCGCTGGCCTTCACCGACGGCGGTGCCTTCAACGCCTATGTCGGCGGCCTCGACAAACTGTTCCTGGCGGGCATCGGCCCGGACACGCTGAGCGGCACCATCCCCGAGACGGTCTTCATGACCTTCCAGCTCACCTTTGCCATCATCACGCCGGCCCTCATCACCGGCGCCTTCGCCGACCGGATGAAGTTCTCGGCGATGCTCTGGTTCATGGGCATCTGGAGCGTCGTCGTCTATTCGCCGATCACCCATTGGGTCTGGGGTGGCGGTTTCCTCTCCGAGGCCGGCGTTCTCGACTTCGCGGGCGGCACCGTCGTCCACATCAACGCCGGTATCGCTGGCCTTGTCACCGCCCTAGTGCTCGGCCGCCGTCGCGGCTTCGGCGCGGAGAACATGGCACCGCACAACCTCGTCCTGTCGCTGATCGGCGCTTCGATGCTCTGGGTCGGCTGGTTCGGCTTCAACGCCGGTTCGGCGGTTGCGGCGAACGGCACGGCCGGCATGGCCATGGCCGTCACCCAGATCGCCACCGCAGCCTCCGCTCTCGCCTGGATGTTCGGCGAGTGGGCCGTGAAGGGCAAGCCGAGCGTGCTCGGCATCATCTCCGGCGCGGTCGCCGGCCTCGTCGCCATCACGCCGGCCTCCGGTTTCGTCGACCCGATGGGCGCGCTCATCATCGGCATCGCCGCCGGCCTCGTCTGCCTTGCCGCCGTCGTCTGGCTGAAGCCCGCCCTCGGTTACGATGATTCGCTCGATGCCTTCGGCGTCCACGCGGTCGGCGGCATCGTTGGCGCCGTCCTGACGGGTGTCTTCGCCCGCGAGGCGATCGGCGGTACGCCGGGTCTCATCGAGGGCAATCCCGGCCAGGTGGTGACGCAGATCTATGGTATCGGCGCCACCGTCATCTGGAGCGCTGTCTGCGCCTTCGTCATCCTCAAGGTCATCGACATGGTGATCGGCGCCCGCGTCTCGCCGGAAGTCGAGACCGAAGGCCTCGACATCAACCTGCACGGCGAGGTCGTGCAGTAGGCTTCGGCCGAGACCTCTTCATAGGCATGGCCCGGCCGCTTCGGCGGCCGGGCCTTTTTTGTCTTGGCCGCAGATGAGCTTCGCGGCGGTCTCCCGCTCAATATTTAGGCGGGCCTCCTGAGGCGCCCAAAACTTGGGCATTTTGCCCGCTTCGGAATCTCAGCTTTCCCGAGCTTCTCCTGAAACGTCTTTCGGATCAGTCTCTTGGAGATTATGGCCGGATTCTGGCACATCTCTTGGAACGGCGGCCGCAGGAGGCGGCTGTGCGGCGCGTCATCCGGCTGGCCGCATCGCGGCCCAACCATGGGAGAGTGTGACCGAGATGAAATTGATCATTGCGATCATCAAGCCCTTCAAGCTCGACGAGGTGCGTGAAGCGCTCACCGGGCTCGGAGTGCAGGGCCTCACCGTCACGGAAGTGAAGGGATATGGCCGGCAGAAGGGGCATACGGAGATTTATCGCGGCGCCGAATACGCCGTGAGCTTCCTGCCAAAGCTGAAGATCGAAGTTGTCGTGGAAGCTGCGGGCGCCGATCGCGTCGTGCAGGCGATCGCCGGCGCCGCCAAGAGCGGCCAGATCGGCGACGGCAAGATCTTCGTCGTCAATGTCGAACACGCCGTGCGCATTCGCACCGGCGAGCTGGACAAGGAGGCGCTCTGAAGATGGGGACCGCGAGAGAGGGAAAATCGATGAATTATGAATCCTGGCTGAAGCGGGCGGCCTTTGTGGCGCCGCTTGCGCTTCTGGCAATGGATCCGGCGCTCGCGCAGGATGCCGCGCCCGAGGCGCCGGCCGTCGCCGACCCGGCGGCGATCGCCTTCACCTTCAACACGCTCTCCTTCCTCATGACGGGCTTCCTCGTCATGTGGATGGCGGCCGGCTTTGCCATGCTGGAGGCCGGCCTGGTGCGTTCCAAGAACGTCTCCATGCAGTGCCTGAAGAACATCGCGCTTTATTCGGTTGCCGGCCTGATGTTCTGGGTGATCGGCTACAACCTGATGTACATGGATGTGAACGGCGGCTATTTCGGCGTTCCGATCCCCAAGGCGATCCCCGATCCCGCCTCCGAGACGAGCGGCGACTATGCGGTGGCCTCCGACTGGTTCTTCCAGATGGTCTTCTGCGCCACCGCGGCCTCGATCGTCTCCGGCACGCTCGCCGAGCGCATCAAGCTCTGGCCGTTCCTGATCTTCACGGTGATCCTGACCGGCGTCATCTACCCGATCACGGGCTCCTGGCAGTGGGGCGCCGGCTGGCTCTCCGAGATGGGCTTTTCCGACTTCGCGGGCTCCACGCTCGTGCATTCGGTCGGTGGTTGGTGCGCCCTTTCCGGCGCCATCCTGCTCGGCGCGCGCCGCGGCAAGTACGGGGCGGACGGCTCGGTCCACCCGATGCCGGGTTCCTCGATCCCGCTCGCCACGCTCGGCACCTTCATCCTGTGGCTCGGCTGGTTCGGCTTCAACGGCGGCTCCCAGCTCGCCCTTGACGGCTTCGAGAACGCCTCGGCGATCTCGCGCATCTTCGTCAACACCAACCTCGCCGCGGCGGCGGGCGTCGTGGTGGCGATGATCCTCACCCAGGTGATCTACAAGAAGGTCGATGTGACGATGGCCCTCAACGGCGCGCTTGCCGGCCTCGTCTCCATCACGGCCGAGCCGCTGGCGCCGAGTGTGCCGGTTGCTCTGCTCGTCGGTGGCATCGGCGGCATCATCGTGGTCCTCGTCGTGCCGCTGCTCGACAAGCTGAAGATCGACGACGTGGTCGGCGCCATTCCGGTGCATCTGGTCGCGGGCATCTGGGGCACGCTCATCGTGCCGCTTTCCAATGCCGACACCAGCTACGTCACGCAGCTGATCGGCATCGTCTCGGTCGGCATCTTCTGCCTGGTGGTCTCCTCCATCGTCTGGCTGATCCTCAAATTCACCGTCGGCATGCGCGTCGGCGAGGAAGAAGAGGCGCTCGGTCTGGATGCGGTCGAGGTCGGTGTCGAGGCCTATCCGGAGTTCGGTGTCGGCTCGCAGCGCGTCTGAGCGCAAAAGACACGTCAATCCGCGGCCCGGGCTATGCCCGGGCCGTTTTTTTATGTCTGGAGCCTCGCTCCATCCTGCTGGTTAACAAGCGTTTAACCCGCACTGGCCTATCTTCGCGCTCGACGGAAAGCGAGGACGGCGAACCTGATGGCCTTCGGCGCAAGCAGCGAGTTTTTCCATTCCACCTATGCCCTGCGACGCCTCGCGGCGCGGCGGGCCCTGCAGCTTTCGGGATTCGTGCTCCTCCTGGCGATCGCGGTGATGGCCCTTGCCCTCCTGACGTGGAACGTCGCCGATCCGAGCTTTTCCAACCTTACGGACGCCGCTCCGAAGAACCTTCTCGGCCATCCGGGGGCAATCTTCGCCGACCTCGCCATGCAGTTCTTCGGCCTTGCCGTCGTCGCGTTGCTCGCCCCTCCGGCCGCTCTGGGGCTCTCGCTCGTGCGGATGCGACGCCCGCGCCATATCCCCCGCCAGACCGGGCTTTGGATCGGCGGCGCTGCGCTGGCGGCGCTGGCGCTTGCCTGCCTGCCGGTCACCGCGGGCTGGCCGCTGCCGATCGGCCTCGGAGGTGCGCTCGGCGATATCCTCCTGCGCCTTCCCGAATTCCTGTTCGGCGATCCGCTCTCGGTCGGCATGCGCGCCGCGCTCGGCGTCCTTTCGGCCGGACTTGCCATCGCCCTTCTCGTCGCCTCCGCGCTGACCCGCCCGGCGGAGATCGCCGCAGCCTCGGCAAAGAAGGCGCGCCGCTCCGCGGTGGAGGAAGAGGACGAAGACGAGCTCGATACGGATGGCGAGCGCGCGGGCGTCCTCTCCGTCGCCGCCGGCTTCGCCATGCATCATGGCTTTTCGGCTCTTTCCGCCATAAGCCGCGGCCTGAAGCGGGGGGGCAAGATCGCGGTACGCGTCGCCCTGGAACGCAGCGAATCACCGGGCGGGCAAAGCCAGAACGGGGAACGCCTCGAGCCGATGCTCGGCGAGGAACGCGAGGAATTTGCCGACGAAGAATGGGATGTCGAGCCGCAGGCCCCGGCCACACCGCGAGTCGCAGAGGCCGCGCCCCGCCTGAAGCCTGGCAGACGCGTTGCCCGCGAGGCCCAGCCCTCGCTCCTGCCGAGCGCCGAGTACCAGTATCCCCCGCTGCACTTCCTCTCCGAGCCGCAGGTGCGCAAGGGACACGATCTCGACGCTTCCGCGCTGGAGAAGAACGCCAGGGCCCTTGAAGGCGTGCTGGAGGATTTCGGCGTGCGCGGCGAGATCATCAACGTCCGCCCGGGGCCGGTCGTGACCCTCTATGAGCTGGAGCCGGCTCCCGGCATCAAGTCCTCGCGGGTCATTGGCCTGGCCGACGACATCGCCCGCTCCATGAGCGCGATCGCCGCCCGCGTCGCGGTGGTTCCCGGCCGCAACGTGATCGGCATCGAGCTTCCGAACGTTCGCCGCGAGACGGTCTACCTGCAGGAGCTCCTCGCCTCGAGCGACTTCGAGAAGAGCCGCGCCAAGCTTGCCCTTGCTCTCGGCAAGACGATCGGCGGCGAACCGGTCATCGCCGACCTTGCCAAGATGCCTCATCTTCTCGTCGCCGGTACCACGGGTTCAGGCAAGTCGGTCTCGATCAACACCATGATCCTGTCGCTGCTCTACCGGCTGAAGCCGGAGGAGTGCCGGCTCATCCTGATCGACCCGAAGATGCTCGAGCTTTCCGTCTATGACGGCATTCCGCACCTCCTGACCCCGGTCGTCACCGATCCCAAGAAGGCCGTCGTCGCCCTCAAATGGACGGTGCGGGAGATGGAGGAGCGCTACAAGCAGATGTCGAAGCTCGGCGTCCGCAACATCGACGGCTTCAACCAGCGCGTCGCCGCGGCGAAGAAGAAGGGCGAGGTGATCCAGCGCACCGTCCAGACCGGCTTCGACCACGATACCGGCGAGGCGATCTTCGAGACGGAAGAGCTGGAGCTCGAGCCGATCCCCTACATCGTCCTCATCATCGACGAGATGGCGGATCTGATGATCGTCGCCGGCAAGGAGATCGAAGGCGCCGTTCAGCGGCTTGCCCAGATGGCCCGCGCCGCCGGCATCCACGTCATCATGGCGACGCAGCGTCCCTCCGTCGATGTCATCACCGGCACCATCAAGGCGAACTTCCCGACCCGCGTTTCCTTCCAGGTGACCTCCAAGATCGATTCCCGCACCATCCTCGGCGAGCAGGGCGCCGAGCAGCTGCTCGGCCAGGGCGACATGCTCTTCATGGCCGGCGGCGGCCGCATCCAGCGCGTCCACGGACCCTTCGTCTCCGATGAGGAGGTGGAGGACGTCGTCGCCCATCTGAAGGACCAGGGCGTGCCCGACTATCACGACGCCATCACCGACGAGGAGGCCGAGGGCGAATCGGGCTGGGACGCGCTCGCCGCCGGTGGGGGCTCCGACGACAGCAACGACACCTACGATCAGGCTGTCGCCGTGGTCTTGCGCGACCGCAAGGTATCCACCAGCTATATCCAGCGGCGTCTGTCGATCGGATACAATCGCGCCGCCTCCATCGTCGAAAGGATGGAGAAGGAGGGCCTCGTCAGCCCGGCAAATCATGCCGGCAAGCGCGAGATCCTCGTGGGCGACGAAAACGCCGCCTGATCCGATTCTGGCCGCCTTTGGGTGGTGAAGGCGGTGACGCTCGCTGGAACCGCCAAGGTGAGCGGTTCATTGTGAGAAGCCGAAGAGACGGCTTTGGGAGAATTTCGATGCGCATCTTCAACAGGCGCCTGACGCGCCTTGCCGCCGCCGGCGCCGTGGCGCTCGCCATGCTGTCCGCCCCGGCTTTCGCTTTCACCGCGCAGGAGAATGCCGCGCTCGCCGCCATCTCCCAGAAACTCGACGGTGTGCGCACCATGAACGGGGAGTTCATCCAGTTCGGGCCGACGGGCGAGAAGAGCCAGGGCAAGTTCTATATCGCCCGGCCGGGCCGCATCCTCTTCGACTACGATCCGCCCTCGCACCTCAAGGTGCGTTCCGACGGCGATTCGGTCCTGGTCGAGGATGCGAGCGTGAAGACCGAGGACCTCTGGCCCCTGTCGAAGACGCCGCTGAAGTTTCTTCTCGACAACAACCTCAACCTGTCCCGCTCCGACAAGGTGCGCGGGGTCGCCATCGAGAGCGACCTCATCCAGGTGACCATCGTCGACGACGCGCAGTTCGGCGGCGGCACGCTGACGCTCTTCTTCGATCCGGCGAGTTACGAGCTGCGTCAGTGGACCGTGCGCGATGCACAGGGGCTCGATACCACCGTCGTTCTCTACAACGTGGAGACCGGCCGCAATCTCTCTGCGAGCCTGTTCAAGATCAACTACGGCGCCATCACCAACCGGGCGCGCGAGCGCTCTCTGCGTGATTAGAATATTTCCTAACTGTGACCCTTTCGCCAATTGGAATTAAGGCGACGAAAGGGTTAAGAGGAGGATGCGACGATTGGGCTTGTCTCGGCGACGAGAAGTCCCATCTTGTCGCTGCGGAGATCGACCCGGCCGAAACAACGCCCCCCGTCTCGCTCGGGTTCGGTCCGCGAAGGCGTCCAGTCGTTCCGGCTGGGCGCCTTTCGCTTTGTCGGGGCCGATTTCCTGTTGGTTGAAGCCCCTTCTGCTGGATTTAAGGCGCCCGACCCGCCAGACCGGAAAGCATGTCCTTCTCCGTCGCCACCTGGAATATCAACTCCGTCCGTCTGCGCATCGATCTGGTGCGCCGCTTTCTCGCCGAGGCGAGACCCGACGCGCTCTGTCTGCAGGAGACGAAGTGCCCGGACGCGCTGTTTCCCGAGAACGCCTTCCGCGAAGCCGGCTATCCCTTTATCGCGATCGCCGGGGAGAAGGGCTACAACGGCGTCGCGATTGTCTCGCGCCGGCCGCTTTCCCGCATCGACCGCCATCTCTTCTGCGACCGGGGCGACTGCCGGCACATCGCCGCCGAGATGCCGACGCGCACCGGGCCGGTGATGCTGCACAATTTTTACGTGCCCGCGGGCGGCGACGAGCCGGACCGGGAGCGGAACTGGAAGTTCGGCCACAAGCTCGATTTCATTGAGGAGATGCGCCGGCAGGCCGCGCGGTACACCGAGCCCGGCTCGATCCTCGTGGGCGACCTCAACATCGCCCCGCTCGAGACCGACGTCTGGTCGCACAAGCAGCTCCTCAAGGTCGTCAGCCACACGCCGGTGGAGACGGAGGGCCTCCTGCGGCTCCAGGCCGAAGGCGGCTGGGTCGACGTGATGCGGCGCTTCGTGCCCCCGGAAGAAAAGCTCTTCACCTGGTGGAGCTATCGCTCGCCCAACTGGGAGGCCTCCGACCGTGGTCGCAGGCTCGACCATGTCTGGGCGACGCCCGACCTCGGCGCCCGGGCCGTGTCCGTTAAGGTGCTGAAGGAAGCGCGGAGCTGGGAGCGGCCTTCCGATCACGTTCCGGTTATCGCGGCCTTCTCCGAGGAATAAGGAAGGCTCACTCTTCCTGTGGGCTGAGCCGCTTGCCGATATCGCGGATACGGCCCACCGTGTCGGTCAGGCTTTCCGTCAGCTTGTCGCGAAGCGCCTCGGCGATCTCCGGATATTCGTCGAACAGCCTGCGGAAGACCGAGCGGCGGATTTGCAGCACGGCGCTCGGCTCCGTGGCGACCAGCGTCTCGTAGGCCCGCGTCTCGGTGATGAGCGCGAGCTCGCCGATGAGCGCGCCGCGGCCAAGCCGTCGTCCCTCGTCTTCCGTGTTCTCGCGCCTGGCTGCGGCGGCAGGGGTGGCCATCAGCTCCCCGGAAGAGACGAGATAGGCCGAGTGCAGCGGACGCCCGGCTTCCACCATCGTCTCGCCCTTGCGCAGGGTCCGGCTTTCCGCCGAGAAGGCGATGAGGCGCAGATGTTCCTCCGTGAAAGCGGAAAAGAACGGGGCCTCCCTGAGGAGCTGAACGTCCGAACCGAGGCTCATGGGTTTTCCTAGGCCCGGACGAGCTTGTAGCCGCCCGCCTCCGTGATCAGGATTTCCGCATGGGAAGGATCCTTCTCGATCTTCTGCCTGAGCCGGTAGATATGAGTCTCGAGCGTATGGGTGGTCACGCCGGAATTGTATCCCCACACCTCCGAAAGGAGGATGTCGCGTGTCACCGTGCGCTCGCCGGCCCGATAGAGATATTTGAGGATCGCCGTTTCCTTCTCCGTCAGCCGCACCTTCGAGCCGCCGGCGTCGAGCAGCAGCTTCGCGGCCGGCTTGAAGGTGTATGGGCCGATCGTGAAGGTCGCATCCTCGCTCTGCTCGTGCTGGCGCAGATGCGCGCGGATACGCGCCAGCAGCACGGCGAAGCGGAAGGGCTTGGCGACATAGTCGTTGGCGCCCGCCTCCAGGCCGAGCACCGTGTCGGAATCGGTATCGTGCCCGGTCAGCATGATGATCGGCGCCTTGATGCCGCTCTTTCTGAGGAGCTTCACGGCCTCGCGCCCGTCCATGTCGGGCAGCTCGACATCCATGATGATGAGGTCGATATGCCCGTCCTTGGCAGCCTTGATTCCGGCGCCGGCATTGGCTGCGGAGGAAATCTCGAATTCCTCGTAGAGCGATAGTTGCTCTGTCAGCGCGCCGCACAGCTCCTTGTCGTCGTCGACGATGAGGATACGTCTCGCCGTCATCGGCGCTTCTCTCCCGGCCAAACTTGCAAGAATCTCTTGCGCGAAACCTTAAGGCAAGTTGATAACGCCCGCCAGCCTTGGGGTTTCCGCCCATGAAGAGGGCAAGTTGATGCACCCGCCCGATCCGCGTTTCCGGTCGCCGGCGGCAAGGCCGCTGCGCCGCGCCACGAGAGCGCCGCGCCGGATCGTCGTCCGCCCCCTGCCGTTACCCCGCCATTCCGGCCTTCTTCAGCTCGAAGGCCACCTCCACCGCTGCGCCCTAGGCCGCTCCGGCGTGACGCATCGGAAACGGGAGGGCGACGGAGCCACGCCAGTCGGATGCCTGACTCTGGAATGGGGCGCGCTGCGCCCGGACCGGCGTCCGCCGATGCCGATCCCGACTTTGCCGACTCTGCGGCTTGCGCCCGATGACGGGTGGTGCGACGCGAGCCATGCGACGCAATACAACCGCGCGGTCCGCCTGCCCGTGCCGTTCTCGGCGGAGCGGATGTGGCGCGAGGACCATCTCTATGACGCGGTGATCGGCCTTTCGTGGAACACGCAGCCCGTGCGCAGGGGGCTCGGCAGCGCCATCTTCCTGCACCTGGCGCGCCCCGGCTTGCGGCCGACGGACGGCTGCGTCGCCGTGCCGCGTCCGCTCATGCGCCGGCTGCTGCGGCTCGTACGGGCTGGTGATCAGGTACTCGTCCTCAGCCCCGGCGAGAGCGGCCCACCAAAGCGCACCCGTTCCGGCAGGCGCCGCTTCTAGACGCCTACGGTTTCGGGCGCGTGCCGAAGAGCGCACTGCCGACGCGCACATGCGTGGCGCCGAGCTTCACCGCCGTCTCGAAATCGGCGCTCATGCCCATCGAGAGCCCCTTCAGCCCGAGCTTGCGGGCGAGCTTGGCCAGCAGCGCAAAATGCGGACCCGCGGGCTCGTCGAAGGGCGGAATGCACATGAGGCCCGCGATATCGAGGCCGTATTCCTCGCGGCACCGCGCCACAAAAGCCTCCGTCTCGCCGGGAGCGATGCCCGCCTTCTGCTCCTCCTCGCCGGTGTTGACCTGCACGAAGAGCGTCGGCCGGCGTCCCTGCTTTTCCATCTCCTTGGCGAGCGCAACCGCGAGCCGCTCGCGGTCGAGCGAGTGGATCGCGTCGAAGAGCGAAACGGCCTCGCGCGCCTTGTTGGTCTGCAGCGGCCCGATGAGGTGGAGCTCGGTGTCGGCAAACCTCTCGCGCAGCGCCGGCCATTTGCCGGCCGCCTCCTGCACCCGGTTCTCGCCGAAGACACGCTGCCCCGCTTCCAGGACCGGGCGGATGTCTTCCGCTTCGTACGTCTTGCTGACGGCGACGAGCGTGACGCTCGCCGGATCGCGCCCCGCCTCGCGCGCCGCGGCATCGATGCGGCTTAGGATCTCGGCGAGGACGGCGTGCTCCCGCTTCGGGTCGATCTTCTGGCTCATGCGGAACGTCCATGCCGCAGCGCAAACCATCGCGCCCGCGCGAGGTTGACCGGCTTCGGCAATCGTGTTGAAGCTCTCCGGCCCGCGCCAGGCGCGCGGTCCCGACCCCAAGAACCATGCCGTCCATGACCGCGTCAACCGAACGCTATAACCCGCGAAACGTCGAAGCCCGCTGGCAGTCCGTCTGGGAGGAGCGTGGTCTTTTCCGCTGCCCGGACGACGATCCGCGGCCGAAATACTATGTCCTTGAGATGTTCCCCTATCCGTCGGGGCGCATCCATATCGGCCATACCCGCAACTACACGATGGGCGATGTCGTTGCCCGCTATCGGCGCGCGCGCGGCTTCAACGTGCTGCACCCGATGGGCTGGGACGCTTTCGGCATGCCGGCCGAAAACGCGGCGATGCAGAACAGGGTCCATCCCAAGGAATGGACCTACGCCAACATCGCCACGATGCGCGATCAGCTGAAGCTGATGGGCTTTTCGATCGACTGGTCGCGCGAATTCGCGACCTGCGACGTGGAATACTACGCCCAGCAGCAGCGCCTCTTCCTCGACATGCTGGAAGCCGGCCTCGTCCGGCGCAAGAGCGCCAAGGTGAACTGGGATCCGGTCGACAACACCGTGCTCGCCAACGAGCAGGTGATCGACGGGCGCGGCTGGCGCTCCGGCGCCGAGGTGGAGCAGCGCGAGCTCACGCAGTGGTTCTTCGCCATATCCGATTTCGCCGACGAGCTCCTGGAGGCGCTGAAAGGCCTCGATCGCTGGCCTGAGAAGGTGCGGCTGATGCAGGAGAAATGGATCGGCCGCTCCGAGGGCCTCAGGATCCGCTTCGAGCTCGTCGAAAGGGCGCCCTCCGGCGAGGAGATCCTCGAAGTCTTCACAACCCGGCCGGACACGCTCTTCGGCGCCTCCTTCATGGCGCTTTCGCCCGACCATCCGCTTTCCGCCGAAATCGCCGGAAAGGACGAGAAGGCGAAGGCCTTCATCGCCGAATGCCACCGTCGCGGCACCTCCGCGGAGGCGGTCGAGACGGCCGAGAAGAGCGGCTACGACACGGGACTCAAGGTTCGCCATCCATTCGTGGAAGGCAAGCTCCTGCCGGTCTACATCGCCAATTTCGTCCTGATGGGCTACGGCACCGGCGCCATCTTCGGCTGCCCCGCGCACGATCAGCGCGACCTCGATTTCGCCAATCGCTACGGCCTGCCGGTGACGCCGGTGGTCAAGCCCGACGATATCGAAGCGGCCGATTTCACCGTTCTGGAAGAGGCGTATACGGGCCCGGGCCGGATCTACCATTCCGATTTCCTCGACGGCATGACCATCGAGGAAGCCAAGGACGCGGTCGCAAGCCGTCTGGAGGCGCGCAACCTTGCCGGCGCGCCGCAGGCCGCGCGCGAGGTGAATTTCCGCCTGCGCGACTGGGGCATCTCCCGCCAGCGCTACTGGGGCTGTCCGATCCCGATGATCCACTGCCCCGATTGCGGGGCGGTGCCGGTGCCCCATGCGGACCTTCCGGTGAAGCTTCCCGACGACATCGACTTCGACAAGCCCGGCAACCCGCTCGACCGGCATCCGAGCTGGAAGGATGTCGCCTGTCCCAAATGCGGCGGCGCCGCCCGGCGCGAGACCGACACGATGGACACCTTCGTCGACTCGTCCTGGTATTTTGCCCGTTTCACCGCCCCGCATGCCGAGACGCCGACGGTACCGGCGATCGCCAACGACTGGCTACCGGTCGACCAGTATATCGGCGGGATCGAGCACGCGATCCTGCACCTTCTTTATTCGCGCTTCTTCGCCCGGGCCATGACGAAGACCGGTCATCTCGACCTGGCCGAACCCTTCGCCGGCCTCTTTACCCAGGGCATGGTGGTGCACGAGACCTACCGGGAGCCGAACGGCCCCTTCCTGCCGCCCGAGGAGGTGGTTCTGGAAGAAACGGACGGTGTCCGCTCGGCCCGCCACGCGACGACGGGGGCACCAGTCGAGATCGGCCCGATCGAGAAGATGTCGAAGTCGAAGCGCAACACGGTCGGCCCCGAAGAGATCAGCCGCAACTATGGCGCCGACACGGCCCGCTGGTTCATGCTCTCCGACTCGCCGCCCGAGCGCGACGTGCAATGGTCGGCGGCCGGCGTCGAGGGCGCGCACCGTTTCGTTCAGCGCGTCTGGCGCCTCGTGGCCGGCGCCGCGGACACCCTGCCTCCGGCCGGCTCTGCGCTCCCGCGGGAGGTCTCGGAGGCCGGACTCGGACTCCGCCGGACGACTCACCGGGCGATCCGTGATGTGACGGATGCGATCGAAAATCTCCGCTTCAACCGGGCGATCGCCTTCCTGCACGATCTCGCCAACAAGATCGCCGAGCACGATAGTGCCGATACCTCGCCGACCGCGGCCGCTGTGCGCCGCGAAAGCCTGGAGGCCCTCGTGCTTCTGATGGCGCCCTTCATGCCGCACCTCGCCGAAGAGGCCTGGCAGCTTCTCGGCCATGACAGGCTCGTTGCCGAGACGCCATGGCCGGAGGCGGAGGCGGGCCTCCTGCGCGACAACGAGATCACGCTGCCGCTGCAGGTCAACGGCAAGAAGCGCGACGACCTGACGGTCCCGCGCGATGCCACATCCGCCGAGATCGAGGCGGCCGCGCTTGCCAGCGACAGCGTTCAGCGCTTCCTTGAAGGCCGGCCGCCGCGTAAGGTGATCGTGGTGCCGGGGAGGATCGTGAATGTGGTTGGCTAGACGTGCGTCGCTGGCATTTGTGCTTGCGGGTGCCACCCTCTTTGCCGGCTGCCAGATCAGGCCCCTTTACGCACCGACTCCGACCGGCCAGTCGGTGCAGGCCGAGTTGCGCGCCGTCGATGTCGAGCCGCCGGCAAGCCGCGCCGAGCAGGTCTTCCGCAATGTCCTTCTCTTTGGCATCGACGACGCCGTTCCGGCTCCGAATCGGTACCGCCTGACCTACGCCATGTCGCTTTCATCCGGCTCGGTCGGCATCGAAACGGTCACGGGCGTGCCGACGGCCTATCAGATCACCGCGACGCTCAGTTACAGGCTCACAGACATCGAAAGCAGCAAGACGGTCACGGACGGGACCATCGCGACCGTTGCCTCCTACGACCGCTCCTCGCAGGTCTTTGCCAACATCCGCGCCGAGCGCGATGCGGAGGATCGCGCCGCCACCACGCTGGCAGGCATCCTGAAGTCGCGCCTCGCCGCCTTTCTCGCGACCAACTGAGCGGCGCCGCGATGGTCGCGGTCCGAGCTGGCGGCGTTTCCGCATTCGTCGCCGCCCCACCTGAGAGTATTCGCCTCTTCCTTGTCTATGGGCCGGATCAGGGTGCCGTGACAGAGCGGGCCGAGACGCTGGCCTCGGTCCTATCTTCCCGGCACGCCGGCGGCGTCACCCTGGTGCGCATCGGCTCCGACGAGCTCTCCGGCGATCCGGGCCGCATTTCCGACGAGGCGAATGCCGATCTGCTTTTCGGCGGCCCGCCGCTGATCCGGCTCAAGGTGGTGGACGGGCGCCACAACGTGGCGAACGCCGTCCGACCGCTCTTCGAT
The DNA here is from genome assembly GCF_020144925.1 of Afifella sp. IM 167. Taxonomy (GTDB): domain Bacteria; phylum Pseudomonadota; class Alphaproteobacteria; order Rhizobiales; family Afifellaceae; genus Afifella. The sequence continues at coordinate 149,079 of NZ_NSLC01000010.1, forward strand.
AATCCGCCCGAGACGCCAGCCCTCATCGTTGAGGCGGAAGAACTGCGCGCCGGCAATGCGCTGAGAAAACTCTTCGAGGAGGCCGCCTTCTCCGTGGCGCTTCCCTGTTACGAGGCGACGGCCGAGGACACCGCCGATCTCGCGCGCTCCGCCTTGCGCGAGGCCGGTCTTCAGATCGCACCCGATGCGCTCGACTATCTCGTGGCCCATCTCGGCGGCGACCGCGGCGTGACCCGTCGCGAGCTCGAAAAGCTCATCCTCTATGCAGGCGACTCGCGTGAGGTCGCTCTGGAGGACGTCGTGGCCGTCAGCGGCGAGAGCGTGGAGCTGCGCAACGACCGGCTCATCGACCATGCCTTGACCGGCGATATCGCGCGCCTGGCGGACGACCTCAACCGCCTGAAAGCCGAGGGCGGCTCCCCCGCCTCGGTGATGTCGCAGGCGCTGAGCCATCTCATCATGCTGTCGGGGCTGGCCGCAGAGGCGGCCCGAGGCGGGTCGATCTCATCGCTAGTGGACCGGGCCCGCCCCCCGGTGCATTTCAGGCGCAAGGACAAGGTGGTGCGGACCCTGCAGCTCTGGCCCCTGCCGGCCCTGCAGCGTGCCCGCGCTGCGCTCGACAGCGCGGTTCTCGAAACCCGACAGCTCCCGGCTCTCGACCATGCCGTCGCAGCCACGACGCTCCTCAAGCTCGCCCAGGCGGCACGGCGCGCGGCTCGACGCTAGGCGGGCGCTCCCGTCAGATCCAGGAAGGAGCCTGGCTCAGGCCCGCAGCCGGTTGCAGACCGCATCGAGCTGATCGAGATCGCGGTACTTCAGCCGCACTTCCCCGCGGCCATCGGGCCTGTGGCGGATATCCACCTTTATCCCCAGCCGGTCGCCGATCTCGCGCTCCAGCGCGATGGTATCGGCATCTTTTTCGTCCGCCTGCCGCGCGGTTCCGCCGGAGGGCTCAGCGCCGCGCTGGGCGAGCTTTTCCGTGTCGCGTACCGACAGGCCCTTGGCGATGGCGATGTCGGCGAGCTTGACCGGCTCCTCGGTGTTGATGAGCGCCCGCGCATGGCCCGCCGTCAGCCGGCCGAAACGCAGATGCTCCAGCACCTTTTCCGGTAGCTTCAGGAGCCGCAGGGTGTTCGTGACATGGACCCGGCTCTTGCCGATGACGTCGGCGAGGTCGCCCTGGCTGTAGCTGAATTCCTGGATCAGAGCCTGATAGCCCTGCGCCTCCTCCAGCGGATTGAGGTCGCTGCGCTGGACGTTCTCCACGATCGCGAGCTCGAGTGCCTCGCGGTCGGAGACCTCCAGAACCGTGATCGGCACCTCGTGGATACCCGCCATCTGCGAGGCGCGCCACCGGCGCTCGCCGGCGATGATCTCGTACTCGCCGGGCGTGTCGGGCTTCGGTCGCACCACCACCGGCTGGACGAGACCATGGGCGCGGATGGAGGCGGCCAGATCCTCCAGCTCTTCGCCGGAAAAATCCCTGCGCGGATTGCGTGGGTTGGGATGGATGGAAGCAAGCAGCGCCGTCAGCGGCGTGCGCGGCGCCTCGCTCGCCTGGGCGGGCGCCGCATCCGGCACCGCGTAATCCTGGAGGAGCGCGTCGAGACCGCGTCCCAGCCGCCTTGGGGGTTCCTGTGCCATGTTCCCTCCTACGCCGCTCTCAGCACGCGCTCGCGCTGGATCACTTCGCTCGCCAGCTTGAGATAGGCCTGGCTGCCGGCGCAGTTGATGTCGTAGAGGATCGCCGGCTTGCCGTGCGACGGCGCCTCCGAGATGCGCACATTGCGCGGAATGATGGTGTCGTAGACCTTCTCGCCCATATGCGAGCGCACATCCTCCACGACCTGTCCGGAGAGGTTGTTGCGGCCGTCGTACATGGTGAGCACGATGCCATGGATCGAGAGCTCCGGATTGAGCCCGCGGCGCACCCGCTCGACGGTACCGAGGATCTGGCTGAGACCTTCGAGCGCGAAGAACTCGCACTGCAGCGGCACCAGCACGGCATGCCCGGCCGCCATGGCGTTGATGGTCAAAAGATTGAGCGAGGGCGGGCAGTCGATCAGCACATAAGTGTAGGGCGGCGAGGCCTCGGTTCCGAGGTCGGCGACGGCCTTGCGCAGCCGGAAGGCGCGATCCTGGAGGCTGGCGATCTCCAGCTCGACGCCGAGGAGGTCGAGGGTGGAAGGCGCGATCGACAGGCGCGGCACGACCGTGTCGCGCGCCACCTGCCGGATGGCCATGCCGTCCATCAGGATATCGTAAGTGGAGTGTAGCCGGTTCTCCCTGCCGATCCCCAGACCCGTCGAGGCGTTGCCCTGCGGATCGAGGTCGACGATGAGGACGCGCTCGCCGATCGCGGCGAGAGCTGTGCCGAGATTGATTGCCGTTGTCGTTTTGCCAACGCCGCCCTTCTGGTTAGCGATGACGAGGACGCGGGGAATCGGGGGAAGCCGCTCCGGGTTCTGCGGCATGTCTCAGGCCTTCCTCAGCTTTGGATTGGAGATGGCTGCAATCGTTCCGCCGCCCCCGGCGGCGCTTTCGAACAATATCCGATCGAAGCTCCAGATGTGAGCCGCGGAAGCTTCTTCATGCACATATTCCTTGCCCTTCATGGCAAGAAGAACGCCGCCGGACGCCAGAAGCGGGGCGGCGAGCGCAAGAAGCGTGTCGAGCGGCGCCAGCGCCCGCGCACTGACCACATCGAACCGGCCGGCGCGGCCGTCTGAGAGCGCCTCGATCCGCTCGGAAACAACGGTCGCGTTCGGGGCGCAGACCCGCGCCGCCTGGCGCAGGAACGCGGCCTTCTTGTGGTTCGCCTCCACGAGCGTCACCTCGATCCCCCGCGCCTTGCCGGCAATCGCCACGACGAGACCGGGAAAGCCGCCGCCGCTGCCGAGGTCGATCCAGCGCCGCGCGCTCTCGGATGTCAGCGGCAGGAGCTGCAGGCTGTCGGCGACATGTCGCGTCCAGATCTCCGCCAGCGTTTTCGGCGCGACGAGGTTGTGCGTCGCCTGCCATTCGAAGAGGAGCGCGACGAACCGTTCCAGATCCGATTCGACGTCTCTGGAAAGATCGAATGGCGCGAGAGCTGTGCCTTTCGCCGGCACCTCGCCGAGCAGTTCAGGCGGCACGGCGCTCCCTCCCCGTCTTCTTCAGATGCGCCAGGATGAGCGTCAGGGCGGCCGGCGTCATCCCCTCGATGCGCCCGGCCTGGGCAAGGCTCGCGGGCCGCACGATCTCGAGCCGCTCACGCAGTTCGTTGGAAAGACCCGCGAGCCCGCCATAGGCGAAGTCGTCCGGGATGGCGACCGCCTCCTCCCGCTTCAGGACCGCGACATCCTCCTTCTGCCGATCCAGATAGACGGCGTAGCGCGCATCGGTCGTCACCTGGCGGATCTGCGCCTCCTCTGCCGGGGCAAGCTCCGGCCAGATTCGCGTAAGATCCGCGAAGGTGATCTCCGGATAGGAAAGAAGCTGCATCCCGGTGCGGCGGATACCGTCCTGGTTCACAGCGAGGCCATGGCGCGCGGCCTCGCTCGGCGTGAGCGTCCTCTCCCCGAGGATCGCCCGCAGATGGCCGAGCGCGTTCGCTTTCTTCCGGAACCGATTCGACCGCTCGCTTCCGACGATCCCCCACGCTTCTCCGAGAGGCGTGAGCCGCTCGTCGGCGTTGTCGACCCTCAGGGCCAGCCGGTATTCGGCGCGCGAGGTGAACATGCGGTAAGGCTCCGTCACGCCCCGCGTCACCAGGTCGTCCAGCATGACACCGATATAGGCGTCTGCCCTCGACAGGCTGACCGGTTCCTCGCCGCCTGTGAGCCGTGCGGCGTTGAGCCCTGCGACGAGCCCCTGCGCGGCCGCCTCTTCGTAGCCGGTGGTACCGTTGATCTGGCCGGCGAGGAAAAGACCGGCGACTTTCTTCAGCTCCAACCCCGATGTGAGCTCCCGCGGATCGACATGGTCGTATTCGATGGCATAGCCCGGGCGCAGAATGGTCGCCTTCTCGAGACCGGGCAGGCTGCGCACGAGCGCCAGTTGAACATCCTCCGGCAGCGAGGTCGAAATGCCGTTCGGATAGACGGTGTCGTCGTCGAGGCCCTCCGGCTCCAGGAAGATCTGATGGCTGTCGCGATCGGCGAAGCGGACGATCTTGTCCTCGATGGAGGGGCAATAGCGCGGCCCCCGGCTTTCGATGCGGCCAGAATACATGGCCGAACGGGTGAGGTTCTGCCGGATGATCTCATGCGTCTGCCACACCGTGCGCGTGATGGCGCAGGCGATCTGGGGCGTGGTGATCCGCTCTGTCATTGCCGAGAACGGTTCCGGCGGATCGTCGCCGCGCTGCTTCTCAAGCTGCGACCACGCGATCGTCCTGCCGTCGAGGCGCGGCGGCGTCCCCGTCTTGAGGCGCCCGAGGCGGAGACCGATCCGGCCAAGCGTCGCGGCCAGCGCAAGGGCCGGGGGCTCGCCGGCGCGGCCGGCGGGCATGGTCGCTTCCCCGATATGGATGAGACCGCGAAGGAAGGTGCCGGTGGTGATGACCGCCGCCCCGCAGGCGACTTCCCGACCGTCGGCAAGGACGATCGCCGCCAGTCGCCCATCCTCGAGACGCAGATCCGCAGCCTCGCCCTCGATAACCGCAAGATTGTTCTGCGCCCGAATCGCTTCCTGCATCGCACGGCGATAGAGCGAGCGATCGCTCTGGGCGCGCGGCCCCTGCACCGCCGGCCCCTTGCGGCGGTTGAGCATGCGGAACTGAATCCCTGCCGCGTCCGCCACCTTCCCCATCAGGCCATCGAGCGCGTCGATTTCGCGGACCAGATGCCCCTTCCCGAGACCGCCGATCGCCGGGTTGCAGGACATCGTGCCGATCGTGTCGAAGCGATGCGTCAGAAGAATCGTGCTCGCACCTGCACGCGCCGCGGCCGCCGCCGCCTCGCAGCCAGCGTGGCCGCCCCCGATCACAACCACATCGCATCTCTGGATCATGAGCGTGATCTAGTGGCTTGTCGCCGTGTTGGAAAGGTGTTTCACGTGGAACGGGACAGAAGGCGGCGTCTTGCGTTTCACGTGAAACGCCCTCGCGGATCCCCGGGGTCCGCGTTTCACGTGAAACACATTATTTACCAATACAGAACTTGCCGAACACAGCGTCGAGGATCTCTTCGGCGTCGACGCGTCCGGTGATCCGACCAACGGCGGTGACGCAGGCTCGCAGATCTTCCACGAGCAATTCATCGGTGGGATCCCCTTTCCGTTCCAGAACCGATTCGATGCGGCGAGACAGCGAAGAAATCCCGGCGCGCTGCCTGGCATTCACCGGCGCGGTGCCCGCCGCCCCCCCAGCATCAGCCTGACGCTTCAACCAGGCGCCCAGGGCCCCCTCAAGTTCCGCAAGGC
>NZ_NSLC01000011.1 GCF_020144925.1 Afifella sp. IM 167
GCCCGCCCCGCGGCGGCGACCGCGGCGCCTGTTTCGGAGGCCGGGGAGGCCGCGGCTCCGGACGCGCCCGCCGCCAACCCGGCCCCGGAGGCCATCGACATGGAAGCGCTCCTCGACGAGCAGCGGCGGATGGTCACCGAGGCCGTGCAGAAACAGGTGAACCCGCTCCGGCGCGACATCGAGGCCTACAAGGAAAAGCGCGACCTCCAATCGGTTCTCGGAGGGATCGGCTACATCCTCGGCATCTTCGGCATCGGCTTTTATTTCGCCGCGCGCCGCAAGATGAAGGCGGCCTGAGCATGGGACATGTCCTCGGCGCCGAAAGGCCGGCCCTCAGCGATACCGCCGGCCCGCAGCGCACGCTGCTCGCCGGCGTCGATCCGCGCAGCCGCATCCTCGCGGCCATCGCCTTCTCCATCGTGATCGTGGCGCTCGAGGACATGTCGCTGCTGTGCATCGGCCTTGCGGCCGCCATGGCGCTGATGCTGGCGGCACGCCTGCCGGTCGCCGCAACGCTGAAGCGCATGGCGGCGATGGATTCCTTCATCGTCTTTCTCATCGCCATGCTGCCCTTCACCGTGCCCGGAGAGCCAATCTTCACGCTCTTCGGATTTGCCGCCAGCTGGGAAGGGCTCTGGCAGGCCGTGGCGATCGCGCTCAAGGCGAATGCGGTGATCCTCGCCCTCATGGCGCTGGTCGGTTCCATGGAGCCCGTGACGCTCGGCCACGCGCTGAGCCGCCTCAAGATGCCGGAGGGCCTCGTTCATCTCCTGATGTTCACGGTGCGCTACATCGACGTGCTGCATCAGGAGTACCAGCGGCTGCGCCTCGCCATGAAGGCGCGCGGTTTCCAGCCGGCGACCAACCACCATACGCTGCGCTCGCTCGGCTACCTCCTCGGCATGATGCTTGTACGCGCCATCGAACGCTCCGAAAGGGTTCTGGCGGCGATGAAGTGCCGTGGTTTCACAGGGCGCATCCCGCTTCTGGACGAACTGGCGTTTTCGGGCCGCGACCTCCTCTTCGCGGCCGGGTTCACGGCATTCCTCGGTGCGCTCGTCGCGCTTCAGCTCAGCCTCTAGCCCGGCCGGAGAGAGCAAGATGTCCGAGCTCATCACGCTGTCCGACGTCCATTTTGCCTATCCGGGCGGACCGCCGGTGCTGCGCGGCGCTTCTCTCACACTCCTGGAGAAGCAGCGGCTGTGCATCGGCGGCCATAACGGGGCCGGGAAATCGACGCTGCTGCAGGTGATCGTCGGCCTGCTGAAGCCGCAAGCCGGCCGGGTCCTGGCCTTCGGCTCCGAAAGGCGCAAGGAGAAGGATTTCCACGAAGTGCGGCGGCGCGCCGGCCTCGTCTTCCAGGATCCGGACGACCAGCTCTTTTGTCCGACCGTGGCGGAGGACGTCGCTTTCGGCCCGCTCAATCTCGGCAAGGGCCGCGAGGAGGCGATGGCGATCGTCGACGAGGTATTGGCCCGTCTCGACCTTTCGGCGTTTCGCGATCGCATCACCCACAAGCTGTCTGGCGGGGAGAAGCGCCTCGTCACGCTCGCGGCGGTCCTTGCCATGCAGCCCGACGTTCTCCTTCTCGACGAGCCGACCAATGCGCTCGACGTCGACAACAAGGCGCGCCTCAGGGAAATACTCCTTTCCCTGCCGCAGGCGATGATCCTCGTTTCGCACGACCACCGTTTCCGCCGCGAAATCGCGACGCGTACCCTCTTCATGGTCGATGGCCGGATCGAGGAACGCGAGCCGCGCTGCCGCTAAAGCGGCTCAGAAGCTCAGTATGCGGGTGTTATCGGCGATCAGCCTGGCGCCCATCGCCTCCGGCTTGCCGGGCGCGACGCCCTCGATCAGCGCCTCCTGGCCGACGCCCTTGTTGGGCAGGTAAAGGGCGCAGACCTCGACCTTTGTGCCGGTCTTTTCGATGAGCGTCTTCATCAGACCCTGCGGGCTCATGGCCTTCGGCTTCTGCAGTGCGAGCGCGGTCGAGGGCGGGCTCTTCAGCGCCAGATCGCCCGCCGGGCCGCACAGGAGGATATGGGCGCTCGAACCCTGCTGCACGGCCTGCATGGTGAGGATCATCGCCATCAATTGGGTCTCTGGCTCGGCCGCGGTCAGCACCGTGACGAGCTTCGGCTTTTCCTGCGCCGAGGCCGGCGTCGGGGCCGGGACCGCGACAACGAGAAGGGAAAAAGCGAGCGTGGCGAGGATCTTGAGCATCCGGTTCTCCTTGCGGCAGGTTCAGGCTTCATATTCGATACCGGATATATGTTTGCCGCACAGCGGCACCATGGCGACCGCTGCGCCCGTTCGTCACAGGCGGCGGAGTTTGTTTGGAATACTTCTAAAGTCTTGATTTTACTGACGATTTCGTGATCTGCAATTGTTGACTCTGAACCTCCCCAATTTATAGTCCGCGCTCGGCAAACGCGGCGTTTGCTCTTTCCATGTCTGGGCTTTGAACCCTTTCATCCGGAGGTATTTCATGTTCGATTTTTCGCGCCGACCCGGCACGCTGACGGCGCTTCTCATTGGGGGCGCGGTCGCGCTTCTCGGTCCTGGCAGTGCCAGCGCTGAGGAGAAAGGAGAGGTCAATATCTACTCCTACCGCCAGCCCTATCTGATCGCCCCGATCACCGAGGCCTTCGAAAAGGAGACCGGCATCAGGGTCAACACCGTCTTCCTCGCCCAGGGGCTGGAGGAGCGCATCCAGGCGGAGGGCGCCAACTCACCCGCCGACGTCATCATGACCGTGGATATCGGCCGGCTGGAAAACGCCAAGCAGATGGGCATCACGCAGCCCGTCACGGACGAGGTCATCGAGAGGGATATCCCGGCGCAGTACCGCGACCCGGAGGGTCACTGGTTCGGCCTGACGACGCGCAGCCGCGTCGTCTACGCCTCCAAGGAGCGCGTCGAGCAGGATACGATCACCTATGAGGAGCTCTCCGACCCGAAGTGGAAGGGCCGCATCTGCATCCGCTCCGGCCAGCACGTCTACAATATCGGCCTCATCGCCTCGATGATCGCCCATCACGGCGAGGAGGCGACGGAAGAATGGCTGCGCGGGCTGAAGAACAACCTCGCCCGGCGCCCGGAGGGCAACGACCGCAATCAGGCCAAGGGCATCTTTTCCGGCGAGTGCGACATCGCCGTCGGCAATACCTACTATGTCGGCGTGATGGCGACCAACGAGGAGGAGCCGGAGCAGAAGGAATGGGCAAACGCGCTCAAGATCCTCTTTCCCAACAACGATGCGCGCGGCGCACATGTGAACATCTCCGGCATGGCGATGGCCAAGAACGCCCCGCACCCCGAGAACGCGCTGAAGTTCATGGAATTCGCCACCCGCGACGAGGCGCAGCACATCTACGCGGAGAAGAACTTCGAATATCCCGTGAAGGCGGGTGTGCCGGCTTCCGACATCGTCGCGTCCTGGGGCGAGATTCATCCGGACGAGCTGCCGCTGGCGGAAATCGCCCGCTATCGCAAGAAGGCTTCAGAGCTGGTCGACAAGGTCGGCTTCGACGAGGGGCCGAGCTCCTGAGCGAACCCCTCATCTGCAGGAAGGGCCCGGCGGCGAACGCCGGGCCTTTTTGCGTTACCGCCTGAGAAGGACCGGCTCCGGTGACGCCGCAGGAACCGCTGCTTTCTTTTCGCATCTTTTCCTGGCGCCGACGCGGCGCGCGTAACGCACTCGGCGGGCACCGGCTGCTCTCCGGCCTCGCCTGGCTCGTTACGGCGCTGGTGCTGGTTCCGCTCGTGGCGGTCCTCGTCATCGCCATGGGCTCCTCCCAGGGCGTGTGGCCGCACCTCGTCTCCACCGTCCTGCCGCATGCCGTGCGCACGACGCTTCTTCTGATGGCCGGCGTCGCCATCCTCTCGTCCACGATGGGCGTCGTCGCGGCCTGGTTCGTCACCAATTTCACGTTTCCCGGCCGGCGCTTCCTGGAAGTAGCGCTGGTGCTGCCCTTCGCGATGCCGCTCTACATCGCCGCCTTCACCTATATCGAGTTCTTCGATTTCACCGGCCCGCTGCAGACCGCCATCCGCGCCGCCGGCGGATATACGAGCGTGCGCGAGTACTGGTCGCCCGAGGTGCGCAACCTGCCCGGCGCCATCGTCATCATGTCGTCGGTCCTCTATCCCTACGTCTACATGACGACCCGGCTTCTCTTCCTGATGCAGTCGGTGACGGCCCTGCAGGTCGCCCAGACGCTCGGCTGCAGCCGCTTTTCCGCTTTCTTCCGCGTCGCCGTGCCGCTGGCCCGCCCGGCGATCGCCATCGGCATCACACTCTGCCTGATGGAGACGCTGAACGACATCGGCGCCGTCGACTTTCTCGGGATCCGCACGCTGACCTTCTCGGTGTACGACACCTGGCTCAACCGCGGCTCGCTCGCCGGGGCCGCTCAGATCGCCACCGTCATGGTCGGTTTCGTCGTCGTGCTGATCGCGGCCGAACGCGCCGCGCGTGGGCGGCAACGCTACCATGTGGGGCGCGCCGAGCGCGGTCGCTTCCGCATCACGCTCAAAGGCTGGCGCGCCGCGGGCGCGGCCTTCCTGTGCTCCATGCCGCCACTGCTCGGCATCGGCATTCCGGGCTACGTCCTCCTCGATTTCGCCTCGAGGCGGCTCGCCAAGTTCGCCCATCCGGAGCTTTTGGCGGCCGCGACGCACAGCGTCACGGTGGCGGCGGCCACCGGCATCGTGACCGTCGTCGCCGGCCTCGTCCTCGCCTATTGTGCCCGTCTTGCCGCCTCGCGCTTCCAGCACGCGGCCCTGAAGGTCGCCCTGATCGGCTATGCCGTTCCCGGCACGGTGCTCGCCCTCGGTATCCTCGTGCCGCTCGCAAGGCTCGACAATTCGGTGGACGCCTTCATGCGCGCCACCTTCGATGTCTCAACGGGCCTTCTCATCACCGGCTCGGCGGCGGCGATCGTTTACGCCTGCTCGGTGCGCTTCCTCGGCGTCGCACAGGGCACGATCGAGGCCGGACTTTCCAAGGTCACCTCGCATCTCGACATGGCCGCCAGAACGCTTGGCCGGACGGCGCAGCAAACCCTGTTCGACGTGCATGTGCCCTTGATGAAGAAGGCGCTGGGCGCCGCCTTCCTGCTCGTCTTCGTCGACAGCCTGAAGGAGCTTTCGGCAACGCTGCTCCTGCGCCCCTTCAACTACGACACGCTGGCGACGCTGGTCTATTCACGGGCCTCGCGCGCCGCCTATGGCGATGCGGCGATCCCGGCTCTCCTCATCGTTCTCGTTGGGCTCGTGCCGGTGGTGATGCTGCTCAAGAACGCCGCACCGGCCGCCCCCGAGCGCCGCGGCTCCGGCTGAGGGCTGCGGGCGAGCCCGCCTCCAGCGACTGGTCAGGGCGCACTGCGTGCCGAAAATCTGCCTTCGTCGGGTCGCTCCTGAAGTCCCGCGACATGGAGGATTGTGCGCCACATCTTGCGGATTTATCACTTAAAGTTGTATTATTCTGGCAAATGATGCGAACGTGTCTTCTCGGTTGCGTTGCGGCAGCTCGATAGGAGTTCACGAGAGGGCAATCGCCGGACATCCGTATCAGCCGGAACATCTGCGCGGCATCGCGCAATCATTGCTGGAAGATACCAATCAGGCGGAGGGCGAGGCGCCTGGAACGGAGCGCTGTTGGATGAGGGTGAGGCCATGAAGCTTGCGTTCGACCTCGGCTATCACGGCGACCTCACCGAGGCGGCCAATGACGACATTCTCGACCAGCAGCAGCTCGGTTTCGTGGTTGCCGCCAACATCGCGCAGGATCTCCTGCAGACGCAGAGCTGCGTGCATTTCGACAATTGCGACTTCCCGGGCGGTATCTCCCATATCGCCGACGAGTGGAACGTCATCGACCAGCTCGCCGACAAACATCCCGACGTGGCGCTCGGCGCCTTCGGCGCGCTGCTGCACACGATGCAGGATTTCTACGCCCATTCGAACTGGATCGAGCTGCACCGGAACGACGCCGCGATACCCGTCTGGAACCAGAAGCTCTCAAGCCTTCCCGCCGCCATCGTCAGCGGCACATGGTGGATCGGCTCGCCAAAGCTGTGCGGCCCGAACGCACCGAGCCATTCGGATCTCAACAAGGACAGCCCCACCTCCAGAGAAGGAAGCAAGCTCGTCGCCGCGGGGCCGAATGCAGGCAAGAGCCTGTTCGACCTTGCCTATGCCACCGCGCTGGAAGCGACCAGGGAGGAGTTCGCGCGCTTTTCGGCAGTCAGGCTCGCACCGCTCGCCGCGGGCGCGAACAGCGTCTCGCCGCTCTCCGACCTGATCGCCGCGAACGAGGCGCTGCGCGATATCTACTGAGCCTCTAGAAGCGGAGCGCCTCAATGTCCTTGTAGATGTCGAGCGCCTCGGGATTGGCGAGCGCCTCCACATTCTTCACTTCGCGCCCGTGCACCACGTCGCGGACCGCCAGCTCGGTGATCTTGCCCGATTTGGTGCGCGGAATGTCGGCGACGGCGACGATCTTCTGCGGCACATGGCGCGGAGAGGCGCCCTCGCGAATCTGCTTCTTGATGCGCATGGTCAGTTCCTCGTCGAGATCGACGCCCTCGGCGAGGCGCACGAAGAGCACGACGCGCACATCGCCCTCGAAATCCTGGCCGATGGCGAGGGCCTCCATGATCTCCGGCATCTGCTCGACCTGATTGTAGATCTCCGCCGTGCCGATCCTCACGCCGCCGGGATTGAGCGTGGCGTCCGAACGGCCATGGATCACCATGCCGCCGTGCCCGGTCCATTCGGCGAAATCGCCATGGCACCACACGCCCGGAAACCGCTCGAAATAGGCGGCCCGGTATCTGCTCCCGTCCGGATCGTTCCAGAAGCCCACCGGCATCGAGGGGAACGGGCGGGCGCAGACGAGTTCGCCCTTGGCGCCCTTCACCGGCTGACCGTCCTCGTCCCAGACATCGACGGCCATGCCGAGGCCCGGCCCCTGGATCTCGCCGCGCCAGACCGGTTCCAGCGGATTGCCCAGGACAAAGCAGGACACGATGTCGGTGCCGCCGGAGATGGAGGCGAGATGCATGTCCGCCTTGATCGACTGGTAGGCGAAATCGAAGTTCTCCGGCGCCAGCGGCGAACCGGTCGAGGTCATCATGCGGAGCGCGGAGAGGTCGTGCGTCCTGGCCGGCTCCAGCCCCGCCTTGCGCACCGCGTCGATGAACTTCGCCGAGGTGCCGAAGATCGTCATCTTCTCCGCCTCTGCGTAGTCGAAGAGCGTGTTGCCGTCGGGATAGAAGGGCGAGCCGTCATAGAGGAGCAGCGTCACCCCGGCGGCGAGGCCGGAGACGAGCCAGTTCCACATCATCCAGCCGCAGGTGGTGAAGTAGAAGAGCCTTTCCCCGGGCACGAGCGAACAATGCAGCCGGTGCTCCTTGAGGTGCTGCAGCAGCGTGCCGCCCGCCCCGTGGACGATGCACTTCGGCACGCCGGTCGTGCCGGAGGAGAAGAGAACGTAGAGCGGGTGGTTGAAGGGCATGCGCTCGAAAGTGAGCTCGGCAGGGGCGAACCCCTCGAGGAAGGCATCGAGCGTCTCGCCCCGGGGGACGGCCGCGGCGACTTCTCCGGTCCGGCCGATATAGGGGACGACGACGACCTTTTCCGCCGAGGGCAGCTTGTCGGCGATCATGCCGAGTTTCTCGGCCACCTCGATGGTCTTGCCGCCATAATAGTAGCCATCCGGCGCGATGAGCAGCTTCGGAGCGATCTGGCCGAAACGGTCGAGGACGCCCCGCGTGCCGAAATCGGGCGAACAGGAGGACCAGATGGCGCCGAGGGAGGCAGCAGCGAGCATCGCCGCGATCGTCTCCGGCATGTTCGGCATCATCGCGGCGACGGCATCACCCGGTCCGATGCCGGCCGCGCGCATCGCCTGCTGAAGGCGCGAGACGAGGGCCGCGAGATCATCCCAGGAGAGGCGGTATTCCACCTTGTCCTCGCCGCGGAAGACGAGGGCGTCCTCCGCGCCGGAGCGGCGAAGGAGGTTTTCGGCGAAGTTCAGCCGCGCATCCGGGAAGAAGGCGGCGCCCGGCATCGCGTCGGGGTTTTCCAGGATACGCTCGCCCTTCTCGCCGATCACCGCGCACTCGTCCCACACGGCATCCCAGAAAGCTGCCGGCTCGGCCGTCGACCAGCTATGCAGGGCGCGAAAACCCTCAAGGTCCTTGCCGGTCTTTTCCGCGAGCCCTTTCGCGAAGCGCGCCATCGGCGTCGCGGCGGCCTTGGAAGGATCGGGCGTCCAGAGGGGCGTATCGGTCATCGGCGTTTCCCTGCGCTTTTTTCGAAGTGTTTGCGGGTTGCCCATGGCATGCCACAGCCGGCGGGGAGCGCCAAGAGCGCAAGATGTGACTAGCCTTTTCCGCGCCTTGCGTTCCGCCGGCAAAGTGCCTATCGCCGGGGTCTAACGGAGAATTAATCGGATGGTGAGGCGCTCTCTCATCGCTTTATGCGTGCTGCTCGTCCTCCTCGGAGGGCTGGGCTATCTCGCCACCCGGATCATCTCGGCCGACGACGTCAAGCAGCAGATCGGTGAACAGATCTCCGCCTGGACGGGCCGCGAGGTCTCGCTGCAGGGCGATGCCGTCATCACCGTGCTGCCGAACCTTTCCGTCAAGCTGAAGGACGTGCGCATCGCCGGCCCCGACGGCGGCAACGAGCCCTTCGTCACCATGCGGTTCCTGAAGGCCTCCATCCGCATCCTGCCCCTGTTCATCGGCGAGGTGCAGGTGGAGAACTTCTCCATCGTGGCGCCCGACATCCGCCTCGTCCGCGAGGCGGATGGCCGCCGGAGCTGGGACTTCGACAGCGGCGCGGCGGCGCTGCAGCTCGCCTTCGCCGGGGATGTGCGGCTCGGCTCCTTCTCGGTTCAGGAAGGGCATATTCTCTACATCGACGAGATCACCGAGCAGCGCGAGGAACTCTCCAACGTCAATCTCGGCCTCAAATGGGACAGCGTGCGCCGCCCGATCGAGGTCTCAGGCCGGCTCGACTGGCGCGGCGCCGAAGTCAATCTCTCCGCCTCCGCCCAGGAGCCCTACCGCTTCATCCGCGGCGGCGAGACGCCGCTCAGCGCCGACCTGCAGTCGACACGCTTCAACGGCTCCTTTTCCGGAACGATGCGCAATCCGCGCCAGCCTGCTCTGCTCGGTCGCGGCGCCTTCAACGCGGAGGACCTGACCGGCTTCCTCACCTGGGTCGGCAACCCTTATGCCGAAACGACCCCGGTGAAGGCGCTGCGTATCGATTCCAACGTGGAGATATCCGGCCGAAAGGCGAGCTTTTCCGATGCCAGCGTGGCGGTGAACGGCGTCTCCGGGCGCGGGGCGTTCACGCTCGATCTCGCTTCCAAACCGTCGCTCTCGGGCACGCTCGCCTTCCCGAGCCTGGATATGTCGCCGGCCATCGCCCATCTCGTCGACTGGCAGGATGGCGAGAACCTTCTCTCCGGTCGCATCAACGCCGACTGGCTCGACGAGTTTTCGGCCGATCTGCGCGTCTCGGCCGAGGAAATGCGCCTGAAGTCGCTCCGTCTTTCCTCCGTCGGGGCGTCCCTCCTCGTCAACGATGGCAAGGCGACACTGACCATCGCCGAGGCTGGCCTCTATGGCGGACGGCTCAGCGGCTTCATCAGCCTCGCCCAGGAAGAGAACGTGCCGGCAATGGAGGCCTCGCTGAGGGCAGGCGCCGTCAAGGGCGGCGATCTTCTCGCCGCGCTCGGCCTTTCCTCCTTCGCCGGCCTCGCCGACATCTCGGCGGAGCTGCGCTCCGGTGGCGAGCGGCTCCTCGACATGGTCGAGGGGCTGCAGGGGCGCGTGTCAGTCGCCGCGGCGAACGGGCGACTGCCCTATATCGACCTTGCCGCCATCCGCAGCCGAAAGGCCGCCGAGACGACGCCTCTACTTTCGGCCAATGCCAGCACCGACTTCACCAGCCTCGCGGCCGAGATCACCTTCGCCGAAGAGATCGCCCATATTGCGAACTGCAAGGTGGAAAACCCCGGCTATACCGCGGAGCTTTCCGGCGATGTCGGCCTGGAAAGCCGGACCCTTGCCCTTTCCGGCACGATGACGGCGAAAAGCGCCGGCGCCGAGCCGATGCCGGTGCGCATCGTCGGCACGCTGGCGAGCCCGGAAGTCGCCCTCTCCCCGCCCCCTTCCAACTGATTTTTCCTGCTAGCCTCAGGGCGCCTTTGCCGGCGCCCGCACCTTTCCGATCACCGAAGCCGCGAGGACACCCGTCGCCACGAAAGCGACGAGGATGGTGCAGACGGCGTTGATCTCCGGCGTCACGCCGCGGCGGACCTGGCTGTAGATCTTCATCGGCAGCGTCGTCGCCCCCGGCCCCGTGGTGAAGCTGGCGATGACGAGATCGTCGAGTGACAGGGAGAAGGCGAGCATCCATCCGGCGGCGACGGCCGGGAAGATGAGCGGCAGGGTGACCGCAAAGAAGGTCTTTGCGGGCGTCGCGCCCAGGTCGAGCGCCGCCTCCTCCAGCGAGCGGTCAAAGGACATCAGCCGCGACTGCACGACCACCGCCACGAAGCACATGGCGAAGGTGATGTGGGCGATGGTGACGGTCCAGAAGCCGCGGTCGAAATTGATCGCCACGAAGAGGAGGAGGAGCGACAGGCCGGTGATCACTTCCGGCATGACAAGCGGCGCATAGACCATGCCGGAGAACAGCGTGCGCCCGAAGAACCGCCCCGAGCGCACCAGCGCGATCGCCGCCAGCGTGCCGAGGACCGTAGCGATCGTCGCGGAGAGCAGCCCGACCCGTAGCGTCACCCAGGCAGCGTCGAGGATGCTCTCGTTTTGCATCAGCTGCACATACCAGCGGGTGGAAAATCCGCCCCAGACCGTGACGATGCGCGAGGCATTGAAGGAATAGAGGATGAGAATGAGGATCGGCAGGTAGAGGAAGGCCATGCCGAGCGTGAGGGTCGTCAGGTTGAAGGCCGTGAAACGCCTCATCACGCCGACCTTTCCTGCATCTTCTGGAAGATGACGATCGGCACGACGAGCAGCAGCAAGAGGATGATGGCGACGGCGGAGGCGACCGGCCAGTCGCGGTTGTAGAAGAACTCCACCCAGAGCGTGCGCCCGATCATCAGCGTGTCGGAGCCGCCGAGAAGATCCGGGATGACGAACTCGCCGACGGCGGGGATGAAGACGAGCAGCGAGCCGGCGAGAATGCCCGGCAGGGAGAGCGGGATGGTGATCTGCCAGAAGGCCTTGAGCGGCGTCGCGCCGAGATCGGTCGCCGCCTCGATCAAGCGGTAGTCCATCTTCTCCAGCGTGGCGTAGAGCGGCAGCACCATGAAGGGCAGGTAGGAATAGACGATGCCGATATAGACGGCCCAGTCGGTGTTGATGATCTGCAGCGGCTCGGTGATGAGGCCGGTCGCCATCAGCGCCTGGTTGAGAAGACCCTCAGGCTTCAGGATGCCGATCCAGGCGTAGACACGGATGAGGAAGGACGTCCAGAAGGGCAGGATCACCGCCATCAGGAGGATCGGGCGCAGCCTGTCGGGCGCCCGCGCCATCGCCAGCGCCATGGGATAGCCGAGGAGGAGCGTGATCAGCGTCGAGATCACGGCGATCTTCAGCGAGGAAAGATAGGCCTTGATGTAGAGGGCGTCCTGGGTGAGCCACAGATAGTTGTCGAAGGAGAGCTCCTTCGCCTTCTCCCAGAAACCGGCAAGCTGGTCGAAGACGGGCACGTAGGGCGGCATGGCGATTGCCGTCGCCGAGAAGGAAATCTTCAGGACGATTAGGAACGGGGCAAGGAAGAAGACCAGAAGCCACACATACGGGACGATGGTGACGATCCACCGCCCGAAGAAGAGGCGCAGGCCCGCCATCAGCCCGCTCCCCCCGCCCGCCGCAGCGGCAAGAGGACGACGACGAGCGCTGCAAGCGCCGCCGGCACGCCGAGCCAGAAGGAGCCGAGGGCGAAGCCGGCGAAGACGAGGCCGGAGAGGAGGACGAGGCGCGACGGGCCCGGCAGCCTTCCGCCCGAGCCGGACAGCAACAGCCGCAGCCCCATCGCCGCGCCGAGCAGCAGGATCGGCCCGGCGATCACGGCGCCGAGCCAAGGAAGAGCGAGCCCCGGACGCCAGACCGCCAGCAGCACGAACGCGCCCATTGCCCATGCCACGGCCGCCATCATGTGAAGGCGGCGGAACTCGGCGGCCCGGCCGCGGCCCCTCTCGGCCCGATCCCGCGGATCGAGCGGATTGAAGAAAGCACGGTCGAGAGCGTCGGCCATCCTCACCCCGCCAGAACGATGCCGGCATCGGCACGCCAGGAGATCCAGACGCGGTCCTCCCAGGTGATCGGCCGCTCGACCTCGCGGTCGGCGTTGAGGCGGGTCGCCCGCACCACGTCGCCGGAGGCAAGCCTGACGTTGTAGATGGAGACGTCGCCGAGATAGCCGATATCCCAGACCTCGCCCTCGATCAGGTTCGGTGCCGTGCCCTCTTTCGCCCCGGCCGGCCTGTCATGGCTGATCACCATCTTCTCCGGCCGGATGGCGAACCAGACGGTGTCGCCGCGGGCGGGTGCCGCCGCGCCGTTCGGCGCTGCCGCCACCTCGACGGCGAAGCCGGCGGAGGTGGCGATGCGCAGCCCGCCCCCGGCAAGCGGCTCGGCCGTGCCTTCGAAGATGTTCACGTCGCCCACGAAGTCCGCGATGTAGCGGGTCGCAGGCGCCTCGTAGATCTCGGCGGGCGTCGCCACCTGGATGATGCGGCCGTGGTCCATGACCGCGATGCGGTCGGCCATGGTCATCGCCTCCTCCTGGTCGTGGGTGACGATAACGAAGGTGAGGCCGAGATCCTGCTGCAGGTCGGCGAGTTCGAACTGCGTCTCCTCGCGCAGCTTCTTGTCGAGGGCGCCGAGCGGCTCGTCGAGAAGCAGCACCTTCGGGCGCTTGGCGAGGGCGCGGGCGAGAGCGACGCGCTGCTGCTGGCCCCCGGAGAGCTGCGAGGGCTTGCGGGCGGAAAACTCTTCCAGCTTGACGAGGCGCAGCATCTCGGCGACCCGCTGGGCGATATCGGCCTTGCCCATCCCCTCCTGCTTCAGGCCGAAGGCGATGTTGTCGGCGACGTTCATGTGCGGAAAGAGCGCATAGGACTGGAACATCATGTTGACGGGACGCCGGTGTGGGGGAACGCCCGTCAGCGGCTGTCCTTCCAGCAGGATCTCCCCCTCGCTCGGCTCCTCGAAGCCCGCCATCATGCGCAGGAGCGTGGTCTTGCCGCAGCCGGAAGGGCCGAGAAGGGCGAAGAATTCGCGCTCGTAGACGGTGAGGGACTGGTTATCGACGGCGGTGAATTCGCCGAAGCGCTTGGTGACGTTTCTGAGCTCGATGAAGGCGGGCTCGCTCGGATCGTTCCACGGCTGGAAACTGCGCCTCACGGGACCGAGCGTCTTGGCCATGCGCGAACCCTGCCCCTTCGTTGTGCTGCGAAAGCCGCCCGGCTGCCTTGCGAGGCGGCGGGAGGGGCGCCGGGCCCTTCCCGCTCGCCGAGACTACTGGCCGGTCTTCACGCTCGTCCAGGCGCGGGTGATGAGGCGCTGCGTCTTGGGGTCGTAGGAATCGACCGTATAGAGCTTCTCCATCACGTCCTCGGGCGGGTAGATCGCGGGATCGTCCTTCACTTCCGCGTCGATGTACTGGACGGAATCCTTGTTGCCGTTGGCGTAGAAGACGTAGTTGGAGGCCTTCGCGACGGCTTCCGGACGCAGCATGTAGTTGATGAAGGTATGCGCATTGTCCGGATGCGGGGCGTCCACCGGGATCGCCATCTGGTCGAACCACATCTGCGCGCCCTGTTTCGGAATGACGTACTTCACGTTGACCCCGTCGGCCGCGGCATCGATCGCCTGGAAGACGTCGCCCGACCAGCCTACGGCGAGGCAGATGTCGCCGTTGGCGAGGGAATCGATATAGGCGGAGGAGTGGAACTTCTGGATGTAGGGTCGGATCTTCTTCAGCGCCTCTTCGGCCTTTGCGATGTCGCCCGGATCCTTGGAATTGGGATCGAGACCGAGATAATTGAGCGCGGCCGGGATCATCTCGGCCGGGGCGTCGAGCATGTAGACGCCGCAATCGGAGAACTTGGAGACGACGTCCGGATTGAAGACCAGCTCCCAGGAATCGGTCGGCGCATCCGCCATGCGCTCGGCGATCTTGTCGACGTTGTAGCCGATGCCCGTCGTGCCCCACATGTAGTTGACCGAGTATTCGTTGCCCGGATCGTATTTGGAGACCCGCTCGGCGATCTGGTCCCAGACATGGGTGAGGTTCGGCAGCTTTGACTTGTCGAGCTTCTGCAGCGCGCCGGCCTGGATCTGGCGGACCATGAAGGGCGCAGCGGAGGGCACGACGACGTCGTAGCCGGTGCCGCCGGAGAGGAGCTTCGTTTCCAGGATCTCGTTGGAATCGTAGACGTCGTAGACGACCTTGATGCCGGTCTCCTTGGTGAAGTCCTCCAGGATCGTCTCGTCGATGTAGTCGGACCAGTTGTAGACGTTGACGACCTTCTCCTCCTGGGCGGAGGCGGCAGTGGCAAAGCCTGCCATGGCGAGGCCCGCGGCCACGCCCATCAGCGCTCTCAGCATGAAATGCTCCCTTCTTGGACGGCCGGGCTTTTCCCGCTTCATCGCAGCGCAGCCGGCTTCAACCCCAATCATGGGTCGGCAGCATAGGCACGAGCGCCGGCCTGCTTCAATCGCTGCCATGCAGAAATCTGAGGCATCTTAAGGAATCTCGCGGTCCGACTTGGCGATCCGGTAGTCGGCGAGACCGGCCGGGCGGGTCGCCGGCGGCTGGGCGCGGTGGGCGCAACCTTCGCGCTCGCACAGCCGGCAGGTGACGCCCACCGGCCGCGGCGGGGCGGCCCGCACGAAGTCGTACGAGGTCTCGGAGGCGAAGCGCTCGGGAAATGCGAGCAGGCTGATCCTGAGCGGTGGCGGCAGCGAGGTTTCCGCCAGGGCCTCCGCCTCGCGGGCGGCGAGCGCCAGAAAGGTCGCCCCGTCCGGAAAGACGAGACGGGCGGCGAGAACGCCGCTTTCCGTGCGCCGGTCGAAGACGGGCAGCCGGCCGCAGGGGGCGCCGAAGCGGGCGAAGGGGAAACCGGCGCCGCGCACACGCAGGATGGGCGAGCCGGCCGCGTCGAGGACGAGGAGCGCGGCCTCGAAGCCGGCATCGGGCCGGCCGCCGAGGATGGCGAGGCGCGACATGATGCGCGCGCCGCGGGTCTGGAAGCGATGGCAGAGCGCGGCGATGTCGAAGCGCAGTTCGCGCGCGGCGCCGGCTAGGCGCGGCGCGGGAACGAGGATCGCATCCGCCAGACGGCGGGCAAAGCCGGCGCGCAGCAGGCGCTGGCTCTCGCCGTCCTTGAGCCCGGCCTCGTTGGCGAGCCTGGCAATCATCTGGCCGTGGCCGGACTGGGCCACCTGCAGGGCGACGAGATAGGCCCGGTCGATAAGCGGCACCGCCTCTGAGATGAAGAAGCGCATGGAATGGCGGTCGAAGCGGGCACGCTCGTCCGGCAGCGCCCCCGTCGGCAGGATCCTGAGGTCGATGCCGTGGCGCTCGCGCAGATGCGCCTTCAGCGCCGCGAAGGGATCGTCGCGCGGCGTCAGTTCATCCGTCAGGGCAGACGCGGCCTCTTCCAGCTCGCCGATCCACGGCCCCGCCTCCTCGAAATAGGCGGCCACGCGATCGAAGGGCAGGCGCGCCGTCATCTCGGCCCGCAATTCGCCGCCTTCGGCGAGAAGCTGGGAGAGCTCCGTCAGCCGCCCCGCCCCTTCCATATAGGCCTCGTAAAGACGGGCGACGCCGCGCACCACATTGGGCGCGGCCTCCGCCACCTCCTCCAGCTCGGAGGGGCTGGGCACCTCGTCGGACAGAAGCGGATCGGCGAAGACGGTCTTCAGGGCGTCGAGCCCCTCGCCTTCCTCGTCGAGCTGCAGTTCGGCGGCCGAGATGTCGAAGGCCGCCTGCAGCTTCAGCAGCACCTGCACCGTGAGGGGACGCTGGTTGCGCTCGATGAGATTGAGATAGCTCGGCGAGATCTCCAGCGCCCCGGCCATATCGGCCTGGGTGAGGCCGAGGGAATTGCGGATGCGGCGGATGCGCGGACCCGCGAAGATCTTGCGTTCGGCCATGCCTCTCCCCGCTGCGACAGGAGCGCAACCTACAGCCGGCAGCGAGGCTTGTAAATTCTTTACATACTAAACAGAGCGCGCTGCGCACGCCTTACAACTTCACTTCAATTCCCTGCCTTCCGGCGCTTCCGCGCTGGCATTTTGTGCGCTGCGATGTAAATGCGACGACAATCAACCCGAGAAGAGGCGGGGGCGGAAGGTAAGGAGATTGACATGACAGATTTCAACAAGCTCGTTCCGACGGCGCCGGAAGGCCGCTACGAAGGTATCGAGCGCCCCTACACGGCCGACGACGTCAAGAAGCTGCGCGGCTCGCTGAAGATCGAGTACACGATCGCCGAGCACGGCGCCAACCGGCTGTGGAAGCTCTTGCACGAGGACGATTTCGTCAACGCGCTGGGCGCCCTTTCCGGCAACCAGGCCATGCAGATGGTCCGCGCCGGGCTGAAGGCGATCTATCTCTCCGGCTGGCAGGTGGCGGCCGACGCCAACGTCGCCGGGGCGATGTATCCCGACCAGTCGCTCTACCCGGCCAATTCCGGGCCTGAGCTCGCCCGCAAGATCAACCGCACCTTCCAGCGCGCCGACCAGATCGAGACCTCCGAGGGCTCGCAGTCGGTGGAGACCTGGTACGCGCCGATCGTGGCCGATGCGGAGGCCGGCTTCGGCGGCCCGCTCAACGCCTTCGAGCTGATGAAGGCCTATATCGAGGCCGGCGCGGCGGGCGTGCATTACGAGGACCAGCTCGCTTCGGAAAAGAAGTGCGGCCATCTCGGCGGCAAGGTGCTGATCCCGACCTCGGCGCATATCCGCAACCTCACCGCCGCGCGTCTCGCGGCCGATGTCTGCGGCGTGCCGAGCCTCGTCGTGGCGCGCACCGACGCGGAAGCTGCCAAGCTTCTCACCTCCGACATCGACGAGCGTGACCGGCCTTTCGTCGATTACGACGCAGGCCGCACGGCGGAAGGCTTCTACCGGGTGCAGAACGGGCTGGAGCCCTGCATCGCCCGCGCCATTGCCTACGCGCCCTATGCCGACCTCATCTGGTGCGAGACCTCCAAGCCGGACCTCGAGCAGGCGCGGCGCTTCGCGGAAGGCGTGCACAAGTTCCATCCGGGCAAGATGCTCGCCTACAATTGCTCGCCCTCCTTCAACTGGGAGAAGAACCTGGACAAGGAGACGATCGCCAAGTTCCAGAGGGAGCTCGGCGCGATGGGCTACAAGTTCCAGTTCATCACGCTGGCCGGCTTCCACCAGCTGAACTTCGGCATGTTCGAGCTCGCCCGCGGCTACAAGGATCGCCAGATGGCGGCCTATTCGGAGCTGCAGCAGGCCGAGTTCGCGGCAGAGGCCAACGGCTACACGGCGACGCGCCACCAGCGCGAGGTCGGCACGGGCTATTTCGACGCGGTCTCCATGGCGATCACCGGCGGTTCCTCGTCGACGACCGCGATGGGCGAATCGACGGAATCGGCCCAGTTCCGCAAGGAGATGGAGGAGCGCGCCCACGCCGCTTGAGCGAGGGGGGCCGCGCCCCGCAAGGGGCGCAACAAAAAGCCTGCAGGCATCCGCCTGCAGGCTTGATTTTTCGCCGCCATGTCGCGCACCCTTCATTGGCCTCCGGTGCCATCCGGTGTGCTCAAGAAGGGTGCCGATCTCGCGGCGCCCGATGAGGAATTGGAGACAATGTTGACCAAACCGCCGGTGAAGGAGCGCGCCGAAGCGCTTTCCTCCGAAATGACCGACGAGCAGCAGGCGGCGATCCGAGTGCTCGCCAATGAGCTGCACCGGCTGAACCAGGCGGTCATCGGCTGCGTCGATGCCGGCCTTTCGGTCGAGCTGCAGCGCACCGCCCGCCACCATTCCGAAGATGGATTCTGGGGCGACCTGCTCGTCCCCATCGTGGTCAAGCAGCGCTAGCCGCATCATTCAAATTTCGGCCGGGCGCCTCGCCCGGCCCTTTTCCCGCGGCGGGCCTCGCCGCGGCCTTACCCCGCTGCACCGCTGACGGAAACGCGCGCAGAACCCCTGGCCCTTCCTTTCGGGCCGCTCCATGCGGGCGGTCACGGCGCTAGCCGCCGAGCCCCAGCTCCTTCCTCTTCTTCTTCGACAGACCGGCCGCGACCAATGCGTGCGAGGCGCGCAGATAGTCGCGGAGCTCCGCATCGGTGAGGCCGGGCGCGCCGTAGTGCTGGATCCATTTGAGGCCGCGCGAAGCGAGATAGGGCGCCGGCCGCAAACCCGGCTGATCCTTCAGGACCTCAAAGGAGATCTCGCTCGCCTTGAAGGTGTAGGCCGGACGATCCTCCTGCCAGCCGCCGATGGCGAACACCTTGCCGCCGACCTTCCACACCTCGGCCCCGCCCCACTGGACGACATGCGTCGTTGCCGGCAGGCCGGCGCAGAAGGCGTTGAACTCCTCGTAGGTCATCATGGGCTCCCCATCGGTCCGGCCCGTCAAGCTAGCGGAGAGGGCGGCCGATTTCATGCCATGCCGAGGGGGACGTCTCCGATACAGGTTCAAACGATCGTTTGACTAAAACAAACGTTTGATCTATATCTCGGCCATGGACGGCGTGCTCGCCGCCGCAGCTCGCAAGGAAAAGCGCGTGCCACCCGGAAAGCCTACTCCCGCTCAAAGCCCTGCCAATATTCCCGGCGACGGAACGCGCGAGCGGATTCTCGATGCGGCGCTGGAGCTTTTCGGCGAGCGCGGCCTGCATGCGGCCTCCGTGCGCGACGTCGCCAAGCTCGCACGCGCCAACGTCGCCGCGATCTCCTACCATTTCGGCGGCAAGGAGGAGCTCTACAGGGCCGTCGCAACCTATATCGCCGGACTGATCGGCGATCGGGTGGCCGAGCGCGCGCCGCAGGTGGTGCTGTCGCCGCCGCCGGAAACGCCCGAGGCGGCGCTTGCAGAGCTCGACATCGTCATGGAGACCGTCGTCGACGTGCTGGTCGGCAGCGAGGACATGCGGCGCGTGGCGCGCTTCGTGCTGCGCGAGCAGATGCAGCCTTCGCCGGCCTTCGACATCATCTACGATTCCGTCATGCAGCGCCTGCACGAGCGCGTCTGCCTCGCTTTCGGGATCGCCACCGGAACGGACGGGCAGAGCGAGGCGGTGCGTCTGCGCGTCTTTCTGCTCATCGGCCAGGCGATCTTCCTGCGCGTCGGCGAGGCGGTCGTGCTGCGCCGGCTCGGGCTTGAACGCTACGACGAACGGCTGCTCGGCGAGGTCAAGACGATGCTGAAGCAGCATGTGCGGCTCATCGTCGAAGATCTGCATCGCAGCGCGGAGGCATGAGATGGGCACAGCGCGGTTTCTCGTTGCCGCTTTCCTCGCCGCCCTGACCGTTGCGGGACTTGCCGGCTGCAAGCCCGCGGGCGAGGCGGAAGGCGAGCTCCTCCAGGGATATGTGGAGGGCGATTTCATCTACGCCGCGCCCGAGATCGCCGGCCGCATCGCTTCGATCGACGTGCACGAAGGCGAGCGGGTGAAGGCGGGCGATATCCTCTTCCGGCTGGAGACCAAGACCCTCCAGGCGCAGCTGGAGCAGGCGCAGGCCGAGCTTTCGGCCGCCAAGGCTGAGCTTGCCGATCGCCGCGAAGGCCAGCGCCCGCCAGAGCTTGCTGTCATTTCGGCGCAGATCGACAAGGCCGAGGCGACGCGCGTTCAGGCGGAGCGGGAATACCATCGCCAGGAGGAGCTCTTCGACCGGGGCGTCATCGCCGGGGCACGGCTCGACCAGGCGCGCGAAGCGCTGAGGGTCGCCGAGGCGCAGCTCGCCGAGGCGAACCGGCAGAAGGAAGTGGCGACGCTGCCGGCCCGCACGGCGCAGATCGAGGCGGCCGAGCGAAAGGTGGAGGCCGCCGGCGCATCGTTGGATCAGGCGAGGACGCAGCTCGGCAAGGCCGTCGTGGCGGCACCGGAAGCCGGCCTCGTCGACGACGTCTACTACGAACCGGGCGAGGTGCTTTCGGCCGGGGCGCCGGCCCTTTCGCTGCTTCCGGACGCCAAGCGCAAGATCGTGTTCTTCATTCCCGAGCCGATGCTCGCCCGCTTCGCGCGCGACGACGAGGTCGCCGTGACCTGCGACAACTGCCCGGCGAACCTTTCGGCGCGCGTCACCCGGATCTCGGCCGAGGCGGAGTTCACCCCGCCCGTCATCTTTTCGCAGCAGCGGCGCGAAAAGCTCCTCTTTCGCGCCGAGGCGCGGCCTGCCGGCGAGGCGGCGGAGCTGCGCGTCGGCCAGCCCGTCGATATCAGGCTCAAGGGCCCGGGGGGCGTGTGATGGCCGGGCAGGCTGCCGCGATCCGCGTGGAGAACCTCACCAAGCGCTTCGGCGGCAAGGCGGTGGTGAAGGACATCGACCTTGAGATCGACCGCGGCGAGATCGTCGGCTTCCTCGGCCCGAACGGCTCCGGCAAGACGACGACGATCCGCATGATCTGCGGCCTCCTTCGCCCCGATGGCGGCGAGGGATCCTGCCTCGGCTACGACATCATCACCCAGGCCGAGGAGATCAAGCGGCGCGTCGGCTACATGACGCAGCGCTTCTCGCTCTACGAGGACCTCACCATTGAGGAGAACCTCGTCTTCGTCGCCCGGCTCTACGGCATGAAGAGCGTGCACCAGGTGGCAGCACAGACGCTGAAGGACCTCGGCCTCCATTCCCGCCGTAAGCAGATCGCCGGCACGCTGTCGGGCGGCTGGAAGCAGCGGCTCGCGCTTGCCGCCTGCATCATGCACAAGCCCGATCTCCTCCTCCTCGACGAGCCAACGGCGGGGGTCGATCCGAAGGCGCGGCGCGAATTCTGGGACGAGATCCACGAGCTCGCCGAGAACGGCCTCACCGTCCTCGTCTCCACCCACTACATGGACGAGGCGGAGCGCTGTCACCGCATCGTCTACATCGCCTACGGCACCATCGTCGCCCGCGGCACGGTGGCGGAGATCGTCGAACAATCGAAGCTCTCCACCTTCATCCTGACGGGCAAGGATGCGAGCCGGGCGGCCAAGGCGCTCACGGGCGCCAAGGGCGTGGAACAGGTCGCTCCATTCGGGGCGGAAGTGCATGTGGTCGGCTCCGACGCCGCCGCGCTGAAGGCGGCGGTGGAGGAGGCGGAAAGCAAATTCGACATCAACGTTCTGGGTGGCGAGACGACGCTGGAGGACGTATTCATCCGCCTGATGAGCCAGGCCCAGGCACTGGAGGCCTAAGATGGGCTTCCTCTCGCTGTCGCGCATCAAGGCCGTCCTCCTCAAGGAGGTGATCCAGATGCGCCGCGACCGGCTCACCTTCGCGATGATCCTCGCCATCCCCATCATCCAGCTCGTGCTCTTCGGCTACGCCATCAATACGGATCCGAAGAAGCTGCCGACCGGCATCCTCGTCCTCGACGGCGGACCCGTGGCACGCGCCGTCGTTGCCGGCATGGAAAGCTCCGGCTATTTCGCCATCGCGCCGCTTTTGTCGCGCGAGCAGGAGGCGAGGCTCGCCCTGGAGGAAGGCACGCTCTCCTTCGTCGTCACCATCCCGCCCGGCTTCGAGCGCGACCTGGTGCGCGGCAAGGATGCGCAGATCGTGCTGGAGGCGGACGCGACCGATCCCGCAGCCTCGGCGAACGCGGTCGCGGCCATGCCGGAGATCGTCAACCGCGCCATCGCCCATGCACTCAGCGGCCCGCTGGGTGCGAGGAAGACCAATAACCCGAAGGCCGAGGTCGTCATCCACCGGCTCTACAATCCGGAGGGCATCACCCAGTATAACATCGTGCCCGGGCTCCTCGGCACGATCCTGACCATGACCACCATCCTAATGACGGCGCTCGCCCTGACGCGCGAGATCGAGCGCGGGACGATGGAAAACCTCCTCGCCATGCCGGTGAAGCCGGTCGAGATCATGATCGGCAAGATCGTGCCCTATATCGGCCTCGGCTTCCTTCAGGTCGGCATCATCATCGCCGCCGCCCTCCTGCTCTTCCATGTGCCGATGCAGGGAAGCTACGTGACGCTTGCCGTCGCCCTCCTCATCTTCATCGGCGCCAACGTCACGCTCGGCTACACCTTCTCCACGCTCGCCCGCACGCAGCTGCAGGCGATGCAGATGACCTTCTTCTTCTTCCTGCCCTCGATCCTTCTTTCCGGCTTCATGTTCCCGTTCCGCGGCATGCCGGACTGGGCGCAGTTCATCGGCAACGCCCTGCCGCTGACGCATTTCCTGCGCGCCGTGCGCGGCATCATGCTGAAGGGAAGCGGCCTTACCTATATCTGGCCGAATCTGTGGCCGATCCTCGTCTTCTTCGCCGTCATCTCAACGATCGCCCTCATCCGCTTCCGCCGCACGCTCGACTAGGTTGGCCGGGAACCGAAGACGGCCCGCAGCGTGACCCTTCGGCCACGGTTCCCGACCAAATGGCCCGACAAGGACAGGGGCGGTATGCCGCAGCGGCCGGGAGGCGTACTGTTTGCACCGTTGGATGGATTCCCGCGGTTCGGAGATATCTCTAAAGTGCGCGTTTTCTCGATGGCCCTCGCGGCGGGGCTGCTTGTTTCCCAGGCGGCGCTTGCACAGGAGTCGGCACCCGCCTACGGCGCGGGCGGCGAAGACTTCGTCATCGAGCTCGGTGGCGGCGCCTCCGTCACCCCGGCCTATGAGGGGGCGGACGACTACACCGTCCAGCCGAAGCCCTTCATCGCGCTGCACTACCTTTCGCTCCCCGTCCTCGGCAGTTTCGGCGGCGGCTCCGATCAGGGGCTTTCGGTCGGACCTTCCTTCCGCGTGGTTCCCGAGCGCGACGACAACGACCACAAGGCGCTGACCGGCCTCGGCGACGTCGATACGGCGATCGAGCTCGGCGGCAAGGTCGGCTATCGCCGCGGTTCGCTGGAGGCCTTCCTGGCTGTGCGCCGCGGCGTCACCGGCCATGACGGCTTCGTCGGCGAGGGTGGCGCCAACGTGATCGCAAATCCGCTGGAGCGGCTTGAGGTCAAGGCCGGACCGCGCTTCAGCTTCGCCGATTCCGAATACATGCAGACCTATCTCGGCGTCACGCCGGCGCAATCTGCCGCCTCGGGCCTTCCCGCCTTCAACCCGGACGGTGGCATCAAGGGCCTCGGCCTCGGCGCGGAGAGCCGCTACCAGCTTTCCGGCAACTGGACGCTGGTCGGCGAGGCGAGCTACGAACGCCTGGTGGGCGACGCCGCCAATTCGCCCATCGCCCAGGTGGGTTCGAAGAACCAGTTCTCCGCCGCGCTCGGCCTTACCTACAAGTTCGGCCTGGATCTCTTCGACTGATCCTTGCGAGCCTCACCGGGACCGATCCCGGGCTTTTCCACGCGCATTTCCGCCGTTTCCGGCCCTTTCAACCAATCACGGGCTTTCGCCTTCGGCCGTGAAATGGGATATGAAGGGCCGAGGCCCTTCATGAGCGAATCTCCCCTGCGCGACGCGCCGGAACCCCAGTCCGAAATCAGTGCCAGCCGCGGCGTCGCGAACGCCGAGGAAGGTCGCCGATGGTGCCGCGAGCGCGCCATCGAGGACATCGAATGCATCGTGCCCGACCAGGCGGGCGTGGCGCGCGGCAAGTTGATGCCGACGGAGAAATTCTTCGCCGACAAGCCGATGACGCTGCCGGCGGCGATCTTCACCCAGACCATCACCGGCGACTATCCGGAGCGCGACGAGGAGGAATATTCCGAATCGATCACCGACGGCGACCTCGTCTTCCGGCCGGATTTTTCCACACTCGCCGTGGTGCCCTGGGCGTCGGATCCGACGGCGCATGTGCTGCACAACGCCTTCCACCGCGACGGGCGGCCGGTGGAGGTTGCCCCGCGCCGGGTGCTGCAGCGCGTCGTGCAGCTCTATGCCGATGCCGGGCTGAAGCCCGTCGTGGCCCCGGAGCTGGAATTCTACCTCGTCAAGCCGAACCTCGACCCGGACTATCCGCTGGAACCGCCGGTCGGGCGCTCCGGACGCACCGAGCGCGCTCGCCAGGCCTATTCCATCTCGGCGGTGAACGAGTTCGAGGCCCTCTTCGACGACATCTACGAATTCTCCGAGGCGCAGGGGCTGGAGATCGACACGCTCGCCCATGAGGCGGGCACGGCTCAGATGGAGATCAACCTCAGGCACGGCGACCCGATCGAGCTTGCCGACCAGGTGTTCCTGTTCAAGCGCACCATCCGCGAGGCGGCGCTGCGCCACGAAATGTACGCCACCTTCATGGCCAAGCCGATCGCCGACGAACCGGGCTCGGCCATGCATATCCACCACTCGGTGGTGAACGCCGAGACCGGGGAGAACATCTTCTCCGATCCGGAGGGCGGGGCGAGCCGGGAGTTCCTCTACTATATCGCCGGCCTGCAGACCTACATCCCGCGGGCGATGGCGATGATGGCACCCTTCGTCAATTCCTACCGGCGCATCACGCCGCACACCTCCGCCCCGATCAACATGCGCTGGGGCTACGACAACCGCACGGTCGGCCTTCGCGTGCCTTTGTCGGACGCCGTATCGCGCCGGGTGGAGAACCGCGTTCCGTCCTCGGACGCCAACCCCTATCTCGCCATCGCCGCCTCGCTCGCCTGCGGCTATCTCGGCCTCGTCAACAAGCTGGAGCCGGACGCGCCGGCGGAAGGCACCGGCTATTCGGCGCCCTTCACCCTGCCGCGTTCCATCCTCGACGCCTGCCGGCTCCTGGAAAACACGCCTGAGCTGGTCGACATCTTCGGCAAGCCCTTCGTGCGCATCTACCGCAGCATCAAGGAGACCGAGTACGAGACCTTCATGGGCGTCATCTCCCCCTGGGAGCGCGAGTATCTCCTTCTGAGCGTCTGATCCTTCTTCACGAGCGATAATCCGGGTCTTCCGTGCTGCGGCCCTTCCCCCCTTCCTGGTACCATGTCGAAGCCGGCGAGATCGCGCCTCGGCCGAGGCTGCAGGGCGAGACGAAAGCCGATATCTGCATCGTCGGCGGCGGCTTTACCGGGCTTTCGGCCGCGCTGACGCTGGCGGAGGCCGGGGCGAGCGTCGTCGTCCTGGAAGCCGACCGGATCGGCTATGGCGCATCGGGCCGCAACGGCGGCCAGATCCATTCCGGCCAGCGGCGCGACGTGCTGTGGCTGGAAAAGCATTACGGCTTTGCGCGCGCCAAGGCCCTGTGGGATGTCGGCGAGCGGGCGAAGGCGCTGGTGCGCCGGCTCGCCGCCCGCTTCGGCCAGCCGGTCGCGGACGGGCTGGTGGAGACCTTCCACCGCGAGGCCGATTCCCACGAGAACGAACATTTCGTCGAGGCGCTGACGAGCCGCTACGGCTATTCCGACGTCGCCGTCCTCTCCCGCGATGCGGTCGCGGCGGCGGTCGGCTCGACCTCTTATGTCGGGGGCCTGCGCGACGGCGGCGCCGGCCATCTCGACCCTTACCGCTTCGCGCTCGGCATGGCAAAGGCGGCCGAGGCCGCGGGGGCGCGGGTCTTCGAGGAGAGCCCCGCCCTCTCCTACGGCCGGAACGGTGGTTTTGCGGTCCGCACGCAAGCGGGCAGCGTCACCGCGGACCGGCTGATCCTCGCCACCAACGGGCGCTCCGGCCCGCTGGAAAAGCTGACGCGCCGGCGCACCCTCGGCATCAATTCCTTCATGGTGGCGACGGAGCCGCTGGGCAACCTCGCCCAAACCGTTCTGCCTGGCGGCGAATGCGCCTCCGACAGCTATTTCGTCGTCTGCTACTGGCGCAAGACGCCGGACGGACGGCTCCTCTTCGGCGGCGGGGAATCGAATGCCGGTGCCATTCCCGGCAGCATCGCCGATTTCGTCCGACCGCACCTGACGCGCGTCTATCCGCAGCTGAAGAATGTCGGCATCGCGCATGGATGGGGCGGCGTCGTCTCCATCACGCCGGAGCGCGTGCCCTTCATCCGCAGCCTCGGCGACGGGGTTTCGGCGGCGGCCGGCTTTTCCGGCCAGGGCGTGGCTCTCGCCCCCTATATCGGCCACCTGCTCGCCGAGGAAGCGCTGGGTCGCGCGCCCGACGACCTCAAGCTCTACGCCGATCTGAGGATCAGTCAGGTGCCTGACATTACCTGGATTCGCCGCGGCCTGGTGCGCCTTGCCCTCCTGCGCGGACGGATCGCGGACCGGTTCTGAGGTCGCTCCCCGGCGACAGGCGGTTCCGCCAAAAGGAAGCGCGGAACGCCCGCTGCGCCACAAGCGTTCATTCACCATGAGCAGAACAGCGAGCCCAGAGTTCACGGCCGGCCATGCCGGCGCCTCACGCAGCAGCGCCGCAGCAGACCCGGCCGAGATCTCGCGGGGGCTGAAAGAGCTTCAGACCATTGCGCGCCTCATGGACGCCCGCTTCGGCGTGCCCGGCTTCCGGTTCGGCCTCGATTCCGTCATCGGCCTCGTCCCCGGCATCGGCGATGCGGCCGGCGGGCTGATCTCCGCCTATCTCATCTACCGGGCGCACCAGCTCGGCGCGGACAACCACATCAAGGCGAAGATGGTGAAGAATGCCGGCTTCGACTTCGCCCTCGGCCTCGTCCCCGTGGTCGGCGATATCGGCGACGTCTTCTTCAAGGCCAATACCCGCAATGTGCGGCTTTTGACCGAGCATCTCCGGGAAAAGCACGGGGCCGGCATGATCGACATCACGCCCCCCAAGGGTTCCGGCAAGAGGGGCCGTCAGGGCCGCCGGTAGGCCTCCGCGCCCATCAGGCAGGTCGCCGCGACCGACCGGTCGTCGCCCATCATCATCAGGACGAAAAGCTCCTCGAAGAGCGTTTCCACCCTCTCCATACGCTGCGCCATGGCGGGCGTCGCCCGATTGTCGAGGACGACGAGGTCCGCCTCCACGCGCGGCCGAAAGGTGCCGATGCGGCCTTCAAGGCCGAGCGCCTCGGCGTTGCCGAGCGTCAGCATGTGGAAGGCCTCGAAGGGCGTGAGGCGCTCATCCTTCAGCGCCAGCACCTTGTAGAAGGCGGCCGCCGTCTGAAGCATGGAATAGGAAGTGCCGCCGCCGATATCGGTGGCAAGGCCGACCCGGACCGGGGGTTCGCTCCGCCGCATGGCGACGAGATCGAAGAGCCCGGAGCCCAGGAAAAGGTTGGAAGTCGGGCAGGCAATCGCCGCCGCCCCCGCCTCGCCGAGCGCCTGCCGCTCGCGCGGCGAAAGATGGATGCAATGGCCGAAGAGCGCCTTCTTCCGTACCAGGCCGTAGCGCTCGTAGACCGCCGTGTAATCCTCGCTCCAGGGAAAGTCGCGCGCGACCGTTTCGATCTCTTCCTGGTTTTCCGACAGATGCGTCTGGATGTGCATGCCCGGATATTCGGCGGCGAGCGCGCCGGCAGCTTCGAGCTGCGCCTCGGACGAGGTGACGGCAAAGCGCGGCGTGATCGCATAGGAAAGCCGGCCCCTTTCGTGCCAGCGCGCAATCAGCGCCTTCGTCTCGTCGTAGCCCTTCTGCGGCGTATCGAGGAGCGCTGCCGGCGCGGCGCGGTCCATCATCACCTTGCCGGCGACGAGGCGCATGCCCCGCGCCTCGCCTTGCGAAAAAAGCGCCTCGGCGGAGGCCGGATGCACCGAGCAGTAGACCGCCGCGCTGGTCGTGCCGGAGCGCAGGAGCTCGTCGAGAAGGAAGCGCGAGGCGGCCGCCGCGACGCCCGCATCGGCGTAGCGCTGCTCCTCCACGAAGGTGTATTTCTCCAGCCATTCGAGGAGATGGGCGCCGTAGGAGGCGATCACCTGCGTCTGCGGCATGTGCAGATGCGGGTCGATGAAGCCCGGCATGACGAGATACGGGCGATAATCGGCGATCCGCGCGCCGGCCGGCAGGGCCTTGAGGAGCGCGCCAGCCTCACCGACGCTTTCGATCCGCCCATCCCTCAGGACGAGAAGCCCGTCCTCGACATAGCGGACAGCCTCGCCCTCCCCTGCCAGAACCGGATCGGCCTCGAACCAGAGGAGGCGTCCGCGGATCGCATCGAAACGGGCAGACCCGATCATCACCGGATCCCGCTGCCGGCGATCCAGGCGGCCAGCTTCTGCCGTTCCTGCGGCGTGATGACGGCGACGGCGGGCGGCGGCATGGCATGCGAGCGCACCGCCTGAAGCTCGATCAGGTGCCAGTTGCGCACCACGTCCCGGGTGGTATCGAGCCGCACGTTCTTCGGGGCGCGCAAGACGCCCTCATAGAGCGGCTCGGCGGCATGGCACATGGAGCAATGGCCCATGACGATCGCCTCGGCCTCGTCGAAATCGGCCGAGGCCATGAGGGCCTTTTCGGTCGCGTTCGGCGCGGCGGTGTCCGGCGTGGCAGCGGCCGCCTCGGCGGCATCGGTGCCCGGATAGCGCGACAGGAAGACGATGGCGAGAAAGAGGAGCGCCACGGCCGCCCAGGGCCACCAGAGCATCCGGCCGGTCGCGTGCATGACGTTGAAGAAATGCCGGATGAGCGCCCCCGCCGGCAGGATGAGGATGGCGATCAACCAGTTCCATTCCGTTGCGAAGGCAAGGGGGTAATGGTTGGAGACCATGAAGAAGAGGACGGGCAGCGTCAGGTAATTGTTGTGCAACGAACGCTGCTTGGCCGCCAGGCCGAGGGAGGGGTCGGGATCGCGCCCGGCCTTGAGGTCGGCGACGACGATCTTCTGGTTCGGGATGATCAGGAAGAAGACGTTGGCCGTCATGATCGCGGCGATCAGCGCGCCGCAATGGATGAAGGCGCCGCGGCCGGAAAAGACCTGGGTGAAGGCGAAAAAGACGAGACAGAGGAAGACGAAGAGGGCCGCCAACAGCACGGCGTCGTTCCGGCCGAGCGGCGAGCGGCAGAGGAGATCATAGACGATCCAGCCGGAGGCAAGGCCGCCAAGGCTGATTGCGACGGCGCCCCAGACCGGCAGATCGACCCTCGACGGATCGAGCAGGAAGAGCTCGGCGCCGAAATAGTAGACGATGACGAGGAGCAGGAAGCCGGAGAGGAAGGTGGAATAGCTCTCCCATTTGAACCAGGTGAGCTCCTGCGGCATGAAATGCGGCGCGATCGTATATTTCTGCAGGTGGTAGAAGCCGCCGCCATGCACCTGCCAGGCCTCGCCGCTGACGCCCTCGGGCATGCCGGAGCGCTTCTTCAGGCCGAGATCGAGGGCGATGAAATAGAAGGAAGAGCCGATCCAGGCGATGCCGGTGATGACATGCACCCAGCGCACCGCGAAACTCAGCCATTCCCACAAAACCGGGCCCATCGATCCTCCAGCGGCGGGCGCGCGGCCCCGACATGAGAAGGGAGCCGGCCGCGGCCGGCTCCCCGTCTTTTCGCGGCCAGACTAGCTCTGCACGCCTTCCACGTACCAGTCCATGCCGAGGAGATCGGCGTCGGGGATGGTCTCGCCGTCCTTGATCTTGACCTCGCCGGACTGGTCCTTGATCGGGCCGGTGAAGGGATGCAGCGTGCCGGCGGCGATGTCGTTCTTCACCTTGTCGGCCGCCTCGCGCACATCGGCGGGCATGATCTCGTTGTAGGGCGAGATGCCGACGAGGCCTTCCTTGATGCCCCACCAGATGTCCTCCGGCTCCCAGGTTCCGTCGATCTGCTTCTGGATCTGCTGGACGTAGTAGGGACCCCAATTGTCGGTGATGGCCGTCAGATGCGCCTTCGGGGCGAAGGACATCATGTCGGAGGCCTGGCCGAAGGCGTAGACGCCGCGCTGCTCGGCAGCCTGCAGCGGGGCCGGGGAATCGGTGTGCTGGGTGATGATATCGCAGCCCTGGTCGATGAGGGCCTTGGCGGCATCGGCTTCCTTGGCCGGGTCGTACCAGGAGTTCACCCACACGACCTGCACCTTGAAGTCCGGATTGATCTTCTGGGCGGCGAGGGTGAAGGCGTTGATGCCCATCACCACTTCCGGGATCGGCACGGAGGCCACGTAACCAGCCTTGCCGGTCTTCGACATCATGCCGGCGATGGTGCCGATGACGGCGCGCCCCTCGTAGAAGCGGGCGTTGTAGATGCCGACATTGTCGGCGGTCTTGTAGCCGGTGGCGTGCTCGAAATGCACGTCCGGGAACTGCTTGGCAACCTTGATGGTCGGGTTCATGAAGCCGAAGGAGGTGGTGAAGATCAGCTTGTTGCCCTGCTGGGCGAGCTGGCGGATGACGCGCTCCGAATCCGGACCCTCGGCAACGTTCTCCACATAGTTCGTCTTGATCTTGTCGCCGAACTTCTCGACGGCCTCCTTGCGTGCCGTGTCGTGGGCGTGCGTCCAGCCGTAATCGCCGACCGGGCCGACATAGACGAAGCCGACATTCAATACGTCCTGCGCCGAGGCGCGGCCGATGAGGCCCGGCAGGGCGAGCGTCGCGGCGGAGCCGGCGAGCAACTGGCGTCTGTTGATCCTGAACATTTTTTGCAAAAGCTCCCTGTTTTCGTGACTTGAGGGTCTTGGGGCGCGCCGGCCTAGCCGGTCGCGCGGAAAGGCTTGCCGAGACAGGCCGGCGCCGCCAGCCGCCCGCCCGCCGGGGCGATGGAGATCGCCGTCAGGACGACGATGGTGGCGAGATAGGGCAGCATGGCGAGGAATTCGGGCGCCACCACGGAAACGCCGGCCGCCTTGGCGTGCAGCTCCAGGGTCATCACCGCGCCGAAGAGATAGGCGCCGCCGAGAAGGCGGAGCGGGCGCCAGGAGGCGAAGACGACGAGGGCGAGCGCGATCCAGCCGCGCCCGGCCGTCAGCCTGTCCGCCCACATCGGCGTCAGCACCAGCGAATAATAGGAGCCGCCGAGTCCTGCCATGGCGCCGCCGAAGGCGACGGCGAGATAGCGCACGCCGATCACCGGATAGCCGATGGAATGGGCGGCCTCGTCGCTCTCGCCGATCGCCCGCAGGATAAGGCCGGCACGCGAGCGCGTCAGGAACCAGGCGACGAGCGCCGTCATGACAAGCGAGATGTAGACGAGCGGCGAATAGCCGAAGAGGACACGCCAGATCGGGTCTTCCGCCAGCGCGGCGGGAAAGACATGGGCGAGAGCCGGCACGGTGAGCCCGACGAAGCCCTGGCCGATCAGCGAAGAAAGGCCGATGCCGAAG
The DNA here is from genome assembly GCF_020144925.1 of Afifella sp. IM 167. GTDB lineage: Bacteria > Pseudomonadota > Alphaproteobacteria > Rhizobiales > Afifellaceae > Afifella. The sequence continues at coordinate 31,306 of NZ_NSLC01000011.1, forward strand.
ATCGTCAGCGCAAGGCCCGTCGCCACCTGGTTCGCCGTCAGCGTCAGCGTCAGGAAGGCGAAGATCATCGAGGCGGCGGCGGAGGCGACCATCGCGGCCACGAGGCCGAGCGGGGCGCTGCCGGTCGAATAGGTGACGGCGAAGGCGGTGACGGCGCCGATCAGCATCATGCCTTCGAGGCCGAGATTGAGGACGCCCGATTTCTCCACGACGAGTTCACCGAGGGCGGCGAGGAGGATCGGGGTGGCGGCGCCCACCACCGTCATCAGGATGGAAATGAGGATCGCGGTGGTCATGCCGAGGCGCTCTCCGGCTCCGGCGCCTTGGCGCCGGCGGGCTGCCCGGAAGCGGGCCTTTCATGCGTGGCGCGGGCGCCGGCGGGGACGACAAGGCGCAGGCGGTATCGCACCAGCACGTCGACGGCGAGAAGGAAGAACAGCATCATCGCCTGGAACATGCCCGTCGCCGCATAGGGGAGCCCGATCGCCGTCTGGGCGTTCTCTCCGCCCACATAGGAGATAGCAAGAACCATGCCCGCGAGCACGATGCCGAGCGGGTGCAGACGGCCGAGGAAGGCGACGATGATCGCCGTGAAACCGTAGTTCTGCGGGAATTGCGGCGTCATCTGCTGAAAGGGCCCGACGGCCTCGAAGATGCCGGCAAGGCCGGCCAGCCCACCGGAGGTCAGGAGCGCCAGCCAGATCGTGCTTCTGGCCGAAAAGCCGGCATGACGGGCCGCCTGCGGTGCAAGACCGACGATGCGCACCTGGAAGCCGGTGATGGTGCGCGACAGGATCACCCAGACCACGACCGCGATGAGCACGGCCATCGGCACGCCGAGATGGATGAGTGTGCCGGGCACGACGATCGGCAGGGTCTGCCATTCGGTGAAGAGGCGCGTCTGGGGAAAGCCGAAGCCCTCCGGATCGCGCCACGGCCCCCGCATCAGGTAAAAGAGGAGCTGGATCGCCACATAGGTGAGCATCAGGCTCGTCAGGATCTCGTTGACGTTGAAGCGGGTCTTCAGGAAGGCCGGGATCGCCGCCCAGGCGAGGCCGCCCAGAATGCCGGCAAGCACGATCGCGGGCAGGATCCAGTAGCCCTCCATGCCCCAGGTGGCGAGCGCGACACCGGTGCCGGCGAGCGCACCCACGATGTACTGGCCCTCGGCACCGATGTTCCAGACATTCGCCCGGAAGCCGATGGCGAGGCCGAGCGCGATGATGATGAGCGGCGCGGCCTTCACGAAGAGGTCCTGCCAGCGATAGGGATCGACCAGCGGGGTGAGGAAGATCTGGTAGATCGCGCCGAGGCCGTCATAGCCCATGAGGGTGAAGATCACGATGCCGGCGACGACGGTGAGGAGCACCGCCAGAGCGGGCGTCACGTAGAGCATCAAGCGGCTCGGCTCGCGGCGCGCCTCCAGCTTAAGCCGCATGGGAGTGCTCCTCCTGGTCGAGGGCGGCGGAAGCGTCGTCCTCGCCGTGCATGCCGCCCATCAGGAGGCCGACGCGCTCGATCGATATGCCTTCCACTTCCATCATCTCCGACAGGCGGCCGCCGTTGATGACGGCGAGCCGGTCGCACAGCGCCAGAAGCTCGTCGAGGTCCTGGCTGATGACGAGGATCGCCGAGCCGGCGGCGGCGAGATCGACAAGCGCCTGGTGGATCGCCGCGGCCGCGCCCGCATCGACGCCCCAGGTCGGCTGGGAGACGACGAGGATGTCCGGCTTCTGCAGGATCTCGCGGCCCATGATGAATTTCTGCAGGTTGCCGCCGGAAAGGCTGCCGGCCGTCGCCTTCGGCCCCGTCGCCTTCACGCCGAAGGTGTCGATGACGTTCCTGGCGTAGTCCTCGGCGGCCGAATAGCGGATGAAGCCCTGGCCGGTGAGGCCCATGCGGTAGCGGGCCGTCAGCACCGTATTGTCGGAAAGCGAGATGCCGGGAACGGAGCCGTGTCCGTTGCGCTCTTCGGGCACCGAGCACATGCCGTCGCGCCGCCTCTCGCCGACATTGGCGGCGATGCAGGCCTTGCCATTGAGGAAGATCGCGCCGTGCTCGGCGCCGTCCATCTCGCCGGCGAGCGCGGCCAGAAGCTCGTTCTGGCCATTGCCGGCGACCCCGGCGATGCCGACGATCTCGCCGGCGCGCACATTGAGGCTGATCTCCTTCAAGGGCACGCCGAAGGGGCCTTCGCGCGGGGCCGAAAGGCGGATGACCTTCAGCCGGTCCGGTCCGAAATCGGCCGTGCGCTTGCGGCTGACATCGCGCAGCGAGCCGCCGATCATCATCTCGGCCATGGAGCGCGCCGATTCCTCGCGCGGATCGCAAGTGGCGACGACGCGCCCGCCGCGCAGGATCGTGGCGGTCTCGCAGAGCGCCTTTATCTCGTGCAGCTTGTGAGAAATGTAGAGGATGGAGCAGCCTTCGGAGGCGAGCTGGCGCAAAGTCTCGAAGAGGCGTTCCACCTCCTGCGGCGTCAGCACCGAGGTCGGCTCATCCATGATGAGGAGCTTCGGCTTCTGCAGAAGGGCGCGCACGATCTCGATGCGCTGACGCTCGCCGACGGAAAGGGTGTGCACCTCGCGTCTGGGGTCGAGCGGCAGGTGGTAGGTCTTGAGAATCTCCGTGACCCGCTGCTGCAATTCGCGCCAGGAATATTTCTCGTCGATGCCGAGCGCGATGTTCTCAAGCACCGTCATCGCCTCGAAGAGCGAGAAATGCTGGAAGACCATGCCGATGCCGAGGCGCCGCGCCACCTTCGGATTGGCGACCTCCACCTCCTCGCCGTCCCAGAAGATGCGCCCTTCATCGGCGTGCTGCACGCCGTAGATGATCTTGACGAGGGTGGACTTGCCCGCCCCGTTCTCTCCGAGAAGCGCATGGATCTCGCCGGGCGCGACCGAAAAGCTCACATCGTCATTGGCGAGAACGCCCGGAAAGCGCTTGGTGATACCCTCAAGCGCCAGCCGCGGCGGTTGCCCTTGTTTTGCCATCGCTCGCTCTTCTTCCCTGCCTGTCGCCCGCCGCGGGTGGTTCCGACCGCCATTTGATGAGGCTTGTGGTGACTTCCGCCGCGACCAGGGCCGCAATCACGGGCGGGCGCTTGTCACGCAGCGCCGTTCCGCCGATCGGCAGGACGAGACGGTCGAATGTGGCGCGCTGGAGCCCTTCCCGGCAAGCCCAGCGCTCGAATTGCGCACGCTTCGTTTTGGAGCCGATCATGCCCGTATAGGCGAGGTCGTCGCGCTTCAGCGCCGCCTGGGTGATGGCGAAATCGATGGCGTGGCTATGGGTCGCGACGATCACCGCCGAGCCCGGCGGCGCTTCGGCCACGACCGCCTCGCCGAGAGCCGTCCAGACCGTCTCCACGCCCGCCGGCAGATCCGTCAGCAGCTCCTCGCGCGCATCGACGACGCTGGTGCGGAAAGGCAGCGGCGCGAGCGCGAGGGCGAGCGCCCTTCCGACATGGCCGGCGCCGAAGACATAGATCGCCGGCTCGAGCGCCCTCGCCGCCTCCTCGGCGCTTTCGATCTCGGCAAGGAGGGCCGCATCGGCGATACGGAAGGAAAGGCCCACCCTGCCGCCGCAGCACTGGCCGAGATCGGGGCCGAGCGGCACCTTGTGCTCCGCACGCTGGCGCTCCTCGGCAATGAGCCGGCGCGCGGCGGCGAGCGCCTCGTATTCCAGCGTGCCGCCGCCGATCGTGCCGGCAAAACCCGTCTCGGAGACGAGCATCGCCGCGCCCGCCTCGCGGGGCGTCGATCCCTTCGCCTCGTCGACGCGCACGAAAATCGCCGGCTCGCCCGCCGCGAGCCTGTCGCGCAGGAAGGCGGCGAGCGACTTCAAGAAGTGGCCCCCGCGCGGCGGCGGACGTCTTCCACGGCAAAAAGAATGCGCTCCGGCGTCGCCGGGGCGTCGAGATCGGGGAACGCCCTGTAATCCGATGCGGCCGAGACGGCGTCGGCAAGGGCGGAGAAGACGGAGATCGCCAGCATCAGCGGCGGCTCGCCCACCGCCTTCGAGCGGTGGATGGTCGCGGCGCGGTTCTCGCCCTTCTTCCAGATGGCGATGCGCATGTCGTCCGGGCGGTCGTTCGCCGTCGGGATCTTGTAGGTGGAGGGGGCGTGCGTCTTCAGCTCGCCCTTCTCGTCCCAGACGAGTTCCTCGGTGGTGAGCCAGCCCATGCCCTGGATGAAGCCGCCCTCGATCTGGCCCATATCGACGGCCGGGTTCAGCGAGCGGCCGACCTCGTGGAGGATGTCGATGCGCGTGGCGCGGTTCTCGCCGGTTAGCGTATCGATCGCCACCTCCGAGCAGGCGGCGCCATAGGCAAAATAGAAGAAGGGGCAGCCGCGCGCCGTCTCCCGGTCGTAATGGACGCCGGGCGTGGCATAGAACCCCGTGGAGGAGAGCGAGACGCGAGCGAGATAGGCCTCGCCGACGAGGTCGGCAAAGCTCATCTCCTCGTTGCCGATCCTGACCCGGTTCGGGCCGAAGACCACCTGTTCGGCCGGCACGTGCCAGGCGTTCGCGGCGAAGGCGACGAGCCGCTCCCTGATGGTGCGGGCGGCGGCCTGCGCGGCCATGCCGTTCATGTCGGAGCCGGAGGAGGCGGCCGTGGCGGAGGTGTTGGGCACCTTCGCCGTGTTCGTGGGGGTGATCTTCACCTTCTCGACGTCGATCTGGAATTCCTCGGCGACGACCTGGGCCACCTTCATGAAGAGCCCCTGCCCCATCTCCGTGCCGCCGTGGTTCAGCATGACGGAGCCGTCCTTGTAGACATGGACGAGGGCGCCGGCCTGGTTGAGATGCGTCGTCGTGAAGGAGATGCCGAACTTCACCGGCGTCAGGGCGATGCCCTTCTTGAGGATCGGGCTCTTTGCATTGAACTGGCGGATCGCTGCCCGGCGGGCGCGATACTCCGAGCTTGCCTCCAGCTCCTCCACCATCTCGGCGATGACGCTGTCCGTCACCTCCATATGGTAGGGCGTCAGCGCTCCGCCTTCGGCCGGATAGAAGTTCGCCTTGCGCACATCGAGCGGATCGCGCCCGAGATCGAAGGCGATGCGGTCGATCATCCGTTCCGTCGCCACCATGCCCTGCGGGCCGCCGAAGCCGCGGAAGGCCGTGTTGGAGACGGTGTGCGTCTTCAGACGCCGCGAGGTGACGCGGGCATTGTTCAGGGCATAGGCGTTGTCGGCATGGAACATCGCCCGGTCGGCGATGGCGCCGGAAAGGTCGGCCGAATAGCCGCAGCGGGCGGCCTGATCGAAAGCGGCGCCGGCGATGCGGCCCTCCTCGTCGAAGCCCACCTGCCAGTCGATGACGAAGTCGTGGCGCTTGCCCGTCATCACCATGTCGTCGTCGCGATCGAGGCGCAGCTTGGCCGGCCTTCCCGTCTTCCTCACCGCCAGCGCGGCGATCGCCGCGAGCAGCGCCGGCTGGCTTTCCTTGCCGCCGAAGCCGCCGCCCATGCGGCGCACCTCCACCGTGACGGCATGATCGGGCAGGCCGAGCACCTTGGCGACGTTGTGCTGCACCTCGCTCGGATGCTGGGTGGAGGAGAAGACGGTGATGTCGCCATTCTCGCCGGGCTGGGCGTAGGCGATCTGGCCTTCCAGATAGAAATGGTCCTGGCCACCTATGGCGATGCGGCCGGATGCCCGCTGGGGGGCGGCGTCGATGGCGGCCGCGGCGTCACCGAGCCGCATCTCGTGCGGCGGCAGGAGGTCCGCACCCGCCTCCAGCGCCGCCTCGATGGAGAGGATCGGCGGCAGCTCCTCATAGGCGATCTCGGCAAGATCGGCCGCGGCGCGCGCGAGAGCCGGCGTTTCGGCGGCGACGGCGAAAAGCGACTGGCCGCGATATTCCACGACGTGCTCGGCGAAGACCGGATCGTCGCCATAGACCGGGCTCGCATCGTTCTCGCCGGGAATGTCGGCCGCCGCGAGCACGCAGGCAACGCCCGGCGCGGCACGCACCTTCTCAAGGTCGAGGGAGAGGATTCTCGCATGCGGGCGGGCGCTCATCGCCACGTAGAGGTGAAGCGTGCCCGGCAGTTCGGGCAGGTCGTCAATATAGCGCGCCTCGCCGCTCACATGCCCGGCGGCGCTGTCATGGGCGAGCGGGGCGGAGACCCCGCCGGCGATCGGAGTCTCAACCTTTTCCTTCGTGGCAGCCGGCTCTCCGTGCTTCAGCCTCGCCGTGCCGGCAACGCCGCGATCCTGGATGAGGTTCTCGTCCATCAGGCGACCTCCAGGACGCTCAACGCTGCGCCCTTTCCGTCCGCCTCGTTCTCCAGGAAGAAGCGCAGAAGGAGGTTCTGCGCCGCCTTCAGCCGGTAGCGGGCGGAGGCGCGCATGTCGGTGAGGGGCGCGAAATCCTCGCCGAGTGCTTCGGCGGCGGCGCGGAAGCTCTCCTCGCAGAAGGGCTTGCCGGCGAGCGCGGCCTCGGCGGCCTTCGCCCGCCTCGGCGTCGCGGCCATGCCGCCGAAGGCAAGGCGCGCGGCGGCGATCTGCCCGCCCTCCATCTCGATGCGGAAGGCGGCCATGACGGCGGAAATGTCCTGATCGAAGCGTTTGGAGATCTTGTAGGCGCCGAAGCGCGAATGGGGCCCGAGCTTTTCAACCACGACCCTTTCCACGAACTCGCCGGGGGCGCGGTCCTGGTGGCCGTAGCCGATGAAGAAGTCTTCCAGCGCGATGGTGCGCACCTCCTCGCGCCAGCGCAGCACCAGATCGGCGCCGAGGGCGATGAAGGCCGGCGGCAGGTCGCCAATCGGCGAGCCGTTGGCGATATTGCCACCGACCGTGCCGCAATTGCGGATCTGGACGGAGGCGAAACGGCGCATCAGCTCGCCGAGATCCTCATGGATGGCGGCGAGCCTTTCGGCAGCCTTGCTGTGGCTGACGGTGGCGCCGATGGAAAGGTGGCTCTCCGTCTCCTCCATCTCGCCAAGCTCGGGAATGCGGGTGACGTCGATCAGCACCTTCAGGTGCCGCTGCTGCTTCGTCACCCACAGGCCGACATCGGTCGCACCGGCGACGAGGATCGCATCGGGATAGCCCCAATAGGTGACCGCCAGCTCGTCGAGCGAGCGCGGGGTGAACCAGCGCTGGGCGCGGCCCTCCGCATCGCGGCCGGAGATGCGCAACATCGCCTGGTTGTCCATGGCGGCAAGGCGCGCGGCCGTGCTCTCCTCGCCTGCGCGGCCGTTCCCGCCGCTGGCGAGCGCCTCGACCCCCGCCTCGACGATCGGCCCGTAGCCGGTGCAGCGGCAGAGGTTGCCGGCGATCCAGTCCTTCACCTCCTGGCGGGTCTTCGCCTCGCCGGTCAGCCAGCCGGCATAGAGCTGCATGACGAAGCCGGGCGTGCAGAAGCCGCATTGCGAGCCGTGCTTTTCCACCAGCGCCTGCTGCACCGGATGCAGGGCGCCGTCGGCGCCCTTGAGATGCTCCACCGTGAGGAGCTGGCGTCCATGCAGGCTCGGCAGGAACTGGATGCAGGAATTGACGGCGCGATAGGCCATGCCCCCCTCGCCGTCGGGCTCGCCGAGGACCACCGTGCAGGCGCCGCAATCGCCTTCCGCGCAGCCTTCCTTGGTGCCGGTCAGGCGCTCGGCCGTACGCAGGTAATGCAGGATCGTCTCGCTCGGCGAGCGGCCCTCGATGCGGCGCTCCTCGTCCCCCAGCAGGAAGCAGATCCGGCTGCCCATCAGCTGCCCCGGTAGGTCGAATAGCCGTAGGGCGAAACAAGCAGCGGCACATGATAGTGCCCGTCCTCGGCCATGCCGAAACGGATCGGAACGACGCCGAGGAAGGGCGGGTCGGCAAGCTCCACGCCCTGCGCGATAAAGTAATCGCCGACATGGAAGCGGAGCTCGTAGGTGCCGGTGTGGAAGGCCTCGCCCGCAAGCACCGGCCCCTCGCAGCGCCCGTCGGCATTGGTGAAGACGCTGGTGATCGCACGCCCGTCGGCGGTGAAAAGCTCGATGCGCATCCCGGAAGCCGGCCTGCCGGAGGCGGTGTCCAGAACATGCGTCGTCAAACGGCCCATCCCCATCCTGCCGGTTTTCGCTCTCTCGTCCCTCGCCGTGCCCAAGGTTGCGCCAAGCCCAATGGCTGCACAACCCCCCAGCGACCTTCCGGAGGCATGCAACGCCCGTGCCATCCCGCGGGAAAGGCTGGGCTTTCACCAAAGCCCGGATTGACGGAAATCGCGCTGCGGTGCAAAGCCCGAGCCATGCCCGCTCCCCGCTATCCTCGCGATCTCCTCGGCTACGGTGCCAGCCCGCCGGACGCCGCCTGGCCCGGCGGGGCGAAGATCGCCGTCCAGTTCGTCGTCAACTACGAGGAGGGCGGCGAGAACACGGTCCTTCACGGCGACGCCGCCTCGGAGGCCTTCCTGTCGGAAATCGTCGGCGCCGCGCCCTGGCCCGGCCAGCGCCACATGAACATGGAATCGATCTACGAGTACGGCGCGCGCGCCGGCTTCTGGCGGCTCCACCGCATGTTCACCTCGCGCGCCATCCCGGTGACGGTCTTCGGCGTCGCGACCGCGCTCGCACGCAACCCGGAAGCGGTGGCGGCGATGCTGGAGGCCGATTGGGAGATCGCCTCGCACGGTCTCAAATGGATCGACTACAGGGACTACACGCTCTCCGACGAACGCGCGCATATGCGCCAGGCGCTGGCGATCCACGAGGCCGTCACGGGGGCACGCCCGCTCGGCTGGTACACGGGGCGCTCGTCGGAACATTCGCTGCGCGTCGTCCTGGAAGAGGGCGGCTTCCTCTATTCCTCCGACGCCTATGCCGACGACCTTCCCTACTGGGTGGAGGGCGCTCATAAGCCCCATCTCGTCGTGCCCTACACGCTCGACGCCAACGACATGCGCTTCGCCACACCGCAGGGCTTCAATTCCGGCGAGCAGTTCTTTGCCTACCTGAAGGACAGCTTCGACATTCTCTACGCCGAGGGCGGGGCGGGCGCGCCGAAGATGATGAATGTCGGCCTGCATTGCCGGCTGGCCGGCCGTCCTGGACGCGCGGCCGCGCTCGCCCGCTTTCTCGACTACGTGCAGGGATTTGATGGCGCCTGGCTCGCCCGGCGCATCGACATCGCCCGCCACTGGCATGAGCACCATGCGCCGGCCCTGTTCGAGCGGCCGAGCGGCATGGCGCGCGGCGCCTTCGTGGAAAAATTCGGCGGCGTCTTCGAGCATTCGCCCTGGATCGCCGAGGGCGCCTTTGCTGGCGAACTGGGGCCTGCGACCGACACGGCGCGGGGCCTGTGGGGCGCGATGGTGGCGGTCTTTCGTTCGAGCGGCGAGGCCAGGCAACTCTCCGTCCTCAAGGCGCATCCGGACCTTGCCGGCAGGCTGGCGCTCGCCAAGGGGCTGACGGCCTCCTCCAACGCCGAGCAGGCTTCCGCCGGGCTCGACAGTCTCACCGAGGCGGAGCTTGCCCGCTTCACCAGGCTGAACGCCGCCTATACCGAAAAATTCGGCTTTCCCTTCATCATGGCCGTGAAGGGGCGCAACAAGAGCGAGATTCTCGCCGCCTTCGAGCACCGCGCGGGCAACGATGCCGCGAGCGAGTTTTCGACGGCCTGCCGGGAGGTGGAGAAGATCGCCCTCCTGCGCCTTAAAGACCTTCTGCCGGAGAGACAGATTTGAGCGGCCTCTTCATCCCTGCAAAGCCGAGCGCGGAAGCGGAGGCCTTCGCGGCCCGTTTCATCGACCTTGCCCATCCGCGCCTCGGCAGCCGCGTCATGGACGTGAGCGACGAATTCTTCGCCGCGCGCGAGCGGCTCATCGAGCCGAAGCCGCCGGTCTTCCTGCCGGACGAATACGACGATCACGGTAAATGGATGGACGGCTGGGAGACGCGCCGCCGGCGCTCGCCCGGGCACGACTTTGCGGTAATCCGGCTCGGCACGCGCGGCGTCATCCGCGCCCTCGACATCGATACGAGCTTCTTCACCGGCAACTACCCGCCCGAGGCCATGATCGAGGCCGCCGCGAGCGAGGACGCTCCCCAGGAGCGGGACTGGCAGATGCTGGTGCCGAAAATGCGCCTTGCCGGCGACAGCCACCATGTCGTGGAGATCCACGATCCGCGGCCCTTCCGCTGGCTGAGGCTCTCCATCTATCCCGATGGCGGCGTGGCGCGGCTGCGCGTCTATGGCGAGGTCGCGATGGACTGGGCCGCCGTGTCGCCGCAGGAAAGCGTCGACCTTGCCGCGCTCGCCCATGGCGGGCGGGCGCTCGCCTGGTCGGACGCGCATTACGGCCATCCCTCCAACATGCTCGCCCCGGGCCGCGGGGCGAATATGGGCGACGGCTGGGAGACGGCGCGGCGGCGCGGACCCGGCAACGACTGGGCGGTGATCCGCCTCGGCACCGCCGGCACCGTGGAGCGGATCGAGCTCGACACCGCCCATTTCAAGGGCAACTACCCGGACCGTGCCTCAGTTCGCGCCATCCGGCTCGCCGACGAGCCCGGCCTCGGTCGCCTCGGCGAGGACAGCCCGCTCTGGCCGCTGCTGATGGAGGAGGTCAAGCTCGGCCCGGACGCCGTGCATTCCTTCGAGCACCTTCACGATCTCGGCCCGGTCACCCATATCCGTTTCGACATCTTTCCGGACGGAGGCGTCAGCCGGCTCCGCATCATCGGGAAAAAGGCGAGATGAACGAGGGTATCGCGGTTCTGCCGCTGACGAGAGACGCTTTCAGGCCCTTCGGCGAGGTGATCGCGGCCAAGGGCGTCGATCCGGTCTTCATCAACCGGGGCAAGGCAAAACGCTTTCATGCGCTGGCCACCGCCGATACCGGTGAGGCAGGCGGGCGGGCCATCATCAGCCTCTTCTCCGGGGATCCATACGAGCTGCCCATCCCGATTTCGATGATGGAGCGCCATCCGCTGGCGAGCCAGGCCTTCATGCCGCTCTCGGGCCGACCCTGGCTCGTCGTCGTGGCGCCGGACGAGCGCGGCCAGCCGGGAAGGCCGGTTGCCTTCCTGGCGGAGGGCGAGGAAGGCGTACAATTTGCCCGCGGCGTCTGGCACCATCCCCTGATCGCCCTTGGCGGGCGCGCCGATTTCCTCGTCGTCGACCGGGCGGGGCCGGAGGGCGAAGCGGCGGAAGTCAATCTGGAAGAATTCTTCTATCCCGCCCCCTTCCTCGTCCACGCCGTCGGCTGAGGAGACGGCGCGTTCGGGCCGGGCGGTGCCGCTCCGGCCTTTCCGGCAGGCCGTCGGGGCGCCTATGAGAGTGGAACGGGGGGCGACCGGCGCCGTTCGGCAAGGGACGGGCGGCAGCAAGCGCAGCGTGGAGCGGGCATGAACGCAATCGAAGAGGTGCTCCTGGCGGCCCGGAGCCGGGCCGAGCCGGATGCCGACATCGTCTTTCTCACCGAATACGTCCTGCCCGTGCGGATCGGCACCTACCGCCACGAGAAGAACGGACCGCAGCAGGTGCGCTTCGACATGGCCGTGGCAACGCCCGCGCGCCCGCCGCTCCAGCCCGGAGAGGTGGTGCCGCTCTCGGCCGTCCTTTCCTACGACACGCTGACGGATGCGATCGAAACCATCGTCGCCGAAGGGCATTTCGATCTGGTGGAGACGCTGGCGGAGCGGATCGCCGAACGGGTGCTGGAAGACCGGCTGGCGATGAGCGTGACGCTGAGGATCGAGAAGCTGGAACTGAAGCGCGCCCGCGCCGGCACCATGATCACCCGCCACCGCGGCTGATACCGGCAAAGCCGGCGCTTCACGACAGGCAAGCAACGAGGAGATGCCGCATGGCCGAAGAGTGCCGCTATACGAACGAGGAAGCCGCAAGCGAGGCGAAGGCGAGCCTGCCGGACTGGCGGGTGGAAGAGGGCATGCTCACCCGCAGCGTGAAGACCGGAAACTTCGCCGAGAGCCTTCTGGCCGCAAACGCCATCGGCTACCTTGCCGAGAAGGCCGACCATCATCCCGACCTCACGGTCAAATGGGGCTCGCTCGATATCGCGCTGAGAAGCCACGATGTCGACGCGCTGACGGATCGGGATTTTCAGCTGGCAAAGCAGATCGAGACCGTTCTCTGACGGAGATGCCGCCGGCATGCGGCCAACCGTCGGCAAAAGGCCAAAATGAGAAGCCACCCTCGGGCCGGACGTATTTTGAAGAACGAATGACAAAGGAGATACGGACGATGAGAAAGCTCACGCTCCTCCTAAGCGCGGGGCTTCTGTCCCTCGGCCTCGGATGCGCCGCCGCAAGCGCCGCCTCCCCCATCGCTCCCGCCGGCACGGCCATTCAGATTGCCGGCGGCCATCCGCTCGTCCTTGCCCAATGGGGACCGCCGGGCCCGCCGCGATGGGGACCTCCGCCCCGCCGCTGGCGCGGTCCTCCTCCCCGGCGCTGGCGCGGCCCGCCTCCCCGGCGCTTTGGCCCGCCGCCCGTGCGCCGCTACTACGGCGCGCCGCGGCCGTGGACGCCCGACTGGTACGCCTATTGCTCGTCGAAATACCGAAGCTTCGATCCGCGCAGCGGCACCTACCAGCCCTACAACGGACCGCGCCGGCTCTGCCGATAGGCCTCTCCGCGGGCTTATGGATTCCTTGCAAGAGCCACCGGCCGAGCGCCGGTGGCTTCTTTTTGCCTGGGGCGAAGGGCAGGTGCGTTCGCCGGCGCCGATCACCCCAAAATTGCGTCGGCGTTCCAGCCCACCAACTAGAAATCATCGCCCGGGCCCTGCCGGCGCCCTCGAGAGTCCTTCAACCCTCCGGCCGCAAGCCCCGCGCAATGTTCTCGGCGCAGGCCAGATTGCGAGGTCTTTCGACGGGGGGTTCATTGGAAGACGACAGCGATATTTCCGAGCGTCTCAGATTCGTGGTGCTCCAGAAGGAAGATTGCACGCGGCTGCGCGAGATCTGGCCAAAAATCGAGCCGGCGCTGCCTGCTCTCCTTGCAAAATTCTACGCCCATCTCGGCGCGTTTCCGCGCATGGCGAGCCTCGTCGGCAGCCAGCAGGAGCGTCTCGTCAAGGCGCAGGGCAGCCACTGGCGGCACCTCTTCAGCGGACGCTTCGACGCCGACTACGTCGCCAGCGTGCGCCGCATCGGCCTCGCCCATTTCAGGATCGGCATGGAGCCGCGCTGGTATATCGGCGGCTACGCCGTCCTTCTCAACGCGCTCGCCGGCCATCTGCACAATCTGCGCATGCGCGAGAAATCGCGGCGCGCCGCACTCGTGGCCATCAACAAGGCGCTGATGCTGGACATGGACATCGCCATCTCCGTCTATCAGGACGAGGCGGCGGCGAGCCGGCAGCGCAGCGCCGCGCTGGGCGATGCGATCGCCAGCTTTTCCAAGCAGGTGGAGACGAGCCTTGCCGTCTCCGGGCAGGCGAGCGCCGGCCTTTCGCGGAGCGCGGCGGCGATGACCGGCTCGATGGCCGATGCCGGCCGGCTTTCCGGCCGGATGGTTTCGGCGGCCGAGCAGACCTTCGCCGACATGCAGGCGGGCGCCGCGGCGGCCGAGCAGCTCTCTGCCTCCGTGCGCGAGATCGCCGAACAGGCGAGCCGCACGGCGGGAATCGCCGGGCGAGCGGTGGAGAGGGCCGAGCAGGCCAAGGCCTCCGTCCATGGCCTTTCCGGGCACGCCCGGCAGATCGAGGACGTCGTCGACCTCATCAACCAGATCGCCTCGAAAACGAACCTGCTTGCCCTCAACGCCACCATTGAGGCCGCGCGGGCCGGCGAGGCCGGCAAGGGATTTGCCATCGTGGCACAGGAGGTGAAGGCGCTCGCCACCCAGACCGCCAAAGCGACCACCGACATCGTCGCGCGCGTCAAGGCGATCCAGGAGTCCACCGGCGCGACGGATGCCATCATCGCCGAGATCGCCGGGGTGGTTTCGGAGGTCGACCTGGCCGCGACCGCCATTTCCGCCGCCGTGGAGGAGCAGACGGCCTCCACCGCGGAAATCGCCCAGAACGTCAACAAGACGGCAGCAAACGCCCGTATTGTCACGGAAGGCATCGCCTCGCTCGACGGCTCGACCGCGAGCGCCAGCGAAGCCGCCCGCGAGGTGGACGGCGCCCGCCAGACGCTCGACGGCGAACTGGCGCGCCTTCGCGCCGACATCGACGGGTTTCTGGAGAGGGTGAAGGCAGCCTGAGGCGGGCTTGAAGGAAAACAGAAAGGCGTCGGCCCAGCCGGCGCCTTTCTTGTTTCCGCCGGAAAGTGGCCAGACGCCGCACGGCCTTCGCGGCGGCGAGCCTGACGAAGCGGAGCAGGAAGCGGAGCGGAGCGGAAAAGAAAACTGGTGCCGCAGGGGAGGATTGAACTCCCGACCTCACCCTTACCAAGGGTGCGCTCTACCACTGAGCTACTGCGGCCCGTTTTCGCGGCCCGTCCGATCGCGCCAACTCCGAAACCGGGCGGCGCAAAGCCTCCGGCAAGGCGAGGCCTGCCGGCGCACCGGTCCATGCCACAAGCGCCAGCGCCTTGCAACACCGCGAAAGGACCGCAAAGCCGCGGCCCGAAAGCCAGGCGCAAGCCCCCTAGCCGCGCCATTGCAGGAGCCGGGGCCGAAGCCGGGCCGTTTCGTCTGGCGCGCCCGAAAGGTAACCCAATGCGGGCCGAGCGCTTCCTTGCGCCGCGCACCCCCGCTATGAAGGCCGGATGCAGAACGCCAGCCCGGACAAGGACGCGCTGCGCAAGGCGCGCGTGGCCCGCCTCGCCGAGGCGCTGAGAGCCAACCTGAAGCGCCGCAAGGCGCGCGCACGCTCCGCCGACGGCGAAGGGCCGGGCGGGGAGGACGGGCCGGAAGACGCCGGAGCCGCCACAAAGGGGCCGGCTTCGGCTTCCATAGGCTCCAAGGAATAGGGCCGCCCGCGACGCGAACGCGGCGGGTGGAAGGACGAAGAGACCGGAAACGGGGCGCGCCAGACGGGACCCCCGGCGCGACAAGGGGATAGTCGAAACATGGATTCCATCCGCATTCAGGGCGGCAGGCGCCTGTCGGGCACGATCGCGATCTCCGGGGCGAAGAACGCGACGCTGCCGCTGATGATCGCCAGCCTTCTCAGCCACGAGACGCTGACCTTGAAGAACGTGCCGCAGCTTGCCGACGTGCAGCTCCTGAAGCGCATCCTCGGCAATCATGGCGTCGACTATGCCGTGCGCGGCAAGCGCTCAAGCGCAGAGGTGCAGGCCGGCGAGACGCTGGAGCTTACGGCAAACCAGATCGTCGACACGACGGCGCCCTACGACCTCGTCTCGCGGATGCGCGCCTCCTTCTGGGTGATCGGCCCGCTGATCGCGCGCATGGGCGAGGCACGAGTCTCGCTACCGGGCGGCTGTGCCATCGGCACGCGGCCGGTCGATTTCTACCTTGCCGGCCTTCAGGCGCTCGGCGCGGAGATTTCGGTGGAAGGCGGCTACGTGCTCGCCAGGGCGCCGAAGGGGCTCATCGGCGCGCTCGTCGCCTTCCCGCGCGTCTCCGTCGGCGCGACGCATACGATCCTGATGGCGGCGGCGCTCGCCAAGGGCGAGAGCGTGATCGAGAACGCCGCCCGCGAGCCGGAAGTCGCCGACCTCGCCGAGTGCCTCACCAAGATGGGTGCGAAGATCGAGGGCGCCGGCACCGGCGAGATCCATGTGGAGGGCGTCGGCGCGCTGCATGCGGCCGAGCATTCCGTCCTGCCCGACCGGATCGAGACCGGCACCTACGCGATGGCGGTAGCGGCGACCGGCGGCGAGGTGACGCTCTCGGGCGCCCGGCCGGACCTTCTGCGCGCGGCCCTCGACACGCTCGTGGAAGCCGGCGTGGAGGTGACGGAGACCAACGAGGGTATCCGGATCGCCCGCAACGGCGGCGGCCTCAGGCCCGTCGCGGTGACGACGCAGCCCTTCCCGGGCTTTCCGACCGACCTGCAGGCCCAGCTGATGGCGTTGATGAGCCGCGCCGAGGGCACTTCGGAGATCACCGAGACGATCTTCGAGAACCGCTTCATGCACGTACAGGAGCTCTCGCGCCTCGGCGCCGACATCCGTCTCGACGGGCAGACGGCCACCATCCGCGGGGTGGAGAAGCTGACGGGCGCGCAGGTCATGGCGACGGATCTCAGGGCCTCCGTGTCGCTCGTCATCGGCGGGCTGGCGGCGGAAGGGGAGACGGTGGTCAACCGCGTCTACCATCTCGACCGCGGCTTCGAGCACCTGGAAGAGAAGCTTTCCGCCTGCGGGGCGCAGATCGAGCGCGTCAGGGCCTGAGGCCAAAGCCGGCGCGCGAGGCGCGGAAAGCGCCGTTACAAGGGGGTGGGGCCAGCCGCGCCGCTTTGCCCGTGCGCCTTGCCCTTGCCGCGGCAACGCCCTAGAGCCTAGGGCTATGGCATGCGCACGGCCGGGCGCTTTTTCCGCTCGGCATCCGCCCGATCCTGAAGTGCAAAAGGGGCCCGTCCGGGACGAGATTTCATGGCGTCGAACGACCGACTGCGTCTGATGGCAATGGACGAGGAGGATCTCGCGATCCTCTCCGCGCATGTGCAGGACGCCGTCCTGAAGGTCGGCGACATCACCTGGCTGCCGGCCGAAAAGCGCCTCGTCCTCGCCCTCAACCGTTTCGCCTGGGAGGCGACTCCCTCCGGCAAGGGGCTGTCGCGCAGCTACGAGCGGCGACGCACGGCGCTGCATTTCGAGCGCGTGGAAAAAGTGCTCAGCCACGGCATCGACAAGAGCGACAAGGAAGCGGTGCTGTCGCTGCTCGCCATCAGCTTTGCGGCCGGCGAAGCGCCCTCGGGCGAGGTCACGCTGGTCTTCGCCGGCGATGCGACGCTGAAGCTGGCGGTGGAGTGCATCGAGGCGCAGCTCAGCGACCTGGGCCCGGCCTGGTCGACGCCGAACCTTCCCCGCCACATCGCTTCGTGAGAGAAGCCACGCCATGGCCCAGTTCCTCTCCACGAGCGACGCGGACTTCCAATCGCGCTTTTCCGCCTTCCTCGCCGCCAAGCGCGAGGCGGCGGCCGATGTCGACGAGGCGGTGCGCGAGATCATCGCCGATGTGCGGGCCCGCGGGGACGCGGCGCTCGCCGAGCTGACGCTGCGCTTCGACAAGGTCGACATTGATAAGCGCGGCATGCGCATTTCGGCAGAAGAAATCCGCCAGGCCGTCGCCGATTGCCCCGAAGACATCCTTGCGGCGCTCACCCTCGCCCGCGACCGGCTCAAGGCCGGCCAGGAGCGGCTGATGCCGGCCGATACGAGCTCGACCGACGCGCTCGGCGTCCGGCTCGGCACGCGCTGGAGCGCCGTCGATTCGGCCGGCCTGTACGTGCCCGGCGGCACGGCGGCCTATCCGAGCAGCGTCATCATGAACGCCGTGCCGGCGAAGGTGGCGGGCGTGGAGCGCCTCGTCATGACGGTGCCGACGCCGGACGGCGTCTTCAACCCGCTCGTCCTCGTCGCCGCCGAGATTTCCGGCGTCGACGAGATCTACCGGATCGGGGGAGCGCAGGCGATCGCCGCCCTCGCCTACGGCACGGAAACGATCTCGCCGGTCGCGATGATCTGCGGGCCCGGCAACGCCTATGTGGCCGCCGCCAAGCGCCGGGTCTTCGGCCAGGTCGGCATCGACATGATCGCGGGGCCGTCGGAAATCCTCGTCATCGCCGATGCCGAGAACGATCCGGCCTGGCTCGCCGCCGACCTTCTCTCGCAGGCCGAGCACGACGCCGTCGCCCAGTCGATCCTGATCACCGACGATGCGACCTTCGGCAGGACGGTGGCGGAGGAGGTGGAGCGCCAGCTTGAGCTTCTGCCGCGCAAGGCGATCGCCGGGGCGAGCTGGCGCGATTACGGCGCCGTCATCACCGTTGCCGATTTCAGCGAGGCGGCGCGCCTTGCCGACCGCATCGCCGCCGAGCATCTGGAGATCTGCACGGACCGGCCGGAGGCGCTGCTGGAGAAGATCCGGCATGCGGGCGCGGTCTTCCTCGGGCGCACGACGCCGGAAGTGATCGGCGATTATGTCGGCGGCTCCAACCATGTCCTGCCGACGGCGCGCTCGGCGCGCTTTTCCTCCGGTCTTTCGGTCCTCGACTTCCTGAAGCGCAGCTCGATCCTCTCCTGCCCGCCGGAAGCGCTGGCCGAGCTCGGCCCGGCGGCCGTCGCGCTTGCCCGCGCGGAGGGTCTGGAGGCGCATGCGCGCGCCATCACCATCCGGATGAACCGCTGAGGCCGGGCGATGGCGAAGGGCACGGGCACGAACCGGCTGATCGCTGTCGACCTGGACGATTCCATCGGCCGTGGCCCGCCCGACATCGAGCACGAGCGTGCCGTCGCCATCTTCGACCTGATCGACGAGAATTCCTTCACGCCCACAGGGGGCCATGAGGGCCCCTTCCGGCTGAAGCTGTCGCTCGCCGAGCGCCGCCTGATCCTGGAAGTGCGCCGGGAGGACGGCAAGGAGGTGATGACCCACATCCTCTCCCTCAGTCCCTTCCGCAAGATCGTGAAGGACTACTTCGTCATCTGCGAGAGCTACTACGAAGCGATCAAGATGGGCTCGCCCTCGCGCATCGAGGCGATCGACATGGGCCGCCGCGGTGTCCACGACGAGGGCTCCCGCCTCCTGCAGGAGCGGCTCGCCGGGAAGATCGAGGTCGATTTCGACACTGCCCGCCGGCTCTTCACCCTCGTCTGCGTGCTCCACTGGCGCGGATGAGCGGCAGCGCGCCCCGCGCGCCGGCATCGATCCTCTTTCTGTGCGGGCGCAATTCCGTGCGCTCGCCCATGGCCGAGGCCCTTGCACGGGCGATGCTCGGACCCAACATCTGGATTGCTTCTGCGGGAATTTCGCCCGGCGCGCGCGACCCTTTCGTCGATAGCGTCCTCTCCGAGATCGGCCTTGGCGTCGCGGCCGGGCGCCCGCAGGGGCTGGATGGTCTGGAAGACTACAATTTCGACCTCGCCGTGACCCTGTCGCCGGAGGCGCATCACCGCGCGCTGGAGCTGACACGCACCACGGCGATCGAGGTCGAATACTGGCCGACCCCCGACCCGACACTCGCCTCCGGCAGCCGCGAGCAGATCCTTTCAGCCTACCGGGATCTGCGCGAGCGGCTGAAGCGGCGGATCGCTTCGCGCTTCATCGGCGCGGACTGAGCCGGCCGCCGCGCGCTCGCGCGCATGTTGCGGCGCCGGAAACGGTTCACACTTCCCGAGCTTTGCGGTAGGTAGGCCCGCCGACCGGCATGAACACAAGGTGATAGATGGCCAAAGAAGAGGTACTGGAATTTCCCGGCGTCGTGACCGAACTCCTTCCCAACGCGACATTTCGCGTGAAGCTGGAGAACGACCACGAGATCATAGCCCATACCGCCGGACGCATGCGCAAGAACCGCATTCGCGTGCTCGCGGGCGACAAGGTTCTCGTGGAGATGACGCCTTACGACCTGACCAAGGGGCGTATCACCTACCGCTACAAGTAGCAGCAGGCCTTTCGGCCTTTTGAGGGCGCCCCAGGGCCATGAACCGCCACAAGCATCCACCCGCACCGCTCGTCCTCGCTTCCGGCTCGCCGCGACGCCTGCAGCTTCTGGAGCAGATCGGCATATCGCCCGACCGGCTCCTGCCGCCCAGCATCGACGAGACGCCGCAGCGCAAGGAGCTGCCGCGCTCCATGGCGCGGCGCCTGGCGCGCACCAAGGCGGAGGTGGCGATGCGCGCCGCGCGCCGCGACCCGGCGCTCGACGGAGCCTATGTGCTCGCCGCCGATACGGTCGTCGCCGTCGGACGGCGCATCCTGCCCAAGCCGGAGGTCACCGACGAGGCGGCGGCGTGCCTGCGCCTTCTTTCCGGGCGCGCCCACCGCGTCTATACCGCGGTCTGCCTGATGACGCCGAAGGGCGTGGCGCGGCAGAAGCTGATCGAGACCCGCGTGCGCTTCAAGCGCCTGTCGCGCGAGGAGATGGACACCTACCTCGCCTCCGGCGAATGGCAGGGAAAGGCCGGCGGCTACGCCATCCAGGGCCGGGCCGGCGCCTTCGTCGTCAAGCTCGTCGGCTCCTACACCAATGTCGTCGGCCTGCCGCTCTTCGAGACGATGAGCCTTCTGGCCGGCGAGCATTTCGCCGTCTACGAGAACTGGATGGAGCCCGCGTAATGGCGCGTGCCGCACGCCCGAGAGGCCCGCGCTGCCCGATCTGCGGCAAGCCGGCTTCGGCGGAGGATATGCCCTTCTGCTCGCCCCGCTGCCGCGAGGTCGATCTCAACCGCTGGCTGGGCGGCGCCTATGCGATCCCCGGCGAGCCCGTGCGCGAGACCAGCAGCGAGGACGGGGAGGAATAAGCGAGCCCGCCCGCATCCTGCCTGCAGGCCGTTCCACACCCTTCTCGCGGCACCTCCGACAGGCTGCGGCGCGAAGTCCGGCATAAGCGCCTCAGGCGTCTGGACAGGGCCGGCCGCCTCTCCTATAACCCCGCTCGCCTCAAGGCCTTTGCGGCCCTTTCGGCAAAGCCCAGGTAGCTCAGTTGGTAGAGCAGCGGACTGAAAATCCGCGTGTCGGTGGTTCGAATCCGCCCCTGGGCACCACTTTCCGCCTAAAGACTTCAAGAAAGCCTGGAAATCTCGAGACTGGTTTCGGCCGTCCGCACCTCGGCGCGCGCTTTTCCCCAAGTATGCGCCACGGACGACGTCGCGCCTGAGGCCATCCGGGAACGTTGTTCCGATCCGCCCCCCGGGCATAACGCGGGCCGGTAGGAGGGATGCCGTTACATTGCGGGACCAGATATTCCTTGAGCGGACAGCTAGTGGACCGCGGCGAACATGATCTTTGCTTCGCTGGCGTTGTCGATCGTCATCTCTTCGACCACGCGGCCCTGGCGCACGACGAGCACGCGGTCGGACAGCGCCAGGATTTCGGGGAGATAGGACGAGATCACAACGACCGCGATCCCGGCATCCGCCAGCTCTTCGATGAAGCGGTGGATCTCCACGATCGCCCCGACATCGACGCCGCGCGTCGGCTCGTCGAAAATGATCAGCTTCGGCTTCTGGATCGCCGCCTTGGCGATGACGACCTTCTGCTGGTTGCCGCCCGACAGTTCGATGATCCGCGCATCCGGGTCGATCGCCTTGACGTCCAGTCTCTTGATCCACTCTTTAGCGAGCGCTTTCGCCTCCGAGCGCGAGACGACGGTCAGCGGGTTCGACTTCCTGCCGAGCTCTCCCATGTGGATGTTCTCGGCGATCGACATGGTCTCGAAGAAACCCTCGGACTTGCGGTCCTCGGTGACGTAAACGATGCCGCTCCTGACCGCCTGCTCGGGCGTGCGGTAGCGCACGCGCTCGCCGTTGTATTTGACAACCCCGCCATGGAAGAAGTCGCGCTTGTCGACCCCGGCGACGATCTTCATCGTCTCGGTGCGGCCGGCGCCCACCAGCCCGAACAGCCCTGTCACCTGCCCTGAATAGATGGAAAAGGAGTTGTTCCGCACGATCCGGCCCTTGGAGAGGTTCTGGACGCTGAGCGCCATCTCTCCGTAAGGCCGGGGCCGGCGTTCGCCCGCATTGGCGTAGAGCTCGTCCGACAGCGAGCGGCCGACCATGGCGTCGATGATCTTGTTGCGGTCGAAGTTCTTCGTCTCGTCCGTCGCGACGACCTCCCCGTCGCGCAAAACCGTGATGCGGTCCGACAGAGCGAGCGCCTCTTCCAGCGCGTGGCTGATGAAGATGATGGTGACGCCATCCTTGCGGAGCCGGCGCACGAGGTTGAAGAAATGGAACTTCTCTTCCGGCGTCAGGCTGGCGGTCGGCTCGTCGAAGATAATGATGCGCGCCTGGTGATGCACGGCGCGGGCGATCTCCACCATCTGCTTCTTCGCCGCGCCGAGCGAGGAGACCAGCGCTTCGGGCTCTACGTAGAAGTTGAGCGACAGCAGGAAGCGCTGCGCCTTGATGTAGAGGCCGCGCAGGCGATTGAACATCTCCTCTTCGCCGAGATAGATATTCTGCGCGACCGTCATGGAGGGAACG
The DNA here is from genome assembly GCF_020144925.1 of Afifella sp. IM 167. Classification (GTDB taxonomy): domain Bacteria; phylum Pseudomonadota; class Alphaproteobacteria; order Rhizobiales; family Afifellaceae; genus Afifella. The sequence goes on from NZ_NSLC01000011.1 coordinate 53,335, forward strand.
AGGTTGGTCTCCTGAAACACCATGGCGATGCCGCGGTGGCGCGCCTCGCCCGGCGTCTTCATGACCAGCGGCTTGCCATCGAGGAACATCTCGCCCCGCGTCAGCTGATAGACGCCGGCGAGCACCTTGGTCAGGGTCGACTTTCCCGCGCCGTTCTCGCCGACGATGGCATGGATCTCGCCTTCGTGCAGATCGAAGTTGATATCCTTGATCGCCGGGACGCCACGAAACTCCTTGGTGGCGTTCCTGAAACTGAGAAGCGTGGTCACAGCTCGACTCCAATTCCGATCTGCGCGTTGACCGGGACGGCGACCACCCGGCCGGATCCGCAGGCGCCGATCATGAGCCGCCCGTCCTTCTCCGCGAGCGAGGTCACCCCGTGAACGTTGCCGTCGGCGCGGCTGTGAACGCTCGCGACCGGGCGGAACTGCGCGTTGCACTGCAGAGCGAGACCGTATGACCAGCTCGGCGACCAGGGTTTGAGGACGTTGAGCTTCTTGCGCGCGCCGCCCTGGATCGGCTCAAGAAAGCTCTTTCCGCTGGAGAGCGCCGGCGCGATCCAGAATTGCGGATCGACGGTATCGATCATCCTTTCGCAATAGCGCCGCTCGAGGATGACGAACTCGACCAGGGGATTGCGCGGCGCAAAGAGGGCGAGCCAGAACGCGCCGTCCGAGGTCGGTGCGACGAAGCCGGGATAGGCGGGCAACTCGATCAGAAGCTCGACCGGCGCCGAGGGCTCCGACGCGCTGAGGCCCACCACCCGATGTTCCCAGGCCTCCGAGACAAAAAGCTCGCCCTGGCGCCCGAGAGCGAGGCCTGAAGGAAAGGCCAGTCCCTTCGCCAGCGGCACGGCCGCTTCGGCGCCCTTGCCGAGGTCGATCCGCCAGACGCTGCCGGAATGGCATTGCTTCATCAGGTCGCGCTTCCACTCGGCGGCGACATGCTCGTCCGATCCGATCGCGACGATGAGCGTGTGCGGGTCGACAAAGACGCAGCCCGTGGGACAGGCGAACCGCGTGGCGCCCGTCCCTGTCAGGGCCATGCCATCGTGCGCGCCGCCGCGGATGAGGATGCCCTCGCCGTCCTGACCGATCGCCAGCGCCCCGGCGCCATCGGATGCGATGCAGGTGATGGGGCGGGCAAAGGTCTCGAGCGGTTGCGCGCGGAAACCTTCGCCCTCCGGCATGAGGGACAAGAGCTCGCTTGCCGCAGAGGCGAACACGCCGGCGGGCGCCACGCACAGATTGTCTATGCCTTCCTGCTCCAACAGGACCGGCGCCTCGTCCAGCATCGCATTGGGATGCAGCGGCCCGTCCATCGCCGGCACGATCCGCTCCGGCGGGTCGATGCCGCGAAAGCGCTCGTAGCTGCGTTGCAGAAACGCCCTCATTTGGCGTCCCCCCAATAGGAAGCCGGTCCCGTCCAGTTCGGGTCGGCGCCTTCGATCCTGTAGCGGCCGATGCGGTTGTTGGAGACGCCGCCGAGATACAGCCAGCCCTTGTGCTCGCGCATGGAGGTGATCATCGGATGGTTCTGGCCGCCGAGGTCCCAGAGGCTTTCCAGGATGTTGCCGTTCTCGTCGAACTTGATCACGCAGCCGGTATTGATGTTCGGGTAGAGCCAGAAATCCGGCGCCACGCGCTTGGCCATGCGGCGGCGGAAATCGGGCATCGTCATCGCAAGATCGAGGGCCGGCGTGCGCATGCCCAGCAAGGCGGCCCAGTAATTGCCGTCGGAGGCCCGGTTGATGTTGTCCGGATAGCCCGGCAGGTTGGTCAGGACCGGCTCGGTGCGCCCTTTCTTGGGGCCGGCGAAATAATAGCGGCTGATGGAGCAGGTCCAGCTCTCCGCATAGAGGATGGAACAGCCGTCGCGCATGGTCGTGATGCCGTTGGCGAAGACCAGATTGGGCAGCACCGTGCGCGTGGAGCCGTCGCGCGGATCGTAGCAGATGATCCGGCCGTTGCCCCGGCTTTCCAGCGCATCGGTGGCCCATTCCTCCTGCTCGTAGCGCACGGTCGCTTCGCTGAAAAAGATCCGCCCGTCCGGCGCGATGTCGAGGTCGTCCGCCAGGCGCAGCCGCGAATCGTCCACCACCGAGGTCCAGCGCCGGTTGGTCTCATCGGTCACCTTCGTCGAGATTCCGTCCGGCGTGACCTGGTAGAGCCCCATGCCGCCGATGCAGACGAGAAGATTGTCGTTCTTGTCGAAGGCCATGCCGAGCGGATGGCCGCCGATATGGGCGAGCACCTCGTTGGTCTGATAGTCGGGCGCGAAGAACTTGACGATGTCGCCGTGCCGCGTGCCGCAATAAAGGTTGTCGTGACGATCGAGGATCACGTCCTCCGGGCCCTCGATCTCGCCCAATCCGATCACCTCGACGGTGCGCAGCTTGTCGTTTAGCCGGTAGGGCGAGGCAGGATCGGTCGTCTTCGGCGGCGGCGGCAGGTTGAGATAGGTGGGCGAGACGTAGCTCTTGCTGAGGAGCTGCTCCTTGTTGCGCACCCACCGCATGTCCAGGAAGACCGCCGCGATCAGGAATATGCCGAGCACCGTGGAGGTGATCGAACCGGGCACGCCGAAGCTGATCAGGCTGTTGGTGATGATCAGCACCAGCAAGGCACCGAGGATGGCCTTGGCCACCGATCCGCGCCCGCCGCCCAGCGAATTGCCGCCGAGCACCACGGCCGTCAGCGCCGAGACCTCCATGCCGATGCCGGTATCGGCTCCGGCGCTTCCCAGGCGGGCCGCGTAGAGGAAGCCGGCGACCGAGCACAGGATACCGGACCAGACATAGGCGAGGCACACCGTGCGGCGCACATTGATGCCGGCGTTATAGGCCGAACGGCGCGCACCGCCGACGGCCGTCAGCCGCCAGCCGGGCCGCATGCGCGACAGGACGATGTGCCAGACGATCGCAATGAGCCCCGACACCAGAAGAGAGAGAGGGAAGCCGTAGACCGTGCCGAAACCGATGAAGTCCCACAGGGCGGAATCGGCGAAGCCCGTCACCAGCGCGGTCGAATAATGCAGGAAGACGATGACGTATACGGAACGCAGGATGATCAGCGTCACCAGCGTCGTCAGAAAGGCGCGCAGCCTGAGGTAGCCAATGAGCACCCCGTTGAGGAGCCCGTAAAGGGCGCCCATGGCGAGCACACCGGCCAGCACGATGAGGACGGGCAGTTCCCAGACGTTCATCCCCAGCAGGGATCCGAGCACGGCCATGGCGAACATGGAGCCGACGGAAAGGTCGATGCCGCCCGACAGAAGGACGATCGCCAAAGCGAGCACGATCAGTCCGAACTCCGCCATCTGCCGCCCGAGGTCGGACAGGCTCGACAGGGTGAAAAAGTTCGGAAGCAGCGGTCCCAGGACTGCAATCACGATCAGCAGGACCAGGAATGGAATCGCGTTGTCCACCCAACGCTTGGAGAGCACCTCCCCGATCAGGTGATCGGGGAGGTATTTGTATCGCAGCCGCGTGAGGCTGGCCTGGCTGAACATCTGGACTAGACCCCTGGAGACACTTCTCGATCGGCCGCGCTATCGGCCGGCGACCTACTTGAGATCGTCGAGCGACCAGCAGTTACGGGGGGTCAGATTGTCCTTCGTGAGCAGCGTCAGGGGCGTGTAGTAGGTGTTCTTGATCTCGCCCGCCTTGGCGTCGGAGAGCAGGATCTCGACGATCTGCTGGTTCAAGATATCGCCCTGAAGGGGGACGTCGTAGCTGACGATCATATCGAGCAGGCCCTTCTCGATATTCTCGCAGCCATTCGTCGTGCCGCCGCCCGACGTGACGACATAAACCTGGTCGCTCTTGCCGGCTTCCTGGATCGCCGCGCCCGCGCCGACATCCTGGTTGTCCCAGTTGCCGACGACGCCGCAAAGGTCCGGATGCTGCTCGAGCACCGTCTCCATGATGGCCCGCGCCTTGGCCGGATCGTAATTGGCCGCCTGCTCGGAAACGACCTTGATGTGGTCGAGCTTGTCGAACACGTCATGATAGGCAAACAGCTCGTAAAGGTTCGACGCCGCGGTGGGCACGCCCTGCATGATGGCGATCTTGCCGGACGTGTCGGGACCGCATTTGTCGGCGAGTACCTTCGCCTCGATGTAGCCCACCTTCACCCAATCGGCGCCGACATAGGAATCGGTGGTGTAGGAGGATTCCAGATTGACCTGAAGGACCTTGATGCCGGCGGCCTCGGCGCGCTTCAGCAGGCGCGCATAGGATTGCACATCCGGGTTGTGGATGATCATCAGGTCGGGCTTTTCGGAGATCAGCGCCGTGATGGCACGCGTGCCGGCATCCGTGCTCCAGTTCGGATCGCGGATCTCGAAGGTGTAGCCGAGATCCTCGGCCTGGCGACGCATGATCGCCGCCCAGCCCTCGGTGAGGTCGAAGCCCATGGCAAGCGGGACGAACACGACGCGCTTGCCTTCAAGCGGCTTGTAGTAGGGGTCGCGGCGCTCGGCATTGTCGAGCCCCTGTGTGGCAGCGCTTGCCGCCAACGCGCTGCCCAGCAGCGCCGATGCCGCCAGGAGCACCGTGCAGACCTTTCGCATGTTCAACAAGATTCTTTCCTCCCGTTTTCGGTCTGACAGACCGTTTTAGATGTCCCCCTGCTGTTGCTGAGCGGTTTGCTCGTCGCGGGGGTTGATGAAGCTGTCGATGATCAGGGCAAAGAGCAGGATCACGCTCTTGATGAGGTTCTGCTCGGTGTAGGGAATGTCGAGGATCGTCATTCCATTCAGCAGCACGCCGACGAGAAGCGTGCCCACAAGGACGTTGCGCACGCCGCCTCGCCCGCCGCTGAGGCTGATGCCGCCCAGCACCACGACGAGCAGCACGTCGTAGATCATCGTCGAGTTGTAGATGCGCGTGCTCATGCTCGACACGGCCGAGGACATGATGATGCCCGCCGCGTAGGCGATGAGGCTGGTCAGGATGAACTGCGCCACGATCAGAAGGCGCACGGGAATGCCGACGATGCGCGCCGCCAGGATGTTGTCGCCCGTCGCGTAGACGAAGCGGCCGAAGCGCGTGTAGCGCAGCAGGACCCACATCACGAGCGCCAAGAAGCCGACCGCGATGATCGGCATCGGGATCCCCAGAACGTTGCCCGTTCCCAGAAACGAGAACCAGGGATAGTTCGAGGGCGCATTCTGCACATCGACCTGGAAAAGATACGCCCGGCCGGTGCCGTAGACGATCAGGCCCATGGCGAGGGTGGTGAAGATGGCAGGGACGAGCGCGTAGGCGACCAGAATGCCCGTGGCGGCGCCGACGAGGATGGCAAAGCCCATCCCGAAAAGCAGCGCCCAGCCGAGCGGGGTCCCCGACTGCACCATCGACAGAACCCAGGAGGAGGCGACGACCATGGTGGCGACCATCGCCAGGTCGATGCCGCGACTGATGATGACCAGCCCCATGCCGATCCCGAGGATGCCGAGGATGGAGACGCTCCTGACGAGCGAAATGAGATTGTTGACCGTCAGGAAGTTGCTCAGCGTCAGCGAAAAACCAACGAAGAGAAGCGCTGCCAGCGCCGCAACGATCCCCTCCTGCGAGAGCCTCATTCCCGATGTCATCGTCCCTCCCGGCAGCCGGGGCGCGACGCCCGAACGATATCGCGGAAAATACTTCAGTATGATTGTATGATTGTCAACGGGCCAGAGGATGCAACCGGGGAAGTCGGGCACTGGGCACCCGCTCGCCCGACCGCCGGCGCGACCGGCCGCCCAGCCGCATGATGGGCAAGCCGCCCGGCCCCAGCCGCCGGTCTATTGCGCGCTTCGCTCTGACAGGGGTGCATTCGCTCCGATGCAGGCCTCCACCAGATACTCGCCCAGCAGGATGTCTCCGTCGCGCCTGTAGATGGCCCAATAGTTTGAATCCGGCATCGTGCTGCAGTCGAGGTCGAGCTTGCGGATCTTGTGGAAGCGCAGCAGATCGGCTTCGGCTGCGATGGTCATCACGACGCCAAAGCCGAGCCCTCGCGAGACCATTTGCAGGATCGCTTCGGTGGAGTTGCTGCCGTTCAGCTCCACACCATTGATCTCGTTTTCCTTGATGTAGTCGGAGAGAGCCCGGAAGACGCTCGAGGTCTTCGAATAGGTGAAGACGTGACCGGACACGTCGGCGATCGAGCGGACGTCGCGTACCTGCGCCATCTTCCGGCTGGCAATCCAGCAATAGCCGTAGCTGGCGACCGGCGTCGAAACGAGATTGGCTTCCTCGACCGGGCCGATAACCAGAGCAAAGTCAATCTCGCCATTGGCCAGCATCTGGCGGAGGACGATGGTCCGATCGATGTGGAGCTCCACCTTCGCCTGGGGATTGCTCTTGTAGATCTCAGCCATGAGATACGGGGCCCATCTGGAGACAAGAGCGCCGGGTATGCCGATCCGCGCATTGCTCACACGCCCGCGCACCCCGCCCACGAGGCGACGCATGTCGTTGGTCGCATCGAAGACCCGCTCGACGTGCCGCATCAGGCGATGGCCCGTCACGGTGAGGCGAGCAGGGCGGGACGTGCGGTCGAACAACTCCGCGCCGAGCTCGACCTCCAGGGCCCGGATTCTCGAGGAGATGGCGGGCTGGGTCGTGTGAAGCTTCTGTGCCGCGGCCGAGAAGCTCCCCAGAATCGCGATGGCATGAAACGCTTCGAGCTGCCGGATCTCCATACCCTTAGATAACTCACGTTTATGAAATGATATCAATATTATAAATTATAAAAATCTTACTTGATGTCCTATGGTCCGGGCCGTCGTGAAATTGCCTGTCCGGAGAAGCGCTTGCAGGATCGGGATCATCGCCAGCCAAAGCTCGAGCTGAGAGGCGTCTCCAAGCGATACGGAGATTTCGCAGCGCTGAAGCGGACGGATCTGAGCGTCTCTGCCGGAGAGTTCGTCACGCTTCTCGGGCCGTCGGGCTCGGGCAAGACCACCCTCTTGACGATCGTCGCGGGTCTTTCCGCATCGAATACCGGCGAGATCTGGATCGACGGCGCGGAGGCCACGAACCAGCCGGTCCACAAGCGGGACATCGGCATGGTCTTCCAGAACTACGCGCTCTTCCCGCATCTCAGCGTCTTCGAGAACGTCGCCTTTCCCCTGCGAATGCGCCGCACACCCGAGAGCGAGATCAAGCGCAAGGTGAACCGCATGCTGGAGGTCGTGCACCTGCCGCATGTCGGAGACCGTCTCACGCGGGAGCTGTCCGGCGGGCAGCAGCAGCGCATCGCGCTTGCCCGCTGCGCCGTCTACGAGCCGTCGATCATCCTCATGGACGAGCCGCTCGGAGCCCTCGACAAGAAGCTGCGCGACCAGATGCAGGTGGAGATCAAGCGGCTCCACACCGAGCTCGGCGCCACGATCCTCTACGTCACCCACGATCAGGAAGAGGCAATGGCGATGTCGGATCGCATCTGCCTGATGAACCGGGGCGGCATCGAGCAGCTCGGAACGCCGCAGGAGCTATATTTCCGGCCGACGAGCAAATTCGCGGCCGACTTCCTCGGCACCTCCAACCTCTTCGGCGCAAAGGTCGAGGGGGTCGGCGAGACCATCGATCTCAGCACCGGCTTCCATGCCTCGATCTCGGCCTTGCGCGGGGCCGACGTCGGCCCGGGCGAGGAGGTGGATGTGATGGTCCGCCCCGAACATCTGCGCCTGCTGAAGGATGGGGAGACGGCCGACAATGTCGTCCCGGCCACCTTCGAAGGGACCATGATAACCGGCTCCGTGACGCGGCACTGGGCCCGCCTCGACGATGGCACCACCATTGTTGCGCTTTCTTTGACGACCGGTCCGACCCTCTCGTTCCAGCCTGGAGAAGCCGTGCGCTTCGGCTGGCCGAAGGACGGAACGGTCCTCATCCGGCCGGCACGGGAAGGCTGAGCATGCGGGCCGCTCTGGCAAGGCTCGCCACAGGCGTGCGCCCCCATCTTGGCCTGGGGCCGGCGCTTCTGCTTCTGGCGATCGTGTTCCTGATCCCGGTCGTCCATCTCCTGCAGCTGAGCTTTCTCGATTCCGCCAAGGGCTTCTCGCTCGAGCATTATCTGAGGCTCTTCCAGACCTCGCTCTACGTCAAAATCCTCGCCAACACGTTCAAGATCGCGGGCCTGACCACGGCGCTCTGCCTCATCTGCGGCTATCCGATCGCCTATTTCATCGCGACCAGCGCGGGACGAGGAAAGGCGTTCCTCGTGCTCCTGGTGCTCATGCCCTTCTGGACAAGCGTGCTCGTGCGCAGCTTCGCCTGGATCGTCATCCTCGGGCGCCACGGCCTCCTCAACCAGATGCTGACAGCCGCGGGCATCACCGATGCGCCACTCGACCTCATCTACAACCTCGGCAGCGTCCTCGTCGGCATGACGCACGCGCTGATGCCGCTCGCGATCCTGACGATGCTGGCGGCAATGCAGAACATCGATGCGAACCTCTCGCAGGCCGCCGGAACGCTCGGCGCCCGCCCCTCGCAGGCCTTCTGGCGCATCTATTTCCCGCTTTCGCTGCCCGGCGTCGCCGCGGGCGGGCTCCTGGTCTTCATCACGGCCGTCGGCTTCTTCATCACCCCCATCCTCCTGGGCAGCCCGCAGGAGACGATGCTCGCCCAGATCATCGTCATCCAGATCGACGAGATGCTGAACTGGGGCTTCGCCGGGGCGGTGGCGGTGCTCCTGCTCATCGCCTCGATAGCCGTCTTCTACGTGTTCGACCGCGTCGTCGGCATGTCCGCCCTGACGGGCGACATGGCCCCCGCAGGCGCCGGCAAGCAGGGCTTCCTGTCGCGCGCGGGCAGCCGGCTCGGCTACGCGCTGATCGCCGGCCTCGGCTGGGTCTGCGACTATCTCGGAAGCGGCTGGGATCGCATCTTCGGCACGCGCGGGCCCCATGGCGGGCGGCGCTACGGCGTCCCGATCGCGGCAATCCTCGTCGTCCTCTTCCTCGCCCTGCCCTCCTTCGTGCTCGTGCCCGTCTCGTTCTCGGGCAGCTCGTTCTTCCAGTGGCCGCCGGTCGGCTTCTCATTGAAGTGGTACGACGCCTTCTTCTCCTCGCCGATCTGGCGCAGCGCCATGATCCGGTCGGTCTATGTGGGCCTCGCCACGGCGGTCCTGTCCGTCGCGATCGGCATCCCCGCGGCCTTCGCCCTGTCGCGGGGCCGGATGGTCGGCAAGACGGCGCTGATGGCGTTCATCCTCATGCCGCTGGTCATGCCGCACATCATCGTGGCGCTGGCGCTCTTCTACTCCTTCTCGAAGATCGGGCTCGTCGGCACGTCGCTCGGCCTGGTGCTCGGCCACACCATCTTCTCTCTGCCCTACGCGATCGTGACGATCCTCGCGGTCCTCAAGAACTACGATATCCGCCTCGATCAGGCGGCCTGGACGCTTGGGGCAAGCCGGCTCGTCGCCTTCCGGCGGATCACGCTGCCCCTGATCAGCGCCGGCGTGATCACCGCCTTCCTCTTCTCCTTCGTCAAGTCGTTCGACGAGCTGACCGTCGCACTGTTCATCAGCGGGGGTGTCGCCACCACGCTGCCCCGGCAGATGTGGGCGGAAGCGCTCCTGAACGTCACCCCGACGCTGGCCGCCGTCTCCACCCTGATCCTCATCCTCGTCACCGTCGTCATCCTGGCAGGCGAGTACATCCGCAGCCGGCAGCCCTCTTCGTGAGCGCGCCCCCACGTCCGTCATCCGAGTGTCCCTTCAACCAAAAACCAAGAGGAAGAAGACGATGACCAAAACGAAGATCACACGCCGCGCGGTGCTGCAGGGCATCTCCGTAAGCACGGCCGCCCTTGCCATGCCCGCCGTCTGGCGTCCCGCCCGGGCCGCGCAGAGCCTCGTCATCTCCGATCCCGGCGGCGTCTACACCCGCGCCTGGACCGCCGCCTACTACGAGCCCTTCGCCAAGGAGACCGGCATCGACATCGTCCCGGTCGTCCGGCGCTCCAACCCCTCCGCCGAGTTCAAGGCGCAGGTGGAGACCGGCAACTATAACTGGGATGTCAGCGGCGGCGTGAACTCCGACGTGGCGGACCTCGTCGCCTCCCAGGGCCTTACCGAACCGCTCGACCTCAGCGGCGAGGCGATGGGACAGATCCCCGACGACATGAAGTCCGAGCATTATCTCGCGGACAGCATCGTCACGTTCGTCCTCGCCTATCGGACGGACGCCTTCCCGAACGGGCTCACATCCTTTGCCGACATCTGGGACCTTGAGGCCTATCCGGGACGCAGGGCGCTGCGGCGTCTCGCCCGCGACACGGTCGAGATCGCACTGCGTGCCGACGGCGTGCCGGGCGGCGATGAGATCTACCAGGTGCTGTCCACGGAAGACGGCTGGAAGCGCGCCTTCGCCAAGCTCGACGAGATCAAGCCGCACGTGCAGGTGTGGTGGGATTCCTCACCGCAGAGCGCCCAGCTTCTGCAGAACGGCGAGGTGGACATCTGTCCTGCCTTCAATGCCCGGGCGCAGTCCGCCGCCGATGCCGGCGCGCCGGTCGACATCAACTGGAACCAAGGATTCTACAGCGCAACGGGCTGGTGCATCCCCAAAGGCACGCCCAAGGCCGACCTCGCCCGCGAGTTCGTGAAGTTCTGCGCCAATCCCGAGCGCCAGGCGGCGGTTACAGAGATGCTGCCGAACGGCCCGAGCAATCCGAAGGCCTACGACTTCATCCCGGAAAAGACCGCGAAGATGCTGCCGACCTATCCGGCGAACTTCAAACAGACCAAGCCGGTGAACGGCGCGTTCTGGAGCGATCACAAGGCCGAGGCGGATCGACGCTTTACCGAGTGGCTCCTCCAAGGCTGATCAGAAATGAAGATCGAGAACCTGGAACTCCGGGAAATACGCACACGGCTTCCCTCCGCCTTCAGCGGGGGGACCTACCGGCTGAATGAAAGGGCGGCACTTCTGTGCCGCATCACCGCCACCGGCGGCGTGACGGGCATCGCCTGCGTCGGCAACGAGACGGTCTACGGCCCGGGGCTGAAGGCCCTGGTGCGGGAGGCTTTCCGAGAGTTCCTCGTCGGCAGCGATCCCACCGGCATCGAGACGCACTGGCAGCGGATGCTGGGCTTCGACAAGGCCTATATCGACCGCCCGGCCCTGATGGGCGCCATCGCGGCGGTCGACGCGGCCCTGTGGGATCTCAAGGGACACATCACCGGCCTGCCGGTCTGGAAGCTTCTGGGCGGCAACCAGCCAAGAGTGCCGGTGATCGGCATCGGCGGCTATTACGAGACCAGCGCCGAGGAAAGCGGCATCCGCGAAGAGATCCGGCGGTATCGCCAAGCGGGGCTTGGGGGCATCAAGTTCAAGGTGGGCGCCCGCTCGATCGAGGAGGATGTGGAGCGCCTGCGCATCGCCCGCGACGAGGCCGGCCCGGGCTTCATCATCGTGGCCGATTCCAACATGGCGTGGACGGTGCCGGACGCCATCCGCTTCGCCGAGGCGATCCTGCGCTACGATCCGGAATGGCTCGAAGAGCCCGTGCGCCCGCGCGAACTCGCGCGCGGCCTGCGGGAAGTCCGCTGGAAGACCGGAATCCGCACCGCGGCGGGGCAGTCCGAGCCTTCCGTGTTCGACGCCTACCAGCTGATCGCGTCGGAAGCGGCCGACGTCGTCAACGTCACCTACAACCGGGGCGGCGGCATCAGCGGCTGGATGAAGCTCGCCTCCGCGGCAAGCTTCTCCGGCGTTCGCATGGGACAGGTGGGCGAGCCGCATATCAGCATGCACCTGATGGCGGCCATCTCGAACCACACCTGCGTGGAATGCTATCCGGACCCGGCTCGCGACCCTTTCTGGGCGAACCTCTACACCGACCGGCCGGAGCCGGCCGATGGCTGCATCACAGCGCCGGACAGGCCAGGTTTCGGTCTCACCTTCGACGAAGACGCCATCGAGCGATACGCGGTCGAGCCATGGGCCTGACGCTGAACGACCGGGCAGCCGGGAAAGGCAACGGCGGCCCGCAAGACGATCGACCCATGTCCGAAACGGGTAGCGCCGGCCGGCTCGAACAACCGGCCGCGGATAGCCTGGTCGCGTTCTTCGAGGCACCCCACCTTGAACGGGAAAAAGCCCAGTTTCCCTACTTCCTGAAGGTCGATCTCGCACATGCGGTGATGCTCAGCGAGGAGGGTATTCTCTCGCCATCCCAGGCGGCACTCCTGCTCAGGGCGCTGACGCGGATCGAGCGGCTGGGCGTCGACGGCCTCGACCTCGATCCACTGGGTGGCAGCATGCTCTTCCAGATCGAGCAGCTCCTTTCCGCAGAGGTCGGCGAGGATATCGGCGGCCGTCTTCACATCGGCAGGAGCAGGCTCGACCAGGGGCCAACCGTCCGCCGACTCTACAAACGCAACATGCTTCTCGGCATCCTTGCCGCGATCAACGAGCTTCGGGCGACGCTGATCGAGCGGGCGAGCCTTCACACAGAGACGGTGATGCCGGGCTACACCTGCCTGCAGCACGCCCATCCCGGCGTGTTTGGCCACTACCTTGCGAGCTTCGCCGCCAAACTGGCCGACGACTTCTCCCGGCTCACGGCCGCCTATGAGCGCCTCAACCTCAGTCCTCTGGGCGCGGCCGGGCTTTCCGGCACGTCCTGGCCGATCAACCGCACCCGGACAAGCGAACTGCTCGGCTTCGACGGCCTGGTCAAAAACTCCAAGCTGGCGCGGGAGGCCTACTACGCGGCCGAGGTGGCGGGCGGTCTGGCGATGCTGATGTCGACGCTGAACGACCTGGCAACGGACCTGCATCTGTGGTCGAGCTACGAGTTCGGGTTCATCGAGCTCGCCGACGAATTCTGCGGGACGAGCAGCATCTTTCCGCAGAAGAAGAACCCCACAGCGCTCGAAGCGATCAAGTTCGCGGCCGGCGAAGCGATCTCCTGGCCCTCCGTCATCCTGACGACCTTCCGCGCCGAGGGCACCGGCGATGTCGTCATGCGGGAGGCGCCGATCCTCGACCGAGCATGCTCTCTCAGCCTCGGAGGGCTGAAGCTGATGGCACCCATCATCGAAACGGCGTCCGTCGACGAGGCGCGGATGCGTACGCTCGCATCGGCGAACTGGTCGACCGCCACGAGCCTGGCCGACGATCTCGTGCGTCATCGTGGATTCTCCTTCCGGCGCGCCCACCTGATCGTGGCGCGCTTCGTCCGGATGGCCATGCAGAGAGAAGTCACCACCGAGACGGCGACCGGCGCCCTGCTGGACGAGGCGGCCTCCAGCCTCGGCCTGCAACCGCCGGGTTTCGACGATCAGAGAGTCCGGCAGGCATTTGACGCGCCAGCCTTCGCGCGCTCGCGCATTTCCCCCGGCTCCATCAATCCGGGCGAGGTGGCAAGCCTTATCGACGATGCCCGAAGCGACCTGTCTGCGTCACAGTCCTGGCACGGAGAGAGGCTCGAACGCCTCGGCAGGGCGGACGAGATGCTCAAGCTTGCAATCGGCGAGATCGTTTCCGCCGGCTGATCGCAGCGGCAGCGTTCGCTTTCATTACGAGATCGACACGAACCCGCGCCACCCCACGGCTGGCGCGGGTCTGTTCCTTCCTCAGGGGCCCGCCCCGACAGGGCCGCATTCGCCCTGCGAACAAGCACAAGACTCGCGGCTGCGATCGTCATCTCCACCGCATCGTCGCGATGGTCCGGCCCCCGCCGCTGGAAGCCGTCTCGCTCCACGCCGCGCACCGGCAAATCTCAAGAAGCAGATTTCTCCCGGCCAATGGAAGCGGGCTCCAGACGAGCCTCCGCCTGCGGTCGATGCTGGAACTTGACAGCCGCACCCAGCGAGAAAGCCCGCGGCTCGGCATTCGAACCTGCGGTCCCCAGGAGGGCGCACCGTCCCAAAGTGCCGCCAGCTAGCAAGCAGGTTGACGATCATCCTATCAACCTATTATACCACCCGAAAAGAACTCGTAAGCCCCCAGGGAGGATGTTTAAATGAGGCATATTGAAGCCCCCAATTCCTATGGCCTTTCGGCCCGGCGAGCACTGCGGTGCGCGTCGCTCGCCGCGATCGGCCTGACGCTCCTGACGAGCGCAGGCGCCGCGGAAACGCGGGCCAAGCCCTTCGAGGCATGGCCGGAGCCGCAGGTGCGGGCGAACATGTCGGTCGACGAGGCCAAGAAGATCGTCGAGGAGCGCTCGCGCGAGCAGACCGAATGGTTCGGACCGACGAGCGGCCCGAAGGCCACCGACGAGCCGGTCAAGGTCATCTACGTCTCCGCCGACCAGTCCTACGTGTCCTTCGTCAACTGGGGCCGCGGCGTCCAGGATGCCGGCGAGCTTCTCGGCTGGGACGTTGAAGTGCTGAACGGCAAGGGCACGGTCACCGGCGTCCTGCAGGCCATGCAGCAGGCCGTCGCCAGCAATCCGACCGCCATCATCACCTCCGCCGATGCGGGCGCCCTGCAGGATCCGATCGGCCAGGCCGTCGACAAGGGCATCCCGGTGATCGGCATTCATGCCGCCGCCTTCCCGGGCCCGAACCCGGAGGCGAACCTCTTCACCAACATCACCTCCAATCCGGCCGAGATCGGCGAGACCCAGGCGGCCTATGTGCTGGCGAAGTCGGACGGCCAGGCGAAGGTCCTGCACTTCCTCGACAACAGCTTTGCTATTGCCCGTTTCAAGGCCAAGGCCGCGACCGATCCGATCAAGAACTGTGAGGGCTGCACCTTCGTCGACATGGTCAACATCCCGATCGCCGACCAGACGCGCCGCATTCCCTCCGTCATCTCCGGCATCCTTGCCAACCAGGGCAACGAATGGTGGGGGACGACCTGCTGCGACAACTTCTATCCCTATGTCGCCTCGGCCCTGCGCGCCTCGGGCGTGGCTCCAGACAAGGTCAAGCTCGTGGGCTCCGACGGCCCTCCCTCGGCCTATGACATGATCCGCAAGGGCGAGTACGAGGTCGCCACCGTTCCGGAACCGAGCACGCTCTTCGGCTTCCAGGCGATCGACGCCGTGGTGCGCGCCATGGCCGGCGAGGAGCCCTCCAAGTTCGTCCAGCCCACCTATCTGGTGACCAAGGAGAACGCGGACGCGGAAGGCGGCGACAAGAACGAGTTCATCCCGAGCAACAATTTCGCCTGCCACTACGAGAACATCTGGCGCGGCACCGACAAGGACTGTTCCTCCGGCAGCTAGACCGGCTGCTTGGGCCGGGCTCCCCCGGGAGCCCGGCCCACCTTGTCCTTGCGCCAATGTTCAAGCGTCGCCTGATTCAAGCGGCAAAGTGAGCGGATTGTGGACCACGTTCTCTCCATCAAAGGGCTGAACAAGCGCTTCTACGGCGCGCTCGCCCTCGACAATGCCGACTTCGCTCTGCGCCCCGGGGAGATTCACGCCCTCATCGGCGAGAACGGCGCCGGAAAGTCGACGCTGATCAAGATCCTTGCCGGCGTCTACACCATGGATGCCGGGCAGATCCGGGTGGAAGGCAAGCTCGTCGACCCGATCAAGGAAGACCTGCCGATCGGCTTCGTGCATCAGGATCTCGCCTTTGCCGACGACCTCAGCGTCGGCGAGAACATCGCGCTGGGCGCGGGCTATCCCCTGCGCGGCGGCCTCATCGACTGGCGCGCCGTCAACGACCAGGCGCGCCGGATCTACGACGTCATGGACGAGGAACCCCTCGATCCGAACCGGCTGGTGGCAACGCTCAGCACCTCGGAGCGCGCCATTCTCGGCATCGTGCGCACGCTCGCCAATGCCCCGAAGGTATTGGTGCTCGACGAGCCGACGGCCGCCCTTCCGGAAAACGACAGCAACCGCCTCTTCGCCGCCATGCGCCAGCTGAAGGCGGCCGGCACCAGCATCATCTACGTCTCGCACCGCCTCAACGAGCTCTTCGGCCTCGTCGACCGGGTCACGGTCTTCCGCGACGGACGGCGGGTGCATGTCACGCCGATCGAGGAAACCAATCCCGACAGGCTGGTGGAGCAGATGCTCGGCCGTGCCGTCGACCTTTCGCACAGCAACGCCCGCCCCGAGGCCGCAAAGCCGCCGATCCTATCCGTCGAGGATCTCGTCGTGCAGCGCCGGGGGCCCGTCAGCTTCACCGTCAGCCCCGGCGAGGTCGTCGGCCTCGTTGGGCTTCGCGGCGGCGGCCAGGAAGCCATCGGCCGCGCCATCTTCGGCGCCATCGAGCCCGACAGCGGCCGCATCCGGCTGGACGGCACCGAGCTGAAACCCGGACGCTCCATCGGCGACAGCATCAAGGCGGGCGTCGTCCTGCTGGCGGGCGACCGCACCGGCGAGAGCGCCTTCGCCGGGATGAGCCTGATCGAGAACCTCTTCGTCAATCCGCTGCTGGAAAAGCGCGCGCCATGGAAGCCGGTCTCGCCGGCAAGCGAGCGCAAGGCCGTGGAGAAGATCCTGGAGGACTTCGACGTGCGTCCGCGCAATCCCGACTCGCTGATCGACTGGCTGAGCGGCGGCAACCAGCAGAAGGTGTGCATCGCGCGCTGGCTCAAGGCCGACGCCAAGGTCGCCATCCTGGAAGAGCCGACCGCCGGGGTCGATGTCGGCGCCAAGCTCGCCATCTACGACCTGCTGCGCGAGGCGGCGAAGGAGGGGCTCGCCCTCATCGTCATCTCCACGGATCTGGAAGAGGTCGCGGCCATCTGCGACCGCGCCCTCATCGTCAACCGCGGACGCATCTCGTCGAGCCTCGCCGGCGAGGATCTCACCGTACACGCACTCATCGCGCATTCCTCCGCGGGCGCCGCGCCCGCCGGGACCGCGATGGCGGAGCAGCACCCATGAAAGACGCCACCCCGGGCACAGCGACGGCAGGAACGATGTCAGCAAGCCGCAACAAATCCTTTTCCGCATCCATCGTCAGCTTCGCGGCGAATTACGGTCTGGCCGTCATCTTCGTGCTGGTGCTGGTGATCTTCTCGATCCTGCGCCCGACGACCTTCATGAGCGCCGGCAATATCGGCAACCTTCTGACCAGCCAGTCGGTCTCCGCGCTCCTGGCGCTCGCGGTGATGATGCCGCTGACCACGGGACGCTTCGACCTTTCGATCGGCTACCATGTCGGCCTCGCCCAGGTGCTGATCGTCGGCCTGCAGGTCAATTCCAACATTCCCTGGCCGGTCGCAGCGGCGATCGTGCTGGTCGTCGGGCTGGCGGTCGGCCTTCTCAATGGCATCCTGGTGACGCGCCTGAAGATCGATTCCTTCATCGCCACGATGGGCGTCGGCTCGCTGCTTTACGGCATCTCCAACTGGTACACCGACGGCCAGCAGATCCCCGGCTTCAACCTGCCGGATTCCTATACGGCGGTCTCCTCCAGCCTCGGCCCGGTACCGATCCCCGCGCTCGTCGTCGTCGCCGTCGCCTTCGTGCTGTGGCTCGTCCTGGAGCGCATGCCGGCCGGCCGGGGCCTCTACGTGATCGGCTCCAATCCGCGCGCCGCCGAGCTCACCGGCCTCAACGTGCCGCGCTATGTGACGAGCACGTTTGCGACCGCGGGCGTGCTGTGCGCCATCGGCGGCATCCTCCTCGGCAGCATCCTGCGCTCGGCAACGCCCTCCGTCGGCCCGGAATACCTGCTGCCGGCCTTTGCCGGCGCCCTTCTCGGCGCCACCTCCATCCGCCCGGGGCGGGTCAATGTCGGCGGCACGCTGCTGGCGATCCTCATCCTCGCCTTCTCCTTCTCCGGCGTGCAGCAGCTCGGCGCGGCCTTCTACGTCGAATACCTCTTCAACGGCGGCATCCTCGTCATCGCGGTGGCGCTCTCCGTCTACGCCGCAGCGCGGCGCCGGGCCGCCGCCGTGCAGTCCTCATGAGCGCGCCCGCCGGCCGCCCCGCCGCCATGGGATGCGCCTGCCGGCATCCCATTGGCGGCGCCAACCAGAATATTGGAGCTTGATTGATGTCTCGTATTGCAGTGGTCGGTTGCGGTGTCGTCGGATCCTCCTGGGCCCTCGTTTTCGCCCGCGCCGGTCTCGATGTCGTCGTGCATGATCCTTCGCCGCAGGCCGCCGCGGCCGTGCCCGAATTCGTCCGCGCCTCCGCCGCCAGTCTCGCCGCACAGGGTCTGGGGAGCGAAGAAGACGTCGCGGCCATGGTCGGCCGCATCACGGTGGCCGAGAGCCTGGCGGAAGCGCTGAAAGGCGCCGACTATATTCAGGAGAGCGCCCCCGAGCGCATCGAGATCAAGCGCGCGCTCTATACCGAGCTCGACGCGCTGGCGGCGCCCGAGGTGGTGATCGGCAGCTCGACCTCCGGCCTGCCGGCCTCCGATTTCACCGAGAACCTGGCGCATCGTGAGCGCTGTCTCGTTGTGCATCCGGTCAACCCGCCGCACATCATCCCGCTGGTGGAACTCGTGCCGGCGCCCTGGACGGCGCCCGAAGCGCTCGCCGCCGCCAAGCAGATGATGCAGAAGGTCGGCCAGTCGCCGATCGAGCTGTCGCGGGAGATCAACGGCTTCGTCGTCAACCGCCTGCAGAGCGCCCTCCTCGGCGAGGCCTTCCGTCTGGTGGAGGACGGGATCTGCTCGGTCGCCGACGTGGACAAGGCCATGTCCGACGGGCTCGGCCTGCGCTGGTTCTTCATGGGGCCGTTCGAGACGATCGACCTCAATGCGCAGAACGGCGTGGCGGAGTACTGCAAGAACCTCGGGCCCATGTACTTTGGGCTTGCGAAGGAGCAGGCCGATCCGCGTGAATGGGGGCCGGCGCTCGTCTCACAGGTCGAAGATCAGCTGCGTCAGGGGACCGCGGCCGAAAACCTGCCGGAGAGGCGGGCATGGCGCGATCGGTTCCTTGCCGGCGTTGTGGCGGCCAAACGCCAGGTGACACAGGAGCAGGGAGGGTGACACCCGCCGCTGCTCCGATCTCAGGAGCGGATCGATGAAGACTGGGACCCAGTTCGTTCTGAAGCGCGACCGGCTATCGGACCAGATCGCCGAGAACCTGGAGGAGATGATCTTCTCCGGCGAACTGAGCGTCGGCGATGCGCTGCCTTCCGAGCGCGACCTGATGCAGCGCTACGGCGTCGGCCGGCCGGCGGTGCGCGAAGCGCTGCTGTGGCTCAACAAGAAGGGGCTCGTCGCCGTTTCCAACGGCGAGCGCACGCGCGTGACGGAGCCCAACCCGACCGATCTCCTGGAGCAGCTGTCGGGCGCCGCCCGGATGATGGCCTCGCGCCCGGAGGGCATGCAGCTCTTTCAGCAGACGCGCCTCTTCGCGGAAGTGGCGCTCGCCCGCGAAGCGGCGATGAACGCCTCGCCGCAGGATCTTGAGACGCTCGGCGAGTGCATGGCGCGCAACCGGGCGGCGCGAAACGACATCGCCGACTTCGCCCGCACCGACGACGAGTTCCATTTCGCCATCGCCAGTATCTCGCGCAATCCGCTGATCACCGCGCTCTACAACAGCGTGCTCGGGCTCCTGCAGGATCAGCGCCACACCTCGTTGCAGAACCTCGAAGCCCTCGATGCGGCGATCGAATGCCATCAGCGCATCTTCGACGCGATCGCCGCCGGCAAGCCGGACGAGGCGGAGGTGGCGATGCGCAAGCACCTGAAGGACGTCGAGAACTTCTACTGGAAGGTGCGCGCCGAGAAGAAGAAGGAAGGGAGACAAAGCCCATGAGCTATTTCGAAAGCCTCGACCCACGCTTCGCCGAGATGATCATTCCGGTCTGCCGGCTCGAGAAGCTTTACGAGGGACTGCGCTGGGGCGAAGGGCCGACCTATTTCGCCGACCAGCGCCATCTCATCTTCAGCGACATCCCCAACAACCGGATGATGAAGTGGGACGAGGCGAGCGGCGAGGTCTCCCTGTTCCGTTTTCCCTCTCATTTTTCCAACGGCAACACCCGCGACAGGCAGGGCCGGCTGGTCTCCTGCGAGCATGCGGGACGGCGCGTCAGCCGCACCGAGCTCGACGGCACGGTAACGACCCTCGTCGATTCCTATGAGGGAAGGCGCCTCAATTCGCCCAACGACGTGGTGGTCAAGTCGGACGACACGGTGTGGTTCACCGACCCGCCCTACGGCATCCTCAGCAACTACGAGGGCTACAAGGCCGACAGCGAGATCGGCGCCTGCCACGTCTATCGCTTCGATCCGAAGGACGGCAGCCTGAAGGCCGTCGCGACGGACTTCGTCAAGCCGAACGGCCTCGTCTTCTCCGCCGACGAGAAAAAGCTCTTCGTCGCCGACAGCGGCCGCTCGCACGACCCGAACGGGCCGCACCATGTGCGTGTCTTCGACGTCGACGGCGACGGCCTTTCCGGCGGCGGTGTCTTCTGCGAGGTCGATCCGGGCGTGCCCGACGGCCTGCGCCTCGACGAGAGCGGCAATCTCTGGGTGGCGGCGGCCGACGGCGTGCATTGCTTCGCCCCCGACGGCACCCTGATCGGCAAGATCCTCATCCCCGAATGCGTCGCCAACCTCTGCTTCGGCAGCCCGCATCGCGATCGCCTCTTCATCGCGGCGGAGACCTCGCTCTGGGCGGTCTATCTCAATACGCGCGGGATCCAGGTTCCGTGAGGCGGGCAGATTGACATGATCCTTGGATGCATCGCCGATGACCTGACGGGCGCGACGGACCTCTCCCTCATGCTCTCCAAGGAGGGACTGCGGACGGTTCAGTCGACCGGCTTGCCGCCACGGGATCTCGACCTTTCCGACGTCGATGCGCTCGTCATCGCGCTGAAATCCCGCTCCATTGCGGCCGAGCAGGCGGTGAAAGTCTCGCTTGAGGCGGCCGAGACGCTGACGGCGCTCGGGGCCCGGCAGCTCCTCTTCAAGTACTGCTCGACCTTCGATTCCACCGACGAGGGCAATATCGGTCCGGTCGCGGACGCCCTGCTCGACTTCGTCGGCGGGACGCAGACGGTCTTCTGCCCCGCCTTCCCTCGCGCCGGGCGAACGGTCTATTGCGCCAACCTCTTCGTCAACGGCGTGCCGCTGGCGGAAAGCCCGATGAAGGACCATCCCCTCAATCCGATGCGCGATTCCGATCTGCGCCGCGTGCTGCAACGCCAGACGCACAGGGGCGTCGGCCATGTCGGCTTCGAAAGCGTCGAGGCGGGAAGCGCGGCGATCCGCGCGGCGCTTGCCGAAGCCCGCAAGAAGGACCTGCCGTTCATTGTGCTCGACACGCTGACGGACCGTCACCTGCGGGAAATCGGCGCCGCGGTCTTCGACCACAAGCTCATCACCGGCGGCTCGGGCATCGGCATGGGACTGCCCGAGGCCTATCGGGCGGCCGGATGGCTGCCGGACCTCACCCCCGCACCCGTTTCCATGGAAGCGCCGGCCGGCCGGCGTGCGATCCTCGCCGGTTCCTGCTCGACGGCGACCCGCGGCCAGGTACGGGCGGCGCAGGCCGCCGGCATCCCCGCCTTGCAGATCACACCCGAGATCGCCAAGCGCGGCGAAGAAGGCGTCGCCGAGGCCCTCGCCTGGGCCAAGGCGCAGCCGCAGGACAAGCCGGTCCTCCTTTATTCGAGCGCCGATCCGGACGTCGTCGAGGCGTTGCAGCGCCAGCTCGGCCGGCAGAAGGCCGGCACGCTCTTCGAGGACGTCTTCGCGGCCCTTGCGCGCGGTCTCGCCGACGGCGGCTTCACCCGGATGATCGTCGCGGGCGGCGAAACCGCGGGGGCCGTCGTGACGGCGCTCGACGCCGGATTGCTCGCCATCGGGCCGGAGATCGATCCCGGCGTTCCCTGGACCCGCAATCTGCGCGGCGTCGATATCGCCCTTGCCCTGAAATCGGGAAACTTCGGGGCGGAAGACTTCTTCACCAAGGCCTGGGAGCAGCTGATATGAGCGAGGCGGCCCTTCGCGAGCGCATTTGCCTGGCCGGCGCCTCGCTGTTCAAGCGCGGCCTCACCTTCGGCTCCACGGGAAATATCTCGGTGATGCTGGACGATGGCGGCTGGCTGCTCACGCCGACCAATTCCTCCCTCGGCGAGCTCGATCCGGCGCGCCTTTCGCGCCTCGACAAGGACGGCAGGCACATTTCGGGCGACAAGCCCACCAAGGAGGCCTTCCTGCACCGGGTGATGTACGCGGAGCGCGGCGAGGCCCGCGCCGTCGTCCACCTGCACTCCACCCATGCGGCCGCCGTTTCCTGCATGGACGGGCTCAACCCGCATGCATGCCTGCCGCCGCTGACGGCCTATTACGTCATGCGGGTCGGGCGCCTGCCGCTGGTCGGCTACTTTCCTCCGGGCGACGAGGAGCTGGCCAAGGCTGTCGGCAAGCTCGCCGGACGGCACCATGCGGTGCTTCTGGCCAATCATGGGCCGGTCGTCGCCGGAACCAGCCTCGACAATGCCGTCTATGCCTCCGAGGAGCTGGAGGAGACGGCGCGCATCTTCCTGCTTCTGCGCTCGGAGCGGACCTCGCCTTTGAGTGAGGCGGCGGTCGACGAGCTGCGTGCGAGATTCGGCAGCGGCTAGGCTGGATTAGGCGGCAAGCCGCATCCGTCCGCGTCAGCACACTCCCACGCCCAAAGCCACACAAGCCTCAGCGGAAGGGCGGCTCGTCGAAGGCACGCAGCTTGCGCGAATGCAGGCGGTCGCCTTCCCGGCGCAGCAGCTCCACAGCGCGCAGCCCGATCTGCAGATGCTGCGAGATCACGCCCTCGTAGAAGCGGTTCGCCTGGCCCGGAAGCTTGATTTCGCCGTGCAGGGGCTTGTCGGAGACGCATAGCAGCGTGCCGTAGGGAACGCGGAAGCGATATCCCTGCGCGGCGATGGTGGCGCTTTCCATGTCGACGGCGACCGCCCGGCTCTGGTTGAGGCGCTGGGCCGAGGCGGTGTAGCGCAGCTCCCAGTTCCGGTCGTCGGTGGTGACGACGGTGCCGGTCCGCAGCCGCTGCTTCACTTCCTCGCCATGCATGCCGCTGACCTGCTTGGTCGCGTCATAGAGCGCGCGCTGCACCTCGGCGATGTTCGGGATCGGGATATCGGGCGGCAGCACGCTGTCGAGCACGTTGTCATCGCGCAGATAGGCATGGGCGAGCACATAATCGCCGATCGCCTGGCTGCCGCGGACGCCGGCGCAATGGCCAATCATCAGCCAGGCATGCGGGCGCAGGACCGCAAGGTGATCGCAGATCGTCTTCGCGTTGGAGGGGCCGACACCGATATTGACCAGCGTGACGCCGCGGCCTTTCGGCCCCATCAAATGGTAGGCCGGCATCTGATGCTTCTTCCAGGCGAGGCTGGAAATCGCCGTTTCCGGGTCGGGCGTCTCGGCGGTGACCATGCTGCCCCCGGCGCAGGACAGCGCCTGGTAGCCGCTCTGGGGGTCGCGCACCTGATCGCACGCCCAGTGGATGAACTCGTCGACGTAGCGGCTGTAATTGGTGAAGAGGATGAAGGACTGGAGATGCTCCGGCGGCGTGCCGGTATAGTGCTTCAGTCGCGCCAGCGAGAAGTCGGTGCGCAAGGCATCGAAGTGGGACAGGGGAAGATCGTTGCCGGCGACGAACAGCCCGTCGGAGACCTCATCGCCGATGAGGGAGAGCTCCGTCGTCGGCAGGTACCGCGCCAGCGCCTGCATCGTCGTGCGATCCAGCTCCAGGTGCCCGTCTTCCAGCACATAGGAAAACGGCATCTCCTGGCGGGAGGGCGCGACACTCATCGCAAGATCGCAGTCGGTGGCGAGAAGGCCGAGCTGTTCGGCGAGATAGGAACGGAAAAGCCGCGGTCGGGTGATGGTCGTCACGTAATCGCCCGGGCGGGTGAAGCGGCCATAGGCGCGCGCCTTGAAACTGCGCGGCTCGGTGCCGTCCCAGGTGATGCGCAATTCGGGATAGCAGAAAAGACCGGCCGCCCGCGCGGCCGGGTCCGGGAGCGTGCCGTCGCGGGCAAAGCGGTCGATCGCATCGCGCAGCGCCCGGTGGGCGTCGTCGTAGAGCGCCTCGATGCGGTCGAGTGCCTCCTCCACGCTTCGAGACGCTTCTGTCTCTGCCGGCTGCATGAAGCCCCCTTGCGTCCCCAGGCGCGTCTTCGCCCTGCCTTCTGGACGCGCAAGAAGAGCTACGCCATTCGGGCAGGCCGGCCAACCCCACAACGGGTCCTATGCCGCCTGCGGATCGGCCGCCAGCCGGCCGGAAAGGCCCCTACGAGGCCTCCTGCGGCAACCCGCCCGCCGCCTGCGGCAAACGCCGCGGCGACGCCTCGGCCGGCCTTGCGGCCAGCTCGGCCTGGGCGAGGAGTTGCGTGTTGCCGCCGGCGGCGGTGGTGTCGATGCACAGATGCCGCTCATGCGCGACATGGGCGATGTCGGGAAGCGAGCGGATGAGGGGCAGGATCGGACCTTCCCGCCGTGCAAGCGCCCGCGCATAGGCCTTCGCGCGTTCTTCATCGCCCCACCACAGCGCGCCCGAAAAGCCCGCAAGGCCGAGAAGGGCCTCGGGCTCGACCCCGCCATCGGCGGCGACCGCCTCGCCGCCCAGCGCCTTCACGGCCTCCACCTGCCGGGCGGAGGCCGCCTCCCCCGGGCCGAGGCAGAGGAGCGGCGCGCGGGCGACAAGCGTCAGGCGGTTGAGCTCGCCCGTCGGGCCGGGCATCTCGGTCGCGGAGATCGTCCGCCCGCGCGGTGCCGCGACAAGCGCCGCCGCAAGGCTCGCCAGATCGGCCGGCCTTTCCCAGCCAATGCCCGGCGCAGGGGAATCCGGGCGGGTGAAGCGGCGCAGATAATTGGGGCCACCGGCCTTCGGCCCGGTGCCCGAGAGCCCCTCGCCGCCGAAGGGCTGGCTGCCGACCACCGCGCCGATCTGGTTGCGGTTCACATAAAGATTGCCGGCGGCGACCTTTCCTGCGACCGCGCCGACGCGGTCGTTGAGCCGCGTATGCAGGCCGAAAGTGAGCCCGTAGCCGGTGGCGTTGACGGCCGCCACGACGGCGTCGATCTCGCTTGCCCTGTAGGTCGCCACATGCAGCACCGGGCCGAAGATCTCGCGTTCCAGATCGGCGATGCCGCCGACACGGATGAGGGCGGGACCGAGGAAGGCGCCGCCTTCCGGCGCCCCGATCTGCCGGATCAGGCGTCCCTCGTGCCGCGCCGTCTCCACATAGGCGGCGATGTCGCGCTCGGCCTCGTGATCGATCAGCGGCCCGACGTCGTTGCTCAAGTGCCAGGGATCGCCGAGCGCGAGCTCGTCCATCGCGCCTTCCAGCATGGCGATCAGGTCGTCAGCGACATCCTCCTGAACATACAGACAGCGCAGCGCCGAGCAGCGCTGGCCGGCCGACTGGAAGGCGGAGGCGACGATGTCGCGGATCGCCTGTTCGGGAAGAGAGGTGCTGTCGACGAGCATGGCGTTGAGCCCGCCGGTCTCAGCGATGAGCGGCGCATCGGCGGCAAGATGCTCGGCCATGGCGCTGCGGATGAGGCGCGCCGTCTCCGTCGAGCCGGTGAAGGCGACGCCGGCAATACGCACATCCGAGGTGATCGCCGCGCCGATGACGGAACCCGGGCCGGGCAGGAGCTGCAGGGCGTCTCGCGGCACGCCAGCCCTGTGCAGGAGACGCACGGCATGCGCAGCGATCAGCGGCGTCTGCTCCGCCGGCTTGGCGATGACGCCGTTGCCGGCTGCAAGCGCGGCGGCGACCTGCCCGGTGAAGATGGCGAGTGGAAAATTCCACGGGCTGATGCAGGCGAAGACGCCGCGCGGCGGATCGGCGAGCGCCGCCGCGCCGGCCGCATAATAGCGGAGGAAATCGACGGCCTCGCGCAGCTCGCCGACGGCATCGGCGAGCGTCTTGCCGGCCTCCCGCGCGAGAAGCGCGAAGAAGGTGCCGAATTCCTCTTCGTAGAGATCCGCTGCGCGGGCGAGGATCGCCGCCCGTTCGGCCGCGGATGCCGCAAAAGCCCGTGCCGCCGCCAGCGCCGTCTCGACATCGGCCGCGCTGGCGTTCGTCACCCGGCCGACCGGCGCCCCGGTCGCGGGATCGAGGGACATTTCGCTTTCGCCGCCCGTCACCGAACCGGCGATCAGCGGCGCCGCCTCGACGGGAGGCGCCACATCGCGCGCGGCGAAGATCCGGGCAAGGGTCGGGCCGTGGCTGATGTCGAACCCGGCCGAATTACGCCGCTCCGGCTGGAAGAGGCTGGTGCCAGTCGCAATCCCCCGTCCCGCATTCGCCGCGCCCCGGTCGAGTTCGGCGAAGGGGCAGCCCACCACCGCCTCCGGCGCGACCTTCTCGTCGGCCAGCTTGTTGACGAAGGAGGAATTGGCGCCGTTTTCCAGAAGCCGGCGCACCAGATAGGCGAGGAGCTCGCGATAGGCGCCCACCGGCGCATAGATGCGGCAGCGGACGTTTTCTTCCGCAAGCACGATATCGTGCAGGCGCTCGCCCATGCCGTGCAGGCGCTGCAGCTCGAAGGCCTCGCGCGGCAGGCCCTGTGCCATGTCGAGCACGGCCGCGACGGTGTGGGCGTTGTGGGTGGCGAATTGCGGGTAGATCCGGCCCGTCATGGCGAGGAGCTTTCGCGCATTCGCCAGATAGCTCACATCCGTCGCCGCCTTGGCGGTGAAGACCGGAAAGCTGTCGAGGCCCTTCACCTGGGCGCGCTTGATCTCGGTATCCCAGTAGGCGCCCTTGACGAGGCGCACGGCAAGGCGCCGGTCGAGGCTTTCGGCAAGCCCGTAAAGCGCCTCGATCGCGCCACCGGCCCGGCGCCCGTAGGCCTGGACGACGACGCCGAAGCCGTCCCAGCCGGCAAGCTCGGGATCGGCCAGCACGGCCTCGATCACCTCCAGCGACAGGGTGAGCCGATCGGCCTCCTCCGCGTCGATGGTGAAGTTCATTCGGGCGCGGGCGGCCTGGCGCGCCAGGTCCCGCAGGACCGGCACGAGCTCGGCCATGACCCGGCCGGACTTTGCCACCTCGTAGCGCGGATGCAGGGCCGAGAGCTTGACGGAGATGCCCGGATTGGCGCGGAAGTCGCGCGCCGCGGCGTGCCCGCCGATGGCGTCGATGGCCGCGGCATAGCTCTGCCGGTAGCGCGCCGCATCGCGGGCGGTCAGCGCCGCCTCGCCGAGCATGTCGTAGGAGTAGGTGTAGCCCCTTGCCTCCTGCCGGCTTGCACGGCGAAGAGCCCCTTCGATCGTCTCGCCGAGGACGAACTGCCGGCCCATCTCCTGCATCGCCCGCCTTGCGCCGAGACGGATCGCGGGCCTTGCGAGGGAGCGAAGCGCCGGCCTGAGCGAGCCTTCTTCTTCCTCGTCTTCCCGCAGGATCGCCTGAACGAGCAGGAGCGCGCGCGTCGCCGCGTTGACGATGCGCGAGGGCGAGCGGCCGAGATGCTTTCGCCAGTCCGTCGGCACGATCTTGTCGGCGATCAGGCGGTCCTGTGTCGGCGCGTCCGGCACGCGCAGGAGCGCCTCGGCCAGGCACATCAGGGCGATCCCCTCCTCGCTCGCCAGACCGTATTCGGCGAGGAAGACCTCCATCAGGCCGGGGCGCGCGCCCTCGCGGATGCGGCGGACCAACTCGGTCGCCCGCTCCGAGATCGCCCGCTGCGTGCCGGCCTCGAAGCCGGCCTCTTCGCGCAGCCTTGCAACGAGTGCGGCTTCATCAGCCGTCTTGCCTTCATCGAGGATAGAAAGTTGATCCATTTCGCGCCATGCCTGATAACTAGCCCAATTGAACCGTTCTATCGGAGTCAGGGCAGCCGAAATGACCAATGTTGGGGACTCGACAGAGAATTCGCCCAAAATCGAGGACAAGAACAGGGCATTCGATCCAACGCGGCTCGACCGTACGGACCGCGCCATCCTGCGGGCCCTTTCGGCCGATGGCCGCATCTCCCTGTCGAAGCTCGCCGCGGCCGTCGGCCTTTCCAAGACGCCGGTGCAGGCGCGCGTGCGGCGACTGGAACAAAGCGGCGTGATCCACGGCTACCGGGCGATGCTGTCGTCGCGCAAACTCGGCCTGGAGCATCTCGCCTTCGTCGAGGTGCGCCTTACCGACACGCGCGAGAGCGCCCTCAAGGCCTTCAACAAGGCGGCCCGCCAGGTGCCGGAGATCGAGGAGTGCCACATGATCGCCGGCGGCTTCGACTATCTCCTCAAGGTGCGTACCGCCGACATGGTGGAATACCGCCGCGTGCTCGCCGAAGTGATCTCCGCCCTGCCGAACATCGCCTCGACCTCGACCTATGTCGTCATGGAGGCGGTCAAGGACGACGCGGTGTCGCCGATCCCCTGAACGGCGCGGCTTTCGCCTCCCTCAGGTCAGGGCCGACAGGGAGGGCGCGGCAGCGTCCCAGGTCTCGATGCCGTTCGCCGCGAGGGCGGGCAGCACGGCCTTCTTGGCGATCTTGCCGGAGGGCGTCTTCGGCAGCTCGGGAAGATAGGCGACGTAGCGCGGCACCTTGAAGGGCGCGAGCTGCTTGCGGCACCAGTCGACGACGGTCTCGGCCGGCAGATCGGCGGGCGCCACGCCCGGCGCGAGCTTCAGGCAGGCCATCACCTCCTCGCCGCGCAGATCGTCCGGCACGCCCACGGCGGCGGCCTCCTCCACCTGGGGCAGCGACATGAGCACGCTTTCCACCTCGCTGGCGGAAATGTTCTCGCCGCTGCGCCGTATGACGTCCTTGATCCGCCCGAGCATCGTCATGAAGCCGTCGCGGTCGCGCACGAACAGGTCGCCCGAGCGGAACCACGCGCCACAGAAGGCGGCGCGCGTCGCTTCCTCGTTGGCGAAATAGCCCTGCATCACGCCGGGCCCGGCGATCCAGAGTTCGCCGGGCGTGCCGTCGCGCACCTCGTTGCCCTCGGCATCGACCAGCTTCAGGTCCCGAAAGGGCACGGCGAGGCCGCAGCTTCCTTCCATCCAGTCGACCTCGTAGGGCATCGCCACGGCGGCACCGGTCTCCGTCGTCCCGTACATCTCGCGCACCGGCGCGCCGCCGAGGCGCTCCTCGACGTCGGCGCACAGATGCTTCGGCATGGCCATGGTGCCAGCCCAGGCCAGGGAAAGATCGCCCCGCCGGGGGGCGAGCGGCTGCTTGGCGAGCGCCGGCGTCACGCTGCAGAACTCGATGCGATGGGCGAGCAGCCGGTCGAGCATGCGCGTCAGGCTCGGGCGCGGGGCGACGCAGGCGGTGATGCCGCCCCAGAGCGCCATGAGGAAGCGCCACTGGCCGCCCATGTAGTGGAACGGCATGTCATGCAGCAGCCGGCCGATCGGCGGTCCCTGATGAAGCCGCGTCAGCGCGAGCACCAGCCAGTAGCGATGGGGGAGCACGCAGGCCTTGGGTGCCCCCGTCGAACCTGAGGTGAACTGCAGGGTCATGACCTCGTCGAGGTCGACCTGCGGGTTCTCGGCGAGCGGCTCCGACGCCGAAACGAGCTGATGCCATTCGCCCGCCGTCCCTGAAACGGCGGCGCCATGCACCACCACGCGCCCCAGCGGCAACGGAAAAGCCTCGCCCTCGCGCTCCAGCAGATCGCGATGCGCCGCGTCGATGACGAGGAGCTCGGCGCGGCCGCCGGTCAGCACATGGTCGAGCTCGCGCTGCGTGTAGCGCGTGTTGATCGGGATCATGACGGCGCCGAGACGTGCAAGCGCCATCCAGGTGATGGCGACCGCCGGCACGCTCGGAAGCATCACGCCGACTTGGGTGCCGCGTGCAACGCCGAGGCGGCGCAGTGCGGCGGCGCAGCGTGCCACCTGTTCTCCGAATGCGCCGAAGGTCAGGCTCTCGCCGTCTTCGATGGAGAGCCAGCAGACCCGGTCGCGGTAGCGCTCCACCGCCCGATCGAGGAGCGCGCCGAGATTGGCCGGCAGGGGCGTTTCCTCGACCTCGCGCCTCTTCCGGCCCAGCGCCTCCAGGATGGCGGCGCGACGCGCGGCCTCGGCTTTGCTCATCGCGCGATCCGGAAGGTCGGCAGCGGAAAGCGGGCAGCGTCGGCCTTGCCCACAAGGGCGACGCCTGCCCCGCTCTCAAGCTCCTCGCCGTCCGCCACGAGAACCCGGGCGATCATCGAGATTCCCTCCTCCAGAGCGATCTCGGCAAGGCCGATCGGCGCCTCGGCATCGAAGGGCGCGGGCAAGCCGCGATGGATCACGGAGAAGGAGACGACGGTGCCCTTGCCGCTCGCCGGCCGCCAGACGAGCCGGTCCGACCAGCAATGGGGGCAGACCGGGCGCGGATAGAAGACAGCCTTGCCGCAGCCTTCGCAGTGCTGCAGCACAAGCTCGCCCGCCTCCCGCCAGCGCTTCAGCATGGGCGCATTGTCGGGCGTCACACGCGCCTCGGGATAGGCGGCGCTCACTTCGTTGGTCATTGCGCGCGCTCCAGGATCATGGCGCTTGCCGAAAGGCCGTGGCCGTAGGCGACCATGCCGTAGCCGGAAACGAGGCCGCGCCGCGCCCCGGCGACCTGGCGCGCGCCGCCCTCGCCGCGCAGCTGGCGGACGGCCTCGGTGAGGCCGATCATGCCGCCGCCGCCGCCGGTCTGGCCGCAGGAGAGCTGGCCGCCCCCGGTGTTGAGCGGCAGGTCGCCGTCGAAGGTCATGCGCCGTTCGGCGAGAAAGGGGCCGATCTCGCCCTTGGCGCAGAAGCCCAGATCCTCCAGCTGGATCGCCACCATGATCGGGTAGTCGTCATAGGCCTGGACGAAATCGAGGTCCCCGGGGCCGAAGCCCGCCGTTTCGTAAAGGTCGTCGCGGAAGACTTCCCAGCCGCCCCTGAGCGGGCTCACCTCGCCGAGGGGGTGGTTGTGACGCTCCGCGGCCGCCCGAACCGCCACAGCCTTGCCGGAAGGCGCCTCCTCAAGCGGTCCGACGAGGATCGCTTCGGCGCCCGAACAGGGCATGACGCAGTCGAAAAGGCGGATCGGGTCGGCGATCAGCGGCGCCGTGAGATAGTCCTCAAGGGTCATTTCCTTGCGCAGGAGCGCCGCCTCGTTCCGCCGCGCATTGGCGCGCTGGTCGACGGCGATGCGGCCGAGCTGCTCGCGCTTGGTGCCGTAGGTCTGCATGTGCTTGCGCTGGATGATGCCGAAAAGGCCGTTCATGCCGCCGAAGCCGTGCGGCGCCAGATAGTCGCCGATGGAGCCGTTGAAGCGCCCGATCCTTCCACGGAAGAAGGCGCCGTCCTGCGCGGCACCGGCCAGGCAGAGGACATGGCTCGCCCGCCCGGCCTCGATGGCGTGGACGGCGTCGAACACGTTGACGACGGCGCCGGCGCCTCCGGCATTGCCAATGCTCGCCCAGGAGACGGAAAGGCCGAAAGTCTCCGCCAGCGTCACCGCATTGTCGGGCGGCAGCGTCGTGGAGCTGACGGAAATTCCGTCGACCGCCGAACGCTCGAGCCCGGCACTTGCGAGCGCCGCACGCGCGGCTTCGGCCATATAGCCGGCCTCCGAGCGGCTCGGGCTCTTCTCATAGGCCGAACTGCCATAGCCGATGATGCCGATGCGATCGGAGACGGCGCGATCGGAGACAGCGCGATCGGAGACGGGGCGCGCGGGCGCGCGGGACGTGGAGGGGGACTGGCTCATCGTTTCTGCCTGCTATCCGATCAGCGCCACGAGCCTGTCGAGCGAGGCGGCCCCTTCGATGCCGTTGATCTCGTCGATGATGTCGTCGACGCGGCTGTCGCCCAGCGCCGCCGACGAAAGATCGGCAAACTTGCCCTCGATCTCGGCGCGGCTCATCGGCGCCTCCGGCTCGCCCTTCGGGAAGGGAACGAGGCGCTCGAAGCTGCGGCCATCGGCAGCGCTCACCGTGACATGGGCCGGCCATTCCTGAGGGAAGCGCGCCGTCATGCCGTCATCCGCCTGCACTTTCACCCGTTCGGCGAAGGCCTGAAGGTCGGGGCGCGCGACCAGATCCTCGGTGAAGTCCGATTCGCCCACTTTGCGCTTGAAAGCTGCGACCGCCAGACTGAAGGGGATGCTCATCTTGGCGTCGAAGAGGCTCTGCGGCCTGGTGCGGTGCGGCCGCCCGTCGACGGCGATGCCGTAGGTGGTGATCACGACAGAGGCGATGTCCTGCGGCTCAAGGTCTTCGGCGGCGAGAATATCCAGGAAGCCGTCGATCGGCGCGTGGTTGTAGCGGCAGCAGGAATAGGGCTTCAGACTGGTGCGCGAGACTTCCCACACCTCGCCCATATTTTCCGTCACCAGGGAGAGATCGTAGTCGCCGGAAAAGCTCTCGCAGAACCCCTTGGGCTGCTCGATCACGTTGCGGCTGCCGGTGAAGCCCCTGGCGGCGAGAAGCGCGGCGAGGACGCCGGCGCTCGCCGCATGGCCCGGACAGAGCCGCTTTCCCATGTCGCCGTCGCCATAGATCGAACTGTTGATGCCGGCCGCCTGCACGCCTGCCAGGCCAAGGGCGTCGCGCATGCGCTCGCTGTCGAAACCGAGCAGCGCACCTGCGGCGGCCGCCGCGCCGAAGGTGCCGCAGGTGCCCATGCTGAGAAAGCCCCTGCGCCAATGGTCCGGCTGCACGGCGTTGGCGATGCGCAGGCACGCCTCGTAGCCGACGATGATGGCGCGCAGAAAGTCCGCCCCGCTCGCCTTCTCGCGCTCGGCAATGGCGATGGCGGCGGGAACGACGGCGGCGCCGACATGGGTGATGGAGGGCCGGTGCGTATCGTCGAGCTCGATCACATGCGCGATCAGGCCGTTGAGATAGGCCGCATTGGTGCAGGAGGTGCGAAAGCCGAGACCCCAGGCCGAGCTTTCCGCCGTTCCTCCGAGCGCGCCGAAAACCTCGGCGGCGATACGGGCTTCTTCGGTGCGAAGGGCGCCGAAGGCACAGCCGAGGAGGTCGAGCACCATGACGGCGGCATCGTCGCGGGCCTTGCGCGGCACATTCTCAAGTTCGATGCCGACGAGGAAGTCGGCGAGCGCCTTGGTGACGGCCCTGTCCTGCAGGCCCCCAGCGTGAACGTTCATCGGGATGGATCACTCCGGTTGAAGATCGGATCGAAAGCTTCGCCCACCATCAAGGGCCCCAGATCAGGTTGGGCAGGAAGAGCACCGTCTGCGGCACATAGGTGACGAGGAGCACCGTGCCGAAGAGCGGGATGTAGAAGGGCAGCACCGCCCGCACGACGCCGCCGAAGGGCGCCCGGGCGATCGCGGCGGCGATGAACAGGCTCGGCGCCACCGGCGGCGTGAGAAGGCCGATCAGCAGATTGACGTCGACGAAGATGCCAAGATGGATCGGGTCAAGGCCGAGCTGCGCTCCGAGAACCAGCATCGTCGGCGCGACGATGACGAGCGCGGCGACCCCTTCAATCAGCATGCCGAAGATGGCGAGCCCGATGTTGAGGATGAGCAGGATGAGGAACGGGCTGGACGTGATGGAAAAGAGCACCGCCGCGAAGGCCTCCGGCAGCTTCTCGATGGCGATCGCCCAGCCGAAGGCGTGCGCGCCGGCGACCATCAGCATGATGAAGCAGGTGGCGACGATGGTGTCGTCGATGGCGCGGATCAGCGAGGCGAAGCGGAGCTGGCGATAGCAGACGCCGAGCACCAGAGCATAGACGGTGGCAAGCACGCCCGCTTCCGTCGGCGTGACCACGCCGCCCAGGATGCCGCCGATGATGATGACAGGGGTGACCAGTGCCGGCAGAGCGTGCCACAGCGCCTCCCCCAGCTCGCGCATGCCGGCGCGCGAACGCCGCGGGCAGCTGACGAAGCCGAAGCGGTCGAGGACGTGGATGAGCACCATCATGGAAGCGCCCATGATGATGCCCGGAATGATGGCTCCGGCGAACATCCGGCCGACGGAAACCCCGGCAAGCCCCGCCCAGACGACCATGCTGATACTCGGCGGGATGATAGGCCCGATGGTGGAGGAGGCGGCGGTCACCGCGGCGGTGAAGGAGGGGTCGTAGCCCCGCTTCAGCATCGCCTGCGTCTCGATCGTGCCAAGGCCGGCGACATCGGCGGAATTGGAGCCGGACATGCCGGCGAAGACCATACTGGCGAGCACGTTCACTTGCGCCAGGCCGCCCCGGTAATGGCCCATCAGCGCGTTGGCGAAATTGAAGATCCGCTCCGTCACGCCGATCTGGTTCATCACGTTGGCCGCCAGCAGGAAGAAGGGGATGGCGAGAAACGTGAAGCTGTCCATCGTCCCGAGATACCGCTCGATGACGATGGAGGGATTGAAGCCGCCGTGGAGCGTGTAGGCACCCGCGGCGAGCATGAGGGAAAAGCCGATAGGGAAGCCGACGACCAGAAGGGCGCAGAGCGTCCCGATGAGGATGAGCATGCCCATCTAGTCGCCAATCTCCAGCTTGCGGGCCTCGTCCAGCTCGTCCGACTGGGACAGGCTGCCGGCAAAGCCGAAGCGGTTCGCGATGGTGATCGGCACGGTCTCGCCGAGGAAGGTTTCCTCCAGAAAGACCAGGATCGAGGTGATCATCATGGAGATCAGCGACCAGAGCAGCGCGAGCGAGATCCACGAGCGCGGCATGTGATTGAGCGGGCTGAAGAAGCGCCGGTAGAGCGTATGCAGGCCCATCGCCTCGTGGATGAGGAAGGCGAAGAACAGCGCCAGCACGATCGACAGGACGATGCGCAGCATCCGCTGCCAGCCGGGAGGCAGAACCACCACCAGGCCGCGCAGCTGCAGATGGCGCCCGCGCCGGAAGACGACGGCGATCCCGATCAGGACGAGGGCGGTGAACAGATACATGATGACTTCATGCGTCCAGGCGACCGGCGCCCCCAGGCCGTAGCGCATCACCACGTTGAAGCTGACGAGGCACAGGATCGCGACGATGCAGACCATGCAGAACGCCGTCTCGACAACCTCGCTCAGATCGACGAACCGGCGCAGCAGGACCCGAAAGGGGGTCGCGATGGCGCGGACCGGATGGCCCGCGCCCGCCGCGTCAGTTCGTTTCGGAGTCAAGCGCCACGATCCTCTGGTAAAGATCGGGAATGTTCCAGAAGCCTTCCGCTTCCAGCTTCGGGCCGAGGTTGTCGATGATCTTCTGGCGGAAGGGCGCCGGGTCGGCGTCGATGATCTCGGCGCCGCGCGATTCCAGCGTCTTGCGCAGTTCCTCTTCGCCCTTCTCGGCCTTTACCCAGGCGGCCGCATTGGCCTCCGTGACCGCCTCGCTGAGAGCGGTCTTCTCCTCGTCGCTCAGGCTCTCATAGACCTGCTCGTTGATGAAAAGGCCGGTCGGCTCCCAGTTGTGGCCGGTGTTGAGGATGTACTTGCCGGAATCGGTGAAGCGCTCCGATTCGATGCCCGACATGCTCGACTGGACGACGTCGATGATGCCCTGCGAGAAGGCGAGGTAGGTTTCCGTCCAGGCGACGGGCGTCGGCACCGCGCCGAGCGCCTCCAGCGAACGCGCATAGCCCTCCACGGAGGGGATGCGGACCTTCTTGCCCTGCATGTCCTCCACCGTGCGGATCGGCTCCTTGGAGATGAAGGTGCTCGGACCGCGCACCGCCGCCAGCGACAGGGCGCGCACGCCCGTTGCGTCGATGAGCTTCTGGTTCATCTCCTCGAAGACGTCGCTCTTGGCGAATTTGGCGATGTGGTCGGCCGAGGTGAAGAGGAAATAGACCGACAGGATACGCCAGTTATCCTCGTAGCCGCCGGCAAAGACCGCCGTTCCGCCGAACATGTCCTGGCTGCCGGTCATCACAGATTCCATCTGCGCCGGCGCCGCGCCGAGCTGGCCGGCGGGGAAGATCTGGATGTCGAGCTCGCCGTTCGTCTTCGCCTTTGCGCGCTCGGCCATGTCGGCGAAGGCTTCGGTCTGTGGATGGTTCGGCGCCGTCGTGGTGCCGAGACGCAAGGTCTTGGCATCGGCCGTGCCGGTGCCGGTGCCGCAGGCGATTGCCAAGGCCATGGCCGAAGCAAGAAGGGTCGCAAGGTGGCTTTTCATTGTGTTCCCCTAGGTATGATTTTTGCCACGTCCCGCCGTCAGCCGACGTCGGGGATCTCGATCTGCGTCAGCGGTACGTGCTGCTGGCAGCCATAGACATCCGTTTCGCCGAAATCGCCGGAGCCGATGGGGCGACGGATGGTGATCTTGATCGCCAGCGCCGGATCGTACGGGCGGCAGACGAGAACCTCGTTGTGCGAGACGCGGTAGAGCTCGGAGACGAGCTCTCGCGTGATCGCGCCGCTGTTCTTGACGCGCTCGTAGTTGTCCCGGTCCTCGAACATGATGTCGAAGGTGAGCTCGAAGGGACCCGCATTCTTGCTGCGGATCACCTGCGCGTAGTCGATGAGCTTGGCCATGCTGAGCGTGCCCTTCCGGCTAGTTCTTCACGTCCACGAGCTGCATCGGGAAGACCTCGCAAGGGTCCTCGAGCGGCAGCAGGTGGTAGACGGAGAAGCGGTAGGCGGGGCCGACCGGCACATTGAAGGGCGAGAAGGGGTAGGCGAGATTGCCCGCGGTGGTGACGATGCCCGGATAGCCGATGTGCTGGAGCGTGCCGCGCACGAACATGGCGATGGCGTTCGCCGCTTCCTGCGTCGGGGCCACCGCCTCGATGAGAAGGCCGATCTCCTTGGCCACGAAGTCCCGGTCGGGCTCCAGCGACCCCATCACGGCATCGCGCCCATAGGCGTGATAGGCCAGCTTCCAGTCGCCGGCGGAAGAGACGGGAAAGCGCTTCTGCGCGCGGGCGCGGGCCTCCTCGAGCACATGGTCGAACTGGGCGATCATGATCGGATCGCGCACGCCCACCATGACGATGCTGCGATAGCCGATGAACTCGGCCCCCTCCAGCTTGACCATGTAGCGCTCGTCGGGAACGAAGCGGCTGCCGGCGACGCGCACGGTGCGCGGATCGATCTGCTCGAAGGTGCAGTCGGTCAGGTCGTTGGTGCCGCCGGGGCCCGGCTGGATGCAGGGGTCGCCGCGCTCGTAGAGCGAATGGGCGGCGACCGAAGTCGGCGTGCATTTGAACGCCTCGGCGCCGGGACGCACGTCGAAGGCATCCCTGGAGAGCCGGCCGAGCATCGGCTCGGCGAGATCGCAGGGAACCGCCGAGATGCCGCCGCATTCGAGGATCTTGCCCATATGGAGGGCAAGGCCACGGTTGAAGCCTTTCAGGATCGGCATGGCGGCGAAGACGGCGTCGTCGCAGGCGCGGCCGCACAGGATCACATCGGCGCCGGCCTCCAGCGCCTTGATGATGGGTTCCACGCCCATCTGGCCGCAAATCGGGCCGCAGCGGTCGATGATATCGGCGTCGAGCTCGTTTTCCGGCCCGAGCGAGGCGAGACCGCCGAGATCGGAGATGCGGCGCTTGAGGGCATTCTTGTCGAGCTCGGCATCGACGAGCGCCATCTTGAAGGAATAGCCCTTTTCGCGGGCGATCTCCTCGATGATCTCCGCGCCGATCTTGAGCTGGTCACGCGCGCCGCTGGTAAAGACCGAGCCGACGATGAGCGGGATGTTTCGCTCGATCGCCTGCGTCAGCATGATTTCGAGGTCGTGCTTGTAGGTGGAGCGCGGCAGGAAGGCCTGGCCGCTGCCGTGGTAGTAGGGGCCCATATCGGTCGAGCCGGCATCCTGACCGATGAAATGCGCGCCTTCGTCCAGCGCGGCCTTGAGAGCCTCGGGAGGATAGCCGCTGCCCAGCGACCCGCACGGGGCAACGCCGACGATCTCGTCCATTTCTGTCTCCATCGGACCGCGCCCGCGGCCGAGCGAGCGGCCGGGCGACGTGGGTCATGTCAAACTGTATGCAGATGCTTGAACAATTTTGGAAAGGCGTCAACCCTTCATTTCAGAGGGTTTTTTGGCATCATGGCCTGCGACGGTGCGGCCAGCTTGACCCATTCCACATCACGGAATACAAATCTGCATACAGTTTTTACGCCCTTCAGCGCCAGAGGTTTGACGAGTGAATTCCTTCAGCCCGGTCTCCGCCGGAGACGACACCGCCAAGAACGACAAAGTGACCGGAGCCGAGGCCTCGGTCCTGATGCTGCAGCAGCACGGCGTCTCCCACATCTTCGGCCTGTGCGGCGATACCAGCCTGCCCTTCTACGACGCGCTCGCCCGGCTCAATCACGGCATGAAGCACATCCTCACCCGCGACGAGCGCGCCGCCGGCTACATGGCGGACGCTTATGCCCGCGTCACCGGCAAGGTCGGCGTCTGCGAGGGCCCCTCCGGGGGCGGCGCGACGCACATCCTGCCCGGCGTGGTGGAAGCGAACGAGAGCTCCTCGGCCGTCGTGTCGATCACCTCCGACGTTCCGGTCACGGCACGCGGGCGCTATCCGCTGACCGAACTCGACCAGACGGCGCTTTTCCGGCCACTGACCAAGTGGAATGCGGTCGCCGATCACGTCACACAGATTCCCGGCATTTTCCGCACAGCCTTCCGCGCCGCCACGACCGGCAAGCCGGGGGCGGCCCATATCGGCCTGCCTTACGACCTGCAGAAGCAGACGCTGGAGGCCTCCGACATCTGGAGCCTGCCGGAGCATGCCCGTTTTCCGGCCTTCCGCACGGCCCCCGACCCGGCCCTGGTCGAGCAGGCGGCCCATCTGATCGCCGCAGCCAAGCGCCCGGTGCTGATCTGCGGCGGCGGCTGCATCCAGTCCGGCGGAACCGCCGAGCTTGAGGAACTGGCGATCATGCTCAACGCGCCGGTGGCCTCCACCGTTTCGGGCCATGGTGTCATCTCCGACAAC
The DNA here is from genome assembly GCF_020144925.1 of Afifella sp. IM 167. Taxonomy (GTDB): domain Bacteria; phylum Pseudomonadota; class Alphaproteobacteria; order Rhizobiales; family Afifellaceae; genus Afifella. The sequence goes on from NZ_NSLC01000011.1 coordinate 92,010, forward strand.
CATCCGCTCGCCGTCGGCGTGGTCGGCGCCAACGGCGGCACCGATGCGACGCGCGAGATCGTGGCGGAGGCCGACTGCGCCATCTTCATCGGCTGCCGCGCCGGCTCCACCTCCACCGAGCACGGGAACGTGCCGAGCAGGGACGTCACCATCGTCCATATCGACATCGACCCGATGGTGGTCGGTGCCAATTACCGCTGCGATGCGGGCCTCGTCGGCGATGCCAAGCTCGTGCTTGCCAGCCTCAACACGGCCGTCGCGGCCCGCATCGGCAAGCGCGACCCGGACCGGCAGTTGGTCGAGCGCCTCGCGGCGATGCGTGAGGCGAAATGGCGGAACTTCGATCTTCTCGCCCGCTCCGACGACAAGCCGATCCGGCCCGAACGCGTCATCGCGGCTCTGCAGAGAGAGTTGCCGGAGGAGGCGATCATCGTCGCCGATCCGGGCACGCCCTGCCCGTATTTTTCCGGCTATTATCGCTTTGCGCGCGCCGGCCGCCACTTCATCAGCAACCGCGCCCACGGCGCGCTCGGCTACGCCATGGCGGCCGGCATGGGCGCCTGGTACGGACGCCCCGACGTGCCGGTCGTCTCGGTGATGGGCGACGGCAGCTTCGGCTTCACCGTCGGGGAGCTGGAGACGATCACGCGCATGCGCATCCCGCTGAAGATGGTCGTCTTCGCCAATTCCGCCTTCGGCTGGATCAAGGCGAGCCAGAAGGACGGCTATCAGGAGCGCTACTATTCGGTGGACTTCAACCGCACCGATCACGCGGCCGTCGGCGCGGCCTACGGCATCAAGTCCTGGCGGGTGGAAAACCCGGCCGAGGTGGAGACCGCCATCCGCGAGGCGCTCGCCCATGACGGGCCGGCGCTGATCGATGTCCACAGCCAGCCGCTGGAGGAGTCCGCCGTCCCCGTCAGCCAGTGGATGGGCTGATCAGGACCGCGCGAGCGCCTGTCCGACGAAGATGTCCCCGTAGAGCTGGCGGATGGAGGTATCGATCTCGTCGAGCCGCTTTTCGATATGCATGCTCATCAGCTGGGCCGCCCGATCGGCGTCCCGGCCGACGATCATCATCAGGATGTGGCGATGCTCTTCCTGGGTCGCCGGACGGCCGCGCCGGTTGAGATCGATCCAGCGGATCGGCCGGATGCGGTCGTTGACGTTCTTGAGGGTGCGCAGGATCTCCATGTTGCCGGACATGCGCATGATCGATTCATGGAAGGTCTCGTCATAGGAGACGAGGGCGCTGATCGGTTCATGCCGCGGATCGGCGGTGGAATCGAGAAACGCCCTCAGATTCTGCAGATCCTCGTCGCGCGCGTTCTGCGTGGCAAGGCGCACGCCGGCAACCTCGAGCACCGTGCGCAGCTGGTAGAGCTGGAAGATCTCATTGGGATCGAGCGACTTGCAGAAGAAGCCCCTGGAGGGCTGCGTGGTGAGGAAGCCTTCGATGGCGAGCCTGTTCAGAGCCTCGCGCAGCGGCGTGCGCGAGACGCCAAGCTTGCGGGAGACCTCAACCTCGTTGATGCGCTCGCCGGGCCGGATCTCGAATTCGTTGATCATGGCGAGGATACGCCGGTAGGCGAGCTCGACCATGCTTTCCTTGCCGTCTCCCCTCGCCCTCCGTTCCTCCCGGTCCGAAGCGCTAGCGACCTTCGCGTTCGTGGTCAAAGGCTGGTTTCCTCCTGCTTTTCTTTCTGACGCGCCTTGAGGCGCAAGGCCAGATCAATCGGTTCGAGCGGGCTGTGGCATCGGCCCGCGTTCATAGACAAAGCCGGGTCCCGAGCCCCCGTTCCCTCGCCCGGCGCACCGCAAGGTCGGCCGCGGCGAGGTCGGCGAGCGCCGTGCCCGGAAAACAAAAGCCGAGCCGCTCGTCGCCATTCGCCCGCCCGAACTCGCCGGTGGCCAGCCCGGCGAAATCGCCTGCAAAGACCATCCTGGCCAGGTGCGGCTCCGCCTCGGCGCGCAGGGCCGTGGACGGGCCGTCGTCGGTGAACATACGGTCGAAGGCGGCAAGGCCCCCGTCCAGCCAGGCGGCACCGTGATCCACCAGGAAGGCGGTGCTCCCCGGGGAAAGCTTCGCCGCGTCGATGAAGGGGGCGACGGCCGGGACGCTGGAAACGAGGAGGTCGCTCGCGGCCAGCACCTCGTCGGCCGTGGTCGCCACCTCCGCCTCGATGCCCATCGCGGCGGCCGTCCTCGCCAGCGCGGCGATGTTCTTCTCCCCGCGCCCGAAAAGCACGAGGCGCTGCAAGGGGAAGGCCTCGGCAAACGCCTCAAGATGGGCGCGGGCCTGGGCCCCGCAGCCGACGAGGCCGAGCGTTCCGGCATCCGGTTTGGCCAGATGGCGGGCCGCCAGGAGGCTCGTCGCGGCCGTGCGCCGGGTCGTCAGCTCCGCCGCGCTGAGCACCGCACGCGGCTCGCCGCTTTCGTCGTCGCACAGGATCATCAGGCCGAGATAGGCCGGAAGACCGCGCGCCGCATTCTCGCTGCCGTGTGCCAGCCATTTCAGGCCGCCCGCCAGCCCCGATGCTGCGGCGGGCATGGCGAAAAAATCGGCCCCGTCGGCGCGCCGGATGATGCTTTTCGGCGGCAGTTCCACCGCACCCTGCGAGCGCAGCGCGAAGGCGGCCGCGATCGCGTCGGCGATGTCGCAGGCGGAAAGATCGAGCGCGCGCAGATCGTCGCTGCCGAGATAAAGAAAATGGGAAGCTGCCATGGCCGGCCCGGCTTCCGTTCTCATGCGGGCATCTGCGTCCATATCACTGCCGTTTCGGCGCCGTCACGAGCAGATCCCTTGGGGTCCGGTTTGGATTCCCGGCGCTGTTTACAGGCCCAAAGCTATCATATACCGAATTGTATTCAAGCCTGTGTTCTATGCGGTCTCCGGCCTCGCCGGCCGAACGAGGAGCAAATTCCATGTCACGGACGGTCGTCATCGGCGCCGGTGTCGTCGGCGCGCTCAGCGCCATCGAGCTCCTGCGCCACGGTCACAAGGTCACGATCGTCGAGCCGGAAGATCCGGGCGGCGAGCAGGCCGCAAGCTACGGCAACGGCTGCTGGCTCTCCTCCCATTCCGTCATTCCGACGAGCGAGCCGGGCATCTGGAAAAAGGTGCCCGGCTATCTCTCCGATCCGCGCGGGCCGCTTTCCATCCGGCCCGGCTACCTGCCGCAGGCGGCGCCATGGCTGCTGCGCTTCATCAAGGCCGGCGGCACCGAGGCGCGCATGCGCCGGATTGCGGCAAGCCTGCGCAGCCTGACGGCCGGCGCGCCCCAACTCCACGCCGATGTCGCCGCCGAGGCCGGCATCGCCGACCTGATCGACGCGACATCGGGGCTGATGCATGTCTACTCCTCCCGGCAGGCCTTCGAGAAGGAGCGCCTCGGCTGGGAGATCCGCCGCTCGCTCGGCATCGGCTGGGAGGAACTGGAGGGCGAGGCGCTGCGCCGCATCCAGCCGGATCTCGACCGGAGCTTCTCCTTCGGCGTCCTCGTTCCGGAGGCCGGCCATTGCCGCGCTCCGGGCCGCTATGTCGCCGGCCTCGTCGCTCATGCCGTGGCGCGCGGGGCCGAACTCGTCACGTCGCATGCGCGCGACTTCGAGATCGAGAACGGGCGGCTGCGCGCCGTGAAGACCGACCGCGACACGATCGCCTGCAGCGCGGCCGTGATCAGCGCCGGCATCCATTCCAGGCCGCTTGCGGCGCGCGCGGGGGACCGCCTGCCGCTCGAGAGCGAGCGCGGCTACCATGCCGAGATCGACGACCCGGAGGTCGCCCCTGCCCTGCCGATCATGGCGAACGAGCACAAGTTCGTCGCCATCCGCACGCTCGGCGGCCTGCGCGCCGCAGGCCAGGTGGAGATCGGCGGCCTCAAGGCGCCGCCCAACTGGAACCGCACCGCCATCCTCCTGGAGCGTCTGCAGGCGCTGTTCCCGGACCTGCCGAGGAAGCTCGCCCCGGAACGCGTCCGCACCTGGATGGGACATCGGCCGAGCCTGCCGGACGGCCTGCCCGCCATCGGCCACGCCTCCGCCACGCCCGACATCGTGCATGCCTTCGGGCACGGGCATATCGGCCTCGTCAGCTCGGCAAGAACCAGCCGGCTGGTGGCCCAGCTCGTCTCGCGCGATGCGTGCGAGATCGACATAGCCCGGTTCTCGCCGACCCGCTTCCGCTGAGGGTGAGACCGGCCAGGCAGCGGGGCGGTGCCTGCTCGCCTGCCGGTTCGCCATGCATCGCCTAGCTGGCGAGCGGCTCCAGCGCGTCGTAGTCCGAGCAGTCGCGATGGCTGGCGGCCGGATCGACCTTGACGTCGACCACCACCGGTCCACCCATCCTGTGCGCCTCCTCCAGCGCATCCCGAACCTGGTCGGGCTCCGTCACGGTCAGGCCCTTGCCGCCGAGGCCCTCGGCCACCTTGGTGAAGTCGTGATCGCCGAAATCGACGGCGATCTTCCGGTTGCCGAGATTGTCGCGCACCATGCCGAGGCCGGCATTGTTGGCCACTACGTAGACGACGTCGAGATTGTTCTCGGCCGCCGTCGCCACGGCGTCCATGGTCATGACGAAACCGCCATCGCCAATGACGCCGGTCACCCGGTTGCCCGGACGATTGATCTTCACCGCCGTCGCCGCCGGGGTGCTCCAGCCCATGCCGCCGAGGCCGCCGGGCGCGACGAGCTGGTTCGGCGTGCGCAGGCAAAGCCGCGTCGTCGCCCAGATGCGGTTGGTGCCGGCATCCATGGTGAGGAGGTCGCCCGGGGAGAGAAAGCCGTCGAGGCCGCGCATGATGTCGGCGTAGTGGACGGTTCCCGGCCGCGCGGGAATCGTCTCGATGACGCCGTAGCCGTTCTTCACCTTGATCTCGGCGAGGCCGGCCAGGCGCTTTTCTCGCCCGCTCGAATCGATCGCCTCGCGGGAAAGCATCTCCACCACCTCGGCCGCATCGCCGGTGATGGCGAGATCGACCGGATAGACCCAGCCGGCGTTGCGCGCATCGATATCGACCTGCACCAGCGTCTGCTCGCCCGGACGGATCATCTCCGCATCGCGGAAGCGGGTATATTCGGCCCCCATGCTGCAGCCGAGCATGACGACGAGATCGGCCGCCTGCAGCGCCCGGTTGGAGGCCTTCGTGCCCCAGGTGCCGATCATGCCGACGGCGACGGGCGAGGTTTCGTCGATGACGCCCTTGCCGTGATAGCTGGAGGCGACGCCGATGCCGTTCGCCTCGGCGAAGGCCTGTAGCGCCGGGCCGCAGCGGCTCATATAAACGCCGTTGCCGGCGACGATGATCGGCCGCTCCGCCCTGGCGATCAGCTCTGCCAGGCGGGAAACCGCGGCGGCGTCCGCATGGGTCGGCGAGGCGGCGAGATAGCCGCCGGTCGGGTAAAGACGGGCCCGCGGGCTTTCGGGCAGTTCCTTCTGGATGATGTCGGACTTCATGATGACCGCGGCCGGACCCTGGCGCGGCGCGGCCGCGTGCTTCATGGCGAGCTGCATGCCGTAGACGGCTTCCTGCGGCTGGGTGGCGTAGGTGGCGAACTTGGTCATGGTCTTCATCACGGCGAAGGCGTCGGCCGCGCCGTAATCGCCGGTCATCGTCTGGTAGACGCCGTACTGGGCGAAGCCGTCGTAGCAGGAGGTGTCGGTGAGGATGACCATGGGCGAGCCGGAGAAATAGGCCTCCAGGATGCCGAAGGCGCCGGTGGTGGTGGAGAAGGGGCCCTGCGCCATCAGAAGGCCGGGGCGGCCGGTCAGCTTGCCCGTCACCTGCGCCATCACAGACGCGCATTGCTCGGAGCGCGCCAGAACGACCTCGAAGTCCGAGCGGCGCTCGTCGAAGGCACGCAGCGACCAGGTGATGCCGAGGCCAGGGAGGGTGAAGCCGCGCGTGATGCCGCCCTCGATCATGGTGCTCAGCACCGCCTCATTGGTCTTCATGCTTCTCTCCCTTCAGCACCATGCTCTTGCGCATGGAAAATAATGGAACATAATTCTGTTCAATGAAACATTCACCGCCCCTTTGGCAAGAGAGCGCCGGCCCCGTCGCATGGGAAATCTCGCCGCCGGCGCTATAGTGGAAGCCATGCCAGCGCCCGATTCGAAGACCGCATCGCGCCCGAGAGGACGCCCACGCCAGGGCGCCGCGCCCGGGCATGCCGACGACACGCCGGCCGAGTCGCCCGCCGTCGGTACGCTGGCGCGCGGCCTTGCGGTCCTGCGCTGCTTTCGCGCCGAGGACAGGGTCATCGGCACGCAGGAAATCGCCCGCCGCACCGAGCTGCCGAAGGCCACGGTCTCGCGCCTTGCCGCCACGCTCGCCGAGCTCGGCTATCTCCGCTTCGTGCCGGAGGTCGGCAAGTATGCGCTCTCCAGCCAGGTGCTGACGCTCGGCTATGCCGCCCTCGGACGCACCGGCCTCGGCGAGTTTGCCCGGCCCTTCATCGAGGAGCTGATCTCCACCGGCGACTGCGCCGTTGCCATCTCCATTCGCGACGACCTCGACATGATGTTCGTGGAGCTCGCCCGCCGGCCGAGCGCCATCCTCCTCAACCTCACGGTCGGAGCGCGCATCCCGATGCTGTGGAGCGCGCCGGGCAGAGCCTATCTCGCCGGCATCGAGGAAGGGGAGCGCGAGCGTCTCCTGGAACGCCTCGCCGCGCGCGAGGGGGCGGGCTGGCCGCAGGCGAAGAAGACGGTCGAGGAGGCCATCGAACGGGCACGGCGACAGGGTTTTGCCGATGCCATCGGCAGCTGGCGTCCCGAGCACAACGCCATCGGAACGGTGCTGCGCGATCCGACGACGGGCGAGATCTACACGCTCAGCCTCGGCGGGCTCGCCTCGGGCCTGCCGCGCGAGCGACTGATGGCGGAGTTCGCCCCGCGTCTTCTGGCAGCGGCCGAGACGATCAATTCCCGCCTCTCAGGCCTCGTCTGAGGCCTCCTGCGCGCGCCGGCGGGCCCTTGCCCTCATGTCGCGCAGCAACGGCCAGACGAGAAAGAGAAGCGTCAGGACGAACAGCGCAAGCGCGATCGGCCGCTCGAAGAAGGCGAGGAAATCGCCGCGGGTGATGAGCAATCCCTGGCGCAGCGACTGTTCGATCATCGGCCCCAGAACCATGCCGATGACCATCGGCGCGACGGGAAAGCCGGTGAAGCGCATACCGGCTCCCACCAGCCCCGCCGCGAGGGCCACCCAGATGTCGAGCATGTTGCCGCGCACGCCATAGGCGCCGATCATCGCAATGACGATGACGAGGGCGATCAGGAGCGGCTCGGGGATGCGCAGGACGCGGGTGAAGGCCTGCGCGCCGAGCGCGCCGGTGGCAAACATCACGAGGTTCACCAGCACCAGCACCATGAAGATCGCGTAGACGAGCTCGATATGGTTGTTGAAGAGCTGCGGGCCGGGCGTAACCCCCTGGATGATGAGCGCGCCGAGCATCACCGCCGTCACCGGATCGCCGGGAATGCCGAGGGCGAGCGTCGGTACGAGCGCGCTGCCGGTGACGGCATTGTTGGCGCTTTCGCAGGCAATCAGCCCGTCCGGCTCGCCTGTGCCGAACTTGTCGCCGCGCGGAGAAGACCGGCGCGCTTCCGAATAGGCGAGAAAGGCCGCGGTGGCGGCGCCCGTGCCGGGCAGGGCGCCGACGAAGGAGCCGATGAGCGAGGAGCGCAGCAGCACGCCGATCCGGGGCTTCCAGTCCCGCAGCGGCGGCAGCCGGAAACCGACACGAAAGGTCGCCGTGTTCTCCGGCCGCCAGCGCTCTTTCGCCCGCACGAACATCTCCCCGAGGGCGAAGAGCCCGACGACGGCGGGGATCAGCTCGATGCCGGCCGACATCTCGAAGCTGCCGAAGGTGAAACGCAGGTCGCCGGTGATGGGATCGGTGCCGACCGTGGCGACGGCGAGGCCGGCGAGGCCCGAAAGGAGCCCCTTGGCCATCGCGCCACGCGAGACGTTGGCGATGCAGGTGAGGGCGAAGATGCCGAGGGCGAAATATTCAATCGGCGTGAAGTTGAGCGAGAAGGCCGCCAGATAGGGCGCCGCGATAATGAGGACGAGGACGGAGAACAGGCCTCCCAAGGTGGAGGCGGCCGTCACCCAGCCAATGGCGAGATCCGCCTCGCCCCGCGCCGCCATCGGATAGCCGTCGAGTGCCGTCGCGGCCGCCTGCGGCGTGCCGGGCGTGTTGAGGACGATCGCCGTGATCGAGCCGCCGTAGACCGAGCCGCAATAGACGCCCAGCATCAGGGCGATCGCGGGCACCTGCGGCATGGTGAAGGTGAAGGGCAGCACCATGGTGACGCCCACGACGGAGCCGAGGCCCGGCAGCACGCCGACGATAACGCCGACGATCGTGCCGGCGACGATGGCAAGAAGGCTCAACGGCGTCAGCGCGTCGGCCAGCCCGCTCAGGATGAGGTCCATCTGCTACCCGCTAGAATGAATTGAACCAGGGAGAGCCCGGAAGGATGATCAGGAGCACCTCCTGGAAGAGGTACCAGACCGCGACCGAGTAGAACGCGGCGACCGGCAGGACGACGACGATGCGCCGGTAGCCGAGCATCAGGCTGGCGGCGAGAACGAAGAGAAAGCTTGAGAAGAGAAAGCCGATGAGGCCGATCCCGGCGCCGTAAAGCACCGTGACGAGGATGATGCCCACAACCCGGCCGGCCGTGGAGACATCGACCTTTTCAGCGCTGCCGCGAAGGCTCTCCACCGCGACGAGGATACCCAGCGCGACCATCGCTCCGAGGACGATCCGCGGAAAGAAGGTCGGCCCCATGGCGTGGCTCATCAGGCTGAGCTGGTACTCTTCCCGAAACGATTCCGTGAAGAGAACGACGGCCGCGCCGATGAAGAAAGCGGTCATCAGAAGCGGGCCTATGCGGCCCGAAAGCTTGCTCATGCGCGCAGCCTCCCGTTACTGCCCAACCTTATGCGCGGCCCGGCCCTGATGCGCCGCCTGCCCGGCCGGGGATACGGCCGGGCGATGAGGATGGAAAAGGCCTATTTCGGCTCGAAGCCGGCCTCTTTCAGCAGCTGCCTGTTCTGCTCGTAGCGCTGATGGACGAAGGCGCCGAATTCCTTGGCGTCCATATAGGCGACGGGCTGGCCGAGCTTGTTCATGTGCGCCTGGAAGGGTTCCGATTCGATCGCCTGGTGGCAGGCATCGTCGAGCTGGGCTACCGTCTCGGCAGGGGTGCCCTTGGGCGCGACGAGACCGCCCCAGATGGGGAAATCGAGATCGAAGCCCTGCTCCTTGGCGGTGGCGAGGTCGGGCATGCCCTCCAGCCGCTCGCCCTGCAGGATCGCCAGCGACTTGATCTGGTCGCGGTTGCTGGAGAGGAACGAGATGTGCGGCACGAAGATGTCCGCCGTGCCGTCGAGGAGGGCCTTCAGAGCCGGCCCGTCGCCGTTCACCGGCAGGTAGGTCATCTCGATCCCGGCTTCCTCGGCAAGCGCGAGGCCCGCAATGTGGGGTATGGAGCCGATCGCCTGCACGGCGAAGGTCAGCTTGCCCGGGTTCTCCTTGCCGTAGGCGATGAGGTCGTCGAGCGTCTTGAAGGGCGAATCCTTGCGCACCGCGATCGATGTCGGCGCCGAATAGGCGAGACAGACATATTCGAAGGAATCGACGTCGTAGGGCAGCTTGCGCAGATGCGGCTGCGTGGTCAGCGGGCCGACCGGGGCCATGCCAAGCGTGTAGCCGTCGGGCTTGGCCCGTCCCGCCTCGGCGACACCGATCGTGCCGCCGGCGCCGGCCGTGTTCTTCACCACGATCTCGCCGCCCAGCGCCTTTGCCATCGGCTGCTGCATGGTGCGCGTCGTGATGTCGGTGCCGCCGCCGGCCGCAAAGGGCACGACGATGGTGACGGGCCGGTCCGGAAAGGCCTGCGCCGGAGCCGAAAGGCCCGCGAGCGAGATTACGGCGGCCGCCAGAGCGGCGGACATCGTCCTGCTGGGTTTCATCTGAGTTCCTCCCTTATTAAGCCTTGACGCGGAGTAGTTCCGCTGATTGGATTTATGTTCCATTTTATGAGCCTCGAAGAAAGATGCAAATCGAAAATCGGGAGGAAGAGCTCGGACCGGAGATGCCGAAAGAAAAATGTCGGCGGTTCGAGGGAAAGGCCGCGCTGGTCACGGCAGGCGCCAAGGGCCTCGGACGCGAGGTCGCCAGCCGGCTCGCCCATGAAGGCGCGCGCGTCGTCATCTGGGACAACGACGCGGAGGCGCTCGATTCCTGCCGCGCCGAAACGGACCCCGAGCGGCTGCACTGGATCGCGACCGACCTTCTCGATGCCGGCGCCATCGAGGCCGCCTTCAAAGAGACCCGCGCCGCTTTCGGTCCACTCGACATCCTGGTCAACAACGCCGGCGGCTCGCTGCACACCCCGCAGGCCTTCCTGGAAGAGAGCGAGGAGGACTGGGCCCGGGTCATGGGCCTCAACCTCGACGCCGCCCGCCGCACCGCCCGCCTCGTCCTGCCCGGCATGATGGAGCGGGGCTACGGTCGCATCGTCAATATGGGCTCCAAGGCCGGGCGCTTCGGCTCCTTCTTCGCCGGCGCCAACTACGCCGCCTCCAAGGGGGCCGTGCAGGCGCTCACCCTGCAATGGGCGCAGGAATACGGCCGCCACGGCATCACCTGCAACGCCGTCTGCCCGGGCGCCATCCTGACGGAGCGGGTCGACCGGCTTCTCTCCGAGCGCAAGACGCCGGAAGAGCGCAAGGAGATGCTCGCCGGCATTCCCGTCGGCCGCCACGGGCGTGTGGAAGACGTCGCCGCCGCCGTGTGTTTCCTCGCGGCCGAGGAGGCCGGTTTCGTCACCGGCGTGATGCTGGACGTCAATGGCGGCCAGGCAATGGTGGCCTGAGGATGGAAGGCGCGCACGACACGCAGAGCCTCGGCCCGGTCCTCGTCACCGGCGCGACCGGCTTCCTCGGGGCATGGCTGATCGCCGCCCTCCTGGAGCGGGGGGAAACGGTGCATGCGCTCGACATCGTGGAGGACCGGCGGCTTCTCCTCGACCTTGCCGGCCAGGAACGAGCCGGCGAAGTCGCATGGGCGGTCGCGGACGTGACGGACGCCGCGCAGGTGGAGAAGGCCGTCGCCCGGGCGGGCGCACGCGCCGTCGTGCATCTGGCGGCGCTGACGATCCCGCCCTGCCGCGAGGATCCGGCGCGCGGCGTCGCCGTCAACGTCATCGGCCATGTCAACGTGCTGGAGGCGGCGCGCCGGAACGGCGCCGAGACGGTGCTCTATACCAGCTCCGCGGCTTCCCATCCGCGCGGCCCTCTCAACGCGCCGGCCAATGTCTACGGCGTGACCAAGCGCGCCGTGGAGGACATCTCCAAGGTCTATTTCCTCGATCACGGCCTTGCCACGATCGGCCTCAGACCGAACGTCGTCTACGGCCTCGGCCGCGCCGCCGGGGAAACCGCGGCGATCTCGGAAGCGATCCGGGCCGCGGCGGAGGGCCGACGCTACACCATCCCCTACGCCAGCAGCATGTGCTTCCAGTATGTGGAAGAGGTCGTGGAGGTGATGCTGCGCTGCCTGGCGGCCCGTCCCGATGGGCCGATCGTCTCCGACATCACCGTGGAGCAGGAAACGGTCGACGATCTGCTCGCCGCAATCCGCGCCGTCGAGCCGGGTGCACAGGTCGACCGGGCCGACAGACACCGGCCCTCCCCCGACGTGCCGCTCGACGACGCGCCCCTGAGGGCGCTGATCGGCACCTGGCGGCATGTCCCGCTCGAGGAAGGCGTCCGCCGCACCATCGAGCGCCACCGCGCGCGCCTGGAAACGGCGGCATGAGCTGCGTCGACGTCGTGGTGGAACGGGCGCACATCCTCGGCGAGTGCCCGCTCTGGGACCACCGCGAGGGGCGGCTTCTTTGGATCGACTGCCTCGGCCAGAGCGTGCACGGCCTCGACCTCGACAGCGGCGAAGAGAGCCGCCTCGATCTTGAAACGCGCATCGGCTCGATCGGCCTTCGCCGCGCAGGCGGGCTGATCGCCGCCACCAAGCAAGGCTTCGCCGCGCTCGACCCTGTCAGCGGCGCGCTGCAGCTCCTCATGCCGGTCGAGGCCGCCATGCCGGGCAACCGCCTGAACGACGGCAAATGCGACCGCGCCGGACGCTACTGGTGCGGTTCCATGAACGAGACCTTCGCCGGACCGACCGGCTCGCTCTATCGCCTCGGCGCCGATCTCCGCCTGGAGCGGCTTTTCGGCGGTGTCGTCGTCTCCAACGGCATCGCCTTCAGCCCGGATGACGCGCGCATGTATTTCGCCGATTCCCGCCGCGAGGTGGTCTACGCCTTCGACTTCGACCTTGCCGCCGGCACGATCTCCAACCGGCGCGTCTTCATCGACTTTGCCGGCGCCGGCATCGGCCGGGCCGACGGCGCCACGGTCGACGCGGAAGGCAATTACTGGTGCGCTCTCGTCTTCGGCGGAGCCGTGGGCTGCTTTGCCCCCGATGGCCGGCTCCTGGAAAAGATCGCGCTGCCCGTCACGCACCCGACCATGTGCGCCTTCGGCGGGCCCGACCTCGACATCCTATTCGTGACGAGCGCCACATGCCTCGCCGACGGCCCGGAAACGGAGCCTCTGGCCGGCGCTCTCTTCGCCATTTCCGGCACGGGCGCACGCGGACTGCCCGAGCCGCAATTCGCCGGCTGACGACGCCGGCACACCAACAATAATCCGCGACGGAGGAACGACGATGACCCTGGCAAGGAACCTTCATGCCGCAAGGAGAGGGCTCGCCGCCCTGGCTCTCCTGGCGCTCGGCTACACCCTGGCGCCGGCACCCGCAAAAGCCGCCGACGTGACCATCAGGATCGGCCAGTGCTGCGCCCCCGAACAGGCCTACGGCGTCTACGCCCACGGCTTTGCCGACAAGATGGAGAAGGCCTCGGACGGCCGGATCAAGGTCGAGGTCCTCGACGGCGGCGTCATGGGCAGCGAGCAGGAGATGGCCCAGCAGGTGCAGCTCGGCACCCTGCAGATGGGCGCCATCACCTCCAACAACGTCGCCCAGCTCGCCCCCTCGCTCAACGTCCTGGTGCTGCCCTACCTCAACTCCAGCATGGAGGAGCTGGTCGGCGATGGCGGCCTGTTGCGGCCGGGCCCCTACCGCGACGAGCTCAACAAGCGCGTACTCGCCGAATCCGGCTCGGTGCAGATCATCGGCGGCTACACCAACAGCTTCCGCAAGCTCTTCACCCGCAACACCTGCGTGGAGACGCTCGGCGATCTTCAGGGCCTGAAGATCCGCATCCCGAAGAACCCGGTGATGGAAAAGATGTGGGCCGCATGGGGCGTCTCGACCTACCCGATCGCCTGGTCCGAGACCTTCGGCGCCATCCAGCAGGGCGTGGTCGACGCCTTCGACAGCCCGCTCGATGTGATTCCGCGCATGGGCTACTACGAGCACATCAACTACGTCATCGACACGCACTACCTGCCCCAGGCGGCGCTGCTGATCGTCAACAAGCCGTGGCTCGACAGCCTCTCGCAGGAAGACCGCGACCTCATCATGAAGATCGCCGACGAGAACGACGTCTGGCACTACAACTGGGTCAAGAACGACCAGGAGACGCTGAAGAATAACCTGATCTCCGAGCACGGCACGACCTTCTGCGAGCTGAAGGACGCCGACGAGTGGAAGAAGAAGGCCCAGGCGATCTGGCCGGAACTCTATTCGCTCGTGGGCGGCGGCAAGGACTGGGTCGACACGACGCTGCACTACAAGGAAACGGGCGAGATGGCGAACTGAACGGTTCTTTGGCAATGGCCGGCGGCTCTCAGCCGCCGCCGGCCGCAACCGGGAGGAGGCCGCGTTCATGAAAGCCGCCCGTCTGCTTGAGCAGGCCGAGCTGTGGATTTCCAATCTGTGCCTGGCCGGCCTCGTCGTCGTGCTCGCGCTGCAGGTCTTCTTCCGCTACGGGCTGGAACTCGGCCTGTCGTGGAGCGAGGAGGTCTCGCGCTTCCTCTTCATCTGGTTCGTCTACATCTCCGCCAGCCTCGCCGCGCGCGCCGGCACGCATGTGCGCGTCACGGCCTTCGTGGAAATGCTGCCGCGGGCGGCCAGCCGCGCGACCAAGGTCGCCGCCGACCTCGTCTGGATCGCCTTCAACGCGATCGTCGTCGTCTCGGGAGTGCTCCTGTTCTGGCGCATGCTGCAATACCCGGTCTACTCCACCTCGCTGCTCCTGCCGCTCTCCTGGATCTACCTCGTGATCCCGCTCGCGCATCTGATGATGATCGCGCGCATCCTGCAGCGGCTCGGCCGCTGGGACGACCCGGCGAGTTCGGCGGTCGCAGCACGCTCGGGCGAGGGCTAGGGCATCCCATGCTGATCGGCGTCACCCTCATCGTCAGCCTTCTGATCGGCGTGCCGATCTTCGCCGCGCTCGGCGTCGCGGCGATGACCGATTTCCTGCTGTCGCCGATCCCGCTGGCGACGCTGGCGCACAGCCTCTTTTCCGGCGTCGACAAGTTTCCGCTGATCGCCATCCCCTGCTTCGTGCTGGCCGGCTCGATCATGACGCGCGCCGGCATCACCGAGGACATCGTCCGCGTCATGCGCATCGCCGTCGGGCGCGCGCCCGGCGGGCTCGCCGTCGTCACCATCCTTTCGTGCATGTTCTTCGCCGCCATCTCGGGCTCCGGCCCCGGAACGGTGGCGGCGATCGGCGGGCTCCTCATCCCGGCCATGGCCGCCCAGGGCTACGACCGGGGCTTTGCCGCGGCCGTCGCCTCGGCGGGCGGCACGCTCGGCATCCTCATTCCGCCCAGCAACCCGATGATCATCTACGGCGTGCTGGCCGGTGTCTCCATCGGCGACCTGTTCATCGCCGGCCTCCTGCCGGGCCTGCTCATCGGGCTCGCCCTGATGGCGACGGCCGTCGGCATCTCGGCCCTGCGCGGCTATCGCGGCCAGGAAGAAGGCTTCGACGCCAGGAGCCTGTGGCGCGCCATTTTCACCGGCATCCCCTCGCTGCTCGCCCCGGCCGTCGTTCTCGGCGGCATCTATCTCGGCATCTTCACGCCGGTGGAGGCCGCCGTCGTCGCCGTGCTCTATGCGCTGCTCGTCGGCATTCTGGTGAAGCGCAGCATCGGCCTGCGACAGATCTGGGCGTCGCTGTCGGAGACGAGCGCCATCTGCGGCGGGCTGATCCTCATCATGGGCACCGCCATCTTCTTCGGCCAGTTCATGGCGCTGAACCAGGTGCCGCAATCGCTGGCGGCGGCGCTGCTGGCGATCACCGACAATCCGGTGACGATGCTCCTGTTGATCTCGGCGATGCTGCTGGTGCTCGGCACCTTCATGGAGACCCTGTCGACGATCATCATCCTGACGCCGATCCTGCTGCCTCTGGTGAAGAAGCTCGGGATCGACCCGATCCATTTCGGCATCATCCTGGTGGTCACCAGCGAGGTCGGCTTCCTGACGCCGCCGCTCGGGGTCAACCTTTTCGTCGCCTCCGGCCTGTCGGGCGTGAAGCTGGAGACGCTGGCGCGCCGGGTCATCCCGTTCCTGGTGGTGCTGGTCGCTGCCCTCCTCGTCATCCTGCTGGTGCCGTGGCTCAGCCTGGCGCTGATCCGATAAGGGCCGGACGGCAATGCCGTCCGGCCCTCTGTCTGCTCTTCCGCTTCGCCCCGGAAACTGCCGGGGCGCCGGGCTCAGATTTCCTTCAGCGTCCTGCGGATGACGTCGACGATCTCGTCGACATGGCTCTTCTCGGCGACGAGGGCCGGGGCGACGATGGCGGTGTCGCCGGTGAACTTCACGTGGCAGCCGTTCCAGAAGAGCTTCTTCTGCAGCTCCGTGCCGCGCGTGCCCGGCGCGCCGGAGGGATGCACCTCCACGCCCGCCATCAGGCCGAGGCCGCGGATATCGCGGACGATGTCGAGATCCTTCAGCCCATAGATGGCGTCGAGGAAATAGGTCTCGAGTTCGGCGGCGCGCTCGAAGAGACCCTCGCGCTCATAGATGTCGAGGGTCGCCAGTCCCGCCGCACAGGCGACCGGATGGGCCGAATAGGTGTAGCCGTGGAAGAACTCGATGGCGTTCTCGGGCGAGGCCTCGATGATGGCCGAATAGACCTCCTCGCGGGCCGCCACGGCGCCCATCGGGATCGAGCCGTTGGTAAGGGCCTTGGCCATGGTCATCAGGTCCGGCTTCACGCCGAAGCGCTGGGCGGCGAAGGGCGTTCCGAGGCGGCCGAAGCCGGTGATGACCTCGTCGAAAACCAGAAGGATGCCGTTGGCATCGCAGATCTCCCTCAGCCGCTCCAGGTAGCCCTTCGGCGGCACCAGCGTGCCCGTCGAGCCGGCGATCGGCTCCACGAAGACGGCAGCGATGGTCGAGCCGCCATACATGTCGCAGAAGCGCTGCAGGTCGTCGGCAAGCTCCGCGCCCTTCTCCGGCTGGCCGCGGGTGAAGGGTGCGTCGGCGTCCCAGGTGTGGCGCATGGCGACGACATTGGGGATGACGCCCGGAAAGGTCTCACGGTTCTTCACCATGCCCGACAGCGACACGCCGCCGATATTGACGCCGTGATAGGCGCGCTCGCGGGTGACGAAGCGCAGGCGCTGGCCGTCGCCGCGGGCGCGGTGATAGGCCATCACCATCTTCAGCGCCGTGTCGATCGCCTCCGAGCCGGAATTGACGAAGAAGACATGGTTGAAGCCGTCCGGGAGGATACGCGTCAGCTTGTTGGCGAGCGCGAAGGAGCCGGGATGGCCGAGCTGGAAATGCGGCGAATAATCGTTCTGCAGCATCTGGGCATGCACGGCATCGGCGATCTCGCGCCGGCCGTGGCCGGCCGCCACGTTGAACAGGCTCGATGAGCCGTCGACGATCTTGCCGCCCTTGTGATCCCACAGATACATGCCCTCGCTCTTGACGACGAGGCGCGGCGAATTCTGGAAGTCACGGTTGGCCGTGAACGGCATCCAGTGCTCGGCGAGCGAGTTGGTGGCGAACTTCTGCAGCGGCTCGGCGAGCATCGACATCTGCCTGATCCTTTTGGTGGAACCTTCTGCCGGAGCTTAGGACCGCCCTTGGCGCAAATTCTTGCGCCAGAGCGGGCCGTGCCGGAGGGCCAGAGTTTAGCGGTTCAGCGGTCGATCCTCGACAGCTGGGCTTCGTTGTAGCGGGCGCCGGCGATTTCGATCGCGGCCAGCGCCTCGTCGATCCTTTGAACATCCGCCTCGGTCATTTCAACCTCGACGGCACCCAGATTTTCTTCCAGCCGATGAAGCTTCTTGGTGCCGGGGATCGGCACGATGAAGGGCTTTTGCGCCAAAAGCCAGGCGAGCGCGATCTGCGCGCGGGTGACGCCCTTGGCGTCGGCGATCGCACCAATCGCGTCGATCAGCCCGCGGTTCGCCCGGCGGTTCTCTTCGGTGAAGCGCGGCACGTTGTGACGGAAATCCGCCTTGCCGAACTCCGTCTTTTCATCGATCGCGCCCGTGAGGAAGCCCCTGCCGAGCGGGCTGAAGGGAACGAAGCCGATGCCGAGTTCCTCCAGCGTCGGAAAAATCTCTTCCTCCGGCTCGCGCCACCACAGCGAATATTCGCTCTGCAGCGCGGTCACGGGCTGAACGGCATGGGCCCTGCGAATGGTGCCGGTGCCGGCCTCCGACAGGCCGAAATGGAGGACCTTCCCTTCCTCGATCAGCTCCTTCACCGTGCCGGCGACCTCCTCGATCGGCACGGATGGATCGACCCGATGCTGGTAGAAGATGTCGATCCGGTCGGTCCGGAGGCGCGCAAGGGATTCCTCGCAGACCTGCCGGATGCGCTCGGGCCGCGAATCCACCCCCTTGGCGGCATTGCCATCCTCGAAGCCGAACTTCGTGGCGATAACGACCTCGTCGCGAACAGGCTCGAACGCCTCGCCGAGGAGCTTCTCGTTCACGAACGGGCCGTAGGCCTCGGCCGTGTCGAAGAAGGTGACGCCCCGCTCATGCGCTCCGCGCAGGAACGCAACGCCCTCTTCGGGCTCGAGGCCCTGGCCGAGGCCGAAGCTGAGACCCATGCAGCCACAGCCGAGGGCGGAGACTTCAAGGCCGTTACCGAGCGTTCTCTTTTTCATGTTGGGATTCCTTGTTCTGCCGGCTCGTCCGGTCAGCCGAGATAATCGGCGTCGGATACCTTCTCCAGCCAGGTGACGGGCGAGCCGTTCTCGACCTCGGCGATGGCGATATGGGTCATGGCGCTCGCCTCGGTGGCGCCGTGCCAATGCTTCTCGCCGGGAGAGAACCAGACGACGTCGCCCGGCCTGATCTCCTCCTTCGGGCCGCCCTCGCGCTGCGCCCAGCCGAGACCGGCGGTGACGATCAGCGTCTGGCCGAGCGGATGGGTATGCCAGGCGGTGCGAGCGCCCGGCTCGAAGGTGACGATGGCACCGCCGACCCGCGCCGGCTCCGGCGCCCTGAAGGGCGTATCGAGGCGCACCGATCCGCTGAAATACTCCTCCGGCCCTTTCGCCGAAGGTTTGGCGGCATTGCGGGTGATCTCCATGCATTTCTCCTTCCTGGACGTGGCGGGCGGGGCGGCAGGACACCGCCCGGACGAGGCCGCAGCCTCGCCTCTGTCACCTCTCGGCCTATCCGCCCTTGCGCGTGCGGATATCGGCCAGCACCTCGGTGTCGATCATGGCATCTCCGCGGATGCGGTTGTCGTAGTTTTCCACGCCCATGAAACGGGCCATGGCCTTGATCTTCTCGGCGCCCCAGCCGGCGGGCGGCGCGCCCTTCAGGTAGCCCTCGCCCGTCAGAACCGCCGTGAGATAAGCATCCGTCGCCTCGTCGATCGGAACAAGGTTCTCCTTCTTCGAGGGGAAGTAGGACAGACGGTGGAGCCGGTAACAGCGGGCGAGCTCGCCGATCGGGTCTTCATGATCGTAAATGGAGATGTCGACGGATTTTTCCTGCCTGCCGCCATAGCCGGCGCCGGCCTCGAACACCTGCAGCCCCGCCGATTGCACGCCGCGAAGCTCGCCGCCCGCCTCCTCTCCCGCCTCAAGCGCCGCAATGAGGCGTGCCGCGAAATCGCCCTTGCCCGCCTCGAAGGCTTCGACCATCGCCTCCGGCACCTTGCGGGAGGCCAGCGAATTGCCATGGGCGAGCGCATTTTCGCTCGCCGCCATTCCGGCCTCCCCGTCCCAGGAAAGCACCTCGGCACCGGTATGCTGCGCCCGGCTGCCGTCGGCGGCGAGGATGGCGATCTGCCGCTCTCCTTCGTTGTCGTCCCCGGCGAGAAGCAGCTCCAGAACCGTGGCGGGCGGCACCTTGAGGGCGAGAAGATCGAGCCCGCGGCCGCCGTGATCCGGGTTCGAAAAAGCCTGCGTGGCGATGACGCCGACGCCCGCGCGCCCGTGGCAGATGAGGCCGGAAACGCCCGGGAACTTCGACTGGACGGCGATGCCGAGCGCGCCCGTCGCCGGATCGCGGGCGAGGATCGAATAGGTCATGCCCCGGCTATAGCGAAGGCGGCGGAAAATCGCGAACCGCCCCGGCACCGAAGAGGCCCTTACTCCTCCACGACATAGCTCTGCGGCAGGTTCGGGTGCTTCTCGCCGAGCTTTTCCATCCGCTGCAGCACGGAGCGGTGGATGCGCGCGCCCTCGGGCACGGCGCGCCGCTCGAAATATGGGATCGACCAGCCGAGGAAGCTCGGGCGCGTGGAATCGGAGGGCGTGCGGCGCGGCAGGAATTCCAGGATCGACCAGGCCCAGTTCATGGATTCATGCCGCCTGCCGAGCGGATCGGGCGGCACGTATTTCTGCGTGTTCTGACCGTAGACGAGAAGGTTCACCGAGCGGGTCACGTAAGAGAGCCCCATGTCGCCCGTCTCGTCGATCATCCATTTCAGCGGGATCTTGATGAGGCCGCTTTCGGTCTCCGGATAGCCGCCGCCGACATCGCCGTGGACGCCCGCGAACCAGACCTCCCGCGCATCCTGCGGCACCGCCGCCGACCTGTTGAACGGATTGCCCCAGTATTCGCCTCCCTCCGGCCAGAGCTTGGGGCGGAACATCGTGCGCCGCTCGTCGATCGCCACGGCATGGCGCACGGCCTCCACGCTCCAGTTCTTTTTGGTGAAGGCGTGCGAGCGCAGGCGCGGCCCGTAGCGGCCGCTCTCGATGACCGAGGCCACCGTATCGAAGAGGCCGAGAAGACGGATCGGCGGGCGATCGGGATCAAGGGTCCGCTCGTAAAGTCGCACTTCCGCGAAACTGTCCTCGTCGTTCTCGCCGATGCGCTTGTAGGCCCGGTAGGCATAGGCGAGGAGGTTGAGATTGCGCCGCTCCAGAAGTCCCACCGCGTGGATGAAGCCGGCGAGCACGCGGGCCGAATAGGCGCCGCGGCTGAACCCGAAAATGTAGATCCGGTCGCGTTCGCCGTCGTCGCCGCCCGGCCGCTTGCCGCTCTCGTAGTTCTCGACAATGAAGCGGTAGGCTTCCTTGACATTCTCATCGAGGCCCCAGCCGGTCGCCATGCCCCAGATCTCGACCGCCTTGCGCCAGAAGCGCAGCCAGGCGTTCTCCGCGCCGAAGGTGCCGACGCCGGGATCGTACCAGACGAGCTGCTGCTCGCTCTTCTCCAGGCAGCCGTAAAGGCGAAGGATGTTGGTGCGGTCGGCGGCGATCTCGTTCGACGTGCCGTCGAAGAGGATGACGATGTTCTTCGGCATGGCGGCCCCCCGCTAGCGTCTTGCGAGCATAGCGGAGAGCAAGGACAAGTATAAGTCGCTCAGGCGCGCATCCGCTCGCTTTTCGGATCGTAAAGCGGCTTCAGGCTCGCCTCGGCCGGCACGCGGAGCCCGGCCACCTCGATCTCGTAGGTCGAGGCGAGCACATCCGCCGCCTTCTCGGCCGGATCGCAGGCGACATAGCCGAGGCCGATCGCGGCGCCGAGATGATGGCCGTAATTGCCGGAGGTGAGATAGCCGGCGAGCCTGCCGTCGCGCCAGACGGGCTCGGTGTGGAAGAGGAGCGGGCCAGGATCCTTCAGGCGGAACTGGAGGAGGCGCTTCGAAAGCCCCGCCTCCTTCTTCGCCAGCACCGCATCGCGACCGATGAAGGGGCCATAGCGGCCTTCGGGCTTACCCGCCTTCACGGCAAAGCCGAGACCGGCTTCCAGCACATGGTCCTCGTCGGTGATGTCGTGGCCGAAATGCCGAAAGGCTTTTTCCATGCGGCAGGAATCGAGGGCGTGCATGCCGCAGAGGCGAAGCCCGCTGCCTTCGCCCGCCGCCAGGATCGCCTCGAAGGCGTGGCGCGCCATCTCGCTCGGCAGATAGAGCTCCCAGCCGAGTTCGCCGACATAGGAGACGCGGTGGGCGCGCCCCAGGGCCATGCCGATCGCGGTCTCGCGCATGGTGCCGAAGGGGAACGCCTCGTTGGAGAGGTCGGTATCGAGGACCGGGGCGAGGAGGTCGCGCGCCTGCGGGCCCATGACGGTGATGCAGGCCTCCGCGCTCGTCACGTCGGTGGCGACGCAGCGCGCCTCCTGCGGGATGTTGCGGCGGAGCCATGCCATGTCGCGGCCGGCCATCGCCGCGCCGGAGACGACGATGAAGGCGGTCTCCGACAGCCGCGTGACGGTGACGTCCGCCTCGATGCCGCCGCGCGCGTTCAGCCATTGCGTATAGACGATGCGGCCGGGCTCGACCGCGACGTCGCCGGCGCAGATCTTCTGCAGCACGTCCTCCGCGTCCGGGCCCTCCACCCGGTATTTGGCAAAGGAGGACATGTCGAAGAGGCCGACGGCCTCGCGCACTGCAAGGTGCTCGCCGGCCGAATGGGCGAACCAGTTCTGCCGGCCCCAGGAATAGCGATATTCGGCCGTCTCGCCGGCCCGCCGCGCTTCTTCCGGCAGGAACCAGTTGGCGCGCTCCCAGCCGGCCGTCTCGCCGAAGCAGGCGCCGAGTTTTTCCAGCCGGTCGTGCAGGGGGGAGCGGCGGATGCCGCGCGCGGTCTCAAACTGCCGGTAGGGGAAATGGTCGGCATAAAGGAGGCCGAGCGTTTCGGAGACACGGGCGGCGAGATAAGCGCGGGTGTTCTGGAAGGGCTGCATGCGGCGGATATCGACATCGGAAAGGTCGAAGGGCGGCTCGCCCGCCTCCATCCATTCGGCAAGCGCCTTGCCCGCCCCGCCGGCCGACTGGATGCCGACCGAGTTGAAGCCGGCGGCGACATAGAGCCCCGCCACCTCCGGCGTCTCGCCGAGGAGGTAGCGGTCGTCGGGTGTAAAGCTCTCCGGCCCGTCGAAGAAGGTGTGGATGCCGACCTCGCCGAGCGCCGGGAAGCGCTCCACCGCCATCTCCAGCATGGGCGAGAGATGGTCGAGATCCGGCGGCAACTGGTCGAAGCTGAAATCTTCCGGAATGCCGCCCAGCGCCCAGGGCCTTGCCACCGGCTCGAAGAAGCCGACGAGGAGCTTGCCGGCATCCTCCTTGTAGTAGGCGCATTCGTCCGGCACGCGCAGCACCGGCATGTCGCGCGGCAGGCCGGGTATGGCGTCGGTGACGACGTAGAAATGCTCGCAGGCCTGCAGCGGCACGGCCGTGCCGGCCATCCGGCCGACCTCACGCGCCCACATGCCGGCGCAGTTGGCGACTGTCTCGGACTCGATCGTGCCGGCCTCGCCGTCCCTTTCCCAGGAGACGCCGCGGACCCTTCCGTCCCTCACGTCGATGCCGGTGACCTTGACGCCTTCCAGGATGCGCGCGCCGAGCTGGCGGGCGCCCCTGGCGAGGGCCTGGGCGATGTTGGCCGGATCGCCATGCCCGTCCTTCGGCAGATAGACGCCGCCGGTGACGCCCTCATCGGAAAGCTGCGGCAGGCGGGCCTTCACCTCATCGATGCCGATCTCCTCCACCTCCACGCCGAAGGAGCGAGCCATGGAGGCCTGGCGGCGAAGCTCCTCAAGCCGCTCCGCGCCGAGCGCCACGGTGACGGAGCCGTTGCGCCGGAAGCCGGTGGAAAGGCCCGTTTCGGCCTCCAGGGCGCCGTAGAGCTCCTGCGAGTAGCGGGCGAGGCGCGTCATGTTCTGCGTGGCGCGCAGCTGCGCGATCAGGCCGGCTGCGTGCCAGGTGGTGCCGCAGGTGAGCTGGCGCCGCTCCAGAAGAACGATGTCGCGCCAGCCGAGATGGGCGAGGTGATAGGCGAGCGAGCAGCCGATGACCCCCCCACCGATGATGACGGCACGCGCCTTCTCGGGGACGGAGGCTTCGGCCATCGCCTTTCTCCTCGATCAGGATTCGTCCCCTCAGGCCGCCAGGACTTCCCGGAGCGGCCGGTAGGGCAGGTCGGGCAGCGCCTCGTGCACCGCCGCGTGGGTGATCTGGCCGGCATGCACGTTGAGCCCGGCGGCGAGATGCGGGTCCGCCTTCAGCGCCGCCTCCCAGCCCATGTCGGCGAGCTGCATGACGAAAGGCAAGGTGGCGTTGTTGAGCGCCTCCGCCGAAGTGCGCGGCACGGCGCCCGGCATGTTGGCGACGCAGTAATGGGTGACATCGTCGACCTTGAAGACCGGGTCGTCATGCGTGGTCGGGCGGGACGTCTCGAAGCAGCCGCCCTGGTCGATCGCGACGTCGACGACGACCGAGCCCGGCTTCATCGTGGCGATCATCTCGCGGCTGACGAGCTTGGGCGCGGCCGCGCCCGGAATGAGAACGCCGCCGATAATGAGGTCCGCCTGGGCGACATGGCGCTCGACCGAATCCTGGGTGGAGAAGACCGTGTTGAGGGAGCGGCCGAACTGCGTCCACAGGCGGCGGAGCGCGTCGTTGGAGCGATCGAGGACCCACACCTCCGCGCCCATGCCGATGGCGATATGCGCGGCATGCGTGCCGACGGTGCCGCCGCCGAGGACGACCACCTTGGCCGGATCGACGCCCGGCACGCCGCCGAGGAGGACGCCGAGGCCTCCATGGGCGCGCTCCAGATAATAGGCGCCCGCCTGGATCGACATGCGGCCCGCGACTTCCGACATCGGCGTCAGCAGCGGCAGGCCGCCGAAGCGGCTCGTCACCGTCTCGTAGGCGATGGCGGTGGCGCCGGAGGCGACGAGCTCCTTCGCCTGCGGCGCATCCGGGGCGAGATGGAGATACGTGAAGAGCACCTGGCCCTCGCGCAGGCGGGCACGCTCCACCGCCTGGGGCTCCTTCACCTTCACGATCATCTCGGCGCGGGCGAAGACCTCATCCGCGTCCGGCAGGATGGTGGCGCCGGACTGCTCGTAATCCTCGTCCGGGCGGCCGATACCGAGGCCGGCGCCCGTCTCCACGAAGACCTCGTGACCATGGGCCGCCAGGTCGCGAACCGACGCCGGGGTGAGCCCTACCCGATGTTCCGAGGGCTTGATCTCCTTCGGCACTCCGATACGCATTTGTCTCTCCATCTTGGGGAAAGCGGCACGATATGATGGGGTGGCTGCGCCGATAGGGCCAGAGCCCGATCTCGCCTTGGCTCAGAGCGCCCGCCGGCCTGGCTCAGGCCGCGAGAGGGCGCAGCCTGGCAACGGCGCGGGCGAGAGCGCGCACGCCGTCCTCGATGCGCCGGCTCTCGATGGAGGTGACACCCATGCGGAAGGTGTTGCCGGCCATGCGCGGATCTGCATGGAAGACCCGGCCGGGCTCCACGATGACGCTTTCGGCGCGCGCCGCCTCCACCAGCGCGGTCGCATCGAAGCCGGGCGGGCCGCGCAGCCAGAGCGAGGTGCCGGCGCGCGCTCCGCCCTGGTCGAATTCGGGCAGGTGGCGCGAGAGCGCCTCGCGCAGCTTCTCGCGCTTTTCACAGATGGACGCGGAAAGGCGCCGAATGAGCGCGTCGTGATGGCCGAGGGAGAGAAACAGCGCCACGGCACGCTGGTTGTTCGCAGGCGGGTGGCGCAGCATCAGGCGGCGCAGGCGCCGCAGCTCGGCGATGAGGGCGGCGTCTCCGACCAGGTAGCCGAGGCGCAGGCCCGGCGCGAGCGTCTTCGACAGGGAGCCGACGAAGACGACGCGCCCCTCCGTGTCGAGGCTCTTCAGCGCCGGCAGGTTGCCCCCCTCCTCCATGTCCTCCAGAAGCTGGCTGTCGTAATCGTCCTCGATGATGAGGCCGTCGCGCTCGGCGGCCCAGGCGAGCAGAGCCTCGCGGCGGGCGATCGGCAGGCGCGCGGCCGTCGGGCATTGGTGGCTCGGCGTGCAGAAGACGATCCGGCAATCCTCCGGGATCGCCTCGGGGTCGATGCCCTTGCAGTCGACCGGCACCGGCCTCACCGCATCGGTATGCAAGCCGAAGATGTGGCGGGCGTCGGGATAGCCCGGGTCCTCCATCGCCACTGCCCTGCCCTTGCGCATCAGCAGGGCGGCGAGGAGATAAAGGCCGTTCTGGGCGCCGAGGGTGACGACCACCTCGTCGGAGCGGGCGAATATCCCGCGCCGCGGCAACAGGCGGGTGCGGATCTGTTCGATCAGGAGCGGATCGTCCTGATCCATCATGTCGGCCGCCCAGTCGTAGATTTCGCGCACGCCGAGCGCCATGCGGGCGCATTCGCGCCAGTCGTTGGTGGGGAAGAGCGAGGGATCGAACTGCCCATAGACGAAAGGATAACGGTAGGTGAGCCAGTCCTGCGGCTTCTGCACGGCCTCCAGTTTCTTCAGCCGCGGCTCGACCAGCGAGGACCAGTCCGGCCCCGGCCGGGCGCGGTGGGGCTCGGCCTCCGCCTGCGCGGAAAAGGACGGTAGGGCGTCGAGATTGACGAAATGGCCCTGGCGCTCGCGGGCGATCAGAAACCCCTGGTCGACGAGGTGCTGGTAGGCGAGCACCACCGTGCCGCGGGCAACGTTGATATGGCGGGCGAGCGTGCGGCAGGAGGGAAGCGGCTGGCCGGCCGGGATCTGGCCGTTGAGGATGGCGGCGACGACGGTCTGGCGGATCTGCGACTGCAGCGTCTGGCCGCTGTCGACCGACATGCGAAAGAGGCCCGTCCACATGGCGCTGTCGCTGCGCATGTTCGTCTCGCCAACCTCCTGAAATTTCGCCGCGCAAAGTTTGCACGGCGCGCGGAACAGGGCAAGTCGTGGGCCAAGATTTTGAGCCAAGGAACGGCAGGAGACGTGACGTAAGGTTGCCTTGGCCCAACGAGGTGGTAGCATCTGGTCCTAACGGCGAACCGCACCTTCGGGCCGGCTTGGCGTCTGCGTTCGCCAGAAGAATGCGCCGTCAGAGCGCAAAGGGTCGCTCACAGAGCGAACGCGGCCAAGAACGAGCAGGCCCGCAAGGGTACACCGGCCACTCAGCCGAAGGGGAACACACATGAAAACCAGATTCCTACGCCTTGCCCTCGCCGCCAGCCTGGCGGCCGGCAGCGCGCTGGCGGGCAGCCTCGCCGCCGCGCAGGACAAGCCCGACAAGGTAACCGTCGCCTACTTCCTGGAATGGCCGACCGCCAACCAGGTGGCGCAGGTCAACGACACGTATTCTGAGAAGCTCGGCGTGCCGGTCGAGTGGCGCTCCTTCGGCAACGGCAACGAGATGACCCAGGCGATGGTCTCCGGCGATGTCGACATCGCCTATTCGCAGGGCTTCGTGCCGTTCATCGTCGGCGTCTCCAGCAACGCCCCGATCAAGCTCGTCGGCATCGCCGTCACCTATGCCGAAAACGACCTTTGCGTGGTGCGCGACGATGCCGGCATTACCCAGGAGAACGCCAAGGAGACGCTGCCGGGCAAGAAGGTGGCGACGCCGATCGGCAACGTCACCCACTACAAGCTCCTGAAGACGATGGAGACGCTGGGCGTCGATTCCTCCAAGGTCGACCTCGTGCAGATGAACCCGGCCGACGCGGCCGTGGCGCTGGTGCGCGGCGACGTGCCGATGGCCTGCGCCTTCGGTGGCGCGCTCAACCGCATGAAGGAAGTCGGCCATCCGCTGATGACCGGCGCCGAGCAGGAGAAGGCCGGCATCAACACCTTCGACGTCATCTCCGTGCGCGACGCGTTCGCCGAGAAGTATCCGGACCTCGTCAAGGAGTTCCTCGCCGTGACGGCCGACGCGAATGCCGGCTACGAGAAGAACCCGGACGAGTACTACCCGACCATCTCCAAGGCGGCCGGCATGGACCTCGACGCCACCAAGGACATGCTGGCGAATTTCGGCTTCCCCTCCCCCGAGGCCCAGAAGGGCAAGAACTGGCTCGGCGGCGGCGTGCAGGACATGGCCAAGGGCGTCGCCGACGTGATGGTCAGCGCCGGCGGAATGGAAAAGGCGCTCGACGACTACTCGCAGTTCGTCGATCCGAGCTACCTGCCCTGAGCGAGCTTCGGGCGGCCGGGATTTCGGCCGCCCGTTCCGCAACCGCCACTCAACAGGGAGCCGCCCGCATGGACGGACTTCGGATCGAAAACCTCTCCATGGTTTTCACCCTGCCGAACGGCGGCTCGATCCAGGCACTGAAAGACGTCTCGCTCGACCTCAAGAACGGCGAGCTGATGTCGGTGCTCGGGCCTTCCGGATGCGGCAAGACCACCCTTCTCAACATCGTCGCCGGCTTTCTGGCGCCAACGGCCGGACGCGTGGAGCTCAACGGCCATGCGGTGAAGGGCCCCGACGCGGAACGCGGCATGGTCTTCCAGCAGGGAGCGCTCTTCGAATGGCTCTCGGTGGAGCGCAACGTCGCCTTCGGCCCGAACATGGCCGGCAAGCCCGCCAAGGAAACGCGCCAGAAGGTGGAACACCTCCTGGAGGTGACGGGCCTGCGCGGCTTCGGCGACAAGCCGGTCTACCAGCTCTCCGGCGGCATGCAGCAGCGCGTGGCGCTCGCAAGGTGCCTCGCCAACGAACCGGACCTCATCCTGATGGACGAGCCGCTCGGGGCGCTCGACGCGCTGACGCGCGAGAAGATGCAGGGGCTGGTGCTGCGGCTGTGGAAGGAGACCGGCAAGACGATCATCCTCATCACCCATTCGGTGGAAGAGGCGCTCTTCCTCGGCGAGCGGCTGGTAGTGATGGCGCCCCGGCCCGGCCGTATCCACAAGACCTACGAATTGCCCTTCGCCGACCGCGGGCTGGAAGAGAGCCCGCGCGCGATCAAGGCGAGCCAGGAATTCATCGACGTGCGCGAGGAGGTCCTCTCCATGATCTGGGAGATGGAGGAGGAGATCATGGGCAGGGCCGACGCAGACGGCTGACAGGAAGGCGAAGACGATGACCGACCAGGTTGAGACAGAGGCGCCGCCCGAAAAGGAAGAGCGCGAGGTCGCCGCGAAGCTCTCCGAACAGGCCTCGGCCGGGCCTTCGGGGCTCGCCGTGTGGCTCGGCATCGCCGACAACACCTTCACCCGCCAGAAGACGGTGAAGTTCGGCGACGCCTCGGCCGTCAATTCCGGCCGGCTCTATTCCATCATCACCGTCGTGGCGGTGTTCTCGCTATGGTGGCTCGCCACCAATCTCGGCTGGGTGAAGCCGATCTTCTGGCCCTCGCTCGGCATGGTGGGAGAGCGCCTCGGCAAGCTCCTCTCGGACGGCTTCCGCAACTACACGCTCTGGGAGCATGTGTGGATCAGCGTCTACCGCGTGCTCTTCGGCGTCTTCCTCGGCGGGCTGGTCGGCGTCCCGCTCGGCTTTGCCATGGGGCTCTCCTCGCTGGCGCGCGGCATCTTCGATCCGATCGTGGAGTTCATGCGGCCGATCCCGCCGCTGGCGCTCATCCCGCTCATCATCCTGTGGTTCGGCATCGACGAGACGGCGAAGATCTCGCTCCTCTTCCTCGCCTCGCTGTTCATCATGACGATCGCGGCGCGATCGGGCGTCTCTTCGGTGCGCATCAACAAGGTGCACGCGGCCTATTCGCTCGGCGCCTCCAAGCTGCAGGTGCTGCGCCACGTCATCCTGCCCAACGCCCTGCCGGAGATCTTCACCGGCCTGAGGACCGCTATGGGCGTGTGCTGGGGCACGGTGGTTGCCGCCGAGCTCGTCGCCGCCGACCGCGGCGTCGGCTCCATGATCATGATCGCCAAGAACTTTCTCCAGACCGACACGGTGGTCATCGGCATCATCATCATCGGCCTGATCGGCTACGGCATCGAACTGATCATGCGGCTCCTGGAGAGCTGGCTCGTGCCCTGGAAGGGCAAGGCCTAACAAAAGCCAGCGGCGGGTGCGGGCGCCCGCCGCGAGGCTCCTCTTTTCCCGCCCCTTTGTTCCGGCCGATCGCATCCCCACCTTGTGAAGGCAGCGGAGGCGCCAGGGGCGAGGCCATGCAGGAAACCGCACAGCGCCTTCTCGACGAGGCCGAGCGCGAGGCCGAAAGGCAGATCGCCATCCTGCGCGCCGTTTTGGGCGTCCTCTTTCTCGTCCTCATCCAGCTGACCGCCTTCGTCGTGCCGGAAGGGGCGGAGACCACCTTGCGGCAGCTCATGGCGGCGCGGATCGTCGCCGCCCTCCTCATCCTCGTCGGCCTCGGCGCGTATTTCGCCCTGACGCGCGGCTTCGGTATCCGCCGCCTCGCCTTCCTCACCGCGACCTTCGACGCCCTCCTCGTCCTCTCCGTCCTCGCCAACAACCTCCTCTCCGACGACGTGCCGGGCAGCTTCTTCTTCATCTTCCCCGGCATCTGGGTCGTGCCGATCCTCCTGGCCATCACCGCCGTCCGCTACCGGCCGCGGCTGCAGGCCTGGGTCGGCTTCCTCTATGTCGGCGGGCTGGGCATCGTCATGATGATCGGCGGGCCGGTGCCGATCGGCGAACGGGCGGAGATCCTCTCGCGCCTCGTCCTCGGCTTCGGCGTGCCGCCCAACCTCATCCGCCTCAGCATGATCGCGGCAGCGGCCTTCATCCTCGTCCTCGTCGCGCGGCGCGGTCGCCGGCTGCTGGAACGTGCCGTCGCGGAGACTTCCATGCGCATGGAACTGACGCGCTTCCTGCCGGGCGAGCTGGCGCCCGTCATCACCGATCCGGAACTCGCCGAGCTCGGCCGCGGCAAGCGCCAGAAGGTCGCCATCGCCTTCGTCGACATGCGCGATTCGGCCGGATGGGCGGAGCGGATGGAGGCGGAGGCCTTTGCCGGCTTCATGACCGGCTTCCGCGGCCTTGTCTCCCAGGCGGCGGCGGAAACGGGCGGCATCGTCGACAAGTTCATCGGCGATGGGGCTCTCGTCCTTTTCGGCGCGCTCCGCCCGGCGGCGGACGACGCAGCCCGCAGCCTCGCCTTCGCCCGGCGCCTTCTGCGGCTTCTGGACGAATGGAATGCCCGCGAAGGACACGCGCCGCCCGCCCGCGCCGGCATCGGCCTGCATCAGGGCGAGGTCTTCTGCGGCATCGTCGGCAGCGACGAGCGGCGCGAATTCACCGTCCTCGGCGACGCCGCCAATGTCGCGGCGAGGCTGCAAGAGGCAACGAAGGACTTCTCCGTCCCGCTCCTTGCCTCCGCCTCGCTCCTCACGGAGGCGGGCGAAACCACGGGCTGGGAACAACTGGCCGAAAGGCCGCTACGCGGCCGGCACGCCCCCGTGCGCCTGATGGCGCCGCGAGAGCTTCTTACGCCGCCGGGCTGAGGGCGCCCTTTGCCCTTGCGCCATCGCCGCGCGGTGCGCATCGAGGCGTGTTCGGTAAATGTTGACCTTGACATTCACCTTATATCGCGGCTTCTGCCATGAACGGGAGCCACGGGCTCCGGCGCGGCCGCAAGGCACGCGCCTTTTCGATGAGCACAGGGAGACGCATCGTGCCGATCCGCCCGCTTTCCTGGGCAAGGAAGGCCCTTTTCGCAGCAGGCCTTTCGCTCGCTTCGATGGCGCAGCCGGCAGCGTCGGCACCGGCGGCCGGGGAGCTCTCCGTCGAGCTCAACCGGCTGGCGGAAAATGGCGATGCCTGCCGCATGTCGCTCGTCTACACCAACGGCCTCGGCGTCACGGTGGAGGCGCTGGAGCTGGAGACCGTCCTCTTCGACCGCGAGGGCGGGGCCTCGCGGTTTCTCGTGGTGAAATCGCAGCCGCTCATCCCCGGCAAGATCCGCGTCTCGCAATACGACCTTGCCGGCATGGCCTGCGCGGATGTCGGCTTCCTGCTCATCAACGACGTCGTCGCCTGCAAGGGCGAGGGGCTCGATCCGGCGGCATGCCTGGCCCGCCTTTCGCCCTCCAGCCGCACCCGCGCCGATCTCGTCGTGACGGAAGCCGACCGCGAGCCGGCCTCCGCCGGATCGGAGTAGGCCGTGACGGAGACCGGAATGCATTTTGCGGAAGCGCAGCTGAGGCTTGCGCAGGCCGCCACCGAGATGCCGACAGATAGCGCGGGCGCCCCGGCGGGCGGAGCGCCCGCGGCCATGGAGGCCGCACCCTCCCTGCCGGCTGCCCCTCTGCCCGACGCCGCCACCTCGTCGCCGCCGCCAGCCTTCGCGGCGGTGCCGGAACCGACGCTCGTCTTCGGCCACGACATCAGCCCCGCCCTCGATTTCCTCGCCCTCGGCGGGCCGGTCGTGGCGATCCTCCTCGTCCTTTCCGTCGCCGGCCTTGCCATCATCCTGAAGAAGCTCGTCGACATCCTGCCGCTCGGCGGAAGGCGACGGGCGAGGATCGCCGACGCCGTGGCGCTCTGGCGGCGCGGGGAAAGGCGCGAGGCTCTCGCCGCGGCCGAAAGCCTGAAGGGCCCGACCGCGGCCGTCGTCACCGCCGCCATGCGCATGTCGCTCGCCAGGGTGCCGGGCGCGCTCATCCGTGAGGAGGTGGAGCGGCTCGGCGGAGAGGAACTGCACCGGCTGCGGAGCTACCTTCGGGGCCTCGAAGCGATCGCGCAGGTCTCGCCCCTCCTCGGCCTTTTCGGCACCATCCTCGGCATGATCGAGGCCTTCCGGGTCCTCCAGGACGGGGGCTCGAACGTCGATCCGGCGATGCTCGCCGGCGGCATCTGGGTGGCGCTGCTGACCACGGCCGTCGGCCTTGCCGTCTCCATCCCCTGCAGCCTGGCGCTGCACTGGTTCGAGGGACGGATCGACGGCGAGCGCCAGTCGATCGAGAGCCTTGCAACCTCCGTCCTCGTCTCCGGCGAGGCGGCGGCGCATGCCGGCAGCGAGAGCGAGACGGCGCGCGACGCAAGGCCCCATATCGGCGAGGTCGCGCATGCACATTGACCGGCATCGCCCGCGCCACCGCGCCATGAGCATGACGCCGCTGATCGACGTCGTCTTCCTGCTCCTGCTCTTCTTCATGCTCGCCTCCACCTTCGCCCGCTTCGGCGCGGTGGACGTGTCGCTGGCGAGCGAGGGCGGGGGAACGGCGACGCCGGGCGAGACGCGCAGCGTGCTCCTCTCCGTCGCCGAAGATGCCGGCTTCGCCATCGACGGGGCCGCCGTCACGAAGGCGGGGATCGCCGAGGCGCTGAAGACCGGCCGGCCGGAAGGCAAATGGCGCGTCGTCGTCAGAGCCTCGCCGCGGGCCGTCGCCCAGGATGTGGTGGATGCGATCGACGAGGCGCGCAGGGCCGCCATCGGCCCGGTGCTGCTCGTCCACTGAGGCGCGTCATGAAACTTCCGCCGCAGACGCCGTCCCGAGCCGCCGACGACCTCGTGCCGCTCATCAACGTCGTCTTCCTGCTCCTCATCTTCTTCCTGCTCGCCGGCACGCTGATGCCAGCGCCGGCGGCCCCCGTGCGCTATATCGAGGGCGCCGGCGAAGCCGCCCCGCAGATCCCCGCCGACGCCGTCTATGTCGACAGGGCAGGGGTCATCTACCTCAAGGGCGGTCCCGCCTCTCCGGAAGCGCTGACGGCCCGTCTCGCCGAGGCGCGCGGGAAGGCAGGGCCGCTGCCGCTCGTGCTCGACCGGGCTCTCGCCATGGAGACCGTACAGCCGGTGCTTGCCCGCCTCAGCGAGGCGGGTATCACCAGGGTCGAGATCGTCACCCTTCGCGGCAGTGCCAGATGAGAGCGGAGCGCCTTCACTGGAGCCTTGCCATCGGCGGCGCCGCGCTTCTGCATCTTTGCGTCCTCTTCTATTTCGCGCAGGCGGCAGAACCCGCCGCCGGAGGCGGAGCCGGCCGGCCGCAGGCCGTCATCGGCATCGCCGAAGCCAATCTCTTCCTGCCGACGAGCGAGGACGCCCCGCCCGTGGAGCAACTCTTGGAGGTGGCGAGGGACGACACCGCCGAACCGGCCGAGGAAGTGGAGGAAGTCTCCGAGGCCGAGCCCGTGGAGCTCGCTTCCGTGACGCCCGAGGAGGTTTCGCCCGTTGCGCCGGAGGAGATCGAACCCGCCGATTTAACGCCGGAGACCGAGGAGGCGCGGGAAGCAGAAGAGCTTTCGGAAGTGGAGCCGGAAACGTTATCGGAGGCGGAGCCGACGGCGCTAGCCGAGAGGGCGGCGGAGGAAGCCGCCCCGCTGCCGCCCGTCGCCGAGCCGCTGCAGAGCGTCGCCGTGGCGCGCGAGATCGAGCCCCTGCCCGAAACGCCCCTGCCGCAGGCGCGGCCGGACGAGGTTCCGCCGGACGTGCTCGTCGAATACCGGCGACAGCAGCGCGAGGAGGCACGCGAGCGCGAGCGGCGGGCCGCCGAAAGGAAGGCCGCCGCCGCACGTGTTACAGAAAGGAAGGAAGCCGAGAGGAAGGCCGCCGCCCGACAGCGAGCCGGAGCCGCCCAGCCCCGCAAGGCCGCCTCCGCCGCCGCCGTCGCGGGACGACAAAGCCCGCGCGATCCGGGGCCGAGCCGGCGCACCCTCTCCAACTACAATTCCCGCGTCTATTCCCATCTCGCCCGGCACAAGCGCTTTCCTTCCGGCGCCCGCCGCAACGGCGTCGCGACGGTGCGCTTCACGCTCAGCGCATCTGGCGGGGCGGGGGGCGTGCGGCTCGTCGCAAGCTCCGGCGATCCGGCGCTCGATCAGGCGGCCACCGCGATGGTGAAACGCGCCTCGCCCTTCCCGCCCATCCCGAGCGAGATTGGGCGGAGCTCCATGACCTTCACCGTGCCGATCAATTTCGCGCGCCGCTGAGGGCGCGTCCGGTCATTCCCCGTAGGGGATCCAGATGTTCTTCACCTGGCTCGCATGGCGCAGGAATCCACGGCCCTGCCCTGCCGCGGCGTCGCGCCAGTCGATCGCCCTGCCGTCGGCGAGCCATGTCGGCTTCAGATTGCCGGCCGCCGCCCGCTCGAAATTGCCGATCCCCTCGCCCCCGGCGAAATGCCAGGCGGCGGCGATGTCGTCATGGCCGCCGATCGTGGCGGCAAGCTCGTCCGTCGCCCCCGTCACGATGTTGACGACGCCGCCCGGCACGTCGGAGGTGTCGAGCACCTGATAGAAATCCGTCGCCGCCAGCGGCCAGAGCGACGAGGGCACGGCGACGACGCGGTTGCCGAGCGCGATCGCCGGCAGGACAAGCGAGACGAAGCCGAGAAGCGGCGCGTTGTCGGGGCACAGGATGCCCATCACGCCGAAAGGCTCGTTCATCGCGAGCGTGACATGCCGCGCCATGGTGGAATGGACGCGCCCGTCATATTTGTCGGCATGGGCGGCATAAAAGGCGATGCGGCGCACCGAGAGATCCACCTCCTCACCCGCAGCCTTCTTTCCGCCGCCGCACATCGCCTCGAGCCGGGCCGCGAATTCCTCGCGGCGGGCTTCGAGGTTTTCGGCGAGATAATAGAGAACCTGTGCGCGCTGGTGGCCGCTCATCGCCGACCAGCCGGAAGCCTTGTGCGCGGCCTCGACGGCGTTGCGGATATCCTTGCGGCTGCCGAGCCCGGCCTGACCGACCTCGTGCCCGCGCGGATTGCGGATCGTGTAGGAATGGCCCGAATCCGGCCGCGCCTGCCGGCCGCCGACATAGAGTTTGGCCGTGCGGTCGAGCTTCGGCGTGTCGACCTTCATCGGCGCGGGCGGAAAGGCGGGCGCCACGGAGAAATCCGGCGCCGGAAGCTTTACCGGCTTCTTCGCCGGGCCCCCGCCGAGGGGCTTCAGATACTCGAACATGCCCTCGCGGCCGCCCTCGCGTCCGAAGCCGCTTTCCTTCATGCCGCCAAAGCCGGCCGCCGCATCGAAGAGGTTGGTCGCGTTCACCCAGACGACGCCCGCCTTGATCTTCGCGGCAAGGTCGAGGGCAAGATTGATGTTCTCCGACCAGATGGAGGCGGCAAGCCCGTAGCGGGAATTGTTGGCGAGCCGTGCCGCCTCGTCAGGTGTCCGGAACGTCATGGAGACGAGAACGGGGCCGAAGATTTCCTCCTGTGCCACCGTCGAGGCCGGGGCGACGCCGGAAAGGATGGTCGGCGGGAAGAAATGCCCGCCCTTCGGCAGCTTCGCCGAAGGCTGCCAGCATTCGGCGCCCTCGCGGCAGCCCGTTTCCACGAGGCCCTTGATGCGCTCCAGCTGCGCCGCGTCGACGATCGGGCCGATATCGGTGGTCTTGTCGAGCGGATCGCCGAGGCGCAGCGTCTCCATGCGCCGCCGCAGCTTGGCGTGAAAGCGCTCCGCCACCGCCTCCTGGACGAGGAGGCGCGAGCCGGCGCAGCAGACCTCGCCCTGGTTGAACCAGATGGAATCGACGACGCCTTCCACGGCGCTGTCGAGATCGGCGTCGTCGCAGACGATGAAGGGCGACTTTCCGCCAAGCTCCAGGGAGAGTTTCTTGCCCGTGCCGGCGCTCGCCGTGCGGATCGCCCTTCCGACCTCGGTGGAGCCGGTGAAGGCGAGCTTGTCGACGCCATCGTGCTCCACCAGCATCGCGCCCGTCTTCGCCGCGCCCGTGACGATGTTGAGGACGCCCGCCGGCAACCCCGCCTCGGCGGCGAGCCCGGCGAAAGCGAGCGCGGTCAGTGGCGTCTGCTCGGCCGGCTTCAGCACTACCGTGTTGCCGGCGGCGAGCGCCGGGGCGACCTTCCAGGCGAGCATCAGGAGCGGGAAATTCCACGGGATGATCTGGCCGCAGACGCCGAGCGGGCCATGGCCGGCAAACTCGCTCTCGATGAGCTCGGCCCAGCCGGCGTGATGGTAGAAATGGCGCGCGACGAGCGGCACGTCGATATCGCGGCTCTCGCGGATCGGCTTGCCGTTGTCGAGGCTCTCCAGCACGGCGAAGAAGCGGGCGCGCTTCTGCACGAGGCGGGCGAGCGCATAGAGGTAGCGGGCGCGAACGTGGCCGGAAAGGCCCGACCATTTCGCAAAAGCCTTCTGCGCGGCCCTGACGGCCTCGTCGACATCGGCGGCCGAGCCCTCGGCGATCCTCGCCAGAACCTCGCCGTTCGCCGGGTTCTTCGTCTCGAAGAAGCGGCCCTTGGCGGGCGGCGTGAAGTCGCCGCCGATGAAATGGGAAAAGCCGCTCTCGTGCTCGGCCAGCCATTCGCGCACCGGCGCATCCGATTCCGGCGCGGGGCCGTATTCCATCGTCTTCAGGATGTCCTTCACCGCTGTCATCTCAGGTTCCTAGCCGATGGCGTGGCGCATGGCGGCCGAATAGCGCCCGGTGACGAAATGCTCGATCTGGCGCTCGATATCGGCGAGCAGCGAGCTCGCGCCGATGCGGAAGAGATCCGGCTCCAGCCAGTCGCGGCCGAGCTCCTCCTTCATCAGGAACTGCCAGGAAAGCGCGTCCTTCGCCGTCTTCAGCCCGCCCGCCGGCTTGAAGCCGACCTTCTGGCCGGTGCGCTCCAGATAGTCGCGGATCGCCCGCAGCATGACCAGCGAGACGGGGAGCGTGGCGTTGACGTCCTCCTTGCCGGTCGAGGTCTTGATGAAGTCGGCGCCGGCCATCATCGCCACCATGGAGGCCTTGAAGACGTTGCGGAGCGTCTTCAGATCCCCCGTCGCCAGGATCGCCTTCATATGCGCGGGCCCGCAAGCCTCGCGCATCGCCGCCACCTCGTCGTAGAGCGCCTGCCAGTCCTGGCCGAGCACATGGGCTCGCGTGATGACGATATCGATCTCGCCCGCCCCCTCGCCGACCGCATAGCGGATCTCTTCCAGACGCAGCTTCAGGGGCATCAGCCCCGCCGGAAAGCCGGTCGCGACCGAGGCGACGGGGATGCCGGAACCTTCCAGCGCCTTTGCGGCCGCCGCCACCATGGTGGGGTAGACGCAGACGGCGCCGACCTTCGGCGCGGCCTCAAGGCCGAGCGCCTCGACGAGATCGGTGCGCAAGGGCATGCGCGCCTTGGCGCAGAGCCGGCGCACCCGCTCCTCGGTGTCGTCGCCGGCAAGCGTCGTCAGGTCGATGCAGCTCATCGCCTTCACCAGCCAGGCCGCCTGCCATTCCTTCTTCACCGTCCGGCGCGTCGGGATCGTGGCGGCGCGGCGTTCCACGCCGGAGAGATTGACCCGCGCCTCCTCGAACCATTCGGGCCTCAGCTCCGTGCCGGGATTGCGCGCCGCCTCCGTCCCGGCCTTCGGGCCGGAAAGCGGGGCGAGCGGGGTAACCCGGTCTGCGGACATCTTCCTCTCCCAGAAACGTTGCCGGGCGGCTCTTCTCTGCCGGTGCCTCGGCCCATGCGCCGGCAGCATGGTCGAT
Source organism: Afifella sp. IM 167 (assembly GCF_020144925.1). Lineage (GTDB taxonomy): Bacteria > Pseudomonadota > Alphaproteobacteria > Rhizobiales > Afifellaceae > Afifella. The sequence continues at coordinate 129,536 of NZ_NSLC01000011.1, forward strand.
CCGGCAGGCCGCATCAATGGCCGCAGCCGGGCACGCCCACCGCCGCGGGCGGACGCGCGCGGCCGATTCCGGTCCTACGGCTAGTTGCCGAAGTACTTTTCCTTCAGATCCGCAATCTCGCCGCGATCCTGCGCCGCGATCAGCTCCACCGAGATCGGCCGGGTCAGCCCCGACTGGTTCGCCACGCCGAAGCCGTACTTGTCGCGCTGGAAGATCGCGCCGATCACCTCCAGCGGCTGGTCGGCATGGTTGTGGACGTAATATTCAAGGTCGGGCGCGTCATCGACGATCGCGTCGATATCGCGGGCAAGCAGCGCCGAAACCGCATCTTCCAGATTGTCGAAGGGAACGAATTCGATGCCGTTCTGGCGCACATAATCCTCCGCCACGGTTCCTTCCGACACGCCGACGCGCCTGCCGGGCAGATCGGCGAGGCTGTCGATCTGGTTGTTGAGGGAGATCGTCGTCATGACGCTCGTCACCGAGGAAGTGAGGTAGGCGACGACGGCGACGCCGCAGACGAGCCAGAGCGCCGCCCAGATGCGCCCGAGCCAGCCGAAATAGTTCTTCGAGATCGATGCCCGCCCGGAGGTGGCGATCGACATGACGGCGTAGAAGCCCTCCGCGAAGCCGTCGCGCCAGCGCGTCGGAAAGTTCTTGTCGAAGCGGCGGTAGAAGAGCGTGAAGAGGACCGAGGCGAGGAGAATGACGAAGGCGAGCCAGAGATAGGAGCGCAGGAAGCCGAAATCCCGCAGGCCCCGCAACACCTCCCAGAAACCGGCCCCGTTGCGGCTGTCGACCATGATCCTGAGGCCGCCGTCGAACCAGGGATAGGTGAAGTCGATGCGCCGGGCCCGCGGCTCAGTGATGGAAAGGCTCGTCACCGCCACGTCGATCTCGCCGGAGGCCGCCGCATCGACGAGGGCGCGCACGGTGGGATAGACCCGGTATTGCGGCAAAAGGCCGGTGGAGGCCGCCACCTTTTCCCACAGCTCGACGGCCATGCCGCGATAGCCGTCCTCGCCTGCCCGCATGGCGAAGGGCGCGTTGAGATAAAGCCCGACGGCAACCTCGCGCGGGGCCTGATCGGAAAGGGCCGGGGCCGCTGCCGGTGCGCCGGCCGGGCTCTCCCCTTCCGGCGCGCCCTGGGCGCCGGCCGGCGCGCCCGCGAAGATCGCGCCGCCGAGGCAGAGGAACAGACAAAGAGCGAGGCGAAAGCCCCGGGCGGAGCCGCCAAAACCTGCCGCACGCATTCGCAATCTTCCCCTTCGCCGTCCCTGCCGCCGGCCCCCGCCGCGTCTCGGCATCCTGCCGGGGAAGTCTTATTTCCGGCCTAACGCGCCGCGCATCGGCGCCGCCCCCCGCGCCAAATCGCCCTTGCCCTTTGACCGGCCGACCCGGAGCCGCCAGTTATCGGGATAAGGCAGGCGAAGGGATGCGCGATGCGGCAGGCGCAGAAAACGAAGGCTGAGGCCGCGGCGGAAGGCGCCGCGCCCGAGGGGCCGGGCTTTCACGCCCTTTCGGCGGATGAAGCGCTCACGCGGCTCGGCGCCCGGCGCGAGGGGCTCACCACGGAGGAAGCCGCAGAGCGGCTTTCGCGCTACGGGCCGAACCTTCTTCCGGCGGCGCCGCCGCGACCGGCGCTCCTGCGCTTCCTCGCCCAGTTCAACAACCTCCTCATCTACGTCCTCCTCGCCTCGGCGCTCGTCACGGCGGCGCTCGCCGAATGGATCGACACCTCGCTGATCCTCGCCGTCGTCGTCATCAACGCCGTCGTCGGCTTCATCCAGGAGGGCCGCGCGGAAAAGGCGCTCGATGCGATCCGCGACATGATCAGCCCCAGCGCGGCGGTCCTGCGCGACGGGCGGCGGCTCACCGTGCCCGCCGAAGAAATCGTGCCGGGCGACGTCGTCCTCGTCGAGGCGGGCGACCGCGTGCCGGCCGATCTCCGCCTCCTGCGCGCCCGTTCGCTCAGGATCGAGGAAGCGGCGCTGACGGGCGAATCCGTCCCCGTCGACAAGAACGCCGAGCCCTCCCCGCCCGGCGCCGTCCTCGGCGAGCGTTCTTCCATGGCGCATTTCGGCACCCTCGTCGTCGCCGGCCAGGCGAGCGCCCTCGTCACCGCGACGGGCAAGGCGACCGAGCTCGGCCGCATCACCACGCTGCTTTCGGAAGTGCGCGAACTGACGACCCCGCTCGTCAAGCAGATGGACGTCTTTGCCCGCCAGCTCACCTTCGTCATCCTCGGCGGCGCGGCGCTCGTCTTCCTCTGGGGCGTCTACTTCACCGGCTATCAATGGGAAGAGGCCTTCATGGCGGTGATCGGCCTTGCCGTCGCGGCCATCCCCGAAGGCCTGCCGGCGGTGATGACCATCACGCTCGCCATCGGCGTGCAGCGCATGGCCCGCCGCAACGCCATCATCCGCCGCCTGCCGGCGATCGAGACGCTCGGCTCCGTCTCCGTCATCTGCTCCGACAAGACGGGCACGCTGACGCGCAACGAGATGATCGCCACGACCGCCATCCTCGCCGACGGCGACATCGAGATTCTGGGCACCGGCTACGACCCGGCGGACGGCGCGCCGGTGAAGAACGGCGAGACGCTCGACGGGCATGCGCATTCCACGCTCGGGCTCCTCGCCCGCGCCGCGCTCCTCTGCAACGACGCGAGCCTGCGCGAAAGCCCGGAGGGCTGGGTGGTGGAGGGCGACCCGATGGAGGGCGCGCTCGTCACCTTCGCGGCGCGCGCCGGCTGGCACTGGGAGACGACGCGGGGCGCCTTTTCGCGCCAGGACGAGATCCCCTTCGATTCCGCCCATCGCTTCATGGCGACGCTGCACGAGGAGGGCGCGGAGCGCAAAGTCTACGTCAAGGGCGCGCCGGAGCGGATCGCCGCCATGTGCACCTGCCAGATCGGCGAGGCGGGCCCCGAAGAACTCGACGCCGCCTACTGGCAGGCGGGCACGGAGGCGCTCGCCGCCGAGGGCAAGCGCGTGCTCGCCTTCGCCACCAAGAACCTGACGCCCGAAGCCGGCACGCTCGGCCATGAGGACCTTGAAGAGGGCCTTGCGATGATCGGCCTCGTCGGCCTCATCGACCCGCCGCGCGAGGAGGCGCTCGAGGCCGTCGCCGACTGCAAGCGGGCCGGCATCACCGTCAAGATGATCACCGGTGACCATGCCGCCACCGCCGGCGCCATCGGCCGGGTGCTCGCCCTCTCGCGCGGCGCGGCGGACGAAGTACGGGTCGCGACCGGCGCCGATATCGACGCGGCGGAGGGCGAGGAACTGAAGACACTCGTCGCGGCGACCGACGTCTTTGCCCGCGCCAGCCCGGAGCACAAGCTCCGCATCGTGGAAGCGCTGCAGGCGGAAGGCGCCGTCGTCTCCATGACCGGCGACGGGGTCAACGACGCGCCGGCCCTGAAACGCGCCGATGTCGGCGTCGCCATGGGCCGCAAGGGTACCGAAGCCGCCAAGGAGGCGGCCGACATGGTGCTCGCGGACGACAATTTCGTCTCCATCGTCGCCGCCGTGCGCGAGGGGCGCACCGTCTACGACAACCTCAAAAAAGTCGTCGCCTGGACGCTGCCGACGAATGGCGGCGAGGCGATCTCCATCATGGGGGCGATGCTTTTCGGCCTGATGCTGCCGGTGACGGCGCCGCAGATCATCTGGATCAACATGATCACCGCCGTGACGCTCGGCATCCCGCTCGCCTTCGAGCCGACGGAGCCCGGCACGATGGACCGCCCCCCGCGGCGGCCGGACGAGCCGCTGGTCTCAGGCTTCCTCCTCTGGCGGATCGTCTTCGTCTCATCGCTCTTCGCCGCCGGGCTCTTCGGCATGTTCCATTTCGCGCTTCAGCGCGGGGAGAGCGTCGAAGCCGCGCGCACCATCGTGGTCAACACCATGGTGGCGATGGAGATGGCCTATCTCTTCTCCATCCGCTTCATGGGCGGCCCCTCGCTCACCTGGCGCGGCATCCTCGGCACCCGCGCCGTCCTCATCGGGATTACGCTGCAGACGCTGGCGCAGGCCGTCTTCACCTACGCCCCGCCGGCGCAGTTCATTTTCGAGAGCCGCCCGCTTTCAGTGGGGGATCTTGCGATGGTGATCGGCGTGGGCGTGCTGCTGTTTGCGGTGCTGGAGGTGGAGAAGGGGGTGATGCGGCGGTGGAGGGGGTGAGGGGGGCGGGGAAGTCTGATTTGCGCCCAAGTCCGCCGTTCATGGTAGGCGCGCAGCCATCCTAGAAGCAGACCTCGTTTGAACTCAGAGAACCCGCGAGCATCGTTCAAGCGCTCAAGGCATTTAATTTGCGGTCAGTCATCCAAACTTGTCCAGTACCTTACCGCTTTCTTACCCCGCTGATACGGCCAGTTCCGTAAGCGGTACACATTTCTGTCGCGCTACGAAGTCGGAGTACCGTTCTTCAGATGGCAGCATGTAAAGAATGTGGAGTGGCAGAAATTCGCCTGCCGCCAGCAATTCCCGCTTTAGCTGATATAACGTGTTGCCACCGGGACCGACAACAAGAATATCAATATCCTCGGCAGTTCCCCGCAGAGTCGATCCGAACATGTATGCGTCGAACTGTTCCAGATATCGGCAACTACCCAGAAGATGGGCGGCAATCTCACTGGCCGTCATTAGGCGCTTATCAGACGTTGATTCAACTCTTCCCATTTCCCTACCTCGCACCCAAGCTCATTCCCGGCGTCAATTGCTTCAGGCGAGGGACTTCCGTTCGGGTTGATGTTCCAGACGAAATCGACAGGCCCAAAATGATCCCAGAGATTGCGAACGGCGTCTGCGGTAGGCTCATAGTCGGCGATCATGCCGATCCTAAGACGAGCTCCACTCTTGAGCGTGACTAGGTGGATGCGGTCGTACTCCCGACTTACCGCCTGCACCCGCCCATATTGTCGAAGCAGTCGGTCAGAGAACTTGTAGGTTTTGTGGGAGGCGGTATTTGCATCTCCGTCAAGCGCGGCCGAGGTCAAGGTTCCGAAACTTCCCCAGCCGACGCCGACGCCTTGGAGATATTCGACTGCCTCACCATGCCAAATGCAGGCCGTACGATAGCCACACAGGAAATCCATCCCCGGGTATTTCTCTCGGTAGCTCCCCGCTGCCGCAGCACTGATCTCGTACGCGGCTGATATCGCGGCTAGCACGTCCGGCTGATCTGGGGTCACGATCCGGATCAGATCGCCCTCCATGTGTTCCGCGGTCGATTGCGACTGCTTTGCGATGTTGGCGAGCGCGTATTTCACCTGCCAGTTCACGAGAAGATACTCTCCATCGCCGCGGGAAACCGAATCGCGCGGCCGGAAACTCCACAAACATGGCGTTCCGATAGGCCGCGCACATGCTCCAGATATTCTGCGAAGGTCCGGCGTTCGTCTTCAGTGGCGAGCCTAAGGTTGGTGTGTATAATCGCCTGAATGCGATAGTGGTTGGGTAGGATGACGCTCCGCATCCGCTGGCCCCAAGCCTTTGCTGCCTCGGACTCGGGGTCATACTCAAAATCGGATCCGTGCTCCGGGGCGAATTTGTCCCAGATGGCCTTGTTCTCGGCCATCACCCCGGCAACCGCTGCTCTCACTTCGATGCGCTTATCATAAGATCGGATCCCTTGCTTCACCGCTAGTTTGGCAAGGTGGTTCTGCTTCCAACCCAGCAGAACATTGCGAGGGAACCCGTCGGGATCCTTGTCGATCTTCGCGTGGCATGTTGGGCATAGTAAGATCAGATTTTCGAATTTGTCGGGATCGAAGTCTCCAGTCGGTCGATCTTCGTGGCGCGGCCCGCCCTCACCGTGCGGTATGACGTGAGCCATTTCGGCGACGTGCTTGTCACCGCCCATTTCAGCGGGGAACAACGCGTCCAGACATTCTGGCCTCTGGCAGTGACCTGCCGCTTCAGAGAATAGTCGGAATTTTGTAGCCATCGGGATAGCCTTGCGCCCTGCCATTGGCATTCCCCATTTCTTTGCTCATGGCTAGTATTGTGGCGGCGGTATACCGCGCCAGTCGTCCATATCGCTTCGGCTGATAACAGAGAAGCGATTTTGCGGATCTATGGGCTTTCCAAGATCTTGCATAGGGACGTGAAGCCTTGACCTGCGTTCGAGCCATACCTGTTGGCCGGTCCCTTTTGCGGGGGACGGCTGTCGGCTCAACCTACGTCGTCCGATCGCCGACTGCGGGATGGCCGTGCTTTGGAAATGAACCGCTGCCAACCCGCGAACGGCCAGAACTCCCCCTCACCCCACCA
>NZ_NSLC01000012.1 GCF_020144925.1 Afifella sp. IM 167
GCTGGTCGGGGGCGGGACCGGGCGAGGGGGTGATGAAACGCATCCTGCCGGATTCCCATACCGATTTCGTCTTCGCGGTGATCGCGGAGGAATTTGGCATCATTCTCTGCCTGGCGCTCATTGCCATCTTCGGCTTCATCCTGATGCGCGGCCTGATGCATGCGCTGAGGCGCAAGCAGCCCTTCGAGCGGATGGCGATCGCCGGGCTCTCGATCCAGGTGGGGCTGCAGGCCTTCATCAACATGGGCGTCAACCTGCGGCTTCTGCCGGCGAAGGGCATGACGCTGCCCTTCATCTCCTATGGCGGCTCGGCGATGCTTTCGAGCGCGCTCGTCATGGGCTTCATCCTCGCCCTGTCGCGCGAGCGGGTGGAGCGCAAGGTCACCGTCGTGCCGCATCGGACGGCGCTCGGACAGGTATGAGCGGGGGCTCCGGCAAGACGGCGCTTCTGGCGGCCGGCGGCACGGGTGGACACCTCTTTCCGGCGCTGTCGCTGCGCGAAGCGCTGCTGAAGCGCGGCTGGCGGGTGGCGATCGCCACCGACAAGAGGGCGGGTGCCTATATCTCCGGCGTGCCGGCGGAGGATTTCTCGGCGATCGAGGCGGCAACGATCACGGCGGGCAATCCGCTGAAGGCGGCCATCTCGGTGATGAAGCTCGGCCGCGGCGTCCTGCAATCCCGCAAGATCATTTCGCGGCTCAAGGCCGACATCGTGGTCGGCTTTGGCGGCTATCCGACCGTGCCGCCGCTCGTCGCCGCCCGCAGCCTCGGTGTGGCGGCGCTGGTGCATGAGCAGAACGCCGTGCTCGGACGCGCCAACCGCTTTCTCCTCAAGGCGGGGGCGGCGCTTGCCACCGGCTTTCCCGACCCCAAGGGCGCCGAGGCGGCAAAGAAGGTCGTCTTTACCGGAAATCCCGTGCGCGCGATGGTGCTGGCAGCGGCCGAGCGTCCCTACGAGCCGCTGGGTTCCGAGGGAAAGTTCCACCTGCTCGTTTTCGGCGGCAGCCAGGGCGCGCGGGTTTTCTCAGAACTCGTACCGCAGGCGGTGCGGCTGATGCCCGAAGAGCTGCGCGCGCGGCTCGACCTCGTCCAGCAATGCCGGCCAGAGGATCTGGAGGCCGCCCGCGCGGACTATGCCGCGGCCGGGATCACGCCAGATCTGGAGCCCTTCTTCGGAGATCTGCCCGGGCGGATCGCGGCGGCACATCTCGTCATCAGCCGGGCAGGTGCCTCGACCGTCTCCGAACTCGCCGTCATCGGGCGGCCCGCCATCCTCGTGCCGCTGCCGCATGCACTCGACCAGGACCAGGCAGCCAATGCCCGTCTCCTCGACGATATCGGCGGCGGCTGGCTGATGGAGCAGAAGACACTGACGCCTGAAAAGCTTGCATCGACGCTGGCCGATTTGATAGCGCGTCCCGACCGGCTCGCGGAGGCGGCTGCCGCGGCACGCAAGGCCGGTCGCCCCGACGGGGCGGAAAGACTTGCCGACGCGGTCGAAGCGCTCTCGGAGCGAGGAATACAATCATGAAAATGCCCTATGACATAGGTGCAATACATTTCGTCGGCATTGGCGGGATTGGCATGAGCGGCATCGCCGAGGTGCTGATCAACCAGGGCTGCCGTGTGCAGGGATCGGACGTTGCCGATAGCGCCAATGTCGCGCGGCTGCGCGAGAAGGGGGCAAGCGTCGCCATCGGCCACCGCGCCGAGAACCTTGGCGAGGCGGTCGTGGTCGTCGTCTCCTCCGCGATCAAGCGGGACAATCCGGAGCTGAAGGAGGCGCGGGCGCGCGCGCTGCCGGTCGTGCGCCGGGCCGAGATGCTCGCCGAGCTGATGCGCCTCAAATCGGCCGTTGCTATCGGCGGCACGCATGGCAAGACCACCACCACCTCCATGGTGGCGGCCTTGCTCGATGCCGGCGGGCTCGACCCGACGGTCATCAATGGCGGCATCATCAACGCCTACGGCACCAATGCGCGCATGGGCGAGGGCGAATGGATGGTGGTGGAGGCCGACGAAAGCGACGGCACCTTCGTCAAGCTGCCGGCGGATGTCGCGGTCGTCACCAATATCGACCCGGAGCATCTGGACCATTACGGCTCCTTCGAGAAGGTGCGCGAAGCCTTCACGGCCTTCGTGGAGAATGTGCCTTTCTACGGCTTCGGTGTCCTCTGCCTCGACCATCCGGAGGTGCAGGGGCTGGTCAAGCGCATCGAGGACCGGCGCGTCGTCACCTACGGCGCCAATCCGCAGGCGGAAGTCCGCTTCCATTCCGTCACCTTCACGCCGGGGCGCTCGCATTTTTCGGTGGAGCGGCGCGACAGGCTGAGTGGCGAGATCGAGAATCTCGATTCACTCGAACTGCCGATGCCGGGCATTCACAACGTTTCCAATGCCACCGCCGCAATCGCCGTCGCCCGGCAGCTCGGCGTCAGCGAAGCGCAGATCCGCAAGGGGCTCGCCAGCTTCGGCGGCGTGAAACGGCGCTTCACCCTGACGGGCAGCTGGAATGGCGTTTCGATCTACGACGATTACGGCCACCACCCGGTGGAGATCGCCGCCGTTCTCAAGGCGGCGCGCGAGAGCGCCGATGGGCGCGTGATCGCCGTCGTCCAGCCGCACCGCTATTCGCGCCTTCATGACCTGTTCGACCAGTTCTGCGCCTGCTTCAACGAGGCCGATACGGTCATCGTCGCAGACGTCTATGCGGCCGGCGAGGAGCCGATCGAGGGTGCCGACCGCGACAGCCTTGTCGACGGGCTGAGGGCCGGCGGACATCGCGATGTGCGCGCGCTCGATGGCGAAGATGCGCTCGCGCCGCTGATCGCCGAGATCGCCCTGCCGAAGGATTTCGTCCTATGCCTCGGCGCGGGGTCCATCACCAAATGGGCGAATGCGCTCCCCGACCAGCTCGCCAGCCTGGAGAAGGCGGCTTGAGCCTCATCGGCTCGCTCGGCGACCGGCTTTCCGGTTTCCGGGGAACGCTGAAGGAAAACGAGCCGCTCGCGCCGATCGTCTGGTTCCGGGCGGGGGGGGCGGCTGAAGTGCTGGCGATGCCCGCCGATGCGGAAGACCTCGCCTTCCTGATGCGGGCGCTGCCCGAGGACGTGCCGGTCACCGTCATCGGGCTCGGCTCCAATCTCCTCATCCGCGACGGGGGCGTAGAAGGCGTCGTCCTGCGGCTTTCCGGCCGCGGCTTCGGCAAGGTCGCGGTGGAGGGAAGCCGCCTGAGGGCCGGAACCGCGCTTCCCGACAAGCTCTTCGCCAAGGCCGCGCTCGAGGCCGGCCTTTCCGGCTTTGCCTTCTATCACGGGATACCCGGCGCCCTCGGCGGGGCCCTCAGGATGAACGCCGGCGCCAACGGCGCGGAGACGCGAGACCGCCTCATCGAAGCGGTCGCCATCGACCGGCGCGGCGAGCGGCATGTCCTTTCCGGCGCGGAGATGGGCTATGCCTACCGGCACTCCGCCGCGCCGAAGGATTTTGTTTTCGTGGAGGCCCTTTTCGAGGGCACGCCCGCGCCCCGCGAAGAGATCCAGGCCGCCATGGACGAAGTGCAGGCGCACCGTGAGACCGTCCAGCCGATCAAGACCCGCACGGGCGGCTCCACCTTCAAGAACCCGCCGGGCAAGAGCGCCTGGAAGCTGATCGATGCGGCCGGCTGCCGCGGTCTGCGGGTGGGCGGCGCTCAGGTTTCGGAGCTCCACTGCAACTTCCTCATCAACGAGGCGGAGGCCACCGGCTACGACCTGGAGCTCCTCGGGGAGACGGTGCGCGCACGCGTCTTCCACCATTCCGGCGAGCGGCTGGAATGGGAGATCCGGCGCCTGGGGCGCTTCGGCAAGACGGGCGAAGTGGAGCCCTTTTTGGGCGAAGACTGAAACCGCCTCTTCGCCTCCCACCCATCGCCCATAGTTAACGATTTCTAACCTTTTCCCTTCAAGGATGGTGAACCGAACAGGGACGACGCCGTCGGCGGGGAGAGGGAACGGGAATGGCAGGAAGCAAGCACGTCGCCGTCCTCATGGGGGGCTGGTCGTCGGAGCGGCCCGTCAGCCTTTCCTCCGGGACGGCCTGCGCCGACGCGCTGCAGGAACGCGGCTTCCAGGTGAGCCGCATCGATGTTGGGCGCGACATCGCCACCGTCCTTTCCGAGCTTCGCCCGGACGTCGCCTTCAACGCCCTGCACGGGCCTTTCGGCGAGGACGGCAGGATCCAGGGCGTCCTGGAGATTCTGGAGATTGCCTACACGCATTCGGGCGTGCTCGCTTCGGCGCTCGCCATGAACAAGGTCAAGGCCAAAGCCGTCGCCGAACGCGCCGGCGTGCCGGTGGCCGAGCAGGAAGTCGTCACGCGCGCCGAGGCCGCACGCGAGCATGTCATGTCGCCGCCCTATGTGGTGAAGCCGATCGGCGAGGGCTCCTCCTTCGGTGTCATCATCGTTCCGCAAGGCCAGCGGCACCCCCCGCAATCGCTTATGGGGGAGGAATGGACCTTCGGCGAGGAGGTGCTGGTGGAGCGCTTCGTGCCCGGAAAGGAGCTCACCTGCGCGGTGATGGGGGCCCCCGGCGAGGAGGAGGCGCTCGACATCATCGACATCGTGCCGCTCGGCCACGGTTTCTATGATTATGACGCAAAATACGCTGCTGGCGGCTCCAGACACATCCTGCCGGCGGAAATTAAACCCTTTGTTTACCAAAATATCCGCAGGTTCGCCTTGGAGGCGCATCGTGCCATCGGCTGCCGCGGCGTTTCCCGCAGCGACTTCCGGTACTGCGAGGAAAACGATGATCTCATCTGGCTGGAAGTGAACACCCAGCCTGGCATGACGCCTACCTCTCTGGTGCCCGAAATGGCCGCCCATGCCGGTCGGGATTTCGGGGATCTGGTGACCTGGATGGTGGAGGACGCATCGTGCCGACGATAGGCGAATGGCTGGCTGATCAGGGCGCGCGCATCGATGCGCTCGGCGCCTCGCTCGGCGAGCGCGTGCGCCATCTCGTGCCGCCGCGCCTTCGCCGCATCATGGAGAAGATGCAGACGCGCCGACAGAAGCCCTACGGGCAGATCGCGGCCATCTCCTTTCTCGGCGCCACCATTCTCTACGGGCTCGTCGTCGGCGGCCATATGGCGACGCTTCTCGATCGCACTGTCGCGGCCGCCTTCTTCGGCATCGATACGATCCGCATCTCCGGCAACCGCGAAACTTCCGAGCTGACGGTTCTGGAAACGCTCGAGATCAACGGCGGCTCTCTCATCGGCTTCAACGCGAAGACCGCGCGCAAGCGCCTCGCAGACCTTCCCTGGGTGAAGACGGCCGATATCCGCAAGTTCTATCCGAGCCGTCTCGACATCACGCTGGTGGAGCGCGTGCCCTACGCCCTCTGGCAGAACGACGAGGTCATCTCGCTGATCGACAAGGACGGCATCGTCATCACCGGCTACAACGATGCGCGATTTTCCGGTCTTCCCTTCATCGTCGGCCGCGGCGCCAACGAGCGTGCGCCGGAGTTCCTCGCTGCGCTCGACCAGCATCCGGACCTTGCCCGCCGGGTGCGGAGCTGCGTCCTCGTCTCGGAGCGGCGCTGGAACATCGTCACCGACAACGGCATCACCGTGCAGCTGCCCGAGGGCGGCGTGTCGGACGCCTTCGCGCGCCTGGAGCGGCTCCAGTCGGATGACAACGTCCTTGCCCGCGAAATCGCCGTCATCGACCTGCGCCTGAAGGATCGTGTCCGCTTCGGCCTGACGGAGAACGTCGCCGAGACGATCACCAAGGAGAACGAATCCGTCATCCGCAGGCTGGCCAAGGCGGGAGGCGAGATTTGAACGCCATCAACGACAATGCCGGTTCGCGCATCAAGCCGCTGTCGCCGCGCCGCGCGGCCGTCGTCAGCGTGCTCGATATCGGCTCGTCCAAGATCGCCTGCCTGATCGCAAGGCTGAAGCCGGCGGAGGGCGAGCTCTCCCTGAAGCGAACGCATGATGCGGAGGTGATCGGCTTCGGCCTGACGCGCTCGCGCGGCATCAAGTCCGGCACCGTCGTCGATCTCGACGAGGCCGAGAAGGCGATCCGGATCGCCGTCGACCAGGCCGAGCGCATGGCCGACATGACGATTGGCTCCGTGATCGTGAATATCTCTGCCGGACGTCTGCGCTCGGAGAATTTTTCAGCTTCCATCGATCTCGGCAGCTCGGCCGTCAGCTCGGCCGACATTCAGCGGGTGCTCGGTGCGGGCTGCGTCAATTCCATCGCCGACGGGCGCATGGTTATCCATTCGCTGCCGATCGGCTATTCGCTCGACGGCCATCGGGGCATCTCCGATCCATGCGGCATGCTGGGCAACGAACTCGGCGTCGACATGCATGTGGTGACGGCCGACGACGCGCCGCTCTGCAACCTGGAACTGGCGGTCAATCGCTGCCATCTGGAAGTGGAGACGGTGGTGGCGACGCCCTATGCCTCCGGCCTCTCGGTGATCGTCGACGACGAGGCCGAGCTCGGGGTCGCCTGCATCGATTTCGGCGGCGGCACGACGAGCCTCTCCATCTTCTATGAAGGACAGTTCATCCACGCCGCCTCCGTTCCAGTCGGCGGCAACCACGTCACCATGGATATCGCCCGCGGGCTCTCCACCAGCCTTGCGGATGCGGAGAGGCTGAAGGCGCGCCACGGCTCGGCGCTGCCCTCCATCTCCGACGAGAAGGACATCCTGACCATCCCGCCGGTCGGTGAGGACGAGCGAGACGCCCCGAACGCGGTGCCGCGCTCCACCCTCACGCGCATCATCCGCCCGCGCATCGAGGAGACCCTCGAGATGGCGCGCGAGATGATCGACACGTCCGGTTTCGGCGAGGTCGTTGGAAAGCGGGTGGTTCTGACCGGCGGCGCAAGCCAGCTCACCGGCCTTGCCGAGACGGCACGCCGGGTGCTCGGCCGTAATGTGCGGCTCGGCAGGCCAAGCAGCGTCGGCAGTCTGCCGGAAGCGGTGAAGGGGGCTGCCTTCGCCACCTCGGTCGGCCTCGTCGTCTACCCGCAGGTGGCACGGATCGAACAGTTTCGTACCCGCCGGCCGGGCAGGCTCCTGGCCACGGGCACGGACGGATACTTCGCCCGGATGGGGCGATGGATACGCGAAAGTTTCTGAGTGCGGCGCTACGGCGTCGCGAAAGAGTAATCGGCGCAGGCGAGTAGGGATGGCCGGCGCGCGGAGAGCGGCGAAAGGACGAGACGATGGGTATCAATTTGCATATGCCGGACCTGACCGAGCTGAAGCCAAGGATCACCGTGTTCGGTGTCGGCGGCGCAGGCTGCAACGCGGTCAACAACATGATCGAAGCTGGCCTGAAGGGCGTCGACTTCGTCGTCGCCAATACGGACGCGCAGGCGCTGACCATGTCGCGCGCTGAGCGCGTCGTGCAGATGGGCGTGGCGGCGACCGAGGGGCTCGGTGCCGGCTCGCAGCCGGAGATCGGTCGTGCCGCGGCCGAGGAGACGATCGACGAGATCAATGACCACCTCTCCGGTGCCCACATGGTGTTCATCACGGCCGGCATGGGCGGCGGCACGGGAACGGGTGCCGCTCCGATCGTGGCGCGGGCCGCGCGTGAGATGGGCATCCTGACCGTCGGCGTCGTTACCAAGCCGTTCCAGTTCGAGGGGCAGCGCCGCATGCGCCTCGCCGATGCCGGCATCTCCGAGCTTACCCAGCACGTCGACACGCTGATCGTCATCCCGAATCAGAACCTCTTCCGCATCGCCAACGAGAAGACGACCTTCGCGGACGCCTTCGCCATGGCTGACGAGGTGCTCTATTCGGGCGTCGCCTGCATCACCGACCTGATGGTCAAGGACGGGCTGATCAATCTCGACTTCGCCGACGTTCGCTCCGTGATGCGCTCCATGGGCAAGGCCATGATGGGCACGGGCGAAGCTTCCGGCGACAAGCGCGCCGTGGAGGCGGCGGAGAAGGCGATCGCCAATCCGCTGCTCGACGAGGTTTCCATGCGCGGCGCGCAGGGTCTCCTGATCTCCATCACCGGAGGCAAGGACATGACCCTCTTCGAGGTGGACGAGGCTGCCAGCCGCGTGCGCGAGGAAGTCGAGAGCGACGCCAACATCATCTTCGGCGCCACCTTCGACGAGAGCCTGGAGGGCGTCATCCGCGTCTCCGTCGTGGCGACCGGCATCGACCAGGCCGAGCGCTCCGTGGAGAACGACAACGAGGAGCGCATGCAGGAGCTCACCCGGCGCCTGAAGAGCGTCGGCGGCTCCGGTGGTCAGGGTGGCCGTCCGGCCCAGCCGGCCGCTCATGCCGACGTGGCGAGCTTCGAAGAGGCGATGGCGCAGGATCTGGAGCGTGAGCTCGCGATGCCCCGCCATGCGCCGGTCAACGGCAACCAGAGCGTTCGCACCGCGCCGGCGCCTGCCGGCCGCCAGGGTGGCCAGCCCGCACCGGCCGCCCGTGCCGGCGAGCGCCAGGAGCGCGCTATCAAGATCGGCCCGTTCCGTCCGGAGCCCTCGCTGATCGCGCCACGCGAGCCGGAGAGCGACATGGACGTCGCCCGCGACGCGCCGGTCCGGCGCCAGGAGGCTTTCGTGCCGCCGGCCGCCGAGCGTCCGCTCTCCACTCAGGCACGCATGCCGAAGGTGGAGGATTTCCCGGCGATCGCACAGCGGCAGATCCATGCCAGCCGTGACGGCCACGAGGCGGCACCGGCCGGTGAGGATCGTCGTCCGCGCTCGCTCCTGGCGCGCATCACCCACGGTCTTTCCAAGCATGCGGAAGGCGAGGACGAGACGGCCATGCGCCAGCAGCGCGGCATGGAAGTCGAGCCGCGGATGGAGCAGGCACCGGCCGAGCGCGCCCCGGCTCGCCCGTCGGTCGCCGAGACCTTCGGCCGTCCGCAGCAGCGGCGGACGCAGGAGACCGCGGCCCGCGGCGGGCTCGACCCGCACGGCCGTCCCGCGCCCGCTTCGGCGCATAACGAGGACGACCAGCTGGAAATCCCGGCCTTTCTGCGGCGCCAGACCAGCTGAAACACGGCGACATTTTGCGTGATCAAGGGCCCCGGCGAGATTTTCGCCGGGGCCTTTTTCAGTTCTAAGCTATTGGAAAACGAAGATATTTCGTCCTGTGAGACGAAAGAGAAAATGGTAACAAAGGGTAAGAAAGCTTGATTGGCGAAAATGTGACGCTTGCTGGTAGCTTCCGCCATATCGGAGCGCTGGCTGTGTGGGGACGGCATCGGGCATGCGAGCGCAGGCCCGGACGGCACCGTGGAAGGGCAGGGGTTGATGGTACATCCGTGGTACGGATCGCAGAGAACGCTGCGCCAAGAGGCGGAGCTTACCGGCGTCGGCACGCATAGCGGCAAGTCCGTGACGCTCCGGCTATGTCCGGCAGAGCCCGGGACGGGCATTGTCTTCCAGCGCCGCGACGCGAACGGCAACGACATTTCGATCCCGGCCCGTTCTTCCTCGCTCGGCGGTACGGAGCTGTGCACCATCCTCGCCGATCCTTCCGGCGTTTCCGTCGCCACGATCGAGCATCTGATGGCGGCGGTCTCCGCCTTTTTCATCGACAATCTGATCATCGAAATCGACGCCGGCGAAGTGCCGGTCATGGACGGCAGTTCGATGCCTTTCGTGGAGGCGATCGATGAGGTGGGCATCGTAGCGCAGAACGCGCCGGCGCATGCCATCCGTGTCCTGAAGCCGGTGCGGGTCGAGCACGGCTCCTCCTGGGCCGAGTTCATTCCCCAGGATAGCCGGCGCTTCACCGTCGAGATCGACTTCGACTGCCCGGCGATCGGCCGGCAGAAGCAGAGCATCAACGTCACCCCACAGAGCTTCCGCCGGGAGATCGCCCGCGCCCGCACCTTCGGATACATGAAGGATGTGAAGCTGCTCTGGTCGAAGGGCCTTGCCCTTGGCTCTTCCCTCGACAATGCCGTGGTCATCTCCGACGGCAAGGTCATGAACCCGGAGGGGCTGCGCTATCCGGACGAATTCGTCCGCCACAAGCTTCTCGACGCCATCGGCGACCTGTCGCTCGCCGGCGCGCCGATCATCGGCCACTACCGGTCCTATCGCGGCGGCCACAAGGTCAACGCCATGGCGCTCGATGCGCTGATGTCGGACCGCTCCGCCTGGAGTCGTCTGGTCGCCAGCGACAACCGCCCGCGCCGCGCCGAGCAGGGTGAGGCGATGGCCGCCTACTGGGCTCCGGCCTTCGCTCCCGAGCTTTCCTGAACGTCATCACAACTGGGCCACTTTTTGGTGGTGAGGGCTGTGCGCGAGCGGGCTGGTCCGCAACGCAGGGCCAGCATCGCCGCAATGCCTTTGCAGCCGGCCCTTTCTTCGATATGGAGGCGCGGTGCCTCTAGTGCCCCCGTGTGGATGTATGACCCTGACTGACGCCGCCTCACGCTCCTCCCGCATCCTCGCCGCCGGCTTTCTCGTCGCCGTGCTGGCCGCGCCGCTCGGCGCCTGCTCGCTCTTCGGCACAAAGACGGTCGAGCTGGACGAGGAGACGACCGAGCCGCCGGATCGCCTCTACAACGAGGGCCTCGCTCTGATGAACGAGGGCGAGGTTGCGGACGCCAAGAAGAAGTTTGCCGAGGTCGACAAGCAGCATCCCTATTCGGAATATGCGCGCCGCTCGATGGTCCTGTCGGCCTATCTCAACTACAAGCGCGGCGATTACCAGGAGGCGGTCAACGAGGCCAAGCGCTTCGTGACGCTGTTCCCCGCGAGCGAAGACGCCGCCTACGCACAGTACATCATCGCCGAATCGTACTACCGGCAAATCCCGGACGTGACGCGTGACCAGGAGATGACGCAGCGCGCGCTGCTCGCCTATGGCGAGATCCTGCGCAAATATCCCGATTCGGAATATGCCGACGATGCGCGCCGCAAGATCGAGTTCGGGCGCGACCAGCTTGCCGGCAAGGAGATGCAGACGGGCCGCTACTACATGGAGCGGCAGGAATATCTCGCCGCGATCAATCGCTTCAAGACGGTGATCACCGCCTACCAGACGACCCGCCACGTCGAAGAGGCGCTGCACCGGCTGGTGGAGGCCTATCTGGCGCTCGGTATCGTCAACGAGGCGCAGACGGCTGCCGCCGTGCTCGGCCACAATTTCCCCGACAGCCAATGGTACCAGGATTCTTACCGGCTTCTGGCCGGAAAGGGCGTGGAACCATCCGAAAGTCAGGGATCGTGGATCTCGCGGGCCTTTCGGTCGGGCAAGTCTGCTTGATATCCTCCCCCGGCCATGCTGGCCAACCTGACCATCCGCGACATCGTTCTCATAGAGCGGCTGTCCATCGACTTTGATCCCGGTCTCAGCGTCCTGACGGGCGAGACCGGCGCCGGCAAATCCATCCTTCTCGACGCTCTGGCCCTCGCCCTTGGCGCGCGCGGCGACGCCGCACTCGTGCGCAGCGGACAGTCGCAGGGCCACGTCACCGCCGTCTTCGAGCCGGTGCCGACGCACCCGGCCGTGCTCATGTGCGAGGAGAACAACATCGAGGTGGAGGGTCCTCTGATCCTCCGGCGCCAGCAATCTGCAGATGGGCGCAGCCGCGCCTTCATCAACGATCAGCCGGTCTCCGTCTCTCTGCTGCGCGAGATCGGCCACCTGCTGGTGGAGATCCACGGCCAGCACGACGAGCGCGCCATGGTCTCCGCCGAAGAGCATCGCCGGCTTGTCGACGCTTTCGGCGGGCTGGAGCCGGAGCGCGCCGAGGTCGCCCGGCGCGCCGAGGCGCTGCGCAAGGCGAAGAAGGATACGGCCGAGCTCCGAGCGTCCATCGAGGCGGCCGAGCGCGAGGCGGATTATCTGCGCGCCTCCGTGGGGGAACTGGAGCAGCTCTCGCCCGAGCTCGGCGAGGAGGAACGGCTCGCCGACCGCCGTCGGCTCATGATGCAGTCGGAAAAAATCGCCGGCGACCTTTCAGATGCGCAGGATCTGCTGGGTGGCTCCGCCTCGCCGGTGCCGGATCTGGCCGGCCTCCTGAGGCGGCTGGAACGCAAGCAGGCCGACATGCCGGAGATCATGGACCAGATCGTGGGCGCGCTCGGCGAGGCGCTCGACCGGATCGAGGATGCGCGCGCCGGGCTGACGGAGGCCCTGCAGCAGATCGACCACGATCCCGGCGAGCTGGAGCGAATCGAGGAACGCCTCTTCGCCATTCGCGCGGCCGCCCGCAAATACCGCTGCGAGCCCGACGCGCTGCCGGGCGTGGCGGCCGAGTTCGCGGCCAAGCTCCACGATTTCGAGAGCGGAACCGAACGGCTCGCGGCGCTGGAAAAGGCGGTGAGCGAAGCGGATCTTCACTATGTGGAGGCCGCCGAGCTGCTTTCGGAAAAACGCGCCGAGACGGCGAAGCATCTGGAAGATGCGGTCGCGAAGGAATTGCCGGCGGTCAAACTCGAAGCGGCTCGATTCATCGTGGCCATCGACCGCGACAGGGAGCGGCGCGGGCCGGATGGGATCGACGCCGTCTCCTTCGAGGTGCAGACCAATCCGGGCACGGCACCGGGGCCGATCATGAAGGTGGCTTCCGGCGGCGAACTCTCGCGCTTTCTTCTCGTCCTCAAGGTGGCGCTCGCCGATCGCGGCTCGGCGCCGACCCTCGTCTTCGACGAGATCGATGCCGGCGTCGGCGGCGCCGTGGCGGAGGCGATCGGCAAGCGTCTGGCGCGGCTCGCGGAGCGGGTCCAGGTGATGTCCGTCACCCATGCGCCGCAGGTGGCCGCGCGCGCGGCAGGCCATTTCGTCATCTCCAAGAGCCTTGCCGAGGGCGGCAAGAGGGCGGCGACGGAAGTGAACCGGGTGGAGAAGGACGAGCGGCGCGAGGAAATTGCCCGCATGCTCGCCGGCGCCACCATTTCCGAAGAGGCAAGGGCGGCCGCCGAGCGGCTGATCGTCGGCGAGGCGGTATAGATGGTGAAGAAGGTCTAGATGGCGAAGAAGCAGGGGGCGGCCGGCGAGGGGACGCCCGAAACGTCGGTCGAGGCGCTGACGATCGAGGAGGCCGAGGCGGAGCTGAAGCGCCTGGCCGAGGAGATCGCGGGGCACGACAAGCGCTACTACGAGGATGACGCGCCGGCGATAGCGGACGCCGATTACGACGCGCTGCGCCAGCGAAACCTCGCCATCGAAGCGCGCTTTCCGGAACTGAAGCGAAGCGATTCGCCCTCCGAGAAAGTCGGTGCCCGACCCTCGGGGCGGTTCGCCAAGGTCCGGCATTCCGTGCCGATGCTGTCGCTCGACAACGCCTTCTACGACGAGGACGTGCACGAATTCGTTGCCCGGATCGGCCGCTTCCTCGGCTTCAAGGACGGGCGCGCCCTGGCCCTTCTTGCAGAGCCGAAGATCGACGGGCTCTCCGCCTCGCTGCGCTACGAGAACGGCGTCTTCGTACGCGGTGCGACCCGCGGCGACGGCACGGAGGGCGAGGACGTTACGGCCAATCTGAGGACCGTCGAGGACATTCCCGAAAAGCTCGGCAAGGGCGCGCCCGAGGTCATCGAGATCCGCGGCGAGGTCTATATGAGCCATGCCGATTTTGCCGCCCTGAATGCGCGCATGGCGGAGGAGGGGGACCGGCAGTTCGCCAATCCGCGAAACGGGGCCGCCGGTTCCTTGCGCCAGCTCGACCCTTCCGTCACCGCAAGCCGGCCGCTGCGCTTCTTTGCCTATGGTTGGGGAGAGACGACGAAGCTGCCCTCCGACACGCAGTCCGGCGCCATGGAGGCTTTCCGCGACTGGGGGCTACCGACGAACCCGTTCATGAAGCTTTGCGCCGACGTGGAGGAGGCCCTTGCCCATTATCGCGAGATCGAGGCCGAGCGTGCGCGGCTCGGCTACGATATCGACGGCGTCGTCTACAAGGTCAACGAGCTCGCCCTGCAGGAGCGGCTCGGCTTCGTCTCGCGCTCCCCGCGCTGGGCGATCGCGCACAAGTTTCCTGCCGAGAAGGCGACGACGGTGCTGGAAGATATCGAGATCCAGGTGGGGCGCACCGGTGCGCTGACGCCGGTCGCCAAGCTCGCCCCGGTCACGGTCGGCGGCGTCGTGGTGCAGAACGCCACTTTGCACAACGAGGACTACATCAAGGGGATCGGCCGCGACGGCGAGGAAATCCGCGGCGGCAAGGACATCAGGATCGGCGATACGGTCACGATCCAGCGCGCTGGCGACGTCATCCCGCAGGTTCTCGACGTCGATCTGGCGCGCAGGCCGAAGGGCGCCAAACCCTATGTCTTTCCGCAGAAATGTCCGATTTGCGGCTCCGACGCAGTGCGCGAGCACGATCCCAAGACCGGCCGCACGGATGCCGTGCGCCGCTGCACCGGCGGGCTCATCTGCGACGCGCAGGCGATGGAACGGCTGAAGCATTTCGTGTCGCGCGATGCCTTCGACATCGAGGGGCTCGGCTCCAAGCAGGTGGAGGCTTTCTGGCGCGACGGGCTGATCCGCCATCCCTCCGACATCTTCACGCTCGCCGAGCGCGACAAGGGCTCGCTGAAGAAGCTGAAGGACCGCGAGGGCTGGGGCGAAACGAGCGTGGCGAACCTCTTCGCCGCCATCGACGAGCGGCGCGACATCGCGCTTGCCCGTTTCATCTATGGGCTCGGCATCCGCCATGTCGGCGAGACCAACGCCCGCCGGCTGGCCCGCCATTACGGCACGGCGGAGCCCTTTATCGAAGGCGCAAAGGCGGCTGCGGATCAGGCCGGCGCGGCCTGGCAGGAACTCAATGACATCGACGGCATCGGACCGGTCGTCGCCGAGGCGGTGACGCAGTTCTTCGCCGAGGAGCACAATCTTGAGGAGATCGAGAAGCTCCTGAAGCAAGTGACGCCGCGCGAGGCGGAGAAGGTGGCCTCCTCCTCGCCGGTGGCAGGCAAGACCGTCGTCTTCACCGGCTCGCTGGAGAAGATGACGCGCGACGAGGCGAAGGCGCAGGCCGAACGCCTCGGCGCCAAGGTGTCAGGCTCCGTCTCGGGCAAGACCGACCTTGTCGTTGCCGGACCCGGCGCCGGCTCCAAGCTGAAGAAGGCGGCCGAGCTCGGCGTCGAAGTGATCGACGAGGAAGCCTGGCTGAAGCTCGCCAGCGGGTGAGGGCGCGCTTCAGCGAACCGCAAGCTTCGCTTCAGGAAAGCTGACGGGACAGGTCAGGATCTCTGACATATGGTCCGCCGCATGCTCGCTCCCGCCGAACCTTCCTCCAGACGTACGCAGATCCTTCTCGGGCTGAGGGACATGGCGCCGGTGCTTCTGCCGAACTGCGTCTTTGGCATGCTCTTCGGGGCGATCGCGACGAGCGACGGCATGCCGTTCGGGCGCGTCGTGGCGATGAGCGCCGTCTTCTATGCCGGTGCCTCGCAATTCGTGGCGCTGGAGCTCTGGGGGACGCCGCTGCCCTTCTGGACAATCGTTCTGGCGGTGCTGGCGGTGAATTTCCGCCATATCCTCTACTCGGCGGCGCTCGGGCGGCGAACGCGGCACTGGCCGCTTTCGGGCCGGCTCCTCGCCTTTGCCGGGCTGACAGATCCGGTCTTTGCGCTGTCGGAATACCGGGCCGGGCCGCGGCTTTCGGCGGCCTATTACGTCGCGGTTTCCGGGCCGCTCTATCTTGCCTGGGTCGGCGCAACCGGCGTTGGTGCCGCCTTCGGCTCGGGCATCGGCGATCCAGGGCGCTTCAGCCTCGATTTCGTGATGACGGCCTATTTCATCTTCCTGGTCACGCGTTTCCGCAGCCGTCCGAATGCCTTCTGGGTGATCGCGGCAAGCGCGCTGGCGGCCCTCCCCACCTGGTACTTCGCCGGAGCGCCCTGGCATATCGGGGCGGGTGCCTTCGCCGGTATTTCGGTGGCGGTGCTCCTCGCCGGCGGGACGGGCGCGCGCTCCGACGAGGATGAGGCGGCGGCATGAGCGGGGAATGGCAGCCGCTCCTCCTCATCCTCGCCTGCGGCCTCGTCACCTACGCGACGCGGATCGGAGGCGACGTCATCCTTTCGCGCTTCGGGCGTCTGTCGCCGCGGGTGGAAGCGGCGCTCGACGCCGTCCCGGCCGCAGTGATGACCACGCTGATCGTGCCGATGGCGCTGGCGACGGGCGCTGCCGAAACACTCGCCGCCATTCTCACCATCCTCGCCTCGCTGCGCTTTTCCATGCCGGTGACACTCATCGTGGGCGTCGGTTCGCTTTTCGTGCTGCGGGCACTTCTGGGGAGCTGACCTCAGAACGGCAGACGCCGCAGTTGCGGCCAGTCCAGCGGCATGAACAGCGCCGCCTTATAGAGGAGACGGTCGGGCTCCGGCCTAATGCCGCGGCCGCTGGTGCCGCCCGCCGCCATCGCCTGCGCGGCTTCATCGACATGGTCCGGCTCGATGCCGATATCGGCGAGAAGATCGGGTGACAGGCCCCTCAGATCATGAGCCGCCTGACGACGACGACGGGCCTTGCGCATTTCGCTGATGAATCGCATTCACGTTCTCCATGACTGAAGGTCAGGCTGTCCGGTCTTGGCTGCCCAACCGATGAAGGGTAAGGTAGCGAGACACGGCTGAGAGTTCGAACGCGCAAGGCGCATGCGAGCATGAGCGTCGTTCAAGTACGCCTAGGGAGAGAGCGATGCAGGAACCGAGCCTTCCCCCGCTGCCGCCCCTGCATGCGCTGAGGAGCTTCCATGCCGCGGCGCATTTCGGCCGCTTCCGCGAGGCGGCGGCAGCCCTCGGCCTGACGGAATCGGCGATCAGCCACCAGGTGCGCAAACTGGAGGAGTATCTCGGCACGAAGCTCTTCGAGCGGCGGGGGAACGCCGTGAAGCTGACGCTGGCCGGCCAGACCTATTTCGCCGAGATCGATCCGGCTTTCGCCGCCATCCGCAAGGCGACGGAGGGGCTTTCCGGCCCGTGCTGCCGGGTCTCGCTGACGCTCCCGAGCTCGCTGGTGACGATGTGGCTGATCCCGCGCCTCGTCGATCTGGAGCAGGCGCTGCCGGAAGTCTATCTGCAGCTTTCGCCCTCCAACCGCATCGTCGACATGCGGCGCGAACAGATCGATCTGGCGCTCCGCCACGGCAAGGGAGACTGGCCGGGCATCGTTGCCACGCACCTTTTCGACGAGCAGACCTTTCCGGTCTGCAAGCCGGGCTTCGTGCCGGAGGGCGCCGACCCGGAAGAGGCCCTGAAATCGGTGCGTCTTCTCGTCAACGCCGCGCACCGCGAGGAATGGTGCGAATGGGCGCAGGCGCGGGGAATTACCCCCCCTTCGCTGGACAACGCGCTGGCGCTGGACGGCACGGAGCAGATCGTGGAGGCGGCCGCCGGCGGGGTCGGGCTCGGCATCGGCAGGCGGCCGATGATCGACCGGCTGGTGGAGGATGGGCGCGTGGTGGCGCCCTTCGGCACCGCCGACGAAAGCGGCTATGCCTACTATCTCGCCTGGCGCGAGGATGCCGAACTCAGCGTGCCGGCACGCCAGGTGGCGCGCTGGCTGATGCGCATCGTGAAAGGGGAGGCGGCGGCCGCCGCGCTTTTTCCCGAAGCGCCGATCTCAGCCCTCTCCGCCTGAGCCGCCGCCCCCGCTTTGCCTTCGGCTCTCACCCCACGATGGGCCGGCAGGCATCGGCGAGCCATTGCCGTTCCTCGTCCGAAAATCCCGGGAAGAAGGAAAGGCTGCCGCGCACGCGCGTGTGGTAGCAGTCGAGCCAGGCGATTTCGCCGGGCGTCAGAAGGGCGGTGTCGATCAGCCGCCGCTCGAACGGGGCGAGCGTCACCGTCTCGAAGGAGAGCATTTCGCGGTCGCCGCCCGGCGGCACTTCGCCCTCGCGGACGATGAGCAGGTTTTCCAGCCGGATGCCGAAATCGCCCGGCCGGTAGTATCCGGGCTCGTTGGAAACGATCATGCCCGGCTCGAGCGCCGAGTGCCCGGTCTTGGCGATGCGCTGCGGCCCCTCGTGGACGGAGAGGAAGGCACCGACGCCGTGGCCGGTGCCGTGGTCGAAATCGAGCCCGGCCGCCCATAGCGAGACCCTGGCGAGCGCATCGAGCTGCGCACCCGACGTGCCCTTCGGAAAGCGCGCCATGGCGAGCGCGATATGGCCCTTGAGGACGCGCGTGTAGCGGTCGCGGAAGAGAGTGAGCCGGTCGGCCGGCGCATTGCCGACGAGGATGGTGCGGGTGATGTCGGTCGTGCCGTCGCGGTACTGGCCGCCGGAATCGATGAGATAGAGCTCGGCTTCTTCCAGCTTGCGATTGGTGCGCTCCGTGACCCGGTAGTGGTTGATGGCGCCGTTCGGACCCGTGGACGAGATGGAATCGAAGGAGATGTCTTCCAGCTTGGAGCCTTCCGCCTCGGCGGTCTCGCTGCGGATCGTCTCCAGCTGCCTGGCCGCATCGATCTCCGTCAGGCTGCCCGGCGCCTGTCCGCCAAGCCAGGCGAGGAAGCGGGCGACGGCGACGCCGTCGCGCATATGCGCGGCGCGTGAGCCGGCGACTTCGGCGGCGTTCTTCTTCGCCTTGGCAAGGAGGACGGGGTCCGAGCCTTCGACCACTTGCGCGCCGCCGGCCTCGATGGCGAGCGCGATCGCCTCGGCGGCGCCCTGCGCGTCGTAGAGCACCTTTTCGCCCTCGGCGAAGGAGCGCAGCGCGGCATCGAACGCGCCAGGCTCGCGAAGGCTCGCGACGGAAGCGAGGCTGTCGCGGACGGTGTTCGACAGCTTGCGCCCGTCGATGAAGAGTTCGGGCGTGCCGTCCTTGCGGGCGATGGCGAAGGAGAGGGCAAGCGGGGTATGCGGCACGTCGCTGCCGCGGATGTTGAACAGCCAGGCGATGGAGGCGGGGTCGGCCAGGATGGCCGCGTCGACATCCTTCTCCGCAAGCCTTGCGCCGATCTCGCCGATCTTGTCGGCAGCGCTCTTGCCGGCGAATTCCTCCGGCTGAAGCCGGACGGCGCCGGTCGGCGGGGCGGGGCGGTCGCCCCAGACCGCGTCGAGCGGATTTTCGGCGAGCGGCACCAGTTCGGCGCCGACGCGCTGCAGCTTCTTTTCGAAGCTCTTGCGCTGGCCGCGCGTGACGAGCCAGGGATCGAAGCCGATGCGCGCGCCCTTGCGCGCATGTTCCGCGAGCCAGTCGGATGGCAGCGTCTCGTGGATCGAGACCGGGGTGAAGGCGGCCCTGTCGACCTGGTTCGCCGCCTGGACGGTGTAGCGGCCGTCGATGAACAGGGCGGCTTCCTCCTCCAGCACGATCGCCGTTCCGGCCGAGCCGGTGAAGCCCGTCAGCCAGGCGAGCCTTTCGGCCGAGGGCGGCACGTATTCGCTCTGATGCTCGTCCGAGCGGGGGACGATGAAGCCGGAAAGGCCCTGTTCGCGGAGGTGGGCGCGTAGCGCCGCCAGCCGCTCGGCGGAGCGTGAAGCATCGCCGGTGTGTTCGAAATGCTGAAACATGGCGCTCCCTTAGCAGGCTGCCGGGGCCCGCACCACCAGATCGCGTTGCCGCATCATGGTGCGTTGCCGCATTTTTGTTCGCGCTTGCAAAAAATGCAAAACGGCTTTGCGCTGGCACGCATTACCAAGCCCGGCGAGGGGCTTATCTTCGGTGGCGGAGAACAGCTCCAGAGTGAAAGGACGATCATGTCGAGCACCATCTTCGTTACCGACCGCGTCCTGCCGGAGGGCCGCGGCGAGCGGACCGGCTTCTTCTCTCGCCTGTCGCGCGCCGTCATGCATTCCCGCCTCCAGCAGGCGAAGCGCGAGGTGAACCTATATCTCTCGCGTCTCGACGACGACGAGCTGGAACAGCTGGGCTATCGCCGCTCGGAGATATCGAGGGACGTGGCGAGCCACTACCGCCTTTAAGTTTCTCCGCGGCTTTCCCTGCCGCTCAGTCGCGGCGACTTAGGACGAGCACGCTCCACTCGCCGAAACGGCGCGCGGCCTGAAGGGCAAATCCCTGGCCGCGCCATGCCGCCGTGACGCGGGAGGCCTGGTGGGCGAGAATGCCCGACAGAACCGCGGTGCCGCCGGGGGCGACAACCCGTTTCACCGACGGCGCGAGCGCGATCAGGGGCCCGGCGAGGATGTTGGCGACGACAAGGTCGTAGGGCGCGCCTGCCGCGATCTTCGGATGACGGAGGCCGTTGGCGACGATCGTCGTGACAAGGTGGCCGGCGCCGTTGAGCGCGGCGTTCTCGCCGGCGATGCGCACAGCGAGCGGATCGATGTCGCTCGCCAGCACCGGGCGGCGGGTGAGTTTGGCGAGCGCTATGGCCAGAAGCCCTGTGCCGGTGCCGAGGTCGAGCATCCTTTCGAACTGCCACCGCTTCGACAATTCGTCGAGGACCGTCAGGCAGCCGAGCGTCGTCGCATGGTGCCCGGTTCCGAAAGCCTGGCCGGCGTCGATCTCGATCGCGATCCGCCCGGCCGGCAGTCTCTGCCGGTCATGCGCACCATGGACGAGGAAGCGGCCGGCGGGAACGGGCGCAAGGCCCTTCAGCGATTCCCCCACCCAGTCCGCCTCCGGAAGCTCGGCGTAGGAGAACTCGCCGGCGATGGCCCCGAGCGCGGCGGCAAGGTCCGCTTTCAGGGCCGCCTCGCCGCCCTCATGGTAGACGTCGAGCCGCCATTGCTCGCCGGCCTCGAAGAGGGAGATCACCGCGCCTTCCTCGGCGAGCTCGGCTTCGAGGCGGTCGGTCAGTTCCTCGCTCTCGGCGCGGGTGCCGAGCCGGCTCGCGCGCCAGCTCATGCCCCGTCCTCTTTGGGCGAGGTGTCGTCCCTCTTGCCCTCCGTGGCGGCGGGTTCGCCGCCTTCCTCGCGCAGCGTTCGCCCGCCGGCGGCGGTGCGGGCGTGGAGCGGCTTTTCCGATTCGCGCTGCGCCTTGCGGCGGACGGATTTCTTCATCTTCGGATCTTCGTTCTCTGCTGCCGGCGGAACCATGGCGAGGATGCGGCCGCGGTTCATCTCGGCCCGTTCGCGGGCCTGCTCGCCAAAGGCGATGCTCCCGTCCGGCGCGACATGCAAGATGATCTCCAGCCCCTCGCCACGGTCCGCCTGATAGGCCTTGAACGTGTATTCCTTGGTGAGCGGGGTCGCCTGAATGAGCCAGCCCGTCGCGAGCCGCTGCTCCAGCGCCCAGTAGGATGCGCCGGAAGGCATGAGCGGCCGCCCGCCGATGGTCACCGCCATGTTCTTGGAAGATCCAGAATCCTCATCGCGCTCGCGGCCGATCTGGAAGACGTCCGTGCGCCCGAAGAAGGGGCCGAAATCGGTGCAGACCAGGGCGTTGTAGGCGTCGTTGTCGGTCGCGGCGATCAGGTAGTCGTAGTGGTTGAAGGCAACGGCATGCTCGGCCGGCTCCGACAGGATTTCGCCCCAGTAGGTCGGCGTGTCCGACAGTCTTGCGTGACGCAGGCGCGACCAGTTGCGATCGGCGATCAGCGTCGGAATCTTCATCTCGCGCAACCGGTCGGTCAGCGCCTTGGTGAATTCGGAAGCGCCGACGACAAGGATGCCCGGCCTCAGCTCCGCGGCGAGCCCCAGATGGCGCGCCAGCCAGGGAAGCGTGAAGCCGTGGAGCACCACCGTCACGAAGACGACGGCGAAGGTGATCGGCACCATCATCGGCCCGTCTTCCACGCCGATGCCCGCAAGCTCGGCGCCGAACAGGCCGGCGACGGCGATGGCGACGACTCCGCGCGGCGCGATCCAGCCGAGAAGAAGCCGCTCCGACAGCTTCAGCCCAGAGCCGATGGTGGCGATGAGAATGGAGGCCGGCCGGACGATGAAGAGGAGAGCCGCGATGAAGGCGGCGATCCGCCAGTTGAGCGCCTGAAGGTCCGCCATGGTGAGCGTGGCGGTCAAAAGGACGAAGACGCCCGAAACGAGGAGGACGGTCATCGTCTCCTTGAAGCGTTTCAGCTCGTCGAGGCTGGCGATCTGCGAGTTGCCGAGGGTGATGCCGAGGACCGTGACGGCAACGAGCCCGGATTCGGCCATCAGGGCGTCGGTCGCCGCATAGGCGACGAGAACCGCCGCAAGAATGAGCGGCACCTTCAGATATTCGGGCACGAGGCCGCGCGAGAAGATCGTCACGAGCAGCCGGCCGAGGAGCCAGGCGCCCACGATCGCGACGACGGAAGCGATTGCGATGGAGATGGCGAAGTCGCCGAGGCCGTGCTCGTAGCGGATGACGAGCGTCGTCTCGAAGGCAAGAACAGCGAGCATGGCGCCGACCGGGTCGTTGATGATGGCTTCCCAGCGCAAAAGGGAGGCCGGCCGCTGGGCGAGGCGCGCCTGGCGCAGGAGCGGCATGATCACGGTGGGGCCAGTGACGACGAAAAGACCGCCGAGGACCGAGGAGGTCGCCCAGCTCAGATCGCCGAGATAGTGTCCGGCGACCGTGCCGAAGAGGAAAGCGAGCGGGCCTCCGATGAGGACGAGGCGGCGGACGCCGGTCGATGTCTCGCGGATTTCGTTGAAATGCAGCGTCAGCCCGCCCTCGAAGAGGATGATGGCGACCGCCGCCGCGATCAACGGACGGAGAAACTCACCGAAATCGGCGGCGGGATCGATGAGGCCGAGAACGGGGCCGAGGAGGAGGCCTGAAAGCGAGAGAATGACGATCGCCGGCAGGCGAAACCGCCAGGACAGCCACTGGGCGGCAATGCCGGCGGCGCCGATCAGGGCAATCTTGGTGATCAAGTGTTCCATATGGCCCCCGAAAGAAGACCCGCATTAGAGGGCGCGGTGCAGGGTTTTCAAGCTTGCTCGACTATCTGCCTAGTTCGGTACGGGCCGATCGCGCGCCGCGTCGAGCCAGGGCGGCGAGGGCGTGTCGAGGCCGGCGATGCTCTTGAGGGCGTTGCGCTCGATCGCGGGCACGGACATCAGCGCCGGCGCGAGAAAACGGCGCAGGAGGGTCGCCGGCAGGCCGCCGAGAAGGATCTGGCGCGTCATGTCGCGGGTCAGGCCGACGACCCTTTGGGCGACCGGCAGGCGGTGCCGGGTGAATGCTTCGGACTGACCTTCCGCGATGAGGAAGGCGAGCCAGGCGGCGTCCTCGATGCCGAGATTCATGCCGCGCCCTCCGACCGGCGAGTGGATATGGGCGGCGTCGCCGGCAAGGAAAAGCGGTCCCCTCTGAAACCGCTCCACGTGGCGGAAGGAGACCTTGAAGTCGGATTCCCAGAGGATCTCCGTTCCCTCCGCCCTGAAATCGGGCAGGAAAGCCTCCTGTGGCGCGTTCTTCAGGATGTGGGGACAGGTGCCGATGAGGCGCGCCTTGTTCTCGCCGAAAGGGAGGAAAGCGAGCGCCGAGCCGTCGCGCAGGCTGATGCGCGCCTCATGCGGGTCGATGCCGCCGGGAAAGCCTATATCGGCGAGGCCGAAGCCGGCGGGAAAGCTTTCGCCGGCAAAGCCGATGCCGGCGGCGTGGCGCACGCGCGAATGCGCTCCGTCGGCGCCGAGGAGAATATCGGCCTCGCCCGTTTCTTCGCCCGCCGGGGAGGCGAGGAGGTAGCGGGCTTTGCCATCTGCGATCTCCACGTCCTTCAGCGCCGTATCCCATTCGATGCGGCCGCCGAGTTCTTCGAGCCTTCCGGCGAGAATCTTTTCCGTCCCCGCCTGCGGCAGGATGAGCATGAAGTCGAACCGGTGCGGGATGTGCGACAGGTCGACCTCAAGTGCCCTGCGCCCCTCGTGATGGGCGCGAAGCCGGTGGAGCCGGTTGCCGGCGGCGATCAGCCTCTCCGTGATCCCGGCCGGCTCCAGCAATTCCAGGGTTCTCGGATTGACGGCAAGCGCCTTCGATTGCGTCGCTGGTTGGCTCGCCTCGTCAATGATGCGGGGATGATAGCCACGCCGAAAAAGCTCCACGGCGGCCGTAAGACCGGTAGGCCCTGCTCCGACGATCAGGATCTTCGAGTTTTCCGCCATAGGGGCGAAACGTGACTGGAGGCGAGTAGTTCAGCGGGTACAACCTGGGGCCGATAGCGTGACGGTCGGCTTTGTCCCGGCCTAGCGTCTTCGGCAATCGACGCCGCTGGGGTCTGCGCCCGCCCTCAGGTGGCTTCGACGAAACTGTCGACGACGCGTTTCCTGCCAGACTTCTCGAAATCGACCGTCAGCTTGTTGCCGTCGATGGTGAAGATGGTGCCGTAGCCGAATTTCTGGTGGAAGACGCGCTCGCCGACCGAATAGGCGCTCGCGCCACCGATCACCGATTTCGCCACCAGTTCGCCTTCGAGCGTCAGCGGGCCGCGACCCGTGCGGTTCCTGGGGTCGGCGCGACCGCGATTGGTCTGCGCGCGCTGCCAGCCGGGCGTGCGGTAGGCCGAGCCGAAAGCTTCATCGAAGCGCGAGGCACCGTAGGCGCCGCCGCCATAACCTCCGTAGGAGCTGCCATAGCCGCCGTAGCTCGCCGGCTCGGCAACCTCGACATGGTCCTGCGGGAGGTCGTCGACGAAACGCGAGGGAAGGGTCGACTGCCACAGACCGTGCGTGCGCCGGTTGGCGACGAAGAAGATCGTCGCGTGACGGCGGGCGCGCGTCAGGCCGACATAGGCGAGGCGCCGTTCTTCCTCGAGGCCCGCCAGACCGCTCTCGTCGAGGGCGCGCTGATGCGGAAAAAGCCCTTCCTCCCAGCCCGGCAGGTAGACGACATCGAATTCCAGCCCTTTGGCGGAATGCAACGTCATCAGCGAGACTTTCTCCTCCGCCTCTCCATTCTCCGAATCCATGACCAGCGAGACATGCTCCAGGAAGGCGGGCAGGGAATCGTATTCGCCGAGCGTGTTGACCAGCTCCTTGAGATTCTCCAGCCGTCCCGGCGCTTCCGGCGAGCGATCGCGCTGCCACATCTCGATATAACCGGACTCCTCCAGGATGATCTCGGCGAGTTCGGGATGCGGGGTGTGCCCCATCGCCTCGCTCCAGCGCGCGAAGCTCTTGACGAGGGCTTCGAGTGTCTGGCGCTGCTTCGGCTTGATTTCTTCCGTCGCCACCAGCTCCGCCGCGGCCGCCATCAGCGGAATGTCGCGGCGGCGCGCATGGGCGTGCAGGAGCTGGATGGTGGCGGCGCCGAGGCCGCGCTTGGGCGTGTTGACGATGCGCTCGAAGGCCAGGCCGTCAGCCGGATTGACGGTGACGCGCAGATACGCCAGCGCATCGCGTATCTCCATGCGCTCGAAGAAGCGCGGGCCGCCGACGACGCGGTAGGGCAGGCCGAGCGTGAGGAAGCGATCCTCCATCTCGCGCATCTGGAAGGAAGCGCGCACGAGAACGGCGATCTCGTCGAGCGAGGTGCCTTCGCGCTGCTTCCTCTCGATGTCCTCGCCGATGGCGCGGGCCTCCTCGGAGGAATCCCAGCCGGAGGCGACGCGAACCGGCTCGCCCATGTCGTCGGTGGCGGCGAAAAGGGTCTTGCCGAGGCGGCTTTCGTTGCAGGCGATGAGCCCGGAAGCAGCCGCGAGGATATGCCCGGTGGAGCGGTAGTTGCGCTCCAGGCGGATTACCTTGGCGCCGGGAAAATCCTTCTCGAAGCGCAGGATGTTGGCCACCTCGGCGCCGCGCCAGCCATAAATGGACTGATCGTCGTCGCCGACGCAGCAGATGTTGGGCCTTTCGCCCTCCGGCCGCTGGGCGAGGAGCCGCAGCCAGAGATACTGGGCGACGTTGGTGTCCTGATACTCGTCCACCAGCATGTAGCGGAAGCGCTCCTGGAAGGTCCTCAGGACATCCGGCTGCTCGCGGAAGAGCCGCAGGCACTCCGTCAGAAGGTCGCCGAAATCGACGGCGTTGAGCGTCTTCAGCCGCTCCTGATAGGCCGAATAAAGGTCGCGGCCGGCGCCGTTGGCGAAAGCGTAGGCTTCCGAATCCGGAATCTTGTCAGGCGACAAGCCGCGGTTCTTCCACCCGTCTATGAGGCTGGCGAGCTGGCGGGCCGGCCAGCGCTTCTCGTCGATGTTGGCGGCCTGGATCACCTGTTTCATCAGGCGGACCTGATCGTCGGTGTCGAGGATGGTGAAATCGGATCTGAGGCCGACGAGTTCGCCGTGGCGGCGCAGGATCTTGACGCCGATCGAGTGGAAGGTGCCGAGCCAGGGCATGCCCTCCGTCTGCTCCTCGCCGATGAGAGCGCCGATGCGAGCCTTCATCTCGCGCGCGGCCTTGTTGGTGAAGGTGACCGCCAGGATCTGCGAGGGGAAGGCCCTGCGAGAGGCCAGAATATGGGCGATGCGGGTGGTCAGAACACGGGTCTTGCCGGTGCCGGCACCCGCCAGCACGAGAAGCGGGCCCTCGATCGTCTCCACCGCGTCGCGCTGCTCCGGATTGAGGCCGGAAAGATAGCGGGCGGGGGAAGAGACCTGCGCGGCGGCGCGCGCGGCAATGCCGCCGGCGCGTGGCGCAGGCGGTTCTGAGGAAAACGGTTCGTTCCGGCCGGGTTCGGGGTTCGTCATCAAGCTTCGATTCGCTCAAGGGAAAATAGGGCAAAGCGGGAACGGTTGCGAGGGCGGTCGCGCACGGGTGCGTTTCGGCTCCGTGGTGCCGTTCATCCCGGAACGTCGTCTTCGCGTCCTGTCTGCTTTCGCCGCGAGCCTGTCGAGATCGCTTTCAGCCCTCGCTTGATCTTGCCTGCGATTCGAAAAGCGGAACGAAACGTTCCGTCATTTTGATTGACTCGCTGTTTTGGAGGGGGACAACCTTGCTCGCGCCCCGATGAGAGGGCATCAAAAAGGGAGGAAGACATGCTTTCCAGGACAGCGACGATGATGGTTGTCGGGGCGTCCCTGCTGGCAGCCGTGCCCGCTCACGCCCAAGCCCCGAAGGACTTCGCGGTGGAGACGCCCGATGGCGTCACCATCGCGGCCCAGGAATGGGGCAATCCGGACGGCCAGGAGATCGTCTTCATCCATGGCTTCATGCAGAGCCATCTCTCATGGGTGAAGCAGGTTCGCGATCCCGAGCTTTCCAAGCGCTACCGCATGATCACCTATGATTTCCGCGGTCACGGCAGTTCCGACAAGATCCTCGATCCCGAGCTCTACAACAGCTCCGAGAAATTTGCCGACGAACTCGATGCGGTCATCAAGGCCGCGGGGCTGAAGAAGCCGGTCCTAGTCGGCTGGTCCTACGGCAGCCGGATCATGATGGATTACCTGCGAAAATACGGCACGGATCATCTATCCGGGCTCGATTTCGTCGGCAGCGCCGGCAACGGCAATCCCGACCTTGTCGGCCGCTCCATGCCGCTTCTCGGCAAGGCGCTCACGGAGAACCTGGAAGAAAACATCGAGGCGACGAAGGCTTTCATCCATGCCTGCTTCACCATCCAGCCGACCGTTTCCGAATTCGAGACCATGCTCGGCTTCAACATGATGGTGCCGATCAAGATTCGCGGCTGGCTGCGCCGTCCGGCTCCATACGAGGAGGCGCTGAAGGCGGTAACGGTGCCGACGCTTGTCACCCACGGTGACGACGACGCCATCCTCGGTCTCGGCCTTGGCGAATACACGGCGAAAATGGTGCCGGACGCTAGGCTGTCGGTCTATCAGGGTGTCGGGCATTCGCCCTTCTGGGAGGATGCCCCGCGCTTCAACCGCGAGCTGACCGAGCTGATGGACCGGGCGAAATCCTGAGCTGACCTGCGTAGCGATCGGAGGGATCGCCGCCTGCTTGAGGGGGGCGGTCCCGAGAAACGGATATGGTAGCCGTGCGCTCGCGAACCGCCGCCTTCCTGGCTATGGTCGGCCCAAGCGAGGCCGGGAGGCGGGGGATGAGCGGGAATTTCGAGGGCGGCTGCGCCTGCGGGCAGGTGCGCTACCGCCTGACGTCGAAGCCGATGTTCGTGCATTGCTGCCACTGCCTCGACTGCCAGAGGCAGACGGGGAGCGCGTTTGTCATCAACGGGATCATCGAGCGCGAGCGCGTAGTGCTCCTTGCCGGCGAGCCGGTCGCCGTCGCGTTGCCGACCGACAGCGGGCGACCGCACGACGTCTGGCGCTGCCCTCAATGCCAGACGGCGCTGTGGAGCGACTACGGAAGACGCAAGGTGTTGGTCTTTCTGCGCGTCGCCACGCTCGACGAGCCGCACGCCATCGTGCCCGACGTGCATATCTACACCCGCTCGAAGGTGCCCTGGGTGCGGCTGCCCGCGGATGTGCCGGCCTTCGCGGAATACTACGACATGCGCGAGCTCTGGCCCGCGCCAAGCCTTGAGCGGCGGCAGGCGCTGCGCGGCTCCGCCTGAGTCGGCCTCCGGCCCGATCGAACCCCATTGGGCCGCTCCGCATTGTGCCCGTAAGCGCAACAATTGCGGAGACAGATATGGCCACGCACGACCTCAACCCCAGCGTCGCGGTCGAGGACCACGTTTTCGGTCCCTCCGGCGGCATTCCGAACAGCTCGCTGCCGCTGCTCATCTATCGAGGCGGCCTCGACGAGCCGGTCCGCATGGCGGGGGCGGCGGAGACGATCCTGACGCGCAACCGCTGGCAGGGCGTCTGGGTGTGGCCGATCTATCCGTTCTGGCACTTCCACACCAAGGGACATGAAGTGCTCGCCTGTGTCGCCGGGCGGGCGAAGGTCGGCCTTGGCGGCGAGGACGGCATCGAGGGGGAAATCGTCGCGGGCGACGTGATCGTCATCCCGGCGGGTGTCGGCCACAGGCTGCTCGATGCCAGCGATGACTTTTCCATCGTCGGCGCCTATCCGCCGGGGCAGGAAGGCGACATCACCAAGCCGGAAGAGATCGATTTCGAGGAAGCCAAGGAGAAGGTCGCGGCGGTCGCAATTCCGGCGACCGATCCGGTCTTCGGGCGCGAGGGGCCGCTCCACGATTACTGGCCATTGCCGCCGGAGGCGGCGCCGATGCATCCGGAAGGCGACCAGATCGAGACGGACGAAGCCGGGGTGGAAAAAGCGCCCCCCGAAGAGGAAGAGCCGGCGGATGAGGCCAAGGCCGGCTGAGCGGTCGTTGCGGCAGCTAGCGAAGCGCCAGACAAGCAAGAAAGAGGGCCGCCCGGGAGGCGGCCCTCGTGCTTCTGATATCCTGCCGTTGCCTTACTGCGGCTGGGCCGCGTCGCCCGACGCCCCACCCGCGGGAGCGGTCGTCGTCGGCGCCATGGTGCCGGACTGCTGCTCCTTCATCTCCTGCTGCTGGGCCGCGGCCTCGGCTGCCGCCCGCTGCTCGGAAAGGGAGACGAACTCAGGGGCGGCCTCAAGCTGCTCCTTCGTTCCATCGATGACGAGGCGGATTTCGCCGTCGGGCGCCGTTTCGACCTCGATCGCGTCGAAGGCGGTCGCCACCTGCTTCTCGCCGATGCCGAGGAACCCGCCGACGCCGATCACGGCCGCGTCGACGCCGCCATCCTTGGTGAAGATGAGGTCGTTGATATCGCCGACGGCTTCGTCCTGACGATTGTAGACGGTCTGGCCGATGTAGCGGCTGGCCTGGATCTGGTCCTCCGTCTGCTCGGTCAGGAACGTCTCCTGATCCATCGGAGCGGCCGCGGCGGTGTCGCCGGCCGGCTTTTCGTCCGTGGCTGCAGGGGCCTCCATCTTCTCGGCCGGCGCCTGGTCCGGCGACATCTGCTCGGCCGGCGCCTGGTCCGGCGACATCTGCTCGGTTGCCGGAGCCTTCTCCGGCTCGGAGGTGTTCGACTGCGCCAGCGCGCCAGTGATCAGCAGGGCCGAGACGGCAGTCGTCGCAAGAAGATTCTTCAACATGACCAAAACTCCCGTGTCACAATTAAGACATGATTCCTCTTGTGAGGATATCGTTTCATTCGACAAGGAAGGAAATGCTCAGGCGGAGTGGAGGTTCTTTCACTTCGTGTTGCAGATTGTGGCAAGCGGCCTGCATCACGGCGACGGCAACCTATAGGTGTGAGTATCAATATTTTTCGTCGGCTACCGTTTCTGAGGGGCGATGTGGCATCGCTGGGCGTGTTGGTCCAGGCTTGTCGGACCTATGCAGCCAGAGAGGAGGCGCAAGGGGAGCCACAGGGGAGGCAGGGGCGCGCCCGCCTTTGCCAAGGCCTTTGCTCGGGCGGGAAAATGGAAGATGTCCATGTTAAATAAAGTCGCGCGGCGACCTTGACCATATGGCTCGCTTGGGTGCAGGACACGGGCGCTTCCCCGGTGTCCGCGGCAGAAATGCCCCTTTCGACCTTTCAGTCCGACGCTCCGAATGGAAGCGCGACAGAGAGGAAGAAGAAGAACCGTGACGGACATTTCGGCCGAGGCGAAGCAATCCACTTCAACGCCAGTCGCCGGAGCCGGCACGGAAGAGGAGCAGGAACGCGTCCTCAGCTTGCCCGCCCTCTGTCTTGTTGCCGTCACGATCGGCGTGGTGGCGGCCGTCGGAGCGGTGCTCTTCCGCTTCATGATCGCCTTCGTGCACAACCTCGCCTTCAACGGGCGCATCGGCTTTTACTACGACGCCAATCATTTCGAGCCGGCGAGCCCTTGGGGGCCGTGGGTGATCCTGGCGCCCGTCATCGGTGGCCTTCTCGTCGTCTTCCTCGTCAAGAAGTTCGCCCCTGAAGCCAAGGGTCACGGCGTGCCGGAGGTCATGTACGCCGTCTATCACAACAACGGCGACGTGCGCGGCATCGTCGCCATCGTGAAATCCTTCGCCTCGGCGATCTCCATCGGCTCGGGCGCTTCGGTCGGCCGCGAAGGCCCGATCATCCAGATCGGCGCCTCCTTCGGCTCCACCATCGCCCGCCGGCTGAGGCTGCCACGCTGGCAGAAGATCACCATGCTCGCGGCGGGCGCGGGCGCCGGCATCGCGGCGACCTTCAACACGCCTCTCGGCGGCGTGCTGTTCGCCGTGGAGCTTCTCCTGCCGGAAGTCTCAGGGCGCACCTTCCTGCCGGTCGTCGTGGCGACCGCGACGGCGACCTATATCGGGCGCATCGCGCTCGGTCTCGATCCCGCCTTCCTCGTGCCGCTCTCGGCGGTCGACCCCCAGCACGCCATCAACGTGGCGGAACTTCTCGGCTTTGCCTTCCTCGGCCTCGTGGCGGGCGTCGCCTCATGGGCCTTCATCCGCTTCCTCGCCTTCTGCGAGGACATCTTTCCGAAGCTGCCGGGCAACGACTACACGCGCAACATGATCGGCATGCTGATCATCGGCGTAATCTTCTACGCCTTCTTCCTGACGACCGGGCAGTATCATACGGCAGGTGTCGGCTACGCGACGATCCAGGAGATCGTCAGCAGCAACGACTACACCTACACGCTGCTCATGCTCGTCGCCCTGATGATCGGCAAGCTGGTGGCGACGAGCGTCAGCCTCGGCGCCGGCGCCTCGGGCGGCGTGTTCTCGCCCTCGCTCTTCATCGGCGCGACGCTCGGCGGCGCGGTCGGCGCGCTCGGCGCCTGGATTTTCCCAGGCGAGGGTTTCAACATGGCGGAATTCGCCGTCGTGGGCATGGGCGCCCTCGTCGGCGGCGCGACCGGCGCCTCCATGACGGCGATCGTCATGATCTTCGAGATGACGCGGGACTACAACGTCATCGTGCCGCTGGTGCTGGCGGTCGCGCTTTCCGTGGGCATTCGCCGCTGGCTGATCACGGCGGACATCTACACCATCAAGCTCAGGAACCGCGGCCGGCCGATTCCGTCCGTGCGCCACACCAACATGTACCTGGTGCAACAGGCACGCGACCTGATGAACCGCAACTTCGTCGTCCTGCCGGCCTCCACCAGCGTGGCGGAGGCGGTCTGTATCGTCGGGGAGGGCGGGCGCAAGCATGTCGTCGTGACGGAAAACGGCCGCATCGCCGGCTATGCGCGCTTCGGCTCGGTGCTCTACGCGCCATCGATCCGGGCCGACCAGACGCTCGGCGATATCGTCTCCGACGATTTCGTGGTGGCGCCCGAGGAAAACATCCTCAATTCCATCATCACCCGAATGAGCCGGCGCCAGCGCACCTTCGCCATCGTGGTGCGGCCCGGAGCGGGCGTGCCGCGGCCGGAGGATGTCGTCGGCATCATCGATTCGCCGGAGATCGCCGGGGCGGTCGTGCGCAACCACTATTCCTGAGCCTGCCCCGGGCGGCTCGCAAACTGATTCAGGCGGCCGTGCCAGGCCCCTGATGGATCAGCGCTTCTTCAAGTCGATCGCCGCGCCTGCCCGCTTCGGCCAGGGCAGCGCGGCATGCGCCTTCACGGCGCCGTCCAGCCGGGCGCGCACCTCCGGCGGAAAAGGCGAGGCGCGGCGGGCCTGAAGGTCGACATGGATATGAAGCTGCTCGGAGCTCGCGGCGAGGTAGCCCTCCTCGGCATGAAAGAGCTCCAGATAGCTGCGCATGCGCTTCTCGTCGGCGGCCAGGCATTGCCAGGTCACGAAAAGCGGCGCGCCGAGAACGAGCTCCTTCAGATAGTTGACGTGCAGTTCCGCGGTGAAGATCGAGGCTTTGCGCTCGATCTTGTAGGCCGCGTCGATGCCAAGTTCCTCGCAGACCTCGTCGATCGCCCTGTCGAAGACGAGGACATAGTACGCCACGTTCATATGGGCGTTGTCGTCGATCCACGCTTCTTCAACCCGCATCTGCGATGAGCGGAAGGGTGCTGCAAATATGCTGGACATGTCTGGGCTTTTTCCTCATTGCGGCAGGGGGCGCCCTTGTTCTGGCCCGGGCAGGGCAGCATGCTGCCAGAACTCTGGCAAGATTGGAGAATCGCTCCGACGAGGAGCCGCGCAATGGCCATCGCAGAACCGCTTACCCGTAACGAGGACGGTATCGCCACCGCCGTCGCCATTCTGGCGCAGCGCTTCGGCGAGCGTCTTTCGACGTCGGGTTCCGTGCGCGAGCAGCACGGGCACACGACGACCTG
Organism: Afifella sp. IM 167; assembly: GCF_020144925.1. Lineage (GTDB taxonomy): Bacteria > Pseudomonadota > Alphaproteobacteria > Rhizobiales > Afifellaceae > Afifella. The sequence continues at coordinate 32,872 of NZ_NSLC01000012.1, forward strand.
GATCCAGAACCAGCCGCCCGACGCCGTCGTCTTCGCCACCTCCACGCAGGAGGTCTCGGAGATCGTGCGAATATGCGCCGACCACCATGTGCCCATCGTGCCCTTTGGCACCGGCACCTCGCTGGAAGGCCATCTGAACGCGCCCTGCGGCGGCATCTCCATCGACGTTTCCGGCATGAACCGCGTCGTGGCGGTCCATCCGGAGGATCTCGACTGCGTCGTGGAGCCGGGCGTGACGCGCAAGCAGCTCAACGAATATCTGCGCGATACGGGGCTGTTCTTCCCCATCGATCCTGGCGCCGATGCGAGCCTCGGCGGCATGGCCTCCACGCGTGCTTCCGGCACCAACGCGGTGCGCTACGGCACCATGAAGGACAATGTGCTCGGGCTGCAGGTCGTGACGCCGGACGGCTCGGTGATCCGCACGGCCCAGCGCGCCAAGAAGTCGTCGGCCGGCTACGACCTCACAAGGCTTTATGTCGGCGCGGAAGGCACGCTCGGCGTCATTACCGAGATCACGCTGCGCCTGCAGGGGATTCCGGAGGCGATCTCGGCGGCCGTCTGCTCGTTCCCGGATGTGGAAGCGGCCTGCAACACCGTCATCGCCACCATCCAGCACGGCATTCCCGTGGCGCGGATCGAGCTTCTCGACACGCTGCAGATGAAGGCCTGCAACGCCTATTCCAAGCTCGACTATCCGGAGATGCCGACGCTCTTCGTGGAGTTCCACGGCACGGAGGCGGGCGCGGCCGAGCAGGCGGAGCGCTTCGGGGAGATCGCCGCCGAGTTCGGTGGCGGCAGCTTCTCCTGGACGACGCGCGAGGAGGAGCGGGCAAAGCTCTGGCAAGCCCGTCACGACGCCTATTGGGCGGCCAGCGCGCTGCGACCCGGCGCCCGTGCTTTTGCGACCGACGCCTGCGTGCCGATTTCGCGGCTTGCCGATTGCGTGCGCGAGACGATGGAAGATATCGCCGAACTCGGCCTGATCGCTCCGATCGTCGGGCATGCCGGCGACGGCAATTTTCACGTTTCGGCCCTGATCGACATGAATGATCCGGCGGAAGTGGAGAAGGCGCGCGATCTTTCGGCGCGCATCAGCGCCCGCGCGATCGCGATGGACGGCACCTGTACGGGCGAGCACGGCATCGGTCAGGGCAAGCAGCCCTATCTGGAGCGAGAACTCGGTCCAGCCCTCGATGTGATGCGCGCCGTCAAACGCGCGCTCGATCCGCAGAACATCATGAATCCCGGCAAGATCATGCGGCTCTAGCCGAAGGGAGAGCGTTCTGGGCAGGCTTTATATCGCGGTCGGGCTGGCCATCATCGCGGTGCTCTTCACCGCGCTGATCGCGCCCTACGTGATCGATTGGGACAATTACCGTCACCAGTTCGAGGAAAAGGTCTCGGCCTCGCTGGGCGTGCCCGTTTCCGTCGGGGGGGAGGCGGATCTCGCGATCCTGCCAACGCCGACCCTCAGCCTTGGCGATGTTCGCATCGGGCCGGCGGACGCACCCTTCCTGACACTCGATGAAATGCGCGCCAAGGTGGAGCTGACGGGGCTCCTCAAGGGCGAGATCAACGTCATCTCCGTCGATCTGGAGCGCCCTCGGCTCTCCGTCGACATTGCCGATCTCGCTCCCGATGGCGGCCGGGTCAGTCTCGGCGGCTTCAATGCCGGGCAGGTTTCGCTCGGCGAGATGGCGATCCGCGACGGCGAGGTGACGGTGCGAGACAGCCGGCGGGGCGCGTCATGGCGGCTCGGCGACGTCAGGGCCGAGGTCCGGGCCCGCACGCTCGAAGGGCCGGGCCGGCTGGAAGGCGGCTTCGTGCTCGGCGGCGAGCGATACCGCATCGACCTTGCCGCGGGCCGGCTGTCCTCCGGCGGCACGGTGCCGCTCAAGATGCTCCTCATTCCGGCGGGCAGGCCGCTCACCCTGTCCACCAGCGGCGAGGTGCGCCTCCTCGGCGAGGATGGACCCGCCTATGAAGGCACCTTCGATCTGTCAGGCCTCAAGCCGGAGGAGGGCGCCGATCCGGCGAGCGTCTCGCCGCTGGCGCTCCTTAAGACGTCCGGCAAGTTCAAACTCAGCCATGAGAGCCTCGCCTCGGAAGAATTCAGCCTGGCCTACGGGCCGGAGGCGAAGGCCGTGCAGGTGAACGGCGAGGGAAGCATCTCCTTCCTGCCAGAGCCCCAATTCCGTCTCGCCTTCGACACCCGCCAGATCGACCTCGATCGCGCCCTTGGCGGCGGCGCCGGCCAGCCAATCGAGATCGCCGCGGCGACCGAGAGGCTGCTCGCCGGCCTGAAAGACGTGCCGGTGCCTTCGATCCCGGGCCTCATCACGCTCGACGCGCAAGGCCTTGTCGTCGGCGGAAGCGTCATCCAGGCCGTCGGCACCGATATCCGCCCGAGCGAGGACGGCTGGAAGATCGATATCTTCTCCGCGCTCCTGCCCGGCGCGACACGCGTCGACGTGTCGGGCGATCTCGCCACCGCAGAGCCCGCCTTCCGCGGCCACGGCAAGATCGTCTGCGAGCGGCCATCCGCCTTCGCCGCCTGGTGGCGCGGCGAGGCAGGGGAGGCCACGCGCCTCGATCGTTTCCTCGTTGAGGCCGATCTCGACCTTTCGCCGCGCCAGCAGACGGCGCGTGCGCTGCACGCGGAAGTCGGGGAGGGTACGCTTTCCGGCAGTCTGTCGGTGCGTCGTTTCGAGCGCACGGGAGAAGCCTTTGCCGATGTCGATCTGGCCGCCGACAAGGTTGCGCTGGAGGATGCGCGCGCGGTCCTGCACGTGCTCGCGGGCGACAATCTGAAGAACGGCGATTTTGCCCGTATCGCGCTGGCACTCTCCGCCAACCAGCTTTCGGCCGGTGGGGCGGAGGCGCAGTCGGCGAGGCTTGAGGGGGTTCTGGCCGGCAACAGCCTCGACATTTCCGCGCTCTCCGTCACCGACCTCGCCGGCGCCGACATCACCGCGAGCGGGCGGATCGACGATCTTTTCGGCAAGCCGCAGGGCCGCCTCTCGGCCGATGTGCGCGCGGAGAATCTCTCCGGTGCGGCCGATTTCGCGCGGGGTCTGTTTCCGTCGAGCATGCTCGCCACGCGCCTCCAGGATCGCGCCGACGCCCTGTCGCCCGTCGATGCGACAATGGCGGTGACGGCCGAGCCGGACGGGGCCTTCACGCTCGACCTTTCCGGCTCCTTCGGCGGCTCGCGCGTCACCCTCACGGCCGACGGAAGCGACGGCCTTGCCTCGCCCGATCGGCTTGCCGGCCGCGCCGACCTCCTCGTCCAGTCGGACGACACGGCCGCACTCGCCTCGCAACTCGGGTTCGACGTCGTGCCGCTGCCCGGCAGCGGGCCGGCGCGGCTTTCCGTCACGCTGGAGGGCTCGGCGAAGGAAGGCGGCTCAGTCTCGGCGACCGGCGAGGCGGCCGGTATCGGCTTTTCCTTCGACGGCAGCGGCAATGCCGGCGGGACGGCTCCGGCGCTTTCCGGCACGGCCTCGCTCAATGCGGACGATCTCGACACGGCGCTGCTCCTTGCCGGCGTGGCGTTGCCGGGCGTCGGCGAAGGCCATGCGCTCTCCGCCAGCGGCCAGCTCGAACTGTCGCGCGGCGTGCTCGACTTCGACCTCGCGCAGGCGGCGTTCGACGGCAGTGTGGTGGGGGGCCATCTCACCGCCGGCCGGGGGGGCGATGCGATCAGGATCGGGGGCGAGCTTCGTCTGGACAGGGTCTCGCTGGCGCTGCTTGCAGCTTCCGCGCTCGGCGTCAGCCCGGATTACGGCGCAGATGGCTGGCCGAAGGACGCCTTCGCTCCGGCGCTGCCGGACGGCGTGATGCTCGACCTTGCCGTGCACGCGCAGACGGCCGAGAGCGGCGTCGGAAAGATCTTCCGGAACGTCTCTTTCGCCTATCGCTATGACGGTGCCGGCGGCCTCAGCCTCGACGATTTCAACGGCGACTTTGCCGGCGGGCGGATGAGCGGGGCGCTCGTCGTGGGAGGCGGGGACGGCGCCAGAGCGATCACGCTGCGTCTGTCGCTCTCCGACGCGCTTGTCACCGAAATCGCCTGGCAGAAAAACGGAAGGTCCGTCGCCAATGGCACGATCTCCGCCTCGATGGAGGTGACCGGGCGGGGGCGCTCCTATTCCGGCGTCCTTTCCAGCCTGAACGGCAGCGGCTCCTTCACGCTCAGGGACGGTCTGCTGCGCTACATGAACCCGCAGGCCTTCGGCTCCATCATCCATGCGGCGGATGCCGGGCTGAAGCTGGAGCGCGAGCCCGTTGCGGAGGCCTTCAAGGGCCATCTCGACGCCGGAACGCTCTCCTTCGAGCGCGCCACCGGCTCCTTCGCTGTCACTTCGGGCATTCTGAGGCTCTCCACCCTGACGCTCGACGGAGCCGGGACGGCGACGGTGCTGGGTTCCGCCTCGGTCGACCTCAATCGCATGACGCTCTCCTCCGACTGGTCGCTGAAGGTCGATCCGGGCGAGGAGAAGGTGACGGGGGCAGAGCCGGAGGTCGGTATCCTCTTTTCCGGTCCGCTCTCCGATCCGCAGCGGCGGATCGACGTTACGCCCTTCCTCGGCTTCCTGACGGTTCGGGCCTTCGAGCAGGAAGTGCAGCGGGTGGAGAAGCTGCAGGCGGAGATTCAGGAAGGCGACCGGCTGCGGCGCGAGCTGAGGCGCCAGCGGGAGGCCGACGACCGCAAGCAGCGCGAAGCCGAGGACGCCGCCAGAGCGGCGGCCGAGGCCGAGCAGAAGGCGAAGGAAGAGGAGGCCGCCCGGCAGGAACAGCAATCGCAGAAGGCTGCCGAGGAAGCGGAGAAGGCGCGGGAGGCGGCGCGCGCCGCAGTACGGGCCGCCGCCGAAGCCGCGGCGGAAGAGGCCGAGCAGCCGGCCGAGAGCAGCAATGACGGGGCTCCGGTCCAGCCGCAGCCCCAGCCCAGGCCGACGGACCCGCAGGCGCTCGGTGGGGAAGTGCCGGCGGCGCCCCAGCCACAGGGAAGTCCGGACGATCAGGAAGCGTTTGCACGGCGGCTCGGACGCATCCTGGAAGAGCCGCTGCCGCCAGCGGCGCCATCGCCGGGCCAGCCGCTCGACCTGTTGCCTCCGGCCAACTGAGCCTGCCGCCAGACCTCGGCTTTACGGCTCGTCTCGTCCCGCCTCGCGCTGGACATGGGCGAGGACCGCGATCCTGAGCGCGGAGGAGAGATTTTCACTCTGGCGCGCGGCATCGACGGTCTCGATCATCTGCCCGAGCGATTTGCCCTCCTGGGCCGCCATCCGCTTCAGCTCGGCCCAGAAGGGATCTTCGAGACTGACGCTGGTGCGGTGACCGGCGATGACGACGGAGCGCTTCTTCACCTTGACCTGCGCGCTCTGCCTCAGCCGTTGACGCCGGGAATCGGCGGCGGTGGCGGGCTGATGATGACGCCTGCCGGCGGCTGGACCGACTGGTCGGGCATGGCGGGGGCCGGCGAGGCGGAATCCGCCGGCACGCCGGTCGAGCCAGGCTTGGTGCAGGCGGAGCGCATGGTGCGCAGCGCGGCGGCCGAGCCCTTGAGGGTAAGATTGGTGCGCTCCGGTCCCATGGAGACGGTCAGGTTGCTGCCGAGCGACATGGCATAGAGCAGGGGGTCGGATTCCTCGATCGACACTTCCGGCAGAAATCCGTTGTAAAGATCACTGCGATGCAGGCGTCCGTCGCGGCGGAAGATGTCGCGATCGACCTCGAAGGCCACTTCGACGAGATCACCCTCGTTGCCGGTTTCCAGCACCATGGTCGGGCGTATCGTGATGTCCTTGCCGGAGAGCGTGCAGCTGACATCGAGCGGGACGTCATCGCATTGGTCGCAGCCGGCGATGAAGGCGGAGGCGCCGGTGTCGGTGAGCGAGCTACGCCAGGAATAGGCGCCCTCGCCAGAGGCGGGCGCGGCCTGCTGCTGGGTCGGCGCGGCCTGCTCTTGGGAAGGCTGGGAAGACTGAGGCGCGGGATTGGGAGCGGGAGCCGGAGCGGCGGGTGCCGCCGGTGCGGTCTGCTCCATGGCCGGCGGGTTCGGTGTCAGCGGGATCTGGCGAACGCCCTGGCTGGGGCTCTGCTGGGCGAAGGCGATACCCGGGAAAAGGAGCGCCAAGGCGAGCGGCGCAAGACGAAGTGCAGTCGGCATTTCGGGTCTCATTCCTCTGGAGCCTCGTCGGGCGCTCCGGCGGCCGGCAACCGGCGGTGGCCCTCGATATGGCGGGTCTCCTGTTGCCGAACGCGGTCGGCGGCGAGGCGTTCCGCACGGGAAAGTCCGTGCCGCACCCGGCTTTCCTCGGCCGCCGCTTCCTTGATGGCCCGCGCCTTCGCCTTGCGGGCCATTCTGAGGTTCACGATCTCGGCCATGAAAAGCTCCCTTGAAAGGCCCCGATGAGCGGCTCCGCGGCCTTGCGGGCGCCTTCTCAGTGCGGGGAGATCATCTTCTCCGGGCGCACCAGTTCATCGAACTCCGCTTCGGTGACAAAACCGAGGCGGGTCGCCTCCTCCTTGAGGGTGGTGCCGTTCTTGTGGGCTTCCTTGGCGACCTTGGTGGCGTTGTCGTAGCCGATCTTCGGCGCGAGCGCGGTGACGAGCATCAGCGAGCGGCGCATCAATTCGTCGATGCGATCCTCGTTCGCCTTGATGCCGGCGACGCAATGGTCGGCGAAGGAACGGCAGGCGCCCGACAGGATGTCGATCGACTGCAGCATGTTGTAGGCCATCACGGGCTTATAGACATTGAGCTCGAAATGGCCCTGGCTGCCGGCGACGGTGATGGTGGTGTTGTTGCCCATCACCTGCGCGCAGACCATCGTCATGGCCTCGCACTGCGTCGGATTGACCTTGCCCGGCATGATGGAGGAGCCCGGCTCGTTCTCCGGCAGGATCAGCTCGCCGAGACCCGAACGGGGGCCGGAGCCGAGAAAGCGGATATCGTTGGCGATCTTGAAGAGCGAGACGGCGAGCGTGTTGAGCGCGCCGTGGGCGAAGACATAGGCGTCGTGCGCGGCGAGCGCCTCGAACTTGTTCGGGGCCGTGCGGAAGGGAAGGCCCGTCGCCTCGGCGACGGAAGCGGCGAAGCGCTCGGCGAATTCGGGATGGGCGTTGAGACCCGTGCCGACCGCGGTGCCACCCTGGGCGAGCTCGAAGAGGTAGTCGACGCCCTCGCGGATGCGCTCCAGGCCGTAGTGGAGCTGCGCCACATAGCCGGAGAATTCCTGGCCGAGCGTCACGGGCGTTGCGTCCTGCGTATGCGTGCGGCCGATCTTGATGATGTGGGCGAACGCCTTCGATCGGGCGCTCAGCTTCTCGCGCAGATGCTCCACCGCGGGGATGAGCCGATGCACGATCTCCTCCGCGGCGGCGATATGCATGGCCGTCGGGAAGGTATCGTTGGAGGACTGGCTGCGGTTGACGTGGTCGTTCGGATGGACCGGGTCCTTGGTGCCGAGCGTGCCGCCGAGGATCTCGATCGCGCGGTTGGCGATGACCTCGTTGGCGTTCATGTTGGTCTGGGTGCCCGAACCGGTCTGCCAGACTACCAGCGGGAAGTTCTCGTCGAACTTGCCGGCGGCGACTTCCTGTGCCGCCTGGCCGATGGCGCCGGCGAGCTTCGGATCGAGATTTCCGAGGTCGCGGTTCACCTCCGCGGCGGCGCCCTTGATCAGGCCGAGGGCGCGGACCAACGGCTTTGGCATGCGCTCCGAGCCGATCTCGAAATTTTTCAGGGAACGCGCCGTCTGGGCGCCCCAGTACTTGTCGGCGGGAACTTCGAGCGGACCGAAGGAATCGGTCTCCGTGCGGGTTTCTTGGGTCATTCTACTCTTCGGCTCGGCAGGTTTGGCGCCTTTTCCCATCCGCCGCGCCGACGGGCAAGAGCTTCTCGCCATTCGCGCGCCGGAAAGCGCCGATCAGCCGTTCTTCTTGCGAAAAGCGTCGAGCGAGACGACCTCGGCGCCTTCCTTGCCGGCCTCATCCTTGGCGAGGGCTTCCTTCGGCTCCTCGCCTTCGGCTCCTGCCTCAGCCTCGGCAGCCTCCTTCAGCGGGGAGGGAACGGCGCCGACGAGCGGCGGGCCCATTTCTTCGGTCCCCGTCGTGGCGGTATTGGCGGTCCCTGCCGGGACGGCGTTTCCGGCCGTTTCCGGCACGTCGAATTTCAGCCCGAAGCTCGCATGCGGATCGACGAAAGCCTTGATGGCCCGGAATGGAACGAGAAGGCGCTCCGGCACGCCATTGAAGGAAAGGCCGACCTCGAAGGTCGTGTCGGTGATCGAAAGATCCCAGAACTGGTGCTGCAGGACGATCGTCATCTCCTCCGGATACTGGGCGCGCAGGCGCGAGGAGATGCGCACGCCCGGATGAAGCGTATCGAAGGTGACGAAGAAGTGGTGCTCACCCGGCAGGCCGGTCTGCGCCACTTCGGCGATTACCTTGCGGATGACGCCGCGCAGGGCTTCCTGGGTGAGAACGTCGTATCTGATGAGGTCAGCCGCCATGCGCGGAAGGTAGGTCCTGCTCGGTCGCCGAGCAATACGGCACGGACCATTTCGCATCGTCGCCGCCGCGCTTTTTTCAAAGGTGTGACAGGGAAATGGCAGAAGGGGGAAGGAAATGGAGGCTTCTGTTGCCAGGTGCCTCCGGACCCCGCCTGACGGGGCTAACCGCCAGGGCTTGAATTGAAGCAGTCAGGCTGCATTACGCAGCGAGACGAGCCTCAGCATAGTTGTCATTCGCAACTACAGGTTTTGGCCCGATAACGGCGGAACCATGCCGAGCGAAAGCGTAGCCTTTACACCCTCGTCGATCCTATTTCGCCCCCATCATCAGCGGCCCCTGGCCGAGAATTCGATGCCCGTTCAAGGCGTTGCCCTGGGCCGATGATGGTGGAGGCGCCGGGTACCGCCCCCGGGTCCGATAGGCTTATTACGCAGGCCGTTTATCGCTATAGCCGACTGACGCCGGCACCGATGAATATATGCGCTTCCGGTCCGATTTCAAAGAGGCGGCTCGCGAAGGCATTCTGTGGGCGGGCGGTATCGCTTCCGCAGCCGACATGTGCGTGATGCAGGAAAGTCGTAAACCATAGGGCGAAAACGCATCCCCGATTGCCGGCGGACAGAGCCGCCGATAACGGAGACGGAAGACGCCAACTGGCCCGTGGCGCTCGAGAGGCGAGCTGAGCGATCGCGAGTCGCGTCAGGCATTTGCGACCGTCGGCTCCCGTTCCGATTCAACCAAATGCTGGTGCAAAGTGGCTGTGAAGGCCGGGGACGAAACGGTCTTCGGCCGGTGCCGCGGCGCCAGAATCGCGTAAGGTACTCTCCCATGCAGCAATATCTCGATCTTCTCGCCCGCGTGCTGGAGGAAGGCACGCGCAAGGACGACCGCACCGGCACCGGCACTTTTTCCGTGTTCGGCCACCAGATGCGCTTCGATCTTTCGGGCGGCTTTCCGCTGCTGACGACGAAGAAGCTGCACCTCAAATCGATCATCCACGAGCTTCTCTGGTTCCTCGCCGGCGATACCAACATCGCCTATCTCAAGCAGAACGGCGTCCGCATCTGGGACGAATGGGCCGACGCAAACGGCGATCTCGGGCCCGTCTACGGCCAGCAATGGCGCTCCTGGGCGGCGCCGGACGGCCGGCAGATCGACCAGATTTCGCAAGTGGTTGCGGATATCCGCTCCAATCCCGATTCACGCCGCCTCATGGTCACCGCCTGGAACCCGGCCGATGTCGGACAAATGGCGCTGCCGCCCTGCCACTGCCTCTTCCAGTTCTACGTCGCCGACGGAAGGCTCTCCTGCCAGCTCTACCAGCGCTCGGCAGACGTCTTTCTCGGCGTGCCGTTCAACATCGCCTCCTACGCCCTGCTGACGATGATGGTGGCGCAGGTGAGCGGGCTGAAGGCGGGCGATTTCGTCCACACCTTCGGCGACGCGCATCTTTATTCGGACCATGTCGAGCAGGCGAAGCTGCAGCTGACGCGCGCGCCGCGCGCCCTGCCGGAAATGCGCATCAACCCGGACGTCCATTCGATCTTCGATTTCGTCTATGGCGATTTCGAACTCGTCGGCTACGAGCCGCATCCGCATATCGCGGCGAAGGTGGCGGTTTGAGCGAGACGCCGGTCGCCATCGTCGTCGCCGTGGCGAAGAACGGCATCATCGGGCGCGAAGGCAGTCTGCCCTGGCGGGTGAGGGCAGACCTCAGACGCTTCCGCTCGACCACCATGGGCAAGCCCATCGTCATGGGACGCAAGACGTTCCAGAGCCTTCCGGGCGCGCTCGACGGGCGGGCGAACATCGTCGTGACGCGGGAGCGGGGCTTTTCGGCGGAGGGCGTGGAGGTCGCGCATGATTTTGAAGATGCCATCGCGCTGGCGCAAACTGCGGCGGCTCGTCTCGGGGCGGATGAAATCTGCGTGATCGGCGGGGCCTCGCTGTTTGGCGAGGCGCTGCCGCTTGCACGCCGTATCTACTTCACCGAGATCGACGCCGAGCCGGCGGGGGATGTCGCCTTTCCGGCCTTCGATCGCGCCGCATGGCGGGAAAATGCGCGCGAGGCCTTGCCGGCCGACGGCGGCGACACGGCGGGCGCCGTCTTCACCATCCTGGAAAGAGCGTGAAAGCTTCGCCGTCTTGGTTCTTGCGGCCTCTGCCCGGAATGCCCATGTGGGTTCGGGCCTTGCGTTCCCGACGCCGGGCTTTTTGCATTGTCATTTCCCGCTCCGTTGATGGGCCGGCTACGGTTGCCTATAACCCGCGCCGAACGATGGGGTGGACGGTGCCCGCACGGGGGCCGGGCGCAACGAGGAGGCTGAATGCCCTGGAACAATAATAACGGCGGCCCCTGGGGTGGCTCCGGAGGAAATCGCGGCGGACCATGGGGGTCCGGACCGCAACAGCCGCAAGGTGGCGGCTCGCAGCAGCCCGATCTGGAAGATCTGATTCGCCGTGGTCAGGACCGGCTGAGGCGGATGTTCCCCTCCGGCGGACGCGGCAACCAGGCGATCGCGGCGCTTGTCGCCATCGTGCTCGTCGCCGTGTGGCTGACGAATGCCGTCTATCAGGTCCAGCCGGACCAGCTCGGCCAGGAACTCGTCTTCGGCAAGCCGAAGAACGAGGTCGCCGGGCCTGGCCTGCATTTCCATTGGTGGCCGGTGGAGACGGTGGAGATCGTCAACATCCGTCAGCGGCGCGAGACCATCGGCTCCGGCACGCGCGCCGGCGGCAGCGATCTCAGCCTGATGCTCTCCGGCGACCAGAACATCGTCGACGTCGTCTTCTCGGTCATCTGGCGCGTCAGCGAGCCCAAGAAATATCTCTTCAACGTCGCCGATCCGGAAGCCTTCGTGCGCCGCATCGCGGAAAGCGCGATGCGCGAATATGTCGGCCGCTCGCGCGCCGAGGAAGTGCGCACGGAGCGCCGTGCCGAGGTCGAGGAAGCGGTGCGCCAGCAGCTGCAGTCGACGCTCGACGCCTATGGTGCCGGCATCACCGTCGTCGGCATCCAGCTGGAGCGGGCCGACCCGCCGGCCGAGGTCGCCGACGCCTTCGAGGAGGTGCAGCGCGCCCAGCAGGATCTCGACCGTTTCCAGCGCGAGGCGGAGCAATACGCCAACCGCCGTCTCGGCGAGGCGCGCGGCCAGGCTTCTCAGGTCCGGGAAGCGGCCCGCGGCTACAAGGAATCGACGATCGCAGAGGCACAGGGCGAGGCCCAGCGCTTCCTGTCGATCTACGACGAATACCGCCAGGCACCCGAAGTGACGCGAAAGCGCATGTATCTCGAAACGCTGGAGGAAGTCCTGCGCGATTCCAACAAGATCATCCTTGAACAGGGTGAGGACGGCCAGGGCGTGGTGCCCTACCTGCCGCTCAACGAGCTGCAGAACAAGAACGCAGGCACGCCCGGCGGACCGCGGAAGTCGACCAACACCTCCACCACGCAGCAGGGAGGCACGCAATGAGACGCTTGTGGATCCTTCTTGCCGTCGTCGTCGTGGTGCTGTTCCTCGTCTATTCGTCGGTCTTCGTCGTCAATGCGCGCGAGCAGGCGCTCGTCCTGCGGTTCGGCGAGATCACGCGGGTGATCAAGGAGCCGGGCCTCTACTTCAAGGTCCCGACCAATTTCGTGGAGACGGTGCAGATCATCGAGGATCGCATCCTTTCCTTCGAGATCGAGGACATCCGCGTGCAGGTGCGTGACGGAAGGCGCTATCTCGTCGATGCCTTCGTCGCCTACCGGATCGTGGAGCCGACGAAGTTCCGCGAGAACGTCTCCGGCTCGCTGGAAATCGCCCAGCAGAACCTGCAGACGCGGCTCGACGCCTCGCTGCGCCGGGTCTACGGCCAGCGCTCCTTCGAAGCGGCTCTGTCCGACCAGCGTATCGAGATGATGCGGGACGTGCGCGACCAGCTTCGCCCGCTCGCCGCCGATCTCGGTATCGAGATCGTCGATGTGCGCATCAAGCGGACGGACCTTCTGCCGGAAGTCTCCCAGCAGACCTTCGACCGGATGAAGGCGGAACGCCTTGCCGAGGCGGCAGAGCTGAGAGCCCGAGGCACGCAGGAAGCGGCCCGTATCCGGGCCGAGGCCGATCGCGAGGCGCAGGTCACGGTTGCCGAGGCAAACCGCGATTCGGAGGTCCTGCGAGGCGAGGGCGATGCCACCCGCACGAACGTCTTCGCCAAGGCCTTCACCATCGATCCGGAATTCTTCGAATTCTACCGCTCGATGCTGGCCTACGGGCGCGCCATCGAGGGGACCGGAACGACGCTCGTGCTGAAGCCGGATTCGGAATTCTTCCGCTATTTCCGCGATGCCGTGCCGGGCGGACAGCTTGCCACCCCGACCGGGCCGGCCGCCAGCACGCTGCCGCGGATCGCGCCGGAGGTGAAGGCCGAGCCGCTTCCTCCGCTGGGCGGGCGGGATCCCAACGTCCAGCCGGGCGCGCCCGATCCTTCCGAGATGCAGCCGCCCCCGCCGCCGGTGGAATCCAACGTTCCGGAGACGGGCACACCGAGCGAGGCTGACACGACCGGCGCGCAATGACCGACTTTTTTGCCGCCCTCGGTCTCGTCCTGGCACTGGAAGGCGCGCTTTACGCGCTATTTCCCGAGTTCATGAAGCGCGTCGCCGAACAGGCCGTCGCCAGCCCCGCCGAGACGCTTCGGACGGTGGGGCTGGTGTCTGCCGTCTTCGGGGTAGCGATCGTATGGATGGCCCGCAGCTGAGAGGCGCGGGCCGCATGGCGGTATCAGGCGCCCGGCGCGATCCGGGCACGAGGAGGTTGCGCATGAGCGAGGCACTCACCCGTATCGGCCGGCTCAGGGAGGCGGGGGGCAGGCTTTTCCTGGCGAGCATCCTCGTCGTGGGCATGGGCCTCGGCGCCGCTGAGGCGCGGCCGGCACCCGACAGCTTCGCCGATCTTGCCGAGGGGCTCCTCGGCTCGGTCGTCAACATCTCGACGTCCCAGCGTGTGAAGGTCTCGCGCGGTATCCCCGTGCCGGAGGTGCCGGACGGCTCGCCCTTCCAGGAGTTCTTCGAGGACTTCTTCAACCGCAACCGGGGCGATTCGGAACAGCCGTCGCGCCGGGTTCAGTCGCTCGGTTCCGGCTTCGTCATCGATCCGTCGGGGATCATCGCGACCAACAACCATGTGATCGCCGACGCCGACGAGATCATCGCCAATTTCGCCGACGGCACCAAACTGAAGGCCGAGGTGATCGGCCGGGACACGAAGACGGATCTCGCGCTCCTCAAGGTCGATCCGCCGAAGCCCCTCAAGGCCGTGAGTTTCGGCGATTCCGAAGCGCTCAGGATCGGCGACTGGGTGATGGCGATCGGCAATCCGTTCGGCTTTGGCGGCACGGTCACGGTCGGCATCGTCTCGGCCCTGGAGCGCGATATCAATTCCGGGCCCTACGACAAGTTCATCCAGACGGACGCCTCCATCAACCGCGGCAATTCCGGCGGACCGCTCTTCGATCTCGACGGCAAGGTGGTCGGCATCAACACCGCCATCATTTCCCCGACGGGCGGCTCGATCGGCATCGGCTTTGCCGTGCCGGCCGAGATTGCCGTGCCGGTGCTCGATCAACTGCGCCAGTACGGGGAGACGCGCCGCGGCTGGCTCGGGGTGCGCATCCAGGAGGTGACGGACGAGATCGCCGAGAGCCTCGGCATGAATACCGCGCGCGGGGCACTGATCGCCGGCGTCACCGAAAGCGGACCGGCGGCGGAGGCGGGGATCGTGCCCGGCGACGTGGTTGTGAAGTTCGACGGCCGGGACGTGCCTTCGATGCGTGACCTGCCGGGCATCGTCGCCGACACGCCGGTCGGCAAGGACGTCAAGGTGACGGTACTGCGCAAGGGCCAGGAGCTGGAAGTGACGGCCAAGCTCGGTCGCCTGGAAGAGGATGAGCAGCTTGTGGCCGGCGAGACGGGCGGCGACGAGCAGGCCGCTCCGGAGGAAAATCCCGACAGCAGCGTCTCTGCGCTCGGTCTGACGCTGAAGCCGCTGACGCCCGAGGCCCGCACCGATTTCGGCATTCCCGACGAGACGCAGGGTGTGCTCGTGGCCGAGGTGGAGACCGGCAGCGCTGCCGAAGAGCACCAGATCCAGGCCGGCGATGTCATCATGGAGGTCGGCCAGGAGGCCGTTTCCACGCCGGAAGACGTCTCCGCGCGGCTGACGGAGCTGCGCCGGCAGGACCGGCAATCCGCCCTCATGCTGATTGCGAGCCCGTCCGGGGATCTTCGTTTCGTGGCGCTTCGGCTCGACGCCATGGACGAGGACACGATCCCGCAGACGACGCCGGAAGAGACGAGCCCGGACGACACTAAGCCCCAGTAGGCGCCTCCGATTCCTGCCACTGGGCAGCGGTGATGGCGTAGGTGAGGTGTCGCCGGAGCGGCGAGTGGGCGGGCAGGTACGGGTGGTCGAAATCGAGGTCCGGCCGGCGCCGCATGCCGATCCGGCGCATCACCGCGAAGGAAGCCTCGTTGCCTTCCACGGCAAAGGAGACGACCTCCTCCAGACCCATCGGGCCGAAGGCATGGGCGAGTGAGGCGAGGGCCGCTTCGCTCGCATAGCCCTTCTTCCATTCCTGGCGCTTCAGCCGCCAGCCGATTTCGATCGCCGGTGTGAACTGGGCCGGAAAATCGGCGACATGCAGGCCGGTGAAGCCGATCTGGGTCCCGTCCTCCTTCTTCTCCAGAACCCAGAAGCCGAAGCCGTTGCGCGCGAAATGCTCCCGCAGCCGCTCGAAGACGATGTCGGATTCCCTGCGATCGCGCGTCGCCTCGAAGAAGCGCATGACTTCCGGGTCGGCGTTGAGATCTGCCCAGAAGTCCCGGTCGCGCTCTTCCCAGGGGCGGAGGATCAGCCGCTCGGACTGAAGCCGGCTCATGCGCGCGCGCCCGGGACGGTGAATTCCTCGCGTCTGAAACCCTGCAGGTAGAGCAGCGAGGAGAGGTCGCCGTGCCGGATGTCGGCGTCGGCGATCCGCGACAGTGCGGGCTTGCCATGCAGCGCGACACCGAGCCCGGCAAGCTCCACCATGCCCGCATCGTTGGCTCCGTCTCCGACGGCGAGGGCGCCGCTCGCCTCAAGGCCGAGGCGGGCAAGTGTCGCCTGAAGCGTGCTCACCTTGGCGTCGCGGCCGAGGATCGGTTCGGCGACCGACCCCGTGAATGTCTCGCCGCTCTCCTCGAGACGGTTGGCGTGGAACTCGTCGATGCCGAGCCGGCGGGCAATCTCGGCGGCGAAGATGGTGAAGCCTCCGGAAACGAGAACCGTATGCGCGCCGGCAGCCTTCATCGTGGCCACCAGCGTCCCGCCGCCCTTCTTCAGGGTGATGCGGGTATCGAGCAGGCGACGTGCCACGGAAACCGGCAGCCCCTTCAGCAGCGAGACCCGCTCGCGCAGCGCCGGCTCGAAGCTGATCTCGCCGGCCATCGCCCGGGCTGTGATCTCGGCGACCTTCTCGCCAATACCGGCCTCGGCGGCGAGTTCGTCGATGCATTCCTGATCGATCAGGGTGGAATCCATGTCGGCGATGAGGAGGCGCTTGCGCCTTCCTTCGGCCGGCAGGGCGGCCGCGTCGATCGGGGCTTCGCCGATGATGCTGCGGGCGGCAGCGAGCGCGGCGCCCCGCTCGCCGGTAAAGGCGATGTCGGCGGCCTCCTCCGGCGCGAGCCAGTCCGTCTTTCCGGGTTCCAGGCCCTCGGCGCGCATCGCCTGCGCGACAGCGTCGACGAGGCTTTCGGGAAGCGGCGCCTTCGCCTTCGAAGCGATCAGGGTTAGGACGGATGACATGCGGATCGATCCAGCAAAAATCGGCGAAGGGGAGGTGGTGCTGATAGCCGGGCCAACGGCAGGCGGCAAGACGCGCCTTGCGCTCGATCTCGCCGCGGCCCTCGCCACTGGCGGTCGCCGCGCATGTCTCGTCAACGCCGATTCCATGCAGGTCTATGGCGATCTGCGCATCCTTACCGCGCGGCCGGCAAGGGAGGAATTTGCCGGCGTCGCGCATCACCTTTTCGGCCATGTCGATGCGGGCGAGGCCTATTCCGTCGGACGATGGATCGCGGAGGTGGAAGAGGTGCTCGCCGGTGTGCGCCAGCGGGGAGAGACCGCGATCTTCGTCGGTGGCACCGGGCTTTATTTCAAGGCGCTCAGCGAAGGCATTTCGTCGATGCCCGACGTGCCGGAAGCCGTGCGCGAGGAAGTGCGGGCCCTTGCCGCCAGGGAGGGCGCGCAGGGCTTGGCGCGGCGGCTCATTGAGTGCGATCCGCAGGCGGCCGCGGCGATCCGGCCGAGCGATACGCAAAGGCTCGTGCGAGCCCTGGAGGTCAACCGGGCGAGCGGGCGCTCCATCCTCGCCTTTCAGCGCGAAGGACGCGAGAGGGCGCTCGTGCCGGATGGACCGCGCTTTGTCCTCCTGCCGGCGCGCGAGGCGCTCTACGCGGCGATCGACCGGCGTTTCGAAGCGATGGTGGAGGAGGGAGCACTCGAAGAGGTGCGCTCGCTCCTTGCAAGGGAGCTTTCTTCCGACCTGCCGGCTATGAAGGCGATCGGCGTTCGCCCGCTGGCGGAACATCTGCGGGGAAACATCTCGCTTGGCGAGGCCGTCGAGGCGGCGAAGACCGAGAGCCGCCGCTATGCCAAGCGCCAGCTCACCTGGCTGCGCCACCAGCTCGGCGAGGGCTGGGAGCGGCTGGAGCCGGCGGCCCACACGGCTTCGGGCGAGACAGCTTAGGGCGAGACGGGGTCAGGCCAGTCGGCTTCATGCCTTGATCGGGATGACGAGGCGGTGCTTCGTGCCCGGCCTTCCGCTGCCCGCGCCGGGATCGGCCGGTGCGGTCTTCATTTCCGAGCCGAGGCTGCGGGACATGGACGCGACGATGATCCGGCCGAGGCCCTCGTTCTCCATCTCCTCGTCGGCGCTGTCGACGTGATAGCCGACGCCATCATCGACGATTTCGACCGCGATGCCGCCGGCTTTGCTGTCCGGCTGCGCGCGAATGAGGATGGTGCCGCGCATCTCGTCCGGGAATGCGTGCTTGACCGCGTTGGTGACGAGTTCGTTGACGATGATCCCGATCGAGACGGCGTCCTTGCTGGGCAGTTCCATCGGTCCGGCATCGAGCTCCAGCGCGATGCGGTCGTCGGGCAGGAGCTCCTCCAGATCCTCCAGGAGGGGCTCCAGATAGGTGTCGAGCCTGACCGAATCGCGGCCGGCGAGAAGATGCAGCCGGCGCTGCGCGGAGCCGATGGCGCCGATATGCTCGCGGGCGGCGTCGAGTACGGCACGCGCCTCCGCATTGTCGCTCTTGCGGCCCTGCAGGGCGAGGATCGAGGAGACCATCGACAGGTTGTTGCCGACGCGGTGATTGACGTCGCTGAGGAGCGCCTCGACACGCTGGCGCTCGTTTTCCAGCTCAGCCGTGCGCGCGCTGACGCGTCCTTCCAGCGAAGCGTTGGCGGCGTTGAGCTCGGCGACATGCAGTTTCTCCGCGCGCAGGAGCGCGGTCGCCAGACCGCCCGTCGCGACAAGGGCGGCGATGATGGCGATGAGCAGGAGATCCCGATTCTCCCGCCGGTTCTGCTCGCGCTGGACGAGATTGCGCACCTCCTCGGCATCGAGTTCGTTGAGGCGCTGGACGATGCTGTTGGAGACCGAGCGCCCCTGGCGCTCGAGCTCGCTGCGCGCCTCGGCCTGCCGGCCGGCGGCGTAGAGCTCGATGGTCTCGTCCAGCTGATCGATGCGGGTCTGGATCAGAGCGTCGGCCGCTTCGAGGCGAGCCGTCTGGGCAACATTGTCGGAGAGAAGCGCATGCAGCTTGTCGATCTGGTCGGGCAGTAGCGCCACCGCCGGGCGGTAGGGATTGAGATAGGTCGCGTCACCGGTGAGGAGGTAGCCCCGCTGGGCACCCTCCGCTTCACGGAGCGAGCCGAGCAGGCCCTCGATCTCGCTGCGCACACGGAGCGTATGCTCCACCCAGTCGTCCGTGCGGTCGGCGCGGAGCGTCAGGAAGAGAATCGCGGCGACCGAGCCGAGGAGCAGGAAGAAGAGACCCATCCTGGTCAGCAGGATGCGCTTGCGCGTGCGCCCAAACGCTGCCCGCAGGCGCCGGTAGCGACTTGGCGGGATGGTTGCGTCCATGATTCCTTCAGCGCTCACACGAGCCTCGTTCCGTTCAATGTTGGGGCGGAACTCAACACGCTTCGACGCCATTTGTCTTTAATGCAGACAAAGATGACGAGGACGGGGCGTACAGTTTTTTCGGCTCTCGATCCCTTATCACTGATGGAAAGCGATGCGGACCGCAAGGGCCGTGCCGGGATGCACGCATGAAGGACGCACACTCGATCCTCGTTGCCGAAGACGAGGGATTGCTGGCACTGGAACTTCAGCTCGCGCTCAAGGAAGCGGGCTACCGGGTCATCGGCCCCTTCGAGCGGGTGGTGGAAGGGCTTGATGCCCTCGGCAGCGAGGCTCCCGATGCCGCGCTGCTCGATGTGAAGCTGCGGGACGGCGAGGTGTTTCCGCTGGCGCGCCGGCTTCACGAAAAGGGCGTTCCGATCACCTTCTTTTCCGGGCGCGCCTCGGAGGACCGGCTCTGGCCGCGACGCCTGCGCGGCCTGCCGCGGATGAACAAGCCGCTCTCGCCTCAGGTGCTTGCCGGTGCGGTCGCGGCGATGACGGCGCGCATCCCGCAAAGGGCCGGAATCTAGTCGGGATCTTTCGCCAGGAGGTGGTCGAAGCCGCCGCCAGCGACGCAGGCCGGCAGGCGCTCGCGGGGATAAGGCGCCAGGTTCTCCCAATAGCGCTGCCAGACGAGTTCCACACCGTTGCGCGCGACGATGTTGCCCTCGCTGATCGAGGCCAGCTTCTCGCGGAAAGCTTCGATGCCGCCCATCGAGGAGAAATGCCAGCCCGCATCCGGCACGATTGCGACCGGCAGAGGGATGCCGGTGGCGATGAAGTTCTTCGCGCGCACGAGAGCCGAACCGATGACGGTCGGGTACTTCCGGCGCTTGGAGACGCGCGCCTGCGTCATGCGCATCAGCTGTGGCGAGGCGAGGTGCCGGCGCTCCATCATCCGCGAGCAGAGCAGGGTATTTTCTTGCGGATAGTAGCGGTCGAGAAAGAACCGGTGCGAGCTCACCTCGAAGATGACGAGCCGGCCGCGGGCGATGTCACGTCCGACCGCCTCGCGCAGCTTGTCCGCGCGCACGATCTCGTCGACATCGGAAACGAGGACCAGATCGTCGGGAGCTGCCTCGGCAAGGCCGCTCAGGATCTGCTCGCGCTGGAAATGCTCGCGCTCCCAGCCGCCTTCGCGGGCACGCTTGCCGCGGGCGGGAGGCAGCTCCTTCGGGAAGGTCACCTTCACATGGACGATCTTCGCGGCCCAGGGCGAAAAGCGTTCCCTGTGCATCTCGAAATGGAAGGGCTTGGCACAGCCGGTGTGCGTTTCGTTCGTCTCCACGAGGACGAAACGGTCGACCACATCGCTCATTTCGCGCAAGCGGATATCGAGAAGATCGAACTCGTTATTGAAGATGAAGCAATCGAAGATCGCCATTCCTGCCCCGGCATCTCGCCGCGCGCGAGAGAAGGCTTTACTATCATCGGCCGCAGCCTGTGCAATGGCTCGACAACCCGTTTCAGAGTGCCGCGCCCGCAATGTCGCGCCGCCATATATTCTGCCGGCTTGACCGGTTCGGGGGATCGGAATAGAAGCGGGCGCATGTTGAAAGCCTCGCTTATCGTAACGTTGCGCACCGCCGGGGCGGCCTTGTAGGTCGCCGCGAGGCATGGTGGTGCGCGCTCTCAGGCTCCTTCGGGGGCCTTTTTTATTGCCGAAAGGAAGCGTAGGCCGAAGATGGCTGATCGGAGAGGATGATGGGTAAAGAAATGACCGGCGCGGAAATGGTCCTCCAGGCGCTGAGAGACCATGGCGTGAAGCACCTGTTCGGATATCCGGGCGGGGCCGCGCTTCCGATCTACGACGAGCTCTTCCAGCAGGAAGACATCCAGCACATCCTCGTCCGCCACGAACAGGGCGCGGGCCATGCGGCGGAGGGCTATGCGCGCTCCTCCGGCAAGCCGGGTGTCGTCCTCGTCACATCCGGTCCGGGCGCGACCAACATGGTGACGGCGCTGACGGACGCGATGCTGGATTCCATCCCGCTCGTCTGCATCACCGCGCAGGTGCCGACGCATCTCATCGGTTCCGACGCCTTCCAGGAATGCGACACCGTCGGCATCACGCGGCCCTGCACCAAGTACAACTGGCTGGTGCGCGACGTGAACGATCTGCCGCGCATCATGCACGACGCCTTCACGGTCGCCACGACCGGGCGGCCGGGTCCGGTCGTCGTCGACATTCCCAAGGACGTGCAGTTCGCCACCGGCACCTATCACGGGCCGGACGGGGAGGGGCGCTCCAGCTACAAGGGCTACGAGCCCCGTATCAAGGGCGACGAGCAGGCGATCGCCCATGCCGTGGAGCTGATGGCGAATGCCCGCCGGCCTGTCTTCTATACGGGTGGCGGGGTCATCAATTCCGGACCGGAGGCGAGCCAGCTGTTGCGCGAGCTCGTCGCTTCCACGGGCTTTCCGATCACCTCGACCCTGATGGGGCTCGGCGCCTATCCCGCCTCGGGCAAGAACTGGCTCGGCATGCTCGGCATGCACGGCACCTACGAGGCCAACATGGCGATGCACGATTGCGACGTCATGATCTGCATCGGGGCGCGCTTCGACGATCGCATCACCGGGCGTACCGACGCCTTCTCGCCCGGATCGCAGAAGATCCACGTCGATATAGACCCCTCGTCGGTCAACAAGAACGTTCGCGTCGACGTGCCGATCATCGGCGATGTGGGCAACGTCATGGGCGAGATGCTGCGGCTGTGGCGCGAGAAGGCGCCGAAGCCGGAACTGAAGCCCTGGTGGAACCAGATCGAGACCTGGAAGGCGCGCCGTTCGCTCGCCTACCGGCCGAACGCCGACGTGATCATGCCGCAATACGCGATCGAGCGGCTGTTCCAGGCCACCAAGGGGCTCGACACCTACATCACCACGGAAGTCGGCCAGCACCAGATGTGGGCGGCGCAGTTCTACCATTTCGACGAGCCGAACCGGTGGATGACCTCCGGCGGGCTCGGAACGATGGGCTATGGCCTGCCCGCCGCGCTCGGCGTGCAGGTGGCGCATCCGGAAAGCCTCGTCGTCGACATTGCGGGGGATGCTTCCGTGCTGATGACCATGCAGGAGATGTCGACGGCGGTGCAGCACAACCTGCCGATCAAGATCTTCATCCTGAACAATTGCTACATGGGCATGGTGCGGCAGTGGCAGCAGCTCCTGCACGGCAACCGGCTGTCGAATTCGTACAACGAATCCCTGCCGGACTTCGTGAAGCTCGCCGAAGCCTATGGCTGCGTCGGCATCCGGGCGGAGCGGCCGGGAGATCTCGACGACGCGATCGCCGAAATGATCTCCGTCAAGCAGCCGGTCCTCTTCGACTGCCGGGTGGCGAACCTTGAGAACTGCTTCCCGATGATCCCGTCCGGCAAGGCGCATAATGAGATGATCCTGCCGGCCGAGGCCGAGAGCGAGGCCGAAGCCGCCTTTGCGGGCGGCAAGGCCCTCGTGTGACGCCGGCTGCCGCCGCACAGAAGCAACCGCCCGGACGGCAGCGCCGGGCCGCAAGGACGAGACGAAGACCATGAGCCAACCCGCCACCCTTACCGGCAAGCCCGCCGTTACACCGCCTGCCTCGGCGTATTTCTTCGAGGACCGGCAGGATCCGGAAGAGGCGCACACGCTGACCGTGCTCGTCGACAACGAGCCAGGCGTGCTTGCCCGTGTCATCGGCCTCTTCTCCGGCCGCGGCTACAACATCGAGAGCCTGACGGTCTCCGAGACGGAGCATGAAAAGCACCTGTCGCGCATCACCATCGTCACGCGCGGCTCGCGTGCCGTGCTGGAGCAGATCAAGAACCAGCTTGCCCGCATCGTGCCGGTGCACCGGGTGACGGACCTTTCGGAGGTCGCCCGCGAGCGCAACCAGGAAAAGCCGCTGGAGCGCGAACTTGCCCTGGTGAAGGTCGCCGGCAGGGGCGAGAACCGGCTGGAGGCGCTGCGCCTTGCCGACGCCTTCAAGGCCGAGGTGGTCGACGCGACGACGGAGCATTTCGTCTTCCAGATGACCGGGCGCTCGGCCAAAGTGGAGCAATTCATCTCCATCATGCAGCCGATGGGGCTGGTCGAGGTATGCCGGACAGGCGTCGCCGCCCTGTCGCGGGGCGCGGAAGCCTCCTGATCTCGTCCGCGGGCGAAGGGCCGCGGACGTCACCTTTTGACGTTCTTTCGGGAATTTCGCCATGTCGACGGAAATCGTCTCCGCCCTCGTCGTCTTTGCCCTCGTCGCCTCGATGACGCCGGGCCCGAACAACCTGATGCTCCTGGCATCGGGCGTGAATTTCGGCTTCCGGCGCACCATCCCGCATCTTCTCGGCATTCTCATCGGCTTCGCCGTGCTGCTGACGGCGGTCGGGCTCGGCGTCGGCGCGCTGGTGGAGCGCTTTCCGGCCCTGCATTTGGCGCTGAAGGTCGTGGGCGGGGCCTATCTCCTCTATCTCGCCTGGAAGATCGCGGCCTCGCGTGCCCTGCACGAGGAGAGCACCGGGCGGGGTCCGCTGACCTTCACCGAAGCGGCGCTCTTCCAGTGGGTGAATCCGAAGGCCTGGATGATGGGGCTGGCGGCGATGGCCGCCTATACCGACCCGGAGCATTATTCGCTGACGCTCGCCATCGTCGTCGGGGTCTTCTTCCTCGTGACGATTCCCTCCACCACCATCTGGGCCGGCTTTGGCTCGGCGCTGAAGGACTGGCTCGACCATCCCGTCCGCCTCAAATGGTTCAACATCGCCATGGCGGTGGCGCTTGTCGCCTCGCTCTGGCCTATGCTGAAATGAGGGCAGGGCTCTCGCGGGCATGCGGTGCGGAGGGCAGATGGAAGGTGTCGTCCTGTCGAGGGGATGGCGGCGTTCGTTCCTGTTGTGTTCCGACCGTGAAAACCCTAGGCTGGCGTTCCTCGCACGGCTCGCCTAGGGAACGGCCATGCAGTTCTCTCCCCAGCAGGATGCGGCGCTGAAGGCCGTCTCCAAATGGCTGAAAAAGCCTGACAAGCAGATCTTCCGGCTGTTCGGCTATGCCGGCACCGGCAAGACGACGCTCGCCCAGCACATCGCCGAGGATGTCGACGGCGAGGTGCTCTTCGCCGCCTATACCGGCAAGGCCGCGCAGGTTCTGCGCGCCCGCGGGGCGGAGAAGGCCCGCACCATCCACTCGCTCATCTACCGGCCGCGCGGCGAGGAGACGGTCGAGGATGCCGATAGCGGCAAGACCACCGTCACGCCGACCTTCTCGCTCAACCGCTCCAGCACCGTCTCGGAGGCCAAGCTCGTCATCGTCGACGAATGCTCCATGGTCGACGAGGCGCTCGGCCACGACCTTCTTTCCTTCGGCACCCCCATTCTCGTCCTCGGCGATCCCGGTCAGCTTCCGCCGGTGAAGGCCGGCGAGGGGGGCGGCGGCTTCTTCACCGAGGCGGAGCCCGACATTCTCCTCACCGAGGTTCACCGTCAGGCGCGCGACAACCCGATCATCGACCTTGCCATGCGGGTGCGGGAGGGAAGCCGCATCGAATACGGCCGCTACGGCGACAGCCGCGTCATCTCCAAGCAGGAGGTCGACCAGGAAATCGTGCTCGCCGCCGATCAGGTTCTCGTGGGGCTCAACCGCACGCGCCGGCTCTACAATCAGCGGCTGAGGACGCTGAAGGGCTTTGCCGGCGCGCTGCCGGAATTCGCCGACCGGCTCGTCTGCCTGCGGAACGATCCGAAGAAGGGGCTTCTCAACGGTTCGCTCTGGTCGGTCGATTCGGTCGGCGCGCCGCGTGGGCCGGGTCTGCAGCTGATGGTGAGCGCGCTCGACGAGGGGCCGCGCGCGCCCAAGGCGAAGATCAAGGTGCTGAAATCGGCCTTCGAGGATCCGGGCTCCGATCCGGGCTGGCAGCTGAAGCGCCGCTACGACGATTTCGACTACGGCTACACGCTGACGGTGCATAAGGCGCAGGGCTCGCAGTGGAACGAGATCGTCCTCTTCGACGAGAGCTTTGCGTTTTCCGACAGCCGGGAGCGCTGGCTCTATACGGCGATCACGCGCGCGGCCGAGAAGATCACCATCGTGAAGTAAGAGGTGTTGTTTGCGCGCGGATCGCGATGCAGGCGTGCCTTTACGGGCCGCGCCACTTCCGGCCTGCAGCGGCCGGTTGCCCGCCGACCCGCAGCCCGCTAGAACCCGGCCCATTCGTTTCTCCGGCCCCGTACGGGAGGGCCGGCTCTCATGCCTTCAGGAAGGGTAGCCCAATGCGCGTTTATTACGACCGCGATGCGGACGTGAATCTGATCAAGGACAAGAAAGTCGTCGTCGTCGGTTACGGCAGCCAGGGACATGCCCATGCGCTGAACCTGCGCGATTCGGGCGTCAAGGAAGTGGCGATCGCGCTGCGTCCGGGCTCCTCCTCGGCCAAGAAGGCGGAAGCCGCCGGCCTCAAGGTCATGTCCGTCGCCGATGCGGCGGCCTGGGCCGACCTCATGATGATGTGCACGCCGGACGAATTGCAGGCCGACATCTTCGCCGAGCACATCGCGCCGAACCTCAAGGACGGCGCGGCGATCGCGTTCGCGCACGGCCTCAACGTGCATTTTTCGCTCATCGAGCCGAAGGACACGATCGACGTCATCATGATCGCGCCGAAGGGCCCGGGCCACACGGTGCGTTCGGAATACCAGCGCGGCGGCGGCGTGCCCTGCCTCATCGCGGTGAATCATGATGCGACGGGGAACGCACATGATCTGGCGCTTTCCTACGCCTCCGCTATCGGCGGCGGACGCTCGGGCATCATCGAGACCACGTTCCAGGAAGAATGCGAGACCGATCTGTTCGGCGAGCAGGTCGTCCTGTGCGGCGGCCTGGTGGAGCTCATCCGCGGCGGCTTCGAGACGCTGGTGGAAGCCGGCTACGCGCCGGAGATGGCCTATTTCGAGTGCCTGCACGAGGTGAAGCTGATCGTCGACCTCATCTATGAGGGCGGCATCGCCAACATGAACTACTCGATCTCCAACACGGCCGAATGGGGCGAATACGCCTCCGGCCCGCGCATCATCAACGAAGACAGCAAGAAAGAGATGAGGCGCGTCCTTCAGGACATCCAGTCGGGCCGCTTCACGTCGGAATGGATGCAGGAATGGCATTCGGGTGCGGCGCGCTTCAAGGCGACGCGGCGCAACAACGACAAGCACCAGATCGAGGAAGTCGGCGAGAAGCTGCGCGCCATGATGCCGTGGATCAAGGCGAACCAGCTCGTCGACAAAGAGAAGAACTGAGGCGAAAAGAACTGGGCGGAAAAGAACCGCGACGAGCCTCTTCGGGCTCAGGAAGAGGGGCGCTCCGGCGCCCCTTTTTTTATGGCTGACTGCCTTTATGGCTGGAACTGGACGCCGACATATTCGCCGCGCCGCCAGATGATCGCCGCCTTGACGATGATCTTGTCCGATTCCAGCAAAAGCTCGAATTCCGCCGGCAGGACAGCGGGGTTGTCGACCTTGAGCTTGGCGCCGCCTTGCGACAGATCGCGCACGAGGCAGTCGATCGTGGAGTGCCTGTCGTTGAGGACGATCTTGGCCGCCTTCAGCGCACGCGCCCGATGATGGGACCGCTTTTCCTGTCCTTCCATCATATAGATACCAAGTTTTCGAATGTGCGGACGCTAGCACGGCACCCGTTCACCAAGCGTAAATGGCGGTCGCCAGCTTCCGGGCAAGTTCGGCCTGCCGGAAGCGGGTTCGGGACCCGCGCGGGAATCGCAAATTCAGAAGCTGCGCTTGCCTTGCCGGCTGAAGCGGGTAGGGAAGCTTGATGCTCAGCCTTTTCGACATCTCTGCGTTGCTTCTGGTCATGTCGGCCCTCTTCGGCTGGCTGAACGTGCGGTTCTTCCATCTGCCGCATACGATCGGCATGCTGCTGATGGCGCTCGCCGCCTCGCTCGCCATCATCGCGCTCGATGCGCTGATACCCGGTTCGCATGTGCGCGAGGCCTTCGCCGGCATCGTCGGGCAGGTCGATTTCTTCGATACGCTGATGAACGGCATGCTCGCCTTCCTGCTCTTCGCGGGCGCGATGCATGTCGATTTCGGGCTTCTCAAGAGCGAGAAATGGGCCGTCGGGCTGATGGCGAGCCTCGGTGTCGTCATCTCCACGGCGATCGTCGGCACCGGCTTTTATTTCCTCGCCGGCTATCTCGGCATCGCCGTGCCGTTCACCTGGGCTCTCGTCTTCGGGGCGCTGATCAGCCCCACCGACCCGGTCGCCGTCCTGTCCCTGCTGAAATCGGTGCGTGTGCCGGAAACGCTGGAGGTGAAGATCGCCGGCGAGAGCCTCTTCAACGACGGCGTCGGCATCGTCATCTTCACCGTGCTCGTGGCGATCGCCGCCGAAGGCGGACGCATCGAGCTTCTGCATATCGGCGAAATCTTTCTCCTGGAGGCCGCCGGCGGGGCGCTCCTCGGCTTTGCGGGGGGCTGGATCGCCGTTCGCCTGATGCAGTCCATCGACCATTACTCGGTGGAGATCCTCCTGACGCTGGCGCTCGTCACCGGCCTCTACGCGCTGGCGACCACCTTCCACATGTCCGGCCCGATCGCCGTGGTGGTGGCGGGACTGCTGGTCGGCAACCGCGGACAGCGCACGGCGATGAGCGAGGAGACGAAGACCTACCTCTTCCATTTCTGGGAGGTGATCGACGAACTCCTCAATTCCGTCCTCTTCCTGCTGATCGGGCTGGAGGTGCTCATCATCGCGATCGATCCCTCGCTCGCAGGTCTTGCCGCTGCATCCATCCCGCTTGTGCTCTTCGCCCGTTTCGTCGCGGTCTCCGTGCCGATCACGCTCTTGGAGCTGAGACGTACCTTCACCTCCGGCTCCATCCCCGTGCTCACATGGGGCGGGGTTCGCGGCGGCATTTCCGTGGCGCTCGCGCTCTCCCTGCCGGTGAGCATCGCCAAGGAGCCGATCCTCGTGGCGACCTACATGGTGGTGATTTTCTCCGTCGTCGTGCAGGGTCTCACGATCCCCGGACTGGTACGCCGGGTGGTCTTCCGCTAGGTCCGTTGGTTCATCGATCAGGAACGACATGCAGCGCCGTTACCGAATCTACGACGTCTTCACGGACAAGGCTCTCGCCGGAAACCAGCTCGCCGTGGTTCTCGACGCGGAAGGTCTGAGCCCGGCGCAGATGCAGGCGATCGGACGCGAGTTCAATCTTTCCGAGACCGTCTTCGTCCTGCCGGCGGACAATCCGGCCCATTCCGCGCGAATCCGCATCTTCACGCCCGCTTCCGAGCTGCCCTTCGCGGGCCACCCGACGGTGGGCGCGGCGATCTGCCTTGCCGCGGAACGCTTCGGCGAGCCCGACGGCGAGCAGGATGCCGTCGTGGTGCTGGAGGAGGGCATCGGGCCGGTGCGCTGCGGGGTGAAGCTGTGGGATCATTCCGGCTTTGCCGAGTTCGACTGCCCGAAGCTGCCGAGCGAGGTGGGCGTCGCGCCGGAGCTGGAGAGCATCGCCGCCGCCTGCGGGCTGACGCCCGGCGAGCTTCTGTTCGAGAACCACCGTCCCACGGTCTGGTCGGCCGGGCTTCCCTACCATTTCGTGCCGGTCTCCAACCGTGCCGCTCTCGGCGCGGTGGAAGCGATCGCGCCCGCCTGGGAGGAGACCTTCAGCCGCGACGGCGTCTATTTCTACTGCCGGGACCCGGAGGGGCACGAGCATCATTTCCGCGCCCGCATGCTGGCCCCGGCAGCCGGCATCCCGGAGGATCCGGCGACCGGCTCGGCGGTCGCCGCCTTCGCCGGCCCGATCCTCAAATTCGATCAGCCGACCGATGGCGACCACGCCATCCTGGTGGAGCAGGGCTACGAGATGGAGCGGCCCGCGCTGATCCGGCTCGACATCACCGTCGGGCGCGGAGCGCTCACCAACGTGCGCATCGGCGGCGGGGCGGTGCGGGTGATGGAAGGCACGATCAACGCCTGAAGGCCGCGCCCTGACGCCGGAGATTGATTTTTTAACGCCCGCCACGTAAATATCGCCGCCTGACGCGAGTGGAACGACCTTTCGATGCTCTCAGAGCCGAACCATCGCTGCCTGGTCCTCGCCGGACGCCTCCGCGGCCCGGCACTTTCGCTCGACCTCCTTCTCCTTAGGCGCCCCTGAGCGTCGACAGCCCGGGTTCCCGAAACAGGGGGCCGCTCAGGGCGGGCATTCAGGGGAGACGCGAACAGAGCGAAACGTTCAGCGCCTTATGAGGCCAGCCGGGTGACCGGCACGGAGAATACGAAATGACCATCACCGACGAAGTACGATCAGAGGGCGACCGCGTCGTCATCTTCGACACCACCCTGCGCGACGGCGAGCAGTGCCCCGGCGCCACCATGACCTTCGAGGAGAAGCTCGAAGTCGCCGCCTTCCTCGACGCCATGGGCGTCGACATCATCGAGGCCGGTTTTCCGATCGCCTCGCCGGGCGATTTCGAGGCCGTGGCGGAAGTCGCCCGCCGCGCCAAGAACGCCGTGATCGCCGGGCTCGCCCGC
The DNA here is from genome assembly GCF_020144925.1 of Afifella sp. IM 167. Taxonomy (GTDB): domain Bacteria; phylum Pseudomonadota; class Alphaproteobacteria; order Rhizobiales; family Afifellaceae; genus Afifella. The sequence goes on from NZ_NSLC01000012.1 coordinate 62,137, forward strand.
GCCCAGCCGGGCGATATCGACCGGGCAGGAGAGGCGGTGCGCTTCGCGCGCCGGCCGCGCATCCATACCTTCCTGTCCACCTCGCCGGTGCACATGAAGTTCAAGCTGCAGAAGGAGCCCGAGCAGGTCCTGCAGCTGGTCACCGATTCCGTCTCGCGGGCGCGCAACCTCGTCGACGACGTGGAATGGTCGGCCGAGGACGGCACCCGCACCGAATTCGACTTTTTGTGCCGCTGCGTGGAGGCGGCGATCCGCGCCGGCGCCGGGACGATCAACATTCCCGATACCGTCGGCTACACCACGCCGGACGAATATCGCGATCTGTTCATCCGCCTCAGGCAGGCCGTGCCGAACTCCGACCAGGCCGTCTTCTCCGTGCATTGCCACAACGATCTCGGCATGGCCGTCGCCAATTCGCTGGCGGGCGTCGCCGGCGGCTGCCGGCAGATTGAGTGCACGATCAACGGTATCGGCGAGCGGGCCGGCAACGCGGCGCTGGAAGAGATCGTCATGGCGATCAACACGCGCCAGGACGTCCTGCCGTACCACACGGGCATCGACACCAAGATGCTGACGCGCGCGTCCAAGATCGTCTCGGCGGCGACCTCCTTCCCGGTGCAGTACAACAAGGCGATCGTCGGGCGGAACGCCTTCGCCCATGAGAGCGGCATCCATCAGGACGGGATGCTGAAACACACCCAGACCTACGAGATCATGACGCCGGATTCGGTCGGCGTGTCGAAGACCAACCTCGTCATGGGCAAGCATTCGGGCCGCAACGCCTTCCGCTCCAAGCTGAAGGAAATGGGCTACGAGCTCGGCGAGAATGCCTTCGAGGACGCCTTCAACCGGTTCAAGGCGCTCGCCGACCGCAAGAAGCACGTCTTCGACGAGGATATCGAGGCGCTGGTCGACGAGAAGCTGGCGAACGCGGCCGACCGCATCAAGCTGGAGGCGATGACCATCATCGCCGGCACGATGGGCCCGCAGGCCGCAACGCTCACCCTCAGCGATGAGGGTGGCCAGCACCGTACCTTCCAGGCGACCGGCAACGGCCCGGTGGATGCGGCCTTCAACGCCATCAAGGCGCTGGTACCGCATGAGGCGTCGCTGGCGCTCTACCAGGTGCATGCCGTCACCGGCGGAACGGATGCGCAGGCCGAGGTCTCGGTGCGGCTGGAGGACAAGGACGGCCGCGCCATGACCGGCCGGGCTTCCGATCCGGATACGCTGGTCGCCTCGGCGAAGGCCTATCTCGCCGCCGTCAACAAGCTGATCGCCCGCGGCGAGCGCCTCCACGCGCAGCAGGCCGCCGGCTGAACGGCGTGAAGGCGGCAGGAGAGGCGGCCCTTACGGGCGAGGCGCCGACAAAGGCCGGCGAAGGCGAAAAGAAGGGGCGCGCTTCGGCGCGCCTTGATGCGCCCGCGGCAACCGCGCCGCTGGCGCGCCTTCCATGGATCGACGTGGCGCGCGGCGTCGCGCTCGTCGCGATGGCCGTCTACCACTTCTCCTGGGACCTTGCTTTTTTTGGCTTCACCGACGCCAGGGTGGACTCCTCGCTCGGCTGGATCATCTTCGCGCGCTCCATCGCCGGCTCCTTCCTGGCGCTGGTCGGCGTCAGCCTCGTGCTGGCGCATCGCTCGGGCATCCGGCCGCGGCCTTTCGCCAAACGGCTCGCGATGGTGGCGGTGGCGGCCGGCGCGATCACGCTCGTCACGTATTTCATGTTCCCGGACGCCTACATCTTCTTCGGCATCCTGCATCAGATCGCGCTGGCGAGCCTGCTCGGGCTTTTCTTCCTGCGCCTGCCCGTGGCGGTCGTCGCCGCGGCGGCCGTGTTCTTTCTTCTCGGCGCGCACCTGTTCGCCGGCGAGGCCTTCAACAGCCGCTATCTGGAGTTCCTAGGCTTGATGACCTACCGGCCGGTGAGCAACGATTTCGTGCCGGTCTTTCCCTGGTTCGGCATGGTGCTCGTCGGCATGGTCATCGGCCGCCTGGTCGTGGCGAGCCGCGCCGCCTGCGCGGTTCTGGCAAAGCCCGTGCGCGATCCGGTATCGCAGGCGCTCGCCTTCGGCGGACGACACTCGCTCGCCTTCTACCTCATCCACCAGCCGCTGCTTTTCGGCTGCGTCTACGCGGCCGCCTGGGTGATCTATCGGTGAGGCGGGACGGGAATGATGCGCAACGCCTCGCTCATGAGGGGACGGAACGCCCCGCATGGTTGGCAATCACCGCCACGAAGGCGGTGCCGTAGCGATCGAGCTTGGCCTCGCCGACACCGGGGACATGGGCCATCTCGGCGCGCGAGCGGGGACGCGCCGCCGCGAGCTCGATCAGGGTCTTGTCGTGAAAGATCACATAGGGCGGCACGTTCTGCTGCCGCGCGATCTCGAGCCGTTTTTCCCTGAGCGCCTGAAAGAGATCCCGATCGGATTCCGGCACAACGGACTGAGCCGTGCTTTGCCCGCCCTTGCCGCGCCGGCTTCGGCGAGGGGGCGGCACGCGCAGCATGAGCGCCGGCTTGTCGCGCAGGAAGTCCCGGCCGGCGGGCGCGATCGACAGGCCCCCATGGCCGGCAAGGTCGACGCCGACGAGGCGCAGGGCGATCAGCTGGCGCAGGATGGCGCGCCACAGGCGGCTGTCGTGCTCCTTGCCGATGCCGAAGGTGGAGACGCGGTCATGGCCGAACTGGGCGATGCGCTCGCTCTCCACGCCGAGAAGGACATCGACGATATAGGCCTGCCCGAAGCGCTCGCCGGTGCGGTAGATGCAGGAGAGCGCCTTCTGCGCCGCGATCGTCCCGTCGAAGAGCTGTGGCGGCTCGGCGCAGGTGTCGCAATTGCCGCAAGGCTCGCAATGGTCGCCGAAATAGGCGAGCAGCACCTGGCGGCGGCAACCCGCCGTCTCGGCAAGCCCCAGCAGCGCATCGAGCTTCTGCCGTTCCGTGCGCTTGCGCTCGTCCGGCGCATCCGATTCCTCGATGAAGCGGTTGCGCAGCGCGACGTCTTCAGGGCCGTAGAGCATCAGCGTCTCGGCCGGCAGGCCGTCCCGCCCGGCGCGGCCGGTCTCCTGGTAATAGGCCTCCAGGCTGCCCGGCAGATCGATATGGGCGACGAAGCGCACATCCGGTTTGTCGATGCCCATGCCGAAAGCGATGGTGGCGACCATGACGACCGCCTCGCCATGCTGGAAACGCAGCTGGTTGGCCTCTCGTTCGGCCTTGTCCATGCCGGCGTGATAGGCGAGCGCGTCGTGGCCCTCGCCGCGCAGCCAGGCGGCCGTTTCCTCGCATTTGCGCTTGGAGAGGCAGTAGACGATGCCGCTCTCGCCCTGGTGGCGCTTCAAGAAATCCTTCAGCTGGGCGCGGGGATTGTCCTTTTCGGCGATGGCGTAGCGGATGTTGGGGCGGTCGAAGCCGACGATGAAGGCGTCGGCTTCGGCGATATCCAGATGCGACAGGATCTCGGCACGCGTCGGCGCGTCGGCCGTTGCCGTCAGGGCCATACGCGGCGTCTGCGGAAACTCGCGCACGAGCACATCGAGCTGGCGGTAGGAGGGGCGGAAATCGTGGCCCCATTGCGACAGGCAGTGGGCCTCGTCGATGGCGATCAGCGACAGGGTCGCCTGGCCGAGCCGCTGCAGGACCCCGCCGCGCAGGAGCGTTTCGGGCGCGACATAGAGAAGGTCGAGCGCGCCGGCTTCAATGTCCCGCCACAAGGCGCGCCGCTCTTCCGGCGGAAGATCGGAGTTGAGTGCGGCCGCCTTGACCCCCGCCTGGCGCAACGCCGCGACCTGGTCGGCCATCAGCGCCAGAAGCGGGGAGACGATCAGCCCCATGCCGGGTCGGGCGATCGCCGGGATCTGGTAGCAGAGCGATTTTCCGCCGCCGGTCGGCATCAGCACGAAGGCGTTATGGCCGGCAATCACATTCTCGATGATGCGCGCCTGCGGCCCGCGAAAAGCTTCGTAGCCATAGACGGCCTTGAGGATTTCGACGGGATCGGCGGGCATCGGAGTTCGCATGAAGAATCGTGGGAGCGCTCTCCATAGCAGCTTCGCCGGGGTTGCGATCAATGGGCAGTGTCGGCCGCTACGCGGGTTTCCCAGTAAGGCGCCTCACCACACGATCAGTGTCTCTCGACGGCGGCTGCGATCGCGTCCGACATGATCTCCACACCCTGGTCGATCTCAGCCTCCGATACCGTCAGTGGCGGGGCGATGCGGAAGACGCCGCCCATTCCCGGCAGTTTGACGATGTTCATGCTGAGGCCGCGCTGCATCGCTTCCTCCATGATCCTGGCGCCGAGCTCGAAGCCAGGCGCCCTAGTCTGCCGGTCGGTGACGATCTCGAGCCCGAGGAGGAGGCCGCGGCCGCGCACGTCGCCGACGCATTCGAATTTCTGCTTGAGCGAGAGGAGGCCTTCGGCGAGGCGCTTGCCGCGTGCCCTGGCCTGATCGACGAGGCCGTCGCGGGCGACGACGTCGAGGACGGTGACGCCGACGGCGGCGGGAAGCGGGTCGGAGACATGCGTCGTATAGAAGAGGAAGCCGCGCTCATGCGCCTTCTCCTCGATCGCCTCGCTGGTCATGACGGCGGCGAGCGGCAGGCCGGCGCCGAGCGTTTTCGACAGCGTCATGATATCGGGCGTCACGCCGTCGCGCTGGAAGGCGAACATGTGGCCGGTGCGCCCGACGCCGGTCTGCGCCTCATCGAGGATGAGGAGCATGCCGCGCTCCTCGCATTTTGTCTTGAGCGCCGCGAGATAGCCGGGGGGCAGTTCCAGGATGCCGCCGCTGGAGAGGATCGGCTCGGCGATGAAGGCGGCGAGATTGCCGGTCGACTGGCGATCGATCAGCCAGAAGGCGTCGTCGAGCTCGGCCTGCCAGTTGAGCGTGCCGTCCGCTTTCGTGAAGCGCGGGCGATAGGCATTGGGCGCGGGGATGGCGAAGGAGCCGATCGCGGCGGGGCCGTAGCCGGCGCGCCCGGCGCTGTAGGTGGCGGACGCCGCCGCACCCGTCATGCCGTGCCAGCTCTGGGCGAAGGCGACGATCTCGTGGCCGCCGGTGACCAGCTTCGCCATGCGGATCGCCGCTTCGTTCGATTCCGCTCCCGTGGTGAGGAGCTGCACGCGATCGAGGCCCGGCGCGAGGGCCGCGAGACGCTCGGCGAGCTCGACCACCGGGCGCGACAGCATGCCGGAGAAGAGATGCGCGACGGCACCCATCTGACGGTTCACCGTCGCCACGATATCGGGATGCGTGTGGCCGAGGACCGCGCTCATCTGGCCGGAGGTGAAGTCGAGGATGGCGCGGCCATCGGCGTCGTAGACGAAGCTGCCCTCGGCCCGCTCGGCGATGATCGTCTCGAAGCTCGGTCCGTAGCGCGTCAGATGCTTGCGGGCGGAAGCCCAGAAGGCGGGATCGTCATTGAGCGACATGCGGCTCTCCTTCGGCAGCGTTGCGCAGAAGGCTAGCAGAAGCTTGTGAGCCTCAGCGAATTGATATTATTTTCGTCTGATATCAATCGGATTGATGGTCTCCTTGCTCGACCTCGCTCTTCTGAAGAATTTCGTCATCTGCGCGCGTGCGGGTTCGATCAGCCTCGCATCGCAGCAAGTCGGGCGCACGCAGCCCGCGCTCAGCATGCAGATGCACCGGCTTGAGCAGCTTTTGGGGCAGACGTTGTTGCGCAGGACGGGAGCCGGGGTGCGGCTCACGGCGGCAGGCGAGAAGCTTCTCACGCATGCGGAAGCCCTTCTGGCGCAGCACGACGAGATCTTCGCCGACATGAACGGCACGGCCCTGAAGGGCAGCTTGAGCCTCGGTTGCCCGGAGGATTATTCGATCGCCTTTCTGCCGGCTCTCCTCAAAGGCTTTTGCGCGCTTCATCCCGATGTCGAACTGCGCATGATCTGCGCACCGACCTTCGAGCTGCGTCCAATGCTGCGCCGGCGCCAAATCGATATGGCGCTGGTGTCGCTTGCTGATCCGCAGAACGCTTCGGTGATCCGCAAGGAACGTTTTGTCTGGGTCGCCAATTCCGCGACGCCAGCCATTCTTCAGAGCAGCCATCTGCCGCTCGCGCTGTCTGCCCCGGTCACGCTCGACCACCGCGCAGCTTGCGATGCGATGGAAACCGTCAATCGCCGCTACCGGGTCGCCTATGCCAGCAACAGCCTCGCGGGCCTCATCGCCATCGCTCGGTCAGGCCATGCGATCAGCGTCCTGACCCGCACCGCCGTTCCGACCGATCTCTCAATCGTCACGGAAGGGCTGCCGCCGCTGCCGGAGATCGGCATCGCCCTTGAATTCGCGGACGAACGGCCGTCCTCGATCGTAAAGGCGTTCGCCGATCATATTCGCGAGGTTCTGCCGACGCTGGGCGATGCATCGCCCACCGTCGCAGGCGAAGGCACGGAGGGTCTACGCCATCCGCTTTGAAGGGAAGGCGGAAAGCCGCGGGTGTCGCCCGACCCCTCCGGTCGCGTGAGGTCCTCTCAGTAGGGCGCTTCGACCTTGCCGAGATTGACGTAGACGCTCTTCCTCTCGGTGTAGAAATCGAGCGCGGCGAGGCCGTTCTCGCGGCCGATGCCGGATTGCTTGACCCCGCCGAAGGGCATGGCGATCGGCGTCAGGTTGTAGGAGTTGATCCAGACCGTGCCGGCCTGCAGCGATGCCGCGACGCGGTGGGCGCGGGCAAGGTCCTTCGTCATCAGCCCGGCGGCGAGGCCGTAGGGCGTGTCGTTCGCCCTTGCGACGACCTCGTCCTCCTCGGCGAAGGAAAGAACGCTCATCACGGGGCCGAAAACCTCCTCGCGGACGACTTCCATCTCGTCGGTGGCGGCAAAGACGGTCGGGGCCATGAAGTGGCCGGCGGCGAGGGCGCCTTCGGTAAGGCGGGCGCCGCCCGTCAGGAGCTCCGCCCCGGCGGCTCTCGCCCGCTCGACGAAGCCGAGGACCTTTTCCAGATGCGCCGCCGAGATCAGGGGGCCCATCTGCGTTTCGGGATCGAGCGGATCGCCGATTTTGATCTTTTGCGTGCGGGCGAGGAGCCTTGCGAGGAATTCCTCACGGATCGATTCATGCACGAAGACGCGCGTGCCGTTGGAGCAGATTTCGCCCTGCGTGTAGAAATTGGCCAGCATCGCCGCCGAGACCGAATCATCGAGGTCGGCGTCGGCGAAGACGATCAGCGCCGACTTGCCGCCGAGCTCCATGGTGACGTGCTTCAGGGTTTCGGCGGCGGCCGCCATGATGCGCCTGCCGGTCGGCACGGAGCCGGTGATCGACACTTTCGCGATGCCGGGATGGGCGGTCATTGCCGCGCCCGTTGGACCGGCGCCGAGGACCACGTTGAAGAGGCCCTTCGGCGCGCTGGCCTCCTCGACGATCTCGGCGAGCCTGAGGGCTGTCATCGGCGTCAGCTCGCTCGGCTTGAAGACCATGGCATTGCCGGCGGCGAGCGCCGGAGCGGCCTTCCAGGAGGCGATCTGGATCGGGTAGTTCCACGCCCCGATGCCGGCGCACACGCCGAGCGGCTCGCGCCGCGTATAGGCGAAGGCATCCTGCGACAGCGGCATGTGCTCGCCGTGGATCACCTGCGTCAGGCCGGCGAAGAACTCGAAGCAGTCGGCGGCCGAGCCGATATCGGCCTCCGGCGCTTCCTGGATGGGTTTTCCGGTGTCGAGGACTTCCAGATGGGCGAGCTCGTCGGTGCGCGCGCGCAGGAGCGCGGCGACCTTGAAGAGGACGCGGCCGCGCTCGGCCGGCGACATGGCGAGCCACTGGCGCTGAGCGGCGGCGGCCGCGGCGACGGCGCTGTCGACGGTTCTGGCATCGGCAGCGTCAAATTGTGCCAGCGCCTCGCCGGTCGCCGGGTTCTCGGTGAGGAGCGTCTCGCCGCCGCCGGCGAGCTTCTCGCCCCCGATATGGCAGGCAAGGGGAGGATAGAGGGGTGCGTTCATGCGGGCAGCTTCTCTCGGGCGTGGTCGGGGCGGCCTGCCTGGCGGCCGGGCTCAGGCGATTTCTATCGAGAAAGGTGCGGGACGGGCACCTCTCACGGCTTGCGGAGGCGAGTTCGCGACACTATACAGCGCCCAGACTTCGGGTGTGTAGCTCAGTTGGTAGAGCAGCTGACTCTTAATCAGCGGGTCCAGGGTTCGAGTCCCTGCTCACCCACCAGTCTTTCCAATGGCTTGGCGGAAGGCGCGTCGGACGGGGGCCGGCCCGTACGATCCCGAGAATGGGTCGAACTCTCGGCTGTGGCATCGAGATCCGGCTCCATCCCGATCCTGTCGATCGAGACTGCATCGAGGAAGCGGCCGCCCATGCCGTCGCAGCTCATCTCCACGGTAAACCTCTTTGCGGGCGCCCTGATGCGAATGCGAAGAAGGTCAGATTCGTTGGGGACCGCCACCTCGTCGGCGGCGACCTCGAGGTTTTCCGCCAACAACCCCACGCGCAGCGCCAGAGGATTGGTGTGCGCGGGCAGCAGATAGAACCGCATCTCGTAGAAGGCCCCGGGGGTGGCGCCCTTCAATTGCCATTGCTGGCGAGTGGGACGGAAGTAATTGCCGATCCGATCGTGGTAGCTCGAACTGACTGCGAGAGTGAGACTGTGGCGCTCGCCGTCGATGGCGCCGAGGCGCACGCTCCCGCTGGCAAGGGACGGGACGGGGAGGCTGGCGACGATCGGCTCTTCGGGCAGGGCGAAGGCGGCGCGCGGCGACTGCACATGATCGTAGATGATGCGAGGCGGCCCGATCCTTTTCTCATAGCCGGCCGGAGATTTGCCGATCCTGAAGACGGCATAATCGGCGGCCTGCATTGCCTGGGCCGGCGCCAATTCGCCGGCGTGGCGGAAGAGAAGACCATAGGTCGGATCGACGAGGAGGTGGCCCGCGGGCGTCGGCACGTAGGCAATCGTATGGCCGCCGAGGCCGTCGCCGTTCGGATAGACGAGGTCGAGGTTGCGAACGGACAGCCGGCCGGGAACGAGACGCCTCAGAGCCTCCACCGTGCGGTCGCACTGGCCGCCAGCGAGCTCTCGGACCTCCGGGGGCGCCTGCGCCGCGTCGAAGCGCGCGCCGACACCGGCAAAATCAAAGGACCGGAAGACCGTCCGCGTCGCCTCGAGGAGCGTGGCGGCATCCGGGCCGAGCTCGGGAAAATCCTCCGGATTGGCGGTGCGCGCCTTGTCGAGAATGGATGGATCGCGCGAGAACGAAAGCGCGCACAGAGACAGCGCCAGGCCGAAAGCAAGCAGCAGGGCGACCGGCCTTCGGCGCACTGCCTGCCGCGCAAGTTGTAGCGCCCGCTTCATGCAATCTGCCTTAGCCGCATAGGCGGCCCGACGCTACGTGCAACTTCGGCGCATCAGGCTTGGCCTATCGCCAAAAGGGGCCGGCATGAACGCGGGGGAGGCCGAGGCGGGCGCGGTCCTCGGCGCTCCTGCTCAGCTCGTGAGTCATCCTCCGAAAAGTCCGATCCTAGAGCGCCGCCAGCAGCACCATGAAGGCTGACAGGGCGATGCCGCTCGCCAGCGTGAACGGCCCGTTCCAGACGAGCCCGACATGGCGGGCGGAGACGGAGCCGAAGCCGCCGATGACGAGCGAGCTTGCGGTGAAGGGCGAACTCGCGCCGCTGAGCGCCCAGCCCGATGTCAGCGCCACGACGATGTCGGCGGGATCGAGACCCACTTCGCGTGCGCCGGGCAGGAGCGGCCCGATCAGCGAGACGGACAGGAGCGGGTTCATGCCGATCTGCCCGGTGATCGGTACGAGCCAAAGAAGCACGATGAGGAGCAGCCAGCCCGGCGTCGCCGAGAGGTCGATCCCGCTGTGGGCGACGACCGGCGCCAGGAGGCCGCTGCCGAGGACGCCGATGAAGCTCGCCATCGTCAGGATGACCAGTTCGGCCCGGTATCCGAGGAGCTGGTGGTTGACGAAGAGAAGGCCGCGCGCGCGCATGGCCGCGAGCGGATGGTCGTGGCGGTTCTGCAGCGCCACCCAGGCGGCGGCGATCAGCGGCACGACGAGGATGACGACGGCGGTGGAGCGGACGCCGGTTGCCAGGTGGAGCCCGCCCACCGCGGCGCCGAGGAGTAGGAGAAGCACCGGCAGCGGCCAGATCACCTTCCAGGAGAGCTCGGAGGGCGCGCGGGCCGGCTGCGTCCCGGAGACGCGCGGCTTGAAGATCGTGTCGAGCGCCCAGCCGGTCACGCCGATGATGAGCGCGGCGAGGAAGCCCGGCAGGGCGATGTCGCCCCAGGTCGCGCCCGGAATGAGGGAGATCGAGATCGCCGTGGCGAAGGTGAGCGGCGACCAGGCGAGGACCGAAGCGAAGCCGCGCTGGATCGCGGTCAGCATCCGCCTCAGGCGGATGGCGCGCAGACGGGGATCGGGCTCGCCGCGCGAACTCTCCTCCGCCAGGGAGCCGAGGAGGGCGATGGAGCCGTAGTTCAGGATCAGTCCGAAAAGATGGCCGCCGAGCGTGAGCGCGGCATAGCGGCGCCCCGGCCTCTGCTCGGCGAGATAGCGGCCGCATTGCACGATCGCCTCCGAGCTCGTGGCGGCGTAGCGCAGCGCCGTCGTGGCGACGAAGAATGCGGCGATGAAGGACATGGTCTTCAGCGCCGGCCTCAGGAGCTGCCAGGGCTCGGCGCGCGCGAAGAGGGTGAAGACGATGAGGATGGCGGCGATCGCGAGGAAGATGAGCTGCGTGCGCCCGGCGCGGCGGCCGAGGAGAAGGATCGCGAGGACCGCGCAGGCCGCCTCGGCCAGAACGAAGGGGGCGAGGCCCGTCCATTCGGAGAGGACGACGCAGACCGTCGTCGCGACGAGCAGCCAGGCGGCGAGGCGGTCGAGCGGGCTGTCAGCTTCCATGCTGGAGAAAATCGGCGAGACGCATGGTCTTCTGAATAGAGGAGGGCGCGCGCGCGACCAGCCCTTTTTCGCAGGTAGCAGCCATCGCCCGCGGCGCGGGCGCCCGATCCGACCCGGCAAGGCCCGCCGGCGGCGGCGGGCAAAGGGGGGCTGTGCGGCTCTGCAAGAGCGTCGGCACGGACCTCTGCCGAGCGGCGCTCAAGGGCCGAAAGCAGGCCGCCGGGGACTGGCACGGGATATGCATCGCTATGCCAGAAGGCGGACCGAAACATGCAAGGCGCAAGCTTCTCTTTTGAACAATTCTTGCAGACTTTCCGTGGCTTCTGCCGGAAAAGTTGAAATATGCGCTCATCTTTCGAATGCCTAGTTGTTTCGCACATGCACAATAGAATTGGCCACGTTCTAAGCTCCCGATCTCTTCGCCGCGATGGTTGCGGAGAGGTCGGGCCGCTTGGGCCGACCGCAAGTCCCGGGCGCTGCCGGCCGCGCCCCCATTCGGAGCCAATGCCGTGACGATTTCCAACGTGAGGGCTTTCGGCCACAATCCCCGGGCGACCAGCCGGGCGGAGGTGGAGCTCACCGGCATCTACGAGATTTCCAAGGTGCTGGGCGAGCCCTGCCGGCTGGAGGCGATGCTGGCCAGCGTGCTGTCGCTGCTTTCCAGTTTCCTCGACATGCGGCACGGCCTCATCGCGCTTCTCGATCCGGAGGGCGAGCCGGAGATCGTCGTCGGCTCGGGATGGAGCGAGGCGAGCGCGCAGCGCTATTTCCGCCGTCTGCCGGAAGAGGCGATCGGCCGGATCGTCGCCACCGGCATGCCGCTCGTCGTCGCCAACGTCCTCAACGACAGGCTCTTCGCCGGTTCCGACCTTTCCGGCTGGGGCCCCGACGACGGCATGCCCTTCTCGCTGATCGGGGTGCCGATCAAGAATGACGGGGCGGTGATCGGCACGCTCACCATCGACCGGGCCTACAGCGATCTCGGCCAGGTGCCCTTCGACCAGGATGTCCGCTTCCTCACGCTCGTGGCCAATCTCGTCGGCCAGACGCTTCGCCTGCACCGCACGGTGGCGCGCGACCGCGAGCGGCTGATGGCCGAGCAGCACCGGCTGGAAAAGGAACTGAGCGCCAACAAGGTGATGCCCGAGCCGGAAGGCGAGGCGAAGATCGCCGGCATTATCGGCGACAGCCCGGCGCTGGTTTCCGCGCTCGACAAGGTGCGGATCGTGGCGCGCAGCCGCTCCGCCGTGCTCCTGCGCGGCGAATCCGGCACCGGTAAGGAACTCTTCGCCTCCGCCATCCACGACCTCTCGCCAAGGCGCGAAGGGCCGTTCGTGAAGCTCAACTGCGCGGCGCTGCCCGAGAGCGTCCTGGAATCGGAAATCTTCGGCCACGAGAAAGGCGCCTTCACCGGCGCCCTTGCCCAGCGCAAGGGCCGCTTCGAGCTCGCGGACCGGGGCACGCTCTTTCTCGACGAGATCGGCGAGATCTCCCATTCCTTCCAGGCCAAGCTGCTCAGGGTGCTGCAGGAGGGGGAGTTCGAGCGCGTCGGCGGCAGCAAGTCGTTGAAGGTCGATGTGCGCCTCGTCTGCGCCACGAACCGCGACCTGGAGGCGGCGGTGGCGCGCGGCGAATTCCGCGCCGACCTTTATTATCGCATCTCGGTCGTGCCGATCTTCCTGCCGCCGCTGCGCGACCGGACCGGCGACGTGCCGCTGCTCGCCGCCGACATCCTGCGCCGTTTCAACAAGGAGCACGGCACCAGCCTCACCCTGACGCAGGACGCAATGTCGGTGCTTTCGGGCTGCTATTTCCCCGGCAATGTGCGCGAGCTGGAGAACTGCATCCGCCGCACGGCGACGCTCTCGCGCGAGCCCAGGATCGGCGCCAGCGCCTTTGCCTGCCGCGAGGAGGGGTGCCTGTCCTCCACCCTGTGGCAGGGCGGCGGGCGTACCGCCGCGCCGACACATCCGGGCGGCTTCACGCCGCTGCCGGTGATGCCGGCCCATAACGATGCGGGCCCGGTGGCGCCGAGGCCGGTCGCGCAGCCGGGCATGACTTCTTCGGCGGTCCAGCCCGTCCAGCCGGTCGCCAGCGAGGCCGCGCCGCCCGCCCAGCCTTCCGGCGCCGGAGTGGGCCAGCATGCCTGCCCGGCCCCCGGCGCCTGTCCGGTGCCCGGGGCGGATATGCGCTCCGAACGCGACCGTTTGGTGGAGGCGATGGAGACGGCCGGCTGGGTGCAGGCGAAGGCGGCTCGCATCCTCGGCATGACGCCGCGCCAGATCGGCTATGCGCTGCGCAAGCATTCGATCCCGATCAAGAAGTTCTAGGCATTGGCGGACGCCCGCCGGTGTCCGCCACATTGTCGGAGACCCGACAGGTTTGTCGAAGGCGCGACAGGGAAAATGATTCACCCGATCCGTCCAAGCCACTGAAATTCCGTCATTTCCGTTCTGGCACGGCCTTTGCTCCTCATCCCCTGAAGGCCCCCGGCCGGCCCGGTCGCAGAGACGGAGGAATTGGTGGCACAGCTCATCTCGCTCGACAGCCTGAAAGCTCCGACCTCTGCGCGCGACATGCGCGCCGCGATCTCCACGACGGGCTGCACCTCGGGGGCCTGCGGGTCGTCGGAGGGGCCGGACGACATGCCCGCCGAGATCTGGGAGAAGGTGAAGGACCATCCCTGCTATTCGGAAGAGGCGCACCATTATTTCGCGCGCATGCATGTGGCGGTGGCGCCGGCCTGCAACATCCAGTGCCATTACTGCAACCGGAAGTACGATTGCGCCAATGAGAGCCGGCCGGGCGTCGTCTCGGAACGGCTGACGCCGGACGAGGCGGTGCGCAAGGTGATCGCCGTCGCCAACGAGGTGCCGCAGCTTTCCGTTCTCGGCATCGCCGGACCGGGCGACGCCGTCTACGACTGGGCGAAGACGAAAGCGACCTTCGAGGCGGTCGCGAAGGAAATTCCCGACATCAAGCTGTGCCTTTCCACCAACGGGCTGGCGCTGCCGGAGCATGTCGACGAGATCGCCGAGATGGCGGTCGACCATGTGACGATCACCATCAATACGGTCGATCCAGAGATCGGGGCGCAGATCTATCCCTGGATCTTCCACCAGCACCGGCGCTGGACCGGCGTGGAAGCGGCCACGATCCTTTTGGAGCGGCAGATGCGCGGCCTCGAAATGCTCGTCGCCCGCGGCATCCTGGTGAAGGTCAATTCCGTGATGATCCCGGGCATCAACGACGAGCATCTCGTCGAAGTGAACCGCGTCGTGAAGGAGAAGGGCGCCTTCCTGCACAACATCATGCCGCTCATCTCCGATGCGTCGCATGGCACGCATTTCGGCCTCACCGGCCAGCGCGGACCGCGGCCGATGGAAGTGAAGGCGCTGCAGGACAGGCTCGGCGGCGGCACCAAGCTGATGCGCCATTGCCGGCAGTGCCGCGCGGACGCGGTCGGCATCCTCGGAGAGGATCGCGGCCAGGAATTCACCCTCGACCAGCTGCCGGAGACGGTCACCTACGATCCGGCCGCGCGCGAGGAATACCGCGCCCTCGTCGCCCATGAACGCGGCGAGCATGGCGCCAGCCGCGAGGCCGCCGAGGCCGAGCTCAGAAGCGTCGAAAAGGCGCCGGCGCGCCTTGTCGCGGTGGCAAGCCGCGGGGGCGGGCGTATCAATCAGCACTTCGGACACGCCACGGAATTCCTGGTGTTCGAGGTCTCTAGCGCGGGCGTGACTTTCGTCGGGCCCCGCAAGGTCGAGCAGTACTGCCAGGGCGGCTTCGGCGAGGCCGACACGCTCGCGGCGGTCATCGATGCGCTGGAAGGCGTGTCGGCCGTCCTCGTCGCCAAGATCGGCGAGGGGCCGACGAAGAAGCTTGCGGCCGCCGGCATCAGCGCCAGCGACGCGCAGGCCTATGAGTGGATCGAGGCCGGTATCGCGGCCTGGTATGCGGCCGAGTTCGCCGCCGACCAGGGCGGGCCGGCGATAGCGAATGCGGGCTGAGAGGAGAGAAAAATGGCCTACAAGATCATCAAGTCACAATGCACCGTGTGCGGCGCCTGCGAGTTCGAGTGCCCGAACGCGGCCATCAAGTTCAAGGGTGACACCTACATCATCGACGCCGACAAGTGCACGGAATGCGAGGGCCATTTCGACGCCCCGCAATGCGTCGCCGTGTGCCCGGTCGAGAATACCTGCGTTCCGGTCTGATCGGGGACGCGCGGCATGGGCCTCGGCGACGCCGACGCGGAAATCGAAATCTACCGCGAGCCGGACTTCAGGCCCGGCACGCGGGTGCGCGCCAAAAAGCTCGTCAAGAACGACGGGACGGTGGGCGGGCGCGAGATCGGCGAGATCCTCGTGAAGAAGGGCGACGAGGGCTATGTGCGCGACGTCGGCACCTACCTGCAACGCCACTACGTCTATGCCGTGGAATTCCTGACCAGCGGCAACATCGTCGGCATGCTCGGGCGCGAGCTCGTCTCGGCCGAGACCGCCGAACGGAAGGAACGAGCCCCATGAAAGTGATGATCCGCCGGAGCGCGAAGGGCCTTTCGGCCTATGTCGCCAAGAAGGACCTGGAGGAGCCGGTCGTGGAGACGGAGCACGAGGGCCTGTGGGGCGGCTGGATCCGGCTGAAGAACGGCTGGGTGCTGGAGCTTCCGGAGATGGCCGCCGATACCCGCCTGCCGATCACCGTGGAAGCGAAGAAGCGCACGGAAGCGGAAGCATGAGCGCCGTCCTGGAGCTGCCGGTCGTGGAAAAGGCGGACGAACATCTGCCCGCCATCGTCGACTGGCTGCTGGAAGGACGGCTCATACCCTATCTGGGTCCCGGCCTTTCCGCCGGGGCCTCTCCCGACGGCTACGAGGCGCTCGCCGCCTTCTTCGCCGCCAAAGTGGCGCTGCCGAAAAGGGCGCGCGGCAATCCGTTCGCCTCGGCCCAGTTCATCGAGGCGCGCAAGCATCGCAAGACGCTCGACGCGCTGATGGCGGAGGCTTTCGCCGGCCCGGCCGAACCGGGCCCCCTGCATGCCGAACTCGCCCGCATCCCCGAGATTCATCTCGTCGTCGACACCTGGTACGACGACGCCATGCGCCGCGCGCTGGCCGGCCGCTCCGACTGGGGCGAAGTGCAGGGCACCGACCGGACCGGCTTCGGCGAGGCGCGCTGGTACACCTTCTATGGCCCCGACGGCGCCGAGACGATCGCGCCGCCGGCGCATGGCTGGTCGACGCTCCTCTACAAGCCGCATGGCGGCGCCAGGCCGGCCGGCAACTTCCTCATCGCCGATTCCGACTATGTCGAAGTGCTGACGGAGATCGACATCCAGACGCCGATCCCGGAGATGGTGAAGACGCGCCGTTCCGGCCGCGGCTTCCTCTTCGTCGGCTGTCGCTTCGACGACCAGACGCTCCGGATCTACGCCCGCCAGATCATGAAGCGCTCGCGCGGGCCGCATTTCGCGCTGGTCGATCCTGCCACGCTGACGCGCAACGAACTGCGCTTCTTCGCCGTCCAGGGCATCGCGCCGGTGGCCGCCGACGCGGCCGAACTCGCCGCCGCTCTCGCCCGCACGGCCTGAAAACTCCCTTTCGAACGATCTCTCCCGGGCGCTCGCGCAACGATTGCGCGGGCGGGCGACGCCCGTCGCGCTTTGGCCTCGCGACACTGGCGGGGCGCGTGTCGGACGCCTCAACCGCGAAGCTGTCGCGATTGTCGGAGAACGGACAGCGACTGTCGGAATAGCGGCTTGTGTCGGATTTTGCTAACGCATTGAAATAACAAGAAAATATGACTTGGCACGTTCTGGCACGGGCTTTGCGATGTTGGGGTACGCGGCCGAAGTGCCGACGGGAAAGTCCTCGAACCTGACACCAGGAGACACCGGATATGAGCTCACTTCGCCAGATCGCGTTCTACGGGAAGGGCGGCATCGGCAAATCTACTACTTCCCAGAACACCCTGGCTGCCCTGGTCGAAATGGGCCAGCGCATCCTGATTGTCGGCTGCGACCCGAAGGCCGATTCCACCCGCCTGATCCTCAACACGAAGATGCAGGACACCGTGCTGAGCCTTGCCGCCGAGGCGGGCTCGGTGGAGGACCTCGAACTCGAGGAAGTCCTCAAGATCGGCTATAAGGGCATCAAGTGCACGGAGTCCGGCGGCCCGGAGCCCGGCGTCGGCTGCGCCGGCCGCGGCGTCATCACCGCCATCAACTTCCTGGAAGAGAACGGTGCCTACGACGATGTCGACTACGTCTCCTATGACGTGCTCGGCGACGTGGTCTGCGGCGGTTTCGCCATGCCGATCCGCGAGAACAAGGCGCAGGAAATCTACATCGTCATGTCCGGCGAGATGATGGCGCTCTATGCGGCCAACAACATCGCCAAGGGCATCCTGAAGTACGCCCATTCGGGCGGCGTGCGCCTCGGCGGCCTCATCTGCAACGAGCGCCAGACGGACCGCGAGGTCGAGCTGTCGGAAGCGCTGGCGGAGAAGCTGAACACCAAGCTGATCCACTTCGTGCCGCGCAACAACATCGTCCAGCATGCCGAGCTTCGGCGCCAGACGGTCATCCAGTACGCGCCCGATTCCCAGCAGGCGCAGGAGTACCGGACGCTGGCGGAGAAGATCCACGCCAATTCCGGCCAGGGCACGATCCCGACGCCGGTCTCCATGGACGAGCTGGAGCAGATGCTCCTCGACTTCGGCATCATGAAGACCGAGGAGCAGGCGCTCGCCGAGCTGCAGGCCAAGGAAGCCGCGGCGTAAGGCCGAAGAATGGCCCGGCCGCAAGCGCGGCCGGGCGCTTCATCAACCCCTCCCGATGAGGAGAGAGCCATGAGCCTGGATTACGAAAATACCGGCGAGTTCAACGCCAACCTCATTGAAGAGGTGCTGAAAGCCTATCCCGACAAGGCCGCCAAGAAGCGCCGCCGTCACCTCTCCGCCGCCGGCGGCGCGAGCGAGGAAGACAAGGGCGAGGGCGCGCTCAGCGAATGCGGGGTGAAGTCCAACATCAAGTCGATCCCCGGCGTCATGACCATCCGCGGCTGCGCCTATGCCGGATCGAAGGGCGTCGTATGGGGACCGGTCAAGGACATGGTCCATATCAGCCACGGCCCGGTCGGCTGCGGCCAGTATTCCTGGTCCCAGCGGCGCAACTACTACACCGGCACGACCGGCGTCGACAGCTTCGTGACGATGCAGTTCACCTCCGACTTCCAGGAGAAGGACATCGTCTTCGGCGGCGACAAGAAGCTCGAAAAGATCATCGACGAGATCAACGATCTCTTCCCGCTCGCCAAGGGCATCTCGATCCAGTCGGAATGCCCGATCGGCCTGATCGGCGACGATATCGAAGCGGTGGCGCGCAAGAAGAAGAATGAGAGCGGCAAGACCATCGTTCCGGTCCGCTGCGAGGGCTTCCGCGGCGTTTCCCAGTCGCTCGGCCACCACATCGCCAACGACACGATCCGCGACTGGGTGCTCGACAAGGGCGAAGCGGAAGCGGTCGAGAGCGATCCCTACAGCGTCAACATCATCGGCGACTACAACATCGGCGGCGACGCCTGGGCCTCGCGCATCCTCCTGGAGGAGATGGGCCTCAACGTCATCGCCTCCTGGTCGGGCGATGCGACGCTGAAGGAGCTGGAAAGCGCTCCCAAGGCCAAGCTCAACCTCATCCATTGCTACCGGTCGATGAACTACATCTGCCGGCACATGGAAGAAAAGCACGGCATCCCGTGGACCGAGTACAACTTCTTCGGCCCCTCCCAGATCGCCGCCTCGCTGCGCCACATCGCCAGCTACTTCGACGAGACGATCAAGGAGAAGGCCGAGGCGGTCATCGCCAAGTACCAGCCGCTCGTCGATGCCGTCATCGCCCGGTACAAGCCGCGGCTCGAGGGTAAGACGGTGATGCTCTATGTCGGCGGCCTGCGCCCCCGGCACGTCGTCAACGCCTACGAGGATCTCGGCATGGAGATCGTCGGCACGGGCTACGAGTTCGCCCATAACGACGACTATCAGCGCACCGGCCACTACGTGAAGGAAGGCACGCTGATCTACGACGACGTCACCAGCTACGAGCTGGAGAAGTTCATCGAAGGCGTGCGCCCCGACCTGGTCGGCTCCGGCATCAAGGAGAAGTACCCGGTCCAGAAGATGGGCATCCCGTTCCGGCAGATGCACTCCTGGGACTATTCGGGCCCCTATCACGGCTACGACGGCTTCGCGATCTTCGCCCGTGACATGGACCTCGCCATCAACAATCCGGTCTGGAACCTCTTCGATGCCCCCTGGGCGCCGAAAGAGCAGCCGCTGGCCGAAGCCGCCGAGTAGGCGCCAACGCCGAACCTGACGAAAGGCTTAGAACGATGCCGCAATCCGCTGAAAAGGTCCTCGACCACTCGTCACTGTTCCGCCAGCCGGAATACCAGGAGATGCTCGCCAAGAAGCGCGAGAGCGTCGAGGGCGCGCCGCCGTCCGAGAAGGTGGCGGAAGTCGCCGACTGGACGAAGAGCTGGGAGTACCGGGAGAAGAACTTCGCCCGCGAGTCCCTGTGCGTCAATCCGGCCAAGGCCTGCCAGCCGCTTGGCGCCGTCTTCGCGGCGGCGGGCTTTGAAAAGACGATGAGCTTCGTGCACGGCTCGCAGGGCTGCGTCGCCTACTACCGCTCGCACCTTTCCCGCCATTTCAAGGAGCCGTGCTCGGCCGTCTCCTCGTCGATGACGGAAGATGCGGCGGTCTTCGGCGGCCTCGCCAACATGGTGGAAGGGCTGAAGAACACCTACGCCCTCTACGACCCGAAGATGATCGCCGTCTCCACCACCTGCATGGCCGAGGTCATCGGCGACGACCTGCAGTCCTTCATCCTCGGAGCGAAGGAAAAGGAATCCGTTCCGCAGGACTTCCATGTGCCCTTCGCCCACACGCCCGCCTTCGTCGGCAGCCACGTCACCGGCTACGACAACATGGTGAAGGGCATCCTGGAGCACTTCTGGAAGGGCAAGACCGCCGAGAAGAACGAGACGATCAACATCATCCCGGGCTTCGACGGTTTCGCGGTCGGCAACAACCGCGAGCTGAAGCGCATCCTCGACATGATGGAGGTGAAATACACCATCCTCTCCGACGTGTCGGACCAGTTCGACACCCCGTCGGACGGCGAGTTCCGCATGTATGATGGCGGCACGAGCCTGGAGGCGACCGAGGCCGCGGTGAACGCCAAGGCGACGCTCAGCCTGCAGGAATACTGCACGCCGAAGACGCTGGAATATGCCGGGAGCTTCGGCCAGGAGACGGCCGCGCTGCACTATCCGCTCGGCGTGGCCGGCACGGACGAACTCCTGATGACGATCTCCCGACTGACCGGCAAAGAGATCCCGGCCGAGCTGACCAAGGAGCGCGGACGCCTGGTCGACGCCCTCGCCGACAGCCAGTCCTGGCTGCACGGCAAGAGCTACGCCATCTACGGCGATCCGGACTTCGTCTACGCCATGGCCCGCTTCATCCTGGAGACCGGCGGCGAGCCGAAACATTGCCTTGCCACCAACGGCTCCAAGGCCTGGGCGGAGAAGATGGACGCGCTGTTTGCTTCCTCGCCCTTCGGCCGCGACTGCAAGGCCTGGGCCGGCAAGGACCTGTGGCACATGCGCTCGCTGCTCGCCACGGAGCCCGTCGACCTGCTGATCGGCAACTCCTACGGCAAGTATCTGGAGCGGGATACCGGCACGCCGCTGATCCGGCTGACCTTCCCGATCTTCGACCGGCATCACCACCACCGCTTCCCCGTCTGGGGATACCAGGGCGGCCTCAGGGTGCTCGTCACGCTTCTCGACACGATCTTCGACAAGCTCGACGATGCGACCGGCGAGGCGGGTGCCGACATCTCCTTCGACCTGACCCGCTAGGGCCAGGTCCAGGGGGCAGGGAGGCTCCGATGGCCAGCAACCTCAACGCCAAGGTGGCCGAGCTCTTCAACGAGCCCGGCTGCGCGACCAACCGCTCCAAGAGCGAGGGCGAGCGCAAGAAGGGCTGCGCCAAGCGTCTGACGCCTGGCGCCGCCGCCGGCGGCTGCGCCTTTGACGGAGCGAAAATCGCGCTCCAGCCGATCACCGATGCGGTGCATCTCGTCCACGGACCCTTCGCCTGCGAGGGCAATTCCTGGGACGGGCGCAACGTCGCCACCTCCGGGCCGAAGACCTATCGACTCGGGGTGACGACCGATCTTTCCGAGCTCGACATCGTCATGGGCAACGGGGAGAAGCGGCTCTACCGGGCGATCAAGGATGTCGTCGCCCGCTACGACCCGCCGGCGGTCTTCGTCTACGAGACCTGCGTGCCGGCGATGATCGGCGACGACATCGACGCCGTCTGCCGGCATGCGGCCGAGAAGCTCGGCACGCCCTGCATCCCGGTCCATGCGCCCGGCTTTGCGGGCTCGAAAAACCTCGGCAACAAACTCGCCGGGGCGGCTCTCTTCGACCATGTCATCGGCACGGTCGAGCCCGAGACGACGACGCCGACCGACATCGTCATCCTCGGCGAATACAACCTTTCCGGCGAGCTCTGGCAGATCAGGCCGCTCCTGGAGCAGCTCGGCATCCGGGTCCTCGCCTGCATCACCGGCGATGCACGCTATCGCGAGATTGCGACGGCGCACCGGGCGCGCGTGACGATGGTGAGCTGCTCGGCAGCCCTCATCAACGTCGCCCGCAAGCTGGAGGAGCGCTGGGGCATTCCCTATTTCGAGGGCTCATTCTACGGCATTTCGGACACCTCGACGGCGCTGCGCACCCTGGCGAAGCTGCTGGTGGAGCGCGGGGCGTCGGAGGGCCTTCTGGCGCGCACCGAGGCGCTGATCGCCGAGGAGGAAGCGCGGGCCTGGCAGCGCATCGCGCCCTACCGGCCGGTGCTGAAGGACAAGCGCGTCATTCTCTATACGGGGGGTGTCAAATCCTGGTCGATCGTCTCTGCCCTGCAGGAGGCGGGCATGAAGATCGTCGCCACCTCGGTGCGCAAATCGACCGATGAGGACAAGGCCCGCATCGAGGCGCTGATGGAGGATCCGCACATGGTGGGCTCCGTGCCGGCGCGCGAGATGTACGCGCAGCTGAAGCGGGGCGAGGCCGACATCCTCCTGTCCGGCGGCAAGACGCAGTTCGTGGCGCTGAAGGCGAAGGTGCCCTGGCTCGACATCAACCAGGAGCGCCATCAGGCCTATGCCGGCTACGACGGCATGGTGAACCTCGTCGCCGAGCTGGCGAAATCGCTCTCCAATCCGGTCTGGGAAGACATCCGCCGCCCGGCGCCCTGGGAGAAGGGCCCGGCGGAGGCTGGCGAACCCGCCGTGACCGAGGCGTGAGGGAGGGGCATATGGCAAGGCTCGTCACCCCGAGGAAGAACGCCTCGATCAACCCGCTCAAGACCTCGACGCCGATGGGCGCCGCGCTCGCCTATCTCGGTATCGACGGCGCCGTGCCGCTTTTTCACGGGGCGCAGGGCTGCTCGTCCTTCGCGCTGACGCTCGGCGTGCGCCACTTCAAGGAAGACATGCCCCTGCAGACGACCGCCATCGGCGAGGTGGAGACGGTGCTCGGCGGGGCGGAGAATCTGGAAGAGGCGCTGGTCAACGTCGCCGGGCGGATGAAGCCGAAATTCATCGGCGTCGCCTCGACGGCGCTGATCGAGACGCGGGGGGAGGATTTTCCCGCCGATATCGTCTCGATCCTGCGTCGCCGGCACGAGCTCGACCGCACCGCCGTCGTCTTCGCCTCGACGCCCGATTTCTCTGGCGCGCTGGAGGACGGATGGGCGAAGGCGGTGACGGCAATCATCGAATCCCTCGTCGTGCCCGGCGAGCGACGGGCCAAGGCCGGCACGCAGATCAACATCCTGGCCGGTGTCCACCAGACGGCGGGCGATATCGACGCGCTGCGCGATCTCGCCGCCGCCTTCGGCCTGCGCGCGGTCGTCCTGCCGGACCTTTCCGGCTCGCTCGACGGGCATGTGAACGCCGAATTCAGCCCCGCCACCTCCGGGGGCACGGCACTGGAAGACATCGCCGATCTCGGCGAGGCGGTAGCCACGATCGCCATCGGCGAGCACATGCGGCCGGCGGCCGAGGCGCTGGAGGGGCTGACCGGCGTTCCCTCGCGGGTCTTTGCGACGCTGACGGGCCTGCAGCCGGCCGACGAGCTGATCGCCTTCCTCGCCGATATCTCGGGACGCGAGGTGCCGGCTTCGATCCGACGCCAGCGCAGCCAGCTCGTCGATGCCATGCTCGACTGCCATTTCTATCTCGGCGGGCGGAAGATCGCCCTCGGGGCGGATCCCGACCTTCTCTATTCCATGAGCGCCTTCTTCGCCGGGCTCGGAGCGAAGATCGTCGCGGCCGTGACGACGACGTCGCATTCGCCGCTGCTCGTCGAGGTGCCGGCCGAGGAGGTGGTGGTGGGCGATCTCATGGACCTTGAGGAGCGCGCGGGCGAGGCGGGCGCCGGGCTGATCGTCACCCACAGCCATGGGCGGCAGGCGGCCGAAAGGCTCGGCCTCAAGCATCTGCGGGTCGGCTTTCCGATCTTCGACCGGCTCGGCGTCCAGCACCGGGCCACGGTCGGCTACGCCGGCACGCGCAGCTTCCTCTACGAGGTGGCGAACATGTTCCTTGCCGATATCGGCGAGAAGACGCCGGAGGATTTCGCCTCCTCCCGGGTGCCGGAATTCCAGCTTCAGGAGAGCGACCATGCTGGCGCGACATTTGCAGGTCATTGAGGACGAGGACGCCATGCCGGAGGGCGAGGCCGAGCCGCGGCTGCGGATCGCGGTGGCGACGCAGGATTTGAAAAACCTCAACGCCCATTTCGGCTCGGCGAAGAAGTTCGCCATCTACGAGGTCACGGCCGATTCCAGCCGTTTCGTCTCGGCGGCGGCCTTCGAAGAGGTTTCCGACGAGAGCGGCGCGCACCGCCCGGAAGGCGAGGACCGCATCACGCCGAAGGTGGAGGCGCTGAAAGGCTGCCATCTCCTCTTCTGCCTCGCCATCGGCGGGCCGTCGGCGGCCAAGGTGATCAACGCCAAGATCCATCCCGTGAAACTGCCGCGGCCCGAGCCGATCGACGAAGTGATCGGGCGCGTGCAGACGATGATGGAGGGCAATCCGCCGCCCTGGCTGCGCAAGGTGATGGGCCTCGCCCAGCCGCGGCGGATGGATTTTCTCGACGAGGAAGATTGAGGGGAGAGCCGCGATGTCGACGGAGACGGTGGTACGGCAGGTGATGAGCGACGCCGAGGCGATGGCGACGCCCTTCATCAAGTCGCTGGTGGCGCTGATCCGCGCCGACGACACCTATGGCGTGTGGGAGGAGAAGGGCGACGGCGACCTTCTCGCCGAGTTCATCGTCACGGCCGACGAGCGGCGCGAAATCCCGATCATCGGCGATCCCGATCCCGATCTCATCGACCGGGTGGAGAAGTACTACCGCGCGGTCGGGCTCGCGGTGGAGCGCGAGACCGGCCTCATGGCCTCGCCGATGATGACCATGCATTACGAGGGCTTCGGTCGGGTGATCCTCACCACCGGCAAGCTGGTCATTTTCTCCAAATCGCTGCGCGACGTGCATCGCTTCGGCTTTGACAGCCTCGCCGCGCTGGCGGCCGAGGGCGGCAAGGTCGTCGCCAAGGCGATGAAGGAGATCGAGACCTATCCGGAAGTGGCGCGCGCCTGAGCGCTCCGCAGGAAACGAGCGCGCCGCGGCGCGGGGGCAAGGAAGGAATATTCGGATGAGCTTTCAAACACGCGACGGGCGCGACTGGATGCCGGAATATCTGATGTCCATCGATCCGAAGGTTTGCATCGGCTGCGGGCGCTGCTTCAAGGTCTGCGCGCGCTCCGTGATGACGCTGCGCGGCGTGACTGAGGACGGCGAGTTCGTCGATATGGACGAGGAGGACGAGGACGAGCTGGAGCGCAAGGTGATGGTGATCGCCGACGGCGGCAACTGCATCGGCTGCGGCGCCTGCTACCGCGTCTGCCCGACCGGCGCCCAGACGCATGCCGCCGAGGCGATGGCGGCGTGATGCTCAAGCCGGTCGACATCTACGACCGGCTGATGGCAGGGCGCGGCGACGCGGCGGATCCCTTCAACTGCCATATCGTCGCCTCGATCCTTGCCCTGGCCGGCGCAGAGACGGGGGGCCTCTGCGCCGGCTGCGGGCTTTCGGGCGAAGCGCTTTCGCAGCTTGTGGCGAGCCTGTTTCCCGGCGCCGACCTTCGCGGCAGCGAATTCGGCGAGGATCCGCGGTTGAGCGAGGAAGAAGCTTCTCTCCTTGACCTTTTGGCTCGGTTTTCGACGAGCGCCTCGCCGCTCGAGGAAACCCTTGCGGCGATGATCGCTCGGCGGGCGCAGCGGGCCAATCATCTCTGGCAGGATCTGGGGCTTGAAAACCGCGGCGAGCTCTCGCGCCTGATGGAGCTGCATTTTGCGCCGCTGGCCGCGCGCAACCGGCAGGACATGAAGTGGAAGAAGTTCTTCTACCGCATGATTTGCGCCGATACCGGCTACAGCCTGTGCACCGCGCCTTCCTGCTCCGAATGCGCCGATTTCGACGCCTGCTTCGGCGACGAGGCGGGGCCGAGCCTCTTTGCCCATACCAGGCGCGGGGCCGAGACGGCCCTCTGAGGGCTCTCTTCGGGGCGAAAGCGACCTGTCGACTTTGCGACATTGCAGCGAAGCCGACAATGTCGGAAACCCATAATATATAACAATATCATATAATTAGCGTTTGGCATGGGCCTTGCTCGGCGTCTTCCAGAAGGAGACCTGCCGATGATCCATCTGACCGATTCCGCCGCTTCCGCGCTCCGCTCGGCGATCGAGGGAGCCGAACACCCCGTGGGAGGCCTGCGCCTGATGGTCGAGGTCGGCGGATGCGCCGGCTACAAGTACATGATGGGCCTCGTGGAGGCGGGCGAGCCGGAGGACGCCGTCTTCGAGAGCGAGGGCATCCGCGTCTTCGTCGACGGGGAGAGCCTGCCGCATCTGGCCGGCACCACCGTCGATTTCGTCTCCAGCCTGGAAGGGGCCGGCTTCACCTTCGAAAACCCGCAGGCGGCCTGGAGCTGCTCCTGCGGCAGGTCTTTCGGCTGAGGGAGGTGCCTATGTCCGCAGCCCAGCCCAAGCGCATCGAGGACGAGGCCTGCGCCGGTCCGCAGCCCGCCCGCACGACGCTCATCCAGCTTTCTTCCTCGCAGCGCATCGCGAGCAGCCGCCCGCCGCGCCCCGAGCCGGCCGAGGAAGCGCCGGCCGAGCCGGAATCGGAAGAGGTCCGGGCCGAAAAATTCCGCCGCATCGAGGCGGCGATCGACGAGATCCGCTCCTTCCTCGTGCGCGACGGGGGCGACTGCAAGCTCGTCGCCGTCGAAGGCAACAAGGTGAAGATCCAGCTGACCGGCGCCTGCGTCGGTTGCCAGCTCGCCAGCGTCACCGTTGGCGGCATCCAGATGAAGCTGATGGCCAAGCTCGGCTTTCCGGTCCGCGTCATTCCCGTGCCGGGGCCGGTCAAGGCGCCAGTGAAGGGAGATCGTTGAGATGCTGCAGAAGACCCCCGTGCGTCCCGTCTACCTCGATGCCAATGCCACGACGCGCCTCGACCCGCTGGCGCTGGAGGCGATGCTTCCCTTCCTGAAGGGCGAGTTCGGCAATCCTTCCTCGCTGCACGGCCACGGCCAGCCGGCGAAGGCCGTGCTCGGCCGCGCCCGCGCCGCCGTCGCCGCGCTGATCGGCGCGGAGGAAAGCGAGATCGTCTTCACCTCCGGCGGCACGGAGGCGAACAACGCGGCGATCCTCTCGGCCCTTGCAACGCAGGAAGGGCGCGACGAGATCGTCACCTCCGCCGTCGAGCATCCGGCGGTTCTCGCGCTCTGCGCCCATCTCGCCCAGAGCCGGGGCATCAAGGTCCATGTCATCCCGGTCGACGGCTGCGGGCGGCTCGACATGGAGGCGTATCGCGCCGCGCTCGGGCCCAAGACGGCGCTCGCTTCGATCATGTGGGCGAACAACGAAACCGGCACGCTCTTCCCGGTGGAGGAACTCGCCGATCTCGCCCACGAGGCGGGAGCGCTCTTCCATACCGACGCCGTGCAGGCTGCCGGGCGGGTCCCGGTCCGGCTCTCGGCGGTGGCGGCCGACTTCCTGTCGCTCTCGGCCCACAAGTTCCATGGGCCGAAGGGCGTCGGCGCGCTCTTCGTGCGCAAGGGCACGGCCTTCTCGCCGCTCATTCGCGGCGGCAAGCAGGAGCGCGGGCGCCGGGCCGGCACGGAGAACGTCGCCGGGATCGCCGGGCTCGGCGCGGCGGCGAGCCTTGCCGCATGGCATCTCTTGACCGACAGCGACCGGATCGCCGGCCTGCGGGACCGGCTGGAGGCCGGCATCGCCGAACTCTTCCCCCATGCAACGGTCCTCGGGGACACATCGAACCGGCTGCCGAACACCGCCTCGATCGCCTTCGACAAGGTGGACGGGGAGGGGCTCCTTGTCCTCCTCGCGCAGATGGGCGTCGCCGTCTCCGGCGGCTCGGCCTGCGCCTCGGGCATGATGGAGCCTTCGCATGTCCTGAAGGCGATGAAGCTCAAGACGGACCTCCTCTTCGGTGCGGTGCGCTTTTCGCTTTCGCGCGACAACGACGCGGAGGACATCGAGCGGGCGCTCGCCGCCCTGCCGGCGGCGATGGACAAGCTGTGCGGGCCGACGCCCTTCCGCCGCGCCGTGGAGGAAGCGGCCGCGGCGCTCCACCCCGCGCCACGGGCCTCGCTCCGAAAGGTCGCCTGATGCTCGCGCAGCTTCCCCGCATCCTGATCAACGATTCGACCCTGCGCGACGGCGAGCAGGCGCCGGGCGTCGCGTTCTCGCCGGAAGAGAAGGTGGCGATCGCGCTCGCCCTGGAAGCGGCGGGCGTCGACGAGATCGAGGCCGGCACGCCGGCGATGGGCGGCGCCGAGATTGAGAGCATCGCCGCCGTGGGCGCGGCGCTCACCACGGCGCGCGCCGTCAGCTGGTGCCGGATGACGCGGCGCGACGTCGACGCGGCGGTGGCGACGGGACTTGCCGCCATCAATCTGTCCGTGCCGATGTCGGACCGGCAGATCGCGGCGAAGTTCGGCACCTGCCGCGAGGACGTGCTCGCGCGCATCCGCGACGTGATCCCCTATGCCCGGGGCCGGGGCCTCGAGGTCTTCATGGGCGGCGAGGATTCCAGCCGGGGCGATGCGGAATTCCTCCTGCGGGCGATCGAGACGGCCGAGGCGGCCGGCGCCACCAAGTTCCGCTTCGCCGACACGGTCGGCATCCTCGATCCCTTCGCCACGCACGCGATCTTCGAGCGCCTGCGGGGGGCCAGCGGGATCGGGCTGGAATTCCACGGCCATGACGATCTCGGCCTGGCGACCGCGAACACGCTCGCCGCCATCAAGGCGGGCGCCAGCCATGCCTCCGTCTGCGTCCTCGGTCTCGGCGAGCGCGCCGGCAACGCGCCCCTGGAAGAGGTCGCGGCCGTCATCGACCACGTCACCGACTTCCGCACCGGCATCGACCCGACGCGGCTCGGCGCGCTCGCCGACCTCGTCGCCCTGGCGGCGCGCCGGCCGATCCCGGCGGCGAAGTCGATCGTCGGCGCGGCGGTGTTCACGCACGAATCCGGCATCCACGTCTCCGGGCTGCTGCGCGACCCGGCCACCTATGAGGGCGTCGATCCGGCCCGCTTCGGCCGGTCCCGCTCCATCGTGCTGGGCAAGCATTCCGGCATGGCGGCGCTGAAGCATGCCCTGACGACGCTCGGCATCGCCGCTGACGAATGCTCGGCCGAGCGGCTTCTGGAGCGGGTGAAACGACGCGCGGCGGCGGCCAAGCGCGCCGTCGCCATCTGCGAGATCGCCGACCTTTACGCCGACATGCTGGCGGACGAGACGGCCGCCTTCAGCTCAAGGGAAGAGGCCTGATGGACATCCTCGAAAAGCTCGGCACGCTCTCCTCGGCGGAGGAGTTCTTCGACACGCTCGGCGTCGCGTACGACCCCGAGGTCCTGCGGGTGGCGCGCCTGCACATCCTCAAGCGCATGGGCGAGTATCTTTCCGGCGACAGCCTGGCGGGGCTTGGCGAGGCCGAGACGGAGGCCGCCTGCCGGGCGCATCTTCAGCGCGCCTATGCCGACTTCACCCGTTCCTCGCCGCTGAAGGAGCGCGTCTTCAAGGTGCTGAAGGACGCCACCGGCGAGAAGCCGTCGCCGCGCCGGCCCTTCGTGCCGCTCTCCAGCCTGACCGGCCAGGATTGATGGGCGCTCTGTCGGGTTTGCGACAGCTTCGTCCGGTTTCAGCGTTCGGCCCTGTCGGCCGCGTTTTTGAGAAAATCGTTTGTTTTCAGATGCCTGCAGGTAAGTGCGGATTGGCACGCGGATTGCGATCCTCCTTCCTGAAGGCAGCTCCGGCCAGAGCCGGACGCAACCGAGGGTGAGAAAGATGCACATCGTCGTCTGCATCAAGCAGGTTCCGGACAGCGCCCAGATCCGCGTCCATCCGGTGACCAACACCATCATGCGGCAGGGGGTGCCCACCATCATCAACCCCTACGACCTCTTCGCGCTGGAAGAGGCGCTGCGCCTGCGCGACAGGCTCGGCGGGGAGGTGACGGTGCTGACCATGGGCCCGCCGATGGCCGAGGACAGCCTAAGAAAGGCGCTGACGTTCGGCGCCGACCGGGCCGTGCTCCTGACGGACCGCTTCTTCGCCGGCTCCGACACGCTGGCGACGAGCTACGCGCTGTCGTCCGCCATCAAGAAGATCGGCGAGACCTGGGGCCCGGTGGGTATCGTCTTCGCCGGCAAGCAGACGATCGACGGCGACACGGCGCAGGTCGGACCCGGCATCGCCACCCGCATGGGCTTCAACCAGCTCACCTATGTCGCCGCCATCTGCGACGTCGATACCGAGAAGGGCATCGTGGAAGTGGAGCGGCGCGCGGAAGGCGGGGTGCAGGTGCTGCAGACGAAGCTGCCGGTGCTCATCACCATGCTGGAAGGCTCCAACGAGATGCGCCGCGGCTCACTGACCAGCGCGCTCAGGGCCGCCAATGCGGAGATCACCACCTGGAACGCCGAAGCGGCCGGCGTGCCCGACGTGCAGAGCTGCGGCCTGCGCGGCTCGCCGACCGTCGTCAAGCGCGTCTTCGCGCCGACGCCGCGGGCCGAAAGAGCCGAGGAGATCGGCAAGCCGGGCATGTCCTTCGAGGAACTGGCGGATGCGGCGATGGACGAGATCTTCGCCCGCCATCCGACCGTCGAGGCCGATCTCAGGGAATTCGCTGCCGGACAGCAGGAGGAATGGCGATGACCGACGCGCCCCAGAAAAAGCCCCAGCCCGCCGGCGGTCGCGCCGGCATGCGCAAAGAGCTGCCGGAGCACTTCAAGGCCTACCGGCATGTCTGGGTCTTCATCGAATACGAACACGGAGCGATCCATCCGGTGTCGCTGGAGCTGCTCGGCGAGGGCCGCAAGCTCGCCGACAAGCTCGGCGTGGAGCTCGCCGGCCTCCTGGTCGGCGGCGACCGCGAAGAGCTTCTGGCCGCTGCCGGCGAATGCTGGGAGCACGGGGCGGATCTCACCTATCTGATCGCCGACCCGATCCTGGAGCACTACCGCAACCAGCCCTACACCAAGGCGCTGACCGACCTCGTCAACACCTTCAAGCCGGAGATCCTTCTTCTGGGCGCCACCACGCTCGGACGCGACCTCGCCGGCTCCGTGGCGACGACGCTGGCGACCGGGCTGACGGCCGACTGCACGGAGCTCGCCATCGACGACGAGCGCTCGCTGGCGGCGACGCGCCCGACATTCGGCGGCTCGCTGCTGTGCACCATCCACACCCTCAACTTCCGCCCGCAGATGGCGACGGTGCGCCCGCGCGTCATGGCGATGCCGCAGCGCGAGGCCGGCAGAACCGGCCGCGTCGTGGAGCATCCGCTCGACATGCGCGAGGAGGACATCGTCACCAAGGTCCTGCGCTTCATCGCCGACCGCGATTCCAATGAGGTGCAGCTCGCTTATGCCGATATCGTCGTCGCCGGCGGGCTCGGCCTGCGCTCGGCGGAGAATTTCCAGTTGGTGAAGGATCTCGCTCGGGTGCTGGGGGCCGAATACGGCGGCTCGCGCCCGCTGGTGCAGAAGGGCTGGATCACCTCCGACCGGCAGATCGGTCAGACCGGCAAGACCATCCGGCCGAAGCTCTACATCGCCGCCGGCATCTCCGGCGCGATCCAGCACCGTGTGGGTGTGGAGGGCGCCGACATGATCCTGGCGATCAATACCGACCCCAACGCCCCGATTCTCGACTTTGCCCATCTCGCCATCGTCGCCGACGCGCTCGAGGTGCTTCCCGCCCTGACGCGGGCATTCTCGCGGCGCCTCTCGGTCAACCGCCTCGCCGGATAGGAGACAGAAAATGGTCGAAGAACGCTTCGATGCCATCGTCGTCGGTGCCGGGCCTTCGGGCAATGCCGCCGCCTACACCATGGCGAAGGAGGGGCTGAAGGTCCTGCAGCTGGAGCGGGGGGAATATCCCGGCTCCAAGAACGTGCAGGGCGCCATCCTCTACGCCGACGCGCTGGAAAAGCTCATCCCGGGCTTTCGCGAGGATGCGCCGCTGGAGCGCCACATCATCGAGCAGCGCATGTGGATGCTCGACGACACCTCCTATACGGGCGTGCATTACCGCTCGGAGGACTTCAACGAGGAACGGCCCAACCGCTACACCATCATCCGCGCCCAGTTCGACAAGTGGTTCAGCCAGAAGGTCCGCGAGGCCGGCGCCACCGTCATCTGCGAGACGACGGTGAAGGAACTCATCCGCAACACCCAGGGCAAGGTCATCGGTGTCCTGACGGACCGGGACGAGGGCGCCGTCATGGCCGACGTCGTGGTGCTCGCCGAGGGCGTCAACGGTCTGGTCGGACAGCGCGCCGGGCTGCGCGACGAGCTGAAGCCGGACACGGTCGCCCTGGCGGTGAAGGAGATGCATTTCCTGCCGCGCGAGACGATCGAGGCGCGCTTCAACCTGAAGGGGGACGAGGGCGCCGTCATCGAGGCGATGGGCACCGTCACCTCGGGGATGACCGGCACCGCCTTCCTCTACACCAACCAGGAATCGATCTCCGTCGGCATCGGCTGCCTCGTCTCCGACTTCAAGGAAAGCGGCGAGGCGCCCTATGCGCTCCTGGAGAAGTTCAAGGCGCATCCGGCGATCCGGCCGCTTCTCGCCGGCTCGGAGGTGAAGGAATATGCCGCCCACCTCATCCCGGAAGGCGGATACAACGCCATCCCCTCGCTCTTCGGCGAGGGCTGGGTGATCGTCGGCGATGCCGGCCAGTTCGTGAATGCGGCGCACCGCGAGGGCTCCAACCTGGCGATGACCACGGGGCGGATCGCCGGCGAGACGATCGTGCGCCTCAACCGCACGCGGCAGGAATTCAGCGCGACCAACCTGGCGCTCTACAAGAAGCGGCTGGAAGAGACCTTCGTGCTGAAGGACCTCAAAAAGTACCGCAAGCTGCCGGGCTTCCTGCACGGCAACAAGAAGGCACTCTTCGGCCTTTATCCGCAGCTCGTCTCCAAGGCGGCGCAGACCTGGTTCCGCGTCGACGGCACCGACAAGCGTTCCAAGGAGAAGGAGATCATGGCCGCCTTCCGCAAGAGCCGCGGGCTCGGCGGGCTTCTGGGCGACGCCTACAGACTGGCGAGGGCATGGCGATGACAAGAACTTCCGAGAAGGCGAATGCCGCGACGACAGGGGCAGAGACGGGGGAAAGCGTGAAGGTCGAGGAAAAGCTCTATTACAACCGGTTCGTGGTGGATGCGGGCCGCCCGCATGTGAAGGTAAAGCCTCACGAAATGCCCACCGAGGCGCTGCTTGCCCTGACGCGCATGTGCCCGGCGGGCTGCTACGCCCTCAACGACAAGGGGCAGGTGGAAGTCACCCCCGACGGCTGCATGGAATGCGGCACATGCCGGATCGTCTGTGCGGACACCGGCGACATCGAATGGAACTATCCGCGCGGCGGCTTCGGCATCCTCTTCAAGTTCGGATAGGACGGCCCGGGGACAATGAAATTGGCGGGCCGCGCCGCGGCCCCCCATATCAGGGCATGGTTGCTTTTCCCGAAGACGAAGACTTCTCGCGGTTTTCCGTCCCGGAGGGCTGCCGCGTCTATGCTTTCGGCGACATCCACGGCCGGTTCGATCTTCTCGGCGAACTCCATCAGGCGATGGAGGCCGATCTTCAGGCGAGGCCGGTCGACGAATGCGTCGAGGTCTTCGTCGGCGACTATGTCGACCGCGGCCCGGATTCTGAAAAGGTGCTTCGGTTTCTCGCCGATTCTTCCTCGGTCTGCGGGCGGCGCGTCTGTCTCAAGGGCAATCACGAAGACATTCTGATCCGGGCGCTGCGCGAGCCGGAACTCCTCACCTACTGGCTCGGCCAAGGGGGAGCCGCGACGATGCTCTCCTTCGGGGTCGAGCCGCCGCGCAATGCGCGCCCTGCGACGCTCGAAAACTGCCGGGACGCGCTTGCCATGGCGCTCGGTCCCGACCTCTCGGCCTTTCTCGGCGGCCTCGATACGATGGAGCGGATCGGCGATTATCTCTTCGTGCATGCCGGCATTAACCCCGGCCGGCCGCTGGAAGAGCAGGAAGAGCAGGATCTCGTCTGGATCCGGGAGCCTTTTCTTTCGAGCCAGAAGGACTTCGGCTTTTGCGTCGTCCACGGCCATACGCCGCGCGAGCGCCAGCGCGTGCACGCCAACCGCATCAATCTCGACACCGGCGCCTTTTCTACAGGGATTTTGACCTGCGTGGCGCTGGAGCGGAGCTCGCGCCGGTTTCTGGCGACGAAGCGCGGCTGAGCTTTCTCAGCCGATGATGACGAGGCCGATCGAGGCGGAGGCGCAGAGCGCCATCTGGAAGGCGGCGGTGCGCGCCAGACACTGGTTGAAATCCACCGGCAGATGCGCCGCGGAGAAATCGCGCTGCGCCTTCCGCGCCAGGGGAATTGCGACAACACCCAGGAGCACGCCCGGAAAGCCGAGCAGCGAGAGGCAGAAGAGCACGGCGAAGCTTGCCCATAGGAGCAGCCCATAGAGGCGGTTCGCCCCGTCCGGGCCGACGCGGATCGCCAGCGTCTGGCGGCCGGCGAGGGTGTCCGTCTCGCGGTCGCGGGTGTTGTTGACGAGTAGCACGGCGGCCGCCGGCAGGCCGACGACGAGGCCGAAAAGGACGGCTGCGAGGTCAACCCATCCCGTCTGCAGATAGAAGCTGCCGGCCACGGCGACGAGGCCAAAAAAGGCGATGACGAAGGCTTCGCCCCAGGGGCTGCGGGAGATCGGCCAGGGGCCGGAGGAATAGGCGTAGCCGGCGATCAGGGAGAGGATGCCGATCGCCATGATCGGCAGGCCGCCGACGGCGACGAGATAGATCCCCCCGACAGCTGCGAGACCGAAGGCGATATGGGCGGCGGTGAAGACCTGACGCGGGCTCGCCCAGCCCTTCTGGGTGATGCGGGCCGGGCCGACGCGGTCGATCTGGTCCGTGCCGTTGACGGCATCGGCGGCGTCGTTGTTGAGGTTGGTGCCGATCTGGATGGCGATGGCGGCGAGCATCGTCACGATGGCGACGGGCACGTCGATCCGGCTCGTCTCCGCGAGCGCCAGCACCAGGCCCGCCAGAACCGGCGATACCGAGAGGCTGAGGGTGTGCGGCCTTGCGGCCTGCCACCAGATGGCGAATGCGGATGGTCTTTCTGCCGTCATGGAGCCGTTCATCGTTGAAGCCCTGCGAAGCCGAGAAGCTGCCGCGCTGTCAAGCAAGGCAGACACATTCCTAGAGGGATCGGGGCGTCAGATACAGAGGCGGCGCGCAAACGGTCAACGCGCATCCTGTCCCGGGGCGAGAAGTCGGCGTTGCCCCGGCCCGCCAAGATGCAAAAGGCGGACAAGCAAAAGGGGCCGGCGGTGCCGGCCCCTTGAGAGATTGTTGTGGCTCGGCCCGAAGGCCGTGCCCGGTCAGTGGCGGGCGAGCCAGGCGTCGATCTCCTTCTCCGCCTCGTCCTTGGCGATGCCGTAGCGCTCCTGGATCTTGCCGGCGAGCACTTCACGGTTGCCCTCGACCTGGTCGAGCTCGTCGTCCGTGAGCTTGCCCCACTGCGTGCGGGCGTTGCCCTTGAACTGCTTCCAGTTGCCTTCCACACGATCCCAATTCATGACGTTCTCCACATCGGTTGATCTGAATGGAAAACGGAATCGCTCGGCTGACGGTTCCGGGCCTGCAGGTTCGCCGGCCGGAGTTTTTGCTCAACCGGCTAAGCGAGAGCCCGCCCTAAAGGCTACTCGATCTCCTCTTTCACCTGCGCGTAGGCGAGCATGGCAAACAGGGCCGTGCCGCCCAGAATGTTGCCGAGCAGCACCGGCACGGTGAAGCCCCACAGCATGTGCAGGATGCCGATTTCGCCATGCGCGACGAGCAGGAAGGCTTCCACGCTGCCGGCGATGATGTGGGTGAACTCGGAAATGGCGATCATGTAGGTGAAGAGCAGGATGACGAGGAACTCGCTGCCTTTGGCGCTGGGCAAAATCCAGACGATGGCGGCGATGAGGAAGCCGGCGCCGATGGCGCGCACGAACATCTCCAGCCAGCCCTTGTCCATCATCTCCCGGCTGATCTCGAGCATGGTGCTGAGGACCTCCGGCACGGTGCCCGGCAGGGCGGCGTTGAAGGCGGCCACACCGATCGTGCCGACCATGTTGGCGATGAAGACAACGCTCCACAGCCGCACGACGCAGAGAAGGTTCGTGCGGTTGAACTCCGCCGCAAGCGGCAGGATCGCGGTGATGGTGTTCTCGGTAAAGAGCTGCTGGCGGGCGAGAATGACGATCAGGAAGCCGACCGTGTAGCCGAAATTCTCCACCAGCGGCCGCCAGGGCGCGTCCGGCAGGTGATGGCGCAGCACGGCCTCCGCGAGCAGGGAGAATCCGATCGACAAGCCTGCGGCAAGCCCCGACCACCATAGAGAGGAAATTGGCCGTTCCATCTCCTCTTCGCCTTCCTGGCGGACGATCTCGTAGATAGCGGGGACGGACAGGCGCACGCGCTCCTGCACGCTCTCGGCCTCGCGCGCGGTGAGGCCGGAGGAATCGTGAGCGCGGCCCTCGCGGCCGTTGGCACGCTCAAGCCGGGTCTGGCGGGGTGTGGCGTCGGTTGACCCTGGGGGGTGGCGATCGTTGCGGAGAGGTGCCTCTTCGTCATTGCTCACAGGTGCGGTCCTTGATGGTGAAAGTCCGGCGATGGCGGAAATCCGGCGCCAGCGCCGGCAAGTGTCTCTTGGAGATCTCGGAACAAGCTTCCGGCCGGCAGCATTCTGCTCCCGTAAGGAGAAAGCTGAGATGACTGAACGCCATGACGGGCCCGGTGTTCCGACTGCCGCCGACTATGCGGTCGGGGGAGATGCGGACGAGCCGGGCTTTTCCCAGCCGATCACGCTCGACGACATGGAGGCTCTCGCTCACTCCGCCCGCGGCAGCCTGGAGGCTCGGCGCGAGACGCTGAAAGCGATGGTGGGGGAGCTTGAAGTGCGCCGCTCGATCGATCGCGGCAATGAAATGGACCCGCTGATCGCGCGGGGCAGGGAGCTTCTGTCCGCCCTTTCGGCGGAAGGAACGGGCGAAGGCGACCCGGAGGCCTATGGTCTTGCCCCGGAGGATCGTCTGACGCGCCCGGACGAGATTATCGAGCGCCGTGAGGAAGAGGCGCGCGAGGAACGGGGCGAGGCCGAAAAGAAGTGAAGCCGGCCCGAAAAAGCCTGAATTGTCCGGGCATGCCGGCGCCAGAAAAGAGAAAGGAAATGGCCGCGAGTCGGCCGAACTGAATGGGTCAACAATTTCACAAGGGCCAGCGGGTCGAATGGCGCTGGGGCGCGGCTGTCAGCAAGGGCCGCGTCGTCGAAATCTACAAGCAGCCTGTCCGGCGAACCCTGGAAGGCCACGAGATCGTGCGCCTCGCCGACGAGGAGAATCCGGCCTACCTGATCGAGCAGGAGGACGAGAGCCGGATCATGAAGTCGCAGAGCGAGCTGTTGAAAGCCGGTTGAACGGCCCGGATGAGCCGGGGTGGGGGGAGCATCTGGTGTCCAACGAGGGTGACGACGGAGAGGACGCGCCGAGCCGCGTGGACGCGCCCCTGAGGATCGCTCTCGTCCTCAATTCGGATTCAGGCAGTCTCAAGGGCTGCGAGCGTTCCCTCGGTTACCGGATCGCCGGCGTTTTCGAGGCTGCTGGCCACAGCGTGGCCATGCACTGGGAAGGCGGCGCGGGCGCCATCGAGGCGATGAAGGCCCGCTTCGTGGACGAGGAGATCGACGCCGTGGTCGTCGGCGGCGGCGACGGCAGCGTGTCCTTCGCCGCCAGCGAAGCCTTCCGCAGCGGCAAGACGCTCGGCATCCTGCCGCTCGGGACGATGAACCTGTTCGCGCGATCCCTCGGCGTGCCGCTGGACATGATGGAAGCGGCCGAGGCGCTTGCCCGGGGCGCGCCCGCCGATGTCGATATCGCCGAGGTGAATGGGCGCCTCTTCGTCCACCATGTGACGCTCGGCCTGCATCCGAAAATGATCCGTCTGCGCGAACAGCTCAGCTATGGCTCGCGCGTCGGCAAGATGCTCGCCAGCGCCAAGGCGCTGCGGATGGCGCTCCGGCGTCCACCACTCATTCGCGCACAGATCGACGCCGCTGGCGAGAGACGCGACATCACCACCCCGGTCCTCGTCGTGAGCAACGATCCGCTCGGGGAGGGCCATCTTCCCTATGCAGACGATCCGCGCGCGGCGCGGCTGGGGCTCTACTTCGCAACTTCGCGCAAATGGACGGATCTTCTGGAGATCGCGGCCGCCTTCGGACTCGGACGGCTCGTCGGCAGTTCGGTGGTGGAAGAGAGCGAGGTGAGGGAACTCACGATCGTGCTCCGGCGCAATGAAACACGCGCCTCCGTCGATGGCGAAGTGGTGACGCTGAAGAGCCCCCTTCAGATCCGCCAGCATCCGGGCGCGCTTTCCGTGCTCGCGCCGGCGATCGCGGATGATGAGGCCGGCTCCAAATCGCTCACCACCGCCGACGAAGACCGGGACTAGAGGACAGGCTTCCGGCCACGAAGGCGCAGCAGCCTTTGCTGCGGCGACGCTCCGCCTTCAGCATTTGCCCTTGCATCGGTGAAATCGGCCGAAACGAAAATCCTGTTTGTTTTGCAACGCATTGCGCTCCCGCGACGTTGTCCGCGAGAAAGCCAGGCAAGAGCCGGCTGCGGGCCTGGTCGCATGACCGGCCTGCAAGTGTGTCAGGTGGGGGCGTCACACGCCCGCAGCATCGCCAGACACGAATTGTCCACCCTCAGAGCGAGGATTGTGACGTTTGCCGGAAGGCAACAGGCTGCGTCCTACCGGCGCAGCGGCAAACCAAGGAGAAAGACATGGCCGATCCAGAAATCACCGAGACCAGCGCAAGGCAGGGGGACGAGCGTGCCACGAACCGCGTACCGCTGATATGGGGCACGGCGCTGGTTATCGTGGCGCTGGGAGCGATCGCGCTCTGGTTCGGCCTCTGACAGGCTGAAGGGAAGGGCTCCGGCCGGCCGGAAGGCAGGCCGTGACGGGTCGGGGGTCAGCTGGGAAATGCGCCAAATTCCGCCTCATTTCTATTTGACAAGGCGCGATAGTTCATGGAACCCAAGGCCTGTAAACGTCCCGCTAACCGTTTTCACGCTACCATTCGTTAAGCAGGGTGCCTTGTTGGCCAAGCGATATGCGCGCGAAGCGCGGCCCGATGAGACATCGCCGATCACCCGGCGTCCGGCCCGTCTGCCGTTCATTGAGCCGGGAAATTTTCTGTACAGACGGAACCACATGCCTGCGCTCGAATTAACCTCGTACGGAGTTGAATGAATGGATCAATCAGACCGGGAGGGAAGCGGTCGCTCGCAGGAGGACACCATGTTTACCGATGGCAACGGCCATCATAGCAGCATGCACCCGCTTATTCAGAGCCAGATCGGCAAGCATTTGCGTGCAGCCTATGACGATGTGGTGAATGAGCCGGTTCCGCAGCGCTTTATCGATCTCCTGGAGCAGCTCGAGCAGTCTTCCACCAAGACTCGTCGCAGCTAAGCACCCACCCCATCATACATGGCCGTATCCGAGGCACTGAGACAGGAACTCCTGTCCGCCATTCCGAACCTGCGCGCGTTTGCCGTCTCGCTTTGCGGCAACGGTGAGCGCGCGGACGATCTTGTCCAGGAAACCCTGATGAAGGCATGGGCGAAGTTCCATACCTTTCAGGAAGGTACCAACCTCCGCGCCTGGCTTTTCACCATCCTGCGCAACGAATTCTATTCCCAGGTCCGCAAGAAGGGCCGCGAGGTCGAGGATGCCGAGGGCGCCTACGCGGCGCGGCTCGCTTCCCAGCCGGCGCAGACCGGCCACATGGACCTTCAGGACTTTCACGACGCCCTGGCGCAGCTGCCCGACGATCAGCGCGAGGCGCTGGTTCTCGTCGGGGCTTCGGGCTTCTCCTACGAGGAAGCTTCCGAGATCTGCCAGTGCGCCGTCGGAACCATCAAGAGCCGTGTCAGCCGCGCCCGCACGCGCCTCAGCGAGATTCTCGCGCTAGAGGAAGGCGAGACCTACGGGGCCGATCCCGTATCGGCGACGGTCATCACGCGGAACTTCACCTGAGCTGAGGGGCGGCGAGGCCGCCCCTTATCCTTTCTCCACCGTTTTTTTCTCCTTCCCCGCAGGTCGCTGCCTCGCGGCTCCGTCGGCGCATTTTCGCGCGACGTGGCGGCGTGTGCCGGGAGCCTTATGCTCACGGGACGGCGGCGATGATCAGGAAGACGGCGAAGATCACCAGATGGACGCCGCCCTGCAGCACGGTCGTGCGGCCGGTCGCCAGTGTGAGCGTGCAGGTGAAGAGGGCGAGGATGAGGAGCACCGTGTCCTCCGGCTCCAGCCCCAAGCCCAGCGGAACATCCAGCAGGATCGATGCCGCCGCGACGGAGGGGATGGTGAGGCCGATGCTCGCCATCGCCGATCCGAGCGCCAGATTGAGGCTGCGCTGAAGGTGGTTCGCCCTTGCCGCCCGGAAGGCTGCGATCGATTCCGGCAGCAGAATGACCCCCGCAATCACCACGCCGACGAAGGATGCCGGCAAGCCCGCGCGGAAGACGAAGCGCTCGACCGCGGGCGAGAGTCCTTCGGCGAGGAGCACCACCGCGATCAGCGCGACCAGCAGCAGGACGACGCTGGTCGCCGTGGTGATGGCCGATGGCTTGGGATGGCCCTCCTCTTCACCCTGGTTGACGTCCAGGAAGAAATCCCGATGGCGCACGGACTGGACGAAGAGAAAGACGAAATAGAGGGCGAGGGAGACGGCCGCGACGCCGACGAGCTGGGCGGTGGAATAATAGGGGCCAGGCACGGCGACGGTGAAATTGGGAAGGACGAGCGTCAGCGTGGCGAGTGTCGCCAGAACGCTGAGCGCACCCGTCGCGCCGCTCACCTGGAATCCCTGCTCGTGGTGGCGAATGCCGCCTGCCAGGAGACAGGCCCCGACGATGCCGGTGAGAACGATCATGACCGCGGCGAAGACCGTGTCACGGGCGACGTCGGCGCCGCTGCCGGCCGAGGCGAGCATGATGGTGATGATCAGCGAGACTTCGATGACGGTGACGGCGGCGGCGAGCACCAGCGAGCCGAGCGGCTCGCCGATCTTCAGGGCGATCGCCTCGGCGTGATGGACCGCGGAAAAGACAGTTGCGATGAGCAGGAAGGCGGCGAGGATTCCCATCGCCATCGTCTCAATCGTAAAGAGATGCAGATGTTCGCCAAGGACAAAGGCGCCCGCCACGACCGGCGTGGCGAGCACCCACAAAGGGTGGATGCCTGCGCTCTCGTTCTCACTCAACCGTGCTTCCCCCGAATGCCGGCCGGCAGAGTGCGGCGGCGTCTCTCATCCGCCTCGTCTTGAGGCGGCC
This sequence comes from Afifella sp. IM 167, assembly GCF_020144925.1. Classification (GTDB taxonomy): domain Bacteria; phylum Pseudomonadota; class Alphaproteobacteria; order Rhizobiales; family Afifellaceae; genus Afifella. Next base: position 103,144 of record NZ_NSLC01000012.1, read on the forward strand.
CGAGGGGCATGGTGACGCTAAAGCGTTACCTGACTGTTTTCCTGCAGATGCGGCTCTTCGCCGGCACGCTTGGCACGGATCAGATTCCAGTGCCGGATGAGCTGGTTGTGTCCGTGCCAGTATTCGCCGAGGGAGGGCACGACCCGGATGACGGCCGCCTCGGGATCCTCCTTGCCGCCCTTGAACCAGGCATCCGCGTCCTCCGTCCACACAGCCTCGATCAGGCGGTGGTCGGTGGTCAGATAGGCCTGGCCGGAGACGGAGACGAATTCGTGCCGGTCGGGCCGGGCAAAGGCGAGGTTCACCCCCGGATTGGCGGCCAGTTCCTCGGCCTTGTGGGAGGATTTGCGCGTGAGCAGATGAAACTCGTGCGTTCCGCGATCGAAGGAAAAGCCCATGGGGCGCGAACGCAGCCGCCCTTCGTCCCGGGTCGTCAGCATGCAGGTGCGGATGTCGTCGATGAGGCGGAAGAACTCTTCCATCGGTGCCTCGCTCATGGATGCATCTCCTTGTCGTGCCTGGCCGAATCAACGGGCGTGGGTCGCCGCGCGTTCCCGCTCGACAGCTCCTTCTCCAGAAAGCGCATGAGGGCCGTCTCGCCGGGCGAAAGGCGCGTGCGGTGCGGACCGTGGAGGAGGTCGGCCTCCAGCTTTCCCGCCTCGAAGGCTTCCACCACCAGGGGATGGACGTAGCTGGACCGGCACACGGCCATGGTGTTGGCGAGCTTTTCGCTGACCTCGCGCATGACGGCCGCAATGGCGCGCTGATGGGCCGTCTTCGTCTGCGGAGGCGCCATCTGGGCGAATTCTTCCAGCGCCGCAGCGCTCGCGGCGAAAGTGCGGAAATCCTTCGAGCTGACAGGGGCTCCGGCCGCATCCCTCAGATATTGATTCAGGTCGCGGGCGGTCAGATAGGCGCACTTTCCCTCCTCGGTGCGGTAGGCGAAGAGGCGTTTCCTGCCGATCTGCTTCAGCTTGCGCAGGCGCGAGGGCAGGAGGGGATCGGGCACCTTCTTGCGGATCGCCTTGCCGGACTTGCCGATGAAGGCGAGCGAGACGCTCCGCCCATTCGTCTTCACGTCGCGCTTGAGAAGCGTGGTCGCGCCGCGTGCCGATTCCTCGCCTTTCTCGGCGCGGTGGCCGGAGCGCAGCAGCGCCTTGTCGACGAGGCGGGCGGCGACGGCGGCGGAGAAATCGCGGTCCAGCGTGCGGCGACGCAGATCCGCCTCGATCTTCTCGCGGATCGCAGGCAAAGCCCGGCCGAAGGTCATCAGCCTCTCCGCCTTGATCTCGTCGCGTACCTCTTTCCAGTCGTCGTGATAGCGGTACTGCAGGCGCCCATCCGCATCGCGCCCGACCGCCTGCAGATGGGCGTGCGGGTCGAGCGCAAGCCAGACCTCCTTCCAGGCCGGGGGGATGGCGAGGTCGGCGAAGCGGCGGCGCAGATCGCGATCGGTCACGAGCCGGCCCTCGCCGTCGCGATAGGAGAAGCCGCGACCGTGGCGACGGCGCTCGATCGAGAGGTCCTCGACGCAGACATAGCTGAGGCCGCAATGGCGGGCGCGGGCGTGGAGTTCGATCTGCATCGGCCTTTCCGTGGACACACGGAAACGGGCCGCCGGGAAACGGGTTCCGGAAGCTTAGCCGGCATCGGCGGCGAATATTCCGCCAAGGGCGGAACGCCTTCAGGTCGTGTAGCCGCGTCCCGATGGCGAGCGGGCAAGGCGCTGGCCGCGCCGTGCCTCGCGATGCACGGTGTAGAGTGCCGCGGCGATGACGATACCGGAGCCGAGCAGGGTCTGCCAGGACGGCACTTCGCTGAAGATGGTGATGCCGATGAGGGTCGCCCAGAGCAGACGGATATAGTCCAGGGCGGCAAGAACTGTCGCCTCGCCGGCCTTGTAGGCCTGGATGTTGCAGGTCTGCGCGACCACCGAGACGAGGCCGATGCCGACGAGGAGAAGAGCCTCGTGCCAGCTCGGCCAGACCCATTGCCAGATGGCGAGCGGGCAGATCAGCAGCCCGACGAGCACGGTCTGCCAGGTGAGGATGGTGATCGATCGATCGGTGCGCGACAGGAGGCGGATGATGACCATGACCATGCCGGCCGCCGCCGCGCCGACGACGGCGAGGATGCCGTAGAGATCGATGCTGCCGCCGGCCGGGTCGAGCATGACGATGACGCCGGCGAAACCGATGATGATCGCCGCCCAGCGACGGATGCCGACCACCTCATGCAGAATCAGGATCGCGAAGATGGAGATGAAGAAGCTCTTGGCGAAAGCGATCGCCGTCGCGTCGGCGAGCGGCAGGTGAACCACCGCGTTGAACCCGCAGAACATGGCGACGAGGGCGAAGAGGACGCGCAGCCCGTGCAGGCCGGGGCGGCGGGTGATGAGCGAGCCGGAAACGTCTGAGAGAATCACCGGCAGGGCGACGATGAACATGACGATCTGGCGCACGAAAAGGATCTGCGAAACGGGCAGATGCGTGCCGATCAGCTTGATCAGCGTCATCATGATGGTGAAGAGCACGGTGGCGATGAGAATCCACGCGGCGCCACGCAAATTGCCGGGCAAAGCGCCGAAACGCATCACCCAGCCGGCACCCTTTTCACTCATCCGGCCAGGCCCATGCATCGGGACCTATTGACGCTGTCGCAGCCGATCCGTCAAGCTGACGGCTCTTTCTTTCCGGCCGGGGGCTCCTAGCTTTCCCCGCCACATCCCTTCGCAAGACAGGTTCCCGTCACATGAACGAAATGGCTCCGCCGAAATTTGGCATGGGTGCGAATCCGCGCCGTGTGGAGGACGATGCCTTCATCCGCGGCGAGGGGCATTACACGAGCGACTTTCAGCCCGAAGGAACGCTGACGGCCTTTCTCGTACGCTCGCCCATCGCCCATGCGCGCTTTTCGATCGGCGACCTTTCGGCGGCGCGTTCGGCCGAGGGCGTGCATCTCGTCTGGACGGCGGCCGAAGTCGCCGATCTTTCCCCCATGCCCTGCCTGGCGGCCGGACCGACCAAGGGCCCGCTCAACCGGGCCGAGGTGCCGGTGCTGTGCGCCGACACGGTGCGCCATGTGGGCGATGCGATCGCACTCGTCGTTGCCGACAACATCAACCTGGCGCGTTCGGCGGCCGAACTGATCGAGGTCGATTACGAGCCGCTGCCGGTCATGACGGCGACCGATACCGCCCTCGATCCCGACGCACCGGTCATCTGGCCGGAGCATGGCACCAACCTCGCCTTCGAATATGAGCGCGGGGACGGGGAGGCGACCGAGGCGGCCTTCGCCGATGCGGCCAAGGTGGCGAAGCTGAGGCTCGTCAACAATCGGCTCGTCTGCAACTACATGGAGCCCCGGGCCCTGCTGGCCGAGTTCCACCCCGAGGAAAAGACCTGGACGATCACCGTCGGCTCCCAGGGCGTGCACGGCATGCGCCGCGCCATCGCCAAGGCGATGAACGTGGATCCCGCGCGGCTGCGCGTCATCACGCCGGATGTCGGTGGCGGCTTCGGTCCCAAGGGATTTGCCTACCGGGAGTATCCGCTGGTGGCGAAGGCCGCGCAGGCGCTCGTCCGGCCCGTGCGCTGGACCTCCGACCGCAACGAGCATTTCCAGTCGGACGCGCAGGGGCGCGACAACGTCACCGAAGCCGCCTTCGCTCTCGATGGGGAAGGCCGGATCCTCGCGATGAAGGTCGACATCATCGCCAATATGGGCGCGTACCTGTCGCAGTTCGGCCCCTATATCCCCTGGCTCGGCATCTCCATGGCGACCGGGCTCTACGACATCCGCACGGCACATGTGACGGTGAAGGGCGTCTATTCCAACACGGTGCCGGTGGATGCCTATCGCGGCGCGGGCAGGCCGGAGGCGGCCTTCGTGGTGGAGCGGCTGATCGACGAGGCGGCGCGCGTGGCGGAGCTGTCGCCTGAGGAGATCCGCCGGCGCAACTTCATCCGGCCCGACCAGCTGCCCTATACGACCGTGACCGACCGGATCTACGACACCGGCGATTTCGCCGGCCATATGGACCGGGCGCTTGAAAAGGCGGACGCCGCCGGCTTTGCGGCCCGGCTGGAGGAGAGCCGCGCCAAGGGCAGGCTGCGCGGTCTCGGCTTTGCGACCTATGTGGAGGCCTGCGCCTTCGCCGGATCGGAGCCCGCCAAGGCGAAGCTGGAGGAGGACGGCTCAGTCTCGCTCTTCATCGGAACGCAGTCGAACGGGCAGGGCCACAAGACCGCCTACGCCCAGTTCGTCGCCGGCCCGCTCGGCGTCGACTACGAGCATGTCCATGTGCGCCAGGGCGATACGGACGAGCTGGAAAAAGGCGGCGGTACCGGCGGCTCGCGCTCGATCCCGCTCGGCGTGCCTTCAGTGGAGCGCGCTTCGACAAAGCTCGCCGGGCAGTTGAAAGAACTCGCCGCGAACGAGCTCGAGGCCGCCGCCGCCGATATCGAACTGGCCGAAGGAACGGCGCGCATCGTCGGCACCGACCGGGCGATCTCGCTTGCCGAGCTCGCGGCCAAGGCCGGAGACAAGGAAAAGCTCCAGGCCGTCGGCGAATTCGAGCAGGCCGAAGCGACCTATCCGAACGGCACGCATGTGTGCGAGCTGGAGATCGATCCGCAGACCGGCAGCGCCCATGTCCTGCGCTACACCATCGTCGACGATTTCGGCGTGACGGTGAATCCGATCCTCCTGGAAGGCCAGGTGCATGGCGGCGTCGTGCAGTCGATCGGCCAGGTGCTCTTGGAGAACACCGTCTACGACGAGGACGGCCAGCTTCTGACCGCCACCTTCAACGACTACGCCATGCCGCGCGCCTGGGACACCTGCTCCTTCGCCTTCGAAACGCGCAACGTGCCGTCGACCCATAATGCCCTCGGTATCAAGGGGGCGGGCGAAGCCGGTACGATCGGTGCGACGCCAGCGGTGATGAACGCCGTCATCGATGCGCTATACCGTGGCTACGGCATCCGCCATCTCGACATGCCGGCAACGCCGCTGCGCGTGTGGGAAGCGATCCAGGCGGTCACGGGCGAGCAGAGTGCGGCATGACGAGGCCAAGGTGACCCATAAAGAAGAAGAGGCGTGCCGGCGCGGTGCCGGACACGTCCCGGACAGGCAGGGGCGGTGACCAACTCCTCAGCCGCGATCCTCCTGAAGATCGGCTCCACATTCACCTTCGCGCTGATGCTCGTCTGCATCAAACTCGCTGCGGGCAGCGTGCCCATCGGCGAGATCGTCTTCTTCCGCTCCGCCTTCGCGCTGGTTCCTCTGCTCGCGATGCTCGCCTTTCAGAAGAAACTGGCCGAGGCGGTGAAGACCCGGAATCCGTGGGCACATGCGCGCCGCGGTCTCTTCGGCGTCGCTTCCATGATGCTCTGGTTCGTCAGCGTGCAGCGCCTGCCTCTGCCGGAGGCGATGGCGATCAACTACGCCGCGCCGCTCGTCATCGTCATTCTGGGGGCGCTCATCCTGCATGAGACGGTGCGCATCTATCGCTCGACGGCGGTGGCGCTCGGCTTCATCGGCATCGTCGTGGTGCTATGGCCGCGCCTCGGAGCGGTGTCGGCCGGCGGGCTGGAGGATTACGAGCTTGTCGGCGCGGTCTGCGCGCTCGCCTCGACCGTCCTGATGGGCCTCATCGCCATCCAGATCCGCTACATGACGGCAACGGAATCGACCTCCTCGATCGTCTTCTACTTCTCGCTCACCTGCAGCGTGGTGGCGCTTGCGACACTGCCCTTCGGGTGGAGCCTGCCGCCCGTGCGCGACACCTTGCTGCTCATTCTGTGCGGTCTTCTGGGGGGTGTCGGGCAGATCATGCTGACCGCCGCCTATCGCAAGGCGGAGACCTCCACCATCGCGCCCTTCGAATACGTTTCGATCATCTGGGGCACGAGCCTGGGCTTCTTCGTCTTCGGCGAGGTGCCGAGCATCAACGTCTGGGCGGGCGGAGCGATCGTCATCGCCGCGGGCATCTTCATCATCTACCGCGAGCATCAGCTCGGCCTGGAGCGCCGGCGCATGCGCAAGCTGGCAACGCCCCAGGGCTAGGCCGCCCGGGGCGCCGGCGGCTTTCGACCGCGCCGCCTCAGAAGGCCTTGAAGGTGATGATGGTCTTGGTGTCCTGGATGCCTTCCAGGCAGTGCACCTTCTCCTGCACGAAGCGGCCGATATCGCCGTCGCGTTCCAGATAGAACTTGGCGAGAAGGTCGTAGTCGCCGGCCGTGGAATAGATCTCCGAGGCAATCTCCGCATCCGCCAACTCGGTCGCCACCTTGTAGGCTTCGCCGAGACTGCATTTGATGAGTACGAAAAAGGGCGTCATGGGCTTGGTCTCCTGTCGGGCCGACAAAAGACCAAGCCGCGCCGCCGGGCAAGGGGAGGGTGCGGGGGCGAAGCCTTGCCGGCTCACGAGCTCATGGCGGAAGCCGGTTGCAATGCCTCGCCGCTGTCATTAGACCGACATCAAATCTCAGGGGGTGCCACCCGTCATGCGGGTGGCTGAGAGGCAGATGGCCAACCCCTCGAACCTGATCCGGCTCGCACCGGCGTAGGGATGGGATGGGCGCCTTTTCAACCCTCTTCCGTTCTTCCGCCGCCGGGCCGGCCCGCCGGAGGAAGAATGCCGTTTACGACCCAGAATGCCTTTGAGGCTCTTGCCGAGCTGCGCTCGCGAAAGCCCCTCGTCCAGAACATCACCAACTTCGTCGCCATGACCGTTTCGGCCAATGCGCTGCTTGCGCTGGGCGCCTCGCCGGCCATGGTGCATGCGGAGGAGGAGGCGGACGATTTCGCGGGCATCGCCGACGCGCTCGTCACCAATATCGGCACGCTCTCGCCGGCCTGGGTGCGGGCGATGCAGGACGCCGCCAGCGTCATCAAGGATGCCGGCAAGCCCTGGGTGCTCGATCCGGTCGCGACCGGCGCGACGAGCTTTCGCACGCGGGCGGCCGAGGATCTCCTGAGGCGGGGCCCGACCATCGTGCGCGCCAATGCCAGCGAGGTGATGGCGCTCGCCGGCAGTGCGGGCGCGGGCAAGGGCGTCGATTCCACCCAGGGCTCGGATGCCGCGCTCGCCGCGGCGAAGGCCCTGGCGGGCAAGGCGGGCTGCGTCGTCGCCGTGACCGGCGAAAGCGACTACGCGACCGACGGCAAGACCGTCTATGCGATCACCGGCGGTCACCATCTGATGCCGCTCTCCACCGCGCTCGGCTGCGCGCTGTCGGCCTGCGTTGCCGCCTTCTCCGCCTGTCGTCCTCCGCTTGAAGCCGCCGTTGCGGGGCTTGCCGTCTATGGCGCTGCCGGAGCGATCGCAGGCGAGCGCTGCCCGCGCGGACCGGGACACCTGCCGGCCGAGCTGTGCGACGCGCTCTACGGGCTCGATGCCGAGGCGCTGTCGGCCCATTCCACGATCCGGAAGGTGGAAGGATGAGCCGGGCTTTCGACCTTTCGCTCTATCTCGTCACCGATCCGCGCCTGACGGGCGGGCGGGACTTTTTCGAGACGGTGGAAGCGGCCGTGAAGGGCGGGGCGAGCCTGGTACAGCTGCGCGACCCCGATGCCGGAACGCGCGAGCTCGTCGGCATCGCCCGGCGGCTGAAGGCGCTGCTTGAGCCCTACAAGGTGCCGCTCATCGTCAACGACCGCATCGACGTTGCGCTCGCGGCCGGGGCGGAGGGCGTCCATATCGGCCAGAGCGACATGGACGGAGAGGATGCCCGCCGCCTGATCGGGCCGGACCTCATTCTCGGCATCTCCGTCGGCAGCGCGGCCGAGCACGCCGCTTCGCGCCAGGCCCTCCTCGTCGCGGACTATATCGGCGTCGGCCCCGTCTATGCGACGGGCACGAAGCCGGATGCCGGCGCGGCGATCGGCCCGGCGGGCGTGTCGGCCGTGGCCGGCCTCATCGACCTTCCCGCGGTGGCGATCGGCGGCATTGCCGCGGGCAATGCCGGCGCCTGCGTCGAGGCCGGGGCAGAGGGCGTTGCCGTCGTTTCGGCGATCATGGCCGCTGCCGATCCACAGGCGGCGGCTGCCGCGCTCCTCAAGGAAGTCTGTGAGGCAAAGGAAAGAAGATGACCGCGATCGCACTCACCATCGCCGGCACGGATCCGAGCGGCGGGGCCGGCATCCAGGCCGACCTCAAGACCTTCTCCGCCCTCGGCGTCTACGGCGCCACCGTCATGACGGCGCTGGTCGCGCAGAATACCCGTGGCGTCCAGGCCATCCATGACGTGCCGCCCGATTTCATCGCCAAGCAGATCGATGCGGTCTATTCCGACCTCGACGTCGACGCGACCAAGATCGGCATGCTGTCTCGCCCGGAGGTGATCGAGGTGGTTGCCGCAGGGCTGAAGCGCTGGCAGCCGGGCCCGGTTGTGCTCGACCCGGTCATGGTTGCCGCTTCCGGCGATCCGCTGATCGCCGACGAGGCGGTGGAAACGCTGCGCGACGTGCTCTTTCCTCTCGCTGACGTCATCACGCCGAACCTCATGGAGGCGGCGCGGGTTCTCGGCGAGGAAAAGGCGGAGAGCGCGGCGGACATGGTTCGCCAGGCCGAGGCGCTCATGCGCTTCGGGCCGGGCGCCGTGCTCCTCAAGGGCGGCCACGGAGACGGCGCCGAATCGGCCGATCTGCTGATGAGCGCGGAAGGGCCGAAATGGCTCTCCGCCCCGCGCATCGACACGAAGAATACCCACGGGACGGGCTGCACGCTGTCCTCGGCGCTTGCCGCGAGCCTTGCGAAGGGGATGAGCCTTCCGGCCGCCTTCGCCGAGGCGAAGGCCTACATCCAGCAGGCGCTCGCCGCCGCCGACCGGCTGCAGATCGGCCACGGTCACGGCCCCGTCCACCATTTCTTTGCCCAATGGGAGGATGCATGACCCATCCCGATCGACGCAGATTCCTCAAGGGCGGCGCGCTCGCGGCCGGCGCCGCGGCGCTTTCCGCCCCGGCGCTCGCCCAGGCTCCCATCGAATGGACGATGGTGACGTCCTGGCCGAAGAACCTGCCCGGGCCGGGCGTTTCGGCGGAACGGATCGCCACCGGCATCGAACAAGCCTCCGACGGGCGCATGCGGGTCCATGTGCGCGCCGCAGGCGAGATCGTGCCGGCGCTGGGTGTGTTCGACGCGGTCGCGGAGGGCACGGCGGAGATGGCCCATACCGCCTCGCTCTTCTGGGCGGGCAAGGCGAGGGTGGCGCCGCTCTTCACCGCCGCGCCCTTCGGCCTGACGCCGCTGGAGCACATCACCTGGATCGACCATGGCGGCGGCCAGGCGCTCTGGGACAAGCTCTACGAGCCCTTCGGGGTGAAGCCGTTCATGGCCGGCAATACGGGCTTTCAGATGGGCGGCTGGTATACGAAGGAAATCCGTTCGCTCGACGACTTCAAGGGTCTGAAAATCCGCATGCCGGGTCTCGGCGGGGAGGTGGCGCGCCGGCTCGGGGCGACGCCGGTCTCGCTCGGAGCTCCCGACATCCTGCCGGCGCTGCAATCGGGGACGATCGACGCGACGGAATTCCTCGGGCCCTGGTCGGATCTCGCCATGGGCTTCTACAAGGTGGCGAAAAACTACTACTGGCCGGGCTTTCACGAGCCGAACGGCACGGGGGAGGGGCTCGTCTCGCTGTCGGCCTGGGCAGAGCTCCCGGACGATCTCAAGGTGATCGTGCGGCACGTGCTCGCGGTGGAGAACATTCGCGGTCTCGGCGAGGCGGAATGGGAGAATGCGCGCGCGCTGAGGGCCCTGACGGAGGAGCATGGCGTCACCCTCCACCGCTTCCCCGACGATTTTCTGGGTGCCGCGAAAGCCGCCTCCACCGAGGTCTTCGACGACCTTGCCGGGGAGGGGGGCGTTTCGGCTGAGATCATCGAGAGCTACCGGGCCGCGATCGCCCGGCTGACGCCTTGGTCGAAGGTGTCTGAGGCCGCGCTTCTTTCGGTGCGCGGCTGAGCCGCTTCAGGCCGCGACGAGCTTCTGGCGCCGCTCCTGGTTTGGTGATGACCTGCTGTCTGGCCGGCGCGCCGCCGGCCGTCAAATCGCCCGAAAAAGCGCGGTGCTCCGCTACGGAAAGACGCTGACGGCGAAGTAGTGCGCGGCTGACGCGGCGGCATTTGTGGCGGTTTTGTCACATTCTCAGTCCGAATGCATGGCGGGGCGCCAAACGCGAGCCGGGAGCGTTGCCTCATCTAAAAGTCGCAGGCTTAATCCCCGCAATATCTGCTGGGCAGATTTCGTATTTGCGGGGGAGGAACATGCAGAAATTCACCAGGACACTTCGCGGCTCGGTCGCCGCTGCAGCATTGCTGGCGGTGATCGGCGCGAGTGCCGCGCACGCAGGCGGCTTTGCGCTGCGTGAGCAGAGCGCCTACGGGCAGGGCATGTCCTTTGCGGGCGTCGCGGCGGGCGGCAGCCTTTCTTCGATGTTCTGGAACCCGGCAACGCTGAGCGCGGTGATGGGCTTCCAGTCGGAGACGGTGGCGACCTACATCGCGCCGACGTCGGACGTCCGGATCACGACGCCGGGCGTGCTGGCGCAGTCGCAGGGCGACGTCGGCGAGAACGCCATCCTGCCTTCCTCGTACTACGGCTATCGGCTGAACGACCATATCGTCCTCGGTCTCGGCATCAACGCGCCTTTCGGCCTTGCTACCAAGTACCCGCTCAATTCGGCGCTTCGCGGCACCGTGGTTCCTCCCGGCGTCAACATCGCCTTCGCGGGCACGACCGAAGTGTTCACGATGAGCGCCAATCCGGCCATCGCCTACCAGTTCAATGAGTACATCACCGTCGCTCTGGGTGCTGTCCTGCAATACGCCGATGTGCGCCTGACGGACCAGTTCCTGCCGGGCCTCGGCGTCTCCGCGCTCGACGGCGCCGACGATTTCGCCTTCGGCCTGACGGCGGGTATCCAGGTGAAGCCGATGGAAGGCACGGAGATCGGCCTTGGCTATCGCTCGCGGATCAACCACGAGATCGACGGCCCGCTGCGGACCGCTGCCGGCACGTTCCAGGTGAAGGGAGACGGCTTCAATACGCCGGATACCGTCACCCTCGGCATTCGCCAGAGGATCACCGACGCCTTCCGGCTGACGGCCGGCGTGGAATGGGCCAACTGGAGCCACTTCAAGGCCGTCGACCTCACCGGTGCGCCGGTGCCGGTTTCGCTCGGCTTCAACTACAATGACAGCTGGTTCTTCGCCCTCGGCGGCGAGTACGACTTCAACGAGGCGCTGACCGTGCGCGCCGGTGTGGCCCGCGAGCTGGCGCCGATCGATGACGCCAACCGCTCCTTCCGCCTGCCGGACAACGACCGTTGGTGGCTGTCGGCTGGCGCGAGCTACAAGGCCACCGAGCGCTTCTCCTTCGATGTCGGCTATTCCTACATCTTCGCCGACGACACCAACATCCTGACCGCCGCTGCCGGCGGTCCGGCCGCCAACAGCATCTTCGGGGGGACCTCCGACGCCGACGTGCATGTGTTCACGGCGGCGCTGAAGATGAAGTTCGGCGGCCCGCGCCACGAGGCGCCGGTGATGGCGAACTACTGACGGTTTGAATGGAGGCGCCGGCCAGAACGTCTGGCCGGATGGGCATCTGGGCCGGGCATTGCCCGGCCCTTTTTTTGGCGTGCTAACCGACCCGCCGTCTCTTGACCTTCACGTAAAGGGAAGCTTCAGAAGGCGGCGGGGAAAAGGCCGCCATCCAGCCTGAAGTTCTGACCGGTGATGTATCCAGCGTCGGCTGCGGAGAGGAAGGCAACGAGCCTGCCGAATTCCTCGGGCGTGCCGAAGCGGCCGGCGGGGATCTGCGCGCGGGCGCGATCGGCCGCCTCTTCCTCGGAAATGCCGTGCTGCTTCGATGCCCAGGCGAAACCGGAACGCAGGCGGTCGGTGTCGATCTTGCCGGGCAGGACATTGTTGATCGTCACGTTATGCGGCGCCAGCTCGCGGCAGACCCCGGCGAGGAAGGCGGTGAGACCGGCCCTGGCGCCGGAGGAAAGGTCGAGGCCCGGGATCGGCATCAGGACCGAAAGGGAGGTGATGTTGACGATGCGCCCGAAGCGGCGAGCGACCATGCCGTCGGCGACCGCCTGGATGAGCTCGATCGGCGTGACCATGTTCTGCGTGGCGCCGGCCAGCATGTCCTCGCGGGTGAGTTCGCGGAAGCCGCGGAGCGGCGGGCCGGCATTGTTGTTGACGAGAATGTCGACCTCGCCGGCCGCCTGAAGCAGGCGCGCCTGGCCCTCCCTGGAAGCCACGTCCGCGACGACGGAGATCACCTCCGCGGCGCCCCTGGCCTTCACCGCCTCGGCGGTCTCGGCGAGCTTTTCCTCGTTGCGGCCGTTGATGACGACGCGGCAGCCGGCTTCGCCCAGCGCCTCGGCGCAGCCGCGCCCGATGCCCCGGCTGGAGGCGCAGACCAGAGCCGTGCGGCCCGAGATGGCGAGATCCATTTCCTTCTCCCTAGCTTTGCAGCCTGAATAGGCGAGATCGACCCCGAAGGTCCACTTTCGGACGCCTCGTCGCAGCCTCCAGCAGGGCGATGTCATGAAACTGATACCTGAATCGGGTTTGCCAGTAGCAACAGCAAGGTAAAAACCGGCAAAGGTCAGGCCGATGGCGCCGCCATATCATTTCCGCACGCTGTTTCTGTCCGATGTGCATCTCGGTACGCGCGGCTGCCAGGCAGAACTTCTTCTGGAATTCCTGCGCGACCACGACGCGGAGACGATCTACCTCGTCGGCGACATCGTCGACGGCTGGCGGCTGCGGCGCGGCTGGTACTGGCCGCAGCTGCACAACGACGTGGTGCAGAAGCTGCTGCGGAAAGCGCGCAAGGGCGCCAAGCTGATCTATGTGCCGGGCAACCACGACGAGTTCCTGCGCAACTATTTCGGCAGCCATTTCGGCGGCATCGAGGTCTGCGAGACGGCCATGCACGAGGCGGCCGACGGACGGAACTACCTCGTCATCCATGGCGACCAGTTCGATGTCGTCGTGCGCCATGCCAAGTGGCTCGCCTTCTTCGGCGACTGGGCCTATGTGACGGCGCTCGCCGCCAACACGCATGTCAACCGGATCCGGCGCGGCCTCGGCTTCTCCTATTGGTCGCTCTCGGCATGGGCGAAGCTGAAGGTGAAGAACGCGGTCAACTTCATCGGCGCCTTCGAGCAGGCGCTCGCATCGGAAGCGCAGCGCCGGGGCGCCGACGGCGTCGTCTGTGGCCACATCCACCACGCGGCCCTGCGCGAAGAGCACGGCGTGCGCTACATCAACTGCGGAGACTGGGTCGAAAGCTGCACGGCGGTCGCCGAGCACCATGACGGCCAGATGGAAATCATCCGCTGGGCGGACCGGATCCGCGCAGCGGAAAACGAGCCGCAGCCCCGACCGGCCGCCGTCGCGGCCTAGGAAGATCAAGAGCGCATGAAGCTTGTCATCGTAACGGACGCCTGGTTTCCCCAGGTCAACGGCGTCGTGCGCTCCCTGCAGCACGTGGTGGAAACGCTGAGCGCGCAGGGCGACGAGGTAACGGTCATCGCGCCGGAGGCCTTTTCGACGCTGCCGCTGCCCACCTATCCCGATATCCGCCTGTCGATCACCACCGCCCGGCGCGTCGGGCGGATGATCGAGGCGGCGGCGCCCGACTTCGTGCATATCGCCACGGAGGGGCCGCTGGGGCTCCTGGCGCGCCGGCACTGCCTCGCCACGCACCGCACCTTCACCACCAGCTACCACACCAAGTTCCCGGAATATCTGAGGGCGCGCGCGCCGGTGCCGGTGTCGCTCTCCTACCGTTTCATGCGCTGGTTCCACAATGCGGGCTCGGGCTGCATGGTGGCGACGCCGACGCTGGAGGCGGAGCTGGAAAGCCGCGGCTTCCGCAACCTGATGCGCTGGTCGCGGGGCGTGGATGCGGAGACATTCCGGCCGCGCCCCGAGGCCGACCTCGGATTGAAACGGCCGGTCTTCATGAATGTCGGCCGCGTGGCGGTGGAGAAGAACCTTGCCGCCTTCACCTCGCTCGACCTTCCCGGCACCAAGGTGGTGGTCGGCGGCGGGCCGGCACTCGCCGACCTCAAGGCGCGTTTTCCCGACGTCGTCTTCCTCGGGGAAATGCATGGCGAGGAGCTTGCCGAAGCGTATGCGGCGGCCGACGTCTTCGTGTTCCCGAGCCTGACCGACACGTTCGGCAACGTCCTTCTGGAAGCGCTCGCCTCCGGCCTGCCGGTCGCCGCCTTTCCGGTCACGGGCCCCAAGGACGTCATTACCGATCCGCGCGTCGGGGCGCTGTCGGAGGACCTGCGGGAAGCCTGCCTCAAATGTCTCGATCTCTCCAGCGAGGCGGCCAGGGAGTTCGCTCTCGCCTTCACCTGGGAAGCGAGCGTGCAGGAGTTTCGCGACAACGTCGTGCGCGGGCAGGGCAGTGCGCTGGATGAGGCCGCATAGCCTCTTTGAATGCGCTGCGAAAAGCTCTAATCCCGCAATATGTCCCTGCCTGTTTCCTACAGCGATATCGAGGCTGCCCAGACCCGCATTCACGGGCGGGCGATGCGCACGCCGCTGATCCCGGCGCCGGTCCTTTCCGAGCAGCTTTCGGCTCGCGTCTTTCTCAAGCCCGAGAGCATGCAGCGCACCGGCTCCTTCAAGTTCCGCGGCGCCTGCAACGCGCTGATGGCGGCGGGCGTGGCGGCGCGTTCCGGCGTCGTCGCCTGCTCGTCGGGCAACCATGCGCAGGGGGTCGCGGAGGCGGCGCGCATGCTCGGCATTGCGGCGACCATCGTGATGCCGGCCGACGCGCCGGAGGTGAAGGTGGCGCGCACGCGGGCCTCGGGCGCCTCCGTTGTCAGCTACGACCGGGCGAGCGAGGATCGCGACGAGATCGCCAACGCCATCGTCGACCTTGACGGGGCGATGCTCGTCCATCCCTACAACGATCCGAAGGTGATCGCCGGCCAGGGGACGATCGGCGTCGAGATCGTCTCCGACCTTGCCGCCATGCGGCTGGCGCCCGACGTGGTTCTCGTTCCCTGCTCGGGCGGCGGGCTCCTGGCCGGCGTTTCCCTCGCCGTGACGGAGCGAGCACCGAACTGCCGCGTGGTGGCGGTGGAGCCGGCGGGCTTCGACGATTACGGAAGGTCTCTGCGGGCCGACGCCATCGAGACCAACCCGCGCAATTCGGGATCGGTCTGCGACGCGCTGCTCGCGCCTTCACCGGGCGCTCTGGGCTTTGCGATCAACCGCGAGCGGGCGGGCGGCGCCGTCGCCGTCCCCGACGAGGCGGCACTGCGTGCCGTCGGCTTCGCCTATGAGCGCTTCCGCCTCGTGCTGGAGCCGGGCGGCGCGATCGGGCTTGCCGCGCTGCTTTCCGGGGCGATCGACGTGCGCGGGACGGTGGTGGTCATTCTTCTGTCGGGCGGCAATATCGACGACCAGATGCTGGCGCGGGCGATTCAGATCTACCGTTCGAGCTAGACCGGTTCCTTCAAGGCGTGAACCGGTCCCGATCGTCGTCTTCCTGGAATTTCCGATCGTCCTCGAAGACGTCCGCTTCGTCCGGCGCGGATTCCTCTTCATCCGGCGCGGCCGCCTGGGCGGCCCCGTTGCCCGCCGGCGCCGCGGAAGCGGGCCCCGGCGCATGCGGCTCTTCGGTAAGGCTGCGCAAAGGCGCGATCTGGGCGAGCAGCCGCTCCGGCGATTCCATCGGCAGATCCGAGTCCGGCCCCTCCTGCATGCTGGCGGCGAGGACCAGAAGCTCCTGCTTCTCCGGCCCGTTCGGCATCTGCGTGGCGATGCGCGTGAGCTCGCCGGCGAGCCGGCCCGGGCGGATGTCGGCCTTGAGGGCGGCGATGGTGCCCGCGAGCTGCGACATCGCTGACAGGAGGGAGCGAATCTCGGAAGGTCGCGAGCGGTGCACGTATTCCGCCAGGAAGGCGCGCCCCTTCGAGGTGCCGGTGAGAGCCGACAGCATGGTGTCGTATTCCAGCTCGCTCAATCCCTTTTCGACAAGGCGGGCCATGCCTCTTTCCCTTCGCAAACTACCTTTGGCGTAGCGGAGCCAAAATGGGCGACAAGAGCTTAGAAAGCGCTAATGGCGGTGTCACGAAGGCGGGGCGACTTTTCGGTCTGCGCGCGGCCGGCTTTCTGGCCGCAACCTTCTTCGCCGTCGGCGTCTACCTGCCGTTCTTTCCGGTCTGGCTGAGGGCGCAGGGGCTTTCCGACGGGGCGATCAGCGCGGCGGTGGCGCTGCCGGTGCTGGTGCGCGCGGTGATGAGCGGCACGCTCGCCGCCACCGCCGATCGGCTCGGCGAGCTGAAGATCGGCGCGACGCTCTATGCCCTTCTCGCCACAGTGATATTCCTCGGCCTCAACTTCGCCGAGGGAAGCCTTGCCGTTCTCCTCGTCTCCTCGGTCGCGCTGATCTTCTGGTATGCGCTGGTGCCCCTCGGCGACGCCGTGGCGCTGCAGGGCGTGGTGCGCCACGGCATCGATTACGGCCGCACGCGCCTGTGGGGCTCGGTCGCCTTCGTCGCCGGCAATTTCGCCGCCGGTGCGTCGATCAGCGCCTTCTCGGTCGATGCCGTCTACCTCCTGCAGGTCGTCGCCTTCGGCCTCGGCATCGCCGCCGCGGCCCTGCTTCCGGCCGTGGGCCGGGCGGCCATCGTCGCGAGACGCGGGAGCCGGTTCGCGCTGCCCGGCGACCGGCGCCTGCTTCTGGCCATCGGCGCGGCGGCCTTCGGCGTCGGCAGCCACGGCGCCTACTACGCCTTCGGCAGCCTCTACTGGCGCTCGCTCGGATTTTCCGACCTCACCATCGCCGCGCTGTGGGCGCTCGGCGTGGTCGTGGAGATCGGTCTCTTCTTCTATGCCAGCAAAATCGTTTCCTGGGGAGCGCGCCGTTTCCTCATCGCCGGGGCGACGGGGGCCCTGATCCGCTGGGCGCTCTTCGCCTTCGTGACCTCGGAGCCGCTCGTCTTCTGCCTTCAGAGCCTGCATGCGCTCACCTTCGCGGCGACGCATATCGGCATCATGAAGGCGATCGGAGCGGTGGCCGAGAGCGGCCATACGGCGCGTGTGCAGGGCCTATACCAGCTCGTCGCCGGAGCGGTGACCGGCGGGGGCATGCTGCTGGCGGGCGTGCTCTACGAGATGGCGCCCGCCGCCGCCTTCATCCTTATGTCGGTTTTCGGCCTTTGCGGCCTTCTCATCGCCTGGCAGCTGCCACGCGGGCTTCAGCCCCAGAGCTCGGGCAGCGGCGGCTCGATGAGCGTGCCGACATAGGTGATGGCCGGATGGCGGTCGCGGGCGAGGAGCAGCGGCCCGTCGAGATCGACGATGTCGGCAGCCTGGGCGAGGATGACCGCCGGCGCCATGGCCAGCGAGGTCGCCAGCATGCAGCCCACCATGACGAGATAGCCGCGGGCGCGTGCCTCCCAGACGATTTCCAGCGCCTCCGTCAGACCGCCCGCCTTGTCGAGCTTGACGTTGACGGCGTCGTACTTGCCGGAAAGCCCGTCGAGATCGGCCAGGGTGTGCAGGCTCTCATCGGCGCAGATCGGGGCGACATGCGGGATGCTGCGAAGCAGCTCGTCATCGCCGGCCGGCAGCGGCTGTTCGATCAGCTCCACATGCGCCTCGGCGCAGGCGCGCATGTTGTCGATGATGTTCTTCTCGCTCCATGCCTCGTTGGCGTCGACGATGAGGCGCGTGCGCGGCACGGCGGCGCGCACGGCCCGCACGCGCTCCGCGTCGCCCTGGCCGCCGAGCTTCAGCTTGAGGATGTGGTGCTCGCTGGCCCGGTGGGCCGCATCGGCCATGTCGGACGGAGTGCCCAGGCTGAGCGTGAAAGCCGTCTCGACGGGACGGGCGACGATATGGCCGCACGACATGGAGACGGGCTTGCCGGACTGCTTTGCCCCAAGGTCCCAGAGGGCGCAGTCGAGCGCATTGCGGGCCGCCCCGGCCGGCAGGCGGCGCCTCAGCTCTTCGCGGTCGATGGTGTCGAGGTCGACGCCGCGCATCTGCTCCACGACGCTGTCGACAGTCTCCTCGTAGCGCGGATAGGGCACGCATTCGCCGCGTCCGGCATGGGTGCCGTCGCTGATGGTGGCGACGACGACGGTCGCTTCGGTGCGCGAGCCGCGCGAAATGGTGAAGGCGCCGGCCACCGGCCAGCTCTCCACCGCGATGTCGAGGGAAAGGGGCATCAGAAGTTCGCCAGAAGATGCTCGACGATCGGCGCGACGCCGGTGCGGATCGGATCGGCGGCCGGCAGGCCGTAGCGCTCCGCCGCTTCGTCGAGGCATTTGCGGGCCGCCGCCTCGTCGAGAGCCGAGGTGTTGATGCAGATGCCGGCGGCGCGGATATCCGGGTTGGTGAGGCGGCCGAGCCGGACCGTTTCCTCGATCACCGCGTCGATGGTGGCGATCGGGGTTTCCACGTTGCGCATCTTCGTGCGCGTCGGCTCGTGGCAGACGACGAAGGCATCCGGCTGCGCGCCGTGCAGGAGGCCGAGGCTGACGCCGGCGAAGGAGGGGTGGAAGAGCGAGCCCTGGCCCTCGACGATCTGCCAGTGGCCGGGATCGGCGGCGGGCGAGATCCATTCGGCGGCGCCGGAGATGAAATCGGCGATGACGGCATCGATGGCGACGCCGCGGCCGGCGATCATCACGCCCGTCTGGCCGGTGGCGCAGAATTCGGAGCTCGCGCCGCGGGCGAGGAGTTCCTGGTCGATGGCAAGGGCGGCGTATTTCTTGCCGACCGAGCAATCGGTGCCGACGGTCAGGAGCCGCTTGCCGGGGCGCTTCGTGCCCTTGCCGGTTGCGAACTGGCGGTCGGCATGGCGCGTGTCGTGGAGGGTGGCGCCCTTCCTCTCGGCGGCCTCGCGGATGGCCGGGATGGAGCCGAGCCGCACATGCAGGCCGCTCGCGACGTTCATGCCGGCCTCGATCGCTTCCACGACCGTGGTGACCCAGTGTTCGGGCAGGGTGCCGCCCGGATTGACGGCGCCGATGACGAGCGAGCGCGCGCCGTTGGCGGCCGCTTCGGCGATGCCCATATCGGGCAGGCCGGTATCGGCGTTGCAGCCCGGCAGGCGGAGCTGGCCGATGCACCAGTCACGGCGCCAGTCGACGATGCCATAGGCGGTCTTGGCGGCAAGGCGGTCGGGCACGTCGCCCAGGAAAACGAGGTAAGGACGCTCAATCATATCGGAACTGTGGCTCTTGTGCGCTTGTGAGGACCCATCGCAGCGGGCACAGTCCGCGCGATGAAAGCGGCATCGTTAGCACGCTCCACGGCAAGCGTCAGCCGTCCTTACGTTGTGCGAGGACCATGACCTCCGATCTCCATTCCGAGCTCGTCGGCGACCAGCTTGTGCTCATTCCCTCCGGCGCCTGGGCGATCGGAGAGGCGGCGCATCTGGACGATTCGCTGCGCGCGGCCGTCGGAGAGCCGGCGCGGGGCGCCAAAAGCCTGCGAATCGACCTTTCGCGCCTCGACACGCTCGACACGGCCGGCGCCTTCCTCCTGGTGCGCCTGGAGAAGGCCTGGCGGGACGCCGGGCGGGACGTGAGCTATACGGGCGCAACCCAGGGGCGAGACGCGCTGATCGAGCGGGTGCGCGTCGCGCTGGAAGACGACGAGGAGCCGAGCCAGCCGCACGCCCAGAGCCTGCTCGTCGACGTCGGCGAGACGATGATCTCGGTGGCCGGCGACGGGCGGCGGCTTCTGACGGTGCTGGGCGCGGTGATGGCCGAGCTCGGCCATGTCCTCATCCATCCCGGCTCGGCGCGAGGCCACGCCATCGTGCGCCAGATGGAGATGGTGGGCCTCAGGGCGGTGCCGATCGTTTCGCTGATGAGCTTCATCATCGGCGCCATCCTTGCCCAGCAATCGGCCTTCCAGCTGCGCTATTTCGGGGCGGAGGTGTTTGCGGTCGACCTCATCGGCATCCTGGCGCTGCGCGAGATCTCGCTGCTCTTGACGGCCATCATGGTGGCGGGCCGCTCCGGCAGCGCCATCACCGCCGAGCTCGGCTCCATGCAGATGCGCGAGGAGGTGGATGCGCTGCGTGTCATGGGCATGGACCCGGTCAACGTCTTGATCCTGCCGCGCATCATGGCGCTCCTGATCGTGCTGCCGCTGCTGTCGTTCCTCGCCGCGATGGCGACGCTGGGCGGCGGCATGATGATGCTGTGGTTCTATTCGGCCATCACGCCCGGCGCCTTCGTCGACCGCCTGCAGGACGCGATCGACATGTCGAGCTTTCTCGCCGGCGTCTACAAGGCGCCGTTCATGGCGCTGATCATCGGCCTCATCGCCTGCTCGGAAGGCATGGCGGTGAAGGGGAGCGCGGAATCGCTCGGCCGCCACACGACCGCCGCGGTGGTCAAGGCGATCTTCATGGTGATCGTGGTAGACGGGCTCTTCGCCATCTTCTACGCGGCGATCGAGTTCTGAGGACGCGGTGACCGACCTGACCACCATCACGCCGGCAAGGCCGGCTGAAAGCGCAGAGGACGCGCCGGTCATCTCCGTGCGCGGGCTGACCGTCGGCTTCGGCGAGGAACCGATCCTGCAGGATCTCGACCTCGACATCTACAAGGGCGAGATTCTCGGTATCGTCGGCGCCTCGGGCGCCGGCAAGTCGGTGCTCACGCGCGCGATTCTCGGCCTGCTGCCGCACCAGGCGGGCAAGGTGCTCGCCTTCGGGCAGGATATTTCCGACAGAAGGGACCCGGACCTGGAACGCCGCTGGGGCGTTCTCTTCCAGCACGGCGCGCTGTTCTCGGCCCTGACCGTGGCGGAGAACATCATGGTGCCGATGCGCGAGTACCTGCACCTGCCGGAGCCGCTGATGGAGGCGCTGGCGGTGCTGAAGGTGGAGCTCGTCGGCCTTCGCGCCAGCGATGCGGGCAAGTATCCCTCCGAGCTTTCGGGAGGGATGATCAAACGCGCCGCGCTGGCGCGGGCGCTCTCACTCGATCCGGAGATCGTTTTTCTGGACGAGCCGACCTCGGGCCTCGATCCGATCTCGGCGGCTGCTTTCGATCGACTGATCCACGACTTGTCGCGAACTTTGGGTTTGACCGTCGTCATGGTAACCCATGACCTTGACACGTTGCACGCGATCGTCGACCGCATAGCCGTCGTCGGAGAGAAGCGCGTGCTCGTGTCCGGCGACATCAAGACAATGGAGAGCTTCGACCATCCCTGGGTCCGCGACTATTTCACGGGGGTGCGTGCCCGCGCCGCGGGCGGAGCAGAGGCTGAGATCTGAATATGGAAAGCAAGGCCAACACTGCGGTTATCGGCGCCTTCACGCTGGCGGTGCTGGCGGTCGCCTTCGGTTTCATCTACTGGCTCGCCGGCACGGAGGGCACGCAGTACCAGTCGAGCCTGCGTCTCGTCTTCCCGGGCTCCGTGACCGGCCTCAGCAAGGGCGGAGCGGTGCTCTTCAACGGCATCAAGGTCGGTGACGTGCGCGACCTTTCGCTCGACCCGAAGAACCCCAAGCGCGTCGTCGCCGAGGTCGCGGTGCGGGGCGATACGCCGATCAAGACCGATACCGAGGTGACGCTCGGATTCCAGGGACTGACCGGTGTCGGCTACGTGGAGATGGTCGGCGGCTCGGCCGACAAGCCCGACATCTGGCAGACGACTGCAGGCGTGCCCGAGATCGAGGCCGACCGGTCCTCCATGCAGGACCTGATGGCGAGCGCCCGCCAGATCGCCGGACGCGTCGACAAGACGCTGAAGACGGTCGAGGATCTCATCGGCAACAATCAGGAGAACGTGCAGCGGATCGTCAGCAATCTCGACCGGTTCTCCGGCGCGCTGGCGGACAATTCGGACCAGATCTCCGAACTCGTCGCCACGGTCTCCACGGCCTCGACCCGCATCGGCAGCCTTTCGGAGAAGCTGGAGACGCTGGTCGCGGCCGTCGATCCAGAGAAGGTCTCGCGCACCGTCGACAATGTCACCAGCTTCACCGACACGCTCGGCGAGACGGCCGACGAGGTCCGCAAGCTGGTGGAAAGCTTCTCCGGCGTCTCGGAGGACGTGCGCAACTTTTCCGAGCGCATGGCGAGCGTCGGCGAGAAGGCAGACCAGTTCGTGAGCGAGCTGCAGACGAAGACCGGGCCGATCCTGGACGCCGTCGATCCGCAGAAGGTCGCCAACACCATCGACAACATCGACCGCATCACGGCGGCGATCGAGCCCGACAAGGTGCGCGTCACCATCGACGGGCTTTCCGGGCTCGGCGAGACGCTGGCAGCGCGGCGCCAGGAGATCGACACGCTCGTTACCCGCCTTTCGGCGATCAGCGAGAAGACCGACAACGTGCTCGCCGCGGTCGATCCGCAGAAGGTTCAGGGCGTCGTCGACGACGCGGCGCGGATCGCCGCCGGCATCGACCCGAACAAGATCCTGCTTGCCGATGTCGACACGACGACGCTCAACGCCACCATCGACGATTTGAAGCGCTTCGGCTCGACGCTCGACGATTCGCGCGAGGACGTGCGCGCCATCATCGCCAATGCCCGCCAGGTTTCCGATCGCCTCGGCTCGCTGACGGAGAAGGCCGACAAGCTGCTCGGCACGCTCGACGGCATGGCCGGCGAGGGCGGAGGCGGCATCATCGAGGAAGCGCGCTCGACGCTTGCCGAGATCCGCAAGGCGGCGCAGAGCTTCGACCAGCAGGCGCGCAACATCGGTACCGGGGTCGGCGACTTCTCCAGTCGCGGGCTGCGCGACATCGCGCAGTTCGTCAATGAGGGAAGGCGCACGGTTTCGCGGCTCGACGCGCTGATTTCCAGCCTGGAGCGCGATCCGAGCCAGGTGATCTTCGGCGGCGACAGCGCGCCGACCTACCGCGGACAGAGGCGATAGCGGTCCTGAGCGGGACCGCTGCGCGACGTAACGAGAGAGCAGAGGCAGGGGAATGAGCAACGAGACAGGCATGGGCGCCGCGGGCGCGCGCAAGGCGCGCCGACGGGCCCGCATGCGCCGGGGATCGCCGCTCGCAGCAGTCATGCTGACGGCTCTCCTGGCCGGCTGTGCGATTTTGCCGAAGACGCCGGATTCGATCTACGACCTCGCCGCACCCTCCAATGTGGCAACGCGTTCCGGTTCGGCTGCGCAGCTTCTCGTGCCGGTACCGGCGGCGCTCGCCAGCCTCGACACGACGCGCATCGCCGCGCGACCGACGCCGGGCGAACTCGCCTACCTGCCGAACGCGGCGTGGCCGGACGCCCTGCCGCGCGTGCTGCAGGCGCGTCTCGTGGAGACGCTGCAGAACACCGGGCGGGTGAAGGCCGTGGGGCTGCCGGGGCAGGGCCTTCTGATCGACTATCAGGTGGTGCTCGACGTGCGCGCCTTCGAGCTCGTCTCGGGCACCGCGGTGGCGGAGTTCAACGTCAAGCTTCTCAACGACCGCAACGGCCGTGTCGTGGCGAGCCGCACCTTCCGCGCCGAGAGCCCCGTCGGCGGCAAGAAGAACGCCGACATCGTCAGCGGGCTCAACCGGGCGATGGATGCGGCCTTCGCCGATATCGTCGAGTGGACGCTGACGCGGGTGTGATCGCGGGCCCGCCCGGACAGAACAGCACACGGGCAGAACGACAGCATGCAAAGCAAAAAGGGCGGCCCATCGGGCCGCCCTTTTTCGTCGGTTCGGTTCGCTTATCCGGGGCGCCGGTCCGCTTGCCTGGGGCTCAGCCGAGGCGGCCGGCCGCATGGGCGAGCATGGTGTAGACCTTGCCGGTGTCGGAAGCGAGGTAGCGCTGGGCCATGGCCGGATCCTCGTTGCGCTCGCCGATCTGGTCGAGAAGGCGCTCGAAGTCGGCGATGTAGTGGTCGACCGCGCGGCGGAACTCGCCGTCCCGCTCGTATTTGCGGCGGATCTCGTCGAAGGTCTTCTGTCCCTGCAGCGTGTAGAGCCGGCGGGTGAAGACGTTGCGCTCGCCGCGACGGTAGCGCTCCCAAAGGTCGACCGCCGCCTCGTGGTCGATGGCGCGGGCGATATCGACCGAAAGCGAGTTCAGCGAATCCACGACCTGCGAGGGTGAGCGCTTCTTGGCCTCCGGCGCGGGCGCGGGAGCCGGAGCCGGCTGCGCCTCGGGCAGCGGCGGATAATCGTCGTCGTCGCTGGAGGCGCGGCGCAAGAGATCGGCCACCCAGCCACGACGCTGCTCGCCGCTTTCGTTGCGCTGGCGCGCAGGGGTTTCGGCCGCCTCCTGGGCAGGGGCCGGCCGGGGATTGAAGCGCTCCACCTGCGGCTGCACGGGGGCAGGGCGGGCGGCAGGCTGGGA
>NZ_NSLC01000013.1 GCF_020144925.1 Afifella sp. IM 167
TTTCCAAACCCCGCCCCGCCGCGCTAAGAGGAGGCATCCGAGGGGTGTGCGGGAAACCGCGCTGAGATGGCCGTGGCATCGGTCGAACCCTTTGAACCTGATCCGGGTCATGCCGGCGAAGGGACGGGCCGTCTCTCCAGCACGCGCATGAGCCACAACGAAAAGGGCTTCGTGCTGGGCATCTTCGGCCTCCGCCTCCTCCTCGTCGTCGCGCTCCTGCTTGCCTGGGAAGGCCTGGCGCGCGCCACCGGCGTGCCGCGCTACATCCTGCCGGCGCCGAGCGCGCTCCTTTCCGCCTTCATGGCGATGCCCGGCTATTTCCTCTCCGAGGCCGGGGTCACCCTCGCCGAGATCCTGGTCGGTCTTCTCGTCGGGGCGGCCTTCGGCGCCGCGACGGCCATCCTCGTCGTCGCCTCCCCGGCGCTGGAGCGGCTCGCCATGCCGCTGCTGGCGGCGAGCCAGGCCCTGCCGGTCTTCGCCATCGCCCCGCTCCTCGTCATCTGGTTCGGCTTCGGCATGGCCTCCAAGATCGTCATGGCCGGCCTCATCATCTACTTCCCGGTCGCCACCGCCTTCGCCGACGGGCTGAAGCGCACCGATCCGGGCCTTCTCGATCTCGCCAGGCTGAACCGCGCCTCGCGCACCGCCACCTTCCGCCTGATTCGCATCCCCGCCGCCCTGCCCTCCCTCGCCTCGGGCCTGCGCGTCGCCGCCTCCATCGCCCCGATCGGCGCCGTCGTCGGCGAATGGGTGGGCGCCTCGGCCGGCCTCGGCTTCATCATGCTGCAGGCGAATGCCCGCATGCAGACCGACCGCGTCTTCGTCGCCCTCTTCCTCCTCGCCGCGATGGCGATCGGCCTGCGCTGGGCCGTCGACCTCGTCCTCAAACGCCTCCTCGCCTGGGTTCCGGGCGAGGCCTCGTAAGAACAACAACGAAAGGAAAGCCATGCCGGCACGTCTCATTTCCGCCCTCGCCGCCCTCCTCCTGTGGAGTGCCCCGGCCGCGGCGGCCGACCGCCTCACCCTCCTCCTCGACTGGTTCGTCAATCCGGACCACGCCCCGATCGTGATCGCCAAGGAGAAGGGCTATTTCGCCGAGGAGAACCTCGACGTGGAGATCATCCCGCCGGCCGATCCGAGCGCCCCGCCGCGCCTCGTCGCCGCCGGCGAGGGCGACATCGCCGTCTCCTATCAGCCCAATCTCTATCTCCAGGTCGAGGAAGGCCTGCCGCTCGCCCGCTTCGGCACGCTGGTGGCCACGCCCCTCAATTCGCTCGTGGCGCTGAAGGACGGGCCGGTGAAGAGCCTTGCCGACCTCAAGGGAAAGACGGTCGGCTTTTCCGTCGGCGGCTTTGAGGATGCGCTCTTGAAGATGATGCTCGCCGGGGAAGGCATGACGCTCGATGACGTGAAGCTCGTCAACGTCAACTTCGCCCTCTCCCCGGCCCTGCTCGCCGGGCGCGTCGACGCCGTCATCGGCGCCTTCCGCAACTTCGAGCTCAACCAGCTCGATATCGAGGGAAAGCCGGGCCTCGCCTTCTATCCGGAGGAAAACGGCGTGCCGCCCTATGACGAGCTCATCTACGTCGCCCATCGCGACAGGCTCGATGACGACCGCCTGCCGCGCTTCCTGGTGGCCGTGGAAAAGGCGACGCTCTGGCTGACCAATCACCCGGAGGAGGCGCTGGAAGTCTTCGTGAAATCCCATCCGGACCTCGACGACGACCTCAACCGCCGCGCCTTCGTCGATACGTTGCCGCGCTTTGCCAAGAGCCCGGCCGCGCTCGATGCCGCGCGCTACCGCCGCTTTGCGGATTTCATGAAGGAGCAGGGGCTGGTGAAGAACGAGCTGCCGGAGCTTTCCACCTACGCCCGCGCGCTCGACTGATCAGAAAGGCAATGGGCCTCTCACGGGGCCCATTGCTGCATGACGTTCTCGAACACCTTGTCGCCGGGAATACCCTTCTCGAAGGTGATGAGGGCCCGCTGGCCGCTGTTGAAGAGGATCGGCAGGTCGAACCAGGACCCGCTGCGCAGAAGCTCCAGGTTCCGGTCCACCTGATCGGGCGTGTCGGAAAGCGCGATCCAGAATAGGTCGCCCGTCACGTCCACGGCCGCGCCGGCCAGCGGCTGCCCGCGCGCCTGCTCGTTCGGCTTCAGCACCAGAGCCGGCACCCGCTGCACCGTCGTTCCATCCACCAGCACGCCGGAAAAGGCGATCTCGATGAGATGGCTCGCCGGCAGGGCCACGTCGCTGTTCTTCGACATGGTGATGGTGACGGTCGAATTGCGGTCCGGAATGTCGATCGTCGCCTGGATCGCCGGGCTGCCGTCGTCCTTTTCGACGCTCGTCCAGGAAACGGCGCCGTTGACGGCCTGTCCGGCCGCGCCGTCGGCACCCTGCTCGTAGAAGATGGCCCGCTGGCCGACGAGAGGAGCCGCCTGCTCGCTGCTGGGCGCAGGGCCGGCAAGCTCGGTGCCCGCACCCGCTTCGGCGTCCGGCGCCGGCTCGTCGGTACCCATATCCATCGGCTGTTCTTCGGCCGTCGAGGGCGACGGGGCCGGCGTGGTCGCGGGCCCTGAGAGCAGCCTGTCCTCGTCCTTGCCTTCCACCCGGTCGGCTTCCACCACACCGGTGAGCGGCGAGGAAGGCGCCTCGGCGGCCTGTTCGCTGCTCGTCATGCCGCTTCCGGCCGTCCCGGTTCCGCCCGCATCGGTTCCGGCCGTGTCGCTGCCGGCATTTTCGTCCGAAGCCGTCCTGCCCGACTGGTCGGTGATGTCGTGATAGGCGGTGACGATCGTGTCCCACTGCGTGTAGGCCAGCGCGCCGACGCCGCCGAGGATGAGGACGATCAGCACGAACGCGACGAGAGCCGGCGCGCGTGAGGTCTCCACCCGCTCGGAGGGATAGGGCGGAGGCGCGTCGTCGGCGGGGCCCTTCTTGTCCTTGCCGCCCGGCGCGGGCGTCCCCTTGCCGGCAGGTCCGGGCTCCGCTTTGCCGGCGGGTCCGGGCGCGCCGGCAACCTTCTTGCCGTCGTCGGGCTTGCGCCCGGCAGGCCCCGGCAACGGCGCCGCCACAGGCGCCGGCTTCGCATCGCCGTTCTTCGGCGCGCCAGGCTTCGGCTCGCCGTTCTTCTGTTCACCGGTCTTCGGCTCGCCCGCCTTCGGTTCGGCTGCCTTCGGCTCCTGCGGCCTCGGCTGGTAGGGCGAGGGCTTGAAAGGCTGCGGCTCCTGCGGGCGCGCCTCCTCCGCCTTCGGTGCGGCCGGCTTTTCGGCGGGCTTCGGCTCGGGAACGGGCCTTGCGGCCGCCGGCGCCGGCACGGGCGCTGCCCGTTCCGGCGGGGGCGGCGGTTCCGCCTCGCGTTCCGGCTCCTCGTCGGGCTCCTCGTAGCCACCCGCCTCGGCGAATTCGGTCTCGACCGTGTCGATCGCCTCTTCCAGGGCCTGGTGATGGCCCTCGATCTCGTCGGCCGGCAGCGGCGGCTCCACGGAGGTCAGCTGCCGGGCGAGAGCGGAACGTGCCCGCTCATAGACGGCCTGCCGCATATCCGGCCCGTCATCGGGCAGGCTGGCGATAGAGCGTCTTAGAATTGCGACGTAATCGGGCATATTGCTTGGGAAAACTGGGTGGCTGTCAGGTTAACGACAAGGCTTAGTCCTGAAACGGGTCTCGGACAAGGATGGTATCGAGACGTTCCGGGCTCGTCGACAGGAGAGCGACTGGGGCCTCGATAAGTTCCTCGATTCGGCGCACATATTTCACGGCCTGCGCGGGCAGATCGACCCAGCTGCGCGCCCCGGCGGTCGAGCCGGACCAGCCTTCCAGCGTCTCGTAGATCGGCTTCAGCCTCTCCTGTTTGGCGATTCCCGCCGGCAGGAAAGCGATTCGCTCGCCGTCGATCTCGTAGCCGACGCAAACCTTGATCTCCTCCAGCCCGTCGAGAACGTCGAGCTTGGTGAGCGCGATTCCCTGAATCCCCGACACCTTGACCGTCTGGCGCACCAGCGCGGCGTCGAACCAGCCGCAGCGGCGCTTGCGCCCCGTCACCGTGCCGAATTCGCGGCCCCGTTCGCCGAGGAAATTGCCGATCTCGCCCTTGTCCTCGGTGGGAAAGGGGCCTTCGCCGACGCGCGTCGTATAGGCCTTGGTGATGCCGAGCACGTAGTCGAGCGCCGATGGCCCGATGCCGGAGCCGGCCGAGGCCTGGCCCGCCACCGTGTTCGACGAGGTCACATAGGGATAGGTGCCGTGGTCGATGTCGAGCAGCGCGCCCTGCGCGCCTTCGAACAGGATGCGGGCGCCGGCCTTGCGGCGCTGGTCGAGAAGCGCCCAGACCGTCTCGGCGAACGGCATGACGCGCTCGCGTACCGCCTCCAGCTCCGCCATGAGGCTCGCCGGCTCGATTTCCTTCTCGCCGAGACCGCGCAGGAGCGCGTTGTGGTGCACGAGAAGCCGGTCGATCTTCGCCGGCAGCGTGTCCCATTCGGCAAGATCCATGACGCGGATCGCCCGCCGGCCGACCTTGTCCTCATAGGCCGGGCCGATGCCGCGCTGCGTCGTGCCGATCTTCGCGCCCGGCGCGGCGGCGTTTTCCCTCAGCCCGTCGAGCCGCTGGTGCAGCGAGAGGATGAGGCAGGCGTTGTCGGCGATGCGCAGCGTCTCGGGCGTGACCGTGACGCCGAGCTCGGCCAGCCGGTCGATCTCGGCGATCAGCGCATGCGGGTCGAGCACGACGCCGTTGCCGATGACGCCGAGCTTGCCCGGCCGCACGACGCCCGAGGGCAGAAGGCTCAGTTTGTAGGAGACGCCGTCGATGACGAGCGTATGTCCCGCATTGTGCCCGCCCTGGAAGCGCACGACCACATCCGCGCGCTCCGACAGCCAGTCGACGATCTTTCCCTTGCCTTCGTCGCCCCATTGCGAGCCGACGACCACCACATTCGCCATTTGATGAGAGCCCTTCCGAGAGGCATCCTGAAAATACCCGAGAGCGACTGCCCTCTTTTCAGGCCTGCCGTCAACCATGGCGGCGATCCTTGCCCGGATTGAGGCGGAAAAGGCACCGGCGACCGCATGTCGCCGGTGCCCTGACTTTTTTGCCGATGCCGGTTCTTATCCCGGTGCGCGGGCGAACGTGCCTTCGGGAAGGACCGCCGGCCGGGGCACCAGCATCGGCACGCAGGCCCGGTAGCGGCGGTAGGTATCGCCGAATTCGCGGATGAGCGAGCGCTCCTCGAAGTAAAGGCCGATGAGGATGTAGGCCGTCATCGCCGCTGCGAAGACGAGATGTCCGACCGTCATATGCGGGGTCGCGAACAAGAGCACGATCATCCCGGCCTGCATCGGATGGCGCACGATCCGGTAGAGGAAGGGCGTGCAAAATTCCGCCTCCGGTTCCGGCTCGCCATGGAAATGCCGGCGCACCTGCGCCACGCCGAAGAGGGCCATATGGTCGATCGCATGGGTGGAAAGCAGGACGAGGGCGAGCCCGAACCCGAAGAGGAGATAGGCCAGGACCGCGCCCGCGCCGTCGAACGCCCAGATGGTCGCCGGCAGGGCGCGCCACTGCCAGATGAGGAGAGCGAGAAAGAACGTCGACTGCAGGACGAAGGTACTGCGTTCGGCCGCCTTCGGGATGAACCGGGTCAGCCGGCGCTTGAAGCCCTCCCGGGCCATCAGGCTGTGCGTGAAGCCGAAGAGGGCGATCAGGCCGAGATCGACGGCGAGGGCGGCACCGGGCGGGGTGTCGCTCGCGCTGTTGATCGTCTTCGGCAGCGGCAGCTCCAGGAGGAATCCTGGCAGATAGAGAAACACGAGATTGAAGGCCGCATAGGCAAAGAACCCATAGGCGGCAATGAGGTAGCGGTTCATGTCGGGCTCCTTGGAGGGGTCTTCCCCCGGAGCCCGCCGATCTATCGCGCTTTGCCGCGGGCGAGCATGATGTAGCTCACACTCGCCCGGGCGCCCTCCCCGCTCAGAAGACGAGCGGCTTCACCTGCTGCACATTGTCGAGCTTGTTGATGGCGTCCATCAGATCCGGCGCCACGGCCTGGTCGACGGAGACGAGCGCGATCGCGTTGCCGCCCTCGAAATCGCGGCCGAACTGCATGCGGGCGATGTTGATCCCGGCTTCGCCGAGCAGCGTGCCGATTCGCCCGATAAAGCCCGGCTTGTCGTTGTTGGTGATGTAGAGCATGCGCTCGGAAAGCTCCGCCTCCATGTTGATGCCCTTGATCTGGATGATGCGGGGCTTGCCGTCGGCGAAGACCGTTCCGGCGACGGAGCGCTCCTGCTTCTCGGTCGCGATGGTGAGGCGGATATAGGTCTCGTAGGCCCCGCGCTGCTCGCGCCGCACCTCCTCCACCTGGATGCCGCGCTCCTTCGCCGCCGCCGGGGCGGAGACCATGTTCACCGTCTGCAGGAGCGGCTGCAGGAAGCCCGTCAGCGCGGCGGCCGTCATCGCCTTGGTGTTCATGTCGGCGACGACGCCTTCGTATTCGAGCCGCACGCGGCGCACCCCCGTCTCCGTCAGCTGCCCGGCGAAGGAGCCGAGCTGCTCGGCCAGCCGCACGAACGGGGTAAGCCGCGGGGCCTCCTCCGCCGAGATCGACGGCATGTTGAGCGCGTTGGTGACCGCCCCGGTCGTCAGGTAGTCGGCCATCTGCTCGGCGACCTGGATGGCGACGTTCTCCTGCGCCTCCGTGGTGGAGGCGCCCAGATGCGGCGTGCACACGACGTTCGGCGCGCCGAAGAGGATGTTCTCCTTGGCCGGTTCCTCCGAGAACACGTCGAGCGCCGCGCCCGCCACCTTGCCGCTGTCGAGAGCCGCGCGCAGCGCCGCTTCGTCGATCAGCCCGCCGCGGGCGCAGTTCACGATCCTGACGCCGTTCTTCATCTTTGCGATCGCCTCGGCGCTGATGATGTTGCGCGTGCGATCCGTCAGCGGCGTATGCAGGGTGATGAAGTCGGCGCGCCGGAAGAGGTCCTCCAGCTCGACCTTCTCCACGCCGAGATCGGCCGCATGCTCGGGCGACAGGAACGGATCGAAGGCGACGACGCGCATGGAAAGGCCGATCGCCCGCCGTGCCACCACCGAGCCGATATTGCCGCAGCCGATCACGCCGAGCGTCTTGCCGGTGATCTCCACGCCCATGAACTTGGACTTTTCCCACTTGCCGGCCTGGGTGGAGGCGTCGGCGGCGGGAATCTGGCGGGCGCAGGCAAAGAGCATGGCGATGGCGTGCTCGGCCGTGGTGATGGAATTGCCGAAGGGCGTGTTCATCACGATGATGCCCTTGGCCGTGGCGGCCGGCACGTCGATGTTGTCGACGCCGATGCCGGCGCGGCCGATCACCTTCAGCTTGGCGGCTTCGGCGAGCACCTTGTCCGTCACCTTGGTGGCGGAGCGGATGGCAAGGCCTTCATATTCGCCGATCGCGGCGAGCAGGGCTTCCTTGTCCTTGCCGAGCTCGGGGCGGAAATCCACTTCCACGCCGCGCTCCTTGAAGATGTTGACCGCGGTGTCGGAAAGGGCGTCGGAAATGAGGACGCGGGGCTTGGTCATGATGCTGTTCCTTGATGCGCCGCTCCGGCCGCGCGCGCTGTCGCGCCGCGCCGAAAACCGGCATTGATCTCTTCGGGTTGAACGGGGACCGGCGCCCGCAGGCGCCGGCCTGCGGGCGGTATCGGCTAGGCCGCCTTCTTGGCGGCGTTCATCTCTTCGGCGAAGGCCCAGTCGAGCCACGGCGTCAGCTTCTCGATGTCCGCCGTCTCAACCGTGCCGCCGCACCAGATCCGCAGGCCCGGAGGCGCGTCGCGGTAGGCGCCGATATCGAGCGCGACGCCTTCGGCCTCCAGCCGCGCCGTGAGCGCCTTGGCGAAGGCCGCCTGCTCGGCCTCCGGCCGCGCCGTGATCGCCGGATCGACGATCCTGAGACAGACGGAGGTGTTGGAGCGGATCGCCGGATCGGCGGCGAGGAAGTCCACCCAGTCCGTGCGCTCCACCCAGCCGGCGAGCGCCGCCGTATTGGCGTCGGCGCGGGCGACAAGGCCCGCAAGGCCGCCGACGGAACGCGCCCAGTCGAGCGCGTCGAGATAGTCCTCGACGGCGAGCATCGACGGCGTGTTGATCGTCGCGCCTTCAAAAATCTCGGCGTTGAGCTTGCCGCCCTTCGTCATGCGGAAGATCTTCGGCAGCGGCCAGGCGGGCGCGTAGCTTTCCAGCCGCTCCACGGCCCGCGGCGACAGCACCAGCATGCCGTGCTGCGCCTCGCCGCCGAGCACCTTCTGCCAGGAGAAGGTGACGACATCGAGCTTGTCGAAGGCAAGGTTCTGGGCAAAGGCGGCGGAGGTCGCGTCGCAGATCGTCAGGCCTTCGCGGCCCGCCGGGATCCACTCCCCGTCCGGCACCTTCACGCCGGAGGTCGTGCCGTTCCAGGTGAAGATCACGTCGCGGGAAAAATCGACCTCGCCGAGATCGGGAAGCTCGCCATAGCCGGCTTCCAGAACGCGCACGTCCTTCAGCTTCAGCTGCTTGACGATGTCGGTCACCCAGCCGGAGCCGAAGCTCTCCCAGGCGAGCACGTCGACGCCGCGCGCGCCGAGCATCGACCACAGCGCCATTTCCACGGCGCCGGTATCGGAGGCGGGCACGATGCCGATCTTGTAGTCGGCCGGCACGCCGAGAATGTCGCGGGTGTCCTCGATCGCCTTCTTCAGCTTGGCCTTGCCGCCCTTGGAGCGGTGCGAGCGGCCGAGAAAGGCATCGGAAAGCGCTTCAAGCGTCCAGCCTGGGCGCTTGGCGGTGGGTCCGGAGGAAAAGCGGGGATTGGCCGGGCGCGTTGCCGGCTGCGGAGTCATGCTCATGTCAGTCTACCCTTTCAGATAGGCGCTCCGCGTTGGGGCGGAGTGTCCCGCCGCCGCGTTTAGAGAAGTTCGGCCCGGCGTGCAACTGCGACGTTTCGGCAGACACCTCAGGTGCCCGCTGCAGCCCTCCGCGCTGCCCACCCGAGCGCCCCCCAAAACCCCCTTCCCCAAAACCAGAACGGGCCGGCTGATGCCGGCCCGCTCCAGGCAGAGAGAGATGTTGCGCTTAGTAGGCCGCCGCCACCGGCGCTCCGTAGGCCGGCTCTCCGTAGGAGGGCATGGCCGGCATGGAGGGGCCGCCGAAGGTGTAGCGCATGCCCAGCTTGATATCGTGCGAGTAGAGATCCTCGAACTCGGCCGGGTTGTAGATCGTGCTGTTGCCGTTGAAGTCGACGATGTCGCCCGAGCTCGCATCGCCGAGGCTGACATAGGAGTAGCCGAGGTCGATGGCGAGATTCTGCGTCATCTGGTAGGCGACGCCCGCATGCAGCGCCCAGGCGAGGTTCCACTCGCTGTGCTCGCCGCCATAGCCGCCGCCGCCCGTGCGGTCGTTGATGTCGGTGATGCCGTGGATGGTGTTGCGCGATGCGCCGATACCCGCGCCGACATAGGGCGAGATGCCGTTCCAGGTGCCGAGGTCGAAATAGGCGTTGGCGAGGAACAGCCACTCCGACTTCATCGCCGTGTACTGGTTCGTGCCATTGTCGGTGTCGGTCGGCAGGTAGCCGTTGCCGTTGGTGTCGTAGCGGTCGAAGGCGTGGAAGCTCGTCTTGCCGCGATACTGGCCGGTCAGGTCGACGCGCGCCCAGGAATTGAACTGGTAGCCGACGCCGACATTGACGAGGCCGCCGCTGTCGAAGCTCGGATCGTTCACGTACTCCCAGGAAGCCGCCGAATCGAGCACCGCATTGTGCAGGTCGTCGACGCCCTGGTTGGTGATGCCGATGTCGCCGCGCAGATACCAGCCGCCGAAGGAAGGCGGAACCGGCAGGGGCTCCGGCTGCACGATCGGGGGAAGAAGGTCGGCGGCGTAGGCTGCCGGCGCCGCGGTCAAGGCCGTGACGCTGGCAGCGAGCGCCATGATGGCACGGTTCAGCATGGTCGTCCTCATCTCGTTTGCGGCACGCGGAAAGCGGGGAAGCCGTTCAACGCTGAAAGAACTACAGACCATTGTTTAAGAAGGACTTAACCATGCGGGTTAACCACGTCCGTTAGTCTTAACAAACGCCTAATCCCGCCGGGCTGCCGCTCCGGCCCGGCTCGGCGGGCGCGTCCGCGCCGCCCCCTCTTTTCTCCCGCGAACGGCGCGAAAGCCCAGCGCGCGCAGCTCCTTAGAACGGCTCCAGAACATAGTGTTTGACCTGCCCTGGGCGTTCTGCTTGGCTCCGCGCCGCTACAGCAACAGCTGCAGCTTTCCTTTGATGTCAGGGCCTTGAACCCTTTCGATTGGAGGACTTCATGTCTGTAGAGTATCCCGCCGTGGCCGCCGCGCCGCGGTTACTTTTGTCTCTCGCCGCGCCTCATGCTGCGGCGCCTCATCTCCCGACCGGCCGGAATGCGGGCGTTATCGGCTCCCGCCGTGGCAGATGGTGCAGGCCATGAACGCCTGTCCCTTCGCCGGATATTGCGGCTATCTCGATCGGCCGGCCGAACAGCTGGTGGTCAACGGCTTTCGCCTCTGGGTCGCCGGCTATCAGACCGGCGAGATCGAACACTGGAGCGAGGCCTGGAACCTCTTCGCCCAGCGTGTCGGCGATTCACGGGCCCGCACCTCCGTCACCCAGCTTGCCTACTGGGTGCGCTCCATCTTCCTGTGGCGCAGCGATCCCATCCGCTGCTTCGCTTCGGGCTGTCCGCATATCTGCCGCGACGAGTGCCTGGCCGTTTCCATGATCTCGGCGTGCCAGAACCAGGACAGCACCTGCCTCGAATTCTGCCTCGGCCGTTTCTGCGGATTCGCCGATCGCAGCGAACCTCTGGAGGCGGCGCTCAGCTTCGCCTCCGTCCTGGATTCGCAGGGCCAGCGGCTGATGCCGGTGCCCTGCGAAGTCGTGCGGGGATTGGTGGAGACGCCCCTGCCCCGCACATATCATTAGGTCATCCATGGCCCTCTCACTGACCCTTGAACTCAGACGGAGATCGACATGATCGGAAGAATACTGGTCGCAAGCGGCCTGACACTGGCATCGGCAGCGGGGTTTGCCCGTGCCGATACGCCTGACGCCACGGCCGTCCTCGCGACCTACGCCGATATCGCGGCGGCCGGCTATGCCGATTCCCTCGCCACCGCGAAGGAGCTCGACACGGCGATCGACAAGCTCATCGACGCGCCGAGCGAGGCGAGCCTGAAGGCCGCGAGGCAGGCCTGGCTTGCCGCCCGCGTGCCCTACCAGCAGACCGAGGTCTACCGCTTCGGCAACCCCATCGTGGACGAATGGGAAGGCCGGGTGAACGCCTGGCCGCTCGACGAGGGCCTGATCGACTACGTCGCCGGCGGCTACGGCTCCGAATCGGACGAGAACGCCTTCTACACCGCCGACATCATCGCCAACCCGCAGACCTCCGTCGGCGGCGTGGCCATCGATGCGGAGAAGATCACGCCCGAGCTGATCTCCACGACGCTGCACGAGGTCGGCGGGGTCGAGGCTAATGTCGCCTCCGGCTACCACGCCATCGAGTTCCTCCTCTGGGGCCAGGATCTCAACGGCACCGATGCAGGCGCCGGCGAGCGGCCCTGGACGGACTTCTCCACCGAGAACTGCACGGGCGGCAATTGCGAGCGGCGCGCCGAGTATCTGAAGGCCGCTTCCGAGCTCCTCGTCTCCGATCTGCAGGAAATGGCGGAGAACTGGCAGGAGGGTGGAGAGGCCCGCACGGGCCTTCTGGAAGGCGACCCCAAGGAAGGGCTCGTCGCCATCTTCACCGGCATGGGCTCGCTTTCCTATGGCGAGCTCGCCGGCGAGCGCATGAAGCTCGGCCTCATCCTCCACGATCCGGAGGAAGAGCACGACTGCTTCTCCGACAACACGCACAACTCGCACTACTACGACGCCAAGGGCGTGCGGAACGTCTACCTCGGACGCTATGAGGGTCCGGACGGCAAGGTCGTCGAGGGCCCGAGCCCGGCCGACCTCGTCAAGGCCGCCGCGCCCGAGGTCCATGAGGAGCTGGTCAAGCGCCTCGACGAGACCATGGCCGCGATGCAGAGGATGAAGGATCGCGCCGAGGGCGGCGAGGCCTACGACCAGATGATCGGCGAGGGCAACGACGAGGGCAATGCCGTCGTCCAGGCCGCCATCGACGGTCTGGTGGCGCAGACGCAGTCGATCGAGCGGGCCATCGCCGCGCTCGATCTCGGCAGCATCTCGCTGGAAGGCTCCGACAGCCTCGACAATCCGGACGCGGTCTTTCAGTAAGAACAGGTCCATGAAAGCCGGGCGGCGCCTTGCCGCCCGGTCATCATTTCAGGTGCAATGAAACTTCTTCCCTTCTTTCGCGGGGCCATCCTCGCCGCCTCGGCCCTCGCCTCCGGCCTCGCCCTCGCTGCGGATGCAGGGCCGCCGGAACGGCCCGATCTCGACGCCGCCTTCCTCAAGCGGGCGCGCGCCGTCGTTGAGCCGACCGACGATTTCTCCAAGCCGGAGCGTTTTGAGAAACTGCCCGGCGGCGCGACCTCCGTGGAGCGCTTCGACCGGGACGCCTTCTCCCAGCCGGCCGCGAACCTTTCCTTCGAGGGCCGCTCCCGTTTTTCCATCGGCAACGGCGTCTTCAGGAAGCTCTGGGTGGCGGCCCCTTCCTCCACCAGGTCTTCCGACGGGCTCGGGCCGCTCTACAACGCCCGCGGCTGCCAGCGCTGCCATCTGAAGGACGGGCGCGGCCATCCGCCGGGCCCGGACGACAACGACGCCGTCTCCTTCCTGATCGGCCTGTCGGTGCCGGCGCTGGAAGGCACGGCCGAAGAGCCGCAGACCTCCTCCGAGCAGGTGATCCCCGAGCCGACCTACGGCGCCCAGCTGCAGGATTTCGCCGTCGGCGGCGTCGCCCGCGAGGGGCGCATCCGCATCGATTACGAAGAGATCGAGGTGCCGCTCTCGGGGGGCGAGACCGCCACGCTCCGCAAGCCGACCTACACGATCGAGGACCTTGCCTACGGGCCGCTCCACCCCGACACGATGATCTCGCCGCGCATCGCCCCGCAGATGATCGGTCTCGGCCTCATCGAGGCGATCCACGACAACGACATCATGGCCAAGGCCGACCCGGACGATGCCGATGGCGACGGCATCTCCGGCAAGGCCAACCGCCATATCGACCTTGCGACCGGCAAGGCCGCGATCGGTCGGTTCGGCTGGAAGGCGATCCAGCCGACCATCCTGCAGCAGAGCTCCTTCGCCTTTGCAACCGATATGGGCCTCGATACCTCGGTCGTGCCGGAGCCGCGCGGCGACTGCACGGAAAATCAGGAAGCCTGCCTCGCCGCCCCGATCGGCGCCGGGGAAGGCGAGCACGAAGTGCCCGACGACCTCCTGGCGCTTGTCGATTTCTACGCCCGCCATCTCGCCGTGCCGGCACGCAGGGATGTGGACGACAAGGAAGTGCTGCGTGGCAAGGAGGTCTTCTATGCCCTCGGCTGCACCTCCTGCCACACGCCGAAATACGTCACGATGGACAC
Organism: Afifella sp. IM 167; assembly: GCF_020144925.1. Taxonomy (GTDB): domain Bacteria; phylum Pseudomonadota; class Alphaproteobacteria; order Rhizobiales; family Afifellaceae; genus Afifella. The sequence goes on from NZ_NSLC01000013.1 coordinate 13,539, forward strand.
CGAGGCGGTTCCGCCGGCGCTTCGCCGCCAGCTCATCTGGCCCTATACGGACGTTCTCCTCCACGACATGGGCGAAGGCCTTGCCGATCATCGCCCGCAGGGCCTTGCCGATGGGCGCGAATGGCGCACCGCACCGCTCTGGGGGATCGGCCTGACGAAACAGGTCAGCGACCACACCCTCTATCTGCATGACGGGCGCGCCCGCAGCATCCTGGAGGCGATCCTCTGGCATGGGGGCGAGGCAGAGGCCGCGCGCGACGCCGTCACCGACCTGCCGCCGGAAGACCGCGCCGCCCTCATTCGTTTCGTGGAGTCGCTTTGATGCGTCGCCTTATCCTCCCCCTCCTCATCGCGGCCGGCGCGGCATTCGCCTCTGCGCCGGCTCTGGCGCAGGCGATCGACGAGAGCGCCGTCGCCGCCGCGGACCGGCGGGTGCTGGACGACTACATCCGCCCGCAGATCGCGGAGCTCCGCCAGGAGACGCTGGCGCTGGCGAACGCGCTCGACGGGCTTTGCGAGGAGCCGTCCGGAGCGAGCCTTGAAGGCGCCCGCGGCGCCTTCGGCGAGGTCGTGCGTGGCTGGGCGCGCCTGCGCTTTCTGCGCCTTGCGCCCTTTGTGGAAGATCACCGGCTGGAGCGCTTTCATTTCTGGCCCGACCCGCGCGGCATCGGCCTGCGCCAGGTACAGGGGCTTCTGGCCGAAAAGGACGAGACGGCGACCGAAGCGGCTTCTCTCGCCGGCAAGAGCGTCGCGCTGCAGGGCCTCGGGGCGCTGGAATTCGTCCTCTTCGGCACGGATGCCGAGGCGCTCGCCGCGCCGGGTGCCGACTTCCGCTGCCGCTATGGATCGGCGATCGGCGGCAACCTTTCGCGCATTGCCCTTAATCTGCAGGAAGCTTTCGCCGAGGGCGCCCCCTTTCCCGCGATCTTCACCGAACCGGGCCCTCAAAATCCCGCTTACCGCGACCACGGCGAAGCCGCGGAGGACCTTCTCAACAATGCCGGCGCGACGATCGAGCTCTTGAAGGACAATTCGCTCGGCAGGGCACTCGGCGAAAGCGCCGAGACGGCCCATCCCAAACGCGCCATCTTCTGGCGCAGCGACCTGACGACCGCCCATGCTTCGAGCCTCGTTGCCGGCATCGGCGACATGCTGGCCGTGGCCGACTTCAAGCCTGCCCTCGCCGAACAGCAGCGCTGGGTGAGCGATTCCCTCGCCTTCGAGATCGCCAATGTGGAGAGTGCCCTTGCCGGCGCCTCTTCCCCCTTCACCGAGGCCGTGCGCGACGAGAAGCAACGCGCCGAGCTCATGCGCGCCGCCTTCACCCTGCGCAATGTGCGCGACCTCGTCGCCACCGCCCTGCCGCAGGGCCTCGGCATCCAGCTGGGATTCAATGCGCTCGATGGAGATTGATCGCCGCACCTTTCTCTTCGGCACGGCGATCGCGCTGGCGCCGATGCCGGCCCGTGCGCTCGGCCTTTCCGGCGCGCGCGAGGAGCTCTTTGCCTCCACCTGCCAGCTCCCGGACGGCAGTTACGGCCTTGCCGTCTTCGGCCTTTCCGGCGGCGTGCGCTTCACCTATCGCCTGCCGGCGCGCGGACACGACGTGGCGCTGTCGCCCGATCGGCGGAGCGCCGTCGTCTTCGCCCGCCGTCCCGGCACCTTCGCGGCCGCCTTCGACCTGACCCGGCAGAGCGAGCCGCAGATCTTTTCATCGCCCGAGGGGCGCCATTTCTACGGCCACGGCACCTTCTCGCCGGACGGCCGGCTCCTTTATGCGACGGAGAACGATTTCGACGGCGCGAGAGGCATCGTCGGCATCTACGATCCGGCTGCCGGGTACCGGCGCATCGGCGAGTTCTTCTCCGGCGGCATCGGCCCGCACGAGCTCGTCTTCCTGTCCGCCCGCCGCCTCATCGTCGCCAATGGCGGCGTGGAGACCCATCCGGCGACGGGCCGGCGCAAGCTCAACCTGTCGCGTCTGGATTCCAATCTCTGCCTCATCGATCCTGCCCACGGCGAGATCCTGGCGACCTTCCGCACGCCGGCGGGAAGCCGCGACCTTTCCATCCGCCACATGGGCGTCGACGCCAACGACGACATCTGGATCGGCTGCCAGTCGGAGGGCCCGGCAACGCAGACCCCGCCGCTCGTCGGCCGGCTCGGAAAAGAGGGGGACGTTGCCCTGTTCTCCGCTCCCGAAGCGGTACAGGCGACAATGCGCAACTACATTGGCGACGTCGCCGTCAGCGCCGACGGCCTGCGGGTGGCGACATCGGCGCCGCGCGGCAACCGCATCCTCGTCTGGGACCTGTCGGGCAACCTCATCGAGGCGGCGCCGATCCCCGATTCCTGCGGGATCACCGCCTCCGGTGCCTCCACCTTCCTCGCCACGCGCGGCGACGGCACCCTCGCGGAGATTGGCGGGCGGAGCGAGGCGCATCCCGGCTTTCGCTGGGACAATCACGTCCACACCTTCGAGCCGGCCTCAAAAGTCTGAGCGGCCGCTCCCGTCTGCCTCAGACGGGCTGGAAGCTCAGCGGATTGCCGCTGGCACCGCTGCCCGGATCGCCAGCATGCCGCCGCTTCTTCTCCTCGTAGAGCCTGTGATCGGCCTGCGCGAACAATTCGTCGAAACTGACACCGTCGTCGGGTGCGGTCGCCGTGCCGATGCTCGCCGTCACCGGCCGGCTGACGCGCTCGACCTGCAGCGCCGCGATGCGCCCGGCGATCCGCTCCGAAAGCGCCCCCGCTTCCCGCCCGTCGAGACCCGAACAGCAGACCACGAACTCGTCGCCACCGTAGCGGATGAGCCGGTCCTCCTTGCGCAGGACGCTCTGCATCGCCGCCGCCACCTGGCGCAGCACCTCGTCGCCCGCCGCATGGCCGAAATCGTCGTTGATGCTCTTGAACCGGTCGATGTCGACCACGAGAAGCGAGAAGGGCCGCTGCTGCCGGCCGAACAGGCTCGAGCTGCGGTCCTCCTCCAGCGGCAGGCGGCTGCGGTCATACGCGCCTGTGAGCTTGTCACGCCCGACGCTCTGCAGAAGGTCCTCGTACTTTTCGCGGTAGGTGAGGAGGTCGAAGATGTCGGAAATCCGCTGGGGACGCGGAATGGTGAGCGGAGCGCGCTCCACATAGCGCAGATAACCCCAGACAAGCACACCATAGCAGCACGCCGCGACCATCTTGGCGGCCCAGCCGCCGACGAGCACCTCCACCGGGGCCCCGATGACAAGGTGCAACGCGAGCCAGAAGCCGACCTGGTCGAAACTGAGGATGACCATGGCGGCGATGCACAGACGAAGCGCCTGGAAGCGCCTGAGCCACGGTCCAAGCCTCTCGTAGAGCAGAATGATGAGGATGCTGTCGACGTAGAGGAGCAGCGTCCCCCACACCATCAGCCCGCCCATCTCGTCCATGAAGGAGTAGTCGGGCACGCGCCCGGCGGTGATGGAAACGAAATGGGCGCGCGCCATGAAGACGAGGGCGACGGTGAGGAAATTGCCGATCAGAAGTCCGTAGATCGGCTGCCGCACCGTCTGCGCGTCCTCCCGGATATAGAGGAGGAGCAGCATGACGAGTTTGCCCGAGAACAGGATCGTGGATCCCGGGGAGATCGCCGAACCCATGAAGAAGGGGATATAGAGGATCGCCGCGAGATAGGTCTCGAGGAAATGCATCACGCCGAGGGCGCAGAAGAAAATGCCAATGCCGAGGCGGTGGCGAAGCCGGAAAAGCCCGGCCATCACGGTGAAGTAGAGCAGAAGCTCGAGCACGAGCAGCAGCGCGTTCGTCAGTTGCACGGGCGCGCTCCCATGCCGGCCATTCTCATGACGGTGCCGGGAGCCAGCGCTCCCTCTCGACTTCACGACGCATATGAAATCCGCCTTGCCCCATTCCGGTGGGCTTTATCGCCAAACTTGGTCCACATACCAAGAGCTTGAACGCTGAAAATTGAGGCATGCGGACCGAGAAAGCGACGCCGGGGCGCGGCCGTGGACCGCATGTGGTGCGCGGGTAGTGCCTGCAAGCTTCCGGCCCATTCTTGGCCGGCAAACATTCCCGCAAGGATGCTTCCCCTGGCCCGCCTTCGTTCAAGGCCCTTCCGGACCCAAACCGGCTTGGCCGTCGCTCCGAATGTAGGCGCTCCGTCGGAGGGCCTCGCAGCCGGAAAGGCAACCGCATTCCATCGCCCGCCGCTGGTCGGGATCGGCGAGAAGGGATCCGCGAAACGGCCAGGTCCCGCCGCTTATCCCCGGCAGCAACGGCACGGTCGGTCCGAGGGCCGAGATCGCAAACCGTCACGCCTGCCCGGAGGCGCGCAGGCGCGTCCGGGCGGCTGTCTCTGACGAATGCCCTATCGAGGCAGGCTCTGCGCGTAGGTGAGGACGCTGACCGCGTCCTCGATGGTGAAGGCCCGCAGCGAGATCATTTCGTGCCCCGGATTGCCGTTGCGGATCTTATGCAGCACCTCCCACGGATTGCCGTTCGCCTCCGTGCCGACATGCGCGTGCGCGGTCCCCTCGCCCCAGTCCAGCGCGGTGCCGTCGTAGCCGTGGCACGCCGCACAGATATTCTGGAATATCTCCTTGCCGCGCTGGGGATCGCCCAGGGCGCGCCCGCTCGCTTTGTCGATGAGGGCATCGGCCTCGTGCTGGCCGCGGCTCAGGAAGCGGGCGAGCCAGAGCGCCTCGCCGTCTGAGATCATCGCCTCCGAATAACGGTGGCGCTCGTCGCGCAGGATGGTCGCGATCTCCTCCAGCGCCCTGCCCTCGGCCGTGCGCACGCCGCCGACGCCCGTGCGGTAGTCATCGCTGCCGTGCTGCCCGTCCGCCCCGAGATAGTCCCATCCGTGGCAGGCCGAGCAGCGCCAGGTCACGTCGCCGGCCTTCTGCGTGTTGGACGAAGGCCACCCCGGATGCGTCTCCTCCGGCGCGTCGCGGTTCAGCGCCATCCACCAATTGTCGTAGATGCGCCCGCCGATGGAGATCAGCCACGTTTCGCTCGGCTCGGCTGGCCGCCCGAAGATATAGTTGTCGTGCATGGCCTCGCTGGCATCGTGCGCGTGGCCCTCTTCCTGCGCCAGTGCCGGCTCGCCCTCGTCCTGATGCTGTTCACCGGAAGGCGTTTCATCCGCCCCCGCAAGCTCCGGCCCAAGCAACGCCGCAAGGCCGATCGCGCCGCCCGCCAGGGCGGCGGCGAGAGCCGGCCTCCACCCCGCATCGGACGGAGCGCCCTTTGTTCTCACCGTCATGTCTAAGCCCCCCTAGACTTGGCCATTGCGGCCTTTTGACACTATTGAGACAAAAATATTTCATATGTCAATAATATTATTATCATTAACCTGTTAATATTCAATATTACTTCACTAAACACTGTGTATTATCAAGTATAAGTATGAAATACCTAGCGATCGCACTTCGGAGCACCGCGGTCCAAAGCCAACGCAGATACGAAAAAGCCCGGCCGCAGGGGCCGGGCTCGTGATCTCGAAAGGGTGCAGCCCGTTCTAGTCGAGCGACTTGACGATCTCTTCGGTCATCTTCTTGGCATCGCCGAAGAGCATCATCGTCTTGTCGAGGAAGAACAGCTCGTTCTGGATGCCGGCATAGCCGGACGACATGGAGCGCTTCACGAAGAGCACCGTGCCGGCCTTGTCGACGTCCAGGATCGGCATGCCGTAGATCGGCGACTGCGGATCGTCGCGCGCCGCCGGATTGGTCACGTCGTTGGCCCCGATGACATAGGCGACGTCGGCCTGCGCGAACTCAGAGTTGATGTCCTCCAGCTCGAAGACCTCGTCATAGGGCACGTTCGCCTCGGCCAGGAGCACGTTCATGTGCCCCGGCATGCGTCCCGCCACCGGGTGGATGGCGTACTTCACTTCGACGCCGTTCTTCTTCAGCATGTTGGCCATCTCGTGCAGCGCATGCTGCGCCTGCGCCACGGCCATGCCGTAGCCCGGCACGATGATGACCTTGGAGGCGTTCTTCATCAGGAAGGCCGCATCCTCGGCTGAGCCCTGCTTCACCGGCCGGTCGTCGTCGCCGCCCGCCGCTGCCGTCGTCTCGCCGCCGAAGCCGCCGAGGATGACGGAGATGAAGGACCGGTTCATCCCCTTGCACATGATGTAGGAGAGGATGGCGCCCGAGGAGCCGACCAACGCGCCCGTGATGATGAGCGCGGTATTGCCCAGCGTGAAGCCGATGCCCGCCGCCGCCCAGCCCGAATAGGAGTTGAGCATCGACACCACCACCGGCATGTCGGCGCCGCCGATCGGGACGATAATGAGAACGCCGAGCGCCAGACTGACCAGCGTGATCAGCCAGAAGGCGGCATGCGCCTCGCTCGCCGTGAACACGATGATGAGGATGAGGAGAGCCGCGGCAAGGCCGATATTGATGGCATGCCGGGCCGGCAGCATGATCGGCTTGCCGCTCATGCGCCCGTCGAGTTTCAGGAAGGCGATGATCGAACCGGTAAAGGTCACCGCGCCGATCGCCACGCCGAGCGACATCTCGATGAGGCTCGCCCCGTGGATATCGCTGACGGTGCCGATCCCGAAGGCTTCCGGCGCATAGAGCGCCGCTGCCGCCACGAGAACGGCGGCCAGGCCCACCAGCGAATGGAAGGCGGCGACGAGCTGCGGCATCGCCGTCATGGCGATGCGCTTGGCGATCAACGCGCCGATGCCGCCACCAATACCGATGGCGAGAATGATCAGGCCCCAGGAGCCGAAGCCGGAAGGCGGATGCCCGATCAGCGTCGTCAGCACGGCGATGACCATGCCGGCCATGCCGAACTGGTTGCCCTGGCGGCTCGTTTCGGGATGCGAAAGCCCCCTCAGCGCCAGAATGAACAGGACGCCGGAGACGAGATAGAGAAAGGCGGTGAGGCTGGCCGACATCAGACGCGCGCCCCCTCAGCAGCGGCCGCAGCCGCTGCGCTGTTCGGCAGAAGGCTCATCCTATTTCTCTTTCCGCTTGTACATCGACAGCATGCGATGCGTGACGAGGAAGCCGCCGAAGATGTTGATGCTGGCAAGGATGACCGCGAAGAAGCCGAACCAGCGCGCAACGCCGGTTCCCTCGCCCACGAGATCGACGCCGACGGCAAGGAGCGCGCCGACGATGATGACCGAGGAGATCGCGTTCGTCACCGACATCAGCGGCGTGTGCAGCGCCGGCGTCACCGACCAGACGACATAGTAGCCGACGAAGATCGCCAGCACGAAGATCGACAGGCGGAAGACGAAGGGATCGATCACGCCGCCGGAGGCCGCATGGGCGACGGCGCCCGCGGCATCGCCGCCCTCGCCGCCGAGCGCGTTGAGGGCCTGTGAGGCCGCTTCCCTGGCCGCCTCGGCGGCGGAGCGCGCCTGCTCGACGGCCTGTCTGACGGTTTCGTCCGCCATCTTATGCTCCCTTTTCCTCTGCGGGCGTTTCGGCCGGAGCCGGCGCGCCGCCAAACTGCGGGTGCGCCAGGGCACCGCCATGGGTGAGAAGCGTCGCCGCCACGATCTGGTCTTCGCGGTTCGGCTTGAAGCTCTTCGTCTCCTTGTCGATCATCGGCTCGACGAAGGCGTAGATGTTGCGGGCAAGCAGCGCCGATGCGGATGCCGCGATCTGGCCGGCCATGTTGACGATGCCGATCAGGGTGACGTTGTCCTTCACCACCGAGGTGTCGGCTTCCACGCCCTCCACGTTGCCGCCGCGCTCCACCGCGAGGTCGACGACGACGGAGCCGTCCTTCATCGACTTCACCATCTCCGCATCGACGAGCTTCGGCGCCGGCCGGCCGGGGATCAGGGCCGTGGTAATGACGATGTCCTGCTTGGCGATGTGCTCGCGCACCAGATCGGCCTGCTTGGCCCGGTACTCCGCCGACATTTCCTTGGCGTAGCCGCCGGCCGTCTCGGCCGCCTTGAACTCTTCGTCCTCGACGGCGACGAACTTGCCGCCGAGCGACTCGACCTGCTCCTTCGCCGCGGGCCGGACGTCGGTCGCGGTGACGACGGCGCCGAGACGCTTGGCCGTCGCGATCGCCTGCAGGCCGGCCACGCCGGCGCCCATGACGAAGACGCGGGCGGCCGGCACGGTACCGGCGGCGGTCATCATCATTGGGAAGGCGCGTCCATAGGCCTCCGCGGCCTCGATCACGGCGCGGTAGCCGGCAAGGTTCGCCTGCGAGGAAAGCACGTCCATCGACTGCGCGCGGGTGATGCGCGGGATGAGCTCCAGCGAGAAAGCCGAAAGGCCCGCATCGGCGAGCTTCTTCAGCTCGTCCTCGTTGCCGTAGGGATCCATGAGCGCCACGACGGCAGCCCCGCTCGGCACGCCGCTGAGATCTTCCGGCCGGCGCACGGCCAGCACGATATCGGCGCCGTTCAGCGCAGCCTCGCGGTTCGCCGAAATTTCGGCGCCGGCTTCCTTATAGGCTTCGTCGGAGATGGAAGAGCGCGCGCCCGCGCCCGATTCCACGGCGACCTGTGCGCCGAGGCCGGAGAATTTCTTTACCGTTTCGGGAGTTGCCGCGACCCGCGGTTCATCTCCCCTCGGCTCCTTGAGGACTGCGATACGCATTTTGTGGGTGCCTGCTCAGACGGCAATCAGGAAGAAGAGGAGCGTCACGGCGAAAGAAAAGATCGCCGGCTTCCAGTTGCCGCGCATGAAAAGGCCCATCATGAGCGTCGTCAGCGTCAGCGCCAGGGCGATCGAGCCGAGCCACAGAGCGCCGGCAAGCCCGAAGATCGCGATGATCATGACGATCGACACCACATGGATGATGCCGAGAATGGTGAGCGACAGGAAGGTGTCGTAAGTCTTTTCGTGCTGCTCGAAATCGGTTGCAGCACCTTCCAGGGTGGTCGCCTTTTCAGCCATCAATCAAGCCCTTGCGTCTATTGGCGGGACGTCTTGGTCGCGCCTTTACCACGCCGGTTCCAATGAGGGCAACGCCACCCCGGCCCCGAAATGCCGCATGCGGCCCGAAAATGGCCGCATGCGGAAGGGCTGTGCGGGGGCTCAGCCGACCCGGTTGAGGGTAAAGGAGGCGCCGGGCTGGCTGCAGCTCATGCTGGAAGGCGTGACCAGCGTGCATGTCGCCGCGCGCTGCTGGTTGGTGGCGATCGAATACCAGCTGATTTCCACGGTCGAGGGGCCGGTCATCTGATAGCTGCCGTTGGCGAGCTGCGCCCCGGTCTGCGCGTCGGCCGTGGTCATGGAGCCGCGGCGGAAGGTCGAGACGAAGACGCCGTCGCTGGAAGCCCAGCGGCCTTCCACGGGCGAAGCGATCTCTCTCCCGCCTCCGCCGGTCTGGCAGCCGGCAAGGAATGCGGTTCCGGCGAGGAGGGCGGCGGCGACGATCTTTCCTGACTTCACAATGAGTCTCCGGTTTCAAATACGCGTTGCTGCATTAATGCCGCTTGTCGCGATTCGATCCGAATTCTTGCGCGGGCAGTCCCGCGGCCTTGATCGCGCTCGCCTGCCGCTCCGCCACCTGCTGATAGTCGAACCCCTCGATCTCCTCGTTGAACAGGCGATAGAAGTTCATCTCGGCCCGCAGATGCAGGAAGACGCCGCCGAGCCCGATCGCCGCACGATCCATGAAAACGAATTCGCGCGGCACCGTCACCGGCCCCTTTTCCTTCAGCGCCTGATGCACGCGGTAGGCCTCGCCCCGCCCGTACTGCGCCGGAGAGACTCCGTCGGCGATTGCCCGCACCCGGTCCTCTAGGAGCGGGCCGTAGATGAAGCGCGCCCAGATGTTGAGGATGTCGATCAGCTCGTTGGAAAGGCCCCGGAAGCCCCAGGTCTCATAGGCGGCGACGATGCGCGCCCGGTCGTCTTCCTGCAGGCCGCGATAAAGCTCGATCACCCCCTCCACGAAACCCGGCGGGAAGATGCGCACGCAGCCGTAATCGAGAAGGTTGATGCCGCCCGGCCGGCCGTCTTCCTCGAAGACGGTGTAGTTGCCGAGATGCGGATCGCCATGGATGACGGCGAAATGGCTGAACGGGTGCCACCACGCCCGGAACATCGCCGAGGCGATGAAATTGCGCTCCTCCAGCGAATGGTCCTTGTAGGCAAGAAGCCGCTCGCCCTGAAGCCAGTTCATGGTGAGCAGGCGCCGCGTGGAAAGCTCCGGCCTGAGCTCGGGGACCCGCACCCGCGGTTCATCGGCGAGGATCGCGCCATAGAGTGCCATATGCCCGGCCTCGCGCTCGTAATCGAGCTCCTCGCGCACCCTTGCGGCGATCTCCTCGGCCATTTCGCGCGTGTCGATCGCCGGATCCATGCGCCGGTGCAGCGCGAAGATCATCCCGAGCTGCCCGAGATCGGCCTCCACCGCGCTCGCCATCTCCGGATATTGCAGCTTGCAGGCAAGCAGCGTGCCGTCCTCGGCCCTTGCCCGGTGCACCTGGCCGAGCGAGGCGGCCGCGGCCGGCTCGTGCTCGAATTCGGCGAAGCGCTTCTGCCAGCCGGCGCCGAGCTCGGCGGTCATGCGCCGCTTGACGAAGGCCCAGCCCATCGGCGGCGCATCCGACTGCAGCTGCGCCAGTTCGGCGGTGTATTCGGGCGGCAGCACGTCGGGGATGGTGGCAAGAAGCTGCGCCACCTTCATGATCGGGCCCTTCAGGCCGCCGAGGGCGCGCGCGAGATCGGCCGCGTTGCGGCTTCGGTCGATCTCCACGCCGAAGGCGCGCGAGCCGATCATCTTGGCGGCGATGCCACCGACGCCGGCGCCGACGCGCGCATAGCGCGCCGCACGGCCGGAAAAGCGGTTGCGCTCCTCGTCCCGGTCCCGCACGGGCTCGCTTGCGCGAATGCGCGGATCGTTCGGGGTGTCGCGCGGCGGATCAGCAGGCATGTTCGAATTCCGGTTGTCTGGCACCGCCTAGATAGGGCGCCCGGCCGCCGGCTTCACCTGCCGATTGTCTCTCAGCCGAAGCTCTTGGACAGAACGAAGGAAAGCACGAAGCCGAAAGCGGTGATGACGCCGGCATAATCGTGGTCTTCCGCGAAGGCTTCCGGGATCATCGTGTCGACCAGCATCGCCAGGATCGCCCCCGCGCCAACCGCGCTCGCGATGGCGAGCCAGATCGGGGAAAGATGCGAGAAGAGCCCGTAGCCGGCGATGGCGGCGATCCCCGTCACGCAGACGAGCCCGCCCCAGATCGCAAAGATGCGGCCGGCCGAATGCCCGGCGCTCCGCATCGAGGAGGCGCCCGACAGACCTTCGGGAAGGTTCGACAGGAAGACGGCGATGACGGTGACGATGCTGACCGTGCCGCCTTCCAGCATGCCGAGCCCGATGACGATGGATTCGGGAATGCCGTCCATCAGCGCGCCGACGGCGAGCGCCGCGCCCTGGCTCTCCTCGGCGGCGGCGGCCCTGCGCGTATCGCGGCCGCGCTGACGGGCGCCGACGGCGGAGAGAAGACGGTTGGCCAGCGTGAAGAAGACGGCGCCCGCCATGAAGCCGGCGGCGACATGCAGGACGCCCGCCCGCTGAAAGGCCTCGTCGAGAAGCTCGAAGGCGAGCGCGGAAATGAGGACGCCGGCGCCGAAGGCGAGCGCCCCGGCGATGAGGCGCTGGGGAAGGCGAAGGAAATAGCCCGCCAGCGCGCCGAGGAGGAGGCCGCTGCCGGCAGCAGCGCCCCATAAGCCGGCAAAGAGCAAGGTCATCGCAAAGGCGGGGACGGAAAAGCCATCGCCGAGGACTGGCGCAAACGGCGCGCCCGCGCAAGCGCGGCCCGCCGCCCGCGGCGGGATCGGCCTCAGCGCGACCTTTTTGGCGGCGCCCTATGTGGCGCGGGGCGATCTCGTACCGGTGCTGTCCGACTTCGCCGTTGAGCGGCACAAAATCACCGCGCTCTGGCCGGAAAGCCGCCGTGCCAATCCGGCCGTGCGCGCCTTCCTGACCCGCTTGCAAGAGGTTTTCCAGGAACGGATGAAAGCAGCCGGCGCATCGCTCTGAGCGCGCCGCAGGTCGCACCGGCTGAAGCTGTCATGCCCGGCAGAGGCACCTCTCAAGAGGTACCCCGGCAGGCGCCTCCAGACGCCATCCCAAAAAAGCGAAAGGGCCGCCAGATTGGCGGCCCTCCGCGAGAAGCGGGCGGTTGAATGCCCTTTTTGAATCAATCGATTCACGCGTCTCACGAAACCGGCAGAGGCTGCCCCACCGTCACGTGATCGGCAGGCAATTCCCGCCATCCATTCTCACTCGACACTGGATCACCTCCTTTCGAATTGTTGATAACGATTCGAATTTTGGAGCCTGTCGGACGAAAATCAAGCACAAAAATCGGCCGCGCCAAAAAATGCGCCACGGCCCGCGCCGACGCTGCGTCAACAGGCGCGTCAGGCACCCGATACGCTCAGGCCGCCTCCACTTCCTCCAGCTCGTCGATCAGCCCCTCGATCACCGACAGGCCCTTCATCCAGAAGGCGGGATCGGAAGCGTCGAGGCCGAACGGGGCGAGAAGCTCCTGATGGCGCTTCGTGCCGCCGGCCTTCAGCATGTCGAAATAGCGCTCCTGGAAGCCGCTCTCGGCGCCGAGATAGACGGCGTAGAGCGAGTTCACCAGGCAGTCCCCGAAGGCATAGGCGTAGACGTAGAACGGCGCGTGGATGAAGTGGGGGATGTAGGTCCAGAAGACGTCGTAGCCCTCGCCGAGCCGGATCGAGGGGCCGAGGCTTTCCTCCTGCACCTTCATCCAGATCTCTCCGAGGCGCTCGGACGTCACCTCGCCCTCGCGCCGCTCCGAATGCACGTGCCGCTCGAAAAGGTAGAAGGAGATCTGCCGCACCACGGTGTTGATCATGTCCTCCACCTTGCCGGCGAGCAGCACTTTCCGCTCCTTCGCCGACGGCGCGGCGTCGAGGATGGAGCGGAAGGTCAGCATTTCGCCGAAGACACTGGCCGTCTCCGCAAGCGTCAGCGGTGTCTGTGCCATCAAGAGCCCCTGCGGGCCGGCCAGAACCTGGTGCACGCCGTGGCCGAGCTCGTGGGCGAGCGTCATCACGTCCCGCTGCTTGCCCTGATAGTTGAGCAGCACGTAGGGGTGGACACTCGGCACCGTCGGATGGGCAAACGCGCCCGGCGACTTGCCGGGCCGGGTCGGCGCGTCGATCCAGTTCCTGTCGAAGAAGCGGCCGGCGATCTCCGCCATGCGCGGATCGAAACCGGCATAGGCGTCGAGCACCGTCTTCTTCGCCTCCTCCCAGCCGACCGTACGCTTCACCGTGTCGGGAAGCGGCGCGTTGCGGTCCCAGTAGTCGAGCTTGTCCTTGCCGAGCCAGCCGGCCTTCATGGCGTAGTAGCGGTGCGAGATGCGCGGATAGGCGTCGGCGACGGCCTGGACGAGCGCGTCGACCACCTCGGGCTCGACGCGGTTGGCAAGATGACGCGAGGCCGAAACGTCGACGAAACCGCGCCAGGAATCGGAGATCGCCTTGTCCTTGGCCAGCACGTTGGTGATCAGCGTGAAGGTCCGCAGATGCGCGCGAAACGTCTTCGACAGCGCCTCCGCCGCCTCCTTGCGCTTGGCCTCGTCATGATCGGTGAGGTGGTTGAGCGTCGGCTCGATCGGCAATTCCTCGCCGCCGATGCGGAAGCGAAGGCTCGACATCGTCTCGTTGAAGAGGCGGTTCCAGGCGCCGCGTCCCGTCAGCGACTTTTCGTGGAAGAGCCGCTCCAGATCGTCGGAGAGCTGGTAGGGCCGCTCCTCGCGCAGCTCGTCGAGCCACGGCCTGAAATGGGCAAGCGCCGGGCTTTCCAGCGCCTTGTCGAGCACCGCGTCGTCGATGCGGTTGAGCTCCAGAGGAAAGAACAGGAGCTTGGTGGAAACGCCCGTGAGGCGGTCCTGCAGGTCGCTGTGGAACTTGGCGCGCTTCGGATCGGAGGTGTCGCCGGAATAGACGAGGCTGGAAAAGCTCATCAGCCGGCCGATCGTTTCCTCGATCGTCTCGAATTCCGAAATCAGCGCCGCCAGCCTGTCGCCGCCGTCCGCAGCTGCCGCGATGTCGGCGAGCTTTCCCTTGTTGGCGCTCTCGAAAGCCGCCGCCGCCTCGCCGGCCCAGGCAATGTCCTCCGCGATCTGCGGCGCGTCCATCGCGGGATAAAGGTCCGAAAGGTCCCATTCCGGCAGGCTGCCGAGCACCTCAGGCACCGCCTCCGCCCTCTCCTCGGCGAGACTCCGGCCTGGCTCGACCTGCGAAGGAACGTGATCTGTCGGCATATGCCATCTCCTCATTCATCTCTTGGGCTCCCCGCGGGAGAGCTCCGCCCCATTCATCTGGCGATTTTCGTCCTCTGGGCAACCGGCACCCCATTGGATCGCGTCTTTTGCGACGTACGGTCCCATTTGGGCCACATGGGTAACAGGGTCTTAACCGGACATGGTGCAGCTTGGAGCGGAATGAGACGCTTCCCGGTAAAGCGACGCTGATGCCTGCACGCATTCTTCTCGTCGACGACGATCCGATCACGCTTCGCCTCCTGGCGAACATGGTCCATCATTTCGGCCACCTGCCCGAGGTCGTGTCCGGGGGCGAGGCCGCCCTCGAACGGCTCGCCGACACCACCTCCAGCCGCATCGACGTCATGGTCCTCGACCTCGTCATGCCCGACACGGACGGCATGACGGTTCTGGAGCGCGTGCGCCAGATGCCGGCCCCGCCGGCCATCATCGTCCAGACGGCGCAGGGCGGCATCGACACCGCCGTTTCGGCGATGCGCGCCGGCGCCTTCGACTTCATCGTCAAGCCGGCCTCGCCCGAGCGCCTCGGCGTCGCCATCGCCAATGCGCTCAAGCTGACGGCGCTGACGGGCGAGGTGGAACGCCTGCGCAACGGCCGCGAGGACGTCGTCGGCTTTACCGACCTCGCCGCCGACGCCCCGGTCATGGCCCGCACCGTCGACCTTGCCCGCCGCGCGGCCCGCTCGGCGATCCCGATCCTCCTGGAAGGCGATCCCGGCACCGGCAAGGAATGGCTGGCACGCGCGATCCACGGCGAAAGCCCGCGCCGGGCACGGCCCTTCGTCATCTTCAATTGCGGCGCGATGCCCCCCGAAGCCGTCGAGGACGCCCTCTTCGGCACGCCCGCCCGCCCGGGCAGCCCGGCGACCCGCGGCCGCCTGCAGGAGGCGCAGGGCGGCACGCTTCTCCTGAAGCAGATCGCCGATCTTCCCGCCGGGGCGCAGGCGCGCCTCGCCGCCATCATGGAGGACGGCACCCTTTCGACCGGCGCACAGGACAAGTCCCAAAGGGCCGATTTCCGCCTGCTCGCGACGACCTCGCGCCGCCTTGTCGACCGTGTCGCCGAGGGCGGCTTCCGCGAGGACCTCTTCTACCGCCTCAACGTCTTCCCGATCTGGCTGCCGCCGCTGCGCGAGCGCCCGGAGGATATCGCCCCGCTCGCCCAGGCCTTCCTGACACGCTTTGCGGCCGAGGAAGGGCGCTCACGCCTGAAAGGCCTCTCGCAGGAAGCCGAAGCGCTGCTCCTCGCATTTGCCTGGCCGGGCAACATCCGCCAGCTGGAAAATGCCATCTACCGGGCGGTCATTCTCTGCGAGGGCGAGCTTCTGCGCCCCTGGGATTTCCCCCAGGTCCAGACCGCGCTCGACGCCGGCGCCATCTCGGCGCTGGTGAAGGCCTGGCAGAACGAGGCCGAGGAAACCGTCCTGGCCGAGCGCCTCGCCGGAATCTCCGGCGCCGCTCCGGCGTTACGCCTGCCGCTACAGGATGTTGCCGCGGCGCATCACGGGCGCAGCGAAACGCTTCGCCACCTCCCGCCCCGCGCTGACAAAGAATCGCCGTCACTCTATGGTTCGGTGCAACTCGTCGATCGGGACGGAGAACTTCGCCCGCTCGCAACGCTCGAAGAGGCGGCGATACGGTTCGCCGTCGGTCATTACGGTGGCCGGATGAGCGAGGTGGCGCGCCGCCTCGGGATCGGCCGTTCGACCTTGTACCGAAAGTTGAAAGAGTACGGCATTGCAGAGGCCGATGCGGCCTGAAGCCGGAAACCATACGCGGCAACCCCTGCTCGGGCAGGGCGGAGACACGGCATGACACTGAAGAAGAAGACGGTTTTCCTGGCGTTGCTGGCGGCGGGCTCCTTTCTGGCGGCGCCCGCTCTTGCCGCTCCGGCAGCGACCGTGCCGTCACGCACGCCCATTACCCTCGCCAATGTCGTGGAAGAGAGCGCCGCGGCCTCCGAGGTCGCCGGGCCGGTCATTTCGCTCGGCGCCTCCGAGATCAGGGCAGAACTCGGCCATCACCGCAGCTTTTCAGGCGATCGCGAGAAGAAGGTTTTCTCGCAGATCCGCGCCTTCTACGAGGCGCGCCACTTCGAGCCGGCATGGCTGCGCGACGGCCGGCCGACCCGCCAGGCCGAGGCACTCCTGGAGCGCATGCGGGAAGCGGCGAAGGACGGGCTCGACCCGGCCGCCTATTCGGACGCGAAGCTGCCTGCCGCACGTCTTGAGGAACTGACGGAGATCGCCAGCGACGACGTCGCCTTCTCCGAGGCCGCCGCGCGTTTCATCACCCATCTTTCCGTCGGCCGCATCAACCCCTCGAGCGTCGCGCCGAAGGACATCTTCCTGAAGCCGGAACTGCCGGACATCTCCGCCGCGCTGGCCGATCTGGCCGGCACCGACGATACGGCCGTCTCGGTGACGCGCTACGAGCCCCCGCAGCGCCAGTACGCTGTCCTCAAGCGCCACCTGGCGGAGCTGCGCGCCGAGGACGACGGCAAGCCGATGCCGCGCATCGAGCCGGGCAAGACGCTGAAGCCCGGGGTGAACGACGAGCGCGTGCGCGTGCTGCGCCAGCGCCTCGGCATGCAGGCGCCCGAGATGCGCGATCCGGAGCTGAGGCCCTATCTCGATCGCGCCGATCTCGACAGCTACGATGCCGACGTTGCCGCGGCCGTCGAGGCCTTCCAGCGGGCCAACGGGCTGACCGTGGACGGCATGGTCGGACCGCAGACGCTCGCCGCCCTCAACGGGGCACGCCGCGAGGAGCGCATCGCCGCCCTCGCCATCAACATGGAGCGCTGGCGCTGGGAGCCGCGCGACCTCGGGCGCTTCTACGTCTTCGTCAACGTCCCCGAATTCATGGTCCGCGTCTATCGCGACGGCCGCACGCTCTACGAGACGCGCGTCGTCGTCGGCCAGCCCTCGAACCGCACGCCGGTCTTCTCCGACGAGATGGACCACATCATCGTCAATCCGTACTGGAACGTGCCGAATTCGATCGTCTCCAAGGAGATGCTGCCGCAGATCCGGCAGGATCCCTACGGCTACTTCGCCTCCACGGGCTACCAGCTCCTCGCCGATATTCGCGGCAAGACCTATTACCTCGATCCGACGCGCATCGACTGGTACTCGATCGACACCAAGCTCCTGCGCGTGCGCCAGCCGCCGGGAGCGAGCAACGCGCTCGGGCGCATCAAGTTCATGTTCCCGAACCGGCATGCCGTCTATTTGCACGACACGCCGTCCAAGAGCCTCTTCCAGCGGACCTCGCGCGCCTATTCGCATGGCTGCGTGCGCGTCCAGGATCCGCTCGACTTCGCCGACGCGGTCCTGTCGGAAGACAGCCAGTGGAATTCGCAGAAGCTGAAGAAGATGTTCGGCGGCCAGGAGACGCAGGTGAACCTGTCGAAGAGACTGCCGGTGCACCTTGCGTATTTCACGCTGGTGCCGCAGCCGGACGGCTCGCTTTTGACCGTGCCAGACGTCTACGGCTACGATGCGCGCATGAAGGAGATGCTGAATTTGTAAACCAAGGACGGCCGTGGGCAAAAAAGTGGCGTTCCAGTCGCATTTTCGCCACAGCTTTCCTTTTGGTAATGCGCAGTTAAGCAGGGTGCGCGACACTGGCACCTTCCGCTTGCTGGGGTATGGGGAAGGGGCAAATCCCCGAAACAGAAGGCACTTTCGCTTGCTGGTATCGGCCGGGTTCAAACTCTCGCGCCTGCGTGGCTCCTTGGCGCGCACGGCTCTCGCTCTCGCCCTCGTCCTGGGCGCCTCGGATGCGTCTCTGGCGCGATCCGGCGACAGGACCCTCAAGCTCTATTTCGGTCACACGGGCGAGCACGGCACCTTCACGTTCCGCAAGAACGGTCGCTACGACCGCAGCGAGCTGAAGCGCCTCAACCATTTCCTGCGCGACTGGCGCAAGAACGAGCCGACGGACATGGATCCGCGGCTCTTCGATCTCGTCTGGGAAGTCTACCAGGAGACGGGCGCCACCGGCGAGATCAACGTCGTCTCCGCCTTCCGCTCGCTGAAGACCAACAATATGCTGCGCAGCCGCTCCTCGGGCGTCGCCAAGCATAGCCAGCACACGCTCGGCAAGGCGATGGACTTCTATATCCCGGGCGTGCCGCTGAAGAAGCTGCGCGAGACGGCGCTGAAGCTTCAGGTCGGCGGCGTCGGCTTTTATCCGACCTCCGGCTCGCCCTTCGTCCATCTCGATGTCGGCAGCGTCCGCCACTGGCCGCGCATGACGCGCCAGCAGCTCATCGCCCTCTTCCCGGACGGCAAGACCCTTCACATTCCCTCCGACGGAAAGCCGCTCGCCGGCTACCAGACGGTCCTCGCCAAGTACGGACGCGGCGGCAGGAAGGACACGCTGGGCACGGTCGCCTTTGCCGATGCCAGCGGCTCGGGTCGCCGCGAGAAGGGCACGGTCGTCGCCTGGCTGAACAACGTCTTCAGCGACGGCGACGAGGACGAGGGTTCCGCGCCTGAGCGCACGGCTCCCGCCCGGACCGCGCCGGCTCAGGCCGCGCCCGTCCAGACGGCCGAAGAGGCGCCGCAGCTTCCGGTTCCCGCCGCGCGCGCCACGGTCCTTGCCTCCGCCGAACCCGCCGGACCCGTGGACCTTGTCGCTCCGGCGCTCCTGCCGCGTGCAGCCCCCGCCGAGCTGCGCGCCAGCGAAGTCTCCACGATCGAGGTCGCCGCGGCCGAAAGCCCCTCCCTCGATCCTTCCGACGCGCTCGGCCTGATGGCCTATGCCGGCCTGCCACACGCAAGGCCGCAGGGGTTCGTGCTCGCTTCGGCCGAACCGGACCTGCCGCTCGAGGCGGGCAAGCTCACCGCCCTTTACGAGCGCGCGCTCGCCGAAGCCGATCCCGCCACCGCAGGGCCGACCGAACGCGGCGCCATTGCGGGTCTCGTCCTTGCAAGCGCGGTCGGCACCGCACCCGCCGCCCCCATGCCGCGCACGGTCGACACGCCGCGCGCAGTCGACACTCCGCGCGCAGTCGACACCCCGGGCACGATCGACACCCAGCAGCCGCTCATCACCGCCGCGATGGCGGATGGGGAAACGGCTACCCCGGAAGATCCCTTCCAGGCCATCGAGGCGGCCGCAGGCCCGGCCGGGGCCAAGAGCGCCCGCCGGCCGGAGACGCCCGGCGGCACGCTCGCCTACGCCACGCCCAATGCGCGGCCCGAACCCCAGGATCGCCTGCGGCTCGCACAGGCGGCGGGGAACGGCACGGCACGCTTCGCGCCGCTCAGTCTCGCCGCGGCCATCGCCCAGGATTCGGGCGAGACCGATACCACCGGCGCCCGCCCGCGCCTCGTCACCCAGCGGCCGGATGCCGGCTCCCTGTCCCGTCTCATGGGCAAGGACACGACCCGCACCTTCATCTTCGCCTTGCTCAAGGCGCCGCGGCCGAACGGGGCGGCGGAGTTCTTCGCCATCCCCGTGAGCGAGAGCGCGGCCCGCGCCGTCGCCGCGCCGCAGCCGCTGCGCACGGACCGCTTCGCGGCGCGCGACGACTTCGCCGCGCTCGGCGGGCCGGACCAGGTGCATCTCCTGATCGCCTCGCTGCACTGACCTCCAGTAAGCCAGGTTCGATGGAAAACGGCCGCCCCACGGGGCGGCCGTTTTTCCTTCTGCGCCGGGTTCCGGCGGATCCCTGAAGGTGAGGCCCGATCTGGCGAGCCGCTTTCCGGCGCAGCCGCGCCGGATCAGCCGACGGTCAGGACGCGGCTCCGGCGGGCAGCCGAAGCTCCCCGCAACACCGTCCCGTTCAGCTCGCCCGGGCGATCGGGCGCTTGAGCGCCTTCGTCGGCAAGCTTTCACCGCGCCGGAAAGCCAGCTGGCGAACGAGGTTGCCGATCGCCGTTTCGGAAAAGCGCGTCTTGGTCATCGCGGCCTGCACCCTCCGGCAGAGCTCTTCGCCCGGATCTGAGGCCGAGAAAACGACGACGGCGGTTTCCGAAGGGATGGAATCGAGAAGGTCCTCGCCCTGCCCGTCCGGCAACTGCAGATCGAGGATGACGAGATCGAAGCTCCGCCTTGCAAGCTCGCGGCGGGCCTCCTGCATCGACCTTGCCGGAATGACGCGCACCTCCGGGCCAAGCTCGGCCGACATGACCTTCAGGAGGCTGTCGTCATCTTCCACATGCAGGATCTGGGGCCTGCGCTGCGGCAGCTTGTCGGCGATGGCGGCGGCCGCACGGCGCAGGCCGATCCCGTCGATCGGCCGGTCGAGCCAGGCGACGATCCCGACGGCCGAGCCGTTGAGGGCCTGCCGCGCTTCAACGAGATCGGCCGACATCAGGATGAGCGGCGTGCCGTCCCGGCTTGTCCGGGCGCAGAGCTCCTTCATCAGGAAGAGCCACTTCTGCTCGCGCAGGTCGACGTCGACGACGACGGCGAGATACTCCTTTTCGGCAAGCTCGGCGCCCGCTGCCTTAAGGTCCGGCGCGACTTCGGCAAGCACGCCGTGGTCGCGCAGATGCTGGCTGATGACCACCGCCATCTCCTCGTCGTCCTCGCAGATGAGGACGGGGCCCACCATGGAATCGGCCTCCTCCGCCTCGTTTGACTGGACTGCGGAGTGCTCGTGCTCGCGAAGGTCGATATGGAAGGCGGTCTCCACATCCGGGCGGCTTTCGAAGGAGACGGCCCCGCCGAGGCGCTCCACGATCGCCTTGACGATGTTGAGCCCGAGCCCGGTTCCCGATTGGCCGCGCGTGGCGGAGGAATCGGCCTGCTCGAACCGGCGGAAGATGCGGTCGCGGAAGCCGGGCGGCACGCCCGGGCCGTGGTCGATGACGGAGATGCGCAGGCCGCCGCCGGCGAGGAGTTGCTGGTGGACGAGCACCTCCTCGCCCTGGGGCGAATACTTGATGGCGTTGGACAGGAGATTGGCGAGCACCTGGTGCAGCCTGTCGGCATCCGCCATCACCATGGCCTCCGGCGCCTCGTTGACGAAGCGGATGGAGACGTCCTTCTCCGGCAGGTAGCTGCGGCTCGCCTCCACCGCGTGCTTGACGACGATTTCGGGCGCCATCGGCACCAGCTCGAAGGACATGCGGCCGGATTCGATCTTCTCGATGTCGAGGATGTCGTTGATCAGCCGCACCAGCCGTTCCGCGTTGGAATGGGCGATCTTGATGAGCGGCGTGACGCTGGGTGGCAGTTCGCCCGCAGCGCCGCCCGTGACGAGGCCGAGCGCGCCGCGGATCGAGGTGAGCGGGGTGCGCAGCTCGTGGCTGACGGTGGAGATGAAGTCGTTCTTCATCTGCTCCACGCGCTTGCGCTCGGTGATGTCGAAGAGGAGACCGTCCCAGATAACGCCGCCATGGGGATCGATCCGCGGCTTGGCGGAGATCCGCACCCAGATGGGCGCGCCGGCGGCGACGCTGAGCTCGACCTCCGTGGACCACGGGCTCATGTCGTGGGCGGAATCGGCCAGACGCGCGCTGAGGCTGGCGATGTCGTCGGCGGAAAGGAAGCGCGTGACGGAACTCGGGTCTTTGATCAGATCCTCGCCCTTAATGCCGAGGACGCGCCGGGTGCCCGCCGAAAGATAGGTGAAGCGCGCCGCGCCCGGCCGCAATTCCTTCAGCTGGAAGAGCACCGCCGGCGCGTTGTCGACCACCGCCTCGAGCAGGGCACGGCTTTCCTGATAGGCGCCCATCGCCCAGCGGCGCTGCGCCTCGCCCATGAAGACGAGCCCGAGCAGGACGATGGAGACGAAGTTCACCGGCCCGACGAGGACGGCGATCAGGAAGAGCGTCTGCGCCGGAAGCGCCGGCAGGAGAACGAGGCTCATCAGCGGCAGGAAGCCGACGATGACGGCAAGGACGAGGAGCGAGCGAATCCCGAGAACCCCGCCCTGATGCCGCTGCAGCCAGAGCCACAGCCCCGACGAGGCGAGAGCGACGATAAGGATGCTGAAGAGGCCGGCGATCATGCCGGAGCCGCCGTAGAAGGCGCGCATCGCCCCCAGGATCGCGGCGGTGATGGCGGCGCTGACCGGCCCGCCGATCACCGCCGACAGCGCCAGGACCACATTGCGCGCGTCGATGACCACGCCCGCCACCGGCGATACCGGCGAGGCCATGCTGACGAGGCCGGTGACGCCGAAGATGAGCCCGCAGGCGAGCCCCCTCAGCCAGAAGGATTTGTCGAGACGGGATCCGATGAAGGTGATCGAAAGGACGGCCAGAATGACCACCGCTGCACTTTCGATCAAGTCGATGACGAGAAGCATCTGCGCTGCCAACCTCTCCGCGCTCTGACAAGTCGTTCCGGTTGCATGCGTCGAAACGCATTCGCCCGGCCTGGACCACAGTTGAGCGTTGAGGTGGTTTCTGCGGCGTTAAGTTTTCAACCTGAAAGCGCAAAGGCAAATGCCGCCCCGCCTGCGGCGGAGCGGCTGGAAAATGCGTGGCGTGGCTCGCGGCCGGCGAAGCTCAGGCGGCCTCGTCCTCGTCGATGGAAGGCGCCATGCCGAGGGCGTGCATGTAGAGATCGAGCAGCGCTTCCTGCTCCTGCCGCTCGGCGCTGTCCTGCTTGCGCAGCCGAATCACCTGGCGCATCACCTTGGTGTCGAAGCCGGTACCCTTGGCCTCGGCATAGACATCGCGGATGTCCTCCGAGAGGGCCTTCTTCTCTTCCTCCAGCCGCTCGATCCTCTCGATGAAGGCGCGCAGTTGCCCGGCGGCGACCCCGCCCGGTCCGGTGCCTTGCTCGGCCATGTCGTTCTCCCCAATCTCGTGAAGTAAGAAGCCCTGCCCCCGCAGCGCCGGCGGGTCAACGTCCCGCCGCGTTGTTCCACGTTTTCCACGCCGTCCCGCCGCCTCGGCGGACCGGCCCCCACCCGCTCAGTGCTGGTGGTTCTTTTCCATCTCGGCCAGTTGCTGCGGGCTCGCCTCGGTCTGGTAGAGGCTCTTCCACTCGTCATACGGCATGCCGTAGACGACCTGGCGCGCTTCCGGCTTGCTGAGCGCAACGCCCCGCGCCTCCGCCTCCTCCTGATACCAGTTGGAAAGGCAGTTCCGGCAGAAGCCGGCGAGATTCATGAGGTCGATGTTCTGCACGTCGGTCCGCGCCCGCAAATGCTCCAGCAGCCGGCGGAAGGCGGCGGCTTCCAGTTCGGTCGTCAGCTTCTCGTTCTCGTCCATGGCCTGCTCCCTCAAGGCGCGTCGTCGGAATGTGAGCCGTACTGGCGCATCTCGTAGAGCGCCTCGTCCTTCAGCACCTCGCGCAGGATCGCCTCGAGCCTCTCGGCCCATTCCGCCACGCCCGCCGGGCGGGCGATGAGGTCGTTGCGGACTTCAATCAGCGCATGGGCAAGGCCGCGCTGGGTGCCGTGCCGATTGAGCGTATCGCCCAGGAGCGCCCCCGTATAGGGCTCGTTGTCGCCCACCCGCAGCCCGTGTTCGGCGCGCAGGAGGTCGAGGAGCGGCAGGGCAAGCCGCGGATCCTTGTCCCAGAGGATGCCCGCATGCCAGGGCCGGCGCATGCCCTTCCAGACGGGCGTGAAGGAATGGACCGAGAAGATGACCGGAGGCCGGCCGGCCTCGACCATGGCGTCGATCGTCTCCTCTACCGTCCGGTGATAGGGCCGGTAGAAGCGATCGAGCCGGCGCTCCCGCTCGGCCGCGTCGACGCCGCGATTGCCCGGCACCAGCGCGCCGTCGGAAATCCGCATGATGAGGGTCGGATCGTCCTCGCCCCGGTTCGGATCGATGATGAGGCGCGAGAACTGGGTGAGGATGGCGGGCGCGTCGAGCCGCTCCGCAAGCTCTTCCGTCAGGGGACCGACGCCGATGTCGTAGGCGATATGGCGCTCCAGCTCGGCCTGCGGCATGCCGAGCTCGGCATATTCCGGCGGTATCTTCCGGGTGGCGTGGTCGCACAGGATCAGCAGGCCGCCGGACAGGTTGCCCGACAGGCTGACAAAGGCTTCTTCTGGCGCGGCCCCTTTACCGGCGCGCGCGACGTTTGAATCCGTCATCGTGATGAGGCGAAACGCTTTCGCAAGGGGAGCGGCCCGTGATAGGGCCGATCCACCCTACATAGACCCGCGCGGCCTTCCCGCCAAGGCGCGGCGGAGACGAGATTGGCCCTTTCGAGCGAGGACAGACAGGCGAAGGCCGCGGCCGATCTGGTGCCGCTTTCCGCCCTCGTCCTCGGCGCCGTGGCCATGGGCGCTTCCCCGGTCTTCGTGCGCCTCGCCGAGGTCGGCCCGATGACCAGCGCCTTCTGGCGCGTCGCCCTCGCCCTGCCCTTCCTCTGGCTCTGGTCGTGGCTGGAGGCGCGCCGCCTGCCGCCGCAGGCGCCGCTGAAGGAGATCTTCTGGCCCGTCGCGCTCGCCGGGCTCTTTTTCGCCGGCGACCTCACCTTCTGGCATCTGGCGATCCTTCATACGAGCGTGGCCAACGCCACCTTCATGGCAACGCTCGCGCCGGTCTGGGTGGCTCTCGGCTCCGGGCTCTTCCTGGGCGAGGCGGTGGGACGCCAACTCGTCTTCGGCCTTCTCCTGTGCCTTGTCGGCGGCGGCTTCCTCCTCGGCGACAGCCTCTCGGCCCAGCCCGAACACCTGCTCGGCGATTTCTACGGCCTCGTCACCTCGCTCTTCTTCGGCGCCTATTTCCTCGCCGTGCGCAAGGCCCGGCGCGGAGCGGGCGGCGGCCGGACCCTCTTCCTCTCCTCCATCGTCACGGCGCTCTTCCTCGGCCTTCAGGCCCTCGCCATGGAAACCCAGCTCTGGCCGGCGGGCCTCGGCGGCGTCGCCGCGCTGTTCGCCCTCGCCATCGTCAGCCATTCCGGCGGTCAGGGCCTGCTTGCCCTGGCGCTCGGCCACCTGCCCGCCGCCTTCTCCTCGCTCGTCATCTTCCTGGAAGGCGTCGCGGCGGCAGCTCTCGGCTGGCTCGTTCTTTCCGAATCGATCGGCCTTCTGCAGGCGATCGGCGCGGCCGCCATCTTCGCCGGCATCGCCATTGCCCGCCCGCGCAACCCTCGGCCCGTCCCCGCAGCTCTTTGAGCGCCGGAATCCTTCGGGCCCGGCATCGTTGACAAGCCGGGGCGCTCTCGCGCAAAAGCGCGGTGGGGCAGCCAGAAGCAGACAAAGGTCGAGACGACGTGATGACGCCAATACGTCTCGGACTGGCGGCCATCGCCTTCGGCGCCATATTTGCCGCCACCGCCACGCCAGCCGCCGCCGATCTGAGGCTCTGCAACAAGACGCCGAGCCGGGTCGGAGTCGCCATCGGCTACAAGGGCAAAAGCAGCTGGCAGACCGAAGGCTGGTGGAACATCGATCCGGGCGTGTGCGAGACGCTCCTCGCAGGAGCGCTCTCGGCGCGCTACTACTACATCTATGCGGTGGACTACGATCGCGGCGGGGAATGGGGCGGCCGCGCCTTCATGTGCACGCGCGACAAGGAATTCACCATTTCCGGTGTCGGCGACTGCGTCGCCCGCGGCTTTCAGCGCACGGGCTTCTTCGAGGTCGATACCGGTGAACAGGCAAGTTGGACTGTGCAATTGACGGAACAATCAAGCGGAGGCGCCGGCCAATGAGGCGCAAGCGCAAGGTCAAGATTCTCGCGACGCTCGGCCCGACCTCCAACACGGCCGAGGCCATCAGCGAGCTGTTTCTCGCCGGTGCGGACATTTTCCGCATCAACATGAGCCATGCCACCCACGACGAGATGCGCCGGCTGGTGAAGCTGATCCGCCAGGTCGAATCCGATCATCGCCGCCCGATCGGCATCCTGGTCGACCTGCAGGGGCCGAAGCTCCGGATCGGCGAATTCGCCAACGAATCGATCGAGATCGAGGCCGGCCAGAAGTTCATCCTCGACAGCGATCCGGCGCCGGGCGACGAGCATCGCGTCCAGCTCCCCCACCGCGACGTCATGGAGTCGCTGCTTCCCGGCCACATGATCCTCCTCGACGACGGCCGCGTGCGCCTCAAGGTGCTGACGCATGAGGGCGACCATGTCGTCACCGAGGTCATTTCCGGCAAGAAGCTCTCCAACCGCAAGGGCGTCAGCCTGCCGAACACGACGCTGCATACGAGCGCGCTGACGCCGAAGGACCGGCGTGACCTGGAGGCCGCGCTCGGCGAGACGATCGACTGGGTGGCGATGTCCTTCATCCAGCGCCCGGACGATATCGCCGAGGTCCGCAAGCTCGCCCGCGGCCGTGCCGGCGTGCTCGCCAAGATCGAAAAGCCCCAGGCCGTGGAGCAGCTCGACGAGATCATCGAGCTCGCCGACGCCATCATGGTGGCGCGCGGCGATCTCGGCGTGGAAATTCCGGTGGAGAAGGTCCCCGGCATCCAGAAGCGCATCACCCGCGCCGGCCGCGCCGCCGGCAAGCCGGTCGTCGTCGCCACCCAGATGCTGGAATCGATGATCACCGCCGCCGCGCCGACCCGCGCGGAGGTCTCCGACGTCGCCACCGCCGTCTTCGAGGGCGCCGACGCCGTCATGCTCTCGGCCGAATCCGCCTCCGGCGAATATCCGGTCGAGGCGGTGAAGATGATGAACTCCATCGCCGAGGCGGTGGAGCGCGAGCAGTACTACCCGAACATCATCAACGCCCAGCGCCCCGAGCCGCTGGCCACTGGCGCCGACGCCATCACCGCCGCGGCGCGCCAGATCGCCGAGACGCTGTCGCTCGGCGCCATCGTCTGCTTCACCTCCTCCGGCTCGACCGGGCTGCGCGCCTCGCGCGAGCGGCCCTTCGTGCCGATCGTGGCGCTGTCGCCGGTGCGCTCGACGGCAAGGCGGCTCTCCCTGGTCTGGGGCCTGCACTGCGTCGTCAGCGAGGATGTGATGAACATCGACGAGATGGTCGACCGCGCCTGCCGCATCGCCCACGAGGAGGGCTTCGCCGTCCCCGGCGAGCGCATCATCATCACGGCGGGCGTGCCCTTCGGCACGCCGGGCTCCACCAACCTGTTGCGGCTTGCCTTCGTCAGCCCGGACGGCATGACGGGCGTCTGAGCGCCATTGCAGCGAAAGGCCGGCGGCGTCAGATAGACTTGCCGGCCTCTTCCTTCTGCAGCTCCTCCAGGAATTCGCGCGCCTTCTCCAGATGCGGATAGACGTCTAGGGCCGCCTTGAAGGCGGAGATGGCGTTCTCGTTCTCCTCCATCTCCTTGAGGATCAGCCCGAGGCCGACCAGCGCGCCGAAATGGCGTGGCTCGATCCGCAGCACCCTCTCGATGTCGGCGATCGACTTGCCGTATTCCTTCTGGGCGAAATGCACCGTGGCGCGCTTGTTCCAGCCCTCGACATAACCGGGCTCAAGCGTCACGACCCGGTCGAGGACGTCGAGCGCGGCGCCGTATTCCTCGTCGTTGATGGCCGAGACGGCCCAGGACATGAACAGGTCGACCGTGTCGCTGCCGGATTGTCCGAGGCGGCGCAGGATCTCCGCTTCCGCCGGCTTGGCCGCCGCCTCGCTCGGCGCGACCTTCAGCATCTCGAAGAGCTGATCGGTGGAAAGCTCGTGAATGGAGGTGGGGTGGGTGCGCGCCATGTCGTCCGCGGCACCGGCCGGAACGGCAGCGGCGGCGAGGAGAGCGGCGAGCAGAAGCGGACGCAGGAATCCCGTCATGCCGGAAAGCTAGGGCGTTCCGGCATCGCCGTCAAAGGACGGATGAAGCGCGTGAAGGAAGCCTCAGCCCTGGCGGACTTTGAACTTCTTCTGCGTCTTGTTGATGATGTAGACGCGGCCCTTGCGGCGAACCATGCGGTTGTCGCGGTGGCGGTCTCTCAGCGTCTTCAGAGAATTGCGAATCTTCATCGGTCTATCTCGCGGCGCCGTCCGGCGCGCCCAATTGGTTCGGGCGTGAGATAGGCGTTGCCCCCGCGCTTTGTCAATGTCGGGGGCGCGAATCGGGCACACTTGGCTGGCACGCTTCAACACTTCGGGCGCATCTGGCAGGCGCACAGGCAACCGGAAGGGAGAAGATATGTCCTCACCCGTTCTTTCCTGGCAGGTCTGGGCCCTGCTCGCCGCCGTCTTCGCCGCCCTGACGGCGATCTTCGCCAAGGTGGGGGTGGAAGACATGAGCTCCGACCTCGCCACCTTCATCCGCACCATCGTCATCCTGGTGGCGCTGGGCGCAATTCTCGCCGGCCTCGGCGAATTTCGCGCCCTGCCGCACATCTCGGCGAAAAGCTACGTCTTCCTCGTCCTGTCGGGGCTCGCGACCGGCGCCTCGTGGCTCTGCTATTTCCGGGCGCTGAAACTGGGCAACGCCTCGCAGGTGGCGCCGATCGACAAGCTGTCGATCGTCCTCGTCGCCGTCTTCGGCACCTTCTTCCTCGGCGAGGAACTGTCGGGGCTCAACTGGCTCGGCATCGGCGCGATCGCCGTCGGCGCGCTTCTGGTCGCCTGGAGGTTCTAGCCCGCTTCCGGCACGGGCGCGCTGCGCTCGCGCGTCAGGCCGCGGAACAGCTCCTCGTCGCCGATCACGCCGGAAAACCCGTCCCCGTTGCGCACCAGGAAGGGGCCGGGATGCCTGAGGCGCGCATCGATGAGGTCGCGCAGCTTGGTGCCGCTCTCCACCACGATGCAGGCCGGCGCGCCGGCGCCATTGGCCGTCCCGCCATCCGCGCCAGCCGCCCCGCCATCCGCCCCGTTGGCCGTGCCGGTTTCCAGCGCCTCCAGCGGCGCCGTCGCCACCGCCTCGCCGTCCCGCAGAACCTTCCCGTCCGGCGTCAGCACAAGGCCGTCCTTGAGCTCGATCGCCTCGCCGCCGCCCGCCGGGCGCATGACTTCCTTGGCGCGCAGCACGTTGAGCGGGTTCATGTGAGAGACGAAGGCGCGTACATAGTCGCTCGCCGGATTGAGCACGATCTCCTGCGGCGTGCCGACCTGGACGATGATGCCGCCCTCCATGATGGCGATGCGGTTGCCGATCTTCAGCGCCTCGTCGAGATCGTGGGAGACGAAGATGATGGTGCGCTTGAGGCGGGTCTGCAGATCGAGGAGCTCGTCCTGCAGCCGGTCGCGGATCAGGGGGTCGAGCGCGGAGAACGGCTCGTCCATCAAAAGGATCGGCGCGTCGTTGGCGAGCGCGCGGGCAAGGCCGACGCGCTGCTGCATGCCGCCCGACAATTCGTCGACGCGCTTGTCGCCCCAGCCGCCGAGGCCGACGAGGTCGAGCTGCCGCTCCACATCCTTGCGCCGCCGCCGTCTTCCCACATGCGAGAGCTCCAGGCCGAGGGCGACATTCTCGCGCACGGTGCGCCAGGGCAGGAGCGCGAATTGCTGGAAGACCATCGAGACGCGGTTGCGCCGGATCTTCCTGAGCCGCCGCCCGCTGCAGGAATGGACGGCGATGTCCTTGTCGCCGTCGAAGACGTGGATCTCCCCGCGGGTGATCCGGTTGAGGCCGTTGACGGCGCGCAGCAGCGTCGACTTGCCGGAGCCCGAAAGCCCCATCAGCACCACCACCTCGCCGTCATAGACCTCCAGATCGGCATGCTTGACGCCGACGATCTGGCCGGTCTGCTCCTGGATCTCGGCCCGGCTGAGGCCGGCATCGATGAGCGGCAGCGCCGTCTTCGGCTCGTCGCCGAAGACGATGTCGACATTGTCGAAGCGCACCACCGGACGCTTGGTCTCCTCGCTCGCCGGGGCGCTCATTTGCGATCCTCCGTGCCGCGGCACAGCCGGTCGAGGATGATGGCGACGAGGACGATGGCGACCCCCACCTCGAAGCCGCGCGCAATGTTGACCTGGTTGAGGGCCCTGAGCGTCGGCACGCCGAGCCCGTCGGCCCCGACGAGAGCGGCGATGACGACCATGGAGAGCGACAGCATGATGGTCTGCGTCAGCCCCGCCATGATCTGCGGCAGCGCATAGGGCAGCTCCACCTTCCAAAGTCGCTGCCAGGGCGTGGCGCCGAAGGCGTCGGCCGCCTCGATCAGCGGCCGGGGCGTCGAGGAGATGCCGAGCTGCGTCAGCCGGATCGGCGCGGGAATGGCGAAGACCACCGTGGCGATCAGGCCCGGCACCATGCCGAGGCCGAAGAGGATCAGCGCCGGGATCAGGTAGACGAAGGTCGGGATCGTCTGCATCAGGTCGAGGATCGGCCGCAGCGCCTGCATCAGCCAGGGCCGGCGCGCCGCCAGGATGCCGATCGGCACGCCGATCGCCATGCAGATGATCGCCGAGGAAAGGACGAGCGCCAGCGTCTCCGTCGTCTCCTCCCAGTAGCCCTGATTGATGATGAGGATCAGCCCGGCGGCGGTGAAGAGCGTGAAGCCGAGGCTGCGCTTGAGCAGGAAGGCGAAGGCGGAGGTGAGCCCGACGACGAGGAGCGGATGCGGCGCCTGCAGCAGGTAGAGCAGCGCGTCGATCATCTGCGAAAGGCCGTAGGAGATGGCGTCGAAGAAGCCGGAGGCGTTGGCCGTCAGCCAGTCGACCACGTCGCGGGCGAGCGGGCCGATCGGCAGTTTATGCTCTGTGAGCCATTCCATGCGGCGGTGTCGCCCCCCTTGCCTGCCGCCGATCCGTTCTTTCGTGCGCCCGGCGGGAAGCGCAGAAGAAACCATGCCCCGCGCCGACTTCCAAGCCTCTTGGCCGGCGGCGCGCCCGGCGCCCCCCGTCGAGGCGCGGCCCCGGTCCCGCGGCGCCGGCTCCGGCAGGCTCGACGCCGCGCTTTTCCTCTGCGAACCTTGGCCGCAGCATCGCCCCGGAGAAGCCCATGCGCCCGCCCCGATCGTTCCCCCTCGCGCTTGGCGCGCTCGCCATCGCGCTGCTAGCCGCCCTGCCCGCAAGGGCGGGCGAGGCGCCATTCGCCTTCGGCCTCTCCAGCCCGGCGCCGCAGGAATGTGTCGGCCCAGGCGAGCGAAGCGCGCTGGAGCTGGGAAAGGGCTTCTCCTCCAGCCAGGCGACGCCGGAGAAAGGCGCCCTGCGCGATTTCTTCAGGAAGGCCGCGGAAGAGCCGCCGCTCGGCGACGACGCCGCGCTTCTCACCGGCTGGATCGGTGAGGCGGGCGAGCTCGAAACGGTTCTCGCCGAACCCGCCCGTGCCGACCTCGTCGCGCGCGACGGGCTTTCGGGCAACATCGCCCTGCTGCGGCCGACGCATACGCCGGCCACCTGCGGCTCCGGGGGCTGCTTCACGCCGACCTTCGTCGCCCTCGGCTGCGAGACCGGTTCCGCCATCGCCTGCCTGTCGGATCAGCTGCCATGGGGCACGCTCGCCCTGCGCGCCGACCTCGTCCGCTTCCTCGCCTATAGCGGCCGGGACTACATGGAGACGAGCCACTGCCGCTGCGAAGGCGCCGGCAACTGCTTCAAGTCGGTCCAGGTGTTCCGCATCGACAGGGAAATGAGCGAGTTCGCCCTGGAAGCGGAAGCGACCTGGCGGCTGGATGCGGTGCTGATGGAGAAGGATTGAAACGCGGGGATGGTGCGGGCGGTCGGAATCGAACCGACACTCTGTCACCAGAACCGGATTTTGAGTCCGGCGCGTCTACCAGTTCCGCCACGCCCGCAGCCTTGGCGCTGATTAGGCGCTCGGCCGCGATGGCGCAAGATCGTGTTTGACGCCTTTGCCACGGAACGGGCGGCGACAGGATCGCAGCCCGGCAACGCCCGGACGCACCGTCACCGCAGATAAGGCTTGAGCGGAAAGAGGGCGGAGGCGATAAGCCATCCCGCCCCTATCGGATGAAGCGATGCTGCGCCGACTTTACGACTGGACGATGAGCCTTGCGGCGAGCCGCAACGCGACCGCCGCGCTGGCGGGCGTTGCCTTCGTGGAAAGCTCCGTCTTCCCGATCCCCCCGGACACGCTCCTCATTCCGATGGTGCTGGCGAACCGGCACAAGGCCTGGTTCTACGCCATCGTCTGCACGATCGCCTCGGTGATCGGCGGCCTTGCCGGCTACCTCATCGGCGCCTTCCTCTACGAGGCGCTCGCCCAGCCGATCCTCGCCTTCTACGGCTACGGCGATGAATTCCGCAATTTCGCGGCACGCTACAACGAATGGGGCGCCTGGGCGGTGCTGATCGCCGGCGTCACGCCGTTTCCCTTCAAGGTGATCACCATCGCCTCGGGCGCCACGGGATTGTCGCTTCCCGTCTTCATCGTGGCGAGCATCGTGGCGCGCGGCATCCGCTTCTTTGCCGTCGCCGGTCTGCTCTACGCCTTCGGCCCGCCGATCCGCGCCTTCATCGAAAAGCGCCTCGGCCTCGTCTTCACCGTTTCCCTGGCGCTCCTCATCGGAGGCTTCGTCGTCGTGAAATACCTTCTTCCGGGAGCCCATTGATGGCCGCCCTCATCCGCTCGCCCCGCGCCCTCGCCCTGATCCTGCTGGTGGCATCCGCCGCCACCATCCTCACCTTCCTCGGCTATGAGCATATCGGCGGCTACGAGCCCTGTGCGCTCTGCCTGCGCGAGCGCATCCCCTACTACATCGCCCTGCCGCTCGCGGCGGTCACGCTCGCCGCTGCCTTCGTCAAGGCGCCGCCGCCGCTGCTGGCGCTCCTCTTCGGTCTCCTGACGCTGCTGATGCTCGTCAGCGCCTGGCTCGGCATCTATCATGCCGGCGTCGAATGGCACTTCTGGGAAGGGCCGGCCACCTGCGGCGCGACCAGCGGCCCGTCAAGCGCCGGCTCGATGCTGAACTCGCTGCAGGCCGGCCATGTCGGCCCGAGCTGCGACGAGGCCGTCTGGCGCTTCCTCGGCCTTTCCTTCGCCGGCTGGAACGTCCTTGCCTCCGCTTTCCTCTTCGTCGTCGCCTTCCTCGGCATCAAGGCGAGCGCCAGGAAGGCCTGAGCCGTCTTCGCAGCCTGAGGCCTTCTCAAAGAAGGCGCGCCAGGCTGACGGAAGCGAGCGGCAGCGCCGCCAAAGCGAGGTTGATGGCACGGTTGGCGAGCGGCTGGCGGAACAGGAAAGAGGCAGAGCTCGCATGAGCCGGGGCGCGACGGCTGGGCGGATCAGGGCTCCAGCTCGGCGTCCCAGTAGAGATAGTCCATCCAGCTTTCGTGGAGATAGTTCGGCGGGAAGAGCCGGCCGTTGCTGTGCAGGTCGTGCGTCGTCGGCTCGAAGGGCATGTGCCGCGGCCAGATCTTGATCTCCTCGCAGCTCTTGTTGCTCTTCTTCAGATTGCAGGGCGCGCAGGCCGTGATGACGTTCGTCCAGGTCGTCTGCCCGCCCCTTGAGCGCGGCACGAGGTGATCGAAGGTGAGGTCGTCTTCCGAGCCGCAATAGGCGCATTCGAAGCGGTCGCGCAGGAAGACGTTGAAGCGCGTGAAGGCAGGGTTTCTGGAGGGCTTGATGTAGGTCTTCAGGGATACGACGGAGGGCAGCTTCATCGAGAAGCTCGGACTTCGTACCTGAAAGTCGTATTCGGAGACGATGTTCACCCTGTCGAGAAACACGGCCTTGATGGCGTCCTGCCAGGACCAGAGCGACAAGGGATAATAGCTGAGCGGCCGGTAATCGGCGTTCAGGACGAGCGCAGGATGCGCGTTAGGCGAGACGTGTATCGTCATTGCGCCGTGCTTCGACCACCGGAATCAAGCCTCGCCCCGTCATCGCTGCATATAGTCTATACGCTCCATGACAACCTTGTGAAGCGCCATGCACAGTCATGTTGCAACGCGGCGGCGACGACATTTTTCGGCCGCCGGCACGCCCGGAGCGCCCTAGCCGGGCAGCACCCTGGTCAGGAAGCGCCCCGCCAGTTCCAGCCCGTCCGGCCCGATACCGTGGCCGATCCCCTGGCTGATATGCCATTCGACCGGGATCTCGGCCTGCGACAGGCCCTCCGCCGCCATGAAGATGGCCTGCACCGGGATGAGGTCGTCGGCGTCGCCGTGCAGGAGGAGTACCGGCGGCTTGTGCGCGCCCGGCGTGGCCGGCGCCTGCCGGTCGGCCAGAAGGCCTGAAAAGCCGACGATCCCGGCGAGCCGCTTCGGGCGCAGCGGGCCGCAATGCAGCGCCATCATCGTGCCCTGCGAAAAGCCGACGAGGACGGTGCGCGCCTCATCCAGCCCATGCCGCTCCATCTCCTGGTCGAGGAAACGGTCGAGCGACGGGCGGGCCGCGGCGACGCCCCGCGCATAGACGGAAGGATCGCGCTGGGTGAGGTCGAACCATTGCCGTCCCGCCGGCGAGGCGACGCAGGGCTCCGGCGCGTGCGGGGCGGCAAAGGCCGCGTCCGGCAGGAGCCGCGACCATTCGCGGCCGATGGCGATGAGGTCGTTGCCGTCGGCGCCGAAGCCGTGGAGGAAGACGACGAGGCTTTTCGCCGGCCCGCCCGAGCGGGGCGGAAGGCGGGGGCCGTCGAGGATGGTGATCGGCATTCAGGGAGCTCCAACAGGTATCGCGTCTCGTTTCGTGGTGACGGCGTAGTAGCGCCAGAACAGGCGGGCGGCGACGCCGCGCCAGGGCGACCAGCCTTCGGCGATCTCGCGCAGCGCCTTTTCGGGCGGCCTTTCCTCCATTTCGAAGGCATGGCGCACCGCATTCTGCAGCGCGATGTCGCCTGCCGGAAAGATGTCGGCATGACCGCAACAGAAGAGGAGATAGACTTCCGCCGTCCAGCGGCCGATGCCGTGCAGCGCCGTCATGGCGGCGATCGCCTCCTCGGCCGGAAGGTCGGCAAGCTCCTCGAAGCGGAAATCGGCGGTGGCGGCCTCGGCGAGCGCACGCAGGGTGCGGACCTTGGGGCGCGAGAGGCCGCACACGCGCAGATCCTCGTCGGCAGCGGCGAGCACCGTTTCCGGCGCGAAGGGATCGAGCCGCGCCAGCAGCCGCTTCCAGATCGTATCGGCCGCCGCCTTGGAGAGCTGCTGGGAGACGACGATCTCCGCCAGCCCCTCATAGCCGCCCATGCGGCGGCGAAGCGGCACGTCGCCGGCGCGGGCAATCACGAGGGCGAGCCGCTCGTCGGCCGCCGCGAGCTGCCTCAGCCCCTCTTCGATATCGGTCAGATCGTCGATCCGGCTCATGTCGCTCCTGCGGTCAGCCTGATGCCTCAGCGGTTCTTCATGATGACGCAGGCAAGGCCCTTCGCCCGCAGCATGAAGCAGAGCTTGGCGCCCTTCTGGCGGCTGTCCATGCCGATGCGCACCGCATAGACCGGCGCCCTGCCCCGCCCGGGGGTACGATCGCGCACCACCATGGGCGGCGTGTCGTCGATCAGCCCGCCGGCGCGCGCCCGGATGCGCTCGAAGGCGGCAAGCGCCGCCGCCTGCGAAAAGCTGCCCGCCACCTGCGCCCCCCAGGGATGCCAAGGGCCGCTCTGAAGGCCCGCCACCTTGGGCGAGGTACGCCGCACCGGAAGCTTCTCGCAGGCTTCCAGGAAGGAAAGCTTGTCGTCGAGGCGAAGGTCGCCGAGTTCGGCCTGCCTCTCGCGGAAGGTCGCGGCCGGCGCGCCGGTGATCTTGTAGACGAAGCCCTCGGTCTCGGCCGGCAGGCCGCTTTCTCCCGCAAGCCAGCGCCGCACGCGGTTCGGCCCGGCATTGTAGGCGGCCGCCGCAAGGCCCCAATTGCCGAAGATGCGGCGGTGCTCGCGCAGATAGGCGGCCGAATGGTAGAGCGCCGCGGCGATGTCGAAGCTGTCGGCAAGCCCGCGCGCGCGGGCCGTCGCCGGCATGAACTGGGCGATGCCTTCCGCTCCCTTGGGGCTGACGGCATTGGCGTCGAAGCGGCTCTCCTGAAAAATGAGGCGGGCGAAGAAATCCGCGCCGAAGCCGAAGCGCCGCGCCTGCAGCTCGATCGCCCGGCAGATCGCGGCGGGCTCGGCCGCGACCGGTTCGAGCTTCGGCACGACGCTCGCCGGCGGCCCGATGCCGATGGCCGCGCCCTCGTCGAAGGCAAGGCTCTGGCCGGGCAGAAGGGCGATCACGAGAAGGAGGCCGGCGGCGGCCACGCGCCGCTCAGGCGAGCGCGATGGGGCCCTCGCCCTTCCTCGACTGATAGATATCCGACAGCCTGGCATAGACCTTCGACAGTGCCTCCGCGCGCGCGGCAAGACCGGGCCGCTCCTCTTCGGGGGCGGCGGCGATGAGTTCGGCCAGCGAGCGCCCGCTCCAGAACGCGTTGTCGTGGCGATAGGCTCCCCCTTCGACGCCGAAGACCTCGCGCAGGATGGCAAGATCGTGCGGGATGGAAAAGGCGTCGCGGGTATCTTCATAGGCGAAGAGATAGGCGAAATTGTCAAAGCCCGCCCAGGTGATCGCCGAAAGGCAGAGCGAGCAGGGCTCGTGGGTGGCCAGGAACAGGCACTCGCGCGCATCCGGGCGCTCGCTTGCCGGCAGGGCGAAGAAGGCGTTGAGGGCCGAGATCTCGCCGTGAAACAGGGGATTGAGCCTCTCCTGGTTGGTTCCAGCGACGACGAGCGAGAAGTCCGATTTCCGCAGGATGGCGGCGCCGAAGAGCTTGTTGCCCTTTTCGACGCCCGCCTCCGTCAGGGGGACGATGTCGTCTTCGATGACCTGAAGGTAGCGGGCCGCCAGACGGCCCGCCTCATGCGGCATCGTTCTGGCGCTGCGCCTCCGCGCCATAGCGCCGGGCGACATAGTCTTCCACCAGGGCGGTGAAATCGGCGGCAAGGTTCGGCCCGCGCAGGGTCGTCGCCTTCTCGCCGTCGATGAAGACGGGTGCGGCCGGATGTTCGCCGGTGCCCGGCAGCGAGATGCCGATATCGGCGTGCTTGGATTCGCCCGGCCCGTTGACGACGCAGCCCATCACCGCGACGGCCATGCTCTCCACGCCCGGATAGGCCTCGCGCCAGGCCGGCATGCGCTCGTTGATGTGCTTCTGGATATCGCGCGCCAGCTCCTGGAAGAGCGAGGAGGTGGTCCGCCCGCAGCCCGGACAGGCCGAGACGATCGGCAGGAACTGCCGGAAGCCCATGGTCTGCAGCAGCTCCTGGCAGGCCTTCACCTCCAGCGTGCGGTCGCCACCCGGCTCCGGCGTCAGCGAATAGCGGATCGTGTCGCCGATGCCTTCCTGCAGGAGGATGCCCATCGCCGCCGAGGAGGCGATCAGTCCCTTGGAGCTCATCCCGGCCTCCGTCAGGCCGAGATGCAGGGCATAGTCGCAGCGCGCGCCGAGCATGCGGTAGACCGCGATCAGCTGCTGCACGTCGGAGACCTTGGCCGACAGGATGATCTTGTCGCGCCCCATGCCGAGCTCTTCGGCGCGCGCGGCCGACAGCAGCGCCGAGCGCACCATCGCCTCGCGCATCACCGCGGTCGCCGAGATCGGGCGTTCGGCGCGGCCATTGTCGTCCATGAGCAGCGTCAGGAGCTCCTGGTCGAGCGAGCCCCAGTTGACGCCGATACGCACGGGCTTGTCGTGTTTCAGCGCCGTCTCGATGATGGCGTCGAACTGGCTCACCCGCTTGTTGCGGAAGCCGACATTGCCGGGATTGATGCGATATTTGGCGAGCGCCTCGGCACAGCCCGGATATTCGGCAAGCAGCTTGTGGCCGATATAGTGGAAGTCGCCGATGATCGGAACGTCGATGCCGGCCGCCGCCAGCCTGTCGCGGATCGTCGGCACGGCGGCCGCAGCTTCCTCGCGGTCGACCGTGATGCGTACCAGCTCGGAGCCGGCACGCACCAGAGCGGCGATCTGCTTGACGGTGGAATCGATGTCGGCCGTGTCGGTGTTGGTCATCGACTGGACGACGATGGGATGATCGCCGCCGACGGTGACGTTACCGAGGGTGACGGCAACCGAGCGCCGCCGCTCGGCGGGGCCGGCGGCGATGGCCAGATCGGCGAGGCACGGACGTTTCTGCATGCTCTGACAGGTGGCGAAGTCGGCCAGCGAAGTCAACGTCCTTCGTGGCGCAAGGCGGTGTGTCGCAACCGCATCAGCACCTTAGGGCGAAGCGGCCGGCTCCGCCCCGGGTCTCGCCCCTAGGCCGCGTTGGTGAGCGCGGCCACGATGTCGTCGACCACGGATTTGACGACGACGCTGTCGTCGCCCTCGCCCATCACCCGGATCACCGGCTCCGTGCCGGAGGGGCGGATGACGAGCCGGCCGGAATTGCCGAGCTTGGTCTGCGCGTCGATGATGAGCTTCTGCACGTCCTCGCTGTCGAGGGGCTGGTTGCCCTTGTAGCGCACGTTGCGCTTCACCTGCGGCACCGGATCGAAGCGATGGCAGACCTCGCTGACGGGCTTGCCTTCCTTGCACACCACCGCCAGCACCTGCAGCGCCGCGACGAGGCCGTCGCCCGTGGTGGTGAAGTCGGACAGGATGATGTGGCCCGACTGCTCGCCGCCGACATTGAAGCCGTGCCGGCGCATGTATTCGGAGACGTAGCGGTCGCCGACCGGCGTGCGCGCGAGCGACAGGCCAAGGTCGCCGAGGAAGCGTTCGAGGCCCAGATTGGACATGATGGTGGCGACGATGCCGTTGCCGGCAAGCCGCTCCTCGTCCTTCCAGTAGGACGCGACCACCGCCATCAGCTGGTCGCCGTCGACCTCCTCGCCCTTCTCGTCGATGATGACGACGCGGTCGGCATCGCCGTCGAGCGCGATGCCGACATCGGCGCGGACCTCGTGCACCTTGCGGGCGAGCGCCTGCGGCGCGGTGGAGCCGACATCGTCGTTGATGTTGAAGCCGTCCGGCTCGTCGCCGATCGCCACCACCTCCGCGCCGAGCTCCCACAGGGCGGCGGGGGCGGCCTTGTAGGCGGCGCCGTTGGCGCAGTCGACGACGATGCGCAGTCCGTCGAAGGAGAGCTGGCGCGGCAGCGTGCGCTTGGCGAATTCGATGTAGCGGTCGAGCACGCCGTCCACCCGCTTGGCGCGGCCGAGCTCGCGCGGGCCGGCGAGCCGGCGCGTGAGGTCCGAATCGATCAGCGTCTCGAGCGCCGTCTCCACCTGGTCGGAGAGCTTGAAGCCTTCCGGACCGAAGATCTTGATGCCGTTGTCGGCGAAGGCGTTATGCGAGGCGGAGATCATGACGCCGTAATCGGCGCGCATGGAGCGCGTCAGCATGGCGACGGCCGGCGTCGGAATCGGGCCGAGCAGGAAGACGTCGACGCCGACGGAGGTAAAGCCCGCGACCAGCGCATTCTCGATCATGTAGCCGGAAAGGCGCGTATCCTTGCCGATCACCACCCGCTGACGATGGCCGTTGCGGTAGTGCAGGCCGATCGCCTGACCGACCTTCATCGCCACATCCGGCGTCATGGGATAGCTGTTCGCCGTTCCCCGAATGCCGTCCGTGCCAAAATAACGTCGCATAATTTCCTGCCCCGCGGCCGGCTTGCGTCGAGCACTCAGGCGCGTCTTGCCCTGGGCTCCGGTCGTGCTTTCGACCTTGCGTGCGGTCATGCACCCCAACGTGCCGGCATGTTTCTCAAATGAATCATAAAGGCCCGGAGCTTCCTCCGGGCCTCAAAATATGTATCGAACTGTATCAGCGGGCGCCACAGCATTTGTGCAACAAGTCTCGCCTGTTGCACGCCAAGCAACGGCGCCGCGCCGAAAGGGTCAGGTCGGCTGCGGCTCCAGGCCCGCATCGCCCTCCCCGCCCGGATTCTTCCGCGGGCCGGTCGCCGGCACCGCAGAACCCTTGGCCGGCGGCACGTCGTCGCTCGGATCCTCGCGCACGGGCCGCTTGCCGTTGAGGAGCGCCTTGATCTCCTCGCCCGACAGCGTCTCGTATTCCAGAAGCCCCTGGGCGAGCGTCTCCAGCTGGTCGTGCTGCTCCGTCAGGATCTCCCGGGCCTTGTCGTAGCCCTCGTCGACGAGGCGGCGGACCTCCCGGTCGATCTTCTGGGCCGTCTGCTCGGAGATGTTCTGCTGGCGCGCCACGGAATGGCCGAGGAAGACCTCTTCCTGGTTGTCGCCATAGGCGACGCGGCCGAGCTCTTCCGAAAAGCCCCAGCGGGTGACCATGGCGCGGGCGAGCTTGGTCGCCTGCTCGATGTCCGAGGCCGCGCCCGAGGTGACCCGGTCATGGCCGAAGGTGATCTCCTCGGCCACGCGCCCACCCATCATGATGGCGAGCCGCGAGGTCATCTGCTGATAGGTCATGGAGAGCTGGTCGCGCTCCGGCAGCTGCATGACCATGCCGAGGGCACGTCCGCGCGGAATGATCGTCGCCTTGTGGACCGGATCGGTGGAGGGAACGCTGAGCGCCACGATGGCGTGGCCGCCCTCGTGATAGGCGGTCAGCCGCTTCTCGTCCTCCGTCATGACGAGGGTACGCCGCTCGGCGCCCATCATCACCTTGTCCTTGGCGTCCTCGAATTCGAGCATGGTCACGAGGCGCTTGCCGCGCCGGGCGGCCAGAAGCGCCGCCTCGTTGACGAGGTTCATGAGGTCGGCGCCGGAAAAGCCCGGCGTGCCGCGCGCCACCGTCTTCAGGTTCACGTCGGGCGCCAGGGGCACCTTGCGGGCATGCACCTTCAGGATCTTCTCGCGGCCGACCACGTCCGGGTTCGGCACCACGACCTGGCGGTCGAAGCGGCCCGGGCGCAGGAGCGCCGGGTCGAGAACGTCCGGCCGGTTGGTGGCGGCGATCAGGATGATGCCTTCATTGGCCTCGAAGCCGTCCATCTCCACGAGGAGCTGGTTCAGCGTCTGCTCGCGCTCGTCGTTGCCGCCGCCGAGGCCCGCACCGCGGTGCCGGCCAACGGCGTCGATTTCGTCGATGAAGATGATGCAAGGGGCGTTCTTCTTGGCCTGCTCGAACATGTCGCGCACGCGGCTCGCGCCGACGCCGACGAACATTTCCACGAAGTCGGAGCCCGAAATGGTGAAGAAGGGCACGCCCGCCTCGCCGGCCACGGCGCGCGCGATCAGCGTCTTGCCGGTACCCGGAGGGCCGACCAGGAGCACGCCGCGGGGAATACGGCCGCCCAGGCGCTGGAACTTCTGCGGGTCACGCAGGAATTCGACGATCTCTTCCAGGTCTTCCTTGGCCTCGTCGACGCCGGCCACATCCTCGAAGGTGACGCGCCCATGCGCCTCCGTCAGGAGCTTGGCCTTGGACTTGCCGAAGCCCATGGCACGGCCGCCGGCGCCCTGCATCTGGCGCATGAAGAAGATCCACACCGCGATCAGCAGCAGCATGGGGAACCAGGAAATGAGCACGGAGAGGAAGGACATCTGGTCCTCGTCCGGTTCCGCGCGGATCGTCACGTCGTGGTCTTCGAGCAGCGTCACATATTCCGAGCCGGGAGGCGCGTAGGTGGTGAAGCGTTTGCCGTCGCGATAAGTGCCCGCGATCTTCTGGCCGGAGATGGTCACGGCCTTGACGTTGCCGTCCATCGTCTCGCTGCGGAACTGCGAGTAGGTCACTTCCTGCGTCGTTCCCTGGCGGGAGGGGCTCTGGAACAGATTGAACAGAGCGACGAGCAGCAGGAGGATGACGATCCACAGCGCGAAATTGCGGAAATTCTGATTCATACTGGCTTCCCCGTGGCGCCTCACGAGCGCCGGATCCGTGCGGGCTTCCTTGCGACTGTCTTCTAGATAGGTTGCAAGGTTGTTGATGTGAAGGCAAAGACTGAAAGCTCTGCCGTGCAAGCGTTACGTCCCCCGCGGACGGGCAAGGCGCCATGCCGTCAGTGGGAATTGTGCCTCTCGCCGGTCGTGGCGGGCAAGCGGTTTTCCACGATCAGTCGATCGTAGAGACCTCCGATATGGGGATCGGCGAGCCGCCGGCCAACCAGCTCCGTGGATTCCAGGTCGGTGCGGCAGCCTTTGGGCGCCTTCTCCGCCAGACAGGGCGGCACCGCAAGGAGGCGCTCGCCGGCAAAAAGCGCCGGCAACGTGCGCTCGCCGCGCCCGCCCCTGCCGGTACGCCCGAAGCCGGCGATGCACGTACCCGGACCGGCGAGCGTGTGCGGCGCGACGATATGGCGCCCATCGAAGACGACCGATCTTTCTCTTTCGGCCGCTGTGGGTGCGGGGCCCGCCCTTCCCCATTCGCGGGCGAAAACCAGCCGGTCGGCATTAAGATCGATCGCGGCGCCGGCAAGTGTCAGGCGCGTCCAGCCGCCATCCTCCTGCCGAGACGAGATAAAGCGCCGGTCGAGCGCCTCGATCCGCGCGCCGCCCGCGGAAGCTGTCCGGCCGCCCGCAGCCATGAGGAGGCGCCGAAGAGCCGCGCTCCAGGCGGCCGTCCCCACCGCCTCGCGCCGGTCGAGCGGCCTGGAAAGTAAGATGGTCCCGTCCGCGGAGACCTCGGCATCGGCAAGGATGCGGTCCGCCGCCTCCTCCACGGCGCACGCGGCCTTCCTCTGGCGAGCCGCGAATTCGGCAAGCCGCCCCCCATCGATGCCGGCCGCCGCGAGGGCGGGCATTGCGGCGCGGATGCGCGAGCGCTCATAGGCGGCGTCGCTGTTGCTGGGATCCTGGACGGCGGGAAGGCCGAGCCGGGCAAGGCTCGCCCCGAGCCGGGCCCCGGAAATACGGAGGAAGGGACGCACAATCTCGGGAAAGCCCGGCTGGGAGAGGCGCGTCTCGATGCCGGTGAGCGCCCGCGCCTCTAAAGTCCGGGCAAGCCGCATCACCACGGTTTCGGCAAGGTCATCGCGGTGATGCGCCGTCACGATTGCGCCAAGACCCGCTTGCCGGGCGACAAGGATCGCCGCCGCGTAACGGGCAAGCCGGGCCGCGGCGTGGATGCCGGTTTCCGGCCGCTCGGCCGCCGGCCAGGTACGAAGGTGGTGGGAAATACCGAGCCTGTCGCATGCCGCCGCCACCATGGCGGCCTCTTCGCGCGCCTCCTGCCTCAGCCCATGGTCGAAGGTGAAGGCCTGCGGTGCCGGCAGGCCGCAACGGCGCGCGGCCTCTGTAGCAAGCCCGAGGAGGGCCATGGAATCCGGCCCGCCGGAGACGGCGAGAAGCGCCCCCTCTTTGAGATGCGGGCCGAGAAGCGCCGCCGCCTCGGCGGCGCCGATCGGCTCAGCAGCCGGCGCGCTGGGCTTCGCTGGCGACACGGTTGGAAAGTGCCCCCGAGGCGTTCGGATATTTCCGGGTGACCTCGTCGAAGGTGGCGCAGGCCGCGTCCTTCTCGCCGAGCGCGGCGAGCGCGACGCCGAGCTTCATCAGCGCATCCGGCGCCTTACGGCTGTCCGGCGAAGACTTGTAGACCTCCAGGAAGGCGTTGGCGGCATCGCGGTTCTTGTTCTGCTGCAACAGGCTCTCGCCCAGCCAGAAGCGGGCATCGGTCGCCTGCGGCTCTTTCGGGAAGCGCTCCAGCCAGGCCGAGAAGCTGCGCTCGGCATCGGCATAGTCGCCCGTCAGGATGTAGCCGTAGGCGAAATCGTAATCCTGCCGCGGATCGCCCGAGAGCGAGGCAAGCGCCGCGCTGTCGGAGGCGGCGGGGCCGCCCACGTCGCCGCCGGAGGCCGAAGGCGGCACGGCGCCGACCGCGCCGCCCATGGAGCCGCTCTGCGACATGGAGGGATCCATGGTGGTGGCCGAGCCGTTGAAGCCGCCGCCATTGCCGCCGCCGGCAAGGACGGAAAGGTCGATCGGGGCGCCGCCATTGTTGCCCGTGGCAAGGCCGCCGCTATCCATGCCGGTATTGCCCAAGGGGTCGGAGGTCGCCCCGTCGGGCGCGATGCGCGGATCGTCGGGCGAGATGCCGAAGGTGCCGAGATCCTGCGGCGGCGCGCCGGCCATCTGGCTGGAATTGGCGTCGGGATTCATCGAGCCCGAGCCGGTGGGTACACCATAGGAATTGCCCGGCTGGGCGGCTCCGAACTGGTTCTGCCCGCCCAGGCCCTGATCCATCGGCTGGCCGCTGCCGGCGCCGCCCTCCGCCGGAGCGGCGATCCCGGCCTGCCGGCGGGTCTCGCGCAGCTCGTGCTGCAGGCGCTCCACCTCTCCGGTCAGCTCGCGCACGCGCTGCTCCAGCTGCTGGATGTAGAGGTTCATCTGCCCCATCTGCTGGGCG
Organism: Afifella sp. IM 167; assembly: GCF_020144925.1. Classification (GTDB taxonomy): domain Bacteria; phylum Pseudomonadota; class Alphaproteobacteria; order Rhizobiales; family Afifellaceae; genus Afifella. The sequence continues at coordinate 57,740 of NZ_NSLC01000013.1, forward strand.
CTCTGGGCCTGCGCGAGGCCCGGCGCCAGAAGAAGGGCGGCAAAAACGAGAAGAAAACGTCCGCTCATGGCATCGTCGCTAGCATGTTCCGAGGATGAGGCACCACCTCCAGATCAATTCGGCCAAACTGCGACGAAGGCAAATGGGTCAAAGAAAAAAGGCGGCCGAGGCCGCCTTTGATCGATGCTGTTGCGCCTTTGCGACGATCAGCTGCCGGCGCCGCCGACGACCGTGACGGCGCGCCGGTTCTGGTTCCAGCAGGAGACGTCGTCGCAGACCGCGACCGGGCGCTCCTTGCCGTAGGAGATCGTGCGCATGCGCGAAGGATTGACGCCGCGCGAGGCGAGGTAGTCCCGCGTCGCCGCCGCGCGCCGTGCCCCGAGCGCGAGGTTGTATTCGCGCGTACCGCGCTCGTCGGCGTGGCCTTCGACCGTGACCGGATAGTTCGGATACTGCCCGAGCCAGGCCGCCTGACGGTCGAGGGTCGCCATCGCCTCCGGCGTCAGCGAGGAGGAATCGACGGTGAAGAAGACGCGGTCGCCGACATTGACCTGGAAGTCCTGCGGGCTTCCGGGCGTCGCCGCTCCGGCGCCGCCGGCGAGATCGAGCGCCTTCTGCTGATTGGCGCAGCCACCGGCGGTGAGAAGCGCCACCGTGCCGAGCGCGATGAGAAGGACGCGAATGTTCAGGCGAAAGGTCATCGCCGCAAGCTCCTGGATTGAGACCATCCGGGTTCAATACCCGGTTAGGGTTAAGCCGGGGTCAAGATCCTTGGTTAACGAGCGATGAATCGCCTGTGCGGCATGTTGCGCCGCAAAACCCTTCCCCGATGGCAGCGATGGGGGCCGAATGCGGCGGAAGCTTGGCGCGATGCCGGCTTTCGGGCGTCCGTTCCCCGAAGAGATGCCGCGCCATCCCGGAGCCGCGCTCAGCGGGCAACGATGATGATCTCGGCGCTGTCGGTCTTGAAGGGCGCCCCATCCCAGTCGCCATAGACCGCGATATCGCCAAAGCCCGCCTCGCCCAGCTTCTTTTCCAGTGCCTCGCGGCTGGAAAAGCGCAGCGCGCTCTGCGCGATCACCTCTTCCTCGCCGGGAAACCGGGCATGCGTGCGGTAGGTGACGATCTCGTCCTCCACATCGACGAGCGAGAGGTAGGTCTCGACCGCCACCCCGCCATTCGGACGCAACAGCCGCCGGCTGCGCCCCGGCGTCCAGCGCCGCCAGGCCTCGGCGCGCGGATTGCGGCTCTCGAAGGCGAAGCGGCCGCCCTCGGCGAGCTTTTCGCGCACCGCCGCAAGGTTGGCCGCGATCACCGCGTCATCGAGAAGACACTGGAAGGCGTGACCGGCCATGATGACGAGATCGAAGGGCCCGGCCTCGGCAAGAGCGAGCGCATCGCCCTCGATCCAGGTGACCCGCCCGGCGCCGGCGCCTTCCTGCGCGATCTCCAGCATCGCCGCCGCCGGATCGGCCGCCGTCACCCGGTGCCCGCGCCGCGCCAGCGAGCGTGCCAGCGTGCCGGTGCCGCAACCGAGGTCGAGGATTGAGCAGGGCTCGGAGCCGGCGAGCCTGAGATAAAAGCGCGTATCCTCGCCCGGCGGGTTGAGGAGGTCGTAGAGCGAGGCAAGGCGCGGATCGAGATAGGGATCCATGAAAGGCCCGGAGCTGGAAGCGGGCCCGGCCCTGGAAGGCGCGGGCGAGAAGGTCAGTCGAGCAGCGGGCTCCAGGCCGGGTCGGAGGCGAAGTTCGGCGTCGGCACGACCTGCTCGTTGTAGCCGGTGATATCGACCGAGAAGAGCTGCGGGCCGCCGCCGGCGCCCTGCTGGTCGCGGAAGAACATCAGGACGCGCCCGTTGGGCGCCCAGGTCGGGCCCTCGTTATGGAAGCCTTCCGTGATGATGCGCTCGCCCGATCCGTCCGGCGCCATGACGCCGATGGCGAAGCGCCCGCCCTCCTGCTTGGTAAAGGCGATGGAATCGCCGCGCGGCGACCAGACCGGCGTCGCATAGCGGCCCTGGCCGAAGGAGATGCGCTGCGCCTGCCCGCCTTCCGCGCTCATCACATAGAGCTGCTGGGTGCCGCCGCGGTCCGATTCGAACACGATCCGCCGACCGTCCGGCGAGAAGGAGGGCGCTGTGTCGATCGACGGCGAATCGGTGAGCCGCGTCATCTGCCGGCTGCGCAGGTCGAGCGAATAGATGTTGGAATTACCGGCCTGGGCGAGCGACATCACCACCTTCTGCCCGTCCGGCGAGAACCGCGGCGAGAAGGTCATATTGGAGAAATTGCCGATCTTCTCGCGCTGCCCGTTCTCCGTGTTGAGGAGATATACCTGCCACTGGTCGCCGGAGAGCGCCGCATAGGTGATCTCCTGGCGCGAGGGCGAAAAGCGCGGCGTGAGCACGAGGTCGGAGCCGTTGGTCAGATAGCGGATATTGGCGCCGTCCTGATCCATCAGCGCCAGCCGCTTCACCCGCGCATCCTTCGGCCCCGATTCGTCGACGAACACGATGCGGGTGTCGAAATAGCCCTTCTCGCCGGTCAGCCGCTCGTAGATGGCGTCGGCGATGATGTGGGCGACGCGCCGCCAGTTGTCCTGGCTGGCGACGAATTGCTGGCCGGTGAGCTGCTGGCCCGCGAAGATGTCCCACAGGCGGAATTCGGCCTGCACGCGCCCGTCCGGCGTCGGACCGACCTGACCGGAGACGAGCGCCTGCGCGTTCAGCGGGCGCCAGTTGGCGAAGTTCGGCGTCACGCTCGGCGGAATCACCGGCTCGATGAAGGCGGCCGGATCGACCGGCGCGAACAGCCCGGAGCGCTTCAGGTCCGCCGTGATCACCTCCGAGATGTTGCGCGACAGCTCCTCCACCTGGCCGCTCATGCCGACGAAGGGCGGAATCGCGATCGGCATCGGCTGGATGGTGCCGCGCGTGATGTCGACGCGAAGCTGGGCGCTGGCGCTGCCGGCGAGCGCCATCAGCGAAAGCGCCACGGCAGCAAGGAACGGCAGGCTTCGGCCCGTCGGGCGGAAAGGAAAAGGCATGGGCAAATGGGCTCCGTGAAATCTTATCCGCCGAGCATCTCGCTCGGGTCGAAAGTGAACTCGATCTCCCGCCACAAAGAGTATTTTTCCGGCGGAAGCATGTCATAGGGCGCGCACAGCTGCACGGCCCGGATGGCGCTCTCCGCCGCAATGGTGGAGAGCGGATCGAAGCCGACGCCGACGGGATGGGGCGGTGCGGCGAGCCGGCCGTCCGGCTGCAGGCTGATCGAGATCGTGACGCGCAGGTTGCCCGCCTCGCGCACTCCGATCGGCGGGTTCCAGCACTGGTAGAGGCGGGCCTTCAGCGCCTCGATCTCGCTTTGCGTCATGGCCGCTTCCGCCGAGCCCTCGCGGGCGCCGAAGGTCTGCGGCTCGGGCGCGGGATTGGGATCTCCGCCGCCGCGCGGCTCCTGCTTGTTGAGAAGCGCGGAAATATCGTCCGGCCGGAAGTCGCGCTTCTTTTCCGGCGCCTGCGCGCTCGCGCTCTGCTCGCGTGCCGGCGTCTCGGCGGGCTTGGGCGGGCGGATGTCCTTGGGCGGCGTCGGCCGCCTCTGGGGAAGGCTTTCCGGCGCGGGGGCCTCGGTGGTGGCGGCAGCCTCAGGCGCCTTTTCCGGCTGCGGCTCGGGCTTGGGCGCGGGTTCGGGCTCCGGCTCGGGCGCCACGGCCGCGACCTCTTCCTCGACCGGCTTCGGCTCGGGGGCCGGAGCGGGCGCGGGCGCCGGTTCCGACGTCGCCTCGACGGGCTTTTCCGCCGGCTTTTCGGCGGGTTTGGGCTCCGGCAGGTCGGCCATGACCTGCGGCTTGGGCTGGGGCTTTTCTTCCGGTTTCGGCTCGGCCTTCTTGGAGCCGGCGCGCAGATCCGTCACTTCCGCGATCGGAACGAGATCGACCGGCAGCGCCTCGATGTCGTCGACGGTGAAGGGCTTCGCGTCCGGGAACGCGAAGAAGCAAAGCGAGATCAGCGCCAGGTGGCCGGCAAATGAGACGCCGAGACCGACACGCATCACTACCCGTCAGTCTCTTCGAGGGTGACGAGCCCGATCCGCCGGTAGCCGGCGGCGTTGAGACGGCCCATCACGCGCATGATGGTGCCGTAATCGGCCTCGCGATCCCCGCGCACATAGATGCGCTCGTTGAGGCCGTTCTTGGCGATGGCCTGAAGCGTGGCGACGAGCTTGTCCGGCGTCACCTCTTCCTCCTGCAGGAAGATCTTTCCATCGGCCGCCACCGAAACGGTCAGAGGTTCGGTATCGGCGTTGAGCGCCTTGGCCTGCGTCTCCGGCAGGTCGATCGGCACGCCGACGGTCAGAAGCGGTGCGGCCACCATGAAGATGATGAGCAGCACCAGCATGACGTCAACCATCGGCGTGACGTTGATCTCGGCGACCGGCGCATGGCGGCGGCGCACGCGGTGCCGCCCGCCCCGTGCCGGTGCGATCATCCCGGCACCCATCAGGCAGACCTCCGCTCGTCGATCTGGCGCGAAAGGATGGCCGCGAATTCGTCGGAGAAGCCCTCCATGCGGGTGGACAGGCGCGACACCTGGCTGGCGAACTTGTTGTAGAACATCACCGCCGGGATGGCGGCGAGAAGCCCGAAGGCCGTGGCCAGCAGCGCCTCGGCGATGCCCGGCGCCACGACGGCGAGGTTGGTGTTCTTCGAGGCGGCGATCGCCTGGAAGGAATTCATGATGCCCCAGACCGTGCCGAAAAGGCCGATGAAGGGGGCGGACGAGCCGACGGTGGCCAGAACGAGCAGCCGGCGCTCCAGCCGGTCGACCTCGCGCGCAAGCGTCACGTCCATCACCCGGTCGATGCGCTGGCCGAGCCCGGCGAGCGATTTCGCCCCGCCCTCATAGGTGCGCTTCCATTCCTTCATGGCGGCGATGAAGAGCGCCGCCATGCCGTGCGCCTCGCGGGCGGAGACCTGGGTATAGAGGTTTTCCAGCGAGGCGCCGGACCAGAAGGTCTCCTCGAAGCGGTCGAGCTGGCGCTTCATCCGGTTATAGAGCAGCGTCTTGTCGACGATGATCGCCCAGCACCAGATCGACGCGCCGATCAGCCCGAGCATGACGATCTTCACAACGATATGTGCTTCCCAGAAAAGGGATAGCAGGGAAAAGCTACCCGCCGGAGCGGCGAGCGCTGTCTGGGCAATTGGATCCATGGGATGAGATCGCTCTTTTTCGATCTCGGCGGCTCTTGACCGCCGAATGTGACAAAAGCGCGGCTTTTCGGAGCCTGGCGCCGAAGAAACCGGCCGCTCTCATGAGAGATCAACGGGGTTAACGAAACGTTACCCGAAATCAAGAGGAAAGCGTTGCCATAAAAGACTCGCAAAGTGACGGAACACACTGATGTGCCGAGCGTTAACGGCGAGAAAAGGCAGGCGCGACCCAGCGCCGGTTTGCTCAGAGGACACGATGCACGCTTTCGACGCCGATCTTGGCGACACCGGCTCCGGCCTCACCGACAGGATGGTGGTGGCCGCTCTCGTGGGAGGACTTTTCCTGCTCGCGATCGCAGGCTTCGCGGCCTGAGGACCTATCTTTCGTCGAATGCTTTCCTGACGGCTTCCGGCAGGCGCTGCCTTTAGTCGAATGCTTTCCTGACGGCCTCCGGCAGGCGCTGCGCGCGCCCGCCGGGGCCGATCAAAGCAGCCTCCACGGAGGCTTCCACCAGCCGCTCCCCATCCCGCAAAAGCTCCTGATGCAGGACGATTCGCGCCCCGCCGACCTTACGCGGGCGCGTCTTCACCGCAACAATGTCGTCGATCCGCGCGGGTCTTTCGAACTCGATCGTCATCCGCCGCACGGCGAAGGCGAGCCCGTCCTTCGCCAGTTCGCGGTGGTGAACGCCGAGCAGCCGCAGATAGTCGGAGCGCCCGCGCTCCAGAAAATGCAGGTATCGGGCATGGTAGACGAGGCCGGAAAAATCCGTGTCCTCGAAATAGACGCGCTGGAAGAGGACATGCCCGCCCTCCTCTAATTGTCCGGCAAGCCCGGCCGGCGCCTCACACATCGTCGCCACCGGCAAACAGGCCCATCTGGGAGATCCGGTCCGGCTCCGGACCGGCGAGCCCGAGATGGGCGAAGGCCTTGGGGGTGAGCAGGCGGCCGCGCGGCGTCCTTTGCACGAACCCCTTCTGGATGAGAAACGGCTCGACGATGTCCTCGATGGCATCCCGCGGCTCCGACAGCGCCGCCGAAATCGTCTCGATGCCGACCGGCCCACCGCCGAAATTCTCCGCGATCATGGAAAGATAGCGCCGGTCGAGCGAATCGAGCCCCGCCGCGTCCACCTCCAGGGCCAGGAGCGCCTTGTCGGCAAGGCTCCTTTCGATGCGGGTCGCGCCATCGACGGCGGCGAAGTCGCGCACACGGCGGAGGAGCCGTCCCGCGACCCGGGGCGTGCCGCGCGCGCGCCGCGCGATTTCCACCGCCCCGTCGTCGGAGATCGGCGCGCCGAGAATGCGCGCGCCGCGCCGCACGATCCGTTCCAGCTCCTCGTCGGTATAAAATTCCAGGCGGACCGGAATGCCGAAACGGTCGCGCAGCGGCGTCGTCAGCAGGCCGAGGCGCGTGGTGGCGCCGATGAGGGTGAAGGGCGCAAGATCGATCCGCACGGAGCGCGCCGCCGGCCCCTCGCCGATGATGAGGTCGAGCTCGAAATCCTCCATCGCCGGATAGAGAATCTCCTCCACCGCCGGGTTCAGCCGGTGGATCTCGTCGATGAAGAGCACGTCGCGCTCTTCCAGATTGGTCAGAAGCGCGGCGAGATCGCCTGCCTTGGCGATGACGGGCCCGGAGGTCGCCCTGAAATTGACGCCGAGCTCGCGCGCCACGATCTGGGCAAGCGTCGTCTTGCCGAGGCCGGGCGGGCCGACGAAGAGCACATGGTCGAGCGCCTCGCCGCGCGAGCGTGCCGCCTCGATGAAGATCTTGAGATTCGCGCGCGCCCTCTCCTGGCCGACGAAATCGGGCAGCGTCTCGGGACGGAAGGATGCGCCTTCGACGTCCTCCTCGCGCAGATCGCCCGAAATCACGCGGTCTTCGCTCATTGCGACAGCTCCCTGAGACCGAGCCGGATGAGCTTCGCCGTCTCGGCCCCCTCGCCCGCTTCACGCATCGCCTTGGCGATGGCCGCCGAGGCCTGGATCTGCGCATAGCCGAGATTGACGAGGGCGGAGACCGCATCGGCCGCCGGCTGCGGCGCCACCTTGTCGCCGAGCTCGGCCTGAAGGCGCGCCACCGCCGAATCGCTGCCGATCGCGCCGCTCAGCGCCGGCGCCTTGTCCTTGAGTTCCGCGCAGATCCGCCCCGCCACCTTCGGCCCGACGCCGGGGGCGCGTGCGATCATCGCCTTGTCCTGCAGGGCGATGGCCGAGGCGAGCTCGGAAGGTTTCAGCACGCCGAGAACTCCGAGCGCCATGCGCGTGCCCACGCCCTGCACGGAATTGAGGAGGCGGAACCATTCGCGTTCGTGGTCGGAGGCAAAGCCGAAAAGCCGGATCTGGTCTTCGCGCACATAGGTCTCGATCGCCACAGTCGCGGCCTCGCCCGGCGCCGGCAGCGCCTGCAGCGTCTGCGCCGAGCAATGAACGATGTAGCCGACGCCGCCGCAATCGACGATCACCCAATCGGGCCCGTAGGAATCGATGATGCCCTTCAGCTTGCCGATCATGCTTTGAAGCCTGCCGCGCCTGCGTTCCTGGGATTCATGGATGGGTATCCGGCGCGATGATCCTGAGGAGAGGAAAGTACTGCCGGTAGCGCTTCGGGTCCCGGGTCAAAAGGAAATACCCCCCGAAATCAGCATGCGCACCGATGTAGAAATCCGGCAACGGAGAGCGCCTGGCACCCCCTGCCTGCCGGTAGGAGAGAAAGGCCTGTCCGGCCGCGAAGGCGGCGTCGAAGGGAAGCGCCTCGCGCCGATAGATCGCGGAACTCATCGCGCGGTCGGCCTGTCGCTGGCTGGAAAAGCCGCAGGAGACCTCGGCATAGATGACCGGATTGATCACGAGGCCGCCCCGCCGGCGACGCTCGCGGAGTTGTGCCTGCGACCAGCCGGCCCAGTCGTGGTCCTCGTAGAGGACGTCGATCAGGACGTTGGTGTCGACCAGTGTGTCACTCATCCCCGCGCAGGAGCTCCATGAAGGCGTCCGTGCTCATGCCGAGGCGCATGCTGCCGCGCACCCGCTCCAGATAGGCGTCGAACTCCGGATCTTCCCCCTCTGCGGCCGTCGGCGGCCCGGCCCGGCGCAGGACGATCTCGTCTCCCCGCTCCGTGACTTCGAACTCCGCTCCCACGGCGATGTTGCGCCGGTCGCGGATCGCTTTCGGGATGGTGATCTGCCCCTTGGACGTCATCGTCGTCGAGCTTTTGCGCATTCTTACCTCGCACGGTAAGAATGGAACATTCCGCAAACAAACGCAAGCTGGTCCGCCTCACGCCCGGCGCAGGCGCGCGCCCTGGGTCTTGCTCGCCGCGGCCATCCTGGCGGCTGCCGCGGCCGCGCCGCGATGGTGCGCATGGCAGATGGCGATGGCGAGCGCGTCGGCCGCGTCATCCGTGTCGAAGCTCGCCCGCGGCAGGAGTACCGAGACCATGAGCCGGATCTGCGCCTTGTCGGCATGGCCGGCGCCGACGACGGATTTTTTCACGAGGTTCGGCGCGTATTCGGCGACCGGAAGCCCTGCCCGCGCCGGCACCAGAAGGGCGATGCCGCGCGCCTGGCCGAGCTTCAGGGTGGCGCTCGCATCGCGGTTGACGAAGGTGTGCTCCACCGCCGCCTCGGCCGGCGCGTAGCTCGAGATCACCTCGGCGAGCCCGTCATGCAGCTCGGCGAGCCGCTCCGCCAGCGAAAGGCTCTCGCTGGAGCGCACCGTGCCGGAGGCGAGAAAGGAAAGGCGCGGGCCCTCGCATTCCACCACGCCCCAGCCGGTGCGGCGGAGGCCGGGATCGATCCCGAGGATGCGAATCGGCTGGCGCATGCGCCGAGCCTATGTCGCCGGCCGGCCGCTGGCGAGCATTGCCATGGGCGGCCGCATGGGAGGTCGGCCCTTCACCCGCCGCCTTTCATGGGCGGGAGTGCCGGGGCGGGCTGCCATGCTCTTCCGCCATCCGGCGCAGGAAATCGCGGAGCGTCTTGCCCGGCTCTTCGCGGAAAGCGTCGCCGCATTCCTCGAGGCGTGTGATCCGGTCGACGCGGAAATTGCGGAAGTCGCCGCGCATCTCGCACCAGGCGGCGAGCGTCCAGACTTTGCCCCAATGGTAAAGGCCGAGCGGGCGAAGGTCCCGGGCGCTGCTCTCGCCGCCGAGCGCCTCGTAGACGACATGCACCCTCAGCCGCTCGCGGATGCACCGATCGAGCCGGTCGAAGGTCTCGCGCACCTCGCCGCCGAGCCCCGGCGCCATGGCGAAGAGGCCGGTCCCGGCCAGCTCGCGCCTCTCCTTCTCCGGCAGCACCGCCTCGATCTTCACGAGAGCCTCCTCGGCCGCGAGCGCGAGATCGGCCCCCGTCCAGGCCTTCACGAAACGCGCCCCGAGCATCAGGGCCGCCAGCTCCTCGCGTGTGAACATGAGCGGCGGCAGGTCGAAGCCGGAGCGCATCAGGTAGCCGACGCCGGCTTCCCCCTCGATCGGCACGCCCGTGCCGATGAGGTCGGCCATGTCGCGGTAGATGGTGCGCTCGGAGACCTCGAGCTTTTCGGCCAGTCTGCGCGCGGTGACGAGCCGGCCGCCTCTCAGCTGCTGGACGATCTGGAAGAGGCGGTCGGCCCGGCGCATCCCTCTACCGCGCAAAAAGCCCGAAGCGGGTCCCGTCCGGATCCGTGCAATAGGCGAACCGCCCCTCGGGGATCGTCTGGATCTCCGAGGCGACGGCGCCGCCATGCGCCTTCACCCGCTCCAGCGCCTCCTCCAGCGGCGAAGGGGCGTTGAGATGGATGACCGGCGAGCCTGCCCCCACCTCGGGTGCCTGATAGAGATTGCCGCCCATGCCGCCGTCATGCGCAAAGACGGCGATGTCCTCCCCGCCCATCGTCATACGGCTGAGCGGCGTGCCGAGGACCTCGCCGAAGAAAGCGGCGCTCCTGTCGAGATCCGTTACCGCCATCTCGAACCATTCGGCCGCGTTCCGGGCCGTCTCGCTATTGCTCATATCGCTTCTCCCGCAAGTTGTTTGCAGGAGGATGATTGGCACACCCCTCCTGACAGCCTTCCGTCAGGAGCCTCGATCCTCTCGAACGGGGACCGTGTAGTTGAGCGGCAGCCGCCCGCCGTCGACATAGACGGTCTGGCCGGTCATGTAGCTGGCATCCTTCGAGGCGAGGAAGGCGGCGACGCCGGCGATCTCCGAGGGCTGTCCGATCCGCCCGAGCGGCGTGCGCGAGAGCATCCGGTTCTTTGCCGCCTCGTCGTCGGCGACCGCCGCCAGAAGGTCCGTCATGATGGACCCGGGCCCGATGGCGTTGACGCGGATGCCGTGCGGGGCGAGCGACAGCGCCATCACCTTGGTCAGCTGGTTCACGCCGCCCTTGGAGACCGTGTAGGCGACCTGGCTGGCGATCGCGAAGACCGCGTTCACCGAGCTCATGTTGATGATGCAGCCCGGCGTGCCGCCGTTCTCGATCTGCTTGACCATGCGCTTGGCGACGGCCTGCCCGACCAGGAAGGAGCCCTTCAGGTTGACGGAAAGGACGCGATCGAAATCCTCTTCCGTCACCTCCAGAAACTCCGCCTTGTGCACGATGCCGGCATTGTTGACGAGGATGTCGATGTCGCCGAAGGCGTCCACCGTCGTCGCCAGGAGATTGCGTACCGAAAGCCGCTCGGCGACGTCGCAATGCACGAAGCGCACCTCGCCGAGCGATTCCAGCCTCTCGGCCGCGGAATTGCCGGCCTCGTCGTCGATGTCGGCGATCACCACCCGCGCGCCGTCGCTGACGAAGCGCTCGGCGACGGCAAGGCCGATCCCGCTCGCACCGCCCGTGACGATCGCGACTTTGTTTTCAAGTGCCATGCTGCCTGCCTCCTGCGGGCGGACACTGCGTCCGGCCGCGGGGCCGGGTCAATCCCTTGGCGCCCGCATCACCCGTTGCCGATGAAGCCGGGATAGAGCGCCATGCCGCCATCGGCGAAGAGCGCGTGGCCGTGCACGTAGTCGGCGTCGTCGGAGACCAGCCAGACGATGGCGCGGGCGATGTCCTGCGGATCGCCGATCCGCCCGTAGGGGATGAGCGCGCGGATTTCATCCGCCCCCTTTTCCCGCGCCTCGGCGTTGATCGCCGTCGCGATCGCCCCCGGCGCGACGGAGTTCACCCGGATCTTCAGCTTGCCGACCTCCTGGGCGATCGACTGCATCAGCATGGAGATGCCGCCCTTGGAGGCGGCGTAGTTCGTCCGCCCCGCCCAGGGGATGCGCTGGTGGACCGAGGAATTGAAGACGATCTTGCCGAGCGCCCGGCTGACATCCGGCCGCAGGCCCCGTTTCTGGAAGCGCCGCACCGCCTCGCGGGCGACGAGAAAGGCGCCGGTGAGATTGGTGTCGATCACCCTCTGCCAGTCGGAGAGCTCCATCTCGGCGAAGGCGCTGTCGCGCTGCAGCCCGGCGTTGGAGACGACGATGTCGGCAATGCCGAGCTCCGCCTCGCAGGTCTCGAAGAGCTTCACGACATCGCTCTCCGAGCTCACATCGCCCTGGCAGATGACCGCGCGCCGGCCGGTCGCCTCGATCTCGCCGCGCACCTTCGCCGCCGCCTCTTCCCCCGAATAATAATTGACGAGGATGTCGGCGCCCGCGCGGGCGAGCGCGATCGCCGTCGCCGCGCCGATACCCGAACTTCCCCCGGTGACGAGCGCGACCTGACCGGCGAGGGAGGGTCCGTTTGAGGCTGTGGTGCTGGTTGTCATGACGGCCGAACGCTAGGCGGCGAAGCGGGTTCCCTGATCTCCGTCGAGCGCGCGTTCCAGCCAGTGCGCCGCCGAGATCAGCGAAAGATGCGTCAGCCCTTGCGGGAAATTGCCGAGATGGCGGCCGGAGGGGCTCAGCTCCTCCGCGTAGAGACCGACCGTGTTGGCATAGGAGAGGAGCTTTTCGAACAGGAGCCGCGCCTTGGCGATCTCGCCGGTGCGCGCCAGCGCCTCCACATACCAGAAGGCGCAGGTGGTGAAGGCGCCCTCGCGGCCGGACAGGCCGTCGACGTCCTCCGCCCCCTCCGCCTCGTCGTCGTAGCGCAGCACCAGGCAGTCCTTCAGAAGCCGTTCCTCCACCGCGCGCATCGTCCTCAGCCAGTAGCGGTCGGACGGATTGATGAAGCGCACCAGGGGCATCAGAAGCACGGAGGCATCGACCGTCTTCGATCCCTTGTACTGGGTAAAGGCGCCGATCTCCTCGTCCCAGTACTCCTCCATGATGGACCGGTGAATCTCGTCGCGCTCGCGTCGCCACGCCTCGACCGGCCCCGGCAGCGAATGCTTCAGCGCCATGCGCACGGCCCGGTCGAAGGCGACCCAACACATCAGCCGCGAGGAAAGAAATTCCCGGCGCGGCCCGCGCACCTCCCAGATCCCCTCGTCGGGCTGGTCCCAGTTTTCCGTCAGCCATTCCAGCATGGCCACGAGCTGTCGCCACACCTCCTTCGAAGGCTGGCCGAGCGATTTCGCCGCCAGATAGATCGTGTCCATCATCTCGCCGTAGATGTCGAGCTGCAGCTGCTCGTAGGCGGCGTTGCCGATCCGCACGGGCTTGGAATCCTGCCACCCAGAAAGATGATCGAGCGACACCTCCGGCAGGCTGGAGCGGCCGTCCATCGCGTACATGATCTGCATGTCCGCCTCGCCCGATTCCTCGGTGCGATTGAGCAGGAAGGTCGTGAAGCGGTGCGCCTCCTCGTAGAAGTTGAGGCGCGAAAAGGCATAGACGGAGAAGGCCGCGTCCCGCACCCAGCAATAGCGGTAGTCCCAGTTGCGGCTGTGGCCCGGCACTTCCGGCAGTCCGAAGGTCACCGCCGCCGCAATCGAGCCGTGCTTCTGCGAGGAAAGCAGTTTCAGCACGAGAGCGGATCGCACGACGATCTCGCGCCAGCGGCTCGGATAGGTGCCCTTGGCCACCCAGTCGTGCCAGAAGCTGACGGTCGCCTTGAAGCTCTCGGTGACATAGTCCGCGTCGATATGCGGCACGTCCTTGCGTCCCGGGCAGAGGATAGCGAAGGCGTGCTCACCTTCCTTCAGCGTGAAGGTGGCCTCCGCCCCCGCCTCGCCCGCCGTGAGCGGCACGTCGCTGTAGAGGTAGAGGCTGCGCTCTCCGTCGGTGAACGCGACGCCGCCCTCGATCGCCTCCGCCTTCGGCAGGCTGCGCGCATAGTCGAAGCGCGGATCGCAGACGAGATTGAAGGCGATATCGCCCTGGATCGCCTTTGCCCGCCGCACGATCCGCCCCGAGCCGTCGAGCGGCATGAAGTCGGAGACTTCCGCAACGCTCTCGTCGCCCTGGAAGCGGGTGATGAGGACGTTGGTGTCGGGAAGATAGAGCTGGCGGCAGCGCAGATCCCCGTCGGTCGCGGCGAGCTTGAAGCGCCCGCCCTTTTCCCGGTCGAGAATCTCGGCAAACACGGTCGGGGAATCGAAATTGGGAGAACAGAAGAAGTCGATCGTGCCATCGAGAGCGACGAGCGCTGCCGTCTGCATGTCGCCGATCACGGCGTGGTCTTCGATGGGCGTGAAGGTGGAGGTCATGGCGGGCTCGTTGGCACGCAACAGCTAGGTCAGCCGCGCCCCGCGTCCAGTCCATGGAGAAGATGTAAGGTGCGCGCCGCCCCCGCGGCGCGCACCCGAAAGACCACTAGCGCGCCTGTGCGGCCCGCATCTGGTCGACATGGTCGACCACTTCCTGGATCTCGTCGAGGATGGCCGGGTCGTCGATCGTCGCCGGCATCTTGAATTCCTCGTGGTCGACGATCTGGCGCATCGTGGCCCTCAAAATCTTGCCCGAGCGCGTCTTCGGCAGGCGGTTCACCACATGCACGGTCTTGAAGGCAGCGACCGGCCCGATCTCCTCGCGCACCTTGCGGATGCACTCGGCCTGGATATCGGCGGGCTCGCGGTCCTTGCCGGCCTTGAGCACGACGAAGCCCATCGGCATCTGGCCCTTGAGGTCGTCATGGGCGCCGATGACGGCGCATTCGGCGACGTCCGGATGGCCGGAAAGCACCTCTTCCATGGCGCCGGTCGAAAGCCTGTGGCCCGCCACGTTGATGATGTCGTCGGTGCGGGCCATCACGTAGATGTAGCCCTCCTCGTCGATCATGCCGGCATCGGCCGTCTTGTAGTAGCCGGGGAACTCCAGGAGGTAGCTCTCCTTGAAGCGCTCGTCGGCATGCCAGAGCGTCGGCAGGCAGGCCGGCGGCAGCGGCAGCTTGACGACGATGTTGCCGAGCGTGCTGGCCGGCACTTCATGGCCGGCATCGTCGAGGATCTGCACGTCGTAGCCCGGCATCGCCACGGTCGGCGAGCCGTATTTCACCGGCAACAGGCCGAGCCCTGCGGGGTTGGCGGCGATCGCCCAGGCCGTCTCCGTCTGCCACCAATGGTCGATCACCGGCACGCCGAGCTTGTCTTCGGCCCACTGGATCGTGTCCGGATCGGCCCGCTCGCCGGCGAGGAAGAGCATGCGGAACTGGGAGAGGTCGTAGTCGCCGACCAGCTTGCCGTCCGGATCCTCCTTCTTGATGGCGCGGAAGGCCGTCGGCGCGGTGAACAGCGCGGAGACCTTGTGCTCCTCGATCACCCGCCAGAAAACGCCGGCATCGGGCGTTCCGACCGGCTTGCCCTCGAAGAGGATCGTCGTGCAGCCGTGCAGAAGGGGCGCGTAGACGATGTAGGAATGGCCGACGACCCAGCCGACATCGGAGGCGGCCCAGAAGACCTCGCCCGGATCCATGTCGTAGATCGCCTTCATCGACCATTTGAGGGCGACCATGTGGCCGCCATTGTCGCGCACCACGCCCTTCGGCCGGCCCGTCGTGCCGGAGGTGTAGAGGATGTAGAGCGGGTCCGTGGCGTCGAGCGGCTCTGGAGCGACCTTCGTGCCGAGGCTTTTCTCCTCGCCGACGAGGGCGGCGTAGTCGAAGTCGCGCCCCTCGATGAGGTCGCACGGCCCCTGCTCGCGCTGCAGCACCAGGCAGAATTCCGGCTGGTGCTGCGCCTGCTTCAGGGCCGAATCCAGGAGCGGCTTGTAGGCCACGACGCGCCCGGGCTCGATGCCGCAGGAGGCCGAGATGATCGCCTTGGGCGTGCAGTCGTTGACGCGGGTCGCAAGCTCGTTGGCGGCAAATCCGCCGAACACCACGGAGTGGATCGCCCCGAGCCGGGCGCAGGCGAGCATGGAGAACACCGCCTCCGGCACCATCGGCATATAGAGGATCACGCGGTCGCCCTTGCCGACGCCCTTTTTCTTCAGGACCGCGGCGAGCGCCTCGACCTCGGCGAGAAGCTCCGCATAGGTGATCTTGCGCTTGGAGCCGGTGATCGGGCTGTCGTAGATGATGGCGGGCTGTCCCGGCCTGCCGCGCTCCACATGCCGATCGACGCAATTGGCGCAGGTATTGGTCTTCCCGCCCGCGAACCACCTGCCGTAGATGCCCTCTTCCGCCTCGAATACCTTGGCGGGCGTCTCGATCCAGTCGATCTCCTCGGCGGCTTTCGCCCAGAAAGCTTCCGGGTCCGATTTCCAGGCTTCGTAGACCTCGTGATAGCGGCTCGTCATTTTTGAAGTCCTCCCGGCCGATGTCCTAGCTCGCCGGATGGCGCGGGACAATTGGCCGAGGGTCGATAGACGCACGCCGTCTATTGTCGCACCCCTCTTTCAGCCGAACGCGAAGCTAGCGCACGACGAAGACCGAGACGGCGCTGTGCGCGGCAAGATAGCCGGCATTGGAAGAAAAGACGTGGCTGAAGAAGCCCGGCACATGCGAGGCCATCACCACGAGGTCCGCCCCGGTCTCCTTCACCTGCCGTTCCAGCGTCTGGTCGAGATCGCGCGCCGGGTCGTGGCTCGCGACCGGCTTGGAGGTGAAGCCGGCGCCCCATTTCTCGCTCTGCCGGGCGGCGAAGGCCTGCAGCTTTTCGGCGTATTCGGCCGGGTCGTGCGCCACGGCGCTCGGCGCCGAGGTGGAGACGCCGAGGAGGACGACCTCGGCCCCGTACTGCTTGGAAAGGTCGCCCGCGAGCTGGAGCGCCTTGTCGAGCTTGTCGGCATGGGCGAGATCCGTCGGCACCATAATTTTCTTGAACATTTCCGCCTCCCTTTGTTGCGGCGTCGCTGCGAACGCGTCCTACGCCCCGCACCTCGGGCGAAAGGGGAGGCTGTCAAGCCGAAAGAGGCGCTGGACGGTTGGACGTTTCGTTTGCCGCGGCCCCTTCCCCCTCCTATATCTGGCTGCGCGCGGCTGCCCGGTTCGACAGGAGTCAAATCCCCGGGGCCTTATCGATCCTTAAGGGAGCTGTCCCTGGCCTGGCCCGTGGGCTCGGCCAAAACGGCGCCCACCTACTGTGTAGGTTTCCCGGGATCGAGCATTCCACCGGCTGCGGCGGCCGCGCGTCTCATTCAAAAAGCCCGCCTCCTCTCCATGCCTGTTTCCGCCGCCAAAGCCGAGATCAGAAAAGCGGCTCTGGCACGGCGCGCGGCGCTCGGCGAGGCCGAACGCGCGACGCGCTCCGCGCGGGCGCTGCGGCATCTGGAGCCGATCCTGAAATCCGGCGAAACCGTCTCCCTCTTCTGGCCGATCCGCGACGAGATCGATCCGCGACGGATCTTCCCCGTCATCCTCGCCCGCGGCGGCAGGCTCGCCCTGCCGGCGATCGTCGAGGGCAGGCTGGTCTTCCGCGCCTTCGCCGGCGAGGCGGGGCTGGAGAGGGGAACCTTCGGCACGCGTCATCCCGACGCGTCGAGCCCCGAGATCGCGCCCGACCTCATCGTCGCCCCGCTCGCCGCCTTCGACCGTGCCGGCGGGCGGCTCGGCTACGGCCGCGGCTACTACGACACGGTCATCGCGCGCCTGATGGAAGCAGGGCACAGCCCCCGTCTTGCCGGCCTTGCCTTTGCCTGTCAGGAGGTCGAAGAAGTCCCCATGGAGGCGCATGACATCCGCCTGTCCGTCATCGCCACCGAGGACGGGCTCATCGAAACGCCAACGCAAAAGGCGCAAGCTTGAGGCTGCTTTTCCTCGGAGACGTCGTCGGCCGTTCCGGCCGCAAGGCGGTGAAGTCGCACCTGCCCGGTCTCGTGGAACGCTGGTCGCTCGATTTCGTCGTCATCAACGGCGAGAACGCCGCCGGCGGTTTCGGCATCACCGAGACGATCTTCCAGGAGCTTCTCGACGCCGGCGCCGACTGCGTCACCACCGGCAACCACGTCTTCGACCAGAAGGAGGCGCTGGTCTTCTCCGAGCGCCAGGACCGCTTTCTGCGACCCCTCAATTATCCGCCGCAGACGCCGGGCCGCGGCGCCAACATCTTCTCCGCCCGCAACGGCGCCCGCATCCTCGTCATCAACGTCATGGGCCAGCTCTTCATGCCGGCGCTGGATGATCCCGTCGCCGCCGTCGCGCGTGAGGTCGAGGCGATGCCCCTGCGAAGCGAGTGCGATGCCATCGTCATCGACATGCACGCCGAGGCGACCAGCGAGAAGCAGGTGATGGGCGTCCTCATGGACGGCAGGGCGACGCTCGTCGTCGGCACCCATACGCACGTGCCGACGGCCGATCACCGCATCCTGCCCGGCGGCACCGCCTATATGAGCGACGTCGGCATGTGCGGCGACTACGACAGCATCATCGGCATGGCCAAGGACGAGCCGCTGCAGCGCGCCACCACCAAGATCACCTCCGGCCGGCTCGGCCCGGCGATGGGCGAGGGCTCCATCTCCGGCATCGCCGTGGAGGTCGACGAGGCGACGGGCCTGGCAAGTCGCGTCGCCCCGCTCCGCCTCGGCCCGCATCTGGAGGAGACCGTGCCGGCCTTCTGGGAAGAGGGACGGGATTTCCGGCCATGACGCTCGACCTGCCGCTCCACGGGCGCTGCTTCTGCGGCGCCATCACCTTCGAGGCGCTGTCGCAGCCCCTTCAGGTCTCCTGGTGCCACTGCAAGGATTGCCGCCGCCAGACCGGCGCCCCGGCGGTCGTATGGGCAGGCTTTCCGGCCGATCTCGTCACCTGGCATGGCGAGCCGACGCGCCGGCCTTCCTCGCCGGGCATCGTCCGCTCCTTCTGCGCCGCATGCGGCACGCCCCTCTCCTATTCCGATGCGCGCCTTCCGGGCGAGATCTACATCCATGCCGGGCTCTTCGACGAGGCCGACCAGCTGAGCCCGGACAGCCACGCCTATGTGACCTCCAAGCTCTTCTGGCTGCATCTCGACGACAGCCTGGCCAAGTACGACGACAACACGCGGCGGCGCTCCGAGGGCTGACCCGCCGCCGGGCGCCGCCCGGCCCTTTCCGGCCCTTCCGGCAGAAAGATAACTTTCAGGCCGCGAACCGCACTAGGATGGCTGCCTTCCAATCTCCCAAGGCCGCCCGATGCCGATTTACGCCGTCCACCATCTGACCACCTACCGCTATCGACGGCCCGTCTCCTTCGGCGAGCATCGCATGATGTTCCTGCCGCGCGAGGCGCACGACCAGCATCTCCTCTCCGCATCGCTGACGATCTCGCCCGAACCGGCGAGCCTGCGCTCCAGCGACGACGCGCTCGGCAACCGCGTCCAGGCGGCGCGCTTTACCGCCCGCTCCACCACGCTCGTCTTCGACAGCCATATCCGCGTGGCGCATTTCCGCTCGCACCCGGCCGGCATCAATCTGGAGGACCGGGCGATGACCATGCCGGTCGCCTTCGGCGCCGATGAGCTCTATGACCTGCGCCCCTTCCTGGAGCGGCGCTACCGCGACCCGGAAGGCGTGCTCGATGCCTGGGCGCACACCTTCCTGGCGCCGGAAGTACCGACCATGGAATTCCTGATGGCGATGATCCACGGCATCCGGCGGGGCCTCACCTACAAGCGCCGCGAGCGCGGCCTGCAGAACCCGGCCGAGACGATCTCCCTCGGCTCGGGAACCTGCCGCGACTTCACCGAGCTGATGATCGAGGCGCTGCGCGCCCTCGGCTTGCCGGCGCGCTTCGTCTCCGGCTACCTCTACGTGCCCGACCGCGACAGCCACGACGTGCATGGCGGCGGCGCCACCCATGCCTGGGTCGAGGTCTACCTGCCCGGCGCCGGCTGGGTCGACATCGACCCGACCAACGCCATTCTCGGCAATGAGGGCCTGATCCGCATCGCCATCGCCCGCGATCCGAGCGAGGCCCTGCCGCTTTCGGGATCCTTCGAAGGGGCCGCCGACGACGACCTCGGCATGGAGGTCACGGTGAAGGTTTTAATGGAAGATTCACCGAAGACGGAACCGCGTGGCACGGTGGCTGTTTAGCAGCGATGCAAATACACGCCGGTTACGACCTCCAGTACGATTGCACGCAGCCCACACCGATGCTGCTCGTGCTCTCCGTGCATCCCAGCCGCTTCGCGGACCTGACCACCCCTCACCGGATGAAGTTCGACCCGCCGATCCCCTTCTCCAACTACCACGATGCCTACGGCAACATCTGCACGCGCATCGTGGCCCCGGCCGGAAGACTGCGCATCACGAGCGATTTCCAGATCTCCGACAGCGGCCAGGCCGACGAGGTGGCACCGCATGCCGGCCAGGTCGACATCGCTGACCTGCCGGAGGACGTCATCCTCTTCCTCCTCGGCAGCCGCTATTGCGACACCGACCATCTGAGCGATCTCGCCTGGGCCGAATTCGGCAATACCCCACCGGGCTGGGCGCGTGTGCAGGCGATCTGCAGCTACGTCCACGAGCGCATCGATTTCAACTACCAGAACGCCGATTCCACCCGCACCGCCCGCGACGGATACCAGCAGCGCACGGGCGTGTGCCGCGACTTCGCGCATCTGGCCATCACGCTGTGCCGCTGCATGAACATCCCGGCGCGCTACTGCACCGGCTATCTCGGCGATATCGGCGTGCCCAAAGATGGCGAGATGGATTTCTCCGCCTGGTTCGAGGCCTATCTCAACGGGCGCTGGTACACCTTCGATGCGCGCCACAACTTCCCGCGCATCGGCCGCATCCTGATGGCGCGCGGCCGCGACGCGACCGACGTGGCGCTGTCGACGAGTTTCGGCCATTCCACCCTGAGCGGCTTCAAAGTCATCACCGACGAAGTGCCGGAGGTGCAGTAGGCGGGCAAAGCCCCGCTTACTGCCTGTAAGGACCGCAACCGTCTTGTGACGGTCGCTAATCGGCCGTTTTTTGCGGCCCGTTTCATATATCGTCTGCCCGTCTTACCTGCCCGCGCCCACGGCTGAGGGCGGAGCGCGTCAAGTTGCGCCATGCCGCGGCCGAAGAAGAAGGCCGCGCCGGCCGTCGATCAACGGCCCTGCCCCACCTAGACGCCTTCCTCACTCCCCATTATATCCTCCGCTCCCCGGAGACATTCACGCAAGACGCAGGAAAACCGCGATGGCGGGCCATTCACAGTTCAAGAACATCATGCATCGCAAGGGCCGGCAGGACGCCGCCCGCTCGAAGCTGTTCTCAAAGCTTTCCAAGGAGATCACCGTCGCCGCCAAAGTCGGCGACCCCGATCCCAACACCAATCCGCGCCTGCGCCTCGCCGTCCAGAACGCCAAGGCGCAGTCCATGCCCAAGGACAATATCGAGCGCGCCATCCAGAAGGCGGTCGGCGGCGACAGCGAGGCCTACGAGGAGATCCGCTACGAGGGCTACGGCCCCGGCGGCGTCGCCTTCGTGGTCGAGGCGCTGACCGACAACCGCAACCGCACGGCGGGCGCCGTGCGCTCCTATTTCGCCAAGCATGGCGGCTCGCTCGGCGAGACCGGCTCCGTCGCCTTCATGTTCGAGCGCGTCGGCGAGATCGTCTATCCGCTCTCGGTGGGCGATGCGGAAAAGGTGCTGGAGGCGGCGATCGAGGCCGGCGCCGACGACGTGACGAGCGACGCGGAGAACCACACCATCCTCACTTCCTTCGAGGATCTCGGCGAAGTTTCCTCGGCGCTGGAGGAAAGCCTCGGCGAGGCCGAATCGGTGCGCCCGGTCTGGAAGCCGCAGACCCTGACGCCGCTCGACGAGGAGAAGGCCGGCACGCTCTTGAAGCTCATCGCCACGCTCGAGGACGACGACGACGTGCAGAACGTCTACGCCAATTTCGACGTCGACGACGAGGTGATGGAGCGGCTTTCCGCGGCCTAAGCCGCCGGCCTCATTGCGGGCGCAGCATGCCGTCGAAGACCGGCAACGAGACGATCGCCGCCATCACGATCAGCGTGATGGCGACGGCCCGGAAGGCCCGCTCGGATGCCAGTGAAAACAGGCGCTGGCCGGTCATCAGGGCGGCAAAATAGACCGGCGTGCCGATCGCCGCGCGCATCAGGCTTTCCGCCGAGAAGATGCCGTTGAAGTAGAAGGCGATGCCGGAAAGTACCGTGCCGAAGGCGAAGAAGACGATGAGGTTGGCGCGGATGCGCGCCGCCGCTTCCGTGCCGCTCATCCAGTAGACGACCATTGGCGGGCCGGAGAGCTGCGTCGCCCCGCCGAGGACGCCGCCGATGAGGCCGACCCCGAAGGCCGAAGCCCGCCGGCGCGGCCCTTCGAAGCGCATCCCCGAAAACAGGAGGATGACGAGCACCACGACGACGACCGACATGCCCCAGCGCAGAAGCACCGGGTCGAGCGTGGCCAGAACATGCACGCCGAAGGGGATGGCGATCGCCGTGCCGAGCACGGCCGGCAGCACCGAGCGGTAATCGGCATGACGTAGCGCCGGCAAGAGGATCGGCAGCGTCGGCAGCGAATCGATCGCCCACAGGACGATGACGGCGGCACGCGGGCCGATCAGGGCGCCCGCCACGGGAATGAAGACAAGGCCCGCGCCGAACCCCGCAAAGCCGCGCAGCGTGCCGGCCACGAACACCGCGGCGAGCATCGCCAGGGTCGCGGGCTCTGCGGCGACGGCGATGAACGCCTCCATCCAGTCCCCCAAATAAAAGCCCCGGGAGAATCCCGGGGCGCTGGCGGGACGGCGTGGCGCTTCCCGCGGGAAAGGCCGGGCCGGCCTTTCCCCTGTGACTGCACCCGCGCGGCGAGGCGCGGGAAAACAACGTCAGGTAACGTCGCTCGACTTCAGGTTCTTCAGCTTGGCGAAGACAGAATCGGGATCGATCGAAGGCTCGCGATCCGGATTGGGCGTCGCTTCGCGCGGCTGGAAACGGGTCGTTTCCTCGGCCGAGAGAAGGCGCGCGCCCTCTTCCTCCGTCTGCGCCGGAGCGGACTTGGCGGCCTTCTTCACCTCCATGTCGAGCTCCAGCTGCGTGCACAGCCCGAGCGTCACCGGATCGGTCGGCGTCAGGTTCGCCGAGTTCCAGTGCGTGCGGTCGCGGATCGCCTGGATCGTCGGCTTCGTCGTGCCGACGAGGCGGATCACCTGCGCATCCTTCAGTTCGGCATGGTTGCGCACCAGCCAGAGGATGGCGTTCGGCCGGTCCTGGCGCTTGGAGACAGGCGTATAGCGCGGTCCCCGGCGCTTGGTGGTCTCCGGCACGCGCACGCGCGGCATCTGCATCTTCAGATGGTGACTCGGATTCTTCTCGGCCCGCTCGATCTCCTCGCGGGTGAGCTGGCCGGAGAGCACCGGGTCGACGCCCTTGATGCCCTGCGCGCTGTCGCCGTCGGCAATCGCCTTCACCTCCAGCGGGTGCAGGCGGCAGAAGGCGGCGATCTGCTCGAAGGTGAGCGAGGTGTTGTCGACCAGCCAGACGGCGGTCGCTTTCGGCATCAGCGGTGTTGACGCCATGGCATGATCCTCCTGTGTTCTCTCCCGGCTTCGGCGCCGGAGGAGCGGCATTTTTCGCGTCGATGACGGGAATTGCCCGAACATATACGGATTGCGGCCGCCCCGCGCAATCACCCGCGCGTTCGCATGGGACAGCCTAATCGGTGTCCCCGACCCTCAGGACGATCTTGCCGATGTGGTCGGAATCGAGCGCTCGGTGCGCCTCGCCGGCCTCCTCCAGGGCAAAAGAGGCGTGGATCACCGGGGTGACGAAGCCCTCCGCGATCCGCGGCCAGACCGTCTCCTCCAGCGCCCTCGCCAGTTCCGCCTTCGCTTCGATCGGCATGGGGCGAAGCATCGAGCCGGTATGCGTCAGCCCCTTGCGCATCATCAGTGCAAGGTCGACCTGCGGCTTGGCGCCCTTGAGGAAGGCGATCTGCACGATCCGCCCCTCCGGCGCCGCGGCCGCGTAGTTGCGGCTCGCATAGTCGCCGCCCACCATGTCGAGAATGACGTCGGCGCCGCGTCCGCCGGTCATTTCGTGGACGGCCTCGACGAAATCCTCGCTCTGGTAGTTCACCGCCCGGTCCGCCCCGATTCGCCGAGCCGCCTCGCAGCGGCTTTCCGAACCGGCCGTGACGATGACACGCGCCTTGAAGGCCTTGGCGACCTGGATGGCGAAGGTGCCGATGCCGCTGGTGCCGCCATGGACGAGGAGAACCTCGCCCGGGCGCAGCGAGCCGCGCTCGAAGACATTGTGCCAGACGGTGAAGGCGGCCTCGGCGAGCCCGCCCCCCTGGAGGAGCGAGAGCCCGGCCGGAAGCGGCAGGGCGTTGCTCTCCGCCACCGCCACGTATTCGGCGTAGCCGCCGCCGGAAACGAGGGCGACGACCTTGTCGCCCACTTCGTAGCGCTCCGTGTCGCTGCCGGTCGCGGCCACCGTGCCGGAGACTTCCAGCCCCATGATGTCGCTGGCGCCCTTCGGCACCGGATACTTGCCCATGCGCTGCAGCACGTCCGCGCGGTTGATCCCGGCCGCCGCGACCTTGATGAGGATCTCGCCGGCGTCGGGCTCGGGGACCGGACGCTCCCCGATCTCCAGAACTTCCGGCCCGCCGGGCTCGGTGATGACGACGGCGCGCATCACCTTGGCAATCTGTTCCATTTGGCCTCCCTTGATCGGGCGAGACTAGTCGATCGGGGCCGGCGTTTGAATGGCCTGTGCGCCCCGTCCCGGCGCCTTGTCGGGCACCCCAAAGCCGCCCACAGGAAGCCGCTCGCGGGGACGCGCTCGCGGGTCGCCCCTTACAGGCAGACGCTGACAAGGCCGGCGCGCGGGGATATCATCGCGCCCTGAAGAAGGGCCTGTGAAAATGTTCGACGACGACAAGCCGGTGCGAAAACCGGCGCATGCGGTGGGCGAGGATCTCTCGCTCCTTTCCGAGCACGAACTGGCAGAGCGGATCGCTCTGTGCGAGGCCGAGATCGAGCGCCTCAAGGCGGAGCTGGAGCGCAAGAAAGGTGGTCGCACCGCCGCCGATGCGATCTTCAAGCTCTGACGGGCTCCCGGCTCGGCCAGGCCGCCCGCCAGGCACAAGAATTCACTCAACAGTTGAATCAAATCTAAATATTTAACGCCCCATTAACCTTTATAAGCTCTAATGAGCCTGTCCAGCGATCTGGACCGAGAGTGGTTCCTGTCCACTCTGTTTGACGCCTCCCTGTAATGAACCTCGAGCCGCCCAGCGCGGCTCATTTTTTGTTCAGGCGTCCGATCTTTACTAATTGGTTACAATTCGATTGAAATACGCCCCGCCCCGTCCGACAACGGTCGGGATTTCAAAGCCGGTGGACAAGCCGGAGACCATACTTGCCCGGGCGCACGCCCTCGCATTGAATGGCCAAAAGGGGTTGTGTCATGCGTAGATCCGACAGCCACGCCGAGCCGCTTTCCTTCGGGCGTGCCTATGCCCATTCGGGAACGTTTTCGGAGCTCTTTCAGTCCGGCATGCGTCTCGTCGAGGAAACGGCGGCCTATCTCGATGGCGAGGGGCGGCGCTGCTCCAGCGAGCTCGGCCGGCCGGCATCGATCGTCTACGCGACGGAATCCATGCGCCTGACGACGCGGCTGATGCAGCTCGCTTCCTGGCTTCTCCTCCACCGCGCCGTCAACGAGGGCGAGATGAGCCTCGATCAGGCTGCCGAGGAAAAGCGCAAGATCCGCATCGACGCCGCGCTCACCAACATGCGCGGGCCGGGCTGGGACGATCTGCCCGACGACTTCAAGGGGCTGATCGAGCGCTCCATCTCCCTGCAGAAGCGCGTCCAGCTGATCGACCAGGCCCTCTTCGACGACGGCATCGAGCCGCAGGTCGAGCACAAGAGCCCGGTCCTCAGCCAGATCGCCGCCCTCACCGACGCCTTCGGCTCCAAGGCGAGCTAGCCCCGCCGGGCCCTCCGTCCCGGCGTCTGCGCACAGGCCCTGCCGATCTCCTCGGCCAGGAAGGCGCTGACCGCGCGCACCGCGCTGGAGCGGCGCAGATCCCCATAAGTGACGAGCCACAACTCCCGCTCCGGCGGCGCCGAAGGGGTGGCAAGCTCCACGAGCGCGCCGTTCGCCTCGCCCATGAAGCGGGGCAGCACCACCGCGCCGAGCCCGGCACAGGCCGCCTCCTCCTGGGCAAAGAGGTCGCTCGCCTCGAAGACCAGCGGCTTGCCTTCCATCAGCCCGCGCAGCCAGGCCTGCTGCGCGACATGCTCCAGCGCCGCGTCACGCGCGATCGCCCTCGCCCGGCCGAGCGTGATGGCCTACGTCGCCGATCCGCGGCTCTACCGCGCCGGAGCGCAGGCCCTCTTCGCGGCGCTCCAGGACGGCCTCGTCAATCCGGTCGGTGCCGAATACCCCCTCGCCGAGGCGGCAACCGCCCATGCCGAGCTCGAGGCCGGCCGCACCACCGGCAGCGTCATCCTGACGAGCTGAGACGCCCCCCCCTGAATATCTGCGGCCGAAAAAATCTGGCGCCAAAGAAAAAGCGCCGGCCAGTGGCCGGCGCTCTTGCGAATTTGGGTCGGCCCGAAAAGGGCCCGCGGCTCCTGGCTTACGAGCCGAGGAAGCCCGAATACTTGCTCTTGAAGCGCGACAGGCGGCCGCCGCGGTCGATCAGATGCTGGCTGCCGCCGGTCCATGCCGGATGCGTGCTCGGATCGATGTCGAGATGCAGGGCGCCGCCCTCCTCGCCATAGGTGGAACGTGTCCAATACTCGGTGCCGTCGGTCATCACGACCTTGACCGGATGGTAGTCCGGATGAATCTCTTTTTTCATGTCTCGTCTCGTCGGTTGGGGGCGGCCGTCGGCTGCCGGAATTTCCGGCAGGCTTCGCCTTTGCGCAGCCGGGCATGCGCACTTCGCTCGCGGGCGATATACAGAAGCGGGCCTGCGCCATCAAGTCTTGCCGACGAGACTTGCACCGGCGAGCGCTTCGTGCTCCCTGAGGCCGCAATGAGTGATAGAGCCGATCCGAAGCCGGCCCGCGCCGGACGAGCCTCGCTGCGTCCCCTCAGGGCGCTCGTTCCATACTTTGCCAGATATCGCGGACGTGTCGCGGCAACGCTTGCCGCGCTGATCCTTGCGACGCTGGCGACTCTGGCCATTCCGATGGCCGTGCGCCGCGTCATCGATTTCGGCTTTTCCGCCGACAACGCCGGCTTCATCGACAAGTATTTCACCATGCTCATCGTCGTGGTGGGCGTGCTTGCCGCGGCCAGCGCCGCGCGCTTCTATCTCGTCACGACGCTCGGCGAGCGCATCGTCGCCGATCTTCGCGCCGCGCTGTTCTCCCACATGATGCGGCTTTCGGCCGCATTCTACGACAGCGCCCGCTCCGGCGAGATCCTCTCGCGACTGACGGCCGACACCACCCAGATCCGCGCCGCCATCTCCTTCAGCGCCTCCGTGGCGCTGCGCAACATGATGATGTTCCTCGGCTCGGTCGTTATGATGGTGGTGACGAGCCCGCGCCTTTCCGCGCTCGTTCTCGTCGCCATTCCCTTCATCGTCGTGCCGATCCTGTGGTTCGGCAAGCGCGTGCGCCAGCGCTCCCGCTTCGCGCAGGACCGCCTCGCCGAGGCGAGCGCCTATGCCTCCGAGGCGATCACCGGCGTGCGCACCATCCAGGCCTTCAACCAGGAGCCCCCGGCGCGGCGCTATTTCAGCTCCAAGGTCGACGAGGCCTTCGTCGCCGCCCGCGGCGCCACCGCCGCCCGCGCCGGCCTGACGGCCTTTGCCATCTTCCTCGTCTTCGCCTCCGTCGTGGTCGTGCTGTGGTGGGGCGCGCAGGCCGTCATCGCCGGCGACATGACCGCCGGCCGGCTGAGCCAGTTCGTCCTCTATTCCGTCTTCGCTGCCGCCGGCCTCGGCGAGATCGGCCAGGTCTGGGGCGAGATCAGCCAGGCAGCGGGCGCCACGGAACGCATCATCGAGCTTCTGGAAACCAAGCCCGCCATCCAGAAACCGGAAAAGCCGCTCCCCCTGCCGGAGCCGGCCCGCGGCGAGGTGCGCTTTGCCGATGTCGCCTTCTCCTATCCGCAGGCAGGCGTCGCCGTCCTCAGCGACGTCGCCTTTTCGGTGAAGCCGGGTGAGCGCGTCGCCATCGTCGGCCCGTCCGGCGCCGGCAAGTCGACCGTCTTCGCCCTTCTGATGCGCTTTTACGATCCGCAGGCCGGCCGCGTGGAGATCGACGGCGTGCCCGTCGCTTCCGCCGATCCGGAGGAAGTGCGCGCCCGCATCGCGCTGGTGCCGCAGGACGTCGCCATCTTCGCCGCCTCCGCCTACGACAACATCCGCTTCGGCAACGAGGCCGCCAGCCGCGAGGACGTCGAGGCGGCCGCCCGCGCTGCCAATGCCGACGATTTCATCCGCGCCCTGCCGGAAGGCTACGACACCGTGCTCGGCGAGCGCGGGATCACCCTTTCCGGCGGCCAGAAGCAGCGCATCGCCATCGCCCGCGCGCTTTTGAAGGACGCGCCGATCCTCCTCCTCGACGAGGCGACCTCCTCGCTCGACGCCGAGAGCGAGGTCGCCGTGCAGGCGGCGCTGGAAACGCTGATGAAGGGCCGCACCAGCCTCGTCATCGCCCACCGGCTCGCCACCGTGCGCAACGCCGATCGCATCCTCGTCATGGAGGAAGGGCGGATCGTGGAAGAAGGCACCCATCAGAGCCTGATGGCGAGGAGCGGCCTTTACGCCCGCCTCGGCGAGCTGCAGTTCTCCGGCACCTCGGAAGCCGCCGCGGCCGAATAGGGCCCCGGGGGCCCTTCCAGCCCACCCCCTCCTCAGGCC
>NZ_NSLC01000014.1 GCF_020144925.1 Afifella sp. IM 167
CCGCCGGAAATGAAGCCGAAGAGTTCCGGCTTGACCTTGCGTGCGAGGCTCACGGCAGCGCCCGTCACCAGCGCTTCGATGATCATGACCGGGATATGGGCGAAGAAGACGAGCTTGGCAGCGGGCAGGAACTCCTCGCCCGAAAGAGCCAGGGCGACGGCGACGAAGCCGGTCGTCAGCGCGATGGCGAGCCCGCCCCCGATGGCGCCCCAGATCGCCGCCTGTGTCGGCGAGGGCGAAGCGATGCCGCGGCGGCAAAGGTAGAAGGCGATGACCGCGGGAAGGGCGATATTGACGGTATTGACCCCGAGTACCGTCAGCCCACCGAAGCCGAAGAAGACGGCCTGCAGCAGGAGCCCGACGAAAAGAGCGGGGAAGGCGGCCCAGCCGAGCACCAGCCCGGCCAGGCCGTTCATGATGAGATGGACGCTGGAGGGCCCGATCGGCACATGCACCAGAGAGGCGACGAAGAAGGTGGCGCTGAGAACGCCTGCCGCCGGCATCTTCTCGGCCGGCAGCATTTTCAGCCCGATCCCGATCCCGGCCACGGCAAGCGCCGCACCCCCGATCACGACCTGGTTCGCAAGAGCGCCGTCGACGATGTGCATCGGACCCCCCTCTCGCCCTATTTCACGTCGTAGGCGCGGACCCAGATAACCGCGTCCTGCGAGAGTTCCTTGCCTTCATGCTCCTTCACGGGCCCGACGCCGAGCGCGGCAAATCCCCAGAAGCCGGCTTTCGGGATGCCGAAGGTGAAGGTGCCGTTCGCATCGGAGATGGCGACGACGGCCCCGCCCGGCATCGGACCGGCCGTCGGCTCGCCCGGCCGGTTCTCGTCCATCAGCGGTTCGGCGGCCATGTATTCCACCTCGATCTCCGCGCCCGCGACGGGCTTGCCCTCTGAGAGGACACGGCCCGTGAAGGTCGAGCGGGCGAGGATGTTGGTCGGCCGGTTGAGCGGCACGATCTCGGCCGTCAGCCCCTGCGGCTCCATCCAGTCGGTCGGAAGCTGGCCTCGGTTGAGATACGCCTTGGTGATCTGCTGGATGTAGATGTCCTCGCTCGCCTCGTAATAGGGGGCCGGGACGGCGACGAGGATATAGTCACCGGCGCGATTGGCCGTCAGGCTCGCCTCAAAGGCCCTGGCGCTGTTTTCCGCGCCCTCGAAGGTGATCGGCTTCAGCGACGGCGTAAGGTCGATCTTTTCGCCGCGGAAGAGCGCATAGAATTCCTCCGGCTCGCCCATATCCATGACATGGCCGTTTTCGAAAGGGTGCCAGAAGACGAGTTTCAGGGGCACCTCGCCCGGGCGCGCAAGGTTCACTTCCGGCGTGTAGATGAGCTGGAAATGCGCCTCTGCGGCAGCTGGCAAAAGGAAGAGGGCTGCGGCGAGGCCGGCAGCGGCTTTGTCGAAGAACTTCATGAAAATCGTCTCTCCAGTTGCCCGGCGCGGTCGGACCGCGACGGATGGCGGAAAGGACGATCGGGGTTTTGGCGAGGAGAGGGCGTCAGTCGGATTCCGGGCGCCGTTTCCACCGCCAGACGCTCACCCCGGCGTCCGTTGCGGTGCGGCACCGGTCGCCCGGCGTCGCGCGTCAGCGGCAGGTCTCCTGGCTCGCGGGTCGCTGCGGGGCTTCGCCTTCCCGGCGCGTCGCGCCAGTGGCATGTCGAAGTCCTGCTATCCGCTCACAGTTGCGGGGGCAGCCACGGTTTCGGTCCCTGTTGGGTACGCCTCACCGTGTTCCCTTTTCATCCGGGCGCTTTGGCGTCCGGAAACCGTTGACGCATTCTTCGTGCCGCATGCGAACCGTCGCTGTCAATGCCGCCCTGAACGAAGGTGGCGCGCATGGCGTCGCGGTGGTTGCGAGGCCGCTTTCCGGGGCGGCCCGAGGCGGATAGGTTGAAAAATTCGTCGCAAGAAGGCTCTGAACGCGCTAGGCGGGGCGGCCGTCAAGAGCGCGCAAGCGGGTGATCCATATGGTCAATTCAGTTTTCGGATCCGTCGGGACGACCATCTTCGAGACGATGTCGGTGATGGCGAACGAGGCCGGCTCCATCAATCTCGGCCAGGGGTTCCCGGAGGCGCTGGAGCCGCCGGAGGTCGTGGAGGCGGCGGTCGCCGCGCTGCGCGCCGGCCCGCATCAATATCCGCCGATGCCGGGGCTGCCGGCGCTCCGCCAGGCGGTGGCGGACAATCAGCGCCGCCTGATCGGGCTGGAGGTCGACTGGGAGAGGGAGGTGCTGGTCACTTCCGGTGCCACGGAAGCGCTCGCCGATTGCTTCTTCGGGCTCCTGGAGCCGGGCGACGAGGTGCTCGTCTTCGAGCCGGCCTATGACAGTTACGCTCCGATCATCCGCCGCGCCGGCGCCGTGCCGGTGCCGATCCGCGTCACGCCGCCGGACTGGAGGCTGCCGTTCCAGGAGATCGAGGATGCGATCGGGCAAAAGACCCGGGCCATGGTCGTCAACACGCCCTGGAACCCGGTCGGCCGGATTCTCAGCGAGGAGGAACTCGCCTTCCTGGGCGAGAAGATGCTGCGCCACGACCTGATCGCCATCTGCGATGAGGTCTACGAGCACCTGACCTTCGACGGACGCCCGCACAGGACGCTCTTCGCCAGGCCGGAACTGCGCGAGCGCGTCGTGCGCATCGGCTCGGCCGGCAAGACCTTTTCGGTGACCGGCTGGAAGGTCGGCTACATCACCGCCGACGCCAGGCTGATGAAGCCGCTTCTGCGCGCCCACCAGTTCATGACCTTCACGACGCCGCCGGCGCTGCAGGCGGCCGTCGCATATGGTCTGTCGCTGCCGGACAGCTATTTCGACGGCCTGCGCGTCGAGATGCAGGCAAGGCGCGACCTCCTCGTGGACGGGCTGCGCGAGGCAGGCTTCGACGTGCCGGATGTGGAGGCGACCTATTTCGCCATCGCTGCCACGGGCGATCCGGAAGGGGACGATTTCGAATTCTGCCGCCGCCTCACCTTCGAGGCGGGCGTCACGGCCGTGCCGCTTTCGGCTTTCTACGGGAAAGGCGACATGCGCTCCCATATCCGCTTCTGCTTCGCCAAGCGGGAGGAGACGATCCGTGCGGCGGTGGAGCGGCTCGGCGAATGGAAGGCCTCAGGCATGCGCCGCGCCGCGGCGGGTTGAGCGGTCTCCCAAATGAAAAGGCCGGCGGGGTTGCCGCCGGCCTCCGATAAGCGCGCCTCGGCGCTTATTTCTTCTGCCACTCGTCGAGCTGCTTGATCTGGTCGGCCGTCATCGTGATGACCAGCTTGTCGTTGGTGATGTGCGCGCCTTCCAGCGGCAGCACCACCTCGTGCTCGCCCATGCCGAGGAAGCCGCCGACCTCTGCCGCGACCGCCATCGAGGAGCCGTCGCTGGAGACGAGGACATCGTCGACTTCGCCGATTTCCTCGCCGTCGGCGCCAACGATCTCCATGTCCTTCAGGTCTTCCACGGTATAGGTGGGCGGATCCACGCGCACGTTGACCGGCGCGTCATCGTCATCGATCTCGACCCAGGCCTGCTGGGCGAGGGCCGGACTGGCCGCAAGCAAAGCGACGGCAAGGGCGAGGGATATACTTTTAGTCGACATAGTAATTTTCTCCGGTGAATTCGGGGTGCCGTTTCTCATTGGCTCGACCAGACGAACGGCCGAGGGTCGATTTTGTTCAATCCGGCAGGCAGAAATCCGCGGCATGGCTCGGTGTCGCTGGGGAAGGGGCGGCAAGCGTATTCCGCTGCCTGTGACGGAACAGCGGAAGCGCCTCGCGGACGACATCATAGAAGTCTGGCAATAAGACATTTGTCTGAGCTTCAAATCAGCTCCAAAAGTAGAAATATTACTTGGATTCTAAGATTTTCGCGCCACAAAGGAAGCTGACGCGCCCCCGCGCATAGGGCTTTGCGCGCTCCGCTAGCGCTCGCTCCCTGACTGGCGCGCCGCATGGAATTGCGCGTTTTGGAGGCTTGCGATAAGCCATATCAAGATATATCTTGAGTGCATCATAATGCATCAGGAGAATCGAAAATGCACAGACATGACAGACATCGGCATCATGACAGGCACGGACATTCCGGCCATCACATGGATTGTGGCGAGCATCGCCACGGCGCCGTCTTCATGGGCGACGCCCGGCGCTTCGGCGGCGAATGGGGTGCGGAATGGGCAGCCCGCTGGGCCGAGGGCCGCCTTGGACGTGGACATGGTGGCGGGCATGGCCGCGGCGGGCGCGGCGTCCTCACGGCCGGCGACCTCCGCCTGGTCCTCTTGAAGCTCATTTCCGACGAGCCGCGCCACGGCTACGACCTCATCCGCGCGATCGAGGAGCTGACCGGCGGCAATTACACGCCGAGCCCGGGCATGATCTATCCGGCGCTCTCCGTGCTTCAGGATATGAGCTTCATCGATGAGATGGAATCGGAAGGAACGCGCCGCGCCTTCGCCGTGACGGATCAGGGCCGCGCCGAACTCGCCGCCAATGAGGCGGAGGTGGCGGCCCTGTTCGAGCGTCTCGCCGGGCTCGCGAATGTCGGTGGCGACGCGCATATGCGGCCGGTTCGGCGCGCCATGGATAACCTGCGGGCCGTCCTGAAGGGCCGGTTCGCCAGTGGCGCCATGGGCAAGCCGATGGCGCACGAAATCGCGGAGATCATCGACGAGGCGGCCCGCCGCATCGAGCGCCTGGAAGGAGACGAATCCTGAGCGCCGCCAACTCAAGCCCTTTCGTCAGCACCGCACGCGTTTCGACCGAGAACGCCAGCCGCTATCTCCAGCAGCTCTGCAAGCACTGGGCGCACAATCTCGACGTCACATTCACGGCCGAGAAGGGCAGGGTGACCTTCCCCCACGATGCGCGCGGTGCGAACTGGCCGGGAGACGGTCATCTTGAGATGGAGGCGGGCGACGCTGAACTCGCCTGCCGCATCGAGGCGAGCGCCCCGGAGCAACTGGAGGCGCTGAAGGGTGTCGTCGCCAGTCACCTCGACCGCTTTGCCTTTCGCGAGGCGCCGCTCGCCTTCGACTGGCGGGACGGGCCTGCCGTGTAGCAAAAAAAGGGGGCGGCGTCGCGGCGCCGCCCCCTCTTTCGTCCTCTCGGCAATGCGCCTCTCACACGCGGATGGCGAAGGGGTCGCGCTCCTCGTCCGAGAAGCTCATCATGACGTTCTTCACCGCCAAAAACTCGCCGAGCGCCGCCTCGCCGCGCTCGCGCCCGAAGCCTGATTCCTTGAAGCCGCCGAAGGGTGCCTGCGCCGCCGAGGCGCGGTAGGTGTTGACCCACACGACGCCGGCTTCGAGTCCGCGCGTCATGCGCAGCGCCCTGGAAAGGTCCTGCGTCCACACGCCCGAGGCGAGGCCGTAGCGCGATGCATTGGCGATCTCCAGCGCTTCCGCCTCGCCCTCGAAGGGAATGATGGAAAGGACCGGGCCGAAGATCTCCTCCTGGGCGAGCCCCATGGAATTGTCGACGTCCTTGAAGATCGTCGGCTGAATGAAGAGCCCGCCGTCGATCCCTTCACCGCTCGCCGCGCCGCCGCCGGTGACGAGCTGCGCCCCTTCCTTCTTCGCGTTCTCGATCGATCGCAGGATGCGCTCGAATTGCGGCCGGTTCGCCGCGGTGCCCATCTCCGTCGTCATGTCGGTCGGATCGCCCATGCGGATCTTCTGGGCGCGCCCGGCAAGCGCCTCCACCACGTCGTCATAGACCGGCCGCTCCACGAGGAGCCGCGAGCCGGCGATGCAGGTCTGGCCGGTGGCGCCGAAGATGCCGGCGAGCGCGCCCACGATCGCCTTCTTAAGGTCTGCGTCGGCGAAGATGATGTTCGGCGACTTGCCGCCGAGCTCCAGCGTGACGGGCACGAGATGG
Source organism: Afifella sp. IM 167 (assembly GCF_020144925.1). GTDB lineage: Bacteria > Pseudomonadota > Alphaproteobacteria > Rhizobiales > Afifellaceae > Afifella. Next base: position 5,871 of record NZ_NSLC01000014.1, read on the forward strand.
GCGCCGGCCGCTGCCGCGATCTTGCGGCCGACTTCCGGGCTGCCCGTGAAGCTGACATGGTCGACCCGCCCGGAGCCGAGCAGCGCCTCGCCGGTGCGATAATCGCCCGTCACCACGTTGAAGACGCCGGCCGGGAAGCCGGCCTCCTCCACGAATTTCGCAAACTCCAGCGTCGTCGCCGAAGCGTGCTCGGAAGGCTTCACCACGACGCAATTGCCCGCCGCCAGCGCCGGGCCGAGCTTGTTGGAAAGAAGCGCCATCGGCGAATTCCACGGCGTGACGAGCACCGCCACGCCAACCGGCACGCGCATCGTGTAGTCGAAGACGTCCGGTTCATCGAGCGGGATGGTCTGGCCCCAGAGCTTGTCGGCATAGCCGGCATAGAAGCGGTACTGGCGGGCGGCGAAGCGCATCTGGCCGCGCGTCTCGCGGATCACCTTGCCGTTGTCGGTGCTTTCCAGCAGCGCCATGCGCTCGCCATTGGCTTCCAGGATGTCGGCAAGGCGCATCAGGAGGCGCGCACGCTCCAGCCCGCTGGTGCGGCTCCAGGCGGGAAAAGCCTTGCGGGCGGCCGCGATCGCCTGGCTCACCTGTGCGCCGTTCGCCTGCGGGATCGTCGCCCATTCCTCTTCCCGATAGGGGTTGATGGTGCCGAAGCGCTCTTCGGCGCGGACCCATCCTCCGTCGATATAGAGGTCGTAATCGGTCGCCATGTCTTTCTCCTTCATGGGGCTTGGACGCGCGCGCTCACGGCCGAGATGCGCCGGCGGGGCGCTGCGGCATGCGATGCGCGAAAGGGGGTGGGGCGGATGCGCCCGGCGTCAGACTTCGGCCTGGGCCGAAGCGATCACCTGCTCGATGCCTTCGATGACACCGATGAGATGCCGGCGCATGGCGCGCTCGGCCCGGTCCGGATCGCCCGCCTCGACCGCCTTCATGATCGCCTCGTGCTCGGCAAGCGACTTGGCGGCGCGGTTCGGCAGGAAGATCGCCCGGTACTGGAAGCGCACCATCTGCGAGCGCAGCGTGCCGAGCAGTTTGCGGGCCGTTTCGTGGCGGGAGATCTTCTGCAGCTTCTTGTGGAAGAGGCCGTTGGTGGCCGAGTAACGCATGAGATCGTTCGAATCGTAGGCGGACTTCATTTCGCCGATCAGCGCGGCAAGCTCCGCCCGGTCCTCCGGCGTCGCCCGCATCGCGGCGAAACGCACGACCAGAAGCTCGAGCGCCGAGCGTGCCTGGACGATCTCGATCGCCTCGGCATCCGAGATGAGCCGCACCCGCGCCCCGCGGTTCGGCTCCGTCACGACGAGGCCTTCCTGTTCCAGACAGGCGAGCGCCGTGCGCACATTGGCGCGGTTGGTGCCGATGAGCCTGGCGATCTCGATCTCGATCAGCCGCTCGTTCGGCAGGAACCTGCCTTTGACGATCCCCTCGCGCAGGAAGTTGGTCGCATCCACGCGCTCGGGCTGCTTCGTCTTCGTTTCGGCCGTTGCCATCCGTTCCCGTCTCCTCGGCAGCCATCGCGTCAGCCGGCGATACCGCAGCGGCGCGCGCGCCTGGCGCGCCCGCTGGTGGGTCCACACGCGACAGGCTGTCTGATTCTGTACTTGTATGAAGTCTTCGGTGCGATCAACCGCATCGGACCTCCCTTTCAAGGCTTCGGCCCTTTCAACGCTTCGGGCGGTGCTTGCGTCGCCCTGGTCGGGGCGCAAACGACGGCTCGCGCCGAAGGAATGAGCACCCGCCTAATTTGCCAACAGGCTTGTCGACGAAATTGATAACAAAATTGCTTGCAGGCGGCAATCGCCCTTTCTATGGTCGCTGCGACAGGGGGCCGCGACCGGCCCGGACCAGGGAGGTGCGTGGATGCTTGCAGTCGAAGGGCGGGGCTCTGTTGCCGATGCCGGCTGGCACGAGACGTTGATCGAGGTCTTCAAGGGAGCCGGGATCAGCCTGGTCACCTACGTACCGGACAATGTCCTGCGACCCCTGATCGACGGCGTCCATGCCGACCCGTATTTCAATGTCGTTCCCACAACGCGCGAGGAAGAGGCGGTCGGCATCGCCTCCGGCTCGATCATGGCAGGCGTCAACGCCGCCGTGCTCATGCAGACGAGCGGGCTCGCCACACTCGCCAACGTGCTGGCCTCGCTGCCTTCCGTCTACCAGATCCCGGTGGTGATGGTGGTCTCCGAGCGCGGCGTCCTCGGCGAGTTCAACCGCGGTCAGGCGCTTGTCGCCAAGACGATGCGGCCGATCCTCGATTCCGCCGGCGTCGACCACTGCACCATCCGCCGCGGCGACGAGCTTCGCTTCATGGCCGAGCGCACCATCCTCCAGGCGCTCTATACGCGCACGCCCGCCGCCCTCATCCTCTCGCCGCTGCTGACCGGCGGAAAGACCATCAAGAAGTGAGCCCCATGCAGCAGGAAACGAGCACCAGCGCCGGCCTCATGAACCGTTTCGAGGTGACCAAGCGCATCGTCGGCATGCTGAAGGCCGAGGAGGCCGTCATCGGCGGCATCGGCAACACCAATTTCGACCTCTGGGCGACCGGCCAGCGGCCGCAGAATTTCTACATGCTCGGCAGCATGGGTCTTGCCTTCCCGATCGCGCTCGGCGTCGCGCTCGCCCAGCCGGAGCGCAATGTCGTGGCGCTGGAGGGGGATGGCTCCCTCCTCATGCAGGTGGGCTGCCTTGCGACAATCGCTATGGTTGCGCCGACCAACCTGAAGATGATCGTCTTCGACAATGGCATGTACCAGATCACCGGTGGCCAGAAGGCGGCGACGGGCTTCGGCGCCGACCTCATCGCCATGGCGCGCGGCGCCGGCCTTGCCGAATGCGCCTGGGCTGCCGACGAGAACGACCTGGAGGAGAAGTTTGCGCGGGCGCTCGCAACGCCTGGCCCCTTCCTGATCGGTGTGCCGACCGACGGCAAGAAGGCCGTCGCGACCACCGATCGCGATCCGCCCCGCCTGCGCGAGAGCTTCATGCGCGGCATCGGGGCGAAGTGAACGAGAGAGCTTTTGGCAGGCCGTGCGCGGCGTGCCGAGAGGAGAGTGAGCAAGTCCAACCAACTGCCAAGAGAGGGAGACTGCAATGAAGCTCCTGGGGAAAATCGGGCTCATGGCCGTGCTGGCGGCCGTCGGCCTCACAGCACCGGCCAAGGCCGCCTACGACATCAAGTTCCTGAACATCGCCACCGCCACTTCCGGCGGTACCTTCTATCCGGCGGGCCTCGCCCTCGCCAAGCTGATCTCCGACAAGCTCGATATCCGCGCCTCGGCGACCTCGTCCGCTGGCTCGGTGGAGAACGTCTCCCTGCTGCGCAACGGCGAGGCCAACATGGCCTTCGTCCAGATCGATGTCGCGCAGGACGCCATCGCCGGCCGCAAGGCCTTCGAGGGTAAAGGCTTCGACGGCATGGCCATGCTGACGCCGATGTTCTCCTCCGTCGACCACATCCTCGTCGCCAACGGTTCGGGCATCAACTCGCTCGCCGACCTGAAGGGCAAGCGCCTGGCCGCCGGACGGCCCGGCTCCGGCACGCTCCTGTCGACCCAGGCGGTTCTTGCCTCCGTCGGGCTCACCCTCGACGACGTGAACGTGGAATATCTCGGCCAGTCCGAGGCCGTCGGCGCCCTGCAGAACGGCATCATCGACGCGACGCTCGTTTCCGCCGGCATCCCCGCCACCTCCGTCACGGAAGCCGTCACCGTTTCCGGCGACAAGTTCCACATCTACAACATGAGCGACGAGGAGCGGCAGAAGGTCCTGGAGAACATCTCCTGGAAGATTCCCTTCACCGTCCCGGCCGGCACCTATCCGGGCCAGGACGAAGCGATCGAGACGACCGCCCATATGGCGCTCCTGATGGTCCCGACCGACTTCCCGGATGATCTGGCGACCGACATCCTGAAGGCCTTCTACGGCAATCTCGATGAACTCGCCGGCATGCACTCGATCTACAAGTCGGTGAGCCTGGAGAAGAACGGCAAGGCCTTCTCCCAGCTCAAGGTGCAGGCGCACCCGGCCGCCAAGGCCTTCTTCGGCGCCAACTGACCTTCCCCTTCCTCGTCCCCTGCGCCCCGGCGCAGGGGACACCGGGCACCCGAATTCTCTAGCCAGCGAGGGCTGCTGCAGTGTTCAACGGTTCGCTCGCGCAATTGCTGCGCCACGCCGAATTCAGCACCGGCACGACCGACGCGCGCAGGCTGCGCGGCCCGGCTGCCGTCATCGTCATCGCGCTCTGCGCGGCGATGTCGCTCTTCGTTTTCTCGATCAATTCCTGGCTTCTGATAGACATCATGCGGCGCTCCGGCATCTTTGCCGCGCTGCTCCTCGCCATCGTCTTCCTCTGCTACCCCGCCACCGCGCGCTCGCCCAAGGAGGCGCCGTCGATCTTCGACTGGCTGCTGGCGGCCGGCGGCATGGCCTGTGGCCTCTACATCTACGTCGTCTATTACGACTTCATCTCCGGCTCCATGACGATGACGGGCCTCGACTACGGCTTCGCCATCGCCGCCGTGCTCATAACCCTGGAGGCCGGTCGGCGCGTCCTCGGCCTGTGGATGCCGGGCCTTGCCGTCCTCTTCATCGTCTATGCGGTCTTCGGCCAAGCGCTTCCCGGGCCCTTCGCGCATTTCGGCATCCGGCCCGAGCGGCTCCTCCTGCGCCTCTACATGGTCGACGAGGGCCTTTTCGGCAGCGTCTTCCAGATCGCCCAGACCTATATCGCCCTTTTCGTTCTCTTCGGCGCCTTCCTCACGGAGGTCGGCGCCTCCGAGGCGCTGACCAATATCGGCCTCGCCGTTTCAGGTCGCTCGACCGGCGGGCCGGCCAAGGTCGCCGTCGTCTCCTCCGGCCTCACCGGCATGATCAGCGGCACGGCCTCGGCCAATGTCGCCACTACCGGCACCATCACCATTCCTTTGATGAAGCGGGCGGGCTTTGCCCCGCACGTGGCCGGCGCCGTGGAAGCGATCGCCTCCACCGGCGGCCTGATCATGCCGCCGATCATGGGCGCGGCCGCCTTCCTGCTCGCCGATTTCGTCGGCATCTCCTACCTCTCCGTCGTCGTGTCGGCGATCATCCCGGCGATGCTCTATTACGGCGGCCTCCTCCTCGTCGTGCACATCGCCGCGTTGCGCTCCGGCATCGGCGGCGTGCCGCGCGACGAGGTACCGGCGCTGGCTTCCGTGATGAAGTCGCGCGGCCATCTCCTCATTCCGATCGTCGTCCTCATCTGGATGCTGATCGACGGCAAGACGCCGACCTGGGCCGCAATGGCCGGCATTCTCGCCGTTATCGCCGTCAGCTTCCTGCGCAGGCAAACGCGTCTGACGCCGACCGGCTTCCTCGATGCGCTCGTGGCCGGTGCAATCGCTACCGTGCCGGTCGCTGTCGCCTGCCTTGTCGCCGGGATCATCGTGGCCGTGGTGACGCTCACGGGCGCCGCGCAGGTCTTTACCGCCTATATCGACATGCTGTCGGGCGGCAATCTGACCGCCGCGCTGCTCATGACGGCACTCGCGGCCATCCTGTTGAGCTGCGCCCTGCCGGCAACCGCGATCTACATCGTCGTCGCCGTCACCGTCGCCCCGGCGCTGGTGGCGATGGGGGCGGAACCGCTCGCCGCGCATTTCTTCGTCTTCTGGTTCGGCGTCATGTCGAACATCACCCCGCCGGTGGCGATCGCCTGCTTCACCGCCGCCGGGATCGCCGGCGCCTCGCCGACCAAGATCGCCTTCGCCGCGCTCAGGATGGGCCTTCCCGCGCTCGTCATTCCCTTCGCGCTCGTCATCCATCCCGACCTTCTTCTGATTAATTGGGACGCCTGGCACCTCGCGCAGACCCTCTTCCTGACGATTTTCGGCATCGCCGCCTGGGTCTTCGCCTCCGAGGGCTGGTTCGTCGGGCATCTGAATGCGGCCGAGCGGATCGGGCTTCTCGTTCCGGCGGTCCTCTGTCTGGTCCTGCCGGAGATCTATTCGAGCTATGTCGGCCTGGTCTTCGGCGCGGCCCTCCTCCTCTTCATCTTCTGGCGCAGGCGCGGCAAGCCTGTCTCCGTGCCGGCGGAGGAATGAGGCACTTCCCCCTTGAAAAGACATGCGTTCCACGAGGTTTGAAGTCGAAATGTCGAGCACTCATGCGCTCAGGATCGCCGTCGATATCGGCGGCACCTTCACCGACGGCGTCGCAGAAGATGTCGAAAGCGGCCGGATATGGGTCGGCAAGACGCTGACCACCCCGGATGATCCGGGCGAGGCGGTTTCCGCGGTCGTCGATCAGCTTCTGGCGCGGATCGGCGATCCGCAAGCCGCCGGACGCGTGGCCGATGTCGTTCACGGCACCACGCTCGTCACCAACACGCTGATCGAGAGGAAGGGCGTTCCGACCGGCCTCGTCGTCACCAGCGGCACCGCCGACACGCTCGATATCCGCCGCGAGGTTCGTTACGACCTCTACGACCTCGACCTGGAACTGCCCGAGCCGCTGGTGGGCGCCGAAGATCGCTTCGAGATCGACGAGCGCCTCGGCGCCGCCGGCGAGGTGCTGCGCCCCCTCGCCGAGGAGGCGCTGGCCGAGCTGGTCGAGCAGGTGAAGGCGAAGGGGCTTTCTTCCGTCGCCGTCTGCCTCCTCCACGGCCACGTCAATGACGCCCATGAAAGCCGCGTGCGCGATGCGCTGAAGAAGGCGCTGCCGAACGTCTCGGTTTCCATCTCATCTGCCGTGGCGCGCGAGATCCGCGAATACGAGCGCATGTCGACGACCGCCGCCAACGCCTATGTCCAGCCGCTGGTCGAGACCTACCTCGTCATGCTGTCGAAGCGCATGCAGGAAGCCGGTATCGCCGGCAGCCTCCGGATCATGCTGTCGAGCGGCGGCTTTACCTCCGCCGACGCGGCGGCCGAGACGCCGATCCTGCTCCTGGAATCGGGCCCGGCCGCGGGCGTTCTGAGCGCCGTCAATGCGGGCCTCCTCGGCGAGGTGAGCCATGTGCTGGCCTTCGACATGGGGGGCACCACGGCCAAGGCCTGCGTCGCCGTCGACGGCGCGCCGGCCGTCGCCCACGCCTTCGAGGCGGCCCGTGTGCGCCGCTTCAAGCGCGGCTCCGGCCTGCCGATCATGATCCCCAGCATCGATCTCATCGAGATCGGCGCAGGCGGCGGCAGCCTCGCTTCCGTGGACAATCTCGGCCTTCTGAAGGTCGGCCCGCAGAGCGCCGGCTCCGAGCCGGGGCCCGCCTGCTATGGCCGCGGCGGGGAGAAGCCGACCGTGACCGACGCCGACCTCGTCCTCGGCTATCTCGATCCCGATAATTTCCTCGGCGGCGAGATGCACCTCGACAAGGGGCTGGCCGAGAAGGCGCTCGCCGATCTCGGCGCGCCGATCGGCCTCGACGCGACGCGCACGGCCGCGGGCATCGCCACCATCGTCAACGAGAACATGGCCGCCGCCGCGCGCGTTCACATCGCCGAGAAGGGCCACGATCCGCGCGCCTTCACGCTGGTGGCGACGGGCGGCGCCGGCCCCGTTCATGCGGTCGAAGTCGCCCGGCGCCTCGGCATCTCGACGCTGCTCTGCCCGATCGCCGCCGGCGCCGGCTCCTGCCTCGGGCTTCTGGCGGCTCCGGCGCGCGTCGACCGCTCCTGGTCGAAGCCCTCGCTGCTCGCCGCACTCGACTGGAACGAGGCCCATTCCGTCCTCTCCGGCCTTCACCGGGACGCAACCGCCGAGCTCAACGAAGCCGGCGCCGACGCGGGTGCCGTCGACTGGGTTCTCACGGTCGAGATGCGCTATGCCGGCCAAGGCTCCACCCTCAACGTCACGGTGCCCTACGGCAAGGTCGATGAGAGCCTCGCTCCGGCCCTTGAGGAGGGCTTTGAGGCGAGCTACCGCGACCTTTACGGCACCACCGTGCCGAATGCGCAACTGCAGACCGTCACCTGGCGCCTCACCGGCAAATCGGGCGTCGAGAGCCGCCGCTTCACCTGGGCGGCCGATGCGGCCGACAAGGCCCCCGAACCGAAGCGGCGCGAGATCTACATTCCCGTGCGCCAGCGCTACGAGGAAGTCGACGTCTGGGAGCGCTACGCCCTGCCGCCGGGCATGGTGCTGAAGGCCCCGCTCGTTCTGGAAGAACGGGAATCGACCCTGATCGTGCCCGCCGACGGGCGGGTGGAAATCCTGCCGGACCTCACCGTGAAGGTCGTGCTCGGAGAAACGTCGTGACACGCAACGCCATCGATCCCGTCACCCTGGAAATCCTCTGGACGCGCCTCGTCAGCGCCGTCGACGAGGCCGCCGCCGCCTACGTGCGCACCTCTTTCTCCACCCTGGTGCGCGAGGCGAACGACTTCGCCGTGGTGCTGACCGACGCGAAGGGACGCTCGCTCGCCCAGTCCTCGATGAGCATCCCCTCCTTCATCGGCACGCTGCCGGCGACCGTGAAGCACTTCCTGAAGCGCTTTCCGGCCGAGACGCTGAAGCCGGGCGACGTCCTCATCACCAACGATCCCTGGCGCGGCACCGGCCACATCCACGACATCAGCATCGCCATGCCGATCTTCCGCCACGGCGAGCTCGTCGCCTTCGCGGCCGTCACCAGCCACATGCCCGATATCGGCGGCCAGCTGCGCAATTCCGGCATCCGCGAGATCTTCGAGGAGGGCCTGCAGATCCCGATGCTGAAGCTCGTCGCGGGCGGCGAGCCGAACGAGGCGGTGGTGGAGTTCATCCGCCAGAATGTGCGCGTGCCCGAGCAGACCATGGGCGACGTGTGGGGCGAGGTTTCCGCCTGCCGCATGCTGGAGGCGCGCCTCGGCGAGCTTCTGGAGGAATCGCGCGTCGATCTCGACGAGCTCGGCCACGAGATCAGGACCCGGTCGGAGGCGGCGATGCGCGCGGCCATCGGCGCCCTGCCGGACGGCGAATACCGCTACCGGCTGGAGCATGACGGCTTCGAGGAACGCATCGTCATCCAGAACCATGTGACGATCAAAGGCGACAGCGTCCACATCGACTACACCGGCTCCTCGCCGCAGCTGCCGCGCTCCGTCAACGTCGTGCCGATCTACACCTTTTCCTACACGGCCTTCGGCGTGAAGGCGCTGCTCTCACCCGACACGCCGAACAACGAGGGGAGCTTCCTGCCGGTCTCCACCTCCGCCCCTGAGGGCACCATCCTCAATCCGAGCTATCCGGCGGCGAGCGGCGCGCGCGGCATGATCGGCCACCTCCTGCCGGTGGCTTTCATGGGCGCGCTCGCCGACCTCTTGCCGGAAAAGGTGCAGGCGCCGGGCTCGGCCAACTCCTCCTTCACCATCTCCGGAAAGCATGCCGGCCGGCGCTACGCCTCGGTGAACTTCCTCAACGCCGGGCAGGGCGCCACGGCCAAGCGGCACGGTCAGTCGACGCTGAGCTTCCCGGCCAATCTCGGCAACACGCCGATCGAGGTGATGGAATCGGAGGCCCCGATCAGCGTTCTCTACCGCAAGGTCCGGCGCGGCAGCGGCGGCAAGGGCAGGTTCAACGGCGGCGACGGCCTCTCCTTCGCCTTCGAGTTCTGCGGCGAGGAGCCGGCGACCGTCTCCTTCCTGATGACCCGCATCAAGGCGGCCTCGCCCGGCCTGCATGGCGGTGCGCCTGGCGAGATCGGCGCCTTGACGCTGAACGGTGAGCCGATAGACCCGGCCCGGCACTGGCAGCTGAAGGCCGGCGACAAGGTCGTGATGGAAACGGCCGGCGGCGGCGGCTTCGGCGAGGCGTGATCCTCGGTCTTTTCCACAAAGTGGGAGTTCGGCGTGGCGCCATCGGCGCAGAGGCCCTTTCGGCCGAGACAGGCGCTTTTCGCCGGGCTCTGCCTCTTTGCGACGCTGCTCTTGGCGCTCGCCGAGACGCTGACCCGCGGCGGGCCGGGGACGGGGGCGGTTGCCGCCTATCTGGTGGCCCTGCCGCTGATGCTGCCCTTCCTCAGGCGTCAGCAGCTCGTCTTCCTGGCGCTTTGCACGCTGGCCGGCATCGCCCTCTTCGCACAGGGCAAGGAAACGGAACTCTGGCATGCGCTGACCCAGAGCGTGGCGCTCGCGGTGCTTCTGGCGGCGCTCGTCTGGCTGCGCCTTGCGGCCATGCGCTCGCGCTCGCTGGCCGGCATCTCGCGGGCCGTCGCCGAACAGAAGCGCTCGGTGCGCCATCTCGGCCTGGCGCTTGCTTCCCACTTCACCGGCATCCTCCTGAATGTCGGCGTCTTCGGACTGATGGCCCCGCTTGTGGCTGGCAGCAACGCCCCGCCGGCCGACAAGAAGGACATGGCGCTTGCGGTCAATCGCGGCTTCGGCGTCACCATGCTCTGGGCGCCGACGACGGCCGCGCAGGCGGTCATCACCTCCGTCGTGCCGGGGATTTCCTGGGAGGAACTGGCGCTGCGCACCTCTGCGATGGCCTTCTCGCTGATCCTGCTTTCCTGGCTGTTCAGCTCCTGGGAGCACCGCAAGCTGCCGGCGCCGGCCAGGAGCGGCGAGAAGCTCCAGCCCGGGGCGCTCGCCTATATCCTCGGCATCATCGCGCTGATGGTGGCGCTCATCCTCGCCCTGCATGCGAGCGGCGGCTACAGCCTGACGAGTTCGGTGGCGCTCGCCGCGCCCTTCGTGGCGACGGCCTGGATGCTGGTGCAGGCGTACCGCCATGGCGAGAACCCGGCGCAGGTCGTCGGGACGGGCCTGCGCGCCTATGTCGGCAGGGAGCTTGCGGGCGCCGCGCCCGAACTCGTGACGCTCGGCGCGGCGGGCTTTCTCGGCATCGCCATCTCGGCTCTCATTCCGCAGGCCTGGATGGAGGCGGTCGTGCCGCCGCTCGCCGACTATCAGCTGGTCCTCTACCTCACCGTCACCCTTCTCGTGCCGCTTTTCTCCGCCTTCGGCCTCAACCCGCTGGTGGCCGCATCGCTGATCGGCGGCGGCTTCGCGGCGATCCCGGCCGGCCATTTCGAGCCGCTGACGCTCGCCTTCGCGCTCGCCTCCGGCTGGGCCGTCGCCTACGGTGTCTCGCCCTTCACCACCGGCGCGGTGGTGCTCGCCAATGCGCTCGCAACGCGGCCGGAAGTCATCACCCGGCAATGGAACCGCCCCTTCACCTTCTTCGCCCTCGCCTATGCCTGCGCCGTCGTGGCGGTCATGGCGCTCTGAGCGCCCGCCCCACCGGCCAACCCGTCAAGGCCATGCAATGACCGCCGACACGCCTCTTCTCTTTCAGCCGCTCACCATCCGTGGCGTGACGATGCGCAACCGCATCGTCGTCTCGCCCATGTGCCAGTACGCCTCCGTCGAAGGCGGCCCGTCGGACTGGCACCTCGTCCATCTCGGCAAGTTCGCCATGGGCGGCGCCGGCATCGTCTTCGGCGAGGAAACCTCCGTGGAGGCCCGCGGGCGCAAGACCTATGGCTGCGCCGGCATCTATTCCGACGCGCATGTGCCGGCCTACCGCCGCATCAACGAGTTCCTCAAGGAGCAGAAGGCCGTGCCGGCGATCCAGCTCGGCCATTCCGGCCGCAAGGCCGGCTGCCGTCCGCCCTGGGAGGGCTTCGCCCCGCTCGACGAGAAGGACGCGCTCGCCGGCCGCCCCGGCTGGCCGGGGCTGGCGCCGAGCCCGATCCCGACCTCCGAGAAGGCGATGGTGCCGCACGAGATGGACGAGGCCGACATCGCCGAGCTCCTCGCCTCATGGCGCGAGGCGGCCCTCAGATCCGCCGATGCGGGCTTCGAGATATGCGAGGTGCACGGCGCACACGGCTACCTCATCCAGCAGTTCCTCTCCCCGATCACCAACCATCGCAAGGATGGCTATGGCGGCGACAGGGCGGGACGCATGCGTCTGGCGCTGGAGATCGTCGAAACGGTGCGCGCGGCCTGGCCGGACGACAAGCCGCTCTTCTTCCGCGTCTCCGCCATCGATGGCCAGGGCGGGCACTGGGACCTCGACGACACGGTGGTGCTCGCAAAGGAGCTCAAGGAGCGCGGCGTCGATGTGGTCGACTGCTCCTCCGGCGGCATTTCAGGGCCCTTGACGATGTCGATCGTGCCGCGCGTGCCGGGCTACCAGGTGCCCTTCGCCGAGGCCGTGAAGAAAGAGGCGGGCATCCTCACCCAGGCCGTCGGCCTGATCACCGAGCCGCAGCATGCGGAGGCGATCCTGCAGGAAGGCAAGGCCGACCTTATCGCGCTCGCGCGCGAACTCCTTGCCGATCCGAACTGGCCGTTCCGGGCGGCACAGGAGTTGGGGCTCGAAAACGCCTTCGATCTCCTGCCGCACTCCTATTCCTGGTGGCTGCGTCGGCGCGAGGATATCCGCGCCGCTTCCAGGGAGGCGGCCGGGAGCGCCGCCTGAGGAAAGGCTAGAGCAGAAGCTCGCCGCGCGCGACGATGGCGACGTCGCCTCCGATGCTGGCTTGCGTGACCTGGCCGCCCTTCGTGGTGAATTCCGCCACGAGGCGGCTCGGCCGTCCCATTTCGAAACCCTGTTCCACGACGCGGCGGTGGCTGCCGTCTTCCGGTTTCTCGAAATGCGCCATCGCGCCGATGAAGGCCGCGGCGGCCGAGCCCGTCGCCGGATCCTCGCGGATCCCCTGGTTGGGGGCGAAGACGCGCGAGCGGTAGGCCGCGTCCGAGCCTTCGCCGCGCGCCGTATAGAGGAAGGCGGCCGCATGGCTGCCGTCGCCGAAGGCTTCCACCCACACATCCGGCCTCGGCGCGGCCCGCGCCAGCGTGGCCATGTCGGCGAGCGGGACGGCGGTAAAGGGCGTGCCGGCCGACATCTCAAGCGGCGCGTGTTCGCCGAAGCCGATGTCGGAGGCCTCAAGCGACAGCGCCGCCGCCAGCGCCTCGCGGCTGCCATGGGCGGGCTCCACTTCCGGAAGGCGGGGTAGCCCAAAGGTGGCGGCGGCCGAAAGCTCCGAGAGCATTTGCGCGCGGCAGGGCAGAGTGCCGACGGTTTCTTCCAGGCTGAAGTGCGCTTCCTCGCTTCCGGCGCCGTCGAGAAAGGCGATCAGCGCCGCCGCCCCGACGGTCGGATGGCCGGCAAAGGGCAGTTCCAGCGTGCGCGTGAAGATGCGGATGCGGGCGCGGTTGCCGGCCTCTTTCGCCGGCTCCAGGAAGATCGTCTCGGAGAGATTGAACTCGGCCGCGATCTTCTGCATGGCCGCATCCGAAAGGCCTTCGCTGTCGACAACGGCGGCGAGCGGGTTTCCCTCCAGCGCCGTGTCGGTGAAGACGTCGAGAACATAATAGCGCGCGGGCATGGCGTTCTCCTCAGCTGAGCGCGTCGCAGGCCCGGGCGATCCGCTCGCCGGCCTCCTCCAGCACCTCGTCGGCGGTGGCGAAGGAGATGCGGAAATAGGGGGAGGCGCAGAAGGCCGCGCCGTGGACGGTGGCGACGCCGACGCTGTCGAGAAGGTAGCGCACCACGTCCCAGTCGCTTTCCAGCACTTTGCGCTCCGGCGTCTTCCGGCCGATCAGCCCGGCGCAGGAGGGGAAGGCGTAGAAGGCGCCTGCAGGGCTGGTGCAGGAAAGGCCCTCGATGGCTTCCAGCCGCCCGCAGATCAGGTCGCGGCGGCGGGCGAAGGCGCCCACCATCTCGGCGAGGAAATCCTTGGGGCCCGTGAGCGCCGCGATCGCACCCGCCTGGCCGATGGCGCTCGGATTGGAGGTGCTCTGCGACTGCAGCTTCGCCATCTCCTTGATGAGCGGCGCAGGCCCGCCGCAGAAGCCGAGCCGCCAGCCGGTCATCGCATAGGCCTTGGAGACGCCGTTCACCGTCAGCGTCCGGTCCTTCAGTTCCGGGCAGGCGGCCGCGAAGGCGGTGAAGCGGCGGCCGTCATAGATGATGTGCTCGTAGATGTCGTCGCTCATCACGCCGATGCGCGGGTGGCGGGCGAGCACCTCGCCGAGCGCCTGGAACGCCGCGGCGTCATAGACTGCGCCGGAAGGATTGGAGGGAGAGTTGAGCACGAGCCAGCGCGTTTTCGGCGTGATCAGCCGCTCCAGCGCTTCGGCCGTCAGCAGGAACCCGTCCTCGGCGCGGGTCTCGGCGATCACCGGCTCGCCGCCGGCGAGCATCGCCATGTCCGGATAGGAGACCCAGCAGGGGGAGGGCACGATCACCTCGTCGCCCTCGTTCACCGTCGCCATCAGCGCGTTGAAGATGATCTGCTTGGCCCCGGTGGAGGCCATCACCTCGGCGGGCTCGTAGGCGAGCCCGTTCTCGGCGCTGAACTTCTCGATAACCGCCGCCTTCAGCGCATCGGTGCCGCCGACATTGGTGTAGCGCGTCTCGCCGCGTCGCATCGCCTCGGCGGCGGCCTCCACGATATGCGGGGGAGTGGGAAAATCGGGCTCGCCGGTCGTCAGGCTGAGGATGTCGCGTCCCTCCGCCTTGAGCTGGCGGGCGAGTGCCGCGGCGGCGGTGCTGGGCGAGGGCTTGATCCGCTGGACGCGGTCGGAAAAGGCGGGCTGGCTCATGGGGGCAACGTAGTTGGAGTACGAATGTATACAAATGTCTACCGAGACTTCGCCGCAGCGTCCAGCCGGTTGCGGTCGGCATGGCGGGTCATGCGAAGACGGTGGACCCTCGCCAGGGCGCGAACCTGCCACGGGCAAGCCTTCGGCTCCAGCCGCCGCAGGCAGATCGGTTCCTTACCGCCTTCGTCAGGTGGCCGTAAGGCAAGGGGCGTATCCGACACGAACGGATGCCGCCGGGCTAAAAATTCGCAGGCGGCGCCATCACAGAAGGCCCCGTTTCGGGACCACCCATCCCAGGAGTTTTTGATGCCAGCGCTTCTTGGCCGTTACGCCACACCGTTCATCACCGGTCTCTTCATCGTCTCCCTCATCTCGGGCATCGCCCTCTTCTTCCATGTCGGTCCGAGGGGCTTCCATGGCATGCACGAATGGCTGAGCATGGTGCTCATCATCCCCTTCGCCTTGCACATCTGGAAGAACTGGCGCCCGCTGACGAACTACTTCAAGCGCGCGCCGATGGCGATCGCGCTCGTCCTCTCGCTCCTCGTCTCGCTGCCCTTCTTCATTCCCACCGCCACCCCGACGCGCGGCGGCCCGCCTCCTTTCGCCTTCTCGCATCAGATCCTGACGAACTCGGCGCAGGCCCTCGCCCCGCTGCTCGGCACGACGGGCGAGGATGTCGCGGCAAGGCTGCGCGCCGCGGGCGTGGAGCTTGCGGACACCGACCAGTCAATCGCCGAGGCGATAGCGCAGAGCGGCGCGAACGAGATGCAGGCGATCGGCGCCCTTCTGAAGCCGGCGAGTTGATCGTTGCCTGAAGGAGGCGGAACCTGTCGCCTTCCCGTCAGGCAGGCAGAGGGATAAGGCGGAACGAGCATGAAAGGCGAGGCACGATGCGCGTCCTTCTGATCGAGGATGACACGGTTCTGGGCGCGGCGGTGCGCGACCAGATCAGCGCCGACGGTCATTCCGTCGACTGGGTGACGCGGCTCGACGCGGCGCACGACACGCTGGCCGCCGGCATCTTCGACCTCATCCTCCTCGACCTCATGCTGCCCGATGGCCGCGGCGTCCCCTTCCTGAAGCGGCTGCGCGCAGGCGGCGCCACGACGCCGGTCATGATCCTGACGGCTCTCGATCAGGTCTCCGACCGGATCGAGGGTCTCAAGGCCGGCGCCGACGACTACCTCGTCAAGCCTTTCGACCTGGACGAGCTGTCGGCGCGGATCGGCTCGGTCGCACGCCGGTATGCGGGCAATCCCAACCCTGTCGTCACCATCGGCGAGCTGGAGATCGATCTGGCCGCCCGCACGGTCAGTCGCGCCGGCACGGCCGTGTCGCTGACGGCGCGCGAATGGGCGCTCTTCGAGACCTTCGTGCAGCGCCCCGGTCAGCTTCTCTCTAAGGCCCAGCTGGAGGAGCGGCTCTACTCCTTCGACGAGTGCGTGGAAAGCAACGCCATCGAGGCGCATGTCAGCCGCCTCCGAAAGAAGCTCGGGCGGAGCGTCATCGAGACCGAGCGCGGGCTCGGCTACCGGCTGAAGCGCTCGTGAAGGGCCCGCGCTCGCTGCAGCTTCGCCTGGCGCTCGCGGCCGGCCTCGCCGTCACCGTGCTGTGGCTCCTGGTGGCGGGTTTCACGGCGAACGAGCTGCGCCGGGAGATGGACGCAATCTTCGATTCCGCACTGGAAGACGCCGCGCAGCGCATCCTGCCGCTGGCGATCCATGCCCGGCGGGAACACGGCCACGGCGAACGGCCGGAGAGGCCGGACGGATCTGGCCGGCCCGACGGATCGGAGCGGCCCGGCACATCGGAGAGGCCCGGCACATCAGAAAGAATAGAGCGCCTTCATCGCTCGACCGACTTCTTCACCTGGGTCGTGCGCGATCCGGCCGGAAACACGATCCTGCGCTCGGCCGACGCCGAAGACGGCATCTTCCCGCCCTTCGAGCGCGAGGGTTTCAGGCAGACGGCGACGCATCGCCTGTATTACGACAGGGGGGGCCGCGAGGGTTTGACGATCGCGGTCGCCGAGCCCTTCTCGCATCGCGCCGAGGTGGCGCGCGCGATGCTCCTTTCCCTCGGCCTGCCGCTCCTCGTCGTCATCCCGCTTTGCCTGACGGCGATCTTCCTTGCCGTGCGGACAAGCCTCAGCCCCGTGCGGCGCCTGCGCGCCGACCTTGCAAGCCGCGGTGCGCAGAATCTGGCGCCCCTGGCGGATGTCGGCCTGCCGAGCGAGCTCGGGCCTATCGTGCAGGGCATGAACCAGCTTCTGGAACGGCTGCGTGCGGCCTTCGAGGCGGAGAGGAGCTTTGCCGCCAACGCCGCCCATGAATTGCGCACGCCGGTCGCCGGCGCCATCGCCCAGGCGCAGCGCCTGCGCGCCGAGACGAAGGACGAGAAGGCGGCCGGGCGCGCGCGAGAGATCGAGGCGACGCTGAAGCGCCTCAACGCGCTGTCGGAAAAGCTGATGCAACTTGCCCGCGCCGAGGGTGCGCGCCTGCGCACCGGCACGCTCGCCGACATGCGCCCGATCCTTCAGATCGTCATCGGTGATTTCGAGAGGATAGGCGATGGCGGCCGCATCCGGCTTGAAATGCCGCCAGAGCCGGTGCTTTCCGACCTTGAGCCCGACGCCTTCGGCATCCTTGCCCGCAACCTTGCCGAGAATGCGCTGAGGCACGGCAACACCGAGGCGGGCGTCGATATTTCCCTGTCGCGCGAAGGGGTGCTTACCGTCACCAACGATTGCGACGTGCTGTCAGCCGAGGAGATGGAGCGGATCGCCACACGCTTTGTCCGCGCCAGCGACAAGAGCAAGGGCAGCGGCCTCGGCCTTGCCATCGTCCGCACCATTGCCAGCCGCGCCGGCGGCGATCTCGCCTTCGCCTCGCCCGCGCCGGGAAGGCCGCGCGGCTTTGAGGTTCGTTTCGTCCTGCCGCGCTAGACTTTAGAATTGCGATAAAAACTACCTGCGATTTCCGATTTCGAGTAGGATAGCTTCCGCTACGGGAGTTGAGACAGGAATCGGCCAATGATCGGAAGTCGACCGGCACTCCCCCGCCCGGCGATATATGCCCTCATCCTCCTTTTCATTGTGGGATTTCTGCTCGCGCCGCTGCCGACCGCCCGGGCGGCCGAAGCCGATGATGCGGCGACAGCCATGCGCCTGGCCGATCTGTTGCGCTCGGCCCGCACGGTGATTTCCCGCAACCAGGATCTGATCAACGACCCTTCGGTGGGCGACAAGGATCTCGGCGGCGAGAAGGTGCTGCAGGAGGCGCTCGTGCTTCTTCAGGAGCGCACCGGCGAGGATCCGCGGGGCACCGATCCGGAGAGCCGTGAAGGCAGGCTTCTGCGGGCCCAGATGGAGGCAATCGTCGCGGTCATGGACGAGAACCAGACGACCATCAACGCGAGGGATGTCGGCTTCAAGGGCTTCATCCCCGCCGTTTTCGCCCGGCTCGTCAACGAGCGCTTCGCCGAGAAGGTCGGCAACGAGGCGCGGGTGAAGGTGACGGCGCCGGAGCGCCTCGTGCGCAACCGCAAGGCCCGGCCGGACGACTGGGAAACGAGTGTCATCGAAGACGATTTCTCCAGGCCCGACTGGCCGAAGGGCACGCCCTTCAGCGAAGTGACCGAGGCAAGCGGCCGGGAGGCCTTCCGTATCCTCGTGCCGGAATACTACGCGCCCTCTTGCCTTTCCTGTCATGGCGAGCCTGCTGGCGAAGTCGACATCACCGGCTATCCGAAGGAGGGCGGGCACGAAGGCGATCTCGGCGCCGCGATCAGTGTCATCCTGTTCAAATGACGCTGGCCGAAAAGTCCGGCCAGGCGTCCGGCAACGCGGCGACCGAACCCGCTGAGCGCCCTTCCTTCTTCGCCGCGCTCCGCCATCCCTCGATCCGGTTTCGGCTCGCAGCGGTCGCGCTTCTTCTCGTGGGCGCGCTCGCGCTGACCAGCGCCCTGATCATCCGTGAGCTCTACCGCAGCGCCCAGACCAACATCGCCGCCACAAGGTATTTCGAGCAGCTGGAGGCGGCCAGCGGGGCGAACGAGACCTTCGGCGACATTCGCTACTGGATGACGGACCTCGCGGTCAGCCAGCTCACCCTGTCGGAGCGCAATGCCCGGGAGGCGCGTCAGAGGCTCTCGCGCTATCTGGAGCGCCTCGGCGCCTACGATGCGGATGCGGCCGAGGTCATCGGCCGCGAGACCGACGCCTATATCGCCATCGCCTCCAGGGCGGTCGACGCCTACACCGATGACAACCGCGTCATCGGCAACACGCTGCTCGCTCAGGCGCGCGAGCACAGCGGCATCGTCGACCGGCGGCTCGAACAGCTGACCAGCGACCTGCATCGCGATTCCTCGAACGCGCGCGACATAGCGGTGGCGCGGGCCCGCACGGCCATCCGCTCATCGGTGTTGATCGTCGCCTGCGTCGGCCTGCTCGGCATTCTTCTGACATTGGTCGTCTTCCGATCGATCGTCACGCCGCTGCGGCGCATCGACAAGGCGATGTCGGGGATGATCGAGGGCGATACGGAAGTCGACATCCCGCCGGCCGGCCGCGACGAGATCGGCACCATGGCACGCACCCTCACGCTCTTCCGCGATTCGATCGCCGAGCGGGCGCGTCTGGAGAAGGAGACGGAGCGGCAGGCACGGATGATGGAGACCGCGATCGAGACGATCTCGGAGGGCTTTGCCGTCTTCGATGCAGACGACCGCCTGATCATCGCCAACAGCCGCTACCGGCAGATGTACAGCGGCCTGGTGGAGCGCGGCCAGCGCTTCGAGGACATGCTGGCAAAGCTCGCTTCCGGTGGCATTGCCGAGGTCAACGGCGTGCCGCGCTCCGAATGGCTGCGCGACAGGCTGGAACGGCATCGCCGCGCCGAAGGCTTTTTCGAGCAGCGCTATGGCGAGGGTCGCTGGATGCGCGTCAGCGAACGGCGGACGGCCGACGGCCATACCGTTGGCGTCTTCGCCGACATCACCGAGCTGAAGAACCGGCAGAGCGAACTGGAGGAGGCCAAGGAACTCGCCGACGCCGCCAACAAGGCCAAGAGCCAGTTCGTCGCCAATATGAGCCACGAGCTGAGGACGCCGCTCAACGCCATCATCGGCTACAGCGAGATGCTGATCGAGGAAGCGCAGGATCTCGGCGAGGACGCCTTCGTGCCGGACCTGGAAAAGATCGGCGGGGCGGGCCGCCATCTCCTCGGGCTCATCAACGACATCCTCGACTTCGCCAAGATCGAGGCCGGGCGGATGGACGTCCTCATCGAGCCCTTCGAGGTGAAGGGGCTGATCGGCGAGGTCGAGGCGACGATCGCGCCTCTGGTCGACAAGAAGGGCAACGTGCTGGAGATCGTCGCCGATGCCGATCTGGGCACCATGCGCTCCGATGAGATGAAGATCCGCCAGAGCCTTTTCAATCTCCTCAGCAATGCCGCCAAGTTCACCGAGGCGGGCACGATCACGCTCAGCGTCCGCACCGTCGCCGGACCGGCCGGCGAGGACTGGCTGGAGTTCTCCGTCGCCGATACGGGCATCGGCATGACGCAGGAGCAGAAGGGCCGGCTTTTCGAGGCCTTTACGCAGGCCGACATCTCCACGTCCCGCAACTACGGCGGCACCGGCCTCGGTCTCGCGATCACTCGCCAGTTCTGCCGTATGCTCGGCGGCGACGTGTCCCTTCAGACGGAATACGGCAAGGGCTCCACCTTCACGCTCTGCCTGCCGAGGAACGCCGAGGTGGCGGCCGAGGAGCGGGCGAGCGCGGTGGAAGAGGGCGCGCGCGGCACCGTCCTCATCGTCGATGACGAATCGGCGACGCGCGAGGCGCTTTCGAACGTCTTTGCGGGCGAGGGCTACCGGGTGCTCACGGCCGCTGGCGGCAAGGAGGGCCTGCGCCTCGCCCGCGAGGAAAGGCCGATCGCCATCATCCTCGACATCATCATGCCGGACCCGGACGGCTGGACGGTGCTGCGCGCTCTGAAGCAGGATCCGGAGCTGCGCGATATTCCGGTGATCCTCGCCACCGTTCTCGGCGACCGCGACATGGGCCTTGCCCTCGGCGCTGCCGAGCATCTGACGAAGCCGGTCGATTCTTTGGAACTGAAGCAGCTTCTCGGCCGGCTCGTCGCCGGTTCCGATGCCACCGATGTCCTCATCGTCGATGACGACACCGGCACGCGCGAGATGCTGCGCCGGGCGCTGACGCGCGAGGGATGGAGCGTGCGCGAGGCGCCGGACGGCGTGGCTGGCCTTGCGGAGGCGATGCGGGCCCGCCCGGCCGTCATCCTTCTCGACCTGATGATGCCGCGCATGGACGGCTTCGAGATGCTGGCCGCCTTGCGGCAGGAAAAGACGACCTGCGATGTGCCGGTGGCGATCATCACGTCCAAGGACCTGACGCGCGAGGAACGCCGCGTCCTGGAAAGTAATACGCTGGAGGTCTTCCAGAAAGGCGCCTACAACAGGACCTCGCTGGTGCAGACGCTGAGGAAGATGGTGGAGGCCGCGCGGCGGACGGACGGCGAGACATCGCCTCAATCCGGCCCTTCGCAGCCGTAACGAATGCTGTAGCGGAGATGCGGGTGGCAAGGATTCTCTTGGTCGAGGACAACGAGATGAACCGGGACATGCTGACCCGACGCCTCGTGCGAAAGGGCTACGAGGTCCTGACGGCCGTCGACGGGGCGGAGGGCCTTGCCAAGGCGGCTTCCGAACGGCCTCAGATCGTGCTCATGGATATGAGCCTGCCGGTGCTCGACGGCTGGGAAGCGACGCGCCGGCTGAAGGCGGACCCCGCAACGGCCGGCATTCCCGTCATCGCGTTGACGGCCCATGCGATGGATTCCGATCGCGACGAGGCGCTCGGCGCCGGCTGCGACGACTACGACACCAAGCCCATCGAGCTGCCGCGTCTGCTGGAAAAGATCACCCGCCTGCTCGATGGGGCTGCGCCCTCCGGGGCCTGAGGGGACGTGACCCCGTGAACCGTTCGGCTGCCGATCTCGATCCCGACCTCGAGCGCCGGGCCCGGCTCGCCCTCGTCTGGGAAGACCTCGTCAATCCCGTCCGCGGCATCAGGGGCTACCAGGAGATCATTCTGGAGGAATGCCGCAAGCTCGGCGTCGTCGATCTCCTGCCTTTCTTCGAGAATGTTCTGAAGGCCGCCTCGACGCTGTCGGCCCTGGTCGACGGTCTGCGCGACCCCGCGCCGAAGGGGGCTGCCGCGGTGGGGCAGGCGCTCGCCGATGAGGAATCGAGGCTCCGGCACGATCTGCGCACGCCGCTCAACGCGATCATCGGCTACACCGAGATGGCGGTGGAGGACATCGACGAGTTTCCCGAAGCGATCGAGCTCCTGCCGGACATCGCCAAGCTCCTCCACGAGGCACGCCACCTTCTCGACAGCATCGACACGATCGTCGATCTCACCCGCGACGGCAGCACGCCCGTGCCCGCCCATGGCGGTAGGGACGAGGCGGTGGTGGCCGAGCTCCTCAGCACGCTGGCGCCGTCAAGCCAGGCAGATGTGCGCGAGGTCGGC
This sequence comes from Afifella sp. IM 167, assembly GCF_020144925.1. Lineage (GTDB taxonomy): Bacteria > Pseudomonadota > Alphaproteobacteria > Rhizobiales > Afifellaceae > Afifella. The sequence goes on from NZ_NSLC01000014.1 coordinate 27,954, forward strand.
CGGGTTCTCGTCGTCGACGACAATGAATCGAACCGCGACCTCCTCGCCCGCCGCCTCCGCCAGGACGGGCACGACGTCGTCTCCGTCACCTCTGGAATCGAGGCGCTGGAGATCCTTCAGGGTGAGGCCTTCGATCTCATCCTGCTCGACCTCCTGATGCCCGGCATGAACGGACTCGATGTTCTCTTGCGGCTGAAGGCGGACGAGCGCTGGTACCAGATCCCGGTGATCGTCGTCTCCGGCCTAAACGAGACCGGCGCGGTGCTGAAATGCATCGAGGCGGGGGCGGATGACTATCTGCCCAAGCCCTGCGACCTTGTCCTCCTGCGCGCCCGCATCAATGCCTGCCTGGAGCGCAAGCGCTGGCGCGAGCGCGAGCGCGCCTATCTCGCCGAGATCAGCGAAGAGAAGGCGAAGTCGGACCGGCTGCTGCGCAACATTCTGCCGGCGGCGATCGTGGAGCGCCTCAACGACGGCGAGACCATCATCGCCGATCGCTTCGAGGCCGTCTCCATCCTCTTTGCCGATATCGTCGGCTTCACGCCCGTGGCCGCATCCATGACGCCGGCCCATCTCGTCAACCGGCTCGACCGCATCTTCTCCGATTTCGACCTGCTGGCGACGCAGCTCGGCGTCGAGAAGATCAAGACGATCGGCGACGCCTATATGGCGGCTGCCGGCCTGCCGGAGCCGCGGCACGATCACGCCGAGGCGATGGCCGAATTCGCTCTCGGCATCCTGGAGGCGCTCCAGCGGCTGAACGTCGACGGCGGCCCGGAGCTGAAGATCAGGATCGGCATCCATTCCGGTCCGGTGGTCGCCGGCGTCATCGGCCGCCGCAAATTCATCTACGACGTCTGGGGCGACACGGTGAATGTCGCAAGCCGGCTGGAGGCGAACGGCCTGCCGGACCGCATCCAGGTCTCGCCGCAGGTGCGCGATGCGCTGGCGCACCGTTTCAGCTTCGAGGAACGCGGCTTCATCACGCTGAAGGGCAAGGGCCGCACGGCCGCCTTCCTCCTCTCGCGCTGAGCGCGGCAGAGCCTCGGGATCAAAGCGCGCCGATCCAATCCTTGAGAATCGTGATGTCGGCCTGGGTGAGGCCATGCCCGGCGGGTAGCGTGCGGTGGGTGAGGTCCGCACCGGCCGCCGAGAGCTGCTGTGCCAGCGCCTGCGCGCTCGCCGCCGGCACGATCGGGTCGAGGGCGCCGGAAAGGAGCAGCACCGGTTTGCCGGAAAGCCCCGCCGCTTGCGTTTGCGGAAGGGTTTGCATGGCGCGCACCAGAGCGGCCCCCGCCAGCGCTTGCGGATAGAGCATCAGGACGGCCGATGCGATGTTGGCGCCGTTGGAAAAGCCGAGCGCGAGCGGTGCGCCGATGCCGTAGGCCTCCTTCGCCTCTTCGATGAAGTTGGCGAGCTCCGCTGCCCGCTGCCGTATCTCCTCCGCGTCGAAGACCCCCTCGGCGAGCCGCTTGAAGAAGCGCGGCATGCCCTCTTCCAGCACCTTTCCGCGAGGGGAAAGGAGGGCCGAGCCGGGCGCGACCGCGGCCCCGAGCGGCAGAAGATCGTCCTCGTCGCCGCCGGTGCCGTGCAGGAGGAGGATGGGCGGGCGCCCTTCGGCGCGCGCCGGCACGAAGCGGTGGATGTAGCTGAGATCGGCGTGCATGGCGGCTTTCTCCGGGCAGAGGCCCCTCCCGCCGGAGCGGGAACGGCTCAGCCGAGCGGCGGCAGGACCTTTTCGATTTCGGCGCGGTGCGGCTCGAGGCCTTTCGGCAGCTTCAGCGCCGTGCCGAGTGCGTCGGCGGGCTCGTCGATGGCAAAGCCCGGATCGTCGGTGGCGATCTCGAAGAGCACGCCGCCCGGCTCGCGGAAATAGACCGAGCGGAAATAGGCGCGGTCCTTCTGCTCGGTTGTGGGGATGCCGTGTTCCTCGGTGAGCCGGCGCGCCATGCGGGCCTGTCCCTCCTCGTCGGCGCGGAAGGCGACGTGGTGGACCGTCCCGCGGCCCGACCTGCCACGAAGGAATCCTCCGGCATGATGCAGATCGACATAGCGTCCGACGCCGGCCTCCTCGGCGACATAGCGAGTGAGCGTGCCCTCCCGGTCCATTTCGCGAAAGCCCAGAACGTCCGTCACGATGGCGGCCGTCGGCCCGGTATCTTCCAGAAGGAGGCTGATCCCGTGGAGGCCGCGGATGGCGTGCTCGGCCGGCACTTCCTCGTCGCTCCAGCCGGGCTCGTTTTCGATTCCGGCGAGGGCGACGAGCGAGATGCGCATGCCGTCCGGGTCCTTCATCGCGAGGACCGTCTCGCCGAAGCGCTGGAAGGGGGTCTCATGGGCGATGCCGGCCGACAGGAGCCGGTGCGTCCAGAAGCCGAGCGATGCCTGCGGAATGCGAAAGGCCGTCTCCTGCGTCTCCCCGATTCCGACGCGGCCGGCAGCCGCATGTTCCCAGGGGAAGAAGGTCAGGATCGAGCCGGGCTGGCCGGTCTCGTCGCCGAAATAGAGGTGGTAGGTGGTGGGATCGTCGAAATTGACCGTCTTCTTCACCAGCCGCATGCCGAGAGTGTGTCGGTAGAAATCGAGGTTGCGCGAAGCGGGCCCTGCAATCGCGGTAACGTGATGAATGCCGGTGTGGTCCACGAGACCCTCCATGTGATCGGGAGGGCCTTACGCGTCCCTCGCCTGGGCGAAAGATAGGCCGCAGGGAAAATCGCGCCACACGGCGGCAGGTTGCATCGGCGAAACACGCGCAAATCTTCCGTGAAACCTTCCTGAAGCTTGCACCGTAGAGGTGAGTCAGCTGAATGCGGGCGCTAAATCCTAGAATGTGTATAGCGTCTTTAATGAAACCGTAAGATGCATTCGGCCTAGAGTTTCGCTCTAAAGGCAGGAGTCCGTTTATGGCTGGCGCACCGACCGAAGGTTCGGCTCTCGAATCGAAGTTGTACGAAGCGATCGACATTCTTGAAAACACTGGCGTGGTGAACGGCGTGAACGTCAGTTCGGCCTCTCTCGCCGAGACTGTGGCGGCGAGCCCGCTGACCGGGGCGGAGTTTTCTCCCCGTCTCGGCGATTTCACCAATGTCGTGGCGAGCCTTGGTTCGGATGGGACAACCGGCACGGCGGCCGGCGTGGCGCCTTTGGATTTTGAAGGGGTTGCGGCTACCGGCACGAGCGCTGAAACGAGAGCCCCGACATCGATCGACGTTCAGGCGACCGATATCGAAGGCGTCGATCTCAGCGCGCTCGCGGTCTCTGCAGGCTCCCTGGGTGGCGGCGCAGGCGATGCGGCATCCGGTGTTGCGGCCAATCTCGGCAACGTCACGGTGGATTTTTCCGGCCTCCAGGTCGACCCCGACGCTCTTTCCGGCGGTGACGAAGATACGCTTTTCTCCACGGACGATGCGGGTTCGTCTTCCGACGAAGGCGCTATGGACGATCCCGCCGATGACGGGGTCGGCGGCGATCCCGGTGACGGGGGAGACGGAGATGGCGGCGGTTCGGGCAGCGGCGATGGAGACGGCGACGGTGCGGGCGGAGGCGGCTCGGGCGGAGGTGGCTCGGGCGGCGGAGATGGCGACATCGACCTCGTCCTCGACACCGATGTCGATCTGCCCCTGGTGGACGAGGTGGATGTCGACGCCGAGGTGATCCTCGATCCGATCGAGGAAATCGTTGGCGACATCGATATCGAAGTCGGGACGGACATCGATCTGGACGACGTGCTGGATGATCCTCTCGATGTGGTCGGCGATCTCCTCGATGGAGCCATCGACGATCTCTTCGGCGACGGCGACACGGGCGAGGGCGATACCGATCTGGTTCTCGACGCCGATCTGGGTCTGCCCCTCGTGGACGACATCGCCGTGGATTTGGAAGTGATTCTCGATCCGGTGGAAGAGATCGTCGGCGACATCGACATCGATGTGGTGGCCGATCTCGACCTCGAAGACGTCGTGGGCGACACGCTGGAAACGGTGGGCGATACGGTCGGCGGCGTGACGGACATCGTCGATGGCGTCATCGGCGGTGGTGATGGCGGTGATGGCGGTCTTCTGGGCGGCGGCCTCCTCGGCGATGGCGATACGGGCGACGGCGATACCGATCTCGTTCTCGATGCGGATCTGGGTCTGCCGCTCGTGGACGACATCGACGTGGATGCGGAAGTGATCCTCGATCCGGTGGAGGAGATCGTCGGCGATATCGACATCGACGTGGTGGCCGATCTCGATCTCGAAAACGCCGTGGACGACACGCTGGAAACGGTCGGCGAGACGGTCGGCGGCGTGACGGACATCGTCGATGGCGCCCTCGGCGGTGGAGACGGCGGTGGTCTTCTGGGCGGAGGCCTCCTCGGCGACGGCGACACCGGCGACGGCGATACCGATCTCGTTCTCGATGCGGATCTGGGTCTGCCTCTCGTGGATGACATTGCTGCCGATGCAGAGGTGATCCTCGATCCGGTGGAGGAGATCGTCGGCGATATCGACATCGACGTGGTGGCCGATCTCGATCTCGAAGACGCCGTGGACGACACGCTGGAAACGGTGGGCGAGACGGTCGGCGGCGTGACGGACATCGTCGATGGCGCCCTCGGCGGTGGAGACGGCGGTGGTCTTCTGGGCGGAGGCCTCCTCGGCGACGGCGACACCGGCGACGGCGATACCGATCTCGTTCTCGATGCGGATCTGGGTCTGCCCCTCGTCGACGACATCGACGTGGATGCGGAAGTGATCCTCGATCCGGTGGAGGAGATCGTCGGCGACATCGATATCGATGTGGTGGCCGATCTCGACCTCTCCGGCACCGACGATGCTGCCGGTGACCTGACCGGCGCGGTGGGCGACACCCTGGATGGTGCGACCGATGCCGTGGGCGATACAGCCGGCGAACTGACGGACGGTCTTCTCGGCGGTGGCGACACCGGTGACGGCGGCGGCCTCCTCGGAGACAGCCTGCTGGGCGACGGCAACACGGGCGAGGGCGATACCGACCTGGTGTTTGACGCCGATCTGGGTCTGCCCCTCGTGGACGACATTGCTGCCGATGCGGAAGTGATCCTCGATCCGGTGGAGGAGATCGTCGGCGACATCGACATCGATGTCGTGGCCGATCTCGACCTCTCCGGCACCGACGATGCTGCCGGTGACCTGACCGGCGATCTCACCGGCGCGGCCGATGATCTGACCGGTGCCGTCGACGACACGGCCAGTGATCTGACCGGCGTGGTGGGCGACACTCTCGACGGTGTGACCGACGGCGTGGAAGAGGCGGCTGGCGATCTCCTGGCCGGCGATCCTCTCGCGGGTGAACCTCTCACCGGTGACGGCGGCGGTCTCCTTGGAGACAGCCTGCTCGGCGATGGCGAGACGGGTGAGGGCGATACCGACCTGGTGCTCGACGCCGATCTCGATCTGCCCCTCGTGGAAGACGACGTCACGGCGGATGCAGAGGTGATCCTCGATCCGGTGGAGGAGATCGTTGGCGATATCGACATCGATGTCGTGGCCGATATCGACCTCTCCGGCACCGACGATGCTGCCGGTGACCTGACCGGCGCGGTGGACGACACCCTGGATGGTGCGACCGATGCCGTGGGCGATACAGCCGGCGAACTGACGGACGGTCTTCTCGGCGGTGGCGACACCGGTGACGGCGGTAGCCTCCTCGGTGACTCCCTGCTGGGCGACGGCGCGACGGGCGAGGGCGATACCGATCTGGTTCTCGACGCCGATCTGGGTCTTCCCCTCGTGGACGACGTCACGGCGGATGCGGAGGTGATCCTCGATCCGGTGGAGGAGATCGTCGGCGACATCGACATCAACGTCGTGGCCGATCTCGACCTCTCCGGAACTGACGGCGCGGCGGACGACCTGACTGGTTCCGTCGACGACACGGCCGGCGACCTGACGGGCGCGGTGGGCGACACCCTGGATGGTCCGACCGACGGCCTGGAAGAGGCAGCTGGCGATCTTCTGGCCGGCGATCCTCTCGCGGGCGACGGCGGTAGCCTCCTCGGTGACTCCCTGCTGGGCGACGGCGCGACGGGCGAGGGCGATACCGAATTGGTTCTCGACGCCGATCTGGGTCTTCCCCTCGTGGACGACGTCACGGCGGATGCGGAAGTGATCCTCGATCCGGTGGAGGAGATCGTCGGCGACATCGACATCGATCTCGTGGCCGATCTCGACCTCTCCGGCACTGACGACACAACCAGCGACCTGACCGGCGCGGTGGGCGACACGCTCGACGGTGCGACCGACGGCGTGGAAGAGGCGGCTGGCGATCTTCTGGCTGGCGATCCTCTCACGGGTGACGGCGGCCTCCTTGGAGACAGTCTGCTCGGCAACGGCGAGACGGGCGAAGGCGATGCCGACTTGGTGCTCGATGCCGATCTCGGTCTGCCCCTCGTGGAAGACGACGTCACGGCGGATGCGGAGGTGATCCTCGATCCGGTGGAGGAGATCGTTGGCGACATCGACCTCGATGTCGTGGCCGATCTCGATCTCTCCGGCACCGACGATGCTGCCGTCGACCTGACGGGCGCGGTGGGCGACACCCTGGATGGTGCGACCGACGGTCTGGAAGAGGCGGCTGGCGACCTTCTGGCCGGCGATCCTCTCGCGGGTGATCCTCTCACTGGTGACGGCGGCGGCCTCCTCGGTGACTCCCTGCTGGGCGACGGCGAGACCGGCGAGGGCGATACTGACCTGGTGCTCGACGCGGATCTCGGTCTGCCCCTGGTGGAGGACGTCACGGCGGATGCGGAGGTGATCCTCGATCCGGTGGAGGAGATCGTCGGCGACATCGATATCGATGTGGTGGCCGATCTTGACCTCTCCGGCACCGAGGGCGCGGCGGACGACCTGACCGGCGCGGCCGAAGATCTGACTGGTGCCGTCGACGACACGGCCGGTGGCCTGACCGGCGGGGTGGGCGACATCCTGGATGGTGCGACCGACGGCATCGAAGAGGCGGCTGGCGATCTTCTGGCTGGCGATCCTCTCACTGGTGACGGAGGCGGCCTCCTCGGTAACACCCTCCTGGGCGACGGCGAGACGGCCGAGGGCGATACGGACCTGGTTCTCGACGCCGATCTCGGTCTTCCCCTCGCGGAAGATGATGTCACGGCGGATGCGGAGGTGATCCTCGATCCGGTGGAGGAGATCGTCGGCGACATCGATATCGATCTGGTGGCCGACCTCGACCTCTCCGGAACTGACGATGCTGCCGGTGACCTGATGACCGGCGATCTCACCGGCGCGGCTGATGATATGACTGGTGCCGTCGATGACACGGCCGGCGATTTGACCGGTGCGGTGGGCGATACCCTCGACGGTGCCACCGACGGCGTGGAAGAGGTGGCTGGCGATCTTCTCGCTGGCGACGGCGGCGGCCTCCTTGGAGACAGCCTCCTCGGCGACGGCGATACCGGCGAGGGCGATACCGATCTGGTGCTCGACGCTGATCTCGGTCTGCCCCTCGTGGAGGACGTCACCGCGGATGCGGAGGTGATCCTCGATCCGGTGGAGGAGATCGTCGGCGACATCGATATCGATGTGGTGGCCGATCTCGACCTCTCCGGTACCGACGATGTGACCGGTGATCTGACTGGTTCTGTCGACGACACGGCCAGTGATCTGACCGGTGCCGTGGGCGACACTCTCGACGGTGCGACCGACGGCGTGGAAGAGGCGGCTGGCGATCTTCTGGCCGGCGATCCTCTCGCGGGTGATCCTCTCACTGGTGACGGCGGCGGCCTCCTTGGAGACAGCCTGCTCGGCGATGGCGACACGGGCGAGGGCGATACCGACCTGGTGCTCGACGCTGATCTCGGTCTGCCCCTCGTGGAAGATGATGTCACGGCAGATGCAGAGGTGATCCTCGATCCGGTGGAGGAGATCGTCGGCGACATCGATATCGATGTGGTGGCCGATCTCGACCTCTCCGGAACTGACGGCGCGGCGGACGACCTCACCGGCGATCTCACCGGCGCGGCTGATGATCTGACTGGTGCCGTCGACGACACGGCCAGTGATCTGACCGCTGCCGTGGGCGACACGCTCGATGGTGCCGCCGACGGCGTGGAAGAGGCGGCTGGCGATCTTCTGGCCGGCGATCCTCTCACTGGTGACGGCGGCGGCCTCCTTGGAGACAGCCTGCTCGGCGATGGCGAAACCGGCGAGGGCGATACCGACTTGGTGCTCGATGCCGATCTCGGTCTGCCCCTCGTGGAGGACGTCACGGCGGATGCGGAGGTGAACCTCGATCCGGTGGAGGAGATCGTCGGCGACATCGACATCGATCTCGTGGCCGATCTCGATCTCTCCGGCACCGACGACCTGACAGGCTCCCTCGACGAGGGCACCGATGCCCTTCTCGGCCTTGGCGAGACCGGCGATGGTGGTGCGGACGATGTCGCGCTCTTCGATGAGCTCGACTCCGAGCTCTTGCTCGGCCTCGACCTTGCCGAAGGCGGCGAAACGGACAGCAGCGGGAGCGAGGATCTGCTCGACACGACGGCCCTCCTGGAGGGCGATCCGACGCTGAGCGATCTTCTCGGCGATCTCGGCGATCCGCTGCTGATCGACGACGGCGGCACGTCCGACATCGATCTCATTCCATTCGTCGATGACACGCAGGACGCGAGCAGCGACGTTGGAGGTCTATTGTCGGGTGCGACGATCAAGCTCGGGGGAAGCTTCCACCTCTAGGTTCAACGCACGAAAGAATGGGTGGAGACCGGCTTGTTCAGCCATCGCGCCTGGAAGCGCCCCGTGGGGGCGCTTCTCCTGCTCACATTGACGCTGAACGTCCTCGGGCTGACGATCCCGCTGGCGGCTGCGCAGGTATTCGGCCGCATCATTCCGAATCCGGCCGGCTCCACGCTGCAGATCCTGGTGATCGGCGTCGTTGCCCTGGCGGCGCTCGAGGCGGTGCTGCGCTACGGCCGTTCGCTGATCCTCAATCGCACCGGCGCGAACTTCGCCGGCGTCGTCACCCACAGGCTTCTGTCGCATATCGTGCTCAGCGACCCGCCGGAGGGGCGCGTCATTTCCTCGCGCAGCGTGGAGTATCTCAACGCCATCCGGCAGATGCGCGAGAAGTACAACGGGCAGGTCCTGGTCAGCCTCTTCGAGCTCCTCTTCCTGCCGGTCATCGTCGGCGTCATCTTCTTTATCTCCTGGATGGCCGGCACCTTCGTCCTCTGCTGCCTTGCCGTCTTCGCCCTCGTGACGCTGACCGACGCGGTCCATCTGAAGCGCCGCATCGAGGAAAGCTCTCTCGACAACGAGGAGCGTTACGCATTTCTCTTCGCCATGCTCGGCTCCATGCATTCCATCAAGGCGATGGGGATCGAGGAGAACATCCTGCGCCGCTACGAGGCGCATCAGGCGCGTATCGTCGACAACAATTACGCGATCGCCAAACTGACCGGGCGGCTCCTCAACAGTGCGCCGATCGCCAGCCAGGTTCTGATCGCGGCGATGCTTGCGCTCGGCGCTCTCTCGCTGGGGCGCGGCGAGATGACCATGGGCGGCGTCTCGGCACTGGTGCTCCTCAGCAGCCGCGTCATGGCGCCCCTGCAGCGCGCCGTCTTCACCTTCGTCCAGATGAAGGACATCGACGAGGCGGAGACCAAGGTGGAAGACCTTCTCGCCCAGCCGGTCATCTCCACGCCGGACGAAAGTCTCGACGTGAAGAACGAGGGCAGGGTGGAGATCGAAGGTCTTGCCTGGCGCACGAAGGGCGCGCTGCCACTTTTCGAAGATGTCCGTCTTTCCATCCCGCCGGGCATGGCCGTCGCCCTGACCGGCCCTTCGGAAGAGGCCAAGTCCACGCTCCTGCAGATCATCGCCGGCATCCGCAAGCCCGCGGAGGGCGAAGTGCGCCTGAACGGGGTCCCGCCGACGAGCTATCCGCAGGAACTCCTCAATCGCTGCGTCGCCTATGTCCCCTCCGACGGCGTCCTGTTTCGCGGCACGCTGCGCGACAACATCACCCGCTTCGGTGAGGTCAGCGTTGCCGATGCCATGGAGGTCGCCTCCATCCTGGAGATCGATCACCTGATCAACGAGCTGCCGAACGGCCTCGATACGGAGCTGATCGGCTCGGCGAACGAGATCATCCCGCCGGGGCTTCGCCAGCAACTCGTCATTCTGCGGGCACTTGCCACCAGGCCGCGGCTGATCCTCCTCGACAATGCCGATCGCGGGCTCGACCGGGAAGGCTATGCCAAGCTCAACCGCTTCGTCGGCAAGGTGAAGGGGCAGGCCTCGCTCATCCTTGTCTCCGACGACGCCAATTTCCTCGGCGTCGCCAGCCAGCGCCTGTTCCTGGGGCGCGACGGTCTTTCCCCGGTGGAAGGCTTCAGCTTGCAGGAACGCACCTCCTACCGGGATCTCAAGATATGAACGCCTTCGCTTTCAAAGGCGCCGGACGGCAGGCGGTGATGGAGCCCGAAAGGGCCGTCGCCGAGGCGGAAGGGCTGCCCCGGGCGGAGCTCTATTCCGGCCGCCTGCCGGAGCGCACGCTCTGGCATATGCGCTTTCGCGCCTCCGTCCATCGTCTGGAGACCCTGATCCGGCGCCATCGGGCGAGCATCTCGGACGAAGCAGGCCTTGAGCCGCTCTTCTGTGCCTTCACCCTGCTTCTGCGCATCGACTTTCCGCTTCGCCAGCTCCTGACGGCGCTCCCGGCCGAGCCGGGTCCGCTGCGCGTTTCGGGGCTGATCGGGGCCCTCGGCAATCTCGGCTTCTACCCGGCCGACGCTCGCCCCGACAATCACCTGATGCAGACCCGCGAGCCCTTCCTCTTCCTGCCTTCCGGCGGAGGCGCCGAAGTCGTCTTCCATTGCCCGGAGACCGGCACGCTGGAGCGTCTCCACGCCGACGGACGAATCGAGGAGGTGAAGTCGGCGCGCGATCTGGCAAAGGGCAAGTGCTGGACATTCGCGCTGAAGAGCGAGTCGCATCCGCTATCGGCGGTCCGGCGCAGCCACACAGGCCACAGCTGGTTCCGCGCGCTGCTGGCCAAGTTCGGCCGCGTCGGTTTCGGTCTGGTGATCACGAGCATGGCGATCGCGGTGACGAGCGTCATGCTGCCGCTCTTCACCATCCAGATCTACCTGCATGTCATCAGCCTGGGATCGCTCGATCCGCTGCCGGCCTTCATCGTCGGCATGGGACTGACCGTGGCCCTGGAAGCCGTGCTCCTGACCAAGCGCACGCGCATCCTCGCCTGGGTGGCGAACCGCATCGAATACCTGGTCAGCATCTCCTCCTTCGAGCGCATCCTGAAGATTAGGCCGTCCCTCTCCGAGCGCGCTGCGGTGACCGATCAGGCCGCGCGCCTGCGCACCTTCGAGAACATCCGCGACTTCATCACCGGCACGGCGGCGACCTCCCTTTTGGAGATTCCCGTCAGTATTCTGGCGACCTTCGTCATCGCGGTTCTTGCCGGATGGCTCGCGGTCATCCCCGTGCTCGGCATCTGCGCCCATCTCGCTCTGTTCTTCCTGCTGCGCCGCGAAGCGCGGATCCGGACGAGCATTGCGGCCGACGAATCGACCGAAATGCAGCGCATCACCATCGAAACACTGGAAAAGCGGGACGCGATCCGCCAGTCCGGCCTGCAGCACTTGTGGTCGGGCCGGATGATCGAGAGCGCCCGTCGCCAGCAGGCGGCGCAGCTTTCCTTGCGCACGCTCGGCTCGGCGGCCGAAGCCCTGTCGATGTTCGTGCTGACGACCTGCACGGTCTTCGTCCTCTGCTTCGGAACCCTGGAGGTCTGGTCCGGCATCGTCGGCACCGGCGGCCTCCTGGCCATCGTCATTCTCACGCTGCGCGCGCTGTCGCCCTATCACGTCCTTTGCCTCTCGCTGCAGCGCTTCGAACAGCTGCGCAACAGCATCGACCAGCTCAACACGCTGATGGAGGTTGCTCCCGAACGGGACGAGGAGCGCGAATACACGCAGATCCGCTCGATCGAAGGCGCCGTCAGCTTCCTCAATGTCGGCTTCCGCTCCAGGGATACCCGGCCCGTCTTTGTCGGCCTCGACATCGAGATCAGTCAGGGCGACGTCGTCGCCATCACCGGCGCCAACGGTACCGGCAAGTCGACGATCCTGAAGCTCGTCCAGGGCATGAGCGACCTTTCGATCGGCACCATCCGCATCGATGGCATCGACATGCGTCAGCTGCCGCAGGAGGATCTGAGGCGGCGCATCTCCTACGTGCCGCAGCAGCCCAAGCTCTTTCCGGGCTCGCTGCGCGACAACCTCCTTCTGGCGGATCCCCTGGCCAGCGAGGAGAAGCTCCGCAGCGCCCTGCGCACGGCCGGCCTGCTTGAAGATATCGAAGCGCTTCCGGACGGGCTCGATCACCCCTGCAGCGAGTCGGCGTCCGGCGACGTGCCTTCCGAGTTCCTTTTCAAATTCGCCATCGCGCAGGCGATTTTAGTCAACGGTAATCTATTTCTGATTGATGAAATCCCGAACATGCTCCTCGACGGCGAGGTGGGAGAAGTGGTGCGTAATCTGATCCGCAGCTATCGCAACCGCGGGACGGTTCTGTTCGTCTCGCACCGTTCCGACTTTCTCGATCTGGCCGACCGCGTGGTGGCGCTGCGCTACGGCAAGGTGCCGGTGATCTCCACTCCCGAGCGCCTGCTTGCGAGGGCGGCATGAGCCTCGTCACGATCGAACCGCGCCGGCGCGAGCCCGGGCGCGAGCTCGCGCCGCAGCTCCAGCGAGCGATCGCTCACCCCGTTTTCATCGAGGAGACGGCGCCTCAGATCTTCGTGCGTCGCGCCTGCATCATGATCGCCGTCGGCTTCTTCGCCCTGCTCGGATGGTCGGCGATCGCCAGGGTGCCGGAGGTCTCGCGTGCCGTCGGCACGATCCTGCCTTCCGGGCTGGAGCGCATCGTCCAGCATTACGAGGGCGGTGTCGTGCAGGATATCCTGGTTGCGCCGGGCGACCTTGTGGAGGAGGGCACGCCGCTCTTCGTCCTCGACGATGCGGCGACCAGCGAGGACGTGCAGGTCGCGGGCGGCCAGCGCCGCAACATCCTGACCCAGATCGAGGGCCTCATGTCGCTGACCGAGGAGCGCGAAGCGAACTTCTCGGCTTTCGGCCGGGACGACGCGGTTTCCGCCTCGATGGCTTCCTACGAAGCGGAGCGGCGGGCTCTTCAGAGCCAGCGGCAGCTGCTGGAAAGCCAGATCCAGCAGGCGCGCCTGCTGATCTCCACGTATGACGCACAGCTGGCGGCCCTGGCGGACGACCGGGCCTTCGCCGAGGACAATTACGCCCGCATCGAGACGCTGGCGAACAAGGGCTATTCCACGCGCACCCAGCTCGCCGAGCGGCGCAAGGACCTCCAGGATGTGGAGAACCGCACCCGCATCACCCTGGAGCGCAAGGAGACGGCGGTCGAGAAGCTCGGGGAGGCGGAAAAGAGCCTGGCCTCCTTCCTCGCCACCACGAAGTCCGACATTGCAAGGCGCGTCCAGGAGCTGCGCGCCTCCCTGACGACACTCGACGGCGACGTCAGCAAGCGGTCGCGCCGCCAGGACCGTCTGACCGTCACCTCGCCGGTCCGCGGCATCGTCAAATCGCTCGGCGTCACCACGATCGGCGGCGTCGTCGCCTCCGGCGAGGCGCTCGCGACCATCGTGCCTGTCGGTGAGACGCTCTATGCGGAAACCCGCGTTCCGGTCGAGCAGATCGGTTACGTGAAGCCCGACCTGCCCGTGCGCGTGAAGGTGAGCGCCTTCGACTTCACCCGCTTCGGCTGGCTCGACGGCGAGGTGGCGTCGATCTCTCCGTCCTCCTTCTCCGGCGATGGGACCTCGCCTTACTACAAGGTCAAGGTCAGCCTTCAGAGCCATACCCTCCCATTCGCGCCGAGCGCCGAGCTGGCGCCGGGCATGGAGGTGACGGCCGACATCATCACCGGCGACAAGTCGATCCTCACCTACTTCCTCAGCCCGATCCGCAAGGCTCTGGACACTTCTTTCGGCGAGCGCTGACATGCTGAGCGAGACCGTGCACGAGACGAGAAGCGAGGCGCGTCCCACAGCGACGGTGCTGCTCGTCGATGACGACCGCGCAGGCCTCCTGGCCGTCGGCAGCCAGATCGAGCAGCTTGGCTATCGCGTCACCACCGCGACCAACGGGGCGGAGGCCTTTACGCTCCTGCGCGAGGATCCTTCCTGCGCCGACGTGGTGATGACGGATCGGATCATGCCGATTCTGGACGGCATGGGTCTGACACGGCGGCTGAAGCGGGAGCGCGATACGCGCAGCATTCCCGTCATCATGCTGACCGGAGCCTCCGAAGAGCAGGATGTCAGCGGCGGGATCGAAGCGGGCGCCTTCTACTACCTGACCAAGCCGCCCTCCGAAAAGCTGATGGCCGCCGTCCTCAGTTCGGCCCTGCAGGAAGTCGCGCGCCAGCGGAAGCTGCGCAGCGACCTCATGGATCATCAGGCGGCCTTCAAGAGTATGCAGGTCATGCGCTTCAAGCTGCGCATGCCCGAGGAGGTGGAACCGGTCGTCAGCATGCTCGCCAGCATGCACGAAAGGCCCGATCGGACCATTCAGGGCATCTATGAGCTGGTTCAGAACGGCATCGAGCACGGCGTCCTGCGTTTCGGATTCAAGCGCAAGGCGGAGCTCCTGCGCGAGGGGCGCTGGCAGGAGGCGCTGATGGAGCGAGCTCATGATCCGGCTTACGCCGATGGCTGGGTCGAGGCGACGGGCATGCGCCGCGAGGACGGCATCTATGTCAGCGTCAAGGACAACGGACCGGGCTTCGACTGGCGTGCCTTCCTCATCTCCGATCCGAGCCGTGCTGCCGCGCCGTGCGGCCGGGGCATTTCGCGGGCTGCGACCTTCGCCTTCGACCGTCTGACCTACGACGGCAGCGGCAAGCAGGTCGTCGGCTATGTCGCCAATCTTCCGAGGCTGAGATGGTAGCCATCAAGGCTCCCGGCCGGATGCCGCGATTGCCGAGTGCGAAGCTGCCTTATCTGGTGATGATCGCCATCGCCGGGCTGATCGTCGTGCTCACGGGCTGGTATGCGCGCTTCTACTATAAGGAGCAGAACGCGCTGTTCTTCCAGGAGACGCAGCTCGTCCAGAAGTACATCCGCGTCGAGGCGGATGCGGTCATCGTCCGGCTCAAGGACGCTGCCGCATTCATCGCCAGCGACGCGGAAGACAAGATCTCCGCCAAGCTCGAGGTCGCCTCGCGCAAGCCGGTCTATATGAGCGACCTTGGCTATGTCCGCAGCACCGCCCCGGACAGGCCCGTCTCGCTTCTCGGTCAGCCCTCGATGATGCGTGGCGTGCGCTCCGCCGTACTGGAGCTGGAGGAGAGGCTATTCACCAGCGAAGGCCTGGTTTTTGCCTTCTCGCCGATCGAGCATCCCGGGCTCTTCCCGGATCTCGGCGAGGATTCGATCGTGATGGCGCAGGCGCTGCAGAAGGATGCCGCAAATTCCGGCAGCATCCTCGTCTACGCGGTCATCGACCTCAAAGCGCTCGTCCGTGACGTATCGGCATCGCTGACGCACGGCCACATCGTCTCCGTCTCGTTCAGCAGCTTTCCCCAAGACGTCACATACGAATTTCCGCCGCCGAAAAGCATCCAGCCCTTTCCTCCGAAGACGGTCACGTCGCCGGCGACGATCGCTGCCAACCTCACCCTTTTCACCAAGGTTCGCCAGTCGACCAGCGACTTCCTCTCGCTGATCGTCATGATGGGCGGGCTCTTCCTGATCGGGCTGGTGGCGGCGACTCTCGGCTTCCTTTTCATTCGCGACCAGCGCGCCTCCCAGCGCCAGCTCAAGGCGGCGTTCGCCGACGCGACGCAGGCAAGCGAGGCCAAGACCACCTTCCTCGCCAATATGAGCCACGAGATCCGCACGCCGCTCAACGGCGTCCTCGGCATGGCCGAACTTCTCTCGCGCACGGAGCTTTCGGCCGACCAGCAGCGATATGCGGACCAGATCAAGGCCTCGGGCAGCGTTCTTCTCGCGATCCTCAACGACATTCTCGATATCGCCAAGATCGAGAGCGGCGAGATCGCCATCGATCCCGTGCGCACGCGCCTGCCCTCGCTTCTCGTGGACATAGCGACCTTCTATGCGCCCTCCGTGCAGCAGAAGGACATCGCCCTTCTGATCGATCTCGACCCGGCTTTGCCGGAAGTCGTGGAAGTCGATCCCACGCGTCTGCGTCAGATCGTCAGCAACCTTCTTTCCAATGCGCTGAAGTTTACCCATCAGGGAGAGGTCATCCTCGCCGGACGGTTGCAGACCTACGATCCGCAGAGCCGGGAGGCGATCGTGGAATTCTCCGTCGCCGATACGGGTATCGGGATTGCCGACGCCAGCATCGGCCGTCTCTTCTCCCGCTTCTCGCAGGCGGAGGACAACACCACCCGCCTTTACGGTGGCTCCGGTCTCGGCCTGTCGATCTGCAAGGAGATCTGCGAGTTGATGGGTGGCTCGATCGGGGTCCGCAGCGAGGAGGGAAAAGGCTCGACCTTCTCCTTCGCGCTGCCGCTGCCTGTGGTGGAAGCTGCGCCGGCGCAATCGCCGCTCTCAGTGCGTGCCGCTCTGGTCTCCTCCTCGTCCTCTCTGGCCGACATCCTCAAGCGCGGACTGGAGGCACGCGGCGTCAGCTGCGACTGGTTCATTCCGACCGTCGATGTGGCCGAGCGGATCGCCAGGGCGCAGGCCGGCGGCGACTGGTTCGACATCCTCCTCCTGGATCAGGGCACGCACATCCGTCAGGCGCTGGAGGTGCAGGCGCGCGCGCATGCCATTTCAACGCTGGCGGGCGTCCCCTGCATCGTCCTCGGCAACCAGGAGGCCAATCCCCGTTACCCCGATTTCGACCAGGCGGTGATCAAGCCTTTCGACAGCCGGGTCCTCGTGAAGACCATTCATCGCTTCGTCGGGGCCACCGGCGCCGATGAGACGGAAGCGGTCGCCGGTCCTGTCCGCCCGCACCATCCGCGCTTCGAAAGGCGCAAGGCTCTCCTTGTCGACGACAACAATGTGAACCTTCTCTTCGGCGACGAGGTGCTCCGCACGCTCGGCTTTGAGGTCGAGCAGGCAAATGACGGCAGGAAGGCCGTCGATCTGGCGCGAACGGGCCGTTTCGACGTCATCTTCATGGACTGCCAGATGCCGGTGATGGACGGCTACGAAGCCGCCAGCATCCTGCGTCGCGAGATGAAGGGCGGACGCATACGCACCGTTCCGATCGTCGCCGTTACCGCAAATGCCCTCAAGGGCGACCGCGAGAAGTGTCTCGCCGCGGGCATGGACGCTTTCGTCACCAAGCCGATGAGCGTGGCCGATCTGGAGGCCGTCCTGCAGTCTTTGGAGGGGCTGGCGCCGGCCCCCGAGGCGGCTGCCACCACCAAGGAAAAGGAAGTCGAAATGAACCAGCCCACCCGAGGCGACGCCCCCGCCGACCAACGCCCATTCTATGGCAATGTGCCCAAGCCGCGCCCGGCGGCGAACACCCAGACGGCCCCCGCCGCGGCGTCACGGCCCGCCCCTCAGGCCGCCAGCGCGCCGGCTCCTGCGTCCGCTCCCACGCCCGCAGAGCCTTCCGCTGCTTCCCGGCCGGCGCCTGCGGAACGGTCGAAAGTCCCGCTGATCGACATCGCCGCATTCAAGCGGGCGCGTGCTTCCATCACGAAATTCGAGACGCTCGTCTCCTTCTATTCCAACGATACGGCCGAGTATCTGGAGACCATCCGCGCGGCGCTGGCGAGCGGGCGCATCGAGGACGCGGTCATGCCGGCCCATACCATCAAGAGCTCCAGCCAGATCGTCGGAGCGTCGGCCCTTGCCTATCTCGCCGAGGCCTTCGAAAAGCGCGCCCGCACCGGCGGAGAGGCGAAGGTGAAGGAGCTGAATACGCTGCGCCTCCATATGGAGCGCGTCTTCCCGGCGACGATCGAGGCGATCCGCAAGATGATGGAAGAGGGAGCGAAGACGCACAAGGCGGCCTGAGCGGCCAGGGCGCCCGGTGGCCAGCGGAGCGGGGGCAGGGCGCCTGCCCCCGACGCCGCGGCTTCCTAGTCCATATGCAGGCCGCCGTTGATGTCGATGATCTCGCCGGTGATGAAGCCGGCATGCTCGGAAGCCAGATAGCCGACGAGATGGGCGACTTCCTCGGCGGCGCAGAAGCGGCCGACCGGAATTTCGCGCAGCAGCGCCTGCCTCTGCTCCTCCGTCAGCTGCTCGGTCACCATCGGCGTCAGGACATATCCGGGCGCAAGGCCGTTCACCGTCACCCCGAAGCCGGCCGATTCGCGCGCCAGCGAGAAGGTGAGCACGCCGAGGCCTCCCTTTGAGGAGACATAGGCGGTGCCGGCCGTGAGCCCGCCCGTCTTGATGCCCAGCGAACAGATGTTGACGATGCGGCCCCAGCCGCATTCCTTCATCCCGGCCAGGAACTCCCGCGCCATGTAGAAGGCGCCGTCGAGATTGACGGCCATCACCTTGCGCCATTCCTGCGGCGAGGTCTCGACCGCCTTGTTGTTGGACAGGATGCCGGCATTGTTGACCAGCACCGAGACCGGGCCATGCTCGGCCTTCAGCTTGGCGGCGGCCTTCGCCACCGCTTCGGCGTCGGAGACGTCGAGCCCGATGGCGATCACCTTGGAGCCGAGCTCGGAGGCGAGCGGCTCCATCGCCTCGGCCTTCAGGTCGACGGCGGCGACGCGGTAATCGTTCGCCACGAAATGGCGCACGATGGCCTCGCCGAGCGTGCCGGCGGCTCCTGTGACGACCGCAAGCCGGTTTTCATCGCGCAACATCTTTTCCTCCTGCCTGTGGGGTCTCGGCGGGGGCGGTGCCCTGGCCGAAAATCTCATTGATGGTTCGAAGCGCCTGCGCGGCGAGTGCGCTCGGCTCGTCGAAATGCTCGCGCCAGATCGCCAGCGTGTCGGCATGCTCTGGCGCCAGTCGGCTTCGGGCGAAGGCCTCCACGCCGACGAGACCGTCATAGCCGGCGCTTACCGCCGGCTGCGCCATGCGCTTCAGGTCGAGGCTGCCCTGGTCGAGCCGGCCACGATGGCTCTGGTCGAGCTCGAAATAGCACAGCCGGTCCATCGCCGCGGCGATGGCAGCGACGGGATCTGCTTCCTCGATCGCCAGATGAAACGTGTCGAGGTGCAGCCGCACATTCGGCCGGTCCACGAGATCGAGGTACTCCAGCCCCTGCTCGACGCAGTTGAGCATGTTGGTCTCGTAGCGGTTCACCAGCTCGATGCCGAGCGTGATGCCCATCGCCTCGGCGGTCTCGGCAACCATGGCCATGCTCTCGCTGCTGCGCAGCAGCTCTTCGCGCGCGCTTGGTCGCGTCGCCCGCACGAGCGGGGCGTAGAGGACACCGTTGATCTGGCGCGAACCCATGTCGCGTGCCAGGCCGAGGACGCGGTTCAGATGCTCCCTGCCGCGCCGGCGTGTCTCCGGATCGGCGCTGCCGATATCGCTGGCGGGCGGGATTCCCGCCGAATTCAGCGGGGTGACGCCCGCCGCCTCGAAGATCCTGGCAAGCGCCTGTGGTCTCAGACGGTCGGGATCGCGCAGCGGCAGGACGAGGCAGTCATAGCCGATCTCGCCGGCCGCCGCGACGACGTGGCGGACGCTTTCCGGCTCCGGATCGGCAGACCAGACGGCCGCGTGGATCGCGGTTCTTACGTTTCCCAAGAGGGCTCTCCCTGATCGCGTGGCAGCAAGGCCGTGGATGAGCCTCTTGCTATATGTAATCGGTTACGGCAGACAAGACCGAGTTTTCGGAAAGTCGTGAAAGTGAACGCAAATGGCCCCGACAACCGATGGATTTGCCCCTGATCCGCTGCCCGGCCGCCGCGCGGACCTGATCTGCATCGGCCGCGGAATCGCGGATCTCTACGCCGATCAGCTCGGCGGGAGGCTCGAGGACGCGATCTCCTTCTCCGCCTATGTGGGCGGCAGCGCCGGCAACATCTGTATCGGCGCGACCCGGCTCGGCCTCGCGACCGCAATGGTGCTGCGGGTCGGCGACGACCATATGGGCCGGCTGGTGCGTGAAACGATGTCACGTAACGGCGTCGACACACGTCATGTCATCACCGATTCGGCGGCCCCTACGCCGCTCTGCATCCTCGGCGTGCGCAACCGCAGCGCCTTTCCGCGCGATCTCTTCACCCAGGGCGGCGCCTATCTGCAGCTGACCGAGGAGGATCTCGATCCCGCGCTCTTCAAGGACGCGCGCGCCGTCCTCATCAACGGCTCCTTCTTTGCTTCCGAGAGCCTTCGCCAGGTGTGCCGCCGGGCGCTCGCGCTCGCCCGCGAGCACGGCTGCGCCACCGCTCTCGATATCGATTACAGGCCGGCCCTGTGGGGTCTCGTCGGGCACGGTGCCGGCGAAGCGGCCTTTGTCGCCTCCGAGGAGGTCTCGGCCCATTTCGCCGCCTTCCTGCCCGATTTCGATCTCGTCGTCGGAACGGAGGAAGAGATCGCGATCGCCGGCGGCGCCGCAGAGAGCTTCGCGGCCGTGCGCAACATCCGCGCCATGACCGAAGCGACAATCGTCCTCAAGCGCGGTCCTGCCGGCTGCGTCGCCTTCCAGGGGCCCATCCCGGACGATCTGGAGGACGGCCTTGTGGTGCCGGGTTTCCAGGTTGAGGTGATGAATACGGCCGGGGCCGGGGACAGTTTCATGGCCGGCATGGTCAGCGGCTGGCTGCAGGGCGAGACGCTGCGCGAGAGCTGCCGGATCGCCAATGCCTGCGGCGCCATGAACGTCGCCCGTCATGGCTGCTCCGATTCCGCGCCGAGCCGCGCCGAGGTCGCGCATTTCATGGAGGCGGGGGGAATTCTGCGGCCCGACGCCGATCCTGAACTGCGCCGTCTGCACCGCTTCGTCGCCCCGCAGGCAAAGCCGCTTCCATCCGAGATTCTCGATCTGTCGGCCTGCGGCGATCTCGCTGCTTCAGGTGGGGCCGCCCTTCAGGCCTTTCTGCGCCGTGCCGCGGCAGAGGCGGTGCGCGACGGCCGCTTCAACGCGCTCATCTGGCCGGCGACGCAGGAATTCGGCTCGCTTGCGGAGACGACCGGACTTGGCTTCTGGATTGCCCGCGACCTCGATGCGATGCCGGGATTTCGCGGCGGCGTGGCGGCGATGCGCGAACTCGTCACCTGGCCGCGCGAACACATCCTGCGCCTGAGACTGAACGGCGGCGAGGATGCGGCGCGGCTTGCCGATCTCGCCGGTCTGGCGCTGGCCGCCGAGCAGACCCGGCACGAATACGTGGTCGATCTCAGCCAGGCGGAGGACGCCGGGCGTGCTGCCGAAGCCGCGCTGAAGGCGGGTCTGCGGCCCGAATGGTGGCTTCTGCGCGCCGGCGCGCCGAAGGAAGCTGAAGCCGGGGGCATGATCCGCGAGGCCGGCGCGGCCGGGCGCGGCATTGCAGCCTTCTCCGCTGCGGACCTTGAGCGGGGCGCCGCCATCGGCGCCCTGGCGCGTCGATGGGTTGCTGTCGGGCCGGAGGGATCGCCCGTGCTGGAGGAGGACCTTGCGGGTCTCCTTGGCGCCGACGCCCGCCTGCCGGAAACGCTCTAGGCTTTGCGTCTGGTCGGCCGGCCTGGTTTCCTCAGGTCCGTGTCCGGGCCGGCGGCGGGGCGGTGGAATCTCGCACCACGAGATCGGCGCTCACCAGAAGGGAATGGACGAAATTCTCGCCCTTCAGCTGGGCGACGAGCGTGTCCGCGGCGAGGGCGGCCATCTCCGACCAGGCGACCCGCACGGTCGTCAGCGCCGGCTTCAGGTGCCGCGCCCATTCCAGATCGTCGAAGCCGGTGATCGAGATGTCTCCCGGCACGTCGAGCCCCATCTCCGCCGCCTCGATCAGGGCGGCGAAGGCCTGCACGTCGTTGTGGCAGATGATCGCCGTTGTGGTCGGATCGCGCGCAATGAGCTCGCGCAGCCCGGATCGCGAGGCATCCATGCTGTAGCGGCAGACGCAGATGCGCTCCGGCGGCAGATCGAGCCCCGCCGCGCGCAATTCCTGGCGAATGCCCTCCAGCCGCAGCTTCGCCCTATCGCTTTCGCCCGGATCGCCGCTGATGACCGCTATCCGGCGATGGCCGAGATTGAGGAGGTAGCGCGTGATCCGGCCCATCTCTCGGATATTGTCGAAACCCACATTGGGGTGCTCGGAAGCGGGATCGCGGACGCTCGTATTGACGTAGGCGATCTCGCGGCTTTTCAACAGATCGTAGAGTTCCGGCCGGTGCTCGGCTCCGACGAGCATGACGCCGTCGACGCCGTGGCGGGCGAGCAGGCGGATCTGCTCCAGTTCCGCGTCCCGGCTGAAGGCGGAAAGCGCCACGACCACGTTGTAGCCGTGCATGCTGGCCCGCTGCTGCAGGGATTCCACCTGTTCGGCGAAGATCGAGTTCTGGATCGTCGGAATGACGATGCCGAGCGTACGCGACTGGTGGGACGTCAGGGCGCGGGCGGCACTGTGGGGAATATAGCCGAGCCGGTCGGCAACCTCTATGACCTGCCGCCGGCTTGCTTCGCTGACGCTTGCCGGGTCATTGAAAGCCCGCGATACCGTGGCGGTGGAAAGGCCGGCCACTCTCGCCACGTCGCGAATGCCGGGAGAGACGGAGGCCCTTCGGCCGCGTTGCGCCTTCTTCTGCGAAATCTGCTCGGAATCTGCGCTCATGAGCCAACTTCTTTGCACCGGTTACACCAGAAAGCCAAGCTAGGCGCCGCTGCTTGTCCCCTTCAAGACACGATACCACAGGCGGGTCCGAGCATTTGTCCGCAATCGACATTAATCATCCTGGGGCAATTTCCGCGGAAATCCGGCGTTTAGGCCGCATATTGTCGAGGCGGCAGAGGCAAACTCCGCCGCCCCGGCGTCCGCGGCTGTTCCGCGGCACGGCGACGAAAGCCGGCATGGTTGACAAGAAACTGTCACCGGTTACACAGTGGTTCAAACGCCGCGATCCGATCGTAAGGCGAGCCCTGTTTGTGGTGGCGAGATGGTCGCCTCAGCGGGCAATATGATAGGGAGGAGAAAGGCTTGGGGCAGTCTCGCATCAAGATCGGCCCCGAGGCGGTGGCGGCAGCAGCGCTGTTCTTCGTGCTTCTGTGCCTGATGACCGCCCAGGTCGTGCTGCGCTTCGGTTTCGGTATCGCGGTGAGCTGGCTGGAAGAGGTCATCCGCCTCGTCTTCGTGTGGAGCGTCTATTCCAGCTTCCTGGTCGCGGCGATCGACGACAGCCATATCCGCGTCTCGCTCCACATTTCACTCCTGCCGCCCCGCTGGCAGAACCTGGTGCTCGGTCTCGCCGATCTTGTCTGGGTCGGCTTCAACTCGGCCATCATCTACGGCGCCTGCGTCTACTCCCTGTCGCTCATGCAGTTTCCCTATCGCATGCCGACCACCGGCGTGAATCTCCTCTGGGCGTTCGCGATCGTGCCCGCCGGTTTCTTCATTCTTTCCCTGCGCGTGCTCTGGAACATCCGTCTGCGGGCCCGTGGAGAGCTGCAGACCTCCTTCACCCAGGCGGAGATGTGAGCCGCAGATGAGTCCAGCTCTCGCCATCGCGCTGACCTTCGTGGCGGCCACGCTCCTCGGTGTGCCGATCGCCATCGGGCTCGGCCTTGCCGCCCTTGTCGGTCTTCTCTCGGCCGGCCTGCCGATCGAATATCTTGCCCAGAACGCCTTCAGCGCCATCGATTCCTTCACGCTGATCGCCATCCCGATGTTCATCCTCGCCGGGGCGCTGATGGAGCGCGGGCGGCTGACGCACAGTCTCATCGCCCTGTCGCGTGCCTTCGTCGGAAATTCGCCCGGCGGGCTCGCCACGGTGACGGTGATCGCCTGCGCCCTCTTTGCCGCGATCACCGGATCGGGGCCCGCCACCACCGCGGCGATCGGCTCCATCATGATCCCGGCGATGATGAAGGACGGCTACGGACGCAGCTTCTCGGCCGGCCTTGCCGCCAGCAGCGGCGGCCTCGGAGTGGTGATTCCGCCCTCCATCCCGATGATCATCTACGGTATCACCGCCGAGGCCTCCATCACCGGCCTCTTTGTGGCCGGTGTCGTGCCGGGCCTTCTTCTGGCGCTGTCGCTCTATCTCACCTCCAAGGTCATCTGCAGGCGGCGCGGCTATGGCTCGCAGACCGCAAGCGACGCCCCGGAAGGCGGTATTCGCGCGGCGATCTGGGAGGCGAAATGGGCGCTGCTCGCGCCGGTGATCGTCCTTGGCGGCATCTATTCCGGCGTCTTCACCGTCACAGAAGCCTCCGTCGCCTGCGTGCTCTACGCCGTCATCGTCGGCGTCTTCATCAATCGTGCGCTCGATTTCCCGGGCTTCCTCGATTCCCTGGTGAAGACGGCCAAGATCGCCGGTACCGTGCTGATCATCCTTTCGACGGGCCTCGTCTTCGGCCGCATTCTGGCGCTGCACCAGATTCCGCAGGAAGTCTCCGGCTTTCTCACCGCGAACGT
The DNA here is from genome assembly GCF_020144925.1 of Afifella sp. IM 167. GTDB lineage: Bacteria > Pseudomonadota > Alphaproteobacteria > Rhizobiales > Afifellaceae > Afifella. The sequence goes on from NZ_NSLC01000014.1 coordinate 52,511, forward strand.
CACCAGCCCGGCGATGCTCATCATCCTGATCACGCTGCTGCTGGTGTTCATCGGCATGTGGATGGAGACGATCACCCAGATCGTCATTCTGACGCCGCTGCTGCTTCCGGCCGCGGTGGCCGCCGATCTGCACCCTCTGCAGTTCGGCGTCATGTTCGTCATCGCCTGCGAGATCGGCTTTCAAACACCCCCGCTCGGGGTCAACCTATTTGTCGCCGGCGAAATCGCCTCGGCAAAGCTGGAAGAGGTGTCAAAAGGCGCCCTTCCCTTCGTCGTGACGCAGATCATCGTGCTGTTGCTGGTCGGTTTCTTCCCCGCCATCAGCCTTTGGCTGCCGTCGCTGTTTGGCTACGTGAATCTCCAATAGGGAGGAAGAGAAATGCTAGTCAGAGCACTGGCGTTCGTGCTGGCCCTTGCCTGCACGACCCTGCCCGCACTTGCGCAGGAATACACGATCCGTCTGTCTCACGGAGACAACGAGACCAACCCCACGCACATCACCGCTCTCAAGTTCAAGGAGCTCGTCGACAAGTACTCTGACGGCAAGATCGCCGTGCAGATCTTCCCGGCGAACCAGCTGGGCAGCGAAGAGGAAGTGATCCGCGCGGTCCGCAACAACACCATCCAGGCGCAGATTCCTGCGATGGCCAACGTCCACCCCGTGGCGCCATCCGTCGGCGTCCTGCTCCTGCCGTATCTCTTCTCCAACAGCGAGGAAGCCCATGCCGGGCTCGACGCGCTGCTGCCGGCGCTCAACGAGCATGTCACCAAGGAAGCGGGTATCCGCTTCGTCGGTATCCTGGAGAAGGGCTTCCGCGTCCTGACCAACTCCAAGCGGGCGGTCGAGACGATCGATGACCTCAAGGGTCTGAAGATCCGCGTCCCGCCGAACGAGATCAGCATCAAGACCTTCCGCTCCTGGGGCGTGGAGCCGGTGCCGATGGGCTGGGCCGAGGTGTTCACTGCCCTGCAGCAGGGCGTGATCGACGGCCAGGAGAACCCCTACACGACCGCCGTCACCTCCAAGTTCTACGAGATCCAGAAGTACATCACCGAGGTGCACTACCAGATCTGGACCGGCCCGCTCCTCATCAGCGAGGCCTTCTATCAGAAGCTCTCGCCGGAGCTGCAGGACGCGGTCGACCGGGCCGGCCTGGAAGCCGTCCAAGTCGGGCGCGAGGCGAACGCCGAGCAGACCGCCGAAGCGATGGCCTTCCTCAAGGAGCACGGCATGACGCTTTCCGGCGCTCCGCAGGACGAGGAAAAGTGGCGCGAGGCCGCGCGCGGCATCTGGGGCGATTTCTACGCCAATGTCGGTGGCGAGGAATGGGCCAACCAGGCGATCAAGATCGTCGAGGACGCCGTCGCCTCCAAGTAAGCCTGCCGGACTGAGAAAAGACGCTGGGGGCGGCCCGAAAAGGCCGCCCCTTTTTCGTGCCGGAAATGCCCGGGAGGGCGAAAGCCGTCTCGGGGCAGGGCGGTTCGCCCCGGCCGGGCGACCTCCGGCGGTGAAGAAAATCGCGGGAAATGCGGGCGATCGGCCCGTCAGCTCTGGCTGCGGATGACCGGATGGTGCGGTGGCAGCCCGTTCTGCACCCGGCGCAGGTTTTCCGCGACGACGCGCGCGCCGCTGCGCGGGTCGGCGCTGGTGGCGATGTGCGGCGTCATGATGAGGTTCTCCGCCTCCCAGACGGGATGGTCGGGAGGGGGCGGCTCCTCGCGCAGGACATCGAGCGTGGCACCGGCGAGGTGGCCCCGGCGAAGGGCGGCGAAGAGATCGGCCTCCACCAGCTGCGCGCCGCGGCCGACATTGATGAAATGGCTTGCCGCCGGCAGACGGGCAAAGAAGGCGGCGTCGTAGAAGTCCCGCGTCTGCGAGGTGAGCGGCAGGACCCCGACGAGGATGTCGTTGCGGGCGAGGAAGGCCTCGAGGCCGTCGAAACCGTGGAAGGTGCGCACGCGCGCCAGCGATTTTTCGCTGCGCGACCAGCCGGCGACATCGAAGCCGAACGCAGCGAGCGCCTCGGCGATCGCGCCGCCGAGGGCGCCGAGGCCAAGCACGCCCACCCGGCGCTCGCCGGCGGGCACGCGGCGCATTTCCTCCCAGCGGCGCTCCCGCTGGTGACGGGCGAAGACGTCGAAGCCGCGGTGATAGTGCAGCACCGCGTGCAGGACGTATTCGATCATGCCCGCCTTCTGGCCGGGCTCGATCAGCCGTGCCACCGGAAGATGCGCCGGGATGCTGGTATCAGCGGCGATCTGGTCGCTGCCGGCGCTGAGAAGATGCACGCATTTCAGGTTCGGGAAGAGCGCGAAGGCTTGCGGCGGGATCCGCCAGACAAGCAGGGCGTCGATCTCTTTCGGGTCGCCGAAATCCGGCCATACTCGCAGCTCGGCCTCCGGCAGCTCGTCGGCGAGGGCCTTGCTCCAGGCGAGCGGATCGCCGGTATCGCTCTGGAAAACGATGCGCACGGCCTAAAGGGCGGCGGTCGCGATGATCTCCACGCGGAGGCCGTCGTCGGCAAGGCGCACCTCGCCGCAGGCGCGGGTCGGCGGGTTCTGAGGATCGATCCAGGCGTCCCAGACTTCGTTCATGCCGTCGTAATCGTCCATGGTCTTCAGCCAGATCGTCGCCGAGACGAGCCTGGAGCGGTCCGAGCCGGCCTCGGCGAGCAACGCGTCGATGCGCGCCAGTGTCTGCTGCGTCTGGGTGCGAATGTCGGCGCTGCGATCGTCGGCGACCTGGCCTCCCATATGAACGAGACCCCCGGCGATGACGGCACGGCTGCGGCGGCTGTTCGGGTCGATGCGTTTCATCTCTGTCTTTCTGTGTCTGGATGCGACGGGTGCGCGGCGAAGGCCGGCGGGTCGAAGGCGGTGATCTCGGGCGGCTCGCCGCGGAAGGGTTCGATCTCGACGAGGCAGGATTGCGCGCTCGGCCCTTGCGCGAGGCGGGAAGTGCCCTGGTCGCGGGTCAGCACGTTCGGATTGCCGTGCTTGTCGAGGCTGTCGGGCGCGGAAGGATCGACGGGATCGTACCAGGCGCCGGTCGAGAGCTGCACGACGCCGGGACGCAACGCATCGGAGAGATGGGCGGCGGCCAGGCAGGCGCCGCGAGCGTTGAAGACACGCACGATGTCGCCCTCGGCGATGCCGCGGGCGGCGGCGTCGTCCGGGTGGATGCGGATCGGCTCGCGGCCGCGGACCTTGTGGGCGCGCGAATGGCTGCCGCTATCGTACTGGCTGTGCAGGCGCGTGCGCGGCTGGTTGGAGAGGAGATGCAGGGGGAAATCCGACGCCGCCGCGCTTCCCAGCCATTCGTGCGGCGCGAGCCAGGCGGCGTGGCCGGGGCAGTCGTCGTAGCCGAAGCCGTCGATGGTGGCGGAGAAGAGCTCGATGCGGCCGGACGGCGTCGGCAGCGGATTGCCTTCCGGATCGTCGCGGAACGCATCGAGCAGCACCGGCCCCTTCGCCGGCGCCGGCAAGAGGCAGAGGCCGGCGCGCCAGAAGCTGTCGAAGTCCGGCAGGTCGAGGCCGGCCGCGCTTCCGCGCTGGCGGGCGAGCCCGTAGAGGTGGCGCAGCCATCCCTCCTCGTCGCGGCCGTCGGTGAACGCCTCTCCGGCGCCGAGGCGCTCGGCAAGGCCGGTGAAGATGGCGAAGTCGTCGCGCGCCTCGCCCGCAGGCTCGGCGACGCGGTGCGAGGCGGCGACGAAGCGGTCGCGGCTGGCTGCGGTGATGTCGTTGCGCTCCAGCGCCGTCGTCGCCGGAAAGACGATGTCGGCGTGGCGGGCGAGCGGGTTCCACCAGGATTCGTGCACGATGATCGCCTCCGGCCGCCGCCAGGCGCGGCGCAGGCGGTTGAGGTCCTGGTGGTGATGGAAGGGATTACCGCCGGCCCAGTAGACGAGGCGGATGTCGGGATAGGTGCGGCTCTGCCCGTTGAAGTCGTAGGCCCCGCCCGGCGACAGCAGCATGTCGGCGATGCGGGCCACCGGAATGAAGTCGGAGACGGGATTTTCGCCCTGCGGCAGCGACGGCCACGACATGGCCGGTACGGTGTTGCCGATGCCGTTGACGGAGGCGTAGCCGAACCCGAAGCCGCCGCCCGGCAGCCCGATCTGGCCGAGCATGGCGGCAAGCGTGATCGCCATGAAATAGGGCTGCTCGCCGTGATCGGCGCGCTGCAGCGACCAGGCCATCATGATGAAGGTGCGCTTGCCGGCCATGCGGCGGGCGAGGGCGCGGATCGTGTCGGCCGGGATGTCGGCGAGGGCGGCCGCCCAATCCGCGTCCTTGGCCACGCCGTCGGTGCGGCCGAGGAGGTAGGCCTCGAAGCGGTCGTAGCCGACGGTGTGGCGGTCGAGGAAGGCGCGATCGGCGAGGCCCTCGATGGCGAGCGTGTGGGCAATGCCCAGCATCAGCGCGACATCGGCATTGGGGCGGATCGGCACCCATTCGGGCGCCGGATCGCCCACCGTATCGTCCCGGATCGGACTGACGGAGACGATTTCGGCGCCGTTCGCCTGCGCCGCGGCGACCGATTCGGCGACGATATGGCGGGAGATGCCGCCGGAGGAGACCTGGGCGTTCTTGAGCGGGGCGCCGCCGAACATGACGACGAGGCCGCTTTCGCGGGCGATCACGTCCCAGCCCGTGTGGCCGGAGACGAGGCCGCTCTTGTCGCCGATGACATGCGGCACGATCGTGTCGGCGGCGGCGTAGGAATAGTTCTGTACCGAGCGGGTGTAGCCGCCGATCACGTTGAGGAACCGGTGGATCTGGCTCTGCGCATGGTGGAAGCGCCCGGCGCTCGCCCAGCCGTAGGAGCCGCCGTAGATGGCGCCGTTGCCGTGCTGGCGGCGCACGCGCTCAAGCTCGGCCGCGGCGAGATCGAGCGCCTCGTCCCAGGAGACCTCCACGAAGGGCTCCCTACCGCGTCCCTCGCCGCCGGCCGAAAAGCCCTTCTCCAGGAAGGAGCGGCGCACGGCGGGCCGCAGGATGCGGCTCGCATTGGTGAGCGCATCGATCATGGAATTGGCGATCGGCGAGGGATCGGGATCCTCCGCCAGCGGATCGAGCGCCGCAAGGCGTCCGCCCTCCCAGCGGGCACGGTAGGTGCCCCAATGGGTGGCGACGGTCGGCTTTTCGGGCTCAGGCAGCATGGCGCAGGATCCTATCGACGAGACGCCCCCATGGTAGGCCGCGCGGCGGCTATGGCCAGTCGCCGGAGCGGGAAGGCGGCTCTTCCGGCTACGGCAGCAGAACGATCTGGCCGGTGGTGCGGCGGGCGGCGAGCGCCCGCTGCGCCTCGGCCGCGTCGGAGAGCGGGAAGGTCTGGTTGATGTCGGGGTGCACGATGCCCTTGCGCAGGGCGGCGAAGAGGTTTTCCGCCGTTTCCAGAAGGTCCGCCCGGTCGGCGATGTAGGGGAAGACCTGCGGACGCGACAGCGAGATGCATTTGGGCGCGAGCACGGCGATGTTGACCGGCGGCACGGCGCCCGAAGCGTTGCCGAAGCTGATCAGGCTGCCGAACTTCGCGACCGCCTTGAGGGAGGTCTCGAAGGTATCCTTGCCGACGCCGTCGTAGATGATGCGGCAGCCCTTGCCGCCGGTGATGTCGGCGACGCGCTCGGCCACGTCCTCGCGCGTGCTCACGATGACCTCGTCGGCGCCTGCCGCCTTGGCGAGCTTTGCCTTCTCGTCGGAACCGACGGTGCCGATGACGGTGGCGCCGATGGCCTTCAGCCAGGCGGTGAGAAGGAGGCCGACGCCGCCGGCCGCGGCGTGGACGAGAATGGTGTCGTCGGGGGCCGCGACCGCCGTCTTGTGGACGAGGCGCTCCACCGTCATGCCCTTGAGCATGAGCGCGGCGGCGGTCTCGTCCGCGATGTCGTCCGGGAGCGGCACCAGCCGGTCGGCCGGCATGACGCGGCGCTCGCTGTAGGAGCCGGGGGCGGTGGTGACGTAGGCGACGCGGTCGCCGACCTTGAGATCGCCGACGCCGGGGCCGAGCGCCTCCACGACGCCGGCGGCCTCCATGCCGGGCGTGCCCGGCAGGGTCATCATCGGATAGGCGCCCTCGCGGACGTAGATGTCGATGAAGTTGACGCCGATGGCGGTGTGGCGGAGCGCGACCTCACCTTCGCCGGGAGCCGGATCGTCGCGCTCGCGCCATTCCAGCACCTCGGGTCCACCCTTCTCGGTCTGGATGATCGCCTTCGACATGTGAAGCCTCTTCGTTTTCTCGGTTTTCGGGAAGTGCCGCTCAGGCCCGGCTGGGACGCTGCAGGTTCGGCACGCTGCCCGGCTTGGGCGGCGGGCTCCAGGCGCCGATGAGGCGCCAGGCGAAGCCCAGATGCTCGCGCTGCAGATAGGCGAGGCGGTCGGCGTCGCGTGCCTTCAGGGCGCCAAGCAACTCCCTGTGCTCGCCGGCGGCGGCCGTCCATTCCTGGGTGCTCATCACCGCCAGGTAGCGGATGCGATAAAGGCGGATGTTGAGATGGCTGTGCATCTCGATCAGCGTCGGATTGTGGGACGCGGCGACGATGGAGAGATGAAAGCCCTGGTTGGCGGCGAAGTAGCCCGCCCGGTCCTCCTCGGCGAAGGCCTGCCCCATCACATCGTCGTAATGGGCGACGCGCAGGATGTCGGCCTCCGTGGCGACGCCGCAGGCGATGCGGCCGCCAAGCGATTCCAGCTCGGTATAGACCGTCAGCATGTCGGCGATCTCGGCGTCGCTCGAGTGGACGACGACGGCGCCCTTGTTGGGCGTGAGATCGACGAGCCGTTCCATGGCGAGGATCTTGAGGGCGTCCCGGAGCGGCGTGCGGGAGACGTTGAGCTCCTCGGCGATGCGGCGCTCGCGGATGCGCTCTCCGGGCTTCAGGCGGTCGTGAATGATGAGGTCGCGGATATAGTCGGCAACCTGCTGGGGCAGGGGCTTCGGCGCCACGACAGGCGCTGCGCCGGGCCGGGAAAGAAGCCGGAGATCGGTGCTGGTCTCGTCCATCGGCAGATCCTGGCGCTCCTCGTCCGCAAATTCGTGTCCCGGGCCGGAACGCTCTCCCGGGCCAGGGCCGAAGGGCTTTCTGCCGGCGGCCGGCAGATCGGATTTCTCCTTCTAAACCGGGTCGCCGTGCCCTTTCTGAACGTTTTTGGCATACAATATTGACGGATGGCATGCAATACGCCACGTTGACCGCACCTTGTCCCCTGGATCGGAAAGGCAACGATGCGCGAGAGCGGTTCCCCGCCCTGTCAGCCCCGCCCCGAGACGCAGTTGAGCCGGCTCGGCCGGCCCGCCGCGCATCCCGGGCCGGTCAATATGCCGCTCCACCGCGCCTCCACCATCGTCTTCGACACGGTCGCGGAGCTGGAGGCGGCGAAGGCCGCGCGCTTCGACAAGGGAACGATGTTCTACGGCCGCTTCGGCACGCCCGACGTCTTCGCTTTCGAGGGGGCGATCGCGACCCTGTCGGGCGGCGTGGGCACGGTCGCCGTGCCCTCCGGCCTCGCCGCCTGCGTTCTGCCGCTCGTCGCCTTCCTGAAGCCGGGCGACCACGTGCTGGTCACCGACAGCGTCTACGAGCCGGCGCGTACCAGCCTTCAGGCCTTCATCGCCCGCAGCGGTGTGGAGGTGAGCTATTTCGATCCGCGCGCCGGGGCACAGATCGCCGGGCAGATGCGGGCGAACACGCGCCTCGTCTATCTGGAATCGCCGGGCTCGCTCACCTTCGAGGTGCAGGACCTGCCGGCGATCGCGGCGGTGGCGCGCGACAAGGGCGTCCTGACCATGTGCGACAACACCTGGGCCTCGCCGCTTTACCTGAAGCCGCTCAGTCTCGGTGTCGACCTCGTGGTGGAGGCGGCGACGAAGTATGTGGTGGGCCATTCCGACGCCATGATCGGCACGGTGACGGCAGCGGATGCGGCGCACCACCGGCTGCTTCGCCAGGCGGCGAACTGGCTCGGCTACCGTATCTCTCCCGACGACGTCTATCTCGCCCAGCGCGGCCTGCGCACCCTCGCCGTCAGGCTGGAGCGGCACTACCGCACCAGCCTCGATCTCGCCGCCTGGCTGGAAGGCCGGCCCGAGGTGCGGCGCGTTCTTCATCCGGCTCTGCCGTCGCATCCCGACCATGCCCTCTGGCGGCGGGACTTCTCCGGCGCATCCGGCCTCTTCGCCGTCGAGCTGGATACCTCCAAGGCCGGCGCCACGATCTTCGCCGAGGCGCTGCAGCTCTTCTCCCAGGGCTTTTCCTGGGGCGGCTATGAAAGCCTCGTCCTTCTCACCGATCCGGCACACGCCCGCACGGCGACCCGCTGGGACGGCCAGGGCACCCTGGTTCGCCTCTACGCGGGGCTCGAGGACGCTGAGGACCTGAGGGCCGATCTTCAAGCCGGCCTTGAGCGGCTGAAAGCCTTCACCAACGGGTAGCGGCGAGGGAGCGAGGCTCCCGGGACTTCTGCCTGCAACAAGCAAAGGGGAACGTAATGAAGACAGGAATTGCAGGGTTTGCGGCCCGACTGGCCGCCGCCGCCGTCCTCGGGACGAGCGTGCTCCTCGCCGCGACGCCGAGCCGGGCGGCGGAGAATCTGGAATGGGCAGCGGGCTCGCCGGGCGGCAGCTGGTTCACCATCGTGACCGGCCTCGCCAACATCGTCATGGAAGAAAATCCGGACATCAAGCTGCGCGTCGTGCCGGGCGGCGGCCGCGACAACCCGACCCGCATCGAGAGCGGCATCAGCCAGATCGGCATGGGCATCGACTTCCTGGCCGCCGCTGCGGCCAAGGGCGAGGATCCCTACGACCGCAAGCACGAGACGCTGCGCTCGCTCGGCGGCACCTGGGCGCCGGCCGAATTCCATGTCATCGTCCCGGCCGAGGACGAGCGTCCACTCGCCGAAATCCTCGCCGACCCGTCGATCCGCATCGGCACCTCGCCGCGCGCCACCTCCGAGGAGCTGACGCTGCAGCGTGCGCTGAAATTCTACGACAACTCCCCGGAGAAGATCTCCGAGGCGGGTGGCACGCTGATCAACGGCACCTACACCCAGCTCATCTCCGCCTTCCAGGACGGGCAGATCGATGTGCTTTGGGGGGCGGGCAGCGCTCCGACCGGCATCGCGCTGGAGACCGAGACGGGCCGCCGCACCGCCAAGCTCATCCCCTTCGGCGACGACCTGATGACCTATCTCTCCGACACCTACGGCTACGGCAAGGGAACCATCCCGGCCGGCTCCTACGAGAAGCTGCAATCGGGCGAGGGTGCCATCCCCGTCACCACCATGGAGGCGCTCATCCTGATCTCGTCGAAAGTGTCGGAGGAGACCGCCTACACGATCACCAAGACGCTGATCGAGAACCGGGACCGCTTCGGCAACATCTACAAGGTCCTCGGCCGCTACGACCCGAGCATTGCCTGGAAGAACCAGCCGGTGCCGCTGCATCCGGGTGCCGAGAAGGCCTACAAAGAACTCGGCTTCATGAACTGATCACCCGGGAGCGCCCGCCTGCGGGCGCTCCTCCTGCGCAGCGGAGGGGTGAAGCATGCGTGAGATCAAGGGACCGATCGGCGTCGCCATCGCCGGCTGGCTCGGCACCATGGCGGCCGTGCAATTCTACTTCACGGGCTTCGGCTTCCCGGAGCCTTTGAAGCTCGCGAGCCTGCATCTCATGTTCGCCGTGCCGCCGATATTTCTGCTCTATCCGGCCTTCAAGAGCTCTCCGCGCCACCGCCCCAGCGTCTTCGACGCGGTCTTTGCCGTCGCCGCCTTCCTGCCCAGCCTTTACATCTATCTCGATCCAAACCGGGTCTACGACCGCAGCGCCTTCATCGATCCGCCGATGCTGATCGAGACGATCCTCGGCACGATTATCGTCGTTCTCGTCCTGGAGGCCGTGCGGCGGGCGCTCTCCATCGCGCTCTCCATCCTGACCGGCGTCGTCATCCTCTACATGTTCGTGTGCCACCTCCTGCCGGGGGTCTGGTATTACCGTGACCTGCCCTACGGGCAGATCGTCGATATCCTCTACCTGATGAACGGCAGCGGCCTTTACGGCCAGCTCACCGGCATTTCCGCGACCATCGTGGCGGCCTTCCTCGTCTTCGGCGCGTTCCTGCAGACCAGCGGCATGGGCCGCCTGTTCATGAATCTCGGCACCTTCCTCGCTGGCCGCTACAAGGGCGGCCCGGCGAAGGTGGTCGTGGTGGAATCCGGTCTCTTCGGCATGACGAGCGGCTCCTCCGTCGCCAACGTGGTGGTCACCGGCTCCGTCACCATCCCGGAAATGAAGCGCATGGGCTTTCCGGCGGCGATGGCCGGGGGCATCGAGGCGGCGGCGAGCGTCGGCGGGCTCATCATGCCGCCGATGATGGGCGCGGCGGCCTTCGTCATGGCCGAGATGATCTCCGTGCCTTACGTGAACATCATCGCCGCCGCCTTCATCGGCGCAATTCTCTACTATCTCGGCATCTTCGTTGCGGTGCATTTCCAGTCGAAGCGGCTCGGCATCGCCTCGCTGCCGAAGCACGAGATCGCGACCTGGCGCGACGTCCTCACGGACATCCATTTCGTCATCCCGATCGCCGTGCTGCTGACGCTGATGATGATGCATTTCTCGCCGTATTTTGCCGCCTTCTGGGCGACGATCGCGGTCGTCCTCACGGCCTGGCTGCGTAAGCACACGCGCATGGGGCCGGGCAAGATCCTGTCGGCGCTGGTCGATGCGGGAAGGACGATCTGCGTTATCGCGGTGGCCGTCGCCGCCGCCGGCATGATCACGGCCGCGCTCACCAATACGGGTCTGCTTCTCGCCTTCACCGGCATCATCAAGGGGCTCGCGGGCGATTCCACCTTCCTCCTGGTGGTCTTGGTCGCGGCGAGCTGCCTCTTCCTCGGCATGGGCGTGCCGACGACGCCGGCCTACATCATCACCGCCGCCATCGGCGCGCCGATCATCGCCGAACACGGCATGGCGCCGCTCCTGTCGATCCATCTCTTCGTGCTCTATTTCGCCGTGCTGGCCGACGCGACGCCACCGGTGGCCGCCGCCTCCTATGCCGCTGCGGCGATCGCCAAGGCGAATCCGATGATGACCGGATTCCATGCCTTCCGCATGGCCGTCGGCGGCTTCATCGTCGGCCTCGCCTTCATCTATGAGCCGGCGATCACCCTGAACGGCACGCTCTACGAGATCGTGACGGCGACGGCCGCCATCTCCAGCGGCATCGTCCTCATCAGCCTCGGCTATGTCGGCTACACCGATGGGCGCCTGCCGTTCTGGCTGCGCGTCATCCTCGTCGCCGCGGGCATCGCCTGCGCCCTCTATCAGGGCGTGCCGGAACTCTATCGCGCCCTCTTCGGCTTCGCCCTCGTGGCGGCCGTCATTTTAGGGGGGCGACGCTACTTCGCCGCCACGGCCGAACGCCAGCCGTCGGCCGAACTCAAGAACGAAGCTTAGGTGAATTCCATGGACAGAAAGAAGACCTACTACGGCGTCTCCGTCGGCATCCTGATGGTGCACTCCTATTTCCGCCGCTACATGGGCGACATCGGCCATGCGGGGACCTGGTCCTTCCCGGTGCAGTACAAGGTCGTCACCGGCGCGGTGCCGTCGATGATGACGGATCTGCACAATGCGAGCCTGCTCGAACCGTTCAAGAAGGCGGCCGACGAACTCATCGAGGCCGGCGTCGACGGCATCACCACGACCTGCGGCTTCCTGTCGATCTACCAGCGCGAACTCGCCGATTATTGCAGCGTGCCTGTGGCGACGAGCAGTCTGCTGCAGGTGCCGATGGTGGAGCGCATGCTGCCGACCGGCAAGAAGGTCGGCATCCTCACCTACAACGGCGAAGTGCTGAACGGCCCGTACCTCGAGGCCGTCGACGTCGACCCGGCGACGCCCGTCGGGGGCATGCCGCAGAGCTCGAACTTCGTGCGCTGGATCCGCGAAGGCGACAATTCCGTCAGCTTCGACACGCTGCGCGGCGAGGTGGTGGCAACGGCGGAGAAATTCGTCGCCGATCATCCCGATATCGGCGCGCTGGTTCTGGAATGCACCAACCTCGCCCCGTTCACATCCGACATCGCCGAGCGCCTGGGCATTCCCGTCTACGACACCGTCTCCATGGTGAACTGGTTCCAGGCCGGGCTGCGGCCGCGCCGCTACGTGCAAGACTGAGCGTGGCGGGGCCGCGCTCCACGAGATGGGCGGTGGTCGGCGGCGGCATCGTCGGCGCCGCAATCGCCTATGGGCTTGCCCGCGCGGGAGAAAAGCCCCTCCTTCTCGATGAGGGCGACGTGGCGCATCGCGCCGCGCGCGGCAACTTCGGCAATGTCTGGGTGCAGGGCAAGGGTGCCGGCCTCACCCCCTATGCCGATCTCAGCCGGCGCGCCGCGAACGACTGGGCCGAATTCACCCGCGAGATCGAGGCGGTGACCGATACCGACCTGCATTTCCGACGGCCCGGCGCCTTCTATCTCTGCTTCTCGGCAGAGGACCTGGAAAAGCGGGGCGAGATGATGGCCCGCCTCGACGCAGCGGCCACGATAAAGAGCCGCTTCGAGGTGGTGGAGGCGGCCGAGCTGAAACGGCGGCTGCCGGCGATCGGCCCCGAGGTCGCCGGAGCGATCTTCTCCCCCGACGACGGCACGGCGAACCCGCTACGCCTCCTGCGCGCCCTGATCTCCGGCACCGTCGCCCTCGGAGGCACCTATCTGCCGCGCCAGCCGGCCGAGAAGGTCGCGTTTTCCGCAAGCGGCGTGACGATCGACACACCCAGGGGCAAGATCGAAGCTGAGCGGGTCGTTCTCGCCGCCGGCCTCGGCAATGCCCGGCTCGCCCCGCTCCTCGGCCTCGACGCGCCGGTTCGCCCGGTGCGCGGGCAGATCCTCGTCACCGAGAAGGTGCGTCCTTTCCTCGCCTACGGCACCAACTTCATCCGCCAGACGCTTGAAGGCGGCTGCATGTTCGGCGAATCCTCCGAGGATGCCGGCTTCGACGAAGGTACGACACTGCCCGTCCTGCGCGAGACCGCCCGGCGGGCCGTGACGGCCTTCCCGCTGCTGCGGCACGTGCAGGTGGTGCGCGCCTGGGGCGCTCTGCGGATCATGAGCCCCGACGGGGCGCCGATCTACCAGCAGACCGATGACGGGCGGGCCTTCGTCGTCAGCGTCCACAGCGGCGTCACCCTCGCGCCCTTTCACGCCGGGCCCCTGGTGGAGGCCCTGCGCGGCGACGGCTTCGCCACGCCCGCCTACAGACCCTTTTCGCCGGAGCGCTTTCATGTTCAGGCCGCTTGAGAAAGGCCCGCGCCGGCGCGTCTCCGTCCGCGTGGACGGCCGGTCGGTGGAGATGGAGGAGGACGCCAACCTTGCCGCCGCGCTCCTTGAGGCCGGCTTCTCGCCCTTCCGCACCACGCCGGTGAGCGGCGCGCCGCGCGAGCCCTACTGCATGATGGGCGTGTGCTTCGATTGCCTCGCCGTCGTCGATGATGTGCCCAACCGGCAGACCTGTCTGGAGACGGTCCGCGCCGGCATGACCGTCGCAATGCAGGAAGGCGCGGCCACCGTGCGCGACGTGGAGGCGGCGTCGTGAGCCAGCGCGTCGACCTTGCCGTCCTGGGGTCCGGGCCGGCTGGAATGGCCGCGGCGGTCGCGGCCCGCAGGCACGGGCTTTCCGTCGCCCTCTTCGACGAGCAGGAAGGGCCGGGCGGCCAGATCTATCGCGGCATCGAGAGCGCCGAGGCCGGCCGGACCGCCATCCTCGGGCCGGATTATGCCGCGGGCCGGCCGCTCGCGGCCGCCTTTCGGGCAAGCGGCGCCACCCATCACCCGCGCGCCACCGTCTGGCGGATCGGCGAGGACGGGCTCTCCTGGACCTCGCCCGATGGCGGCGGCGAGATCGAGGCGGGGCGCGTCGTCGTGGCCGGCGGCGCGATGGAGCGGCCTTTCCCGGTCAAGGGCTGGACGCTTCCGGGCGTGATGACGGCCGGCGCGGCGCAGATCCTCCTGAAAAGCGCGGGAAGGGTCGCCGACGACGCCGTCTTCATCGGTTGCGGTCCTCTCCTCGCGCTCGTGGCCACGCAATACCTGAAGGCGGGGGTGCGCATCCGCGCCATCCTCGACACCACCCAGCCGCGGAGCGGTATGGCGGCACTCGGGCATCTGCCCGCCGCGCTCGCCGCCCCGGCGGCGCTCGCCAAGGGGATCGGCATGCTCGCGCGGATCGCCGCCTCCCAGGTCAAGGTGTTCCGGCGTGTGGAGAAGGTGGAGCTTCTCGGCGAGGCGCGTCTTTCGGCGGTCCGCTGGCGCGGCCCGGATGGCTGGCACGAGATCGCGACCGAGCGGGCTTTTCTGCACCAGGGCGTCATCCCCAACGTCAACACCACCATGGCCGCCGGCTGCCGGCACGTCTGGGACGAGCGGCAGCTTTCGTTCCGGCCCGAGACGGACGATTTCGGCCGCACCAGTCTCGACTGGCTGCTCGCCGCCGGCGACGGGGCGGGCATTGCCGGGGCGAAGGCTGCCGCGCTGTCGGGCGCACTCGCCGGCCATGCGGCGGCGCACGACCTCGGCCGCCTCGACGCCGCCGGCCTTGAGACACTCGCACGGCCCCTGATCCGGGCGCGGCGGCGCGAACTCGCCTTGCGGCCCTTCCTCGACACGCTCTACCGGCCGGCGCAGGCGATGCGCGTGCCGCAGGACGACGACGTCGTCGTCTGCCGCTGCGAGGAGGTGTTGCGGGGCGACGTGGCGCGCGCCGTTGCGGAAGGCTGCCCCGGCCCCAACCAGCTGAAGAGCTTCACCCGCGCCGGCATGGGGCCCTGCCAGGGCCGCCTGTGCGGCCACACCATCGTGGAAACGATCGCCGCCCTCTCCGGCGCCGAGCCGGAGGCGGTCGGCTACTATCGCATCCGCATGCCGATGAAGCCTGTCACCGTCGGCGACATCGTCGGCCCAACCATCCTGAAGGAGGAAAACCATGGGTAGACCGCAACCGATCGAATATGCCGACGCTTCGCCGGAGGTGAAGGCGGTCTTCGACGACATCAAGACTTCGCGGAACATTCCCGACGTCAACAATTTCTGGAAGTATCTGGCCAACGACCCGGCGACGCTAAAGCGCACCTGGGAGAGCGTGAAGGAGGTGATGGCGCCGGGAGCGCTCGATCCTCTGGTGAAGGAGCTCATCTACGTTGCCGTCAGCGTCACCAACAATTGCGGCTACTGCATCGCCAGCCACAGCGCCTCGGCGGCGAAGGCGGGCATGACGCCGGCACAGTTCGCCGAGCTGATGGCGGTGGTCGGCATGGCCAACGAGACCAACCGGCTCGTCAACGGCTACCGGGTGCCGATCGACCCGGCCTACGAGGCCTGAAGTCCCGGCCGAGAACGGGACCGGGGAGGAAGGGAGAGGCAAGATGGACGCGGACGCCATCCGGCATCTGAAGGCGGTGGAGAAGGAGCTTCTGTGGCTCTCCTCCTGGATGATCCACAACGCCAACCACCTGCGCGAGAAGGGCGAGCTGAAGGTCGGCGGCCACCAGGCCTCCTGCGCCTCCATGGTGTCGATCATGACGGCGCTCTATTTCCATGCCCTCCGGCCCGAGGACCGCGTCGCGGTGAAGCCGCACGCCTCGCCGCTCTTCCACGCCATGCAGTACCTGATGGGCAACCAGACACGCGAGAAGATCGAGGCCTTCCGCGGCTATGGCGGGGCCCAGTCCTATCCGAGCCGGACCAAGGACATCGACGACGTCGACTTCTCCACCGGCTCGGTCGGCCTCGGCGTCGCCATCACCGCCTTCGCCTCGCTGGTGCAGGACTACATCACCGCCCGCGATTTCGGGCGAGATGTGCCGCTCGGGCGCATGATCGCGCTCGTCGGCGATGCCGAGCTCGACGAGGGCAATGTCTACGAGTGCCTGCAGGAGGGCTGGAAGCACGAGCTGCGCAATACCTGGTGGATCATCGATTACAACCGCCAGAGCCTCGATGGCATCGTGCGCGAGGGTCTGTGGCAGCGCATCGAGGCGGTGTTCCGGGCCTTCGGCTGGAACGTCGTGGTGCTGAAGCATGGGGCTTTGCAGCGGGCCGCGTTCGAGGAGCCGGGCGGCGACCGGCTGCGGGACTGGATCGACAACTGCCCGAACCAGCTCTACTCGGCGCTCGCCTTCCAGGGCGGCGCCGCCTGGCGCAAGCGGTTGATGGACGAGATCGGCGACCAGGGGGAGGTGACCCGGCTCCTGGAGCGGCGCTCGGACGCCGAGCTTGCCGAGCTCATGAACAATCTCGGCGGTCATTGCGTGCCCTCGCTGGCCGAGGCCTTCGATGCCGTGACGGACGACACGCCGACGGTCTTCCTCGCCTACACCATCAAGGGCTGGGGCACGCCGCTCGCCGGACACAAGGACAACCATGCCGGGCTGATGACCGCTGGCCAGATGGATGAGCTCAAGGCGGCGGTGGGCGTCGCCGATGGCGCGGAATGGGGCCCCTTCGCCACCTGCGGCGACGATCCGGCGCTGCGCCGTTTCCTCGCCGCCGTGCCGTTCTTCGAAAAGGGCACGCGGCGCTACAGGGCCAAAAGGATCGAGACGCCGGGACCGGTGCTCCTCGACGACCGGGTGCTTTCCACCCAGGCGGGCTTCGGCAAGATTCTCGGCGCGCTCGCCCGCACCGACACGGAGATCGCCGACCATATCGTGACGACGGCGCCGGACGTCACGGTCTCGACCAATCTGGGGCCCTGGGTGAACCGCCGCGGCCTCTTCGCCCGGCGCGCCCTCTCCGACACATTTCGCGACGAGCGCGTGCCCTCGGCGCAGAAGTGGATTTTTTCGCCCAAGGGCCAGCACATCGAACTCGGCATCGCCGAGATGAACCTCTTTCTGCTTCTCGGTGCGGCGGGGCTTTCGCACGCGCTCTTCGGCCAGCGGCTGCTGCCGATCGGCGCGGTCTACGACCCGTTCATCGCCCGCGGGCTCGATGCCCTCAACTACGCCTGCTACCAGGGCGCCCGCTTCCTCATCGTCGGTACGCCGTCGGGCGTGTCGCTTGCGCCGGAGGGCGGGGCGCACCAGTCGATCGGCACGCCGCTCATCGGCCTCAGCCAGGACGGGCTTGCGAGTTTCGAGCCGGCCTTCCTCGACGAGCTCTCCGTCATCATGGACTGGACCTTCGACTACATGCAGCGCGAGGGGGACGACGATCCGGACGAGCGCACCTGGCTGCGCGACGAGACCGGCGGTTCGGTCTATCTGCGGCTGACGACCCGGCCGCTGGAGCAGCCGCGGCGGCGCACCGACGAGGATTTCGTGCGGGGCGTCATCGACGGCGCCTACTGGCTGCGCGAGCCGGGGCCGAACGCCGATGTCGTGCTCGCCTATCAGGGCGCGGTGGCGCCGGAAGTGATCGACGCGGCGGGACGGCTCGGCGAAGGGCGCCGCGATATCGGCGTCCTCGCCGTCACCTCGGCCGACCGCCTCAACGCCGGCTGGACGGCGGCGCAGCGCGCCCGCCGCCGCGGCCATCGCAGCGCCTGCGGACATGTGGAGACGCTTCTCGGCACGCTGCCGCGGCACTGCACCATCGTCACGGTGACGGACGGGCATCCGGCAATGCTCGCCTGGCTCGGCGCCGTCGCAGGCCACCGCACGGTGCCGCTCGGAGTGGAGCATTTCGGACAGACCGGAACCATCGCCGACCTCTATCGCCACTATGGGATCGATACGGCAAGCATCGTGGAGAGCGTCGCGGCGCTGACGCCGGGCCGCCGCATCCCCAGCCTGCTGGCCGGCTGAGGCCGCCTGCCGGCGCAGGAGATGCGGCGGGGCGAACGGGCGCGCCTAGAGCGCGGATCGAGCTGCCGCTTTCAGTTTCCCGGCGGTCGGATGAGACAGCCTTTTCGGCGAGCTGCCCCGCCCGGGGCCGCTGCCGCTTCAAGGCCTGATCTTATGGGAAGATTTGGTACGAACGGGTGGGCTCGAACCACCGACCTTCGGATCCACAATCCGACGCTCTAACCAACTGAGCTACGTTCGCACGATATCGCTGGACGGGCGGACCCTAGTGTCGCGTGGCGGCGATTTCAAGCGCTGCCAAACGCCGGGGCGGGCCGCCTGCCAGCGCGATAGCGCCGCTCCCTGCCACACAAAAAAGGGCCCGGCAAGCCGGGCCCTTCGTCAAACTCTGGATAAACGCCTCTTACTGCGAGGTGGCGCGGCTGATGTTGCGCATTGCCGCATCGCGAACCGGGCGTGTCGTGTCCTCGGTGACCTTGGTGAAAAGGTCGCGCATCTCGTTCGAGTAGTCGATCATTGCCTCGAAACGGCCGCGCATGAAGGCGCTCTGGGCCTGCACCGCGTCGGCGAAGGTGGCCGCGCCGAGCATCTGGCGGGCGAAATCGAAGCTCGCATCGGAGCTCGCCTTGGCCTGATCGAGCGCCTTGTACTGGATGCCGAGGACGCCGTCGCGGGCGTTTTCCACCGTGTCTTCGAGGACATCGGTGGTTTCTTCCGCCGCGGCCTTGACCCGGGCGTAGCCTTCGCGCGCATTGGTAAGGGTGCGCTCGGTCATCACGCGGAAGGCCTCCGGCATCTCGACCTGGGAAAGACCGAACATCTCGGCGAACTTCTCGCTCGTCTGCTGGACGGCGCGGTCGGCCTCGGTTGCCGCATCCGTCGCCATCTCGGCGCCTGCCTCGGCGTGTCCTTCGATCTGCGCCGCTGCTTCGTTCATCGTCTCGTTGAAATCGGAAACATTCTGCTCTGCATGGGCCATCGTGAAACTCCTGTCTGCTCTGGTGCCGGTCGGGCCGCCGCCCCCGGCGATGTCTCAGATGCAATATAGCAAATATTTTGTGCGCTGCAACATTTTATTGCGGCGCAGCGCAAACCGCCGGTTTTCCGGGCAGGCTGGCCAGCTGCGAGCGTGTTAACCATTGTTAACGAAATGATAGTTTGCGACCTCTGTCGCTACTGCGATTTTGAGCCACTCCGGCTACGCTTTGTTAACTGTGCTGAAACGGGGGGAGGGGCGCCAGGAAATGCAGGCCGGCTTTGAAAGCCTGGACGAACTGATGGCGGATGAGCGACTGGCGCGCCTTGTCGAGGAGGCACGCCCGGCGTTCTTCTTCCGCCTCGACGACCCGCGCCTCGTCTGGGCCAATCCGGCCGC
>NZ_NSLC01000015.1 GCF_020144925.1 Afifella sp. IM 167
CCCCTGTCCCCTCCCCCTTGTGGGGAGGGGACAGGGGTAGGGGACAGGGGGTGGGGGTCGCAGGAAGAGGAATCTGGCGCGCCAGCCGGGCGGTGGCTTTGCCATTCCCGTCTTTACCCCCCACCCGCCGCCCGTCTGACGCCGGAGCGGCGACCTCCCCACAAGGGGGAGGTGGGGAGCGCACGGCTGCGCCCGCGCGCGCTCGTCCTCGCCGGGGGCCGGCCTGCCGATGACGGAGGGGAATGGATGCCAGGGTCGAGCCCTGGCATGACTACACCAACAGACTGAGCGCCAGGAAGGAGCCCTGGCACGGCCCTCCTCGCCGGAGGCTCGTCTCAGGCCTGCCAGCGGCGCGTATGCAGCGGCACGGCGAATTCCTCCGGCCGCCGCGCGAAGGCGGCAAGGCCGGTCAGCGCCGGCCGCGAGGCCGTGATGAGGCGGGTCGGGATCGTCCGCATCAGGTTCTCGTGCGGGTATTTTTCCTCAAAGGCTTGCCGGAAGGCGCCCGCTTCCAGCAGCGTGGCGATCCTCGGCGCGATGCCCCCGCCGACGAAGACGCCACCGGTCGCCATGAAGACGAGGGCAAGGTCCCCGGCGAGCCGGCCGAGGAGGCGGCAATAGAGCGCCATCGTCTCCACCGCCGTTTCGTCGGAGGCGGCGAGCGCCGCGCCCGTCACCTCCTTCGGCCAGTGGAGCGTCGCCCGCCGGCCGCGGAGCGAGGCCATGGCGCGGTAGAGGCGCACGATGCCCCGTCCGGCAAGCAGCGCCTCGGCGGAGATGCGCCCGCCCTCTTTCTCGATATGCGGCCACAGGGCGAACTCCTCCTCGCTGACCGGGCCGAGCGCCACATGCCCGCCCTCGCCCGGAACGGGGATCCACAGCCCCGCCGCATAGACGAGCCCGGCGACGCCGAGCCCGGTGCCGGGACCGAGCACGACGCGGCAGTTGCGCTCCAGGGCGATCTCCGGACCGATGGTGACGGTGGTCATTTCCGTCTCCTCGCCGACGGCCGAGACGGCGAGCGCCTGCGCCTCGAAATCGTTGAGGAGGGCGATGTCGGCGATGCCGGTCGCCGCCATCACCTCGCGCGGCTTGATCACCCAGTCGGCGTTGGTGAGGTCGACCTCGTCGCCGTCGATCGGAGCGGCAAGCGCAAAGAGCGCCGATTTCGGCCGGGTCTCCGTCTTTTCGAAAACGGCGGCCTTCACCGCCTCCTCGATGCTTTCGAAGTCTCCCGTATGCACCGGCGGGAAGGAACGCAGCGCCGCCCCTTCATCCTCGAGGAGGGCGAAGCGGGCATTGGTGCCGCCGATATCGCCGAAGATGACGGGGAAGGCGAAAGGCTTGGTCTTCGGGGGAGAGGCCATTTGGAAACGGGGCTGTTTCTATGTCCATTGAGGAGGTGCAACGCGCTCCGGGCCGTGTCAATCTGCCGGCCAGGGGCGGCGAGCCGCCCGCCATTTCCGTTTTTGGCGGCGCGCCCGCCCACGCTAACGTTCAAAGAGGAGAACAGGATGCGTTTGACACGTTTCGCGCTTGGCGCCCTCGCCGCGCTCGGGCTCGCTTCGGCGCCCGCGGCCGCGCTCGCCCAGGACGAGGTGAACCCCGCGGTCGTCTACGATCTCGGCGGCAAGTTCGACAAGAGCTTCAACGAGGCGGCGCATGTGGGCGCCGAGCGCTTCAAGGAAGAGACGGGCATCGACTACCGCGATTTCGAGCTGCAGAACGATTCCCAGCGCGAGCAGGCGCTGCGCCGCTTCGCCCAGCGCGGCTTCAACCCGGTGATCGGCATCGGCTTCTCGCAGGCACAGGCGATCGAGAAGGTGGCCGAGGAATACCCGGAGACGAAGTTCGCCATCATCGACAGCGTCGTGGAAAAGCCCAATGTGCGCTCCATCGTCTTCAAGGAGCATGAGGGCTCCTATCTCGTCGGCATGATGGCGGCGATGGCGACGAAGACCGGCAAGATCGGCTTCGTCGGCGGTATGGACATTCCCCTCATCCGCAAGTTCGAATGCGGCTATGTGGAGGGCGCCAAGGCGGTGAACCCCGACATCGAGGTCTACGCCAACATGACGGGCACGACGGGCGCGGCCTGGAACGATCCGGTGAAGGGCGGCGAGCTTGCCAAGAGCCAGTTCGACCGCGGCGCCGACGTCGTCTACCACGCCGCCGGCGGCACGGGCATCGGCGTCCTGCAGGCGGCGGCCGATGCCGGCAAGCTCGGCATCGGCGTCGATTCCAACCAGAACATGCTGCATCCCGGCTCGGTGCTGACCTCCATGGTCAAGCGCGTCGACAACGCCGTCTACGACGCCTTCATGGACGTGAAGAACGGCGTCTCCATGGAAGACTGGGGCGGCGTGGAAAATCTCGGCCTTGCCGAGGAAGGCGTCGGCTGGGCGCTCGACGACAACAACAAGGACCTCGTCACCGACGATATGAAGGCGAAGGTCGACGAGGCCTCGCAGAAGATCACTTCCGGCGACATCGAGGTCCACGACTACATGTCCGACGATTCCTGCCCGGCGATGTGAGGCAGGGCCGCCGGAAGGCGGTGATTGGAGATCAGGCGCCCCGGCGAAGGCCGGGGCGTCTTCATTTCGGCCAGGTTCGACAAGGTCTGCCTCTTTTGGTCATTTTGCCATGGCATCCGGCCGAGCTTCCTGGAGATTCAGTTTGATGCGCCTCGCCCTCCTCCTCACGCTTTTCCTCGCCGCCTGCGCCGGCCCGGCCGACATGTTCGAGGCGCGCAACGTGCCGGTCGATCAGGCGGCGATGCGCGCGATGGTCTCCGACTACCGGGCGCGGCACGGGCTCGGCCCGGTGACGATCTCGGCGAAGCTCACTGAGGCCGCCGAGCGCCAGGCGCTGGCGATGGCGCGCGAGAACGACATCAGCCACACGGTCGCCGGGCCGCTGCCCAAGCGCGTCGAGGCCCTCGGCTACGATTGGGGCGCGATCGCGGAAAATCTCGGCGGCGGCTATCGGAGCCAGGCGGCGGCGTTCCAGGGCTGGGTGGATTCGCCCGGCCACGAGAAGAACCTTCGCAATCGCTACGCGACCGAGATCGGCTTCGCTGCGGCGGTCGCACCGAGCGCGCGCAAGGGTTTCTTCTATGCGCTGATCCTCGGCGTGGAGCGGAGTGCCGTGGCGCAGCGGTAGGCGGGATATTCGCCGGTGGCGCTGCCTGACCCTCTCCCCACCGAGGGAGAGGGTGGTCGGCGGAGCCGACCGGGTGAGGGGGAGGTCGCCACGAACTCGGCTGTGCCTGCTCGCTCGCGCCCTTGCTGGATGAGATCTCACCCTCACCCGGCATTCCCTTCGCTGCGCTCGGGACTTGCCGGCCTCTCCCTTCAAGGGAGAGGCTTGGCGCCGTGCCTGCGGTGCGCTCGCACCCCGAGGGAAAGGGTCCGCAACCTGCCGTGGAAGAGGCGGATTTCGGCGTGCAAGGCGGGCGGCAAGATGTCAGGATGGCCGAAAGCGTACGTATTCCGGCCCTGAATGAGCCCCGACAAGGACGACTCCGAAAAGGACGGCAGGGAGCCCTCCCGCCCGCTCGAAAAGAGCCGGCCGGGCGCCGCCCCGGCGATACGGCTTTCCGGCATCGACAAGAGCTTCGGCACTGTGCGCGCCAACAGGGATATCGCGCTGACCGTCGAGGAGGGCACCATCCACGGTATCGTCGGCGAGAACGGGGCGGGAAAGTCGACGCTGATGTCGATCCTCTACGGCTTCTACCAGGCCGATCGCGGCGACATCTTCGTGCGCGGCCGGAAGGTGGAGATCGCCTCTTCGGACGACGCCATCGCCGCCGGCATCGGCATGGTCCACCAGCATTTCATGCTGGTCGACAATTTCTCGGTGCTGGAGAACGTCATCCTCGGCGCGGAGGGCGGCATCCTGCTGAAGGCCGGCGTCGCCAGGGCGCGGGCGGAGCTTCAGCGCCTGGAGCGCGAATACGAGCTGCAGGTGGACCCCGACGCCATCATCGGCGAACTGCCCGTCGGCCTGCAGCAGCGCGTGGAGATCCTCAAGGCGCTGTTTCGCGGCGCCGATACCCTGATCCTCGACGAGCCGACGGGCGTGCTGACGCCCTCGGAGGCCGACCATCTCTTCCGCATCCTCCGCCAGCTGAAGAGCCAGGGTAAGACGGTGATCCTCATCACCCACAAGCTGCGCGAGATCATGGCGATCACCGACAACGTCTCGGTGATGCGCCGCGGCGAGATCGTCCGGACGCTGCCGACGGCCGAGACCGGGCCGGAGGAGCTCGCCGAGCTGATGGTCGGGCGCCGCGTGCTGCTCCGGGTCGAAAAGGGCGAGGCCGCGCCCGGTGCGCCGCTTCTTTCGGTGGAGCGCCTCACCGTCGTCGACGGCAAGGGCGTGAGGCGCGTCGACGACGTCTCCTTCGAGGTCCGCGCCGGCGAGATCGTCGGCATCGCCGGCGTTTCCGGCAACGGCCAGTCGGAGCTTCTGGAGGCGATCGCCGGCATCCGCCCGGCCACCTCCGGCTCCATCTGGCTGGAGGGCGGCAAGGACCTTGCGAGGCAGGCGGACCCGGCGCGCCGGCGGCTCGACGGGCTCGCCCATGTGCCGGAGGACCGGCACCGCATGGGCCTCGTCATGGCCTTCGAGGAGAACGAGAATTCCGTTCTCGGCTATCATCTCGGCCCGGAATACGCCGCCGGCCCGATCCTCAAGCTCGATGCCATGCGCGAGGATGCCCGCCGGAAGATCGAGCGCTACGACATCCGCCCGCCGGACTGCCGGCTGAAGACGGCCAATTTCTCCGGCGGCAACCAGCAGAAGATCGTGCTGGCGCGCGAGATGGAGCGCGATCCCTCGGTGCTCCTCGTCGGCCAGCCGACCAGAGGCGTCGATATCGGCGCCATCGAGTTCATCCACCGCCAACTGGTCGCCATGCGCGACGCCGGCAAGGCGATCCTGCTCGTTTCCGTCGAGCTCGACGAGATCCGCGCCCTTTCCGACCGCATCCTCGTCATGTTCGCCGGCCGCATCGTCGGCGAGGCCGGGCCGGAGGCGGACGAGGGCGAGCTCGGCCTGATGATGGCGGGGATCGCCGACGAGGAGGCGGCGGCTTGAGCGCGCCGGTGGCCAAGCTCCCGGCCTGGGTGGAGGTCGGCCTTATCCCGCTCCTCAACGTCACCGTCGCCTTCCTCGTCTCCGGCCTCGTCGTCCTCTTCATCGGCGAGAACCCGCTCCAGGCGGTGAAGATCCTCGTCTGGGGGGCGCTCGGCTTCGGCGAGGGGATCGGCTTCACGCTTTTCTATACGACCAACTTCATCTTTACCGGCCTCGCCGTCGCCGTCGCCTTCCATGCCGGCCTCTTCAACATCGGCGGCGAGGGCCAGGCCTATCTCGGCGGCCTCGGCACGGCGCTCGCGGCGATGGCGCTCGACCGCTACGTGCCATGGTACGTGACGCTGCCTTTCGCCATTTGCGGCGCGGCGCTCTTCGGCGCCGCCTGGGCGCTGATCCCGGCCTATCTGCAGGCAAGGCGCGGCAGCCACATCGTCATCACCACGATCATGTTCAACTTCATCGCCGCCTCGCTGATGGTCTGGCTCCTCGTCGACCATCTCTCCCCGCCCGGATCGATGCAGCCGGAGACGCGCACCTTTGCGGCCGGCGGGGCGCTGCCCAAGCTCGGCGGGCTGTTCGAGATGTTCGGCGCCGATATGGGCGCCGCGCCCGCCAACATCTCCATCGTCGTGGCGCTCGCCGCCTGCCTCTTCGTCTGGGTGTTCATCTGGAGGACGCGCCTCGGCTACGAGATCCGCGCCACCGGCCTCAACCCGACGGCGGCTGTCTATGCCGGCATCTCGACCGTCAAGATCACCATCATCGCCATGCTCGTTTCCGGCGCGCTGGCGGGCCTGATGGCGCTGAACCCGGTGATGGGCGACCAGCAGCGCCTGCAGATCGACTTCGTGCAGGGGGCGGGCTTCGTCGGCATCGCCGTGGCGCTGATGGGCCGGGCGCACCCGGTCGGCATCGTGCTGGCCGCCTTTCTCTTCGGCATGCTCTATCAGGGCGGGGCGGAGCTCGCCTTCGACATGCCGGCGATCTCGCGCGACATGATCGTCGTCATCCAGGCCCTCGTCATTCTCTTCGCCGGCGCGCTGGAGCACATGTTCCGGCCGGGCATCGCCCGCGCCTTCGCGCTGATGTCGAGCCCGCAGCGGGCCCGGATGCTGGACGGCGGGGAGGCGGGGTGATGGACCTGACGGCCGCCGTTCTCGTTCTCGATTCGGCCGTAAGGCTCGCGACGCCGCTGCTTCTGGCCTGTCTTGCCGGGCTTTATTCGGAGCGCTCCGGCATCTTCGACATCGGCCTGGAGGGCAAGATGCTCGCCGGCGCCTTCGCCGCCGGGGCGGTCGCCTACTGGACGGGCTCGGCCTGGCTCGGCCTTCTCGCTGCGATCGGCGCGGCGATCGCGCTTGCGCTGGTGCACGGCTTTGCCTCCATCACCCAGCGCGGCAACCAGATCGTCTCCGGCGTCGCCATCAACTTCCTCGCCGCCGGGCTGACGGCGCTGCTCGGCCAGGCCTGGTTCTCGCAGGGCGGGCGCACGCCCCAGCTCTCGGGCGACGCACGCTTTTCCTCCCTCACCCTGCCGGGGGCGGAGGCGTTGCGCGACGTGCCGGTCCTCGGGCCGATCTATTACGAGCTGATCTCCGGCCATAACCTCATCGTCTACATCGCCTTCCTGATGGTGCCGCTCACCTGGTGGGTGCTGTTCCAGACGCGCTTCGGGCTGCGGCTGCGGGCGGTCGGCGAGAACCCCGCCGCCGTCGACACGGCCGGCATTTCCGTGCCGTTCCTGCGCTACCGCGCCGTCCTCATCTGCGGCGTGCTGACGGGCGTCGCCGGCGCCTATCTGGCCATCGCCCAGTCGGCCGGCTTCATCGTCAACATGACGGCCGGCAAGGGCTTCATCGCGCTTGCCGCGCTCATCTTCGCCAAATGGCGGCCCTGGCCGGCGATGGGGGCCTGCCTCCTCTTCGGTTTCCTCGACGCCGTCGCCATCCGCCTGCAGGGGGCGTATGTGCCCTTCATCGGCGAGGTGCCGGTCCAGTTCATGCAGGCGCTGCCCTATGTCTTGACCGTCGTGCTGCTTGCCGGCTTCATCGGCCGCGCCGTGCCGCCGAAGGCGGGCGGCGTGCCCTATGTGAAGGAGCGCTAGCCGTGACGATCGAACGCGAACTCTTCGAGGCGGCCCGAGAGGTCATGCAGCATGCGCACGCGCCCTATTCGGAGTTCCGCGTCGGCGCCGCGCTGGTGACGGTGTCGGGAAGGATCTTCGCCGGCTGCAACGTGGAGAATGCGAGCTATCCGGAAGGCTGGTGCGCGGAGGCCTCGGCGATCGCCGCCATGGTCGCCGGCACGCCGAAGACGGAGCGCCGGATCGCCGAGATCGCCGTCGTCGCCGAACGGCAGGAGAAGGTAACGCCGTGCGGCGGCT
This sequence comes from Afifella sp. IM 167, assembly GCF_020144925.1. Taxonomy (GTDB): domain Bacteria; phylum Pseudomonadota; class Alphaproteobacteria; order Rhizobiales; family Afifellaceae; genus Afifella. Next base: position 7,490 of record NZ_NSLC01000015.1, read on the forward strand.
GCCGGCAGAGGATCTGCGAGTTCGGCACCAAGGAGACCATCGTCCATCTGTGCGACGAGGACGGCCCGGTCGCCAGCGTCACGCTCGGCGAGCTCCTTCCCTTCGCCTTCGGCATGAAGGGCGTCGGATGAGCCCCGAGGAGGCCGCAAGGCGGACGGCGGAGACGATTGCCGGCAAGGCGGGTTTTGCGCCCCGCACGGCGCTCATTCTCGGCTCCGGCCTGTCGGGGCTGGCAGACCGCATCGAGGGCGCCGTCGAGATCGCCTACGCCGATCTTGAGGGTTTTCCCCGTCCCTCCGTCTCCGGCCATGCCGGGCGCCTGGTCCTCGGCCGGATCGGCGGCACGGAGGTCGCCGTCATGGCCGGGCGCTCGCATTTCTACGAGCACGGCCGTTCCGACGCGATGCGACCGGCGCTCGCCGCGCTCGCCGCGCTCGGCGTCGAAACGCTGTTCCTCACCAACGCCGCCGGCAGCCTGCACGAGGAGATGCCGCCCGGATCGCTGATGCAGATCGTCGACCATATCGGCTTCTTCGGCGTGAACCCGCTGATCGGCGAGACGAGCGACGGCCGCTTCGTCGGCATGACGGAGGCCTATGACCGCCAGCTCGCCATGTGCCTTCAGGGCGAGGCGCAGGCGGAAGGCATCGAATTGCATCAGGGCGTCTATCTCTGGGTGACGGGGCCGTCCTTCGAGACCCCGGCCGAGATCCGCGCTGCCCACGCGCTCGGCGCCGATGCCGTCGGCATGTCGACGGTGCCGGAAGTGATCCTGGCGCGCTACCTCGGCATGAAGGTCGCCGCCTTTTCCGTCATCACCAATCTCGCCGCCGGCATGACCGGCCGCGAGCTCTCGCATGACGAGACCAAGGAGCTGGCGCCACAGGGCGGGCGCAAGCTGGAGGCCCTGCTCGCCCGCCATTTCGCAAAGGTGCCCGCATGAGCTTCCTGCCGCAGGAGGTGATCCGCAAGAAACGCGACGGCATGGCGCTGACGCCCGAGGAAGTCGCCTTCTTCGTCGAGGGCCTCACCGACGGGAGCATCGGCGAGGGCCAGGTCGCCGCGCTCGCCATGGCGGTCTTCTTCAACGGCATGGAGCCGGACGAGATCGTCGCCCTGACGCTCGCCATGAAGGATTCCGGCGACACGCTCTCCTGGGAAAAGGCGGGCGGACCCGTCCTCGACAAGCATTCGACGGGCGGCGTCGGCGACAACGTCTCCCTTATGCTCGCACCCATCGTGGCGGCGGCCGGCGGCGTCGTGCCGATGATCTCCGGGCGCGGCCTCGGCCATACCGGCGGCACGCTCGACAAGCTCGATTCCATCCCCGGCTATCAAAGCCAGCCCGATCTTGAGACCTTTCGCAAGGTCACCGCCGAGGCGGGCTGCGCCATCATCGGACAGACCGCCGACCTCGCCCCGGCCGACAAGCGCCTTTATGCCATCCGCGACGTGACGGCGACGGTGGAATCGCTGCCGATGATCACCGCCTCGATCCTGTCGAAGAAGCTCGCGGCCGGGCTTTCCGGTCTCGTTCTCGACGTGAAGGCCGGCAGCGGCGCCTTCATGGCGAGGCTCGACGATGCGCGCGCGCTTGCCAGAAGCCTCGTCACGGTGGCGCAGGGCGCCGGGCTCTCAGCCTCGGCCCTTATCACCGACATGAACGAGCCGCTGGCCTCGGCGGCCGGCAATGCCGTGGAGGTGCAGAACGCCGTCGATTTCCTCACCGGCGCCCATCGCGACCCGCGGCTGGAGAAAGTGACGATCGCGCTCGCCGGCGAGATGCTGCGCCTCGGCGGGCTCGCTGCTTCGGCGGAGGAGGGCGAGAGGCTGGCCTCCGGGAAGCTTGCCGATGGCAGCGCGGCCGAGCGTTTCCAGAAGATGGTGGCGGCGCTCGGCGGGCCGGCCGATTTCGTCGAAAGGGCTGGGGAGCACCTGCCGGCCGCGCCGCTCGTGCGCGACATTGCGGCCGGGGAGGCAGGCTTCGTCTCGGCGATCGACACGCGCGCCCTCGGCGTGGCGGTGATCGGCCTCGGCGGCGGCAGGCGCCGGGCCGAGGACGATATCGACCATGCGGTCGGCTTGACGGCGATCGCCGCGATAGGCGAAGAGGTCGGCCCCGGCCGCCCGCTTGCCGTGGTGCATGCGCGCGACGAGGCCGCCGCCGCGGCGGCCGCAAGGGCCGTGCGCGCCGCCTGCCATATCGGCGCCGAGGCGCCGGCCGGCACACCGCTGATTATCGAAAGGCTCACCTGACATGGCTCGCGGCTTCCTCCTCGTCATGGATTCCGTCGGCGTCGGCGGGGCCAAGGATGCCGCCGAATTCGGCGACGAGGGCGCCGACACGCTCGGCCATATCGCCGCTGCCTGCGCCGCCGGCGACGCCGACCGCGAGGGCCTGCGCTCCGGCCCGCTCGATATTCCGAACCTCAACCGGCTCGGCCTCGGCCGCGCCGCGGAGGCTTCCTCGGGCGCCTATCCGGCGGGGCTTGCCTACGAGGCGGACCCGGATGCGATCTGGGGCTTTGCGCGCGAGCGCTCGCGCGGCAAGGACACGACGACGGGGCATTGGGAGTTGGCGGGCTGCCCGCTGCGCCAGCCCTGGGGGTATTTTCCGCAAGAAGAGCCGGCCTTTCCCGCCGAGCTGACGGAGGCCCTGGTCGCCGAGGCGAAGCTTCCCGGCATCCTCGGCAACCGCCACGCTTCCGGCACGGCGATCATCGCCGAACTCGGCGAGGAGCATGTGAGGACCGGCAAGCCGATCTGCTACACCTCCGCCGACAGCGTCTTCCAGATCGCCGCCCATGAGGAGGCCTTCGGGCTGGAGCGCCTCTACGAGACCTGCAAGGTCGCCCGAAAACTCTGCGACAAATACCGGATCGGCCGCGTCATCGCCCGGCCTTTCCTCGGCAGCGGCCCGGACGATTTCGCCCGCACCGGCAACCGCAAGGATTTTTCCGTGCCGCCGCCCGCACGGACCCTTCTCGACGAGGCGGCGGAGATCGGCCGCGACGTCTGGGCGGTCGGAAAGATCTCCGACATCTTCGCCGGGCGCGGCGTCACCGAGGTCCTCAAGGCCCCCGACAACGAAAGCCAGTTCGACAGGACGCTCGAGGCGGCCGCAAGGGCCAAGGACGGCGACCTCGTCTTCACCAACTTCATCGACTTCGACCAGATCTACGGCCATCGCCGCGATCCGGCGGGCTATGCGGCCTGCCTGGAAGCCTTCGACCGGCGCCTGCCGGAGCTTTTCGCTGCGCTGAAGGAGGGCGATTTCGTCATCCTGACGGCCGATCACGGCAACGACCCGACCTGGACCGGCACCGACCACACGCGCGAGAACGTGCCGGTGCTCGCCTTCGGTCCGGGCATCGAGGGGCGCAAGGCGGGCGAGCTCCAGACCTATGCCGATATCGGCCAGACGCTCGCCGCCCATCTCGCTCTGCCGCCGCTCTTTGCCGGCGCGAGCATGATCTAGGAACGGCGCTTGCGGGGCGTGGCGCTGGCGGAGCTGCACTGCCACGTCGAAGGCGCGCTGCCCGTCTCGCTCGCCCGTGAGCTGGCGGTCCGCGAGGGCGTCGACATCTCCGCGCTCACCGACGGCGAGCGCTATCTCTGGCACGATTTTCCCGGCTTTCTCGCCGCCTATGGGCGCGCGACGCGGCTCCTGCGGCGGCCGGAGGATTATGCCCGCCTCGCCGAGATGCATCTGAGCGCGATCGCGGCGGACGGGGCGATCTATGCCGAGCTTTTCCTGGCGCCGGACGATGCGACACGCGCCGGCATGAGCTACGCCGCCTGCCTTGAGGCGGTCGCCGAGGGGGCGGAGCGCGCTCGCGCCAGGAGCGGCATCGAGGTACGGCTGGTGCCGCACATCCTGCGCCAGAACGGGCCGGAGGCGGCGCTGCGGGCGACCCGCACGATTCTTGCCCATCCGCATCCGCTGGTGACCGGCATCGGCCTTGCCGGCGACGAGCGCGAGCATCTGGCGGCCGAGTTCGCGCCGGCCTTCGCGATGGCGGCGGAGGCAGGGCTCGGCTGTACCGCCCATGCCGGCGAGGTGTGCGGGCCGGAAAGCGTCGCCCATGTCCTCGACGCCCTGCCGGTGACGCGCATCGGCCACGGCGTCGCCGCGGCGGCGGATCCGGCGCTGATGGCCCGGCTCGCCGATGAGGAGATCGTGCTGGAGGTCTGCCCCGGCTCCAACGTCGCGCTCGGCCTTTTTTCGGACCGCGCCGCCCATCCGCTGGCAAGGCTGATCGCCGCCGGCGTGCGCGTCACGCTCAATTCCGACGATCCGCCCTTCTTCGGCACCAGCCTTGCCGGCGAGTATCGCGCCACGGCGGCGGCGCTCGGGCTCGACGCGGCTGGCCTGACCGCCTTCACCCGGACGGCGATCGAGGCCGCCTTCGTCGACGAGGCGACGCGGGCGCGGCTAATTTCCCGCCTCGCGCCGGTTGAGCCGGCGCCGTTTCGCGCCTAGGGAACAGCGGCAAGCAGGAGAGGCACATGCACAAGGAAGAAGGGGTGACGGTCGTCGATCACCCGCTGGTGCAGCACAAGCTCACCATCATGCGCGACAAAGATACCTCCACGGCGTCCTTCCGCCGTCTGTTGCGCGAGATCGCCGCGCTCCTGACCTACGAGGCGACGCGCCATCTGGAGCTGACGACGACGACCATCGAGACGCCGCTGGCCGAGATCGAGGCGCCGACGCTGGCCGGCAAGAAGCTCGTCTTCGCCTCCATCCTGCGGGCCGGCAACGGCCTTCTGGAAGGCATGCTCGACCTCGTTCCGGCCGCCCGCGTCGCCCATATCGGCCTTTACCGCGATCCCGAAACGCTGCATCCGGTCGAATATTACTTCAAGGCGCCGGAAGACCTCGCCGAGCGGGTCGTCATCGCGGTCGATCCGATGCTGGCGACCGCCAATTCCGCCATCGCGGCCGTGCAGCGGCTGAAGGAGCGCGGCGCCAGGGACGTGCATTTCGTCTGCCTGCTCGCCGCCCCGGAGGGCGTGAAGGCCTTCCGCGCCGCCCATCCCGACGTGCCGGTGGTAACCGCCGCGATCGACAGCCATCTGAACGATCACGGCTACATCGTGCCGGGTCTCGGCGATGCGGGCGATCGCATGTACGGCACGAAATAGGCGCTTCGGCACTGGCCGGCGCAGCTACAGTCGGGGGATGCCGGCAAGGCATGTCCCCGCCTTCCCTTGAGGGGGAGGACCGGAAAATGCCGCCTGGTCAGAAAAATTCGAGCCGCCGCCGGGCGCTCAGCTCGTGACGAACTGCTCGTTGAGGGCGTAGCCGGCGCCGCGCACGGTGCGGATCGGGTCGCGCATGCGCCCGCGATTGATCGCCTTCCTCAGCCGGCCGACATGCACGTCGACCGTGCGCTCGTCGACATAGACGTCGCGGCCCCACACGCCGTTGAGCAGCTGCTCGCGCGTGAAGACGCGGCCGGGGCTGCGCATCAAAAATTCCAGAAGGCGGAACTCGGTCGGGCCGAGATGGATCTCCTTGCCGCAGCGGAAGACGCGCAGCGTCTCGCGGTCGAGCTCGATGTCGCCGGCGGCGAGCTTGTCGGAGACCATCTCCGGCCGGGCGCGCCGCAGCAGCGCCTTCACCCGGGCCATCAGCTCCGGCACCGAGAAGGGTTTGACGACATAGTCGTCCGCGCCGGTGGCAAGGCCCCGGATGCGCTCGTCCTCCTCGCCGCGCGCCGTCAGCATGATGACGGGAAGGCGGGCCGTCGCATCGCGCATCCGCAGCCGCCGGCACAGTTCGATGCCGGAAAGCCCGGGCAGCATCCAGTCGAGCACGAGGAGGTCGAAGCTCTCCTCCATGAGGCGGAGCTCGGCATCGTCGCCGCGGCCCACCGAATCGACCGAATAGCCCTCCGCCTCGAGGTTGTAGCGCAGCAGGAGCGTCAGCGGCTCCTCGTCCTCCACCACCAGTATGCGCGGCACCTGCATCTTCGGGTTTCCCTGTTTCCTACATCGTCTGCAGGATGCCGGAGCGCTCCATGGGCTCCATCTGCTTGCCGGTGACGAGATAGACGATGGTCTCGGCGATATTGGTGGCGTGGTCGCCGATCCGCTCGATGTTCTTGGCGCAGAAGAGCAGATGCGTGCACATGCCGATGTTGCGCGGATCCTCCATCATGTAGGTCAGCATCTCGCGGAAGAGCGAGACATACATGGCGTCGATCTCGTCGTCGGCCCGCCAGACGGCGCGCGCCTTGTCCGTGTCGCGCGCCCCGTAGGCGTCGAGCACTTCCTTCAGCTGCTTGAGGCCGAGCTGGGCCAGATGCTCCACGCCGCGGCGCAGCGTCTGGGCCATGCGCTGGTCCTCGATGGCCAGCGCCCGCTTGGCGATGTTCTTGGAAAGGTCGCCCACCCGCTCCAGGTCGTTGGAGATGCGGATGCAGGCGACGGTCTGGCGCAGATCCTGCGCCATCGGCTGGCGCTTGGCGATGACCAGGATCGAGCGTTCCTCGATCTGGGTATGCAGCGCGTTGATCTGCCGGTCGCCGGAAACGACGTTCTGGGCGAGTTCGGAATTGCCGGTCAGCAGCGCGGCGACCGATTCCTCGAACTGCTGTTCCACCAGGCCACCCATCTCCGCGATCGAGCGGGAGAGCTGGCTCAGCTCCTCGTCGTAGGAGGTGACGATATGTTCGGACAACTTGCTTCCTCCCTCAGCCGAAGCGGCCGGTGATGTAGTCCTGCGTGCGCTTGTCCGACGGGTTGGTGAACATGACGTCCGTAGGACCCTCCTCGACCAGGTAGCCGAGATGGAACATGGCGGTGCGCTGCGACACGCGGGCCGCCTGCTGCATGGAGTGGGTGACGATGACGATCGTGTAGTTCTCGCGCAATTCGTCGATCAGCTCCTCCACCTTGGCGGTGGCGATCGGATCCAGCGCCGAGCACGGCTCGTCCATCAGGATGACTTCCGGGCTGACGGCGATGGCGCGGGCGATGCACAGGCGCTGCTGCTGGCCGCCGGAAAGGCCGGTGCCCGGCTCCTCCAGCCGGTCCTTCACCTCTTCGAAGAGGCCGGCCCGGCGCAGCGAGGAGGCGACGATCTCTTCCAGCTCGCGCTTGTTGGAGGCGAGGCCGTGGATGCGCGGTCCGTAGGCGATGTTCTCGAAGATCGACTTCGGGAACGGGTTCGGCTTCTGGAAGACCATGCCGACGCGGGCCCTGAGCTCCACCACGTCGACGCTCTTGTCGTAGACGTCGCCGCCGTCGAGCACGATCTTGCCGGTGACGCGGGCGATGTCGATCGTGTCGTTCATCCGGTTGAGGCAGCGCAGGAACGTCGACTTGCCGCAGCCGGAGGGGCCGATCAGCGCCGTCACCTGGTTCTCCAGCACGTCGAGATTGACGTCGTAGAGCGCCTGCTTGTCGCCGTAGAAGACGCAGACATCCTGTCCACGCATCTTCACGCGTGGGGCCGCCTCGGCCTTGGGCTGGGCCTGCGCCTGGCTCGCGCTCGTCGGCGTTGCGCTGTCCATTTCTTCTTTCCTTGCGGTTACGGAGGAGGCGGAAGGCTGTTCCGCCTCGCGGACGCCCGCAGCCGGGCCATTGCTTGAAGCGTTTACCATCTGCGTTCGAACCGTCGTCTGAGGATGATAGCGGTAATGTTCATCACTGCCAGGAACATCAGCAGGATGATGATGGCGCCCGAGGTGCGTTCCACGAAGGCGCGCTCGGCCTCGTTCGCCCACATGAAGATCTGCACCGGCAATGCCGTCGCCGGCTGCAGCGGCGTCGTCGGATAGTCGGCGACGAAGGCCACCATGCCGATGAGCAGGAGCGGCGCCGTCTCGCCGAGCGCCTGGGCAAGGCCGATGATCGTGCCCGTGAGGATGCCCGGCGCGGCAAGCGGCAGGACGTGATGGAAGACCATCTGCATCTTGGAGGCGCCGACGCCGAGCGCCGCCGAGCGGATCGAGGGCGGCACGGCCTTCAGCGCCGCGCGCGTGGCGATGATGATCGTCGGCAGCGTCATCAGCGTCAGCACCAGCCCGCCCACCAGCGAGGCGGAGCGTGGCAGCCCGGCGAAATTGATGAAGATGGCGAGGCCGAGAAGGCCGAAGACGATGGAGGGCACCGCGGCGAGGTTGTTGATGTTGACCTCGATGAGATCGGTCCAGCGGTTCTTCGGCGCGAACTCCTCCAGGTAGATGGAGGCGGCGACGCCGATCGGCAGGGCGAGCACCAGCACCGTCAGCATCATGTAGGCCGAGCCGATGATGGCGACGCCGACGCCCGCGGTCTCCGGCCGACTGGAGGCGCCGTTGACGAAGATGCCGGTGTTGAAGCGCTTCTTGAGCACGCCCCGGTCGGCGAGCTCCTTCATCCACGTGACCTGCAGGTCGTTGATCTTGCGGCGGCCCTCGTCGACGGAAAGGTCGATCTGGCCCTTGAAGGCGGAATCGATGTTGGCTTCCACCAGCACCCAGACATCCTGCGTCGTGCCGATCAGGGAAGGATCGGCGAGGACCATGTCGCGCAGCTGCGTCCTGACCCCGTTGGAGACCATCCCCGAAAGGCTGCGCGAATAGGCGCGGTCCTTCGGATCGACGCCGAGTTCCCTGGCGAGCGCATCGCGGGCAAGGGTCGGATAGTTCGCCATCATCAGGACGCGCGGATTGTTCGCCGCCTCGCCTTTCGGATCGATGACGCTCTTCTCGAAGGTGATCGGCAGCCGCATCTCGGTCTGCAAGAAGGCGGTGTAGCCCTTGGAGATGACGGTGAAGAGCAGGATCGCCAGGCAGGCGAGGCCGATCAGGATGGCGATGAGGCCGCAGGCCTTGAAGCGCCGCTCCGAAGCGTAGCGCCGGCGAATGCCGATCTCGCGCGGCACGCGCGTGCTGTCCGGGGTCGCCCTTTCGGCGGTCGTATCGGTCATTCGTACTGCTCTCGATATTTGCGCACGATGTAGAGCGCGTAGATGTTGAGGCCGAGCGTGATGACGAAGAGCGTGATGCCGAGCGCGAAGGCGACCAGCGTCTGCGGCGAATTGAATTCCAGGTCGCCCGTCAGCTGGTTGACGATCTTCACCGTCACCGTGGTCATCGGCTCGAAGGGGTTGATCGACAGCCGCGCGGCGACGCCTGCGGCCAGCACAACGATCATCGTCTCGCCGATGGCGCGCGAGGCGGTCAGGAGCAGCGCGCCGACGATGCCCGGCAGCGCCGCCGGCAGCACGACGCGGCGCATCGTCTCCGAACGGGTCGCTCCGAGGCCGAGCGAGCCGTCATGCATCGATTTCGGCACGGCGGTGATGATGTCGTCGGAGAGCGAGGAGACGAAGGGGATGAGCATGATGCCCATGACGAGGCCGGCCGTCAGCACGCTCTGCGCCTCGATGAAATTGCTGTAGTGCCCGGTGACGAGGTGGTTCAGCTCGGCCGACAGGTCGCGCAGGAACGGGCCGACCGTCACGAGGGCGAAGAAGCCGTAGACGATGGTGGGAATGCCCGCGAGCACTTCCAGGAGCGGCTTGGCGATGGAGCGGAACTTCGGCCCGGCATATTCGGAAAGGTAGGTCGCGGCGAAGAGCCCGATCGGCACGGCAAACAGCATCGCCACGAAAGCGATGTAGATGGTGCCGGCCAGAAGCGGGATGAGGCCGAACTGGCCCTCCGAGGAGGTGGTGCCGACATTGGCCGCAAAGCGCGGATCCCAGACCGTGCCGAAGAAGAACTCATGCGGCGGCACGGCCGAGAAGAACTGGATCGTCTCCGACAGCATGGACAGCACGATGCCGATCGTCGTGAGGATGGCGATGTCGGATGCGCCGATGAGGGAAACGAGGACGACCCGTTCCACGGAATTGCGCGCCCGCATCCTCGGCCGGATGGCGAAAAGCGCATAGGCAAAGCCGAGCACGGCGAGTGCGATGACGGCGACCGTCATCCACAGATGGCTTTCGGCCGACCATTGATTGAGATTCTTGGCGGCGGCGATCATGAAGTCTTCGCCGTTCGAGCCGAGCGGCACGCCCTTTTCCGCCAGGAGCGGGCGAAGCGCCGTGAAGCCCGCGCTGACCCGCGTCAGCTCGGTCGGCGTCAGACGCGTCAGCCCCTCCGCGATGGACGAGATCATGCCCATGGAGAGGCTCTGGGTGGCTGCCGATTCTTCCTGGATGCGCTCTGGAAGGCTTTCCAGCACCGCCTCGTGGATGACGATGGGGCTGATGGCCAGCCAGATTGCCATGAGGATGAGGGAGGGCAGGGCCGTCCACAGGAAGGCGTAGGAGCCGTAATAGACCGGGCGGGAATGCAGCGTCTGGGCGTTTCCGCCCGCGCGCTTCACCGCCAGAATGCGCCCCGCCACATAGCCGACGGCGGCAAGGACGATGACGAGCGTGATGATGGTCGTCGTGCTCATGGGTGCTCTGGCCGGCTGGCCGCTTCAAAAGGGCGGGAACGGGAGATCTTGAAAAGCCAAGCGGGCGCGGCTTGCAAGCCGCGCCCGCCCGATTGCTTCTTACATGGCTGCGCCGGACTCGAAGCTCTGGCGAACCTCTTCGCGCTCCGCTTCCGGGGCGGCAACGAGGCCGTACTCGGCGAGCGGGGAGTCGGGGCCGGTCATCTGGTCGGAGATGAAGAACTCCACATACTCCTTGAGGCCCGGGATGACGCCCAGATGCGCCTTCTTCACGTAGAACTGCAGCGGCCGGGAGACCGGATACTCGCCGGAGGCGATCGTCTCGGTCGACGGCGTGACGCCGCTGATGGTGGCGACCTTCAGCTTGTCGGCGTTGTTCTCGTAAAAGGCGAGGCCGAAGACGCCCATGCCCTTCTTGTTGGCGTCGATGCGGGCCAGCGTCTCGGTGTAGTCGCCGTCGATGTCGACCGCAGCGCCGTCCTTGCGGACCGCCATGCAATCCTTGCCGGCGGCCTTCTCGTCCATGCCGCTGTCGACACGGGCCTTGAGGTCGCCCGTCGCCTCGCAACCGGCGGCGAGCAGCTTCTCTTCGAAGACTTCACGCGTGCCGTGCTTCTCGCCCGGGATGTAGGCGGCGATTTCCCAGTCCGGCAGGTCCGGGTTGACGTCGCTCCAGGTCTTGTTCGGGTTGTCGACGAGCTTGCCGTCGACGGCGACCTTGGCCGCGACCGCCTTGTAGACGTCGGTCGGGGTCAGCTTGAAGTCCGGGCCGTTGATGTCGGTGGCGAAGACGATGCCGTCATAGCCGATGCGGATTTCCTGGATTTCGTTGACGCCGTTGGCCTTGCAGGCCTCCACTTCGCTGTCCTTGATGCGGCGCGAGGCATTGGCGATGTCGATCGTGTCCGGGCCGACGCCGCGGCAGAATTCCTTGAGGCCGGCGGAGGAGCCGCCGGATTCAACGACCGGCGTCTTGAAGTCCGGGAAGGCCTCGCCGAAATTTTCGGCGACGATCTTGGCGTAGGGCAGGACGGTCGAGGAACCGGCGATCTGGATCTGGTCGCGGGACTGAGCCTGCGCGGCGCCGGACGTCACGGCGACGCCGACAGCCAGCGCGGCTACACCGGCGAGAAGTTTGTAAGTCACTGAGAAATCTCCCTGATTGCTGCGCAGAAAGCATGGGCCATGCAGCGATGACCGGGGCCTTCCTAGGCTTCGGCCAAAACACATCTGTGAAAGTTAGATGACAGTTGGATGACAGAAGCGGTCACGATTTGCCTCCCGGCCTGGAGTCATGATCGTACGCTTCGCCGTAAGAGCCTGAAATGCCCCGGCTTGTCGCCGGCCGGCGCCGGGCCCCGAAGTCAGTGAAAATTTCGCGCCTTGACGCTGATGCCGGTGCCCGGACGCAGATCCGGGATGAGAATGTCGCGCGGCTTCAGCCCGAGCGCCTTCGCCTCGCGCGGATCGGGCCCGCCGGGCCCGCCCTTGAAGACGTCGGCGCGGCTCAGCCGGTTCGGGAAGGGCCCGTCATGGTCGCCGACCTTCTTCAGGAGATCGGAAAGGTCGGTGAGCCGGTGGGCGACGACATGGATGACCTCGCCCTCGCGCTGCACCCGGCCGCGGCAGGCGAGCATGCCGGCGGCCAGCACGACGCGGCGCTGGCGCTCCAGCAGCGAGGGCCAGACGATGATGTTCGCCTGGCCGGTCTCGTCCTCGATGGTGATGAACATGACGCCCTTGGCGCTGCCCGGCCGCTGGCGCACCAGCACCATGCCGGCAATGTCGATCCAGGCGCCGTCGCGCCAGTTCAGGAGCTCCCGTGCCGGGCGGATGCGCCGGTGCGAGAGCGTCTCGCGCAGGAAGGAGACCGGATGCTGGCGCAGCGTCAGCCCGGTGCTTCGATAATCCTCCACCACCTCGCGCCCGGCGGTCATCTCGGTAAGCCGCATATCAGGCTCGCGGGCCTCCGGGCGGATCTGCGCCTCCCTTTCGTCCGCCGCGGCAAAGAGCGGCAGGGGGCGATCGGCAAGGCCGCGGATTTCCCACAGCGCCTGGCGGCGCGAAAGGCCGAGCGAAGAAAAGGCGTCCGCCTCGGCGAGCCGCTCCAGCGCGGCGGCGGAAAGGCCGGCCCGGCGGTGGAGCTCTTCCACGCTTTGGTAGGGCTGATGGCGGGCCGCCACCAGTGCTGCCCCATCGGCGTTGGCGAGCCCTTTTGCAAGGCGCAGCCCGAGGCGGACGGCGTGCGGGCCGTCCTCCTGTTCTTCCGGACCCTCCTGCTTTTCCAGACCCTCCTGCTTTTCCAGAATGGTGTCCCAGCGGCTGGAATTGACGTCGATCGGCAGCACCGTGACGTCGTGCGCCCTGGCGTCGCGCACCAGCTGCGCCGGAGCGTAGAAGCCCATCGGCTGGCTGTTGAGGATGGCGGCGAGGAAGATGTCGGGGTGGTAGCGCTTCACCCACGAGCTGGCATAGGCGAGGAGCGCGAAGGAGGCGGCGTGGCTTTCGGGAAAGCCGTAGGAGCCGAAGCCCTCGATCATCTTGAAGGCGCGCTCGGCGAATTCCTGCTGGTAGCCGCGCTTCAGCATGCCGGCGATGAACTTCTCCCGGAAGGTGCTGACGCTGCCGGTGAACTTGAAGGTCGCCATGGAGCGGCGCAGCTGGTCGGCCTCGGAGGGGGTGAAGCCGGCGCAATGCACGGCGAGCGCCATCGCCTGCTCCTGGAAGAGCGGCACGCCGAGCGTCTTGCCGAGGACGCGCCGGAATTCCTCGGTCGGGTATTCGGCCCGCTCCCTGCCCTCCCGGCGGCGCAGATAGGGATGCACCATCTCGCCCTGAATCGGCCCCGGCCGCACGATGGCGATCTGGATGGTGAGGTCGTAGAGGTCGCGGGCCCTGAGGCGCGGCGACATGGCCATCTGGGCACGGCTTTCGATCTGGAAGACGCCGGTCGTGTCGGCCTTGCCGATCATGTCGTAGACGGCCGGATCCTCCGCCGGGACGGAGGCGATGTCGTGCTCGATGCCGCGATGTTCCTTCAGAAGGTCGAAGCAGCGCCGGAGGCAGCCGAGCATGCCGAGGCCGAGGACGTCGACCTTCATGAAGCCGAGCTCGTCGATATCGTCCTTGTCCCATTCGATGACCTGCCGGTCCGCCATCGCCGCCGGCTCGATCGGCACCAGGCTGTCGAGCCGGTCCTCCGTCAGGACGAAGCCGCCCGGATGCTGCGACAGGTGGCGCGGAAAGCCGATGAGGGCGCGCGCCAGCCGGAGGGTCAGCCGCAGCCGGTAATCGGCCTCGTTGAGGTTGAGCTCTGCAAGGTGCTTTTCCTCCACCCCGTCGCGGCTCCAGCTCCAGATATGGGAGGAGAGGGTGGCGGTGAGGTCCTCGGTGAGGCCGAGCGCCTTGCCGACTTCGCGGATGGCGCCCTTGGCATGGTAGCGCACCACGGTGGCGCAGAGCGCGGCGCGGTGGCGCCCGTAGGTCTCGTAGATCCACTGGATCACCTCCTCGCGCCTTTCGTGCTCGAAATCGACGTCGATATCGGGGGGCTCGCCCCGGTCGCGCGAGACGAAGCGCTCGAAGAGGAGGTCGTTGCGGTCCGGGTCGATGGAGGTGATGCCGAGGACGAAGCAGACGGCCGAATTGGCGGCGCTGCCGCGCCCCTGGCAGAGGATTTTCTGCGAGCGGGCGAAGCGCACGATGGAATGGACGGTGAGGAAATAGGGGGCGTAGCCGAGCTCGGCGACGAGGGATAATTCGTGGCTGAGCTGGGCCGCCACCTTCTCCGGCACGCCGCCCGGAAAGCGTTCCGCCGCGCCCTCCCAGGTGAGCTTTTCCAGCGCCTGCTGCGGGGAAAGGCCGGGGATCAGGATCTCGGCCGGATACTGGTATTTGAGCTCGCCCAGGGAAAAGCGGCAGGCATCGGCGATCTCGGCGCTGCGCCGGAGCGCCTCCGGATGCGCGTGCAGGAGCCGCGCCATCTCCTGCGGGCTTTTCAGGTGCCGGTCGGCGAAGGCCTCGCGCTTGAAGCCGAGATCGTCGAGCGTCACGCCCTCGCGGATCGCCGTCACCACATCCTGCAGGATGCGCCGCTCCGCGCTGTGATAGAGGACGTCGCCGGTGGCCACGGTGGCAACGCCATGGGCGCGCGCCAGGCCCGCAAGCTCCGCCAGCCGGAGCGCCTCGCCCGGTCGCCTGCGCACGGAAAGCGCCAGCGAGGCGTCCGCCCCGAAGGTCTCCCGCAGCCAGAAAAGCCCTGCGGCGAGCGCCGCATCCGCCGCATCCGGCACGAGGATCGCCATCTGGCCCTCGGCATGATCCTCGACATCCTGGCGCGACAGGGTGCAGCCGCCCTTGCCGGCGCGCGCCTTGCCGATGGAAAGGAGCCGGCAGAGCCTGCCATAGGCGGCGCGCTCGCGCGGATAGAGGAGGAGGGTGGGGCCCTCCTGGAGCGAAATCCGCGTGCCGACGATGAGGCGCACGCCCGTCTCCCTCGCCGCCTCGTGGGCGCGCACGATGCCGGCGAGCGAGGAATGGTCGGTGAGGGCGAGCGCCTCAAGGCCGAGCCTTGCGGCCTCGGCGAAGAGCTCTTCGGGATGCGAGGCGCCCCGCAGGAAGGAATAGTTGGAGACGGCCTGAAGCTCGGCATAGGTCATCGCCGCGCCTCAGCCGAAGAAGCCGTGGAGATACCAGCGGGCGAGCCCGCCGGATCCTGCCTGCCGGAAGAGCCAGAAGCGCGCCCCCGCCTCGTCCTCCACCTGGAAATAGTCGCGCACCAGCGCGATCTCGCTTGCCTCGCGCCACCATTCGCCGAAGATGCGCTCCGGCCCGTCGGCACGGCGGACCCGGTGGCGGCGCCCCTTCCAGATGAAGAAGGCGGGCGGGTAATCGGGTAATAGCGCCGTCACCTCGAC
Organism: Afifella sp. IM 167; assembly: GCF_020144925.1. GTDB lineage: Bacteria > Pseudomonadota > Alphaproteobacteria > Rhizobiales > Afifellaceae > Afifella. The sequence continues at coordinate 22,813 of NZ_NSLC01000015.1, forward strand.
TGGCTCGGGATGGGCAAGCAGGCGCGCCGGCCGCGGCCATTCCTTCGGCCGCGTGCCGGCCCTGGCCATGGCCCGGGCACGCGCCATGGCCGGCACGCGCCTGACCGCCCGCTCGGGAAAATCGCTCTCCACAGGCGCGGTGCGGAAGATATGCGCCCCGCCGAGCCGGCTCGACAGCCGGTCGACGAGTTCGGAAAGGTCCGGCTCCTCCTGTCTGCCGGCGAGGGAGGAGGCGATCTGGTCCGGGCGGAGCGGCGCCGTGGCGGAGGCGAGGAGGCGTGCATTTTCCACCCCGAGCCCGCAATCGAGCTCGCCGAGCCGCTCGATCAGAAGCCGCGCCATATGCGCCGGCTTGCGGCTCGGCCGGGCGAGCCGCACGGAGAGGAAGGCGGTGCTGCGGTCGAGCCGGGCCAGGAGGAGGTCGAGCCGCCGCGCCCCTTCCTGGCGGGCGGCGAGCAGGCCGCAGAGTTCCTCGCACAGCCTTTCCACCGCGCCCGAAAGCGCCTCGGCGGCCGCCACCGGCTCCAGGAAGGAGAGTTTCGTTTCGATCCTTTCGCTGTGGGCGAGCGGCACGAAGGGCTCGGCGGCGCGCCCGAGCGCCTGGTCGAGCCGCTCAAGGACCTCGCGGCCGAAGCGGCGGGAAAGCGGCGCGCGCGGCGCCTCCAGAAGGTCGCCGATGGTCTCAAAGCCCAGCCGGCGGAGCGCCTCGCCGCGCTCTTCGGCCAGCCGCAGCGCGGCCACGGGCAGGGGGGCGAGGCGCTCCGCCAGCGGAACATCCGCCGGCACCAGCGCGGCGCGGCTTTCGCCGTAGCGGGCGAGCGCATGGGCGGCGCCGAGGCTGCCGGCGAGCGCGGCGCGCGCCGTCAGCCCCATGCGGGCAAGGCGGGCAAGGAGGTCGGCGAGAAGCTTTTCCTCCCCGCCGAACAGATGCGCGCAGCCGGAGATGTCGAGGACGAGCCCGTCCGGCGGCTCGGCGGCCACGAGCGGGCTGTAGCGCGCGCACCAGAAGGCGAGCCTTTCCAGCGCCCGTGCCTCCGCCTGCGGCATGCTCTCCTTGAGGAGGAGGCCGGGCAGCATCGCCTGCGCCCGGCTCGCCGGCATGCCGGGATAGACGCCCTGGCGCCGCGCGCAAAGGTCGAGCGCCACGACGAGGCGCTGCGAGCCGATCCGCGCCGTCAGCGCCAGCGGGCGCTCAGGCGGCAGATCGCGCGCGATCCGGCGCAGCCTCTCCGCGGGGAAGAAGGGCAGAAACACCGAGATGGCCCGCTGCATCGGCGGCCTCCGTGACGAACAGGGCCGGGTCGGCGCCCCGGCAACGCAACAATTCCACCCGCCAGCTTCCCCGCCCGATGCCGGCGACCGGCGAGGCGGAGACGCCGGCAAGGCCAGAGACGGCGGGCAGAGAGAGGACGGGCAGAGACAGGGCGGGGGCGGAGGAGGGCAGCGGCGTGATCCGCCAGCGCGTCATGGCCGCATTGGGCTCGCCGCCCTCCGCTCCGCGCCGGAAGGGCCGGGAAAGGGCGAGCGCCGTGACGCCGGAGGCCTCGGCGGCAAGCTGCAGCCGGCGCGAGGCCGTCAGCCCGAGCCGCCCCGTCTCGCCGACGACGGCGGCGAGCCCCGCATGCTTGAGGCCCTCCTCCATGGCGACGGGCACGTCGCGCGCATGCCAGGTCTCCGCATAGATCACCCGCTCGGGATCGAGCCCGGCGGCGGCAAGGCTCGGCGCAAACAGGTCGCGCGCCGAAAGGCACCACAGAACCGGCCCCTCGAGCCGGGCGAGGATGGCGGCGACGAAGAGCGTCGCGGCGGCGATCTCCCCCGCCCCGCCGGCGAAATTTTTCGTGGCGGGGCGCGCCCCGCCTTCATCCGGGAAAAGCCCGGCGGGCCCGCCGGAAAATTCGTGCAGCGCGCCGAGGCGCAGCCCCCCGTCGGGCAGATGCGCGTCGAGCGCCTTTGCCCCGAAGGCGAGGCAATGGCGGCTTTCCGCCGCGCCTTCCAGCGCGCCGATCTCCTGGCGCAGGCGGGAAAGGATGCCGGCGCGCCAGCCGGTCTCGGCTTTCGTTCGGGTCTCGGCCATGGGAATATGTTCTCACTTTGTTCCGATTGATTCCCGAGGCCGGGACGAGAGTCAAGCGGCCAGCTTCAGGGGGGAGGAGGAGCCGCCCTCGGTGGGTTGTGGAATGGGGAATAGGGGATGGCAGTCCCTTGGAAGGCGCTGCGTCGAGAGCACTATTTCTCGGGTCTTGTCGGCTTCTGGCCGATCAGGGACTGGCAGGTTTCGGGATGCAAGTCGCCAAAGCGGACATCGAGCAGATGTCGCATTTGGAGCAATTGCCGAGTCGCGCTTGCGGAGCTTTGGGAGCGTTACTGGCTCACGGATTGAATCATCAACCGCCATCTTGACAAAGACGACTTCAGAAACCGTTGTTCCCGGATCTGCTTTGACGTGCTGTCTTCGCCAGACAGATGCCTGCAATCAGTTTGCCGTCGTCGGGTCGATGATCGCGGAAATCGGCGTGATCCTACTGGCGGGAAAGCCGCTCAGCTTGGCATGATCGTGGATCGCCGCTTCGTTTTCGGCGAGGTAGACGCAGAAGGTCTTATCGCCCGCGACGTAGGAATGCTCCCACTGAATGCGCGGCGCCAGTTCGGCAAGCGCGGTGTTCGAAGTCTTCGAAGCGCCGCGAAGCTGGTCGCGATCGAAGCTTCCCACGGAAGGTATGTCGCGTTCGATGACGTAGCGTTTCATGGCATTTTTCCCTTTTGTTGCAGTCATGGAAATTTCGGTTAAAGGCGCTCGCCGGCTAGTCCAGGCGCGAAACGAAGCGCCCGAAGGGATTGAGCGCTCTTCGTTCATCACTTGAACTTGAAGCACGGCCAGCCAGTCACTTCTTTCAAGTAGAAAATAGATTGAAAATTGGAGCTGAAGAAGCCAACAATATTTTCCAATCTTTAATCTGAGCTATCAAATGATCGCGATTGACTGGCATCGCCTTCCCTCCCTCTCCACGCTTAGGGCGTTCGAGGCGACCGCGCGCCTTCAGGGCTATTCTGCCGCCGCGCGCGCGCTTAACGTCACACCCGCCGCCATCGCGCAGCAAGTCCGCAAACTCGAAAGGGAGATCGGCGCCAGCCTCGTGCGCCGCGAAGGCCGCGGACTGGTGCTCACGGCTGCCGGAAGACAGTTGTCGGGCACGTTGCGGGAGGCGTTCGCGCTGATTGCGGGCGGCATCGACGACATGCGCCATCAGCAGGCGGCACGCGGCGTCCGTGTCTCAACCACGCAGTTCTTTGTCGATGCGGTGATCCTGCCAAACCTGGGCGACTTCTGGAGCCGGCACCCGGGCGTGCAGGTGACGTTCTCGCCCGACGGCAACAGGCAGCCGGTCGACCTTGAGCATTTCGACATCTGCGTGCGCGCGGGCCAGGGCGCCGACGCATGGCCCGGTCACGCGACACGGCCACTTCTCGATTCGCCGTTCGTCGTGTGCGCCGCGCCCGGCCTGATCGAGTCGGCCGGCCACGAACTGTCGTCATTGCCCTGGCTCCACGACCCGAACATCGATGACGTCTTCCAGGCTTTCTACCGGCAGTCAGGCCTCGATCCCGCCGCCCTGAAGATCGTCGACACCGGCAGTCCGCATCTCGAACTGGAAGCGGCCGTGGCGGGTTACGGGCTCTCGATCAGCACGGAGGTGATCATTCGGCCGCACCTGGCGGATGGCAGGCTGATCATCGTCGACTCGCCCCTGGACGTGACCTCGACCTATTATGCGATCACCGGTAAGGGCGTGCTGTCCGACCAGGTGCAGCAGTTCCTCGACTGGTTGGCTGATCTTTGCGTCAAGTACTCCGACGTCTCGGAGTGCCCCGGCCCGCATGCCGGATCGCCCGATCGGTGATCTTGACCAAATATCGCTTCCACGGTTGTGAATGCAGCCACGTTGATGGCTGGGATGGCTGGTGGGCCGAGGTCGGCGTAGCCACAATCCAGCGAATTACCGCAATTGGCACTTTTTTCGCATGCATATGAGGTCGCCGTCGAGACAGGTCGATTCGTAGGAAACGTCCGGTTTCAGGATTTTCTGGATCGCCCCGGAACGGCTGAGAAGGGCGCCTTCCCGCCGGCACCCCTCACCTCCCCATAAAAAAGCCGCGCGTTACCGCGCGGCCCTGGCTTTCGGCTCAGCTCCCGGGGTTCGGCCCCCGGAGCCGAGCCTTCAAAGTGAGCTGTCGCGGCTCAGCCGGCGCGGCTTAAAGGCCGAGCCATGTGTCGACGACGTCCCGATGCGCGCCGATCCATTCCTTGGCGAGCTCGTTCTCGTCGCGGCCCTCGACCACGATCTGATAGGTCCAGTCGGCGACCATCTCGTTGGTCGGGCTGTAGTTCTTGAACAGCGTCACGAGCTCCGGCGCGCGCTCTTCCAGCGATTTGGAATAGGCAAGGTGAATGTCGGCCGGCTTCCAGGCGGTGGCGACGCTCGACTTCTCGTACCAATCGGGGTCCTCGTCCGGCTGCACCATGTGCCATTTCTCGGCGTCGTAGGCCGGCTCCTTGAGCATGACGAGGTCGTATTGCGAGAAGATCTGGTGCGGCGTGTAGCAATAGAAGACGTATGGCTCGCCCTTGCGCTCCTTCTCGTCGATGCGCGCATAGGCGAGCGCCTCGTCGATCGTCTCCGGCTCGTAGAGATCGGCGAGCCCGTATTCGCGCAGCTTGACCTTCTCGACATTGGCGGAGGCCCAGCCGGTCGCCCCGACCCAGAACTCGCCCTTGCCGTCGCCGTCTGAATCGAACTTTTTGGCGATGTCCGGATCGGCGAGGTCCTGAATGGACTGGAGGCCGAGCTTTTCCGCCGTCGCCTTGGTCACGCAGTCGCCCTGCTCGCCCTCGAACATCGTCTCGCCGAGGACGACGCTGTCGGAATATTCGTCGACCAGGCCCTGGATGTTCGGCAGCCAGACTTCCGGATGCACGTCCATGTCGCCCTTGCCGGAGGCCATGGCGGCGAAGATCACCGGGTTGGTGCCCGGCGTCAGCGTCACCCTGGCGCCGAATTCCTGCTCGGCGAGCGCCTTGAGGATGGCCGAGCCCGCCTTGGCCGAGGGCCAGCTCGGCACGCCGATGGTGATGTCGGCCGCCTGGGCGGTGCCGGCGGCGAGAAGGGTTCCGGCGACGACGCCGGAAAGCAGGATGGATTTCATCTTTGTCTCCCTGTTGATCGAAAACGGCCGGCCGCTCGGGCCGGCGGTTCAGTTTTGGGTCAGGCCGAGGCCGGCGCGGAGCGGCCGGCGACGATCCGGTCGAGCGCCATGGCGCAGAAGAGGATGGCGAGACCCGCCAGCATCCCCTGTCCCTCGGCGGCGTATTGCAGGGCCTCCAGCACGTCCTCGCCGAGGCCCTTGGCGCCGATCAGCGAGGCGATGACGACCATCGACAGGCACATCAGGATGGTCTGGTTCACCCCGGTCTTGATCGACGGCATGGCGAGCGGCAGTTCCACCTTCCACAGCCGGAAGCGGCGCGTGGCGCCGAAGGCGGCGGCCGCCTCCGTGACGTTGCCCGGCACGCCCTTCATGCCGAGCGCGGTGAGGCGGATGACCGGCGGCATGCCGAAGACCAGCGTCGCCAGGATGCCCGGCGGCTTGCCGGTGCCGAAGAAGGCGATCACCGGGATGAGATAGACGAAGGCCGGCATGGTCTGCATGAAGTCGAGCACCGGCCGCGCCGCGGCATAGGCTTTTTCCGACTTGGAGAACCAGATGCCGGCCGGCACCCCGATGGCGACGCAGATGACGGCCGCCGCGCCGAGCAGCGCCACCGTCGCCATCGATTTTTCCCAGAAGCCGAAGAGCGCCAGATAGGCCATCGCCGCGGCGGTGAAGATGGCGACGCGCGCCCCGGCGAGCAGCCAGGCGATGGCGCAGATCGCCACCATGACCACCGGCCAGGGCGTCGCCACCAGCATCAGCTCCAGCGCGTCGAGCAGCGTGCGGATGGCGAAGGTGATGGAATCGAACACCCCCTCGCCGGCGATCGCCAGCCAGTCGAAGGCGCCGTCGATCGCCCGCGCCGCGCCGATCCTGAGGCCGCTATCGGCCGGGAAGGTGGTGAGCCAGGAAGGCGGCTCGGCGGCCGAGAAGCGGTAGATGGTGAGGGGATAGATGAAGAGGACGAGCGCGCCGGCGATGGCCGCGCCGGTCCAGGAAAGGCCGGCATGGATCGAGCGCTCCGAGCGCCAGCGCGTGAAGCGCTTCTCCAGCGCCCGGTCGCCGTAAAAGCCCTCCGCCAGCTTGACCAGAAGGAAGATGACGAGGCCGGTGATGGCGACCTGCATCGACTGGGCGCTGAGCGCGTCGGCCTCCGCCTGGGCGGCGGCCGCGACATTGCGCAGCCGCTCGGCGCTTTCCGCCAGCCGCTGGGCGTTGTCGGCACCTGAAGCCAGCGCCTCGGCCGCCCTTTCGGCGCGCGCATCGGCCCGCGCGATGAGTGAGGCGGCGCGCCCGGCCGCGTCGGAGCCGAGGTCGCCGAGATAGCCGCGGCCGATCTGCACCAGCCCGATCAGCTCGGCGATGACGAAGCCCCAGAAGAGTGGCCAGAGCGAGCGCGCCCCCGCCCAGACGGGACCGAAGAGTGCCGCAGCCGGGTTGAAGACGCCCCAACGGCCCTCGCCGATCCGCCGGAAGGCCGGCACGTAATGGTCCGCCCCGCTGGCGACGAATTCGCCGATCAGCGCGTCCTGCGCCTTGCGCGAGGAGCCGGCGCCGACCTCGAAGGCGGCCGTGGCGGCCTGCGTGTCGGTCTCCACCGGCGCTTCCTTGCCGCCCTGCACGCCGCGCAAAAGGTCGGTCTGGGTGACGAGGCCGACATCCCTGCCCGCCTCGTCGACGATGATGATGTCTTCCTTGCGCGCCAGGACGAGGTCGACGAGGTGGTCGAGATCGGCGCTGAGCGGGGCGCGCGGCATGGCGGAGAAATCGACGGCCGCCCCGGCCGGCGCCGGCAGCGGGCGCATGATCTTGGCCGCATGGACGAGCTTCAGCCGCGAGATGCCGGAGACGAAATCGGCGACGTAATCGTCCGCCGGCTCCGTCACGATCTCCTCCGGCGTGCCGATCTGGACGATGCGCCCGTCCTTCATGATGGCGATGCGGTCGCCGATGCGGATCGCCTCGTCGAGATCGTGGGTGATGAAGACGGTGGTCTTGTGGAGCTCCTTGGAGAGCGCCATGAACTCGGCCTGCAGCTGCCGGCGGATGAGCGGATCGAGCGCCGAGAAGGGCTCGTCCATCAACAGGATCTCCGGATCGGCGGCGAGGGCGCGCGCCAGGCCGACGCGCTGCTGCATGCCGCCGGAAAGTTCGTGCGCGAAACTGTCGCCCCAGTCGCCGAGATCGACGAGGTCGAGGCAGCGCTCCGCCTGGTCGAACCGGTCGAGCTTGGGCACGCTCTGCACTTCCAGCGGCAGGCCGACATTGTCGCGCACCGTGCGGTGCGGCAGGAGGCCGAAATTCTGGAACACCATGCCGATCTTCTCGGCCCGGAGGCGACGCAGCGCATCGGCGTTCATCGCCATGACGTCCTCGCCATGCACGGTGATCGTGCCGGCGGTGGGCTCCAGAAGGCGGTTGATGTGCCGCACCAGGGTAGATTTTCCCGAGCCCGAAAGCCCCATCACACAGAAAATCTCGCCCCTGGCGACCTCGAAACTGGCATCGGCCACGCCGACGACGCAGCCGAACCGCTCCTGGACTTCGGATTTGTCAAGATTTTCCGCCTCGATGGCGGTCATCGCTTCCTGCGAACGGCTTCCGAACACCTTCCAGACGTTCGAAAGCACGATAGCAGGTGCGGCCTGCAGACCGTTCCCATCCATCGAATTACCCACACTAGATGCGGGCTATCCTTGAGGGCGTGGCGGAGGTTGTCAACGCGCCCCTTCCTCGCCCCTGCGCGAATGGTCTTTCGGTCCCATCGGCGGCCGCCGATCCGCTAGGTTTCGGAGCGGGGAAAGCGCGCATTCACCTCCAGCACGTTGAGGTCCATGTGGTTGCGCATGTAGCGTTCGGAGGCGAGCCGCAGCGGCTGGTAGTCCCACGGATAGTAGCCGCCCTGGCGCAGCGCCTCGTAGACGAGGTGGCGCCGCTTCTGGCTTTCCATCACCTCGGCCGTGAAGGCCTCCATGTCCCAGCGCCGCGCCGCTTCGTCCGCGAACCGGGCCTCGATGTCCGCATGCTCCGGCCGGCCGGCGAGGTTGTCGGTTTCCCGCGGATCGGCGGCGAGATCGAAGAGCTGCGGCGGATCGGCCGGACAGGCGACGTATTTGCAGGCGCCCTGCCGCAGCATCACCAGCGGCGCGACGGAGCCTTCGGCGGCGTATTCGCCGGCGACGAAGCGCTCCGCGGGCCCTGAGGCCGCGCCGGTGGCGAGAAGGTCGGTGCCGTCGACCTCCCAGCCCGCGAACCCGGCCCCACCCAGGCCTGCGAGGGTCGGCGCCACGTCGAGAAGGCTGGTCGGGGCGTCGATGGCGCGGCCGTCGCTTCCGGGAAGCTTGAGAAGCAGGGGCACGCGGGCGCTGCCTTCGAAGAAGCTCATCTTGAACCAGAGCCCGCGCTCGCCGAGCATGTCGCCGTGGTCGGAGGTGAAGACGACGGCCGTGTTGTCGTCGAAGCGGCAATCCTTCAACACGTCGAGGATCGAGCCGATCTGCGCGTCGAGATAGCTGATGGCGGCGAAATAGGCGTGCCGCGCGCGCCGCACATGCGCTTCGGTGATGTCGAAGCGCTCGTGGTCGCACGAGCGCAGGAGGCGCTGCGAATGCGGGTCGAGATCCTCAAAGGCGATCTTGACCTCGGGCATCGGGATATCCTCGTCCCGGTAGAGATCGAAGAAGCGCCGGCGGGCGAAGTAGGGATCGTGCGGATGGGTGAAGCTGACGGTCAGGCAGAAGGGCCGGCCGGCCGCCGTGCCGTCACCGTCCCGGGCGAAATCGTAGAGCCTCTGGCGGGCGAAATGGGCGACCTCGTCGTCGAATTCCAGCTGGTTGGTGATCTCCGCGACGCCCGCCTCCGTGACCGATGAAAGGTTGTGGTACCACCAGTCGATGCGCTCGTTCGGCCGCGTCCAGTCCGGCGTCCAGCCGAAATCGGCGGGGTAGACGTCGGTCGTCAGGCGTTCCTCGAAACCGTGCAGCTGGTCCGGACCGACGAAATGCATCTTGCCCGACAGACAGGTGCGGTAGCCGGCGCGGCGCAGCAGATGCGCGAAGGTCGGCAGCGAGGAGGGAAACTCCGCCGCGTTGTCGTAGACGCCGGTGCGCGAGGGCAGGCAGCCGCTCATGAAGGCCGCCCGCGCCGGCGCGCAGAGCGGGCTGGCGGTGTAATTGGCGTTGAAGCGAAGCGAGGCGGCGGCGAGCTCGGCCAGATGCGGCACCTTCAGGAAGGGCGCCGGCCCGTCCGGAAAGAGGGTGCCGTTGAGCTGGTCGACCATGATGACGAGGATGTTCATGCGGGCCATTGCGGTGTCTCCACGCTGTCGCGAAAGGTCTTTGCCGCCTTGTCGCCGGCCGGGGCCCGGCCCCGCCTTCCTGCCGTGAAGCACCGCGCGCGTCCGGTCAATGGCGGCAACCCGGCCGAAATCGCCCCTCGGGCGGCGCGAAGCCCGCCTCAACCATGGCGCGCCTTCGGCCGGCCACGCCCCTACTCAGGGCGCGCGCCGCTTACGAGCGTGCCGCGCCCTCCTGCTCGGCGCCCTTCGGCGCCGGATCCTCGCCCCGGGACTCCTGGCCGCGATCGGCGACGACGCGATTGCGGCCGAGCTGCTTGGCCTCGTAGAGGCGCGCATCGGCATGGCGCACGAAGTCGCTCGGCGTGACTTCGCGCGTCGGCACGGCGGCGTAGGCCCCGACGCTGATCGTCAGGTGCCATGTCTGCTCGCCGCTGCGGAATGGCTCCTCCTCCACCATCCGGCGGAGTGCCTCGAGGCGCGCGAAGAACTTTTCGCTCGAGCCGCCGAAGGTGACGATGATAAATTCCTCCCCGCCGTAGCGCCCGAGGATGTCGCCGTCGCGCGCGAAGGCGCTGCGCGCCAGCTCGGCGATGTGGCGCAGGCACTGATCGCCGAAGACATGGCCCATCGCATCGTTGACGCGCTTGAAGTGATCGACGTCGATCATCGCCACGGAGAACAGCCAGCCGTTGCGCTGGCACAAGCCGAACTCTTCGGTGATCCGCGCATCGAGATAGCGGCGGTTGTAAAGGCTCGTCAGCGCATCGGTGATGGAGACGTCCTGGAGCTTCTGGTTGGCGCTCTCCAGGGCGGCGTTGAGGCGCCGCAGCTTGCGGTTCCAGTAGATGACGAGAACGAGGATGAGCAGCGCCACGCCGCCGAGCAGGAGAAGGCGGGTATAGTCGACCTGCTGGTCGATGCGCACCAGCATCTGCCGGCTCAGCATCGTCTGCACCTCCTGGTCGTCGAGCTCGCCGACGAGCTTGGAAAAGATCACGGCGAGCTGCGGCTCGTCGGAGCGCGTCGCGATCGAGGCCCGCCAGTCCTCGGAGATGCGGCCGGCGATCTTGACGTCGTAGAGGCGCTTGGAGGCGAGCAGGTAGCCAAGGCTCGGCAGCGTGCCGAGCGCGGCGTCGAGTTCGCCCTTGCGCACCTCGTCGAGCGCCTCGGCCTCGCTCGCCACCTCCACGAGGACGACATCCGGATAGCGCTCGGCGAGGACGCGCAGCGGGCTTTCGCCCGGCGCCACACCGACCCGCTTGCCGGCAAGCTCGTTCATCCGCCCGACGATCGGCGCCTCCAGGGAACTCGCCACCGCCATCGGCAGGACGAGATAGGGCAGGGTGAAGGTCCAGCGTGCGTCGAGATCCGTGCTGTCGGTGACGAAGGGCAGGACGTCGCATTCATAGTCCTGCGCCTTCTGCAGGCCGCGGCTCCAGATCGGCACGGGCACGACCTGCCAGGAAAAGCCGCCCCGCTCGGCGAGCCGCTCCATCACGTCGGCCGCCACGCCGGTGAAGGTGCCCTCCTCGTCGACCGACGTATAGGGCGGCGTCAGCGGATCGACGCAGACCTTGAGCACGCCCTTCTCCTCCAGAAAGGCGCGCTCTTCGCTCGTCAGGATCGGTCGCTTCTGGCGCATGCCGGCGACGGCAGGCCCCAGCCAGCGCCTCTCCAGCTCGTTCCACCGCGACGTCGGCATCGCGCTCATGGCGCGGTCGATGATGCTGCGGGCGTAGGGATAGCGCGGCGAGACGCCGAATCTCAGATCCTCCCGCTCCACCCCGTCCATCAGGAATTCGCCGCCGATCTGGATATTGATGAGGCCGAGATGGCGGATGACGGCGTTGCCGTTGGAAAGGGCCAGGATGGCCGCGTCCACCTCCCCGTCGGCGAGCGCCTGGAGGATCTCCTCCTGGGTGGGGTAGGTCCGCACGTCCTGGAGGCGGGCCTTCAGCGCCTCGGCATAATAGATGCCCCGGCCGATGCCGACCGTGCGGTTTTCCAGAGACTTCAGGCCCCGGTACGGGCCGAAGCCGGAGCGCACGAACACCGCATTCGGGATCCGGTTGTATTCGCGCGAGAAGAGGGTGAATTCCTCGCGCTCCTCGGTGCGGGAGATGTTGCTGATGATGTCGATCTCGCCGGCGCGGAACGCGGCAAGGAGGTTCGACCAGTTGTCATAGACGGGGATCATGGAGAGCCCCGTGGCGGCGGAGATCCCGTGTGCGAGGTCGACGGCAAAACCCTGGCCCTTGCCGTCTTCCAGGAAGCTGAACGGCTCGTAGTCGCTGATGAAGCCGACCTTGAGCGGTGGTGCATTGGCGACGAAGGCCTGCTCTTCCGGCAAGAGGCGCAGGGGCCCGGTCGAAAGCTCCCGGCCGCTCCGGTAGCTGAGCCAGCGCTCGGTGATCGCGGCAAGCTCGTCGGTCGGCAGGGCGGCCACGGCCTTGGAGAGGATCGTGTGCAGCATCTGCCGGTCCGGGTTGCCGCTCTCCTTGAGGACGCCGAGGCGAAAATCCTCAAGCGACACCCCGGTCAACGGGACCGGGCCGATGGAGCTGACGTTGGTGAAGCCGTTCTCGCGGGCAAAGAAGTTGCCCGTCATCTCGGCGGCGATCACCGCGTCGACCCAGCCGAAGGCGAGGGCCGCCATCAGGTCGCGGTAGGTGTCGTATTCGACCGGCTCGATGCCTGCCTCGCGCAGTGCCCCGGCGTAATAGATGTCCTTGATGACGCCGATGCGCGCCTGCGCGAGGCCGCTCACGTCGATGGGCAGGGCCAGAGGGTGGTCGACGTTCTGGAAGACCACGGTGCGGCGCTGGTGGTAGGCATCGGTAAAGGCGATGAAGGGCTGGCGGGCCTCCGTCAGCGAAATGTCCGCGATGACGTCGAGCCGGCCATCGCGGAACGTGCCGTAGATCTCCGGCCAGGTGCCCATGCGGGGCACGAAGGAGAGGCCGGAGCCTGCCGCGATGCGCTCGAGCACATCGAGCGTCCAGCCCATCATGCTGCCATTGCGGAAGAACGAATACGGCTCGTTATCCGCCACGACGCCGACGGTGACCTTGGGATGGTCGGCGATCCAGGCGCGCTCGGCCTCGGTGAACTGGGCAGCAAGACCCGGGCCGCTGCCGGCGAGGAGGGAAAAAAGAATCACGACCACGCCGAGCCAGGCCCGGCTGCTTTTCAAAATGCACTGCGTCAAACCGCGTCCCGATCCTTCCCCGCTCTCGCTCTGTCGCGTCCTGCCCGAGGAAGGCCGATCGCCTGCCTGCAAGGTGCCGTTCCCGTCAACGCGCGGCTGGAGTCTCTGTGTCCGACATAGAGCGCCGCGCGCGGCCCGGCCCGCGCGCGGACACGCGCAAGCCTTTCTTCATCATAACCTTTCTTGCACCGCAACGGTCGAAACCGCATGCGCACTTTGCGCGTAGTCGTGGACGATCCGTCAAAAGGTCACATCAGGCGAAGAGGCAAAGTTGCGGCACGACGCATGAAAAATTCCTTGAAGAAGACCGAAGGGCAGATCGAGGCGGAGCGCATGCGCGCCCTGCGCGAGCTCAATCTCATCGATACCGCCCCGAGCGAATCCTTCGACCGCATCACACGCATGGCGAGCCGGCTTTTTGGAGCGCCGATCTCGGCGGTCTCGCTGACCGATGTGGATCGCCAGTGGTTCAAGTCGCGTGTCGGCTGCGGCACCGAGATCCCGCGCGACAAGGCACCCTGCGCGGAGGTCACCCGCTCCTCCGATTTCCTCTTCGTACGCGATCTCGCCGCCGATCCGCGCTTTGCCGGCGGCATTCTTCCCGAAAGCGGCGTGCGCTTTTATGCCGGCGCACCGCTGACGACCAAGGAGGGCTACACGCTCGGCTCCATGTGCGTGCTCGACACCGAGCCGCGCGACTTCAGCGAGGAGGAGGCGAGAAGCCTCGTCGACCTCGCCGCCATGGTCATGGCGCAGATCGAGCTGCAGCATGCGCTGGGTCGGCTGGAGCCCTCCAGCGGCCTGCCCAACCGCGCCCAGTTCTCCGAGGATATCGAGGACCTTGCCCGCGACCATCCGGGCGAAGCGCGCACGGCGGTGATGTTCGACCTCGCCGATGCCGCCGATCTCGCCCAGGCGATGCGGGTCCTCGGCCCGGCCTATCTCGACGAGCTGACGCGCGTTGCCTCCGGCGCGCTGCGGCCGATGCGCGACGAGGGACATGATATCTACCATGTCAGCACCACGCAGTTCGCCGCCATCTTCCCCGAGGAGGAGGAGAAGCGGCTTCGCGAGCGTCTGACCACGCATCTGGGCGCCCTCGCGGAGGCGGCGCGCCATAGCGGGCTTTCCGCCACGCCCGGCATCGCCGTGGGTCTTGCGCCCTTCAGGCTCGGCGAAACCAGTGCCGGTGCCGTGCTGCGCTCGGCCCATCACGCCGCGCAGGACGCGCGCGAGGCGGATGCCGCCTTCGGCCTTTATTCGGCGACTACCGACGAGGCGCACCAGCGCCGCTATGCCCTCCTGGAGGGCCTGCGCGCCGCGTTGCGGGAGGAAGGCCAGTTCAGCCTCGTCTACCAGCCGCGCATCGAACTCGCCTCCGGCACCTGCACCGGGGCCGAGGCGCTGCTGCGCTGGAACCATCCCGAGCTCGGCGCCGTCTCGCCGGGCGAGTTCATCCCGCTCGCCGAGCAGAGCGATCTTGCCCGTCCATTGACCGACTGGGTGCTGGACGCCGCGCTCTCGCAGATGCGGGGCTGGCGCCATGCGGGCCTTGCCGTGCGCGTCTCCGTCAACGTCTCGGCCGCCAATCTGGAGGAGGAGGATTTTGGCCTTCGCCTTGCCGCGGCCCTGGCGCGCCATTCCGTCTCGCCCTCGTGGCTGGAGATCGAGTTTACCGAGAGCGCCCTCATCCGCCATCGTGCCCGCGTCATCGCCAACCTTGCGGAGATCCGCGCGCTCGGCATCGCCTGCGCCATCGACGATTTCGGCACCGGCTATTCCTCGTTCTCCTATCTGCAGGATTTTCCCGCCGACACGATCAAGATCGACCAGGCCTTCATCCGCACGCTCGTGCCGGGCAGCCGGGGCTCCGTCCTCGTCGCCAGCATCGTCGCCATGGCGCGCGATCTCGGCTACCGGGTCGTCGCCGAGGGCGTGGAGACGCAGGAAGTGTGCGACTTCCTCGCCAGCTGCGATTGCGACGAGGCGCAGGGCTATCTGTTCTCCCGGCCCGTGCCCCCGCAGGACTTCGTGCGCTGGCTGGCCGCCGGCGGCGAGGCCGAGCGCAGGATCGCCTGAAGGTTCAACCCTCCCAGAAGGGCTTTTTTGCTTCCCGGCGCCGTTCCGCCTCGCCGATGCCGATATCGGCGAGGCGCTCTGGCGCAAGCTCGCGCAGCTGCCGCCGGGTGCGGGCGCGGCGGAGCCAGAGGCTGAGAAGGCCGGCGAGGGAGCGGCGGCGGCTGGCCCGGCGGACGGCCCCGCGGGCGGCTCGGCGGTCGGCCCCGCGGGCAGCAGGATCGAGAATGGTTTCCATGCCGCCACTCTGCCGGCCCGCGCGGCGCGATGTTTCGGCATGGACCGAAGCATCGCCCGCGCTTTTCTGGCAGGATCGGCGCCATGCAAAAGGTGCTTCGATGACCGCCGCTTCGCCGAAATCGCTGCGCTCGCCGGCGAGCCCGGCCGGGCGGCCATGCTGCATGCGCTCCTTGACGGGCGGGCGCTGACGGCGGGCGAGCTCGCCCGTGTCGCCGGCGTTGCCGCGCCCACGGCGAGCGGCCATCTGGCGAAGATGGAGGAGACGGGCCTGATCGCCGTCGTGGCGCAGGGCCGGCACCGCTATTTCCGCCTGTCCGGACCCGCCGTCGCCCGCATGCTGGAGGCGATCATGGAGGTGGCGAGCAGCGCCCCGCCCGGACCGCGCAAGCTCTCGGTCGGACCGAAGGAGAAGGCGCTCCGCCACGCGCGCACCTGCTACGACCATCTCGCCGGCACGCTCGGCGTCGGCCTCGCCGATGCGCTGACGGCGGCCGGGCATGTCGAGCTGACGGAGGAGGCCGGTATCCTGACGGAGGGCGGCTGTGCCTTCCTGGCCGCCATCGGCCTTAATGTCGAAGCCCTGAAGGCGAGGCGCGCGGCCCGCTCCGGCCGCATCCTCTGCCGCCCCTGCCTCGACTGGAGCGAGCGGCGCTTCCATCTTGCCGGCGCGCTCGGGGCCGAGCTGTGCACCCATTCGCTGCAGGCAGGCTGGATTCGCCGCCTGCCGGGCAGCCGGGCCGTCCTCGTCACCCGCGCCGGCGAGCGCGTCTTTCGGGAGGAATTCGGGCTGAGGGGCATGGTCGAGGAGACGGGCGTGGCGGCGCTCTGAGGAAAAGAACCGGGGCGCCGGATGTCGTCTTCGCTGGCGCCGGAGGAAACCGAACCGGCCTTCCCGCACTTATGCCTTTGCCGCCTAACCTGCACAAAGTGCGGCTGCGGCACCGTGGCGACGACAAGAGGGGAGCGGGCTCTTGGATCCGGTCATTGATTTTCTCAACAATATTCTCTGGGGCTACGTGCTCATTTACGGCCTCCTGGCGGTGGGCATCTATTTCACCATCCGCCTCGGCTTCATCCAGTTCCGGCATTTTTTCGAGTTCTTTCGGGTCGTGCGCGGCTCGCGTTCCTCCGACAAGGCGGGGATCTCGCCGCTTCAGGCGCTCACCGTCTCGCTCGCCTCGCGCGTCGGCACCGGCAATCTGGCGGGCGTCGCGGTGGCGCTCACCCTCGGCGGGCCGGGCGCCATCTTCTGGATGTGGATGGTGGCGCTCGTCGGCATGGCGACGGCCTATGCCGAATCGACGCTCGCCCAGCTCTACAAGGTGCGCAACGAGGACGGCGACTATCGCGGCGGGCCGGCCTTCTATATCGCCCGCGGCCTGCGCCAGCCCTGGCTCGGCGGCCTGTTCTCCCTCTTCCTCATCCTTTCCTTCGGCCTCGTCTTCAACGCCGTGCAGGCGAACTCGATCGCCGACGCGGTGGAGGCGGCCTTCGGGGTCGAGAAGCTGTGGATCGGCATCGCGCTCGCCGCGCTGACCGCCGTCGTCATCTTCGGCGGCATCCGCCAGATCGCCCGCGTCGCCGAGATCGTCGTGCCCTTCATGGCGGTCGCCTATCTCGCCGTGGCGATCTACGTGCTCGTCGTCCATTACGCCGAGCTGCCGGGCGTCTTCGCGCTCATCTTCCGCTCGGCCTTCGGCCTGGAGCCGGCCGCCGGCGGCATCACCGGGGGCATCGCCGCGGCCATGCTGAACGGCGTCAAGCGCGGCCTCTTTTCCAACGAGGCCGGCATGGGCTCGGCCCCCAACATCGCCGCCGTCGCCACGCCAGATCCGCACCATCCCTCCAGCCAGGGCATGGTGCAGGGGCTCGGCGTCTTCATCGACACGCTGCTGATCTGCACCGCGACGGCGCTGATGATCCTCCTGTCGGGCGTCTACACGCCCGGCCAGGAAGTGACCGGCACGGAGCTGACGCAGAACGCGCTTTCCGCCCATATCGGCGGCGCCGGCATCTATTTCGTTGCCGTGGCGATCTTCTTCTTCGCCTTCACCTCCATCATCGGCAATTACTCCTATGCCGAGAACGCGCTGACCTTCCTCGGCCTTGCCGGCAAGCCGGGCCTCGTCGTCATGCGGATCGGCGTCCTTGCCATGGTGATCTGGGGCTCGCTGCAATCGGTGCGCACCGTCTTCAACACGGCCGACGCCTCCATGGGACTGATGGCGACGATCAACCTGATCGCCATCCTCGCCCTCTCCGGCACGGTGACGAAGCTGACGGCCGACTATTTCAAGCAGAAGAAGGAGGGCCGCCAGCCGGTCTTCGACAACGACCATTATCCCGAGCTCGCCGGCAAGATCGACGGCACGATCTGGACCCGCCATGGCGATATCGGCAGGCAGGAAGAAGGGTAGGCGGCTTCTTTTCGCCTTTCGCGAGGCGAGGGCGCGCCGCCTTGATTCGGGCTGGCGGCCTCGCCCGGATGGTGTGCGGCTCGCCGGAGTTCCGCATGCCCACCTGCCAGCCACCCGCGGCGGGAGAGGTTTTCCTTTACAGAACCGGAAATATGGTTATGTTCTCGGCATGGACACGGAACGCACCACCGCCGCGCGGGCCTTGGCGGCTCTCGGCCATGAGGCCCGGCTCGATATATTCCGCCTTTTGGTGCGCGCCGGCGCCGACGGGCTGATCGTCGGCGACATCGCGGGCCATACGGGCCTCGCCGCTTCGACCCTGGCGCATCACCTGCGTGCATTGGTTGCTGCCGGGCTCGTGACCCAGGAAAGGCGCGGCCGCGAGATCGTTTGCCGCGCCGATTATGCGGCAATGGACCGGACGCTGGAATATCTCACCGGCGAATGCTGCATGGGCGTGGAACTGGTGCGGCGCGACGCGGCCTGATTTTTTTGCCCGGAAATAACGTTGTTTCCGGTTTTATGGTTTGAACCCGAGGGAAGGGTACGGCATGAGTGAAGCGGTCCTGGAATGGCGCAACCGCGGCGCGGCCTTCGGGCGGCATGTTGTCTTGCGCGAGCGGGTATGGATCGCCACGGCGCTCATTCTGACGCTGGTTTCGCTGCTCGACCCGGCGCAGGGGCGGGAAAGCTCCCGTTTCGTGCTCGCCGATCTGGCCGAAACCGCGCCTTATCTGCTTCTGGCGATCGCGCTTGCCGCTTATGCGCGGGCGAGCGGGGCCGACGGGCTGATCGCGCGCGCCTTCACCGGCTCGCCGTTGTTGATGATCGCACTCGCGGCCGCCTTCGGCGGACTTTCGCCCTTCTGCTCCTGCGGCGTCATCCCGCTGATCGCCGCGCTTCTCGCCATGGGCGTGCCGCTCTCGGCCGTCATGGCCTTCTGGCTCGCCTCGCCGGTGATCGATCCGTCGATGTTCGTGCTGACGGCCGGGTTGCTCGGCATGGAATTCGCTGTGGCCAAGACGCTGGCCGCGATCGGCATCGGCCTGTTCGGCGGCATCGCGACGCTGATGCTGGAGCGCGCCGGCGCTTTCGAAAACCCCCTGCGCGAGGGCGTCGGCAATGGCGGCTGCGGCGCCGCTTCCGTGCGCACGAGGAAGCCGGCCGTCTGGCGCTTCTGGCGCGAGGAGCCGCGCCGCGCCCTCTTCGCGCACGAGGCGGCGAAGACGAGCCTCTTTCTCCTCAAATGGCTGGCGCTCGCCTTCCTCCTGGAGAGCCTGATGCTCGCTTATGTGCCAGGTGAATGGATCGCCGGCGCCGTCGGGGGCGAGGGCCTTGCCTCCATCGCGATAGCGACGCTCGTCGGCGTGCCGGCCTATCTCAACGGCTATGCGGCGCTGCCGCTCGTCTCCGCCCTGATCGGCCAGGGCATGTCCGAGGGTGCCGGCCTTGCCTTCCTCGTCGCCGGCGGCGTCACCTCGCTACCGGCCGCCATCGCCGTCTTCGCGCTCGCCCGCCCGCCGGTCTTCGCGCTCTATCTCGCCCTTGCCCTGACGGGTTCGCTGGCGTCGGGGCTGATCTTCGAGATGCTGGGTTGACGCCGCGTCCGGGCAGCGGGGCGGAGCCGTTTCCATTGCCGGTGAGGCGCTTTAGGACGGAAGGGCAACCGTTCTGGAGTGAAAAATGGCATCGGAAGGCCAGCTGCCGCTGACCGGAATAAAAGTCCTCGATCTCAGCCATGTGATCGCCGGGCCCTTCGCCACCTACCAGCTGGGGCTTCTCGGCGCCGAGGTGACGCGCGTCGAACGCATCGCCGGCGACGATTTCGTGCGCACCCATGGCGGCACGGCGGCGATGAAGGAGAAAGGCCTCGGCGCGTCGTTCCTCAGCCAGAACGCCTCGAAAAAATCGGTCGCGATCAACCTCAAGGATCCGCGCGGTTCCGAGCTCGTCCTGAAGCTCGCGAAACGCGCCGACATCGTCATGGAGAATTTTAGGCCCGGTGTCGTGGAGCGGCTCGGTGTCGGCTTCGATGCGGTCGCCGCGGTGAACCCGAAGATCGTCTATTGCAGTCTCACCGGCTACGGCCCGACCGGCCCGCTCTCGGGCGCGCCGGCCTACGACCACATCGTGCAGGGCCATTCCGGCATGATGGCGATGACCGGCAGCCCAGAAAGCGGGCCGATGCGCGTCGGCTTTCCGATCGTCGACTATATCGCCGGCCAAAGCGCGGTCATCGCGATCCTTGCCGCCCTCATGCAGCGCGACCGGCATGGCGCGGGGGCGCAGCACCTCACCGTGCCGATGCTGGACAGCCTCGTCTCGCTGATGGGCGCCTATGCCGTCGCCCACGAGACGAGCGGCGTCTTGCGCGGGCTGCAGGGCAACGAGGCGTTTTCGAACAGCCCCTTTTCGGGCCGCTTCGACACGGCGGGCGGCCATATCGTGGTGACGGCCAACACGGTGCCGCAGGCCCGCCGGCTGTGCGAGGCGATCGGAAGGGCCGACCTCGCGGCGCATGTCGACGCCGCCGCGGCGAAGGGCGGCTATGGGGAGGCCGAGACGGAGGAGATCGGCGCAGCGCTACGCGCCGCCTTCGTCTCCGAAAGCGCGGAGGAATGGGAGGCGCGGCTGACGGCGGCGAACGTGCCGGCCGCGGCGGTGCGCACCCTCGCCGAGATCCTGGCGCACCCGCAGATGCGGGAAAACGGCCTGATGCGCAACCTCGCCGTGCCGGAGCTCGGCATGAATGTTCAGGTGCCGGGCCTCCCCTTCCGCTCGGGCGGCTGGGGCGAGGCGGCGCTGGAGCCGGCGCCGACGCTCGGCCGCGACACGGAGGCGGTGCTTGAAGGGGAGGGGCTGACGGAGGCGGAGATCAGGGTGTTGCGGGATGAGGGGGTGG
>NZ_NSLC01000016.1 GCF_020144925.1 Afifella sp. IM 167
GGTTTGGAAAGGGGGCGGGCCGGACCATCTTTATGGCGTGTCGCCGGCGCGTGACAATGCGGGGCGCGAGAGGTACAGGCGGTGCCGATGGCTTCGCTCGCCGCCCCTTTCCGCTGGCTCTTCAACCGGCCCTATCTCCTGTTGACGCTGACCTCGCTCTTCTGGGCGGGCAATGCCGTCGTCGGGCGGGCGGTGGTGGAGACGTTCCCGCCGATCCTCCTCGCCCAGCTGCGCTGGACCGGGGCGGCGATGCTGATCCTTCCTTTCGCCCGCTCGGCGCTGAAGGAAGACTGGCCGGTGATCCGCCGGCATTTCGGCGCGCTGACGCTGATGTCGCTGTGCGGCATCACCATCTTCAACACGCTGCTCTATACGGCGCTCGCCTATACGACGGCGCTCAACGTCGTCCTTCTGCAGGCGGCGATGCCGCTCACCATCGCCCTCGTCGTCTTCGTGGTGTTCCGCGAGCGGCTGACCGGGGGCCAGTTCGCCGGCATCATCGTCTCCTTCATCGGCGTCGCGATCATCGTCTCGGGCGGCGACTGGCACGTGCTGATGCATCTGAAGCTCAATCCGGGCGATGCGATGATGCTTCTCGCCGTGATCGTCTACGGCATCTATTCGGCGCTCCTGAAGCGCCGGCCGCCGCTGCACTGGCTGAGCTTCCTTGCGGTGACGGTCACCTGGGGTGCGGTGATGCTGCTGCCTGCCTCGATCTTCGAGCTGGCGCAGGGCGCGCGGATCGAGATGAGCTTTTCGAGCGCGGCGGCGCTCTTCTACGTCGTCGTCTTTCCCTCCGTGCTCGCCTATATCTGCTTCAACCGCGGCGTCGACCTCGTCGGTCCCAACCGCGCCGGACCGTTCTTCCATTTCGTGCCGCTCTTCGGCGTCATCCTGTCGGTGACGCTGCTCGGCGAGCGCTTCACGGTGGCGCATGCCGTCGGCGCGGCCTGCATCCTGGGGGGCGTGTTCCTGGCGAGCCGGCGCCAGCGCGTCAGGAATCGGGTGGAGCCTCCCGGCATGTCGTCGTAGCGACGATGGCATGAAAACCGAAAGCCTCGCATCGCGCCCCGGCCCTGTCATGCCGGCGGCGCCCAGCCTCGACCTTGAGAGCTGGGTGCTGCTCCTCGTCCTGTCGCTCCTGTGGGGCGCGTCGTTTCTCTTCATGCGCATCGCCGGCGAGGAGATCCCGGTCTTCACGCTGGTGCTGGCGCGGGTCGGGATCGCGGCCGTCGCGCTGCACGCCGTCATCCTCGCCACGGGGCGGCGCTATCCGACCTCGCTTCGCATCTGGGCAAGGGCGTTGCTGATGGGCGCGCTCAACAACGCCATCCCGTTCTCGCTGATCATCTTCGCGGTGGTGCGCGTGGGTGCAGGCGCTGCCTCCATCCTCAACGCCACGACGCCGATCTTCGCGCTCATCGTGGCGCATTTTTTGACCCAAGACGAGAAGATGACGCCCCGCCGGCTGGCGGGCGTGGTGCTGGGGTTCTTCGGCGTTGCCGCGATGATCGGCCCGGCGGCGCTGCGGGGGGTCTCGGGCGAGCTTCTGGCGACGCTCGCCATGCTCGCGGCCACCACCTCCTACGCCTTTGCGGCGGTGGTCGGGAAAGGCTTCCGCGCGGTCGATCCGGTCGTTACCTCGGCGCTGCAGCTGACGGCCTCGACGCTTCTGATCGCGCCGTTCGCCCTTCT
Source organism: Afifella sp. IM 167 (assembly GCF_020144925.1). GTDB lineage: Bacteria > Pseudomonadota > Alphaproteobacteria > Rhizobiales > Afifellaceae > Afifella. The sequence goes on from NZ_NSLC01000016.1 coordinate 1,696, forward strand.
GGCAGAGGCGCCTTTCGCTGCGGCGATGCCGAGCCTTGCGGCGATTTCCGCGACGCTCGCCTTCGCGCTCTTTTCCACCGCGCTCGCCTACGTCCTCTACTTCCGCATCCTGGCGCGGGCCGGCGGCACCAACGTCATCCTGGTAACGCTGCTGGTGCCGGTGAGCGCCATCGCTCTCGCCGCGCTCGTGCTCGGCGAGCGGCTGAGCGGGGCGGAATTCGCCGGCATGGCGCTGATCGGCGCCGGGCTCGTGGTGATGGATGGAAGGGTGCTTGCCTGGTTGAGGCGGGGTTGAGGAAAGGGTGAGGCGGCACTTGGCCGCCTCGGAGCGTCCAAGGCGGCCGGGGCCGCCTTCTGCGAAACCTAAAAAGCCTCAGGCGTCGGCGAGGAGCTTTTGCTGCGCTCCGCGGTCGCGCTCCTTGGCAGCACGGACCATCGCCTTCTGAACCTTCTCGAAGGCGCGGACCTCGAGCTGACGCACGCGCTCGCGCGAGACGCTGAACTCGCCGGAAAGCTCCTCCAGCGTCAGCGGATCCTCCGACAGGCGGCGCGCCTCGAAGATGCGCCGTTCGCGCTCGTCCAGCACCTCGATCGCCTCTTTCAGCATCTCGCGGCGCTGCGCCATCTCGTCCTGCTCGATGAGCGCCGTTTCCTGGCTCTCGCTTTCGTCGTCGGAAAGCCAGTCCTGCCATTCGCCGCCCTCGCCCTCATTGGCGCGGATCGGGGCGTTGAGCGAGGCGTCGCCGGAGAGGCGGCGGTTCATCGAGATGACCTCCTCCTCGCTGACGTTGAGGCGCTTGGCGATCGCGGCCACATGCTCGGGGCGCAATTCGCCCTCCTCCAGCGCGGAGATCTGGCTCTTGGCCTTGCGGAGGTTGAAGAAGAGCCGCTTCTGGTTGGCGGTGGTGCCCATCTTCACCAGCGACCAGGAGCGAAGGATGTATTCCTGGATCGCGGCGCGGATCCACCACATGGCGTAGGTGGCCAGCCGGAAACCCTTCTCCGGGTCGAAGCGCTTGACGGCCTGCATCAGGCCGACATTGCCTTCCGAGATGACCTCGCCGATCGGCAGGCCGTAGCCGCGGTAGCCCATGGCGATCTTGGCCACGAGGCGCAGATGGCTGGTCACCAGCCGGTGGGCGGCGTCGCGGTCGTCGTGCTCCTGGAAGCGCTTGGCAAGAATGTACTCCTCCTGCGGCTCCAGCATCGGGAAGCGGCGAATCTCGTCGAGATAGCGCGAGAGCCCGCCTTCGGCGGTTGAGACGATCGGAATATTGCCTGAGGCCATGATGACTGCCTGTGAAACGAATGGGTCGCGATCAAGGCGCAGATGGGTGAGCACGCCGACGCAACAAAGGGAAACGTAGCAGAAGCACAAAAGGTTCTGAAGAAGATGTGATATTTATCACACCGCGCCCGGCGCAAAGCCCGCCCGCCCGGGCCGGGATGCGGCTATCCGACCTTGCGGAGCGCCTGAAGCAGCGTCTCCATCTCCTTCGGCAGGGGGCTCTCAAAACGCATCGTCGCCCCGCTGGCGGGGTGGGCGAAGGCGAGAAGCCGGGCATGCAGGGCCTGGCGGCCGAGCCCTTCGAGCGCTTCGGCGGCCTCCGGCGCCAGGAGGGCCGCCTTGGTGCGAAAGGCCGATCCGTAAAGCCGGTCGCCGAGGAGCGGATGGCCGATATGGGCCATATGGACGCGGATCTGGTGCGTGCGGCCGGTTTCCAGCCGGCAGGCGAGGAGGCTGACGCGGCCGCCGGCGAGTCTTTCCTCCACCTTCCAATGGGTGATGGCGGCGCGCCCGGCCGGCCGGACGGCGCGCTTTTCGCGGTTTTTCGGATCCCGGTCGAGCGGCGCGTCGACGCTTCCGGCGGGAAGCTGCGGCACGTTCCAGACGAGGGCGGCGTATTCGCGCTCCAGCGGGCCCTCGCGCCCGTGATCGGCGAATTGCTCGGCCAGCGCCTGATGGGCGGCGTCGTTCTTGGCGACGACGAGGAGGCCGCTCGTCTCCTTGTCGAGCCGGTGGACGATGCCCGGACGCTTCACCCCGCCGATGCCGGAGAGGCTGCCGGCGCAATGGAAGAGAAGGGCGTTGACGAGCGTTCCCGACCAGGCCCCCGGGGCGGGATGGACGACCATGCCGGCCGCCTTGTCGACGACGATGAGGTCGGCGTCCTCATAGACGGTATTGAGGGGGATATCCTCGGCGGCCGGCTCCGCTTCCGCCGGTTCGGGAAGCGCCGTCTCGATCCGCTCGCCAGGTTTGACCCGGTAGTTCGGCTCGTCTAGTTTCCGCCCGCCCACGCGGACATGACCTTCCTTGATCAGCGCCTTGAAACGGCTGCGCGAGGTTTTCGGGTCCCGCCCGGCCAGAAAGGCGTCGAGGCGGAGCCCCGTCTCGCCGTGATCCACGGTGTAGTCCAACAGCCTGTCTTCGAGCGCCATGAAGCCCAATCGTTCCAGCGATATCCGCCCTGAGGCCGTGCCCGCGGCCGGCGACGACGACGCGCCGCTCGATCCCGCGGCCGAGAAGGTGCGCCGGCGGCTCGTGCGGCTCCTCATCGTCTCGTTCGGCACGATGATTCTCGGCTTTGTCGCCGTGTTCGGGGCGATTGTCTACAAGCTCGGCCTGTTCGGCTCGCCCGCCGCACCTGCGCCGACGAGTGCGGTTGCCCCGCCGATCGCGGGCAATGCGCGCACCACCTCGGCGGGCCTTGCCCTGCCGGAAGGAACGCAGATCCTTTCCAGCGCGCTCGACGGCGGCCGTATCCTCCTGCAGCTCAAGGGTCCGCAGGGCCAGGAGGAGCTGGTCGTCGTGGAGGCTGCGAGCGGCAAGGTCGTCCATCGCCTCAGCCTCGTGCGCGTTCCCTGAGGGATCCTCGACCGCCCCGCGCCCGCCGGTGCACCCGGTGCACAGATTGCGCCTGATGGCAGCGAATCCGGCTTGACGCAGGCGAATTGAAAGACGGCGAAACGGCTTGCCGACCGGGGCGGGTCCTGCCGCCTCGCACACCATCCCCACAATTCACTTTTCTCAACCGGGCCGGTTTGCGCGCCGGGCATTCCGGGCGCATCCTTCACACGTCGCAGGGGGATGTTCCTCGGAAGATCCTTCTGGAGCCAGGCAGGACCACCGGCCGGCGATGACCCGGCCTTCACGGGCGGGGAAAGAACCGACCAGAGGTTCGAGCGGGCACGACATTCGCCGAACTGGCGCTTCTTCCGAACGGGCACGCCCTTGCGGAAGGAACGAACGGCGGCGGATCAGGCAGCCTGCCTTCGGGCAATCTGCCGATAGGGGCCAGAGGCGCAAGTCTCTGGCCCTTGTCCTTTTGGCCGACCTGTCCTCCCGGCATCTTGTCCGTTCGGCCGCTTCGGCTTTCGGCGCTTTATTTCTTTGCCCGCCTCCCGGCTCCTTCCCATCGCCCCTCACCGCTGCCGGAGGGTGCGGCGCTGCCGCCCGAGAGCGGGGAAAAACTTTGCCGCCAAGCGCCTTGCGTCGGCGTGAGCCTGTCGCTATATCCGCTGCCGCCGCTCCCTTCGTCTAGCGGTCCAGGACGCCGCCCTCTCACGGCGGAAACAGGGGTTCGATTCCCCTAGGGAGTACCATCGCCTAAGTCGTTGATGTTGAACCGGAATTCGGCCCGGTCCGCCTGTTTCGTACACAGCTTCGTACACAGGCGTTCGATGCATGTTCTGACCCGCGGCACCGGCTCCACCTTCCAGATCCGCATCCCGGCCGATCTGGTAACGATTTTGGGCCATACTCCCCTGCGCACCTCCCTCGGCTTCCTGCCCAAGCGGGAGGCGCAGCGCCGCGCGCGCCTTCTGGCCGGGCAGGCCGAAATCTGGTTCACGCGTTTGCGGCAGGCACGTGAGATGGTTGGCGACGACGAGAAAAGCTTCGACACCTCCCTCCGCTCAGACTTCGCCTCCGCCCTCGGCGAGCTTGCCGAAGCGCCCGCCGAAAGATTCCAGAGCCTTCAGGAATACGAAGCGAAACTGAAAGAGCTGGAGCAGCGCCTTCAGGAGAAGGAGGCTGCCCTCGCGCTCAAGGAAAAGGCGGTCGTCGATCTCAGCGCAGCCGCGGCTTCACCGGCCAAGGAGGAGAGCGCCGATGCCGCCCCCGACGAGGAACCATCGGAGCCTTCGGTTCCGCTCTTCAGCGAGGCCGCGGCGGAGTTCCTGAAGGGCAAGCGTGAGGCGCTGGGGCCGAAGAGCTCCTTCGTGGCGCGCCGCGAGCTCGCGCTGCGCGCCTTCGGCGACATCGTCGGCGACCGGCCTCTCAACGAGTACCGCTCCGCCGACCTTCAAGACTTCGTCGCCGTCGTCGGCAGGCTTCCGCGCGACTGGGCGAAGAGCCGTCGCTTCGCGGGATTGCCCCTGCGTCAGGTCGCGGAGGCCAATAGCGGTCTGCAACAACCACTGCCTTTCCTCACGACCACGACTGTCAATGAATATGTCGCGGCGGTGCGCACGCTCTGGAGGACGGCCCGGATCGACCACGAGAGCGTCCGCCCCTTGGAGAAGGCTCAACTGACACTGCCGAGAACGCTGCGTCGGCCGACGCGGCGTGAGGGCATCGAGGTCGAGCATCTGAACCTATGGCTCGCGGCTGCCGCTGCTTGCCCCCGGCCGGACGATCGTTGGCTGCCTCTTCTGGGTTTGCTCACCGGCGCGAGGCTCGCCGAACTTGTCTATCTGCAAGGTCAGGATTTTCGGCGTGTCGGCGAGCATTGGACGGTCGATCTTCGCACCGATCTGACCAGCGACAATGGCGATCCGGTCGAGCGCCAGATCAAGACGCAGGCCGGGCGGCGCGTCTTCGCGCTTCACAAGACGCTCGATGAGCTTGGCTTTGTGGAATGGGCACGTCGGCGCGACGGCTTCATCTTCGATCTCCTTCACCGCGCCAAATGGCCAGCTCATACCGCTTCCAAGCGCATGCTGCGGCAGATGAAGGAGGTCGGCATCCACCTGCCGCAGGCGGGCGTCTTCCACAGTCTTCGTCACACCACCAAAGCCTGGCTGCGCGAGGAGGGACGCCCCCTCGGCACCGACAAGCGCATGGAGAATTTGCAGGTCGGCCACGCACTGAGCGGCATCGACGATCACTATGGCTGGCAGAGCCTGCGCCGGAAGGAAGTGGAGCGGCTCGCGACCCTGCCGCTTCTGGAAGGCCTCGATCTCTCGCCGTATCGAGGGCAGGTCCAGGACGCGGACGAAGAACCGAAACCGCGCCGACTGGCGCGGAAGCGACGGCCATCCCGCGCAAAGAAAGCGGCGCCAGGTGGCCGTTAACCATGTACTAACGTGCTGAGCTCACGTACAAAATCGGAGCTGGTATATGTTCTCGTGCTCTCGATGACGAGGGCATGAAGCGGCCACCGGCGCTGCGCCAACAGCGACCGGCGGCCTGACCACACAAGCAGGAGTGTGCTTGCAATGGCTGATCGCCTTCGTAGCCCGAACCGGGCTTTTCTCGAAATCCCTTTGTCTCTTGTCCTCTTGTCTGGACCGCCTTCGGTGTCGCCCAGTGCAGCGCACCGTCGCACCTGATCGACCTCTCCATCTGATCTGACGATTGGGAAGAGCGGCTCGCCGACGGCTGACGCCCGGCGGATTCTTCCGGACATTGCAGAAACCTTCCACCTGGCCACCTCTGCGGCCGGAAACGGCGGCGGCTGCGCGTGTTCTGAGTGATCCGCTGCGGGCGCCATCCCTCTATCCGGCCGTGCGCGCTTGTCCAATCCCCCGGGCCTCCGGCGGCGCCAGCCGTTCGCTGACCGCTCTCTCCGGTCGTCTCCACGCCAGAACCACATCTAAGGAAGACACCCATGTCGGAAATCATTTCCACCGCCGCCACCGAAACCGCAGCCCCCAACGATCTCGCCGAGGAATCGGCCATCTATCCCGAGGCCGAAGCAGCACCGGCCTCGAACGGCGCTGCCGAAGCCCAGCCGGACGCCGCTCCCACCGGCACCGACGCCGAGGCGATGCCGGAAGCCGGGAACGAACCGGCAGGCGGGGTCCTCAACCTCAGCGCCGAAGATTTGGCGCCGATGTCGTTCTGTGCCGCCGACCTCAGCAGCCTCAGCGTGATCCGCAGGCTGGACGCGATGTCCGGTCCGCTTTCGGCGCGCTCTGCAGAGAACCTGGTCGGCACCGCCCGCGCTTTCGGCGTGCCGTTCCGCAAGTTCGAAGCGCTGCGCGAATTCGGCATCAAAACGGGTGAGGCAGTGACCTACATCCTGGTCGGCCGCGAAGACGGGGAAACGCTCGCCTATGTCGGCGAGACCTCCAACGTCATGAAGCGCCTGGCCCGGCATCGCTGTGACAAGGACAAGGCTTTCGTCGAAATGGTCTTCGTCGTCACCTCCAAGAGCGGCCTCAACTCCAAGGACCTGGCCCGTCACCGGCAGGCGAAGTACGCCGCCCTCATCGCCGCTTCCGGCCGGGCAAAACTCGTCGGTGCAGCTCCCGAGGCGGCGGAGCTCCCCCCGGTCTTCGCGGCCATTGCGGAGCCTCTCTTGGATCAGGAGCGTCCGCTCCTTTGGGATCTCGGCTGTCCGCTGCTGGAGCCCTCACTCCGTCATCCGGCGCTTGGCATCGTCGATGCGGAAGCTGTCGATCCCACCCTCGTCTCGCCGGAACAGGCGAAGAAGCCGATGATGGAGCTCGCCTATGCAGACCTCTTCGCGCGCGGGCTTGAGTGCGACAACCTCTTCATCGTGTTGCCCGGCTCGGAGGTCCGCGTTCTCGGCGAGAGCGGCAATGAGGAGAGCAGCGTGCGGGTGCGCCGGGCGATCCTGGAGAAGCGCGGCGTCCTGACCCCGATCCCCGGAGTGGAAGACCGGCAGCGGCTCACCTCTGCGGTGGCGTTCTGGTCGAAGTCCATCGCCGCCAGGGTGCTCGCCGGATCGCATGTGCCGAGCAATGTGTGGCGCCCGATCCACCCGTGGCGCTCCCTCGAAGTCGTCGAGTAAGGCTCCGTCCCCACAGCTCCACACCGCTCCACAAAAGAAGAACCGACCCGGACCGGCTGTGCCGGTCCGGCAGGAACAACTCGTCTCCCCTTTTGAAAGAGACTGCCATGCACATTCTCGAACCACACGGATTCACCACGCCGCTCGGTCGCGACCTTGAGCGTGCGGAGGGCCTCGTCGCAGACCTCCGCGCGCTACATGAGGGCCGGATTCCGACACCGCAGGACCTCGTCGATGCACCGCTCATCGACCGGTGGGCCTTCGTCACCATCCCCGGCACGGCGCTCATCGGTCACGTCTTCGGCCATCCGCTCCTCGGCACGCGCGAAGTCCTCACTTCGGCTATCTGGGTCGCCGCACCAGGGCACGGATTCGTGCGAACCCTCTCCAGGTACTACCGGCTGGGCTTGCCCGCCGACGAGACGGAGACGGGCTCATGAGCGACGACAAGAAAGAGAAAAAGAGTGCCCTTGCTGATCTGGCGAGGCATCGGGGTCCTGATGGTGACGACGACGACCCGCCTTCCCCGGTCTGGCCGGATCCGGATCCGGAAGGACGGGAGCGGCGAGAGCGAAGGTGGTTCCGGCGCGAGAAGGCCGCGAAGGAAAGGCGGCATCTGCCCGACCTCGCCGAGCTCATTCTCGGAATGCCCTTCTTCGGCAACGACATCTCGGCGGATGTGCAGACATGGGCGGAGCGCGTCTACCCGCTCATCCCGGAAGACGATCGCGGGAACCATCAGGCGCTGCGCAAGCACCTGACGATCCTGACCGTCTCCGCGAGTCTCGACGATCTCAAGGAAGCCTCGGAGGCTTTCCGGCGTGCAGGGAAGCTGAAGCGGGTCAACGCGTCAGAGGCGGCGATGCGGCTCGACTACTATCGCGCCTGCGTCGGCGACCGGCACACGCCATGGCGGATTGCCGGAGAGGCGATCTCGCGCGCGCATGACCGAAAGACGCCGCAGGATCAGGCGCTGGACTACGCGGTCGCCGCCGTCGGCTGGCTGCTTCATGCCGGGCGTTACGAGCCGCTTTCCGCCGACCGGCTTGCCCGGCAGCCTTCCCGGCCGCGCTCGAGTTTCCGGAACGACGCGACCGACCTCGGCCTCGATCTCTTGGAGCGCATTCTCAATGAGCGGGAAAGGCGCCTCTACCGGCGCGTCGAAGAGTACTTCAAAAGGGTCTATGAGCCGGACAGGGTCGGCATGTCATCGCCGCCCGATACTGGCGAGGCCGGAGCTGGCGACCTCCGACCGGGAGATCCGGGCCTCGTCGTCTTCCGCGCCGTTGGTAACGTCGAGACTTCGCAGCGGGTGGTGCGAGAGTTCTCCCGGCTCCTGAACAAGCGGCTGCGGCTTGCCCGACGACCGAATCTGGCGACCGTCTCAAAAGCTCTGAGGGACGAGTTTCCGCATGCCGCGGAAATTATTTCCGCGATCCTTTCCGAGCTCGTGCCCTTGGACATCGTCAGGCTTCGGCCCATCCTTCTGGTCGGCGAGCCGGGTGCCGGGAAAACAAGGTTTGCCGAGCGGCTCTGCGACGCCCTCTCGCTTCCGCACGAAACCTATTCATGCGGCGGTGTCGGCGACGCGGCACTCGGCGGGACGGCAAGGAGATGGATGTCGGCGGAGCCTTCGCTCCCGGTCAGCCTCATCCGGCGTTTCCGGCACGCCTCTCCAAGCATCATTCTCGACGAGATCGAGAAAGTGGGCACCGGTCGTCACAACGGGAACGCTCTCGACGCGCTTTTGCCGATGCTCGAACCGCTGTCGGCAGCGCACTGGCACGACCCGTACATTCAGGCCCCGGTAGACCTCTCTAATGTCGTGTGGATCGCCACCGCGAATGAACTCCAAAGCCTTCCGGCGCCGCTGAGGGATCGGTTCAGAGTCTTTCGTTTCCCGGAGCCGGGACCGGAGCACCTCGTTCCATTGGCCGACCGGCTCATGGCAGAGATCATCGTCGAGCGCGGACTGGACCGGCGATGGGCGATCCCACTCGATGGTGAGGAGCTGGCGGCGCTTCGCGCCGCATGGCCCGGCGGCTCCGTCCGCCTTCTGCGGCGGCTGGTGGAGCGGCTCCTGACAGCGCGCGACAGATGGCGGGCGGAAGAGGAGGTGCAGTGACCGATGTTGTCCCACCGGGAGCGCTTCCCTGCGGCAGAGCCGGGGTCCCACCGGCCGGAAGCAGAAAGGACCGTGACGACCGGCGAGGCACCACACGACGCAGCTTCTCTTCCCGGTCGCCTGCCTCCTGTCGTGCGCGGTCGTCGCCTGTTCGAAGATGACGAACTCGCCGGAGAGGGCCTGTGACGCCAGCAGCAAGGATATCCTAAGAGGACCGCCGAGCATCACTTCTCCCGGCAGATGCAGGCGATCTCTTCCCCCATGCGTCACCGGCTCGGGTCGCACGAGACCGCCACGCCACCTAAGCTGGCGCCATGAGAAAGCCGAAGCCACGCCGCCCGGAGCAGAAGGAAAAGCAGCGCGCCTACCGCGCCCGGCAGAAGGCGGAGAGAATTCCCTCGCGCGATGACGTCGCCCGCATTGTCCTGCATTGGGCGATCACCGGCGCCCTCGAGTCCGGCCAGGAGAAGCAGCTCGCGGGCCTCCGAAAGATGGTGATCGAACGTCTGGTAGAGCAGGAGTTCTCCGAGGAAGGCGCAAGGCGCCGTTTCGACGACATCGTAGCTCGCTACGAGGACGGCTGGGACTTCCGCGCCAAACCCCATCTTCGGCGTGTCATCTACGGGATTCCCGATGACGAACAGCCATGATTCCCCCCATTACTACCTGAAACGACGTTACCGAGATTTTTGATTCATGAGGAAACGGCGTTACCTGGATTGCCGACACGGAGGTAGACTTCGGGTCCGTCTCGCGGACCGCTTTCCGTTATCCAGGCAGACCGGCCGGACCGGGACCAGATGACGAGGCCGGATAAGCTGCCGAAGTCGAGACACTTGGGGACGGGGGGCTTACCGGACCGTTTCCGACGGTGTTGCCGATCCATTGCATGACCAGTGCTCGGAAGAACCTCTGCGGGCGACGCCACTGGCAGGTTCCTCGAACCGCACAGATCTGAATGCAGCGATAGCTGCAACTCAAATCACTTTATGAGCGTTTGTCGACGCCAACTCTCGACCGCCTTGTCCAGCGCCGCAGCGGCCGCGGCATCGGCCCAGCGGTCCCAGAACTCGATCGTCCCGCTGAGCGGTTCATTGACCGGCTTTGCGATGCGGATGCGCGTCGGCAGCAAGATGGCGTCGCCGACTACCAGCGCCTCGCCGGTATCGAGCACTGGCAGCAAGTCGCCGAACCCTCCCAAGCTGTCCGGCAGCAAGCGACGCACGACGGTCTGATCATCGCCGTTGGTCAGGCGCATGGCAATCAGGTTGTTACATTGGCTGACGACGGTGCGGTTCACCTCCGCCGGGCGCTGGCTGATCACCACCAGACCGACGGCATATTTGCGGCCTTCCTTGGCAATGCGCTCGAAGGTCGCAATCGCATTCTCCGCCGCCCCCGATGTCGCGTCCCGCGGAATGTAAAGATGCGCTTCGTCGCAGAACAGCGCGACCGGATGCCGGGCGCCTTGGGCACTCCACTGCTGGACGTGGAACGCCATGCGCGCGACCATACCTACGATCAGCGGCAGGATGTCCGACGGCACCTCGGAGAAATCAATAACTTTCACGCCGCCCTGGCCGCTCTTTGCGGCCCGACCGCCGAGCAACAGCATGACAACTTTATCGAGCCACTCGTAGCTGTCGGCGAGGCCAGGCGCCGGAAAGAGGAAACCGAGCCGGCGATCGGTGCGCTTGCCTTCGAGACGTTGGATCAGGCGGCTGAGCTTCCCGTGGAAATCGCCCTGCTTTTCAGCTCGGGTGCCAGGCACCATCTCGGTGTTAAGCCGCTCTAGCTCGGCGAGGACGGATGCGAACGCGAAGGGCACAGGACTGTCGATCGTGAAGTTGGCGAGAACCTCGGTATGCCCGCCAGCCTTCAGGAAACCGGTCTTGGCCTCGACGATGGCGCGAGACATGACCATCGCCTGATTGGGTGCGTTCTGGTCGCTGCGATCGACGAACATCGAGACCAGCGCCTCGTAGCTCATCAGCCAGTAGGGCAGATGAAGCACACCGTCGTCGAGACCTCTGCCCGCCTCTATGTCGCCCGGCCCCGCGACGCGGAGATGCACGAAGCCGTCGCCCGCCATCGACGCATATTCGCCGTGCATATCGAAGACGATCGCATTGGCGCTCTCCAGCTCGGCGACCTGTTCGAGCAGCCGGGCGGTCGTCCAGGATTTGCCGGAACCCGTGCTGCCGACGACGAGTGCATGGCGCTGGAAGAGCTTGTTGCCGTTGACGTAGGCTTCGGCGTTGGGATCGAGCGTATAAGCGCCGAGCGAAAGACGCTGAGCGCCTCCGGTCACTTCCGAGATCACGCCCATGAAGCGGGTCAACCTCTCGCCTTCGAGAGCGAAGCAGTAGGCATCGATCTCCGGCACGGTTTCGAGGGTGCGGCGGAAGATGTTCGCGCGGCCCCCATCGCGATCCAGCAAAGTGCCGATCAGCGTGATCCGGACCAGATTGACTTCGGGATGGGCTTCCTCGCCCCGTTCCACCTCGGCCACCTTGGCCTCTTCGAGCGCCGTGCGGGTGATCTTGTGAATGACGCCAATCAGCTTGTGGCCGGCGAGACTGCTTTGGAGCGCGACCAGCCGGTTGACCTGGAGGGCGCGCAGCGCCTCAACGTCGTCGACACGAACGATAACCGTGGCCGTGTCGACCGATTGGACGCGCCCGAGAGCTTCTTCGTCGGCGAAATCGAGGATGCTCATGCCGCTGTCCCTGTTACATGATTGAGGAATTGGTCGAGCCGCCAGAGCTGCTGGTCGAGAACAAAGCCCGCTGGCGCGTCGTGCATGTAGGCTCGCGCGCCGGCCGGGCCGTCTTCAATGGCGAGATAGCGTCGACACCGCCCACCTGTCAGAAAAGCCTTGGCAGACGGCGTCAGCTCCTTGGTGATCACGACGAGCGGTGTGGAATCGCGATCGCAGCGTTCGATCAGCTTCGTTTGGACATGCTCGTCATTGAAGCCATAGCCCACGCAAAAATAGGCACGGGCATTCTCTAGCGCATTGTCGCTGCACGCAAGGATCGTCCGGAAGGGCTCGCCGTGGGTCAGCCGATACTTCTCGATTCCGGGCGTGATCATGAGCGGCGCATAGTTGGGCGGGACGGCAAGCGCGCTGCGTATCCCGATGATCTGCTGGGCGGCGTTCTGGAACCAGTCGAGCGAGCCATGAACCTTCCAGACTGCGACCGTGCGCGTCTCGCGCCCCCTGATCGTGATCCGCGTCTTAGGATCTCGCGCGCGCGATTGGAGATAGCCGTAATTGAACCCTGTGAAGGTGCTGACGTCCGCGGCGTCGGCGGCATACTCGGCGAGGCGATCGTAATTGGGCGTGACAACGTGGATGGTGGTGTGGGTGCTGTCGAAGAGGTGCCTATAGAGCCTCGATAGGGGGAGATGGTGCCGGTCCGCCAGCAGCGCCGACAGCACGGCCAGATCAGAGGGCAGTAGGAATTCTCGTGTACCGCTGGCGATGAAATGCGTTTGCCGCTCGGTCGGACGGACCGCCTGCAATGCGCTTTCGAGATCGGTTCCGGTCTTGAGATAGGACAGGAAGGCGGCCCACTCCTTGTTCTCCTCCGCCGTCCACGCCGCGGGCGGCGTGGCGCCCGTCAGATGCGTTGCTAGCGCGCCCATGCCTGGCACGCCGTGGGCCGCCGATGCACCGCTCCCGAGAATGATCACCGGGGTTGCGCTCAGCGCGCCCTGGGCAAATTCCTGCGCGGTTTCGGCCGCACTCTTGGCCGCCATGTCTGACCCTCCCATAGATCTAGGCGAACCGACACGCCGTCGGTAGCGCCGAAATTATCTCCGCGCTACGTCCATCCTTGCCGTAGAGGGGGCTATCGGCCACGACCGCGCCTGACCCGACCTGTGTCGTTCCTGGCTCGCTCTCGTGTTCTTGGGCGCTGCTACCGACCTAGGCAAGCCGCTCTTCCGTTGCATCCAGACCGATAACCGAGACCGTGATCGGTCCATTGTCATTCTCAGTCAGCGTGCTCGCCAGCGCATTCAGCCGCCCGATCAATTCCTCGAACGTCACGGACGCATTCGTTGCGCGGTCACGCCAAGTCCTTGCCTGGTGGAGCGAAATCACCAGCACACCGTGTCGACGATTATCAGGTTTCAGGTAGCGCCGCGCCAACTGGTCGGTCAGCGCAACCTCAAGCTCTGTAATCGACCAGCCCTTGTTTGCATGCTTCACTTCGACTGCAACCTCGAGCGAAGCAGAGGTTGAGGATGTAATTATGTCAGGCTTGTCGCCTTTGGCGATTTCGGCCTCACGGTATGCATAATAGCGGTTCTTGGCGTGTCGCTTGAGTTCATGTACCAGCCATTTTTGGACCTCTTCCTCGTGACTTGCAGAAGCCACCATCTTCCTCGGAAAGGCGTCAGATCGCTCACCCCGAAGATCCGACGCTATTTCCGCAAGCGCACCACAAACGATGGCATAGAGCTCGGGTCCAGTCTTACCGGGAGCTGCCTTAGTTCGCTCGAGAAAGAGAACATCCTCCGCCTTCCAAGGGGGGCGCTCAGCATCTCGTTCCGCCATACTATGGGCGATCTCAGCAAGGCGCTTTGTGGACAGCCCCATGTTCGGATCGTCGATGAGGCCGCGTACAGCCGCGTAGGCCTCACTGGACTTCCTATTTGTCAACGCCGTCAGGACCGCTCCCCGGGCCTCCTCGGCATTGTCTCTTGCGTCGGGCGAATACCCTCCTTGGTGCACGACGTCGTCGTCGCGGCGAACGAAGCGGTAGGCGGTATGAACGAGAGCAGAAAGACTAGCGACTGGGCCTTCCTTCAGCGCTTTCTGGCAATAAAACCGATCGGAGTGCTGGGAGAACAAGCTCCCAAGGATTCGTTCCGCCTTCGTGAGACAACGTTTCCGCCCTGCCTCTTCTTTGCCAATTGGAACCATGACGGCCTGTGGCGGATCGCCCTGTTCGAACGGTTCTCTGCCCTCTGCGTCAAGCCACCCGAGGAGTGTCTCGATACCGTCGTCGGGCGCGACCTGCAGCAGGAAGGCGAGATGATGCAGCGCCCATTCGAGGTCTCCTTCGCCGCAAGCAGCATTGAAGCGATGGATAGCTACGGATCGGAGACGATTAAGGGTTTCGGCATTGAGACCGCCCTTCGAGATGATGCCGATCCCTAGCTTGGCAACATCGTGGGTACCTGGCTGCTCCGACAGCATGACATCGAGAAGGATCGTCGTGAATGAAGCGGGTATGATCCCGTCGCTCGCCCCATATGTCCAAAAGACCGGCCATCCGATCCTGTTTGTAGTCGACCATTCCGCCGTGACCATCGCCTGGAACACCGGGAGCGCCTTCTCTGGGCGAGCAGCGGCGAATTGCTCGAACCATACTGGGTAGCCGCCGTCCGTTCGCTGAAGGTGTTTCAGAACTTGGCCGACTTCGGGCTCTGAAAGCTTTGCCGCCCATTCAGGGTCTTCCTGAGCCGCAACGCTAATACCGGCGAAGGCGAGGACGGATGGCCTATTGGTGGTGACGTGTCCGCCCGCACCATACACAGGCGCCACAGGATCGATGAGGCGCCAAAGCATTGAGATGCCGTCGCGATAGGCTTCGGCGACGACACGACCAAAGCCTTCTTCGAGGAGACGCCATTCGAGTGCCGCGCTCAGAGCGACCGAGTTGCTTCTGCTCTCAAGCCATTTCGTAAGACACCACATATCCTGAGCGGATCGCCCCCAGCCGACGAGTTCGTCCGCGTTCGTCAGAATCGACGGGTTCGCGTTCAGCCGGTCACGGAGCGTTCGCCACCCTTCCTTTGCGGTGGCTTCCTTCCGTCGCTGCTTTTCTCGCCGTGCTTCAGAGCGGATTTCCCAATCCGTCTTCTCGGTTCTTGAGGGACTTGGAGAAAGGTACGTTTCGAGATCGGCAAGGAGGTCTGTCCCACCCTTCCCGATCTCCACCAAATGTCGGAGATCGGCTTTTTGCTCTTCCGAGAATTCCGCTGGTCCGCTGCTTTCCAGCCGCTCCTTCCACATCAGCATGACGATCGCATGCAGCGCGATCCGTCGATCAGCTTCGAGGTCTCGTTCCCGAACCGCATCTTCTAGCCATATCCGGTCCGCCTGATCCAGTTCCCAAATTGGTTCCCCGGCGAGAAGAATATCCCGCACTCTTATCGCTTCGATCTTTGCTTCATTCCTCCGAACTTCGTGGACGTCGGCCCAGAAGAGCGCTTGCTTGAGGCCCGGCACTTGTGAAACGAGCGCGGGAAGGGGGACGGCCGTTTGTGCTTCCTCGTCATCAAACGAGTCTCGTTCGATGATACGTTCGCAGGCCATCAGGAGAGGAACAAGACGGTGAGCATCTGCCCTGTGCCGAAGTCGCTCAACTGCGAGCCGCGCGAGCTTGTGCACACGATGAGTCAGCTTGGCCGAATGCTTTGAGATTCGCTCATGGTCATGTTTGAAAGGCCGTTCTAGACAGAGTGTCCCGAGACCCTCGCACAGATGGACACGTGTCAGGTCATCGGGGCAGCGCGCCCAGAATTCTGTCAAAAGATAGCCGAACCCGCTCGTGTAGCTCTGCGTTGGCTGCGAACGCCGCATGACTCCTATGAGTTCTGCGACAGCCAGATGTGCCGGAAACAGCTCGAACGCCCAGTTGCAGGCGAGTTGCTCTCCAGGCGCGGGCGCCCTCTTCAGCCATTCAGCAGCCTCCGCCAACCCAGTTTGGTCGGAGCAGGAGAACAAGGCTCGGATAGCAAAAATCCGCGAAACCTCGTCTGAAGTTTCGTCTAGAGCTGCCGAACGCGCCAAGTCTATGCAGTCTTCGATCGATCCTGC
Organism: Afifella sp. IM 167; assembly: GCF_020144925.1. GTDB lineage: Bacteria > Pseudomonadota > Alphaproteobacteria > Rhizobiales > Afifellaceae > Afifella. The sequence goes on from NZ_NSLC01000016.1 coordinate 17,642, forward strand.
TTCAATCAACTCCAAGAGGTCTTGCCGGAACGACGTGCGGTCATTCTTGTCCCAGGCACATCTGATCGCAGATCCGAGCGAAGGGTCAGCAAAGAGCGCCATCTGTAAATGCTCAACCCTGTCGTTTCCGATCTCGCCTCTCGCATGGCGGGTGGCGAAGGCCTCAATGATGCTCACCCTAAGGGAAAGCGCGAGTGACCCCGGATCGCCCTCCTGGATAAGCACTAGAGGCTCACGCCGGACGATGTCGTGGGCGAAGGAAGGATCGAATTGGACGAGCCATGCAGCGGCTGCCCGAAGCGACGGGAGGACGGTCTCCACACCGTAAGGTTCCGCGAAGAGAAGCCGACGAATCTCAGACGCAGGGCACCCTGCATCGATCATCCTCTTCAGCCAGCGTGCGGTGAGATATTCCTGTGTCCCGCGGTGATGAAAACGGACACGGCCATAGGTGGCCGGTGCGAAGAGCCCTCGGCGCAAAAGTGTGGCACGTTTGGCGGGCGTCCAATCCGGGAGTACGTCCCTCACGTCGATAGCACCGGAGGCAAAGGCCGGGTCCACGTCCCCACTGCGGAGGCTCAATGATTTGCCAAAAGTGAGCGCGGTCGCTATCCGCTCAGCGCCTCGGAACGCCTCCTCCGGGCTCAACTCGCCGCTGTCCGCCCGCTCCTCGTTCTCTTCAGCGAGCTTCACAGTGACCGAATACTCGGTCATCTCGGACAAGCTGGCAAACCGTCGCCCATGATCTTTCCAGTAGCCGGCGAGGGCTATGATGTCTCCGGGCCGATCTGATAACGATGCCAGGCCGCTTCGCTGGATTGCTCCGATGAACGCGTCCGGATCCTCGACACCTTCGTATCGCGCCAATTCCTTCCGCTGGGCATTATCGAGAGGTACCAGACGGACGGTCAGCAATTCGTGTGTGTCTTGCTCCTTCGAGCCAGAGACACGAGGATACGTAGCGTTTCGCTCCTTGAAGACCGGATCTAGCAGCGGATCCTTTTGCTCATCCTCGCCTCGGTCCCGCACGGCCCTCATCTTGGCAGGAAGGATTTCATTGATCTGATCTCGGTCCGATCGACCTTTCCAGTCGCTCACCCGGCAGGAGACGAAGACGTTCACTCGCTCGAGATGCGGACCGGTTTCTCTCCTGAACCTTCTTAGAGCCTTGTCGAATCGGACCTGCGTGAGCCGCGCTTCGTCGACTGAATCCAGAAAGAACCATCCCAACTCTTCGCCATCCTCCTTCCAGGTGTCGAAGCGTTCGGGGGCGGTGTCGCCTTCGAGGGCTATGCTCAGACCTTCGGGGAGATCCTCGATACGAGCGAAGAACGCCGCTTTGCCTCGCTCCGTCAGACGGCGAGCCTGAGCCCGAAATTCCGAGGTCTTTCCACTATCCGCCTCGGCCAGGAGAACGACACGCTGAAATTCAAGAAGCGCGTCCCAATCGAGCCATCTGCCCGTCTTGCGCCCGAAATGCAGGCCGATACTAAGGCTCTCTTCCTTGTCGGTATCGACGCGAACGAAGTGGCGGTGAAGTTCAGTGAAATGCATCATATAATCGGGGCGAGCCAAGACAAAACCAGCGAAGTGACGGATGGCAGATTATCGTCAGGTCTCATTCGATTCCTCAAGCGGCCGCTTTTCCTCTCGGCTAGTATGAGGCGCCGTTCCCCTCACGGCCGTCTTGTCTTCTTCCCATTGTGGAGCCCCTAAGGCAGCTCGGCGGAAATGATTTCCGTGACGTTCCGTCCTCTGCGGAAACGGCGGGCTTTCCCACACCGGCTGCAAACCCGCTACCGAATGCCTCACGGCAGGAGAGCCCATTCGAAGTGCAAAAGAAGTACTACGGGAGCACTAGCGCTAGGACCAATCGACCACTTGTCATTTTTACCGTCCATTCTTAGCATCGAAGCACCGAAGAAGACGGACCTCACCTACTTCAACCTCAACAAAGAGGCTGAGGCGGAGATGCTCTGCTGACGCCGGGAACCAGCGACCGCTGAGCGCCTGCTGACGAGCGCGACGACTTGCTCGAAGGGGCACGCTTGACTGTAGTCCGGAAGAACTCATATGATTACAATTTATGCTTCCGCCGGCAACACGGAATCCCCTCTCGCCGATAGACTTGGGAGATTTGACCTTCGCGAATCAGATCGCAAAACTGCACGATAAAGTCCGCAGTTCGGTCCGCACCGACGGGCTCCTGACAAAGGAGGATATCAAATCGTGCGTGCAAGCAGTTGAGTTCGCCAACTGCGAGATTCTGGGGCTATGGGTGCACGGAAATCGTGTCAACCCTTCCCTGTCTTTTTATCAGAGCGGGGAAGATGGTACGATCACCTTCGCGCCCTCCTCGTCTCTCCAGAAGAAGGCGGGATTTGATGGGGACGTGGCGCATCTGAGAAACGATCCCCAAGCCTTATTCAGCGAGCACTTTGTAATAAAGAGCCCTGCGACTTCGCGGAAGCGGAAGGCGTTTCGTACCCTCCTAGACTGCGTATCTCTCATCAGCCGCAGAAGCGCCAATGCGACTAACTTAATATTGAGCCAAAACGTTCGTATCGCTCAGCGGATCTCAAGCATCGTGCACGGATTGACGCAAGAGGAATTTGTGTCAGTACTCGGTGCGTCTGGAGCGGCGATTTCGCAGCAGCTTCGCGCGCGGGCTCTTCTGATCCGACTGTCAAGTGAGGGAGTACTCACCGCTTGGAACGTCCATTTGCAGTCCGACAACGTATATGACGGACACAGGCAATCAATCGAGAGCGCAGCGCTCGCCCGGATACAGGGTCACTTCGCTGAAGCGAATCTTCACACCTATTCACACGACGAGCGCATAGAGATCGGCTTTATTGAGAATGTTTTCTCGGAGCTATGTCTACGCATTGCAGAACTAGAATACATCTATGCCAGCAATATAACAGCCGCTGTCGGTATTGTAACTACGCGAGCGATTATTCAACCAATATCGATAGGCGGGGAGCGCAAGGGAGAACGCTATTTTTACGTATTCCTTCCAGACGCAGAGCTGAAAAACCGAGACGTGCACTCAATAGCTGCATTCTCTTCAGCATTCTCCGACTCATACCGTCAGAAGAAAAAAATACAACTTCTTGCAAAGAGAAGCGGCAGCGATGCTGCCCTCAGGGAGGATCTGACAAAAACTCGGATCCACGAGTTGTTCGATGAAGCATTGAGAGCGCGACTTGATGACCTTTTCTCTGTATTGCGCTGCCATTCACTCACTGTTCGCCTCTATAATTCTGCTCGTAATAGCCTTGAATTAATTGCGGGAGATAACACTTTAGCCGCGGAGGCATATGACTCGCTAGACGATGACCAGCGAAAACATATACCTCTGTCCGCCTTCCGCACAAGTGTCAATGCCTTTACATTTCTTGTCGGCAATGAACGGGATGAGTTCACTTATATCCGAAATTTAAACACCTCTATCCCGTCTCGATACAAGAATTATGGCTTAGAAAAGTCGCTTCGAGTACGACAAACATCTAGGTCAGAAATATGCCTTCCGTTTCGTTTTGGCACGACTGTGATTGGTACGATGAATCTCGAAAGTCCAGTGCGGAATGGATTCGACCAGGACATCGAATTTCTCCTTTCGTATCGCGACTCCCTTGAACATCTATATCGCCAGTTTTTTCAGTCGTTCGACATGAATTGGTATCGCGCTCTAACCCGTTTCGCGGATCCGTTACATGAGCTAGAGAACTACCTGGATACAGATATATTCAATTCGGAACAAAAGATTATACTTCGCGACTTATTTCTTCGCGATAATTCCGGTGTAATTCCGATCGAACAAGGCGAGCTGTCTAGCCTGCGTCCGTGGTTTGAGCAATGGGTACGCTCTTTTTATAGCAAGGAGTCAGAGGATATTGTCTCTGACGTTTTAGATATCGTCGAGTTCAATATCGTTGGTAGGCCGCGACTTCCCGATTCGGTCTATGATACCGTAACGGTTATAATACGGAATCTCATAAAGAACGTGGAGGATCACTCTGACATACGGAGAGATAAAATCATCGTTTCGAACACAGCACGCTATCGAAATGCAGATGAAGCCGAAACCATACTTCGAATTCGGTTTAAGACCTTCGGGTATTTTGCGCCCGGCGTTTTAGAAACCATGTGTCTTAAGCCGATCCTGAAGACGCACGAGAGTGGGTCTACGCGGCATTACGGTGCCTACATACTCGGGCTTCTCGTTCGGTCCGTGGGTGGATTTGTCACGGTGGACGAAGATCCGGGCGGTGCTCCCGTTGTTATCGAGTTTTCCATACCGATGAATGGATAGACGATGCGAAAACTGAATGTCGTCATTATCGAAGATAAATGTAAGTTGTTTGAAGATCAGGTGGAAAAATATAAACGTCTTTTTTCGCTTTGCGGTTACAATATGCATGCGACTCACGCGGACGGGCAGGGACCCGCGCAGAAACTTATCAGATCTCGCGGTGGCATTGAACGTATTCACGTTGTTATATCTGATATATATTCCGTGGGGCCGAAGCGTGGGCTGCTCTGGATTCAACGACTTAAGGAAGAGTTTCCAGACTTGGTAGTTATAGGAAATTCTCGGCAAGAAATATCCTATCGGGATACGTCGGTCCTGTATCCGTCCTTTGATATGTATGTCGACAAGAACATGTTAAATCGGGCGGAGAAGGAGACCGACCGCGTCGTAACGGAGCAATTTCTAGGCTGTATGAATCAGGATGTGGACGTGTTTGTCGCGCCTGAATCGGACCTAACAAACCTTAAAGGCGACGACTTCAAGAATGGGGCTGATGATCGCGCCTTGAACTCGCTTGTCGCACAGGTGGTGTATGCGCCTGGCGAGTTCGACATGGCCCTTCATCCCACCTCGGTCAGGCTGTCGCCGATCACTAGTGGCTTTAGTGGAAGCTACGTCTTCCGAATGGATATCGAGTGCCCCAAAAGCGGCCTCCGGACGGTTCCCGCTGTGCTCAAAATCTCTCGGGATGACCAAGCATTGGTTGAGGCCGCGAACTATAAGAAATATGTTAAGTGGATTCTTCCCTATCGCTGGAGGGTCGACCTACTGGGTGACGGGCGCGTAAAAGGTTGGTCCGCAGTCTGTTATTCGTTCGTGCATAGCGCAGGGCACAGTTTTAATAGCGTGACGGACGCGCTTTTGAAGAGCGATTCGAAAGCGGTCATTCAAGTCGTCGATCAGATTTTCTCGCCTAGTTATCAGACATGGTACTCCAAGCGGCTGTGTACGGAAAGTGGTAGTACGCAGATATCGGCTCATTACTCAAAGGAATATTTTACGACCAAATCGCTTGCTGAATGTGGGAGCCAGTTCCGCCGCCACGCCCAGAGGTACTTAGGTGCGGATACGAGTGACAGCGGGATAGTCCACTTCCGGGAACTAGGCGTAACGATCAAGGAGCCGAGCACCGAACTATTTGCGGTTGGACGTGGTGCGTTTATCGAAACCATCTGCCATGGAGATCTTAATAGTAATAATATTATGATTTCGGGAACTGAGCTTACGTTCATCGACTTCCAGTCGACTGGGAGAAAACACGTTTTTCGTGATTTTGTCACATTTGAAAGCAGTATACGGTTGTATTATTCCGATGCGCCGGATGATGGTAAAACATGCATCGAGTGCGAAGGGGTAATCTCTTCAGCGGACGTGTTGCAAGAGCGAATTGGGGACAAGCCGGATCTTCCTGAGATGTATCGATTGATATTACGGGTGCGCCAGGCTGCGATGCGCAATTTTCCGGATGAACCGATGAGTAACTACCTTTATGGGGCGACGGTTTTTTCTCTGCGACTTCTTCGAATTACAGAACTTAGCCCCAAACAATATACGCGCCTCCTCTGTCAGATTGTGTCTGGTATGTCCAGGATTAAGACATGAGGCGCTTCCTTATTGCCCATCGGCCGTAATGCGTCCGAGCCGTTCGAGTCGGGTTGTATTACCTGAAGTGTTCGTCGTAGCCCGAAATGAAATGGAAGAATGAGATGAAGAGGGATGTCGTTCTCGGGGTTTCCTTGGCGGGGTTAAGCGTAGTTGTTTGTGCGGTTTTGTATAGGTGGCTCGATAATGACGATTTGGGTGATGCAACACTAGAGGTGTTTAAATTATTTCTGATTACGGGCCTCGTCGGTGGTGTGGTGTTGGTTTATCGCAGCGTAAAAGGTGCAGATGTTGCGGCCGAGAGGGATACACTACGGCTGGAAGAGTACCGTCAGAAGACTCTTCGAGCGTTCCATGCACTTCAGCGGGCGAGGCGGCTCTTGATATTGAATAGCAGCGCGGATGGGGACCTATTGGTTTTCAATGCGCGCGTTTGGCGCCTTGTTGAGGATCTTTGCGATGCTCAATTGATGGTTGAGGATCTTCGGCGGGAGCCGACGCGTGATGGTCGGGCATACTGCGGGCTAAACTTTAGTTCTGAGCTCAAGGGAATTGACGAGTTTATCCGTCAGGTGTTGCGGGAGTTCGAGGGAAAGTTGGAGACAAACGAGCGTAGGCTACGTATTCGGGACGTGCCGTATATTTCAGAGTTCCTTTTATCGGGGGAGAAGCCGGAGTATGCAGTCGCTATGGCGTCTATGCATAGACTGCTGCGCGATGTTCTGGAGCGGAGAGCCTAGGGTCCGTTTGCGGGGCGTAATTTGTTGTACTCAGGAGGTAGCAACTCGGGGCGGCCGTGCCTCGGTGATGCGTTTGCTGGGGCAACGGTTTACCGCTTCGGAGCAGAGTCAAGAACATGTAGTCATTGCGGTTGAAATCATTTCCGGGCACCCGCGATCTTGCCGAGCCCGGCGAAATTCTGTATACATCCACGATCACAGGCGGCCCAAAATTACGAAAAATCCGGCCTCCTATCAATGGCTTATGAGCTCCAGGGGTTCGAGTCCCCTAGGGAGTACCACCGCCTAAGCCGCTGACGTTTGCGCCGACGCCGGATGGGTCTGCGTGTTTGCGGCACGGCTGTGCACCCGGGCATTCGGTCGCCGCCGCCGTCGAAACTTTCGTCCGAGATCCCCTTTCTCTAAGGCGCTGATCTAGCGGCTCGCTCGCCGCTGTGCGTGGCGTGGCGCTTCTGCCCTTGCGGATCATCCACCCGCGGCAACCTCCGCGCGTCGTTCGCCGGATGATCCGGCTTACGGCCATCCGTCTGGGCTTGTCCGTTTTCTTCCTCCTCTATTCGTGCACGCGCGGGTTTTCTGCGCGCGACCGCGATGGCGCGCTGTGCGCCATCGCGGTCTGCCCTCGAGAGTG
>NZ_NSLC01000017.1 GCF_020144925.1 Afifella sp. IM 167
CCCAGTCGCCCCCCGCCCCCTCCGCGACCAGCCAGGCCTCGCCCTCGGCCGGCGCGGCCGGCGGCTCGGCAAGGTCCCGGCCCTTCACGAAGGCTGAGACGAGGCGGTCGAGGATCGCCAGCGCCTCGTTGTGGGTGACGTGCTTTTGCGCCTGCGCGCCGAGGATCAGCGGCAGGGCAAGGCGGCCTGTTTCAGACATGGATCGTCCCTTCCAGCGCAAAGCCCGGACCCAGAAGATCGGAGAGCTGCGCCACGCGCAGCGCATAGGAGGGCTGGAGCGCCCCGAAATCGGCGATCTGGTCCGCGGCGGAATAGGTGAAGGCCGGCGTATCGAGCTCGACCGTGCGAAGCGCTTCGCCCCCCTCCAGGATCTCCAGCCGGTAGGCCTCGCGCGCCTCGTTCAGCGGCACCTCGGAAAGCTCCCAGCCGTCGCCGCCGAAGCGGGCCCGGCGGATGAAGGCGATGGCGAGGTCTCCACTTTCCGCCACGCGCCGGGCCGAAAGATGCACCGGCGAAAAGGGCTTCAGTCCCCTGCCCTCAGGCGTCACGGCGAGCTCTGCAAAGCTCGCCGAGGCGTGGTCGTCGGCGAGCGGGCCGACGCGCAGGAGATGCGTGCGTCCCAGCGCGCCCAGACCCAGCGGCAGGGGTCGCACCGCCTCGTCGAGAAGCACGAAGGCACTCCCCGCAAAAGCGCCGGCGGCCATCGCCGCCTCGCTGCCGCCCTGCCCGCGCAGGAGCTTCGTCAGCCGGTAGCGCCCCGCCCCGACAAGCTCGGCCTCGCCGAATTGCAGCACCTCCCAGCTCCCCTCGTCCGAGCGGATGGCGGCAAGGTTGCCGCCGGCCAGAAGATCGATCTCCGGCAGCGAGGAAAGAACGCCGCCGAAGAGCGTCAGCTCGATGGCGTTGCCCCGGTCGAAGAGACCGAGCGGGCCGGGACGGAGCGGCGCATCGAGCCGGCCGGCCATGGCCCTTCGCGTCAGGCTGGTCAGCGGCCGGTAGCCGCTCCCCTCCTGCGCCACATAGACGGCGAGCGTTCCCGGCCATGGCTCGGCGAAGGCGGCGATCCGCGTCTGCTCCGGCGCCGCCCCGTCCGGTGGCGGCGGCAGTTCCAGAAGATGGACGAGCGGCGGGCCATAGACCGGCTGGGCCGGCACGCCGGCCTCGCGCGGGGAAGCGGCGCTGGTGCCGCGCCGGCCGAGCGCCACCCGCCGCGCCGTCACCTCGCGGATCTCGCCCTCGGCGATCCGCTCGATCAGCAGCGTGCGCGCCCGCCCACCCTCTGAACCGCCGGCGGCAAACGTCACCGCATCGCCCGGCTCCAGCGCCGCGCGGCTCGGCGGCAGGGAGAAGGCGGCGTGCTCGCGTCCCTCCCAGATGTCGGAAAGGACGTTCTCGGCGAGCCTTTCGGCATCCCCGTCGGCGGCGACGACGGCAAGGTCGATCGTGGTGATCCGCCGGCTGGTGCCGGCAAGGCGGCGCGTCGCGGCCGTCGCCATGCGGTAGTCGTTGCCGGGCGAAAGCGTGCGCACGGCCACCTCGGAGGCAAGCTCGCTCTCCTGCGCCCGCGTCAGCGTCAGGAGCGGCGTGTCCGGCTCGTCGATCAGCTCGCCCTTTTCGACGACAGCGTCGGCCGGCCGCTCGCGGCCGCGAAAGCGGATCACGCTGCCCGCATCGGCGGCGTCGACGCCGTAGGCGGCAAGCAGCGCCTCCAGCGTGTCGCGCGCCGAAAGCCGCTCGGTGACGACGAAGCCTTCCACCAGGCCGTTGACGTCCTCGATGCGGTAGTCGGCGAAGCCGTGGTCCTTCAGCACCGCCTCGATCAGCCGGGCGAGGTCCATGGCGCCGAGGCGGCCGTTCAGCCAGTGGCCGAGCTGCCAGTTCGGCCCGTCGCCCCAGACATTGTCGAGGAGCGGAAACCAGGGGTAGGGCCGCGCGTCCCAGGTCCAGACGTTGATGTGCTCCGGATCGAGCATCATCCAGCCGCCCGCCGCCTGGCGGTTGAGGCCGGCATAGTCCGGATGGGCGGGGTCGTAGCCGGTCAGCGCCGCCTCCAGGAAGCGTCGCGACATCAGGTCGTCGCGCTCGCCGCTGGAAAAATGCGGCAGACCGGATTCGACGGATTTCGGGTCGAAGAAGACGTTCGGCTGGTTGGCGCCCATATCGACCGCCGGGCAGCCGATCTCGGTCATCCAGAAGGGCTTCGATTGCGGCACCCAGGCGGTCGGGCTTGCCGCCTCCACGCCGCCGGGGCGGTCGTAGTGGTGGTACCGCCACCAGCTCTCGATGTCCTTGTAGCGGAAGATCCAGGGCTTTGCCGCCGCCCCGTCGGTGATCTCAGTGCGCGCCTGCGCCAGCCGGTCGGCATCGGAGGCGTAGTACCAGTCGAAGCCCTCGCCGCCGGCGAGACCCGCGCGCAGATAATCGAGATTGTAGATCGAGCGGCCGGAGGCCTCGTCCGCATGCCCCCTTTCGCCGCGCCAGTCGGCGAGCGGCCAGTACATGTCGAAGCCGACGAAATCGCCCTCCGCCCAGAGCGGGTCGAGATGGAAATAAACGTCGCCCGAACCGTCCTGCGGCTGGTGGCCGAAGAACTCCGACCAGTCGGCGGCATAGGAGAACTTGGTGCCGCCGCCGAGGATGTTGCGGCATTCGGCGATGAGCGTGCGCAGCGCGTCCACGAAGGGATAGGCGCTCGCCGAGGCGCGGAGCCGCGTCAGGCTCTTCATCTCCGATCCGACGACGAAGGCGTCGACGCCGCCCGCCGCGGCGGCCAGAAAGGCGTGGTGCAGGATGAAGCGGCGGTAGCGCCATTCGGCGGGGCCGGAATAGCTCACCGTTTCGCCCGAGGCGGAGAAATGGCCCGGCCCGGCGCTGCCCAGAAAGGCCCCCACCTCGGCGGCCGCCGCGGGCGTCCTGTCGGGCGAGCCGGCAAGTCCGGGCGCGCGCGTCCCGGTGATGCGCCCGCGCCAGGGATAGGGCGGCTGGCCCTCGCCGCCCGTCCAGGGATCGGTGAGCGCGTTGCCGTGCGGCACGTCCATCAGGATGAAGGGCAGCACCGAGACTTTCAGCCCGCGTGCCTTGAGGTCCCGGATGGCGCGGATCACCGAAGCGTCGCTCGGCGTGCCGCCATAGGCCGGCCGGCCGGCGAAATGCGAGACCTCGGCGGCCTCCTCGCGGGAAAGGCCGCTGACCAGCCAGTCGCCGCCGGTGACGATCTTCGCTCTGTTGTCGACCATCGGGCGGATCAGGCATTCGCCGGCCCGCAGATCGGTGCCGAACCAGGCGACGACGAGCGTCACCCATTGGAGGCGCGGGCAGAGCGCCGTCAGTTCGTCGATGGAGACGTCCCAGTCGGACCGGTCGCGCTCGGCATGGACGTTCTCGCCTTCATAGGTGCCGGAATCGGAGCCCGTCACCGCGCCCGGCCCGCTCGGCGCGGCCGGCAGCGCCCCGCCGACGAGCTTCAGCCGCGGCTCGGGATCGTAGACGAACTCGCCGGCGCTCGGGATCACCGCGACCGAGCGAAGCCAGTCCTCGATCGAGCCGACCGGGCGGATGATCTCGAAGGAGAGCTGCGGGATGCGGTTGCCGAAAGCGGCGAGCGGCAGGCGCTCGAAGACGACATAGGCGATGCCGCGATAGGCGGGCGCCGCGCCCGTCCGCGCCAGGATCAGCGGGTCCGGCTCCTGGTCCTCGGTGCCGAGATGGATGCGGATGTTGAGCCCCGCCCGGTCGAGCAGCTTTCCGTCGGCCCAGATGCGCCCGATGCGCGCCACCCTGCCCTCGCAGAGCGCCACGGCGAAATGGGCGAAGTAGCTGTATTCGGTGGAGGTGACGCGCGGCCCGCCCTTGCCGCCGGAAGAGCTCGTCGTCGTCGACACCACCTCCTCGAAATCCGTCGCCCAGACGATCTGGCCGGCGAGCCGCGCGCGCCCGTAGACGCGCGGGACGGGCGCGCCCTCGGTCGAGCCATGCACCGTGAGGTCGGAGAGCCGCGGGCCCTCCAGCCCGCGGCTCGTGCCGAAGAGGGCGTTGTCGAGCGCATAGCCGGCGAGCGCGCCGGCGGCGCGCCCGGCGATGAGGCCGACGCCGCCGAAGAGCGAGCCGAAGGCCGCCCCGGCCGCGCCGAGGATGAGCGTTGCCATTATTCCTCCAGGTCCGGAAAGCGGAAGGCGTAGGCGATGCGCCTTGCCCAGATGCCAAGCGGCGCCTCGGCGACGCACGCCCCGTCATGGGCGTGGATCATCCAGCCCGGCCGGCTGACGATGCCGGCATGCTTGGCCGGCAGGTCGCGCCGCCAGCGAAAGAGGAGAATGTCGCCGGCCTCCGCCGTCGCCGGCTCGATCTCTGTCAGATACCGGCGCGCGGCCTCCGCCAGCGTCTCGGCGCGCCTCGCCTCGGCCCAGTCGGGCGTATAGGGCGGCGGCGTCTCCGGCGCCCTGCCGGTCACTTCCGCGTAGACGCCGCGCACCAGGCCGAGGCAGTCGCAGCCGACGCCCTTCAGCGCCGCCTGGTGGCGATAGGGCGTGCCGAGCCAGCCGCGCGCGGCGGCGACGATCTCGTCCCGGCTCATCTTTCAGCCCGCCGCCGCCCAGGCGAAATCGTTGCCCGGCATATGCGGAAAGCCGCGGAAATTCTGCGCATTGGCGAAGCGGTCCCGGCAGGTCGCAAAGCGCTTGTCGCAGCCCGGCGTGACGGTGAAGCCATCGCCGGTCGCGATTTCCTTCTCCATCGCCTGCCAGAGCGAGAAGCGGGCCCGGCCCGTCCCCACCTCGGAGAAGGCATGGCGCGCCACCTCCACCTTCCGGCCGGCGTTTTCGCCGGAGGTGAAGGTGAGGAGCCCGCGCGCGAAGGTGCCGGCGGCGTCACCGATCCCCTCGGCCTCCAGCCAGGAGGCGCCGTCGCTCGCCGCCACCCACCCCGCCCGCATCCTGCCGCCAAGCGCCACGCCGCAGCGTGCATCGCCCAGATCGGCGTCGCAGAGATGCGAAAACAGCCGCCCCTGCACCTCGTCGAGCCGGTGGGCGAGGCCGCGCAGCTCGGCCGAAAACGCCTTGCCCTCGCGCTTCACCTCGCCGATCTCGGCAATGCGCATCAGGTGGCGCTCATCCGGCGCCGCCCAGTTGACCAGCCACATCTCCACGCGCGCATTGTCGTAAAGTCCCGCCGCGAGATCTTCCTCGCTCAGCCGCTCGGAAGTGAGCGCGCCGGCGACCTCCAGCCCGCCGACCTCCATGCCGGCATGCGCGACGGCGCCGGTGGCGGCGAGCCCGTCCTCGGGCCGATAGGTGAGGCCGGCGAAGGCAATCTCGCGATCGTGGTCGGTGAAGCCGAGCGCCACGCCGTCGCCGCGCGTCACCTTCCAGCAGGAGGCGAGCGTGGTGAGGCGGCCGGCCAGATGGGCGGCGAATGCGGGCGAGAAATCCTTCACAGCCTGATCTCCACGATCGGAACGCTCGGCGCCTCGCCGGCCGCGAAGGCGGCAAGGTCGATGTCGAGCCGGTCGGTGTCGAAGCGCACCGGCACGTCGAAGCAAAAGCCCGCCGTCACCTCCGCCCCCGCCGCCGGTATCTTCGAGGGCGCGAAGGTCAGGGTCCCGGTCAGCGGATCGGCGAAGACATCCGTGCCCTCTTCCATCTCGGCGCCATCGACGGCGACGCGCACGGTGCCCTCCACCGGCTTTGCCACCCGCCGGATCCAGGGCGCATGCGCGCCGCCATAGGTCTTCTGCAGCGCGAAATCCGCCGTCTCGCCGTCGCCGGTGCCGAGCTTCTGGTCGAGCGGGCCGGGCTCCGCCCCCGGCGCGCAGCTCCTGAAATCGGCGCGGTCCCTGAAACGAAAGCCATAGAGCCGCCCGCGCCGTTCCTCGAAGAAGGCGATCAGCGTCTCGATATCGGCAAGCGAGCGCACCCCCGAGCCGACATTGTAGCGCCGCCTTGAATCGGCCCAGCGCTGGTTGCGCTCCTCGTAGCCGGAGGCCGTCAGCACCACCTCGGTGCGCCGCTCCGGCCCGCCCGTCGAGCCGAAAGCCAGGGAAAGCGGAAAGCGCGTCTCGTGAAAGCCGGTCGTCATCGCAACGCCCTCCTCAAAGCCCGCGCCGTCCGCGCGAGACCGTGCGCGCCAGCATCGCCGTCAGCTCCGCCTCCGAGCGCCGGAAGCTCGCCGCGTCGGGGCTCGTCACGTTGAAGGTCACGTTGACGGGTCTTTGCCCGCCGCCGCCGGCCCTGACGCCGAGCCGGCCGTCGGCCCCGCGCGCCAAGGGCAGGATCGCCTCCGGCCCCGCCTCGCCGGCAAGGCCGATGCCGCCGGCGAGCGGAAAGTAGCTCTGCGCCGCCACGACCCCTCCGGAAGCGAAGGGACGCACGCGCCCCGACTGGATGACGCCGCCCGCCGCAAAGCCAGAAAACAGCCCCGACAGAAGCGATGAGAACGCCGTGTCGATGCCGCGCGAGAGCGGCGCAAGCGCCGCCGAGAGCGCCCTGCTGGAAAGTCCGAGCGCCAGGCTCTTCAGCACCGCATCGAAGCGCCTTCCCTCCACCGTCGCCTGGCGGAAGGCGGAGGTCATCGACCGGCCGAAGCCGCCCGCCAGCGTCGATAGCTCGGCAAGGCTCTTTTCGAGCTCCGCCGCGCTGGCGGAAAGTTCAGACGAAAGCTCCGAAGAAAAATCCTCGGCCATCCGGGCCTCCTATGTCTGGTCGGGAAATCGTTCGATCAGCGCGGCGAGCTCGCCGGCCCTCAGCGGCCCGCCCGCCGGCCCGAAGAGCGCGGAGCGGCCGGAAAAGGCCCCGAACGCCGCCGCCAGCTCGCGCGGCGTCATCGTCCAGAAGTCTTTCGGCGAAAGCCGCAGGAGAGCGAAGCCGAAGCCCATCGCCGCCTCCCAGGGAAAGCGCGCGCCGACCTCCGCCTCTCCTGCGGCTAGCGAGGGTTTTTCGGTCCTTCGCCCGCCTCCGCCTTTTCGTCCGCCGCGCCGAAAGTCGCCTTCAGGAGCTCGGCCGCGATCCTGGCAAAGCCCGCCGCGCCGCCCTCGGCGCGCAGCATCGCCACTTCCTCGTTGGAAATGGCCGCGCCGGCGCCGCGCAGCCCCGCGCCGATGATGCGGGTGAGGTCGCGGGCGGAAAGCCTGCCGCTCTCGAAGCGCTCGGCGAGCGCCACGAGGTCGCCGCAGGCAAAGGCGGCTTCCAGCTCGGCGAGCGCTCCGAGGGTCAAACAGAGGGTTTTCGGCTCGCCGTCCAGAACCGCGTCGATCTCGCCGCGATGAAGGTTCGCCATCTCACAGCGCCTCGAACGAAATCTCGCCGGCCGATTCCAGCGAAAGGTCGTAGGAGACCTCGCCGTCATGCTCGCCGGCAAATTCCAGCCCCGTCACCTGAAACGGCCCTGAGACGATGCCGAAATCGGGGATCACCACCTGCCAGGGCCGGATGGCGCCGGCAAAGAAGACCGCCCGGATCTTTTCGTCGCTCGCCGCGTCGCGGAAGACGCCGGAGCCGGTGAGCCCGGCGCGCTTCACCCCCGCCCCTTCCAAGAGCTCGCGCCAGCGCCCGGCGGAATCGGTGTTGGTGATGTCGACGCTCTCCGCGTTGAAGGAGATGCGCCGCGAGCGCAGCCCCGCCACGGCGGCAAAGCTGCCCGCCCCGTCCTCGTCGAGCTTCAAGAGAAGCTCCTTGCCTTTCTGCGCGGTCATTCTTTTCTCCTTTGCGATCGGCACGCCCTTTGGGACGCTTCAGGCCCGAACTGTTCGGGGCCGGCCGCTCGGGGTCCGGCGGCCCGGTTGCGGGCCCGCTTCTTCGCGGTGCGTGCAAACCATTGAGAGGATCGGGCAAGCGGCGGGCCCCGCCCGCACCTATCTGCCGGCCTTCCACCCTTTCCTCAGGGAGAATCCGACCATGCCCAGCCCCCAGGCTCCCATCGGCTCCGCCTTCGGCGCCGCCTCCACCGCCGAAGAGGTCATCTCCGGCATCGATCTTTCCGGCAGGAATGCCATCGTCACCGGCGGCTATGCCGGCATCGGCCTTGAGACGGTGCGCGTGCTCGCCGCTGCGGGCGCTGAAGTGTTCGTGCCCGTGCGCGATCCGGCCAAGGCGGCGCGCGCCCTTTCCGGCCTTGCGCGTGTCACGGCGGCGCCCATGGACCTCATGGACCCCGCCTCGATCGACGCCTTCGCGGAGGGCTTCATCGCCTCCGGCCGGCCGCTGCACCTTCTCATCAACAATGCCGGGGTCATGGCGCCGCCCTTGCGGCGCGATGCGAACGGCCACGAATCCCAGTTCTCCACCAACCATCTCGGCCATTTCCGCCTGACGGCGCGGCTCTGGCCGGCGCTCAAGGCGGCGGGAGCGGCGGGCGGCGCACGCGTGGTCGAGCTCTCCTCGCGCGGCCACCGCTTCTCGCCCGTCGTCTTTGCGGATCCGGATTTCGAGCGCCGCGACTACGATCCCTGGCTCGGCTACGGCCAGTCGAAGACGGCGAACATCCTCTTCGCGCTGGAGCTCGACAGCCGCGGCGAGAGCCACGGCGTGCGCGCCTTCTCCCTGCATCCGGGCGGCATCGTGGCGACCGATCTCGGACGCCATCTCGATCCGGCGCGGCTTCGCGACATGGGCGCCATCGACGAGAACGGCAATCCGGTCATCGATCCCGCCCGCTCGCTGAAGACGATCCCGCAGGGCGCGGCGACCACGGTCTGGTGCGCCGTCAGCCCCGAGCTTGCCGGCATGGGCGGCGTCTATTGCGACGATTGCGAGATCGCCCCGATCGCGCCGGAAGCGTCCGAAGATCCGTCCGACCCCTCAGCGAGGCTCAATGTCGGCGTTCGGGCCTATGCCGTCGATCCTGAGGCCGCCCGTCGCCTCTGGACGCTCAGCCAGGCGCTCACCGGCCTCGACTGGGAAGCCGCCTGAGCCTGGCGGCGGCGCAGCCGTCCGCCAGCACCGAGCTTGCGGCAACCTCCCCCTCACCCGGCTGCCTTCGGCAGCCACCCTCTCCCCCATTCTTTGGGAGAGTTGGGGGGGAGAGGGTTTTGGAGAGCGGGGCCTCCACCATCAGCCACAGCAACGCCGAGATATGAGCAGAGCCGATCAAACGGCACGGCCCCAGCCTCTCCCTCGAAGGGAGAGGCCGGCAAGTCCCGAGCGAAGCGACGGGAATGCCGGGTGAGGGTGAGGCCTGAACCAGCGAAAGCGCGAGCGAGCAGGCACGGCCGAGTTCGCGGCAACGTCCCCCTCACCCGGCTGCCTCCGGCAGCCACCCTCTCCCTCGGAGGGGAGAGGGTTGAGCCTGCGGCTTCCACCATCAGCCACAGCAACATCGAGATATGAGCAGGGCCGAGCCCCCGGCACGGCCCGAGCCTCTCCCTCGAAGGGAGAGGCTGGCAAGTCCCGAGTGCAGCGAAGGGAATGCCGGGTGAGGGTGAGGCCTCATTTCGCGCAAGACTGAGCAAGCGGGCACGGCGCTTTAGCCGTCCGCCAGCACCGAGTTTGCGGCAACCTCCCCCTCACCCGGCTGCCTCCGGCAGCCACCCTCTCCCTCGGAGGGGAGAGGGTTAGAGTCCGCGGCTGCCGCCAGCAACCACAGCAACGTCGAGATATGAGCAGGGCCGAGCCCCCGGCACGGCCCCAGCCTCTACCTCGAAGGGAGAGGCCGGCAAGTCCCGAGCGCAGCGAAGGGAATGCCGGGTGAGGGTGAAGCCTCATCCGCGCGAGACTGAGCGAGCAGGCACGGCGCTTTAGCCGTCCGCCAGCACCGAGTTTGCGGCAACCTCCCCCTCACCCGGCTGCCTCCGGCAGCCACCCTCTCCCTCGGAGGGGAGAGGGTTAGAGTCCGCGGCTGCCGCCAGCAGTCCAAGCAGCGCCGAGACATAAGCAAGGCCGATCACCCGCCACGGCGCCAAGCCTCTCCCTCGAAGGGAGAGGCCGGCGAGCGCGGAGCGTTAGCGACGCGGAGCCGGGTGAGGGTGAAGCCTCATCCGCGAAAGCGCGAGCGAGCGGGCACGGTGCTTTAGCCGTCCGCCAGCACCGAGTTTGCGGCAACCTCCCCCTCACCCGGCTGCCTCCGGCAGCCACCCTCTCCCTCCAAGGGGAGAGGGTTGAGCCTGCGGCTTCCGCCATCAGCCACAGCAACATCGAGATATGAGCAGGGCCGAGCCCCCGGCACGGCGCCAAGCCTCTCCCTCGAAGGGAGAGGCCGGCAAGTCCCGAGCGCAGCGAAGGGAATGCCGGGTGAGGGTGAGGCCCCAGCCAGCGAAGGCGCGAGCGAGCGGGCACGGCTTCGCCGCACTCACCCCTCCACCACCGCCCTGAACCGCACCACCGCCCTTCGCCCACTCGCCTCCCCCGCGCCGGTCGTCGTCAGCGAGACGAAGCGGCAGTTGACCAGCGAAAAGCCGTCCAGCGCAAAATCCGCGTCGTGCAGAGAAGCGCGCGCCGCGGCGGCGATGGCCAGCGCCTCCTTTCGGCCCCGGCCGCGCGAGAAGGCGACGAGGGCAAAGGCGATCTCGGTGAGCGCCCCGCCCACATCCGGACCGCCGTCCTCGCCGGCCTTCGCCGCCATCTCGCCGAGATGGAGATACGGCGCCTCGGCGCCGCGCGGCACATAGTCGAAGACACGGCCCGGCCCGATGAGGGCCGCGAGGCCGGAATCGGCCGCAAGGCGCTCGTAGACCGCCTTCTGCAGCGCCGCCTCGGCGCCGCTCACGGCCGTTCCTCCTTAACGAAAAGCTCGGTGTAGCGCCCGGCCTCTTCCGGGTCGTGCGCCGTCAGCACGCGGAAGCGCCGCGCGCCCTTCGTCAGGCGGTCGCCGGAAGCCACCGAAAGGCCTGCGCGCAGGAAAACCCGGTGCGTCACCTCGCTCACCCGGCCCTCGCCGAGCCTTTTGTCGTGCGCCGCAACGGGGCGGATCTCGGCCCAGAAGGCGCCGGCCTCCTCAAAGGTCACGCTCTCGCCGCCCGCCCCGTCGGGCACGGCCACGGGCCGCTCCCAGGTGAGCCGGTGGCGGAGCCTGCCCGGCCGGCTCGCCGCGCGTCTCAACGGATAGCTCATGCCGGCACGAGCTCCCGGTAGGGCGAAATCAGCCGCTCGTAGCCAGGCGGGATCGCCTGCTCGCTGTCGAGCGCCAGGCCCCGGTTCTCGAACCAGTGCGCGGCGCGCATCAGGACCGCCTGGCGGAGCGGCGCCGGCACCGCCTCGGCGGCCTCGCCGAAGCCGGCGGTGAAGTCGATTTCGAGCCGCTTCATCCCCGCAAGGCTTGCCGTCAGCGCCACCTCGCCACCCGCGCGGAGCGCAAACTCCGCCGGCTGCAACAGCCGCTCGCCGGCGGCGTTTTCCAGCCGCACGGCGTCGAGCGAGAGAACCGGCGGGATCGGCAGGCGGAGCTTTTCGGGCCTCTCGGTCCAGACGGCGCGCCATTCCTGCGCGATCATCACTTTGCGGATGTCGCATTCGACGGCGACGCGCGCGGCGACGAGATGCGCCGAAAGGAGGTCGTCCTCGGCGGCCGTCTCCAGCCTCAAATGCGCCTTCGCCTCGGCGAGCGTGACGGGCTCGGAAAGCGGGCCTTCCAGGAGAATGCGCTGCATTTTCGCGCTCCTTCGTTTCGTGTTGCCGCGCGTCGGAAAGGACGGCCCGTGCGTAGGCGGGCCGCGATGAAGGGTTGGGCGGCTTGCCAAGGACAAGCCGAGTTGAAGGGTTGGGCGGTTCGCGCAAGCACGAACCGCCCCGGCGCACCCGGCCGGGAGGACGGGGAGCAGAGCCGGAGGCGCCGTTTCTCGAAGTTTTCAGAGTTCGTTGCCGCGCTGGCCCGCGAACGCGGGGCACGGCCTGAACCCTCTCCCCTTTGAGGGAGAGGGTGGTCGGCGGAGCCGACCGGGTGAGGGGGACGCCGCAACAGGCTCAGAGCCAAGAGCCGGGCAGAGCGCACAACCCGCTCGCAAACATCTTCGCGGAACAAGACCCCACCCTCACCCGGCATTCCCTCGCTCCGCTCGGGACTTGCCGGCCTCTCCCTTCAAGGGAGAGGCTCGGCGCCGTGCCACGAGCCCCCGCCGAAGCAGCCTTCGAGGCCAGCAATGGCCGGGAGCAGCGCCCCACGCTCCACCCTCTCCCCTTTGAGGGAGAGGGTGGTCGGCGGAGCCGACCGGGTGAGGGGGACGCTGCAACAGGCTCAGATCCAAGAGCCGGGCAGAGCGCACAACCCGCTCGCAAGCACCTTCGCGAAACGAGACCCCACCCTCACCCGGCATTCCCTCGCTCCGCTCGGGACTTGCCGGCCTCTCCCTTCAAGGGAGAGGCTCGGCGCCGTGCCACGAGCCCCGCCGAAGCAGCCTTCGAGGCCAGCAATGGCCGGGAGCAGCGCCCCACGCTCCACCCTCTCCCCTTTGAGGGAGAGGGTGGTCGGCGGAGCCGACCGGGTGAGGGGGACGCCGCAACAGGCTCAGAGCCAAGAGCCGGGCAGAGCGCACAACCCGCTCGCAAACAATCTTCGCGAAACGAGACCCCACCCTCACCCGGCATTCCCTCGCTCCGCTCGGGACTTGCCGGCCTCTCCCTTCAAGGGAGAGGCTTGGCGCCGTGCCATCCAAGGCGCGCGATTCGGGCCGCCGACCTCTGTCGTGAGAGGCTCACCCCCGCCTTCGCTTGCCGCCGTCAGATCCTCAGCTCGCGGCGAACTTCACCAGCTTGATGGCGTCGAAATCGTGCACCCCGCCGCCGACGCGCTTGGTGGTGTAGAAGAGCACGTAGGGCTTCGACGAATACGGGTCGCGCAGGATGCGGATGCCCTGCCGGTCGACGATCAGGTAGCCGCGGGCAAAATCGCCGAAGGCGATCGCCGTTGCGCCGGGGGCGATATCGGGCATCTCTTCGACGTCGACCACCGGAAAGTTCATCACCGTGGCGCGGGCGCCGGCGCTCGCCGGCGGCGTCCAGATATAATTGCCGTCGGCGTCCTTCAGCTTGCGGATCGCCGCCTCGGTCCTGCGGTTCATGACGAAGTGGGCGTTCTGCCGGTAGCCGGCCTTCAGCGCATAGACGGTGTCGACGAGAAGGTCCGCCGGCAGCTCGGCGGGAAAATCGCCCGAAACGGCGGAGGCGACGTAGCCGAGCTTTTCCCAGGCCCAGGCGCTTTCCGGGGCGGTCGGCACCGAGAGGAAGCCGGTCGGCTTCCTGTCGCCGTCGCCGGCGACGAAGGCCGCCGTTTCCTGCTCGGCGAAGGCGATGTCGACCTCGCCCGCCAGCCAGGCGGCAAGGTCGAGGATTGCGTCGTCGAGAAGGGCGGGCGTCGCCGCCGGCATCGCATAAAGCTCCATCACCGGATATTCGAGCTCGTCGAGAACCGGCGAGGCGGTCTCCGGCCGCAGCTCCGTCTCGCCCACCCAGCCGGCGACCGGGCCGGTCACCGAGAACGGCTTCCGGTAGATGCTGGAGGAGACGGTGATGGTGCTCGCAATGGCGCGGATCGGCGAGACTTCGGTGAGGCGCCGGCCGATCTCCGCCTCCGTCTCGTCCGGCACCAGATAGCCGCCATCGGCGCCCTCGTTCGTGCCGATCGCCATCGCCTTGGAATCGAGGCCCTTGCCTTCAAGCCGGTGGAGGCCCGACGCGTCGCCGGCGCGCATATAGGCCGAGAACGCCGCGCGGTGGCCGGAAAGGTCGAGCCCCGCCCGCTCCGGCGCGCCGAGGCGCGGGCGGCGGCCTTCCAGCGCCAGGCGCTCCAGCGCCTTGCCCTGGAGGTCGAGCGCGGCATTGATGCGGGCGACCTTCTCCTCGCTCAGCGCATCGGCGCTCATCTTGCGCTCGATCTCGGCAAGCCGCTCGTCGTTGGCCTCGCGAAAGGCCTCGAAGGCGCCCATGAAATCGTCGAAGGCGGCGGCCACGTCGCCCTCGCCATGCGCCGCCTTCGCCTCGGGGGCGGCCGGAAGTTTCTCGTGCATCGGATGTTCCTTCTCCTCAGATGATCCTCGTCTTGAGCCGGGCCGCCGCCCGCCGCATCCGCGCCGCCAGCGTGCCGCCCGCCCCGTTCGCCATGCCCTTCACGGCTGCGATGCGCGCCTCCGACAGCATCGGGAAGGTGACGACCGAGATCTCCCACAGGTCGACCTCGAAAAGCCGGCGCGTGCCGGTCCTGGCGTCCTTGCGGCCGCGGCGCGTGCGGTAGCCGATGGAAAGCCCGTCGAGACCGCCCTCGCGCATCAGCGCATGCATCTCGCGCGCCCGTTCGACGCCGAGCGTCAGCCGCCCGGCGACGAAGAGGCCGCTGGCATCCTCGCGGACCTCGCTCCACACGCCGATCGGCTCGGCCGGGTCGTGCTGGAAGAGCATGCGGATGCCCGCCGCCCCGCGCTCGGCGAGCGATTTTCGAAACGCGCCGGGCATGACGATGTCGCCGCCCATGTCGCGCCGGCCGAAAAGGCTCGCATAGCCGCAAAAGCTCCCGTCGGGCTCCACCTCCGTCAGCTTCGCCGGGGCGAATTTCCTCTCCGTCAGATGGCCCATGGCGCTCACCGCACCAGGCGGAAGCGCGGATGGGGGCCGGCCCGCCGCGCCATCCGCTTCGCCGCCAGAAAGCCCATCAGGCGCATGGCGAATTCGGCGAAGACGGCCTCGTGGTCGCACGGCGCCCGCGGCGTCCGCGCCAGGATCTTTCGCATCGTCGAGAACCTCTCAGGAATGGTCGGAGAACAGGCGGTTGAGCCTGGCGATCTCCTTGACGAAATCGTTGAAGCGGCGGTTCGATGCCGCCAGTTCCCTGAGCGCCCAGACGAGCAGCCCGGAGGCGCCGGAGGCCCACAGGAAGAGCGCCAGATGCGCCAGATCCCCGCGCCCGGCGAACTCGGCCGCCAGATCGGGCATCACTCGCTCTCCGCTCCGCCCTGCCGGCCGTAGCCGAGCGCCTCGCGCTTTTCCGCGTCGGAGAGAAACGGCGCCTCGGCCACCATCTTCCAGCGCGCGGCGCGCTCCTCCGTCAGCGCCTCGACGCTGTCGACGTCCTGTGCCAGCGCCAGCCGCCCGCGGAAGGCCGGTGCCAGCCATGCCGTCAACGCGGCGGCCATCCGGCCGGCCATCGGCAGCACCGTCTGGCGCCAGAGCGCCCGGTTCGCCTCGCGGTAGTTCGAATAGGTGTTGTCGCCGGGAATGCCGAGGAGCATCGGCGGCACGCCGACAGCGAGCGCGATCTCGCGCGCGGCGGCGTTCTTCAGCTCCAGAAAGTCCATCTCCCTGGGCGAAAGGCTCATCTGCTGCCAGGAAAGCCCGCCCTCCAGGAGGAGCGGCCGGCCGGCGTTCGCCGCGCCCTCGAAGTTCTCCGCCAGCTCGGCCTTCAGGCGGCGGAACTGGTCTTCGGAAAGGTTCGCATGCTCCGGTCCCTCATAGACGAGCGCGCCGGAAGGGCGCGCGGCGTTGTCGAGCAGCGCCTTGTTCCAGGCCGCCGCCTCGGCATGGATATCGAGCGCCTTCTGCGCGGCCTGCAGCGGAGCGAAGCCGTAATGGTCGTCGAGCGGATGAAACAGCGTCACATGCAGGATCGGGCAAATCCCCTCGCCTTCGGCCGCAAAGCGCGCCGTGCGCCCGGCCACGGCATATTCATAGGCCGCCGCCCAGCCATCGGCGCCCGGCACCACCTTCATCCGGTCGGGCCGGAGCGCATAGAGCTCGGCCACCTCGCCATCCGCCCCGAAGACCGCCTCCAGATAGGCGTTTCCCGAAAGCATCAGATGCCCGTAGGCCGCCTCGAAAAGGTCGGCGCCGGCCTGGCGCGGATTGGGGCGGCGCAGAAGCTCGAGCAGCGGATGCTCGCTCGCCTCGCGCCCGTCCTCGGTGAGGATCCAGGCCATCGAGGCCGCCGCCTCGGCCACCATCCGCACCGCCCGGTAGGCGACGGCGTTCTCCTCGTAGCCGCGCCGCGCCAGGGCGGCATAGTTCCGCGGCGTCCAGACCGGCCGGCCGGCGCGCTGGAACGCGATCAGCGGCCCGGTGCGCGAGGCCTTCGCCTCCGGCGCCTTCTTCCACCAGCGCATTTCTCTCTCCTTTATTGTCCGGCGAGGCGGCACGCTCCCGTCCCAGCTCTGAGGGGCTGGCTGCCGGCGACGGCGGAGTGAGGGGGAAGCCGCAACAGGCTCGCATCCCAGGAGCGGGCAAAGCGCGGAACCCGCGCGCAACCACCTCGCAAGGCGAGACCCCACCCTCACCCGGCATTCCCGCGCTTCGCCCGGGACTTGCCGACCTCTCCCTTCAGGGGAGAGGTTTGGCGCCGTGCCCTACACACGCTCCACCCTCTCCCCCCCGATTTGGCCACCGCCAATGCACCACGCGCCACCCTCTCCCCCTGAGGGAGAGGGTGGCTGCCGGAGGCAGCCGGGTGAGGGGGACGCCGCAACAGGCTCGCCGCCCCGGAGCGGGCAAAGCGCGAAACCCGCGCGAAACCACCTCGCAAAGCGAGACCCCACCCTCACCCGGCATTCCCGCGCTTCGCCCGGGACTTGCCGACCTCTCCCTTCAAGGGAGAGGTTTGGCGCCGTGCCAGCTCCGCGCTCCAAAACCCTCTCTCCGCCGGGGGCAGATTTGGCGCCGTGCCAGCCCCGCGCTCCAAAACCCTCTCCCCCCACCCTTCCTGAGAAAGGGGGAGAGGGTGGCTGCCGGAGGCAGCCGGGTGAGGGGGACGTCGCAACAGGCTCGCAGCCCAGGAGCGGGCAAAGCGCGAAACCCCGCGCGCAACCACCGTCACAAGACGAAACCCCACCCTCACCCGGCATTCCCGCGCTTCGCTCGGGACTTGCCGACCTCTCCCTTCAAGGGAGAGGTTCGAGGCCGTGCCCCCGCACGCTCCTCTCCCCCCGATCTGGCCACCGCCAATGCAACACGCTCCACCCTCTCCCCTGTGAGGGAGAGGGTGGCTGCCGGAGGCGGCCGGGTGAGGGGGACGGCGCAACAGGCTCAGAGCCAGCGAGCAGAACAGAGAACGCACCACGCTCCCTCCCTCCGTCTGACACGCAGGGTCGGACCGAAGGCCGCGGGTGGGGTGACATTCCCGCTTTCAGACGCTTCTGCGGAACGAGACCTCACCCTCACCCGGCATTCCCTCGCTTCGCCCGGGACTTGCCGACCTCTCCCTTCAAGGGAGAGGTTCGAGGCCCTCCCTCAAAGCCCCCGCACCCGCGCCTCGCCGCGCCCCGAAAGCATCAGCGCCGAGAGGGCCCAGACGAGCGCGTCGACCCGGTCCGGCGAGCGGCCGGAGGAAAGCCCGCCGAGGCCGAAATCGCACATCTCGTCCTCCAGCTCCGGCAGCGCGCCGACATGGTGGACGCGCCCGCGCTCATAGAGCGAGGCGACCGGCTCGGCCCTTGCCTGCTTGCCGCGGCTCGCATGGACGAGTTGCAGGGGCAGGTTGGCGTCCTCCTGGCGGATCACGGCGGCGACCATCTCGCCGCCCTGGTTCGCCTCGGCGACGAGCCGGTCGGCCGAAACCTCATGAAACAGCGCCACTGCCCGCCCGGCCCAGCCGGCGGGCGTCAGGCCGCGCGCCGTCCGATCGGCCAGCACATAGGCCTCGCCGCCGGCGCCGCGCCCGGCCGCCACCAGCCCGCAGGCATCCGCGTCGGGCCCCGATGTCGCCGGCGGGTCGAGCGCCACGACCACGCGCAGAAGCTCCGGCGCTTCGCGCACCCGCCCCGCCTCGATATCGCCGCGCCGCCAGAGCGCGTCCTCGCGGTCGGCGATCAGCTCGGCGTCGAGCTCCTGCCGCCCAAGCCGCGTGCCCCGGTATCTGCCGACCACCGCTTCCAGGAAGGTCGGCGCCAGGTTCGCCTCGTTCATCGCCGTCGTGGCGCGCGTCAGCGCCGTGCCGGGCGCCGAGATCAGCCGCTTCAGGAGCGGGATGTTTCTCGGCGTCGTCGTCATCAGCTGGCGCGGTCTTTGCCCGAGCCTGAGGCCGAACTGCAGCATGTCGAAGGCGCTCTCGGCGTATCGCCACTTGGCGAGCTCGTCGCCCCAGGCGGCATGAAACTGAGGCCCGCGCAGGCTTTCGGGGTCCTCGGCGGAAAAGATCAGCGCCCGCGCCCCGTTCGGCCAGGAAAGCTTTCTCCCGGAAAACGAGAAGGAAGGCCGCTCGCTCGGCTTGTGGAGCGACAACAGCCCCGAAGGCCCCTCCACCATCACGTCGCGCACATCGGCGAGCGTTTCGCCGACAAGGGCGATCCGCTCCGCCGGCGCCTCGGCAAGCGGCGCGCGCCCGAGCGCCAGCGCCTTCACCCATTCGGCCCCGGCGCGCGTCTTTCCCGCCCCGCGCCCGCCGAGATAAAGCCAGAGCGTCCATTTTCCCGGCGGCGGCAGCTGGTCGGGCCTGGCGAAATTCTCCCAGGCGAGCAGCGCTTCCAGTTCATCGGCGCCTTTCGCCTCAAGCGCTGCCCGAAGGTCGGGCGCGTCCTGCAAGGCTTTCAATCCGGCGTTCCAGCTCGGCCCGCATCCATTCCACATCGTCGTTTTCCGCCGCTGCAACGCCCTTGCCGTCCGCCCCCTTGCCGTCTGCCCCCTTGCCGGCCGCCCCCTTCTTGCGCGCCTGCCTGCCCGCCAGCGCCTCGGCGCGATCGAGCATGCGCGCGGCCTCGCCGAGCATCCTGAAATCGGTCTCGTCCACGATCCTTCCCTCCTTGGAAAGCAGCTCTTCCAGCCTGTCGATCTCGCCCTCCACCAGAGCAAGCAGGCGCATCGCGGCGCTCGGCGCGGATGTCCTGCCGGGCCTCGCTCCGGTTGCGGTTGCTGCCGGCGGCTTCGATGCTGCCGCTCGTGCGCGCCTCACCCGCCCTTTGTCCGGGGCGCGCGCCTCGCCGCCTGTGTCCGGGGCGCCCACCTCGCCGCCTGTGTCTGGGGCGCGAGCCCCGCCGCCGTTGTCTGGGGCGCGCCCGGCGCGGCCTGCCCCCATCTCTCCCCCTGTACCTGCCGCATCGCCTGTGCCCGGGACGCCCGCCTCGTTTCCCATGCCCGCCGCATCTTCCAGCCTTTCGCGCGCCTTCTGTGCCCGCCGGCCACCGGTCTTCAGCGCGGCGACGAGCCGGGCCGTCTTCTTGCGCGTCAGCGCCGCCTTCTGGCCGGTGCGCAGGCGCGGCAGGGTATTGGGGTTCGCCCGCTCCTGCCCCTCGCGCGCCCGCTTCAATTCGGCAAGCCGCACGCGCGCCATGTCGGCCGGCACGGCCGAGCGTGGCGTCCAGCCCTCAGCGATCCGCCTTTCGCGCAGCGCGCGCACGCCAACGCCGAAACGCGCCCGGATGCGCCGCAGCGGCTCCTCCCCCGCCTCGTAGGCTTCCCGCACGCCCCGCCAGTCGATCTCGTCGGCCATCGCACCTTTCCGGTTTTCATTCTCAAGGCTCGGCCGCGCAGCGCGCTCCCAACCCTCTCCCCTCCGAGGGAGAGGGTGGTCGGCGGAGCCGACCGGGTGAGGGGGACGCGGCAACAGGCTCGGAGCCGGCGAGCAGGCAGGGCAGCGAAAAGAACTCCCCCTCCTCTCTCAGCCGGGGAGAAGAGGATCCCTGCCGCTCGCGGCTTCCCGCTCGCAAGCGCCTTGGAGGCTGAGACCTCACCCTCACCCGGCATTCCCTCGCTTCGCTCGGAACTTGCCGACCTCTCCCTTCGAGGGAGAGGTTTGGCGCCGTGCCCGCCCCAAG
>NZ_NSLC01000018.1 GCF_020144925.1 Afifella sp. IM 167
GGCCTGGGAACGTATTCACCGCAGCGTTGCTGATCTGCGATTACTAGCGACTCCGACTTCATGGGGTCGAGTTGCAGACCCCAATCCGAACTGAGACCGGTTTTTTGGGATTCGCTCCATCTTGCGATTTCGCAGCCCTTTGTACCGGCCATTGTAGCATGTGTGAAGCCCAAGACATAAGGGGCATGATGATTTGACGTCATCCCCACCTTCCTCCGAGTTGACCCCGGCAGTCTCCTATGAGTCCCCGCCTTTACGCGCTGGCAACATAGAACGAGGGTTGCGCTCGTTGCGGGACTTAACCCAACATCTCACGACACGAGCTGACGACAACCATGCACCACCTGTACACCGACCTTGCGGGGCACCCATCTCTGGGTGTTTCCGGTGTATGTCAAGCCTTGGTAAGGTTCTTCGCGTTGCATCGAATTAATCCACATGCTCCGCCGCTTGTGCGGGCCCCCGTCAATTCCTTTGAGTTTTAGCCTTGCGGCCGTACTCCCCAGGCGGGGAACTTAATGCGTTAGCTGCGGCACAGACCTCGTGGAATGAGGCCCACACCTAGTTCCCAACGTTTACGGCGTGGACTACCAGGGTATCTAATCCTGTTCGCTCCCCACGCTTTCGCTTCTCAGCGTCAGTAGTGGCCCAGAGACCTGCCTTCGCCATCGGTGTTCCTCCTGATATCTGCGCATTTCACCGCTACACCAGGAATTCCAGTCTCCCCTACCACACTCTAGTCTGCCCGTACCCACCGCAAGTCCGAGGTTGAGCCTCGGATTTTCACGGCAGACGCGACAAACCGCCTACAAGCTCTTTACGCCCAATAATTCCGGACAACGCTCGCACCCTACGTATTACCGCGGCTGCTGGCACGTAGTTAGCCGGTGCTTCTTCTGCAGGTACCGTCACTTTCGCTTCTTCCCTGCTGAAAGAGGTTTACAACCCGAAGGCCTTCATCCCTCACGCGGCGTCGCTGCATCAGGCTTTCGCCCATTGTGCAATATTCCCCACTGCTGCCTCCCGTAGGAGTCTGGGCCGTGTCTCAGTCCCAGTGTGGCCGGTCGCCCTCTCAGGCCGGCTACCCGTCGTCGCCTTGGTGAGCCGTTACCTCACCAACTAGCTGATAGGCCGCGAGTCCATCCCAGACCGAAAAACTTTCCAAACGGTAGCCATGCGGCTCCGTCTCGTATCCGGTATTAGCTCCGGTTTCCCGGGGTTATTCCAGAGTCTGGGGCAGGTTACTCACGTGTTACTCACCCGTTCGCCACTGATCACCCAAGAGCAAGCTCTCGAGGTCACCGTTCGACTTGCATGTGTT
>NZ_NSLC01000019.1 GCF_020144925.1 Afifella sp. IM 167
GGCGGCACCTCGCTAACGGATTCACCACTCCAAGAATTGGAGCCAATCAATTCTTGCGGAGAACTGTGAATGCGCAAACCAACCCTTGGCAGAACATATCCATCGCGTCCGCCATCTCCAGCAGCCGCACGCGGCGCATCTCGGGGCCGACGCGCTGGGCTACGTCTTGCTGGCGTTCGCGACGCGAGGCTGGATGGCCTTCCCCATTATGATTCTTCTCGCTTCCGGCGGCATCGGGATGCCCGCGTTGCAGGCCATGCTGTCCAGGCAGGTAGATGACGACCATCAGGGACAGCTTCAAGGCCAGCAAAAGGCCAGGAACCGTAAAAAGGCCGCGTTGCTGGCGTTTTTCCATAGGCTCCGCCCCCCTGACGAGCATCACAAAAATCGACGCTCAAGTCAGAGGTGGCGAAACCCGACAGGACTATAAAGATACCAGGCGTTTCCCCCTGGAAGCTCCCTCGTGCGCTCTCCTGTTCCGACCCTGCCGCTTACCGGATACCTGTCCGCCTTTCTCCCTTCGGGAAGCGTGGCGCTTTCTCATAGCTCACGCTGTAGGTATCTCAGTTCGGTGTAGGTCGTTCGCTCCAAGCTGGGCTGTGTGCACGAACCCCCCGTTCAGCCCGACCGCTGCGCCTTATCCGGTAACTATCGTCTTGAGTCCAACCCGGTAAGACACGACTTATCGCCACTGGCAGCAGCCACTGGTAACAGGATTAGCAGAGCGAGGTATGTAGGCGGTGCTACAGAGTTCTTGAAGTGGTGGCCTAACTACGGCTACACTAGAAGGACAGTATTTGGTATCTGCGCTCTGCTGAAGCCAGTTACCTTCGGAAAAAGAGTTGGTAGCTCTTGATCCGGCAAACAAACCACCGCTGGTAGCGGTGGTTTTTTTGTTTGCAAGCAGCAGATTACGCGCAGAAAAAAAGGATCTCAAGAAGATCCTTTGATCTTTTCTACGGGGTCTGACGCTCAGTGGAACGAAAACTCACGTTAAGGGATTTTGGTCATGAGATTATCAAAAAGGATCTTCACCTAGATCCTTTTAAATTAAAAATGAAGTTTTAAATCAATCTAAAGTATATATGAGTAAACTTGGTCTGACAGTTACCAATGCTTAATCAGTGAGGCACCTAT
>NZ_NSLC01000020.1 GCF_020144925.1 Afifella sp. IM 167
CTTTGCTATGTAATCCTGCAACCTCAAAGTGATCTGCTGTTAAAAGCGAACGTTTCTTCTTGCCTTTCCAATCTCTTTCTTTTCCCGATTTCGTTTTGTCTACCAAAATTTCGGTAGTTGATTTCTCTGACGTTTCAATGTTATTATTTTGGTACATGATAATAGAAAACCGCCTTCCTAGAAGGCATAGAAAGCCCCCTGTAATATTTGGTTTAAGATTCGACACCTTAACCTTATCACAGGGGTTTTTTACTGTCTACCACAAAAAACTAGCTTCACGCTAGTTATATCAAGGCTTCAAGCCTATTTTTCAAAATCTCATTGTTGCTAATGTATGAACAGAAGTAGAAACTCGTTTTCAACGAGTTTAAAAACCTTTTAAAAAAGCCCCAAAATCAGGGCTTTTTTTGCTTATAAACAAACTCCCAATCCAAATCTAAACCACGCATATATTTCAAAAATGTTTTAATAGTCGGTACGCTATTTTGACTTTCGATTTTTGAAATCATACTTGTTGTTAAACCACTTCTTTTCGCCAGTTCAGTTTGAGTTATCCCTTTCCTGACACGAACATCAATTGCAGTAGCAATCATTTCAGCATAAGCATGATCTAATTCATCATCACTGGCACCGAGTTCATAAATCTTTTTCCATGTGGTGCTGTATCTCCTTGCAGTCATCATTAGAGACCTCCTATCACAATAAGGCTTTTCTCCAAGCAAGGGCCGGGTAGTATTTTTTGAGAAAAACCACTCAAAAAATCTCCACCCTTTCCCCTTGCTTTCCGAAATTCGGCAGGTGTTGGGATGTCGCCAAGCCGAACATACCAAAAACGAGGATTTCAGGAATTCGGCTTGCTCTGACCATTGTACCTGCCGAACCGCCAGCACTTCCGACCAAAATATTCTTCTAGGCA
>NZ_NSLC01000021.1 GCF_020144925.1 Afifella sp. IM 167
TGCTGGAGCTGCGCGCGCGCTCACGCACCAACGACGCCATCAAACTCCTGCTCGGTCTGGCGCCCAAGACCGCCCGCCTGATTCGCCCGGACGGGACCGAGGAGGACGTCCCCCTGGATCGGATCGCCCGAGACGACCGGCTGCGGGTGCGCCCAGGCGAGAAGATCCCGGTCGATGGGGTGGTGCTGGAGGGCAGCAGCCGGGTCGACGAGTCGATGATCTCCGGCGAGCCCGTCCCCGTGCCCAAGCAGGCCGGCGACCGGCTGATCGGCGCCACGCTCAACGAGACCGGCGCCCTGGTGATGCGCGCCGAGCAGGTTGGCGGCGACACCCTGCTGGCGCGGATCGTCGCGCTGGTCAGCGAGGCGCAACGCTCGCGCGCGCCCATCCAGGGACTGGCCGACCGGGTCGCGAGCGGGTTCGTGCCGGCGGTGGTACTGGTCGCGCTGATCACCTTCGGCGTCTGGTCGCTGTGGGGACCGGAGCCGCGTCTGGCCCATGCCGTGGTCAACGCGGTGGCGGTGCTCATCATCGCCTGCCCCTGCGCCCTGGGACTGGCCACGCCCATCTCCATCATGGTCGCCACCGGACGCGGCGCGGGGCTCGGCATCCTGGTCAAGAACGCCGAGGCGCTCGAACTGATGAGCAAGGTCGACACCCTGGTGATCGACAAGACCGGCACCCTCACCGAGGGGCGCCCGAGTCTGGTCTCGATCGAGGCCACGGACGGATTCGATGAGGCGGAGCTGCTGCGCCTGGCCGCCAGTCTGGAGCAGGCGAGCGAACATCCGCTGGCCGCCGC
>NZ_NSLC01000022.1 GCF_020144925.1 Afifella sp. IM 167
TGCTGGATGGACTCATCAAGAGATTTACCCATCTCTTTCAAATGGCATATATACTCCAAAAAGTGAACATCATCCTCGCTATATTGTCGCCAATTCTTCTCGTCTTTTTTAAAGGAATATCCTTGTTCTTCAAGCATTTGAGAGTATTTTCTAACGGTGACTGGCTCTATCGAAAGTCGCTTTGCAACATCTTTGCTCGAGTAATACAAATCGTTTCTCATATCGAATCACCTCTCCGAAGGAATTCGCTATGAATGACAAAATAGCCTTTTCCTAAAAGCAAAAAAATAGACCTCCCTTGAACACTTGGATTGGTCGATAGGGAAGGTCTACTTTTTGGTTAGGTCTATTCTGCTTCCTAGAGCCAACCCCTTATTTGAGGTCGATAAGAATATTATATTACTTATTTAGCAAAGACCAAATAAAACGTTGTCGGCTTCGTCTCTTTTCTGGAGAAGTGATCCACGAATATTTTTCCTCATAAGCTTCAATATCACTTTCTAAATATAAAGCAGTCCGACCATTCGCAACAAACTGAACCGGCTTCGGAAAATCATTTTCATCTTTCTTTTCATGAATGCTCTGTCTTGGCATTTGCCATCTTGTCGTCAAGTCAGAAATCGTTAATAATTTTGGGATTTCATTCATGGTTTTTTCACCTCTCCTTTTTTCGGATTTTGATAGTTTCACAAGTTCGGAAAGAACGCAGTGCCCATTTATACACTGACAAGTGTCAGTGCGTCCCATGGGGTCGCCCTTCGGCGACTAAATAACGGC
>NZ_NSLC01000023.1 GCF_020144925.1 Afifella sp. IM 167
CTCACGCAGCAGCTCGTCGACGACGTCGTCACGATCGCCGCGGCCACCGGTGGCCAGGTCGTATTCCAGGTTGGCCGGTGCGGTGAGCGCCTGCACGACGGCCTGCACCGCGGCGTCGGGCAGCAGCGCGCGGCCGAGGTTGGTGTGCAGCACGGTGCCGGTGCAGTTGAAGACCGCACGCAGCCGCGGCTGGTCTTCGGCGGCGAGTGCTGCGGCCACCGCTGCGGCGATGGCCTGCAGCTCGAGTTCGCTATCGGCACGCTCGCCGGCCAGCAGGCGTTCACGCAGCTGCTGCAGTCGCGCCCGCACCGCGGCCGTCGTGCGGATCGCGCCGTGTGCGGCCAGCAGCGGCGCCAGTTCGGCGCAGCCGAGCACGCGGTCGACGGCAGGCAGGCGCACGCTCGGCGCCGTCATGCGTCGTCGGTGGGCTCGGGCAGCGCCAGCAGCGGGTTGCCCGAGGCGCGCTCGAAGTTGGTCTCGGCCATCAGCAGGTCCAGGCGCAGCGTGGCCAGGTCGTCGGCCAGCGCTTCGGCCAGCGGGTCGGCGTGCTGGTCGACCTGTTTGCGGTAGCTGCGGCAGCTGTCGCAGGTCTCGGCGAGCACGGTCTTGCCGTCGCCGTCGACGCCCAGGTAGCGCACGCCGCGTGTCGACTCGCAGTGGCTGCACTTGACACGCACCATGTGCCACTCGGTGGCGCACAGGCCACCGCTACCTGCACTGCGGCCTGTGCGCCA
>NZ_NSLC01000024.1 GCF_020144925.1 Afifella sp. IM 167
GGATTACATAGCAAAGCTGAACGAATGAAAGATTGTGCCACGCAATTAGTTTTCAAGCATACGGGAGAAGCGTTGAAGCTATATCAAGCATGGTTTTGTAAAGTGAGGTTATGTCCTATGTGTAACTGGCGAAGGTCGTTGAAAATTGCTTATCACAATAAGAGAATTGTTGAGACGGCGAATGAGCGTGAAAATGTCCGTTGGCTATTCTTAACTCTTACGGTTAAGAATACGGACGCTGAGAGCCTTTCTGAGACGATTTCAGACATGTTTAATGGTTTTAATAGGTTTACTAAGTACAAAGCTTTTAAAACGTCTGTAAGGGGCTATTTTCGAGCCTTAGAGGTTACAAAGAATCGTGACCCTGAAAGTGAATCGTTTGGAACGTATCATCCTCATTTTCATGTGTTGCTCTGTGTTCCTCCTAGTTATTTTGCAAAGAATTACATAAAGCAATCAGAATGGACAAGCCTTTGGCAAAAAGCTATGAAATTAGATTACAAGCCAATTGTTCATATTCAAAAAGTAAAACCAAAAGAAAATTTAAATGAACTAGAAACATATGAAAAAGATTTAAAAAAAGCTATGAAAGAACAAAATGCTATTTTAGAAGTATCAAAGTATCCAGTAAAGGATACTGATGTTATCAAAGGAAATAAGGTCACAGAGGAAAATGTAGAAACTGTTTTGGCGTTGGACAACGCCCTTTCTTATAAAAGATTAATAG
>NZ_NSLC01000025.1 GCF_020144925.1 Afifella sp. IM 167
CCATCAATCCTCTTTCTGTTCCAATTTGATAAAAAAACTGTCCAGAATCAAGCTTCAATCGATAAAAACGGGAGTTTGACCCATTTAGAAGCCTAAATCGGTATTTACGCGGCTCAACTTTTAAAAAAGGCCATACTTTGCCATTGACCACATTAACATCTCCAAAAAATTCAGGAACAACAGATACATCTAAAGCGGGAACTGGTTTTTCCGGCTGCTTCGGATAATAAAGCGAACCATCTTCTTTAAATGATTTATCTTGTATGATCAGCGGGATTTCATAAGGACCTGCTGGCAAATTCAATGCTCTTTCCCATTGATCCCTTATGAGAAAAAATCCTGCGAGCCCAGCATAAATATTAAGTCTTGTAATACCTAAAGCATGGTCATGATACCACAGCGTGCATGCGCGCATGTCATTCTCATAATAAACTTTTTTTCTGAAAAACGGGCCAGTTTGCCGGAATCCTTTTGTAAACCAAGCCTCAGGATACCCATCGCTTTCCCATTCAACGCTTGCACCGTGTACATGGACGACAGTTCTTACGTCCGGAACATCCTTATGTGCTCCATGAACGGTATAATCGATCGGCAAAAGATGTTTAGCCGGAAGATGATTGCTCCATTTAATAAATGTTTTTTCTCCTTTCACGACCTCGATTGTAGGGCCTGGATAAGAGTTTTCATAGCCCCAAACTGTTGTATTCGGCAACTCA
>NZ_NSLC01000026.1 GCF_020144925.1 Afifella sp. IM 167
GTGGAAAGGCAGTTGAATGAAATATGGCAACAATTCAACTCGGCAATACAAAAGTAGCAAGCAAATTGATCTCATACGCTGAAAAGAGGGCGGAAGAACGGTCGGGGATCGATTGCCCACCTGAATACGCAAAGGCTCAATTTAAGGCTACGAGAGAGCTGTGGGGGAAGACGGACGGGATTCAAGCGCATCATATTATCCAGTCGTTTAAGCCTGGTGAAGTATCTCCAGGACAAGCCAATGAGATTGGGAGAGAGTTAGCTAGTGTACTGGCAAAAGGGCATGAGGTAGCCATCTACACACATGCAGATAAAGACCACATACATAATCATATTGTCATCAATGCCGTCAGTTATGAGGATGGCAAGAAATATCAGCTGCATGGGAAAGAAGCCATTGAGAAAGTCAGAGAAGCAAGCGATCATCTTTGCTTAGAAAGAGGGTTGTCAGTCGTGGAAGAGCCTTCTGCAGAAGTTCGCTACACGCTTGCAGAAAAATCACTTGTCGAAAAGGGAAAAGACAGTTGGAAAGATGAGATTCGACAAATCATTGACCATGTGAAAGGAAACGTTCAGAGCCTTGAGGAATTAGCCGATAAACTAAAGGAATATGGGATTGAAACAAAAATCACACCAAAAAATATCAGCTTCAAGCATCCCGATTACGAGAGATTCGTGAGAGGAACAAAGCTTGGTTTGGCATATGAAAAGG
>NZ_NSLC01000027.1 GCF_020144925.1 Afifella sp. IM 167
GCACGGTGCCCGGGTCGGGGTCGGTCTGGATCGTCGCGGCCAGCAGATCGTCGAAGCCGAGGTAGTCGTCACCGCGCTCGGCCTGCAGCACGTCCAGCCTGACGGTGGTGAAGCTGAGGTCCGGCGTGATCAGGCCCCAGAAAAGCAGGCTGCCGTTGGTGTCCGCCTGCGGGTCGACCGAGGCCGGCGTGATCTGCGGCGGGTAGATGGTGTAGTTCAGGCTGCCGTCGCTGCCGGTCAGCGTGATCTTCAGCGAGCCGGCGAAGTCGCCGATGTCGGTGGCATAAAAACCGAAGGCGTTGATCGCCAGGTCGAAGCTCAGCGTGAAGGACTGCGACGTCTCCCAGAACAGCGCGGCATCGGCGCCCTGGGTGGTGTTGAAGCGGCCGGCCGTCACGCCGCCAACGATGGTTTCTTTGCTGACGTAGCCCTCACCACCTTCGCTGATCGGGGTGAGTTGCGCGGTGCCGCCGAACAGCGTCGCCGGTTTGCTCCCCTCCGTGTAGCCCTCGAAGGTCTCGGTCTTGAGGCTGGCGCCCCTCAGCGCGGCGTTGAAGTTGTTCTTGGCCGTTGCCGCCTTGCCGTCGGCCGGCACCGTTCCGTTGGGGTCCAGGTCGATCCCGGTGATGGGAATGGGCGCTGCGAAGCTCGCGCCCGCCATGCTCAAGGCTGACAGCACAAG
>NZ_NSLC01000028.1 GCF_020144925.1 Afifella sp. IM 167
TTTCTTCACAATCTTTAGATTAATTTATTGGATTATTTTTATGTGAAAGAGTGATATTAAATAAGAGCTTTAATTCGATTGACAAAAAAACCGTCCAGAAGGTATATTATATGTATCTAAGTTATGGAGGTTATTATGTCTATTTCAAAGCATGCTAATAAGAAAAAAAATATATTGATTGCTGCATCTGAAATTGTAAAAGAAGAAGGAGTTGTCAAACTCACATTAGAGGCAGTCGCCCAAAGAGCTGGCGTGAGTAAAGGTGGATTATTATACCATTTTCCTAGCAAGGAAGCATTAATTAAAGGAATGGTGGAAGATTGGACAAATAATTATTTCGAATGCATTAATACGTTAGTTAATAACGACGATGATAACGCAATAGGAAAATGGAATAGGGCTTATCTTAAATCTACATTTTCCGATTTAGAAAACAATAATCTAAATTCCGCACTAATGGCTGCTATGTTTATTAATCCAGATTTATTAGATGAATTCCGGCAGAGATACGATATTTTGCATACAAAGTTAATAACTGATGGAATTGATCCTGTCAAAATAACAATTACAAGATTATCCATAGATGGTCTTTGGTTTTCAGAAATATTTGGAATGGCACCATTAAATGAAGAACTAAAAACACAAGTTTTTGATGAACTAATAAACATGATTCAGGAGGACGAATAATGTCATATCTATATTTAG
>NZ_NSLC01000029.1 GCF_020144925.1 Afifella sp. IM 167
GTCGCCACCGTAGTCTTGCCGGTGCCGGGCGCGGCATGGGCGTTGGTCGCGGGCTGGGCAACGGTCGCGGTCGGGGCTGAGCGATGCGGGCGCTGACCATCGCCGTGGCCAGCGGCAAGGGCGGCACCGGCAAGACTACGGTGGCGACCAATCTGGCGCTGGCGCTCGAGCGCGTGCAATACGCCGACTGCGACGTCGAGGCGCCCAACGGGCACCTGTTCCTGCGCCCGCACTTCGACCGGCGTGAGCCGGTCGGGGTGCGCGTCCCGCGCATCGACCCCGGGCGCTGTACCCTGTGCGGCGACTGTGTCGAGGCCTGTGCCTTCAACGCCCTGGCGCTCACGCCCGACGAGCTGATGGTGTTCGACGAGCTCTGCCACGGTTGCGGTGCCTGCGACTACGTCTGCCGTGTCGAGGGCGCGCTCGGCGAGGTCGAGCGCCCGATCGGCGAGATCGCCGCCGGTCAGGCCGACACCCTGCCGGTGCTCCAGGGTGAACTCGCCATCGGCGAGCGCTCGGCGGTGCCGGTGATCAAGGCGCTCAAGCGGCGTCTGGAGCCGGGGCTCGCGACCATCCTCGATGCCCCGCCGGGCACCGCCTGCCCGATGGTCGAGACCCTCGATGGGGTCGACTTCTGTCTGCTGGTCA
>NZ_NSLC01000030.1 GCF_020144925.1 Afifella sp. IM 167
TACACTTCCGCATGAAGCATTAAACACCTTATATTCACATGCGAAATTCCCTGTGATCCTGTCAAATCTATACACAGAATTTGGAGAACGGCCGGATTGGGTAAAGCCATTTAAAATGATTACTCTCTCTAATGGAACAAAAGCCGCATTGCTCGGAGTAAGTGTATTTTATGAAAAATTCTACAAATTGCTTGGCTGGATCATTAAAGATCCTTTCCAAAGCTTGCTTGAAACGCTTGAACAGGTGCAAGAAGAAGCAGATATCATCATCCTGCTATCACATTTAGGAATAAATGATGATGAAATTATTGCAAAAGAATTCCCGGAAATAGATGTTATTTTAGGAGCCCACACTCATCATATTTTTGAAAAGGGAAAAATGCTTCATGGCACCTTATTAACAGGCGCGGGAAAAAATTGTGGATTAGTTGGGCATGTTGCTTTAACTGTGGATAATAATCACAGGCTTTTAGCAAAATCAGCAGATGTTATCAAAATTGAAGCTGAACCAGAGTGTGGAGAAACAAAACAATTTCTTTTGAAAGAAGAACGTAAAAGCGCGGAAATACTTTCTGAAACAGTAGCGATTTTGGAGGAAGATTTAGCATTGGATTGGTATCAGCCTTCAGATTTTCCGCAATTTTTGGCAACTGCATTA
>NZ_NSLC01000031.1 GCF_020144925.1 Afifella sp. IM 167
AAATTCGCTATTACTACAAAGATATTGAAGAGAATTTAGACTCCTTAGCAGAGAAAAAAGCACTGCAAAAAGTGAAGCAAACAGACATTGTAAAGAACTATGGAGACTTGATAGAAAAGTACAATGGACTCGTTAATAAATATAATGACCAGTTGAAGGAGAAAAAGGAGTTAAAACAACAGGTGGACACTCTAAAAATTGAGAACCGGTCTTACCAAAATGAGAATCGGGAATTGAAATTAGAGAACGGAAAATTGAAGGGAAAACTCGTGCAGATCAGCAAGGAGTTTTCTGTTTTTAAAGAGAGGGTGGGCAAAGTTTTACACGCTCAACTTGACCGAGTAAAAACGTTCTTGAGGATGAATGATGTAGACCGAAGTACAATCAAGTTCCTGGATGATAGGCAAGATAAATTAGTCCAGGACTCTTTAGAAAAAATGGAGAAGCCACAAAGGCAAAAAGGGATGGAGATGGAACGCTGATGAAGGTGAAACAATTGGTTGAGAAGTTGGAGAAACTAGACCAAGAGGGAGAATTAATGCTTTTTATGAGGGATAGAAAGAGACCTCATTTAGGTTCTGGAACTCTTATTCCAATAAAAGATATTGGTGTTTTTACAAGTGTTGACCAAGATTCAAATGAGGGCAAATATGCTC
>NZ_NSLC01000032.1 GCF_020144925.1 Afifella sp. IM 167
CTGTAGGTCAGCATCCCATCCAGATAGAGATGCTCGTCGGGGAAATAGGTCGCATAGAGGCTGGTACTGAAGGTATCGGTGTCCAGGCGGCCGCCATTGTTATCGATGTCGGTATCATTCTCGCTGTAGCCGAGTGCCAGCCCGACCGCAGCGCCGTCCATCACGCGGTAGTCAACGCCCGCCGTAAAGCCCCAGCTGTCAAAATCGAAGCCATCCTCGTTTGCGGAGGGATCGCGGTCGCCCCGATTGTAGGTGCCGTTGAAGAACACACCGAGGCGCTCATCGCCGAGAATCACCGGTCCGCCATCGTCCGCGCTCGCGGCGCCGCCGCTGTAGCCAAGGGGCTGCTCAGACAAGCTCGCGCTCGTCAGCCCGCCAACGGACAGGCCCACGGCACCGCTGCGCAGCGCCGATAGGCGCGACCCAAGGTTCTGCATCTGCGTGCTGAGGCTGGAGCGGGAGGAGGACAGCGGCACGGTCGCCTGATTGGCTGTCACGGCATCCAGCGCCGTGGCGGTCTCCCGCTGCAAAGTCGCATCGCCCGAACCGGCTGCCTGTAATAAGTTGGTGCAGTCTTCGCTGAACTGAGTGC
>NZ_NSLC01000033.1 GCF_020144925.1 Afifella sp. IM 167
GCTTTTATTTTCAAGCTTTCCCATCCCAAAATAAGGAGTGTTTCCTTGAGGGGATGAAAAGAGTATTTCACCATATGGGGGGAGTACCTAAGGCTATTAGGTTTGATAACCTTACTCCTGCCGTTAAGAAAGTCTTGCCAAATGGTGAACGGCAACTAACGGATGAGTTCCAGAACTTCGCCCTTCACTACGGTTTCGAGTGTGAATTCTGCAATCCTAATAGTGGCAATGAAAAGGGTCATGTGGAAGCGATGGTCAAGTATATCAGGAATAATTTCCTCCTCCCAGGACTTCATGTCATCAACCTGGACGAGCTAAATAAGGAATTATGGGCTATGGCAGAGAAGGACCGTGATAGGAAGCATTACCAAAAGGAGAAGCTGATTTCAGAGCTCTTTGAAGAGGATAAGTCTGCCTTCCTCTTATTACCGGCAAAAGAGTACGAGTGTGTCAGGTATGAAATACTGAAAGCTGATAAGTATGGGTATATCAAATTGGATCTTAATCTGTACTCTACTTCTCCCCGATTTGCGCAAAGCAAGGTACTAGTGAAAATTTCATATGACAAGGTGGAAATCTTGAATGATAATCACCAACTTATCGTCAGCCATTCCCGGCTTTATGGCCAATA
>NZ_NSLC01000034.1 GCF_020144925.1 Afifella sp. IM 167
GGTCAAGACGGATCCGGAGCCCGCGGCGCCGATTTTCTTCAGCGCCCCGGCGATCCCGGATGGCTCGCGGGTAAAGCGCACCGCCGAGGCATCGGCCAGGAATTCGCGTTGACGCGAGACCGACGCCTGAATCAGGCGACCGAAGAAAAGTCCGACATAACCGACCGCGACCAGCGCCAGGCCGATCGCCAGGACACCCCGCCCATCGCGGCGCGCCGACAGCCGAGCCGAACTCAGCAGGAAACGCCCCAGCAACGCCAGCACCAGGATGCCGAACAGAACCCCCATCAGCCGAATGTTCAGCCGCATGTCGCCATTGAGGATATGCCCGAACTCATGGGCGATGACGCCTTGCAGCTCGGCCCGGCTCAGGGTCTCCAGCGCGCCCTGGGTCACCGCGACCGCCGCGTCGGCGGGCGTGTAACCGGCCGCGAAGGCATTGATCCCGGCCTCCTGCTCAAGCAGGTAGATCTCCGGCACCGGCACGCCCGAGGCGATCGCCATTTCCTCCACCACATGGCGCAGCCGTCGACGCAACGGATCCGTGGTATCCGGGGTCACCAGCGTACCG
>NZ_NSLC01000035.1 GCF_020144925.1 Afifella sp. IM 167
GTCTCACGACGTTCTGAACCCAGCTCGCGTACCGCTTTAATGGGCGAACAGCCCAACCCTTGGGACCGACTACAGCCCCAGGATGCGATGAGCCGACATCGAGGTGCCAAACCTCCCCGTCGATGTGGACTCTTGGGGGAGATAAGCCTGTTATCCCCGGGGTAGCTTTTATCCGTTGAGCGATGGCCCTTCCATGCGGAACCACCGGATCACTAAGCCCGACTTTCGTCCCTGCTCGACTTGTAGGTCTCGCAGTCAAGCTCCCTTGTGCCTTTACACTCTGCGAATGATTTCCAACCATTCTGAGGGAACCTTTGGGCGCCTCCGTTACATTTTAGGAGGCGACCGCCCCAGTCAAACTGCCCACCTGACACTGTCTCCCAGCCCGATCAGGGCTGTGGGTTAGAATTTCAATACAGCAAGGGTAGTATCCCACCAATGCCTCCACCGAAGCTTGCGCTCCGGCTTCCAAGGCTCCTACCTATCCTGTACAAGCTGTACCAAAATTCAATATCAGGCTACAGTAAAGCTCCACGGGGTCTTTCCGTCCTGTCGCGGGTAACCTGCATCTTCACAGGTACTATAATTTCACCGAGTCTCTCGTTGAGACAGTGCCCAGATCGTTACGC
>NZ_NSLC01000036.1 GCF_020144925.1 Afifella sp. IM 167
GGTTTACAGGTTGATATGGAAGAAGAATTATCAGAACTTACTGAAGCGCGGGATCGATACCTGGTTGCTGTAGAAAAAGCGTTAAGTAAGTTTTACAGGCTTCGAGGTGACGTCAAGCAGGAGGTTATGGAGGCTGAGTCCCTTTTCGGAAGGCCTATTACAGGTAAACTGCCTATAGGGTTTGATGAGTTTTTATTACGTCCGTATGGACTATGGTGGGATAGGTATGACGCTAACAACGTATTGGCGCCGGTGTACAAACGGGCATTGGAAAATGTGGAAGGGCCAATTCCTGTGTACGAGGGTGTTAAAACTCAAGACGTAAGGGTTTTACCTG
Organism: Afifella sp. IM 167; assembly: GCF_020144925.1. Classification (GTDB taxonomy): domain Bacteria; phylum Pseudomonadota; class Alphaproteobacteria; order Rhizobiales; family Afifellaceae; genus Afifella. The sequence continues at coordinate 338 of NZ_NSLC01000036.1, forward strand.
CTTCACCAGACGAATGGGTAGACCCGAACAACCCATCAATTACGTATAAAAGGGGTGGATTAGGAGGGCAACTATGACACAAACCATAGAGGAACTAAGGTATGAAAACCAGCAGTTACGCTTAAAGTTACAGGACAAAGAGCAGCGTATCCAAGAACTAGAAAGAGTTGAAAATGAACACAATGCAGTCATGCATAAACAACTCCATGACAAATGGGTTAGCGGGGGGCGTAAAGGCAGTAGAGGGGTTATTAAAAAGTAAATATAGAATTGTCGTCGG
>NZ_NSLC01000037.1 GCF_020144925.1 Afifella sp. IM 167
TTAAAAAGGTCCACAAATAAGCATACATAATGCCACTTTTTTCCGACACGGACGTATGTTAAATCGCTGACGATAACAGCTAATTGTTCGTCTTGCTTAAATTGACGTTGTAATTCGTTCTTCACAGGTGCTTCATTACACGTTGATTTGTGTGGTTTAAATTGCGCCACTGTGTAAGTTGAAACAAGTCCCATTTCCTTCATTAATCGGCCAATTCGGCGACGTGAAACTTGCTTTGGTTCCGGTAACTTCGCTAATTCTTTCTTAATTTTGCGTGTACCATAATTGTTACGACTTTCTTTAAATATACGGTCAATTTCTTTGGAACTATGACACGTCAACGTCGAACTTTTACACCCGAGTTTAAACTGCAATTAGTGAAGCTTTATGAAAATGGAAAATCTCGTGCGAACATTGCCAGAGAATCGCAAAGTAAACCCAAAAGTAAATAGACTAAGGAAAAATGCTCCTTATTTCCTTATATTTTCAAGCTTTCTTCGATTGACCGCCCTATATAGGGAACCTTGAGATATTCCAGTTGTTGAGACTATCTCTTTGATAGAATATTCTTTACTGTCGTACATTCGCAATGCTACAGCAAGCTTTTCTT
>NZ_NSLC01000038.1 GCF_020144925.1 Afifella sp. IM 167
GCCAGGGTGGCGTCGATGGCCTGGTAGTTGCGGTCCAGCAGGGCCTGACCCTTCTTGCCGTAGGTCTTCTTGACGGCGGTCTTGATGCAGGCGATGGCTTCGTCCTTGGGCAGGATGCCGGAGATGGCGAAGAAACAGGTCTGCATGATGGTGTTGATGCGTCGCCCCATGCCGGTCTCGCCGGCGATGCCGTAGGCGTCGATGACATAGAAGGACAATTGCTTGTCGATCAGGGTCTGCTGCATCTTGCGCGGCAGCTCGTCCCAGATCCGGTCGGCCGGGGTCGCCGAATTCAGGAGAAAGACGCCGCCCTTGCGCGCCTTGTCGAGCATGTCGTAGCGGGTCAGGAAGGTTGGCTGGTGGCAGGCGACGAAGCTCGCCTCGTCATCGCCGATCAGATAGGTGCTGCTGATCGGTCGGGGTCCAAAGCGCAGATGACTGATGGTCATGGCGCCGGCCTTCTTGGAGTCGTACTCGAAATAGCCCTGGCCGTAGTTGGGCGTCTCCTCCGCGATGATCTTGATCGAGTTCTTGTTCGCGGACACGGTGCCGTCGGAG
>NZ_NSLC01000039.1 GCF_020144925.1 Afifella sp. IM 167
ACTTGCGCGCCTTGAGCAGATCGAAGGCCTTGCCGTAGGCGTCGCGTTCGTCGCCGGCGGCGGTCTCCGGGCTCGGCAGCGAGGGGACGCCGGCGCCGGGACCGCCGGCGGGCGTGGCCGGTCGAACCGGCGCGGGCTCGGGCTGGTTGATATCGACCGGGGCCTCGAGCGCGGCCGGCGGCTCCGGGGTCTCGGGGCGCGCGCGGGCGCCGTTGAGCCGGGCGTCGATGTCGATCGACTGCTGGCGCAACTGACGCTCGAGACGCTGGATCTCGAACTGCTGGACCTCGACCTGACCGCGCAGCGCCTGCATCTCGCTCTGCAGTTGCTGGAGCTGGAGCTCGATGTCCGAGCCACGCTGGTGTTCGATGACGCGCTCGAGCCGCGCCACCCGGTCCTCGAGCCGGGCGTCGACGGCGAGTACCGGCGCGGCGGCGGCGCTCAGCACCAGGGTGACGACGACCCCGAGGCCGCCACGAACTCTCTGCAGGACTCGCATTCGCGCCTCCTCAGTACTCGATGACCACACGCCGGTTCAGCCGCCAGGACGACTCGCTCTGTCCCGGCGAGGCCGGACGCTCCTCGCCATAACCGATCACCTCGAG
>NZ_NSLC01000040.1 GCF_020144925.1 Afifella sp. IM 167
TTCGATCCCGGCCTGCCCGCGCGGGTGCAGGCTCTCGAGGTGGACGAGCCAGTCGGCGAGCGTCGCCGGCGTGCCCGTCGCCGTGCTCGGATCGCTCACGCCGCCGCCGGCAACTTCTGCAGCAGCGACAGCAGGGTCGCCAGCTTGTCCTTCAGTTCGCGCCGGTCGACGATCATGTCGATCGCGCCCTTGTCGAGCAGGAACTCGGAGCGCTGGAAGCCTTCGGGCAGCTTCTCGCGCACGGTCTGCTCGATCACGCGCGGACCGGCGAAACCGATCAGCGCGCCGGGCTCGGCGATGACGATGTCGCCGACGAAGGCGAACGAGGCCGAGACGCCGCCCATGGTCGGGTCGGTGAGGATCGAGATGAACGGCTGCTGCACCTGCGCCAGACGCGTCAGCGCCGCCGTCGTCTTCGCCATCTGCATCAGCGAGAAGAGCCCTTCCTGCATGCGCGCGCCGCCCGAGGCGGTGACGCAGATGAAGGGGATGCGCTGCTCGATCGCGACCTGGACGCCGCGCACGAAGCGTTCGCCGAGCA
>NZ_NSLC01000041.1 GCF_020144925.1 Afifella sp. IM 167
GCTGTTCGCGAACCTGCGCCCGGCGATCCTCTATCCGCAGCTCGCCGAGGCCTCGACGCTGAAGCCGGAGGTGGTTGCCGGGCTCGACATCATGATTGTGCGCGAGCTGACCGGCGGCATCTACTTCGGTGAGCCGCGCGGCGTCGAGACCCTGGCGAACGGCGAGCGCCGCGGCCTCAACAGCCTGGTCTATACCGAAAGCGAGATCGAGCGCATCTGCCGGGTCGCGTTCGAGATCGCGCAGAAGCGCGGACGGCGGGTCTGCTCGGTCGATAAGGCCAACGTGCTCGAGTGCACCGAGCTCTGGCGCGAGGTCGCGACCCGGGTGGCCGGTGATTACCCGGACTGTGAACTGAGTCACATGTACGTCGATAACGCGGCGATGCAGCTTGTTCGGGCGCCGAAACAGTTCGATGTGATGGTGACGACGAACATGTTCGGGGACATCCTCTCCGATGCGGCGGCGATATCCTTGGTGCGCAGACCGCGCTCGAGCACCGCCGAGACCGCCGCCTCGATGCGGTCGTCGACGCCTTGCGAGCAGCGAGTTAGG
>NZ_NSLC01000042.1 GCF_020144925.1 Afifella sp. IM 167
CCTTCTCGACCAGCGTCACCTGCAGCCCGCGGCAGGCGAGCAGCAACGCGCTCGTCAGGCCGGCGATGCCGGCGCCGACGACGACGACATGGTGGGTGCGCAGCGCCTCAGCCATATCGGCGCCCCTTCCAGAAGCCCGTGATCGACTGCGGCGCAAAACGCACGAACATCGATTCCGAGAAGAAGTCGCGCGACGCGACGATGGCGCGCTGGTGGGCGCCGGTGCGGGCGTAGGCGTCCATCGCCGCCACGCTCTCCCAGATGCTGAATGTGGCCTGGCGCAGCACCGGCGCCTCGCCCAGCCCGACCGCCAGCAGGCAGCCGTCGGCGCGCTCGAGCGAGTCCTGCGACGGCCCGGCGTTGGGCCAGAAGCGGTGCGCCTGCCCCGGCCGGATCGAAGCCCGGGTCAGCGCGGCGACCGGCCCGTCGGCCGGCGGCGCGCCGCCGACACGCGGCGTGAAGCCGTCCCAGCTGCCGCGCACGCGGTACGGCCGGGCCTTCACGATGCAGAGCTCGCGCGCGTTCTCGCGGTAGCGCCGGAGCAGGT
>NZ_NSLC01000043.1 GCF_020144925.1 Afifella sp. IM 167
CTCTAGAGCTCTTTTTCGAAACGGCTTCAGCAACGGAAGTCGGCGAGCGATTGCAACAAGAAGTCTATATAACCCAACTTGAGGTAGCAGTCGGTTAAGCTGAAGGTCTTATCCGGAAAGGAAATCTGTGGAATCCTTGAAAATCACGGATTCATCAAAGCGCGCCAACGAGGAAGTCACATAGTAATGCAAAAGCAGGTCCCGGGAAGTACTATCACAGTTCCGGTTCCCGATCACAAGGAAATTCGGGCAGGAACGTTATTCTCGATATAGTTCCTAGCATTTTGTTCTATAGTTGAGTCAGTGAATCAGGATATTATCGGAGGTGATGAAGATGACCCGCACTCGTCGCATTGACATTCCGAATCCAACCGTGCTCCGCAGTTACTTGGAGCAGGAAAGCGATCCCACAGTGCGCCTGCGCTTGATCCTGATGAACCTGATCGCGGAGCTACCACGCTCGCTCTCCTTGGCGCAGATCTGCGCGATGGTTGATGTTC
>NZ_NSLC01000044.1 GCF_020144925.1 Afifella sp. IM 167
TAATCGCTACGGGCGCACCATGCAGGTGATCGCCGGGATCCACTACAACTTCTCCTTCGGCGAGGGGTTCTGGGACCGACTCCAGGCGATCGAGGGCGAGCGCGGCGACCCGCGCGCCTTTCGCGATCGCATGCAGATGGGGATGCTGCGCAACCTGCAGCGCATCGGCTGGCTGGTGCCCTATCTGTTCGGCGCCTCGCCGGCGATCTGCGCGAGCTTCGTGCAGGGTCAGGAGACCGACCTCGAGTACTTCGACGACACCACCCTCTACTATCCGCATGCCACCTCGCTGCGGATGGGCGATATCGGCTATCAGAACCAGCAGGAGGAGGGCACCGGGCTCAAGGCCAACTACGATTCGCTGGATGCCTACACCCGCAGCCTCACCTGGGCGATCCAGACGCCCTGCCCGCACTATGAGCCGATCGGGACCAAGGTCAACGGCCGCTGGGAGCAGCTGAACGACCACGTGCTGCAGATCGAGAACGAGTACTACAGCA
>NZ_NSLC01000045.1 GCF_020144925.1 Afifella sp. IM 167
TTGTTGATAGCAGCGCCCTGCGCGGCTCAGTGCCTCAACGTCGGTGCTGGCCTCGACGGGCTCGGCAACCATTGCCGCGCAGTCACGCAGCTGCTGCTCGCGCGCGGCCCGAGCCTGCCGTTCCTCGCTGATCAAGCCGCGCAGGGTTTGCAGGCTGCCATGCTCGGGCGCAAGGGCGAGCCCTTGCTCGGTGAGTGCAAGGGCCGCGTCGAGATTGTCGTCCCGGTAAAGGGCTGAGGCCTGGCGTAGCAGCTCTTGGACCTGCTCGGACTTGACCTGTTTTTGGGCGGCAATGAGCTCGCCCCTGAGGGCCGAGAGGCGCGAGCTCTCAGGATCGCGCTCGAGGGCCTGCTCGACCCTCTCGAGCCCCTGCTCGACCTCGCCGGCGGCAAGCAACGCGCGAATCTGCTCGACGGCTTGCTGGATGCGCGCCTGAGAGGCCACCTCGGCTTGAATGATCTCGCGGAAGGTGAACAGCCCGAGGTTGTCCGGTTGTAGC
>NZ_NSLC01000046.1 GCF_020144925.1 Afifella sp. IM 167
TCGAACGCTGGAAGAACAGCGGCACGATCTCGACGAGGCCGCCGAAGGCGACCGTCACCAGGATCAGCACGATCATCAGGAAGTTACTGGTCTCGATCTTCTCGTGACCGCCGACGGCATGGTGTTTTGCCATGGTCTGATTTCTCCTACGGTTTCAGGCGGTTCAGGCGTGGGCCGGCACCATCGGGATCGGCGCCGCGGCGACCTTGCCGCTCTTGATGGTCATCACCGTGTTCCAGGCCATGATCACCATGCCCGTCAGGTACAGCAGACCACCGCCAAGGCGGATCACGTAGAACGGATAGGTGGCCTTGACGCCTTCGACGAAGCTGTAGACCAGCGTGCCGTCGGGGTTGACCGCGCGCCACATCAGGCCCTGCATCACGCCGGCGATCCACATCGCGGCGATGTAGAGCACGATGCCGATCGTCGCCACCCAGAAGTGCAGCTCGACCGCACGGGTGCTGTACATCGTCTGACGCCCGAACATGCGCGGGATCAGGTGGTACAG
>NZ_NSLC01000047.1 GCF_020144925.1 Afifella sp. IM 167
CGCGCTGCGCGGCGACGCCGGCGCCAACCTGCTGCGCGCCGGCTCGGGCAACGACCTGCTCGAAGGCCGCGGTGGCGCCGACACCCTGGTCGGCGGTACCGGTACCGATACCGCCAGCTACGCCGGTTCCGCCGCCGCGGTCAGCGTCAGCCTGGGCACCGGGACGGGGCAGGGCGGCGACGCCGCGGGCGACCGCCTGCAGGAGATCGAGAACCTCGTCGGCTCGGGCGGCGACGACCTGCTGATCGGCGACACCAGCGACAACCGGCTCGCCGGCGGCGCCGGCGACGACGAGCTTGAGGGTGGCGCCGGCGCCGACGCCCTGAGCGGTGGCGATGGTCGCGACACCGCCAGCTACCTCGATGCCCAGGCCGCGGTTGTCGTCAGCCTGGCCGATGCCGGCATCAACACCGGCGAAGCCGCCGGCGACAGCTTCGAGAGCATCGAGAACCTGGAAGGCTCCGAGTTCGACGACCAGCTCGTCGGCGACGGCTACGACAACGTGCTCCGGGGCAACCCCGGCA
>NZ_NSLC01000048.1 GCF_020144925.1 Afifella sp. IM 167
CTATCTGGTGCGGTGGCTGGAATGACCCCGAAGGCCGTTCAGGATGGGCGGGGCGACGCCGAGACGACCGCCCTGCGGGTGCGGGACATCCAAAAACACTACCACGAGGGCGCAACCAGGCACCCTGTGCTGGATTCCGTCGGCTTCGATGTCCGACGTGGTGAGTGCGTGGCGCTGCTGGGACGCAGCGGTTCGGGGAAGTCGACACTGCTGAACCTGCTCGCGGGGATCGACCGGCCGGACGCGGGCCGCATCGAGCTATTGGGAGAGCCATTATCCGAGTTGATGGAGCCGGCCCTCACCCTCCTGCGCCGCCGGCACATCGGCTTCATCTACCAGTTCTTCAACCTGATTCCGACCCTGACGGTCGCGGAGAACCTGGCGCTGCCGCTGGAACTCAACGGCCTGGGTCCACGCGAGCGCCAGCCCCGGATCCAGACCATGCTTGAGCGCCTGGGGTTAGAGAACCGCGCGGAGACCTTTCCCGATCAGCTCTCGGGCGGCGAGCAGCAGCGGATCGCGA
>NZ_NSLC01000049.1 GCF_020144925.1 Afifella sp. IM 167
CCTCTCAGCTTCTTCGATAGAGCCTGACGCCTTTGGTTCAAAGGTCCGCTACTGTCTCGATGGCCGGCAGCTGACGGCCGATGAGCTGCCGCTGCAGCGTGCGGTGCGCGAGGCGCGATCGATCCCCGCCTCGGAGCTGGAGGTGTCTCTCCCCGATGGTCGTCAGTGGACGGCCGAGGTTGCCGCCGCCCCGCTGTTCGACGAGGACGGTCAGTTGATCGGCGGCCTGATCGTGGTCAGTGATGTCAGCGCGCGCAAGCAGGCCGAGCGTGATCTGCAGGCACTCAATCTCGACCTGGAGCGTCGGGTGGAGGCGCGCACCGCCGAGGCGCGCGCGGCCAGTGCCGCCAAGAGTGACTTCGTGGCGAACATGAGCCACGAGGTGCGCACACCGATGAACGCCGTGCTCGGCTTCCTCGAGATCCTGCTCGATACCCCGCTGCAGCCGGAGCAGCGTGAGCTGGTGGGCAAGGTCAGGCGCTCGGCCCGGGCGCTGCTGGGGTTGCTCAACGACATCCTCGA
>NZ_NSLC01000050.1 GCF_020144925.1 Afifella sp. IM 167
TCATGTCGACGTGATCGACCCCCTGCTCGTCTCCGGTGAAGAAGGTGTGCTCGCGACCGTGGGTGTAGTCGATGATCTGATCCGGCACCCCCAGTACCGCCGGGCCATAGCGCTCGGTGATACCACCGACGGCGGCCAGGGCGACCACCCGCTCGGCGCTGCGTGAGTGCGGCGCCCAGACATTGGCGCGGTAGTTGACGCGATGCGGCGGCAACCGATGCCCGGCGCCATGGCGCGGCAGGAACAGCACCTCGGTCTCGCCGAGCCGCCCCCGGGTCACCGGGGCCGAGGTTTCGCCATAAGGGGTCTCGACGCGCCGCGCCTCACGCGCTTGCAGCGCCGGCAGTTCGGAGAACCCGGAACCGCCGATGATAGCCAGAACAGTCATGCAGCCACCGCCACTTCTCAAAATGGCGGCAGTTTACCGAAGTGTGCGCGGGAATCCAAAGGGCGGAGATCGGCAGTCGGCACCGAGCGCACGCGCGCTTGCCACG
>NZ_NSLC01000051.1 GCF_020144925.1 Afifella sp. IM 167
GACTCGACCACGCCGAGATCGATCGCGTTGCGCTCGACCAGGGAGACGATACCCTCACTATTGGAGACCTTCAGGTGGATCGCGATCTCGGGATAGCGCTTCTTGAAGTCGCCGAGCAGGGTCGGAAGCATGTACTCGGCGATCGTCGTACTGGCACCGATCGTCAACGAGCCGCTGATGTCGCCGGTGAGCTCGCGCACGCCCTGCTCCATCTCGGCGTAGAGCGCGAAGATACGATCCGCATATTCGAATACCCGCTTACCGGCATCGGTCAAGCTGATGCGGTTGCGCCCCCGATCGAACAGCCGCGTGTTGAACTGCTCTTCCAGCTGTCGGACCTGAAAGGTCACCGCCGGCTGCGTCATATGCAGCGCTTCAGCCGCTTTCGTAAAGCTCATCAGCCGGGCAACGGTGTGAAACACCTGCAGTCTGCGGTCTGCCATGGTCTCCTCAATG
>NZ_NSLC01000052.1 GCF_020144925.1 Afifella sp. IM 167
CGTTTGGTCGGACGAGCTGTTGGTGTCGCTGCTCGTGCTACCGGTACTGGCCATGCTGCTCGGCTTCGTGCTCGGCGGACGTGCGGCCGAACGCATCACGCTCTTGACCCTCCCGCTCGGGCTGGCGCTGGCAATCGCCGTGGCCGTGTTGATGCTCCATCAAGGCACACCGCTGAGCTATGACATCGGCGGTTGGGAACCGCCGCTCGGGGTCGCGCTGCGCGTTGATGGCCTCTCGGCGCTCTTGCTGCTCACCACAGCGCTGGTGATCACTGGGGTTGGGCTCTATGCCTGTGCCGATTTCGCGACCTCGGCTGATGTCAAAGAGGCGCGCGCGCCGTTGGCGTTCTGGACCCTGCTCCTTGGGCTCTGGGCGGCGCTGAACGCGGTCTTCATTGGCCAGGATCTGTTCAATCTCTACGTCGCCATCGAGCTGCTGACCTTCACCGCGGTGCCCCTGGT
>NZ_NSLC01000053.1 GCF_020144925.1 Afifella sp. IM 167
TGCAGCACCGTGTTCAGCGGCTCGCGCAGGTCGTGCGAGGCGATGCGAACGAACTGCTCCAGGCCGTCGTTGACCCGGTGCAGCTGGCGCGAGCGCGCCTGCAGCCGCTCGTTGAGGTCGAGCAGCCCGGCCTGCGCTGCGGCCAGCAGCTGCGGCGGCACCAGCGCCGCGGCATAGGCCAGGTAGACGAAGACCGACTCCCACGGCGCCAGCCGCGGCGGCGGCACGAAGACGCCGGTGCCGATCGCCAGCGCCGTGGTCAGCGACACCGCCAGCGTCAGCAGCAGGTGCGCCGGATACGACAGCAGAAAGGCGCCCAGCATCAGCGGCACCGTTAGGTAGATGAACGGGAACGGCAGCCGCGCCAGCGCCAGCAGCGTGATGCCGACGGCCAGCGGCAGCAGCACGACGATGCGGGTGTCCAGCAGCTGCGGCGCGAGCGCCTTCCAGCCCTGGCCGCAGACCAGGAAGGCCAGCGGCAGCACCGAGACCGCGCCGATCACCGAGCCCACG
>NZ_NSLC01000054.1 GCF_020144925.1 Afifella sp. IM 167
CCCAAACGGGCCTGCAACTGGGCTCGATCCCGATCCCGAGCGGGATCTCGCCCGACTGGCGGCGATCCAGCAGCTCCTCGAGGCCGAGGGCGGCTGGGAGATCGAGCAGCGCGCCGAGCGGGTGGTCTCGCGGCTCGGGCTGGATGGGGAGGCCGTCTATGCGACCCTCTCCGGCGGTCTGCGCCGGCGCGTGATGCTCGCGAGGGCCTTGGTCACCGAGCCGGACCTGCTGCTGCTCGACGAGCCCACCAACCATCTCGACATCGAGACCATCGAGTGGCTCGAGGAACTGCTGCTCGGCTTCTCCGGATCGCTCTTGTTCATTACCCATGACCGTCGCTTCCTGCGCCGTCTCGCGACTCGCATCCTGGAGCTGGACCGCGGCCGGCTCAGTGACTGGCCGTGCGACTACGAGAACTATCTGCGCCGCCGCGAGGAACGGCTGCACGCCGAGGCCAAGGAACGCGAGCGCTTCGACAAGCGTCTCGCCGAGGAGGAGGTCTGGATCAGG
>NZ_NSLC01000055.1 GCF_020144925.1 Afifella sp. IM 167
TTTATAATGCCTCAATGGCCTATCTTACAGGAAGAAAAATAGGGATTGATTCTATCCAGTTGAGAGAAGCATTTCAATCATTTCCTGGCGTGCCGGGAAGATTCGAAATGTACAGTCATCCTAATGATGCAACCGCGGTTATTGATTACGCCCATACGGCAGATGCTTTTTCTTACTGTCTGAAAACAGCCAGGGATTGCGGGGCAAAACGGATTCTGCACGTTTTTGGATTCAGAGGAGACCGTGATGAAAGCAAACGCGCAAAAATGCTGGAAATCTCGTCAGCAATGAGTGACTGCACGTTTTTAACATTGGATGACCTAAATGGCATCGATAAGAACAAAATGATAGCTGAGTTGAAAAAATATCGTAAAATGTCAGGAAAAGAGTCCGATCAGGTGATACCTGACAGAACGCTTGCGATAAAAAAGGCTTGGGATATGGCCGAATCTGGAGATTGGATTCTCGTGACAGGAAAAGGGAGTGAAACTTATAAAGAAGAGTATGC
>NZ_NSLC01000056.1 GCF_020144925.1 Afifella sp. IM 167
ATGGAGGATGCGACCGATACGCACCGGCTCGTGCGACAAGGCGGCGATCGCGCGCTGCTCCGCAAATCGCCCGATACCGACGACGAACTCCGGCTGCAGTTGCGCGACCGTTGAGCGCAATGCGCGATCGCAGGCCGCGAACAGGGGCTCGCGCTCGGCGGCGGGCAGCGCATCCGGCGTTAGATTGCGACCCGTCTCGGTCATGAAGACCAGTGGGCAATAGTTGGCGACGAAGTATTGAGCGAAGAACCGCTCGGGCGTATCGAACCGCGCACGCGCCCAGCCCCATAGTCGCTGACCGCTGACCTCGCGCCGCGTGCAGTCGAACCCGAGCACGGGTCGCTTGGGATGGATCGAGGCTGGCGCAGCGATCGGCTCCTTGATGCCGAGCCAATCGCGGACCATCTGCACATCACCAAAGGGCACACCAGTCTGCGCCATCCCGAACGGCCCGGGA
>NZ_NSLC01000057.1 GCF_020144925.1 Afifella sp. IM 167
GTGGGCTCGGCAGCTACAGCCGTGAATTCGCGCGCGAGCTGCGCGCCGCGGCCGAGCGCTACGGCATCGAGGCGCTGATCACCGACGATTATCTGGAGGTTGAGGCGCGGGTGCTCGAGCTGGCGCCGGAGCTGGTGCTCGGCACCCAGATGGAGCGCCACATCGCCAAGCGCGCCGGTATCCCCTGCGCGGTGATCTCGGCGCCGGTCCATGTCCAGGATTTTCCCGCCCGCTATGCCCCGCAGATGGGCTTCGAGGGCGCCAACGTGATCTTCGACACCTGGGTTCATCCGTTGATGATGGGCCTCGAGGAGCATCTGATCACGATGTTTCGCGAAGACGAGGAGTTTCATGACGAGGCGGTCGCCTCCCACCTCGGTTCCGGTAATCGATCCGCGGCGCAGACGGACGCGCCAGCGGCGGCGTCCGCGACAGCGGATACCGCGCCTGCGACGACTGACGACAGCATAGGGGCTGATGACGTATTCGTCTGGGAGCCGG